>NZ_BMFH01000001.1:0-945876 GCF_014638095.1 Muriicola marianensis
TGCGCTCTAAGACAAGTGTGTACTGCACACCTGAAGACTCTTTAGAAGATAAAAATTCGTCTCTTTGCAAACCCTGTCCCTTTATGTTAAGATATACCGTGAAGTAGGTGAGATTCACCCTTCACAACAAGGCTCAGGTGGCCATGGCGACGGGGTCCACCCCTTACCATTCCGAACAGGGAAGTTAAGCCCGTCAGCGCCGATGGTACTGCCACACCAGGTGGAAGAGTAGGTCGCCGCCTTTTTTAAGAATCCCTCACAGCAATGTGGGGGATTTTTTTTGGAGTTACCTCAAGTGAGTCAAAGGTAAGGTCCCAAGTCCATATTACATCCTACCCCCGGGGGACATACGTCCTTATTCCCCCTTGATTACAAAATAACTTCTCATCCCGAAATACAAAAGCAGAAAAGTATTCTGGCAAACTGCCTCTGGTCCAAAGCTTATTGAGATCTTGAAAGTAAGTACCCAAGAGTATTGAAACCTGGCACCCTATACATAGTCTTACCCCCGGGGGACATACGTCCCTATTCCCCCTTGATTAAAAGATAATTCCCCGGAATGAAAGAATAAAACAGGAACTTATGCAGGGCTAACGGCAGTTGATGCCAATTGTGGTATATTTATTTCAAACTTATATCTCCATGAACAAGAAACTACTGTTTTTTGTATCCCTCGTTCTCATTGGCCTTCTTCATAGGGCACAGGAAGCACCCGTGAAAGCCCTTGTCGGTGGTACTTTGATAGATGGTTATGGCTCTGATCCCATACAGAACAGTGTGATAATAATCCAGGGCGAACGCATCCTGGCCGTAGGTAACCAGGACAATACACCTGTCCCAAATAATGCAGAAGTGATCTCCACCGAAGGGATGAGCGTCCTTCCCGGCCTATGGGACATGCACGTGCATACCATGATCAATGGCCATGCTGATTATGATTATTGGGATAAAACCTATCCTCCTCTATTTGAGGATGTTATCATGCCGGCCTCTGCTCACCAACTCCTGATGGCCGGGGTAACAAGTGCCCGCGATCTTGGAGCTCCCTTAGAGGCCAGTATTGCCGTCAGGGATGCGATCAACTCAGGGAAAATCCCCGGTGCCACCCTATATGTCTCAGGCCCCTTTATCCAACATAAACCCTATCCGGGCACCGAAGATTTTCGTTGGGGAGTTGACGGGCCAGAAGATGGAAAGCGAAAAATTCAAAAGCTCGCCAAAGCCGGAGTAGATGTCATAAAACTAATCGACCAGGATCAGATGACCATGGCAGAATTAAAAGCGGTAGTAGATGAAGCTCATAAATACAATCTGAAAGTGGTGGCACACGGACACCGACCGGAGGAAATAAGGAGGGGATTGCAGGTTGGGGTCGACTGTTTCGAACATACCGGACTGTCCTCAGCGCCTGCTTATCCCGAAGATGTCATGGAGATGATCCGTGAACGTACCGCCCAGATGAACCTAGGCCCCCTTTTTTGGTGCCCTACCGTTGAAGGGCTTTACAATTATAAATACGTCAGGGATAACCCGGAAAAACTGGATAATGATTCATGGCATTTGGGCTTGCCTGACTCGGTGGTGACAGATATTCGAAATAGTATAAAACATCCGGATCAGCTTCCATATTTTCAATTGACACCCATCAGAAAGCCCACTCTCCGCACCAAGATCAGGCAGCTCATGGACGCCGGAGTGGTCCTGCTTGTGGGAACTGATAGCGGGATACCCATGAAATTCCACAGTCAATCCACTTGGAATGAGCTCGATGTTTGGGTCAATGAATTTGGCATCGACCCAATGTACGCAATTCGGGCAGCGACCTACTGGCCGGCACTTTGGATGGGCGTTTCTGATGATGTGGGGACTATCACCCCGGGTAAATATGCAGACATTATTGCCGTAAATGGAGATGTGCTGAGATATATCAGCCTTCTACAGGATGTGGATATGGTCATAAAACGGGGAACGAGATATAAGTAATCGATCTTTACCGTCATGTCCAAAACGGCTCTTTACCACAAGGAAGAAAGACTCAATGCCCTGTCACACGGCCTGGGTATCCTGCTGGGTGTTATCGGGGCCTATCTGCTTTGGCAGGTTCACGATCCTTCCAATTCACGTGAAATCTGGAGTATTGTAATCTACAGCACTAGTATTGTACTGCTCTTTACCGCTTCTACCCTTTACCATTCAGTGGATGACCCGCATATCAAGCGCAGGTTAAGGGTGCTGGACCATATCAGCATCTATTTCCTTATTGCGGGCACTTATACGCCGGTAGCCCTTCTTACCCTTTCAGACTCGAAGGGGATGACTCTTTTTCTTATCGTCTGGGGAATCACTCTTATAGGGACCCTTTTTAAGATCTTTTATACAGGAAAACTGGAATACCTCTCTCTGCTTCTTTACCTTGTAATGGGCTGGTTGATCGTAGTCGACTTCTCCTTTCTCTGGGATCAGTTGACTACATTTGGAATAACAATGCTGTTCCTCGGAGGCGGATTCTATACACTTGGTATCGTATTTTACGCAATTCGGAAAATCCCCTACAATCACTTTATATGGCACCTTTTTGTCCTGGGAGGTGCGATCAGTCATTGGCTCCTGATCTATGTGGATGTCTTTTAAGGATCGATGATCTCAGAGTATTCCAGTACAAAGTCTTCCAAAATGGACATTTTATCACTCAGAAATAACATGGCTTCCTGCCATGTATTCTTATCGTGAATGCATACTCCCTCCTTTTTTACATATATCCTTTTTATTCGCTTGTCGATTTCCAGCAAATGTTCAGGATCGTAAATCGCATCTGTCAAATACTCCGATCTCAGGATGGTCTGCAATGAGATCAGCCTGTCCCAAATATCATTGATTCGTTTTGGGTCCGTTCCTTCCACATCCAGGCAGACCATTGCTTTTTTGAGATCGAAATGAAACTTGAGATCCACGCCCGTTATCCCGGTCCGGTATAATCTCCATCTTCGGGGATATGATTTGCCAAAGGCGATCCAGAATTGTTCCCTGAGTTGCCTGGATTCCTTTCTGGAGAACATCTAGATAAAATATGCTACTATAAAGCCAAGGAAGATGACCCCTAGCTTTCGGATATTAAAAACATGCTCCTTGGAACTTTCAAATAAGATCACCGTGCTTATGTGCAATAAAATTCCGATCACGATAGCCGTGATCTGAGGCCGGTACTGATTGATAAATTCGAGCTGACTAGACAGCAGGCTGCCCAGTGGGGTCATCAAGGAGAAAACAAGAATGAAGCCAACGGCATAGGAAGTTTTTAGTTTGGAGTTGAGTAAAAACATGCTCAAAATGATGGCTATGGGAACCTTGTGGATCAGAATGCCATAAAAGATGGGGCTCGAATCGATCAGAGGGATACCCTCCATGAAAGAATGGATACAGAGGCTGATAAATAACATCCAGGGAAAGGTCGTACTTTCAAAATCCAGGTGAACATGCCCGTGTTCTGCCCCCTTAGAAAATAGTTCCAGCACGATCTGAAGCAGGAATCCCAGAATAATGAAGATGCCGATAGATTTGGGTTCCGAGTCTGAATAAACCTCGGGAAAAAGATCAAAGATCGTCAGAGCGAGTAAAAATGCCCCGCTAAATGAAAGGAGGAGTTGTAATCCCGAAGATTTGCGCGGTTCCGCAATAGCTACGAAACCAAAACAAAAAAGAACAGTTAGGATAAGGAAAAAATAGTGCATGCGCATAGGGCCTTTATCATCGGCCTTATCATATCTGCTATAAAATTAGTGTATTTTTACGGCTATCACAGAAATACTATGAGTAATAATTTCAGGATGGTAGCCAAAACCCTATACGGGTTCGAAGATATCCTGGCCAGGGAGTTGAGGAATCTGGGTGCGATCAATGTCACCCCGGGAGTTCGCAATGTCTCCTTCGAAGGGGATACGGGCTTTATGTATAAAGCAAATCTTTGCTTGAGGACCGCGATTAAGATCATCAAACCCATTAAGCATTTCAAGGTTAAGAATGAGGATGATCTCTACCAGAGGATCTATGCGATGGATTGGAGTCCTTATCTCACTGCAGATGATACCTTCGCCATTGATGCTACCATCTTTTCTGATGCTTTTTCCCATAGCCTGTACGTCGCCCAGAAGACCAAGGACGCCATTGCAGACAGCTTCAGGGACAGAAAAGGCCGCAGGCCCAGCGTGGACCTCGAAAATCCGGACCTGCGCATTAACATTCATATTCACAAAGAACATTGCAACGTGTCCCTCGACAGTTCAGGGGCATCCCTTCACCATCGGGGTTACAGAACAGCCACGAATATCGCACCTATCAATGAGGTATTGGCAGCCGGCCTGCTCTTGCTCAGTGGGTGGGACGGACAATGCGATTTCCTGGACCCGATGTGTGGAAGCGGTACCATCCCCATCGAAGCAGCCATGATCGCCTGCAATATTCCCCCAAACATCAACAGAAAGGGATTTGCCTTTGAAAAATGGAAAGATTTCGATCCTTCACTTTACGAAAAGATCATTGCGAGTAGCCTTAATAAGGTTCGAGAATTTCCATTCAGCATCACCGGATATGACAAAGCGCCTTCTGCGGTTCAAAAAGCCAGGGAAAATGTGGCCAATGCTAACCTGTCTGATTATATACAGATAGAACAAAAAAATTTCTTTCTCTCGCAAAAGGCTACCGAACGTCATCTGCACCTGCTTTTTAATCCACCGTATGGAGAGCGACTTCCGGTTGAAATGGAAGAGTTTTATACTCATATAGGAAATACTCTAAAAAGGGGCTATCCGGGCACGGATGCCTGGCTAATCACTTCCAACCTGGAAGCCCTCAAGTTTGTCGGACTCAGACCTTCCGCAAAGATCAAGGTATACAATAGCCACCTGGAATCGCGATTGGTGAAATATGCCATTTACGAGGGCAGTAAAAAGGCTAAATACAAGACAACATCCTGATATTAAGGGGAATATGACGTTATCTTTAATGCAATCAGTTGGCAGGAGAAGTCTCGGAATTCCCTTTTTTCGCCTTGCGGTAGAGGGGTAGAAAGTATGTGATGCTGTAGTTATAACCCACTCCAAAATTACTCCCGTCCGTAACCCTGTTGAATCCGGGAATCCAAAGATTGGGAAAATTATCTGCCTCTTTATTGCTCACGAGAAAGCCCAACCTGACGCTGGCCCCCAGATAGAAATTGGCAAAAAGCTCGGCCTTGACCCCTACGAGGAATTCGAGCCAGCTAGCGTTGAGTCCGCCGTATTCCACTCCGTCCTGGCTCCCTGTCGCAAAAGCATTGGGTACCCAGTAACGGCTGCTGTCGTATACAAAGGCAGAGTTCAGGGTCTGACTAAAAGTACTGAAGGCATAGCGTCCCCCAATAAAAATAGAGTTATTCATCCCGTACCAGTTCTCGTATGTATTGTAATCGACTCCTAACTTGATGTAACTTCCGGATGTTTCGTATTCATATAGCAGGGTAGGATCCGACAGGTCGAAATTCTCCAGCTGCTCCCTGTTCGTCTTTTGTTCATTGCCCAGCTCTCCGGCAAGGTAAAGTCGCTGTGTAAGCCTGTAATCTGCCACGATCTCCAGCCCTGTGTAGTCTTCGTTGAAAAAGGAAAGGGCGGGCCTGCTCAGGTCTATCCCGGCCCTTAGCCCATACGGCTGACTGTAACGGGTGGTATCTCTGGCTCTCAGGTCAATCGGCCCTGACTGTGAAAAAACAGGGATACACCCCAGCAGAAGCAGACCTTTAATGAAATACTTTAACATGTGCTTGGAGTTGTGAATCTACTGACTGGGATGCAATAGTGATACTTTGTATCCAATTTTCCGAATCTGTGACAAGATCCTCAGTAAGATCGTTGTAATTAGCGATAAAACCACAGGCCCTTGAAATGAAAACTTCTTCTGTAGTGTAATTGAACCGGAGGGTATCGATGTTCCCGGTCTCTGCGCCTTCCTCTCCGGCTGAGTTCTGAATAAGCAGGAACTCAGTATCAACTTCATTAATCCGCAGTGGTAGTGCCACGGAATCCCGGGTAGACCTGTCTGAGAACGTGTCGACCGGTCCTCCATTCCCGATCCCTATGATCCGGAGATTAGTGACAGCTTTAACAGCAGTGGTGTCTGAGATGTCATAGAAACGAATGATGAGAAGTGGGGTGTCTCCTTCCACACAGATATCATCCTTTTCGCAGGAAAGGAAAAATGATGAAAACAGGATGGCAATCAAAGAGAAAATTGAAAATTTATACCAAATCTCAGTTTGGATCCGGAGCCTGGATTCGCTCTTCATGTTAGGCTTTGCGTTTTTTCAAAAGTACGACATTTTCTACGTGATGGGTCTGAGGAAACATGTCGACGGGCTGCACTGCGCAAATTTCATACACCTCGTCCATTAAGGCAAGATCCCTGGCCTGGGTGGCGCTATTACAACTCACATAGACAATTTTTGCAGGTCCCATTTTCAGGATCTGATCGACGACCTCCTTGTGCATCCCTTCTCTGGGAGGGTCTGTGATAAGTAAATCAGGGATACCGTATTTTTTGACGATGGAATCGTCCAGTACCTTTTTCATATCCCCGCTGACGAATTCAGTGTTGTGTATCCTGTTGATCTCCGCATTGATCCTGGCGGCAGAAACCGCCTCGGGAATGATCTCTATGCCAATTACTTTTTTGGCTTTCCCAGCGATAAATTGAGCTATTGTGCCCGTACCCGTATAAAGATCATAAACCAGTTCCTTTCCAGTCAATCCCGCCAATTCCCGCACAAGCTTATAAAGGACGTAGGCCTGGTCGGAGTTCGTCTGGTAAAAGGATTTTGCATCGATCCTGAATTTGAGCCCCTCCATGGTCTCCCAGATATGATCCCGACCCTTATAACAGAGTATTTCCTGATCGTAGAGTGTGTCGTTCTTTTTGGTATTTATGACGTACAACAGAGATGTTATCTCGGGAAATGTATTAGCAATGTGATCCAGGAGAAGTTCCCTGGACTCAGCTTCTTCTCTGGCGAATTGAATTAGCACCATGAGTTCTTTAGTGGAACTCGTGCGGATCATCAGGGTCCTTAAAAGCCCTTCCTGCGTCCTTGGATTAAAGAATGGGAGATTTTTCTCAGTGGCAAATCGCCTGATCTCAAGTCTTATCGCATCAGAAGGATCGGCCTGCAGGTGGCATTCTTCCAGATCGAGTACCTTATCCCACATGCCCGGGATATGGAGTCCGAGTGCATTCTTGTCTTCGATTAGTGTATCCCCTTCGAGTTCGTGGGCGTAAAGCCATCGGGAATTCGAAAAGGAAAACTCCATTTTGTTGCGGTAAAAGAACTGTTTCTCAGAACCCAGGATGGGGAGAATCTCCGGAAAATCAAGATGTCCTATGCGTTTCAGGTTATTCTCCACTTCCCGTTGCTTGTAATACAGCTGGCTTTCGTAATCCATGTGCTGCCACTTACAGCCCCCGCATACTTCGAAATGTTTGCATTTAGGCTCCGTGCGCCTGTCACTTAGGTGGTGGAAATGCGTGGCCACACCCTCGAAATAGGCTTTTCTTTTTTTGGTGGTCTGAACGGTCACGACATCCCCCGGAACGGCATTTTGTATAAAAATGACCCTACCGTCTGGCGCTTTGGCGACGGTTTTACCCCTGGCCCCGGCATCGACTACTTCTACCTGTTCAAAGACCTGCCTTTTGTTCTTTTTACGCATGAGGCAAAAATACTAAACCCCCGGCTTAATCACGGATCCTTTCTTTGGCTTATTTTTAGGTATTCCGAAAGAAATTTGAACCTTTTATAAAAGCTTCCGTCTATAAAGTAACCCATGGAAAAACTCGACAGGATTTTTGACGGATTACTGGTGCTTAAGTTCAAGGGCGGCGATCAAAAAGCAATGGATATTTTAATTAAACGCCATCAGAAGCGTCTTTTAAGCCAGGCACGTTGGTATACAGGTGATGCAGAATCGGCAAAAGATATTGTACAGGATAGTTGGATTAAGGCCATGAGAAAAATACATAGGCTTAAGGATCCCAATAAATTTGGAAGCTGGATGATGACCATAGTGACCAGGCAATCAGTGGATGTGCTAAAAAAAGAACAAAAAGAACTTGGAAGGAAAAAGGAAATTGGGAGATCTGGAGTTCCGGGAGCAACAGAGACCAAGAGCGATCAGCGCAAACAATTGTTGCTTAAACTCAAATTGGCAATTGAGGAACTGAAAACCGATCATCAAATGGTATTACGGCTTTTTTATCTCCAGGAATATTCTCTGAGAGAAATATCTGAAATATTGAAAATATCCCCTGGCACCGTAAAATCGAGGTTGTATCACGCGCGGGAAAAATTAAAAACCGTTCTAAAATAAAGATCATGAAAAAAGAAATGGAAGAAATTGACAAGATGATAAGGGAAGCCCTGTCAGATCAGGAAGCACAGTTCTATGAGGATTTAAATGAGCCTCCGGTCCTACAAAAACTCAGCGAGGTGTATAAAAGTCAGTTAGGCTGGTTAGCCCTTGTGATGAACGTGATCATGCTTCTTTTAGCCGTTCTTGCTGTGTATTCGATAATATCTTTTTGGAACTCCCCTGAAATGCTGGCAATGATACGCTGGGCGGTTGTGAGTATCTTATCTGTAATGGCCATTGGTATTTTAAAGCTGTACTTCTGGATGCAAATGGACAAGAACGATATCAGAAGGGAACTCAAACGTATCGAACTTCAGATAGCGGCCCTGCTTCATAAATTAGATCAATAAGGTCTGGGAAATATAACCTTGGATTGTCCAATATTTAATATTTTTATACCCTGCATTGGATGATTTCTCTCCCGAAGAAGGAATAGCTTAAGTTTTACTTAATTCAATTTAACATGTCTGTCCTGGAAAAACTAAGTTCCAAAGAGGCTATAGCCCTGGAGGAAAAATTTGGAGCCCAGAATTATCACCCCCTGCCTGTAGTACTTAGCAGGGGCGAGGGAGTATTTGTTTGGGATGTTGAAGGGAAGAAGTACTTTGATTTTCTGTCAGCCTACTCAGCGGTCAACCAAGGGCACTGTCACCCCGAGATCATCAATGCGTTAAAGACGCAGGCTGAAAAGCTGACCCTTACCTCACGTGCCTTTTATAACGATATGCTCGGTATTTATGAGCGCTATATTACCTCCTACTTCGGCTTCGATAAAGTCCTGCCGATGAATACGGGGGCAGAGGCCGTGGAAACTGCCATTAAACTGGCGAGAAAATGGGGGTACGAGAAAAAGGGTATACCGGACAACAAGGCCAGGATCATTGTCTGTCAGAACAATTTTCACGGCAGGACCATTTCTATCATCTCGGCTTCCAATGACCCGATAGCGACCGAAAACTTTGGTCCGTTCACCCCGGGAATCACCTCTATCAGATACAATGATATCGATGCTTTACGGGAAGTTCTTGAGGATCCGAACGTAGCCGGGTTCCTGGTAGAGCCCATTCAGGGAGAAGCCGGGGTTTATGTGCCCGACGACTCGTATTTGGCAGCTGCCCATGCCTTATGCAAAGAAAAGAACGTACTGCTTATCGCTGATGAGGTACAGACGGGGATCGCCAGGACTGGTAGGTTGCTGGCCAGCTGTGGGAATTGTTCCTGTGCGGATAAGAGCTGCAGCGGCACTCCGGAAGTAAAACCCGATATCCTAATCCTGGGCAAGGCCATTTCTGGAGGCGTCTTTCCGGTGTCTGCCGTCCTGGCGAATACTGAGATCATGGAAGTGATACGTCCCGGTAACCACGGCTCCACATTTGGGGGGAACCCCTTGGCCTGTGCCGTCGCTATGGCAGCCCTTAAAGTGGTAAAGGAGGAGCGGCTTGCTGAGAACGCAGAAAGACTAGGGGAGATCTTCAGGGAAGAGATGAACGCACTGGTCAGGGAATCTTCCCTGGTAAGGCTGGTCAGGGGCAAGGGCCTGCTCAATGCGATCGTCATCAATGATTCAGAGGACAGTTCTACTGCCTGGGATATCTGCATGGCTCTGAAAAGGAATGGGTTACTGGCCAAACCTACCCACGGGAATATCATCAGGTTTGCGCCACCCCTGGTCATGACAGAAGAACAACTCCGGGAGTGTATCCGCATAATTCGCGAGACGATTCTCGATTTCGAGGCGAAAATGGAATAAATCCTTCGGACCCAATACGGCAAATAAAAAACCCTAACAACTGTTAGGGTTTTTCTATCTGTTTGAAGCTCTTTACGAACGTACTTCTTTGATTCTCGCTTTTTTACCGGTAAGACCTCGGAAGTAGAATATTCTGGCTCGTCTTACCTTACCTTTCTTATTCACTTCGATCTTCTGTAAAGCAGGCATGTTGATCGGGAAGATCCTTTCAACACCAACCGTACCGGACATCTTGCGAATAGTAAAAGTTTCAGAAGCTCCGGTTCCTCTTCTTTGGATCACTACGCCCCGGAAGAACTGGGTACGTGTTTTTTCACCTTCCTTAATCTCGTAATACACCGTGATTGTATCTCCGGCTGAGAATTCCGGAAACTCTTTCTTTGTAACGAATTCGTCCTGAACAAATTTGATTAACGGCTCCATCTAAGTATTTGATTTTAAATTTAATAAAACCAACGTTCACGGAGATCGTCAGAGGTTGATTTTAACGACTGCAAAAATAGTCTATTAATTTATACGAACAAGGATTTCTGTCGAATTTTTCTGCAGGCTATGGTCCTATTTTAATAAGTCGGGCCTGAGGTTTTGTGTTCGTAAGAAAGCCTGTTCTTCCCTCCATGTCTCAATGGCCTTGGTATTTCCTCCTGTCAGGATCTCCGGCACTTCCAGGCCTTTATAATTCCTCGGCCTCGTATAAACCGGTGGGGCGAGGAGGTTGTCCTGAAAGGTATCGGTCAGGGCGGAGGTTTCATCATTCAACACGCCGGGAAGCAGACGGATCACGGCATCACACAGCACGGCAGCACCCAGTTCACCACCGGAAAGCACATAGTCGCCAATGGATATTTCCCTGGTGATCATCGTATCCCTCACCCGTTGATCCACTCCTTTGTAATGTCCGCAGAGAATGATCATATTGCCCAGGAGGGAAAGAGCGTTGGCCATTTTCTGATCGAGTGTCTTCCCGTCTGGTGTGAGGTAGATTACCTCGTCGTACGTTCTCTGAGATTTGAGTTCCGCTATGCATTTATCTATGGGTTCTATCATCAGAACCATCCCGGCCCCACCGCCGAATTGATAATCATCTACCTGTTTGTAATTTCCCTCTGCATAGTCCCTGAGATTGTGGACATGTACCTCGACGAGCCCTTTTTCAATGGCACGCTTAAGTATGGAGGCTTCAAACGGACTTTTGAGGATCTCCGGAACTACCGTAATGATATCGATGCGCATTTTGAGAATTGCTGGTCTGTCTTAACTGATCAGGGTGCGCTCCAAAAGTAGTGAAAACAGCCCATATCCTTTTTCCAGCCAAGTCTTTCGTAAAGTTTTTGAGCCGGATTATCCACGGCCGTCTCCAGGGCCAGTCCCTTGTAGCCTCGTGAAGTGCAAAAATCCTGGGTTTTCTTCAACAGCGCGGCACCCACGCCCAATCCTCTGGCTGAATGCATTACATATAGGTCGTTCAGGATAAATACAGGCCTCAACGAAACTGTAGAGAAACTGGGGTAAAGCTGTACAAACCCAACCGGAGTACCATCGACCTCACCCAGGAATATCTCAGAATCCCTTTCCCGGAACCTAGCTTCGAGGAAAAGTCTGGCCGCGCCCTTATCGGTGGATTGCTTATAAAAGACCCTGTAGGCATCCAGTAAATCGATCAGAACAGGTAAGTCTGCCTCCGTAGCTACTCTTGTAGAAATAGACATAGTATTCTAATAAAAAAGCTCCCTGAGGGGAGCTTTGCTTATTTGGATTTTCTGTATTTGTTGATCTCGTCCTGCAACTGCCGGCTAATGCGCTGTTCCCTTTCCAGAGCCCTTCTCCTGTGGTCCTCGTATTCAGTCTCCAGATCGGCCAGACTGCTTTTGGCCTCCTGAGTGAGAACATTACTCTGCCTGAACTTAAAGATGAATAACAGCAGCAGAAGGAACAACCCCGCGATCAGGGTCCACATGACGACGTTGTAGGTGGCCTTGGAGACCTGGGCCCCTACCAGGGACATACTGTCTTTTTCCTCTGTGACCGAATTGAGGTTTTTAGTCGTTTCCTCAAGGGTCGAGTTCAGGGAAGCGATCGTACTTTCCTGGGTTGTGATCACCTGTTGCAGTTGCTGCGCCTGTGCCCTTGCTGCATTGAGGGAATCGATCACATTTTGTCTCAGTTTATCCAGGTTGATGGTTCTAACTACTTCGTACCTTCTTCCTTCAGCCCTGTAATTGCCCGATTTATCGTATATGTACTCGAACTGTGAATTGATGGTCCCGCCTTCCAGAGAAGGTTGCTCATTGCTGTCATCTGTCTGGGCTAAGGCCTGGAAACCTAACAGGAGAACCATAACGACCAGGGTAAGTCTGAAATATTTCATTTCGGATTGTTCTTGGGTTTAACTTCGATTCAGGTTTAGCTAAATTACCTCTAATATTAGTAAGTACGAAATAATTCTGGATAAGGATCATATTCCTTAAGAAAAATCCGGTACTTCCTAATAATACGTAAACCGTCTCACCTTTGCGATGTATTTCGCCAGTCTGATCACCTGATGGGCATATCCGTACTCATTGTCATACCAGACATATAAAACCACATTCTTACCCCCCGGATCGACGATCGTCGCCATGCTGTCATAAATAGCCGGGGCTGAGGTCCCGATGATATCCGAGGAAACCAATTCATTGCTCAGGGAATACTTGATCTGTTCCACCAGATCTCCCTCCAGGGCGTATTTCTTGATGATGGTGTTGATGCCTTCCTTGGAAGTAGTATTGTTTACTTCCAGATTCAGAATGGCTAGCGACCCGTTGGGAACAGGTACCCTTATGGCATTGGAGGTAAGTTTTCCCTCCAGGCTGGGAAGGGCTTTGGCAACGGCTTTACCTGCCCCGGTCTCCGTGATCACCATATTCAGGGCAGCAGCCCGTCCCCTGCGGTACTTGCCATGCATGTTGTCTACCAGGTTCTGGTCGTTGGTATAGGCGTGAATGGTCTCCAGGTGTCCTTTAACAATCCCCAGCGAATCTTCGACCACCTTTAGGATGGGTGTAATGGCATTAGTGGTACAGGAGGCAGCGGAATAGATCTTAGTGGTATCCGGATTAAATTCCCGCTGGTTGACCCCGTGCACAATATTGGGCACATCTTTCCCCGGGGCTGTAAGCAATACCTTTTCTACCCCTTTTGCCTTCAGGTGGCGGGAAAGGGATTTTTCATCCCTGTACGCGCCCGTATTGTCGATGACCAGGGCATTATTGATGCCAAACTTAGTATAGTCTACCTCCTCAGGTACATTCGCAGAGATCATGTGCACGGTCGTGCCGTTTACTACCAGGGATTTGTTTTTAAAATCGGCCTCGACAGTCCCGCTAAATTGCCCGTGTACAGAATCGGTTCGCAACAAGGTCGCTCTTTTTTCGAGAACCTCTGCTGTGAGCTCACCCCTTGTGACCACAGCGCGCAGCCGGAGCTGATTCCCTTTTCCGGTCTTCGCCATGAGTTCCCTGGCTAGCAGTCTGCCAATCCGACCAAAACCATAGAGAATCACGTCCTTGGGTTCAATCTCCCTGCTTTTCCTGGCATCCTTTAATTTGTCTACCACGAATGCCTTTACGTTGTTGTACTGACCTTCGTCTTCTGAGTGATACTCGTAAGTCAGCTTACCAATGTCTAGTTTTGAGGGAGGAAGTTTCAGGTCCTCGATGGCTCGGAGGATCTCCACAGAATCAAAGATGGAGATAGGTTTTTGAACAAATTCCCCGGCGTATTCGTGCAGGTTGATGATTTCACTGACGGGTTTGTCAATGATCTGATTCTTGAACAGGACCACTTCTATGGCACGGTCGTACCAAAGGTCACTGATGATCTTGATAAATTCCGTGGACGCTTTTCTGCGATCGGCCTGAAAGGCCAACTCCTTTTCATAGGTTGAAATTTTGTTCATTGAGGCGGTTGTTTAAATTTTTTGCAAAAGTATAGATTTCAAACGTTTTCGCACAAGTATGAGCGACTAAAAAAGCGCATCCGAACAGATGCGCTTATTGAAATTTATTATGACTTGAGGACCTACTGAAAGATTAGTCTCTCCCGCTCCCCATCTTTATTAAGTAGGGTGATCACGGTTTTCCCTCTACGGGAGATCTTGCTGAATTCGATACGGGCATCCTGTATGTCGTCAATAGGTTCTCCATCGACTTCCAAGATTACGTTATCTACAAGTTCGAGTCCGTCCCTGCGGTAAATTTCGGGTACCCCTGTGATTTTAACACCTTTATTAACCTTATAAAGTTTCTTGTCTTTTTCGGTCAGATTCTTTACTGATAATCCCATTACCGGTACGATAAGGGATTGTCTTTCTTTCAACGTGACCGGAAATTCCAGGCGTTCTCCGTTTCGATCAACAGTGACCTGCACTTCGTCTCCAGGTCTTTTTGTAGAAATATATCCCGTCAGATCGGCAAATCTGCGGATCTTGATATCGTCGATCTGCTTGATCACATCACCTTCTTCCAATCCTGCATCCTCTGCCCCTGATTCTTCCTCTACATTTTCAATGTAGACTCCTTCGATTTCATCAATCCCGTTTTCGATGGCGTAGGGGGTATTTACAGACGGAGCCGATATGCCGAGCATACCCTTTTGAACATTTCCGTATTCCAGGATGTCCTCAACTACTTTTTTGGCGATGTTGCTGGGCACTGCAAAGGAATACCCAACATAAGATCCGGTTTGGGAAGTGATAGCGGTATTGATACCAATGAGATCCCCGTTGGTATTGACAAGGGCACCTCCGCTGTTTCCGGGGTTCACGGCTGCATCTGTCTGGATAAAGGACTGGTCAGACCGGCCCAGTGCCCTGGCCTTGGCGCTCACAATTCCCGCTGTTACGGTAGAGGTGAGGTTGAAGGGATTTCCGACAGCCAGCACCCATTCGCCCACTTTTGTATTGTCCGAATCTCCAAAAGCCAGGTAGGGCAAAGGCCTGTCTGCTTGTATTTTGATCAGGGCGATATCCGAATTGGGATCTGTGCCTATGAGTTCTGCGTCATAGGTTTTATTGTTGTTCAGGGTGACCCGTAGTTCGGTCGATTTGTCGATGACGTGGTTGTTTGTCACGATATATCCATCCGGGGAAATGATCACTCCGGATCCGGTGCCCACCTGGGGAACCTGTCTGGCTTCCGATCCGTAGAAGAAATCGAAGAAACTCGGAGCGGCTTTGCTGATGGTCAGATTCTTGACGTGAACCACGGCGTTAACTGTATTCTCAGCTGCTGTGGTAAAGTCTACCGCATCAATTCCTGCACCTGCACTGGAAACCGGTTTGTTGCTCGTTTGAAACACGGGCATTTCCTCTTCCCAGGCATAGGTCGTATTTCCTTTTTCGAAAAGTAATTTATAGCCTCCTAAGGTGATGAGTCCACCGAAGATGGCCACCAATAGTAAACTCGTAATTCGTTTCATAATCTATTTTATTTATTCACTTTAAAATTATAAGATGTCCCGGTTTACCCAGGACCATTTAACGCCTTTTTAACTGCTAAAAATACCTTAAATAATGTCCTATCTTTGTACCTTGATTTCTGCAATGGACTATCATTTTTCCAAATATCAGGGTACGGGAAACGATTTTATCATCCTTGATAATCGTCCAAATAAATTCCCCAAAAACGATACCAACCTCGTGGCCAGGCTCTGCGACCGACGATTTGGCATTGGTGCGGATGGTCTTCTGCTATTGGAAAATGACAAGTCGGCAGATTTCAGGATGGTTTATTTCAATTCGGATGGTAAGCCTGGAACCATGTGCGGCAACGGTGGCAGATGTCTGGTTGCATTTGCCCATTCCCTCGGGATCATCGGGGATACGACAAGTTTTTCAGCCACTGACGGACTCCATCACGCTTCGATTTCCGGAGATCAGGTGGCCCTGGGCATGTCTGATGTAAAAGAGGTCACCACGAAAAAGAACGCCTTTTTTCTAGATACAGGATCTCCTCATCATGTGCAGCTGGTGAAAGATCTGAAGGAATTTGAAGTGTTCAGAGAGGGTAGAAGGATCCGTTACGGTATTTATGGTGAGAGTGGGAGCAACATCAACTTTACAGAACAGGAAGGCCCTGATACTTTTGCCGTGAGAACCTATGAAAGGGGAGTGGAAGATGAAACCTATTCCTGTGGGACCGGAGTAACGGCCGTGGCTATCGCCATGCATTACGCCGGCTATACGAAATCTACAGAAGTGCATATCAGAACAAGGGGAGGTGACCTAAAAATAAGCTTCCAGCCGGAGGAAAAAGGTTATGGGGGAGTGGTTCTTCAGGGTCCGGCTACTTTTGTTTTTAAAGGAGTGGTAAAATGATAGAACTAAAAGGGAAAAAGGTGGTGCTGCGTGCCCTGGAGCCGGAGGATCTTGATTTTCTGTACCTCCTTGAAAACGATACGCGGCTATGGGAGGTCAGCGGCACACAGCAGCCGTATTCCAGACATGTACTGAAGCAGTATCTGGAAAATGCCCATCGAGACATTTACGAAGTCAAACAATTGAGGATGGCCATCTGCAATTTGGGCGGCGACCTTTTAGGACTCATCGACCTGTTCGATTTTGATCCCAAGCACCTTCGTGTGGGACTTGGGCTGGTCATCTTGGCAGAGGAGGACCGCAATAAGGGAATGGGGGCCGAGGCGGTAGAACTCATCACCGATTACGCCTTTAATGCACTTAATGTCAGGCAGGTATATGCCCATGTGCTGGAGAACAACGATGCCAGTATGAGATTATTTGAAAAATCCGGATACGTTAAAACGGCCACCAAAAAGGACTGGGTCCGGTGGCAAGGAGCATTTAAGGATCAATTCCTGTATCAAAAATTCAACCCATCATGTATATAAAAAGGATCGTACTGGCCATTTTACTCCTGGGAATTCTGGGAGGTGGGATTTTCGTTTATCATGTATATACGACCTTTTTTTCACCAAACACTGCCTTTGAGAACAAAGAGGCATACGTCTACATACCGTCAGACGCTGATATGATCGAATTGCAGCAGCTCCTGCAACCCCTGTTAAGGGATGTGGATGCCTTCCGTGCAGTAGCAGATCGAAAACAGTACAGTGTCAAAGGGGGGAAGTACGTCCTCAGGAAGGGGATGAACAATAATGAGATCGTGAATACACTTCGCAGTGGCAATACCCCGGTGAAGGTTTCTTTTAACAACCAGGAATCCCTGCCTTTCCTGGCCGGGAGGATCTCCATGCAGATCGAGGCAGACAGCCTTTCCCTCCTTGAAGCATTCACGGATAAGGAGTTTCTCAGGCAACGCGACCTCAATGAGGATACCAGTTTGGGATTGTATATCCCAAACACCTATGAATTCTTCTGGAACTCCTCTGCTCAGGATTTCAGGGATCGAATGGTAAGGGAATACGATCGGTTCTGGAATGATGATCGCCTTCAAAAAGCTAAAGCTATTGGTTTTAGCCCACTGGAGGTTATCTCACTGGCTTCCGTAGTCCAGAAAGAAAGTGCGAAAGTGGATGAAAGACCCAGGATTGCCGGTGTTTATCTAAACAGGATAAGACGGGGCATGGCCCTGCAGGCCGATCCCACCGTGATATTTGCGCTGAAAAAAGAATTGAATAACTTCGATACGATCATCCGTAGGGTGCTCTACAGAGACCTGACCATCGATTCCCCATACAATACGTATCGCTATCCCGGTATACCCCCGGGTCCCATCACCATGCCCGATATCTCATCAATTGATGCGGTCCTGAATGCTGAAGACCACCAATACTTCTACTTTGTGGCCGATGTTGAGAACTTTGGCTATCACAAATTCGCAGAAAATCTTGCGCAACACAACCGCAATAAAGCGCAATACGTCCGTTGGATAAATAGCCAAAATATTAACAGATAAGCATTTTATCGGTTAAAATTTACGCTTAGTCCTAAAAATATCACAAAACTCTGGAAATCATAGGGCTGTAAGAAAAAAGCTGCTATATCTTTGCTTTGTGAAATTTAAGCAAGTCCCCTAGGGGACTGTCAGTCTTAAGAAAACACATCTATGAGAAAGTGGATATCGTTAAGTTGTCCTCTTATCATGATTTTAATTTTAACGAGTTTTGGGACCTCACCAAATATCCTGGTACAGGTGCCGGAATCGCTTAGAGTTAAAGAACCTACGCCGGTTCTGTTCCCCAAAGACAGGACCATTATGCAGTCTGCAATGGTTGTACCGCCCTTTCTGGGCAGTTCCTTTGTAGGTTTTAAGGAGGCGCTTGCTTTCAAAGAATCACAAGGAGATTATTTCACCATCAACACCTTGGGTTATCTGGGAAAATATCAGTTCGGAGTAGGAACTCTCCAATTGATGGGCGTGTACAATGCCACCAAATTTCTGAATGACCCTACCCTGCAGGAAAAAGTTTTCAGAACCAATTTGGCCCGGAATAAGTGGATCCTCCGGAAAGACATTCAGAGGTTCTCCGGCAAAAGGATCAAGGGTATTGAGATCACGGAGTCCGGAATCCTCGCTGCCGCTCACCTGGCAGGCCCTGGCAATGTCAAGAAATTCCTTAGATCCTATGGGGAATGGGATGTTGAAGATGCTTACGGCACTTCTATTTTTCATTACCTGGAGCAATTCTCGGGCTACGATGTATCATCTATCAAAGCAGTAAGAAACCCAAGAATTTAAGAGAGCATAAACGGTTTACAAAACCCGCTTTAAATTCACTGTGCGAGAAACAGGAATATAGCGGGTTTCTTGTGTAATTCTGGTGTTGATGTTTTGCTCCATTCCTCAACCGTCATTGTCTTTATGAATTCACCCTCCAATGTAATATCTGCTGCTATGCACAAAAGGGTGGAGGGAGCCAGGGTTTTTACCAGGTCCTCGTACAGTTTGTCATTCCGGTAAGGGGTTTCTATAAACAGTTGAGTCTGATTCTTTTGGCGAGAGTCCTTCTCCATGGCTTTTAACGCTCTCTTTTTGTCCTGCGTATCTATGGGTAAATACCCGTGAAAACTGAAATTCTGGCCATTCAGTCCACTGGCCATAAGGGCGAGAATAAGGGAAGAGGGACCGACCAGGGGGACTACCTTTATATTTTTCTGATGAGCCAGTCTGACCACTTCGGCACCCGGGTCTGCCACAGCCGGACTCCCGGCTTCTGACAGTATTCCGACGTTAAAGCCCTGTAAACAGGGATCCAGGAATGAAGGGATAAGTTCCGGTTCGGTAAACTTATTCAGTTGTTCTATATGAAGGGAGGGTTGTGATTTCCGGGGGGCGATGTTTTTTATAAAATGGCGGGCCGTTTTCTCATTTTCCACGATATAGTGATCTATCTCTTCAATGGCTTGTTTGATCGATATAGGAAGGACCTCTAGGGGAGCCGTATCCCCCAGTGTAGTTGGTATCAGGTAAAGTCTTCCTTTTGGAATTTGAGGGTCGTTCATTACTTACTTCTATAGTTCCTCTATCAAGCGCTCACATGCCTCATCGATCAGCCTGAAAACAGTTTCAAATCCGTCATCACCTCCGTAATAAGGGTCGGGTACCTCTTGTGGCACTGAATTTGTGCACTCCAGGAGTAAACGAACTTTTCCCCTCTGGGCTTCGTTTTCCGCCATGGCGTAGACATCCCTGTAATTTGCCCTGTCCATGACCAGTATGTGATCAAAACGATCAAAATCGGCCCTGCTAAATCTGCGGCAGCGTTGGGTGCTGATATCGATATTGTATTTTTTCGCGACAGCTACAGACCTCGGATCCGGAGGGTTCCCCACGTGATAACCTGCGGTACCTGCAGAATCTACCTCGATACGTGCCGGGTCTACCTTGGATTTGAGTATACCTTCTGCTAATGGAGATCTGCAAATATTTCCCAGACATACCATGAGCACCCTTGTTTTCATACGGTTCAGGAGAACTTCTTGGTCAGGTCATCAATGTATTTCCTGAATTGTTTATCAGTTTCCGCCAGGTTGTCTACTGTTTTACAAGCATGGAGTACCGTGGCGTGATCCCTTTTTCCTATTTGGGAACCTATACTGGCAAGAGAAGCCTTGGTGAATTTCTTGGCAAAGAACATGGCGAGTTGCCTGGCCTGGACGATATGCCTTTTGCGGGTCTTGGACTGAAGGGTGGCCACGTCCATTTCGAAGTAATCGGAAACCACTTTCTGGATGTAATCTATTGATACCTCCCTCTTGGTATTCTTGACGAATTTCTCCACCACCTGCTGAGCCAGTTCAAGGGTCACTTCCCTTTTGTTGAAGGACGACTGGGCGATCAGCGAGATAATGGCACCTTCCAATTCCCTGATATTGGTCTTGATGTGTTTTGCGACGTATTCAACGATCTCATCCGGCATTTCTACCCCATCGCGGTAAAGCTTGTTCTTTAAGATGGATATACGGGTTTCGTAATCGGGGTTTTGCAATTCTGCAGAAAGTCCCCATTTGAAACGGGATAGCAAACGTTGCTCGATATCCTGCATATCAACGGGCGCCTTGTCAGAGGTAAGGATCACCTGTTTTCCGTTCTGATGCAGATGGTTGAAAATATGGAAGAACACATCCTGAGTCCCTGATTTTCCTGAAAAGAATTGGACATCATCTATGATCAGCACATCTATCAGTTGGTAGAAGTGTATGAAATCATTCCGTGTATTCTTTTTGACAGACTCAATATACTGTTGTGTAAATTTCTCAGCCGAAATATACAGTACGGTGCGTTCAGGGTACTTGTCTTTGATATCAACCCCAATGGCATGGGCGAGATGCGTTTTGCCAAGCCCGACCCCGCCGAAAATGAGCAGGGGATTGAAAGAGGTCCCTCCGGGTTTATTCGCTACGGCCATCCCGGCAGATCGCGCGAGACGGTTTGAATCACCTTCCAGGAAATTGTCAAAATTGTAGTTGGGATTCAGCTGGGATTCAATCTTGATATTGCGTATCCCCGGGATCACAAAGGGATTTTTGAGTTCCGGGTTCTTCGACTTAACAGGCACATCCATCTCCTGGGCACTTACATTGCCCCGGTTGGCGCTTGGAATGCGTTCGGTGAAAGGCTCCTTGTTACCATAGGTGTTCTCCATCTTGATGATATAGACCAGCTTGGCCTGTTCACCCAATTCCTTGGTAAGTGCCACTTTCAGCAACTTCACATAATGCTCCTCCAGCCATTCGTAGAAGAATTTGCTGGGAACCTGTATGCTCAGAGATTTTTCGGAAAGTTTTACCGGCTTAATCGGTTCGAACCATGTTTTGAATGCCTGCGGTTGGATGTTATCTTTGATAAATGCCAAACAATTGTTCCATACGGAATTAGCAGTTACACTCATTGTAAAAAAACTCTCTTTGTCGGTTAGTGATTCAAGCCAGTTGGTCAAAAGCAGAGCGGAAAATCTGCCTTCTTGAGTGAGACAAATATGTGAACAAAAAAGCTAAAAAAAAAATGATTTGAGGTTGAATTTATCCTTTTTTTTTCTCATGTTCCAGGTCGATTTCACCCAGTCTTAAATATAGCCTTTTTAACCGATAAATGGGGCATCAAAACAAATTTTCTTTCAGAGTAAGATACGGAGAAACAGACCAGATGGGAGTGGTCTACCACGGCAATTACGCCCAGTACCTGGAGATGGGTCGGGTAGAGTGGTTGCGCTCCCTTGGATTTTCCTACAAACAGATGGAAAAAGACGGGATCATGCTGCCTGTAATTTCTCTACAAATGCATTTCAGAAAATCTGCCACTTATGACGACCTGCTCACTGTGGTCACAAAACTTACCAAAACCCCGGTCGTCAAGATAGAGTTCGACTATGAGATCAGGAACGAAAAGGACGAACTGCTGGTCACTGCGAACACTGTCCTTGCCTTTATGGATATGCGTACCTCAAAACCGGTCAAATGTCCGCCGGCCATCCTGGAGAAGTTGAATTCAGTATAACTTCACCGCACGGTAGCTATTTACTTCGAGAATGCCTCACCTCAACACCGGGAATATTCCTGAATTGTCGCAGGGCCTTGTCAAACCGACTGATCGGAACATCCAGGGTATAACCAGCCCTCAGTCCATTTTCTTCCGACCTGATCCCGATCTGATTACGTTTTATCAATTGCATCACCTTGTGTACATGTTCGTAATCGAATTGTATGAACACCTCCGTCATGATGGTTCTGGTAATGATCTTTCCCTCCTCCAGAGTAAGACGGGCGGTTGCGCCATAGGCCGAGATGAGTCCGCCCACCCCCAGTTTGGTTCCTCCGAAATAACGCACGACTGCAAGGAGGATATCAGTGAGCTCGAAAGCCTGAATTTGTCCGAAGATGGGCATACCAGCTGAGTTTTTTGGTTCACCATCGTCATTAACTCGCCATATTTTCTGGTTTGCGCCTAATTGCCAGGCATAGCATATATGGTTAGCCTTTCCGTGTTCCTGTTTCAAACGGGTTAGGATCTCGGCTATTTCAGTTTCATCAGAGACAGGAAAGGCGTAACCCATGAACTTGCTCTTTTTCTCCTTTAGGATTACGCCTTCTATGGGTGCTGCTAATGTTCTGTATTGATGTATGTCCATATGTTATTGCTCAAAAGGCTGCGACCAAAATGATGCTCAATACGGCCAGTCCGATCCCAACCCAGTTCCTCCCGCTGAGCTTTTCCTTGAACAGGATGATCCCCAGGAGGGTAGAGAACATTACGATGGCGACATTGTTGATCGTGAATACAGAAGCGCTGTTCAGCACTTCATTTTGAAGGGCACGAAGAAGGAAATAGATCGAAAAGAAATTGGGGACACCCAGGGCGATCCCGCCCAGGATACTGCGGGGAGCTATCACTATCTTTTCACGTGTAGCCCGAAAAGAGATGTAAATAAGCCCGCAGCAAGCGGCACTGGCAAATACCGTAGAGGAGAACAGGGGGAATTCTCCCGCAGATAATACATTTTGTTCGAAGTACTGTATGCTGGCATCAATGATCCCGGAACCGAGAAAAACCAGGGCAGGGAGATAGAGCAAACGCCTGTTAAAGGGAAGGTGTTTATTTTTAAGAGAGCTGAAATAGACCGCAAAGAGTGCAAGGATCACTCCGGCCATTTTCAGCATCCCCATCTCTTCTCCGTAAATGAGGACTCCCAGCACAACCGGTATGGTCAGGGACATTTTTGTAGCCACTGAGGCCACGGAAACCCCTAGTACTTGAGAGGTTCGGGCCATGAGGTTGAAGATGATGATGAACAGCACACCCATGAGCACGGTTCCCGGGAACCAGCTGTAAGAGGGGATCAGGGTGATATCCGGGAAGTCTTCCATCAAAGTGAAGCCTACCAGGCAAGCAGTCATATAATTAAAGATGATCGCATAGAGGGTCTGTACCTGAAATCGGGGATACAGCTTAAAGATCACAAAGATCAAACTGGAACACAGAATGCTGAGGGCGAGATCTGTCATCCGGATACTTTTTTAAACAGATCGATTACCTCTTCCGTCCCTACTTTCAGATGCCAGGTCCTGAAACCCAGGCGCGCCGCACTTTCTATGTGTTCGAGGGTGTCATCTATAAAGAGCGTCTCAGAGGTAACAAGTGCATTCTGTTCCTTTATCATTTTAAATACTTCGGGCTCCGGTTTGCGCATCCCGATCTCGTGAGAGAGGTAAAACCTCTCAAAACAAGACGCAAATACAGAGTACCTCTCTTCACCCATCTTCTCCTTTACTTTTTCTATGTGAAGGCTATTGGTATTACTAAGCAGGAACAATCGATAGTTGTCCCGGGATGCCAGATCCCGGATGAAATCCAAGCGATACTCCGGGAAGTCAAGGATGATCGCATTCCATGCCTTCACGAGCTCCTCTTTCTCTAAACCCGGGAAGTAATTCATAGCCCTGGTGGTGAATTCATCGGTGGCGATCAGGCCCTTTTCATATTGAAAGATCAGCGGGTACAACTCTGCACTGATCTCTGTATAACCCGCTTCACCCAGCTTTCTGAGCGTAGCCTCTTTATCGAGGTTGATAAAGACATCACCGAAGTCGAATAGCAGGTTCTTAATCATTTCTAAGGATCCTTAAGAGATCATTCCCGATCTGTTCTCTGCTTAGCTCTTTACCTTTAATAGCAGGAGCTTTAAGTCCGCTCCCTAGTGATCCAGGACCTTTAAAAATACGGGCCTCATCCCAAAGCCCGGCCTCGATGAAAGATTTAAGAGTTTTGGCCCCACCCTCGACGATTACGCTTTGGACCTGGCGATCGTAAAGCCGATTGCAGATCTGCTTCGGCAGGTTTTCTGAGAAATCGAGGGTCGAATACTCAACTCCAGGGGTAGTTTCGGGACCCGGCCCCTCTTCTGTCAGGATCAGGGTTTTCGCTTTATTGTCATAGATATGGTAGTTCCCGGGGATCTTCAATTTTCTGTCGATCACCACCCGCAGGGGGGCTTTGCCTACCCAGGTTCTAGGGGTGAGTTCCGGATTGTCCATCATGGCGGTAGTTGTGCCCACAAGGATGGCCTGTTCTTCTGTTCGCCACTGATGAACCATCTGACGGGAGTAACGGTTTGTGATCCAGTAAGGCTTTGGCTCCTTTTCACGAATGTCGGATTTCGGGGCGATATAGCCATCCGCACTTTCTGCCCATTTAAGAAGTACATATGGGCGACCCTTCTCCTGGAAGGTAAGGAATCGCCTGTGGTCCTCCCGGCATTCCATTTCAAGTACAGGACAGGTTACTTCTACTCCGGCAGCCAGCAATTTCTCAATTCCTTTGCCGTCCACTTTATCATGCGGGTCCCTGAGCCCTATGACTACACGGGGTATTCCGTGGCTGATGATCAGGTCTGCACATGGAGGGGTCTTGCCATAGTGCGAACAGGGTTCCAGGCTAACGTAGAGCGTAGCTTTTTTAAGCTGTTTCTTATCAGATACTGCGTGGATGGCATTGACCTCCGCATGAGGGCCTCCATAGGGACTGGTAAACCCCTCTCCGATGATCTGGTCATCAACGGTGATCACACACCCCACCATGGGATTGGGAGCTGCGGTTCCCAGCCCGTTTTTAGCCAGTTCTATACACCTGAGAATATATTTTTCGTGTATCTTCACCCAGCAAAAATAGGATTAAAAAAGCGAATCGGAATGCGTCCGTAAAAGGACAGCAGAAGTGCTGTCAGCATTGGGCGAGGTCTGCATTTAAGGAGTTTTATACAAGGTGTTACTGAAAGAGATCAGGCATATTTTTCACAAGGAACTCGATCATCAATACGGTCGGGAAGAGGTTGAGCATTTCTTTCATCATTTTGTGGAACACTACCTGGGTCAGCCCCGATTCCACCTGGCCATGCATCCGAACTGGATTATATCCAAGGAAGAGGAAGGCGAGTTTTTCCGTGGGCTGGCAGCCCTCAGGCAGGGACAACCCCTTCATTATGTGCTGGGCAGCAAGGTCTTTATGGATCTCAACTTCAGGCTCAACAAACATGTGCTGATCCCCAGGCCGGAAACGGAGGAACTGGTTAGACTCGTAATCGCAAATCATAAGGAAGACCACCCACCTGTCAGGATCATGGACTTGGGTACCGGCAGCGGGTGTATTGCAGTCTCCCTGGCCAAATACATTCCCCAGGCTGAGGTTCATGCCATAGACATCTCCGGGAAGGCCTTGAGACTGGCCAGAGAGAATGCGAGTGCAAATGGCGTTAGTGTTCAATTTTCCGAATCCGATATGACAAAAATGGATATAGAGCCTGGATTTTATCAGATCATTGTGTCTAATCCACCCTATGTACTCGAAGAGGAAAAGAACCAGATGGAACCCCATGTGAAGGATGCGGAACCTGCAACAGCCCTGTTCGTTCCCGACGACAGACCGCTGTTGTTTTATGAATATATTGCAAAAGCAGGCAGGAAAGGGTTAGCAGATGGCGGGTATCTGTACCTGGAGATCAACCGGAGATTTGGACAGGAGGTAAAGGAACTCCTTTCCGAAGTTGGTTTTAAGGATGTGGAGGTGATCAAGGATCTGCACGGACATGACAGATTTGTAAAAGCAAAACAAAGGATCTAAAAGATGTGATATGACTCCTGAAGAGAAGATCAAAGCGTTGCGAAAAGAGTTACACGACCATAATTATCGATATTACGTGCTCGATTCCCCTGTGATATCGGATTACGAGTTCGACATGAAGCTAAAGGAATTGCAGGCCCTGGAAGAAGCCCATCCGCAATTCAAAGACGAAAGTTCCCCTACCATGAGGGTTGGGGGAGAGGTCACCAAAAATTTCAATACAGTCGTACATCAGCATAGGATGTATTCCCTGGATAACTCCTATTCCCGGGAAGAACTCCAGGATTGGGTGCAACGGGTCCAGAGGATCCTGGGAGATATGGAAGTGGAATATACCTGTGAGCTAAAATACGACGGTGCCTCCATCAGCCTTACCTATGAAGAGGGGCACCTTGTGCAGGCCCTTACCCGTGGAGATGGTTTCCAGGGAGATGATGTAACGACCAATGTGAAGACGATCAGGTCTGTGCCTTTGCAGCTCAGGGGAGATTATCCTCCAAAATTTGAGATCAGGGGGGAGATTATCCTACCCCTAGACGGATTCCAAAAAATGAATGAAGTACGCATCAGGGAAGGGGAAGACCCTTATATGAACCCGAGGAATACCGCTTCCGGCAGCCTGAAGCTGCAGGACAGTGCCCTGGTAGCCGAAAGGCCTTTAGACTGTTTGCTATACGCCCTGGTAGGGAGGGGCCTCGGGGCTTCCACCCACTTCGAATTGCTCTCAAAAGCCAGGGAATGGGGTTTTAAGATCCCTTCGGAAGCTGCCTTATGCCGCTCTCTTGAGGAGGTCATTGCCTACCTCGACCACTGGGACCTCCACAGGCATGAGTTGCCCTATGAGACGGATGGGGTGGTGATCAAAGTGAACAAGTTGCAACAGCAGGAAGAACTCGGTTATACGGCCAAATCTCCCCGATGGGCCATCGCCTATAAATTCAAGACAGAGCAGGCCGTCACCGTCCTGGAAAAGATCACCTACCAGGTGGGGAGGACCGGGGCCATTACGCCTGTGGCCAATCTTTCACCTGTGCTGCTGGCAGGTACTACGGTAAAGCGGGCTTCCCTTCATAACGCTGATCAGATCGCCAAACTGGACATAAGGGAAGGAGATACCGTAATGGTCGAAAAAGGAGGGGAGATCATCCCAAAGATCGTAGGGGTAGATGTATCAAAAAGGCCAGGGGATTCCAGCCCTACCGAATATATTACGCATTGTCCGGAATGCGATACGCCTCTTGAGCGCAAGGAAGGAGAGGCCCAGCATTTTTGCCCCAATTCAACTGGCTGCCCTCCTCAGATCACAGGTCGGATTCAACATTTTATCTCGCGCAAAGCCATGGATATTGAAGGCCTTGGAGGGGAGACGGTGGAACTGCTATTTAAGGAAGGACTGATCCGGAATTATGCCGACCTCTATACGCTTACCAAGGAACAGGTTGTTCCCCTGGAGCGAATGGCTGATAAATCGGCGGAGAACCTTATCAGAGGTATTGCCGCATCCGTTGAAATCCCTTTTGAACGCGTTCTTTTTGCCCTGGGGATAAGGTATGTGGGGGAAACGGTGGCCAAAGTACTGGCCAGGGCCTATAAAAATATCGATGCTCTGATGGAAGCCTCAGAGGAATCCCTCACGCAGGTAAACGAGATAGGCGGCCGGATCGCAGAAAGCGTAGTGTCTTTCTTCCGGGAGGAGGAGAACCGGGAGATCGTTGAAAGACTGAGATCCTATGGCCTGAACTTCTCTCTTTCAGAAGAACAGCTGCAAAACCATACGGATAAACTGAAGGGAAAAACCCTGGTGGTCTCGGGAGTATTTGAAAACCTCGAGAGGACAGAACTCAAAAAGCTCATAGAAGATAATGGGGGAAAGGTGAGTTCTTCCATCTCCTCCAAGACCTCCTATCTGGTGGCCGGCAACAATATGGGACCCAGTAAGCGGAGCAAGGCAGAGAACCTGGGCGTGCCCATTATTTCCGAAGCTGAATTTATGGCACTTATAAAATAACCCTCCCGGGGAAGGAGGGTTGCTCTTTAAACTGAAAGGCTGGGAATTAATCCCCGCTCAGGGCTTTGTCGTATACCCAGACTTCGTCCCACCAGTCGGTGAAGGTGGCATTTCGGTTTCTGATGAAGGGGTCCCATTTGTCCGCTCCATGGACCTTGTCAAAGGTTGCCCTGAAAGGCCAGGAAGTTCCAAAATCTGTCCAGTTCTTGATAAAAGATACGGTGGCCAGGTGCCTGCCGATTTTCCCCTGCCTGAATTCATTATCATAGACACCCCAGGGATTATTGCCTGGCATGGCTTTAATAGTTGCACTGGCCATGTCGAGATGCTGATCCACACCGAATCCGTGCTCTCCATTAACTTCCCAGTATCGGACATACAAGATAGGATTAGCAGATGGGTCGTTCGGGAGCATGTCTGTGTTAGACCATTTACTCATGCCTTTCCAGTATTCCCCCTGTTCTATGCGCTTGACATAGGGCATGACGTTATCCCGCCAGTCCTCATCGTGTCCTCCTGTCGCCGGACGGGTGTCGAGATCACTGTATTGTAGGGGCCCCATCATCCATACGATCTTTCCGGAATTCGGTCCGGTCAGGATATTGAAGACGGTCGACTTGAAAGCTCCTTCTTTGTGGTACTTCATATTGTGTTTCCGGAGATTCTCCCCCAATACCTTGAGTTTGGTGTTGTCCGGTACCAGCATGATGGATTCCCAAATAGGAGCTTGTTCGCTTTCCTGAGCCTGTGTGGTCACAAAGGTCCCCAGGATCAGCATGATCGTCAAAATAGTAGAAATAGTCAATCTTTTCATTGGTTTGGTTTTTAATAGGTTAGATCGAATTAAAAAGTAATCATATTCCACCCAAGTATCCGGCCCGAACCGGATGAATCCCTTACTTTTATGTCCGAAGAACACGAAAAATTTATCCTGGCCATCATGAAAATTCCTCAAAACCTCCGAGAATTTGAGGCAACCCTGAAAAATGAACACCCACCATCCCACTGGAAGCCTCAGTTACAGGCCCTGTGGTGGGATGCAAAAGGCGACTGGAACAGGGCCCATGACTGTGTTGACAGCCTGTCAGGGCAGCAGGCCAGCTGGGTACACGCCTACTTGCACCGGAAAGAAGGAGATTTTTGGAATGCCGACTACTGGTATGGCAGGGCAGGGAAAAGGAGGCCCTCCAAGCCCTTACAAGAAGAGTTCACAGACCTGCTTACTCAGATCTTGTGATCCGGAACCAAAATATTATTCCGAAACACAATTCTCACAATAGGTGTCCCGGAGATAGTCATTTTCCAGTAGCTGGAAGGTCACGCCTCCATCTGCTGGCGCATTGAAAAGTTCGCAGTAGCGCTCTTTGTTCAGGTTGATCGCGTTGAGCATGATCGTTCGGTAACTGTCCTCCCCGGTGAGTTCCTTATCTACAAGGGTCAGGTTGAGGTAATAAAACAGCAGGTCTTCGTCCACATCGATCCGTTTGACCCGGTCCTGTATCACCTGCACGGCTTTATCAGTATTGGCGTAATATGCGAGATATTGTGAAAGACTCAAATATTCGACATCGGTAAGCGGGACTTTTTGGTAATGGGAATAGATATAATCCACTGCTTTGTCTTTCCCCTGGTAATCCCGTTTGCGCATCAGGAATTCGCTCTTGACAATGTTGAAATTGACCAGCATTCTCTCCACCAGGCCCGGATCAATGCCGAAATTATTCAATTGAGCGATGTCACTTCTGAGTTTCGACTCATCGACAGGTTGCACGCTGTACCGCCAGAGTTTCAACCGCAATGCCGCCAGGTTGTATTTTACCCGTTTGTCGTCTGGTGCCAGTTTTTCAAGGGCTTCAAGTTCATTAAAAGCGATCAGGAGATATCGTTCATCGAGCAGATAACGCATCCCCGACCTGCGATTCAGGAAGGCAAGGTATTCCACCTGTTGTGGGATCCTCATCTGGTTGAGAGTGCTTGGGTCTGCCTCCTTGTTTTTCAGTTTCTCGAAAATGGATTGCTGCAACCTTTCTGCCTCGCTCAGGGAATTCTCATTCAGGGCATTGTTGAACATTCCCACAAGGTCTTCCACCGACTGGTCCTTATAAGGGTCCTTTCTTTCCAGATCGAGTTTCACCACGGCTTTGCGGTGCCTGCTGAGCAGGGGTTCCAGCTCAGCGGCTGTTTCGCCCGTCAATTTTCCCTTGACCGCGTTCTTGCTTAGGTCTTTCAAGTATTCAAATGAACCCCCCTCGATATCTGTCAGGAATTCCACCCAGTTCTCAGCCGAGGAGACCTCGGTAACAATGGCAGGTTGCTGAAATGACTGGAGCGCATCTACGATACTTTTAGCCCGCCCCTGCTGCAGTTCCAGATTTCGTTCCAGATTCCCTTCAACTGAAGAATACCCCCGGATATTGATCCGGGTAATGTTGAAATCCGTCAGCCTCAGGGAATCATACATGGGTTTGATATCCTCCGGGGAATAGGTCGATTTGTTCTTTTCAAATGGAATGGTGAAGGTCAGGGTTTTGTACCTCATGGTATAGGCCTCTTCGTCTGCCCGGGCAATAGTTTTTGGGAGATAGGTAACGGAATCGAGATACATACCCATATCCAGGAGGTCCCAACGGTAGGCTGCCAGGTTGTAGATGGTCTGGTACCTGCACAGGTTCTTGTCTTTCAGGAAGAGCATGTTGAATTCGATCTGTTTTCCCTGATACGCCGCCGGCACTTTCCCGAGCCGGGCTCTGAAACGGTCTTTCCCGTAAGGTCTCAGTGTCTTTCTCAACTCCTGGGCGTAGACAGGAGGCAGCAATTCTCCCCGGATCTGGCCAACGTCAAGAAGAATCTCCAGACAGCCATATCGCTCCTTGGAAACCAAATCTAATGCCAGTCCGTCCCCGGAATTTTTAAAGACCTCATTGAACCAGTTCTTATCTGTAACCTCAAAATAGATGGTGTTGTTATCGTCTACCTGAATGGAAAACTTTACTTCATTGGGTTTCCTGGCAAAAGCCTGAGTGCATCTTTGACAGATCTGGTCCCGGTTTTGCTGGGGAAACTGGATGTTGTAGGTGCTTTGGGCAGAGCTGGGTTGAAGGAACAGTAAAAAGAGAAAGAGTAACAGTATGGGCATTCGTGAAACAGTTAGCATTGATGAGGCCAATATAAATTCACGGGAGTTAAATCGAAAGCGGATTGAAAGAAAATTCCTAAAATAAAAGCACGCTTTCGATAAAGGGTGGATTTAGACGGATATGGTTATGCCTTCACCCCCGACAAGTTCACCCTGTTCAAAATAGAAATCGATCCTTCCCATATTAATGCCATAACAACCTACCTGGTTGATCAGAACCGGCTTGTCTATTTGGTTCCTGTGAACCACAGGTTTTTCGAGGAAGGTATGGGTATGCCCTCCAATGATGAGGTCGATCTCCTGAGTGCGGGAGGCTAGCAGTACATCGCTGTCTGTCTGTGGATTCCTGTATTCGTAACCCAGGTGTGACAAACAGACGATCAGGTCGCAACCTTTTTCTTCTTTCAGCTCTCTGACAATATCCTGAGTGATCTCCACGGGATCGAGGTAGCGGGTTTCCTTGTAGAGCTTTTTGGTCACCAGTCCATCCAGGTCGATGCCCAGTCCGAAGACCCCCACCTTAAGCCCGTCCACCTCAAAGACCTTGTACGGAGTAGTCATCCCATCCATGACCGTATTGGAAAAATCGTAATTGGCACACAGGAATTCGAACTTCGCGTAAGGCAATTGAGCCAGGAGACCGTCTATCCCATTGTCGAAATCGTGATTCCCCAGTGTGGCGGCATCGTATTTGAGCATACTCATGAGCTTGAATTCCAGTTCTCCCCCATAAAAATTGAAATAGGGAGTCCCCTGGAAAATATCTCCTGCATCGAATAACAGTGTATGGGGATTCTCTTCACGGATTCCTGAGATCAGGGTGGCCCTTCTGGCGATACCTCCCATATCCGGAAAAGCTGCGTGGTCTTCAGGAAAAGGATCGAGGTGACTGTGCACATCATTGGTATGAAGGATCGTAATGTGTTTCTTGCCTGAGGAACAACCGGTTAGAAGGGAAGAGCCGAGGCTCAAATAACCGGCTCCTGCAAGGGAGTTTGATATGAATGATCTTCTTTTCACGGTGTTTCGGATTTAATGAAACGGTCATCTACCTCTGCTTTAACGGTATCGACCGCCCCAAAGTAATCGATCATCGCATTCCTGAGGAGATAATTCAGGTCTGTCACTCCCTGATTTTGCTTCAGGAAATCAGCATTACCACCTCCTTCGAGCAGGTAATCTATGGTTGCCAGGTAATACGTTTTGTTCTCATCCAGGGGGATGCCGTTCACATTGACTGCCTGAAGTCTTCCCTGCTGGTCCAGTACGATCTGGAATCCTGCCATAGGCTGGGGACGGTCTGAGTCGATGAGGTAATGCGCCATTTCACGAACAAGACTCCCCGGGATCTCTAAGACCACGATATAATTTTCAAAGGGCATGACCTCGAAGGCCGTTCTGGCAGTAACAGGTCCGGCCGAGATCACATTTCGAATTCCTCCGTAATTCATCAGGGCCATATCCACCTTTTTGCCGGTCCGGGATTCAAAGATAGGCCTCGACCGGGTGAGGATGATATCGGCCATCAGGTTACCTTCAGAGGAATTCAGTTCTCCGTCAGTCTTTGTAAGGGTGACAGGCGCATAGGCCAGGACACTGTCGAGTACCTGATTGACGCGGTCCCTGTAGGGCTTGATAAAGGCATCAACAGAATCACTGGTTACAACAGATGAATCTACCGGCAGTTGGATTCCGCTGATCGAATGGAGGGCGGAAGGTTGGCGCCCACAGGAAATACACAGACAAATTGTTATAAATGCAACAAATTGTTTCATATATAAGTTAATCAAAGGTGGTAATTTTACCCCTGCAGGATGCAGTGAGAATATATACCTTTGTGGAAACCTAAAGATACATGTTTTTCACCTCCCTCAAGGAAAAGTTCAAAAGGAAATCAGGGGAAAAATTCCTGAAGAATGAGCTCAGGACTGTGCGCGGGTCTGAGAGGGAAAAAAAGGGGATCGGACTCGTGGGCGTTATAGCGGATCTCGACCGTTTTCAGAATGCGGAAACCTTTAACAAACTGGTCGATCTGCTCAACCTCCGGCCCAATGCTGTCAAGGTTATGGGATACCGGGCTTTTTACGACAAGAATTCCCCGTATTCCACTCCGGTATTTTCCGATAAGGACCTGGGATGGGGTGGGGACGTAGAGAACAGTTATGCCCTTGAATTCCTGAGCAAGGATTACGATCTTTTGATCAATTATTACACCAAGGATGCACTTGTCCTCAAGTTGATGTCGGTGAAGACGCGGGCGAGGATAAAGGTAGGATTTTCAGAGGTGGATCCTGATCTGAACGATTTGATCATTCGGTCGGATATGGACGATTTTGATACGTTCGCAGCAGAATTGAAAAAGTACCTTCGGGTTATGAACGAGCTATGAAGATAGAACAATTATACGGTACGGGAGTTGCCCTGGTGACCCCATTTGCAAAGGATGGTTCTCTTGATCTGCCGGCCCTCAGGAGGGTTGTTCGCCACTCCATCAATGGGGGGGTCGACTACCTCGTGGTCCTAGGTACGACGGGTGAGTCGGTGACCCTTGAACCCCAGGAAAAAGAAAAGGTCATCCAGACGGTGATCTCGGAGAACGATGGTGCCCTGCCTCTAGTCATAGGCATCGGCGGGAACAACACAGCTAAGGTCGCTGAAGAGCTAAAGAAAGCCGATCTGTCTGCTTTTGACGCTGTACTCTCAGTATCACCCTATTACAACAAACCTACACAAGAAGGCATATACAGGCATTACAAGGTCCTTGCTGAGGCCTCGCCTAAACCCGTTATCCTCTATAACGTTCCGGGCAGGACAGGCAGCAATATGCTTCCAGAAACAGTGGTACGAATCGCCCAGGACTGTCCTAATGTGGTGGCGATCAAGGAAGCCTGTGGCAACATGGATCAGATCCGTGAACTCATTCGCACGGTCCCCTCCGGTTTTTATGTCATTTCCGGCGACGATATTACGGCCCTGCCTACGATCATGGAAGGGGGTATAGGGGTCATCTCAGTCCTGGGTCAGGGCATGCCCGCCCAAATGAGCCGCCTGGTTCGTCTGGGCCTAAACGGGGAATACGAGGCCGCAAAACAGATCCACGAGGCACTCAAGCCCGGGATGGATCTTATCTTCCGGGAAGGGAATCCCGCCGGAATCAAGGCTATTTTTGAGTCGCTGGGTATAGCGGGTGCAAGTGTAAGGCTGCCCCTGGTGGAAGCCACTGCGGGCTTGAAATCCAAAATATCTGCCTTTATAGAACCCTTCGCCATAACCATTTGAGGGATCTTACGTTAAAACTTCCTCAATGCGTGGTGTCTGACGGATTCTTTCACCGTATGTTTGTGGTTGAGATTTAATTTTATATTCCGCTGGGTTTCTGTAATTTTGCAAAATGTTTTTAAAGCTCCGGACATATTTGACTATGGCTATTTGCCTGGTTGTGCTAGGCTCCTGTAATGAGTACCAGAAGGTCCTCAAGAACGAAGATGTGAAAGCAAAGTACGATCTGGCCGAAAAATATTACGAGGCCAAGGATTACAAGAGGGCCAACCGCCTGCTCGAGCAAATTGCTCCCAAGTACGTAGGCAAGCCTCAGGGGGAAAGGGTACAGTTCTTTCTGGCAGACACCTATTATCAGATCAGAAACTACAACTTTGCCGGCTATCAGTTCGAGCGATTCCTGAAATCGTATCCCAAAAGCGATAAGGCAGCAGAGGCATCCTTCCTGGGGGCCAAGAGCTACTATATGCTCTCTCCCAGATATTCCCTCGACCAGACGGATACGGACAAGGCGCTGTTGAAACTTCAGAGCTTTATCAACACCTATCCGGAATCGGAATTTCTTGCCGAAGCAAATGCGATGGCCAAGGAGCTGACTACCAAGAAAGAGAAAAAGGCTTTCGAGATCGCAAAGCAATTCACCAAATTAGGCAACTCCTATATCCTGGATTACAGCATCTCTGCCGTAGCCGCCCTGGATAACTTCATTTCGGATTTTCCGGGTACTATTTTCAGGGAAGAGGCGTTGTATCTCAAATTAGTGGCAACCTCCAACCTAGCCCTTAACAGTACGGAAAACCGCAAACAGGAACGTCTGGAAACGGCTGAAACTGCGTATAAGAATTTATTGAGATACTATCCACAGACCTCTTTTCTAAAAGACGCAGATCAATTGATGGAGGATATCAATAAAGAGTTGGCCCAGTATAAAGAACAAGAAACCATATCCAAATGAATATGAACGATTTAAAGAACACCAAGGCACCCGTCTCCACCGTAACCATCAACCGCAATGAGTTTGATGAGAGTACGGACAATATCTACGAGGCTATTTCCATCGTGTCAAAACGAGCAGTACAGATCAATTCTGAGATCAAGAAAGAACTGCTCGAGAAACTGGAGGAATTTGCCACCTACAGCGACAGCCTGGAGGAGGTTTTCGAAAACAAGGAGCAGATCGAGGTTTCCAAATTTTACGAGAAACTTCCCAAACCCCATGCCATGGCTATTGCCGAGTGGTTGGAGGATAAGATTTATTACAGGAACACGGAGAAAGACGAACAGTAAATGTTGGCCGGCAAGAAGATCCTGTTGGGAATCTCAGGAGGTATTGCCGCCTACAAAACCGCTTTTCTCGTTCGATTATTGATCAAAGCCGGCGCTGAAGTTAAGGTGATCTTAACGGAAAGCGCCGTTGATTTTGTTACCCCCCTCACCCTGGCCACCCTTTCCAAAAATCCGGTTCATCTCGATTTTATCAAGGAAGAGGACGGCACGCTCGACTGGGATAACCATGTAGATTTGGGTCTTTGGGCCGATTTGATGCTGATTGCACCGGCAACGGCCAATACACTCTCGAAAATGGCCCATGGTACCTGCGACAACCTTTTACTGGCAACCTATCTTTCTGCCAAGTGCCCTGTTTATGTAGCGCCGGCCATGGATCTGGATATGTACCGCCACCCGTCAACTGTAGAAAGTCTGGCCAAGTTGGAATCATTCGGTAATGTGATCATCCCGGCTGCCAGCGGGGAACTGGCCAGTGGTCTCTCAGGGGAAGGCAGGATGGAAGAACCGGAAAAAATCCTGGACTTTATCAATGACCACCTTAAGAAAGGACTGCCCCTCGAAAAAAAAAAGGTAGTGATCACCGCAGGGCCCACCTATGAGGCCATCGATCCGGTAAGATTCATTGGAAACCACTCCTCAGGACTAATGGGCATAGAATTGGCTGAAAGAGCCGCAGCCTTGGGAGCGGAGGTGACCCTTGTCCTGGGACCCTCCCATCTGAATGTCAGGGATAACACCATACATGTGCTTCGCATTACCTCTGCTGATGAGATGTACACAGCGGCAATGGAGGCCTATGATGATGCCGATGTGGTTATTGCGGCCGCTGCAGTAGCCGATTATAAGCCTAAAAAGGCAGCCGAACAGAAGATCAAGAAAAAAGATGACGAGTTTGCTTTGGAATTGGTCAGGAACAGGGATATCCTTTTAGAACTGGGGAACCGAAAAAAGAAACAGTTCCTCCTGGGTTTTGCCCTTGAAACCGAAAATGAACTGGCTAACGCCCTCCAGAAGCTCAAAAAGAAGAACCTGGATGCCATTGTCCTTAATTCCCTCAAAGACGAAGGAGCCGGCTTCGGGGGCGGTACGAATAAAATTACTTTTATAGACAAGAATTCATCCATAAAATCGTTTGAAGTAAAGACCAAGGCCGATGTGGCCCTTGATATCTGGAATGAAATCTTAAGCAGAATGCATGCGTAGCCTTCTCCTACTCGTACTGGCGTTTTCCTGTTCTTTGTCTGTTTGGGCACAGGAACTCAATTGTGTGGTTACGGTGAATTCAGATCAGGTAGGTCAGACCAACCAGCAAATTTTCCGAACGCTGGAGAGGTCCCTGAATGACTTTGTCAACCGAAATAAATGGACCAACAGGGTCTACAAGGAGAATGAACGTGTGAATGCGAGGATGTTCATTACGGTGACCAATTTTGAGTCGAACCGCTTCGAGGCCAATATTCAGATCCAATCTTCCCGTCCTGTTTTCAATACGACCTATGAGACGCCGGTTTTCAATTATAAGGATAATCAGTTCAATTTTCAGTATATCGAGTTTCAACCCCTGATTTACAATCCCAACGTTTTCGACTCCAACCTGGTGGCCGTCATCTCGTATTACGTCTATATCATTCTGGGGCTGGATGCCGATACCTATGCCCTGGAAGGCGGTACGGAATATTTCAAGGAAGCCCAGAGGATCGTTACCCAGGCACAGGGCAGCAATTTTGCAGGGTGGAACCAATCGGCTACCGACAATCGCACGAGGTTTGTCCTGATAGACAACCTGCTTTCCAATACGTTTCGGGAATATCGCATAGCGATGTATAATTATCACCGGAAAGGCCTCGATATCCTCGGGGATAATAACAGCACAGGAAAACAGGTGATCTCCGGTTCTATGCGCCTGTTTGAGACTCTTATCCAGCGCAGGCCCAACGCCTTTTTGATCCAGACCTTCTTTGACGCCAAAGCAGAAGAGATCCTCAACATTTTTTCGGACGGACCCAAGGTGGATGTGGTGGCCCTGAAAAACACCCTGAACAAGGTGGCTCCTTTCTATTCCTCCACCTGGAACGACATAAAATATTAATACCCCCTCATTTTTTTACAGGGCATAATCGGTTATCTTTACGGCACGATAAAAGCCGAGGATCTTGCTCACCCATCTGACGATAAAAAATTACGCCCTTATCGATGACCTGGCGGTTACTTTCAACCGGGGGTTCAGTACTATCACAGGTGAAACAGGGGCGGGAAAATCTATTTTTCTCGGGGGACTGTCACTGGTCCTGGGGAAACGGGCAGACCTGAGTACGTTGAGGGACAAATCCAAAAAATGTACGATAGAGGCGGTGTTTGAGATCCGACCCTATGGGCTTGAGGAGCTTTTTAAAAATAACGACCTCGACTACGATCAGGAAACTATCGTCAGGAGGGAGATACTGCCCAGCGGCAAATCCAGGGCCTTTATCAACGACACTCCGGTGACCCTGGATATACTTTCCGAACTGGGCGACAGGCTGATTGATATTCATTCCCAGCATCAGACTCTGGAATTGACAGAGAACGAATTTCAATTAAAAGTCATAGATGCCCTGGCAGATAATAAACCTCTGTTACTGGATTATCAGACTAAATTGAAGGCCTACCGCTCTGCTATTAAGGAATTGGAGAGCTTAAAGGAGGCACAGGCTGATGCTGAAAAAGAACAGGACTACAATACTTTTCTCTTCCAGGAACTAAAACAGGCCCCATTAAGGGAAGGTATCTTTGAAGAGTTGGAGGCAACCTATGAAGAACTCACCAACGTAGAAAGTATTCTTGAGCAGCTGGCCGGGAGTCATCAGATACTCACTCATGAAGAGGTCGGAATCCAAAATCTCCTCTCCAGCCTCAGGAACAGCCTTTCTAAACTCGCAGGATATGGTTCTGCCTACGCCGAGCTTTCGCAGCGTATACAATCGGTCTTCCTGGAACTGGAGGATGTGGTCTCCGAGATAGAGACCTTGCAGGAAAAGGTGGAGCCCAATCCGGGATTACTCGAGGAGGTAGACAACAAGCTCCAAATGCTCTACGCCCTTCAAAAGAAACACAATGTGTCTGCGGTGGAGGATCTGGCAGCAATCAGGGATGAGCTGGAAAACAAGATCTCCCGATCCGAAAGCCTCGAGATGGAGATCGAGAGCTTGCAGGCCAGTACGGCAGAAATTAAAAAAGATTTGACCAGGCTGGCTGGTGAGTTACGTAAGCGCAGAACAGCCCTGGTGCCGGAATTAAAACAGAAATTGGAAAGTGCACTCGTAGATCTGGGGATGCCCAATGCCACTTTCCGTATAGAGTTGAGGCCTGCTGATGATTTCTCAGCAACTGGTACCGATCAGCTGGTATTTGAATTCTCTGCCAACAGGGGAGGAGATTACGGGTCCCTCAAAAAGATGGCATCAGGAGGGGAACTATCACGTATCATGCTGGTTATAAAATCCGTCCTGGCCCGTTATGAACAATTACCCACGATCATGTTCGATGAGATTGATACGGGGGTTTCCGGTGAGATCTCCAACAAAATGGGGGAGATCATGCAGCAAATGTCTTCAAAAATGCAGGTGTTTTCCATTACGCATTTACCTCAGGTGGCTTCCAAGGGCGATCATCAGTACAAGGTCTTCAAAGAGGATGATGGAAAAATTACACGCACGAAGATGAAAAAACTGTCTACGGAAGAAAGGGTAGTGGAGCTGGCCGAAATGCTGGGGGGAAAGACCTTGTCAGATTCTGCCATGGCACATGCCAAGCAATTACTGAATTGACATCGAAATCTATATATTTAAACGAAAGAACCTAAGACGAAAACCATGGGAAACAACTTACTCAAAGGAAAAAAAGGGATCATTTTCGGTGCTCTGGATGAAAATTCCATAGCCTGGAAGACAGCTGAAAGGGTGCACGAGGAAGGAGGAACCTTTGTCCTGACAAATGCGCCTATCGCTATGCGTATGGGCCAGATCAATGAACTGGCGAAAAAGACAAATGCAGAGATCATACCCGCCGATGCGACCAGTGAGGAAGACCTGGCGAACCTGGTATCGAAATCCATGGAGATCCTGGGTGGAAAACTCGATTTCGTGCTTCATTCTATTGGTATGTCTGTGAATGTCAGGAAAGGCCGGCAGTACACTGATGAAAAATACGATTTTACGACCAAGGGATGGGATGTATCTGCCCTTTCCTTCCACAAGGTGATGCAGAGTCTCTACAAAGCAGACGCGATGAATGAGTGGGGTAGTATCGTTGCCCTGACCTATATGGCAGCACAACGCACATTTCCGGATTATAACGACATGGCGGATAACAAGGCATATCTGGAATCGGTAGCCCGCAGTTTTGGTTATTTTTTCGGGAAGGAAAAGAAGGTAAGGGTCAACACCATCTCCCAATCGCCAACACCCACCACTGCAGGACAAGGGGTAAAAGGATTTGACGGCTTTATCGCCTATGCGGAGAAAATGTCCCCTCTCGGCAATGCCACAGCACTGGATTGCGCAAATTACACGGTTTCACTTTTCTCTGACCTTACCCGCAAAGTGACCATGCAGAACCTGTTCCACGATGGAGGATTTTCCATGACTGGTGTGAGCCAGGAAGTGATCGAAAAATTTACGGGAGAAGATTAAATCTCTCCTGAGCAATAAAATGCCGGGCCATCCTGAAAAAGGATGGCCCTGTTCATAACACGCAAATGCAGCCAAAATATTCACTTATCATCCCCGTATTCAATAGGCCGGAAGAGATCCGGGAACTCCTTCAGAGCCTGTTGCACCAGTCCTATCAGGAGGATTTTGAGGTGGTGATCGTAGAGGATGGTTCTGATATCAGCTCGGAGGCTGTGGTAAAGGAATTTAAGGATTCACTGACGCTTTCCTACTATTTTAAGGCGAACAGCGGACCCGGAGACTCCAGGAACTTCGGGATGCGAAAAGCCCGGGGTGACTATTTTATAATCTTGGATTCGGATTGTATCCTGCCTCCGGAATACCTCCAGGCTATTGATTTTTCCCTTGCTGAGGAATACACAGACTTTTTCGGAGGCCCGGATACGGCTCATCCTGATTTTTCAAACACGCAAAAGGCGATCAACTATGCCATGACCTCCTTCCTGACTACAGGAGGCATCAGGGGAAGCGAGAAGGGTTCCGGAAAGTTCCAGCCGCGGAGTTTCAATATGGGAATCTCAAGAAAAGCCTTTGAAGCTTCCCAAGGTTTTGGCAATATCCACCCCGGGGAAGACCCCGATCTGACGATACGCCTTTGGAATCTGGGATTTACTTCAAAATTGATCCCAGAGGCCAGTGTATACCACAAGAGGCGAATCGACTTTAGCAAATTCTATCGGCAGGTCAAGAAATTTGGCATGGTCAGACCCATCCTGAACCACTGGCATCCGGGCACAGCCAAGCTTACGTACTGGTTTCCGTTTTTGTTTTGTGCAGGCTTTCTCCTCTCAGTGATCCTGGCCATAGCCGGATCTTTATGGCTGCTGTACATATTTGCCTTTTACCTCCTTCTAATCCTGATCGACTCCACGGTAAAGAACCGTTCCCTGGGTATAGGGTTCCTGTCTCTGTACGCAGTAATTGTACAGTTCTACGGATATGGGACAGGTTTTTTTAAATCGACATTCTTACTTACTTTTAGTAAGAAGAAACCTCAGGAATTATTCCCCTCCCTGTTCTTTAGGAGTTAGTATGGGCGCAAAAAAAGTCTTGAAAGGAAGTACAAAGCGAAAGATCAAGGTATTTGCTGTGCTGTTGACCTGCTCTTTTTTAGCCTGGCTGATCAGTCAGTTGTCGGAGAGCTACACGGATCAGATCACCTTCAAACTGAACTATGTAAATGTACCGGATTCCCTGCTCTTGATGAACGCTTCTCAGGAGAATGTTACCCTCACCGTTCGCGGTAACGGATGGAAGTTTCTGGGTTCGAAATTCTCTTCAGGGACACTCGACATCGATTTAGGAAAGGTGACCTTAAATAAGAATCGCTTTTTCCTAAGGGAACGGGATTATATGGAACAGCTGTCTTCAGCCATTCCTGAGGCTATGTCAATTGTTAGGGTAAATTCGGACACCCTGTTTTTTGATTTTTCAAGGCTAGTCAGCAAGAAGGTCCCGGTTGTCCCTGCTTTGGAACTCAATCTGGCCCAGAATTTTTTACTGGAGAAGGAGTTGGAGGTCATTCCGGACTCGATCGTCCTGACAGGCCCTGAACAGGAGTTAGACACCCTTAAGGAGATTATGACGGAAAGCATTGAACTCAGCGAGGTGAGTGAGAGTTTTACCAGAACCCTGCAACTGGTCAGGCCCGAAACACTCCAACAGACGAGGCTCAGCAAAGGAGAGGTTCAGTTGAGCGCCCAGGTGTTCAGATTTTCTGAAAAGATCATAGAGGTCCCTGTACAGGTTATCAACCTGCCCGAGGGAACGCAGATAAGGACATTCCCCAACACAGTGGAAGTCTTGTGCAAAGCCCGCCTTGAGAGATTAAAGGAGATCTCCGCTTCCGATTTCAGGGCCGAAGCTAATCTGGAGGAGGTACAGGATAATTCTGCCTTTCTTGCGGTGCGCCTTGTGCATGAACCCGATGGCGTCCCCAGCATTCAGCTCCTGCAAAGGCAGGTGGAATATATCTTAAAGCGGGAATGAAAAGGGTAGGACTTACAGGGGGCATTGGTAGCGGGAAGTCGACTGTGGCCGGGATGTTTAAGGATCTCGGCGTTCCGGTTTACAATTCTGATGCGGAGGCCAAACGCCTGATGAACGAAGATGAGGCTTTGAAAGAGCAGATCATTGCCTTGCTCGGGAAGGAGGCTTATCAGGGGGATGTGCTGAACAGGCCTTTTATCGCGGAAAAAGTATTCAAAGACAGAGTGCTGCTGAAAAAGCTAAACAAAATTGTTCATCCTGCGGTCAGGCAGGATTTTCGCTCCTGGGCAGCACGCCAGACGGCACCCTATGTACTGCAGGAAGCGGCCATCCTCTTTGAAAATGGCAGCAGCGAGTCATTCGATATGATGATCCTGGTCACGGCCCCGAAAAAGACCCGGATTAAAAGGATACTGGAGAGGGATAGCCTGTCTGAGGCGGCCATTCTCGAACGCATGAAGCACCAGTGGTCCGAAAAGAGAAAGAAGGCTCTTGCTCATTTTGTGATCGAGAATACAAACCTGGATATGACCCGCTTAAAAGTGCAGGAAATCCACGAAACTCTGATCAAATCAGATCCCGAACCGCAATTTTAACATTTTTGTTAAGGTTAGGTTAAACACCCGATTCCCTAAATGTTAAATTTTTAATTTTACTGCAAAATGAATAAGCGATTATTTGTTTTTCTTGTCGTCCTGATGAGCTTGTCTCTGGTGGGAATCATTTCAGTTCAGTTATATTGGATCAAGCGCTCAGTCGATGACAAGGAAGAACAGTTCTCAAATGCGATAGCGGAGGTCCTCAACCGGGTAACGGATAAGATAGAGGAGAGGGAGATGAGGGAATATTCCGATAGATTCCTAAGTCTGAAGGACAGTCTGGGGGAGATCAGGAGTTCGCAACTCAGCAATATTTTCTTTATTGACAGGGACATTAACTCCAATGAGATCCTTTTCTACTCCCACGGTATCCTTGAAGAAGAATACAATATCGCTTCGACGTTCTTTGACAGTATCACAGGAGGAGATAGCACCCAACTCAGGAATATCACGAGTAAACGCACCAAGACGATCTTCAAGGAGGAGTACAGCCTGGATGGAAAGTCCTACAGTCTGAATCCCATCCAGAAACTGGAGAAGATCGGTGGCTTAACCAGTGTTGACAAGGCTGTTTTTGAGGATGTATACAGGGAATACGCAGAAAATGTTCCAATCCACAAACGGGTATCAAGACAGGAAATAGAGCTGTTGCTAACCCAGGAATTGAGCAATATGGCTATAGATACCGATTTCGAATACGGTATTTACAGTCGGGGATTGCCCACCAAGATCAAATCCAGGAGATTCAGATTCGGTAAATCAACGATTTACAAAGCCCCTATTTTCAAAAACAGCGAGGGCAGTAGTAATTTCGCTCTTTTGCTGACATTTCCCAAGAAGAAGAAATTTCTCCTGCAATCGGTTCTGGGGATGGCATTCCTCTCTCTTTTGTTCACCCTGGTGATCGTGGTCGCCTATGCAAGTGCGATCTACCAGCTGATCAAGCAAAAGCAGATCTCTGAAATCAAATCGGATTTTATCAATAATATGACGCATGAGTTCAAGACTCCGATCGCTACGATCAACCTGGCGGTGGAAGCCATAAGGAACCCGAAGATCATAGGTGATCAGGAAAAGGTGATCCGATATCTCGGAATGATAAGGGATGAAAACAAAAGGATGCACGCCCAGGTTGAGAATGTGTTGCGGATCTCTAAACTGGAGAAAAACCAGCTCGACATTTCCAAAGACCGGGTAGATGCTCATGAATTGATCCGGAAAGCCATCTCTCATGTTGAACTCATCGTATTGGATCGCGGAGGCTATATCAATACGCATCTGGATGCGGAAAGGTCTGAGATCCTGGCGAACGACATGCATTTCGGGAATGTGCTGGTAAATATTCTGGACAATGCCATCAAATATTCGCCTGAGGCCCCTAAGATTGATATCTATACGGAAGTAGCCAAGAACTACATCATCATGAAGATACAGGACCAGGGTGCAGGGATGAGCAAAGCGGTACTGAAAAAAGTGTTTGAAAAGTTTTACCGGGAGCATACCGGTGATATACATAATGTCAAAGGACATGGGCTGGGACTGGCCTATGTGAAAAAAATAGTGGAAGACCACCAAGGCGAGGTTTATGCAGAAAGTGAAAAAGGAAAAGGAAGCACTTTTTACATAAAAATGCCTTTAATCTAAATGGATATGGAAACAGCAAACAAGAAAATACTTTTGGTAGAGGACGACCCCAACTTCGGAATTGTATTGAAGGATTACCTCGCAATGAACGATTTTGATGTCACCCTCGCCAAGAATGGAATGGAGGGGTTTGAAAAATTCAAAAAAGACAATTATGATATCTGTATACTGGATGTGATGATGCCCTATAAGGACGGGTTCACTCTGGCGAAGGAGATCAGGGAAAAGAACGAGAATATCCCAATAGTATTCCTGACCGCCAAAACCATGAAAGAAGACGTTCTGAAAGGATACAAGGCCGGGGCGGATGACTATCTGAACAAGCCATTCGACTCAGAAGTGCTACTGATGAAAATTAAAGCAATACTTCAGCGTAAAGCTTCCAGTACTCTGGCAGACAGCAAGCAATTCGAATTTAAAATCGGTAATTTTCACCTGAATTCAAAATTGAGATTCCTCAAATACAAGGATGAGGAACCCATCAAATTGTCTCCTAAGGAAAACGAGTTGCTCCGACTTTTAGCCCTGCATGAGAATGACCTCATGCCGAGGGAACTCGCCCTGACAAAGATCTGGAGAGATGACAATTACTTCACTTCCCGAAGTATGGATGTTTATATCGCCAAACTCAGGAAGTATCTCAAAAAGGACGATGTGGTCGAGATCCTCAATATCCATGGAGAGGGCTTCAGGCTGGTCGTGAAAAATGACAAATAAACTATTCTTAATCGAAAAGAGAAGGCACCCATAGAGGTGCCTTTTTTATTCCCTTAGCTCTTTAAGAATTGTTTCCAGGATCTGATCCGGAGAGAGTTTCACAGACACCTCTATGGCATCTTCCGGAGCTTCCAGGGTGTCGAATTGTGATCTCAGGAGGGCTGAAGGCATAAAATGGCCCTTACGCTGCCTGAGTCTCTCAGAAATGAGGTCAAAGCTACCGTTTAGATAAATCCACAGTGGTTCAGGCGAGATTCCTTTTTCCAGCAGGTTCCTGTAACTTTCCTTCAGGGCTGAGCACACGATCACTGCCCCCGTCTGTTCATGTTTTTTAGCGAGTGAATTCAAAATCTGAAGCCAGGGCTTCCTGTCCTCGTCGTCCAGGGCAAGGCCTTCAGACATCTTGGTGATATTCGCTTGAGGATGAAAGTCGTCCCCGTCAAAGAATGGCAACGACAAGGTGTTTGCTAGTTGCTTTCCTATGGTTGATTTCCCGCTCCCCGAAACCCCCATAACGAAGAAGATACGCTTGGTCTTATCCATCATGCTTCAGTTTTAATTGTCGGTTGATCAGATCCAGGATCTCTTTGATCGGCAGATCATGGGGCAGGGGCAGGACCTCTTTTTTTCCCCGAAACCAGGTCCCCTGTCTTTTTGCGTATCTCCGGCTGTTCTTTTTGATCTCTTCAATAGCATGGTCGAGATCGTAATCTCCTTCGAGGTAACCGAAGAGCTCTTTGTACCCCACGGTCTGAAGGGCATTGAGGTGCTTGTGCTCTATCAGCCCCCGGGCCTCTTCCAGGAGTCCGGCCTCCATCATTGCGTCTACCCGATTGTCAATACGACGATAGACCTCTTCCCTGGGTGCTTCCAGTCCCAAAATCACTGATCGAAAGGGCCTTTGGGCCTTTTTTCTGCCGAGATAGGAGGAATAAGGATTTCCCGTACCCCTGCACACTTCCAGAGCCCTGATGACCCGTTGAGGATTTTGCAGGTCTGCCCTTTTTGCGTAGACCGGGTCTGATTCGAGGAGTTCCTTTTGGAGTTCTGCCAGGCCGTTTTGGTGTAACTCCTGTTTTAGACGGGTTCGGACAGAAGGGTCTATTTCAGGGAAGCTGTCAAAACCTTGAAGTACGGCATCGATATACAGCCCGCTGCCCCCGGCCAGGACGACGATGTCATTTAACTGAAAAAGTTCTTCGAGCTTTTTCAATGCGTCCCTTTCGAAGTCCCCTACAGAATAAGGGTCATGTATACTGATATGCTGGATGAAGTGATGGGGGACTGCCGCGAGTTCTTCACTGGATGGTACCGCCGTTCCTATGCGCATCTCCTTAAAAAATTGCCTGGAATCTGCAGAAATAATCTCCGTTTTGTAGTGTTTCGCAAGTTTGATCGCCAGGGCCGTTTTGCCTATGCCGGTCGGACCTGCTACTACCAGGAGGGTGTTCTGTGCCATCATTCATCTTTTAACCTGAACCCGCAGACACGACAGTAGTGGGCATCTTCCTTTAGGATGATTGTAGAACATTCCGGACAGGTTCGCTCCTTGACTTTCTTCCCTTTCCTTCTGCTCCGGTCTGTTACGTATTCCGCACTCACTATTCCGGTGGGTACCGCGATCACCCCGTAACCTACGATCATGATTATGGTGGCAATAAATTGTCCCAGACCTGTCTCCGGAGAAATATCCCCATAACCTACAGTAGTCAGGGTGACGATGGTCCAGTACACGCTGTGCGGAATACTGTTGAATCCGTGTTCGGGGCCTTCTACCAGATACATGATCGTGCCGAGCATCACCGAGAGGATAAGCACGAAGAAGACAAAGACAAAGATCTTGGTCCTGCTCGCTTTCAGGGCCCTCAGCAGGTTGTTGGATTCCCCTATGAACCGGACCAGCTTCAGGATCCTGAAGATACGCAAGAGCCTCAGCGCCCTGAAGGCCGTCATGTATTGAGAACCACCGATAATAACGGAGAGATACTTTGGTATTGTAGAAATAAAATCGATGACCCCGAAGAAGCTAAAGATGTATTTTTTGGGTGTTTTGATACAGATGATCCGCAGGATGTATTCGATGGTAAAAAGGATGGTCACGATCCATTCTGAAACGTTTAAAAAATCGTGATACTTCTGGTCGATGCGCGGAACACTCTCCAGCATTACGATTATCACACTGTAGACAATGACAATCAGGAGTGCGATATCGAATAACTTACCGGCCGGGGTATGGGTGCCGTAGATAACCTCGTGTATCTTGGATTTCCAGTCGTTTTGCCTTTGGTTTCCCATCAGTTGGGTGAATTGATTTCTATAATGTCGACCACCTTTCTATACGTAAGGTAGAGTTCTACCTGTTTTATAACCTCGACACCCCCATTGACGGGTGTAAGGATTGATTCCAGGATATGCAAATTGTTGATCTGATGGTTGAGTTCGTAAAACCCCATTCCTTTTACCTGACCGTTTTTGATCAGAACGGCACTGCGTTCCCCTATTTCACGACCCTTGTCTACGACCATAACGTTCTTCCCATCAAGACGAAAAGGTTCTTTCTGACCGCTGGGTTTTCCATTGGGAGTTGGCAGCAGGGCCAGATCGTCCCCGTTAACCCGATATTTGGGAGGATTCCTCTTAATTTCCTCATGGACCTTCAGGTATGCCACCAGTTCGTTCCCCGTGAGCTCAAAGGTTACTTTCCGTGTTTCTTTCTGCAGATTTCTGCCGGTCTCGGTGTCTGAAGTAAAATGCTGGTTGATCCTCTTCTTAATGTCCTTGCTCTTCCCGAGATAGATGATCTTCCTGTCCTTGTTGAACATGTAATACACCCCGGTTTCGGAAGGCATCTGGTCTACGATCCTCAACTGTCTCTGGCTGAGTTCCCCAAGGGTCTCGGCCCTGGTGACTTCATGGATGATGGTCTTGTTTAGGTCCTTGTTCAGCAATACCTTGAACAATTTTAAGGTAGCCAGGGCATCTCCATTAGCCCTGTGGCGGTCGCTTACGGGGATCCCCAGTGAACGGACCAGTTTTCCGAGGCTGTGTGACTCTGCTTCCGGGATCAGTAATTTGGCAAGGTCGACTGTACACAGGGTCTTCCGCTCAAAATTATATCCGAGTCGCCTGAATTCCGTTCGCAGGATCCGATAATCGAATTGAGCATTATGAGCCACCAGGGTTGTCCCCTCTGTGATCTCGACAATGCGTTTGGCCACTTCGTGGAATTTTGGAGCCGACTGGAGCATTTTGCTGTTTATCCCGGTAAGGTTGACCACAAAGGGTTGGATCTCCCTTTCCGGGTTCACCAGGGATATGAATTTATCCACCACCTTATGCCCGTCGAACTTGTGGATGGCGATTTCTGTGATTCCTTCCTCATTGTATTTACCTCCGGTGGTCTCTATGTCTAGGATCGAATACATCCGATGTTGTCGTTCTCCTGAAAATTATTGCCTTTCCCCAAAGATACTACTTCCTATCCTTACCATGGTGCTTCCTTCTTCTATTGCGATACGGTAATCGCCGCTCATCCCCATGGAAAGTGTATCCAGTCCGGGAAGAATATTTTTAAGGGTCTCGAACATGAGCTTAAGGTCGTGGAATTCCTTTCGGATCACCTCTTCCTTGTCTGTAAAGGTGGCCATGCCCATCAATCCCCTGACTTGCACGTTTCTGAATTTTTTGAACTCCTCGTCGGCTACCAGGGCCTGTAGTTCCTGTTCATCCAGACCGAATTTAGTTTCTTCTTTGGCAATGTGCATCTGCAGCAGGCATGGGATCACCCTTTTGTGTTTTTTTCCCTGTTTATTTATTTCTTTGAGGAGTTTCAGGCTGTCTACTCCGTGAACAAGTGATACATAAGGAGCCATGTACTTCACCTTGTTCCTCTGCACATGTCCTATCATGTGCCAGGAGATATCCTTGGGCAGATCGGTCCATTTTTCTGACATTTCCTGTATCCTGTTCTCCCCGAAGATACGCTGCCCCGCATTGTAGGCCTGCATGATCTCCTCTGTGGATTTGGTCTTGGATACCGCGACCAGTTCCACATGTTCCGGAAGATCCTTCCTTATAGCGTTTAAATTAGATGCGATAGACATATTGGAGACTATAATTCGTATATGGTCAGACCACTTTTGAGTTTGGGTTCTATATATGTGCTTTTGGGGGGCATGACCAGTTGGGCATCTGCCACCGCCTTGATCTCTTCCATGGTTATGGGCACCAGATTGAAACCAACCTTGAAGTTCCCCTTATCGATTTCCGTCTTCATCCTAAGGACGTTATGCTTTCCGTACCCGTACTGTATGCGCTTGTCATTCCGGAGGTCCTTGATGCCCAAAATGGGCTCCAGTATCGTCTTGTACAAAATATGCGTATCCAGTTTATTCAAAGGATTGTCCAGCGGAAGGATGTGTTTGCGAAGGTACAGGGAATAGAAATCCCCATCGAGGTACATGCTGAAATGGTGCTTCTTGCTGGGTTTATACAATTCCATGTCTGTTTTCTTGATCCGGTAGAACTCGTCAAGGTGGACAAGGAAAGACTCTTTTGTATGACCGTTGAGGTCCTTCACCAGTCGGTTGAATTCAAAAATACGGATCTCGCTTTCCGGAATCAGGTAGCTCATAAAGTAATTATAAGGTTCCCGGCCGGTATGTTTGGGGTTCTTGGCCTCGCACCATTGGGCGAGCAGATCAGAAGAAGCACTTCTGTGGTGCCCGTCTGCGATATACAAGCTGTCGATCTGGGAGAATGCTTTCTCGATGGATTGCATAGTATCCGTATCTGAGATCTTCCAGAGATAGTGGGTGGTCCTGTCGGGTGTGGTAAAATGATAGACCGGATCTTCCTTTCGGGTGCTCTTAATGATCCCGGCTATGGTGGGATGGTCGGGATAGGTCATCAAGACGGGCTCGGCATTGAATTTCACCGTATCGAGGTAACTGGCAAAAAGCCGCTCCCTGCTTTCTATGGTATTCTCGTGTTTCTTAATCACATTATTGCGATAATCTGCAACACTGGTGGCACAAAAGATCCCGCAACAGGAAAAATCATTGCGCCTGGTCTGATAGAGGTAGAAACTAGGCTCCCTGTCTTTGATAAAGACCTTTTCTTCCAAAAATTCCATATAGCGGTTATGTACGAGTTTAAACCGCTCTACCCCGGAAACTTTTTTATCGAACTTAAATCCGGGATTGATAATATGCAGGAAGGAAAAGGGATTGAACTTCAGGATGGCCTTCAGTTCCTCCTTCGAATAGGCTTCATAAGACCTGGAAGTTACGTAGGAGACCTTATCTGCAGCAGGTCTGATAGCCTTGAAAGGTCTGACAACTGCCATTACGCCTTCCTGAATTGAGAGGACACCTTTTCTGCCTTCCTGGATTCGGAATAATCGTAGAATCCTTCCCCGGATTTTACCCCGAGCTTCCCTGCCATGACCATGTTTGTGAGCAAGGGACAAGGCGCGTACTTTGGATTTTTGAATCCGTCATAAAGCACGTGTAGAATGGAGAGGCAAACGTCCAGTCCGATAAAATCCGCTAATTGCAGGGGTCCCATGGGGTGGGCCATACCCAGTTTCATAACGGTGTCTATCTCTTCTACCCCTGCAACCCCGTTGTAAAGAGTTTCCACGGCTTCATTGATCATAGGCATGAGGATCCTGTTAGAAACAAATCCGGGATAGTCATTGACCTCGGTAGGGGTTTTTCCGAGCTTTTCGGATAATTCCATGATGGTTTTCGCCGTCTCGTCCGAGGTGTTGTACCCTCGGATGATCTCGACCAGTTTCATGATAGGTACGGGATTCATAAAATGCATGCCGATCACCTGAGCAGGTCTTTTGGTAACAGAGCCGATATGAGTGATGGAGATGGAAGATGTATTCGTGGCCAGGATCGTTTTATCAAGGGCATTTGCGTCTAGATCCTTAAATATCTTCAGTTTCAGATCGAGATTTTCCGTAGCAGCTTCCACGACGAGGTCCGCCTTGGAAACAGCCGACCTTAAATCGGTGGAAGTTTTTAATCTCTCCAGGGTAGCACGTATCGTTTTCTCTTCAATGACCTCTTTCTGCAGCATACGGTCGAGGTTTTTGCGAATGGTGCTCATTCCTTTTTCGAGGGCCGACTCCGATATGTCGACCAGAATAACTTCAAACTGTTGTTGTGCAAACACGTGTGCAATACCATTGCCCATGGTACCGGCACCTATCACTGTAACATTCTTTATCATAGGTTCTTGCTAATTGTACATTTCAAAAGGAAGCGATTACCTGCAGGGCAACCCTCAGGGCACGGGTCCCGTCTTCCAGGGTCACTTTTGGGGTGGTATCATTTTCTATCGCCTCGGCAAATGTCTCTAATTCATCCAAAATCGCATTATTGTTTACGATCTCCGGATTTTCAAAATAGATCTGTTTTTTGATTCCCTCTGCATTCTGAAGGATCATATCGAATTCACCCGGATTCTCCGGGGCATCTTTCATTCTGACAACCTCTACCTTTTTCTCCAGAAAATCAACTGAGATATAGGCATCTCTCTGGAAGAAACGGGATTTCCTCATGTTCTTAAGGGAAATCCGGCTCGCGGTGAGGTTGGCGACGCAGCCGTTCTCAAATTCTATCCTGGCATTGGCGATATCCGGAGAATTGCTGATCACCGAAACCCCGCTGGCATGGATGTCCTTTACCTCTGATGGCACAACGCTCAGGATAGCATCGATATCGTGTATCATCAGGTCCAGCACTACGGGAACGTCTGTTCCCCTCGGATTGAATTCGGCCAACCTGTGGGTTTCAATAAACATGGGATTATTGATGATTTCTTTTACCGCTGTAAAAGCCGGATTAAATCGTTCTACATGTCCAACCTGGCCTTTGACGCCGTATTGTTTTTCCATGGAGATAAGCGTTTCAGCCTCCTCCAGGGTCTTGGTAATTGGTTTTTCGAGAAAAACGTGCTTCCCCTTCTCCATCGCTTTTTTAGCACAATCATAATGAGAGAGGGTAGGGGTGACGATGTCAACGACATCTACAGCATCGATCAGTTTGTTGATATTGTCAAAATAGGTGTAGCCAAATTCAGCCTCCACCTTTTTGCCATTGATCGCATCTGCGTCATAAAACCCGACTAAATTGTATTTGGGGGATTCATTTAAAAGCCTGAGATGTATCTTTCCAAGATGTCCGGCACCCAAAACACCCACATTCAGCATAATCCAAAATTTTGTCAAAAATACGCAGATTAATCCTAAATCGATCCCGGTACAGAAAATGGAAATGTGGTAACTTTACACCAGCAGATCAAATTTTTATAATACGAGACTTTTGAAAGACACTTTTAAACACCGGGGGATGCGTAACAAACTGGCTGACCTGGTTGAATCCAAAGGAATTCAGAACAAAAAGGTTCTGGAAGCTATCAGGACCATTCCCAGGCATCTTTTTATGGACAGCAGCTTTGAAGACCATGCCTATCAGGATAAACCCTTTCCCATTGCAGCTGACCAGACAATATCCCAGCCCTATACGGTAGCATATCAAACTGAATTACTGGATGTCGAGCCCGGGCAAAAAGTCCTGGAGATAGGTACAGGGAGTGGATATCAGACTGCGGTACTCCTTTATCTCAAGGCAAAGGTTTATACGGTGGAGAGGCAGCTGGAGCTCTATAAAAAGACCACGATCTTCTTCAGGAAAATGGGTTACAGGCCTAAAAAGTTTGTCTTTGGGGATGGTTATAAAGGTCTTCCTGAACATGCACCATTCGACCGTATTATTGTAACTGCAGGAGCCCCTGAGGTACCCAAAAAACTTCTTTCCCAGTTAAAGGTAGGGGGGAAGATGGTGATCCCGGTAGGCGAGGAAGATCAGGTGATGATGCGGATCACGCGGAAATCCGAAACAGAATTTAAAAGGGAGGCTTTTGGCAGCTTCAGGTTCGTTCCCCTGCTGGAAGACAAGAACTGAAAGCTCAGTAGATTAATTATTAAAGCTCTTTTTTATACGGTCTAATCGCACCTTGCTTTCCCTTTCCTTAATGGCCTCCCTCTTGTCGTAGAGTTTTTTTCCTTTGGCCAGGGCGATCTTCATTTTGGCATAACCCCTCTCATTGATAAAGACGTTCAGAGGCACGATGGTCAGGCCGCTGGTCCGGACCTCTTTGTGCAGTTTGTTCAATTCCTTTTTATTGAGAAGCAATTTTCGGGATGCCTTGGGTTTATGGTTAAAATGAGAGGCATGTGAATACTCGTCTATCTGCATATTGATCACGAATAATTCCCCCTTCTCATTGAATTCACAGAAACTTTCAGCGATCGAGGCTTTGCCCAGCCGGATAGATTTGATCTCGGTTCCGGACAGCACAATACCCGCGACATAGGTCTCCAGCAATTCGTACTGGAAGCTCGCCTTCTTGTTCCTGATGTTGATGTTTTTCTGCATAACTGCACAAAAATAATAACAAATCGAGCAGTTCACTCTTCAATTTCAGGAATAATCCCTGTTTCTTTGCAATATGGAAAAACGCAATTCAAGACCAATTTCAATTCTTTTTGCCTTTCTGTGGATCATTTTCATCACCTGTGGTGACGGCGATAAAAAGAATGCGGCTCAGTCGGCCATTGATCGAGCCATTGCCGATGCCGGAGGCGAGCTATACGAACAGAGCAATATCACCTTCCGTTTCCGGGATGCGATCTATACCCTGGAGAGAACAAAGGGCAGGAATGTCATGACAAGAACACGGGAAACCGATTCCGGGGAATTAAGAGACGTTTGGGACGGCAGGTCCTTCAGCCGTTATTTTCAAAATGAAAAGATGGCCGTCTCCGACAGTATGGCCAATGTCTACAGTAATTCCATCAATTCCGTGCTCTATTTCGCTCAACTCCCATACGGATTAAACGACCCAGCGGTAAACAAAGAGTGGATCGGCGAGAAGATCGTTGGGGAGAAAACCTATTACAAGGTAAAGGTAACTTTTGATCAGGAAGGAGGAGGCGATGATTTTGAGGATGTCTATATCTACTGGATAGATGCGGAGACCTTCAAGCCACAATACCTGGCCTATGAATTTCATGTGAATGGCGGGGGACTCAGATTTCGTGAGGCCTATAATGAGCGCTATGTGAAAGGTATCCGATTCGTGGATTACCGAAATTACAGACCGACAGGTGAGGCCGAACTGATTAAACTCGATTCACTTTTTGAAAGAAGGAAGCTGGAACTTTTCTCTGATATCCGGCTGGAGGACATCGAGGTTAGTCGGGACAGTTACAATTAAAATGCAAGCGCACATCGGTACTGAGATCCCCGATCTGCTGTACGATGAACAGGCTGCCATTATCACTGTCGTCCATAGGGGGGTATTTATCTTCCCCAATCATTTTATTCACAAATTCAGGTGTTGTATTGCTGTGGCCCACCACCAGTACATTCTTGCCAAGGTTATCTGCTTTGAATTTGGCGATATCGACCAGGGATGGATCGTAATACTGCCGGATCAGGTCGTATTTCACCTCGGTGGGAGCTGCTGTCATGGTGGTCCGACGGAAATCTGTGGTATAAATAGCGGTAATGTTGGCATCCTTCAGGATCTCTGCCCAGTGCATGGCCCTGCCGAGTCCTCTTTGATTCAATTCGGGATCAGGATCATCCGGATCTGTCCTGTCCTTTTCAGCATGCCGGATAAAGTAATAAGTGGTCACTTCCGGGCCAATCTCCATTTGGGTGGGCTGGGAATCTTCCTTACAGCCGGTCATCAGGATAAGCGAGAGCAAAAGGGCAGGGAATATACGTTTCATAAGCGATCCGATTTTGTCTGTTGAGTACGCTACTATTATGTAACTTTACTTTCGTAAAAATAGTATGAAATTTCCTGGAATCCACCTCCCTATGAGAAAACCCCTTCTAATCGCATTATTTTTTTGCAGTATTATCAGGTTGAGTTCCCAGGAAGTTACGTTGCCACCCGACCTCAGGCAGTACAATCTGACCCAGTATAACAGCAGTCTGTTCAATCCTGTATTTTCTTTGGACAGAAACAATCCTCAATCTCTTTCTCTCTGGGTTCGGTGGCAGTGGCAGCAGGTTGATGCAGATCCGACAACCGTATTTGCTAATTATACTCACAGGATGAACAGGAATTCTGCTTTCGGTGTGGGATTCCTACAGCAGAACACCGGCCTGTTCCTGCAAACCGGGGGAGTACTGAACTATGCGTATGCCTTTGATCTGGGCCAGGATATTTCTCTGGCTATGGGACTAAACCTGCTCGGGTTCCGGCAGGAACTTGCGGATGACCGTTTCCAGCAAAGTCCTGGAGCAGGTCTCCCTCAACTCAATAACGAACCATCATTCGTACTACAGGCAGCGCCTGGGATCCAATTCGGTTATGGTAATTTCAACCTGGGGCTTGCCGTAGAAAACGCTCTGGAATACAACCTTACCGAAGGAGACCAAAACAACGGTTCTGACGAAAAGATATTTTTGGGGTCTACGAGCTTAGTGATTCCTGTTAAAGGAAGCGGCCTTTTTGAAGAAGGATACATCAGACCCATGGTATTTGTCAAGACCGTCCCTGAACTGGATACACAGTTCGGAATAAATACCTTATTCAGCACGGACCAATTTTGGATTCAGGGAGGATATCATAATTTTTTCGGTATTTCAGGGGGATTGGGAGGCACTTTCTTTGGTAAATTCTCCTTTGGTGTCTTGATCGAGATTGCAACTTCTGCTGATTTGGAAGCTGCGGATCCTAGTTTTGAGATCGTAACCTCCTACCACTTTAGAGCACCTGATCTCAGGCGGAAGATTGTCGGTTTCGATATTGAAGAAGAACCTCTTGCGGAGATCCCGGAGAAAAAGAAAAAACTAAGTCAGAAAGAGCGGAAAGCACTGGCCGAAGCTCAGGCTCAGAAGGAAAAAGATTCCCTCATAATGATAGCGAATCGAAAGGATTCGGTAGCAATGGTACAAAGGAAGGCAGAAGAAGATGAAAATGCTCGGATAGCTAAGGTAGTTGAGCGTAGAAAAGATTCCCTGGAAGAAATAGCAAAAATTCAGGCAGAGAGGGTCCGGGAGAAATCCGTCATCCCACGGGAGGGAGAACGTTTTGAGGAGGCTGTCATATCAGAAGACGTGACCCCCGGCTTTTATCTAATTGTTAACGCTTTTGGTACTGAACGATATCTCGAATTGTTTGTAAAAACCCTGTCCGAAAAAGGATTGAATCCGAGATTTTTCTACCGCACTGATCGACAGCTTAACTACGTTTATCTCGAACGGTACGATTCCATGCAGGAAGCCCGGAAAGCCAGGGACAGCAAATTCTTTGGTAAATATTCGGAAACTATCTGGATCTTCAGGGTCCGGGAGCAATAGATTCAGAGCCTCATTTCCCTTTTGATCAGGACTTCCAGATACGCTATGGTATTGACAAGGTACTTGCGATCCCCGGAAATAGTGGCCATGGCAACAGCCCCCTGTATCATGGTGAACATTTGCTTGGCAAACTGAAGGGGAGGAACAGGGAGCTTGATCTCACCGTTCTTTATCCCATTTTCCAGTACCAGTGCGATCTTGCCCTCTATGGTACGCATGGTCTCCCTGGCAGCCCCGAGAAGAAGCCGATTGTTGTAATGGGCATCCATCCCTACATTCAGTACAGGGCATCCCCCAAGAGGAGCCGTAAATTCATCGTAATGCCGGTAGAAGTTGGTGAGCCTGTAAATGAGATCCAGTGTATGACCATCGCCTGACAGACGATTCTCAATGGCGTCTAACAGGATGGTGCTGAGATGCTCAAAGGCAGCAAGGGCAAGGGCTTCCTTATTTTCAAAATTGCCATAGATGGCCCCTTTTGTCAGACCGGTGACCTCTGTAAGGTCGCTCATGCTGGTGCCGATGTAGCCGTGTTTGTTAAACACGGGTGCCACTTTTTCAATAATGAAGGCAGTGGTACGTTCGGCTTTGGTGGTCATTCAGGATCTATTTTGTACGAATATAAAAAACCAAAACCTGTGAAGCACATATTTTTTTAAAAAAAGGCAGCCGGGGATTTAGGGTCCCCGGCTGTGATTATATCAACCTATTATGATCTCACTCCACCAGTTCCGACTGGTTCCTGAAAACGAGCCCATCGTCAAAGGAATCGATCAGAATAATACTGTCTGCCGTTATTTTCCCGCTCAGCAGTTCTTTTGAAAGACTGTTCAGCACCTCTTTCTGGATGGTCCGCTTGATAGGGCGAGCCCCGTATTGAGGATCATAGCCTCTCTCTGCCAGGTATTGGATCGCTTCTTCAGTGGCATCAATGGTAATGTGTTGCTTGGCGACCATTTTCTTGAGGTGTTCGAGCTGTAACCTCACGATATCGATGATATTCTTCTTGCTCAGCGGAGTGAACATGATGATATCGTCAATCCGGTTAAGGAATTCCGGCCTTATATTCTGCTTTAACAGGGCCATCACCTCAATTTTTGCTGCTTCAGTGGCACTGTGGATATCCTTGAGATTTTCAAAGGTCTCCTGTATGATATGACCGCCCATATTGCTGGTCATAATGATGATCGTATTCTTAAAATCAGCTACCCGACCCTTGTTGTCCGTCAGTCTTCCTTCATCCAGAACTTGTAGAAGGATGCTGAAAGTATCCGGATGTGCTTTTTCGATCTCATCGAGGAGAACCACAGAGTAAGGTCTCCGCCTTACTGCTTCTGTCAGCTGTCCGCCTTCATCATATCCGACATATCCCGGAGGTGCTCCCACAAGCCTGCTCACGGAATGCCTCTCCTGATACTCGCTCATATCAATTCGGGTCATGGCATTCTCATCGTCAAAGAGGTAGTCTGCCAGGGTCTTGGCCAATTCGGTCTTACCTACCCCGGTAGTACCCAGGAACAGGAAGGAACCGATAGGTCTCTTGGCATCCTGCAGTCCGGCCCTGCTCCTGCGGATCGCATCAGAAACCGCTTCGATGGCCTCTTCCTGGCCTACTACGCGCTTGTGCAATACATTTTCGAGGTTTAGGAGTTTTTCCCTCTCACTCTGAAGCATTTTGGTCACGGGTATCCCGGTCCATTTGGCCACGACTTCAGCTATGTCCTCATTGGTGACCTCTTCCTTGATCAAAGTGCCTGCTTTCTGGGCTTCGGCCAGGTCTTGCTGCAATTTTTCGAGTTTTACCTGTGCCTCCTTGATCTTGCCGTATCTCAGCTCAGCTACCAGTCCATAATCCCCGTTTCTCTCAGCCCTTTCTGCTTCCAGTTTATAATCCTCTATATCTACTTTGGTCTTTTGGATGGCATCGATGACCGATCTTTCGCTCTCCCACTTGGCAAAGATCTCATTCCTTTCTTCCTTCAGGTTAGCGAGGTCAATATTGAGCGATTTGAGCTTGGCGTGGTCTTCTTCCCGTTTTATAGCCTCGATCTCGATCTCCAGTTGCATGATCTTCCGGTCGAGTACGTCCAGGTCTTCGGGTTTGCTGTTGATCTCCATTCTCAATTTGGAGGCTGCCTCATCCATAAGGTCGATGGCCTTATCGGGAAGGAAACGGTCTGTGATATATCGCTGCGACAGTTCCACAGCGGCGATCACTGCCTCGTCCTTGATCCGCACCTTGTGATGGGCCTCGTACTTTTCCTTGATACCCCTGAGGATAGAGATGGCACTCTCTGTATCGGGTTCGTTCACCATTACTTTCTGGAACCTTCGCTCCAACGCCTTATCCTTCTCGAAGTACTTCTGGTATTCATCCAGGGTGGTAGCCCCAATGGCCCGGAGCTCTCCTCTTGCCAAAGCGGGTTTCAGGATGTTGGCTGCGTCCATGGCGCCCTGTCCGCCCCCGGCACCTACCAGGGTGTGAATCTCATCTATGAACAAAACGATGTCCCCATCGCTGGAGGTAACTTCTTTGATCACCGACTTCAGACGCTCTTCAAATTCTCCCTTGTATTTCGCCCCGGCGATAAGGGCCCCCATATCCAGGGAATAGATCACCTTGTCTTTGAGGTTTTCAGGCACATCACCCTGTATGATCCTGTGGGCCAACCCTTCCGCAATAGCGGTCTTACCGGTACCGGGCTCTCCTACGAGCATGGGGTTGTTCTTAGTCCTTCTGGAAAGAATCTGCAATACGCGCCTAATTTCCTCATCTCGCCCAATAACGGGGTCCAGTTTACCACTGTCTGCTTCCTCATTCAGGTTGCGGGCGTATTTATTCAGGGCATTATAGGTGTCTTCCGCACTTTGTGAGGTCACCTTGGCCCCTTTGCGCAGTTCACCGATAGCAGACAGGAGGTCCTTCTCAGTTACCCCCTGGTCCTTCAGGATGCGTGCGATCTTACTTTTGGATTTAAAAATGGCAAGCAGGATGTGTTCCAGGGAGACAAATTCATCCTTCATGTTCTTGGCAGTAATACTTGCCTCCGTGAGTGTCTTTCCTGCTTCTTTGGAGAATTGCAGTTCCCCTCCTGATACCTTTGGAATACTTTGGAGTTCCTTTTCCAGGATCTGTTTAACGAGCGTCAGGTTGACGTTCAGCTTTTTCAGAATGAATGGGAGAACATTCTCGTCGGTCTCCATCAACGCCTTGAAGAGATGCTCATTTTCTATTTGAGGATGCTGCATCTCCTGGGCTATTTGCTGAGCCAGTTGAATGACCTCCTGTGATTTTATGGTAAAATTGTTAATATTCATGATCGATGATTGTATTTAATTCCTATTCCTATTTTTGCAATCGCTAGGACAACAATCCTACCATTGTTTTATAACAGACAAAATGTCTGATAAAGCCTTTATTTACAAGACAATAAGTCAGGTCATCTTATCTTTTTAATTTGGGTTGAAAGTATTTGAACTATGGGACTAATGAGATTATTCAGCACTGGTAAATCCGATTCCGAAAAGTCGCGGGATACCATTCAGTGGATTTCCCTTGAGAACAAAGAACAACTGGAGGAGATCCTGAAAAGATCGACTGATATTCCTCAGGTCATCTTTAAAAACTCCACTACCTGCGGGATCAGTGGGATGGCCAGACGGTCCTTTGAATCCCATAATTCAACATGTGATGACAAGGCAGAGTTTCACCTGTTTCACATCCAGCACAACAGGGAGTTATCTCATGAGATCGCAAGCCGTTTGGGCATCCGACACGAATCTCCCCAGGTCCTGATCATAAAGTATGGAAGGGTGGTGCATCACGCATCGCACGGACTCATTTCGGGGATCAATCTTTCGGAATGGATATAAAAAAACCCGGGATCTTTTTCCCGGGTTCTTCTTTTCATTTAAATCGATTTAATTAAAACGATGTCTAACTATGATCTGTTTGAGTTTGGCCTTTAGGTCTTCACCGGCATCGTAAACCATCTGTTCATTGCTGGGGAAAGGTACCGCGCCCAGGTTGAGCAAGGCGATCAGGTCATTGTCCAGGGCCCTTCTGTCTCCACTGTAGTTAGCGTACACATGCTGGAAGAGGAATTCACTGGACAGGGGATAGGTGTTGAGCTGCTGCTTGGTGTTGAGATCAACAAAACTCACCAGTCCGGTTACCTGAGCCATTTTCTGCTGGGTAAACTGGTAGTAATTACAGGTTACTGTCTTAAAGTTATCTACCTTGATCTCGTTCCCGAGACTGTCCTTAACCAGGTTTCCATTCTCATCCTCCAGATACCTGTAGCCGTCCTTCACTTGTTTTTCCTTGACGAACTGTTTTTCATTGACTTGTTCTGGTGAGATGTTGATCTCCCTGAAAGCCACCTGCATTTCGTAATCGTACCTGATGTTCTCAAGCGGATTATTGTGATACTGGGTCCAGAGGTCGTCCAGTCCATAGGTATTGAAATTCAGCAATTCCTCTTCAAGCCTTTCCGGAATCACCACCTGGGTATCGTTGACCATTTTTACCTTGACATAGTCCAGACCTCTCTGGTAAGCTACTTCCATCTGCTCCTTGGTGTCAGCATAACCGGGATTGATCTCATCCAGGTATCTGAAATCCTCATAGGCCCTTCTATAATCGAGTTTGCTGGAAGCACTTTCAAAAAGGGAAAGGGCATTGTCGTACAGATAATCAGACAATCTATCCTTGGAATCTATGATATCTTCATCAAAATTCTTGAAGTTGAACCTCGCGTTCCTGTTCTCATCCCGGACATAGAGGGGCAGCAAAGGCCTGATCCGCTCCTGGATCTGCCTGAGCTGGGTATAGCTTTTATAAATAGCCTCCAGATTTGCCGGGTTCCCATCCTTTTCCAGGAAGGCAATATTCTGGAGTTCGCGTTCCATATTCTTGGCAAAAGCCTCTTCCAGCATAAGAACATAAGGTTGATTACCCCTCTTGTCCTTGTTGTCAGCGAGATTTCTCAACGCACTGTTGATCGCCTGCTGATAGTTACCGGTATTGATCGCTTCCTGTGTCTTTTTAACGCCTCCACAGGCCAGGAATAAAAAGACTGTTGAAAAAATAAGTAGTGCCTTTTTCATGATATTGTGATTTGCGGTTTGTAGGGCAAGACCAAGAGCCATGCCAAAATCTTCCGAAATCATAACGAAAAAGGTTGTTTTATCGTATAGTTCCGATAAAATACATTAAAAAGTAAAAAAAGGAGAGTCCGTTTAGAACTTCAGAGCAGGCAATATTTTTGTGGCAACTTCTCCGAATCCTATCCTGACGCCGTCCTTGGAACAGTAACCCTTCATGATCACGGTATCGTGGTCTTTCAAAAATTTACGGGTAGTACCGTCGGAAAGAGGGATCTCCTTGGTGCCCTGCCAGGAAAGCTCCAGCATGGAACCAAATGAATCAGGAGTAGGCCCGGAAATAGTTCCGCTACCCATCATATCCCCGCTGTTCACCTTACACCCATTGATGGTGTGGTGCGCGAGTTGCTGGGCCATGGTCCAGTACATATACTTAAAATTGGTCCTGCAAACCGTGGTGTCCGAACCATTATCGGGTCTGATCGCCACCTCGAGATTGATATCAAAGCTCTTTTTACCTTTCTGAGCGAGGTAGGGCAGGGGAAGAGGGTCTTGTTTCGGACTGGCTACCCGAAAAGGCTCCAGGGCATCCAGGGTTACGATCCAGGGAGAAATAGAAGAGGCAAAATTTTTCCCCAGGAATGGTCCCAGGGGGACGTATTCCCATTTTTGGAGGTCCCTGGCACTCCAGTCGTTAAAGAGAACCAGCCCAAAGATATAATCCTCGGCTTCTTCAATATTGATGGGTTCACCCAGCGCATTGGCATCTGTGGTGATAAAAGCCATTTCCAGTTCAAAATCCAGTAGTTTCGAGGGGCCGAAAACAGGGGTATCTGCGCCTTTGGGCAGGGTTTGACCGTTTGGCCTTCTGATGGGGGTGCCGCTCGGGATAATAGTGGAACTGCGACCATGGTAGCCAACGGGCAAGTGCAGCCAGTTGGGAAGCAGGGCATTGTCTGGGTCCCGGAACATTTTACCCACGTTGGTGGCGTGCTCCTTGCTGGAATAGAAGTCCGTATAATCCCCGATCTGTACAGGTAACTGCATCTCGATCTCGTCAAGGGTGAACAGCACGATCTTCTGATGTTCCTTATTCGATTGAAGCTCCTTGTTGCTTTTTTGGAATATTTCACTGATTCGGTTCCTGACCAGTCGCCACGTCTTTTTTCCGTCTGAGATAAAATCATTCAGGGTATCCTGCAGGAAGATGTCGTCTGTCAATGGAATATCCTTAAAGTAACCGAGCTGGTGCAATGCCCCGAGATCGATGGCGTGATCCCCTATGCGTGTCCCAATCGTGATGATGTCATCCCGGGTGAGAAAAACGCCGAACGGGATATTCTGAATGGGAAAATCAGAATGCTCCGGTACGGGTAACCAGGATGTCAGTGTAGGGTCATTCGCTTTTAATGGCATTGTACTATTGTTAATTGCTGTTTGATAAAATCCTGATCAAATATATTATTTTCTGAACATTAACCCCCTGCAATTTGTACTTTTACGCCTCAATGGAAAGAATTTCGTTTTTATGAAAAGGGATACCCAGGTTTTTGAACTCATTGCAGCTGAAAAAGAACGTCAGCTGCAGGGGATAGAGTTAATTGCATCTGAGAATTTTACGAGTCCGCAGGTTATGGAGGCCGCCGGTTCTGTGCTCACCAACAAATACGCGGAGGGATATCCCGGCAAGCGGTATTACGGAGGATGTGAGGTGGTGGATCAGGTTGAAACTCTGGCCATCGAACGCGCCAAGGAACTCTTTGGGGCCGTTTACGCCAATGTTCAGCCACATTCGGGTTCACAGGCCAATGCAGCCGTTTACCAGGCTTGTCTGCAGCCCGGAGACACCATCCTTGGGTTCGATCTTTCACATGGGGGGCATTTGACTCATGGATCCCCCGTAAATTTTTCAGGGAAGTTATACCGATCTACTTTTTACGGAGTGGATGAGGAAACCGGCACTCTGAATTACGACAAGATCCAGGAAATTGCCGAAAAGGAACAACCCAAGATGATCATTGCAGGGGCCTCTGCCTATTCGCGCGACATGGATTTTGCAAGGTTCAGGGAGATCGCAGACAGCGTGGGCGCATTTTTACTGGGGGATATCTCTCACCCGGCCGGATTGATCGCCAAGGGCATTCTGAACGATCCCATTCCCCATTGTCATTTTGTGACCACCACCACCCACAAAACCCTGAGGGGCCCAAGGGGCGGACTCATCCTGATGGGGGAGGATTTTGACAACCCTTTCGGCATCACCCTGAAGAACGGAAATCTGAGGAAAATGTCTGCGCTGATCGACCTGGCTGTATTTCCCGGTAACCAGGGCGGACCTCTGGAACATATCATTGCAGCCAAAGCCGTTGCATTCGGAGAAGCACTGACAGATGAATTCCTTCATTATATGATTCAGGTAAAGAAGAATGCCGCTGCCATGGCCGCTGCTTTTGTTGCCAGGGATTATAAGATCATTTCCGGAGGAACGGATAATCATATGATGCTTATCGACCTGAGAAATAAAAACATCACCGGGAAAGATGCGGAAAAGGTCCTGGTTCGTGCAGACATTACGGCCAACAAGAACATGGTCCCTTTTGACGACAAATCGCCCTTTGTCACCTCCGGAATACGTTTCGGTACGGCTGCCGTGACCACTCGCGGACTCAGGGAGGACGATATGGGGATTATTGTTTCCTTTATCGATGAAGTCCTGAGCAATCCTGAAAACGATGAGATCATCGACCGTGTTCGCGAAAATGTGAATGCAATGATGAGGAAAAGGCCGCTTTACAGCAGTTTACAGATTGAACAGGTCTAAGTCGCCGGGGATAATAACCTTGTTCTTGAGATCGTAGATCAGGCCTTCCTCTTCTTCCTCGAAGTAAAGTCCCCAGTAGAAGTAGTACCCCTGGTCGCTTATTGAGTTGGGTCCGACCAGCCTGAGGATGGCATCTTCTGTTTCTACCTCCTCATATACGGGGACAAAGATCTCCATAGGGGTGGCAGACAAATCCCTGGTGATGTGCATATAATTCTCTGCCAGGACCGTCAGAATGGTATCGAGCTGATTTTCCACGCTCTCAGGGGCGATCTTTTTGATAGTAATTGTACAATCCTTTAGATGGATGGAGAGTTCTTCCACGTCTATAAAGGCCCCGTTCAATTCCCTTATATCCTGCATGTATTTGTTCAGCAACGGCAGACCGGTACTCACCTGATTTGGTCCGCAGGATCCCCAGGTGCCCTGCTGCATGTGAAAAAGCACTTCGTGCAGGTTCATAGGACACTTCATTTCCACGACGAGGTTGTTCTCTTCGCAGCAAACGGTGGAGTTTCTAATGGTGATGGAGGAGAAGTATTCCTTCTCGAGTTGACGAATCAGAGAAGGTACGCCCAGGACCTCCTTTTTGCCTTCCCGGCAGGAGGAGATAAAAAGTTTGGTTTTTTTTGAGCTATGGGCCATAGCAACCTTTTTGAGGGCTCTATGTAAAGTTAGTGTTAAATAACGGGGATCGATTATACAAAAACCATAGAATATTTATGGTTTTGCTGCAAAAAGTGTGGTTTTCAGGGAATAAAGAGGGAAAGAGTTCTGAAATGATTGGTAACCTAAATAAAGCCTTTATCCCTTGAAGCCGTTATCAGAGCCTGATCGTTCTGTTTTTCCACCCCAAAAAGGGATTTAAGCTGGCGCTTTCTGTTTTCGATGCCAGGGAGGGACAGGGAGATGTATTTGACCATATCCTTGGTCTTGGTTCCTATGGAGAGGTGGTATAGGATCTTTTTGTCATTCTCGTCCAGGGAGATATCCTGGGCCATTTTCTTGCGGATGGCCACCAGTGCTTTTTGGGTATAGTAGGGCGGGGAGTTCAGCACAGTGTTCACCATGGCCTGCAGCGATTTCTGGTCTATTTCGGTCTTCACCATATAGCCCTCGGGGTCTACGGTCTGCATGATGCTGTTGATCCGGTAATTATCGCTAAAGGAAGACATAAAAACGATCTTGGAGTCTGGCGATACTTTCCTGGCGTAGATTCCCAGGTCTTCTCCCGTTTTGGCCGGGCCTTCGGTGGGGTTAGAGAGTTGGATATCCAATAGTAGGATGTCATAAGGGATTCCCTTGGCTGATTCTTCGATACGCCTGACCGAGTCTTCGTAGGTTTTGGCCGTATCCATCTGTACCTTGAAGCCGTCAAATTCTGTGTCCTCCAAAATGAACTTATAGCCCAGGGTAGTCATTTCATGATCGTCAACTGCCAAGATTCTTATCGTTCTCATAGACACACGTTTTATACTTCCTGCAGGTCTTTAGGTAAAGATATCTCTTTTTTTGCTTCCTGGGAAATGTGCTCCATTGGGATTTCCAGAAGAACCGTGGTCCCAATACCCGGAGCGCTCTTCAGATACCATTTGCCCCTGATCTTCCTCACGCGGGATTCAATATTCTTATGGCCAATACCTTTTTTTCCTTTTCCGGTCTCGAAGCCCCTTCCGTTGTCCTGAATGGTGATCACGATCTGATACCCATCGACCTCAAATGAGACATAGATGGAAGTGGCTGCAGCGTGCTTAATGCAGTTTTGCAGGCTCTCCTGCAGGATACGGTAAAGGTTGATCTTGGTCACCCCTTCCAGCTGGTCCCAGTCCAGGTCCTGATCATAGGAGAAGTGGTATTGGATACCCGCCGGTTCTACGGTATTTTTTAACAGGTCTTCGATGGAGTTCATAAAGTTGTTGAACTTCTGGTAGGAAGCATCGTTGAGCTCATGGGAAATGGACCGGATTTCCTCCTGCACTTCTTTTAGTTTCTCGATGGCCTGCTCCCTGAGGGCGACGGCGGCATCATCACCTTTTTTGTTTAACCCGAGCAAGACCATCCTCACCCCGTTCATCTCCCCGAGGATTCCGTCGTGGAGTTCTTCGGATATGCGTTTCTGTTCGGACTGCTTGCCTTCCTCCACTTTCTGTTTCTGAGCTAGCATGAGGTTAAAGATCTCCTGGTTTGCTTCCTGCTGTTGCTGCTGGAATTTGAGGCGTTGATTTTTGATCCTCTGTACAACGATAATTGACAGAGCGATGGCAAACAACAGCAATCCAACGGCTATCCCAATCCAGATCAGTTGCTGGCGGGCCAACTGGCGGTTTCGGTTTTCGGTTTCTTCTGTCTCGAATTTAATATTTGCAAACTTATTTCGGATACGTCTTTCCTCTTGTAACAGATTCTCAGACATTTCGCTGTACTCGTTGAGGTAGTAACTTGAGTTTTCAGGATCAAGTTCAGATAATAACCTGAGTGATTCCAGGTACCTTAAATTATTGTCGATCTCTTTTGCCAAGTCCCGAGCATTGCCTGCAAATATAAACGCATCAGCCTTCCTGCCGATTTCCTTGTTCACAAGGGCTAGGTTGTAATAATTCAATGAAAGTCCTTCTAAATCTCCTATGCTATCCCTGATAAATTGGGATCTATATAAATTTTCTTCTACAGAGTCCATTATGCCAAGTTTAAAATTGGTTATTGCCAAATGGTCCAATAGTTTAGCGTATAGATCTGGTTTATACCAAAGTAGACTATCCGTTGAAATCGCTTCTTGGAATTCTTTCTTAGCATTTAGGAAGTCTCCCTTATTAGAATATAGGTATCCTATGTTGTTTTTTAAACTAGCAAGTTCAATGGATTCCGACTTTAATTTTTGTAATTGTTCTTCTGCGAGGTTATAATATTCTAAAGCTTGATCATATTCCTTCAGAGCGGCGTAGGCAATACCCATTGTATTGTAAGCATAGTATAGCTTTTTATATTCATCATAAGGTTTTAGAAGTCTTATTGCTTCCGTTGCATTAACTATGGCGCCGGTGTTGTCATGTACATCGGTTTGCACACTGGCCATCGCTCTTAATACAGAGGAAGAAGAAATATCATCTTCTAACTGTTGGAAGATTTTTTGTGCTTTAGAAAAATATAAATATGCGCTATCCCTTTGAGCTATATCTGGCAAATCGAAATATGCACCCTTATCCCAGAAAGCTTCTGCCAACTTTACAGAATCCTGTAATTCTCCGGCCAATTTTTCGAAATCCCTGTTTACATTTTGAAACAATTGAGAATCGACAATTTTAGAGGTAATCAATGAAAGTTGTGATAAGTATTGAATTTTCAGGGTGTCTACTGAAACTTGACCGAGTTGGGAGTAGACCTCATCTAATTGATCAAGATGGTTTTCAACTGGTAGATTTGATTCTTTGATCTGTTCCAAAATGACCAAAATACTGTCCTGATCTATTTCTGAATCAAAATTCTTGGGTCCCTTATTAATAAAGTCACAAGAATTGCTCATAATTGAAAGAAGGACAAGTATGAACAATTGTTTGAACATTATTTATATTTTCTGTTTGGTGATCACAATATAAAAAAAGGAGTCTTATTTGGTAAGACTCCTTTTCAATTTTCGTTAATATGAAGATCTATCCGTCTCTTCCGGTTGATCCATTGCTGTTCCCATCAGTTGCTTGGGTTTCATAGAGGCTTTGGTCCTCGGCTGTGTCATTGGTGCAGGAGATCATGGATACACTGAACAGGGCTATGGCAAAAATACAGGCTAATTTTTTCATCGTGGTTTTCTTTTTAGTGAGTTAACGTTTCACTAAACTATTAGAGCCCCGCGAGGATCGTATGTCAGAAATCACTCTTTTAGTAAATGGAGTGTTTCTGTGAGGATTTCACCTGTTTTTGTAAGAATTTTACGATTTAAGGGTGGAGATGGCGTTTTTTGACAACACTTTTTTCAGGCTGTCGATGTTCTCCTTGTAGGTCTTAGAGAAGGGCAGTTGCTTCTTGCCGGTCTTAAGGGCGCAGATGTTCTTCCCGTAATTGATGCGGGAAACGTAATCCATATTGAGGATATAGCTCTGATGGATACGGATAAAATTTCTGGGCAGGGACTTTTCGAAGGTCTTAAGGGTCTTGAAGGCGCTGATCACACTGCCGTCCTTCATCACAAAATCGGTGGCATTGTTGTCTGCTTGCAGGTACAGGATCTCATCTGTATTGAGGTACTGAAAGTCTTTGTATGATTTCAGGCAGATGGTATGAGAGCTGACCTCCTTGGGATGCTGTTTCTTTAGCCTCAGCAGGGTTTTTCGGATATCCAGCTCATTATACGGCAGAAGCCAGTAATCGTAAAAGCCGTTTTTTATGGCGTGATAGGCGTATTCCTTGCTCTTGGCCACACCGATTATCAAAGGCAGTTCATTCATGTACTGGTGCAACTCAGATACCATCAGGAAATAATCCATGGCCGCATCTTCCAGGTTGATGAAGACCAGGTCCGGCAGGTGTTTCAGGATACCGTTGATCCCTTCCCTGCTGTCCAGTGCCCGAGCCACACAAATGAAATCACCATGATCCTCCAGAAAATGCTGCAATTGCAGATTTGAAGTGGCGTTGGCATCGATTATGGTGTATCGGTACTCCATAAACACAGGGTTGTGGGAAAATTACTAATCCTTTGCGAATAAGGATTATAGATTTCCCTTAGAATATTTATGGTTTTGTTGCCAATATACTGAAAATCAGTTCTAAAGAAAGAATATTCCTACAAATCGTTACATTTTAATGTGTCTATTCCTGGTAAGCTCCGAGTGACGGGCTCTGAGTTCGATCTGTACCTAGTATGTCCAATGGCACCAGTTGGGCCGTGCCCGGATCTCCCAACCCCCGCGCCTCGGATAGCGGACCCAAGGTAAAATCATTGCGGAATGGAGCTGAGAAATCGGCGTTGGCATTTTGGAATAGGTCGGCAAATCGGGTTGTATCTGAGAAGTCGTACAGGGGGTTGCCTGTAAACTCGCCGGAAGTGTCATTGAACTGCAGCAATACATGTGAAAAGAAAAAATTGAAGTCTGTCCCAGGTCTTTGCTCCAGGCTGAGTTCCCTGGAAGTGTTCCCGTCTACTATACAATTCAGAAAATCGGCCTGAAGCAGGTCGCCCCCGCCAATATTCTCCGGGTCAGCAGCATCATAGGTAGTGATCCTAAGGGCAGCTCCCGTCCGGAAACTATTGCTCCAATAATTTGCAATGGTGGTGTGCAAGAAGCGGTACGAGCCTCCTCTATCCAGCAGAAGGCTGTGCGTACCGGCATTGCCCAGTACCACATTTACACCTGCTATAGAAGTATTCCTGCCCCAGAGATTCGTCACAGAGCTGTTGTATATCTGAGTATTCGAAAGTGCGAGGGTGGGGGCAGGGGAAGCCGGATTACCCTCGACCAATATCCCGACAGTGGCATTTTTCAGACTCAGATAAGAGATCTCATTGTCAATACTTCCCGGGGCCAGCCAGAGCGTACCCCACTGACCCGGAACCTCTGAAAATTCAGGTTCCAGACGGTCTCCTTCAAAGATGACCTCATTTTCCATCAACTCCCTGTCCTCACTCAGTGCACCTTCGACCCGGATACTGCCCCCTGTTCCCACCAGTATGCCCGAATCCTTGTGAAAGTGAACCCGGGAACCGGCTTCCACGGTCAGGACCTTTCCATCACTCACGGCCGCGTAGCCATAGATCACATAGGGTTTTTCCCTGGTAAACTGAAGTTCGTCGTCCTCCAATAAAAAGCCTGAAATCCGCAATTCCCGCCCTTCTTCATCCAAGCCTAACAGAAGGCTTTCCTTGCTGCCATCGGCCAGGGTAGCAGGGTAAAGGAAGACGGCATCCCTGACAAGGGTCACCAGAGGTATTCGTTGCTCGTTAACACCCCGGTCAAACAGAAGCTGATCTACATAGAGGAATTCATTCTGGTTGGTAGGGGCAACATCAAAGGTGGTCTCAATAAATATGTACAAGCTGTCTCCGGAAAACAGGGGAATATCGGTAAAACTCTTACCTGCCTGCCCGTCTACATTTAATCGGTAGAGGCTGTTGTTCCCTTCGGCAAGCCGAATGGTGGGGATCTCAATATCACGGTTAGAACGATTGTATACTTTAAGGCTGTAGGTGCTGCTTCCGATATTTGAGAATACGGTATCGAGGAATACCGTATCTCTTGAGAATTCAAGCTGACCCGAGCTGGGGGCATATTCAAAATCCTTCCTGCAGGACGTGAAACAGACCAGGGTGCAAAGCCATAGTAAAGTAACAAACAGGAATCGCATAGACGGGGATTCAGGATTCGGTCTTCGGACTGAAAACGGCCCGGATTTCTTCCGGAATTCGCATGGGTCTGTGGGTTTGCCTGTCGAGCAGGCACCATTCGGTCTCAGACCTGACGATGGGTTTCCCCGAAGACAGATCCTTCATTTCCACCACCCTCGTTGAGATGGCCCCTTCAGATTTCTTTATAAAGGTCCTCAGCTGCAGGGTATCTCCAAGCTTGGCTGCACTTTTGTACTGAACCAGGTGTTGCCTGACCACCCAGATCCCGGTTTTCCTGATATCTTCCGGTGCTGCAGCCTCCCAATGGGCACGGGAAATATCCTGTATCCACTGTAGATATCGCACATTGTTGACGTGTTCGAGCTCATCCAGGTCGGCCTGCTCCACTTTTTTGATCATCTCAAAGCGCATCCTATTCCTTTTTTTGGAGGGTGATCTCGAACAAGGTATCCCAATTCTTACCAGTAACGAAAAACGATTTTCGCCCCGGATGGTAAGCAATTCCGTTCAGGACATCCAGTTTTGGATGTTGTTTGACTTTCTCCCGCAGTCCTCCGAGATTCACCACGCCTTCAATAGCCCCGCTGTTAGCGTCAATGATCATCATACTCTCCTTCTGCCAAACATTGGCATAGATCTTCCCGTCTATGAATTCCAGTTCATTGGCCTTGTTGAAGATCGACTTGTTCGTGGCGATCTGCAAAGCTTCTTTTTCTTCCAGGGTCTGAGGATCCAGAAGCCAGATCCGTTCTGTGCCGTCACTCTTGTACAATGAATTTCCATCATTGCAAAGCCCCCATCCTTCCTTGCTATTCCCATACTGGAATTTGTCTACTCGTTCCAGGGTGCCTGAATCGTAAACAAAACCCACCTTTCCCTGCCAGGTAAGCTGATATAGTTTGTCATCAAGGATCGTGATCCCTTCACCGAAATACTCCTCTTCCAGGTCGGTTTGCTGATATACCTCCCCGGTTCTGAAGTCGACCTTCCTCACGTACGATTTAGCTCCGCCTCCGGAACCTGTGCTTTCGTACAAAGTGTCCCGGTAAAATTCAAGCCCCTGGGTAAACGAAGTCATGTCGTGTGGAAATTCATTGAGGATGGTATAGGTGTAGAGTTGCGGAGGATCAGCAGCGAGGAGTTTGATTTCTTCTGACACGGAGATCTCCCGGCCATCAGACCGGAAGTTGGCTGTGAGGTCGTGAACTCCCAGTTTCTCAGTATCCAGGATATAACCTTCCCCGGCTGAAGGGAGGGCTTTACCCAGCAGGGTAAAACTCAGGGAATCAACCGGAAGATCCTTTCTGTTTCGGATCATAGGGTAGATGGTATCCTTCGGCTTGTATTCTTTTTTCCCTTTTTCGAATTGCAGTCCAAAAAAGGAAGCAGGATCTTTTTCTCCTCCACAGCTGAGGAAAAAAAGCAGCAGGATATTGAGGGAGAGGAATTTGGCAGAATTCATATTCGAGAAAGCTATTTAAAAGCAAGTTAGCCCAAACTTTTAAAACCTTGAAACGATTGGCCTGAATTTAAAAGGTTGTATATTTGCATGAGGCAAGTCCTACACGACCAGCTCCTGTAGAATCCCCCAGGGTGGGAACGCAGCAAGGGTATACGGTCGTAGCGGTGCGATGTAGGTAGCTTGCCTTTTTTTGTACCCAAAAGTCAAGGTCGGGACAAATCAAACAGAGCCCATATCTGTTGGGACTCCCTCTAAATATTTGTTTCTTTGCAACACGTATGGACATGAAAGTAGTGCTGGTTACAGGAGGTTCTTCGGGCATAGGCCGATCTATTGGGAATTACCTGAGTGAAAATGGCTACAGGGTCTACGGCACTACCCGCAATCTCGGAAAACAATCAGGCTTCAAAGATTTTGAACTGCTTGAGCTCGATGTAAGGGAACCCGATACCATTTCACGTGCTCTCGGGATATTGATGGAGAGAGAAGGCCGCCTGGATGTGCTGATCAACAACGCAGGGGTGGGAATTACAGGTCCGCTCGAAGAAACCCCCAATAAATCTATCCACAACGCCTTTGAGACGAATTTCACCGGCCCCCTCAATATGATAAAAGCGGTTCTTCCCATCATGAGAAAACAGGGTGCGGGAAGTATCATCAATATTACCTCTATTGCCGGAAAAATGGGTCTTCCTTATAGAGGGGTCTATTCCGCGACCAAAGGTGCGCTCGACCTGGCAACGGAGGCGCTCAGGCTCGAGGTGAAGGACTTCGGGATACAGCTGTGTACCCTGGCACCGGGAGATTTTAAGACCAATATCGCGGCAGGGAGGTACCACGCTCCTCTGCAACCCGATTCTCCCTACCATAGACCCTACGGTTCTACCTTGAAAATGATCGATGACCACGTAGACCAGGCCGGAGACCCTATTCAGGTGGCACACAAAGTACTCCGCATTTTAAAGAACCCATCTCCCAAGGTCCATTATAAGGTGGGCAGTTTTATGCAGCGCTTTTCCATCTTACTCAAAAGGTTACTGCCCTCGAAACTCTACGAGAGGTTGCTGCGAAATCATTATAAATTGTAGCTTTGCCAAACACTGAATTTTAGCTGAAAAGTATCACCATCAAAACGAAATCCTATGAAATTTTTTATCGATACCGCAAACCTGGATCAAATCAGGGACGCCCAGGAACTGGGTGTGCTCGACGGGGTTACTACCAATCCCTCTCTGATGGCCAAGGAAGGGATCACCGGAAGGAATAACATCCTCAAGCATTACGTGGATATATGTAATATCGTAGACGGTGATGTCTCGGCGGAGGTCATTGCCACCGATTTAAAGGGGATCATCAAAGAAGGGGAGGAGCTGGCAGATTTGCACGAACAGATCGTCGTTAAGGTGCCGATGATCCGTGATGGTGTCAAAGCCCTGAAATATTTCTCAGACAAAGGCATCAGGACCAATTGTACCCTGGTATTCTCTCCCGGGCAGGCATTGCTTGCCGCCAAGGCCGGGGCGACCTATGTATCGCCTTTCCTGGGAAGGCTGGACGATATCTCATCAGATGGTCTTAATCTCATTGCCGAGATCCGTTTGATCTATGACAACTACGATTTTGAGACCCAGATCCTCGCTGCCTCTATCAGGCATACTATGCATGTGATCGACTGTGCAAAATTGGGTGCTGACGTCATGACGGGACCTCTTTCTTCCATCGAAGGCCTGCTAAAGCATCCGCTTACGGATATAGGGCTCGAGAAGTTTCTCGCCGATTATAAAAAAGGGAATTGATCTTTACCTATTTGATCAGAAAGAGCGGTAGAGATGTGAGAAGGCATCTATGATTTTCCCGTTCTTGGTGAGGATAGCCTTGTTTGGATCATAGACGATCAGCGTCTGAACGGTTTGGTCGTAATCGTCTGTCCAGTATTGTTCAGTTTCATCAAGTCCACTCGTCTTGACCATGCTTTTCCATTTGGCCAGGTCGGTCCTCATGTTCAGTCCGATAAAGCGATATGCAGGGTATTTCTGCTTGAGTTCTTCTACACGCTTGTTGATATTTCTGAAGTGCCCGGGTTCCGTTCCCGACCAGAAATAAAAGACAACTGAGTCTCCCTTTTGGATATCTGACAATTTAACTTTCCGGCCGTCGTAAGACTCCACGGTAAAATCCGGAAGGTCCTTTGCAGGCTGCATATTGTTGATCCCTTCGTACAGGGTAAAGATTTCCGTGTTGTGAGAATTGTTGTCTGAATATCGCTTAAAAGAACTGATGAATTCGTCTGTATTCTCCTCAGTGTCGTGCCTCAGCAAGTAATCAATGGCGACATTTCTAAAGAGGTTGTCCCGAAGTTCCTTCTGGGTCACCAGGCTGTCTATCAACTTTAACTTGTGTTTATTAAAGTGCAATTGCCTGTTTGCCTTCTCAAGATCATCATCACAGTATTTCTTGCAAGAATTATAGGCAAGATTACTGATGTGATATTTCATAAAGTTGTAATACGGCCTGAGATATGTGAGATTATGGTCGTTGTAATTAATGCTCTGCCGGTAATCGTAGAAGGAAGCAGGCAGATCTTCGTGCATCTTTCCTTCTCCGCTTCTCCTTCTGTGGTAAAAAGGGTAGGCTTCCATGGAAATGTTCGATCCGTAATCTATAAACGATTTTGCCAGGTCTGAAGCAGCAGGCGAAATCTCATATTCGGTTTCGATCTGACTCAATAGGGCTAATTTCATTGCCTTGAGGGAATCTATCTTCTTGTGGAATTCCTCTGGTTCGAGCAGGTAGTATGAATTGATAAGTTCTTCTTCCTCTTCCCGGGTGAGAAATAATTCCAGTATAAAATTATTGATCTCTTCGCCCTTTCCTGAGAAAACAAGGGATTCGTCGAAGTCTGAGGTATTGAGCCTGATCTGCAGGCTGTCACCCGCCTCGAAATAGACGTACTGGGATTCCGGTCTGTGCACAAAATGGTGTAGCCCCTGGGCCACAGAGTCCAGCCTGAAGACAAATCTGTTATTCTCGTCGAGGAAGGCGGTATCCAGTGCCTGCTGCCCTTTAAAAAGGACAACCTGATCGCTAGTGGGATTTACAATTTCACCGGCGAAGATAACGCGCTTGCTGTCTTCCGGCTCCTGACTGCAACTCCCTAAGAGAATTCCGAGAAAGGAAAAGAGTAAAAGTTTATTCATATTGTGCCAATACCACTCACAAAGCTAAGTAATGCTTGAGGCGGGCCCTGTTAAGAGGGCGTTAAAAATGACAGGTTTAACAACCTCTTTAGGAAGTCTGCTGGATATGGGCTCACTTGCACATCGGAGGGATTTGACTACTTTTGCAAAAATTTTAAAGAAACACTATGCTATCGGTTTCAAATCTTTCGGTACAATTCGGAAAACGGGTGTTGTTCGATGAGGTCAACATCAGCTTTACCTCAGGTAATTGTTATGGGGTGATAGGCGCCAACGGGGCAGGTAAATCCACCTTTTTGAGAATCCTCTCCGGGACAGTGGATCCCACCTCAGGACAAGTCCACCTGGAACACGGAAAACGGATGTCCGTCCTGGAACAGAACCACAATGCCTATGATGAGCATACGGTTCTGGAGACGGTGGTCATGGGAAACAAACCCCTGTTTGAGATCAAAAAGGAGATAGACGCCCTTTATGCCGATTATTCAGATGAAAATGCAGAGCGGATAGGGGAATTGCAGGTAACCTTTGAAGAGATGAACGGATGGAACGCCGATAGTGACGCGGCTGCATTGCTGTCCAGCCTGGGAATCCGGGAGGAGTTTCATTACACCCAAATGTCGGAGATGGATGCCAAGCTTAAGGTGAGGGTCCTCCTCGCTCAAGCCCTGTTCGGTAATCCGGATGTATTGGTAATGGACGAGCCTACGAACGACCTGGACTACGAAACCATCGAATGGTTGGAGAATTTCCTGGCGAATTATGAAAACACGGTGATCGTGGTCTCTCACGACAGGCACTTCCTCGATGCCGTATGTACGCACATTGTCGACATCGATTTTGGAAAACTCAACCTCTTTTCAGGAAACTACACCTTCTGGTATGAAAGCAGTCAGCTGGCAGCCAGGCAAAGGGCTCAACAGAACAGGAAGGCAGAAGAGAAGGCCAAGGAATTACAGGAATTTATCATGAGGTTCAGTGCCAACGTCGCAAAGAGCAAACAGGCCACATCCAGAAAGAAAATGCTCGAAAAGTTGCGAGTAGAGGACATCAAACCATCCTCCAGACGATACCCGGCCATCATCTTTGACAGGGAAAGGGAAGCCGGGGATCAGATCCTCAATGTGGAGGGAATGTCGGCTCTGAGCGAAGATGGAAGCGTTTTGTTTGACAACCTCAACCTGAACCTCGCCAAGGGCGATAAGGTGGCTGTTTTGTCCCGGGATTCAAGGGCGACTACAGCTTTTTATGAGATCATCAACGGGAACCGCAAAGCGGATTCCGGAAAATATCAATGGGGGGTGACCACCACCCAGTCCTATCTGCCGGCAGATAACAGCTCCTTCTTTACGGAGAACATCAACCTGGTTGACTGGCTGAGGCAGTGGGCCAAAACGGAAGAGGAAAAGGAAGAAGTGTACCTGAGGGGATTCCTGGGAAAAATGTTGTTCAGCGGAGAAGAAGCCCTTAAGAAATGTACTGTCCTCTCGGGAGGTGAGAAAGTGAGGTGTATGCTCAGCCGCATGATGATGCTCAGGGCCAATGTGCTGATGCTCGATGAGCCGACCAACCACCTCGACCTGGAGAGTATCACGGCCTTCAACAACTCCCTGAAAAATTTCAAGGGGACGGTACTCTTCACCACCCACGATCATCAGTTTGCTCAGACGGTTGCCAACAGGATCGTTGAATTGACACCAAAGCAGACGATAGATCGATACCTGAGTTTCGACGACTATATGTCTGATAAGGGAATCAGAGAACTGCGGGAAAAAATGTACGCCGTACCTGTTTAAAACAATAAAAAAAAGCATTCGATCCGAATGCTTTTTTTGTTTTATATCGCAGCGTTTATCAGGCGTTGAAATACTTGCTGTTCCAGATGGCAGGATTAAAATTCTTGCCCAGAGCAAAGCCGTAGAAGATCACTACGGAGGCAATGGACTTGAACATAAAGAAGTAGATGATCCAGAATTCGGCCTGTGAACTGCTCTTTGAAAACAGTCCTTCCGGAACCAGCAGGGTACACAGGTAAGAGATCAGCAAGACCACAGCTGTGAGGTTCACAATACTCTTAAAAGGCCATGCCAGTGCTTTTCTCAGCGGGTGCAGGTCATTACCCCATCGGTGGATCAGGTAATAGTAACCATTTCCAATGGGGGCGAACAGCAAGGGATCATCCTTGTCTTCCAGGCGGAATAATTTGGAAGGCGCAATGATCTTAAATCCATCAATGGAGATCCCGTGTTCCTTTTCCATGGACTTGATCTTTGAGATTCCCTCCCTGGGGATCTCTCCCTTAAAGTATTTTGAATCCAGGAATCTCAGGCGATAGTCGATGCAGATCTTTTTGATCTGATCCAAATTATAGATCCTGCCTGTCTCCAGCAGGTCAAAATCAAAGGCGTTATGGACCCCTTTTCCTTTGCCTCCCAGCCTTTCCTGAATTTCCTCCTCCCGGGCGCTGTCTTCACTCAGGAGTTGGTAAACGGAATTGATAATTTGGTCTTGGGAGCCGCTTTTGCGGGATTCGAGGGCAAGTTTTTCCTCGATATTAGTTCTGGGTAATATCATTCTTTTTCTTTTAGCAATTTGAGCAAAAATACATATTAAGACAAATCAATGCAACACCGTTGCTAGCCTCTCAAAATGTTAAATATATGTTAAATTCGATGAAGACAGTTTTTCTATACCCCTTATCTCACCTCAAAGATTGTATATTGTCCGACTTTTAATACCGTTCGTCGATTATCCTTTTTCCCCATCGGATCTATCATGAAAATGAAACTTTGTTTACTTAGTGCTGCTTTATGCCTGGTTTGCGGAACCCTCTGGTCTCAGACAGACGATCAGTATTCGGAGTTTAAAAAGTCGATCTTCACCTCAGCGGCTGAATCGGGAGACCACACCACCCTGACCACCGCCCTTAAGGCCACTGATCTCGACATGCTGCTGGAAGCGGATGGACCCTTTACGATTTTTGCCCCTTCAGATCGGGCGTTCCACAAAATGTCTTCCCAGGAAATCGCCCACCTGATGAAGCCGGAGAACAAACAAAAATTAAGGGAAATGCTCACCTATTTCATGGTAGCGGGAACCCTTTCGGCCTCTAAGATCCTCAATGCTCTTGTACGTGGGAATGGGAAAGCCACTTTCACTACTGTGCAGGGGAAAAAGATCAAAGCCACCATAGAAGGCGTGGATATCATTCTCACGGACGGTCTCGGGAACAAAGCCCGTATCACAACAGCAGATTCTGACCAGTGCAATGGCATCATTCACACCATAGACAGTGTGATCCTGCCAACACCTCTGTAATACTATCTCAGTTCAGCACCCACTTCTTTTTCGAAGGCCGACTTGATCTTGTTCATGATCTTGTCTATTTGCTTGTCTGTGAGTGTTTTGGTCTCGTCCTGCAGCGTAAAACTAAGGGCGTAGGATTTTTTCCCCTTTGGTAGCTTACTGCCTGTATACACATCGAAAAGGGAAAGCTGTTTCAATAATTTTTTCTCTGTTTTATACGCCAATTCCTCCAATTTGCTGAATGGCACATCCTGGTCTAAGAGCAATGCGAAGTCTCTCCTGACCGATGGGAATTTAGGGATGGGTTTATACACGATCTCCTGTCTGGCTACCAGGGAACAGAGCACTTCCCAGTCGAAGTCGGCATACAGCAGCTGCTGTTTGATATCGAATCGTTTTTGCACAGCCTTGCTGATCACCCCCAGGCTTACGAGGTCGGTATTTCCCTTCGAAAAGACAACACCCTCACTGAATTCAGCTCCTGAACGATGACGGGTCTGGTAATCCTCAACGCCCATTTTTAATAGGATCTGCTCCACGACGGCTCTCAGGTAAAAAAAGTCGGACTGCCTGGATGGGAGAGTCCAGCTTTCATGTGAACGGTCCCCGGTTACCAGGATGGAGAGTCGGCCTTTCTCCCTGTAACCATCTTCCGCAGGATGATAGGTCTTTCCGAATTCAAAGATCTTGAGGTCCTGTCTTTTCCTGTTGATATTATACGCGGCCGCTTCAAGTGCAGAGAAAAGCATAGAGGATCTCATCACTGAAAGCTCCGAGCTCAGGGGGTTTATGATCCTCACTTCATCCTGCTCAGACCCCTGCATCAGATTGGCGTATTCAGGGTTCGTCAGGCTGTTTGAAAGGATTTCGTGGAAGCCCTGAGCAGCCAGCAAATTCCCTACATGGTTTTGGAGAATGTGGTCTTCAAACCTGGAAGAGGTTGCTATGGAAGCGTGTAATTTTGGATCGAAATTGATATTGTTATACCCGTAAACTCTCAGGATCTCTTCTATCACATCTACCTCCCGGGTGACGTCGATCCTGTAAAAGGGAATACTGAGCCCGAGTCCGGTCTCCGTGACATTCTTCACCTTAATCTCAAGAGAGGTAAGGATAGACTTGATCACGTCCCTGGGTATCTCCTGCCCGATGAGTTTATTGATCTTTTCGAACGTGAGGAATACCTGGTGGTCCTCTTTCTTTTTAGGATAGAGATCGACCACATCACAGGAGATGTCTCCCCCCGTGAGTTCACAGATCAGCAGGGCCGCACGCTGCAGGGCGTATTCCACATTGTTAATATCGATGCCTCTCTCGAACCTGAAGGAAGCATCTGTGCTCAGGCCATGCCTTTTGGCCGTTTTTCGGATGGAAACAGGATCAAAGTAGGCGCTTTCAAGGAATATAGCCCTGGTATTCTCTGTGACCCCTGTGTTGATACCTCCGAACACGCCCGCAATACACATGGGCTTTTCGGCGTCGCAGATCATCAGGTCGTCCTCGTGCAGGGTCCGCTGCTCCCCGTCTAAGGTCATGAAAGGGGTTCCGGCCTCCACAGTCCTTACGACGATCTCTTTCCCAAAAATCCTGTCTGCGTCAAATGCGTGCAGGGGCTGACCGAGTTCATGCAAGACGTAGTTCGTGGCGTCGACCACATTATTTATGGGTTTCAGTCCAATGGCCTTCAACCTGTTTTTCAGCCAGTGAGGGGATGGCTGAACGATCATATTGCTGATGGTCACCCCGCAATACCTAGGAGCGAGGTTGTGATCTTCTACAGATACAGCGATCTTTCGCGATCTGTTTGCCACAATAAAATTACTGACAGAAGGAGTGAGCAATTCCTTTTGAATGCCTTTCTGGCGCAAACCCGCTTTCAGGTCCCTGGCCACGCCAAAATGACTCATGGCGTCGGCCCGGTTTGGAGTGAGTCCAATTTCAAAAACATGATCGTTTTCAACCTCAATGAACTCAGACAAAGGGGTTCCTGGTTTGAGAGTACTCTCAAGGACCATGATCCCCTGGTGGTCATCGCCCAGCCCAAGCTCGTCCTCGGCACAGATCATTCCTTCACTGACTTCTCCCCGTATCTTCCCCTTTTTGATCTTGAGGGATTCACCGTCATTCATGTACAGTGTGGTGCCCATTGTGGCCACGGGAACCTTCTGGCCTTTGGCAACATTGGGTGCTCCACATACGATCTGTACCGCTTCTTCCTGCCCGATATCTACGGTGGTGAGTTTCAGTTTGTCTGCGTTGGGATGCTTCTCACAGGTAAGGACATGTCCTACCACTACACCTCGCAGTCCACCGCGGACCGATTCAAATTCGGAAATGCCTTCTACTTCCAGTCCCAGGTCGGTCAGAAGTTCCGCCACCCTTGCAGGTTCCCAATCGATGGGGAGGAACTGTTTCAGCCAGTTATATGAAATTTGCATGGACGCTCCTTAAGCGACCAAAGATAAAACAATGGTCCTTCACATTCAAAGGGGATGTTGCCTTTCACGCGTAATTTTATAAACTTCATTTTAAGCTTAATTTCGATATTTGCACTTCAAATCCATGCCATGAAGAAGATTTTCCAATTATCCATCGTCCTTATCCTTGTCCTGTCCTGTGCCGAGAAGAAGCAAACCGAGCTGAAAACCGGGATATGGAGGGGCGTCATGACCGTTCAGGACGGGAACGAATTGCCCTTCAATTTTGAAATCAGCAAAGGAGAAGCCGGATATTTCGTGCAGGTTTACAATGCCGAAGAAGTTCTGGAGATCGATGAGATCAGTATTAATGGAGATTCCATACTCCTGAGAATGCCCGTCTTTGACGGATACATTGCCGGTACTTTCTCATCTGATGCCATGCAGGGGGAATTCATCAAGGACGACCTCGACCGGCGTGTACCTTTCCTCGCATTGTCCGGAGACTCGGATCGATTCAAAGTAAATAAAGGACCCGGTGTAAATGTGGGAGGTATATGGGAAACTAATTTCAGCAAAGGTACAGAGGATGAGTACGAGGCTAAGGGAATATTTGAACAGGAGGGTAGCAGGGTTACTGGAACGTTCCGGACCACTACAGGAGATTATCGTTTCCTCGAAGGTGTCGTAGAGGGAGATTCCCTCAAGCTGTCGACCTTTGACGGAGCCCATGTTTTCCTGTTTCTGGCCAGGGTTACTGACAGTACAATGAATGGCGTTTTCTACTCCGGGAACCATTTTCAGGAGCCTTTTGAAGGCAAGAGGAATGAAGAGTACGAACTGCCTGATGAGGATTCCCTTACCTACCTGAAAGAAGGGTATGAAAAAGTCGACTTTTCCTTCCCTGATGAGAATGGTAAAATGATCTCACCGGACGATCCGGAATTCCGGGATAAGGTGGTCATTCTCCAGATTATGGGTACCTGGTGCCCCAACTGCCTTGATGAGACCCGGTTCCTGGTCGAATATCTAAAAGATAAGAAACAGGAAGACCTGAAAGTAATCTCCCTGGCTTTTGAATATGCCAGAACAGAAGAAGCGGCCTTTAAGGGGATAAAAAGACTAAAAGAACGCCTTGGGGTCCCATACCCCATACTTCTGGCCCAGTACGGCTCGTCGAACAAGCAGACAGCCAACGAAAAACTACCGATGCTGAATCATATTCTCTCCTATCCCACGACCATCTTTATCGACAGGGAAGGCAGGGTCCGGAAGATACATACCGGTTTCAACGGACCTGCCACGGGTGAAAAGTACACAGAATTCAAGAATGAATTCAACGACTTTGTTCAGGGACTGCTCGCAGAATAAAAAAAGGCCTTCCGATTTCCGAAAGGCCTCAGGTGGTGGTAAAACAAAATAATCAAATGATGGTTGATTTTCCCAACCAGATGTTCTCTTTATTCAGGATCAGATAGTCTTCCGAATCCCTGATGTTTCCGGAGATAAAATCCCCGATATGACTGGTACCGTACTTACTTGAGGTATTCAGATCGGGGGAGACGATCCCTTTTTTAATGGATTTCAGCACGGCGATCACCACAGCCCGCGATTCCTCATCGAGCTTAAAATGATCAAGCAGCATGGCCGCAGATAGGATAGAAGCGATAGGATTTGCAATGTCCTTGCCCTTTGCCTGTGGATAGGATCCGTGAACGGGTTCAAAGAGGGCGTGGTTTTCCCCTGTGGAAGCCGAAGGCAGGAGTCCGATCGATCCCCCAACAGCACTGCCCTCATCCGAGAGGATGTCCCCAAACATATTTTCTGTGAGGATAACGTCGAATTGGCTGGGCTTCAGAAGGAGCTGCATTGCCGCATTGTCTATGAACATAAAATCGAGTGCCACTTCCGGATAGCTCTCGCCGATCTTCGTGACGACACGTCTCCAGAGTCGACTTGACTCAAGCACATTGGCTTTGTCAACAAGGGTCAGTTTTTTACGTCTCGCTTTGGCGGCCTTAAAGGCCAGGTGTGCGATCCTGCTAATCTCGGCTTCTGTGTACGTACAACTGTCAGTTGCAGATGTGCCATCCTCACTAAGCGACTTTTCGCCAAAATAAATTCCCCCGGTCAGCTCTCTGTAGATCACAAAATCGGTTCCCTGTATCACCTTCTTTTTCAGGGGGGACTTCTCCATCAGGTTCGGAAACACCTTGATGGGTCTGATGTTGCAGAAGAGGCCCAGTTCTTTTCTCAATCGCAATAACCCTTGCTCCGGTCTGACCTTTGCATCAGGATCATTGTCGTATTTAGGATCCCCTATAGCTCCGAACAGGACAGCATCTGCCTTCTTGCAAACATCGAGAGTAGCCTTGGGAAGCGGATCCCCGTATTTGTCAATGGCTGCTGCGCCTACGAGGGCCTCTGTAAATTGGAATTCATGGCCAAAGGTATCCTCCACGGCCTGAAGGCATTTGACAGCCTGGGACGTAACCTCGGGTCCGATACCGTCACCTTTCAGCAGGGCGATATTTAGTTTCATGGCTAGGCGAGGCTTTCGATATTGACATCTGCGGATTCCACGATCTGGTGGATATCCTCATCCAGAATCTCCTTTTTCCTGTCTGCGAAGCGGAGAAATTCTTCATAGACCACATCGAGCTGAACCTTGGTCAGTTCGTATCCGATCTTTTTTGCCCTGTACGCAAGCGCAGCCCTTCCGCTTCTGGCGGTCAGGACGATGGAAGAGTGGTCTACACCTACCTCATGGGGATCTATGATCTCGTAGGTCTCTCTTTTCTTTATGACCCCGTCCTGGTGGATCCCGGAACTGTGGGCAAAAGCATTGGACCCCACTATGGCCTTGTTGGGCTGGACAGGCATCCCCATTTTCTCAGATACCATCTGACTGGTACTGTACAGGAGTTTGCTGTTGATCCCCGTGTCGAGGTTGAGGTAGGGGTGTTGTCTCAGGATCATGACGACCTCTTCAAGGGAAGTGTTTCCGGCTCGTTCTCCAATACCGTTGATGGTGCATTCAATTTGTCTTGCACCGTTAATAACCCCTGAAATGGAATTGGCCGTTGCCAGGCCCAGATCGTTATGACAGTGGCAGGAAAGGATGGCCTTTTCAATACCCCTGACGTTCTCTCGTAAATATTTCATTTTGGCACCGTATTCCTCTGGCAGGCAATACCCGGTAGTGTCCGGAATATTCAGTACCGTGGCTCCTGCCTTGATGACCTCTTCACAGATCCTGGCCAGGAATTCGTTTTCAGTTCTCCCGGCATCCTCTGCGTAGAACTCCACGTCCTCTACGAAGCTCTTGGCATATTTTACCGCATCTACGGCCCTTTCCATAATCTTTTCCCTGGTGGAATTGAACTTGTATTTGATGTGGGAATCTGACGTGCCTATCCCTGTATGGATGCGCGGTCTTTTAGCCGGTTGCAATGCTTCGGCAGCCACCTCGATATCCTTTTTCACGGATCGGGTCAGTCCGCACACCGTAGCATTCTTCACTACCCTGGCAATTTCCTTAACGGAGGCGAAGTCGCCCGGACTCGAAATGGGGAATCCGGCTTCAATGACGTCCACACCCAGGGAATCCAATCTTTGGGCGATGACCAGCTTCTGTTTCGTATCCAACTTGCAGCCCGGGACCTGCTCCCCGTCACGCAACGTGGTATCAAAAATGTATACTTTATCTTTGCTCATTAGAATTACTTAATTTTACTCACCATAACGAATGTATTACAACCTCGCAAAACCAATTCAGTGGTTGTGAGGCATTTACAACGTTAATATACTTTTTTATATAATTAATTAGCTGAATATCAGCGTTATAAGCATATCATTTTACGATGACAAATGTCAGTAAGGACGCGTTGTTTGTCCTGGTCAAATCCCTCTCAAAGTCAGAAAAGAGGCAATTCAAGCTCTATGTGGGAAGGCTGGGGGTGAACACGGATGCCAAATTTCTGGCCCTGTTCAACCTTATGGACAAGATGAAAGCTTATGACGAAAAGATCATCCTGGCCAGCGGGATTGTCAAAAAAGCCCAGCTCAGTAACCTGAAGGCCCACCTCTACAAACAGATCCTGGTCAGTCTCAGGCTTAATCCCGTAAATCAGAATATCAGGGTACAGCTGAGGGAACAACTCGATTTCGCCACCATCCTATACCAGAAAGGACTTTACAAGCAGAGCCTCAAGATCCTCGACAAGGTAAAATCTACCGCCATCGAGAATGAAGAGAAGAACATCGCATACGAGATCGTAGAACTCGAGAAGATCATTGAGACCCAGTATATCACCCGCAGCATCCCCGACCGGGCAGATGAACTGGCGGTACAGGCCAAAACCCTGTCTGAGCAGAATGTAATGACCAGCAAACTGTCTAACCTGTCACTTCAATTGTACAGCATGATGCTAAAGGTGGGCTATGTGAGAAATGAAGAAGACCTGGCACGGGTGAAATCGTATTTTGATTCACATCTCCCGGTTTATGACCTGAACACCCTGGGGTTTCGGGAGAAACTCTGGCTGTACAAGGCGTATCTGTGGTACAGTTTCCTGACCCAGGACTTCCTCTCCTGTTACAAATACGCCAGTAAGTGGGTAGACCTCTTCTATGAGTACGAAGAGATGATCAACCTCAATCCCGTGTTCTTCCTCAAAGGGAATCACTATTTGCTCGAGTCTCTCTTCTTTGTGAAATACGCTTCCCAATTTGAGACCGTGCTGGAAAATCTCGAAAAAACAGTCGCCCGAGATAATTTCCCGTCTAACGACAACATCGCGTCCCTGAGCTTTCTATACATCAATGCCAACAAGCTGAACCTCCATTTCCTGAAGGGTACATTCGACAAAGGCTTGTACCTTGTAAGGATCATAGAGTACGGGATCAACAAGCACCGTGACAGGATAGATGAGCACCACATCATGGTCTTCTACTACAAGATCGCCTGCCTGTATTTTGGGGTAGGGGACAATAAGAATTGTATAATTTACCTGAAGAAGATCATCAATAACCGCAACCTCAAGATGAGGGAAGACCTCATGTGCTTTGCCCGGGTCCTGAGCCTGGTAGCCCATTACGAAGCCGGGATGGACTACCACTTAGAGGTGCAGTTGAAGAGCACATACAAATTCCTCCTGAAAATGAATGACCTGCATGAGGTGCAGAAGGAAATGATCAAATTCTTGAGGAATCTCGGTAATATTTATCCCGGGGATCTCAGAGCTGAGTTCCAGAAGCTTTACGACCGACTCAAACCGCTGGAAGACCATCCCTACGAAAAAAGGGCCTTCCTTTATCTCGATATCCTCTCCTGGCTGGAGAGCCATCTGGAGAACAAACCGGTGGCACAGGTGATCCGGGAAAAGGCACAATCGGTACTTCGGTAAGCAATGGCTTACAGGCAAGCATCCCAGATGGGATCTTGCGGAGGAGCAGCCTCCAATTCAATCCATTCTTTTTTTACCGGATGCTCAAATCCCAGGCTTCTAGCATGAAGGTGGATCCCGCCATCCGGATTGCTGCGGGGGAAGCCGTATTTCAGGTCTCCTTTTATGGGGCATCCGATGCCGGACAGTTGAGCCCTGATCTGATGGTGCCTGCCAGTCATGAGTTCAATTTCCAGCAGGGTGTAGCGATCGAGCTTTCGCACGACCCTATAGCTGAGTTCCGCCCTTTTACTGCCGGCAACTTCAGAGATATGGGCATATGACTTATTTTGTTTGGGGTTGCGCTTAAGCCAGTGAATAAGCACCCCCTCATCCTTTTGCGGGCTATTCCCAACCACTGCCCAATAGATCTTTTTGGTTTCCTTCCCGGCAAACAATTTATTCATGCGGGTCAGGGCTTTTGAAGTACGGGCGAAGACCACCACTCCTGTAGTCGGCCTGTCTAACCGGTGTGTTACCCCAAGAAATACGGCTCCCGGTTTGGCGTATTTCTCCTTGATATACTGTTTGATGTGTTCGCTCAACGGGGTATCGCCCGTCCTGTCTCCCTGGACGATATCACCCACTCTTTTGTTGACCGCTATAAGGTGATTGTCTTCGTAGATAACCTGGAGGTTCCCGGGGTTGGAGGTGATCTTGTTCTGGGACAAGGAGTACAGGATTAGGGTTAGACGTTTTGCGAGTTCCCGACCGGAAGCGGTTTAGTACTGTTCTTCTTCGCTAGGGAAGTCGAGCGATTTCACGTCACTGACATATCTGGAGATCGCGTCGCTCATTTCTTCGTACAGATTCATATACCTCCTGAGAAACCTGGGGTTGAACTCGTGGGTCATTCCGAGCAGGTCGTGGATCACAAGGACCTGGCCATCGGCGTGACGACCTCCCCCAATCCCGATTGTCGGAATTGAAATGCTTTCGGAGACCTTTTTTGTGAGGGCAGCGGGTATTTTTTCGAGCACAATGGAAAAGCACCCGATCTTTTCCAGCATTTTGGCATCTTCCATAAGTTTCTCTGCCTCCTCTTCCTCCTTTGCCCGTACCGTATAGGTGCCGAATTTGTAGATCGATTGGGGGGTGAGGCCCAGGTGACCCATAACTGGGATTCCCGCATTAAGGATGCGTTTCACGGATTCTTTGATCTCAATCCCTCCCTCTAGTTTTACGGCGTGGGCACCGCTTTCCTTCATGATGCGGATAGCAGACCTCAGGGCTTCCTTGGGATCGCTCTGGTAGCTGCCAAAGGGAAGGTCTACCACAACCAGGGCCCTGTTCACTGCCCTGATCACCGAGGAGGCATGGTAGATCATCTGGTCGAGGGTGATTGGCAGTGTCGTCTCATGTCCGGCCATTACATTACTGGCTGAATCGCCCACCAGGATGACATCTACCTTGGCGGCATCTACGATCTTTGCCATGGAATAGTCATAGGCTGTGAGCATGGAGATCTTTTCGCCTTGCTGCTTCATGTCTACAAGCGACTTTACCGTCACCCGTTTGTACTCTTTCTTACTGACAGACATAGTTGTTGATTTGCCGGATAAATGTAAGGAGAAAAGATCAATTCGGGATTAATGTGTACATTCGGCACGAGCTGTGATCAAAAAAGTATCCGGTATGAAAAAGTATGCAACTGTCATACTCCTGCTGACCTTGTGGTCCGGGTGGGGACAGGTAAACCCAAAAGTTTCAGTTGAAAAGGCCATAACCGATTTTTTCGAAGCCTTTCACGCCCAGGATTCACTAAGGCTCAGGCAGATGGCCTCACCTGCTATCCGCATGCAAACCCTCGGCAGATCATCTGCAGGGACCGACAGTGTGATCACTGTACCGTTTGGAAACTTTTTAAGATCGATCTCAAGTATCCCGGATTCGGTAAGGTTCGAAGAGCGGCTACTCTCCATCTCTGTGGAAGTCGACGGGAACCTCGCCCAGGCCTGGACACCCTATGAATTCTGGGTGAACGGAGAATTAAGTCACTGCGGGGCCAACGCCTTCCAATTGTTTTGCGACAAGGGGTCCTGGAAGATCCTTCAGATCATCGATACTCGAAGAAGAGAGGGCTGCTTGGAATAAACTTCGCCTCTTTCCAGGGCAAATCCCTGCGGATTAAATGCCCAAACACTCAATTCTACAGTACTTCCGGGGGTATCGTCATGAAATGTGTGACAACCTGTCAGTTATATGGGGTTGGCACTATGTTTGACACCTAATCAACCGTAAACTTTTGAATCCATTAATAAAAATTAAGATACGATGAGCAAAATTATTGGGATAGATTTGGGTACGACCAACTCCTGCGTTTCCGTGATGGAAGGAAATGAGCCGGTTGTGATCCCGAATGCCGAAGGAAAGCGGACTACACCCTCTGTAATCGCCTTTGTGGAAGGTGGGGAGATCAAGGTTGGGGACCCTGCCAAAAGACAGGCGGTTACCAATCCTAACAAGACCATTTACTCCATCAAAAGGTTTATGGGGAATAAATATTCTGAATCCAAGAAGGAAGCAGAAAGGGTTCCTTATAAAGTTCAAAAAGGAGACAACGATACTCCCAGGGTCGACATTGACGGTCGTTTGTACACACCTCAGGAATTGTCTGCCATGATCCTTCAAAAAATGAAGAAAACAGCCGAGGATTATCTCGGCCAAACCGTAAGCAGAGCCGTGATCACGGTTCCGGCCTATTTTAACGATGCCCAGAGGCAGGCCACGAAGGAGGCCGGTGAGATTGCCGGACTGAAGGTGGAAAGGATCATCAACGAACCGACTGCCGCATCCCTGGCATACGGACTTGACAAAAAGGACAAAGATCAGAAGATCGTGGTATTCGACTTCGGAGGTGGAACGCACGACGTATCCATCCTGGAACTCGGGGACGGTGTTTTTGAAGTACTCTCTACAGACGGGGACACCCACCTGGGAGGAGATGATGTCGATCAGAAGATCATCGACTGGCTGGCCGAGGAATTTAAAAAGGAAGAGGACATCGACCTGAGAAAAGACCCTATGGCGCTACAGCGACTCAGGGAAGCTGCCGAGAAGGCCAAGATCGAATTGTCGAGCTCCACTCAGACCGAGATCAACCTGCCCTACGTAACGGCGACAGCCACCGGGCCGAAACACCTTGTCAGAACACTGGCCAGGGCGAAATTCGAACAATTGATCGCCGATCTAGTAAAAAGAACAATTGAACCTTGTGAGGCTGCATTGAAATCAGCAGGCCTCTCCAAGAGCGATATAGATGAGATCATTCTGGTGGGAGGATCAACAAGGATCCCCGCCGTACAGGAAGCGGTAGAGAAATTCTTCGGGAAAAAACCATCCAAAGGTGTAAACCCGGATGAGGTGGTTGCCATTGGGGCAGCGATCCAGGGTGGTGTACTCACCGGGGATGTCAAAGACGTTCTCCTGCTTGACGTGACCCCTCTGTCACTGGGAATCGAGACCATGGGAGGCGTGATGACCAAGTTGATCGAAGCGAATACGACCATTCCTACCAAGAAGTCACAGATCTTCTCAACGGCTGCAGACAACCAGCCTTCCGTGGAGATCCACGTACTGCAAGGGGAAAGGCCCATGGCAGCTGATAACAAGACCATAGGACGTTTCCACCTGGATGGTATTCCACCTGCGCCAAGGGGTACTCCTCAGATCGAGGTGACCTTCGACATCGACGCAAACGGAATCATTAAGGTTTCAGCCACAGACAAGGCTACCAACAAGTCGCAGGACATCAGGATCGAAGCTTCTTCCGGACTTACAGAAGAGGAGATCGAAAAGATGAAGGCGGAAGCAGAGGCCAACGCAGAGGCTGATAAGAAGGCCAAAGAAAAGGCTGACAAGCTCAATGAGGCTGATGCGATGATCTTCCAGACTGAGAAACAACTCGGTGAATTTGGGGATAAGTTGTCTGACGACAAGAAAAAACCCATTGAAGCTGCGCTGGAGGAACTCAAAAAAGCCTATGAGACCAAGGATGTAGATCAGGTTACTCCGGCTTTGGAGAAGATCAACGAAGCGTGGAAAGTAGCCTCTGAGGAAATGTACAAAGCTCAGGCAGCCGCCGAGCAGGGAGGAGCTGCAGCCAATGGCGAGCAAGCTTCAGCCGATGGTGCTAAGGAAGGCGACAACGTGGAAGACGTTGATTTTGAAGAGGTGAAGTAATCCTCAAATAGTGATAAATGAGAGAGGCAGCTACGGCTGCCTCTTTTTTTTTCGGCATGTATTTTGTTTTTACATCTGGAAAGAAGGTGTAATTTTGAACTGATGATAAAACTATACTTCGCTAAGTCACTATTTTCCAGATTACCACTGCTACTTCTGTCGCTGACTCTCTTTATGGGTCGGGGCCAGGAGCCTAAGGTATTTTCAACCAGAGATTACGGTCTTTCCGGGAAGGTGAAACGCTGCCTGGTCATCACGGATTACGGGAAAGAAGCCTTCGATTTCAGGGAGGATGGCCTCCTGGAAAAGATCACCACAGTCTACAGCGAAAAGGATTACGACATCACCTATTATCGGTATAAGGACAGCTCCCTGATCGAGAAACGCATCGAGAATTACAGGGAGGACAAATTGGATCGTCAGACTTCCATCGCACATCTCTTTAGGGTAGACACAGTAGGAAATAAGATCATCCGGGAACAGATCTACTCCTACCAAAAGGAATTCCTCGACCAGTTCGAGTACGCCTATGACACCCTGGGGAATCTCACCGGGATCACGCGCACGTCGAATGAAGGGATTGATCATACCCTGATATCCTATGACACGCTGAAGAGGGAGGTCACCAGGACGGTAGAGGTGAACGGCCTAATCGAAAAGTCTGTGCGTACCGCGGAGAAGAAGGAAAAGGACAGGACCTTAAAGGTGGAACTCGTCAAGGAATATCTCAAAGGAGATCCTTTCAGGGCTACCGAAACTTTCAGGGATACCATGGGCAGAAAACTCCGGGAGCTGGAGTACACGTATGATGGCGAGAAAGATTCATTTGTCAAATCTGTCGAATGGGTATTCACTTACGGCGAACGCGGCTTCCTGAAAAGCAGGGTGCGAAAACAAGGCAAGCAGGAAAGCAAGCAGGAGTACATTTACCAGTTTGATGCACACGATCCGCCCAACTGGACCAAAGAGATCATTACTCCTCAGAATCAGTACACGACCAGGAGGATTACCTATTACGAAGAAGAGGCTTCCGGAAAAGCCACGAATGGCGAGAAGGGCAGATAAATCTAATTCTTAGCACATTCCAGAAGAGCAAACAGCGCCTTGTTGTGTAAGGCGACTGCCTGCGACATATAGTACGACTTGAGGGCAGATAAATCTTCCTTGCGCAGCTCTTCATCCGACTTCACTTTCTGCTCCCTTACGATCTGCATAGCCCTCTGGCATTCAAAGAGAGAGGCCATGTTGCGTATGGATTTCTCCAATAAGACGAGTTCGTCCGCGGCATTCTGTCTCAGGAGTAATTTTGCGTTCCATTCCTCGGCCGCTTTGGTATCAATTGTGGCGGAGGTGTCTTCTGTTTCATTGATCATTTCCTCAGGACTATCTTCCTGTTGATCATCCTGTCCCATGGCACAGATATCAAGACTGTAGAGGACCTTTTGAGCATCTTCAATGGCCTTTTTGGTATAGTAACGCGCATCGTCCCACTTTTCCTGGCTCAGCGAGGTATTTAGGTTTTCTATCCCGTCGAGTATGGGGTCGATGGCTCCAGGACATCCACAGGTCTCATTTTCATCCCTGGTTTTCTCCAGGGCAGACAGGGCCCTTTCGGCATAGTACTGCTGATGCTCAAAGTTGTTGGACTCCATTGACTTTTTGGCGTGGGAGAGCGTATACCCGGCAGAGGCATAAGCGTTGGTACAATTGGCAAAAGCAAAGGAGGAGCTCAGGAATAATGTAAGCAGGAAGTATATATTTTTCATAGTAAACAGACTTGGGATGAGTCTAATGCTTAAGAGTTCTTGGGTAGTAACAACGACAGGGGGTCAGGGAATATTGCACCGGAGATGGTTTATTCGCCCTATGGAGTGGGAGAGGGGAGAAAAGAAGTAGTTGGCACTAAATCTGGAGGGTTTTTCTTATCAACGTCCACTCCTCGGGAAGGAGGCCGTAACAGCAGGTATTGCGTTTAAAACCGTCAGTAAGGTAGACATTGCATCGAAGAATCCCTTCCAGCCCGGCTCCCAGTTTCTCAACGGCCTTTCGGGACCGGGTGTTGCGCTCGTCTATTCGAAATTCTACCTTTTCGAATCCGAGTTCGTCAAATGCGTAATCGATCATGAGTCGCTTCATCTCCGTGTTGAGGCCGGTTCCCTGAAATTCCCGCCCTATCCAGGTAGATCCGATGTGGAGCACCTTATTAACCCAGTCGATGTTCATATAACGTGTACACCCTGCCGTTGATTGAATTTTCTTGTCGATCACTACAAAGGGGATAGCTTTGCTTTCCTCCCGGAGATCCAAAGCGCGCTTGAGATAAGCTGTAAGGTCTGCTTCTGAATCGATCTTTGAGGGAGAATACCGCGTCAGGCCGGGCTGCAGGGCTACGGGAAGCAACTCAGGCAGGTGGGATATCGCCAGGGGTTCTAAAAGGACACGCTGGTTCTCCAGTCTGATCTCTTCGAGGTTCACGGCAGGGTGTTTATGATTTCCTTTTTGATCTCGTGTTTTCCATCAAAGACCTCGATCTCGGCTTTGCCTTGAAAAAGAGCCTCGATCTTCTCCTTCTCTTTTTCCCATCGTTCCGGGGTGATGTACTCATCATTGTCTCCCACAATGATCTTTATCCGTGTCTTTTCTCTTAGATGAGTTACCTCAGATGGCAGGATTTCTTCCGGGATACCCCCGGCGTAAAGGATGAGGTGATCACACCTGACCTTTCTTTTCACCACCCATCGAAGGGCAATGGAAACACCTTGGGAATATCCGAAGACAATGCGTTCAGCATTGACGGGAAGCGAAATATTATCCATAATGGCATCCAGGTAGGAGAGGATGTTCTCCATTTCCCGTGCAGTGTCTTCTTTGGTAAGCCAGGAAGCACCCACGTGTTTGAATTGTCCGTTCAGGTAGTATTTCGAAGGTGCCTGAGGGGTGATGAGGTAGTGTAACTTTGGGTCTAGACCCTCAAAATATTTCAGAAAATATTTGCTCAGGTGCCCCATCCCGTGGAAAGCGAACCAGATGTATTTCGTCTCCGGATTGAGTCGGTTCAGAGATTCAAAGGAATTCACTGAAGTATAAGAGACCGTATGCTTCTCTGCTTCCACAAATTAAATGTACATAAACCTCCCGGAATACGTTCTCAGAATTTAATTCTTCCCTTTCCCCAATAACATAAGAAAAGTGCGGGCACTAGTCCCGCACTTCCCAGATAACAACAGTTCACCATCTCACTGCATTGATTGATGCTAATTCTTTGCCAATGCATAGACCTCATTGACATCGATTTTGAGATTCTTTTTAAGTCCGTCTTTCACTAACTGGACCCTTGCTACCTTAGAAACATCCTTGTCGTCAAAATAGGAGACGATATAGATGTCTTTGTGGATCTTCCATCCGGGATTCCTTTCGGCAATATAATCCCTGATGGGAAGTGGCAAGGCGATATTCCTGAATCTCTCGTAGGATTCCATAATTTTTCCATTGGCGTCATAAGTGGCGATAATTGAGCCATTATGCTGCTCGAAAAATACTTCATACGCTTCAAAATCCCCATTGTAGATATCTAATTCGGTGATATCGAACTGGGCTACCTTGCGTTCCAGTTGCTGGACAGAACGTGGCATGTTCTTGTCTACCACTGTATACATATATTCCAGGTTCAAAGGTTTAAGCGTTACACCTTCTAATTCTATAGGTTGCTCTTCTTCCTGAGCAAAACCAATACTGATTGCGCTAATTAACATTAGACTGAGAACTGTTTTTTTCATGATGAATAATTTTAAGATTAAAGTGGTGCAATGAGGTCGATCATTGTCGATCGATGAGATGATCGGTTGTCTATTATCTTTATGCGAACAAGTGGCAAGGCACTGCAGGCGTCTTGACCCGCGGGTCGTCAAATCTCAATTTTCAGATTCTTGCGCTCTCCGTCCTTGCGTAGCTGGATCTTGCAAACCTTCTTTACTTCCGAATTACAGTAATAAGACACGAGGTAAAGATCGGAATGGATGGTCCAGCCGGGATGCTCTGCGTGAATTTTGTTTCTGATAAAGGCGGGAAGGGTGATGTTCTTGAATCGTTCTGATGTCTGTAAGATCTTTCCCTTATGGTCGTACGTGGCAATAATAGTGGCGTTTTCATGCGAAAAAACCACTTCATAGGCCTCGAAATTCCCGTCATAAACAGGGTTTTCAGTGATATTGTACCGGGCCGCTTTGTGTTCTAACCGGGTCACGGTTTCAGGCATTCGCTCATCGACGACTGAATGGACGTACGAAATATTAAGAGGCCTTACGGTAATGAGTTTCAGGTCTACCGTTCCCGGATCCCTGTACATGTTCTGTGAGAAGGCGAAACCGGATACCAGAAAGGTAGCCAGACTGATGCATAGTGTTTTCATGAGACTTTACGTTTTAGATTAAACAAGAGTTTCTTGTCATCCGGATGATTCAAAGTCATATTTTAAACCTATCCGTTTTTTGATTGATTTGATGATGAATTTTATTGATTACCTGTAAGTTACAACAACATTGCAGGTCTCAGGTGTGCCTTAAGTAACACTATGGAAGATTTTTTCCGTAAGACAGGAAATATTAAGGAAGGTTGAATTCCCGCCTCAGGTTCTCCTCTGAGGTTATCCGTAGGTGTTTTTTACCTACTTCTAGAAGCCCCTGGTTTTTAAAACTGTTGAGGTGCCTGTTCACCACGGACCGGGTAGTGCCGATCAGGGCGCCGATCTCTTCATGGGATAAAGAACTTATATGATTGATCACACCGGTTTCGTTGTCCATATTCTCATACAATAGTTTGGCGAGCCTGGTCGGTATGTCTTCCAGGGCAATTCCGGAAACCGAATTTTCCAGCCCCTGGATCTTGACCGCCATATATTGCATGAGAGCCAGACTAAAGCCGTGGTTTTTTCGCAGCCAGTTTTTCATTTCCGGCAATGGGATACTCAACATTTGGGATCTTTCAAGCGTCTCGTAATACACCTTTCTCTTCAGGCCTCCAAAGAGAGACATCACGCTAAATACATCGTTGGTATTCAATAAGGTAAGGGTGAGTTTGCGGTCTTTTTTCTGATCGATCACATAGACCTTGACCTTGCCTGTGACAATTATAAAGAAATGGTAGGAAACGTCTGTGGTATCCAGAACACAGGTATGCCGATCACAGTTCCTTGTTCGGGAAAGTCGCAGCAACTCTCTGATCGCCTCTGGAGGGACGCTTTGGAAAAGCGGATTCTCAAGCAGGCATTCAAAGTAATACCGGTACTTTTCTAGTTCGATATTCACGTCACACAGTTCAGGCGGTATTCTAATTTCCGGAATTCAATCTGAAACCACATTCATTTATGGGTATTGCACCTTAAAAAAAATGTTGAAGCCTTTCAGCTATGTTTCCGAATATGTGAGTTCAATGTGATTACCATTGAATACATAACGCTGAACAGTGGGGCATCTCCTTTGCTAACAAAGGAAAATGGTCGGGTTAGGCTGGTTAGATATAATCTTTTGGTAATCAAGTTGGTTATTCTCTTATAAGATAATAAAAAAGTAAAAATGTTACACTTTTTGTGAGCAAATAATCAAAGGAATTGTAGTTATTCTCTGATATATTCCGATCAGTGTATTATGCTTAATTTTGTCAAAACCGAATTCATGAGCGATCACAAAGCCAAAATACTAGAGGTGTGCAACCAGATTCGAAAGAACACCCTGATGGAAACCCTCGACATCGAATACGTGGATGTAGGAGAGAATTTCCTCATCGCGAGAATGCCTGTTAGTCCCAAGGTCCACCAGCCGGATGGGGTCCTTCACGGAGGAGCCACCGTAGCCCTGGCCGAAAGTGTGGGTAGTGCAGCCTCCTATGTATTTCTCGATGGATCCTCTTTTTTTGTGAGGGGGATCGAGATTGCAGCCAATCATGTTAAGAGCATACGCGAAGGCTGGGTCTATGCCAAAGCGAGTATCGTCCACAAAGGCAGGACAACTCAACTATGGGAGATCCGTATCACGGACGAGGAGGACCGGCTCGTTTCACTTTGTAAACTCACGACCATTGCCCTCCCAAAAAAATAGTACACTTCAATCACTTTTACGCCGGATTGGGGAGCACCAAAGGGCAAAAAAGCCATTTGCCGTATTCAGGTATCCCGGTGAAGCTGTCGTCAGGGCGATATTCCAGGAGGATAATTCGTTGTATGCCCCGGTAGATCTGACCCGTTCAGGATTTATCGTCAGTCCTTTCCGGAAGGATAATCCGGCTTTTATGATCCTTCCAGACCGGATCGTCGAAGCCACCGATCAGACTACCAAAATCAAGGGAGTGACCACTGCAGAATCGACGGAAAGTGTAGAAGAGGCAAACCGCTACAAGGATCTTGTCCGCAGGGCTGTGCAAACAATCCGAAAAGGAAATCTGAAAAAGGTAGTGCTTTCCAGGCCCATGGAGGTGCCTACGGGTAAGTCGGCCCTGGAAATCTTTGAGTCCCTGCTGGCTGCCTATCCGTCGGCCTTTTGTTATTGCTGGTATCATCCAGAAGTGGGATGCTGGCTGGGAGCTACCCCGGAAACCCTCGTTCACTTCTCAAAAAGTGAATTCAGGACCGTAGCCCTGGCCGGTACACTTAAAAAGGAAGAAGGTAAGACACCTGCCTGGGGGCCTAAAGAAAAAGAGGAGCAGGGGATAGTCACCGATTATATCAGAGCAGCACTCTCTGAAATGGGAATTAAAACTGAAACATCTGCCGTGGAGACCGTGGCGGCCGGGAGCCTGTGGCACCTTAAGACTACCCTTACGGGAAAGGTCGACTCCGACCAGGTAGGGGAGGTGATCAGGGCCCTGCATCCAACCCCTGCAGTATGCGGGATTCCTCTCAAGGAGGCTCAGAACTTTATCCGGGAAAACGAGGGGTATGCAAGAGGGTATTATACAGGATATCTGGGTGAACTCCATCGGGAAAAAGAGGGGGAAACCCGACTTTTTGTAAACCTCAGGTGCATGGAATTTCTCGGGGACAGGGCCAGGATCTTTGTGGGAGGAGGTATCACAGCCAGCTCCGATGAGCAAAAAGAATGGGAAGAGACCCGGGCCAAGAGTCAAACGGTGCTTCGGGTGCTGTAGATTTCTCTTTCAGGATTGGGAAAGCAGTTCCCTGCATCGTATTTTTGCAGCCCTATGCGATACCCAAGTATACCGTCTGCTCAACTTCTGGTACAATACTGCAAAGAGCTTGGCATTTCTCATGTAGTGATCTCTCCCGGCTCAAGGAATGCACCCCTGATCATCGGCTTTACGGAAGATCCTTTTTTTACCTGTTACAGCATTGTGGACGAGCGATCCGCCGCCTTTTTTGCCATCGGCATGGCCCAACAGCTCAGGCAGCCCGTGATCGTCCTGTGTACCTCGGGGAGTGCGTTGCTAAATTACTATCCGGCCGTTGCTGAAGCTTTCTACAGCGATCACCCCCTTCTCGTGATCTCTGCCGATCGCCCGCCTTACAAGATCGATATCGGAGACGGGCAAACTATTCGGCAGGACCACGTATTCGACAGACATATCGGGTATTCCGCCAACCTGAAACTCGACCTGAGCCATGCCACCGATACCGTATCCCGCTACGGCAAAAAATTATTAAATGAAGAATTAGCGCTCGGAGAGCAGCAAAAGGAAGTTGCGTCTTACAACAGGGAGGAAGTAGGCCGCGCCATGGAAGTACTTTTCACAAGGTCCCTGCCTGTGCACATAAACATCCCTTTTGAAGAACCCCTTTACAATACGGTTTCCGCTCCGGAAATCCACCTAAGCGATATCGGTAAACCACGGAAGAAGGAAGAGCCCATTGGAGACCTGTCTGCCTGTCTCGGTCACTGGAACAAGGCAAAACGCAAAATGGTCCTGGTCGGCGTAATGCCAGACGGGGAGATAGACCCGAAATGGCTGGAGAAACTCGCATCTGATCCATCGGTATTGATCTTTACCGAGACCACCTCTAACCTGAACCACCCGAACATTATCCCGAGTATTGACAGCATCATTGCTCCCATCGAAAAGTCGGATCGCAAAGAACAGGAGTTTTTGGATCTCCAGCCTGATATTCTCCTCACCTTCGGCGGACTCGTGGTTTCCAAAAAGATCAAGGCCTTCCTGAGGACCCATAAACCGAAACATCATTGGCATGTGCACGAGCACAAGGCTTATGACACCTTTTTTGCGCTGGAACGTCACTTTCCGTGTTCCCCTAATGCCTTTTTGTCTTCTTTTCTACCCGGTGTAAAGCAGGTAGAGGGTGCATACCGAGACGGATGGTTAAGCGTGCGTGATCGCTATGTCGACATGAGGACAGAATACGTGGATCAGATCCCTTTTTCTGATATGTGGGCTTTTGACAGCATCCTAGAGAGTTTACCAAAAGGGGTAATGGTGCAACTCGCCAACAGCTCTACCGTTCGCTATGCCCAGCTTTTTGATATGGGAAAACATCAGGCGGTCTATTGCAATCGCGGGACCAGTGGGATCGATGGGAGCACCTCCACGGCAGTGGGTGCGGCCGTGCATTTCCCTGAACCCACGGTGCTGATCACAGGCGACCTGAGTTTCTTTTACGACATCAACGGGCTCTGGAACCGGTATATACGACCCGATTTCCGGATCGTGCTGATCAACAACGGGGGAGGGGGAATCTTCCGGATCCTGCCGGGAAAAGAGGACACCGCTAATTTTAAGACCTTTTTTGAGACTTCCCATGAGCTCGATGCCAGAGCCGTTTGCGAGCTGCACGGCCTGGAATACAGATCGGCTGCCACCAAGGAAGAGCTACGGACAGCCCTGAAGGGGTTTTTCGACCCGACAGAAAGGCCTCAGCTACTGGAAGTGAGAACACCCTCTGATGTGAACGACAGGATTTTGCTCTCCTATTTCGATTTTCTATCTTCATCCGGCAAATCGCAAACCTAATCAGAAGCAATGGCAAACAAAAGAGATGAACTCATTGAGAAATACGCAACGGCTTTGCGTGATAAATTCGATATAGAACCCGACATGGTCTTGCTGAAGAAAGTGACCATCGGCCTGGGCCCGTCTATTTACAACCGGGATTCGGCCAATGTATCGGGAACGGATGAGAAGGAGCTGCAAAGGGTCAAAGAAAATTTTTTGATCGGAAAACTTGGGCTGAAAGAATCCGACGATCTGGATGCAGCGATCCGGGAGATCATGGATCGATACGGGGCTTCCGAACGAACCAAATACAGGGCCGTTATCTATTATCTCCTGGCCAGGAAATTCGGGAAGGAAGAAGTCTATGGTTGAATCACACCCTGAATGGCACCTCCTTTTCTGCAAACAATACCTTAAATCCACCACGTCATGATCGAGTTGGGAAACTACAACAAGCTTACCGTGCTTCGAAATACCAGTGTGGGCTTATTCCTGGGTGATGAGGACGTGGACGACCTGTTACTCCCTACAAAGTATGTTCCGGAGGATTTTGAGATCGGGCAGGAGATCGAGGTCTTTTGTTATCTGGACCATGAGGAAAGGCCAATTGCTACAACTTTGAGGCCCTTTGTAAAACGAAACAGTTTTGCCTATTTGCGTGTAGCCGAGGTAAACGAGATCGGTGCTTTTGTCGACTGGGGACTGGAGAAAAATCTGCTGGTCCCGTATCGGGAACAAGAGGGCAGGCTGGAGGCCGGGAGCTGGGCAGTGGTCTACTGCTATCTGGATGAGAAATCATTTCGCCTGGCGGGCTCAACTCGACTCAACAGGCATTTCAGCAAGGAGAAACCTCAACTTTCGGTTAACGAAGAGGTGGACCTGCTCGCTTACCGTCGTTCGGATTTGGGGTGGGATGTGATCGTGAATGACAAGTACCGGGGCCTCATCTTTCACAGCGATGTCTTCCGGAATATCTCGGTAGGGGATGCGCTGAAAGGCTATGTCAAAAATGTCCGGCCGGATAACAAAATCGACATCGTTCTGCAACCCGTTGGGCTAAAGGCTCTGGAACCGGCAGCCGAGCAGATCTACCGAAGGCTTCAGGAAGAGGGAGGCTACCTCGGTCTCAGCGATGCATCTAGCCCGGAGGATATCAGGGCCGTATTCCCTATGAGCAAAAAGACCTTTAAAAAAGCCATTGGCACTCTGTACAAAGCAAGGAAGATCGATCTGTCCGGAGACGGTATCCGCATAGTAAAATAGTCTATGCGCATTTGAATTTTACCTTCTGTTCGTATCAGGCGAATCCATACTGAATTTTATTCTCCAATTCGGGGCCATTATTTTTTTGATTCTTAGCTTTTTGGTTATATTAGTAACCCACTTTTTAAACCAGCAATTTTATGCCATTTATAGAGGAGAGTGACTTACTGGAACTCCACAAGGATATAGACAAGGCCCAGATCATCAATGAGCGCCTGTTGGACCAGATCAAATACAAGAACAAAGAATTGAAACGAAGCAAGATACAGCGGAATATCTTTGCCGGGGTTACCGTTCTTTTCCTCATCGCCACACTGGCGATCACCTCCTTCACGGCGGGGTGGAGCACCTCAAATTTCAACAAGTCTGAAACCAGCTTTTCAGTTCCTCTTGACAGCCTCGAGAGTTTCAAAGCCCGCATCGACAATCTGAAGAAAGAAAACGAAGAGCTGAGCCTGGTAAAAGAATTTTACCTGGCAAAGAATTTCCTGGAAAAAGAAACTATCTATTCCGTTCAGGTTAAGTCGTTTGTAGACAACAACCTCACTCTTTCCTCAAAGTCGCTTAACAATACACTCTTCGTCAAGACCAATCCTTTTTATTCCTATTCCCTGGGTAATTTCGAGACCCTGGAAGAGGCCCAGAAGTTCCGGAAGCAACTGGTGAACATAGGGTTTGAAGATGCCTTTGTGGCTTCTTACAAGGAAGGAAAGCGACTTAAAATAGAACCTGCCAACTAACGTATTGAAAGCAAAAGCCTGGGTAAGTGCGGTTCGTTTGAGGACCTTGCCTTTATCGGTATCCGGCATCCTCGTCGGTTCGGGCATGGCTTCAATCTACGGGAAATCAGATACCACCATCTTCATGTGGGCCCTTTTGAGCACCTTGGGGCTGCAGATCATCTCTAACCTGGCCAATGATTACGGGGACGGCATCAAAGGCACCGACAACGAGGAACGGATAGGACCCAGACGAGCCATGCAAAGCGGCTCCCTGACTGCCGGGGAACTGAAAACCGGCATCCTGATCTCCGTTCTGATCACACTGGTGTTTATGGGTATGCTTCTGTACAAAGCATTCGACGGCTTCCCTGAGTATTTTCTTTTGTTCACCCTCTTGGGAGCCCTCGCGGTCTGGGCAGCCATTCGTTATACGGTAGGGGATTCTGCCTATGGCTACAAGGGCCTTGGAGACCTCTTTGTCTTTGGGTTCTTTGGCCTGCTTGCCGTTTTGGGTACCCTCTTCCTGTATACCAAGGATATCAGAGCTGCAGATGTGCTACCGGCGGTGTCGATCGGACTGTTGAGTACGGCTGTGCTGAACCTCAATAATATGAGGGATTCCGGTTCCGATGCCAGGGCAGGAAAAAATACCCTGGCCGTAAAGCTGGGGATACGAAATGCCAAGCGCTACCACTACGCACTTCTCCTCTTCTCCGGGGTCTGCATGGCTGTTTACCTCTCGATTTACAGCACGGATTGGGTTCATTACCTGTGCCTCCTGGCCTATGTGCCCCTGGGGCTTCACGCCCTTAAAGTGTACCGGGTGAAAGAGCCCGAAAACTTCGATCCCGAACTGAAGAAAGTAGCCCTTAGCACCTTCGCCCTGGCGGTATTCTTTTATCTTGCGTTTAATATTTTTTCGTAAATTTGAGAACCATAACCATTGTAAACCCCATACATTTTGGAAGAGCCCATCAAGATCCTTATTGTTGAAGATAATGTGATCATCGCCGACGATATGCAGTCCATGCTGGAAGAAATTGGATACGAGATCGTCGATAATGTCATCGTTTATGAACAGGCCGAGGAAGTCCTGAAGAGCAAGCACGTAGACCTCGTATTGATCGATATCATCCTCGCTTCAGACAAAACAGGGATCGACCTAGGGAAACACATCCGGGAGAACTACAACATCCCGTTTATCTTTGTAACATCCAACTCCGACAGGGCTACCGTGGAGAATGCGAAAACGGTGAAACCCAATGGATACCTGGTAAAACCTTTTGAGCAACAAGACCTCTATACTGCCATTGAGATCGCCCTATCCAATTACGATTATTCCGAGAAGAAAGGGGAAAGCGCCGGAGGGGACACTGCTGAAAAAGTGGTTTCCAATTCTGTCTTGAAGGATTCCATCTTCGTTAAGAAACAACACCTGTATTACCGAATTCAATTTGAAGATATACGCTTTATCAAAGCCGATAATGTGTACCTGGAGGTGAATACGGTAGACAAGAAATTCCTGGTGCGATCGCCACTGAAGGACTATCTGGAAAAATTACCCAGAAATAAGTTCTACAGGGCGCATAAGTCGTATATCGTCAATGTAGACCACATCGACGCTATCAATTCCAAGGATATAATGATCAACAACACCCTGATCCCGATCTCTAAGGAATTCAAGGAGTTCATCATCTCTGCGATGAATTCCTAGACATTTTATCCTTCTTTTTGATCTCTTTGACGGCCCTAAAGGGGTAGAGCCTTCTCTACACCACAAGTTAACTCGTTTTGACAACAAACTTTTTTCAATAATCCATCTTTGAGGTAATTTGGAGTGAAAATCAGGATTTACCTTTTTTTCATTTTCATATAGTGTTCTCGTGAAAGGGTCCGTCAGAATCAGGCGGACCCTTTTTTTTGAGTACATCTTGCACAATGACGTGACGAGAGCCTTCCCACCCATCTTCACATACATTTTCTGCAACTTCACAACACTTACGGGCGATTTTACAACAAAGTGATGGCCTCCAGGTCAGTTACTCCTATTTTTAAGCGTTCTTCGAACATCCCAAATCTTACCTTCTTATAATTCGACCGAAAGGCTATGCAATTATGCATGGCTTTTTTTTATGCTGTGATCAAGGAAGAAAACTGACTCGAAAAGAATACTTGAAACTCAACAGGAAACACCTGAAATTATCGCAACGCATAAAGCCCTGTGGTGCAAATCACCACACAAACCCCTTTGTTTACAACATATTTTTATACGTACCGTTAATTAATGGTAATTTTGAGGGTCGATTTTCAGCTGGTGAAACTCCGGAAATACAACCTGTTTTAACGACTCCTGAAGGAGGGTGATATGGCAAAAAAGCGCGGCATTTTTTTTATTTTACTGCTGGTCATGCTTTCAGCCTTGGGGTACTCCCAGGAGCTGGAACCCATAGACAATGACGCCCTGGTAAAATTCGAGCAAGCGGGTTCCGTTTCTGACAGGTTCGACATCTTCTTTAACACCGTAAACAGGTACAACACGCATTCTGCCTACGACTGGCTGGATGCGGTCGACCGCTTCATCAAGAATGCTGAGATAGGAGGCGACACGATCTCATCAAGAAAATACAGGCTGATCAAATCCCAGATCTATTTTGATATAGGGGACTATGAAAAGAGTGTTTCGGCAGCTACGAGGATCTACAGTGAGAAGCACAAACTTGACCTCGAAACTAACGAGGTCCTCCTGAATCTGCTCGACGCCATCTATGCCCGTCTGGAACTTTACGACAAACAGGTAGAGATACGCAAACAGAAAAGGGAACTCGGACTCAAGGACAAGATCTCTTTCTACGATATTTATTCCAACCTGGGGCTGCATCGCCAGGCCATGAGGGAGTACATCCAGGAGAAGTCAAATACCATTGAGGACAATGACTTTTTTGCCAGGGCCGAATACCACAATTCAATTGGAAAATTTCTCCTGCTGGATAAATCCACCTCTACCGCCCTTACTAATTTCTCAAAAGCCAACGGTTTTATCAATGTCTACCTCAATGACATGACTGAGGTTAAGACTGAAAGTGAGATCATAAGGGCAAACATCCTCAAAGGGATCATCGACGGAAACATAGGTAAATGCTATGTCCAGATGGGGCAGTATGACAAGGCCATCCCCTACCTGGAAACCAGTATTTCGACCATAGAGGAAAATAATATAGGCCGGGCTTCGGACGATGTCAACGAGAACGTGTTATTCCTGGCCGAATGTCATCTGAGGATGGAACGTCTCAAGGTGGCCAAGGAATATCTGGATCTCGATCTTGAACTGTCCAAGGTCAGTCAGATCATCAAAAAAAACCGGCTGTTTGCAGCTTATTATGACCGCCTGGGGGATTACGAAAATCTGTCCGACTACCTCAAGAAAAATGTGCGCATCCAGGATTCTCTGGAGGCCAGTGAATCGGCCATTAAAAGACAACAACTCGCGTCCATCATCTCAGAGGAAAACCTGGAGGCTACTCGCAGAAAGATGAATGAGACCACACTTGCCATGGAACAGACCAAGAGTGATATGGCTGCCATGGACGAGCGCAGCAACCTGATCTTCATTTCCCTTATTTTCACCCTCCTTGGTTTTGCAGGTCTGGTATTTGCCTATCTGAAAAGTATAAAGAACCAGCGGCTGATCGCAGAACAAAAGCATATTATTGAGAACGCCCTCATAGAGAAGGATTCTCTCCTGAAGGAGATACACCACAGGGTGAAGAACAACCTGCAGATGGTATCGAGTTTGCTGAGTCTCCAAACAAAAAATACCCGAAGCAAGGCGGCCATCGAAGCCCTGGAAGAAGGGAAGAGCCGGGTGAAGGCAATGGCGCTTATCCACCAGAAGCTCTATCAGAATGACGACCTTTCGGTGATCGAAATGCAGGGGTATATCGAAAGCCTGATAAACAGCGTTCAGTCCGTATTCATGAAAGGCGGACATAACATCAATATCACCATTGATGCAGAAGGGGTGGAACTCGACATAGACCGGGCGATCCCTTTTGGCCTTATTTTGAATGAGCTGGTATCAAACTCCTTCAAATACGCCTTCCCGGAAGAAAAGGACAATGCCAAGATCTATATCCATCTACGCAAGAATGGGGATCAGGGGTATTTTGAATATTCGGACAATGGAGTAGGCCTCCCTGAGGATTCGGAGGACAGGGCCAATTCTTCCATGGGTATCCGGTTGATGAACCGATTGGTCAATCAGTTGCAATCCACTTTAAATATCGATAAAACCACAGAAGGGGTTCGATTTTGGTTCAATTTTAAATAAATTAGAACCACTAAAATCGTATCTCATGGAAATCACCTTTCTGGGGCATGCCACCCTGTCCATTAAACTCTCAGAACACACTATCCTTGTGGATCCCTTTATCACAGGCAACCCCATGGTAAAGGATTCGATTTCTCTAAAAGGACTCGAGCCCGACTTCATACTCCTTACCCACGCACATCAGGACCATGTCCTGGATGTAGAAGAGATCGCAAAACACGGTAAACCCACGATCATCAGCAATTACGAGATCGCCATGCACTTCCAGGAGAAAGGTTGTGAGGTGCATCCCATGAACCACGGAGGCAGTTGGACGTTTCCCTTTGGCGCCCTTAAGTACGTTCAGGCGGTACATACTTCCTCCTTTGCCGATGGTTCCTATGGGGGGCAGCCCGGGGGATTTGTCCTCAGTGCAGACGGAAAGAACGTCTATATTGCCGGAGATACGGCTCTGACCATGGATATGAAACTCATTCCCATGCAGTTTAAACTAGATCTGGCCGTACTCCCTGTGGGCGATAATTTCACAATGGGGATTGAAGACGCCGTGGTCGCATCTGATTTTGTAGAATGCGACAAGGTACTCGGCTACCACTACGATACTTTTGGATATATAGAGATCGACCATAAAGCGGCCAGGGAGACTTTTGAGAAGGCCGGCAAGGAATTGCACCTGCTGGCGATAGGGGAGACCCTCGCTCTCTGATCAGACCACCCTGCTCCTGAGGACTACCCTGTGCAGCAGTCGGGGGAAGAATCGTTTCAGGTAAATACCTGAGACTTCCTTTCCACCTATGTAGGCCTCGTACTTTCCCTTTTCGACAGCCCGGATCATTTTATCGGTAAAGACTTCCGGTTTCATGCCTTCAGCAGTAGCCTTGTCATTCACGCCCTGCCTGCTACCGTCTGAGGTAAGGGCGTTATAGGCCACCTTTGTCTGCACGAACCCCGGGCAGATAAGTGTAACGCAGACCCCGTCCTTCTCGTGCTCCATCCTGAGAACGTCGAAAAATCCGTGTAAAGCGTGTTTGGCAGCACAGTAACCTGACCTGAGCGGACTGCCAAACCGACCCATCAGGCTGGTAACCGTTACGAAATGTCCCCCTCCGTTATCGACAAAATGGGGTAGCAGGGCTTTGGTCAGGGCAAGGGTTCCCATATAGTTTACCTCCATGAGTTCCCTGTAGACCTCCAGGGAGGTTTCAGCGATCAGGGAGCGCTGACTTACCCCTGCGTTATTGATCAGCATGTCTATCCGTCCGGCCATTTTAATCGCAGAATCTGCGATCTCTTTCATCTCTTCACTCCTGCTGAGGTCCAGTGGAAGGAGCATCACCTTATCAGGGTGTTCGCAATTATCCCGGACCTTCAACAGGTCGTCCTTCTTCCTGGAAGAAAGGATGATTGTATTTCCCAGAGTACTCAGTTTATAGGCAAGTGCTTCACCTATCCCGGAAGAAGCTCCGGTGATCCAGATGACCCGGTCTTTAATCCTCATGCGCAAGATCTTTTTATGAGTCAAAATATAGCTAAATTTGCAGCATTCCCATATGAAAGCATCCTGTAAAAGACACTTGCTTGACTTCATCAGACCCGGGGGTACTTCCCGGGGAGTCCTGACCCAAAAAGAGACCTGGTTCCTTATCCTGAGGGATGGTGAGAGGCTGGGAATAGGGGAGTGTGCCGTTTTTCGAGGCCTGAGTGCAGACGACGTTCCGGATTACGAACAAAAGCTACAGTGGGTTTGCCGCAACATAGAATTGGGGCTGGACAACCTTCTGGCTGAACTATCGGCCTATCCCAGCATTCAATTCGGACTTGAACAGGCATTCCTCTCCCTGGAATCGAAGAACCCGTTTATTCTTTATCCTTCTGCCTTTACCGAATCCGCATCGCCTATTGCCATCAACGGCTTAATCTGGATGGGCGACCGGGGGTATATGGAAGAACAGCTCAAACAAAAGGTGGATGCAGGCTTCAATTGTCTTAAAATGAAAATAGGGGCCATCGATTTTGAAACTGAGATCGATATCCTCAAGGCGATCAGAGCGAAATACCCCGCAGATGAGATCGAATTGAGGGTAGATGCCAACGGAGCCTTTGGAAGGAAAGACGTTTTCCAGAAATTGGAACGGCTTTCAGCTTTGGATATTCATTCCATAGAGCAACCCGTTAATCCCGGTCAGGCAGAACTTATGAGGGAAGTTTGCCAGGCCGGTCTGGTGGATGTTGCCCTGGATGAAGAATTGATCGGGATTACTTCTGAAACAAAAAAGAAGGAATTGCTACAAATAATCAATCCCCGATATATTATCTTGAAGCCGAGCCTGGTGGGAGGATACAGGGGGAGCGAAGAATGGATAGCCCTGGCCGGGGAAATGGGAATAGGCTGGTGGGTTACCAGTGCCCTGGAAAGCAACATCGGGCTCAATGCGATAGCCCAGTGGACCTTTACGCTCCGGAGCCCCATGCCTCAGGGCCTGGGTACAGGAAAACTGTTCTCAAACAATATAGAGAGTCCGCTTGAGGTACAAAATGGCCACCTTTGGTATCGAAAGGACAGGCCGTGGAATATGAATCTTATTTGAAAAATATGTATATCGAACAAGGATACGAAGGCAGTTTTGCTCACTGGAAGTTCTGGATCCTGCCTTTGGGCTTTATCATCTTTATGGTCTTCAACTATATATCCGTCCTGTATTCTCCGGTAAGTGTTGACGTGATGATGGCACAACTGATAGATCAGCTGGGTTCCAACGTGGTCTTAATTCTCCTGCTCTTTCCATTGGCTCTCGGCCTATTCTTCCTGCTGGGATGGGTGAAGCTCGTACAAACCCAATCGATCCGGGCATTTACAACTTCCAGAAAGCGAATCGACTGGAAAAGAATGGGCTTTGCTTTTCTCCTTTGGGGAGGGATCACCGTTTTGATGACCCTGGTGGATGTCTACTTCTCGCCCGAGGATTTCAAATGGAATTTTGAGTTGATGCCATTTCTGAAACTGGCAGCCATCGCGATCCTTCTGATCCCCCTTCAAACCAGTTTCGAGGAGTATATGTTTCGTGGGCACATGATGCAGGGGATCGGTCTGCTGGCTCGCAATCGCTGGTTGCCCCTATTAGTTACCTCCCTGCTTTTCGGTCTGATGCATCTCGGAAACCCCGAGGTCGAAAAACTCGGACCCGGGGTCATGGTCTTCTATATCGGTACTGGCCTCTTCCTGGGAATCATCACCCTGATGGATGAGGGCCTGGAGCTTGCCCTGGGATTCCATGCGGCCAATAACCTCTTCGGAGCCTTGTTGGTCACGGCCGATTGGACGGCATTCCAGACCCATTCGATCTACAGAGATATCTCTGATCCCGTCCTGGGGTGGGACATCCTGGTGCCCGTTTTTGTTTTGTTCCCTCTCTTGTTGTACTTCTTTTCTAAAAAATACGGGTGGACGAACTGGAAGGAAAAACTGACGGGACGGGTAGCTTCTAAAGAGGAATTCCTACAAAATCATTCACATGCAAAGACATTTTAACGAAATACATCCCCATTTTAAGTTACAGGGTTTCCATTATACCCATCACGAACTCCAGGATGTGGCTTACAGCCTGATCAAGGAAGGTGACAGCGAGGAACGGCTGATTGGTGACTTCCTGATGGATTGGATCTCTTCTCGGGAAGAAGTGGTGGTCAGGACCTCCGGTTCTACCGGCAAACCCAAGGCGATCACCCTGAGCAAACAGGCGATGGTGAATTCTGCCCTGGCAACGGGTACGTACTTTGGGATCCGGGAAAAATCAACAGCGCTTCTGTGTTTGTCGGCAAGCCATATCGCTGCCAAGATGATGCTGGTGAGGGCAATGGTCCTGGGACTTTCCCTGGATACGGTAACGCCTTCCTCTACACCTTTGACAGGATCGGACAAATCGTATGATCTTTGCGCCATGGTGCCCATGCAGCTCGAGAAATCAATAAAGGACCTGAACAGGATCGGGACCCTTCTTGTAGGAGGCGCTCCCATCCCCCAAAAGCTAAGGGAAAGCCTGAAAGGGTGCAACACCAGAATTTATGAGACCTACGGGATGACTGAGACCTGTTCCCATATCGCCGTACGATATGTTGAGGTAGACAAAAAAGTGCCTCCGATAGGAGGAGGTGAACACTTCCACACCTTACCCGGCATTACCGTTTCAGCTGATGAGAGAGGTTGCCTCGTCATTCACGCTCCTGAACTGGGACAGGATAAGCTTAAGACCAATGATCTGGTCAATCTGATTTCGGAAACGGAATTCGATTGGCTTGGCCGATGGGACCACGTCATCAACTCCGGGGGGGTAAAACTGATTCCTGAGCAGATCGAAGAAAAACTGAGACCTGTGGTCAAGGGCCGTTTTATCCTGACCTCAAAACCGGACGATACATTGGGAGAAAAGTTGATTCTGGTAATTGAAGGAAAGGAAGAACAGGGGCTGCTCGAGAAGATCTCAGGGATGAAGAACCTGGATAAATTTGAAATACCAAAGGAAATACATCACCTGGATCAATTTCCGCAATCGGAATCCGGCAAGGTGAAACGCGAATCGATCAGGAAGGAAATCCTTTGAAAGGACGACTTTAATGAAAGTCGGGAAAGTGGAGATCCAGTAAGTGAATTCTATTTCAACAATTACAAACTCAAATAATATAACTGTGAATTTAATATCCCGTTCTTTACACAAATGGCATAGGTCCGGAAATCGGCTATGTTTTATTCTGCTGCTAGCCCTTAGCATTCAATTTTCTTTCGGTCAGCACATACTACCCGAGTATGAAAGGGCGGAAGTTGTAGACGAGATTCTGGAGGAACGATTTAATAATCTCCTGCCCGAGTTGATGGATAAGACAGGGATCGACATGTGGATCCTGATCTCCAGGGAATACAACGAGGATCCGGTACTGAAGACCATGTTGCCGGCTACCTGGCTCAATGCCAGGCGGCGGACCATCCTGGTGTTCTACAGAGACCGTGAGAACAACCGCATTGAAAAGCTGGCGGTGGCCCGGTACAATGTGGGGAAGAACATCGTATCTGCCTGGGACAAGGAGAAGGAACCCGACCAGTGGAAGCGTCTGATGGAGATCATTTCTTCCAGGGACCCCAAAAAAATCGGCCTCAATTTTTCAAAGGACCACAATATTGCAGACGGACTGGACAAGACCGATTATGAGGAATTCATGGCTTATCTTCCCAAAGCGCTCCATAAAAGAGTAGTGTCTGCGGAACAACTGGCCGTGAGGTGGATTGAGACGAGGACAGAACGAGAGATGGTTATCTTTTCGCACCTGGTTAGCATTACCCATGAGATCATCGCTGAAGCCTTCTCAGAAAAGGTCATCACTCCGGGGGTCACAACCACCTCTGATGTGGAATGGTGGATGCGCCAGAAGGTCACTGAAATGGGCCTGGAGACTTGGTTCCATCCCACGGTCGACATTCAACGTTCTGAGGAAGCCCTCGTCGGACACCTGTATTCCTTTTCCGGCAGGCCCGAAGATATGCTGATCCTGCCCGGGGACCTGCTGCATTGTGATTTCGGGATCACCTATTTGAGACTCAACACGGATTGTCAGGAACTGGCCTATGTTCTGAGACCGGGAGAGACAGCTCCTCCTGACTTTCTGGTCGAGGCCCTTAAAAAAGGCAACAGAGTGCAGGATTTGCTCACCGAAAATATGAAAACAGGGCTGACCGGGAATGAGATACTCGCAAAAGCCCTGGAAGCAGGCAGGGCCGAAGGATTGAGGCCTGCCATTTATACGCATCCCCTGGGATCTTACGGGCACTCCGCAGGAACTACCATAGGGATGTGGGATGCCCAGGGAGGGGTGATGAAGGACGACGGGGAGAATTACCCCCTCAACCCCGATACGGTGTACGCCATTGAACTCAACACTACCGTTTACCTTCCTGAGTGGAAGCGGGACATCAGGATCATGCTGGAGGAGGCGGGATTTTACGGGAAAGACGGCTTCAGGTACGTAAATGGCAGGCAGACCGAATTGCTCCTTGTTCCGAGACCTTTAACCCATCAGGGCCAGTGATATGAAAACTATCAGATTAATTCTTCTGATGAGCTTGCTCAGTTGTTCCTTCCTCGGGGCACAGCAGGCAACAAACCCTAATACCACCATCTTTTGGGATGTCTCCCTTTCAGCCAGGGACAGGGATCTGGAGAAGGACCTGGACATTTTGGAGAAGGTATTCCAGAGGTCTCCGGACCAGCAAGTACAGCTGGTGCTTTTCAATCTGGAGAACACCGAAAAGAATTATACCATTGCAGGAGGACAATGGGAAGAGCTGAGGAAGGATCTGGAATCACTGAATTATGACGGGGCTAACGAGTATTCCCAACTCAAGGGTCTGGCCAAACATCCCAATATATACCTCTTTACAGACGGGAACCGGATCTACGAGGGAGATTTTCCGGATCTGCCGCCCAAAAGCTATCTGATCAACAGCTCGCCCTTCCGGGATGAGGAGTTCCTCAAAAGGACAGCCCTTATTAACCGCTATCGACTCATGGACTTTGCGGCGATTCTACCCGAAAACATCAGCAACCTCAAAAAACCACGGACACAGCAGAAGAGCACAATCTCCGGAAAGGTGTATGTAGACAATGTACCCGTCCCGGATATGGTGATAGCTGTTAAAGGGGAAGCCGGAGGTGTCAGGACGGTTCTAGACGGGAGTTTTACCATTGAGGCAGCACCCGGAGATAGTTTGTTGGTGAGCAGTAGAAGTCGAAATACGTATAAGTACGTGCCTGTGGAAGATACGTCTCAGTTGAATATTTTTTTGGATGCCAATGTGGTATCCCTTGAAGAGGTGGTTCTGGTTGAAAAGCGGCAGGAAGAAGCTGTTAGGGTCAATACAGGATATGGAATTGAAAATTCCGAAAAGATAGGGTATGCAGTCCAGTCGATAGGTGATGAGGAGATCACCCCTATTCAGACCGATGTGTCACAGTCAGTGATCAATAAATTTTCCAATGTCAATCTTGGAAATACGGATGATATCAGCAGGGCGACCATGCGATCCAATACTTCTATCCTGGGAAACAACTACAGCCTTGTCGTCATAGACGGGGTGCCCCAGCGCCAATCTGATTCCTCCCGGGGTGCAACGTCATCAAATCAGGCTATTTTCAATTACGTCAACCCCGACAATATTGCTTCCATCTCTGTACTGAAGGGATATGCAGCTACCAATAGGTACGGCAGCCTGGGTGCCAACGGGGTGATCCTGATCACTACCAAAAGTGCAGCGGGTACGAATGCTACCGGCGAACCGGTAGACCTGGCCAGGTTAAAGGATAATGTGTATACCGGTAAGGATTCAGGAACAAAAGAATCCAAATCTGAATTGATTTACGCACTGGAGCGTTCCGGAACGCCGGAAAAGGCCTATGAGGAGTACCTGAGACTGAGATCTGCCTCAGACCGGGGAATAGACTTCTTCCTGGAGACATATGATTTCTTCAAAGAGAAAGATCCGGATAGGGCCGCAGTCGTCGCCTCCAGCGTACTGGAGCTTTTCCCTAAAGATATCCATACACTGAAAGCGGTCTCCCTAGCACTGGCAGGGGTTGGCAAATACAAAGATGTCATCCGCATCAATGAAGAGATCCTTGAAATGGACCGGAAACACACCCAGGCCTACCTGGATATAGCGGTTGCTAAAAAAGAGATGGGTAACTACCAGGATGCCCTCCAGGACCTGCTGGCCCTCCACGGAAATACCATCACGCCTCCTGTCAGTGCTACCGGCGTTTCCAAAACAGTGGTACGCGAAATAAAAAATCTGGTATTCAGGCATAAAGGAGCTCTTAATACTACCACAATTCCTTCTCAATTGTTGAACAACCTCAGGTATAATGTTCGTCTCGTCTTTGAATGGAATGATCCCCAGGCAGAGTTTGAGCTGCAATTCGTCAACCCCCAAAATCGTTTCTTTAACTGGGAACACAACGCCGTGAACAGCTCCGAAAGGATAAAGGACGAGATTCTCACCGGATACAGCTCTGAGGAATTCGAGTTCTATGGAGACGGGGTGCAAGGAAAATGGATCCTGAATGCGACCTATTTGGGGCACACTGATATGACCAACCAGGTTCCCCTCGTCCTCAAGTGTACCCTCTACCAGAATTTTGGTTACCCTGATCAGAGTTCCAGGGAGATCGTTCTCTCATTTACAAAGCCAGAGGAGACTAAGACCCTGGCTGAGATCCTTGTGGATTGAATCTGAATTTTTCGTAAATTTAGACAGGTTCAGGCAGTTGATATGCCTGAAAGCCAATGCTATAAAAAAGAAACTATGAAAAAGATCATCTTCACCCTATGCCTCTTTTGTGCCGCGATTACCCTTCAGGCACAGGAAAAACAAGTGACCATCAAAGGGAAAGTCTCCGCAATGGACGCTGCCCTGGTCAACGCCGAAATCACTTCCCAAAAAACCGGTGAAACTGTAAAAACCGACGCCAGCGGTCGATACGAACTGCAGACAACAGAAGGAGATAAGGTGACCTTTTCTTATCCCGGTCTTTCGGAAATGGAGATCATCTTGGAGGACGTGAGCTCCGTCCTGAATGTCAAGATGAATTCAGAGGTCAATGTACTGGACGAAGTGGTGGTCGAAAAGACCAAGATCAAAAGCCAGACCCAGCTGAGACAGGAATACAACAGCAACAAGAATCTGATCAATACAGCCTTCGGGATCCTCGATAAGGACATTACCAATTTCTCGGTAAGGATCATCGATAAGTCGCAATTGCTCTTCGGAAACTTCGATCTCGCTTCTCTCATACAGTTCAGATTTGCCGGCGTCCGTGTGGAAAGACTTGGTGAAAGCCCTTTCAGGCCCAATATCTATCTCAGGGGGTCGTCCATGGGGATGTTCCCGGCCATTTATGACGTGGATGGTCTTATTCTAAAGGACTATCCCGACTTTGTAATGGTAGAGAATATTGAACGCGTTGCCATACTCAGCGGTCTTGGCCTGGTAACCAAGTACGGCGGAGCAGCCAACGGAGGGGTCATCGTGATCAATACCAAAGGGGCAAATACCTACAGGGACCCCAGAACCGGAGGGCCTTTTGATCAGGCTCTTCTACGTAACAATATATACGAAGGCAATGCCTTGAGCAAGGAACAGGCCGGTAAGAACCTCCCGGTCTATCTGCAGGAATTATACGCCAGCCCGTCTGAAAGGAAGGCGATGGAGGTCTACAAAGACCAGGCTGAAATGTACCGCAGCTCCGTATACTATTTTCTGGATGCTTTTGGATATTTTACGGCCAAGTGGAGCAATACGGAGTTCGCAGAACAGATCATCGAAGACCACTGGTACCTGTTTGAGGAGAACCCTGTGGGCCTGAAAGCCCTGGCCTATTTGTATCAGACCATGGGCAATAACACCAAGGCGCATGAGCTGTACAAGGAGATCTTTATCCTGCGGCCGCACTACGCCCAATCGTACCGCGATCTCGCTCTCAGTTACAGGCAGATAGGGGATATCCGCAAAGCGGCTGCTATGTACGCCCGGTATGACTACCTTGTCAAAGAAGGATTTATCAGGGCCGAAGACCGGGATTTTACACCCCTGATGGAGAGAGAGTTCAGGAATTTACTCGAATTGCACGCCAGAGAATTCAGGGGGGCGGATAGGAGAAAAAGCCGTTCCCTGAACAGCGACTTTGAGGGAACCCGACTCGTCTTTGAATGGAATGACAGTGAGGCTGAATTCCAGCTTCAATTCGTCAATCCACAAAACAAATACTTCAATTGGGAACACAGCCTGCTGGCAGATGCTGACCGCATCAGGGATGAGAAACTAAAAGGGTACTCCTGTGAGGAATACCTCATTGACGGCAACCTTCCCGGCACCTGGCAGATCAATTTGAAGTACCTCGGGAACAAAAGCCTGACGCCTTCCTTTATCAAGGCGACGATCTACCACAATTACGGCACCCCGTCACAAAGAGAGGAAGTGAAGGTCTTTAAATTGCAGTTGAAGGATGTGAACCAGGAACTTTTCACTGTTCAGAACAACACGAACCTGACGTCTAATTGATACTGGTAAAAGTTATTTAACCATGGCTTTTAAACCTGCAAGACGCCCATATTGAAGGGTTTTTCGATAGGGGCGTGGTTAGCGGCCTCTATCCCCATGCTGATCCACTTACGTGTTTCCAGAGGATCGATAATGGCATCCGTCCACAGGTGTGCTGCAGCGTAATAAGGTGAGATCTGGTCATCATACCGCTTCTTGATGCGGGTGTAAAGCTCCTTCTCCTTTTCCGCGGTAATTTTTTCACCCTTTTTCTTCAGGGAAGCAGTTTCGATCTGCAGGAGGACCTTGGCTGCGGAGTTACCGCTCATCACAGCCAGCTCGGCGCTAGGCCAGGCCACAATAAGCCTAGGATCGTACGCCTTCCCACACATGGCGTAATTCCCGGCTCCGTAACTGTTTCCTATGATAACTGTGAACTTCGGTACTACGGAATTACTCACGGCGTTGACCATCTTTGCCCCATCCTTGATGATGCCGCCGTGCTCGCTCTTGCTGCCGACCATAAACCCGGTCACGTCCTGCAGGAAGACCAGCGGTATCTTTTTCTGGTTGCAATTGGCAATAAATCGGGTGGCTTTATCTGCCGAATCGGAATAGATGACCCCTCCAAAACGCATCTCACCTTTTTTAGTTTTCACCACCTTCCTCTGGTTGGCTACAATACCTACGGCCCAACCGTCTATTCGCGCATATCCCGTCAGCAGTGTTTTTCCATATCCTTCCTTATACTGCTCGAACTCCGAATTGTCTACCAGTCGTTTGATGATCTCCAGCATGTCATACTGGTCTGCTCTCGACTTTGGCAAGATGCCGAAAATATCATCCACCTTCTCCTTGGGTTGTTTGGATTTGATACGGCTATAACCCGCAGTCAGTGAAGCTCCCATTTTATCAACCAGATTTCTGATAGTATCCAGCGCATGTTTATCGTCTTTCGCCTTGTAATCAGTGACCCCGCTGATCTCGCAATGGGTTGTGGCTCCCCCCAGGGTTTCATTGTCTATATCCTCTCCAATTGCGGCCTTGACGAGGTAACTTCCGGCCAGGAAGATGCTTCCTGTTTTCTCGACGATCAGGGCTTCGTCACTCATGATGGGTAAGTAGGCACCTCCCGCAACACAGCTACCCATCACCGCCGCGATCTGGGGGATACCCATGCTGCTCATGATGGCGTTATTTCGGAAGATCCTCCCGAAGTGCTCCTTGTCAGGGAAGATCTGCTCCTGCATGGGCAGGTAAACCCCGGCACTGTCTACCAGGTAGATGATCGGCAAACGATTTTCCATGGCGATCTCCTGGGCGCGCAGGTTTTTCTTCCCCGTAATAGGGAACCAGGCACCGGCCTTAACGGTAGCGTCATTGGCTACTACAATGCATTGACGCCCCTGAATATATCCGATGACCACGACCACACCTCCTGAAGGACAACCCCCGTGCTCCTCATACATGTCGAGCCCGGCCAGGGCACCGATCTCAATGCGCTCCGAATCCTTGTCGAGCAGATAGTCAATGCGCTCACGCGCTGTCATCTTACCCTGGGCGTGGTGTTTCTCTATCCTTCCCTTGCCGCCTCCCAGAGCGATCCTGGCAAGTATTTTTTTAAGGTCTGATCGTTGTAATTTATTGTGGTCTTCGTTGATATTGAAGCTCATATCCATATGTGCAGACGTGTTTCTTTTAACGCCTAAAGATAAGGAGTTATATTCATTAACTTTGTCAAAAATACCTGGTATATATGGCAAACAGTGTGGGTTGGGGAATCATCGGACTTGGGAACATCGCTCAGAAATTCGCAAAGGATCTCGCCCTGGTGCACGACGCTGCACTTATGGGAGTCGCTTCCAGATCCCTGGTCAAGGCAAAGGCATTCAAGGAAGAATTCAAGGTTCCTTATGCCTTCGACAATTACGAGGCTTTGCTCGACTGTGAGGAGGTGGAGGTGGTCTATATCGCCCTGCCGCATACGGAGCACTACGAGTGGAGTTTGAAGGCCATGGAAAAGGGCAAGCACGTCCTATGCGAAAAACCCGCTGGGATCAATAAGGCTGAGGTGAGACAAATGGTAGACGCCTCCCGCAAGAACAAGGTCTTTTTTATGGAGGCCCTATGGAGCCGTTTTATCCCATCCATTCAGGAGATCAAAAAAAGTATCGACGCCGGTGAGGCAGGGGAGATCGTGTACCTCCATGCCGATTTTGCCTTTTTTGCCCTGGATCGCAATCCTGATAGTCGGGTACTGAATCCGGAACTCGGGGGTGGATCACTACTCGACATCGGCATATATCCTGTGTTCCTCGCATATCTGATCCTGGGTATGCCAGACAGGATTGAGGCGCATGCCAAGTTCCTGGAATCCGGGACGGAAGTCCAGACTGCTGTCACCTTTTATTATCCGGGGGCCCATGCCCTGTTGTTCAGCAGCCTGGGTACCAACAGTCTGATGTCAGCTACTATTGGCGGGACGGATGGCACTTTCGTCATACATCCGCGCTGGCATGAGGCCGAAGGATTTTCACTCCTCTCAGATGGAAAGCAGGAAGAATTTGAATTTCCGAAGGTGGGGAAAGGTTATACGTACGAAATAGAGGAGGTCCACCGCTGTCTTTCGGAAGAGCGCCTTGAAAGTCCGCTATGGTCTCATCAGCACAGTCTCGACCTCATAGGCCTTCTGGATCAGATCAGGGAGATTACGGGGATACGCTTTCCTTTCGAGGGATAAAGTTGATGGATGGAAATCGAATTCCATAGTTTTTACGATATTTGGCAGAACTAAACTAACTCAAATGGGGATGAATAAGAATACTGTCCTGGCATGGGCCACCTTTATCATGATCTTTGTGGGTTGCGCTTTGATCGCACTGGGTGCTTTTAGATATGACGATGTAGCCGGCTGGGGATTTGCTTCCGTGGGAATTGGTTTTTTTGCGATCGCCTGGGTCTTTAATGCTCTTAAAGGCAGGGTTTAGAACTTGTTATATCTTTCCATCCGCCTTTATCCAACTTAACACATACATTCCACTAAATGTCAGACGATAAAAAGGTCATTTTCTCAATGTCCGGGGTCACCAAGACCTATAAGAATGCCAACACGCCCGTCCTGAAGAATATCTACCTGAGCTTTTTTTACGGAGCCAAGATCGGTATCCTCGGCCTCAATGGCTCAGGGAAGTCCACCCTGCTGAGGATCATTGCAGGGGTAGACAAGAATTACCAGGGCAATGTAGTCTTCTCACCGGGATATAAGGTGGGATACCTGGAGCAGGAACCTCAGCTGGACGACTCAAAAACGGTGATGGATGTGGTCAAAGAAGGGGTAGCCGAAACGGTGGCTGTCCTGGATGAATACAACAAGATCAACGATATGTTCGGCCTGCCGGAGGTCTATGAGGATGCAGACAAGATGCAGAAGCTTATGGACAAACAGGCAGCCTTGCAGGATCAGATCGATGCAGCCAACGCCTGGGAACTGGATACCAAGCTCGAGATAGCCATGGATGCCCTCAGGACCCCTGAACCCGATAAAAAGATCGGCGTTCTTTCCGGAGGCGAAAGGAGGAGGGTAGCGCTCTGCAGGCTGCTGTTGCAGGAACCCGATGTGCTTCTCCTGGACGAGCCTACCAACCATTTGGATGCCGAGTCTGTACACTGGCTGGAGCACCACCTGGCTACTTATAAAGGGACCGTGATCGCGGTTACACACGACCGGTATTTTCTGGACAATGTAGCCGGATGGATCCTGGAACTCGACCGGGGAGAGGGGATTCCCTGGAAAGGCAATTACAGCAGTTGGCTCGACCAGAAATCCAAGCGCCTGGCCCAGGAAACCAAACAGGCCTCAAAAAGGCAAAAAACACTGGAGCGCGAGCTCGAATGGGTGAGACAGGGGGCCAAAGGCCGACAGACCAAACAGAAGGCCCGTTTGAACAACTACGACAAATTATTGAGCCAGGACCAGAAGCAACTGGATGAAAAACTGGAGATTTATATCCCAAATGGCCCCAGACTGGGAACCAATGTGATCGAAGCCATAGGAGTGAGTAAGGGGTATGATGGAAAATTACTGTACGAGGACCTGAATTTTAATTTACCCCAGGCAGGTATTGTCGGGATCATCGGACCCAACGGGGCAGGAAAGACCACTATTTTCAAGATGATCATGGGGGAGATCTCCCCGGATAAAGGCGAATTTAAAGTGGGGGATACTGCCAAACTGGCCTATGTAGATCAGAGCCATGCCAACATCAACCCGGACAAGACCATTTGGGAGAACTTCAGCGACGGGCAGGAATTGATCCTCATGGGCGGAAGGCAGGTGAACTCAAGGGCCTACCTCAGCAGGTTTAATTTCTCGGGGAGTGAGCAGAATAAGAAAGTCAGTATGTTGTCCGGGGGAGAAAGGAACCGGCTACACCTGGCCATGACCCTGAAGGAGGAAGGGAACGTCCTGTTGTTGGATGAGCCCACCAACGACCTGGATGTTAACACCCTGAGGGCATTGGAGGAAGGGCTTGAAAATTTTGCCGGATGTGCCGTGATCATATCCCACGACAGGTGGTTCCTGGACAGGGTATGTACGCATATGCTTGCGTTTGAAGGGGATTCACAGGTGTACTTCTTTGAAGGCTCCTTCTCTGAGTACGAGGAGAACAAGAAAAAACGCCTGGGAGCGGACCTCACACCCAAGCGCCTCAAATACAAGAAATTGATTCGTTAAAGATTCCTTTCAATAAGGATCTGAGGGATACCAGTCGAGTTGCACCACCGTAATTCCCGGATCGTTTTTCCCGATCAGTTCTGCAAACCGGGCGACGTCACTTACTTCCGGCCTGCCTCTGTAGTGATAGGGATATACCTGTTTCGGTTTAAACTCCAGTACAGCATCAGCGGCATTGTCTACTGTCATGGTATAGGGTAAGTTCATGCAAACAAAAGCCTTGTCGATGTTTTCCAGTGCCCTCATTTCAGGGATGTCTTCGGTGTCTCCTGAAAAATAGAGTCGTTCTTCCCCAAGAGTGATGACATATCCATTACCCCGTCCTTTGACATGGAAATTTTTGGCTTCCTCCCGCAGGTTGTACATGGGAATGGCTTCGACGATGACTCCCATCCGTTCTTTGGTGTCGCCGTTGTTCAGCACATCCAGCTGGGGGGTGAATTTTTCTGGCATTTGGTCGGCAACCGCCTGGGGAACGATGATCTTTGCCCCGGAAGTGTCCAGACCCTCCAGGGTCCCCACATTCAAGTGATCCCCATGTATATCGGTGATCAGGATTAGATCCGGGCTTTGATAGGCAGAAAAGGTCTCGGCACCACCCACCGGATCAATATAGAGAGTAACCTCTCCCCACTCGATTACGGCTGTGGCGTGTTCCACCGGATGGATCTCAATAGCAGGCGAAGCGGCCTCCTGTGATTTAACAGTGGTTGCATCAGCAATTTTTGACTGGTCCTCTGCTTTCTTTTCTTCCTTGCACCCCAGGGTGAATAGCAAGGTGATGGCAAGTATTTTAGCTACTGTATTCATTTAAAGGATTTTCATTTGCGATGATGTCGCCTAAAGATAGCGGATAAGGCAGGACCGTCCCTAAAGGTTTAACGCCATTTTAATATTGCTGCGTGCATAGGGGGGAGGATTCTCCATCTCGATCTCCTCAAATCCGGATTTGCGATAGAGGTGAATGGCAGTGGAGAGAATCGTATTACTGTACAGTATGATCCTTTTCATCCCTTGCTTCTTCGTGTACTCGACAGCGAAGCTGAGGAGTTGCTGGCCTATCCGTTGTCCCTGAAATTCTGGCTTTACGGCCATTTTGCCCAGTTCAAAACAGCCTTCTTTACTGGGCAGGAGGGAAAAACATCCGGCGATCTCCCCACCCGTCTTTGCGAAAAAAATCTTTCCTCCCCGGGCTATGATCACCTCCTCTGATCTGTTGAGCAAATCCTCATCCATGGGTTCCACATAGAAATATTCCTGCAGCCAGGTGAGATTCATGTCCCTGAACTCTGCGGCCAGATCAGATGTAAAATCGATTATCTCGACTTTCATGGATGTGTTTTGGGTTGATTTGAAGATTATTTTCAAACTACAAGCAAAGAAAATTACAACATATTTTGAACTGAAAAATCTAAACGCAGACTTTTCACGTATATAGCAATGTAAACACGTTACTAACTAATACACGTTTTAAATTTTTACACTATGACTGAGACTAAAAACAATAATGGATTAAAGGTAATCGCCGGTTTGTTGGCTGTGGTCCTTTTGGGTACCATCATCTATACCGTAAGTCTTTACCAGGACAAAAAGAAAAGGGAGAGCGAACTCACTGCAGAAAAGGAACTGGTCGTTGAGGACCTGAAGAGCCTTCAATCTGAATATGACAAGGCTATCCTTGAGAGCAACGCTACCAACGAAGAACTCGTTGAGGCCAGGGACAGGATCGCCAAGTATATCGATTCTGTACAGACGATGAAGGCCGACCTTTCTAGTTTGAGGCGTTACAGGAACCAGGTTGCTGTCCTGAGACAGGAAAGAGAGCAACTGCTGAAGCAGGTTGACTCCCTGACCCGATCTAACTCCCTGCTGGCTATGCAGCGAGACAGTACTTTTGTTGAGCTTGAAAAACAGGCTATTTTCAACGACTCTCTGGTCGTTCAGAATACGCAGCTTGCTGAAGCCGTAGAAAGAGGTTCTGCTTTGAATCTTTCTGACTTTAATGTGGATGCCGTTAAGGAGCGCAGCAGCGGACGACTGGTTTCTACTCCAAGGGCAAGGAATACCGATAAGCTGAAAGTATGCTTTACAGTGGCTGACAACGTGATCGCCCAGGCAGGAGACAGGCAATTCCTCATCGAAGTACTGGATCCTCAGGGGAACGTACTTGGCGGTGGCAGCACCAAATCTACAGATGAAGGTGCTTCTGTAACCTATACCAAGTCTACCGACTTCTACTACGAAAACCAGGATCTGGATGTTTGTGACTTCATCACGAACCCAGCCGGCTCCTTCCAGTCCGGAAACTACATGGTGAACGTGTACGATGACAACCTCAAGCTTCTGGGAACTTCAAAATTCACCCTGAAGTAAGAATCATCCATAGAAATATTAAGGGCCTTCGATTGAAGGCCCTTTTTTTTGTCTTAGTTTTTCAGAGAACCGGTCATGTCTTCCGGCTTCACCCACTCATCGTATTCCTCGGCGGTCACGTAGCCCAGGTTGATGGCTTCTTCCCTGAGGGTGGTACCATTCCTGTGAGCGGTATTGGCGATCTCTGCGGCCTTGTAATACCCAATCTTGGTATTGAGTGCTGTGACCAGCATCAGGGAATTGTTGAGCAATTGTTTGATGACCTTGTGGTTGGGTTCAATACCTACCGCACAATGGATGTCGAAACTTACACAGGCATCTCCCAATAATTCTGCTGACTGCAGGAAATTGCTGGCCATTAGGGGTTTGAATACGTTGAGCTCGTAATGCCCCTGGGCGCCCCCAACGGAGATGGCCACGTCATTACCCATCACCTGGGCGCATACCATAGTAAGGGCTTCACATTGGGTGGGATTTACCTTCCCGGGCATGATAGAACTTCCTGGTTCGTTGGCCGGTATAATGATCTCCCCGATCCCGGACCTGGGGCCGGAGGCCATCATGCGAATATCATTGGCGATCTTGTTCAGGGAAACAGCCAGTTGCTTCAAAGCGCCATGGCTTTCAACAAGGGCATCATGGGCCGCCAGCGCCTCAAATTTATTCGGGGCTGTTTTAAAGGGCAGGCCGGTAAATTTAGCGATATACTTGGCCACGAGGACGTCGTACCCTTTGGGGGTGTTCAAGCCAGTACCGACAGCAGTCCCTCCCAGGGCCAGTTCACTGAGGTGATCCAGGGTGTTGTGCAGGGCTTTCAGGCCGTGGTCTAGCTGGGATACATAACCCGAAAACTCCTGTCCGAGGGTCAGGGGAGTGGCATCCATCAGGTGGGTCCTCCCGATCTTGACGATCTTGTCAAATTCCTTTGCCTTTTTATCAAGGGTGTTTCGGAGCTGTGTCACCCCTGGGATGGTTACTTCAGCGATCTTGGTATAGGCAGCGATGTGCATACCGGTAGGGAAGGTGTCGTTCGAGGATTGGGATTTATTCACATCGTCGTTAGGCTGTATAGTCTTTTTTCCTTCCCCAATCTTGTGCCCGGCCAGTTCGTGGGCCCTGTTGGCAATCACCTCATTTACGTTCATATTGCTCTGTGTGCCTGATCCGGTTTGCCAGATGACCAGGGGAAACTGATCGTCGAGCTTTCCTTCGAGGATCTCGTCACAGACCCTGGCAATAAGATCCCTTTTCTCCTCTTCCAGCACACCCAGTTCACAGTTGGCATAGGCTGCTGCTTTTTTGAGATGGGCAAACCCGTAAACAATATCCAGCGGCATGGAGGCCGGTGGTCCTATCTTAAAATTGTTTCGCGATCGCTCGGTCTGGGCCCCCCAGTATTTATCGGCAGGGACCTGAACTTCTCCCATGGTGTCTTTCTCAATCCTGAATTTCATCTTTTTAGGTTTTGGCCTAACAAAGGTAAGGCTTGGGTCAGAAATTCCATTTTCTATCCGGATAATTTTACCGCCACTGCTTGCATCTTATGAGAATTTCCAAGTATCTTTGCGCTATAAAGCAAAGAATATGTTCGAATTTGATCAATATCTCGGATTTTTGGCCTTCCTCACCATAGTAACCATTGGTTTCTGGTTGATGATCTTCCTTCTGCTTTTTGTGGTTCCTTACTGGGTAGGGGGTAACCTCATGGAATTCTTCAAAGAAAAACGCGAGGCAAGAAGAGCTAAGCGCAACTCATAAAAAAAGAAGCCATTTGGCTTCTTTTTTGTTTTATCTCCTTGTAGCATGGATCAGGTCCCTTCGAATTCGTAGTCTTCTTCCTGTCCTCCGCGTCCGTTCCTCTGCCTCTGGTTCTGTTGCTGATTGAACCTGTACAGGAATGACAGTGTGAATTGTCTCTCCCTCCACTGGAATTCACTGTAAGTAGACACGGTATTCGTATTGGTCTCTGTCCTTCTTTTCCTGGAATTGAAAAGGTCACTTACGTTAAAGGAAAGTGTTGCCTTATCCTTGATAACGTCCTTACTAAAGGCCAGGTTTGTGCTCAATATACCTTTGTTGAGATTTTGAGCATCCTTGTTGGGGCCACGGTAGAAGAGGTTCGATTGAAAATCGATAGCCCCCGGTAATGGGATCTTGGCACTGAACCTCGAAAACCAGGTAAAGTTGTCTGCATCAAAATTCTGTGTGATCACCTCATTCTGAAAATTGGTATATGTGTAATCTCCTCTGAGCTGCTGCTGGAAGAGGTTCAGGTTCAGGGTGAGCCTCCAATCGCGCTTGGGAGTATACGTAGTAGTAAATTCCATCCCGTAACGGCTGTCCGTTGCCAGGTTTATGGGTGTGCGTACCTGTACCGGCACGAGTACAGGGTTCCCCGGATCATCCGGATTGTCGATCTCTACAAAGTCTCCCGTCTCCTGGGTGATGAACTGGAAAACACCGGTTGACCTGTTGTAATATCCCGAAGTCGTAAAAGTCACCTTGTCCCATCTCTTGAGATATCCCAGGTCGAATGCATTGGTGAATGTAGGGTCCAGGTCCGGATTCCCCTGAAAGAGGTTGGTGTTACTCGACCTTGAGGGGAAAGGGTTGATAAAACGCGTCCTGGGTCGCCTCAGCCTCCGGCTGTAACTGATAGTCAGCTGTTCTTCCTCCGAGAATTCATATCCGAGGAACAGAGATGGAAACCAGTTTACATAGTCCTTGTCATCCACCTGACCTGTTTCGACCAATTCGATGCCGATATCAGACGCTTCCATCCGGAGTCCGCTAAGAACACTGAACTTATCCATCTTGGTCCCGAGTTGTACGTAGGCTGCGTTGACGTATTCTTTATAGTTGAGTTCGTTGCTGAAATCCGGATTCCTGTCGAGCACCCCGTCCTCCAGCACACCAAAGTCGAAGTCTGTATTAAAATTGTTGAAGGTACCGCGGTAACCCATTTCGAACTGGCTTTGGTTCTCTTTTCCAAACGGCAGGATATAATCGAACTGCACCAGCTGATTTACCTGAGTTTCGTCATTGATGGTCTGTTCCGTAGGCAATATCACGTCTTCCCCCAGGATGATCTCTTCGATGATGGAATTCTCGATCTCATTCCCCTTTGAGTACTGGTAATCCATGGTGAATTCGTGCCCCTCTTTCTCGAAGGTCTTTTTGTAGTTCACGGAGTATTGAACATTCTCATCGGTCTCTCCCTCGAGCGTAAAACGATTCCTGCGGATGGTAGGATTCCTTGCGGCATCGAAGTTAAAGAAATCGATATCCACTGTATTCTCTCCATCAGAATTCCGGATCACCAGGGAATTGGTAATGCTGCTCGTCTCACTGATGAAATACTCAAAACCGATGTTGGTGTTAAAACTGTTGTTCTGCCGCTGGTAGTCCCTGATCTCGTCTTGGAAGCTGACCGTATTCCTGTTCTCATCAAAGTTCTCCTGCTCGAATAGGGCGTTTCCCGGGGCATCCCGGTATCGGTAAGTGGTGGTGGTAAAGATATTGAACTTGTCACGCCTGAGGTTCAGGCTTACTGCAGTACCATAGTTGTCTGGGTATCCGGCAAATACGTTAACCGAGCCATTGACCCCGGCAGTTTTACTTTGTTTTAATATGATATTCAGGATCCCTGCTGTTCCTTCAGCGTCGTAACGGGCAGAAGGATTGGTGATCACCTCAACGCGTTCAATTGCATCCGCAGGGAGCTGCTGCAGGGCCTGTGGGCTGAGTCCCGACAGGGCAGAAGGTTTGCCGTTGATCAGGATGCGTACGCTTTCATTTCCCCTCAGGCTTATATTTCCCTCAATATCAACTGTCACCGATGGAACGTTATCCAGTACATCCGTCACTGATCCACCCCTTACCGTAAGGTCCTGTCCTACGTTGTATACCTTCTTGTCCAAACGCAGCTCAACCGTGGTACGTTCTCCCACGACAACCACATCTTCCAGCATCTGGGCATCTATTTCGAGCTCAATTCTACCGAGGTCGGTTGAACTACGATACGTTTGAGCCTGGAGTTCAAAGGTTTTGTAAGACAGATATTCCACCCTTACATTGTACTGCCCGGGCATGGTTTCCACAGAAAATTTACCGTCCGGATCTGAGATCCCTCCTGTGACCATCTCAGGCCTCCTCACACTCTGCAGGACCAGGGTGGCATATTCCAGAGGCTGACCTGTATCCTTGTCAAAAACTGTACCTGAGATTGTGATCCTTTCCTGTCCCCTACCTGAAGGTCTTTGGGAAAAAGACAATAAAAAAGCCATTAAAAACAATGGCAGGACAATAAATCTTTTCATTTAAGATTTGTTCTTTTTTTTCTTCTTTTTCTTTTCTTTCGGTTTTTTACCGCCATTATCACGATATTCCTTTAAAGCATTGTACTTTTCCTCAGGCAGACTTGCCTTGAGTTCTTCTTCCTGGTTGAGGTTGATGGTCTCGTAAGCTTCTCGGGTTTTCTCCGGTCCCAGGTTCAGGATCTGCACCTCTATTCGTTGCTGTACGTACTTGGTAAGGATCGATCTCAGAACTGCCGCTTCAAACTCGGAGAATTCAATGGCCTCCCTGATCTTGGGCATTTCTGCGTCTACCATTTCCTCAGCGGTCAGATTTTCGGGTTCTCGAGGGGTTGCGGTCTGGGTCTGAGGGGCGAGTCGCCTCCTGCCCATTGCTCCGAAACGCTGGTCGACCTGGGCTTCAAGCGAAGGGATCAGAAAAAGAGTGGAAAAAAGAAATAAAAAAAAGTGGTGTTTGGTTCTCATGACTCTGATTCAATCTCAAAAGTAAACGGATGAAGTTCAGAGTCCGGTTAAATGTTTGTTAAAAGAAAAAGCCTTCCTAAACATTTGAGAAAAGTTTAAGAAAGCTTTAGATGAAAATTGGGAGTCGGCTTCTTAATCCAAAAGTCCCGAAATGGTCTCTGGTGGTCTGCCGATAACTGCTTTATTTTTAAAGGTCACAATGGGTCTTTCGATGAGTTTGGGGTATTTGAGCAGGGCATCAATGATCGCCTCATCAGAGAGTTCCTTCCCTTTGAAGTCGGATTTCCAGATAGCCTCCTGTTTTCTGACCAGTTGTATAGGACTGATCCCCAGCATCTTCAAAAGGTCCTTTAATTCGGTTTTTGTAATCGGATTGTCCAGGTAGAGAACAACATCGAAAGGCTTACCACTTGCTTCGACAAGTGCTAGGCCTTCACGTGATTTTCGGCACCTGGGGTTGTGATAGATCTTTACCATGGTTTAGCTTTCTTGTTTTTGCCCCATCATCATAAGGTAAGCCTTTAAGAACAGGTCTATTTCTCCGTCCATGACAGCATCGACATTACCGGTCTCTTCTCCGGTCCTGACATCCTTGACCAGTTTATAGGGGTGCATGACGTAATTTCTGATCTGTGACCCCCATTCGATCTTCATCTTTGAAGATTCAATCTCTGCACGGGCCTCCTGCTTCTTGCGCAATTCGATCTCGTATAACTGGGATTTCAGCATCTTTAATGCCGTAGCACGGTTGTCGTGCTGCGACCTCGAATCCGAACAGGAAATTTGTATACCAGTGGGCTTGTGGTACAGTTGCACCTTGGTTTCCACCTTGTTTACGTTTTGACCTCCGGCCCCGCTGGACCTGGCGGTGGTGATCTCGATATCGGCCGGGTTGACCTCTATCTCTATGCTGTCATCCACCAGGGGATATACATATACCGAGGCGAAGGACGTATGCCGCTTCGCATTGCTGTCGAAAGGGGAGATCCTTACCAACCGGTGTACGCCGTTTTCACCTTTGAGCCAGCCAAAGGCGAAGTCCCCTTCAATTTCAAGGGTCACGGTCTTGATGCCTGCGACATCTCCTTCCTGGTAGTTGAGCTCCTTGACCTTGTATCCGTTCTTCTCACTCCACATAAGGTACATGCGCATGAGCATGGAAGCCCAGTCGCAACTCTCGGTACCACCTGCACCGGCCGTGATCTGGAGGATGGCGGTCATATCGTCCCCTTCCTCAGAAAGCATGTTCCTGAATTCCAGTTTCTCAATGGCTTCAAGGGCTTTGCTGTACTGGGTGTTCAATTCAGCTTCTTCCACATCGCCTTCCCGATGGAACTCCAGTAAAACTTCGAGGTCGTTGGTGAGGGTTTCGGCATCCCTGTATTCTGAGACCCATTTTTTCTTGGCCTGTAGCTGGCGCATTTTCTCCTGGGCTTCCTGGGGCTCATCCCAGAAATCAGGAGCCAGGGTCTTTTCTTCTTCGTTCTCTATTTCAATTAGTTTGGCATCTATGTCAAAGATACCTCCTTAACGCACCGAGGCGTTCAATGAGATCCTTTTGCTGATCTGTAGTAACCATTTCCTTTAAATTTCGTGTAAAATTAGTACTCTTTTTAGTGAGTAGCGAACAAATCGATTACAAATTTATTGCTGTTGCTGGCCATGTACCTGGACCGAGTGATTGGTGGTATTTTCCCCTTTTGAGTACAGTATACCTTTCAGGGGAGCACAATCCGCATAATCCTTACCGTGGGCTACCTTGATGTGGTTCTCCCCAGTGAGAATGTTGTTGGTTGGGTCGAACCCAATCCAGCCCACATCCTGAATAAAGGCCTCATTCCAGGCGTGCATCTGTGAATCCCCAAAATATCCGTTCCCCTGGTGCAGGTAACCGGAAACATATCTGCACGGGATCCCAAATTGCCTTGCCACTGCGGCGAAGAGGTGTGCAAAGTCCTGGCACACCCCATGCCGGTTTTCTACGATCTCATCCAGTGTGGTGTTGACATGGGTAACCCCCGGAGTGTAAAAAATCTTCTCAAAGACCCACCTGTTCAGGTCTACCAAGTTCTCAAAAACTGTCTTTTCCTTTCGGTATTCAAAAAACTTGCTGTGTTGTTCGAGTAAGGTGGTGAGTTGGGTTCTGCGTAAAAATGGTTCGAATTCCACCCGGAAATGAAGATTCTGGTACCGTTGCAGGTCCTCCACGGGATCCAGGGGCAGGTCAAAATCGAAGGGACTGGCAGCTGTTTTCAAAACGTTGAAGTCGGCTTCAAAGGAGATGTGTTTAAACTCGGCCTTCGCCAGGATACGCATGGTTGTGAAACCATATGCATTCGTTGAGACCTCATAGGGAAAATTCAAAGAATTCCCGAAGGAGAAGGAAGTGACTTTCTGTCCCTCTTCTTCATGAGGGCAGATCAGGAATTGCCATCGGGCCTCCTTTACGGGGTGCTCATACTGGTTCTCAGCCTTATAGGCGATCCTATATTCAAGAGACATAAGGGTAATTGGTCACTTCGCGCCTAAGGTGATTAGTAATGAAAGAACTCGTTTTCCATCTGGGTGCCAATATCGGCCAAATTCTTCAACATCCCGTCAATAAATTGCTGGATATTTCCCTCGATCTCCTCAATGTACTTGTACTGGTACTCTGATCGGACCCTCCCGACCAGGAAGGCAGTGGAATCCTTGTTGTAACGGAAGGAATTGTCGAGCACGCGGATGTGATTGTAGATCTGGTTGAGACAATTCATCAGCGACCTGGGGCAGTTGGGGTTGAGGATCAGGAATTCCAGAGTGGTGAGGCTCGTAGGCGTTTTTTTGTAATGCCTGCGGTTCATATCGTAAGACTCCAGGCATTTGAGAAGGGTGGTCCATTCAAAACTCTTTGAGAAGGTATCCCCGTAGCTCCCCCTGGCTTCTTTCGCGTCCTGGTATTTGGCATTGATCATTCTGATCAGCTGATTGGCACGTTCCAGATTCACTCCCAGCAGGATGATGGCATAGACCTCGTCGTGCAGCAGGGTACTCCTGATCCTGCCCCTGAGGATGGATGACATTTCGATGATATTGACTGAAAAATCATAGAGCCCTTTCTTCTTATAATGGTCTGCAGGGTATTTCAGGACGAAATGGTAGAACTTATTGATGGATTCATAGAGTTCCGTGGAGATCAGGTCGCGTGCGCTGTTGGCATTTTCACGCGTATACCTCACATTGCTGATGATAGAAAAGGGATTAGATGGGTCAAGGGCAAGTCTGTGGAGCACCTCTTCCTCATTGAGTTCTTCCCCTTCATCCGGCACCGCCTCGCCCGCCATCCTGAGCATGGACCTGAGGACGAACTGCCTCGATCTCGAGATTTCATGCGGGGCATCGAGGGAGGAGAAATAATTCACGTGCATATATCTCGCGATGTGCTCGGAACGCTCAATATAACGTCCCATCCAAAAGAGATTGTTGGCTACTCTTGCTAGCATATGGTCAATGTTTTAAAACCCAGGTGTCTTTGGATCCCCCGCCCTGGGAAGAATTTACCACGAGATTCCCCCTTCTCAACGCCACTCGGGTGAGTCCGCCTTTGAGTACGAATTCCCTATCCTTGCCGAGGATCGTAAAGGTCCTGAGGTCTACGTGTCTTTGTTCAAAAGAGTTAGTCTCGTCTATATATGTAGGGTGCACGGAAAGTGACATAATGGGTTGTGCGACATATTTGCGGGGATTTTCCGCAATCTGTTTCTTGACCTTCTCGATTTCCTCCTTAGTGAGTTTATTTCCGATAGAGATCCCATAACCACCTGCTTCATCTACCGGCTTTACCACCAGTTCGGGGATGTGTTCCAGTACGTAGGCCAATTCTTCCTTACGGCTGCAATGGTAGGTATGCACATTATTCAGGATAGGTTCCTCGTCCAAATAGTATTTGATGATCTCGGGCATGTACGTGTAAACAGCTTTATCATCGGCCACTCCCGTACCCGGGGCATTGGCCAGGGTGACATTTCCTTTCTTATAAGCAGAAAAGAGACCGGGGACGCCCAGGGCTGAATCCGAACGGAACTCAAGGGGGTCCATAAACTGATCGTCTATCCTTCTATATATGATGTCTACCTTTTCTGGCCCCTTTATGGTGCGCATGTACACAAAGTCATTCTCTACATAAAGATCCCTGCCTTCCACCAGTTCTACCCCCATGGTCTTGGCCAGATAGGAATGCTCGTAGAAGGCCGAATTATACATTCCAGGCGTGATCACCACGGTATTCGGGCTGTCCACTCCTTTAGGTTTCACCGTTTCGAGCAATTCCAGCAGATTTTCCGCATAATTGGTCACCGTGTAGGCCTGGTAATGGTTGAATACGCCGAACAAGGCTCTTTTTAGGGCGGTTCGGTTGCTGATCACATAACTCACCCCGGACGGGCATCGAATATTGTCCTCCAATACATAATACTTACCGTCATTGTGTTTGATGATGTCTGTTCCGGAAATATGGTTATAGATCCCGCCCGGAGGGTCGACATCCATCATCTGATGCAGGTAATTCTCCGAAGAACTGACCAGTTCGAGGGGCACCACTCCCTGTTTCAGGATCTTTTTATCGTGGTAGATATCCCAGAGGAACAAGTTCAGGGCCCTGCTGCGTTGTATGGCCCCTTTTTCGATCACCTCCCATTCTGCAGGATCGATGATCCTGGGAAACAGATCGAACGGAAAGATCTTTTCCTGTGAATCCTTATCCCCGTACACCTGGAAAGTGATTCCCTGGTTAAAGAAGGACGACTTGGCCTTTTCGTTCAGTCGCATATAATCCTCTATGGAATGTGACCCATAGAGATCGAAGAGGGTTTTGTAGATATTTTTTACCTCGCCTTTTTCGTCATAGAGTTCGTCGAAGAGTGCGGGATCCCTTTGATAAGATGAGAAAATTGTATGGTCCTTGGCAGCCATAGCACTTGTGCTTAATGAGAGGGAAATATAACGGAAATTAGGAGAAATAGAAACCCCAAATCAACAATTATAACAGGGTAATTTTGCATTTTTCACAATGGAAGAAATGGGTTTTTAAATCTTAGGGGCGAATTTTTTGAGCGATGAACGCGTTTCCTCCTATTTGTTTTTAAATTTAGCGCTCAAACGTTGAAGATGAAAAAAACACTTTGCCTGCTGGCCGGACTTGCCTGCGTTGCCGGTTTCGGCCAGATCACCGAGAAACTCAAGGAATTTAAAAAATACGAAGGATTCTTTCCATTTTACTACGACGGTTCTTCAGATAAGATCTACCTCGAAGTAAAAGACCTCAATAAAGAGTTTCTATATGTGTATTCCCTCAGCAGTGGGATTGGAAGCAATGATATAGGCTTAGACAGGGGACAGCTTGGTAATGAGCAAGTTGTATTCTTTAAAAAGGCCGGAAACAAATTGCTGCTGATCCAGCCCAATCTGCAGTACAGGGCGTTGACGGACAATGCCCTGGAAAAGAAATCAGTAGAACAGGCCTTTGCCAAATCCATTCTCTTTGGATTTAAGATCGAAGGGGAAACCAATGGCACGTATTATATCGACCTTACCGATTTTCTGATGCAGGACGCCCATGGGGTAAGTGAACGCCTGAAAAGTCGCGGACAGGGGAGCTATAGCCTTGATAAAAGCAAAAGTGCCTTCGATCTTGATCGCACCAAGGCTTTTCCAAAGAATATTGAGTTCGACCTGATGCTCACTTTTAAGGGGCAGCCCACCGGAAATTATATCAGATCGGTTACCCCTAATCCGGAGCTGGTCACGGTTTCACAACATCACTCCTTTATCGAGCTTCCCGATTCGGGTTATAATATGCGTGAATTCGACCCCAGGTCGGGTTCCTACCCTTTTAGCTATTACGATTATTCTACCCCGGTACAGGAGTCATTGGTCAAGCGCTTTATCACCAGGCACAGGCTCGAAAAGAAAGATCCTGACGCCCCTGTCAGCGAAGCCGTTGAGCCCATTATCTACTACCTCGACAACGGTACCCCTGAACCCGTCAGAAGTGCCTTGCTCGAAGGGGGAAGATGGTGGAACCAGGCTTTTGAGGCCATAGGATTCAAGGATGCTTTCCAGCTTAAAATGCTACCGGACGATGCTGATCCCCTTGACGTCCGATACAATGTCATCCAATGGGTGCACAGATCGACGCGGGGCTGGAGCTATGGCAGCAGCATTACGGACCCCAGGACTGGGGAGATCATCAAAGGGCACGTAAGCCTGGGAAGCCTTCGAATTCGCCAGGATTTCCTAATCGCGCAAGCCCTGAGAGACAGACCCTTCGCGCAGAGGGACGACAACGAACAGGCAATGCTCGACCTGGCATTGGCACGGATCCGCCAGTTATCAGCCCATGAAATAGGCCACACTCTGGGCTTTGCCCATAATTTTGCGGCCAGTACGAATAACCGGGCTTCGGTCATGGATTATCCTCATCCCTATATCCGCCTCGAAAATGGGGAGATCGACTTTTCCCAGGCGTATGACACGGGGATCGGGGAATGGGATAAGGTAACCGTTGCCTACTCCTATACCCATTTTCCTGAGGGCGTCTCCGAAAAGGAGGGATTGAAGGCTATATTGGAAAAATCTCATCAAGAGGGGCTCAGGTATATTTCAGACCAGGATTCACGCCCCATGGGCAGTGCCCATGTACTGGGGCATCTGTGGGATAACGGAAAGGACGCCGGTGAGGAGCTGGATCGATTGCTGGCCATCCGCTCACAGGCCATCGAGAATTTTTCCATTGACAACATCAGAACGGGTGAGCCCAATACCGTTCTGGAGGACGTTTTCGTTCCCCTGTATTTTTTCCATCGCTACCAAACGGAAGCGGCTGCCAAGGTAGTGGGCGGACTCGATTATAACTACGCTGTGAAGGGGGATGGACAGGTGGTCGTAAGTACGGTTCCTGTGGCTCAGCAAAAAAAGGCAATGAACAGCATCCTCCAAACACTGGACGCTTCCGTGATCAGTATCCCCCCTTCAAAATTATCCCTATTTCCACCGCGTGCCATTGGATATGGCGGTACGCGGGAATCCTTTAACGGTAAGACGGGGGTTTCATTCGATGCTCTTTCGGCGGCGGAGACAACGGCCGATATGACCCTTTCACTCCTTCTTCACCCGGAAAGGGCGTCTCGTCTTATCCAACAGAAAAGTGTGGATGAGAAGCAATTGGGATTGAAAGAATTGCTGGATCAGCTTATTAACAACACACTCAAAAGATCTTATAAAGATGCCTACCTGTCTGAGGTGCAGCGAACCGTGAATTACCGTGTCCTTATGCACCTGATGAACCTCGCCGCTCACAAAGAGGTCCACCCACAGGTCAATGCCCTTTCGGGTGCGGCATTGAATCAACTCAGGTCGTGGCTCGTCACTTCGGGCGACCCCGACATGCGGGAAATGGTCAGGCGTATTGACGCATTTAATGAGGAGAGGGATGATTTTCAAGTGATTTCATCCCCAAAGATCCCTGATGGTTCACCCATAGGGATGTCCTGTACCCAATTTTAGACCGGAGGATATGGAGATCAATCTTATTAGTGACACGGTAACAAAGCCCACACCTGGCATGTTGAAGGCTATGATGTCTGCTGAGGTGGGGGATGATGTCTTCAAGGAAGATCCGTCGGTCAACGCACTGGAAGAAAAGGTAGCAGCTTTATTCGGCATGGATTCGGCCCTTTTCTTTCCCAGTGGTACCATGGCCAACCAAACTGCGATCAAGATACACACCAACCCGGGAGACCAGCTAATTTGCGATAAATACGCCCATGTTTACAATTACGAAGGGGGAGGGGTGAGTTTTAACAGCGGGGTATCCTGCAAACTGGTTGATGGACACAGAGGCATGATGAAAGCCTCTCAGGTGGAAGAAGCCATCAATCCACCGGATTTCTATCACAGTCCGCTTACCTCCCTGGTCTGCATCGAGAACACCACCAACAAAGGAGGTGGGGCCTGCTGGGATTTTGAGGAACTAAAGGAGATCCGTGAGATCTGTGACCGGCATCAACTGGGATACCACCTGGATGGGGCCCGACTTTGGAATGCCCTAGTCGCCAAAGGGGAGACAGCTAAAGCCTATGGACAGCTTTTCGACACCGTCAGTGTCTGTCTCAGCAAGGGCCTGGGATGTCCCGTAGGTTCCGTTCTGGTAGGAAAGAAAGCATTCATGGATAAAGCCCTTAGGGTCCGTAAAGTACTGGGCGGAGGGATGAGACAGGCAGGTTACCTCGCTGCAGCGGGGATCTACGCTCTGGATCACCACCTGAACCGTTTGGAGGAGGATCATATCAAAGCAAGGGAATTAGGAGATCAGTTGCAGAAACTGCCATATGTAAAACAGGTGGAACCCATTGAAACCAATATTATCATCTTTCAGGTAGATGAGGCCCGATGCAGCAGTGATAAATTCCACAACGCGCTTACTGAGAAACAGATAAGGATCATTGGGATGGGGCAGGGGAAATTACGTATGGTAACCCATATGGACTACACGGATGAGATGCACCGTCATACCCTTAAGACGCTTGAAACCCTAAACGATCTCTGATGAATCGAGGGAGGTAATCCGGTTTCTCAGATTCGTAATGCCATTCTCCATCCCGGCCTCAGATGAATAAGGTTTACTCATGCCTATCACCGCACCATTCTGATTCTTTAATGTGAAGTGAAACTTCCCGTTATGACTGGTCTGTCTCTCAAATACGGTTGTTTTTGAGACCAGTGGGCGTAGTTGTTTTACGGTATCGTCTAGATCTTTCCGGGAAGCAAAAGGGACGCTGTGCAGAAGGGAATTCCCGCTTTTCGCAGTGACCACAAAACTGTATTGGTCGTCTTTATCCTTTTTTATCCGAATCACATCCAGGTCTTTACTTCGATTATTTAAACAGGGAATCCATGCCTGGAATATTGGGCATACCTTCCTTGGCAACGGCAGAGAGTTCAGCTTCCTGTACACCCGTTGCTTTCGTGATCGCTTTGTTAAGGGTGACCACGAGCAGGTCTTCCAATTGCTCTTTATCCTCAAGAAGGTGATCGGCAAGGGTTATACTCCTGATCTCTCTGTTTGCGGTGAGAGTTACCTCAACGTCACCATCTGCAGAACTTTCATCCAGCAGAACGGTATCCAGGCGCTTTTTTGTGGCTTCTACCTTGGCGCGGGTCTCTTTGAGCTTGCCCATCATTCCCATAAAATCTCCGAACATAGTTTCGTGTTTAGACTTACAAATTTACTAATTTGCCCGGATTTTATTGAGCAGCTATGTATTTGTCAAAAAAAACCTCCGTTCTCTTAATTCCCCTTATTTTTGCCTTTTCTTGTCAGAATCAGAAGGAAAAAATGGCCAATATCTCTCCACCTGTTGCGAAAAAAGTACCTATAAACCTCGAGATACATGGAGATACCCGGGTTGATGATTACTATTGGATGAATGACCGGGAGGATCCGGAGGTGATCCGGTTCCTGGAAGAGGAAAACGAATATTACCGGGCAATGACGTCCCATACATTGGCCCTTCAGGATACACTCTTCAGAGAAATGCGCTCCAGGATCAAGGAAGACGACACCTCTGTACCTTATAAGCGCAATGGGTACTGGTATATTACTCGTTATGAGACCGGAAAGGAATACCCGGTATATGCGAGGAAAAAGGAAAGCCTGGAAAGGGAAGAAGAGGTTATCTTCAACGTCAATGAACTTGCAGAGGGGCATGAATACTTCAGACTCACGGGCATTTCGGTAAGTCCGGATAACAAACTGGCCGCCTTTGGAACGGATACCGTTTCCCGCAGACAGTACTTTATCAGGATCAAGAACCTGGAGACGGGAGAGCTGTATCCTGACAAGATCGATAATACTACCGGTGGTTCTGTTTGGGCGAAGGATAACAAAACCCTTTTCTACACAAAAAAGGATCCCGTCACACTCCGTTCCGATAAGATCTACAAGCACGTACTGGGCACACCTGCAGAAGAGGATGAACTGGTCTATCACGAGGAGGACGAGACCTTCAACACCTACGTCTACAAGTCGAAGTCCCAGGATTACATCATCATCGGGTCGAACAGTACCCTGACCTCGGAATATCGTATCCTGAGCGCAGATGATCCTCAGGGGACATTCAAGGTGTTTTCTCCCAGAACGAGGGGGCTCGAATATTCTATTTATCATTTTGGCTCCGATTTTTACGTCCTTACAAACAAGGACGGGGCGACTAATTTCAAGTTGATGAAGACCTCAAGGGAGTCAACGGCTTCTGAGAACTGGGAGGAGTATCTGCCTCACAGGGAGGATGTACTTCTCGAGGATATCGAAATCTTCAAGGATTACCTTGTCGTATCGGAGCGAGACAACGGCCTTAACAAGATCAAAGTAACCCGTTGGGATGGTAGTGATTCCTACTATTTGCCATTTGATAATGAGACCTATGTGGCTTATCCCTACATCAACCTGGATTATGACACCCAATTGCTGAGGTATATCTACATGTCGATGACCACGCCTTATTCCATCATCGACTTCGATATGTCTTCGAAAGAAGCGACCCTTTTAAAACAGGAGGAGGTACTAGGAGGTAAATTCAGGGAGGAGAATTACCGCTCTGAGAGAATTTGGGCCACTGCCAGGGACGGAGCCAGGGTACCTGTTTCCCTGGTTTATCACAAGGATACGCCTCTGGATGGCAGTTCTCCTTTGCTTCAATATGCATACGGCTCTTATGGCAGTACAATAGACCCGTCTTTTTCCAGTGTGAGGCTGAGCTTGCTCGACCGCGGATTTATCTATGCCATTGCCCATGTCAGGGGAGGAGAATACCTCGGCAGACCATGGTATGAGGATGGTAAGTTGCTCAACAAGAAAAATACCTTCACAGATTTTATCGATTGTTCCAAGTTTCTGATCGAGAAAAAATATACAAGTGAAGAACACCTCTACGCCTGGGGCGGCTCTGCAGGAGGCTTACTCATGGGTGTTATTGTAAATATGGCCCCCGAACTCTATCACGGTGTGATCGCAGCGGTTCCATTTGTGGATGTAGTGACCACCATGCTGGACGATTCTATCCCACTGACCACAGGGGAATACGATGAATGGGGTAATCCCAATGATCCGGTGTATTACGAGTATATGCTGTCGTATTCACCCTATGACAACGTTGCAGCCCAGGCATATCCAAATATGTATGTTTCCACCGGACTGCATGATTCCCAGGTGCAATACTGGGAACCGGCCAAATGGGTGGCCAAGCTCAGGGAGTATAAGACGGATGACAACCTCCTTTTTCTCGATACAAATATGGATGCCGGACACGGAGGTGCCTCAGGCAGGTTTGAAGCCCTGAAGGAGACTGCCAAGGAATACGCTTTCCTGTTAGATTTAGAGGGAAAAACTCAATAATCAAAAAAAAGTGTTAATTTTGCCCATGGGTTTTCGGCCTGGCCGGAGGCTCATGAACCTATCCTATGGAAAAAAAGATTAAAGCCTGCCAATCAATCCTCGATCTTATTGGTAATACACCTCTGGTGAAACTCAACCAGATCACCCAGGATCTCAAGGGGGAATTCTACGCTAAAATGGAATCTTTCAATCCCGGCCATTCAGCCAAGGATCGTATTGCTGCCTTTATTATCGAAGAAGCAGAACGCAAAGGGATCTTAAAGGAAGGCAGCACTATTATTGAGACTACTTCAGGTAACACCGGCTTTAGCCTCGCCATGGTGGCCATAGTTAAGGGCTATAAGTGTATTTTGGCCGTGAGTTCCAAATCGTCCCAGGATAAAATAGACATGCTGCGTTGCATGGGGGCACAGGTATATGTTTGTCCAGCCCACGTAAGTGCAGATGATCCAAGATCCTATTATGAGGTAGCCAAGAGACTTCACGAGGAGACAGAGGATTCGATTTACATCAACCAGTATTTCAATGAGTTGAATACAGAAGCTCATTACCGCACTACCGGGCCTGAGATATGGGAGCAGACCAATGGTCAGATCACCCATTTGGTAGCTTGTAGCGGTACAGGAGGGACTATTTCCGGTACTGCGCGCTTCCTCAAGGAGATGAATCCTGAAATACGGGTGATTGGTGTCGATGCCTACGGTTCTGTCCTGAAAAAATATCACGAAACGGGCAAGATAGACAAGAACGAGATCTACCCGTACAGGATAGAAGGACTTGGGAAGAATTTGATTCCGGAAGCCACGGATTTTGACATGATTGATTATTTTATCAAGGTAACAGACCGTGAAAGTGCCCATACAGCAAGGGAGATCGCTAAGAAAGAGGGAATCTTTGCTGGCTATACCTCAGGGGCTGTCATGCAGGCGGTCAAACAACTGCATGAGCAAGGTGAATTTACCGAAAGCAGCAGGGTAGTGATCATCTTTCCTGACCACGGATCCAGGTATATGAGCAAGGTCTACAGTGACAAATGGATGGAAGCTCAGGGCTTCATGGATGCTGTAGAAGAAAGCGCTCAGAAAAAGGTAGAAATCATAAGATAAAAGCCTTTCAAAAAAAAATTCAGAAGGCAGTGGAAGATCAATTCACTGCCTTTTTTCATTCATAAATAAATTTATGATTCGTGGTATAAAATCCATAGTTTTGCACAAATCAAAACGGGTTAAATGAAAGATTTATTTGACAGGATTATTGAGAATAAAGGTCCTCTAGGGAGATGGGCCTCCCAGGCCGAAGGCTATTTCGTTTTTCCAAAACTAGAAGGTCCGATCTCCAACAGGATGAAGTTCCAGGGCAAGGAAGTGATTACCTGGAGTATAAATGACTACCTGGGGCTTGCCAATCTTCCTGAGATCAAAAAAGTAGACGGTGAGGCAGCTCTTGAATACGGAGCCGCCTATCCGATGGGTGCCAGAATGATGAGTGGGCATACCGTACATCACGAACAACTCGAAAAAGAACTCGCTTCTTTTGTACATAAGGAGGCGGCTTATCTCCTCAACTTTGGTTACCAGGGGATCATGTCGGCCATAGATGCGCTTGTATCCAAGGATGATATCATAGTCTATGACGTCGATTCCCATGCCTGTATCATCGACGGGGTAAGGCTTCATATGGGAAAGCGTTTTACCTTTAAGCACAACGATATTGAAAGCCTGGAAAAGAACCTGGAGCGCGCCACTAAAATGGCCGAGCAGACCGGAGGAGGTATCCTGGTGATCTCAGAAGGGGTCTTTGGTATGCGGGGAGAACAGGGCAAGCTCAAAGAGATCGCTACCCTTAAGAAAAAATTTAAGTTCAGGCTGCTGGTGGATGATGCCCACGGATTCGGTACCCTTGGCAAGACCGGAGCCGGAGCAGGGGAGGAGCAGGGCGTACAGGACGATATCGACGTCTATTTCGCCACCTTCGCCAAATCTCTTGCAGGTATAGGCGCATTCCTGGCCGCTGATAAGGAAATCATAGACTACCTCAAATACAATCTCAGGTCACAGATGTTCGCCAAATCCCTCCCGATGATCTACGTCAAAGGAGCACTGAAAAGGCTGGAAATGCTCAGGACCATGCCGGAACTCAAGGCTAAACTGTGGGAGAACGTCACGGCTCTGCAGGAAGGTCTCAAGGAGCGCGGTTTTGACATAGGGACCACCTCCAGTTGTGTCACTCCTGTGTATCTGAACGGTAGTATCCCCGAAGCTATGGCCCTGGTGAAAGACTTGCGCGAGAACTACGGAATCTTCTGTTCTATTGTAGTGTATCCCGTTATACCCAAGGGGTTGATCCTGCTCAGGATGATACCTACCGCTACCCACACCATGGAGGATATATCCATAACTCTGGACGCTTTCTCATCAATACGGGAAAGACTGGAAAACGGAACGTATAAAAGGTTGTCTGCTGCTGTCGCAGCGGCCATGGGAGAATAAGCGTATCCCTGTTTAAGTAATTGAAAATCAGAGGGCCTTTTTATAGGTCCTCCTTTTTTTATAGACCTCCGGGTTGAAGTGTTTCCACAGCTGCTTGATCGGGATATTGTCTTCGAGCTCAGGGGTACGGTAACACATCTCTACCCCTTTCTCCTCAAAAGTGTCGTGATACTCGTTGAAAATGATGGAGGTAACCCCTTTGTTCTGGTATTCCGGCAGGATACCGATAAGGTAAAAGATCGCATCCTTGCTATTTTTCCTGGCCTTGAGAAGATGGTACCAGCCAAAAGGGAACAGTTTTCCCCTGGCTTTCTGAAGGGCTTCTGAGAAAGAGGGCATCACAATGGCAAAAGCGACGATCTGATCTGAGCTGTCCACGATAAATTTGATGTATTCCGGGTTGATAAAACCGATATACTTCTTTTTGAAATACGCCTTTTGCACCGGGGTGACAGGGACAAATGACGAGAGCCTTGCGTAGGTGTCATTGAACAGGTCGAACATCTTATCCACCCAGGGTAAGATTTCGCTGGTCTTTTTAAAATTCATTTCCCTCAGCCCATATCTCTTCTTAATCAGTTGATGTACCCGCTTAAAGAGGGCAGGATCCACATTGCTTCTGGGGAATTTGCTTTCGTCGTATCCCTTTTCTTTTACAAATCCGAGTCTTTCGTAATGCGACTGGTAATAGGGGTGATTGTACCAGGTGACCATGGTTCCGATATGGTCGAATCCCTCGACCAGGACGCCTACCTTGTCCAGATTTGAAAATCCTACAGGGCCTTCCATGTATTCCAGGTTGTGGGCTTTTCCCAGTTCTGCCACCTTGTCCAGAAGAGCTTCCGAAACCTCCGGGTCATCGATAAAATCGAACCAGCCAAACCGCATCTTCCGAATCTTTTGCTCATTCACCTCGATCCAGTTGATCATGGCAACTACTCGGCCTGCGATCTTTCCGTTTTTATAAGCCAGGAAGAACCATGCTTCGGCGTGTTCAAAGACCGGGTTCTTCTTTCGGTCGAAGGTCTCCATCTCATCACGGATCAAAGGGGGAACCCAATAAGGGGAATCCTTGTACAGGGAAAAAGGGAAGGTGACAAATTTCTTGAGATCAGACTTGCTGACCACCTCTTTGACAAGTATCATAGAACCCGAATTGTATGACCAATAATATGAATTATTGGGCACAGAATAAAGCTCAGCACATGATTAATTAAAGGAATTTCTGTATTCGGGAATATAGAGAGAAGATCAGTTCTTCTTCCTCTTTTTGGCCTTGCGCTGCAATTTTCTCATCTTCTTTTCCGAGATACCGGGGAGCTTGGTGTCTGAATCGTCCTTAAAAGCGTTTCTTTTGATAAAATCCCCATTCTGCCCTGCTTTCTGGTCGTCGATGGAGATCACCTGATCCTGGTGGAAGTCCAGGCGGTATGAAAACCCCAGAGACCCAAACATTCTGCTCGGAGTACTCTTAATACTCGCACCTATGTTGAAATCGGCCTGAAAGGACTTGCTGAACAAATGGGCGATACCAGTTCGCAAGAGAATGTCGGAATACCGGTCGCTTTTGATCCCCTGGTTTTCCACAAAAACACTCCATTTAGGATTCTTGAAGGCGTGAGAAATGGAAACGAGGTATTCCATCTCTGGAAAATCCGTGCCAATGCGGTCATAGATCAGGTTGGAGATCAGAACCAACCGAGGCCCCAGACTGCTCTGTGTGGCTACCATAGCCCTTGGGGCCACGATGGGATCTTCAGGATAAAAAGGATTATCCCCCAGGTTAAAGGTCGCCCCTGCATATACGGAGACAGCAGGAACCAGATCGCGCAGCTGGAATTTGTTGTTGGCCCTCCAGCTGTACAAATTGGGCTTGGTTCTGTCCGGATTTTTAAAGGGATCGTACAGGAGGTACTTGATTCCCAATCGGTTCCTGGAAAAATCGCTTCTCTTTTCGTTCAGATCAAAAGCTGTGAAGGTGATGTCCTGTTGAATATAAGTACCCTCGTAAATGACCTCCAGCTGTTCCTTGAAAAAACCGTATCTCAGTGCGAGATCAGCTCCCATGATGGTAGATTCCCAGGAAAGGTCCGTGTGATCCCGCTGTTCGTATAGCAGACCGGTCTCTATCTGGACAACTCCTGTCCCCACAGCATAGGCGCTAACCGATAGGCCGGGTCGATTAGAATTGATCACTTCTGTGTATTGCGAAAAGCCAAAAAAAGGCAGGGCAAAACAAAGGATTATCAGAAATGGCAGTACGCGGCTGGTTCTTGAGGCTGCATCCATCTGGTGCTATTTTATCAAAGTTTTATGACATTTGTACTGCTAATACAACGCTGGAATTGTACTTTTGATATAATTACAAAATAAATTATGGGTTTTTTAAAGACACTGCTGATCATTATCGGAGTGTATTTCCTGTTGAGGCTCATCGGCAGAATTCTGGCTCCCAGGCTCTTCCGTTATGCGGTGAAAAAGACAGGAGATAGGTTCCAGAAGGCCTATGAGCAAGCCAGGGAAAATGGGGAGACGAGGTTTTCAGGACGTGATGGTGAGATCAGAGGCCCGGCTAAAAAAAAGAAACCAGCATCCTCAGAAAAGATAGGGGAGTATATAGACTTTGAGGAAATAGAATAAACCAGCACTTCATTCTCTATGAGGGGAATCTCCAAAGCTTTCTTCACCCATTTCTTCACCATCACTTTCTTCGTGGTTGTCGCTCTGGCCTACTTCCACCCCGTTTTGCAGGGGAAGGTCATCCTCCAGTCCGATATCATCCAGTACACAGGGATGGCTAAGGAACAGAATGATTTCAGGGAGGAATACGATAAGGAACCCTACTGGACCAATGCTGCCTTCGGAGGTATGCCCACATACCAGCTCGGAGCCAATTATCCCCATAACTACGTAAAGAAATTAGACAGGATCCTCAGGTTCCTTCCCAGGCCGGCAGATTACCTGTTTTTGTACTTCCTTGGCTTCTACATTCTGCTGTGCTGTATGAAGATAGACTATCGCCTTGCCGTTCTGGGGGCTCTGGCCTTTGGTTTTTCTACCTACCTGATCATCATTCTGGGGGTTGGGCACAACGCCAAAGCCCATGCAATTGCCTATTTACCCATGATCCTGGGTGGTATTCTGCTCACCTTCAGGGGGAAATACTTCTGGGGGTTTGCGCTCACCGCACTGGCCATGGCACTGGAGATCAACGCCAACCACTACCAGATGACCTATTATTTCATGCTTTTGGTACTCGTCCTGGGCCTGGTCATGTTAATTGACGCCATCAGGAAGAGAACGCTACTCAGCTTCCTGAAATCGGCTGGGGTCCTATTTCTGGCCGTTGCCCTTGGGGTGACCACTAATGCGACATCTCTCCTGGCGACCAAGGAGTATGCCGACTGGAGTACGAGAGGGGTCTCAGAACTTACTGTAAATCCCGACGGATCACCCAAGGAAGCGAGCACAGGACTCAGCCGGGATTATATCACAGAATACAGCTACGGCCTGGCAGAATCGCTCAACCTGTTCGTCCCCAGACTATTTGGAGGATCTAACAATGAGGATCTCGGGACAAAGTCCAAGGCCTATGCCTATCTCACAGAACAGGGGGTTCCCAGAACACAGGCGCTGGAGTTTGCCAGCGGACTTCCGCTTTACTGGGGTTCCCAGCCCATAGTAGCCGGCCCGGCCTACGTAGGGGCAGTGTTGGTCTTTCTTTTTATCCTGTCTCTTTTCCTGGTAAAAGGCAGGGTAAAATGGTGGTTACTCGGGGGGGTACTTCTTTCATTGATGTTATCCTGGGGTAAGAATTTTGGGCTGCTGACAGATCTTATGATCGATTATTTCCCGCTTTACAGCAAGTTCAGGGCGGTTTCATCCATACAGGTTATCCTCGAATTATGCGTCCCTATACTCGGGATCCTGGGGCTTTCTGCCCTGATGGGGAATAACAGGAGCGATTCCGAAAAGCTCAGGGCCCTGAAGATTTCCTTTATTATTGCGGCCGGACTGGGGGTCGTCATTTTCCTGATCAAGGGGATGTTCGATTTCAACGGGCTCAATGACGCATTGTACCAGCGTTATTTTGGCGATGAAGTGCTGGCCATGATCAAGAGAGACAGGGAAGCCGTTTACATTAATGACACTCTCAGGTCACTGGTTTACGTGCTCCTGGCCGCAACCGTCCTGTGGTTATATCTCAAAGGCAAATTGAAAAAGAATTTGTCCCTCCTGCTTCTCGGTGGACTCATTTGTTTTGATCTGGTGGGGGTGGCCCTTCGCTATGTGGATTCAGCCGACTTTGTCAGCAAGCGTGCTATGAATCAGCCATTTCAGCTGAGTATGGCAGACAGGCAGATCCAAAACGATACGTCCGTATATCGGGTCTATGATACGGGAGAAGGACTCAACGGAGCCAGGACTTCCTATTTCCACAAATCGATCGGCGGATATCACGCCGCAAAACCGGCCATAATCCAGGACCTGTTCGACTATCATATCTACCAAAACAATAGACAGGTTCTCAACATGCTGAATGTGAAATACGTGATTCAGCAGAACGAGGAAGGCCAGAGGGTTGCCTCGATAAATCCCGAAGCCCTTGGTAATGCCTGGTTTGTGGAATTGTTATTGCCCGTTGAATCAGCAAACGAGGAAATACTGGCGTTGGATAGCCTCGATCTCAGACGGGAGGCGGTTTACGACCGCTCAGACTTCCCGCTGATCAACAGGTTCCGGTTTGAGGTTGATTCCACGGCCTCGGTCGATTTGACATCTTATCGGCCCAACCATCTCACCTATGAGACCCGCAATGATCATTCCGGGGTCCTTGTGTTTTCGGAACTTTACTATCCTCAGGGATGGGTTGCATATATAGATGGCGAAAAAACTCCTCATTTCAGGGTGAATTACGGACTCAGGGCACTGAGGGTGCCGGATGGGCAGCACCGCATCGTCTTCGCATTTGAACCTGAGGTCGTTGACAAAGGCAGTAAAATTACCCTCGCGAGTTCTGTCTTGTTGGGGATGATCGTTCTGGGAGGTGGAATTGTTTCCGTTTACAGGCGTAGGAGAAAGAACCTGCAGGCATGAAAAAAGTGCTCATCGTTACGTATTATTGGCCTCCTGCAGGCGGGCCGGGAGTACAGCGATGGCTAAAATTTGTAAAATACCTTCCCGAGTTCGGCGTACGGCCTGTTCTCTACATCCCTGAAAACCCTCATTACCCAATCCAAGACCACAGCCTTACCGGGGAGATCCCAAGTGGTATTACGATTTACAAAAGACGGATATGGGAACCCTACAATTGGGCCGGATGGCTTTCAAAAAAGAGAACGCAAAAGATCAGTTCCGGGATCGTTCCCAGGGAAAACCCATCGGCCCTGGATAAAATCCTCTTGTGGATCAGAGGAAACCTGTTTGTGCCGGATGCGAGGAAGTTCTGGGTAAAGCCTTCCGTGAACTTTCTAAGGGAGATCCTGGAAAAAGAAGACATAAATACGGTGATCACAACCGGCCCTCCCCACAGCCTGCACCTGATCGGATTGGGCCTTAAGGAAAGTGAAGATATCCGTTGGATCGCAGATTTTCGGGACCCCTGGACGACCATCGGATACCATAAATCTTTAAGGCTAAGCAGGGCTTCTGCAGATAAACACAATGCACTGGAGAAGAAGGTGCTGACCTCTGCAGATGAGATCCTGGTCACGAGTCGGACCACAGCCGAAGAATTCCGGAATATTACCGACAGGCCGGTCACGGTGATTACCAATGGTTATGATACCCCTCCGGACATTCAGGTGGAGCCTGATATATATTTCAGCATATCGCATATCGGTTCACTTTTATCGGAAAGGAATCCGCGCGTCCTCTGGAAGGTCCTGTCAGATCTATGCAAAGAAGACCCCGAATTTCACAAGACCCTGCGCATCAGGCTGACAGGGGTCGTTAGCGATGAAATCGTTCAGGAAATACATAACTTCGGCCTGAAGGAGGTGCTGGAGGTAAATACGTACCTCCCTCATGAAGAGGCCTTAAAAGCACAGAGGAGATCCGGTGTGCTCCTTTTGGTAGAGATCAACTCAGCAGACACCAGGGGGATCATTCCCGGGAAACTCTTCGAATATATGGCGGCCGGGCGACCTGTGCTGGCCATAGGTCCGGAGGACTGGGAAGCGGGAACATTGGTCAAGGAGACGGGATCCGGAAAGGTTTTTACTTACTCCATGGAGAATGAGCTCAGACAAACGATCCAGGAGTGGTTCAGGGATTATAAAAAAGGTGCTCTGGGGTATGTGTCACCCGGGATTGAGCAGTACAGCAGAAAGGCGCTCACTAAAAAGCTATCAGAGCGGATCTTATGGGAATAGTCTTTAAACAGTCGTTCAGCAACCTGGTCATTACCTATATCGGTTTCGCCATAGGGGCTGTGAATACTCTGTTCCTATATGCGCGTTTCCTGAGTGATACCTATTACGGTCTTGTGGGGGTAATCCTGGCCACCTCGGCCATCCTGATGCCGGTCATGGCCCTTGGTGTACCCAACACCCTTATTAAATTCTACTCGGGGTATAAGGACGAGAGGTCGAAAGACGGTTTTCTCTTTCTCATGCTACTCCTGCCCATGGTCCTGATCCTTCCCCTGGGGCTGTTCAGTTATGTAGCCAATGAAGCTATTGGGGCCTTTATCGGGCAGAAGAACGCTATCGTGGAGGACTATGTGTGGCATATCTTCCTCATTGCCATGGCAATGGCCTATTTTGAGGTGTTCTATTCCTGGTCGAGAATTCATATGCGATCCGTTTTTGGGAATTTTATGAAGGAGATCTTTGGCCGGCTCCTGATCTTCCTTCTCCTCTTTGCGGTGTATCTGGATTATATTTCAGTTATCACCTTTATGCACGCCCTGGTGGGTGTTTATCTGGTAAGGACGCTGATCATGAAACTATACGCATTCTCCTTGCGAATGCCGAAGATCAACTTTCAATTCCCTTCCAATCTCTCTTCTCTGATTACCTACAGTCTGCTTATCATCCTGGGAGGATCTACGGCTGTAGTCCTCCTCGAGGTGGATAAGTTTATGATCAACCAGTTTATCGAGATTGAAAAGGTGGCCTACTACACGGTGGCTGTCTTTATAGCCACGGTCATTGCCGTTCCTTCAAGGGCGATGCACCAGATTTCTTATCCTATGACCGCCGCCCTGCTGAACGGGAAGGACGGGGATGGTCTGGCTGTACTCTACCGGAAGAGTTCGCTGACGCTTTTCATAGTATCAGGACTTATTTTTGTTTTGATCATCCTGAACCTGGAAGATCTGTACCTCTTGTTGCCCGAGAATTACAGGGGTGGGTTCTACATAGTGCTCATGATCGGCCTGGCCAGGGTTTTTGATGCCCTGCTGGGGAACAACAATGCCATTCTATACAACTCGGACCATTACCGCGCCATCTTGTGGCTCGGGGTTTTGCTCGCTATTCTGACGATCTTTCTCAATTGGGTACTCATCCCGAAGATTGGGATCACAGGGGCCGCCCTGGCGACCTTTATGGCGGTTTCCGTTTACAACCTTTTGAAATTGGTCTACGTCAAATTAAAGCTGGGTCTCCAACCCTTCAGCAGGGATACTTTTAAGGTGTTTTTGTTACTCGGGGGGGTAGTACTTCTGTTCTTTTATCTTCAATTCCCATTTCACCCCTTGATAAACATCACCCTCAAAAGCCTTCTGATCGCTGCGGTTTACACGGCCGTACTCTACAGGTTCAAGATCTCGGAGGACGTCTATAATTTATTGACACAGTTATTTTCCAGAAAAAGCTGATCAAGAAGGGAGGAGCTTCTATATGAGACATGGAAAAACCCCGCAGGGACGAATCCACTGCGGGGCTAACCAACTAACCAACCTAAAAACTATCTTTATTGTACCCTTCTGCTTCGGGTAGTTGCGGTCCTTGAAGCGGACCTTGCTTTCATATCCTTTCCGGACCTCGAACTGACCGTCTTACGACTTACTGTTGTCCTGCTGTTCCCCTTTGAACGGGAAGCCACAGAGGTACTTTTCCTGACGGTCCTTGAGTCAGAGGGCTTTCGAACTTCCTTTCTCGCAGTCACTGATCTCGATACAGACCTTCCGTCTTTTCGGTAGTCTGCAGATCGGGCCGAACTGCTCTTCATTTTGGAAGGGGCCTTACTTCTGGTGATCCCGGAAGATCTCCCGTCAGTCCTATTGCTAAGCCTGGCCTTTTCACTTCCTCTTGCAAAGCTGGAGGACCTGCTGCCATTTCGTTCGTTCACTCTGGCCTTCTCATTACCTCTCGCATAGCTGGAGGACCTGTTGCCAACTCGTTCGTTCACCCTGGCCTTGTCTGTCCTTCCGGACCTGTATCCATCAGACCTTTTATTGGTCCTGGCGACAGGAGTAGACCGATTAGACCTCATGGCTCTGTCAGAATTTCTGAACTGTCCGTTGTCCCTGATATACCCGTTGTCTCTTCGACCTCGATTCTCGCGGGCTACCACCCTGCGGTCATTTCGGTACAACCTTTCCCTTTCAGGCCTGTAATGATATCGGTAGTCTCTCCCCACCCGGGCGTAAAACCTTCTCGTATTGTTTATGTAAGGCCTGTACCAGGTGTACCTTATAGGGTTATAGAATCTCCTGTAAGGTCTGTTGTACACGAGACAGAATCCAAGAGCAGGTCTGGCAAAGAAATCGTGGAACGGGCTGTACACGTAATACCTGTTATACACGTTCACGAATCCGTTGAACCTGTGGAACATACCGCGGTTGTTATAGTAAACCCGCAGTCCGCCTACTCGTCTGAGCCTGCCGTTGTTGTACCATATGTTGATACCGCCGATCTGGGATACACGGCCGTAAAAATCGTAATAGACAGGTACGTTCTCGATCTGGATCACGGCACCAAAATCGTCGTACTGGACGAATGGACTGTAATCAAATCCCGTGTTAAAGGTGATATTGCTCCTTCTGAAGTTGATGTTCGCTCCAAAATTCACACGGTTGTCAATGTAAAAATCGAACTCACCATCCGGATATACAGAAAAAGTAATTCCGTTTTCTACGAATATGACAGAATTGTTATACCCGAACACGCTGCTGACCATCGTGTTCTTGTCCAGCGTTGTAGCTTCTACTGAGCTGCCCAGTACAAAAGCTCCTAAGATGAGTAAAAGATTTTTCATGACTCTGTAATTTAAATTCTGAATACAACTATTTGCATTCATGTACAGAGTACTCAAACAGCGTGCCAAAAATCAGGCATATGTATCAATAATCTGATATACAATGTTTTATATGAATTATTTTTTCAGAATTTCAGTAATTGGTAGGTCGATGTTTGTTGGATGGTAAAAACTGGAATTTATTCCCTCCTGGGAAACAAGGGATCAGATCTTAGCCCGGAGATAGCCTGAGGTATGTCCCTTGCCTCGGGCTACCACCTCTTCGGGTGTGCCCTCCGCAACTAGATATCCCCCGTTCTCACCTCCTTCAGGCCCCAGGTCGATCAGATAATCGGCGCATTTGATCATATCGAGGTTGTGTTCTATGACCAGGACGGAATGCCCCGCCTGCAACAGCGCCTCAAATGAATTCAGTAGTTTCTTGATATCGTGAAAATGCAGTCCCGTAGTGGGCTCGTCGAATATAAAAAGTGCTTTGTCCCTCGATGCTCCTTTTACCAGGAAGGTAGCCAGTTTGATCCGCTGTGCTTCACCGCCGGAGAGGGTAGAGGAGGACTGACCCAGGGTGACGTATCCCAATCCTACATCCTGCAGGGGCTTGAGCTTGGCTGTGATCTTACTCTGCTTGTGCTCCTTAAAAAATGCCAGGGCATTGTCAATGGTCATATTCAGGACATCATCGATATTCATTCCCTCAAAGCGAACCTCCAGCACGTCTTTCTTGAAGCGCTTGCCATGGCAGGTATCGCATTCCAGGTGGACATCCGCCATGAATTGCATCTCCACGGTGATCTCACCCTCTCCCTTGCATTTTTCGCATCGTCCCCCGTCAACGTTAAAAGAAAAGTGCTTGGCCTGATAGCCCCTGATCTTGCTCAACTTTTGGGAAGCGAAAAGGCTGCGGATATCATCATAGGCCTTGATATACGTCACCGGGTTGGAGCGGGACGACCTGCCTATGGGGTTTTGGTCTACGAATTCGATCCTTTTGATCTCCTTGTATTTGCCTTCGATAGCGCTGTGTTGTCCCGCCTTGTCTCCGTAGCCTCCCAACTCTTTTAATAGGGCCGGATACAGGATCTTTCTTACCAGAGTGCTTTTTCCACTTCCGGATACCCCTGTAACTACCGTTAGCATATTAAGCGGGAAGGTCACGTCCAGATTCTTCAGGTTGTGTTCCCTCGCACCCAGTACCTTGATGAAATTTGGGCTCTTTCTGCGTTTCTCCGGCACCTTGATCTCTTCTGTGCCATTTAAATAGGCCGCCGTCAGGGTATCCGTAGCGAGGATCTCCTCGAAGGTCCCGCTCGCCACCACTTCCCCACCAAAAGTTCCTGCCATTGGCCCAATGTCGATGATGCGGTCTGCTGCCTTCATAATGTCCTCGTCGTGCTCCACAACGATCACGGTGTTGCCGAGATCCCTGAGAGACTTGAGAACGCTTATCAGGTTTTCCGTATCCCTGGGATGAAGGCCTATACTGGGTTCGTCCAGAATATACATGGAGCCCACCAGGCTGCTGCCAAGGGAAGTAGCCAGGTTGATACGCTGACTTTCCCCTCCCGACAGAGTATTCGATTTTCTGTTCAGAGTAAGGTAGCCGAGTCCGACCTTCTGAAGGAATCCGAGTCGGGTATCGATCTCTTTCAGCAACCGGTTGGCAATCTTACGCTCGTGTTCTGTAAGGGAAATGTCTTTGAAAAAAGTAACCAGGGACGTGATGGGACTGTCGACCAGGTCTGAGATGGACTTACCCTGGATCTTGACGTAATCCGCTTCTTTCCTCAGGCGTTTTCCCTTGCAGAGGGAGCAGCGGGTCTTTCCCCTGTATCGCGACAGCATGACGCGATTCTGGATCTTATAGCTCTTTTCCTCTAGCTGCTGGAAGAATTTATGTATGCCGATGAAATGGCTGTTTCCTTCCCAAACCAGGTTCTTTTGGTCCTCTGAAAGCTGGTACCACGGTTTGTGGATAGGGAAATCAAATTTATATGCGGCATTGACCAGCTGATCCCTGTACCAGCTCATGCTTTCTCCCCTCCAGGGGAATACAGCATTCTCATAAACTGAAAGGGAGGTGTTGGGGATCACGAGGTCTTCATCTATGCCAATAACATCCCCATACCCTTCACATTTCGGGCAGGCCCCATAGGGGTTGTTAAAGCTGAACAGATGCACATTGGGTTCCAGGAAGGTCATCCCGTCCAGCTCGAAAGTATTGCTGAAAGTGGTTTGCTTCCCCGTACCTACTTCCTCTATGATACAGGTGCCCTTCCCTTCAAAAAAAGCTGAGTCCACCGCATTGGCAAGACGATTGAAGAAATCTTCGTCCTCTTTTTTTACGATCCTGTCTACCACCAGGTACAATTGATCACCCACCTGCTGATGTAGTTCCTCATCGATCCGATGTACCTCTCCGCCGTATTTCACGCGCGCATACCCCTGAAGAGATAGGAGTTGTAAGGTTTTTTTCTTGTCCCGGTTCTCCGGAATGGTGATGGGCGCCAGCAGCAATAATTTAGTATTCTCCTCAAACCTCTTGACAAAAGACACTACGTCCGTTACCGTGTGCTTTTTAACCTCTTTGCCGGACACAGGGGAATAGGTTCTGCCAATCCTGGCAAAGAGCAATTTGAGGTAGTCGTAGATCTCAGTACTCGTACCAACCGTAGAGCGGGGATTGGTGGCGTTCACCTTCTGTTCGATAGCGATGGCAGGGGCGATTCCCCTGATCTGATCTACCTTGGGCTTGTCGAGCTTCCCCAGAAATTGCCTCGCATAAGAGGAAAGGCTTTCCACGTACCGCCTTTGTCCTTCTGCGTAAAGAGTATCAAATGCCAGGCTCGATTTACCCGATCCGGAAAGTCCTGTGATCACCACCAACTGGTTTCTGGGGATCACCACATCGATGTCCTTCAGGTTGTGGAGCTTGGCTCCTTTGATGATGATATTTGACTTAGGATCTACCTCCGTGAGCGTGTTCATATTCCCGTGGAAAGTTGCAAAGATACGATATGAAAACACCAATAACCAGCCTCAAATTCTATCCAATCCAAAAATGTTAAAAATAATCCCGGACGGTTGTTCACTCATATTTTTTCTATATTTGAAGTAGCAAACGTCAAGAAATACGCCTATTCCACAACATTACTTTTTTGAAATTTAAGAGTTAACGTCGCGTTCTGCGAAGCCCTCGCGACCCCTGAATTGAACCAAAAAAGTAATTGTATGTATACTACGATTGACGATGCCACGCTTATCCGAAGTTATATCAGCGGCGATGAAAAAGCCATAGAGAAACTGATAGAAAAACACAATCAACGACTTAGCAGCTATATCTATTCCAAGGTAAAGGACATGTCCGTTACGGAGGATATTTTCCAGGATACCTTTATCAAGGTGATAAGCACCTTTAAGAGGGGAACCTATAATGAGGAAGGAAAGTTCCTGCCCTGGGTGATGCGCATTGCCCACAACCTGATCATCGATCATTTTCGCCGCAACAAGCGCATGCCCAAATACCAGGGAAACAAGGAATTCAATATTTTTTCGGTCCTGACGGATGATAAACTCAATGCAGAGCGTCAACTGATCAAGGATCAGATAGACCAGGACCTGGAAGTGCTTATAGAGCAGTTGCCCAAGGATCAGCTCGAAGTCCTGCGGATGAGGATCTATCAGAACATGAGCTTTAACGAGATCGCAGAAAATACTGAGGTGAGTATCAACACGGCCCTTGGCCGCATGCGCTACGCTTTGATCAACCTGAGGAAGCTGATTGAAAAGAATCAAATAGTTTTAACGAATTAATCTGTACTAGGTCGAGGAAATCCATCAATCCTGTATCTCTGGCGTTTATTAGATGTAACAAGAGATATTATGGAAAAGATTTACCCCGTACCTGAGTCACAATGCCGACTGATCAAGAGTAGAGCGGAAACTGTAAGATTCCTGCTCGACTACTCCAAGGCCCTTCATATACGCGAATTTAAAGGGATGACCATAGAAAACAGTCTTAATTAAGGAATGTACTTAAGCCGGTGGTCGCGCCGGCACCAATAAATCAACAGCACCTTCTTCGGGAGGTGCTTTTTTATTGCCTTATTCTACAGCCTAATACTCAGTCCAACAGGTCTCTTAAAGGCTTCTTAAAATCCTTGTCATTTGCGAATATGCCCGTTCACATCAAGAATCGGGCATTTGACAACATTGTTTTTCCCGAGGTAAGGTCTTTGGGTACTTTTAGAATGTCTTTGAAAAACAAATAACTCAAATTGATCTTAAACCTTAGTTCCCCAGCCTGGCTGTAGAACTAACAAAAACCAAAAGATACTCTAAACTATGGAACCACAAAGGGACGACTCACTACTAGTTCAGGATTACATCAGCGGGGAAGAAAAGGCACTGGAGATTCTGATTAACCGACACAACCAGCGCATCAGCAGCTTTATTTATTCCAAGGTACTCGACAGGGATGTTACCGAGGATATTTTTCAGGACACCTTTATCAAGGTGATCAAAACCCTGAAAAAAGGAAATTACAGTGAAGAAGGGAAATTCCTCCCCTGGGTAATGCGGATCGCGCACAACCTGATCATCGACCATTTCAGGAAGAACAAAAGGATGCCCAAATTCGAAGGAAACGACGATTTCAATATCTTCTCCGTGATTGGGGATGACAAACTCAACGCTGAGAAGCAACTGATCAAGGACCAGATAGACAGCGACCTGACGCTCCTGATAGAGGAATTACCTGACGATCAGAAGGAGGTCCTCCTCATGCGGATCTACAAGGACATGAGCTTTAAAGAGATCTCTGAAAATACAGGGGTGAGTATCAACACAGCCCTGGGAAGGATGCGATACGCCCTGATCAACCTGAGAAAGATAATAGACAGACATAATATTGTTCTGACGAATTCATAGTTCATAACAATTTTTACAATATTTCCATAGGCCTTGCGTTATCTTAACATAACGACATCGCAATCCTATGGAAAAAATTTACTCAACAAAGAAAAATGTCTGCGAGACCCCCAAAGCTGGGCCTGAGACCATCCGGTTTCTGCTCGATTATTCGAGGGCACTAAGAATTACAAAACACAGGGAATTCAGTTTTGATCTGATCCTGAACTAAAAAGCAAAGCCCGCATCAGCGGGCTTTTTTCTTTTTGAGATAGTCGTTGATAACGGATCTCCTTCCGATGGTCCTGGTGATCACATCCTTTTCGAGATCCCACCCCCGAGCAGGGGAATATTCCCTTCCATACCAGATGATCTGCAGGTGGAGGTCATTCCACAGTTCTTTTGGAAACAGTCTTTTGGCATCCCTTTCCGTTTGGACCACGTTCTTACCCGAGGAGAACCCCCAACGGTACATCAGCCGGTGGATGTGGGTGTCTACAGGGAATGCAGGGACCCCAAAGGCCTGGGATACCACTACGCTGGCAGTTTTATGGCCCACTCCAGGCAATTCTTCCAGCAATTCGATCTCACTGGGTACCTTTCCTTCGTATTTTTCTACCAGAATCCTGGATAAACCGTGAATGCCTTTTGACTTCATTGGGGAGAGCCCGACCGGCTTAATGATCTCCCGGATCTCCTCCACGGTCAGTTTTACCATGTCATAGGGATTGTCTGCCTTTCTGAACAGGATGGGGGTGATCTGGTTCACGCGAACATCAGTACTCTGTGCAGACATGAGAACCGCAATGAGCAAGGTGTAGGGATCCTTGTGTTCCAGTGGTATCGGGATCTCCGGGTAGAGTTGATTCAGTGTTTCTATCGCAAAGGATACTTTTTCAGATTTGGTCATATATCATTACTTTTACGCTCACAAAAAAAAAGCGCATGAAAACACTTAAGAAAGGGGACAAAGTACCTCAATTTACATCAAAAGACCAAGATGGGAACGAAATAAAGCTATCCGATTACGAAGGGAAAAAGCTGATTGTTTTTTTCTATCCCAGGGCCAATACCCCGGGTTGTACGGCAGAAGCTTGCAATCTCAGAGATAATTACTCGGCACTAAAAGAGCAGGGATACTCCCTCCTGGGCGTCAGCGAAGATTCCCAGAAGAAACAGGCCAATTTCAGGGACAAATACGAATTTCCATTTCCCTTACTGGCCGACGAAGACCACACAGTGATCGATGCCTTCGGGGTGTGGGGACCTAAAAAATTTATGGGCAGGGAATACGATGGGATACATCGGATGACCTTTATCATCGATGAAAAAGGCGTTGTTGAAAAAGTAATAGACAAAGTAAATACCAAGGATCACGCCGCCCAGATTCTCTGAGGATAATTCAGACAACAAAAAAACCTGACGCTTGTCAGGGTTTTTTTTATCAGACGTTTTGTTTCTCAGGGACCTCCTGCCGGGTAAAGAGTTTTTTCTTTTTGATAATATCTGCGATCCCTTCGGGCAGCATTTCTTCCCAACCTTCTTCTCCATTCATGATTTTCTTGAGAACGTCCCTTGAGAAGATATGCATGATCTCCGGATCGTAATCGATGATATCCATCACTTTTCCGTTGTACTTAAAGAACTTGTAAAGCTCTTTCATGCGGGGGTGTACCTTGATGTTGTTGCTGGTCATGATCTGACCGGTCTCGGCGTTCTTCATAGGGTAGAGGTATACCTTCAGGTCCTTAAAGAAAAGTTTTCCGAACGCTTCCAGGATACCACCACTGAGGTGCCTGTAATACTTCTCGTCAAAGATCTCTACCAGGTTGTTGACCCCCATGGTAAGCCCTATCCTCGCTTTTGTATAATTGCCGAGGTATTCTACTAGCCTGTAGTACTCCTGGAATTTTGAGATAAGCACAGTGTGTCCGAGGGAGCACAACAGCTCCGCTCTGTCCATAAAGTCCTGCTCATCTATCTCACCTGAAGCTTTGAGGTTGGCCAGGGTGATCTCGAACATCACCACCGTATTTTCCTCCTCTACGGTCTGTTCCCTTATGAAGATATCGTAGGATTTCTGGAACATGTCCATATTGACCTTGGTCACGGGCCTGAAACTTCCCCTGAGGGCCAGTATATTCTTTTTGTAGAGGACTGCTGCTGGCAGGAGGTTGTTGCCGTCCGGGCCGAACATCACAGCGTCCGTCATGTCATACCTGATAAGCTGAAGGCTCATCAGCCTGTTATCTACATTCTTAAAGTTGGGGCCAGAAAAATTCACCATATCGATCTCCACGGTATCCTTGTCGATATGGTCGTAGAGGTATTTCAGTAATTTCCTCGGTTTGTTGTACTTGTAAAATGCCCCGTAAATAAGGTTCACCCCAACAATACCCAGAGTTTCCTGTTGTAGTCTGGCCTCATTCTGCTTAAAGCGCAGGTGGAGGATGATCTCGTCGTATTCCTTCTGATTGGGATCGAGCTGGAACATAATTCCGACCCATCCGTGTCCTTTGTAACGCTTGGAAAAGTCGATGGTGGCCACGGTATTGGCATAGGTAAAGAAGAGTCGATCCGGGTGATCTTTACGGCTGATCCGCTCCTCCATCAGTTGCATCTCGTGATGCAACATTTTGTTGAGGCGGCTCTGTGTCACATACCTGCCATCCTTCTCAGTGCCGTAGATCGCGTCGCTGAAATTCTTGTCATAGGCACTCATTGCCTTGGCGATGGTACCTGAGGCTCCTCCAGACCTGAAAAAATGCCTCGCTGTTTCCTGTCCGGCGCCGATTTCCGCAAAGGTTCCGTAGATCGCGGGATTCAGATTTATGCGCAGCGTTTTGGCCTTGATGGAGGGAATATTTTCGAATGCGGGATCTTGATTTAAAACGGACGCCATTCCTCAGGATTTACGCCTCAAAGTTAATAAGAATGGGGCATCTTTTAAATAAATAAGTCATAAATTTGAATAAAATAGACGAGCCGTTGAAATTGACTTTTTTGGGAACCGGAACCTCTCAGGGGATCCCCGTGATCGGGAGTACGCATCCGGTCTGTCTGAGTGACAATCCAAAGGATAAAAGGCTTCGTGTCTCCGTCCTTATTTCCTGGGAAGATTACAACTTTGTGATCGACTGCGGCCCTGATTTCAGGCAACAAATGCTCAGGCATCAGGTCAGGAAACTAGACGGTATTCTCTTCACCCACGAACACGCAGATCACACCGCAGGCATTGACGATATCAGGCCGTTCTTTTTCAGGCAGGGCGATATTCCTATCTATGCCCACCAGCGTGTGGTAGATAATCTGAGAAAAAGATTCGACTATATCTTCTCTGATGAGGATCGATATCCCGGTGCCCCTGCAGTGAAGGTCAACATTGTGGAAAACGATAAACCATTTCGCGTCGGTAATATGCAGGCGCATCCCATCGAGGCATACCACAACCGATTGCAAGTGTTCGGCTATCGCATAGGTGGGATGGCCTACCTGACGGATGTCAAAAGCATTGAATATAAAGAAATAGAAAAGATTAAAGGCGTTAAGGTATTAATTGTCAACGCATTAAGAGAAGAGCCTCACCATTCACATTTTAATCTGGACGAGGCCCTTGCCTTTGTTGAAAAAGTAGAGCCTCAGGTAGCATACTTTACACACATCAGCCACCTTTTGGGTTTTCATGATGAGGTAGAAAAAAGCCTGCCTGATCACGTCAACCTTGCCTATGATAATTTAACGGTTAACCTCAATTGATGAAAGCGAGAATATTTTTATACCTGTTTATTTTTTCATCCCTGATCTCCCTCTACCTCTATGTAAGTTATTCAGCTCAGGTAGAAGTAAAGGATGATAAGATCACCTCCCTGGAAGAGCAGACCGGCCAATTAGAGGACTCCCTGAGGAGTGCTCAACTCAGAGTGCTTGATCTGCAGTATTTTTCACTGGAGAACAATGATGATGCCCTTGCTTATTACGACCACCTTTCCCTCCAGGACCCGGCTCGTTATATCGCAGATAAACTGCTGGAGACCAACGAGACAAAAGGGGATAATCCCCTGATACCCTATGAGGGAATGGAAAGCAACTTTAAGATCAACAAGATCAACATCCTGAATCACAGATGGATTATCGCTGATTTTTCGGACGGCAGATTCTGGGGAGAACTCTTTATAGAATACGAGCTCAAAGACGATCTTTCGGTAGACTTCACCCTCCTTGATCACCTGCTCTATACCCGCAGCAATTAAAGCTGCTTCTTGAGCCAGTTATTCATGGCGTAAAAATTTTCCCTGGATACACCATGACCAGTCGGGAATTCCTCGAAAGTGTATGATATCCCAAGACGTTCCAGGATGGGCGGGGTTTTAGTGGCCCAGGATATGGGGATTACCGGGTCGTATTGGCCGTGTGACACAAACATCTTCAGATGGCTGTGATCCAAGCTCTCATAGCTGTCTACAAGGATGTTTTCGTCTATGTATCCACTCAATCCTACCACGTTACGGAACATACTCGGATAGGAGAGGGCGAGGGCAAAACTTAAAACGGTTCCCTGACTGAAGCCCAAAAGCGAAATCCGCTTTTCATCCAGGCTATAGGCATCGATTGCCTCCTTAATGAAATGCACCATTTTGCCCACAGATTCTCTAGCCTGAACCGTATCGCTCCACTTCCCGAAATTCGCATCAAAATTGATATTGTACCAGGCATAACCGTAGGGGGGAAGGGAGTGGGGGGCACGGGCAGAAATCACACACAATCCATCAGGCAATTCAGGGGCAAAGGAAAACAGGTCTTCCTCATTGCTCCCGTATCCGTGAAAGAGGAATATAGCAGGGGCTTTGTCCGTACTTGTAACAGGGGGCCTTATCAGGTACTCCAGGCTGAGGTGGTGGGTGGTCATCTTATTGAATGAAAGTAAACCATTTTTGAAAATACGCTCCGATTACCGGCATCGTATTCGCTCTCCCGCCTATCGCCCCAAGGAAACCATAAAGCCACATGACGAAATAGAAAACATAAAGGGCGAGGAGGGCGTATTTTACAAACCACACGCTGAGGAACAGGGCGACACCAAGAAACACCAGGTGGATACCAAAAGCCTGTCGCACGTGAAACCTGGCGAATGGGTTTTTTGGTTCGAGATTCATCGTGATCGCAATTAACGCGCCCACCATGGTGATATAGGCTACGATTGCCGTGGTTTTCCCTTCCTTAATGTCCTGCTCCTCCATGGTGTATTACTTCATTTCTTTAGGAATACTTGCTGCCCTGTAACACTGCCATATACCAGGCCTTTGACTTTCCTCCCTGCATACATGCTGTTTTTGGAGGTAGATTCCAGGCTTTCTTTGGTGATCAGATGATCTCCTTCGGGATTGAAGAGACTCAGACTTACCGGTTCGCCCTCTTTGATGGCAGGCGCAGGAAGACCAAAACGCTTATGACCTGCAGTCAGGAGATCCACCGTTTTATCCGGACCAAAAATCGAATTCAGGATCCCGAAAGAAGACTCCAGGCCCAGGGATCCGTAGGCAGCCCTGTCAAATTCCACCCGTTTCTCTTCTATGTCGATGGGCATATGGTCTGAGGTGACCATATCTATCACTCCATTTTTCAGTCCTTTTCGCAGAGCCTCCCTGTCTTTGGAGGTCCGCAGTGGAGGCATGACTTTGAAATTTGTGTCAAAGTCGACGAGTACTTCATCGGTATAATACAGGTTATGGATCGCGACACTGCAGGTCACATCCAGTCCTTTCTTCTTGGCTTCACCGATAAGAGCGACAGCTCCGGACGAGGAAATAGTGGGAATATGCAATTTACCTCCGGTGTACTCAAGAATATACAGGTCTCTTGCGATCTGTATCTCTTCCGCCAGGGCAGGGATTCCTTTTAATCCCAGCTGGGTGGACGTGTTACCTTCGTTCACCGTCCCTGTGGCCGCGATAGAGGAGTCCATGGGAAAGGACAGCACAAGTGCGTCAAAACCCTGGGCGTATTGTAGGGCGATCTTCAGTAGATTGGATTGACCTACGGGGGATTTAAAATCGTAAAAGGCAACGGCACCGGCCTTCTTCATGTCATACATTTCCGAGAGATCAGTCCCGGCTGAAGCGCGCGTTAAGGCCCCCATGGGATGTACCCGTGCCCCTTTTCCGGCAGCCGTCTTATTGATGAAAACGATGTCCCCGCTGGTATCCGGGATAGGGTGCGTATTCGGATTGAGCACAACATCCGTAAAACCGCTCAAGGCGGCTACTCTTGCTCCATGGGCAAGGGTCTCCCGCTCCTCGTACCCGGGTTCGCCGAAACTAACACTACTGTCTATCCAGCCTTTGGATACATGGAGATTGGGCCGTTCAATAACCTTGGTCCTGGCTTCGGGGGAAACCGAAGAGGCGATCTTCTCTATACGACCGTTTTTGATCCATATGTCCCTGACTTTACCATGCAGGCTTTGGTTCTGTGTATCCAGGATACGAGCCGATTTGAGAAGAATGTTCATTTCATTGCCTTTTGAATGATGATCTCTGCCAGTAAAAACAGCACCGCTAAAATAACAAACCATTTCCAAAGGCCTGTCACCCTGCTGTCATTTTCAAATCTTTCAAACAATTCAGAAACTGAGTCGATTATATCAATGCCTTCGCCCGCTTCATCGAGAGGGAGATAAGTCAGATCATTTTCAGCCCTGGGGAAATTAAAACTAAATGATCTGTCGACAGGTGCATTTACGAGGGCAAAAGTGCCTGCTTCCTGAGGAGCTCCGGAAAACCAGAGCCTCGTATTCCGTCCTACGGATTGCTGCCGGGGTATAAATTCCAGATCTCCTTTTTTCAGACTAAGAATACGGTCCTCACCCAATTGTACGGCCACATCCTCTGAACTATCAGACCCCAACAAATAATAGGGGGTGGGTAAACTGCGGCTTTGCATGGCCATGGCATAAAGTGTCGGGACCACAAGGGGAGAAGCAGTGAAATTGGTGTTTACAGGTGATAATGAGGTAGTAAACACATAGCTTTTACCCCTGGCAGCGAGGAAGGGCGACTCGTTAGAAAAGCCCAGGATTTTATCTGCGCGTCCATTCAAGACAAAGAATTCCTTTGCTGAAGGATACTGAAAATTGGTGACAGCATCTTTGAAGACATCTCTGAATAGGGGATGGGCATAATTGATGTCCGTAATCTCCATAGGAGTTTGTATCCTTTTTCCAAAGGATAGGCCGTAAAAGCCCAACAGGCGGTTGAATTCCTCTGTTTTCATGGTCAGGGAAGGGATCAGCACCAGGCTGCCTCCACGGTCCGTGTATTCCCTCAGGAGATCCACGGTACCCGACGGAAATGCATTGAGTTGGTTGAGTATGACCAGGTCCTGGTCGGCAATAAGATTGCTGGCCTGATCTAAGGATGAAACCGACCTGTATTGTGATGTATTGTCATCGAACAATCTGATCAGAAACTCATCTTCTGTGCCAATTCCCAGGACCCGGATCTTTTCCCGGGTGTTGATGTTGAAATAAAGCTCGTTGTCAAAAGTGAGGCCGGTGTCTGTGAGTGTGACCTTACCTTCGATATTTTCCTCACCTGGGAGAGAAAAAACGAGTTCAGAAGTACCCTCCGAATTATAGGTCGCCGCAGATTTTGCAATCAACGAACCTTTGTTGAACAGAGAAACAGGGATGGATCCAAAATCGTGATTCCCCGAGATGGTAATGTGCAGGTTATTTATATTTCCCGATGAGGTCTCGAGAAATACAGTATCGATGGAGACATTCCTTACCTCATCCGTCCTGAGGGGGATAAAAAAGGTGTTGGCTTCTATTCTGCCTTCGTCCATGATCCCTCCGAGTGATTCCTGAAAATCCGAAATGACCACAAGGCTTTTGAGCGCATCCGGTCCGTCATTCAAAAAAGAATTGGCCTTAAGTTCGATCTCGGACAGATTGAGTTGGTCATTTGAGAACTTGAGTTGAAGGAGCTCATTTCTTATTTCATCTACCCTTACATCCCGGTATTCCGAATCATTCGTAAAAAGGGAAAAAATAGTGCCCTCCGGGATGGTGCGGATCAGTTCCTGTACGGCTTCCTCCAACAATGAATTTTGATCCCTCCTGGCCTGCATACTGAAGGAATTGTCCAAATAGATCACCAGGTCCTGCTTCATGAAAGCCGACCTGTTGGCTGTAAAGGGCTGTGCGAAGGCCAGGATCAACGCGGCTAAGAGTCCTAACCTGGAGATCAGGAGCAACCATCGTTTCAGGGTCTGGGATTTCTGTGATTTGGCCTTTACCTTTTTTAACAGCCGTACGTTGGTAAATGGGGTGGGTTTAAACCTCCGTAGCTGTAAAAGGTGGATGAGGATGGGAATAAGGAGCAGCCAGAGCGACCAGAGGAGTTGGGGGTATTTAAACAGCATTTCCCGTAATCATTTGACAAATATAATCAAAGTTTTGCAGGAGCGAATCGGTTCCTATCAGGACATTTTACGTTTGGATACCCGCTTCAGCAGAGGAAGAAATGGTGCTGCTCAACCCCTGCACGCCAGGGTGAAAATAGGATGCGTATTTTGACTATTCGGATTGCCTTAAGGCTTGCTCTATGGCCGATTCAGCAAGTGGAGCCATCATTTCGTAACCTTTCCTGGTGGGATGTACCCCGTCATGAGCAAGATCGGGGTCCAGCCCTTTGTTCTCATTGACCATAGCACTGAAATAGTCGAGATAGACTACGCCGGCTTGCTCGGTGTACTCCTTTATCATTGTGTTGAGCTCGGGTATTTTGATATCAGGTCTCAGTCCCGGGCGCCAGGGATAATCAGAAGCCGGCAGGACAGAACAAAGGACTACAGCAATGCCGTTTGCTCTGGCCAGTTCTGTCATGGAGATCAGGTTGTCAAGGGTCTCCTGCAGGGTCATTGGCCCGGTATTACCGGCAATATCATTGGTGCCGGCGAGAATAACCACCACCCTGGGTTTCAGATCGATCACATCCTGTCTGAACCTGACCAGCATCTGAGGGGTCGTCTGACCACCGATTCCCCGGTTGATGTAGGGTTTTCCTTCGAAAAAGGAAGGCATGGTTTGCAACCAGCCAATGGTAATGGAATTTCCAAAGAATACGACTCGGCCTTCTTTTGTCACTTTTTCATCTAATGATAGATTCTCATTCCTGAATTCAGCCAGTTGGGCCCAATCCTGGGCGGTTAGCTGTCCGGAAAGGAGTACTGCAAGGAAGATGATCACATTTGTTCTCTTCATGGCGTACTGCGATGTATTAATGCCGAAAAGATACTAAATAAGATCCCGGAAGACCACAAAAAAACCCTGCTTTTTAAGGGCAGGGTCTTCTTTTATATCATGTAATTATTCACAGGCCACGTCGTCTCCGTTGCTGTCCCAGCAATGCCACAGTTCATCTTCAAAATAAGCGAATGACCTTACCCTTCCTTCAAAAGTCTCTCTGCTCCATTCTATATCCACTTCTGTGAAAGCCTGAAGGTTGGTGTCGTATACATAGGCATTGAAATAGGCATCGTAATATGCATCCTGAAGACCGTACTCCAGATAGCTGTTCCTGAATAGATCGTCAGTGCCCTGATCATTGAGCTCCCTGACCCAGGTATAACGGATACTTCCAATCTCATCACCCGTTCTTTCCCAGTCTATTCGCAGCATGGCATCAGGATGATCCGGACCCTGGTTCAGAATCCAGAATCCGCTGTTCCCATCGAGAGAGCTGGAACCTGAGAACCACTGAAACTCCTCAAATCCTTCTATCCCGTTTTTGGTGATATACATATTCCACAATACCGCTTCAGAGGTTAACTGGGCCGTGAGCCGGGCTGTGTATTCGCTGGTGAAACCGTCAACGCTGTAGGTCCACTGCCAGGTATCATCCGAGATCTGTTCGGGAGTCTGGGCAAAAGCTGCGTGGAAGGCCGCAACAGGTACGGATAGGGTGGAATAGAGGGCTGTACTCCAGACTCCGACTACAAGGCGGGAGAACACCCAATTTCCGTTCGGGGCTTTTTGAACATCCCTGAGAACCGCAGATTTGCCGGAAGTTCCATTTTCTTCAAAGGCATCGAAATCGATAGCCATGGATTCTGCCGGAGGTAATTCCGGCGACAGCGACTGTTCCGATCCATCTGTGGATTTTTCGCAGGAAATGACGAACAAGGCCAGTATCAACAGGACCAGTCCTGAAAATTTTACATTTTTCATTGGGGCATACTTTTAAATGAGTTTACGTTGGATATAACGTAAACCCTCTTCTAAAAGTATTTCGAAAGCCCATGAAATCTCGCTTTCAACCAACCCCTCCAATGGATAGATGAAACCTCAAAAAGTTGCCTTTAAGACTATTATCAGGGATTGATAAAAAAAGGATCATCAATATTTTGCACTTTTCCCGTTGGCCTGTGTTCTGAGAATAAAGGCGCGAATGTCCTCATTGGCCTGTTTCAGGTCTTCCCTCCTGAGGTACATCATATGCCCACTTCTGTAACCTTTGAACTCGAACCTGTCCTTCATCCTTCCACTGGGATCCACCTGCCACATGGTGTATTTGGCATTGAAATAGGTGGTGGCCCCGTCGTAGTAACCACTTTGGATTAGCACGTTCAGATAAGGGTTCTGAGCCATGGCCTGTCTGAGGTTGTCACGGGTGTTGTCATCGTCGTTGTCCCAGGGCCGTACGGGTCCGAACATATTGTATTTGATATCGGTTTTGAACTTGAGTTCTTCCTGGAGATAGTAATTGATGGCCGGGGTAAAGCTGTGTAGCCAGGAGGTGATCTCCGAATTGTAATCCGGTCTCTCTCCTGCTATCTGACGGTCGATACCCAAGTAGCGGCTGTCCAGCCTGCCCACGGTATATCCGCGGTCTCTCAGCAAGGCTTTCCAGAAATAGGAGGTCGGGATCACCAGGTTGCGCGTCAGAACCTCCTCCTTGGATAGTCCGGAGTAAAATGCCATGCGCTCCGCAACGCGATCGCGTTCAGCCTGATCGATAAAGCCTCCCTTTGCCAGGGCAGGGATCAGGGTGTTGATAGTAAAGTCCTCTGATTCCGGAAGGATCTCTAGAAGGTCCTTGCCCTGAAGGGAAGCCGGGAGGGCTTTGTGATGCCAGGCAGCAGCGGTGTAGTAGGGGAGGTTGAGGGCATCGCTCACAGGACCGCCTGTCCGCAGCACTTTGTAGTCTGCCGGACTTACCATAATGACCCCGTTCAGATACATCCATTGCTGGTTTTGGAGGGCCAGGGAAAGCCCCATAACACGCGTGCCCCCATAGCTTTCACCAATGATATATTTTGGAGAACGCCAGCGATTGTGCCGGGTGACGAAAGTGTTCAGCCATTCTGCCAGGTATTCAATGTCTGCATTGATACCAAAGAATTTACTGCGGTCGACCTCCTTGCCGGATTCGGGAATGGTGCGGGAATACCCAGTGTTTGCCGGATTGACATAGACAATGTCTGTCACGTCGAGCACGGAATAGGGATTCTGACTCACGCCGTAGGGTTGCACGGGAAACCCTTCATCGTCAATGTTGAGGACGCGCGGACCTGTATAGGCCAGGTGCATCCAGACAGAGCCCGAACCGGGTCCCCCGTTAAATGATATCAGCAAAGGCCTTGATCTTCGGTCTTTGACATCATTGCGGGTGTAATAAGTATAATGGAGGGCTGCGATCGGCTTCCCCAGTTCATCCCAAACCGGTTGGGTTCCTGTTTCAGCCGTATAGCTGAAGGTAGCCCCGTTCACCGTCACGCTGTGCTGGGTGGTCACCGTGGTGTCTACCGGGATGGAGCGTTCCTGGGAAAATAAACTCAGGCAACTGTATACTGAAATGACAAGGAGAGATACTGTTTTTTTCATCTTTTAATTTTTAGGCGCCTAAAAATAGCAATTTTCAGATCTAAAAATAAACGGATAAATAAGGTTTACATCCTGTATGATTTAGTAACTTAAAGCTTCCTTGCCCGAAGAGGTTTAAAATTGAAAATAATGGGTAATATCAGCAGAAGACAATTCAACAGAAGACTCTCCCAAGGAATTGCCGGATCGGCCCTGTTCTCCTCGGTACCCCTGGCCTGTGCCATGGCCGGAACAAAAAGTAGGGAGGAATCCCTAGGGATAGCGCTTGTGGGATTGGGGAGTTACAGCACCTATCAGCTCGCTCCCGCACTGCAGGATACAAAGTTCTGCCATCTGGCAGGCATCGTCACAGGAACAAAGGCCAAAGAGAGGATCTGGGCAGAGAGATACGGTATACCTGCCGGGAATATTTACAATTACCAAAATTTTGATACCATTGCAGACAACGATGATATCGATGTGGTATATGTGGTGCTGCCGAACAGCATGCATGCCGAATTTTCTATCAGGGCGGCACAGGCAGGTAAACACGTTATCTGCGAGAAGCCTATGGCTGTAACAGTTGCTGAATGTGATGCCATCATAGAAGCTTGCCGGAAGGCGGGCGTCAAATTGGGTATTGGCTACCGCCTTCACTCGGAACCCTATACCCAGGAAGTTAAGCGCTTTGTGAGGGAAAAGACTTTTGGGAAGACAGCATATGTCAATGCAGAAGCGGCCTACCGATCTGCCGGCAACCCGGATCAATGGCGACTTAACAAGGCCTTATCCGGGGGAGGGGCACTGATGAACATGGGGGTGTACAGTATTCAGAGCACTATCTACGCCACCGGGGAGAACCCTGTTAAAGTCACGGCTCAGGAATTCAGTACACGTCCGGATTACTTTAAGGACACCGATGAGACCGTTACTGCCCAGTTTCAGTTCCCGGGAGGGGCAACGGGCACTGTTTTTACCTCTCACAACGCCAATGCTAATAGTCTTTATGCGTCCTGTACAGGAGGATGGTTCTCTTTAAAACCGGCTAATAATTACGGACCTCTCGCCGGAGAATCCTCAAATGGTCCCATTCAATTCAAACATGAGTCCCAACAAAAGCTTCAAATGGACGATTTTGCCAGTCACATCCTGTACGGCTCGGTAAACAGGGCTCCCGGTGAAATGGGAAAGCGGGATATGATTATCATCGAAGCCATTTACAGGTCTATCTCAGAAGGTAACCGTTCCGTACCGCTTGAATTGGGAAATATGGGCCTTGTCTAAAGGGGTCAGTATTTCTGGGTAAGCCAGTACCTGGCCAGTTTTAAATCGTCAAATACTTTTAATTGGGCATTTCTGTTGGTAACCACATCCACCAGAAAGTCAGATAGAGATTCCCGCTTCCAGAGCAAAGCGATCATGATCTTATCGCCGATCACTTTAGCAATCTCCTCTCCCAGGAAAAACAGTTCTATCAGGGATACCTCCTGGGCTTTGACGGGTGTCACATCTATAAGGATTTTGGGACAACGGTTTTCGTCACAGGAATTCCGGATGTATCGCGGATATTCAAGGAATTCCCAGTAATCATAGGTTCCCTCCACTATCATCTCCAGATAACCCTTATTTTTTTGGATAGTATAACTACTTACCATTGTTACCGATTGTTTTCAGCATAACAGTAATTAGTCAGATTGTAGTTTAAAAATAAGATTTTTCCGTCATGAAACATATCCCGGAGCATTGAATTATCAAATATTTAACAATTACATTATATATTCTATATATGTTAAAATGTAAATGATATAATAAGGAATAATTATAAATACTAAAATATTCTCTGTTAAATACTTATTTTGATAGATAAAATGTTTTAGCTTTTTTGAGTATAGATAGGGTGATATGTAAGAATGATCGATCGACCCTCCATAAAGTTTAACCGTCTCATAATGAAGGGGGGAAGGAGGATTCAGAACTTTTCAAAGACTCCTAGGCCGAATAAGGCAAAGTCATACTTTACCGGGTCCTTGGGATCCAAAATTCTCAGGTTTGCATCGAGTTCCCTGACCGCCCTGGCGTCATTCTGATTTCGGGTCAGCAGGCCCAACTTACGGGCCACCTTTCCTGAATGCACATCGAGCGGACAGGACAGTTGAGAGGGTTTCAATGTCTTCCAGAGGCCAAAATCCACCCCGGTTCCCGCATCGCGTACCATCCATCTGAGGAACATGTTAATCCTTTTGGCAGCCGATCCTCTGGAGGGATCAGAAACGTGTTTCTCCGTCCGTTGTTCATGATCCAGAGCAAAGAATAGTGCGCGAAAATCAGAAATGGCTTGTTGTAAAGATGACTGCCCGGCATGACGGGTGAAAACAGCTTCCATCCCACCATGGTGGGAATAGAGATGTTGGAGGGCTTGGATAAAATAGCGGAGGTCTGTGCCGTTGAATGTACGGTGTACAAAATTATCCAGGGCTTTGAGGTCGGATTCTTGGTGTTGGGAGACGAACTGATAGGGAGACTGATCCATCAGGTCCATAAGCAGGCTCGCATTATTGATAATGCTTTTCCTGTTTCCCCAGGCGATGGTCGCCGTCAGAAAGCCACTGATCTCGATGTCCTCTTTTTCATGGAACCTGTGCGGGATCTGTATAGGGTCGCTGGCCAAAAATTCCGGACGATTATATTGTTCTACCTTAAGGTCCAGGAATTCCCTGAGTTCATCAATGTCCGGTTGTTTCTTCTTCATGTCAGCTCAGTTAGTGAAACCAGAAAGAAAAGCACCCCGTTATGGCAGGCGTGCATCAAGATGGCATAAACAAGCCCCAGTTTAACCCTAAGGAATCCCAGGAAAAACCCCATCAGGATTTGAGGGGCGACCAGGAGGGGAGCCCAGGGCAGCAGGTTGCTGCTGTCTTCAAAATTACCTAGATGCACCATTCCAAAAATGACACAGGACAGGTAAAATACCCAGGGAAAGAAGGAAGATCTCCTGAAGAAGATCAGCGGTCCGCGAAAAAGGAACTCCTCTATCACAGGAGCAAGGACCACCATCATCAAAAAAACCTGCGGAAGCGTGTACTTTGAGAACATATCGACGGTGCGGTGCTTACCCATATCCACTTCCAAAACGTGGAATACACCTTCAGTTACTACCGCAAGACCGATTCCAAAAAGGAGATTCCAGCCGACTGCGGAAAGGACGACCTTTATCTTAAGGTCAGTGGATATCGCCCGGTATGGATCATATTTCGGGGACTTCGAATAAGACCAGAGGTGTTTTAAGATCATTGATTTACGATAATGCCGTCAATCATGGTCAGTTTACGGTCGGCCATTTCAGCCAGCTCCTCATTGTGAGTAACGATGACAAAGGTCTGTCCGAACTCTTCCCTGAGCCGAAAGAAAAGCTTGTGAAGGACCTCAGCGCTTTCGGAGTCGAGATTCCCGCTGGGTTCATCGGCCAGGATAACGGAAGGATTGTTGATCAGGGCCCTGGCTACGGCTACCCGCTGTTGTTCTCCTCCGGACAGTTCACTGGGTTTGTGATGCAGGCGTTCTCCGAGCCCCAGGAATTCCAGAAGTTCTGCCGCTCTTTTTTCCGCCTCCGCGGGAGGTGTTTTTTTGATGTAAGCCGGAATACAAACATTTTCCAGGGCGGTAAATTCGGGTAGTAGTTGATGGAATTGGAAGATGAAGCCTATGTGTTCATTCCGAAACCTGGCGAGGGCTTTATCCCCCAGTTCAGTTACTTCCACTCCGCTGACCTTTAAGTCGCTTTCAGCGGGATTGGATTGACGGTCTAGTGTTCCGAGGATCTGCAACAAAGTGGTTTTACCAGCTCCTGATGCCCCGACTACAGACACTACTTCCCCTTTATCTATATGGAGGTCAACGCCTTTTAAAACCTGGAGGGAGCCGTAGTATTTCTGAATATTCCTGGCGGTGATCATCCAAATTCGTTTGAGGCTCGAAAGTACACATAAGCGCGTTCATTACAAAATGACAGTTCGAGGGCAGGAGGGGAGTCTCAGTACTTTAACTAACTATTTCCTGATGTACTGTAAGCTCTTTTATTCTGCTAATTATACGTTAAAGTTCAGGAGCAGGCCTAGAATTGATTACTTTTGTTTAGGTTTATGAATCAAATACTAAACAAAACAGTTTTTCTGCTTACTCATAAATAAGTTATTATGGCACCATATCAAAACCTGGAAGAGTACAATATGAACATTACCAATGAGGTAAAGGAACGTTACTCAAAGATCATTGATGAGATAGGGGAGGACGTCAAGAGGGAAGGCCTGCTAAAAACTCCGGAGCGGGCAGCAAAGGCCATGCTCTTCCTCACCCAGGGTTATAAGCAGGATGCCGTGAAGATTCTGAAAAGTGCCATGTTTGCCGAAGAATACGATGAGATGGTAATTATAAAGGATATAGAAGTATACTCCCTTTGTGAGCACCATATGTTGCCTTTTTACGGAAAGGCGCATATCGCATACATCCCGGACGGCCATATCGTCGGGTTGAGCAAGATTCCCAGGGTGGTGGATGTCTTTGCCAGGAGGCTGCAGGTTCAGGAGAGGCTCACCCACGACATCCTGGAATGTATCAATAACACCCTTAAGCCAAAAGGGGCTGCCGTTGTGATAGAAGCATCCCATATGTGTATGATGATGCGCGGGGTACAGAAGCAGAATTCGGTAACCACCACTTCCGGATTCCGGGGACAGTTCGAAAAGATCGAGACCCGGAATGAATTCTTAAAGTTGATCAGTTCCAGACTGTCCTGATAAAAGAAAAAGAGATTTGTCAAAACCCGGTTGTGAAGACAATCGGGTTTCTTTATTTTTAACCTTATGAATTCGGGGTCGAAAGTAAAATACCTCTTATTGGGCATCCTCTTTGACGGGATAGGAATGCTTTCTTTCAGTATCCCGGGGATTGGTGAATTCTCAGATGTGATCTGGGCGCCCGTTGCTGCCTGGCTAATGACCCGAATGTACAAGGGAAGACTAGGTCAGATTGCGGGTTTTGTAACCTTTGTTGAGGAACTCTTGCCCGGGCTCGACTTCATACCGGGTTTTACCCTGATGTGGATCTATACCTTTATCTTGTCGAAAAAGAAATCAAAAGAAATTATCCAGTCCTGAACTCAATGGGCTACGAAAAGAATCGACCCAGCCCCATCCTACTCAGCATCTTTTTCTCGAAATTCCAAAAGAATTTGAACTGGCCGAAAAGCCAGCCAAAAAGTACCAGCAAGACCTGGTAAAAGGGAAAAATCAACAAAATCCTCAGGGTCCAGTATATCCAGCCGCTCCACCATGCATCGGGAAAGGCATCCCTTGAAAGACCTATAAAATTCAGAAAAGGCTTGGCTACATAGACCGATGCCGAGCCGGTGATGGCAAATACCCAGAAGATGACCAGTAACTGCCAGGTGGAGGTGATCCCCCAATATTTTTTTAATCTGCTTGTCACTATTCTCGATTAAGGCCGCAAAGGTATGGAATTATATACGTGGTGCAAAAGGCCCTAACCGCTGGTTGTATTTTCGCTGAAAGTAGATAAAGTAATTGTAGAGTTTGTAGTTTACCTCGTATCCATAGTCTATCAGGGGGTCGTAGTCGATCTGAAGCTGATATAGCTGGGGATCGAATTGCAAGTTGTTGATGACCCTGTTGTTCCACTCGATCACCAACAACCTGTTACGGTTTTCCAGGAAGGTTTGGGAATAATATCCGGGCGGACGGGCAACGGCCTGCAACCAGACATTAAAGCCCGGTTCAATGATGATGATCTCGTAATTGGATTCTTCATCCGAGATCTTTACAGTATCAGCTTCCGTACTGTTAAATGCCTTGCGCTCCTGTTCCGAAACGGTACTGTTCATTTTAGATCCACCACAGCTCATCATGACAACCGAGAGGGTGATCAAGCCCAGGACAGCCGATCGTAATAAACCAGTTTTTACTTCATATCTCATATCCAGAAGATACAAAAAAACCACCGGGGTTGTCCGGTGGTCTAGTTAAAAAAAGTTAAGTACTCTTTGCTTATTTGCCGAAAAGGCCACCCAGCATTCCACCCAGTCCGCCTTTTTTCTTTTTGGCACCCAGTACCATGCCGGCTACATCATCAAGCACACTTCCGTCGCCATCAGCGTCGATCAGGCTTGTGATCAGGCTTTGGTTCTGTTTGGGTTGTCCTCCAAGCATCGATCCAAGCAGAGAGGTCAGCCCGTTAGCATCGCTCACATTGCTCTGCGCCTTTTGCCTGCCGAGATATCCCATAACGATAGGGGCTGCGATCTTGAGGATCTGGGCCACCGAACCTGCATCCACCCCGGATTTCTGACTCAGGGCATTTTCTATCATGGGTTGCTTGTTACCCAGTACATGGCCGAGAATCCCTGCTCCGTCTTGCAGCACGGAATCATTGACCCCTCCCTGGAAAAGTCCGCCTAAATTATCCAAGATACCCCCTGAATGTTTTGAATCCAGGGCGTTCATCAATCCGGATGCTCCCTGGGGATCTGATGCATTTTTCTTCATGGCACCCAGCAACAGCGGCATGGCCATGCTCAAAACATCCGCTGTTTTGTCTGAAGGCTGCCCGGTCTGTTCCGACACCCCGTCGACGAGTTGTTTTCCCAGAGGTCCGCCCAGTAAATCTAATAATCCTGACATTTTAATGGTTTTGGTGTAAGATACTATTTTTTAAATCTAATTGAGGAGCTTGATGATCTGCTCTGCCAGCTCAGTACCGATCCTGTCCTGGGCTTCCCCTGTGGCGGCCCCTATATGGGGCGAGAGAGAGATCTTGGGATGCATCAAAATGCGTACCTCAGGATGGGGTTCACTTTCAAATACATCCAACCCGGCAAAAGCGATCTTGCCCTGGTCGATGGCATCCAGCAGGGCGACCTCGTCGATAACCCCTCCACGGGCCGCATTTACCAAGCCTACACCGTTCTTCATCATGTCGAATTCTGGCTTCCCTATCACGTAGTCCTTTTGAGCCGGGACGTGAAGGGTGATAAAATCTGCTGCTTTAAGGACTTCCTCCTTTGAACTTGAGTGAAGGGGAAAGGAAATGGAGCGATCGTCGTAAAAAGAAATACTGATCTCTGCCTCCTGGAGGTTGGGGTCAAAATACATCACCTTCATCCCAATCCCGAGAGCGATCTTTGCGGTAGCCTGACCTATCCTGCCGAAGCCGAGCACACCCAGGGTTTTTCCTCTTAATTCCGTGCCTTTTCCGTAACTCTTCTTCAGGCCTTTAAAATTCTTATCACCTTCCAGTGGCATATTCCGGTTGGCGTCATATAGAAACCTCGCCCCCCCAAAGAGATGGGCAAATACCAGTTCTGCCACCGAGGCTGAAGAGGATGCGGGGGTATTGATCACATGCAGGCCTTTTTCTCGGGCGTATTCCACATCGATATTATCCATCCCGACTCCGCCACGGCCAATCAGCTTTAGCCCGGGGCAGGAATCGATCAACTCTTTTCTAACCTGGGTCGCGCTGCGGACCAAAAGACCTGCTACGTTTTCCTCATTGATGAAATTAACCAGCTGTTCCTGGGCCACATTTGTCGTCAGTACCTCAAATCCTGCGGATTGCAGGGCCTCTATTCCACTTTTTGAAATGCCGTCATTGGCAAGGATCTTTTTACTCATAAATACGTGTATTCAATTCAGATTGCTTTTCTGAGTGCCTGTCAGGCCTTCCTTTCAAGGTCACTCATTACATCTACCAGTACACCTACACTCTCCAGGGTGAGGGCATTGTACATAGACGCCCTGTACCCTCCAACCGATCGGTGGCCGTTCAGGCCATTGATTCCGGCCTCTTTCCACATAGCATCAAAGGTGTCTTTGAGTTTTTCATCTTTGAGCGTAAACGTGGCGTTCATGTTAGACCGGTCTTCCTTGGCGGCAAACCCCTGGAAGAGGGGGTTGAGATCGATCTCGGAATAAATCAGTTTTGCCTTTTTCTCGTTGATCTCCTCAATAGCAGCTATACCGCCCATGTCCTTAAGCCATTGCAGGGTCAGCATGCAGACATAGACCGGGAAAACGGCCGGGGTATTGAACATACTGTCTTTACCGATGTGTACCTGGTAATTCAGCATGGACGGGATCTTACGCGTCACCTTTCCGAGCAGGTCCTCCTTGATGACCACAAGAGTGGTTCCGGCCGGACCCATATTCTTTTGTGCTCCGGCATATATCAGGTCGAATTTTGAGAAATCGAGCTGACGCGAAAAAATATCAGAACTCATATCGCAGACCAGGGGTACGTTGGTGGAGGGGAAATCCTTGATCTGTGTTCCGAAAATAGTATTGTTCGAAGTGAGGTGCAGGTAATCCAGGTCTGCCGGAATATCAAAACCCTTGGGGATAAAATTGAAGTTCTTATCCTTGGAAGAGGCGACCTCCACAGCGTTCCCGATGATTTTTGCTTCCTTCAGGGCATTGGAACTCCAGGTTCCTGTATTGAGGTAACCCGCCTTGTTCTCGAGCAGGTTGTAGGCCAGCATCGGAAACTGCAGGCTCGCACCTCCCTGCAAGTAGAGGGCCTGATACCCTTTTCCTTCCAGGCCGAGGAGCTCAAGGGCCAGGGACCTGGCTTTTTCCATGATTGCGACGAATTCTTTGCTTCTATGGGAGATCTCTATGAGTGAGAGTCCGATCCCATCGAGTTCGAGCACGGCGTCAGAAGCCTTTTTCATGACCTCAGCCGGCAGGATACAGGGACCGGCGCTAAAATTGTGTTTTTTCATAAGTCGGGGTGCTTTTTTTGCAGCCGTAAAGGTCGAAAATTAACCCGAGATAGGCAGGGCAAATCGCGAATAATTGTTTCAGGTTTTTAACAGGAATTCAACAGTATCCACCCCGTCGGCATAGTCAGACAGGGAAGGGTTCTGTGTTTGCCCGAAAGGCACTTCCCCGGGTATAAAGCCCTCTGCTACCAGACACTGTATCTTTTCGCGATCAGATTCCAATTTTTCCTTGAGTTTCCCCGGGGAATCATAGGTCTCATAATATACCGCACCAATGGGGGAGGCGTACCCCGAATCCTCCTTCAGGACGAGGAATCCATTGTCCAAGAAAGGAAATTCACTCATCAGGTACACTGCCTTGTTGTAATCGTAGTTATTGTGATATTTATGGTGGTCCTTAATGCCCTCAAAGGGTATTAGGGCAGTAAAAAGGTCTTGAAAATCATATCCCTCCGGCACGAACAATTTGCTCACGCTACGGCAGCCCAGACCAAAGTACCTGAAGATATCCTCTCCGAGAGCGCGTAATTTTTCCTGGGATTCGTCCCCTGTAAGCACTGCCGCACTGTTTCGGTTCTTCCTGATAATGTGAGGTTTATTCCCAAAGTAGTACTCGAAATACCTCGAAGTGTTGTCGCTTCCCGTAGCGATCACAGCATCGAATCCCTTCATAACTCCCTCTGAAAAAACGGTGCAACCCCTAAAATGAGGTTCAAAGTCTTCGAGTTTTTTTATCAGGGCAGGCAGCAATTCAGTATCTCCTGAAGCCAGCTTAACCAGGGCCTTGTGGCCTGTGATCAGCACACAAAGCAGATCGTGAAACCCTACCAGGGGAATGTTCCCTGCCATGATTATTGCCACTACTTTAGGGTCTTTTTCGGGTATTTCGTACGCTGAGATCCAGGACCTCAGATTTTCCTCGGTGAGTTCCTTACCCCAGGCCGATAGGGCGTGCCGGAGGTTTTCTCGGGTAAACCAGCCGTTCCGACTACCCGCACGTTCCACCGCCAGGGTAAATTCATCTTCTGCAGATTCAGGATCATCCATTCTGAAATCCCTGAGAAAGTCACCCAGTTTAACAAATGCTTGTATTCTTCGTTCCAGTGAGCCCATTATATTTGTAGAAAATAAGAACGCCTTTTACCTTTGCCGCAAAAATAGGGTAAATGTAAAATTCATGGGGTCCGACCCGACCTTATTTTTATCTGCTAATAGAAAAAGAGAGTTATGGCAATAATCATTACAGACGAATGCATCAACTGTGGTGCCTGCGAACCGGAATGCCCCAATACTGCGATTTATGAAGGTGCAGATGAGTGGCGCTACAGCGACGGGACATCCCTTAAAGGAGATGTGGTCCTTCCCGATGGACGCAAAGTAAATGCTGAGGAAGTGCAGGAGCCTATCAGTGATGAGATCTACTATATCGCTCCGGACAAGTGTACAGAGTGCATGGGCTTCCACGAGGAGCCCCAGTGTGCTGCCGTATGCCCGGTAGATTGCTGTGTCCCTGATGAGGATCGTGTGGAGAGCGAAGAGGTCCTCCTGTCCAAGCAGCGATTTATGCACCCTGAGGATTAATCCCCGGCCTTAAAGTTTTTCATTTCCTCCAGAGGCTGAATAATTTGCCTGTCCTGCCAGATGGAGGATTCAAATTGTTTCAGTTCGGTGTAGGGTATCTTCTCTGCTTCGGTCAGGTTTATGAATTCTGCCGGATCCAGATCCTCTGCCTTGAGGATCAACAGTTCCCGCTTCTCCCTTCCTTCCCCTTCCAGGTTGAAGTCGAACAGCACCTTGTCTTTCCTCGGGCTGTTCTCTATGAACTTCAATGGCCGATGAAGGTAGATGTAGTTGCCCTCCTCTTTGGTGATATAATAGGGATGGTAGATCCCATTAGCCCCTGCTTTATAGATCACCGTGCCCTTATGGGTTTTTTCAATGTATTTTATTCCCAGTAGGAGTTTCATATTAAATTTCCTCCCTCTTTTTCCGTCGCCGAAGGCATAATCTGCCTTTAATACGGCATAATCCCGGGTAGAAATATAGAATGTGCCGGCAAATCTGGAACTTCCCTTCCCGGGGAAGAAGGAGACCACATAAATGGGGTTTCCCTGAAAATAAGAAATGCCGTCGAGGGTGTATTCGTAGGCCTTCGGATCGAGCAGCTTTTCAAGGAAGGAGTTCTCGTGCCATTGAGACCGTTTCAGGGTGCTCATAACAGACGATCTGATCTCTCCCCTGGAATACTCTGTTTTCTTTTCCTGCCTGAACTCTTCCTTGTCCAGGGCCAGGGAATCCTCTATCTTAAACAAGCCGGTCTTTAACTTGTACGTTTTGCTGGTATCAAGGTACTGCAGGATGATACCCTGTGCCTGTTTTTGTACGCCTTCCATAGAAAATTCCTTGCGGCTGTCCAGGAGTCTGGTGGCCCGGTCTATAGATATCTTGCTCGAGTCCCGTTGCTTCAATAGTACAATTCCGCTGTAATCGCGAAATTCCATCAACTTGCTCTCTACGACCGATCTGGCCAGGGAATCTAACTTTTTGCTGGCCCGGGCTACCTGCTGTTTCGGAATGCGTGTGGCCTTATCAATATCGACATTCAGGTCCTCAAATTGCATGTAGGAGGTCCCTCGGTAGAAAACCTCATACTTCTGATCCGTGCTGGAATAATTTTGAGGATAGGCCCTTCGCACCTCCCGGATGATCTCTTCGGCCGAGGGTTGCCGATCCCTCAGCAGGACCTCGTCCAACTCTATGGCTGAGGGTTCGAGATAAATCACAATTTCCTCCATTGCAGAGGGGAGAGGGATACGCTTCTGGGCATATCCCATGGAGGAGATCAGCAGGCTATCGCCGGCTTTGCCTGCCAAAGACAGGGAAAATCCACCTTCTTCGTTTGCGATGGTGCCGTAATCAGGGCCCAATTGCACAGTGGCGTAGGGGATGGCCTCCTTTGTATTAAAATTTCTGATATAACCCTCTAAGGTCTGTGCTTTCACGCTCAGACCCATGAACAGGAGGGACAATAGTGCAATGTTATTCTTTAATATCAATGGAAACAGATTTAAAGATTGAGACGAACAAGATGTTCTTTTGTTACTGTGCATTATATTCTGGGATCAGCGAAAAGGTCAGGTCTTATTGGTGATCATCGCTGAGCAGATCTCCCGGAATATCTTGGCACAGACCATGGCGGTCCTCTTATCTACATCCCGGTCCGGGTTGTATTCCACGATGTCTGCCCCCAGGATAGGGACTTTTACTGCCTGGATAATCTGTATCAGGCTCCTCGTTGAGAGTCCCCCTGGTTCCTGGTGTGAGACCCCGGGGGCGTAGGCCGGGTCCAGGGCATCTATATCCACCGATAGATAGATGGGAGATGTAAAGCGAGGCAGGCGGTGAAGGTCGAGGTCCTTCATCTCTGTGATCTCCACTCCGTATTTGGCAGCCTGTTCCCGCTGGTGGGTGTTCAGGGTCCGAATTCCTAATTGAACAAGCCTGCTGGCCAGTTTGTCTTCCATGATACGCGCAAATGGGCAGGCATGGGAGTAGGGGTCCCCGTCAAAACTGTCGTACAGATCGCCGTGCGCATCGATATGAAGGATTTGGAGCGGACCGTGAACAGAATGTAACGCCTTAACAATGGGATAGGTCACGGAATGGTCACCACCCAGGCTGATGATCTGCTGTTCCCCGTCCAGGTTAGAGGCTGTGATGCGTTCGATGTCAAAATAGTCGGCCGGTTTAAAATCCCCTTTATCCACAAAAACCGATGGATCTACCTCCAACCCGTTCTCGGCGAAATAATTAGCTGAAGAACTATGGTAGGCAGCACGGATTACAGGAGGTGCCTTGGCAGGTCCTCTCAAAAAGGACGATTTTTCGTCATAGATTATGCCCTGTAGTACGATCATAGTCCATGAAAATAAAAAGACTGGCAGAAACCCACCAGTCTTTTTAATGAAATCTTATCTCAGGCTGTTAAAATGAAAAGTTCAGCCTGCCGTAAAAAAATGAGCCTCCAAACCCCATCTGTACTGCATCAAAATAACCTCCTGCCTCTGTCCAGTCGTCCTGCTGGTCAGGATACACATTAAAAAGGTTATTCGCCCCTACATTTAATTTCAGGTCTTCGCTCAAATCAAACCCGAAAACCAGATCTGTAACCAATTTGGGATCATAGGTATCTGTAGCGGCGATGACCTGGTTCGGGAGACCACCGTAATCTGCCGGATCCTCGAACATCTGGAAATCGAGCAGCTCAATTTTACTGAAATGGGTAAAGGCCAATCCCACATCGAACCAATCCTTGTCGTAGTTCATATTCAGGGTCAGCTTGCTGTCAGGTGCGGAAGCCAGCAGGAATGCCTTATCCCTTTCACCGAAAAAGATCTGTTCATCCAGGGTACCGTTTTTAACATCCGTAATTTCCATGTCGTTTAAGTTTCCTGTGAAGGTGGCCGTAAAACTTCCGTCATCAAAGTATGTTTTCCAGGAAAGCACCACATCTAGTCCGACGGTTCGCGTATCAGCACCGTTGGCAAAAAACTGAGCTGCTTCGACATTCGGAATCTGGGGGGCGTCGAAATTTCCGGTCAGCACGATCCTGTCCTGCACATTGATAAAATATCCATCTACAGTCGCAGAAAAGTCACCTAAATTGGCAGTGAGACCCAAACCTGCGTTAAAAGCCTTTTCCTCGGTGAGCTGCTGTATACCGAAGGAAGCGGTAACCGGACTGTTATTAGGTGATAATAGGGATTCCAGGGCCACACCTCCCACAAAGTTCGTGAACCTGAGGTTGTAATAGATCTGGGCCAGAGAAGGCGCCCTGAACCCTGTACTGAGGGAACCTCTGACGTTGACATTGTCCGAGGCTTTGACGCGCATGGCCAGTTTTCCGTTCAATGTGCTGCCAAAATCGCTGTAGTTCTCAAACCTGGCTGCTGCGCTGAGCAGGAAGGATTCGGATAGATCGAATTCTCCATCGGCATAGAGTGAAAAGTTACTCCTGCTGCGGTCTACTTCGTTTGCCGGGCTGTATCCGGGAAAGCCCTGGGATCCACCGGGTCTGGGATCCCCGGAATCAGGGTCGACCGGCTGGGTCTGATTTGCAGGGTCTGTGATCAGAAGCCCATTGACGTCGTAGGTGCCCCACGAGCCTTCTTCCCCCGCGAATATGACAAAATTCTCTGTTCTGTACTCCGCGCCAAAAGCGAGGTTCATGCCCTCCAGAACGTCATCGTAGTATTTGGAAAAGTCCAGATTAAGGGTATTCTGGCTCAGGCTATGACCACCCGCATCAAAATCTGTCGGGGATACATCCTCCAGGGATGCGTTGAGTGTTCCCTTGATGAAATAGTGGAAATTGTTTTTTCCAAATGTATTGCTGAAGTCTGCTTTCCAGCCACTAGGGAGTTCTGTCCTGAAACCGGCCGAAATGGAATTGTCCGTAATATTCGATGTGATCCTCGGCGTAAATCCGTCCGGGTAGATGGAGGGAATAACCCTTGCCCCCCCGTTTCGCGTAAAGGCATAGGCATCTGTATCCCTGTAATTCCTTCCTCCGAAGACATAGAAATCCGTATTATCTGAAACCGGGATCACGGAATTCACCATAAAATTGAATCCGTCGATAGCCGCTTCACCAAAACCTTTTCTAAAATCAAAGGCAGGACGCAGTGTCTTGTTCTTGCTGACGTATTCCATGGTAAAGTTGGCAAAACCGCGGTCACCGATCCCAACACCGTAGTTGATGCCCGCTTTTAAAGACCCGCCGTCAAAATTTTGATCATCTCCTATCTGGTTCCCGTCCTTGTCGGTGTCGAGCCTGAATCCGTCCGTATTCCAGACCCCATAATTATCTGCTGTAAAATCAGTGATATCCACATCGGCGTTTGTGCTGTAGGCACCATAACTCAACAGGCCGGAAACTCCGTCTCTCTGGTCTTTAAGGACTATATTGATCACCCCGGCGATAGCGTCCGAACCGTATTGGGCTGAGGCTCCATCCCTGAGGATCTCGATGCGTTTTATGGCGGTTGCAGGAATGGCATTAAGGTCTGTTCCCGTATTACCCCTTCCCCTTGTGCCGAAAATGTTGATCAGGGAGGACTGGTGCCTTCGTTTGCCATTGATAAGGACCAAGGTCTGATCGGGTCCCAAGCCTCTCAAAGTGGCGGGATCAATATGATCCGCTCCGTCTGAACCTGATTGTTTATTAGCATTGAAGGAGGGTGCGGCAAACTGTAGCATTTCATTTACCTCTATTCGGCCGCTTTGGGTAACCACGTCGGCCACATCGATCACATCGACAGGTACAGCCGTGTTAGTTGCAGTTCGCTTTGGACTTCGCGATCCAACCAGCTGCACTTCGCTTAACTGTAGGCCTTCTGTCAGGACCACGTCGATCACTGTCCGCCCTGAGACCTCTTCCTCATAGGTCTCGAAGCCAATGTAGCTGAAGACTAGGCTGCCGTTTGCAGCAGCTCTGATGGAATAATTACCGTCGAAATCTGTCGTCGTCCCGTTGGCAGTTCCTTTTTCTACAATGTTGACTCCTACCAGAGGGGTGCCGTCCTGATCGACAACCTTACCTGTAATGGTTTGCTGGGCAAACGCAAAGGTGGTACTGAAGCACACAAATACGAAAAGTCTGTAAATAATTTTCATCAGTTAGGTGTTAATGGGTTAGTCCATTAAATGTATGGAAAAATATTCTTGCCATAACATAGTAGGGGATTACTAAATACCGTTTAGAAGGGCTATATTTGCCGCGTCAAAAAATTAACCTGATGAAAGCTGGAATTGTCGGCCTGCCCAACGTTGGAAAGTCAACCCTTTTCAATTGCTTGTCAAACGCTAAGGCCCAGAGCGCAAACTTCCCATTTTGTACCATCGAACCGAATATCGGTGTGGTCAATGTACCCGATAAACGTCTGGAAAAACTGGAGGAACTTGTCAATCCTCAGCGCGTGATCCCGGCCACTGTGGATATCGTCGATATTGCAGGGCTGGTAAAAGGAGCCAGCAAGGGGGAGGGACTCGGGAACCAGTTTCTCGCCAATATCCGGGAGACCGACGCGATCCTGCACGTATTGAGGTGTTTTGATGACGATAATGTGGTCCATGTAGACGGGTCTGTAGACCCCATCAGGGACAAGGAAACCATAGACATCGAATTACAGCTGAAGGACCTGGAAAGTGTTGAGAAGAAGCTCGACAAAGCAAAACGCGCTGCCAAAACCGGAAATAAAGATGCGGTGAAAGAAGAAGCCGTATTACTTAAAGTAAAAAAAGAGCTGGAAGCAGGTATATCGGTAAGAGCTATCGATTTAAGTGCTGAAGAGCGAAAAGAATACATCACTCCTCTGCAACTGATCACTGACAAGCCGGTCATGTATGTCTGTAATGTGGATGAAGCTTCTGCCGCCGCAGGCAATGCCTATGTGGAACAGGTACGGGCGGCGACGGCAGATGAAAATGCAGAGATCCTCGTTCTGGCGGTTGGCACGGAAGCCGATATATCCGAATTGGAGACCTATGAAGAACGGCAACTTTTCCTCGAAGACCTGGGATTAGAAGAACCGGGATCCTCAAAGCTCATCCGGGCAGCCTATCACCTGCTCAACCTCCACACCTATTTTACGGCAGGGGAGAAGGAGGTCCGGGCGTGGACCATTCCCGTGGGTGCCACTGCACCTCAGGCCGCAGGGGTGATACACACCGATTTTGAAAAGGGCTTCATCAGGGCAGAAGTCATTGCTTATGACGATTACGTCTCCTACGGAAGCGAGATCAAGGTAAAGGAGGCCGGAAAAATGAGGGTGGAAGGAAAAGACTATGTCGTTAAGGACGGGGATGTCATGCACTTCCGTTTCAACGTCTGAAAAAGGTCTCCGAATCCCGAATTTCCTGGACTGCCCCCCTTTTTAACTATTAACAATGTGCCCGTTTCATTGTTGATTACTTTATTTTTGGTGCATTTTGATTTCTGCCCTGAAATTTTATATTAGCAGGGATATACCCCAAAGCTATGGCTCAAACACAATACACAGAGGAGAATATCCGGTCTCTTGACTGGAAGGAGCACATCCGGATGCGCCCCGGGATGTATATCGGAAAACTGGGAGACGGCTCCTCCCAGGACGATGGGATCTACATCCTGCTGAAGGAGGTGATCGATAACTGCATAGACGAATTTGTGATGGGAGCCGGAAAGACCATCGAGATCTCGATCCCCGGCGACAAGGTTGTAGTAAGGGACTACGGCAGGGGTATTCCACTGGGTAAGGTGGTGGACGTGGTATCTAAAATGAACACCGGAGGTAAATACGACACCCGTGCTTTTAAAAAATCAGTCGGACTTAACGGGGTGGGTACTAAGGCGGTTAACGCCCTGTCTTCATTCTTTCGGGTAGAATCGACCCGGGATGGGAAATCCAAATCGGCCGACTTCGAATTTGGCAACCTGGTCAGTGAGGATTTTCTGGAAGAGACTTCCCGAAGAAGAGGAACCAAGGTGATCTTCACCCCGGACGAATCCATTTTTAAAAAATACAAATACCGGAACGAGTATGTGGAACGCATGCTCAAGAACTACGTTTACCTGAACCCGGGTCTCACCATCATCTTTAACGGAGAAAAATTCCATTCCGAGAACGGTCTTAAGGACCTCCTTGAGGATAACAACAGCGCAGATGATATGCTGTATCCGATCATCCACCTGAAGGGAGAGGATATCGAGGTAGCGATCACACACAGCAAGACCCAGTACAGCGAGGAATACCATTCCTTCGTCAACGGACAGCACACTACCCAGGGAGGGACACACCAGGCTGCCTTCCGCGAAGCCCTGGTGAAGACCATCAGGGACTTCTACGGCAAGAATTACGACGCCTCCGACATCCGAAAGAGTATCATTTCAGCTATTTCAATCAAGGTCATGGAACCTGTTTTTGAGAGTCAGACCAAGACCAAGTTGGGATCCACGGATATGGGAGGTGACTTTCCCACGGTTCGTACCTACGTAAATGATTTTATAGGTCGGGAACTCGACAATTACCTGCATAAGAACCCGGAGACTGCCGAAAAGATCCAGCGGAAGATTATGATGGCTGAAAAGGAGCGAAAGGAGTTGTCGGGTATCCGCAAACTGGCGCGGGAGCGGGCAAAGAAAGCCAGCCTTCACAATAAAAAGCTCAGGGATTGCCGCATCCACCTGGACGACATGAAGAGTGACAGGCGGCTCGAGAGCACCCTCTTTATCACGGAGGGGGATTCCGCCTCGGGCTCTATCACCAAATCCCGGGATGTGAACACCCAGGCTGTTTTCAGCCTGAGGGGAAAGCCGCTGAATTCCTATGGGATGTCCAAGAAGATCGTCTACGAGAACGAGGAGTTCAACCTTCTGCAAGCAGCCCTGAATATAGAGGAATCTATGGAGGACCTCAGGTACAACAATATCGTGATAGCTACGGATGCAGACGTAGACGGTATGCACATCCGCCTGCTGCTGATTACCTTTTTCCTGCAGTTCTTTCCGGAACTCATCAAGGAGAATCACCTCTATATCCTACAAACCCCGCTTTTCAGGGTTCGCAATAAAAAAGAGACGATCTATTGTTACAGCGAGGAGGAAAAGAAAGAGGCTATCGCCAAGTTAACCGGCAAACCCGAGATCACCCGATTCAAAGGACTGGGTGAGATCTCTCCTGATGAGTTCAAGCATTTTATCGGGGAAGACATCAGGTTGGAACCGGTGATGCTGGACAAAGCACTTTCCATCGAAGAACTCCTGCAGTTTTACATGGGCAAAAACACCCCGGATCGTCAGGAATTCATTATTAATAATCTTAAAGTAGAAGTTGATCTTGTAGATCAGGAATAATTCTAAATCAAGTAAATAGGAGTCTCTTTATATGGAAGAGAATGAAGATGGGCAATTAGAACAGGAAGAAGGCAGGGAAGGGCAGCAGGATGCACTTACCAGGGTCACAGGGATGTATAAGGACTGGTTCCTGGATTACGCCTCCTACGTTATTCTTGAGAGGGCGGTACCTGCGATTGAGGACGGGTTTAAGCCTGTACAGCGGAGGATCATGCATTCCTTAAAAGAACTGGACGACGGTCGCTACAACAAAGTTGCCAATGTGGTAGGCCATACCATGCAATACCACCCCCACGGTGATGCCAGTATCGCAGACGCCATGGTGCAGATCGGACAGAAGGACCTGCTGATCGACACTCAGGGGAACTGGGGGAACATCCTGACCGGTGATGGGGCGGCTGCATCCCGTTATATAGAGGCCCGACTTTCAAAATTTGCCCTGGATGTGGTCTTCAGTCCGAAGATCACGGAATGGCAGCTATCTTATGACGGCCGCAAGAAAGAACCCGTTCACCTGCCTGTTAAATTCCCGTTGCTTCTGGCCCAGGGTGCGGAAGGGATTGCGGTGGGGTTGTCTACAAAGATCCTGCCTCACAACTTTAACGAGCTCATCGACGCCTCCATCAAGCATCTGAAGGGTCAGAAGTTTAAGTTATTCCCTGATTTTCCCACGGCCGGGATCATCGACGTCACCAATTACAACGACGGCATGAGGGGAGGCCGGATCAGGATCAGGGCTAAGATCTCTCAGCTCGACAAGAACACGCTGATGATCAGTGAGATCCCCTATGGAACCAACACCTCCTCCTTAATTGACTCTATCCTCAAGGCAAATGACAAGGGAAAGATCAAGATCAAGAAGATAGAGGATAATACTGCGGCCGAGGTAGAGATTCTCATTCATCTCCCCAGTGGAATTTCTCCGGACAAGACCATTGACGCACTCTACGCCTTCACTGCCTGTGAGAGCTCCATTTCACCCCTGGGATGTATCATCGAAGACAATAAACCCTTGTTTATCGGGGTACAGGAGATGCTGCAGCGGTCTACTGACCATACGGTTGAATTGCTGAAAGAGGAGTTGGAGATACAATTGGGGGAGTTGCAGGATCAGTGGCATTACGCTTCTCTTGAACGGATCTTTATAGAAAACCGCATCTACCGGGACATAGAGGAACAAGAGACCTGGGAAGGGGTGATTGCTGCCATTGACAAAGGTCTTAAACCTCACATCGGTCATTTGAAGAGGGAGGTGACGGAAGAGGATATCGTGAGGTTGACGGAGATCCGGATCAAAAGGATCTCTAAATTCGACATTGATAAGGCACAGCAGCTGATCGATAGCCTTGAAGAAAAGATCGCCCAGACCAAAAAGTATCTCGCGAACCTGGTGGATTTTGCCATAGATTATTTTAAGGAATTAAAGAAAAAGTACGGGCAGGGGCGGGAACGCAAATCGGAGATCAGGATATTCGACGAGATCGAGGCGACCAAGGTGGTCATTCGAAACACAAAACTATATGTCAACAGGGAAGAAGGATTCGTGGGCACTTCCTTAAAAAAGGACGAGTATGTCACCGATTGCAGCGATATTGACGACATTATCATCTTCACCAAAAGTGGCCATATGATGGTCACCAAGGTAGACGCCAAGACCTTTGTGGAAAAGAACATCATCCATGTAGCGGTCTTTAAAAAGAAGGACAAGCGCACCATCTATAACATGATCTACAAGGATGGAAGGGGTGGTGCCAGTTACGTAAAACGGTTTAACGTCACGGGCGTGACACGGGATAAGATGTACGACCTTACCAATGGCAAAGCCCAGTCTGATGTCCTCTATTTTACGGCTAACCCCAACGGGGAGGCAGAGGTAGTGACCGTCAACCTGAGGCAGTCTGGCAGTATTAAAAAACTGAAATGGGACCTCGATTTCGCCGATGTGCTGATCAAAGGAAGGAACTCCAAAGGGAATATCGTGACCAAATACCCGGTCAAACGCATTGAACTGAAAGAGAAAGGACTTTCTACCCTCAAACCCCGTAAAATATGGTTCGATGATACTATTCAGCGACTCAATGTGGACGGACGGGGCGAATTGCTGGGTGAATTCACCAGCGAGGACCGCTTGCTCATTATCAGTCAGAAAGGAGTGGTCAAAACGGCCATTCCGGATATCATCATGAGGTTTGATGACGATATGATCGTCCTGGAGAAATGGAAGCCTGAGAAACCCCTCTCAGCCATCTACTGGGAAGGAGAAAAGGAATTATTCTACGTAAAGCGTTTCCTGGTGGAAAATCCCGACAAGGAAGAAGTGATCATCACAGATCATCCCAAGTCCTACCTGGAAAAGATCTTTACGGAATACAGGCCGGTGGCCGAAGTGGTCTTTGGCAAAAAGCGGGGGCAGGAACGCAAGGAAAACATGGTGGTTACTCTGGACGAATTCATAGCTGTAAAAGGGATAACAGCCATGGGAAACCAGCTTACCAAGGAAAAGGTGCTGGAGATCAATGCCCTGGAACCCCTCCCATATGAAGAACCCAAAAAGAATAAGGCCGAAGACATAGAGGTCATCGATGAAGAGGATGTAACACCTGACAAAAAAAGTTCCGAGTCAAAGGCTAAGGAAAAAGAACAAGGAGAAGACAAAGACGGGCAGACCAAGTTGTTCTGACCCGGTCCGATCAGCATTCAGGATCTTCCGCCGACCCATCCTGATTTTCCTCCAGATCTTCAATAAACTCCTCTTTCTTCCTGTATTTCATATTGAGGAACTCCACCAGCAGGGAAAAGGTAATGGCAAAATAAAGGTAGCCTTTTGGAATAGCTCCGATCTCTGAACCGAAGAAGCGGGCGTGACTCAGGTGGGCTGCTTCGGCGATCAGCATAAACCCTATAAGGATCAGGAACGACAGGGCCAGCAGCTGCATGGAGGGATGCTTGTTGATGAATACCCTGATCGCATTGGCAAAGACCATCATGATTATGATGGAGATGACCACCGCTATGACCATGAGCACCAGGGCATCTTCAGGTTTATCACCTATTCCGCTGGTCATCCCCACTGCTGTCAAAATAGAATCTATGGAGAAGATGAAATCGATGATCAGGATCTGGAAAAGCGCCCTGTTCAGGCTGGTAATATTCTTGGCTTCCAGCGCTTCCTCATCGTGTTCCGGCAATTCCACCTTCTCGTGAATTTCTGATGTGCTCTTGTACAAAAGGAAGAGTCCGCCCAGCAGCAGGATCAGGGCCTGACCGCTGATTCCTGCGGAGAACCAGGAGCTTTCTACATAGTAGAACGGGTTTTTTAGACCGATAAGGAAAGACACCGCAAAAAGCAGGATGATCCTTTGCACCATGGCCAGGATCAGCCCCCAGAGGGTTGCTTTTTTTTGTTGTTTTTCAGGGAGTTTGTTGGCGGCTATGGTGATGAATACGATATTGTCGATACCCAGGACGATCTCCAGGAAGGTGAGGGTGAGCAGGGCTACCCAGGCATCCGGACTAGTGAGAATGTCGAACATGATCAATTCATTTTAATGGCGGTGCCTCTGGTTTTTTGTGCACTGCCTACCAAGCCGTATTCAAAAGTATAGGAACTGTCTGTAGTACTGAGGATCTTCATGTGGATTGACTTCTGCTCACTCAGATTTTTGGGATTCAGGTTCTTGACGATGAATTCACAGTCATTTATCCAGCGTACTGAGGAGGTGTCGGCCCTTCCTTCAAAGTAATCGATCTCTATCTCCTGGTCCCTCTCAAAAACCGTTGTTTGTTCAACGCCATCTATGAGGGCCGTATAGCGGAATCTCCCTTCCTTAAAGGCCGCACAATCCCTTGTCGGAGTGCTGCAGGCAATTACAAGTCCTCCCAGGATGCAAAGCAACACGAAGTTTTTTAACATGTCTGCAAATTAGTGAATTCTGTTAATTACCAGCAACATCCACAGGAGAAACTAGCCTTAATCCAAAGGCTATTTTTCGAAGGCTTCAAAGCTACCATCTTCATAGAGTATTAGCACCTTCCTGATCACCCTTTCCTTGTCAAATTGTAAAGTTTCCGGAATGTTTTTTGGCTTCAGGGTACCGGAGGCCTCTTCCCCGGACGGAAATGCACCCTTTCCATTGAGGAGCCAGTACAGATTCACCTCGGGGTAGGAGCGAACCACCTTCATCACGAATTCAAGACTCGGTTTGTTCCGGCCGGTCAGTACGTGAGAGATACTCGATCTCTGCACCCCGATCTTATCCGCGAAAGCGGCTGCTGAAAGATTGTAGTGATCCAGGATCTTTTCGAGGCGGGCGATGAAATCTGCACTGTTTACCATTGTAAACTATTTAATAACAAACTTTTTAATTTATTCTTAAAAATTGATGAATAATTGTATAAAATAATTAAATTAAAACTATCAATAGACCTATTTAATAAACTGATATAATGTTGATTAATATTATTTTTATGACGACCTTCACATTTGGTTACAAATGTCAATTTTACTCATAAAATACAAAGCGTTTATTAGTTACAAATGTAAATAAAGTTATGACATAAGTTTCTAATTTACCCTTACTTTTACATCGACTAGCAAAGACAAGTAACAGTGGAAGGTCAGGACTATAATGTGATTCGCGAGGGATCTGTAAAGGGTCGGTACCTCAGTCCCGAAATGCTGCATCCCATTCTCGAGTTCTGGGGTGAAAAGATGCATTTGGAAAAAATCGGAAATTCGGTCATGGGCAGACCTATCCAAAAGATCGTTCTGGGAACGGGTCCCATAAAGGTGATGATGTGGTCTCAGATGCACGGGAATGAATCCACCACAACTAAAGCGGTTTTAGATCTTGTAAAGGCTTTGCACCTGGGGTACAGAAATTCAGGGGATATCCTGGAAAGTCTTACCCTTGTGATCATTCCTCAGCTCAACCCTGACGGCGCAGAGGCCTATACCCGTGAAAATGCGGCCGGGATCGACCTCAACCGGGATGCCCGAAATCAGACGCAGCCGGAGAGTATCGTGCTTTCTGAGACATTTAGAGAACACAAACCCGACTTCTGTTTTAACCTGCACGACCAAAGGACGATCTTCAGCGCAGGACCCGGACCTCACCCGGCCACCTTATCCTTTCTATCTCCTGCAGCAGATACCTCACGGTCTGTTACGGCAAGCCGACTCACCGCCATGCAGATCATTTCAGGGATCAACAGGGAATTACAGGCCGTGATCCCGGGCCAGATAGGTCGATATGACGATGCCTTCAACCCGAATTGCGTGGGCGACACGTTTCAGATGCAACAAACGCCCACCCTCCTTTTTGAGGCAGGGCATTTCGCCGGGGATTACGAACGTGAAAAGACCCGTCAATATGTCTTTACAGCCCTTTGGACCGCCCTCGATCAGATCGTTGCCGGCAGGTACCGGGAGGAGACCCAAAAGGGATATGAGGACATTCCTGAGAATCAAAAAAAATTCTTCGATATCCTGATCCGCAATGCGCAGGTCCTTCAGCCAGACCTTTCCGCTCAATCAGACGCTGGCATTTTGTACCGGGAGGAACTCCGCTCTGGATCGATCCACTTCAGTCCGGAGATTGAAAAGCAAGGTGATTTGTCTGAGTCGTACGGGCATGTAGAATACGATTGTATCCAACAGGTCGATCTCGAAAAGCTCAGATCTTTAAAGGAGATCACGGTCCTGTTTCCTGAGAGAAAGCGTTAATTTCCAGAGTAATTTTGAGTATCTTTCAAAAAAAGCGCGTTTCTGTTACGTATATTTTCTTAATTGATTATTTTTGCTCCAAATATTGTTATTATGGGAAAAGTAAAATTGGATGAAATCGATCACCAGATCCTGGACATGCTCATAGACAATACCAGGACTCCCTTTACGGACATTGCCAAGAAATTACTGATCTCCGCCGGGACGGTGCACGTTCGGGTGAAAAAAATGGAGGAGGCAGGGATCATACAGGGGTCCTCCCTGGTGGTGGATTACGTAAAACTGGGATATGCCTTTATAGCTTACGTCGGCATTTTCCTGGAAAAGACCCATCAGACCAAATTCGTGATCGAACGCCTGAACCAGATCCCGAACGTTACTGTAGCCCATATTACCACTGGAAAGTTCAATATCTTTTGCAAGATCCGGGCTAAAGACACCAATGACGCCAAGAATATCATCTTCAGGATAGACGATATCGAAGGGATCAGCCGTACCGAAACCATGATCTCCCTTGAAGAAAGCATCAACGACAAGAAGAGGCTGATGCATACCATTTTCAATGAGCTCTAAACAGCCGGTTTTACCTTATCTTCATATTTACTAGTCGATCCATGAAGACCTCTCAGCTTACATCATCCGACTACAATCCCTATTACAAGGCGTATATCGAGGCACTGGGGGAAGTCGACCTTATGAAGACCCTCAAGAAACAAGTGGAGAATTATCCGCAGTTTCTGGGCAGTATTCCGGAGGATAAACTCAATTACAGTTATGCTGAAGGCAAGTGGACGGTAGCTGAGGTTCTTGTCCATGTCCTGGATTCCGAAAGGGTGTTCCAATACCGGGCTTTGCGATTTGCGAGGAAGGATGAGACTCCGCTTCCGGGGTTCGACCAGGACCTATATGTTCCGGCCTCAGGGGCTAACCATAGAAGTATTGAATCGATCATAGAAGAGTACAAGGCGATCAGGCGATCGACCATAGCACTTTACGAGTCGTTTGAAGAAGGTGTACTGAAAAGAAGGGGAGTGGCCAGCAACTCGACCATGAGCGTAGGGGCTTTGGGGTTTATTATCTGTGGCCATCAAAAGCACCACAGGAATATTATCAGGGAGCGATATCTCTGAATTCAGTCGATTTCCTCACCCTCCGTCTCCGTTTCCAGGTTTAGTTCCAGCTCAGGTTCTTCGGTAACCGGTTTTACGCCTTCTTCCTCTTCCTCCTCGTCATTGTCGAAATAATTGGCGATAAAATGAGACAGGCTCTGGCTGATCTTCACCAGGTAGAGCGCATCTTCCGTTCTTAGCTCAACGGCCTCTATGTATTCCCCTTTGTGATTTTTAAATGAGATGATGTCGTCATCTCCGTAGCCGTCCGGATAGGATTCTACTAACCTGGCCGCGAGCAGGGCGTCCAGTTTTTTGTGGTCGATCAGTATTCGTTTCATAGGTCGGTCTATTTAGTGTGCTTGTGCTCTTCTAAAAACACTAACCTAATCTAGAATATTTTTTCTCCCGGGAAGGGAAAGAGTTGTAAACGGCGAATTTTAGTATGCGAAGCCCTTAATCCTCGTAGTATGCAAAGGCTTCCCTAAACAGATCTTCAGAAACCTGCTGGTCTATGACCGCTTCTCCTATCCGTTTTAGCAATACGAAGTTGATGCTGCCGTGGGTATTCTTTTTATCGAATTTGAGGAGGTCGATGATCGCCTGTTTGTCGCCTTCTGTGAAATCCACTTTCCTGAATCGCTCCAGGAAGGTATTCTTGATATCTTCCAGCTGGTGAAGCCCCAGTCCGCTTACCCTGTGCGACAGGAAGCCTTCCAGGATCATGCCGATCGCTATAGCCTCCCCGTGCAAAAGTGCCTTGTCTTCACCCTTCTCAAGGAAATGGGATTCTATGGCATGCCCAAGGGTGTGTCCGAAATTCAGCACCTTCCTCAAGTTTTTTTCGGTAGGGTCCTCCAGGACAATCTGGTTTTTGATGCGCACGGAGGTATGGATAAAAGGGTCCAGGGGGTCATTCACTTTGATATCCTTCAGGTCGCCCCAGTATTTTCCACTGCTGATCAGGCCGTGCTTGAGCATTTCAGCAAACCCGCTGTTGAGTTGCCGCTTATCGAGCGTTGTCAAAAACCCGGGAATGACCAGCACCATTTCGGGTTGTCGGATCACGCCAATCTGGTTTTTTAAATTCCCCAGGTCGACTCCCGTTTTCCCGCCGATGGAGGCATCCACCATGGCCAGCAGGCTGGTGGGAACATTAACAAATGGAAATCCTCGTTTAAAGGTCGACGCGACAAAACCCCCGAGGTCCGTGACCACCCCGCCTCCCAGGTTGATCATAAGGCTCCTGCGGTCTGCACCCAGCTCAGAGAGAGCGTGCCAGATCTGTACACAGGTGTCAATGGTCTTGTGGACCTCCCCGGCCTCCATCTCAATGATCTCAATTTCCAGGTTTGTCTCGAGGGAAGACAGGAAAACAGGGAGGCAATCCCTGTGGGTATTCTCGTCCGTCAGAACAAAAAGTTTTGAATACCTCTCTTTTTTAAGATGTTGGTTGAGTGCGCGGTACCCTTCTTCATTGAAATAAACGGAATAAGTATCTGTGATGATCGCATCCATGGAATATGCTGGTCTCTGTACGGTTTCAGACGCAAATTAAAGGGAATTTTTCTGCAAATGGTATTGATATCAGTGATTATCTTTGGGCTCATAAAAAAAAGATCGTCAATGGCTCAGCTTTTTGAGGACACCAAAACCGCCTTCGCCCTGAAATCAGATGCCGAGCTGGAAAGGGCTTATTTTTTGTTCAAACTGATCGCCAACCAACCACTGGTGAGGATAGGCACCGCGGTGACCAACTTTGCGATCAAGACCAACCTTCCTGTAGAGGGCTTGATTAGAGCCACCGTATTCGACCATTTCTGCGGGGGAATCAGTGAAAAGGATTGTTTGCCGACTGTCGACAAACTCTGGCAGGCGGGGGTGTGTTCTATACTCGACTATTCCATAGAAGGCAAAGACACGGAAGACCCGCTGGATGATGCCCTGGCTATGACCTTAAAGATCCTGGACTTTGTAAAAGAAAAGGAGGCCATACCGTTCGCGGTCTTCAAACCCACAGGGTACGGCCGGTTCTACCTGTATAAAAAGATAGGCGCGGGAAAGAAACTCACCCGTGCTGAGCAGGAAGAATGGGGAAGGGTAGTAGGTCGTTACGAGGCGAGCTGTAAAAAGGCATTCGACCTGGACGTCAGTCTGCTCATAGACGCAGAGGAAAGCTGGATGCAGGACGCGGCCGATGAACTGGTGGAGGAAATGATGAGGAAGTACAACAAGAAAAAGGCCATCGTCTTTAATACCATACAGTTGTACCGCTGGGACCGACTCGATTATTTAAAAGGCCTTGTGTCGAGGGCTGAAAAAGATGGCTTTAAGGTGGGGATCAAGATCGTAAGGGGTGCCTATCTGGAAAAAGAAAACGAACGGGCCGAAGAAATGGGCTATAAAAGTCCGATCTGTGCCAGCAAGAAAGAAACAGACGATAACTTCAACGAGACCATCTCCTATATCCTTGACCACCTGGACGTTATTTCCGTATACGCCGGCACACACAATGAGGAGAGTTCCTACCTCCTGATGCGGCTGATGGAGGAGCGCAACATAGACCGGAAAGATCCCAGGATATGGTTTGGGCAGCTGTTCGGGATGAGCGATCACATCACCTTCAACATGGCAGCTGAAGGATACAACGTCACCAAATACCTGCCATTTGGCCCGGTAAGGGACGTGATGCCCTACCTGATCCGCAGGGCAGAGGAGAATACTTCCGTGGCCGGTCAGACCAACCGGGAGCTGGAGCTGCTGAAAAAGGAGCGCAAAAGAAGGAAGATCTAATCCTCCGTGAATCTGAATTCGGAGATGGTGACCCGGGATTCACAGTTTGTGGCTCTCAGGGAAGCGTCCTTCCCGTCTACCTCGTAGTGGATTGTATACCAGGGACAGGGTTCGCCCTGGGCTTCACTCTCCCTGAATTTTACGGACCCCTCCCTGAGGAATAATTTTATGTCTGTACTGTCTGCAAGGCCTTCTCCCAAGGTTTCCTGCACCTCTTCTGAGAACACCAGCGGTTTGGAACGCAGTTCCTTCAGTACCCGGCAGTTGGGGAAATAACAGAATTCTGTCCCCGTTTCCGAGGTTTTTTTCTTCAGGAAGAAGGCGAGAAAGATGATGCCTATGGTCAGTCCGATCATGTAGTACCCCAGGCGCTTTAGAAATGCCATGCTAAAAGATTAGGAAATTGATGTCACTGTGTTTCAGGTCGAACCAATCGCCCACCGTTTTATTGGTCAGGATTCCATGGTACAGGTAGAGTCCGTTCCTCAGCCCTTTGTCGAATCGCAAGGAATTTTCGAGGCCGCCGTCCTCCCCGATCTTGAGGAGATAGGGGGTAAAGATATTGCTGATGGAGACCGAAGCGGTCTTGGGATACCGTGCTGGGATGTTGGGCACGCCGTAGTGTAGTACGCCGAATTTATTGATCAGGGGTTTGTCGTGAGTGGTGAGTTCGCTGGTCTCGAAACATCCGCCCATGTCGATGCTCACGTCTATGATCACCGAGCCTTTCTTCATCTGTTCCACCATGGTTTGGGAAACCACCACAGGCGAACGGTCGCGTCCCCTCATGGCCCCTATGGCTACGTCACATCGTTTTAGAGACTTCAGGAGGTTTTTGGGTTGAAGGGTCGAGGTATAGACGATCTGCTGCAGGTTGCTCTGCACATTGCGCAGTTTGGTAATAGAGTTGTCGAAGATCTTTACGTTGGCGCCCAGACCGATGGCTGAACGGGCTGCAAATTCCCCAACAGTGCCTGCACCCAGGATCACGACCTCCAGGGGAGGTACCCCGGTGATGTTCCCGAACATAAGACCATTGCCCTTGTTGGTAGAGGCCATGACCTCGGCTGCGATCAGCACACTGGAGATCCCTGCGATCTCGCTGAGGGAGCGCACAGCCGGGTAGTTGCCATCCTCGTCCCTGATAAACTCAAAGGCGATGGCGGTAATGCGTTTTTTGGCCAGTTCTTCAAAATAGGCCCTGGTCTGAGTCTTGATCTGAAGGGCCGAAATGATGGTAGCCTGCGGATTGATAAACTGTATCTCCGACAGGGTAGGGGGTTCTACTTTTAACAGCAGGGGGCAGGAAAACACTTTTTTAGTGTCTTTAGAGATGGTGGCCCCCGCTTGGGTATAGTCGAGGTCCGTAAAATTGGCGGCGTCTCCGGCCCCGGATTCGATAAGCACGCGGTGGCCGTTGGCGGTGAGGGCATTTACGGCATCGGGGGTCAGGCAGATGCGTTTTTCCTGGAACTGGTTCTCCTTTGGGATCCCGATAAAGAGTTCCCCTTTTTGTTTCAGGATCTCCAGGGTCTCTTCCTGTGGGATAAGCTCCTGTTTGCTGAAGGGGGATCGCGGCTGGTTCATAGGGTAATTGCGCAGGAGGTTGAAGGCCTGCGGTCCTCAAAAATACAATAAATTTAAAGAAAGGAGGTGCTTATAAAAGTACTTAAAATAACCTGTAGCAAAAGGCTGACAGGATGATGTTTTCGCACAAAATTGATTGAAGATCATCCAACAGGAAAGACTGCTTATGTAAAGTTAAAAAGGTTTTTTATGGAAAGGCGGAATTCCCTGAACAATTTGGAAAGCGTTCTTTTTGAGACATTTTCTGACAGATCTACTGTGCTATCGGATTTGATATCTTCTAAAGATTCCTTCTCAGATTTAATTGAGTAATTGCTTTTATCCTTGAAAGCTTGAAGTTCTGCCTCCATGGCTTCAAGGTCAATTCCATGAACGTATTTATCATATAATTTTACCCTAACGAAATACACAAAAATTGTCACTACCATACAAACTGGTAACAACCAGAAAATATTTTCGGTATCAATATATTCATCTTCTGAATAGATAACTTCAAATAATTGAAAGGCATACATGCAAAGGGGGATAAGGATGATATGGTACCACCAGTGTTTACATGTAAAAAACCAAATTATTAAAAGGTATAGAGGAATGATCTTATTGAGTAAAAACCAAACGTAAGCACTTATATGATTGAATCCATTTTTGTCTATCGTGTATCCAAATATGGAAATAGTGGCATCGGGTTCTTCAGGTAAATAATCGTGGATTTTAAAAATAAATGGAGCAAGGGCAATCAAGATAAGGCCCAATGATTCCAAGATAAATCTACTTCTGGTAAGTTTAGTATTGTGATTTTCCAATGTTCTTGCGTAAGCTATATGATATAAGCACAACGCAAAAAGGGGCAAAATATTGGTGCCCCTAGAAAAAATCTATTGTTAAAAGTACTTATTAGAAGAATTAATCGGTCTTGGTAATGTCTCCTTTTTTAATTCCTTGTTCGTACAATTGTTCGTCTTCGGCGGTGTTTGGAGTACAAGCGGAAGCAACCAGCACTAACATAGCTGCAAAGGCAAATAGGATCTTTTTAGTGTTCATCGTAATCTGAGTTAAAATTCAGGAATCATTTCATTTTCATCTCAAATATAGGGAATAGAAATGAGATAAAATACATTTTATCGATAAAAATTTACCGATCACCGAAGAAAACTGCATTTCATCGATCCTGCTTGTGGTTTGCAGTGGCTATAAACAAGTGGTTAATAGGTGCTCAGGAAACCTCCAAAGTGAGTTCTCTGGTTTCGGGACCTATACTTTTCAGGCAGATGTTTACGCGATTGTCCGGTAATAGTTCCTCCACCTTTTCCGGCCATTCGATAAAGATCCATACGTTCTGGCTTAGATAATCCTCCAGGCCCAGGTCCAGGGCTTCCTCCGCCTTGTTTAGGCGATAGAAATCGAAATGGTATCCTAATACTTCTCCATCGGGATAGGAATACTCGTTCACAATGCCAAAACTGGGACTGCTTCCCTCTTCAAGCCCTCCTAGGTGCTTTATCAACTCTTTTATTAATGTGGTTTTACCGGAACCCAATTCTCCATACAAACATATTAAGCAGCATTGAGGGATGCTCTCCATTAATTGGTTGATGATCTGAGAAATCATTTCCTTTGTATAGATTATTTTCTGCATTCAGAATTAAATTCTTATATTCAATTTTAAATTTATTTGTCCTCTAAGAATTAGGTAAATAAATGAAATATGGTCACGGATTCTCTAAAATAGAATTTCGCATGAATATTAAGAAATTAAAACATTTTAAAAATGACCTTCTTGCGGTCATCATTATAATAATCCCACTGCTCATTTATAGTCATTTACTTTTTAATGGATCTAATAAGTACGTTGAATTATTTGGATTTAAAATCCGTAATTGGGCAGTTTATGATCAGGTTTTGGCATGGTTCATTATTAATGATATAGTTATAGTTCTTTTATTGACAATTATGTTCTTTAATACCGTATATAAGTTCAAATATTTTTTAATTCCCCTTATAGTTGTTCATATTTTATCTGCTTTATTATGGATGGATATTTTTCATTCATTTATAGATTCGATCTTTTCATTCGACGCATTTATTATTTCGATTTTCATTTCGGCAATTATTCTATGTGTAGACTTCTATAGAATCAATGAGCATCAAATAGATGAAATTGAAGTTTCGATTAGTTCGTTAATTAAAAACACTAATAATTTAAATCTTAAGATAATTACGAATAAATACAAGGAAATTCGAAGATCAAGAAAAGAAGAAAATTTATTAACGTACTTGAAGAAAATATTTTATTGGGAGAGATATATGGCTAACAACCATCCCAAAGTGAGGATTATATGTAAATCGAGTGTAAATGCACATTCTAAAATCTTTTTAAATAATACATGCGCACTAATAATTTCAATTCTGATATCCCTTTGGTTTATTCATAAATTGATTCCTGGTAATCTTAATGAAATTGAAATTCTGGGAATTAATTTTGATAGTCATGGATTCTATAATCTACAAACTTTTGTTTGGTTCATAAGTCGAAAGTTTATAGTTATATGTCTTCTTGCGATATGGTTTGTCACTTCACCACATTGGTGGCGCTACGCCATCCTGTCTCCTTTGATCATCTATTCTTACCAGTTTTGGGAAGCCTTTCAGGATGTGACAGAATTGGATTCCGTTGGCAATTTACGTGTCTTTCCTCTGGTTATTCTGAATGTAGCTTTAGTGATCACCCTGTCACGCTTTGTAAAATATCGGTCCCAGTTTATGGCCGTGTATGAAGAGATTTCCCGAGAAGTGGATGAAATGCTTAATGAGATGAAATCAAAATACCCACAGGAGGTGGGAGCGACCCTGGAACGCATCCGTAAAGGGAAAAAAGGAAAGGAATATCGGCGACAGCAATTAAAGGCTCTGGAAGAGGAGATAGAGGCCAGACTCGACCTGACTAAGGGGTAGGGGTTATTTTCGAAGTTCCGAACGCACTTCCTCCATCAGGCGTTCTAATTCCTCCCGTTGTTTCTCGCGTATCTTTTTCTCGATCAATTCTTCGATTTCCTGCTGCTTCTCCCTGGGCAATTGATCATAACCCAGAGGAACGGAGGTTTTATCTTCCTTAAGCATAGTGCCTTCTCCAGTTAGCAACCAGACTACATTAAGCTGAGGATAGATCTTCAGGATATTCTCGATCACATCACTGCCTATAGACGCCCTGTTCTTTTTCATGCGTAAGGTATAGCCATTGCTAGCCCCAATGGAGAGGTCGAACTGGCGGGCACTGAGCCCAGCGTGCTGTATGAATTGCATGAGGCGGTCTATGGTTTTTAACATAGGAGAATATATTCTACAATATTTTAGATTTTGAATAATCAAATATAATAAAAAGTAATGATTTACCTCAGGAAAGACTCTAAAAAAGGAGGAGTAAAGAAATTACAGATTTATTTGCAATTATAGAAAATAATCTATATACTTGTAATCAGCCAGCTTTTCTCTGTTCTCCGGTACAATAAAAACACCTATGAACACAATTAAGACTTTGGAGCGTTTGCAGAAAATTCATTCTCTTATGGAAAACGAATGTACGGGTTCTCCGTATGAATTAGCCAGGAAACTGAATATCAGTGAACGCTCCATTTACAATCTTATCGAGTATCTAAGGGACTTTGAAGCTGAGATCGGCTATGACCGCAGCCGAAAGACCTATTACTACCGGAATCACTTCGTACTTAACCTCAACATTTCCCTTTGCGTAGGTACAGAAGATGCCGTAACTGAGGTTCTCGGAGGTTCTTACCTTAGATACTAATGAATTCTATCGAGGCATTAAAACCACAAACGGGATGATCATCTCCTCCAGGGAGACGCCCCCGTGCTGGTAAGTGTTCCGGTAATAGCTTACGTAGTGGTTGTAGTTGTTGGGGTAGGCAAAGAAGAGGTCGTTCCTGGCAAAGATAAAGGAGCTGCTCATGGTAAGGCTGGGCAAAAAGATCTTCTTAGGATCCTTTGCCTCCAGCACGTCCTTGGCCTCATAGGATAAACTCCGGCCGGTCTTGTACCTCAGGTTCAGGCTCGTCTCCCGGTCGCCTATGACCTTGGAAGGCTGCTTTACATTGATGGTCCCGTGGTCTGTGGTGATGATCAGTTTCATCCCAAGGCTACGCGCTTTCTGTATGATCTCCAGCAGGGGCGAATTCTTAAACCAGCTCTGGGTAAGGGAGCGGTAGGCCTTGTCATTGGAAGCCAGCTCCTTGATCACGTCCATCTCTGTCTTGGCATGGGAAAGCATGTCCACAAAGTTGTAGACGATGACCGTTAAATCATTCTTTTTCTGGCTGTTGAAATTCTGGGCCAGCTGTTTACCCTGTTTTAAACTGCTGATCTTAAAATACTCCCATTCCAGGTTGAGCCCCAGCCTTTTTAACTGGGCTTCCAGGAACTTATCCTCGAACAGGTTCTTACCGCCCTCATCCGTATCATTTTTCCACCACTGGGGGTATTTCTTTTCCATATCCAGGGGCATGAGCCCGGAGAAAATAGCATTTCTGGCGTATTGGGTGGCTGTGGGCAGGATGCTGTAATAGGGCTGTTCCTTCACCTTTTTATAGAAGGGGGATAACACGTCTTCAAAGGATACCCACTGGTCGTACCTCAGGTTATCAATGACCACCAGGAGTGTCTGCTGCCCTTCCAGTTCGGGCTTCACCCACTCCCGGAACAGGGTGTGTGACATCACTGGGCCTTCCCCCTTGCCAAACCAGTCGGGGTAGTGGCGGTCTACGAATTTGCCGAATTGGTTATTAGCCTCAATTTTCTGGGATTCCAGAATCTCAAACATGCCTGAATCTTCTATTTCTTCCAGCCTCAATTCCCAGGAGATCAGTTTCCGGTAGAGGTCGGCCCACTCTTCATACGAATTCACCATAGACAGGTCCATGGAGATCTTCCGGAACTCCTGCTGGTAATTAGAGGTGGTCTTTTCCGAAATCAGGCGGGAATGTTCCAGGGTCTTTTTCAGGGAGAGCAGGATCTGGTTGGGATTCACTGGTTTGATCAGATAGTCGGCGATCTTGGATCCGATAGCCTCCTCCATGATGGTCTCCTCCTCGCTCCGGGTGATCATGACCACGGGCAGGGCAGGTTCCCTGCTCTTGATCTCGTTCAGGGTATCGAGCCCGGACAAGCCCGGCATGTTCTCATCCAGGAAGACGATATCGAACTGGTTCTCGTCCAGTGCTTCCAGGGCGTCCTGTCCGCTTTTGCAGGTGACCACCTTGTATTTTTTGTCTTCGAGGAAGAGGATGTGGGGTTTCAGCATGTCGATCTCGTCATCCACCCAAAGTATTGTAATCGTGTTCATTTAGCGTATCTTTACCCCTTAAAATTGCAGAAAATTGGCCACCACCAGGAAGCTGAAGTTATTTAACGATCCAATTTACGGATTTATTAGAATTCCCTCCAACAGGCTTTTTGATCTCATTTCCCATCCTTATTTCCAGCGCCTGCGAAGGATCTCCCAGATGGGCATGTCCTACCTTGTGTTTCCGGGGGCCCACCACACCCGCTTTCACCACGCCCTGGGCAGCATGCACCTGATGCATCAGGCCATAGAGGTACTGAGATACAAGAAGGTGGAGATCACGGAGAAGGAAGCTGACGGGTTGTTGTGCGCCATCCTGCTTCACGACATCGGGCATGGGCCCTTTTCCCATGCCATGGAGCACAGCCTGGTGGATGGTATCTCCCATGAAGAGCTCTCCCTCCGGTTTATGCAGCACCTCAACGAAGAATTCGAGGGGGAATTGTCCTGCGCTATCGAGATCTTTAAGGGGACCTATCCAAAGAAATTCCTGAACCAGCTGGTGTCGAGTCAGCTCGACATGGATCGGCTCGACTACCTGAAACGCGACAGCTTTTACACAGGGGTGGCTGAAGGCAATATCAATGCCGAGCGCCTGATCACCATGCTCAACGTGGTCGACGGGTCGCTGGTGATCGAGGAAAAAGGAATCTATTCTGTGGAGAAGTTCCTGATGGCAAGGCGGTTTATGTACTGGCAGGTGTATCTGCACAAGACGGGGATCGTCGCAGAACAGTTGCTGATCAGGGTCCTGAGGCGGGCCAGGGAATTGAGCGCGGCCGGAATTGATCTCCCGGGAAGCGAGGCCCTGAAGTACTTCCTGGTCAACCGGGTCAGCAGGGAAACTTTTAACAAGGATATGTTGCAGCGCTTCTCATCCCTGGATGATGTGGATGTACTCTCGGCCTTAAAGGCATGGCAGCATCACAGTGATTTTGTCCTGTCTGAACTCAGCAAGATGATCCTCAACCGGGAACTTTTAAAGGTGAAGGTGAAGGACAAACCCATAGGAGATAAAAAAATGGCAAGGATGAGAGAAGATCTAACAGAAGACCTGGGTCTTAATGCCGGGGAGGCCGACTATTTTATTTTCTCAGGAACTATTGAAAACCGGGCCTACAACCACGAGAAGGAGAACATCAATATCCTGATGGGGAATTCCCGAACCGTCGATGTGGCGAGAGCCTCGGACCACCTGAATCTCGACGCCTTGTCCAAAATCGTGACCAAGCATTATATCTGCTATCCCAAGAAGGGCGTTTCGTAATTTTTCTTACTTTTGTGCGATCAAATCCCTAGTCCAAAAAGTTAGCATTTGAAATTCACAGCAAGTCAGATCGCAGGCATCCTTGAAGGTGAGGTTCACGGGAACCCTGAAATTTCTGTTCACAAGCTGGCCAAGATTGAAGAAGGGGTAGAGGGATCACTGACCTTTTTGGCGAACCCTAAATATACCCACTACATCTACAGTACGGAAGCATCCATCACTATCGTGAACAAGGATTTTAAGCCAGAACAGGAACTCACCACCACCCTGATAAAGGTGGATGATGCCTACAAATCCTTTTCCAAGCTGCTGGAGTTCTACAACAATGTAAAGAATAACAAGGTCGGCATAGAAAAACCGGTCTTTCTTTCGGAAACAGCTAAATATGGGTCGGACTTCTACCTGGGCGCTTTTTCGTATTTGGGGAACAACGTGTCCATAGGGAATAACGTAAAGATATTTCCCAATGTCTATGTAGGGGATAATGTGACGATCGGGGATAATGTGGTGATCTATTCCGGGGCCAAGATCTACTCGGAATCGGTTATCGGCAATGGCTGCATGATCCACAGTGCAGTGATTATCGGGGCAGACGGTTTTGGTTTTACGCCCAATCACAATGGGGAATACAGCAAGGTACCACAGACCGGGAATGTGATCCTGGAAGACAATGTGGAAATAGGTGCCGGGACCACGATCGACCGGGCCACGCTTGGATCCACTATTTTGAGGAAAGGGGTGAAGTTAGACAATCAGATACAGATCGCTCACAACGTCGAGATAGGGGAACACACGGTAATCGCTGCCCAGACGGGTATAGCCGGATCCACCAAGATAGGAAAGAACTGCCTGATCGGCGGGCAGGTGGGTATTGTGGGCCATATCACCATTGGCGACAGGGTGAAGATACAGGCCCAGTCCGGGATCATTCGCAATGTCAAAGATGACGAGGTCCTGCAGGGATCACCCGCGTTGAATTACGCCGATTTCAATAAGTCGTACGTCCATTTTAAAAACCTGTCCAGACTGGTCGCGAAGATCGCAGACCTGGAAAAAAACAACGGAGATTAAACTCTATGGCAAAACAAAGGACCATTGCTAAGGAAATAGAGCTCACGGGAGTGGGATTGCATACGGGAGAGAAGGTTACTATGAAATTTCTTCCTGCGCCCGAAAACCACGGGTATGCCTTTAAGCGCGTAGACCTGGAAGGGGAACCTATCATTGAGGCAGACGCTAATTTTGTGAACAACACACAGAGGGGGACGAACCTCGAGAAAAGGGGAGTAAAGATCCAGACCTCGGAGCATGTTCTTGCCGCCCTTGTAGGGATGGAGATCGACAACGTGCTGATCGAATTGAATTCTCCTGAACCTCCTATCATGGACGGCTCCTCCAAATTCTTTGTAGAAGCCCTCGAAAAGGCGGGCATTGTAGAACAGGAGGCCGAGAGGGATGAATACGTGGTCAAAGAAGTCATCAGTTATAAAGACGAGGCCACGGGGAGTGAGATCACCGTGATCCCCTCAGACGAATACCAGGTAACGACCATGGTCGACTTTGGCACCAAAGTACTGGGCACTCAGAATGCTACCCTGGAGCGCCTGTCGGACTTTAAGAAAGAGATCGCAGATGCGCGTACCTTCAGCTTCCTGCACGAACTTGAAATGCTGCTTGAGAACGGCCTGATCAAAGGAGGAGACCTCAATAATGCCATCGTTTACGTAGATAAGGAGATCTCCGAATCTACCATGAAGAAGCTCGAAAAGGCCTTTAATAAAAAGAAGCTCTCTGTAAAACCCAATGGGATCCTGGATAACCTGACCCTGCATCAGCCCAATGAAGCGGCGCGTCATAAACTCCTGGATGTGATCGGGGACCTGGCCCTGACCGGGACCCGTATCCGGGGCAAGGTGATCGCCAACAAACCAGGGCATTATGTGAATACGCAGTTCGCGAAAAAACTCTCCAAGATCATCAAACTGGAGAAACGGAACAATGTACCTAAATACGATCTGAATGAGCCGCCCCTGATGGACATCCATCAGATCATGGCCATGCTTCCCCACAGACCACCCTTCCTGTTGATCGACCGTATCCTGGAACTCACAGACACTCATGTGGTGGGGATGAAGAACGTATCTATGAATGAGCCCTTTTTTGTGGGCCACTTCCCGGGAGCGCCTGTGATGCCGGGGGTTCTTCAGGTAGAGGCCATGGCACAGACGGGAGGTATCCTGGTGCTGAGCACCGTTCCGGACCCGGAGAATTACCTGACCTTCTTTATGAAGATCGACAATGTAAAATTTAAACAGAAAGTACTCCCCGGAGATACCCTCATCTTCCACTGCAGCCTGATCACACCTATCAGGAGGGGCATTTGCCACATGCAGGCCTATGCCTATGCGAACAACAAACTTGTTTGTGAGGCTGAGATGATGGCGCAAATCGCCAAAAAGAAATAATATGAATCAACCGCTTGCTTATATCCATCCCGGTGCAAAGATTGCAAAGAACGTGGTGGTGGAACCCTTTACTACTATTCACAACAATGTCAGCATAGGGGAGGGGACCTGGATCGGGTCTAACGTCACCATCATGGAAGGCGCCAGGATCGGGAAGAATTGCAATATCTTTCCCGGGGCGATCATATCCGCCCCACCCCAGGACCTCAAATACAAAGGAGAGGATACCACCGTGGAGATCGGAAACAACACGACTATCAGGGAATGTGCCACCATCAACAAAGGGACATCAGACCGGATGAAAACTGTGATCGGGAAGAATTGCCTGATCATGGCCTATTGCCACATCGCCCATGACTGCATCGTGGGAAACAATTGTATCTTTTCTAATAATTCCACCCTGGCGGGTCATGTCACCATTGGCGACAATGTGGTGCTGGCCGGACTCGTGGCTGTGCACCAGTTCGTCTCTATTGGCAACCATGCCTTTGTCACGGGAGGATCTCTGGTGAGGAAAGACGTGCCTCCTTATGTCAAAGGTGCCAGGGAACCCATGTCCTATGTCGGCATCAATTCTGTCGGGTTAAGGCGAAGGGGATTTCCTGCGGAAAAGATCAGGGAGATCCAGAACATCTACCGCATCCTCTACCAGAAGAATTACAACAATTCCCAGGCGGTACAGATCATTGAGGCCGAAATGGAAGCGACCCCGGAGCGGGATGAGATCCTACAGTTTATCAGGGATTCCCAGAGAGGGATCATGAAAGGTTATTTTAGCACGAATTAAATTCTATGGCAACAACATCAGATATCAGAAAAGGGTTGTGTATCCGATACAACAACGATATTTATAAGATCATCGAATTCCTGCACGTAAAACCGGGTAAGGGTCCGGCTTTCGTCAGGACGAAACTGAAGAGCATCACCACCGGGAAGGTGCTGGACAACACCTTTTCAGCCGGGCATAAGATTGAGGATGTACGGGTGGAGACCCGAAGCTATCAGTTCCTTTATGCCGATGGCACTACCTACCATTTTATGAATACGGACGACTATAACCAGATCGCCCTGCAGGAGAGTGCTCTGGATGCGCCTCAACTCTTAAAGGAAGGGGAGATCGTGACCATCATGTTCAACACCGAGGACAATATGCCGCTCTCGGTCGAAATGCCCGCGAGTGTGGTCCTGGAAGTGACCCATACGGAACCAGGCGTTAAGGGAAATACGGCCACCAACGCTACAAAACCGGCAACGGTGGAGACGGGTGCTGTGGTCAATGTCCCTCTCTTTATCAATGAAGGGGACAGGATCAAGATCGATACGGAAAAAGGGAATTACCAGGAGCGCGCCAAGGACTAGACAGGCCCATGAAATTTCCAGCAACACAGACCTTAGCACATATAGCCTCCCTCCTGGGGATCGATTACGTTGGCCCACCAGATTTTCCGGTTTCAGGGATGAACGAGATCCACGTGGTAGAGCCGGGAGACATCGTTTTTGTAGATCACCCCAAGTATTACGACAAGGCCCTGAATTCCAAGGCCACGGTGGTCCTGATCAACAAAGAGGTGGAGTGTCCGGCTGGTAAGGCCTTGCTGATTTCAGAGGATCCTTTCAGCGATTTCAACAAGCTTACGCGTCATTTCCGTCCATTCGTGAGTGCTTCGGCCAGTGTATCGCCAACGGCACAGATCGGAAAGGGCACCGTGATCCAGCCCAATGTTTTCATCGGCAATCACGTGACCATAGGAGAAAACTGCCTGATCCACCCCAATGTTACCATCTATGACCATTGTGTGATTGGCAACAACGTGCAGATCCACGCGGGTACGGTTCTGGGATCCGATGCTTTTTATTACAAAAACAGGCCGGAAGGTTTTGACAAGCTGCTCTCAGGCGGAAGGGTGGTCATAGAAGATAACGTGGAGATCGGGGCGCTGTGTACGGTCGACAAAGGCGTTACCGGGGATACGACCATAAAGGAAGGAAGTAAATTAGACAACCAGGTGCACGTAGGTCATGACACAGTGATCGGGAAGAAATGCCTGATCGCTTCCCAGACGGGTATCGCAGGTTGTGTGGTCATTGAAGATGAAGTGACCCTGTGGGGGCAGGTTGGGGTGACCAGTGCTGCCACTATCGGAAAAAAGGCGGTCGTCCTCGCCCAGACAGGTGTTTCCAAATCCCTGGCGGGAGGCAAGACCTATTTTGGAAGTCCGGTTGAAGAAGCCCGTGACAAGCTGAAGCAACTGGCCAATGTGAAGAGGATCCCGGAAATTTTAAAACAAATAAATCAACAATAAGGCGAGGATTGCTTTACAGATCAAAGGCATTCCCATATTTTTGACGAGCGAATAAAAAATAAATCATGAGCGTATTAGTCGACAAGAATTCTAAGATCATTGTACAAGGTTTTACCGGTAGTGAGGGAACTTTTCACGCCGAACAGATGATCGAATACGGAACCAATGTAGTAGGAGGAGTCACTCCCGGGAAAGGCGGACAGACTCATCTGGGAAAACCCGTATTCAATACGGTTGAAGAAGCGGTGGAGAAAGTTGGAGCAGATACCACTATCATATTCGTTCCACCTGCATTTGCGGCTGATGCCATCATGGAAGCGGCCAGTGCGGGGATCAAAGTGATCATTACCATCACCGAAGGCATTCCTGTTGAGGACATGGTTAAAGCCTACGACTATATCCGGGACAAGGATTGTACGCTGGTTGGACCCAACTGCCCAGGGGTGATTACTCCCGGAGAAGCCAAGGTAGGGATCATGCCAGGCTTCGTCTTTAAAAAAGGACACGTGGGGATTGTTTCAAAATCCGGAACCCTTACCTATGAGGCTGCGGACCAGGTGGTGCGCCAGGGCCTTGGGATCACAACGGCCATCGGAATAGGAGGGGACCCCATAATCGGTACTACGACAAAGGAAGCCGTGAAATTGCTCATCAACGACCCTGAGACCCATTGTGTGGTCATGATAGGGGAAATTGGAGGCCAACTGGAAGCTGACGCCGCCAATTGGTACAAAGAAAGCGGCAGCAAGAAGCCTATCGTCGGTTTTATAGCCGGGGAAACAGCTCCGGCCGGAAGGACCATGGGACATGCGGGGGCAATTGTCGGCGGTAGTGACGATACGGCCCAGGCCAAGAAGAGGATCATGAGAGAATGCGGGATCCACGTGGTGGATTCGCCGGCAGAGATCGGCAAGAAAGTAAAAGAAGTAATGGGTTGATCCCATTAAATGCTATAGAAATCCCGACATGTTCGGGATTTTTTTTTCGCCTTACGCAACACAAAATGTATCTTTGAAGAACGTGAAACGAATACCGACAACCATATGAAATTGTTAGAAGGAAAGAATGTGATCATCACCGGGGCCAGCAGGGGTATTGGTACCGGGATAGCTAAAGTTTTTGCCGCACACGGCGCCAATGTCGCTTTTACCTACAGTTCAAGTGAAGGCCCGGCAATGGCACTGGAAAAGGAACTGTCCTCAGCTGGGGTAAAGGCCAAGGCATACAAAAGCAATGCCGCGGATTACAAGGCGTGCGAGGATCTGATAGCTGCCGTGCTGGAGGATTTTGGCGGGATCGATGTCCTGATCAACAATGCGGGGATCACAAAGGACAACCTGCTGATGAGGATGACGGAGGAGGATTTCGATTCGGTGATCGAGATCAACCTGAAGTCGGTTTTCAACATGACCAAAGCCGTACAGCGAACCCTGCTGAAACAGAGAAGCGGTTCCATTATCAATATGAGCAGTGTGGTAGGGGTAAAAGGCAACGCGGGCCAGACCAATTATGCTGCCTCCAAGGCCGGGATCATCGGCTTTACAAAATCCGTCGCCTTAGAGCTCGGATCCAGGAATATCCGCTGCAACGCCATTGCACCGGGCTTTATAGAAACGGAAATGACCGGGAAGCTCGATGAGAAAACAGTACAGGGATGGAGGGATGCTATTCCGCTAAAAAGGGGCGGTACACCGGAGGATGTGGCCAATGCCTGTCTGTTCCTGGCATCAGACCTGTCTTCCTATGTCAGCGGCCAGGTACTCCACGTAGACGGCGGAATGCTTACCTAAATTATAATCATTTCACTCGAGGATATCAGATACCCATAGGTTCCCATTGAAGAAAGCTACCAAAAGAAGTGAATAATGCAAACGGCAACCCTTCTGGGTATGCTGCTCGCTGCCCTTATCTCTGCGCTTCTGGTCTGGTGGCAATACTATTACAGAGTCGGAAGCAGGAGTAATCAGACCCATGTGCTGGCGTTCCTGCGTTTCCTTGCGGTCTTTGGCTTACTCCTTCTTCTTTTAAACCCAAAGATCTCCAAAACCACCCTGGCCACCAGTAAACAGAACCTTATCCTCCTGTTTGATGACTCGGAATCCATTCAAAGTGCCGGCGCTGATGAAAGGGTCAGACAGATATCAGCGGATCTTTTAGGAGAGAACTACCTGTCAGACAGATTCTACATAAACACCTATGGTTTTGAACGGGAGCTGAACGATGGGGACAGCCTGAGTTTCCAGGGGGAGGTATCCGATATCTCCAGGGCTCTGATGGCACTCAACAAGGTCTATGGGCGAGAGAAAGCGGTCGCTGTCCTGGTGACTGATGGGAATCAGACACTTGGTACTGCCTATGAATACCTGGGCCCTGAACTGAATTTCCCGGTGTTTTCCATGGTGGTGGGGGATACTACCCGATATGCCGACCTGAAGATCAGCCGAGTAAACCTGAATAAATACGCCTTTTTGGAAAACAGCTTTCCTGTAGAAGTCTTTGTTACCTACCAGGGGAGGGATTCGATCTCCAGCAGACTGAATATTCGGCTCGACGGCCGGAATGTGTATCGCAGGAATGTCGACCTGAGTGCGGAGAACAATTCACTTAGGATCAGTACCAACCTGCTCGCTTCAGAGGTTGGACTTAAATCCTTGCTCCTGACCCTGGATTCCATTCCGGGGGAAAAGAATACAGCGAACAACCGCTGGCGCTCCACTATAGAAGTCATTGATGAAAAGACCCGGATCGGGCTCGTTTCAGATATAGCTCACCCGGATATAGGTGCATTGATCAAGGCTATTGAAAGCAATGAACAAAGGCGTGTTACACTTTTCAATGCAAGGGCCACAGCAGGGGAATTGAGTGAAATGGATATGTTGATCCTCTACCAACCCGACAGGGCGTTCTCAGGTGTGTATGATGTAATTCAGCAGTCGGGTCTTAATACATTTATCATCGCAGGTCCGCGTACCGACTTCAACTTCCTTAACAGGGTGCAAAAAGGGCTGCAGGTGAGTAACTTCAATCAGACCGAGGAGATACTTCCGGTGTTAAACTCCGCTTTTGGTCTTTTCGATATCTCAGAATTCTCGGTGGAGGAATTCCCCCCTTTGCTGGGTACCCTCGGTGAGATCCTGATCACCAGGCCCAATGAAAGCATACTCGACCAGCAGATCAGAGGCGTTAATCTCAAGGAGCCCATGCTCACTATCATGACCGATGAGGAAACACGACATGCGTTTTTGTTCGGGGAGAATATTTGGAAATGGAGGCTGCAATCGTTCAGGAATGATCAGGATTTTGAAAATTTCGACCGATTGATGGACAAGATCGTGCTCTACCTCACTTCTGATGGCAGGAGGGAACGGTTAGAGGTGAGATATGAACAGACTTATAATGCAGCATCAGACAGGAAGATCAAGGCGTCTTTCTACGATGCTACCTTTGTCTTTGATCCTGATGCCGAATTAAAGATAAATATCAGGGGTATATATGGAGAGTTTACCACCCAACAAAACATGGTCCTGGCTGACAAGCAGTATGAGACAGACCTGAGCGAATTACCCCCGGGAGAATATAGTTTTTCTGTAACCGCGGAGGGGCAGGATATGCGATCGGATGGCAGGTTCAGGATAGAGGACTTCAATCTGGAGCAACTGTTTGTTTCCAGTGACCCCGGCAGGCTGGCAATGCTGTCAGAGGGTAGCGGAGGCATTTTGTATTACCCGGAGCAGTTGCCTGACCTGATCGTAGAATTGGCTGAAGATCCGAGATTTTCGCCGGTCCAGAAAAGCACAGAAAATGTCGTATCTTTGGTCGACTTCAAAATACTTCTGGGATTGATCGTTCTGGCGCTTGCTGCGGAATGGTTTATCAGGAAATACAACGGATTAATTTAAATACACACGAATGGACAGACTTCCAAAAATCACATTACCAGCAATTTTTATCGTCATCGTACTGGTGATCCTTATATCAAAATCAGCAATTACCATTGGCTCCGGAGAAGCCGGAGTACTCTACCGAACCTTTGGGGATGGGGTAGTTACCGATGAGCCACCTCTGGGTGAGGGATTTCATTTTGTGGCCCCATGGAACAAAGTATTTATCTATGAAGTCAGGAGACAAGAGATCTTTGAAAAGATGAAAGTACTTTCCTCCAACGGACTGGATATCCAGCTCGATGCTTCGGCCTGGTACATGCCAAAATATGAAGACCTGGGGAACCTCCACCAGCAAATCGGGGAGAATTACCTGCAGCGGATTTTGCTGCCCACCATCCGCTCTGCGGCAAGGAGCGTTGTGGGCCGGTATACGCCTGAACAGCTTTATTCCAGTAAACGGGATGCCATACAGAGGGAAATCTACGAAGAGACCAAAAAGATCGTAGAGGATCAATACATCGTATTAGACGAAGTGCTCGTCAGGGATGTTACCCTGCCTCCGACGATCAAGGATGCGATCGAGCGTAAGCTGAAACAGGAACAAGAATCCCTGGAATACGAATTCAGGCTGGTCACGGCAGAAAAAGAAGCGGAGAGGCAGCGAATTGAAGCACAGGGTAAGGCCGATGCAAACCGTATCCTCAGTGCTTCCCTTACGGATAAGATCCTTCAGGATAAGGGGATAGAGGCTACTCTTAAACTCTCTGAGTCGCCTAATGCCAAAGTAGTGGTAGTGGGCTCAGGAGAGTCGGGTTTACCCCTTATTTTAGGAAATAATTAAGCCGTTCAAATTTTTGCAGATTCAAAATAAATTCTACTTTTGCCGGGTATGAAGAGTCAAAATACACATCACCATTCCGCGACTGGCCCTCAAGCAGGTTAGGAATGTATTGTCGTATTCAAAGATATCCGAACCCGTTTGAGCAATCAAACGGGTTTTGTTTTTAGCACCAAAGTGGAAAAGATTTACATATGAAATTGAAAATTGCGATTCAGAAAGCGGGACGTCTCAACGAGGATTCCCTGAACATCCTCAAGGATTGCGGGATCTCCATAGACAATGGTAAGGACCAGCTAAAGGCGTCGGCCAGGAATTTTCCCCTGGAAGTATTTTATCTGCGCAACGGGGACATTCCCCAGTATTTGCGTGATGGTGTCGTTGACGTAGCCATCATTGGCAGCAATGTGCTCGTTGAGAAAGGCACTGATCTCAGGATCGCTGAAAAGCTGGGATTCTCGAAATGCCGGGTATCCCTTGCCGTTCCAAAAAGTGTGAAATACGAATCCATCTCAGACCTTCAGGGCAAGCGAATAGCCACTTCTTATCCCAACACTGTAGAGTCGTACCTCAAGAAAAAAGGCGTAGAGGCCGAGTTGCATATCATCAACGGATCCGTAGAAATCGCCCCTAATATCGGCCTTGCGGATGCCATATGCGATATCGTTTCCAGCGGGAGCACCCTTTTTAAGAACAATCTCAAGGAAGTGGAGAAGATCCTCACCAGTGAAGCAGTACTGGCTGTTTCTCCGAGAATAGGGAAGGAACAGCAGGAGATCCTTGAGAAACTGCAATTCAGGATGCGGTCAGTCCTGGCCGGGCGCCAGTCTAAATACGTACTGATGAACGTTCCCAATGACAGGATCGACAAAGTGATCGACTTGCTACCCGGGATGCGAAGCCCCACAGTCCTGCCATTGGCAGAGGAAGGCTGGAGTTCAGTGCACTCAGTGATCAACAAGGATAAATTCTGGGAGGTAATAGACGAATTAAGGCAGGCCGGGGCGGAAGGGATACTGGTTTGCCCTATTGAAAAAATGGTAATCTGATTTCCTTATGAAAAAGTACTACGATCCGGACAAAAAGGAGTGGGATGAGATCTTGTCCCGTCCCACTTTTACGGTAGGAGATATTGAGGATACCGTAAATGAGGTTTTCCAGGCTGTCAGGCAGAAGGGAGATAAAGCGGTAAAGGATTACACCGAAAAATTTGACGGGGTCGCTCTTGAATCCGCCCTTGTTTCGGAAAATGAGATCATAGCGGCTGAAAAAACCATAGATGAAGGGCTGAAAAGAGCCATCAGGCAGGCCTACGACAATATCCATAAATTCCATGAAGCCCAGAAGACCCCTCCGGTAAAAGTGGAGACATCACCCGGGGTCGTTTGCTGGCAGCAGAAAAGGCCCATTCAAAAGGTGGGGTTGTATATTCCGGGAGGTACAGCCCCCCTCTTTTCTACTATCCTAATGCTGGCTATTCCTGCAAAAATTGCGGGGTGCGAGGAAATCGTCCTGTGCAGTCCCCCAGACAAGAATGGCAACCTGCCGCCTGTGGTGCTTTATACTGCTTCACTGTGTGGGATAGACAGGATCTACAAGGTAGGCGGAATACAGGCTGTGGCAGCCATGACCTTTGGAACACAGACTATTCCCAGGGTCTACAAGATCTTCGGACCCGGAAACCAGTACGTAACCGTAGCCAAACAACTGGCCACAAAATACGGGGTCGCTATCGATATGCCGGCCGGGCCCAGTGAACTCCTGGTCATGGCCGATGATACCGCCGTACCCTCCTTTGTCGCGGCCGATCTTCTGAGTCAGGCCGAACACGGTACCGACAGTCAGGTGGTCCTGGTAACCACCTCCAGAACCTTGCTGCAGCAAGTTGAAGAAGAAGTGAATTCTCAGCTCGATGCACTCCCCAGGAAGACTATCGCCCAAAAAGCAATAGGAAACAGCAGGCTCATCTATATGTCGGATCGGGACAGGGCCATTGATCTGATCAATACCTACGGCCCGGAACACTATATCCTGTGTGTGGAGGACGAGGATTACTTTCTGCAGAATACGATAAATGCAGGTTCTGTTTTTATTGGCAATTACACCCCTGAAAGTGCGGGTGACTACGCTTCGGGAACCAACCACACCCTGCCTACAAACGGCTATGCAAGGCAATACAGCGGAGTGAATCTCGACAGTTTTAACAAGAGCATCACCTTTCAAAAGATATCTGAAGAAGGAATCATGGCCCTGGGGGAAACCATTGAGATCATGGCAGAGGCCGAAGGGTTACGGGCTCACAGGAACGCCGTGACACTCAGGAGAGATCTTTTAAGGCAGAAATCACAGAAGGAGGTATAAGATGGATTCAGCAAAAACAACACAGTTCGATCTCACTCGCCTGATTCGGGAAAATGTCAGGAATATGACACCCTACTCCTCTGCCCGTGATGAGTATGTTTCAGACGGGAGTGAAAAGGTCTTCCTGGATGCCAACGAAAATCCTTTCGGAGATGGGATCAACCGGTACCCTGATCCTCAGCAGCGAACCTTGAAGACCGAATTATCAAAACTCAAGGGGGTGAACCAGGATCAAATCTTGCTAGGGAACGGGAGCGACGAGGTCCTCGATCTGTTTTTTCGGGCTTTCTGTGAGCCCGGGAGAGACAACGTGATCACCGTGCCTCCGACATACGGGATGTACAGCGTTCTGGCCTCCCTTAACAATGTAGAAAACCGAAAGGTCTTGCTACAACGCGACTTTACCCTTGATCTGAATGGCATTTTCAATGTGGTAGACGAAAACACCCGGATGATCTTTCTCTGTTCTCCCAACAATCCTACAGGGAATTCTATCCCTGAGGAACAGGTGGAAAGCTTGTTAAACCGATTCACGGGCCTGGTGATCCTGGATGAGGCCTATATTGATTTCTCCGGTCAGGCCAGCTGGATCAAAGACCTCGACAGGTATCCAAACCTGGCAGTTACCCAGACCTTTTCCAAAGCCTTTGGCATGGCAGGGATACGCCTTGGGAGCTGTTACGCCTCCCGGGAGGTGATCGCTGTACTGAACAAGATCAAACCGCCGTACAATGTCAATGAGCTTACTCAGCGCACGGCCCTGGAAAGGCTGAAAGACCTAGAAAGAGTAAATGAAGAGGTGGAAGTATTGCGCTCGGAACGTGAGGAACTGGCGGGAGCCTTATCAGCATTGAATTTTGTGGAGCGTGTATATCCCAGCGATGCTAATTTTATCCTGGCGGTTGTAGACGACGCAAATCGGAGATACAGGGAGCTTCTGGAAAAGGGATTTATCGTCCGCAACAGGTCCGGTCAGCCCTTATGTAAAAACAGCCTGAGGTTTACTGTGGGAACACAGGAGGAGAACCGCCGCCTCATTGCCGCTTTAAATGATTTAAAATGAAAACTTCAGAAAAAACCAAGGTACTTTTTATTGACAGGGATGGTACCCTGATCAGGGAACCCGAGGATGAGCAGATCGATGCTTTTGAAAAACTCGAATTTTACCCCGGTGTCTTTACCTGGCTGGGCAGGATATGCAGAGAGCTGTCCTACGAACTCGTGATGGTGACAAATCAGGACGGCCTGGGGACGGAATCCTTCCCGGAAGAAACCTTCTGGCCCGTTCAGAATTTCATCATGCAAACCCTTGAAAAGGAAGGGATCAGCTTTAAAGAGGTGTTGATAGACAGGACATTTCCCCATGAAAACGCATCGACCAGAAAACCGAAGACTGGTCTGTTAACCCCATATATGACGGGTAACTACGACCTGGGAAACTCCTTTGTCATCGGGGATCGCCTTACCGATATGGAACTGGCCAAAAACCTCAATGCCAAAGGTGTATTTATCAATAATCACACGGCCCTTGGCAATGACGAACTTTCCGCCAAAGAGGAGGAGATAAGGGCTTGCATCGGCCTGGAGACAGCTTCCTGGAAAGAGATCTACGAATTCCTCAGACTCGGTAATCGACGGGCTCAGCACAGCAGGAACACAAAGGAAACACAGATCTCGATCAGCCTCGACCTGGACGGGAGCGGACAAAGCGATGTATCAACCGGACTTCCTTTCTTTGATCATATGCTCGACCAGCTGGCAAGACACGGACAACTCGATCTGTTCATTAAGGTAAAAGGAGACCTCGAAATAGACGAACACCATACCATAGAGGATACGGCCATAGCTTTGGGAGAAGTATTCCACAAGGCTCTTGGAGACAAGCTGGGGATAGAGCGATATGGCTTTTGCCTGCCCATGGATGACTGCCTGGCGCAGGTAGCCCTGGATTTTGGGGGCCGCAACTGGCTGGTGTGGGAGGCCGAGTTCCGGAGAGAAAAGATCGGCGACATGCCTACCGAGATGTTCTTCCATTTCTTCAAGTCTTTTACGGACGGGGCCAAAGCCAATCTGAACATAAAAGCCGAAGGGACGAACGAACACCATAAGATCGAGGCTATTTTCAAGGCTTTTGCCAAAGCCATCAAAATGGCTGTAAAACAGGATACGGAAAAGATGATACTGCCCTCTACAAAGGGAATGCTTTAGGAAAACTACAATGAAGATTGTCATAATCGATTACGGCGCAGGGAATATTCAGAGTATAATTTTTGCTTTGGATCGCCTTGGCTATACCGCGACCCTCTCAGATGACCCCGAGGTTATTCGAAGTGCAGATAAGGTAATTTTTCCCGGGGTGGGAGAGGCGAGTAGTGCGATGAAGAAACTGGGTCAGCACGGGCTGGAGGAAGTGATTCCTTCTTTGACCCAACCTGTGCTTGGTATCTGCCTTGGCATGCAGCTGATGTGCAGGTATTCAGAAGAAGGAAAGACCAGTGGACTTGGTATTTTTGATGTGGATGTCATTCGATTCTCCGATGACCTGAAGGTGCCCCAGATCGGCTGGAACCAGATCCGCGAACTGAAAACCCCGCTGTTTGACCAGATCCCTGAGAACGGATACATTTACCTGGTCCACAGCTATTACGCTCCCCTTTGTGAAGATACAATTGCTGTTACGGATTACGGGCTCCCCTACAGCAGTGCGGTCTGGAAGGACAACTTCTGGGGAGTGCAATTCCATCCGGAAAAAAGCAGTGCGTTGGGAGAACAGATTTTAAAGAACTTTATTACGCTCTAACATACAGAAATGAGGATCATACCGGCCATAGACATCATAGGGGGCAAATGCGTACGGCTGTCCAAAGGGGACTACGAAACCAAGAAGGTTTATAGTGAGGACCCGCTGGAAATGGCAAAGAAATTTGAAGCCCATGGGGTAGAGTACCTTCATCTTGTGGATCTGGATGGGGCTAAATCGAGTCATATCGTCAATTACAAAGTGCTGGAACAGATCGCTGGGGGAACCTCCCTCATGGTGGATTTTGGGGGCGGACTCAAATCGGATGAAGACCTGAGGATCGCATTTGAATCCGGGGCGAGACAGGTAACGGGTGGCAGTATTGCCGTGAAGGATAAGGAGGTATTCCTGGGCTGGTTACGCGAATACGGGCCTGAGCGTATCATTCTGGGGGCCGATGCTAAAGATGAAAAAATTGCAGTCTCCGGATGGCAGGAGGGCACGGGTGAAGAACTGATCCCCTTTATCCGGATGTATCAGGAGGAAGGTGTGAAATATGTGATCTGTACGGACATCGACAGGGACGGGATGCTGGAAGGTCCATCCGCCGACCTCTACCGGAAGATCCTTGAGAAAACCAGAGATGAAAGCAGATCCGGGATCAACCTGATCGCCAGCGGGGGGATCAGCAGTATGGACGACCTTTATTCTCTGCAGACCCTGGGGTGTGAAGGAGCCATTCTCGGGAAAGCGATCTATGAGAACAGGATCAGCATGAAAGAACTGGAATCATATATTCTGACGGCATGAAAACAAATAGATCTTCCCTGGGTGAGGAATTCATTGAAAATGCAGTGTTCAGGATAGACGAGAGCATGAGGATGGTGCAGAAGAGTCTCGATTTTCTGAAAGAAGAGGATGTGTGGAAAAGACCCAATGAATCCTCCAACAGCATCGGGAATATTCTGGTGCACCTCTGCGGCAATATCACTCAGTACATCCTTGCCGGGTTGGACGGGCGGGAAGACCTCCGGAAAAGAGATGCGGAATTTGCCATTCAGGGAGGTTTGTCGAAGAGTGAATTGATCGACCAGATCAACACCCTGATCCTGAATGTGAAATCGATATTACAGAACCTGTCTGACGAGCAGTTGACGAAGCATTACAAGGTGCAGGGATTCGATCTGAGTGGCGTGGGCATTGTTCTTCACGTGGTGGAGCATTTTTCCTATCACACAGGACAGATAGCGTTCTGGACCAAATTGCTGAAGAACAGGGACCTTGGATTTTATGAGGGGCTCGACCTGAATTTAAAAAACGAAAACGGATGCTGACCAAAAGGATCATACCCTGTCTGGATATCAAGAACGGACGTACCGTAAAAGGGGTGAATTTTGTCGATTTGAGAGATGCCGGCGACCCTGTGGAACTCGCGGCCCGATACGCACAGGAGGGGGCTGATGAACTGGTGTTCCTCGATATCTCGGCAACAGAAGAAGAAAGGAGAACCCTGGCAGACCTGGTACACCGGGTTGCTGAACGGGTCAATATTCCTTTTACCGTGGGAGGTGGGATCTCCTCTGTGGAGGACGTGAGTCGATTGCTCCATAAGGGTGCGGATAAGATCTCGGTCAACTCCTCTGCGGTCAAGAATCCACGACTCATCGATGAGCTGGTAGCCAAATTCGGGTCTCAGTGTATAGTGGTCGCCATCGATGCCAAGCAGATCGACGGCACCTGGAAGGTACATCTGGTGGGAGGTAAGGTGCCTACAGAGCTCGATTTGTTCGCATGGGCGGAAGAAGTCGAAAGGAGGGGAGCCGGGGAGATCCTTTTTACCTCGATGAACCACGATGGTACCAAGAATGGTTTTGCCAATGAAGCACTGGCTAAACTCTCGGAATTGGTAAATATCCCGATCATCGCCTCCGGTGGTGCGGGAAACCGGGATCATTTCTTGCATACCTTTACTAAGGGCAAGGCAGATGCCGCACTTGCCGCCAGCGTTTTTCATTTTAGGGAGATGGAGATCGTGGAATTAAAACAATACCTCCGGGAACAGGGTATTCCGATGCGGCTTTAACAAATAGAATACTAAAACAAGGAATATGGCACTGAATTTTGAAAAGAACCAAGATAACCTGGTACCGGCTATCATACAGGACACACGGACTAAAAACGTCCTTATGCTGGGGTTCATGAACCACGAAGCGCTTGAGCAGACCATGAAGACCGGAAAGGTTACCTTTTTCAGTCGCACCAAAAACAGGCTCTGGACCAAGGGAGAGGAGAGCGGCAATTTCCTCCTGGTAGAAGATATACAAGAGGATTGCGACAAGGACACACTCCTGATCAGGGTAACGCCCCAGGGCCCGACCTGCCATCTGGGCACCGACACCTGCTGGGGAGAAGACAACAAAACCACCTATGGTTTTCTGTCCCACCTGGAAGGTATTATCGCATCCAGACAAGAAAATGCCTCAGGAGACCAGAGTTATGTCGCTTCCCTCTTTGAAAAGGGAATCAACAAGATCGCACAAAAAGTGGGAGAAGAAGCCATAGAGGTGGTAATCGAAGCCAAAGATGCGCATGACGATCGGTTTTTAAACGAGAGTGCAGACCTGTTGTTTCATTTCCTGATCCTTCAGAGGGCCCGGGGATTTTCCCTGGACAGGGTAGTGGATGTCCTCGAAGAGAGGCACAAGGCAGTGACCTAAGGGCCTACCACCAGACGACAAAGAATTTTTCAAACTCACCATTGGCCTTTTTCATCCAAACCAGGGTTGAATGTTGTTTTATCATTCGCAAGTTAAGTTCGAGTAAAGTATCATAATAAGGCATCCAACTATCAGTATCATAGCTGTTTAACACCCATTCTTCCTTAGCGGGAAAGTAGTACTCGTGATCGCGGAATGCAGGAGACTCAAAATCTTCCATCCGCATCCATGAGCCCACTACACAGCGGGTATTGAGGGGCCTTATCCCGACCCTCTCTGCACTATAAGGGATAAAGAGTTGCGCCTTAAAACATACTTTTTGATCCAGATTTGCCGGATGTAACCCCATGGCCTCAAGGACCTTTGTTCCTTCCTCAGAATACGGAAGGGAAAACTGGCCCTCCTTTAATTTGTCAAGTTTGGTAAAGAACATATCCTTTCTGTTGGGGCCCACTAACTGGTAGATGGGTTCGCTAATGTCCGTATCGACCAGGTAGAATTTATAGGTCAGTTCCACATGAACTGCACGGTCCTCGTGTATATGCCTGAGCAGAAAATCGATCTCGCCTAATGTTATCTTGTCCCTTCTCACCAGAATATTCTGTCCGATCAGTCCATATGTTTCCTGCCCCTTGAGGAGGGACAGGAAAATGCGCTCCATTTTGTGCCCCAGCCTCATGCCCGAACTGAAGGTTTCAGGTCTGACTGCAGACAAATCGATCTCGGGGAGCTGAAACTGTTCCATGCCGAATTGAGAGCGGGTCCAAAGGGGAGGGGTTTGCAGAAAAGCTTTTGCCAGGTCAGTAAATCGATCCTTCATAAAATCAAAAATACATCAACCGTTAAGGTTTATTTAAAAGGCCGATACGTAGCGTGAAATATAGTATTTTTATGCTATGGCTATGAAAATCAGATCCGGCTTTCGTTTTACCAATTACGAGGCGCCTGAACAAACTCCCTTCGAAAAACTCTTTGAGATCTTCCAGGAACTCATCACCCATACTTCCGGGGATGTGGAGGAGGCGTTGGATTGGTTGAGGGAACTCGACAAGGAATACGACCTCACAGATGAGGACTATACCATAGATGATTTTAAAGAAGACCTGAAGGCGAAGGGCTATCTGCGAGAGGAGATCGATCCCAGCCAGGGAGGAGACGGAGAAGGCAACCCGGGGGAAGGTCTGTTGTCAATCACTGCAAAAATGGAACGCATCATCCGGCAGAGGGCACTTGACCAGATCTTTGGGAAGATCAAACGCAGCGGTTCCGGGAATCACCGAACCGGGAAGTCGGGCGCAGGGGACGAACACACGGGCGATTTCAGGGAATATCGTTTCGGAGATTCCCTCGACAGGATCTCCATGACAGAAAGCCTGAAAAATGCCCAGGTGAATCATGGGCTGGACGGTTTTTCCCTTACTGAGGACGATCTGGTGGTGGAAGACACCCACCATAAAGCCCAGATGAGTACGGTCCTGATGATCGACATCAGCCACAGCATGATCCTCTACGGCGAAGACCGTATCACCCCGGCTAAAAAGGTGGCTATGGCCCTGGCAGAATTGATCACTACCCGCTATCCAAAGGACACCCTGGATATCCTTGTCTTCGGCAATGACGCCTGGCCGATACCGATAAAAGATTTGCCCTACCTCAAAGTAGGGCCTTACCACACCAATACCGTGGCGGGATTGCAGCTGGCCATGGACATGCTCAGGAGGAAGAAGAACACGAACAAACAGATCTTTATGATTACCGACGGGAAGCCAAGTTGTCTGAGACTGCCCGATGGCACCTATTACAAGAACAGTGTGGGTCTGGATGATTTCATTGTGGAGAAATGTTACAATATGGCCAGGCAGGCACGTAAACTCCATATTCCCATCACCACCTTTATGATCGCCCAGGATCCATACCTTATGCAATTCGTAAGGCATTTTACAGAGGCGAACAAAGGGAAAGCCCTGTTTACAGGATTAAAAGGCCTGGGAGAGATGATCTTTGAGGACTATGAAAAAAACCGAAAGAAAAGATTGAAATAGAACTATTTGAAAAAGAAATAAATACATGAAGCTGGAATACGACAAGATCAGGACCCTGGGCGATCTAAAAAAAGCGGGGTACCAAAGCCGGAGTATCAAAGACGAGTTGAGAAACAACCTCAAACAGCGCATCAGGGAAGGTAAGGATACCTTTAGCGGGGTCTGGGGATATGAAGATTCCGTCATCCCCGAACTAGAGAGGGCCATCCTTTCCAGGCATAATATAAACTTGCTCGGTCTCAGGGGACAGGCCAAGACCCGTTTAGCGCGACTTATGGTCAATCTCCTGGATGAATATATCCCCGTGGTCGAAGGATCAGAGATCAATGACGATCCTTTGTTACCCATCTCCCGATACAGCAAAAAACTTATTGAGGAGAAAGGGGATGACACGCCTGTTACCTGGTTGCACAGGGAAGAGCGTTTCTATGAGAAGCTGGCAACTCCGGATGTTACTGTAGCAGATCTGATAGGGGATGTGGACCCAATAAAGGCTGCGAACTTGAAACTTTCTTACGCCGATGACCGGGTAATTCACTTCGGAATGATCCCAAGGGCCAATCGGTGCATTTTCGTGATCAACGAATTACCGGACCTCCAGGCCAGGATACAGGTATCTCTCTTCAACATTCTCCAGGAGGGAGACATACAGATCAGGGGGTTTAAACTGAGACTTCCCCTCGACATACAGTTCGTCTTTACGGCAAACCCCGAGGATTATACCAATCGCGGTAGCATCGTCACCCCTTTAAAGGACCGGATAGGCTCTCAGATCCTTACCCATTATCCAAAGGAGATCGAGACCGCCAGAAAAATTACTGCTCAGGAAGCCAAGCTGGACGGGGAGCAGGAGAATATGGTATATGTACCGGAACTGGCAAAAGTCCTGCTGGAACAGATCAGTTTTGAGGCACGCAAAAGTGAGTATGTAGATGCTAAAAGCGGCGTCAGTGCACGTACCAGCATTACGGCCTATGAAAACCTGCTGAGTACCGCAGAACGGAGGGCCCTGGCTCAGGGTGCATCGGCAACTTCAGTCCGACTCTCAGATTTTATGGGGATCATTCCCTCCATTACCGGGAAGATCGAGCTGGTCTATGAAGGGGAACAGGAAGGGGCAGATGCGGTCGCCCTCATGCTGATTGAAGATGCGATAAAAACCCTATTCCCTGATTATTTCCCTGCCATTTTAAAACTGGAACAAAAAAATGCAGAAGGTCCCTACGACGATCTTATCCTCTGGTTCTTTGAGAGGGAAGGACTTGAGTTGCCCGATGGGCAGACAGATGAGGAATACAGGGAACTTCTGAACAGTATTCCCCCTTTGCAGGCACTGATCCGCAAACACCAGCCGAAAGTGAAGGAAAAGGATGCCTATTTTCTGAAGGAATTCCTTCTCTGGGGTCTTGTGGCCCATAAAAAACTCAGCAAGCAGCGATATAGCAAAGGGTTCCAGCTCAAGGACCTCTACGGAGGATACATCAGCAAACTGTAAAAAAAACCCCCCGTCTTTGCGGGGGGCCTTTGTGCTGCCATAGCACATCGCGCTCATGTCTGGTGACGATGAGGGATTTATTCGTGTATCCTGTCCAGGGTGTAAGATCCTATTCGTATCCTCCGGTGTTTAAAAGCTGTGAGAGTCAGGATGATCAAAAAAGATTGTAAAGCCAAAATAAACGCGCCTACCGGCAGGAATGTCTTCGGGAATACCTGCTCGGAATAATCAAAGTAAGTCAGGAGGATATACAGGGTTTCAGCCAGTTTAAAGATGTAAACCGGAAGAATAGCATACATCGCAAACTCTAGATTTCTCAACAGGTTCAACTGTGTACTCTCATCACTCCCGACGCGTTTCAATACACGGATAAATATAAAGTGCACCATGATCAGGAGCGCAAAAATGTAGTTGTCTATTTTTTGGAAATAGAATTTGTTGGTATACAAACCGTAGAATCCGCAAATCACTATCAGGGGAAGAACCGTCACGGAAAGGTAGAAGAACTTTTTCCAGGGCAGTAGTTTCAAGATACGCTTCATTATTCAGACGGCTTCATTGAATTTTTCATATCCAGAACGAGCACCTGAAAACGTTTATTTGAAAAAAATCGTTGAACTGCAAGGAATGTTGAGTATACCTTAAAATGTGTGGTGAAGAGCCAAATTTGAAAGCCTTAAGTTTAGATGTTCATGCCCTTGGTTTGCGAAATGGATACGACTTAAAAGAAGTGCAGGTTCTCCATATCCATTCCAGCGGACCGTAGTGAAATCTTTTCATCCACCAAATACTGATAACTATTTGTAAGACAATAAGCAGCAAAGCCGCACCAAAGGTATAGGTATTACTCAGGGTTCCGATATAACCTAGACCCCATCCATAAAAGAAAAAAGTTCCCAAGATACTCTGAAGGACATAGTTTGATAAGGCGGTTCTCCCATAAGCCTTAAAAACATCCAGATATTTCCGCCATCTTTCCGCTCTGTATACGATCACAAAAAGACAGAGCAGGGTCATCGTGATAGCGATGTTGACCAGGTCGTAACCCGTAAGCCCGATCATGGCATACCAATTGTCGAAGGTAGGCTCCGGACCGATCTTCGCGAAAGAAGCCACGGTGATGAAAACGGCTACGCAAAAGAGGATAAGGGAGGCCCAAAGCAGGTCCCTTGTTAGCTTTTTCTTGGCCATAAAATTTTTGAAAAACTCAATTCTACCCGTGTAGAACCCGAGAAGAAAAAAACCAAAGGTGAGGTAAGCCCTAGAAAATATGCCAAATTGAAAATCCAGTTTCATGATATGGCCGTTCCAGGCATTGCTCCGAAACACTTGCCAGATTGAACCTTCGCTGAGGATACCGTAATATTGGATCATCAGTGGGTTTTCAGCAGTAAGTTCCCCCAAGGCAAATAGACTCTGACCCTGTGTGAAAATGAATGTGACAAAGCGGCCTGTTCCCAAAAAGATCAGGGCAATAGTCCCGAGGATCCACGGGGATCTGAGTTTGTAAAAAAATAGCAGGAATACCCCCAGCATGGCATAGATGGTCAGGATATCTCCACGGTAAAAAAGGCTGTGGAGGTAGCCTATGATCATCAGAAGTACCATACGCCACAGGAAGCGGTATCTGTAATCGACGCCTTTAAAATAGGCATTGTTCATCTGTATATAAAAACTCAGTCCGAAAAGGAAGGAGAAGAGCGCAAAGAATTTTCCTCTCAGCAAGATCAGAACGATCCCGTCAATCACATAGTCAAACACTCCCTGATGTGCCGCCTCAACCGCAGATTCAGGTACGGGAGCTGCCACGTAATTCTCTACCATATGCACAATGACGATACCGGCCAAGGCAAATCCGCGCAGGGCGTCAATGATATCGATCCGTGATTTTTTAGCAGAGGTCATGAAGATGCGGTTATAAAGAACAAACAGGGTATGAGCGAATTCATTGCGAATTCACCTGAGGAATCAATCGGTGCCTGTCGGGTAGATTTCCCGGAGATCAGGTGATCCAGGTCTTACGCTCACTGAGACGAGCGAAGAAAACGAGCAATATCGCTATGATGATCACCATGACGGGGATGATCACGGCCTCTGTTTGTCCATAAACTTCACTGGCATTGGTCATAAAGAAGCTGTAGCCCATTTGTACAATGACTCCAATAAGGGACAGACCTAAAGCCGACTTAGCCCATTTTTTTCTCAGGAGGAGTCCGATGCACCCGGCCGCTCCGAACCAGACGGCAACGGCGAATGCTGCTGTGACCCATGCCGGGGTGTTTTCCATGAGTTCTACCTGAGCAGGGGTCATTTCAGCTTTGATCGCCTCCTTCATAAAGGCAGTTCCCAAATAATTCATGACTCCCATCAGGTTCCACAATAAGGCGAGAACACTGACCACCCAGAACCAGACCGGGGGTTTTGTTGCTGATTGTTTGTTCATCTCAGTTTGTTTTGGTAGTTGATAATCCAAAATACAAATTTTTTGTTTTGTTCGGGTCCTATCGTGAAAATGGGATCATCGAATCTCATATCGTCATTATTGTAATATCTTTAATAGGAAGAATCGGATATGAGAGGGAAATTTACCTATGTGGTTTGGATTCAATACCTTGGATTCAGGTTTAGCGGCTGGCAGAGGCAACCCGGTCAGAAAACCATCGAAGGGATGATCCGCAAGACCCTGAAATTTGTGCGGCCAGGTAAATCCTTTAAAATTCTGGGTGCCAGCAGGACAGATGCCAAGGTCTCTGCCTTCAGGATGGCGTTCCAATTGATTTCAGAGGATGATCTTAATGACCAATTGCCTGAATTTATTGAGAAGATGAACGAAAATCTACCTCCGGACATACGCCTCCTCAGGATGCACCAGGCAAGGGAAGGCCTCAATATCATCAAAGATGCCAGGAAAAAGGAATACGTTTATTTTTTCTCCTGTGGTGCCGGGAATCATCCCTTTTCTGCTCCCTTTATTGTCAACTTCCAAGGGGAACTGGACATCGACCTGATGCGAGATACGGCCCTGTTGTTCGAAGGGGATCATTCCTTTCATAATTTTACTGCCCGACTCAAAGAAGGAAAGCAGGTACGGAGAAATGTCAGTCATTGCCGGATTACAGAGAACAAAGAGCTGACCGCCAATTTTTTTCCCGACAAACATTACGTTCTCAGGGTTCGTGGAGACGGTTTTATGCGGTACCAGATCAGGATGATGATGGGTGCCCTGGTACTTGTGGGAAGCGGAAAGATGGAACCGGCAATTTTACAAAAGGCCTTGCAAGAAGGGGAGAAGGTATCTATTCCCTATATAGCTCCATCGTCTGGCCTGTTTTTAAAGAACATGGAACTGCTGTAGCCCGTTTTGTTTTATATCTTTAAAGGAAAGTAGTAGAACATGGCTAAAATGCATTTTCCGCTCAACAAGATCCACAAGAAGAGATTCCGGACCCATAAAAAAGTGGGAAAGGCTCCGGGGACGATCACCTACCTTGGGTATCGGGAAGATTCTGTAAGCTCTCTCGACGTCATTGCCTACGATGAAGAGCAGGTAGAACAATACAGTCCTGTAAATGTAGAATCCCTCCTTGATAACCGGGGCGAGAAGGTTAAATGGATCAACCTGGTGGGGCTTAGCGATGAAGGTTTTGTAGAAAAACTCGGACATACCTTCCAGATGAACACACTTGTTCTGGAAGATGCGGTCAACACCCAGCAACGTCCCAAGATCGACGAGTATGAGTCTTATATTTTCGGGGTGTTTAAAATGATCTATTTGGATGCCCAGCAGAACATCGTGATAGAACACGTGGCTCTTACCCTGTTTGAAAATGACGTGCTGGTTTTCCAGGAATTAAAGGAAGACGTCTTTGGATCGGTCCGGGACAGGATTTTGGGAAAATTAGGGCGTATCAGGACCCGTGGGGCAGATTACCTTTACTTCGCTCTGCTCGATGCTATAATCGATAACTACTTTGTGGTGCTGGAACACGTGCAGGAACAAATAGAAATCCTGGAAGAGGAGGTCTACAAAAAACCAAAACCCAGGACAGCTCAAAAGATACAGGAACTAAAGAAAGAAGTCCTGAGGATCCGTCGGTATATCTCCCCGGTAAAGGAACTGGTCAGCAGGCTGATCGATTCGGAAAATCCGATCATTAAGAAAGACACCAAACTTTTCCTGAGGGATGTGCTGGATCACTGCCTGGAGATCAATGAGACCCTCCAGATCTACAGGGAAATGGTGATGAGCCTGATGGAAATGTACATGAGTAATGTGAGCAACAAGATGAATGAGGTAATGAAGGTACTAACGGTCATGGCCTCCATTTTTATTCCCCTAACCTTTATCGTGGGTATATACGGGATGAACTTTGACAATATGCCCGAGTTGCACTGGGAAAATGGATATTATATGGTCTGGGGCCTTATGATAACGGTCCTCATCATCATGCTGATCTACTTCAGAAGGAGAAAATGGATTTGAGACAGATACTTCAAAGCCCCTGAGATCTTTTGAGAATTTTTGTACTTTAAGAGCAAACTCTGCGTATGCCGGTTTGGGTCCAGATTCTGCTTTTCCTGGGGGTTATCTACCTCCTGATCAGCGTGCTCATCTTTTTCCTGCAGGACTACCTCATGTTCAAGCCGGAGAAATTGCCGGCCGACTTCCAGTTTTACTACGAGAATCAGGAAACGGAAGAATACAATGTGGAGACCCGGGATGGAGCGGTGATCAACGGTTTACGCTTCAAAGCCAGGGAACCCAAAGGGGTTGTTTTTTACCTGAAGGGAAATTCGAAGAGCATCAAGGGATGGGGGAAATTTGCGGTCGACTTTACCCGTCATGGATATGACGTGCTGATGGTGGATTACCGCGGCTTTGGTAAAAGTACGGGCCGGAGGACACAAAAGGCCATTAAAAGGGATTTGCAGGTAGTCTACAACAAGATTAGGGAGAAAGTGGATGAGAAATACATCATTCTTTACGGCAGGTCACTGGGCTCGGGCTTTGCCGCCAAACTGGCTTCCATGAACAATCCCCGGATGCTGATCCTGGACGCACCATATTACAGCCTCAGCCATGTGGCCAAGAAATACATTCCTTTTATGCCCCTGTCCCTGCTGATCAAGTTCCCCATGCCTACGTATAAGTGGCTCAGGTATGTGCAGTGTCCCATACATATCATCCATGGTACCGATGACCAATTGATCCCGTATAAATCAAGCCTGAAACTCTCAAAGATACAACCCAAGCAGACCACCCTTTATACGGTCATAGGAGGGGGACACAAGAACCTGAACACCTTTGAGTCCTATCACAAGATGCTGCAGGACATCATTACGTCAAAGCCTGTGAAGGTAAACCTCGAGGGGTCGAGCATTTCAGTCCAACACAATAAATCAAAGCCCCATGCGTAGCCTGAGAAAGGCTGTACTAGCCCTGATTTCAGGCGTATTATTATTTTTAAGTATGCTGTACTTCCTTCAAGAGAAACTAATCTTTCTTCCCGAGAAACTGCCTAAAGACTATACGTATTCTTTCCGTGAACCCTTTGAGGAATTCTACCTTGAAAGACCCGACGGTGCCAGGCTGAACGCCCTGCATTTCAAAAGGGAAGATCCCAGAGGGGTGATCCTGTATTTTCACGGTAATGCAGGGAATCTTTCACGCTGGGGAGAGGTTGTCCAAAACCTGGTTCGGTTGAACTACGACCTGGTGGTCATGGATTACCGCACCTACGGAAAAAGCAAGGGTAAGCTCAGCGAAAAGGCGCTGCTGGAAGATGCCAGGGCATTCTATGAGTACCTGCAGCCCCTTTATAAAAGTGAGGATATCATTCTCTATGGGCGTTCACTGGGAACGGCCATGGCTTCCTACGTGGCTTCCGAAAACCAGATTTCTATACTGATCCTTGAAACCCCCTTTCACAGTCTGCTGGATGTGGCCAGACACCGGTTCCCTGTCCTGCCCGTAGAGTCCTTTTTAAAATACCCCTTTAGGAATTATGAATTCCTTCATGCGGTAGAGTCGCCCATTGTGATCCTGCACGGAGACCGGGATGAGGTGGTTCCCATTAAATCGGCCTATAGACTCAGGGAAAGCCTGGAGGGGAAATCCGTACAATTCATTGAGATCAAAGGGGGAGGACACAACAACCTCAGTTCTTTTCAAAGGTATCACGAAGCCCTCAGTAACATACTTCAACCTTCGTCCCAGAACGGTCAGTAGTAAGGCATACTCTCCTTTTTTACACGGTCACCTTAACATTTGAACTGTGCTTTAACACTACTTTATACTAATAATTCTAAATTCCTGTTAATCCCTGTTAAATGGCTTGACACAGGACATAAAAAGCTTATATTCAAATAGTTGGTTTTAATAAATACATTTTTTCTTTAAGGGCATTCGCCCGCTTCTGGCCTCTTACCTTGGCCAAAAACAACTCCAACAATACATTTTCATTAACATAAAAATCCTATTGAATGAACTATTTGAATATCAAAGAAGAACAATTATTGCCTGTAGTGATAGAATTGAATACCCTATTGGCAGAATATCATCTTTATTATCAAAAACTACGAAACTTCCACTGGAATATTCTCGGACAGAATTTTTTCGATCTGCACGAGCAATTTGAGACCATGTATATGGATGCCAGGGAGAAGATCGATGAGATCGCAGAACGTATCCTGACACTACGTTATCATCCCATGAGCAATCTCAGTGCTTACCTGAAGACGGGGACCATTGAAGAAAGTACCGGGAAAAAGACCGATCGTGAAATGATCGCTGAGATCCTGAAAGCTCACAGTATTCTCCTTAAACAGATGAGCGCTGTCATCAACAAGGCAGACGAAGTAGGGGATGAGGGAACTATCGACCTTATAGGCGCCTATATCAGGGAGCTTGAAAAGACCAGCTGGATGTTGAACGCATGGAATATCGGGAAGAATGATGAATTGAAGACAGCAACCATTATCTGATGGATCAGCGGCATTTCAATCATTGTTTAACCTTAAATACGATATTATGAAAGAAGAAGTATCATCATCCTTAGACATATTGCTGAACAGGCTCGCGGAATGGGGCAATACCCTGGTCGAGAACTTACCTAATATGCTTCTCGCCTTAGGGGTCCTGTTGGTATCCTACTTTATGGCGAGGTATATCAGCAAGGGCGTAAGTAAGCTCGTTCAGAAACGGGTGCCCCAGAAATCCATTACCAATTTAATTTCAAACCTGACCACCGTGGTGGTAGTGCTTTTTGGCCTGTTTCTGGCCCTGAGCATTCTTGATCTCAATGATGCCCTGATGTCATTGCTCACAGGTGCAGGGGTAGCCGGACTGGTAGTTGGTCTGGCCCTGCAGGGAGCTTTATCAAATACGATATCCGGTGTAGTCCTGTCATTCAGGAAGAACATACGGATAGGCGACTGGGTCGAGACCAATGGCTTCGCAGGCGAAGTCGTCAAGATCAACCTCAATAATTTTATCATTAAAGAGGCGGATAACAACAAGGTCATCATCCCCAATAAAACTATCCTGGAGAACCCTTTGAAGAATTTCACACTGACAAACAAGATGCGAGTGGTACTGGGTTGTGGAGTTGGCTATGAATCAGATCTGGACAGGGTGGAAACCCTGACTAAAAACACTGTGAAAGAATGTATTGAGCAGGTAGAATCAGCAGACGATGTCGAATTCTATTTTGAGGAATTCGGCGCGAGTTCCATCAATTTTATCGTCCGGTTTTATATCACCAGCGAGAGTGCCATCGAAAAACTCCGGGCCAAAAACACGGTCATTAAGGCGATTAAAAAGGCCTTCGACAAGGAAGGAATCAATATTCCTTTCCCGATTCGAACGTTAGAATTCAGTACTGGTTTGGACCTAAATGCCAAGAAAGTAGCCGAAGCGTTTTCTACCAACTAAGGACTTGACTCAAACATTGAAATAATTTTTAATCTTAAAAATCTAAATACCTATGAAATACATATATAGAAACACAATTCTTACAACTTTCTCCATGCTGACTTTGACCTTAGGTTTTGCTCAGGAAAAGATGACCAAATCAGAAGATCGAACGTTTAGAGTTGATACGGTAGCTTCTGAAACCCTGGAGAAGACATATAAGCTTTACGACAATGGTGATCTGATCAAGAATACCGTAAGAGTCCATACAACCCAGACTCAAGCCATGCAACTGGAAAGCGAAGACAAAGGCATGATCAATCAAGATCGGGTAATCCCGAAAAAGAAGATATTTAAAACTGTGAAGATTGATCTGGACCAGGACGAGGCATTTGATGAATTGATTCGTTTCAGTTACAACGCTGATGTAAAATCAGACTTTGTTCTTTTGATGAATGAAAATGAATTGTATGTAGCCGTTGGGGAAGGTGAAAATCTGATCATCTCAGAAAACACAGACCTGTCCAGGGAAGCTTTGAACATGGGTAAAGAGGTTTTTATCTTCACAGATAAGGAAGGAAATGAAATCTCTTTTAAAATAGAAGAATACCAGATAATGTAATATCGAGATAGGTGAGGTGAACATTGAAGGTTCCCGAACCAGAGATATGCAACCTGCTAGAAAAGTGTACCATAATTTGGTACACTTTTTTATTCAATCATCAAACAAATCGGATGATAGATAACGATCGCCCCTGTCACAGATAATGGAGACTACCACTCCTTCATCCAATTCCCGGGCCAGCCTCAAGGCAGCTGTGGTTGCCCCTCCGCTGCTCATGCCTGCAAAGATCCCCTCCTCCCGTGCAAGGCGCCGGGTCATCTCCTCGGCCTCCTTTTCACTGACCTCCATGATGCGGTCTACCCTCGAGGGATCGAAGATCTTTGGCAGGTATTCCTTTGGCCATTTGCGAATCCCCGGAATACTCGAATTATCGGTCGGTTGTACCCCGACGATCTGAACAGAGCTTTTCTTTTCCTTGAGGAATGCAGAGGTACCCATGATGGTACCCGTCGTCCCCATGGAGGATACAAAATGAGTGATCTCACCCCGGGTGTCCCGCCAAATCTCGGGGCCGGTGGTTTTGAAATGGGCCTTCCAGTTGTCGTGATTGCCAAATTGGTTGACCATCAGGTACCCCTCCTTTTTCACCCTGGCTTCTGCATAGTCCCGGGCGCCTTCTATTCCTCCCTCTGAGGGTGTGAGGGTTACCTTAGCCCCATAGGCCCTCATGGTTTGGACGCGTTCTTTGGTAGCATTCTCCGGCATGACCAGCTCGATGTTCAGGCCGTAGAGTCCCGCGATCATGGCAAGGGCAATGCCCGTATTGCCGCTAGTGGCTTCAATAAGGCGGGATTCCTTCGTAAAATCCCCTCTTTCCAGGCCGGAGGCGATCATGTTGTAGGCTGCACGGTCTTTGACGCTTCCTCCCGGATTCTGACCTTCCAGTTTGAAGTAGAGCCTTACCTCGGGATTGGTATTCAGGGACTTTGAAAGGACCAGGGGGGTATTCCCGATCAGGTCGGTGAGATTATTTGTCATTTTGATGCGTTCTGATTTCGATCTCCGGATTGTGGTACACCTTGGAATTAGGAGGCACCGAACTGGTAAGCCAGGCATTTCCGCCGATGATTGAATTGGCCCCGATGACCGTTTCTCCCCCCAGGATGGTTGCGTTGGCGTAAATAGTCACATTGTTCTCTATGGTCGGGTGTCTCTTGGTATCACTCAGGTTTTTAGCCACATAGAGTGCCCCCAACGTTACTCCCTGGTAGATCTTAACATGGTCGTGGATTACGGCGGTCTCCCCGATGACCACACCAGTGGCATGGTCTATAAAAAACGACTTACCGATATGGGCGCCAGGGTTGATGTCGACTCCCGTCTGTCGGTGGGCGTATTCGGTCATCAGCCTGGGGACAAGGGGGAACTTCTTTTTGTACAATTCGTGCGCGAGACGGTAGATCGCGATGGCATAGAATCCGGGATAAGCCAGGTAGACCTCTTCAATAGACAGGGATGCAGGGTCGCAATCAGCGATAGCCTGTGCATCGAGATTCAATTTTTCCAAAATCTCAGGCAAAGCCTGAAGATAGTCCTCCCAAATCGAGGAACAGGCTTTCTCCGGATCCCAGCAGGCCAGGTCGGCCAGGAGGTCGAATTTCTCCTGAAGCAATGGCAGGTTCTTATCAATGGGCGTTTCAATGTCAAAAAGGGACAGAAACAACAGGTCAGTGAAGGCTTCTGTCTCCCGCTTGAGTCTAAACCTGAGGTTGGGCTGTTTTTTGTTCTGTTTTATCTTATCTATGATCGTCCGGGTGTCCATAAGAGCGTATTACAAATTAAAATTAACCAATAATTAAAAAGCCCCTGTCGCAAAAAGGTTAACTTTATTACAAATCTTTAAAATATATCAATTACCATGGGCACTGAGAGGATTGGCAGTGAGGCGCTGGAATTTCTAAATAAGTTATCGGTCAATAACAACAGGGATTGGTTCGAAGCACACAAGAGCGAATTCAAAGCATTGGAAAAAAAAGTAAAGTCGTTTTACTCCAATCTGATGGAGGAGTTAAAAAAACACGATGACATCGAAAAGATGAAGATGTTCAGGATCTACAGGGATGTCAGATTCTCCAAGGACAAAACGCCATATAAAACTCATTTTGCAGGTTCCTTTTCAAGGGCCGGAAAGGCTTTGAGGGGAGGGTATTATCTCCGGATAAAGCCAGGGGAGACCTTTGCCGCTGCAGGCTTCTGGGAACCTAACAAGGAAGACCTGTACAGGATCAGGAAGGAGCTGGAAATGGATGCCAGTGAGTTCAGAAGTGTGATCCAGGCTGAGGACTTTCGAAACACCTGGGGTGATCTGGTGGGGGAAGAACTCAAAACGGCCCCCAAGGGATTTGACAAGGAACATCCTGATATAGACCTGATCCGGAAAAAACAATTCATCTTCGTCCGGAACTTCACCGACAAAGAGGTGCTGTCATCAGAATTCTTGTCTGAAGTAGACCGGTCCTTCAGGAATATCAGGCCTTATTTCGACCTGATGAGTGAAATCCTGACCACTGATTTGAACGGGGAATCCCTATTGCGGTAATTCAGCCAGGTCGAGCAGTTGCACCTGATCTTTCAATCTCTCGATGACCATATTCATCATCCGTTTGTTCAGGGCTGACGAATTCTGGATATACAATTCGTATTCCTCTACGGTGAATTGGCCGATGATCATGCCTTTGAGGGAATTTCTGAATTTCATGTCCTTTTGGATGGCATGTTCTATATATCCCAATCTTTTGGGGAGATTCAGGCCGTAGAAAACATTCTTATGCTTTTGCACATAATTCCTGAAAGCTGCGATCAGCAGGGCGTTTTGGAATTTGATAACAGGCCTGAGGGTGGTGTTTTGGAAGCGTTCATCCCGACTCATGTCGTCATTGATCCGGGCATTTGGGAGTTCAGGGCGTAAACTCAGGAGCTCCGAAGATCTATCGTTCATCTCTGAAGTTTTAATAAAATTAGAAAATCAAAAAGGGGAGTGGAAGCAAGCTCCAATTACTTGTTAACGGGGTTATGAACAAAGAAAACATCGGGTTCAGAGCAATTCCCTGGCTATATCCTCCCATGAATCCACCCTTTCAAAATGGTTCGTGTGGATGTTGTGGGGGGAGGTAAAGATCAAGGGCCTGCCGACGAAATTTTCCAGGTTGTGACTGCGGTCGTCGATCAGGACATCCCCTCTGAGGATCTGTTTATCTCCGCAAAGTATCCGGTTCTTCCAGTGGATAAATGGGAAATGTTCATCTAACCACTGATGCTTTTCGAGGAGGGAATTCGGAAACTGCATGGCCGCCGAAGCCACGTATACCGCGTATTTTTCATTGAGCTCCCTGAGGACCTCTATACTGTTCTCTATGGGTTTCAGTCCACGGAAGAACCCTTTCTGGTAATAGTGCTGCCAGATGCTGTCCTTCCTGGATTGCGGAACCTTTTGCCACACCTCATGACCCATACATTCCTCCCGGGTAAGGTTCTCCCCAAATTCCCGGTTGTAGTATTCGATGTGTGCGGTATAGGTGTCCGCCATCACTTCATCCATGTCCACAAAGAGGATCATATCTCGTAGTTTGATGCGAATTTCCTAAAATTAAAAGAAATACAATGCCCCCTTGAGATTAGTTTAACAATGCAAAAATCCGGACGGCCATAAAATGCCAAAGATGTATCAGACAGGCCGCCAATTTGCGTACTTGACAATTCTGCTGCCCGGTTTTGCCTGGCAGGTCCGTACATCTGATAATAGTAGTACTTTTGAAAAAAATCTACATATGCGATTTCACACCAGAAAGTGGGTCAAACCCGAAGACCTGAATGCCAACCAGACACTGTTTGGAGGTAGATTGCTCTCCTGGATCGATGAGGAGGCAGCTCTGTACAGTATCATCCAACTCGAAAACAAAAAAGTGGTTACCAAATACATGTCGGAGATCAACTTTATGAGTACAGCCCACCAGGGCGACATTGTGGAGATCGGGATAGAAGTCGTCAAATTCGGGAAGTCCTCCCTTGTCCTGAAATGCGAAGCCCGAAATAAAATGAACCACGAGACCATCCTGACGGTAGACAACATCATCATGGTAAATCTGGATGAGAAGGGAAAACCCCTGCCTCACGGTAAGACCAAGGTTGAATACGTAAAGGACCGCCTGGCGGAAGAGGAAGATTAGTCTATTGCATTTCCCGGGCTATGGCCTGGACCTCGTCTAGCACCCTCAGCAGGTTTTCACCCCACAATTTGGCAATGTCTTCCTCTGAATACCCCCTCCGGACCAACTCATGAGTAACATTGAAGGTCTCAGAAGCGTCAGACCAGCCTTCGATTCCTCCGCCTCCGTCAAAATCGGAGCTGATCCCCACGTGGTCGATCCCTATCAGGCCAACCATATAGTCGATGTGATCCACAAAGTCCTTTATATCTACTGGCGGTGGTGCATCAGGTCTTGTTGATGCGATTTCTTTAGCCAGGGAAACTATCCGGGGATAGTATTCCAGATACTCTTCCCTCTGATCCGGCGGAAGGTTTCTGTATTCCCTTCTGTTGTACCAGGTGATTCCAAGGGAATCTGCCACCTGTTCGTGCAGCTTTTCCATGTAAGCCCTCCTGGCCTTGTCTTTCTCTGTGTTTAGATAGGAACTGAATGCTACGGTCTGCACCACTCCTCCGTTCTCCTTCATCCACATAAGTTGTTCATCATCCAGATTCCTGCTGTGGTCACACAAGGCGCGCGCAGAGGAGTGGGATGCGATGATAGGTGCTTTCGTCAGGGCGATGATCTGTTCCATTGAACTCTTGGCGGGATGGGATACGTCGATCATAATACCCAGCCTATTCATCTCATATACAGCATTTTTACCCAGTTCACTTAAACCATTATGTAACCAAATACTATCCGCTTCACCCGTATTGGAATCCGCGAACTGACTGTGCCCGTTATGGGAGAGGGAGACGTATCGTGCTCCAAGGTCGTGGTACCTTTTGAAATTCTCCAGGTCTTCTCCCATGGGATAAGCATTTTCAACCCCTATCATGGCAACGAGTTTCCCTTCGGAGTGCAACTTCCTTACGTCATCTGAATTCAGGGCCAGGCCAATTTGGTCCGGGGCGATCTCCTCGCAAAGGCGATGAATAGCATCGAACTTAGCCATGGCGTTCTTCTCAGCCCGCTTGTAAGCCGTTGGGGTCAGGGAATCCTGCCCAGTGTAGACGATCAGCCAGGCGACATCTAGACCCCCTTCTTTCATCTTTGGCAGATTTACCTGAGTCTCCAACCTTTGGGTGTAGTTTACGCTGTCAGTGAAATTACGAACATTGATGTCGTCGTGAGTGTCGATGGTGATCACTTTTGCGTGGATACGTTCCGCTTTTTCGCGCAAAGCATCTGCATTGTCCTTCTCGGCCTCTCCACAGGCGATCATCGATAAAAAACAAAAAAACAGGGTGAAATACTTCATCAGGTACGAATTAGACCTACAAATAAAGCATTTTGACAACACATTCTACCCTGTAGATAACATTTAATTGTCCTGCCCCCTGTAAATCGGGATTTTAGTGAAGAAATCTAAACCACTTAAGACCCGATCTTGAAATCAAAAAACCTACTCACGCAGATCTCCGACCTGGAACTCGCCCTGAACAACTTTTCATTTGAGGAACTGAGCACCGAAGAAGCCGGACGCTTAAAAAAATCGTTCGACCATTTCAAGAAAGAATTGGAAACGAAGATCTGGGGACACGAACCCAATCAACCCGAACCGGAGCATCTGCCGGCAAAAAAAACGGAATCACACCTGATAGCGAAGGTCAGCCACGAAGTGAGAACCCCCTTGAACGGGATCATGGGCTTTGCAGACCTCCTGAAGGAAAGTGACCTGAACCCCGCTCAGGAAGAGCAGGTCAACGCCATCCTGTCGGCCTCGCGATCCCTGCTTGAAATCATCAATGAACTTCTGGAATACTCAAAGCTCGAAGCGGGTTCCGAGGAATTCAAAGTGGTCTCGTTCAACTTCCACAACCTGATCGCAGAAGTCACCTACCTCTGTGAAACGCTCATAGTCGACAAGAAAATTTCCCTGGAGGTGAAGACCGACCCGAATATCCCGAATTTCCTGCTGGGAGATCCCTCCAAGCTCACCCAGGTATTGCTTAATCTCCTGGGAAATGCCATCAAGTTCTCAGACCAGGGAAAGGTGATGCTTGAGACCACCCTGAAGAAGATAGAAAAAGGGCAGGCATATCTCAAGTTTGGGATCACTGACACCGGCATTGGAATACCCGGGGAAGACCTTGACCATATTTTCGATGCCTTCAGACAGGCAGGACAGCACACCTTCTCCAAATACGGAGGGGCAGGACTTGGCTTGAGTATCGTCAAGCAGATCGTAGACCGTTTGGGCGGGACCATTGCAGTTCAGAGCAAGGTGGATGAAGGAACGAAATTCGACCTTACCCTGGCTTTTGAAGTAGGGCAGGAAGAGAATCCCAAAAAGGCCGAAACAGAAAAATTGCCTGAAAAGGACATCCGCACCCTCAATGTACTGGTCTTTGAAGATAATCCCCTGAATCAGTGGTTGATAAAGAAACGGCTCAGAAACTGGGGATGCACCCACTTTGTCACCGAACATGCGGTGGAGGGGTTAAAAGTCCTGGAAGAAGAAAACATCCATGTGGTCTTTATGGATCTGCACATGCCGGTGGTAGATGGATATGAGATCACCCGAAAGATAAGGGCTTCTCAGGATCCGCGTATCTCCGGAGTACCGGTCATCGCCCTGACTGCTGATTTTTCGGTGCATGACAGGGAGAAGGCTGAGGCCGATGGAATAGACGATTTTATCTTAAAACCGTATACCCCTGAGGAATTACTGGACAAACTGATGGAATACGGATTTGCTGAGTCCGGAAAGTCTTCTTTGGAGAAGGCTGCGACAAAAGAAAACAAAGCCCCTGCTCAGGATGGCAATTTTCAAATCGACCTGACGGGCATGCTGGAAGACTGTATGGGGGAGGTAGATATGTTAGAAGAGTTGATTGGACTATTCAAGGGCAACATCCTGGAATTCATAGGCCGTGCAAAACTCCACTTAAAAAATCGCGATCAGGAACAACTGCGATTTGCTGCCCATAAAATGAAATCTGGCCTGGCGATGATTCAGGCTGAAAACCTGCTCATCCTGGTGAGACAAATCCAGGACCATTGCCTGAATGATCAAGATTTTGATCGGATGCAGTACCTGTACGACCGGTTCGTGAAAGAATATCCCATGGTGGAGTTTGCGGTGGACAGGGAGTTGACACGCCTAAAAAAAGAAAACGATTAACAAGATGAAAAAGATCCTGCTCGCCGATGACGACGAATTGCTGGCTTCCCTTTTAAACTACCGGCTAGACAAGGCCGGATACAAGGTACACTGGTCCTGTGACGGGAGAGATGTAAAGCTGGAATTGGAAAAGGAGATCCCGGACATCATAGTCAGCGACATTATGATGCCCTATTTCTCAGGGCTTGAACTGGTTGATTATGTGAGAAATACGCTCCAGTCTAAAGTTCCCATCATCATCATCTCCTCTGCCGGTAATGAAGAGAATGTCCTCTCTGCATTTGAACTGGGAGCCAATGATTTCATTTCAAAACCTGTGAGTCCGGCCGAGTTATTGGTCCGGGTGACACGGGAACTCAACAAAGCCTGATATTCATTAAAACAAAGATTACATATCACGTTTCTATGCTGCTTAGCATCCCAGAGATCCATACGGATCTTTTGTGGGATTTAAGCGTCTTGTTTGGAAGCCTGTGTATTCTTTATTTCAGTTTTATTTTCTTTTTCAGGAACAGGCTTTCTGCCAAATCCCGAAACATCAGTGATCGGAGGAAAGAACTCACCCCTGTAATCAGCAACTTCCTCTTTTATGGGGAGGAGGCCAGCAAGGAGGAGAAATACGAGTATGTCGGACTTAAAGTCGAGATGCGTGAATTCCTCAAAGACCCTATAAACAGGAGTATCCTGAAGGATATATTGCTGGACCTGCAGCGTGATCTTACCGGGGATTCCCGAAACCGACTCCTTTCTATGTACAAGGATTTCGATTTGCATTTGGATGCTATGGCCAAATTGAACAGCCGGAGGTGGGAAGTGGTGACCAAGGGTATCGTAGAGCTTACCCAAATGCAGGTAGTAGAGGCCTATACGGCAATACGAAAGTTCATTAACCACAGGAAAAACGTCATCAGGAGACATGCCCAGATCGCTACTGTTTCCCTTAAGCACGAGGGGATCGGTCATTTTCTGGATTCTAACAGATACCCGATTTCAGAATGGCAGCAGATCAAGATCCTGGAAGTACTTCGGGAAAAAGAAGATTTTATCCCTCCAAATTTCGGCGTGTGGCTGATGTCGGCCAATAAAGATGTCGTCCTTTTTGCGCTCCGCCTGATCAGGTACTACAACCAGACAGATGCCAATACCTCCGTTACGGAATTGCTTAAACACAGGGATGAGGAGATCAAACAGGCTGCTATTGACTGCATCAAGGAATTTGGTATCACCGATGCCATCCCGACACTGATGGCCGCTTTTTCCAGGGCTAAAAGGGACACCAGAATCCTGATCCTGGACGCCATAGGTACCATTGGCAAAGAAGAACACATACCCTTCCTGCGGGAAGTACACGAAAAAGTGTCGAATTTCAATGTCAGAAGCAAGGCCCTGGCTGCTGTCAATACTATTGCTCCGGGTACCATTTTGCCATTCAAAGACCTCGACCCGCTTATCAAGCCTGAATCACAGACGCTGATAGCAGAGGAAGCGAATGAAGCATCCGGAGATACTAAGGAAATACCAACCGAAGTTGAAACAGAAAAGATTGAAGTTGCTCCGGAAGCCGACCGGGATTTGGTTGCTCCGACTGATGTGACTGCTGAAGAAGATATTGTAGTGAGCGGGGAACACAGTGAACTGTTTTATGAGGATCTGGAGGTCTTTGACCATTGTTTTATGGAAGAGCTCAATGAGATCCTCGAAGGCAGGAATAAGGATGACGAAGAAGATCATCCCGGATTCCTGCCTCTCGATTTTTTACCACTTGTTACCGAAAAACCAACCGAGATGGACAAGAAGAAACCAAAGAAAAAAGCTAGGAAGCGGCTGTGGCAGCTTCGGGTGAATTATGAGGAAGTGCACCCCGATGCCGAGTTCAGAAAAGAACTGGAGGATATCCTTAGTAGGGTAGAAGTACAGAATCCTGAAGGAGATACGGAAGTTGAATATCTGAATTTCAATTTTCTTCCGTTTGTGGTCGGCAATGAGCCTGAAGGAGATGCATCTGAGCTACCTGAAGCAGAGGAACAGGAATCCCCGGAGGAGGAAATAACACCGGCCCCCGCTTCTGAAACACCCATGGAAAAGGTGCAGGTAGTAGACATGATTGAGGCTGAGAACACCTGTTCGCTGGTCGATTGGGAAGCCCTTCAAAATGAGGTGGCGGAAGATCTATCCGATAATAGCCAGGAAGAAGTCCGGCAAGTAGAAAACAAGACAGTGGATGAAACCCCAGGCCACAGCATTTTTGAAGAATTGTTCAGCAAGTGCGACGAGGACTCTAAATTGATCCTTCTCAGGGAGATCCCCGAACTGGGAGATCACAGGGAACTCTCGTTTCTCGATGCCCTGAAGAAAGAGCCCAGCACCAGGGTTCGTAAAATGGCTTCAGATGTAAAGAGAAAACTCCAGAAAAGATTGGAAGCAGAAGCCGGGAAGCAGGAGCAAAAGCAATCCCTTATCCAGTGGGAAAAGAGTCCTCAACCCGGTGATCTGCTGGAATTTGACCTGGAAGAACTGAAAAAACAAGGGAAGTAATCATGGATAACGGCGTATTCAATGTAATCCTGGAGTACCTGAACATCGTCTTTCTGGTGTTCTCAGGCATGCTGTTTACGCTCTATTTACTGATGGCCTATTTCGCCACGCGAAATTCCATCCACTACAAGAACAAGAATAGTTTCGGGAATATCACCAAGACCCTGGGTTCGCCCCTGGCACCGGGCATTACCATCATAGCCCCGGCCTATAACGAAGGGCTCACCATTGTGGAGAACGTTCGGTCCCTTTTGTCCCTTCAATATGTAAATTACGAGGTGATGGTGGTCAACGATGGGAGCAAGGACGATACGCTCCAAAAACTCATCGACGCCTATCATCTGGAGAAGATCGACAGGGAGATAGATCCTGACATCAAATCGAAACCTATACGGGGAATCTACAAATCTACCCAAAGGTCATTTGCAAAACTAACCGTGGTCGACAAGGCCAACGGGGGCAAGTCCGATGCCCTCAATGCAGGGATCTTCCTCTCAGAGAACAAGTATGTGGGCTGTATTGATGTGGATTGCCTGATCGTTCCCGAAGCCCTGCTGCACGTAGTAAAATCATTCTATCAGCATTCAGAGAAAAGGGTAATTGCCGTAGGAGGTGTGATCCGGGTAGCCAACTCCTGCAAGATCTCAGGAGGTACCCTGGAAGAAATAAGGTTGCCGAAGAACTGGCTCGCGAGATTTCAACTCCTGGAATATACCAGGTCCTTCCTGCTGGGAAGGATGGCGTGGGGGAGGTTAGACAGCCTGTTGATCATCTCAGGGGCCTTTGGATTCTTCGACAGGGAGATTGCCCTGGCTGTTGGAGGATACGATACCAACACAGTAGGGGAGGATATGGAGATCATTTTCAGGATGAGACGATATATGCATGACAGGAAGGAACCCTATCACGTGGCCTACATCCCGGATCCATTATGCTGGACAGAAGTCCCCGAGAGTCTTAAGATCTTTATAAATCAGCGCGATCGCTGGTCGAGAGGCAACCTGGAAACCCTGAGTACCCACAAGGATATGTTCTTTAACCCCAGGTACGGTCGACTCGGATTTTTGAGCTACCCCTACTGGTTCTTTTACGAGTGGTTGGCTCCATTGCTCGAATTCATCGGATGCCTGGCTGTAATCCTCTTCCTGTATCTCGGGATCCTGAACTGGGATTTCTTTATCGCCATCACGATCACCATCTACAGTTTCTCTATCATGTTCTCCTTTTACGCTATTCTGTGGGAGGTCTATTCATATAACCAGTATTCACGGACAAAAGATATTCTGACGATGATGCTGGCGGCCATATTGGAGCCCTTGTTCTTCCATCCGCTCGTAGTGTGGTCCTCGGTAAGGGGTAATTATAAAAAGTTGTTTAAGATCAGGTCCGGATGGGGATCACAGGTCAGAAAAGGATTTGCCAAGGCATAAGCTATGCAGACAGAAATACACATACCGGTCAAAAGAAGGGATCTTCGGGATTTCATCAGGCTGATAATGGCATTTTTTCTCTGCCTGATCGCGAGCGCCTTATACCAGAACATCACCTTGTACAGTGCAGGGGTGCTCGACAGTGTATTTAACAAAAGTCTGCTACTGCTCGTGGTACATCATTTGGGATTTGTGTCGCTTTCCGCCCTGTTCCTAGTATTCCCATATAAATTTCTCGAGCAGGTAAAAGCCAATGCCGGGTTTAAAATGGTCTCCCTTTGCCTGGTAATATTGCTGGGGGCAGAAGGTCTTTTGATCAAGTACTATGTGGACAACTACGAGATCCTGGGTGCAGGGTTTGTTGAGCGAATTGAGGCTCTGGGAGGTTGGTCCTTCCTGTATTATTCCCCTGTATTTGTCTTCTTTGCTGTAGTTCTCCTGTACTTGTCTTACCGGATCACAGCGAACGCATATACCCTGGTTAATCGGATGTATCCGTTTACTCTGATTCTCTTCAGCCTTTTCCTGGCAACTCTTATCACCCGGAAGAACCCGGTGAACGAGAATAAGACTCAGCACCTGATCTACCATCAATTTGAAGAATTTACTGATTTCAACAAATACGACGGTGAGGCGGAATACCCCTTGCTGAGACGATATGAACCAGAATCCGAACTCGCCTCCTATTTGGCCCTGAAAGAAGAAAGCCCAAACCTGGTATTCATCGTCATGGATGGGGTGGGATCTGACTTTGTTGGTGAAAAAGCCCCATTTAAGGAGTTCATGCCGTTCGTGAATTCTCTGGTAAACACTTCCCTGTACTGGCCACACAGCCTGAGTAACACAGGGGAACCTGTAGCCAGTATACCATCTATTTTCGGATCTCTTCCCTCCGGGGAAGAAGGATTTACCAACCTCGAATTCCTTCCGGAAAGTTATACCATGTTCGATCTGCTCAATGACAATGGATACCAGACATCCTTTTATTTCGGGGGAAATATATCCCTGGAAAACCTTGGCAAATTCTTGCATAAGGAAGAGGTGGGACTTATTTCGGGTCGAAAGGCGTTCGGTCCGAGATATACAGCTCAGGAGGAAGATGCCGCAGGGGTCTCCCTGGGTTATCCCGATGCAGAGCTATTCCGCAAATGGTTTGACGATTTCACCAGCGCAGACCGACCCAGACTCGATGCTTTTCTTACGCTTAGCACACGGAGCCCGTTCCATATTCCCTCTCAGGATGAGTATCGGAAAAAGGTGGAAGAGATTTCGGAAAACAGCCGGATGTCTGATCGAAACAAAAGACTGATCCGGAAAAACCGGGAGGTTTTTGCGAGCCTGCTGTACACGGATCAGGCCGTGCAAACCTTTTTGGAAGGTTACAGGCGTAAGGCCGAATTCTACAATACTATTTTTGTCATTACTGGTACTCATAACCTAAGTGAACTCCCCCAAAAGGATTATTTGGGCCGTTACAGAGTTCCCCTTATCCTCTACAGTCCCCTGTTGAAGTCCCCTGCACGTATCAATTCGCTTGTCGCCCATACCGACATACTTCCGGAATTGGCCGGGCTTCTCAATTCTCAATACCACTTTACTATGCCGGACAACGTATCATGGCTGGGGGAAGGCCTGGTGCACAAAGGATTCTTTAAAAAAGACAAGGTCATTCCGCTGTATCGCCATCGGGGTAACCTGCAGGAATACATCAGGGGTAATATATGCCTCTCCGGTAATTCGCTTTATGGAATTGGAGCTGATCTCAGTCTGTACGAACCAAAGGAGGTAGAGGGCAAGGATGAATTGATCGCTGACTTTAGGAAATTCAGGGCTGTCAACCGGTATGTCACCCGAAATGATAAACTCACTCCCGGGAACCTGCTGGCCAAGGACACCCTTAATCCCGAAAAGGAAAGATCTGAAATGGTATGGATCAACAGTGTGTTTAACAGCGACGATTATGACAATGCTTATAAAACTGCCAGAGACCTGGCGATCTCAGGTGACAGGGACCGGGCCTTGTTGCTGTGTGAACACATATTAGAGGAAGTACCCGGACATGCCGATACCGAAATCCTCAAAGGAAGGATCTACGCCTGGAATAAACAATACGATCAGGCTGCTAAGCTTCTGGAAAAAACGGTTAAGAAATACCCGGTATATGCAGATGCCTATTCGGCTTTGCTCGACGTGTATTTCTGGTCCGATACCAATTTCAAGGCCCTGGATCTCAAATCTGCCATAATCAAGAACCGGATTTACAACGAGGAACTAAAGAGTAAGATCCGAAGGGCTGAAGAAAAAATGAAAAAGGAAAAAACCCTTTTTAACGATCATAATCTCGGATACCTGAATTTTGAAGACGATGGATATGAATAACGGACGATGCATAATATTATCTCTTCTTCTTGGGGTTTTCATTCTTTATTTCCCGCAAAACCTCCTTGGGCAGAGGCGTGCGTATCCCAAAGATCCTGACATGTCCCTAAAAAGGGCTATGGCCCTTGCTGGCGACGGAAAGCGAGAGGAGGCTCGGGACACCCTGCGGAATATTCTCGCACACTATCCGGAGTACACGGATGTAAAGAACCTTTTAGCCAAAACCTTTAGTTGGGACGGTGATTATGAAGAGGCGCGCAAACATTTTAACAGGATCACCTCCGCCGAAAAGTCGAACAAAGAAGTCTGGGAAGCTGCCATTCGCAATGAGATGTATGCACAGAACAAGCATACCGCCCTGGGTCTGGCGAACAAAGCACTTATTTACTTGCCCGAAGATGCGGATATCATCGAACTAAGGAACCGTATCCTGGAATCCTGGGATGGAAACGGAACCACTTCAACTGTAGCAACAGAGACGGAAACACCGGCCATTGACCGAAACTTTGTAGCCCTTTTCAGTTCGGCGGATGTTTTCGATGTGGTCTTTGACCCCATGTACTATTCAGGGGTGGAATTTAACCTGGTGACTGGACTGGGCAAGATCTTACCCAGGATCAATTACAGCAACAGGTTTGGTATCGATGGTATACAGTATGAGATCGACCTGTATCCCAAGTTTTCTAAATCGGTTTATGCCTATCTGAACTACGGGTACAGTCGGTCCGAAATTTACCCGGAACACAGGGTAGGAGGGGATCTTTATGTGAATCTTCCAAAAGGAGTGGAAACCTCGCTTGGAGTCAGGTATTTGTCCTTTACAGACAGTGATGTGACCATTTTTACCGGGTCCGCGGGCTTTTACAAGGGTAATTATTATTTTTCTTTGAGGCCGTACCTAACACCGAGGAATAACAGTACCCTGGGGATTTCAGGGGTTCTCACGGCCCGGAGGTACCTGAAGGATGCCAATAACTATATCGGATTGAATGCGGGAATGGGATTTATGCCAGAATTCAGGCAGTTCAGAGCCAACAGTGTCCTGATCGCAGAGACCCAATTGTATGTGGAATCCCAACAACTCGTGATGGAATACCAGTTCTCCTTCAAATCTAATCCATCCCTTTACAGGGCTCAACTGGGACTCACCAGACAGGAATTTGTCTTTGCCCCCGACAATTACTTTTGGGCAATAACAGCAGGTCTCAGATACCAAACCGGCCTATGATCCCACAATAAGCACCTCAAAAAAAACGTTATATACAACAATAATACATCCATACACCACAAACAATTGGCAGAACTGATCAGAAAAAATAAGTTTATGTAGTAAATATTTAGAGTCCCAGATCTCTACTTAAACCAGACGACCATGTTATACGATACCTACGGAGAGGAATACCTGAACTTCCTCAAAGATCTGAACGAAATTTTGAGTGTAAATGAATTGGCCGAACTCGATTATCTCTAGTGGAGTTCTGCAACCCTAAAACCCCAAGCTTATGGCAAATCCAAATTATGACAACGCAGCGTATCTGAATTTCATTGAGGACCTCAATGAGATCCTGAAAGACTTTGACATCAGCAGACTTAGCTGTTCTTAGTGTTTTAGTGTATATTTAAAAAAGAAAAAGGAAGCCGATCGGCTTCCTTTTGTTATTGTTACTCTTTCGGTATCAACCCAAATAGGCTTTCAGGAGTTTGCTCCTGGTATTGTGCCTCAACTTGCGAATCGCTTTCTCCCGGATCTGCCGTACCCGTTCCCTGGTAAGATCAAATGTCTGTCCGATCTCTGCCAGGGTCATGGATTGCTGATCTCCGATCCCGTAGTAGAGTTTTACTACATCCGCTTCCCGTGGGGACAAGGTATCGAGGGCTCTGTTTATTTCCGTATTGAGGGATTGCTGCATGAGTCCTTTATCCGGCTTGGGAGATTCCCCGGATCGCATCACGTCGTATAGATTGGAATCCTCTCCTTCCTTAAGCGGAGCATCCATGGAAATATGTCTTCCCGAGTTTTTGATGGATTGCTTGACCTCACTTACGGTCATGTCTAGTTCCTGTGCGATTTCCTCCGCTGAGGGCGGCCTTTCGTGAGCCTGTTCCAGGTATGAAAATGCTTTCTTGATCTTATTGATAGAGCCGATCTTATTGAGAGGTAACCGAACTACCCTCGATTGTTCGGCCAGGGCTTGCAGGATGGACTGCCGGATCCACCATACCGCATAGGAAATAAACTTAAATCCTCTTGTTTCATCAAATCGCTTTGCTGCTTTTACCAGGCCCACATTACCTTCATTGATCAGATCGGGAAGGGTCAGACCCTGGTTTTGGTATTGTTTTGCCACGGAGACCACAAAACGAAGGTTCGCATTTGTCAACTTCTCCAGGGCCAGTTGATCACCCGCTCTAATACGCTGGGCTAGCTCTACTTCTTCATTCGCCGTGATCAGGTCTATTTTACTGATATCCTGCAAGTACTTGTCGAGTGATTTGGATTCCCTGTTAGTAACCTGCTTGATAATCTTTAATTGCCTCATATATGTACGAAATTTATTATAATTACATCCTCTCATTATACACTTTTATTCTGTCTTTTCCAAAGGGCACCCCCCTGAGTTATACATATTTTATGAGAACTTTAATATTTATCACCATGCCCAGTGAAATATGGGGTTTCATAAACTCTTAATTGATTGTTCGTGATTGCCTACCTTTAGTCGGACCAAATTTCAACCATGAGCAAGTCGGCTTTAAAGAAGTATGTATCCGGCCTTAAAAAGAGAGAACTAGAATTACAGATTCTCGACCTCTATGAGCGATTTCCACAGGTAAAGGTATTCTACGATTTTGCCTTCAACCCTAAAGAGGACAAACTTATAGGGGATGCGAAGGCCCGTATCTCCAATGAATACTTCCCCAGAAAGCGAAAACGTCCCCGGGCCCGAAGATCCGTGGCTCAGAAACTAATAAGGAAGTTCGTTACTTTGGGGATGGATCCTTATTTGTTGGCTGATCTAATGTTGTACAACCTGGAGACAGCCCAGCGTTTTTCTGCCGTCCGCAAGGTGAATGAAGCCTTTTACAAGAGCATGCTGCGCTCGTATTCGGAGGCGGCCAACCACCTGGTCCTTCACTCTCTCGAAGGTGAATTTCGGGAGAGAATGGAACACATCTATGGTCAGATTCGGGAACAGGAGTGGGATTTTGCAGAGGAGTTTGATCGTATTCGCAGCACTCTTACACTTACAGAATTGTAAAAATGAAAAATCGATGGCAATAGTACTCATCAGACAAGATGGAAAGACAAAAATCTGGCAAAAAGCTTTCCTGCATCAGTATCCGAATCTGCCCGTTTATAATTTTGAGGAGGAGCACTCAAAAGAGGAGATCACCATGGCGATCGTTTGGAAACATCCCCATGGGAGCTTATCTGTTTACCCTAACCTCCGATGTATCGCATCCTTTGGTGCGGGGGTCGATTTTATCTTTGAAAATCCTGACCGTCCGCCAGACGTTGCGATCACAAGGGTGGTTGATGACGCCCTTGCTGAAGACATGTCGGAATACGTCTTTACTGTTATCATGGGGTACCTGAAGAATACCAGCCAGTACGTCATGGACCAGTTCAGGGGTATGTGGTCCCCAAAGCCCTATAGCCGTATCTCAGACCATACCATCGGCATAATGGGGATAGGAACCCTGGGAACACATCTGGCTAAGGACCTGAGAAATATTGGATTCAAGGTCGTTGGCTGGTCAAAAAACCCAAAGAAACTTAAAGATATTCCTGTATATCACGGGGCAGAATCGAGAAAGGAGTTTCTTTCCAAAAGCTCTGTACTTGTCTGCCTGTTACCTCTCACTCCGGAAACCCGGGGGATCCTTAACCAGGATACCCTTAACCAACTCCCAAAGGGCGCCTTTTTGATCAATGTGGCCAGGGGCGGACATCTGAAAGAGGAAGATCTTATTCCATTACTCGACTCAGGTCACTTGTCCGGAGCCTGCCTCGATGTCTTTGCGGAAGAACCCCTGCCCAAAGAACATCCCTTCTGGGATCATCCATTGATCCAAATCACTCCTCATGTGGCCAGTGTCTCTGATCCGGCATCCGTCGTGCCTCAACTCGCGGAGAATTATCTCCGCCTCAGCAGGGGGGAGGAATTGAGGAACCGTGTCGACCTCCAACAGGGCTACTAAATCCAGATTTCAGGGTTTAAATTTCATTTAAGGAAAAAAATCTTCTAGTTTTGCAAATTGGTGATTTAAGAACCCCAAAAGAAGATTTTTTAACCTAAAGCCGGGCATTTTTGTCAATTTCCACCGAAAACATTGAAAAGACCCTTTACGACTATCAGCAAAGGGACCTTCAATCTATATTTGAGCATCTGGACGATCCCAACGACCACTCAAATCTCCTGTATCAATTACCTACAGGGGGCGGGAAGACGGTAGTGTTTTCGGAGATCACAAGGAGGTTCATTGCCCATCGAAAGGAAAAGGTGGTGGTACTTACCCACAGGATTGAGTTGAGCCATCAGACTTCGAGAATGCTGCGTGGTTTTGGGGTAAAGAACAAGATCATCAATAGTGATGTCAAGGAATTGGCGGTGGACGACCCGCACATGTGCTATGTAGCCATGGTGGAAACTCTGAACAACAGGTTGCAGGAAGGAACCATTTCCCTCAAGAATATCGGCCTGGTGATCATTGATGAGGCCCATTACAATTCTTTCCGCAAGCTTTTCAAGTATTTCGAGGCCTCCACCATTCTGGGAGTCACGGCTACTCCGCTGAGTTCCAACATCAAGCTGCCGATGAAAGATCATTACAAAAAACTGATCGTCGGGCAGTCCATAGAATCACTGATCAAGAACAAGTACCTGGCCAAGGCCAATATGTACAGCTATGATGTCAGTCTGAAATCCTTAAAATTGGGGATCAGTGGGGACTACACGGTCAAGTCGTCCGATGAGCTATACGGTAACCAGAACATGTTGGGCAAACTGCTTGGAGCCTATGAAGAAATCGCAAAAGGCACCAAGACCCTGATCTTCAACAACGGGATCAATACCTCCCGGTATGTGTATGAGACCTTTAAAAAGGCGGGGTATCCCATCCGGCATCTCGACAATAAGAATACGGCCTCTGAACGAAAGGAAATTTTGGAGTGGTTCGCCAAAACCCCGGATGCCATATTGACTTCAGTGAGTATCCTAACCACCGGTTTTGATGAACCCACCGTGGAGACTATTATCCTCAACAGGGCTACCCGTTCCCTGACCCTTTATTTTCAAATGATCGGGCGAGGCTCCAGGATCCTGCCGGATAAGGATGAGTTTACGGTGGTCGACCTGGGAAATAACATCGCGCGCTTCGGGATGTGGGACGCACCCATCGACTGGCAGGAAATTTTCCACTTCCCCGATTTCTACCTGGAAAACATCAAGAACGACGAAGATATAGAGCGGGAATTCGTCTATGAGATGCCACCCGAGTTGAGGGAGAAATTCTCCAAATCTGATAATATCGATTTCGATGTAAAAGCCGCCTATAAAGAGATCTTTGCCAAGGGATTGAGATCGAAGACCGTACTCGAACAGAGCATTGAACAGCACGCCAGGATATGCGTAGAGAACAGCAAAGACGTTTTTGAGGCCAGGATTCTGGCCAAACAACTCAAGGACGAGATAGAATACAGGGTGAAGCAGTACTCCTATTGTATAATGAACAATACCAAGAACTACAAGGAGTGGCTCGAAGAGGATTACGAGCGTAAACTCAGACTAAAGATCTCCCAGAAGTTCGCATCCAGGATGTGATTGCGCAAAAGAAAAACATCAAGGTCCTGATCATAGGTCTTACCTGGCCTCAGCCGGAAGCCACAGGGGCGGGTATCCGGATGGTTCAGCTAATCTCCCTTCTCAAATCACTGGGTTTCAGCATCACATTTTGTTCGGCAGCCGCTATCCCAGAATCGAACGGGTATCCCGAAATACCGGGGGTTGTATTCGAACCTGTAAAACTGAACCATGAAAGTTTTGACCGCTTCCTGCTTTCCCTGAGACCGGACATGGTGATCTTCGACCGCTTTCTTACAGAGGAGTATTTCGGCTGGCGTGTCGCCACCACCTTACCTAATACATTGTGTGTCCTGGATACAGAAGACCTGCACTCCCTGAGACATGCAAGGGAATTCGCCCTGCAGGAAGATCGATCTTTCGAACCGGCATTATGGCGCAATATGGACATTACCAAGAGGGAACTGGCTTCCATATTCAGATCCGATCTTGCCTTGATCATTTCCCGTTTTGAAATGGAATGGCTAGAAACACATGTTCCCGCGATTGAACCCCATTTGTTTTACCTGCCTTTTCTATATAAAAAGACGGATTTTCTCCCCGAAGCACGGATGAAGAATTTCTCAGATAGGGAAGATTTCATATTTATCGGCAATGGTCGTCATTCACCTAATACGGATGCGATACTTTATTTAAAACGAGAGGTCTGGCCTGAGATCAGAAAACAACTCCCTCATGCAGGTGTCTGTATCTACGGGGCACATTTATCCAGGGAGATCACTGGCTTAACCGATGCCAAGGAAAATTTCTTTGTCAAAGGCTGGGTGCCCGAAGTTTCGGAAGTCCTCAATTCAGCCCGGGTCAGCTTACTGCCATTGCGATTCGGGGCCGGACTCAAGGGAAAATTATTCGAAGCCATTAGATGCGGGACTCCATCGGCCATGACTTCTATCGCTGCAGAAGGCACCTCCTTTGCCCGGATGAGTGATTTTATTAAGGATGATCCGGCCGAGCTTGCATCCATTGCGGTATCCTTGTACAGGGATGAGGGATTATGGGTGGAATGGCAAAAAAGGGGAGCATCTATACTCAAGAGGGATTTCTTAAGAGAAGACTTCAAGAAGTCATTTTCCTCCAAGCTCGATTTTCTGTTCCACCATCTCGAGAAACACCGTGACGAGAACCTGATTGGTTCCATCCTTCTGCATCACACCATGGCCAGTACGCGTTATCTTTCTAAATGGATTGAGTTAAAGGAAGCAGTGGCTAAAAAGAAACGGGATTGAATCAAGGTTTCGTCTGCGTTGTGGAGCGCAGTAGTATGACTTATCTTTACGGACTAAAACAGATATCATGGAAACAGTCGCTAACTGGAAGACGGCAAAGGAGTTTGAAGACATTACCTATAAGAAATGCGGGGGAGTTGCCAGAATAGCCTTTAACAGGCCCGACGTTCGCAACGCCTTCAGGCCAAAGACCACGAAAGAGCTGTACGAAGCGTTTTATGATGCTCAGGAAGATACTTCCATTGGCGTGGTCTTATTATCTGCTGAAGGACCTTCTTCCAGGGATGGGGTGTATTCATTTTGCAGTGGGGGTGATCAAAAAGCCAGAGGCCACAAGGGATATGTAGGAGAAGATGGGTATCACCGACTGAATATCCTGGAAGTGCAGAGACTGATCAGGTTTATGCCAAAGGTGGTAATCGCCGTTGTGCCCGGTTGGGCAGTAGGGGGTGGACACAGTCTGCACGTGGTATGCGACATGACTTTGGCGAGCAAGGAGCACGCGAAGTTCAAACAGACCGATGCGGATGTCACCAGTTTCGACGGGGGTTATGGTTCTGCCTACCTCGCCAAGATGGTAGGCCAAAAGAAGGCGCGGGAGATCTTTTTCCTGGGAAGGACCTATTCGGCCCAGGAAGCTTATGAGATGGGGATGGTCAATGCGGTTGTCCCTCATGGAGAACTGGAAGCAACAGCCTATCAATGGGCTCAGGAGATCCTGGAGAAATCGCCCATCTCCATTAAGATGCTCAAGTTCGCCATGAATCTAACAGACGACGGCATGGTCGGGCAGCAAGTCTTTGCAGGGGAAGCTACACGGCTAGCGTATATGACTGAAGAGGCTAAAGAAGGGCGAAATGCCTTCTTAGAGAAACGCAAACCTGATTTTGGAAAGGACAATTGGATACCTTAACTCCGGGGCACTACCACTATTAAAAAAGGCCCCGTCTGTTGAGATCGGGACCTTTTTACGAGAACACTATATGAAAATGAAAAAATTAACTCCTTGTTAATTACACTGTAAACATACAGGAGGAAATTTCATTTCCATAATTTTTGTTGTCAACCTCTTCACCCTTGTTGTGAAACTTTGTTTTCCGATGACCAGGTACTCGTGCCATCAGGGGAGGGCAGCAATTACTTCCCTTAAAAACAGGTTGGTGTCGAATTGTGGTTCTTCAGCAAGGCCCGTCCTTACCACTACCAGGTGTTTCGAAGGAATGATAAAGACATGCTGACCCTGATATCCGTTGGCAGAATACATATCCCTGGGAACGTCGGGGAATTTACCGTGGGCATTCAGCCAGAAATGCGCTCCGTACACTCCATCGGAATGTTCGGTGGGTTCTGTCACATAAGCCACCCAGCCGGGATGGAAGATCTGATCCCCATTCCAATTTCCTTTTTGCAGATAAAGCTGTCCGAACCTCGCCCAGTCTCGTGTACTGGCCCAGGCATAAGATGAACCGACAAAGTTGCCCGCCAGATCTGTCTCTATGATCATGGAATGCATCCCGATCTTGTCGATCAAGGCCTTGTATGGATAATTGAGGTAATTCTGATAGGTCGAAAAGGTATTTCTCAGGAGGCCGGACAACAGGTTGCTGGTCCCGGAGGAGTAATTCCAAATCTCAGTGGGCCCGGCCACCAATCGCTTTCCTGCCTGAGCTGCAGCCATGTTGGAATCCATAAATAGCATTTTGGTCACATCGGAAATGGTGGAATAATCCTCATCCCAGTCGAGTCCGCTTTGCATTCTGAGCAGGTGCCCCAGAGTGATCTCCTTCCTGCCATCTATCTGCCAGGAGGGCAGCCCGGTTTGGTCTCCCATGGTTAATTTACCCTGGTACTCCAGAATCCCGAAAAGCGTGGCCAGGACGCTTTTTGTCATGGACCAGCCTAGCACCGGGGTATCCTGGTCAAAACCCTCTGCATACCTTTCTGCCAGGATATGACCCTTGTAGAGAACCAGTGCCGTTCTGGTTTTTACTGTATCTGCAAAGACGTGATCTAGGGCTAGACCCAGTTTACTATAATCTACACTGCTGAAGGTGGTATCCCTGGCAGGTAGGTGTCCATGCGGATAGGGCAGGGGAATGGTCTGCTGCACCCGGAGAGGAATTTCGGAATAAAGCCGGTGATCCACTTCCCCGTTGATCAGGACACAGCCCAGCCCATCCCGGCAAATAGCTTTTCTTTCCATGAGCCCGTATACTTCGGCCGCGGCGATCTTGTCTGACGGGTCATAAGTGGACTCTGCCAGTTTGATCAAAGGCACATTGTTATCATTTGCAGCCACAGATTTCAGGGATCTTCCAGCAATAAAGATGGTAGATGCCGTATTCTTTGCGGCATAACCGGAGATCAGATTAAGCTTTGGATATTGCAGTATCAGGGTAATGGTAATAATGAGAAATAGAAAAACCAGGATAAATTTGAACTTCTTCATATTGTAAACTGCACTTGTGAGCAAAAGGTTTTTAAATGACACCCTTCTAGGGATTTTAAAGGTATATTTGAATATATAAAGCAAAAATGAGGGATAAAAATGATTAGTGCAATTCACACAGCAAACAGAATCCTTTTGTATTGCATTTCAACCTGTTTATTGCCATTTTTGATTATATCATGTTCCCGAAGCGATCATGGTAAATTATTTCGGGAAGTCCCTCCTGATATCAGTGGAATCACTTTCAACAATTCCCTCACGGAAAACTACGCTTACAATATGTTGATGTTCTCCAATTTTTACACCGGTAGTGGTGTTGGGATACTGGACGTAGATAATGATGGACTGAAAGATATTTTCCTTGGAGGAAACCAGGTAAGCAGTAAACTATATCTGAATAAAGGGGAACTCCAATTCCAGGACATTACTGCCACAGCCGGAGTGGAAACAGATCGCTGGATCACTGGTATTTCTATCGTGGATATAAATGCTGATGGATACGATGATATTTACCTCTCGGTTTCCGGATTTATAAGCCTGGGTAAAACTGAGAACCTTCTGTACATCAACAATGGGGACAATACCTTCACAGAAATGGGGGCGGAATACGGGTTAAACGAAAAAGCACAAACAACGCACACTAGTTTTTTTGACTACGACCGGGATGGAGATTTGGATGCTTTTATGGCCATCAACCCTACTGATTTCACCCTTTTTTATATGAACAGGGTTAAGAGACCCTCATTAAACGGGGAAGCCAAAAGTACAGACAAGCTCTATGAAAACCTGGGCGACGGTACATTCCGTGACGTAAGTCTCGAAGCCGGGATCAAGATAGAGGGGTACAGTCTGGGTCTTAATACGTATGATTTCAATGGGGACGGATGGACCGATATCTACGTGACCAATGATTTCATAACCAATGATATCCTGTATTTGAACAAAGGGGATGGGACTTTTGAAAACGCTCTGAAATCATCTTTCGATGTGACCAGTTATGCCAGTATGGGGAATGATGTGGCCGATATAAATAACGACGGACTTCCCGATTTGTTCACCCTGGATATGTTGCCGGAAGACAATCAGCGCGAAAAAATACTGGTCAATACGACCAATTACAATTTTTATCAGATGGTGCTTAAACTGGGGTATCACCCCCAGTTTTCCAGGAATATTCTGCAGCTCAACAATGGTGACGGGACCTTTTCTGAAATTGGACAGCTGGCCGGAATATCCCGTACGGATTGGAGCTGGAGCCCCTTGTTTGCCGATTTTGACAATGACGGATTACTGGATCTGCACGTTACCAACGGATTCAGGCGGGAGTTGGGAAATCTGGATTACATCAATTACAACACCCATTCTCCCTTCGTGAACCCGGGCTCCGATATTCAAAAACAAATTGATGAAATACACAAGACTCCTGGTATTCCTTTGCCCAACTATTCCTTCCGAAATACGGGGGATTTGAGTTTTGTCAATACCACCAATGAATGGGGATTTGAAAAGCCGACATACAGTAATGGCAGTGCTGTCGCGGATTTGGACAACGACGGAGATCTCGATTTGGTAATCAACAATGTCGATATGCCTGCCATGCTCTATGAGAATCGTTCTAATAAAAATGGAAATCACTTTGTTAAGGTTAAACTGAAATATGAGGGGGCCAACCCGGATGCGGTCGGTGCTAAGGTTTACCTGGAAAGAGAGGGGGGCAAGCAGTTACAGACGGTCAATCCCTATCGGGGCTATCTCTCGTCCTCTGATAAATCACTGCATTTTGGTCTGGGTGATTCACCAGGAGAATTTCGTTTTAATATTATATGGCCTAATGGGGAGCAGACATACCATGCCCTGAACAGCGTAGACAGTTTACAGGAAATAGAATTTTCAATCCAGGAACCTCTCGTTGACTCAGGTTCAGAGACATCTGAAACTCCATTATTTACAGATATTACGGAAATTTCCGGCCTCACCTATACCCACAGGGAGGACAATCATGTAGATTTTCACCAGCAATTTCTGCTGCCTCATCAGCATTCAAAACTGGGGCCCGGTCTGGCGGTGGGAGACGTCAATAACGACGGTTATGAAGATTGTTATGTAGGAGGTGCCAAGGGCCAGCCTGGTAAACTCTTCATCCAGCAAAAGGGCAATACATTTATGGAATCCGCGGTTCTGTTTGATCCTCAATACGAAGATATGGGTTGCCTGTTCCTTGATTTTGATCAGGATGGAGACCTGGATCTGTATGTGGCAAGCGGGGGCACAGGAGCCAAGCTTGGAACCGGATCATATGTGGATCGACTTTATGTGAATGACGGAAGGGGGAATTTTACACGTTCTGAAGGACTCATTCCAGAACTGGATGTTAGTACGGGCACTGTGACCGCTTCTGATTTTGACAAAGATGGCGACCTGGACCTCTTCGTCGGGGGCAGGATCCAGCCAGGGGCTTATCCGCTGCCTACTTCCAGCTACCTGCTGGTGAACCAGAACGGAAAGTTTGAGGATAAGACCGGGGAGATCGCTCCCGAACTCCGCGATATAGGTATGATAAGTCAGGGCCTATGGACCGATTACGACGGGGACGAGGACCTGGATCTGATCCTGGTGGGGGAGTGGATGCCCATTACTTTTTTCCAAAACCAGAACGGAAGATTAAGCAATCAGACCCGGGCTTTAGGATTGACTGAGACCTCTGGTTTTTGGAACAGTATTTCAGCATCTGATATCAATCAGGATGGACGGATAGATTATATTCTAGGAAATCTGGGTGCGAACAATACCTATCGAATCAACAGTGAATCGCCATTGACGCTTATCGCAAAGGATTTTGATGAGAACGGTTCAGTGGACCCACTACTTTTTAAGGAATATGTAGATGGCATACACCCGGTGGCTTCCAGGGATGCCTTTTTAAGCCAATTGCCCCAGATGCGGCTAAAATACCCGAACTATAGGAGTTATTCCCGGGTAGACCAGCAAACCCTTTTTGATGATCCGGGGATTTGGGAGGGTGGCCTGGAGTTGAAGGCATACACAGCACATCATAGTTATCTTCTTAATTTAAGTAATGACAGCCTAGTCCTCGATTGGATGCCCAATGAGGCGCAATTTGCTCCCATATTTGGCTCTCTTGTGCTGGATACGAACAGGGATGGCAAAGAAGAAGTGCTTTTGACAGGTAATCTGTTCTCCAATAATGTCGTAGACGGGCCGTACTGTAGCTTCCGGGGTGCCCTAATGGAATATAATCCGCACGGTATTCGCGTCACCAGGGGTAATTCTGGCAACGGGTTTTTGTTAGGAGGTGACAGGAAGTCTTTGGGGTTGATCACCCTGGGTGATGGACAGCTTGCAGTGATCTCATGCACAAATGACGGGGCAGTTTCCGTATTGCGGTTCAACAGGGAAATTGAGATGGAAAAATTTCGTCCTGAAGAGAACAAAGTAATTATCTCACTTTCCAACGGAAAGAAATTGGTACGGGAAGGCTATTATGGCTCAGGTTATTTAAGTCAGGGCAGCAGGATAGTAATATTGCCGGAAAATTGGCAAAAACTCACGTTTTATAACCCTGAAGGAGGCTCGAGAACAATAACAAGGTAAAGTTTTGAATATTAGGTGTTCTCATCATTGTGATATTTAGAAACTCAAGTCTTTAGTTTTGTTAGGTGCTACCCGGAAAAATGAATCTAAAGACCCTACAGCCCTCTGATTATTTGAGAAACGAACATTTCATGAAGCTATGAAGTACCTGCGAATTAAAGCGATTCTTTTTCTTCTCTTCAGTTCAGGGTTTGTATCCTGCTCAGACAATGAGGATAAATGGGTATGGAAGACCATGGAGGTTACAGCCACCGCCTATAATGCGATAGAGTCCCAAACCAATTCTCTTATAAATATTGCCGCCTGGGGGGACACACTTAAACCGGGTATGAAATGTATTGCAGTCTCCAGAGACCTTTTAAAGAAGGGTTTGAAGTACGATACACCCGTTAGGATCGAGGGATTTGAAGGGATTTACCTGGTAAAGGATAAAATGCATAGCCGGTGGGAAAATCGAATTGATATCTTTATGGGCCTGGATGTGCAGAAAGCCAGGGAATGGGGTCGCAAAAAAGTGATCATCCAATACGGGGTTAAGGTGGTTGATAGTTCTCGAACTAATATATCAGTAAAATGAAGCGATGGTTGTCATGCGGAATATGGATAGGAATTCCAACACTCCTGATTGTCATGTCTTGTGCCACAACCCGCATCATCGACAGGCCTATAGTCTTCAACGAGGAAAGAGAAGAGCTTACTAGAGCCTATATGGCCGAGCGCTACGGCCTAAAAGACAGCAGCCTGACCATTACTCCAAAAATGATAGTCCTTCATTGGACAGCCATCCCTAGCTTCGAAGGGTCATTCGATGCTTTTAACGATCCGCTTATTCCTCAATGGCGCACCCTTGTTGGCAATGCGGGGAAACTCAATGTCTCCTCCCATTTTCTGGTTGGACGGGATGGAACCATCTACAGGTTGATGCCTGAAACCGTGATGGGAAGGCATGTGATCGGACTCAATCACTGTGCTATCGGGGTGGAAAATGTAGGGGGCACTGCAGAAACGCCCCTCACTGAGGCCCAGCTCCGGTCGAATATCTGGCTGGTGGATTATCTGAGTAAAAAATACAATATCGAATACCTGATCGGGCATTACGAATACCCTCTTTTTGAAGGCCATGAACTCTGGCTGGAAAAAGATCCGGCTTACAGGACTGAAAAAGAGGATCCGGGAGAAGAATTTATGGCCCGTGTCAGAAAAGCGACTAAAAATTGGAATTTTAAACCCGTACCAAAGCAATAATATGAAGTATCTGAAAGCATCGTTCCTTATCTTTTTTATTTGGGCTTGTAAAGAAGCACCGGCTGAATCTCAGAAAGATATTACTTCCTCCCTCTACGAGACCTATGAAAAGTATAAAGAACCCAGTCTTGATAAGAGGCGTATAAAACACGAGGATATTGTATCACTTCTGGAGCAGCACCGGGATGATCCCGGGGTTGAGATTCAGAAGGTAGGGGAGTCTATTGAGGGGCGATCCCTGAACCTGGTCAGTCTTGGAAATGGAAACACCGATGTCTTCCTCTGGTCACAGATGCACGGCAATGAACCCACGGCGACCCAGGCCATATTCGACATCCTTAATTTCTTCAAGAGCAGCGATTTCAAAGAAGAAAAGTCCGAAATCCTGAGCAACCTTAGACTACATTTTCTGCCTATGCTCAATCCCGACGGGGCGGAGGTATTTAAAAGGGAAAACCGGCTGGGGATCGATATCAACCGAGATGCCCTCAGGCTTCAATCCCCGGAAGGACAGACCCTGAAAAGAGTGAGGGACAGCCTGCAGGCCGACTTCGGCTTTAACCTGCACGACCAAAGTACTTATTACAATGCGGAGCGCACTGAGAAACCGGCCACGATCTCCTACCTGGCCCCGGCCTATAATTACGAGAAGGAGATCAATGAGGGAAGAGGCAACGCCATGAAGGTCATAGTCTTTATGAACAGGATCATCCAGCAATACGCTCCAGGTCAGGTTGGCAGATACAACGACGATTTTGAGCCTCGGGCATTTGGGGACAATATCCAAAAATGGGGTACCAGTACAATCCTCATTGAATCAGGAGGATACGCCGATGACAGGGAAAAACAGGAGATCAGAAAACTCAACTACGTTTCCATCCTTTCTGCTCTATATTCTATCGCAACAGAAAATTATAAAGACATAGGGATAGAACAATACGAGCAGATACCGGAAAATGACCGAAAACTATTCGACCTGAAACTGACCGAAGTGACCTATGAGTTATTGGGGAAAGATTATATCCTCGATATTGGGATCAACCAGTTGGAGGTCGACAAGGAAGGTAATCGCGAATTTTGGTTCAGCAGTCGGATAATCGACCAGGGCGACCTGTCTACATACTACGGGTATGATACGTTTGACGGAAAGGGATATACCTTGGTTCCGGGTAAATTATATCCTGAGATCTTTGAAAGCATGTCTTCTGTTACCGAAGACCCCGGCAGGGTCCGTGAATTGCTGAAGGAAGGGTACACCTCCGCAAGGGTCAGGAACATCCCGGCTGATTCTCTTTATTCGCCTGTCCCATTGCATATGGTGACTCCCGGATATCAAATGCCTGAATTTAAATTGGAAGCAGGAAAAAACCCCACCTTTCTTCTAGAGAAGGATGGGGATTATAAGTTCGCCATCATCAATGGATTCCTGTTGGATCTTTCTGAGGCGGGTCCTGAATTACTTGAACAATGGGGACGCAAGAACGCGATGATTTACCGTTGATCAGTTGAAGCCAGATCGGATTAGTATCCGAAGCTGAAATGCATCTGGCTGCCGTTCACGATAATGGCAATTAACATCACGAAAAGGGTCAGCACTATAGAAGTGAATACGGACAGTACCAGGCTTTTAAATCCTTTTGAAAGGGAGCCGAGGGCACTCTGACTGATAATTTCGTTGATAACATCCATGATTTCTCTCTTTTACGTTAAACAATCTTTAGTTTTTAGGATGTATGTTAATCGCGATATACATTCGGGTTGCTATATATATAACAAGGATGATGCCAAAAACCCTAATAAGATGGTGATAATTAAAAAGGGAGGACCTGTTGGATCCTCCCTTCAATATATTCTCAGCCCTTTGTTCTATTGGCATCCACCGGTAAAACCGGTTGCGTTGAATTCGGTTTGTACGGCACCCTGTCTGGAGCCGTCTGTCACCTGAATGGCCAGGTTATTTACCCCGCTTCCATCTCTTTTGGGGGTACAGTATTCAAACAGGTAATAACTATTGGCACGTTCAGAAACCCTGAAGGAAATATCGTTGAAGGTAGATTCAAGTTCTTCCTTATTACCGGCAAAGACACTAAAAGTACGACCGATCTCCGAAAGGACTTCGGCATCGATCTCCGCGCCAAGTCCGATGGTAAAGAAGGAAATATTCAGGTCTGCATTCTCTACTTTTTGAAGTGCATCCCTTTCAGAATATCGGGAGGCCTGGTCCGTACCGTCCGTAAAAATGACAATAGAAGCAGCGCTGATTGTGGCATTGGCCCGGGCTCCGTCCAAAAGGTCTTCGGCTATGTTAGTCGACTTGATCACCGCTCCGTACAGGTCGGTCGACGGGTCATTGCTGATATCCGGAGTGATCCCTTCCACAGCTAGTGTCAGTTCCTCTTTTACAGGCGTCAGGGGTTGCAGGAGATGCAATTCATCTTCCCCATCGAACCAATAGATCGCCATTTTAAAACTCTCCTGGGAACTTTCCGGCATCACGTTATCGATAAAACTGATGGACGCAGTTTTAAGCTCATTCAGGCTGTTGCTGAGCACACTGTTACTCAGGTCTAAGACCAGCAAGGTATTGTTGCTGAAGATCTGGGAATTGGGCGATATACGCGCAAAGGACTCCGAGGTGGATATGGTATTAAAACAGTCGTCATTCCTGCCCTGCTCATAGATCGTAAACTGATCTGCCGTGAGTCCGGCTACCGGATTTCCCTGGGCGTCAGAAACCCGAAAGAAAACTGACACCTTTCCCGGAAGGGTGGTGAATTTATCCTGTATGGAGAGGATGAGATCATTCTCACCGAGGTCCAGACAGTCGTCTACCGGTTTACCTATACCCAGGTCACCACCGGGGTTAAGTTCGAAATTGACATCGTCATCTGCGTTGCCGCAGGAGATAAACAGGGAAGTGACAAGAGAGAATACAAACAGGTATAAACGGGTTTTCATTTTCAAGAATTAAGGTTCACCCACAAAACGCGACTTCCTCCATTTAAGTATGTGCAGGGTTCTACTTTTTTTACAGTATTTTGAAATCGCTGTCAACCGATGAAATTATAAGGGATTTCCGGAAGTAATTGTTAAAGGATTCGACCGTATCTTTATTTTTTGATACCTTGTTATTAGAAGTCGAATGTGAGAATATTGGCCCGGTTACAATCATTATGAGTCGATTTCAAAATAGCAGGCCGAAAGAAATCAAGTTGTACTGAGAATCGACCTTTGTACTAAGCCAAACAGCACATTAGGAAATAAAAAACATGAAGATTTTGCTTTTTGGGGTTACCAGGGATATCACGGGAAAATCCGAGTTGGAATTGCCGAATGACAAAGCTGTTTCTTTTGTTAAGGTGGAAGACCTGAAGACATTCCTGATGGAGGAATACCCGGAATTAAAAAAGCTGTCGTCCTTGGCCATTGCCGTGAACAATGAATATGCCGCGGATGAAAAGGGTATAGGGCATGGAGACGAAATCGCCCTGATCCCGCCGGTAAGCGGGGGCTAACTTTATATTGAATATGTTGATCGACAATCACGGGAGAAAGATAAATTACCTGCGGCTCGCCGTTACAGACCGTTGCAACCTCAGGTGTCATTACTGTATGCCTGCGGAAGGTATCCACTTTGCCAAGAAAAATAACTTGCTGACCATTGAGGAGCTCAAGTTACTGGCAGGTACTCTGGTTGATCAGGGAATCGATAAGATCAGGATCACCGGGGGTGAACCCTTTGTGCGAAAAGATCTGATGACCTTACTCAGGTATCTGTCCTCCCTTGAGGGGATCAGGGAAATATCGATGACTACCAATGCCACCCTGATCGGGCCTTACATAGCTGAATTGAAGAGCCTGGGTATCACCAATATCAACCTGAGTATGGATGCCATCAGGAAAGAGACCTTCGAGAAGATCACCAGGAGGGACCAGTTCGATGTGGTCTATAACAACATGATGGCGCTGATAGAAAGCGGTTTTAATCTCAGGATAAATTTTATCGTTTTGGAGAACCAGAACGAACAGGACATCATCCCCATCCTCAAGTTACAGGAGCAATATCCCGTTTCCGTAAGATTTCTGGAGGAAATGCCGTTTAACGGGGGAAGCAAAGAGTTTCAGGCTATCAAATGGAATTACCGGGAGATCCTTGAATACATCAGGGGATTTTATCCGGGCTTTGAGAAATTGGAATCACCGCCAACCTCCACCTCCATCAATTACAAGATCCCCGGGCATGAAGGTTCTTTCGGGATCATCCCATCTTTTAGCCGAACCTTTTGCGGTACCTGTAACCGGTTGAGGGTCACGGCCACAGGCGATGTGATCACTTGCCTTTATGGCAAGCCTAAAATGAATGTCAGGGATCTTCTAAGGGGCAATGATCCAGTTCCTAGCTTAAAGTCGGCCATCACAGAGGTGATCGGTCAGCGTGCCAGGACCGGTTTTGAGGCACAGGAAGAACACAAAGGCGTTTTTGAGAATTCAATGACCTCCATAGGAGGATAAAACTCATAATATTTTGGATAATCACCTCACATATGATCAGTCGGCCCCCGTGCTTTACGGGCTGATTCTCGCAGGGGGGAAAAGCAGCCGGATGGGAAGGGACAAGGCCCTGATCTCCTATCACGGCAAATCACAATGGGAGGTACTGTATGATCTTGCCCAAAAATTGTGCACGAGAACCTTCCTCAGCCTGAGGAAGGATCAGCAAAATGACATAGCGACGGAGGCCGACTCCATCCTGGACAGGGATGAATACCCGGGACCATTCAATGGGATCCTCAGCGCTCATAAAGCATTTCCGGATGCCGCCTGGCTGGTACTTGCCTGCGATTTACCCCTTATCGATCATAAGACCCTTCAATTGCTTGTCGATTCACGTGACTCCTCAATGGATGCAACAGCCCTGGCCACACAGGCTACCAAACTCCCTGAACCCCTGGCAGCCATTTGGGAACCCCGGGCTCTGGACAGGGTCCCGGGCTACCTCAATAGCGCAGCCTCAAGCTGTCCGCGGAAGTTTTTACTCAATTCAGAGATATCCCTGGTCATCCCGCCTCGGGATGAAGTGCTGGCCAATGCCAACTCACAGGAGGATTACGAACGTATCAGACAGGTATTGGAATCAAAATGAAAAGAGATAGATACATTCGGCAAACGTCCTTGAAAGATTTCGGGCCTGAGAAGCAAGAGATGCTGCTTAGGGCCAGGGTGCTGGTGGTAGGTGTAGGCGGACTCGGGATCCCTGTTCTGCAGTACCTCAAAGCTATGGGAGTGGGATTACTGGGATTGGTGGAACAGGATGTGATAGAACTGTCCAACCTGCAGCGACAGGTGATTTACGGTGAATCGGATATTGGAAAGTCGAAACTGGATACTGCCGCTGAGAAGCTCAAGGGAATGAATTCCGAAACAGTAATTCAAACACACGATACCTTTTTAACCCGCTCCAATGCCCTTGAGATTCTTTCCGGTTATGACCTTATTGTTGATGCATCTGATAATTTTGCAACGCGCTACCTTATCAATGATGCCTGTGTGATCCTGGACAAACCATTTGTTTCAGGAGCTATTCACGGTTTTGAAGGGCAGGTCAGTGTATTTAACTATCAGGAGGGTCCGACATACCGTTGCCTTTTTCCCTCCCCACCCGAACAGGGGTTTATACAAGACTGCAATGTTAATGGGGTCCTGGGGGTTATCCCGGGAATCATTGGGACATTACAGGCCATGGAAGTAGTAAAGGTAATTACCCGAATGCCGGGAATCCTAAAAGGTAAACTCCTGCTTTACGACGGCATCGATCAGAGTATCCGCCATATCTCATTTCCCGTGATCGAAGCAAATAAGACTCGTAAAGCCCTGGAACCCCGGTACGATCCGGAAGATTGCAGCCGCGTTCCTGTAATCAGCGTTGAAAAGCTACACCGAGAACTCCGTGAAAACAGGGAAAAAACTTACCTGGTGGATGTTCGATCCCACGCGGAATACGATTTGAACGGACTTGTAGAGGCTGTCCACATCCCTCTCGAAGCCCTGGAAAGCTCAACCGAAGAGATTCCAAGTGACAAAACGGTTTATTTCATATGCCGGTCCGGTACCAGAAGCCTGGTCGCTGCGAAGTATTTGATAGAATCCCGAAGTAGTGGATCCGTGTTTTCAGTGGAGGGTGGTATTGAGGCATGGGAAAAACAGTTTGGTATCTTAGGGTAGTCAGATCTCGAAAGGGGTTATTTTAAAAGGCTCTCAATACATTTTTCCGGACAAAAGTTATATTTTGGGAACAACTCTCCTGAATGCCTATGATCAGTTACAGTGACGCGCTAGCTCTGGTTCTCGAACAGCACCTCGACTTTGGTACTGAAGAAATCCTATTGACAGAAACCTATGGTCGGGTTCTGGCTGAGGATATTCATGCCGACAGGGATTTCCCCCCATTTAACCGGGCTACCAAGGACGGGATTGCCCTCAGGTACGAAGCTGTAGAAAACGGACGCTTATCCTTCGAGATCGCAGGTGTTCTTGCGGCGGGTCAGCCGGTGATTCCCCTGGAAGAGCAGGAGAGTTGCGTCGAGATCATGACAGGGGCGGTCGTTCCCTATGAAACCGACACAGTGGTGATGTACGAACACCTGACCGTGGAGGGTGATATTGCCACTCTGCAAAAGATACCCGAACGCGGGCAAAACATTCATCTCAAGGGTAGCGATCATAAAAAAGGAGACCTGATACTTCCAAAAAACACCAGGATAGGCGCTGCCGAAATGGGGATTTTGGCCACAGTGGGCAAGGATAAAGTGCCCGTGCGGAGGTTACCGAAGATCGCGGTGATCTCTACCGGGAATGAACTGGTGGATGTAGGGGATACGCCCATGCTGCACCAGATCAGGAGGTCTAATACCTACAGTTTGTACGGCGCATTGCAGGAACTAGGGATCAGGCCTATGCTTTTGCATATTGATGACGACGTCGATCTGATGAGACAAAAGCTTTCTTATTTGATCGATGAGATGGATGTTCTGATCCTCAGCGGTGGTGTATCCAAGGGAAAATTTGATTACCTCCCTCAAGTTTTAGAGGAATTGAAGGTGAAAAAAATATTTCACAGGGTTGCCCAGAGACCCGGAAAACCCTTCTGGTTTGGTAAGAATGAGTCATTATCCACCCTGGTTTTCTCCTTTCCCGGAAATCCGGTCTCTACCTTTTTGAATTATTATCTGTATTTCATCCCCTGGTTTTGCAAGTCGGCCTGTTTATCATATGAACGCCAATTCGTCCGATTGTCCAACATGGTGGAAAACAGGTCGGACCTCACTATTTTTAAGGGGGCCAATCTCATGATAAAGGAAGGAGATACCGTCGTGGAGATGGTAGACAGCTCCGGATCGGGAGATTTGGCGCACCTTTCAGAAATCTCCGGATTCGTGCAATTGGATCCCCGCGACATGGCGTATCAGGCAGGGCAGATCGTACCATATATCGCTGTAAAAAACGTGATTTGAAATGACACATGAACTCAAGAATATTTTTACCACGTATGAGACGGCTGCTAAATCGGGCCTGAGATCAGTAATGGCCACGGTCGTCGCTTTAAACGGATCCTCCTACCGCAAACCGGGCGTGAGGATGTTGATCCTGGAGAATGGAAAAATGGAGGGGGCAGTAAGCGGAGGATGCGTGGAAAAGGAAATTGTGCGTCAGGCAGAAAGTGTTTTCAGTACGGGTATCCCCAGGGTAATGATCTATGACGGACGATACAGGCTGGGGTGTGAGGGCATTTTGTATATTTTGATAGAACCCTTTGTTCCCTCTTCAGCCTTGATCTCAGACTTTAAGAAGCATCTCCGCTCGAGAGAGCAATGCGAGATCACCTCTTATTTTAAGAAAGCGGAGCAGGAGGGAACGGGATTTGGCAGCATCATAGAGATCGGGGCAAAGACCTATCCCTTCCATCAGGACCTTTCTCCCGATGAATCTTTGGAATGTTTTACCCAGGAACTCTCTCCTTCCATCCGACTTTTTATCATTGGCTCTGAACACGACGCCGTAAACCTATCTTCCCTGGCTTCACAGATGGGTATGGAAGTGATGCTGGTGGTCAATCCCATGGAAGAGAAGACTCAGGAGCATTTTCCGGGAGCCATGGAATTTCTGCCAGTCCTGCCGGAAACATTTCCGATAGACGAGATCGATGAAGAGTCGGCCGTTGTTTTGATGAACCACAGTTATTCCAAGGATTTACAATTTTTGATAAAGCTTCAAAAGGGGAAACAGTTTTATACGGGGATCCTGGGGCCCAATAAAAGGAGGGAGGAACTTCTAAATGAACTCATGGAGCATTGCCCTGAAGTAGAACTCGAATTCCTGGACACCGTTCACGGCCCGGCCGGGATCGATATAGGGGCAATCACCCCACAGGAAATAGCGGTTTCAATTCTCAGTGAGGTCCTGCTTCAACACAGGGGCAGGGTACCATTGAAACTCAGGGACAAAAAGGGGTCCATTCACACATCGTCCTCATGAAGATCGCCCTACTCCTTTTGGCGGCAGGGGCATCCCGGCGGATGGGCAGACCCAAACAACTGCTCCCATGGAAAGATACCACCCTGTTGAACCATGCGATCCAAACGGCTCTTTCCTGCAATTCAGATGATGTGATCGTTATCCTCGGTTCTGAGGCCGAAACAATTCAAAAAAATCTCAAAAAGGGAAATTATAAAATACTGGTCCATAAGGAATGGGACAAAGGGTTGGGTTCAACTATTGGAAAAGGAGTCACCTATCTTGAGGCCTCTGATCCCACAACACACGCCGTTTTGATCATGCTGGGAGACCAGCCTCTCCTCGGTTCCGATCACCTCAATGCTCTTATCGACCGATTTAAAAAAGAGGGTAAAGGAATCATCGCTACCGATTACGGGGCCAAACTGGGTGTTCCCGCTGTGTTTTCCCGGGAATATTTCGCAGAACTCGCACGGCTTCAGGGCGACTCCGGGGCCGGGAAACTGATTGCCTCTCATGCCGATTCCGTGATAGGAATCCCGGGGGGGAGAAGAACAGCCGATTTAGATTCTCCTGAGGACTACTTATCTTTAACACAGACCCGCCTAAGATCCGATTCATGAGAGACATCTTTTTACTCATAGCCTGTTGTGTACTGACAACAGCTATCGCCCAGCAATCCCCCGAAATGAGCTTTGAAGAATACAACCCCGTTTCCACCCTGGTGGTTCCGGGGGAGGAAGTCCCCAGGGCCAAATATCCCTTTGTGGATATCCACAGCCATCAGTTCAGGATGGCAGAACAAGACCTTTCGGAATTGGTGGAACCCATGGACAGGATGAATATGGCCGTAATGGTGAATCTGAGCGGGCGCTCAGGGGAAAACCTGAAAAAGATGATCGCCAATATAGAATCGCATTATCCAAACCGATTTGTGGTCTTTGCCAATGTAGATTTTACGGGGGTAGGGAACCCTGACTGGGCGCAAAATGCAGCGGCGCAGCTGGAGGAGGATGTTCGAAATGGAGCGAAGGGTCTCAAGATCTACAAGAGCCTGGGCCTGCGAAACCTCGATGTAAACGGAAACCGGATCGCTGTGGATGATCCCAGGCTGGACCCAATTTGGGAAAAGTGCGGTGAATTGAAGATCCCGGTATTGATTCACTCTGCTGATCCAAAATCCTTCTGGGATCCCATGGATTCAAAGAACGAACGCTGGCTCGAATTGAAAACTAGGCCAAACCGGAAACGGAGTGATACAGACCCTGCTCCCTGGGAGCAGATCATCGCTGAGCAGCACAACATGTTCAAAAAGCACCCGAATACACTTTTTATCAATGCCCATATGGGCTGGTTTGCCAATAACCTGGGCAGACTGTCTGAACTCCTGGAAGAAATACCCAATATGTATGTGGGTATCGGGGCCATAATAGCCGAGCTGGGAAGACAGCCCAGTTTTGCCCGTGCCTTTTTTGTAAAATACCAGGACAGGATCCTTTTCGGTAAGGACAGCTGGCAACCTGATGAATTCCCAACCTACTTCAGGGTCCTGGAAAGCGACGATGAATACTTCCCCTATTACAAGAAATACCACGCTTTCTGGGCCATGTACGGCCTCGACCTGCCGGACGAGGTGCTCAAAAAAGTATATTACAAGAACGCCATCAAGCTTATCCCAACCTTAGACGAATTACTGTTTCCGACTGATTGAGTAATTAATTTTTTTAGGAAGGCCGAATACACACTTCGATGAGTAAGGGAAAAAATTTCACTAAAAATGTGATTTTTTGAAACCTTCACTTACTAATACATCAAACAGCTGCAGCAAGGCATGCCCGACGAGAAAGAATTCGTAAGGATTATCAAAGAGCACCAGGGATTGATCTACAAGGTTTCTGCCCTGTATACAGAACAAAAACACGACAGAAATGACCTGTATCAGGAGATCGTGTATCAATTGTGGAAATCTTTTGATTCTTACAGGGAAGAGGCTAAGATCAGTACCTGGATGTATCGTGTAGCGTTAAATACTGCCATTACCCATTTGAACAGGAAAAAGAGGCGGGTAAGTGAAGTATCTGTTGAGGTCCTGCCTCAGATAGCTGCAGAGCATTCTCAGGAAATACTGGAAGAGAGGGTCAAACTTCTCCACAGGGAGATCGAGAACCTGAACATCCTGGAAAAGGGGATCATTCTCCTGTTGCTGGAGGGCAGGACATACCAGGAAATTTCAGAGATCACCGGCCTGACGTCTACCAACGTCGGAACAAGGATCTCCAGGATCAAGGAAAAATTAAAAGCAAAGATGACTAAAAAGTAGCGTTATGGAAATCAAGGACTTGGAATCGCTTTGGTCTGAGATGGACCAGGAACTAAAAAATCAAAAGGAACTCACAAATTCGTTAATTATGGAAATGACACAACAAAAATACTCGAACAAATTTCAAAAGATCTCCGTTGTTGAGACCCTCGGAGGCATTATTTGCGTACTGGCAGGGATCTATCTCCTGTTTAATTTCCAGGCTTTAGATACATGGTACCTGCAGCTCTGCGGCATTGTATCCGTGATCGTACTTTTTGTGTTGCCCGCAGTTACTCTCAGGTCGTTATACCGGGTACAATCGATCAAAATTGCCGATAAAACCGTATCGGAGACCATTGCAGGTTACGTAAAGGCCAAAAACCGATTACTTTTCCTGCAGAGGCTTGGGATCTACCTCAGTTTTGCACTAATGCTGACCATCCTGCCGGTGGCGAGTAAAATCAGCAGCGGGAAGGACCTTTTCCTTGAGTCATCGGCCTGGTATATCTACATCCCTGTAATGGCTGTTTTCCTGTTCTTCTTTGCCCGCTGGGGATATGGATGCTACAAGAATATCACCCAGTCTGCGGAAGATCTTCTCCGGGGGATGGAATAGACAGCCGATGAAAAACCTCATTAGCCTCCCTGTTTGGGAGGCTTTTTTGTTTTCGGGGGATGGTAATTCTTTGAACCGTATGAGGATTGCATAATATATTCTGTTATTTTAGAGAAAACTAAACACAATTCCCTTATGAAAAGAATGCGCTTTATGCTGTTTTTCCTGATGCTCTCCCTGAGCGTGACCTATGCCCAGGAATCAGTATTTGAGAGACTGGAAGAGATAGCGGTGGTCGACCAGAAGGTGATGATGCCTATGAGAGACGGAATTAGGCTCGCAACTGATATCTATCGCCCTAAAGGAGATGGAAAATTCCCTATAATCTTTTCCAGGACCCCCTATAACTTTAATTCCTGGGGGGATGGGGAACAGCGCACAAGGACTGCCCAGCGGGCCCTGGAAGCGGTGGAAAGGGGATATGCCTATGTGGTACAGAACGAACGTGGGAGGTATTACTCCGAAGGGGAGTGGGATATCCTGGGAGTTCCCCTCACCGATGGATACGATGCCTTCTCCTGGATGAGTCAGCAACCCTGGTCTAACGGCAAGATAGGCTTGCTCGGCTGTTCTTCTACTGCCGAATGGCAAATGGCTGTCGCCGCTTTGGATCACCCGTCACTGGGAACCATGGTCCCACAGGGGTTTGGAGCAGGAGTAGGCCGGGTAGGAGATTTTATGGAACAGGGAAACTGGTACAGGGGAGGTGCGGAACAGATGCTCTTCTTTGCCTGGTTATACGGGGTGGAACACGACGTCTTTAAGCCGAGGATCCCGGAGGGGGCTACGCAGGAAGACCTGATAAGGATCTCCCGTTTTTACGACCTCGCTCCTGAAAATCCTCCGGTCGACATGGCGGAGGCATTGAAACATTTGCCAATACAGGACTTTATCAAAAGCATTTCCGGAAAGAAAGAGATCTTCGAAAAGATGGTCAGGCGTAAGCCCAATGATCCCGCTTGGTTTGAAGGGGGTCTTTACCACGACGATATGGAGATCGGTATCCCGGCTTTCTGGTTCGCCAGCTGGTATGACGTTTCCATCAGCCCGAACCTGGCCCTTTTCAATCATGTGCGAAACAATGCTAAAGACGCCCAAGTAAGAGACAATCAGTATCTCGTCATCGCACCCACCCTGCATTGTGCCTATACCCGTGCTTCGGAAAATACTGTGGTTGGGGAGCGGTCTGTGGGGGATGCCAGGCTCAATTATGACGAACAGATCTATGCCTGGTTCGATCTCTGGTTAAAAGGCGAAACGAATAAATTTAAGGAGGAAACACCCAGGGTACAATACTATACCATGGGCATCAATAAATGGAATAGTTCCGATTCCTGGCCACCGGCCGGAGCGAGGATGCAGACCTTCTATCTCCGGAGTGGGGGAAAGGCCAACAGCCTCTATGGGGATGGCAGTCTGAGTGAAAAGAAACCGGGTAAAAATGACACACCCGATACCTTCGTGTACGATCCCATGAATCCCGTGCCCTCCTATGGGGGAAATGTCTGTTGTACTGGGAACGCAGTCAGGGGAGGGGCTTTTGACCAGCAGGTTATGGAAACCCGGAACGACATCCTCGTATACACCTCGGATGTCCTGGAGGAAGGCGTGGAAGTGAGTGGTTTTATCGAGTCTACCCTCTACCTGTCTAGCGATGTGAAAGATACAGACCTCACCGTGAAACTGATCGATGTATACCCCGACGGAAGGGCATACAACCTTGACGAGACCATCCAAAGGGTGCGTTACAGGGAAGGATATGAAAAAGAGGTCTTTATGGAAAAAGGTAAAGTCTACAAGGTAGAATTAACGCCCATGGCAACGAGCAATTACTTTAAAAAAGGACATCGGATCCGTATAGAGGTGTCGAGCAGCAACTTTCCTCGCTTTGCGAGAAATCTGAATACAGGAGGGAACAATTACGATGAGAAGGAAGGTGTGGTAGCCACCAATACAATACATCATTCGGAACAATATCCATCCCAGATCAGACTTCCGATGGTCAAAGAATAGAAATGAACAGGCTGCTTAGTGAAGAGAGAAAATCAGTATAGAAAGGACATATGATCTCAGCATTTAAATACAGCCTTGGAATTGCCCTAGCGTGTTTAGGCGGTGTTAGTATTTATGCTCAGGAAAGCGCCATGGAAAAAAGGCAACAAATGGTGGAACAACAATTGGCAGGCCGGGATATCACAGACAGGGCCACCCTGAAAGCCATGGCGAAAGTTCCCCGGGAAGCCTTCGTGCCCATTTCACAGAGGCCTTTCGCCTATGAAGACAGGCCCTTGCCTATTGGTGACGGACAGACGATCTCACAACCCTATATGGTGGCTTTTATGACACAGGCGCTCCGACTCAAATCTTCGGACAGGGTGCTGGAAATAGGTACTGGCTCGGGATACCAGGCAGCTGTCCTTTCACAGATCGTAGATACGGTTCACACCATTGAGATTATCCCATCCCTGGGAAAGAGGGCAGAGAGGATCCTGAAAGAACTGAATATCGAAAATGTGCAGGTCCGGATCGGCGACGGGTATTTCGGGTGGGAAGAAAAAGCGCCTTTTGATGCCATCATCGTAACGGCCGGGGCAGAGAGTATACCCCCAGTACTGGTCGATCAACTTGCCGAAGATGGGGTCATGGTGATTCCCGTAGGCCCCCACAGGGGGATAAGACAACTCATACGCCTGACCAAGAAAAAAGGCAAGATCCGGACTCGCTCCCTTATGGAGGTGCGCTTTGTTCCCTTTGTGAGGAATTAGGCTAGGTCTGGTCTTCATCTGCACTTCCATACTCTCTGATTTTTACCCCTGGAAGAAATCGTGTTATCCCATGTAATATCGGGGTGTTTTTGTAGTTTTTAAGCGGAAAAAATAGTACATTACAAGGTGGTTTATACCCGGCAGGAACAACCTGTTTTCAACAGATGATTCCCCTGCCATTTGACCTGTCCCGGAGGCGATCTGAATCTTTCAGGATTAGGGAGGAAGTGATATTAATAACGACCTAAATATTCTGTACTATGAAAGTATTTGACGATAAGCACATCAAAAATGTCGTATTTGTGGGCGCCCACCAAAGTGGGAAGACCACCTTGTCTGAGACCATGCTGTTTGAAGCCGGTCTGATCAACCGAAGGGGGACCGTGGAAGGTAAAAATACAGTGTCGGACTATCACGACATCGAACACGAGAGAGGTACCTCTGTTTTCGCAACTCCCCTTCATACAGAGTGGCGAAATTACAAGATCAACATCATAGACACTCCCGGACTCGATGACTTTGTTGGAGAGATTATTTCTTCCATACGGGTGGCCGATACCATACTTACGGTGATCAATGCCCAGAACGGGGTGGAAATTGGAACTGAGATCATTTGGGACTACATCGATCGCTACCAAAAGCCCACGGTATTCGTGGTAAACCAGATAGACCATATGAATGCCAATTTCGACATGAGTTTCAAAAGCATCAAGAACCTTGTCGGGAACAACGCGGTACTTATTCAGTACCCCCATAAGATCGATGGAGCCCAGTGCATCATCGACGTGCTTAAAATGAAGTGCTACAAGTTCGGACCTGAAGGAGGAAAGCCTGAGAAATTGCCCATCCCCGAGGATCAGGCAGAACGGGCAAACATGCTCCACAATGAACTGGTTGAAAAAGCAGCCGAGAATGACGAGGCACTGATGGAGCTCTTCTTTGATAAAGGAACACTCAATGAGGATGAGATGAGGATGGGGATCAAGGCCGGGATGCTCAACCATGAGCTCTTTCCGGTATTTTGTGTCTCTGCCCTCAATGATATGGGTAGTGGCCGGCTCATGGGATTCATCGACAATGTGGCTCCGGCCGCAGCTGATCTCAAACCAGAGCAAACCGTCGAAGGAAAGACCCTGGAAAGGAAGAAGGAGGCACCTACCACGCTTTTTGTCTTTAAGACCGTGTTTCAGCCCAGTCTGGGTCAGATCACCTTCTTCAAAGTGAAATCCGGAGAGGTCAAGGTAAACGACAAGCTGGTGAATTCGAGGAACGGGGAGACCGAAGTCCTCAACCAGCTCTTCATCATGGATGGGAAGAACCGAGAACCGGTTAATAAACTGACGGTAGGGGACATTGGAGCCAGTCTTAAATTAAAATACACGGAAACCAACGATACGCTCCATGAAAGCGGATCTCCTGCAACCATAAAACCTATAGATTATCCCGAACCCCGCACCCGCAGGGCGGTTTCTGCCAAAAAGAAACAGGAGGAGGAAAAACTCAGTGATGCGCTCAAAAAGATTCACAGTCAGGATCCTACCGCAGTGGTAGAATACTCCAAAGAACTCCGTCAAATGATCCTGGGATGCCAGGGGGAATTGCATTTGGCTACTATCGACTGGAGCCTGAAGAACAACTACGGCATCGAAGCGGAATTCGAGGCGCCAAAGATCGCATACAGGGAAACCATCCAGAGGTCTTCTGCCTCCAGTTACCGTCATAAGAAACAATCCGGAGGTGCCGGGCAATTCGCCGAAGTACACCTTAAGATAGAACCCTGGAAGGAAGGCATGCCGGAGCCTGTTGGATTCAATATTCGCGGGAAGGATGAGATAGACCTGCCCTGGGGTGGAAAGCTCGTTTTCTACAACTGTATTGTAGGCGGGGTTATCGATGCCAGGTTCCTACCCTCTATCAAGAAGGGGATTCTGGAGGTCATGGAATCAGGGCCACTCACGGGTTCATTTATCAGAGACGTACGGGTCATGGTCTACGACGGGAAGATGCACCCGGTCGACTCCAACGACATCGCCTTTAAGATCGCCGGGGCACACGCCTTTAAAGAAGCCTTTATGAATGCCAATCCAAAACTGCTTGAGCCTGTACAGGAAGTGACCGTAAGGGTGCCTGAGGAAACGGTTGGAAGTGTGATGACCGACCTGCAATCGAGACGGTCCATCATCCAGGGTATCGATAGTATCGACCACTTCCAGATCCTGAAATGTGCGGTCCCGGAAGCAGAATTGTACCGGTATTCCACAGATTTGAGGTCTCTAACACAAGGGAAAGCAACCTTCAGTGCTGTATTCTCTTCCTTCAAAGCGGTGCCTACTCATATCCAGCAGGATCTGGTAGGTTCCCACGACAAATAGGAAGATCTTGAGGGGCAAATTAAAGGCTGTCGCGGTTTTTGAGTCATCGTGTAGGTTTTGACTTCCAACAACTACATAGATTTCCATTGCCATCCTTCATTGAAACCCTTTGGGAAGAGTTTCAATATATCTCCAGTGGGTCAGAACAGTGCAGATCGCAGGCGTAATTCATGTATATGGCGTTACGATCCTCCTTCGGCCTTCGATAAGGTCCTGAACTATCTGAGCGGTCTGACCAAATTCTCCCAGTCGAATTTCACTGCCCTGACGCTGGGAGGAGTAGATACGGTCTGTGTTTCCCTTTATCCCCTTGAAAAATGGTTTATCCGAAATAAGATGAAGAATGAGGTCATCCTGGACCTTGCATCCAACTTTGCCCTTGGAATCGGGGCAAAAAGGATAGACCATATACAGGAGATGCAGGACTATTTTGCAGATCTTCTCTTGCAATACGACTATTACAGACAACTGGATGGAAAGGTCTTTCGGATTGGAGGAAACAAGGTTCGCTACAAACTGGTTCGCTCTTACGATGAGCTTGTGGAACTCAGAAAGCAGCAAGATAGTACCGAGATCAGGACGATTGCTGTAATCATCAGTATAGAGGGGTTCCATGTCCTGAACACGGGATTGAGAAAAGATCCTGTGGAAGCAGAGGTGCTTCAAAATTTAAATGCCATTAAAGATTGGGAGTTCAGGCCATTTTTTGTCACGATAGCCCATCATTTTTGGAATGACCTCTGCGGTCACGCTCCAAGTCTGACAGGAGTGATCACAAAGTATGCGAACCAGGACGAAGGTCTGGATTCCGGGTTTACTTCCCTGGGCTGGAAAGTACTGGAACGTATGCTGGACAATGAGGAAGGAAAACGTATCCTGCCGGATATCAAGCATATGAGTGTCCGGGCACGGCAAGAGTACTACAATTTTCTGGAAAGCCCTGAGAGGAAAGGACAGGACATCCCCTTAATCATCAGTCACGGAGCATGCAACGGACTTAGATCGGTTTCAGATCCGGTGCAGGCACACCCACAGACCGCTGCACCCCTTAATCCTGTTGCTATCAACTTTTATGATGAGGAGATCATCCGTCTTGCGAGATCCGGTGGAATCATTGGCCTTCAGCTCGATGAGAGGCGCATAGCCAACAAGGATACTCTAAAGCGCACAAAAAGGTCGATCTACCGCCATAAGATCATGCATTACCGATCCGAGTTATTGTGGAACCAGGTAAAGCATATCCTGACCGTGCTGGACGCCGAAGGGTTATTCGCCTGGGATTGTATGGCTCTGGGTACTGATTTTGACGGCATTATAGATTCACTCAATAGCTTCTGGACAGCCGAAGAACTGCCTTTTCTGGCAGATTTCCTGGAAAGACACGCCTATAATTATATGAAGAAGGCAGAGTTAAAGGTTCCGGAAAACCACATCGCGGCCGATGAGATCGTACAACGGATCTTCTCTTCCAACGGACACCGGTTCCTTTCCGGTTATTTCCGGTAAAGACGCGAGGATTTACGGACTACTCATCTTAGGAGTCAGGAGATAAAAGAAAAATCAGTACCTTCCTGAAAATTGTGGTTCGCTATGGAAATCTTCGTCAAAGTACTTCAGGTTATTGTAGGTATCAGTATCCTCAATGTTTGGTTGATCCAATACAATAAAGCAACGCGATGGAGGGGAGGGGATGCTAAAACCATCCTCGAAGAGTTCAGGGTTTATGGCCTTCCGTCCTGGTTTTGTTATGTGGTAGGTACCCTCAAGGTATTCCTTGCGATCCTCCTGATCCTCGGAATCTGGTACCCTCAACTAAAACTGCCCGCGGCATCAGGGCTGGCACTTCTCCTGGCTGGTTCCATCTCCATGCATTTCAGGATCAATGACCCGCTGATCAAATCCTTCCCGGCCTCACTTTTTCTAGCCATGTGCCTCATCATAATTTTTTACGGCTAAGACACCTGTTTCTCCCTCTGGTTTGGTATCTCGAATTGACTATTTTTGAGCCATGGTAAAACAGGATGTAAAGATCGGTATTATCGGTGCCGGACTCAGTGGCCTCTCTGCGGCTCTGAATCTCGAAAAAGCAGGATACAGCCCGGTGATCTTTGAAACCACCTCCGAAGTGGGGGGTAGGGTTAAAACGGATATCGTAGAAGGGTATCAGCTAGACCATGGATTTCAGGTGTTGCTGGATGCTTATCCCAAGGCCGTTGAGTACTTTGATTACAAGGATCTCAAACTGCAGCGCCTGTTGCCGGGAGCCCGTATCTTTACGGGAAAACGGACCGTTACAGTTGGCGATCCCACAAGGCACTTTCCCTTTTTTCTCCCTACCCTGGAGTCTGGCGTGGCCAGCTTAAGGGATATGTACCTGCTGTGGACCCTGCACAGGGAACTACAGGGGATGAGTGTGGAAGAGGTCTTTCAAATGTCCGAAATGACGACGGCTGAGTTCCTGAGTCAAAAAGGTTTTTCGGAGAAGATCCGGCGAAGTTTCTTCAGTCCTTTTTTCTCGGGTATCTTCCTCGAGCCTGATCTGAAGACTTCAAGCAGGATGTTTTGTTTTGTTTTTAAAATGTTTGGCAAGGGCTATGCCGTGATCCCAAGAAATGGGATGGCCGCCCTCCCGGCTCAATTGGCGAATAAACTCAATAACTCAGAGATTCGCTATAACTCTCTTGTAAAAAGGGTGGAGAAGGGGAAGATCGTTTTGGAGGGAGGAGCTGATTTCGCATTTGACGCTGCCCTCATAGCCGCTGATGCCGGTGGCCTGATACCTGATGAAGACGAAGATGAAATCCAATGGCACGGATGCGATACCCTTTACTTTGAAGCGGAGAAGCGCAGCATCTCAGAACCCCTGATCGGTCTCGTGGCAGATCCGGAGGCTCTGGTCAACAATATTTTCTTCCCTACAAGTGTTAAGAGCGCATCCAGGGGATCGAAAGAACTCTTATCTGTGACTGTTGTCAGGGATCATGAACTTTCTGAATCTGAGCTGGTCGAAAGGGTGAAAGGCGAATTGAAAGAGTTCTGTGGATTGGAGGACCTGCGTTTTCTGAAAAGATATCATATCAGGAAGGCTCTCCCAAAGGTGGACCTGTCCGGTATCAACCTGTCGGGGACCGTGAAAAAAATCGGAAAGAATGTATTTATGGCCGGAGACCACCTTTATTATGGGTCTTCCAACGCAGCCCTCCACAGTGGTGAGCAAGCGGCTCAGGCCATTTTGAAGTACCTGGGCACACGGACATAAAAAAAACCGCCACAAGGGCGGTTTGAAAGAAATTTATACTATCTATTCAGCCGGCATCACGACGGCATCAATGGCGTGGATCACCCCGTTTGAGGCTTCCACATCGGTTATAACCACCATACTTGCATTTCCTTTGGCGTCAATGACCTTCACCTTTTCCCCATCAAGGGTCAGGGTGAGCTTGTCTCCCTGTACGGTCTCTATCACAAAGGTGCCATCATTGGTGTTGATAGCCTCGATCACGTCGGCAGCAGGAAACTTCCCTGCCACTACATGGTAGGTGAGCAGGTTGATCAAGGAAGCCTTATTCTCAGGCTTTAAGAGATTTTCTACGGTTCCTTCGGGAAGTTTGGCAAAACTTTCATTGGTAGGAGCAAACACTGTAAATGGTCCTTCACTACTTAAGGTTCCCACCAGGTCTGCAGCCTGTACGGCAGCAACAAGAGTACTGAAGTTCTCATTTCCGCTCGCAACCCCAACGATTGTTTCGAGGCTTGCAGGTGTTTCTTCAGCAGTGATGTTTTCTGTCATTTCAGTTCCGGTCAGCTCTTCGGATTTATTCTCTTTTTTTGCTTCCCCACAAGAGATCATAAATAGACCTGTCAGGAATAATACTTTAAATACTTTCATTGATATAATTTTAGATTCGAGGGAATATACCAATTGAAAAGAGAAGAGGTTATTAAATAATGTTTAAAATATTAACTAAAAAGTTAAACAATATTAAAACCTTGACCCAAGATCGTTTCAAGGCTTATATTCTTGGGTAAAAGACCAGATAGAATCGCCTTCTTCTTCGTATTTTCGTAAAACTTCAAACTCAGGAACATGAAAAAACTTGCCTCAATAGCTATTATCACAATTACTTTGTTCGTCCTTGCCTGCAAAACAGATAAAAAGGAAAAGTCAATGCCTGAACCGATGGCACAAGAATCGAACCTGATAGGGGAAGAAGTGACCTACGCAACGGATACAACTTCCATGAAGGGCTATCTCGTCTATGACAGTTCCATTTCCGGCAACAGGCCGGGTATCCTGGTAGTACACGAATGGTGGGGCCACAATGATTACACACGAGAACGCGCCCGAATGCTGGCAGAAATGGGATATACCGCCCTGGCTGTAGACATGTATGGTGATGGAAAGCAGGCCCTGCATCCTGATGATGCGGGTAAGTTCTCGGGGATGGTCATGAGAAACATCGATGCGGCCAAAGCTCGTTTTGACGCTGCCCTGGAACTCCTGAAATCCCAGTCGACAGTAGATTCCACAAAAATCGCCGCCATAGGCTACTGTTTTGGCGGAAGTGTGGTCCTGACCATGGCAAATGCAGGAAAAGACCTCGATGCCGTTGCCGCCTTTCACAGTGGTGTGCAGCTACCTATTATGCCCAACGAGGGGATCAAGGCAAGGGTGCTGGTTTGCAATGGGGCTGCCGACCCTTTTGTGTCTGAGGAATCCATAAAAGCGTTCAAGGAGGCGATGGACGCTTCCGGGGCCGACTATGAATATATTGCCTACGAAGGGGCACAGCATGCGTTCACCAGCAAAGATGCGGATTCCCTGGGCCAGAAATTCAATCTGCCCCTGGCATATCAGGAAAAAGCAGATCTGGAATCATGGCAGGAATTGAAAGAACTATTGAATGAAACGTTTAATAAATAGTTAATAAATAATTAAAAAACAACGAGATAAGATGAAATTTACGAGAAAAGCGAATGCCCAGTGGTTCGGAGGTGGTAAAGATGGCAAAGGTCAGCTCACCACTGCGAGCACTGTATTGAACAAGACCCAATATTCCTTCAGTACCCGATTTGAAGACGGGGTAGGAACTAATCCTGAAGAGCTCGTGGGAGCGGCTCATGCAGGCTGTTTTGCCATGAAACTCAGTTTTCTGTTGGGAGATGCGGGCTTTACCCCTGATGAACTGAATGTGGACTCGACCGTTCTGTTCGAAGACGGGAACGTTACAGAGATCACACTCGACCTGAAAGGGAAAGTACCCGGAATAGGGAAAGACAAGTTTGCCGAGGTTGCGAAGCAGGCCAAAGAGACTTGTCCGATTTCACAGCTATTAAAAGCTAAGATCAATCTGAATGCGAGTTTGGTTTAAAAATCATATGGACTAACGATCTAAATGGGCCTCCGGGCCCATTTTTTAATGGTGATATTCAATCGTGCCATTCATCGAAAAACTGTCAAATTTTTATGGTATCCATTTAAGATACAATAGTTTAGGGGTCATTTTAAAACTGCTTATGTATGAGAACTAATTTTATTTATGCTTTTGTTCTGGGATTGTTGGTACTGGCAAGTTGCTCCAAATCAGAGACGAACTCTCCCGAAATGGGCTCCCTGTCAATTCAACTGACAGACGCCCCCTTTCCCCATGACATGGTGGCTGAGGCCAATGTGACCATTTTCAAGATCGAAGCGCGTTATCACGGAGATGACGAGGATTATGAGGGAGAAGGGGAGGAGCATTCCGGAATGGATGAAGAAAACAGCATGGAAGACGATTCCGAGTCGTCCTTTGTCGTCCTGATGGAGGAGGAGATCACGGTTAATCTCCTCGACCTCACCAACGGAGTTACCGAGACCCTGGTGGATGTGGATATCCCTGCAGGGGTGTACGACCTATTCCGTGTTTATGTCAGAGATGCTAATATTGTGCTTGATGACGAGAACAATACCACCTATGACCTCAAGTTTCCCAGCGGGGAATCTTCCGGGGTTAAAATATTCATCGATCCTCCACTGGTAGTGACCGGCGGATTGTCCGCAGACCTGCTGTTCGATTTTGACGTGTGCAGGTCTTTTGTGCCAAGAGGTAAGATGGGCACGGCAAATTTCAATGGCTTCAACTTTAAACCTGTAATAAAAGTAAGCAATCTCACTACAGCCGGCACATTGCAGGGAGTGATCTCCGCCGTGGGTGAAACTGAAATTATGCTCCTTGAAGGTGCTCAGATAACGGTAAGTCAGGAAGGAGAAGTTGTTACCACAACCTTTAGCGGGGAAAACGGAGGCTATGTGGTCATGGGCCTGGATGCCGGATTTTACGATCTGAGCGTGGAACTCGAAGGATACGATCCACAAACCCTTGAAGGGGTTGTGATCGACACGGGGAACTATACTACCGTCGATTTTGAGTTGCTCCTATCTGAGTAATCACAATAAAATGATTTTGATCATAAATGCGGGTCTGACGGCTCGCATTTTTATTTAAAGCTGAGTAGGCACTGATAGAAAAAGTATAGGTCCAATTTGGCAAAGAATGATTACTTTTCTTTGTTAATCAACGCATATCAAAAGCTCAGTTATGAAATTACAAGGGCAACATATTTTAGTTACCGGGGCATCCAAGGGCATAGGATACGCCATAGCAGACCATCTGTTACAACACAAGGCCCGGGTGGGTGTGCATTTTCATTCCGGAGAGTCGGCTGCTCAATCCCTTGCTTCCCGCTACGGAGAAAAGCAGGTGAGTGCCCTTAAGGCCGACCTGTCTAAAAGCGAAGAAGTTCCGGGACTCTTCAGTTCGGCTCTGGAGTCACTGGGATCAATTGATACCCTGGTCCTCAATGCAGGGGTGTTTATCCCGCACCCCATGGACATGGATGTAAGGGAATGGTATCGCATCTGGAAGCAAACCCTGGCGGTAAATCTGGATTCGGTGGGGTTATTGACGAAGTTGGCCCTTGACTATTTTATGGAAAAGAAGGAGGGAAGGATCATCTATATCGGAAGCAGGGCCGCCTTCAGGGGGGAAACAGAGGAATACCTGGCCTATGCAGCCTCAAAAGGCGGACTCACTTCCCTTGCCCGAAGCGTCGCGAGATCCTTTGGGAAATACAATATAAAGGCCTTTGTGGTGGCCCCGGGATTTACCCGTACCGCAATGGCTGAACAGTTCATAGGAGAATATGGAGAGGCGCGTGTTTTGGAAGAGCTCTCCCTCAACGAGTTGACTGAGGCTACAGATATTGCCCCTCTGGTAGGGTTTATGGCCAGCGGAGCCATGGACCACGCCACCGGCACTACCATAGACATCAACGCCGGCAGTTATATCCATTAAGAGTAAGGATATCCTCAAGCCCGATAAGAAATAGATGCCGTTCGGACATTATTTGCGCAGCTTCGTCCTTAAATCAGGCGGCGGTGTGCCGGGAACCGATTTCTTTGTGAGCGTTCATCGATAATGTATCCCTAACGTACAAAGATAACCAACCGACCAACCCGAAAAAGAGCGTCCCAAAGGCGCTCTTTTTTGATGGATCACTTCACTTTCCATTCCCTGTTGTCAGGCCGCTGAACTCTGATTATCAGGATAATTCACTATCTTGTATAGGAACATTCCGGCAATTCCTAAAAACCGATATTAACCAACCTAAAACCAAACTCATGAAATCAACTCATTTTACCACACTAATGTGCTCTTTGTTAATGTTAGTGTTTTGCTCACTGACTTATTCTCAGAGCAAGGATGTCGTTGTTATTACCTTAATTGTGGATCTTTCCCAATTAGGTGATGATCCAAACGACCCCAAAGGATTATCATTTTTTGAACTTGAACCCGGTTCCTCTACAGTGATAAGCAATATGGAAGCCAAGGATTATACGGTTACGGTAAACAATGGAACAAAGATCATATGGCAAGGTATTACGACCACCGGTGAAAATGTCAGAATCCTTAAAATCCAATACCTAAGTGGCGTCAATGCATTTGAAAGTGAAAAGATACGCCGTGGCCTATTTGGAAAAAGAGTGAGAAAGACAACCAAAAACAGGACAGGGGAAGGTTATTATGTCTATGAAATCAAATTCAGGCCGAAAAAAATGCAAAGGTACTATCTGGATCCGAAGATCAAGGTCAATTAGTCCATTTTCGGTCTAACAATATGAATCCTGCCCATTATGAGGAATTTCATGGTTTTGATGCTTCTCACTGGATTAATGTCCGCACACAGCATATTTGCTCAGGAGGTGCACACGATCGTTTTAAATATAGACACAAAGAACATCGTACCTGAAAATACATTGAGTTGGGCAGTCAGTGAGAATACTACGGTATTAAATTCAGGGGACAATGGGATCTTCACCATTTTTGCCAGGGTTGGAGACGAAATACATTGGGAGGCCAAGTCTCTTACGGATTCTGGAGTACCCGTCCGGTTCCTAGAATTAAATTATTTGGGTGGTCCAAGGATTTTTAGCCGTAATAAAATCGAGGCAAATGATTATCTCATGGCTACGGTGATAAGGGCAGGGAAAGAAAACTATATCTACCAACTGAAGTATCAAATAGGTAAAGAACCTAAGCAACATACCATTACTGGGCAGATTCGCACAGGAGAGTAATTAATTCGCATTAAGGCAAAACTTATGAGGACCGGTAAGTCCATATTTAATTTTACCAATCGCAACCAAAGATTCCTTCTGATTTTAATTCTGATGATGTCGCTCTTCGGACATTCGCAAAATCAAAAAATCACGGATAGTCTTGTGGCGGTTTATGAATCCGGGGACTATGAGCCTGAGGAGTCGTTAAAATTGCTTCGTTCCATTGCTTATAACAACCCTGACCCTGAAGAGTCCCTGAAGTACGCAAATCTGATGCTTGAGAAGGCAACGGAATGGGATTCTACTCATGCTGAGTTCAGGGCGTATCTGCAAAGGGGTAATGCCTATGAAGCAAAAGGAGACCTGAGTCAAGCCCTGGATTCCTATCTGAATGCCGCTGACATCGTCAATGAACTCGGCGACAAGATAGAACTCGGTAAACTCTACATTGCCATAGCAGGAGCCTATTCGGGGATGGAGAACAGGACAAGTGTTATTACCTACTATACAGAGGCTATGAACCTGCTTAAGGATCTGGACAGGGAAAATTACGCCACAGCCATTGAAAATTTTGGTGATGAATACCTCAAGTGGGATAAACCTGATTCAGCACTTACGTTATTCTCAGAGTCAGGTCCTGTTTTTGAAGCCTTGGGCAATGAGGAAAACCTAGCGTTCAATATTGGAAATAAGGGCCTGGCCTACGCTTTAAAAGGAGAACACAAGAAAGGTGAGGACTATATTGGTCAGGCCATTGCGAAAATGGAAGAGATTGGCAACCACCGTCCCATTTGCACCTACCTCATCGCGATGTCTGATATCTACGCAAAGAAAAATGAATGGGATGATGCTTTCGAATACTCCTTGAGGGCTTTGCGCCTGGCGAGAGAACTAGGATTAAAGGCTGAGATAGGAAATGCTTATTTAAAATTATCGGAATTGTACGAGCGCACTGGATATTCAAGAGCTGCCCTGGATTATTTTCGTATGCATATCACCTATAGGGACAGTGTACAGAACATTACGGAAGCACAGAAAATGCACAACAACCAGATGGCCCGAACACAGGTTGCAATTGATCTTTTGGAGCAAAAAGAAAGGAACCAGCGCATCATTGTTATTTCTACGGGAATCGCCCTCTTCCTGATTATACTTTTGGCACTCAGTCTTTATCGCCGAAACAGATACATCAAAAAAACCAATGAGATTATCGAAAGGGAAAAGGAACGATCCGAAAATTTACTTCTGAATATACTCCCGGAAAAAACCGCAGATGAATTAAAAAAATACGGGGCCGTAAAGGCAGACAAGCTTGAGTCGGTCACCGTGCTTTTTACAGACTTCCTCTCCTTTACCAAACATTCGGAACAAACAGACCCTGAACTGCTGGTGAATACCATAGGCACCTATTTTACCGCCTTTGACGACATCGTGGAGAGTTACGGACTCGAAAAGATCAAGACAATAGGGGATTCCTATATGTGCGCCGGAGGGCTGCCTGAACCCCTGGAGGACCACGCCCTGAAAATGGTTCAGGCCGCTTTTGATATCATGGACTTTGTAGAGCAAAGGAGGGCGAACCGGAAGGAAGGCGAGCCCGAATTCGAGATGCGGGTGGGCATCAATACGGGTCCGGTAGTGGCCGGGGTGGTAGGTCACAACAAGTTCTCGTATGATATCTGGGGCGATACGGTGAATGTGGCAGCCCGGATGGAACGCCTCTCTGAAGCAGGAAAGATAAACATCAGTGAGAGCACCTACATGCTTGTCAGGAACCATTTTAAATGTGAATACAGGGGAGAATTCGAGGTAAAGAACAAGGGGATGATGAAGATGTATTTTGTCCTCGGGCCATTATCAGAGGAAAAGGAATCGAGGAGATCTGCCAGCATCCTGAGTTCGTGATAAATAGGGGATATCTTCCCATTTTCATCTTACCACGGAATGACAATAATTTGTATCTTAGAAAGAAATGACCTCAGTTTCGAATCCAGCTTCTTCTCAGGCCTCTAAAAGAATAGCTTTGGTCTTAGAGTCCAGTGATTATTTGCGGTTACTGGACGCCTATCAGCTCAACCTCTTTAACCAGAAGTTCCAAAACAGCCTTGCCAAGACCATTCAGCATGGGAACGGGTCCGTATTACGAGTTGATGATGCCTCCTGCCGCGCTGTTTTTCCCAGTGCTACCTCCGCGATCTTTGCCGCTCACAAGATTCATGATGATTTTAAGTACGTGACCCCGAAAATCATAAAGAGTAACCGAAGGCTTCATATGGCACTTGCTCCATTGCCTGCAGGCCACCCTTCCACTTCATCCTCTTCCGTTTTTTTTGAAGAGCTTACCCTCCTCTGTGAGTTTCTGAGATTTAATTTCGTGATTACCCGGGAAGTTCGCAAGGCCTACAGAAAGGAAAACAAACATGCCGAAATAGACGAAGAACTGATCTATGTGATCTCAGAAAAGGAAAAGGTCTTTTTTAAAGCCCTGATGGCCTATGTACAACAAAGCTGGGCAAAGAATTCTTTTAACGGAGAAGAAATGGCAAAAGCAACCGGGTACAGTCTTGCTCAATGCAACCGAAAGGTCAAGAAACTCACCGGGAAAACCCCTTATGCCTTTCTCAAAGAATACCGCCTTAGAAAAGCCCTGAAATCGCTTCACGATTCTCACAGCCAGATCGGGAAGCTCGCCAGAGAACACGGTTTCAAGAGCGGCACGCATTTCACCCGCAGTTTTCAGGAGGCTTTTGGAATCCTTCCCTCCAAATACGCCCAATTGTCAGGCTAGGATACTCTCGTGCCCGGAGTCTTTTACAAACAGGCAGGAACTGTTTGTCTTAAAGACCATTTCCTTTACGAAGTGGAAGCTCAGATTCTCTTCCATGCCGAAAATGTTCAGATCGGCAGACGGGGCATTTTCCGCAATTTCCTTGAATTTACCAATATGCACCTCTGTAAGTGTTTTTGGCAGTCTTGAAAGGTTGATCAGGGAGTCTAAAAATTGTTTCGCATTTTCCTCCTCGGCGGGATCGTCTATCACGGTTATCAATCTGATCCTGGCATTCCAGTTGGTCTTGAGCTTGTAGGCGATCAGGAGGGAAAGGTCGAGATTTCCGATGTCCCATCCTATGTTCCAGTTCTGTTGCCGGTCACTGATCCACACGTTGATGATGTTGCGTTCCCCTAAAAGGGCTGTGGGATGAGCTACATAGAGAAGTACGCCGATCTCCAGCCTGATGGATTCCCTGATGATAGGCCTTACTTCCTCTTCATAATCATCGTGTTCCTGAAGATTCAAAAAAACCACATTGGGCTTAAAGAATGCTCCCTGAAGCGCCTGGTTGGCGTAATTGATCCCTTTGGTGAATTCCTCCGTATGAATGACAGTCCAGGAGGAGAATACCTCCTTGGAACGGAAGGATTCGGACAGATGGTCCAGTTGATTGGCCAGGGTACTCTTTTCGGAAAATGGTTCAATACCCAGTAGCTTGATGGACCCGGTGGGTTTGGCGATATTCCGAAGGAACTCAAAGATCCCTTTTATCCCATTGATATCCCGCACAGGCACCATCAGGTTGGGTTTCCAGGCTCTCTGCTGCATCTTCTTCATCCCCCAGGTGTGTTTGGCGGCCCATTCGGCAAAGGAGACAAACAGCCCCGATCGCACATCCTCAAAAGGCGTTTCCAGGTTTTGCCTTGAAAGATACCAGTATACCGCAAAGACGATCATCACGGAAAGCAAGCTCACCGTAGGGTTGATGATGAACATGGCAAAGACCGAAGAGGTCAGTCCCACCCAGGGTACCCAGCGGTGTATCTTAAAGACAGGTCGGTAACTTATAAGACCGAGATTTTGTTCTATGATGACCACGATGTTGATCATGGCATAGGTGATCAGGAAGAACAGGGTAACCAGGGGAGCCACAGCATTGATATTCCGCAGTAACATGGTGGCAAAAATGAGGATCCCTGTAATGATCATTGCGTTTCGTGGCTGGCCATTGGCACTCTGACCGGCTATGAACCTGGAATAGGGGAGGACCTTGTGTTCTCCCATAGCAAACAGAATGCGAGAAGAACCCACGATCGAGGCCAGGGCGGAGGAAAATGTAGCGCCCAGGATCCCCGCGATGATCAGTGGCCCAAAGGCCGCTTTATCCACAATGATGTAATAATCATTGAGCAACTCGGCTTCACTGGCGCTCCTGGCCAGCCAGTAGGCAAGGACCATGTAGATAACGAAGCTCACTCCGATGGCCCAGAGCGTACCCACAGGGATACTTTTTTTGGGGTCTTTCAATTCCCCGGACATATTGGCACCCGCCATGATCCCGGTTGCTGCAGGAAAGAATACAGCGAACACGATCCAAAAACTGCTTCCGCTGAAGGCATTTTCAACAGAGCCTTTGTACGATCCAAATCTCAGTGCTTCCTCATTAGTAAAAAACATAGAACCCTCATAGGCCGCCCATATTATGGAAACAAAAGAGAGCACAATGACCCCCATGATGATGTACTGGGTCTTGATAGCCAGGTTGGCGCTCACATAGGCGATGCCGAAGAGCATGGCAAACACCAGGACGTCTACCAGGAAGGGGTTATGATCGGGGAAAATACCGAGCCAGCCTTCCCTGAAACCGAAAATATACATGGTTACAGCCAGTCCCTGGGAAACATAGCGGGGAATGCCCAGACTTCCGCCTACCTCGAGGCCCAGGGCCTGGGATACGATGGCATAGGCCCCTCCAGCGCCAATGCGGATATTGGTGGTGATGGCCGACATGGACAAAGCTGTACACAAGGTGATGCAAAAAGAGATCAGGATAATAAGCCATGCTCCGAGCAGTCCGGCATTACCTACAACCCAGCCCAATCTCAGGTACATGATCACCCCCAGGATGGTCAGCAGCGTAGGGGTAAAGACCCCGCCAAAGGTGCCAAATTTCTTTAAGTTGACTTTCTGGTTATCCATGGTATCCCATCGGGTTTGGTTGTTGGAGGAAATATATAAAATATCCCCCTAGTGCCCGAGCAGTAATGAGAAAATTATCACAAAATAGTGACTTGGATTACAGAATATTATGTGCAGAATACTGCGATTTCTCCCTACCTTTACATAGGGCTATCAGGCAGCGAAAAGGCTTGGAGTTACGCCTGTGATACAGCAGCAAAATGGCAACATTCAAATACGAAGTAGAGATTCTCTCGCTCAAAGAAGTGCACGAGATACCCGGGGCATGGGACGAGGAGAGTTTCAAGGGGTTGCTGCACCATCTGGAATACGATGGGGTGGAGGAGATCCCCCTGGAAGAACTCAGGGAAATGGCCTCTCTGGCACTTTCCGATTTTGAAAAGGAAGAAGCCGTTGAGAAAGTGCTGGAATTCAGGCTGGGTGAGCGTCTCAATAAAGGCCAGCGTAAGAATCTGGGAAATGAGATGCAGGAGGATCCGCTGTGGATAGAGTATTCAGACCTGAGCCTGCACGAGGAGTTGTTCCATGTGGGATGCATCCTTTACTGGACCTTTCCCAGAAACTTTCCCTCCCCGGAAATAGCAAAACTTACATTCAGGATCACAGCCAGAAAGCCTGAGGCTCAAAGTAACCTTATAGCTCCAGGGGCCTCCTTCCTCTGCCGGGTCCTTAACGGGGGTATGGATGAACACAATATCATGAACCGCCTGTTCGATGAGAACCTCGAGGGAGATTCTTTTCCTGAGGCAGATCATATCCTTTGGCAAATACAAAATGAGGGCTTTGACGAAGGTTCGAGATCTGCGACCGTGACCGTCTATACTTCCTGGAACTGGGTGGAGGATCTCAAAGGGGTAGATTCCTATGAAGTCAATGCCTGGGCAGACGGACAATTGGAGGGTTGATCCCTTTCCCGTAACTATAATTATTTGTAAATTATAAAGTCAGATACCACGATAAAATGAAAAAATACAGTACGCTAATCCTGATGGGATTGGTTTTGGCAGGGGGAATGTCCCTCCATGCTCAGAAGAAGCCTAAGATCAAAGGCAACAAAGAGGTCATACAGGTAAAACAGGATATCTCAGGGACGTTCAATTCCCTCGAAGTGGACGACGGTCTCGAAATAAACCTCAATCCGGGTGCCCGCAATGGATATATCCTTGAAACGGATTCCAACCTCGTTGATGTGATCCAGTTCTTTGTAGTGGATAGTGTTCTCAGAGTCTATACCACCCAGGAAATCACCAGCAGCAAGAAATTGGACATCTATCTGGGTGTCTCCAATATTGAGCACCTCATTCTAAAAAACGATGCAAAAGTGACGGCAAAAGACCCTTTCAGAGCAGAAAGATTTTACCTGGCCGGATATAATTCGAGTCGTTTCGAACTGAATGTACAGGCCAGTGATGTCACCATTACGCTCCACCGCAATGCCGGTGGGAAGATTGAGATCGAAGCCGAGAATACAACCATCATCATGAATGACCGAACGGATATGAAGGCCAAGACCAGCACGGAAAACCTCAGGGTGACGGTTAATAATACAGCTGATCTCAATATTGACGGACAGGCAGACTACGCCGCCTACAACCTGAAGAAATCCTCCAAACTCGATGGAAGGGATATGAAAGTGAGCTCTGTAGACCTGTATACCTCCAACAACGCGGATGTATATGTACATGCGACCAAAAATTTGGAAGTCGATGCCCAAGGGAACAGCAACGTCTATGTCTACGGCAACCCGGATGTAGAAGTGAAAGGTTTTACGGACAGGTCCAAGATCATCAAGAGGTAAGTCGAACTATTAAACTCCGAAACCTATGAGATTTAAAACGATCATGGCCATCCTTTTTGCCGCGGTGATCATCGTTTTTTCCCTTCAGAATGCAGAGGTCACCGATGTGGATTTTCTCTTCTGGAAAGTGTCCATGTCGCGGGTATTGATCATCCTTGGAAGTTTTGGGATAGGTGTTCTTGTGGGTATACTGGTGTCCCTAAAGAGAAAAATTACGTAATATGCTGTATAATAGATACATATACATATTTATTTCAATAGTAGGATTATTATCTTCCTGTGGTAGTACTTCGTCTCGGTCCACTGCAGGTCCCGACCTGGACACATTTGGGGAGCGCCTGAGCAACAAGTCGTATGAGATACAGGCTACCTGGGCATTTCCTCTGATGACCCAGGGCATCACCCAGGTTGCTAATTCCGGGTTGTTGATGCCCGGTAGTAATGCGAACCGGATCGACCTGATGGGCAATTCCAATTATTTCAGGGTGGTAGGGGATAGTGTCTTCATTAACCTGCCGTATTTTGGAGAGCGCCAGATAGGAGGGGGGTACGGCAATCCCGATGTCGGGATCAATTTTGAAGGTGTGCCACTGTCCTATGTCTTAACAAAGGAAGAAAAGGATAACAAATACACGGCTGAAATAAAGGTCAGGGACGAAATTGAGACCCTGGCCATCAACCTCTTCCTTTTTCCATCAGGCAAGGCAGACATTTACGTCAACAGCACACATCGATCTTCAATCAGATATACAGGTGAATTACAAGAGGCACAAAAAGAGTTACCTTAGGTAGTAATTCACATCCAAATTACTGATTGTGTTGTGTTATTTATCTTTCGGCCTCCCCGCAATATCCCCGGGAAAAAATAGTACTATTGTAAGCGGTTGAGGCATCATCTATGGAAAACAAAAAACAACTGCCACTGATCATAGGGGCCTTCTTCGCCATTTATGTGATCTGGGGTTCTACCTACCTCTTGAACAAGATCGCCGTGGCTGAGCTACCTCCCTTCCTGCTGGCCGGCATCCGGTTCCTCACAGCGGGTACCCTAATTTTTCTCATCGCAGCCCTGATGGGAAAATCTTTAAGAATCACCCGGAAACAACTGGGCAACACAATCCTGGCAGGCTTTCTCTTTCTCAGTTTTGGGAATGGGGTAGTGGTTTGGGCCCTGAAATACGTAGACAGTAATTTCGCGGCCCTGGAAATTTCCGCCCAGCCTTTGATCGTCCTTTTGATGATGTGGCTACTGCAGGGGAAAAGGATACAACCCATGTCGATGGTAGGGGTGATCCTCGGAGTGATTGGGATCTACCTGCTCATCAACCAGGATATCGTCATTGAACAGGAAAATGCCTGGCTCGGAATTCTATTGATCTTTTTAGCCATGATCGCCTGGGCCTACGGCAGCCTTTTTGTTCAGGGGGCTGAGTTTCCTTCGAATTATTTTGTAAATACGGGATACCAGATGTTTACCGGCGGTATCATGCTGGGGGTTATCAGCCTCGCATTTGGGGAAACATGGTCGAATCCACTTTCGTGGCAACCCATCACACACTGGTCTATGTTGCTGCTGGTCCTCTTTGGCAGTATTGTGGCCTTTACTTCCTTCAATTTCCTGCTCAAGCATGTATCTCCGGAAAAGGTATCCACCAATACCTACGTAAATCCTATCGTAGCCATGATCTTGGGGGCCTATTTCCTCAATGAGCCTATCACCACGCAATCCATTATCGCGGCCTGTATTTTGCTTACAGGGGTCTATTTTATCAATACCACCAAAAAAGGTCTGCTGCTTTCCCGTTTCCGGAAATAGGGTAGGGCACCGCATGCCTAATATACTGAGCGGCAATATTTAAGGCCTGACCTCGTTCTACTCTTATTGTAACCCCAACATATACAAGACCATGAGAATAAACCGATTACTGTTCGGCCTGCTGACGATACTTTTAGCTGCCGGGGCCTATGCCCAGGGTAATTACCACAAAGGCGTACTCCATTTGAAAAAAGGGAAGGCCCAGGAGGTCTATATCGAAATAGATTTTGAGTTTCCTCAGCGTTTCCAGCAGGGCATCACCTATCTGGAACCCAAGGACTACGACAAGTACGTCAGTACGGGCAAGCTCAAGAGCAAGATGAAGCAAAAGATGGAACCCAAACATTTTACCGGCTTTAGCCTGGAAGATGGAAGGGAATGGCATACGATCTTCTACACAGACCTGACAGGCAGAGCCATCAAAATGATCCCAAAACGCATGACCCTGGAGCTGGTGGCAGACGGTCCTATCAAGGTGTACAAGATGTACAGTCGGACCACCGGAAAGATCAATCAGGAGCTGGCTGATGTATTCTTTGAGGACAGGGCCAACCTGGTGAACTATATTCAGGATAATTTTCAGTTGCTGGTGCTAAAGGACAAAAAGAACCCGACTAACATCGTGCAGATCAACCTGCTGAATTATATAGGTGACAACGCCAGGGTGAAAGAGAATTACGACAACAACCATTACGGCCTCAGGAACCAGTTTTCGTCCGGGTTCAAAATGGGGAAGTATGTGAACAAGGAATTTGAAGCTGCTTTCCTGAGGATGATCAATGATTATAACCAGAATGGGGAGGTCGATTCCGAGGCCCGTTCCAGATAACACAAGATCAACTAGACTTCAGAGATCCTGTTCCTTTGGGCAGGATTTTTTTATGTGGGATTAAGGGTATTTTAAGAAAATGCCGGGCTGATGTTCGTGATTCTTTGCTAAGTTTGGAGGTCCAAAACAAAAAGCGATAAATCCCATGAAGATCCGGTTGTATTCAGTTCCCGTTTTCATTTTGTCTTTCGTACTTGTTCTCATGATCTCCTGTAAGGAAGAGAAGTCGAATGAGGAAGCCACCGGGGCGATCACTCAATACGAGGAAGCCCCATCCAAATTGCCAATAGACCGACTCAAATTGCCGCCTGGTTTTAAGATAGAAGTGTATGCAGACAGCATAGACGGGGCCCGCTCCATGGCGATGGGAGAGGAGGGTACCCTCTTTGTAGGGACGCGGAACGACAAAACCGTTTACGCCATACAGGATCTCGACAAGGATTACAAAGCAGATCATGTGACCATTCTGGATTCATCGCTTTCCGTGCCTAACGGGATCGCCTTCAGAAAGGGGTCACTGTATGTAGCAGAGGTAAACCGTCTCCTTCGGTATGACAGTATAGAATCCCGCCTGGACAATCCGCCGACTCCGGTAGTGGTTTACGACGACTATCCCAAGGCCTTTCACCATGGCTGGAAATACATTGCTTTTGGACCCGATGACAAGTTGTACGTACCTGTAGGGGCGCCTTGTAATATCTGCGATTCCACCTCTGTGGATGCGCGCTATGCCACCATCACCCGTATGGATCCCGATGGCAGCAACAGGGAGATCTACGCCCAGGGAGTGCGGAACACCGTTGGGTTTACCTGGCATCCCGAAACTGGGGAGATGTGGTTTACGGACAACGGCAGGGATATGATGGGGGATGACATCCCTCCCTGTGAATTAAACCGTATCACGGAACCGGGGCAGCACTTTGGATATCCGTTTTGTCACGGGGGAACCATCCCCGACCCGGAATTTGGGGAAATGAGGCCTTGTTCCGATTTTGTTGCTCCCGCACAGAACCTGGGGGCCCACGTAGCGCCACTGGCTGTGAAATTCAGCCCGGGGACCATGTTTCCGGTAGACTACAACAATACGGCCCTTATAGCAGAACACGGCTCCTGGAACCGTTCCAAAAAATCCGGATACCGTATTACGATGGTAAAACTGGATGAAAACCAGCAGGCGGTGAGCTATGAAACGTTCATTGATGGTTGGCTGGACGATGCTACCCAGGAACAGTTCGGCAGGCCGGTGGACCTCCTGTTTCTGAAGGATGGATCCCTGCTGATCTCCGATGACTACGGGGACGCGATCTACCGGGTGACCTATGACGGGATGGGGGTATTGATCGAATAAAACGGTTTTTATATTCCCTGAATAGGATACTGATTTTTGTCATAGTTCGCTCAGACAACATGACCTATTTTTAAGGCAGTTTAGTAGTATCTGCTTTAAATCTGGATCCATGACTGTATCAAAATTTTCCTCTTTTTTCTCTCTTTTATTTTTAATATCTGCATTTTTCGGTAGCGCTCAGGATCCGGTGATAATGAAGTCGGACGCAGCGGATAAAGAAGAAGTCGTGACCGAAATATTCTGGGAGATCAAGGCCTATAAGATCTTTGAAACCCTCCTGGATGTAAAGGCGATCGACAAAAACGGGAAGATGCACGAGATAAGGGCCATCCAAAACTCAGAGGACGTCAGTATCCTCGATGTAAAGGCATTTATTGAAGGGGAGCGTTTACCAGTAAAACTCATTATTAAAAACAACGAACGCTATTACCCGCTCAAAGCCATTGATTCTGAAGGGAATCTGATCGATATCAAAGCGATCACGGCTGAGGGCAAAATCCTTCCCGTAAAAGGCGTGAGCAAGACCGGGAACGTGGTGCACTTAAGAGCTATCGCCGAGGATATGACATTCTATGACATTATCGCTATGTCACCCGACACCGAATTCAACCATGTCAAAGGGATCAAGATGACAGACAATCCCGTAGAAGCCATCGTAAACGGTGTATCCATCTTTGCACATGTAAAATCTATCAAGTAATACGAGAGGGGTAAGTATTGCTGCTTTGGATATTTTCTATTTTACATAATATAAATTATAATACAATAACAATAAACGTAAAACGGCGTATACAACCTATTTTATATAATTTCAGAATTGACCTTTGCGTCAGCTCAACATCTCTCATCTACCCTCGAGGTGATAAGCTGAGGAAAAAATGTGGTATATTTAAAGGAACAACTGTAGAACACTAATTTTCAATACCATGAAACGAACATTAAACACCTTAAAATCGCTTACGCTGCTAATTGCCATGTTTGCCTTCCTGGGCACGGGAATTCTGACCTCCTGCAGGGATACCAAGAAAAAGGAAGAGACGGAAAAAACAGAGGCGGAAGCCAGCGAACACCCTGAAGGAGAGGAACACCCCGCTGCAGAAGGTGAAGAACATCCTGAGGGAGAAGAGCATCCTTCCGGGGAAGAACACCCATCTGGTGAGGAGCATCCTACCAAAAAGGATTCAACAAAGAGTTAAGCATCCTAATTAACTGTCAGGACCTCCGATTCTTTGAAACGAGAAAAAAGTTTTGGGGAAGGCGGGCGTATTTCCTATTTCCATGACGGGATAGGCCAAAAAATTGATAGGTCCGCCTACAGGGCCCGGTTCCAGCATGAGATCCCTCCCCTGCGTGAATTCTATGCGGTTGGCGGGATGTCGGCCAAAATAATAGGTGGCCAATGCCGTGTATTTATTGGCCTCACTGATATCTACGGGCCACCATTTCCCTTCTGCATAGAACTCGGCCCAGCAGTGGTAGCCGTCTATGCCCCCTTCATCCCGGTCTGATGGAATTCCGGCCCCTACCGCGAAGCGCGCCGGGATATTTGCCGATCTCGCCAGGGAAATAAAGAGCGAATGAAACTCGGTACAGTTGCCGGTGAGCGCATCACAGGCGTAATTTGCGTCCCCGGTGCCGTAGGTCCCTGCCTTGATGTATTTCATATTGTCGATGATGTAATCATACAATGCCCGCGCTTTCATGATATCTCCCTCCGCCCCCCGGGCCCCGATAATAGAATCAGCCAGCACCTGGAAGCGGTCGCCCACGGGCATCAGCAGACTGGGATTCAGGTAATCCGCCACAAAAGAATCATCTTCATAAGGGTTCTTTTCCTGCCGTACCACGTCGTATTCCAACACGATCTTTTTCCCGCTTTCTTTCGGGGAAAGCTCCATGGAAACCACCTTGTTTCCGTATGTTGATTCCTTCACGTATTGGTGCGCTACCGGAGTGTTAATCGATACATTATCAATGGTTTGCCATTCATCAGACTGTGGTACCGGGATCCAGATCCTACCTGCTTTATCCATCTCAGGCAGGGTCACCTCATAGCGAAACCGGAAACGGTCCTCCCCTTCTATGATCCCCAGCAACTCGTTCGTGGCCTCCTCTACGGGCAGGCGATACCAAGTCTTGTCCTTCCGTTGCTTCCAGGTGTAAAAGGGCTTCCCGTTCAACTTATGGAGGGTAGTCTCGGTGACCGTCATGCTACCGGGGTCCCCTTCGAGGAAAAAATCGACGTCATATACGTCTCCACTTACATCGGCCAGGTCTACACAGGCAAAATGCCTTTGGGGTCCTAAATTGGAGAGGTATTCCGTATGTACTCGTACCAATTGGAGGCGAAGCTCTTCTTCTTCGGTCTGCAAGTAGAAATAGCCTCCCCCCTCTTCCACTTTTTCAGCGATATTGGCCTTGATACCTTCCTCGATATCAGCGGTGACCACCAGGGGGACGTCCATCGAGGCGAGGGTTTTCTGTTCTTCTTTCTGAGTTTGTTTGCAGCCAAAGGAGAATGCAAGGGCAAGGAGTAGCAAGTACTTAATACTTTTCATGGGTTTGAAGGATTTTCGGAGGTATGAAAATACGACAATTCCCCTGTTCACCCAAGACAGGCTGTACTCATCCAAATAGGAGTTATTTAATTAATTTTTCTCCTTCTCTTCCCGGGACATTTGATCCAACATGGCACGGGCATTTTCCCCGGTGGGTCCGTCTGGGTCCAGTGAAATGGCCTTGTTGTAGAATTCCCGGGCTTTTTCAATATTGCCTGACTTCCAGAATGATTCGGCCAGGCTGTCCCAGGTATTGGCAGATTCAGGGAACAAGGACGTATTCAATTGAAAGACGTAGATGGCCTCCTGCAAGGATTCCTGGTTTAACAGATTATAGCCGGTCTTGTTGAATTCCCCTTCAAAATCAAAGAAGGCGTAAGCCGGATCCTTAAGCATGCGCTTTGCTTCAGGTAATATTTTATCCATCTGGCCGCTGGTGAATAATTCAGTAAAGTAACGCATGGGGTCTGCAATAAAATTCTCACCTGTGAAGGACAGAGCGGCTTCCAGGGCAGGGTCCTCGTTGGTTCGGTACTGCTCAAAGGTGAGTCCGGTGGCGATCTGGGGATACAGGGCCGGTTTGTTCTCCCACTGGGGTTTGTCCTGCCACCAGGCAAAGGACAAATAGGCGTTGATCTTTGTGTTGGGGAGGGTGACCGGGCGATTATCTCCGTAAAAGTTAATGTTTTCGGATGTAGGCTCCCCTATGAAGATCGCGTTCGTATAATTGTGCAGTTCATTGACCAGGTTCTGACAGGCAGAAAAAGTGCGCCTTCCAAGGATCACAAAGAATTTCCCCGGCTGGTTTATCTTTTGACTGGCGATCACACCTGTGACCACTGGCTTGTTCTTGTAATTGTTCCCTCCCCCGTTGAGACGGACATCCAGGATCAGTTTTTCCACCTCATTTTCATCGATGAAATCGAAAACCTCTTTGTAAAATTCAGGGATAGGCTGGATGGAATCGTCCTGTATCTGACTCTGGCGCACATAAATCGTTTTGTGCTCCGGCAGGTATTCATAATAACAAATTCTGTCAAGGTTTTTAAGGTAGAGAGGTGTTTCACTAAGATCCCGGGATTCCAGCCAGTCCTCACCAGGCACTACCATCCCGTACTGCCGGGGAAAACGCTCTAAGGGCACAGCCTTTACCTTTTGCTTCAAGGTTTTTCCATCTTTTTCGAGGGTAAGGGTGATGGTAGAGGAAAGCTTGCGAATCACCCCCTGGGCGTGCAGGAATTCCGGGAAGGTAAGATAATGTATGCCATAGGCTTTGACAAATTGATCATTCTCTGCCGGTACCACGGGTCGCATCTTTTTCAGGACCTCTTCCACGGGCATACCTTCCACAGCCAGGAGCCGGGTCCCCAGGGCCGGGGCATAGTCCTTATGCACCCCCTGGAGGTAAATACCGTCATCGTATTGATACAGGACGATGGGCAGCTGATGTATAGGGATCACATTTTCCCAGTAACCTAAAACGGTATGCCCGTATTCAAAAGAAGCCACCAGTCTGGCCAGGCCCACCAGTACTTCGTGGTCCTCCATGTTTGGAATGGCTTCGTATAGTTCAGCTACCTTCTGGTCAAAATCGGCTGCGGTTGTCTTTTTGAACAGGAATGGAAAGTCTTCATGCACAGTTTTCTGCAGGAACAACAGGTCTTCCCGGTATTGTTCGGTTGTAATGTCCATTTGAGCAGACGAATCGACCAATGTGAGTAAAACGACTGCACAGGTAATGAGCTTCTTGAGAGGAAGGGCAGGGATTTTCATCAGGATGTTTTTATGGTTGTCTTACCTAATAAGATACAGGTTCCCTTCTTTTGTTACACAATGGAGGCTTTATTCCGCTGTACTTTTGGAGATCCTGATCTTTATCGACTTGCTGATGGGGGTCCGGCTTTTTTCAGCAAAATGGTTGTGCGGTACCAGGGGGTTGGTCTCCGGGAAGTAGGCCGCCAGGTTACCAGCAGGGATGTCGTAGGGCACCACTTTGAATTTGTAGGCTGTTCTTTTTACGCCGTCATAGGAACTGGTCAGGTCGACCACAGCCTCCTTTTTTAAACCCATCTTCTCCATATCCGCGGGATGCATGAACAGTACCCGCCTCTCCTTGTATATACCCCGGTAACGGTCGTCCAGGCCATATACTGTGGTATTGAACTGGTCATGGGAACGGATGGTCATCAGCATGAATTCATCCTCTTCCAAATGGTGATCAGGCAAGGGGTTGACCGTAAGCTTAGCGCGACCGTTCGGCAACTTGCTGAAATCCCGCTCCCTAACATTGTTGGGAAGGTAATACCCCACCCCTTTGGCACTTTCTGAGGTTTTTTCAAAACCTTTGGCCACCTGATCTATCTTCTCCCTTACCAGATTGTAATCCTCCCCCATAGCCTTCCAGTCCACCGAATGCTCCCCTTTGAAATAGGCATTCGCGATCCCGGCCACGATCTCGATCTCGCTTTTCAGGGAGTCCGAGGCCGGTTTAAGGACCCCTTTTGAGGCCCTGACCCTCCCCATGCTATTTTCCGTGGTCACTTCCCTTTCCACACCGTCTCTGATATCTTTTTCCGACCGACCCAGGGTGGGCAGGATAAGGGCTGTTTTTCCTGTGATCAGGTGGGATCGGTTGAGTTTGGTGCTCACCTGTACGGTGAGATTGCAATTTTTTATAGCCTTAGCCGTGTAATCCGTGTCTGAAGCAGCCATAAGGAAATTTCCGCCCAGGCACATAAATACCTTTGCCCTGCCCTGGTGCATGGCCTCCATGGCCCCTACTACATCCACCCCTGGATGGTCTGGTGGTGTAAAGCCTAAGTGTTTTTCGATCCGCTCGTTCAACCCCTTGTTCACATAATGCATGATCCCCACACTGCGGTCGCCCTGCACATTGCTATGTCCCCGAACGGGGCAGGTTCCGCTGTTGGGTTTCCCTATGGCCCCTTTCAACAACAGCAGGTTTACGTATTCTTTGATCGTGGCTACGGAATTCTTGTGTTGGGTCAGACCCATGGCCCAGCAGACGATGATCTTTTCTGCCCGGGCGAGAAAGCTGACCACTTCATCGAGTTCTGCCTCCCCTACTCCGCTCATCCCTATCAATTCTGACAGATCATACTGTTCAAGATTAGTCATAAGCGTTTCATATCCCTCAGTATATTGCTGGATGAAATCGTGATCGAAAACTCCTTTGTTCTCTTTGTCGAGGGCCGCGAGTTTCTTCAGGATAGCCTTTACCAGGGGGATGTCCTGGTTGATCCTTACCGGTAAATGCACATCGGCCAGCTGGGTACCTCCGCCCAGAATTCCTTTTGCGGTCTGTGGATTGCGGAAATTGACAAGGCCGCTCTCCAGCAACGGATTGATACTTACAATCTTCCCTCCGTTCTGCTTGCATTTTTCAAGAGCACTTAACATCCTGGGGTGGTTGGTACCCGGATTCTGGCCGGCGATCAGGATCACCTCGGCTTCATAGAGGTCTTCCAGTTTTACAGACCCTTTCCCAATCCCAAGGGTCTCGGACAGGGCCACGCCACTCGATTCATGACACATATTTGAACAATCCGGGAGGTTATTTGTCCCCAGGGCCCTGGCAAACATCCCGTAGAGGAATGCCGCTTCGTTACTGGATCTCCCTGAGGTATAGAATATAGCTTCATCCGGATGGTCTAAGCGATGTAAGTGGTCTGCGATCATCTGGTATGCCTCCTCCCATCCAATGGGCTCATAATGCACACTGTCTTCCCGAAGCACCATGGGTTCTGTGAGCCTGCCGAATGCATTGATCTGGTAATCAGAAAAGCGAGATAATTCTTCTACAGAATACTTCCGGAAAAAGTCGGCCCCAATATGGGAGGTGGTAGCTTCATCTGCCAGGGCCTTGGCCCCGTTTTCGCAGTATTCGGCTATGGGAGATGGACTTTCCGGATCGGGCCAGGCACAGCTAGGGCAATCGAATCCGTCTTTTTGATTCATCTTAAATAGCGCAGGAAAGGAACGTATTACACCCATTTCTTTAAAGCTGTGCTTTAAAGCCTGGTACACCCCCTGAGTTCCGGCTGCAATACGCATAGGCTCCCTGATCTGCAGATCTGAGAAATCATCGGGTCCGCGATGGGATACCTTTCGTTCAGTGGATGGTTTTTGGTCTGACATATTCTTGACTTAAACCAGGTCCTTTTTTTCAAGCTTGGGATTGGGGTAATTGTCCGACTGGTCTTCCTCTCGCCGGTCGAGGCATACAAAATCTTTTTCCAGCAACAAGTGGAGGGTAGATCCCTTGTCTGTACTTTCAATAGCCTCAAATCCTACTTTTTCGTTTTTCTCCCAACCCTCAAGCCAGGTCTCGTTCACGTACAAAGTAATCCCAAGTTCTGAAAATGCAGCATTCATTCCCGGCTCGGGAGTTTTCGCCACCGCGTAGCAAAAGACATTGGTCTTGAAACGGGTCTCTTCCAGGAATTTCCCTTTTGAACAAAGGGTCTCCACCTCTGATTTGGTGAGTCGGAAACGGATGGAATTACCTTTTATCCTGATCTTCATAAGTTGATGTTCCTTATTTCTGCCAAATTGTTAATACCCTAAGTTACGACAAGTATGGAAAACAGGTGTATTTATTTACAGGGTACTATTCCAAAAGAAGTATCTTGCGGCCCATGAAGGTGCCCATCCCTATCCGCCTTGTTCTCATATGCTGCAGTTGGCTTGGGTTTATCCCTTCTGCGAGTGCTCAGGAATACCTGGATCTGGCTTCTGTTTCCTATACCACTTCCTTCAATAGCAATGTCCTGGATGAAGACAGGGACACGTCTATACAGGAATGGAACCTTAGCTTCGACCTGCCTTTGGTCCTAAATGAAAAAACGGCCCTCTTGTTTGGCCTTGGCACTAATAAGATCGGGGTAGAACTTATTCCTTCCCCGGAGCCAGATACCGACCTTTATTCGATTAGTCTCAGGCTTGGTGTGAATCATGTTTTCTCAGAACGATGGTCTGCAACCTTTCTCTTGATTCCAAAGGTAGCTTCGGATTTTACAAGCGGTTTCCGTAAAGGCAATCAGATCGGAGCTGTAGCCCTGCTGACGAGTAAAAAGGATGTGCGACTGAAGTATTCCTATGGCCTGTATGCGAACAAAGAAGAGTTTGGTCTGCTCCTGGTGCCTATTCTTGGGGTATATTACAAAAGCCCGAACGATCGCTTTGAAGCCGACGTCTTTGCTCCGGCTAGAATAGATCTCAATTACCGGCTTGGGGAGCGCACCTCCACCGGTCTGCGTTTCGACGGACTGGGCACCTCTTTCAGTATTCAGAATCCGGGTTATCCCGATCACTACGTGACCCGCGTATCCAATGATCTCTACGCCTATGGACAATATGAGCTTACTCCGAACATCCTTTTACGAGCGAAACTCGGGTATGCCTTCTTTCGTAACTTTAAGGTCTATGAAAACGATGATAAGATCGGCCTGTCTTTGGCAGGAATCTTCTTTGGGGACAACAGGGAAATCCTGAATCAGGATATAAGGGACAGTTTTCAATTTAAACTGGAAATGGTGTACAGGTTTAATCTCAAACAGGAATCAAAGCAACCGCAATAAGGAATTATGAAAAACCTAATTCGAGCCATCATCGCAGGATACGGTGCCAAGAAGATAGGTGGCGGCCGCTGTGGCTGCATCGGGACCGTTTTCGTTTTCCTCATCCTTTACTGGCTCCTGGGTTACGTCTTTAAAGTGTTCTAGGGATAATCTGTAGGAAAGCCCTACTTTTGGCGGGTGAAAATCCAAAGGAAATCCCAGCTGGAGTTCGTCGGGCTTATGGCAGCCCTTATGTCCATTGCAGCCCTGGCCCTGGATGCACTGCTGCCGGCACTCGACCTCATTGGCCGGGACATCGGTACTACCAGCCTTGCCCAGAACCAGTTGCTCATCACCTTGTTCTTTCTTGGACTGGGCGTCGGCCCCCTACTCTTCGGTCCGGTTTCAGATAGCGTGGGTAGAAAACCGGTGGTTTACATAGGCTTTGGTCTATTTGTCTTTGCGAGTTTCCTCTGTGTGTTCTCCGCCAAATTCGAGACCATGATCGCCGGTAGGATCCTGCAGGGGATCGCCCTTTCAGCCCCCAGGACGATCAGTGTGGCCATGATACGCGACCGCTACAGTGGAGACCAGATGGCACGCATCCTGTCCTTTGTGGTGGTGGTCTTTATCCTCGTACCTATCGTGGCACCTACCCTGGGGAAGTGGATCCTCGATGCCATGGGATGGGAAGCTATTTTCCATGTACAGGTGGCATTTGCCATCCTGGTAGCTCTGTGGTTCTGGAGACGACAGCCGGAGACCCTGGTCCCGGAAAAGAGAAACTCCTTTCGCTTCAGTGTCTTCATACACGGATACAAGGAGTTACTGAATTATCGTCAAACCATGATCTTCACTTTTATCTGGGGCTTTATCACAGGTTCTTTTCTGGTATATCTCAGTACTGCACAGCAGGTATTTGAAGATCAATATCTCATGAAGGAGTCTTTCCCTTATATTTTTGCCTGCCTGGCAATTACAATAGGCACCGCAACATTGCTCAACGGTACTTTGGTCTTGAGGTTTGGGATGCTGCGCCTGGTGACCGTTGCGCTGGGATGCTATATCCTGGTGCCCCTTCTTTTTGTGATCCTTTTTTACGGAAGTGGAAATCCCCCCTGGTGGGTCGCCCTGGGGTTTTTCGGAATGCAATTCTTCGCTGTTGGCTTCGTATTTGGTAACCTGAGGGCCCTGGCAATGGAACCGGTTGGGCATATAGCCGGTATCGGATCGGCCATTACCGGATGCATTGCTACTGTTATGGCGGTACCCATCAGCGCCTTTATCGGTAGTTATGTAAAAGTGAGCATCCTACCGATATTCCTGGGTTTTTTGATTTGCGGGACGATGGCCTATCTCCTGCTCGGGTATTTTTACCTGTCGAAAAGATTCAGGAATCACGGAAATTGAATCGGAGGTTTTGAAACATTCTAAGCAGTATTCTTATCTTTATCCCCTAATGATTTTTGAATGCTGATCTGGGTCGCGTTTATTTCCCTCATTATCTTATTTCTGGCCATGGACCTCGGAGTTTTCAACAAGAGGGACCATGTGATCCGCAGTAAGGAAGCCAGTCTTTGGACTGCACTTTGGGTCACCGTGGCCTTTAGCTTCAGCGGGGTCGTCTACTGGCTTTTTTCGGCCGGACTCCTGGAAAACCCGACGGCTATGACACCCAATCAGGCCGTACTTAATTACATCACCGGCTATCTCATTGAGCTCTCACTGAGTATTGATAATGTATTTGTGATCGCCGTGATCTTTTCCGCCTTTTCTATTCCACCCATGTATCAGCACAGGGTGCTTTTCTGGGGGATCCTGGGAGCTATTGTCTTCCGGGCTCTGATGATCGTTTTCGGTGTGGCTCTTATCACCCGGTTCGAGTGGGCCATATACGTTTTTGGGGTTTTTCTTCTCTACACGGCTTTCAAGATGCTGAAATCGGATTCCATAAAATTCGACCCCAAACGTTCCCTGGTCTTTAAATACCTAAGAAGGATATATCCACTTACACATCATATGAAAGGGCGGCATTTCTTTATCAAGAGGATGGGCATAAAAGCAGCTACTCCACTATTTGTGGCCCTGATCGTCATAGAACTGACGGATATCTTGTTTGCGCTGGACAGTATCCCTGCTATCCTTGCTATTACGGCAGATCCCTTTATCGTTTTCAGTTCCAATATCATGGCTATTCTGGGATTGCGATCCATGTATTTCCTGATCTCCCGAATGCTGTCGAAGTTCCGGTTCATCAACTACAGCCTGGTGGTGATCCTTGGATTTGTAGGACTGAAAATGCTGGGCTCAGAATTTATTCACGTGGAGGAATGGATTTCCCTGACGGTGATCGTGGTATCCCTGGCAGCAGGGATCATCTCCTCCTTGCTCATCCCTGAATCGAACCCCGATTCCATAACCGGGGAATAAGAAAAAAGCCAAAATCAGATTGTTGGCGAAATACTGCCTATTTTATTTTGGATTCAATCATGTTTAGCGCATCCCCCACTGTTTGCATGTCGTCCATGTCCTCATTTTCCAGGGTGATGTCAAATTCATCCTCCACGTCCAGGACTATGTCGACCAGGTTAGCAGAATTGATGTTAAGTTCATTGATCAAATGGCTTTCCAGGGTTATTGAGTCTGCCGACACATCATCAGGCAGATAGGGCTCGATGATTGCCCTTAATTTCTGGTATCTGTCATTTTGGGTCATGGATCAGGATTTGAATTGCTTAAAAATAACACAAGCATTGACATCCCCAAAACCAAAACTGGCCTTTGCGATCACTTCAGGTGCAATTTTCAGAGAATTGGCGGGAATTCTGGAAGGGTGAATCCTCTTAAGGATATCCGGATGGATATCTTCGCAATTCACGTTGCCAAAAACCTCCTTCCTGGCTAACTGAAGCACAGAGCCCACACACTCTATGGAACCGGCCGCTGCCAGACAATGGCCTATGGTACTTTTAAAGGAGTTGATATAGGGAAAGGTATCACCTGATCTACCCAGGGCCTGACACCAATTGTCAATTTCCACCGCGTCCTTTGTGGTGGCGGTCAGATGCCCATTGATGCAGTCGATTTCGTCTGCATTGATCCCACTTTGGTTTATGGCCTCTGAGATACAACGCTGTACTGCGATGTCATTGGGTGCCGTCATGGTCCCTCCACTGCGCTGACCCCCACAGTTGACAGCTCCGCCCAAAACCTCTGCGTAGATCCTGGCATTGCGTTTAAGGGCACTGTCCAGGCTTTCCAGAACAAGAGCCCCTGCCCCACTCCCCGGCACAAAGCCCGCAGCAGTGGCACTCATGGGTCGACTTCCCTTTGTGGGATCATCATTGAAATTGCGGGGAAGGATGCGCATAGCATCGAATCCTCCCCACACATAGGGTCCGCTATCGCTGCAACTACCGGCCAGCATCCTTTTAGCTTTACCGGATACAATGCGGTCATAGGCCATCAGCACCCCTTCTGTACCTGTTGTACAGGCAGAGGAATTGGTGGTCACCTGGTTGCCCAGCCCCAGTTTACCTCCTAGAAAGGCACTGATCCCGCTGGCCATGGTCTGGATAACAGAAGTACTGCCCAAACGCCTTGTTTTACCCTCATCCACCAGGTGAATCGCTTCCCGAAACTTATCAACCCCCAAAATCCCGGTTCCAAAAATGACACCGCTATCCCAATCGGTATTATCGGCCTCGGTGGGCTTCATACCGGCGTCCTGCCAGGCATCCATCCCGGCGATCACCCCATAAACAAGTCCGCTGGAATTCAATCCCCTCTGTTCTAATGATGTAAAGTATTTATTTAAATAACTGGCTTCAATAACCGGTCTTCCAGCGATCTGACATCCAAACTTCAGTTCTCTTAGTTGCGGGTGATATTCAATCCCGCTTTTTCCTGTCTGAAGTGCCTGAGAAAAAGTTTCCAGGGTGATCCCATTGGGAGCACAAACCCCCATCCCGGTAATAACCACGCGTTCACGCATCTGATCTCGCTTTTATCATTCCGGCGATCTGACCCTTACAGACCACTTCATTCTGCTCATTGAACATAGTAATCTTGCACTTCAATTTAGAAAATCTATAATAGAGCTTTTCCGACTTTACTCTGACTCGTTCGCCTGGAAAAACCGGAATATAGAACTCCATCTCCGAGGATGTCAGAGCGATCGCGGTATTCTCAAAGGTTCTCTTTTCACTCTTTTCGAGTATAAAGATCCCCAGACAAACCAGTCCGATCTGCGCACAACATTCTGTCAGGATGACTCCAGGGGTGACAGGCTCATCTTTGAAGTGACCTCTGTAAAAAGGCAGATCATCTCTGAAAAGATATGTTCCCTCGCATCCGTTCTCATCCATATGAAGAATCTCATCCACGAACAAAAAGGGATCTGAATAGGGTAACGCCTTTAATATTTCCTGGTAATCTCTCATCTCAAACTCTCTCCTCCATCGGCTTTTACAATACTGCCATTGATCCACCGGGCCTCTTCCCGGCAAAGCATGGAAACTACATCCGCTACGTCCTCTGCCCTGGTGATTCGGCCGTAAGGGTTTCGCTTTTTGGCCATCTCCATAATCCTTTCACTTCCCGGGATCATATTAAAGGAGGACGTATTTGTGACTCCCGCCTGTATACAATTGGCTTTGATCCCCAGAGGAGCAAATTCCAGAGCTATGCTTCTTGTAAAGGCTTCCAGGGCGGCTTTGGCGACAGAAACGGCCGCATATCCGGGCATGGCTTTGGTATTCCCTTCGCTGGTAAAGGATATGACGCGCATATCGGGGTGATTCATGTTTTCTGATACGAGGTTCTGCACCCACTCATACAAACTGAGCGCCATGGCCCTGAAAGTAATCTCAACGTCTTCTGCACTCAGGACCTCCCCATTTGGACTGTACATAGGTTTCAGGCTGCCTTTAGCGATACTGTGGACCAGCACCTTCACCCTGTCACCTTCTTTAAATCCTGATTTTAGCTCCTGTATGATCTCCCTTCTTTTCTGTGGATTGACCGCATCGGTATTGAAGGAACAGAAAGCGGGAGCGTTTTCCTTTATTTTGGTAAACTGAATTTGAATTTCCGGAAGGTCAGCTCGTCTGTCGCGGTGAACGATACAAATAGCATATCCTTCCTCCGAGAGTTTTTGGGCCGTCGCCAGACCCAACCCCCTGCTACCCCCAAGGATTATTGCCCAATTATTGCCTTTCGTTTCGCTCATGCCACGCTTGTATATTTGCTTTTCAGTAAAGGTAGCACATATCTTTGGTTGTCAGCCTCACCATTGAATCAGCACCCTTTGGGCCGAGAACCCGGGACCAAAACTGAGGATCAGGCCCTGCTCCCCCGCCTTAATCTCCCTTTCCATAAATCGCTCCAGCACATACAGGACCGTGGCGCTGCTCATATTTCCGTACAATCTCAAGGTCTCCCGGGTGTCGTCCATGTTTTTTCCCAGGGCTCCGAAGAGGGATTCCACTGTCTCCACGATCTTCCTCCCACCCGGATGAAATACGAGATGATCTATCTTTTCAATAGAAGTATCGTACTTTTTTAGAAAAGGATGGATGATGTGGGGGAAATGCTCACTAATGGCTGACGGTACGGCAGGATCAAGGATCATCTTAAGCCCAGTGTTCACCACATCAAAACCCATCAGGTGTGTGGCATCAAAAAAATGGTACATTTCCTCCCCGAGAATTGCAGGTCCGCTGGCATCTTCTTCTGAGGAGAGCAGCACACAGGCCGCCCCGTCGCCGAAGATAGCCGCACTTACCATATTGGCCATGCTGAAATCGTTTAACTGGAAGGTGGCGGTCGGACTCTCAACAGCCACCACGGCAGCCCTTTTACCCGGGTTCGCTTTTAAAAACTTAGAGGCGTAGATCATTCCCGAGACCCCTGCAGCACAACCCATCTCCGTGACCGGAAGGCGAACCACGTCTTGTTTCAGATTCAATTCATTGATGAGATAGGCGTCCAGGGAGGGGATCATGATGCCTGTACAACTCACCGTAATGATATAGTCCAGGCTGCGGGATTCCCACCCCTGTTTATCCAGGGCTTTCTGAAGTACAGCCTTTCCCAGTTTTTTAACCTCCCTGGCATAGATCTCATTTTTCTGAGCGAAGGAGGTGGCCGTAAAGACCTCTTCTATATTCATGATGCCATACCTGCGATCGACCCCTGCGGCCTCGAAAATCTTGAGGACTTTTCGCCTGAACCTGTCCTCCTGCCCCGAAAGCCACAAATCCACAAAGGGCAGGATTTCCCGGGTCTCCCGGCAATAAGGTGGCAATTCCTTGGCTACGCCCGCTACATGCACATTATTCATTGTTCTATCATGTTTTTATGCCAGAATGACCATTCATACCGAAAGGCCCATCTCCATCGGATCCTGTGACTGAGGTCTGGTATTAATTTAGAAAAATTGAGCAATTCACTTTTTGTAAAACCCCTTTTGATCGAAGTAAGACCATCCTGCCTTGCTATCCTTGTTTTCATAAAGAGGGCAGAGAAAACCACGAATAGCGCATAAGCGATCTTGTTTCTGTCCAGATCGTTGATCACAACACCTAATTGCGCCAATTCTGAAAACTTTATTATCAACTTCACAATCTCCTCGTCGCTGAAATGATGCAGGGTGAGGGTGCAGAGAACAAAATCGCACCCATCCCTCTCCGGTCTAAGGTCGAATATATCCCTCCGCTCGAAAGAGATATTCTTCAGATCTGAATTTTTCTGTCTGGCCAGGGAAATTGAATCGGCGTTCAGGTCTATGCCTTTTAGGCTGGCTTCGATCCCCTCCCGCTCGCACATCAAAGCCACCTCCCGCAATACCGTACCGTCTCCACAACCCACATCAAGGACATTGTATTTTTTTCCGGGGTCGTTGAGCATCATTCTTTTCAAAGCCTTTAAAGTGACCCTGTTTCCACCCAGGAGGGAATTGACTGTATTGATATCCCGGAGAACAGCCTGGATCATATCCTTGCCCAGTAACGGGTCGTCCATCTGCTCCTGCTCCAGGCTGCGTTCTTTGTACCAGATCATATCGCAACGGGATTTCCGTGGGTTCTCCGGATGATACGCCTGAGGGTTCCGGGTGATTCTGATGCCAGGGTGAAGAGCAGATCAGTGGCTGTAGCTGAGAGAAGCAAGCGTTGCAAATACCGTCCGGTACGCACTCGCCTACCGAAAGTTCTTCTCCAAAGAACTGAGTATTCCTTTTCCAACAATGTCCGATCGGGATTTTTCGAACCCAACTGTCCACATAACAATTCAGAAGCAAGTTTTGCGCTGTGAATCGCCATAGCCATCCCGTTTCCGCAAAGAGGATGTATGAGTCCGGCTGTATCCCCACACATGAGTACATGGCTTTCCACGGGTTTTTTCGATGCAAATGAAACCTGTGCAATGGTCAGAGGTCTTTCAAAAAGCATTTCAGCATGTTCTAAAAAATGTCTGAGCCTTGGATTTCGCGAAACGGTCTTTTTGTTGAATTGCTCTATGTCACGAACTTTTTGAAAATGCTTATAAGAGACCAGGTAACAGAAATTGATCGCCCCTGTCTCCGTCATGGACAGGCCTCCATATCCCCCGTCAAAGCTGTGGAGACCCACCAGGTTTGAAGAGAAATCCGGATAGTGATAATGGGCTTTTACGGCTAACCAGGGAGAATTTCCTTTTATGAAAGGACGATCGAGATAATGGTCGATCCCGGATCTTTTCCCATAGGTCCCCAGGACGTAGGTCGAGTAGTAGGTTTCACCTGTTTGCGTGCGTACGCAGAAAGAATGCCCGTCAAAATCGACGGAGGTCACGGTGCCAAATAAAATCTCCACTTTCAGGGAGAGGGCTCGGAGATAGAGGGTGTGGTCTAGTTTAAACCGACTTATCCCAAGGGCACCCAGGGGCAATTCGAGCTCCAGCCTACGACCTTTGGCTGTACTGAATTCAAGGGTATCTATTTCCACAGCACCGGAAAGGTCGACGCCCAATTCACGGAGGTAAGGCAGGATCTCCTTCGAGAGGTATTCCCCGCAGACCTTGTGATGAGGATATGCTTCCTTCTCGAGCACAAGTACCCGGAATCCCTCCTTCTTCAGGTGTATGGAAGCCGTCAGGCCGGCCAATCCTCCCCCAATACAAATCACATCGTACATAGCAATCAGGGAAAGATACAGAAAGCACCAATAAAAAACCCGACAAATTTGCCGGGTTTCCTAAAGTTGTTAAAGCAATTAGCCTTTTGTTTTCTGCATGGCCTCCTGTTTGAGCTCTTCGCTGGCGATGATCCCGAGTTCCACCCTCCGGTTCTTCGCTTTGCCTTCAGCAGTGGCGTTGTCTGCTATTGGCTGCGCTTCTCCATACCATTTGGTAGTGAACCTGCTCGCATCTATTCCCTGGCTGATCAGGTAATTGGTCACAGATTCTGCCCTGAGTTTGGAAAGGCCCATATTGTATTCATCGCTTCCGGCACTGTCTGTATGTCCTTCCACGAGGATTACGGTCTTTGGGTATTCCTTAAAGATGCCTGCCAGTTTGTTTAGAGTCTCCACTGACGTGCCCTTGATATCAGACTTATTGGTGTCAAAATACACTCCGGCACCCTGACTGAAGGTCACGTTGATACCTTCACCCACCCGGGTAACTTCAGCTCCCGGAATCTCTTCCTGTATCCTTTCTGCCTGTCGGTCCATGCGGTTGCCGATATAGCCCCCTGCAGCCCCACCGACTACCCCGCCGATGATGGCGCCCAGTACGGTATTGCCCTTTCCGACATTGTTTCCTATAACACCACCGATTACGGCTCCTCCCGTGGCCCCGATCACGGCTCCTTTTTGGGTGTTGTTGGCATTTTTAACTGTGTTGCATCCCAGCACAAGGCTTAGAACCATCACTATGAGTTCTGTTCTTTTTATCATGGTATCTGTTTTTATTGCTTGGTAAATTCGTACACCAGCGTCACGGGTTTATTGTCTACCGTAACGTTGGATTTCAAGGTCATTTGGGTATCTGTAAGCTGAGCGATGTTCAATCGGTAGCCGAGTCCGCCCGAAACATCATTGCGTTTCTCGTCAATGAATTTGAACTGCAGCTGATTTGTGTAATTGGCGGGGTTACTCACCACTGACCAGCGGATGAACCGGTCACCTCCCTGGCAGAGACTGCCTTGTTGAATGGTGTATCGTCCCGTACTGTTGTTGTCCCTGAAGAACCAGTTGCTGCCTTCAAAACAAATAGCATCGGCGTCATTGAACAAAACGGCTTTGAACATTCCCTGGTTGTTTTCGTATCGTACGTCATCCAAAATCCAGGTTCCGCTAAGCATGTTCCTTTGATCCCTGACCTCCTTGGAAATCCCGCAGGATGCGAGGAACACGCCTGAGAATATTAGTATCAAACTTTTTTTAAGCATGTGTAAAGCATTTGAGTTTCCCTTGTATATACGGAATAATTCGAGCAATAGATTTTGGGGGATTACTTTTTTAAGAAGGAATTGTACGCTGAGAAAACAGATGTAAGCCTCATCAATAGGCCAGTAACTGTCGTATCTCTCTGAGAATCCTTCCTTTAGGCAGGTACATGTTTTCAAGTGACCTGGCAAAAGGCACAGGTGTCTCCAGACTGCCTATGCGTTTGACAGGAGCATCGAGACTTTCGAAGCATTCTTCCATGACAGAGGCAGCTATATCACTGGCAATTCCACCAAAAAGAGTGTCTTCCTGCACAACCATACATTTTCCCGTTTTTCTTACTGATGCATACACAGTTTGAAGGTCGAGAGGCTGGAGGGTCCTGAGATCAATAAGGTCTGCATGAATGTCCTCATGAGCATCGAGGATCTCCAACATCCAATGAACCCCAGCCCCATAGGTCACCACGGTGAGGTCATCTCCTTCTCTGAGTAAATTAGCAACGCCAAAAGGAAGGGTATAATAAGAGTCGGGAACGTCCTGATATACGCTTCTGTACAGAGCCTTATGCTCAAAGAAAAGCACCGGGTTCGGATCGTTGACCGCGGTAGCCATAAGTCCCTTGGCATCATATGGAAAGGCCGGGTACACCACCTTTAAACCTGGTGTCTTGGTAAACCATGCTTCGTTGGTCTGGGAATGGAAGGGCCCGGCTCCCACCCCTGCGCCACAGGGCATACGGATCACGACATCTGCCGGTTCGTTCCAGCGATAATGCACTTTGGCCAGGTAGTTCACTATGGGATTAAAACCGCTGCTGACAAAATCTGCGAATTGCATTTCCATTACAGCCTTCATGCCATTGATGGATAATCCCATAGCAGCAGAGACTACGGCTGATTCGCATATGGGTGTATTCCTGACGCGATCCCGACCAAAGGCCTCCACAAAGCCTTCCGTTACTTTAAAAACACCCCCGTATTCCGCTATATCCTGGCCCAGGATAACGAGGTTAGGGTGCTTCTCCATAGACTGTCGAAGTCCGGCTGAGAGAGCGTCTACCAAACGTATATTTGATGTCTTTTCTTCAGGCTTAACTTCCTGATATACAAATTTTCTATAGACATCATTTAATTCATTAATTTCGGTAGAGTTTATCGCTTCTTCCTCAAAAGCAAGTTGCAGGTTATCGTCAATTTCATGGATGAATTGTTTCTTTATTTCAACCTCCTCCTCTTCTGACAAAATACCTTCTTCCCTCAGGTAGGCCACGTAATTCTCAATGGGGTCCTTTGCGGCCCATTCATCCAAGAGTTCCTGGGGGACGTATTTGGTCCCGCTGGCTTCCTCGTGCCCTCGCATCCTGAAGGTTTTAAATTCGAGCAGTATCGGTCTGGGCCTTTGCCGTACGCTGCGACTCAAGGCACTCACGCGGGAATACACCTCCAAAATGTTGTTTCCATCGATGATATAGGATTCCATCCCATATCCTTTTCCCCTATCTGCGATGTGTTTGCACTTAAACTGTTCACTGATGGGAGTGGAAAGACCATAGCCGTTATTTTCCACGCAGAAAAGCACCGGCAGGTTCCATACTGCGGCAATGTTCAGGGCCTCGTGAAAATCCCCTTCACTTGTGGCCCCCTCCCCTGTAAAGACAGCGGTCACCCTTTTGTTGTTCTTCAACAGATCGGCCAGGGCAATACCGTCTGCCACGCCCAGCTGTGGGCCCAGGTGAGATATCATCCCGATGATCTTATATTCCTGGGTTCCAAAATGAAAACTCCGGTCCCTCCCTTTGGTAAATCCGCTTTTCTTTCCCTGCCATTGGGAGAAAAGTCGGTTCAGGGGAACATTCCTGGTGGTGAAGACACCCAGATTTCTGTGCATGGGCAGGATGTATTCTTCCGGATCCAGGCACATGGCAACCCCCGCTGATATCGCTTCCTGTCCAATACCGCTAAACCATTTGGAGATCTTTCCCTGGCGGAGGAGAATGAGCATTTTTTCCTCTATCATCCTGGGTTTGAGCATAGCCTTGTAGAGCTCCAGGAGCATTTCTGAAGAAAGGCCATGATGTTTGAACTGCATGATATACGATCTAGGGTAAGTACGGATTTATGGCGTAAATGTAGCAAAATTGATCAGAAGATCCCCTTGACATCAGGGATCATTTTCCACAGGGAATTTAGTACCTTTGGAGGGCTAAAAATCACAATTCATGAATGCGATTCCCAGTGTAGACCTGAGAGATTATCTCTCATCAGACCCCAAAAAGAAGCAGCAGTTTGTCAGTGAGCTCGGCGGGGCATTTGAAGATATCGGCTTTGTTGCCCTTAGCGGGCATTTCCTTTCCGATGAGCTGATCGAAAGACTTTATGCGGAGATAAAGAAGTTCTTTGCCCTTCCCCAGGAGGTAAAGAACAAGTATGAGATTGAGGGGATAGGCGGGCAAAGAGGATATACTTCCTTTGGGAAGGAACACGCCAAGGGAAGAAAAGAAGGGGACCTGAAGGAATTCTGGCATTTTGGCCAATATGTGGAGAACGACCCTAAATTAGCCGCAGAGTACCCGCCTAATGTTGAAGTAAAAGAGTTACCGGAGTTCAATAAGGTCGGGAAGGAAACATACAAGATGCTGGAGAAGACCGCCCAATACGTATTGCGGGCACTTGCCCTCCATCTGCAACTCGAGGAGACCTATTTTGACCAGTATATCAAAAACGGTAATTCCATACTGAGGCCCATCCATTATCCGCCCATCACGGAAGAACCAAAAAACGCAGTCAGGGCTGCTGCCCACGGCGACATCAACCTGATCACTTTGCTGATGGGCGCTCATGGAAAAGGACTGCAGGTAATGAACCACGAAGGCGAGTGGATCGATGCGATCGCCAGACCGGATCAGTTGATGATCAATGTAGGAGATATGCTGTCACGCCTTTCAAACAATTCATTGAAATCGACCATCCACCAGGTAGTAAACCCTCCCCGTGAACTTTGGGGGAGCTCGCGATACTCCATTCCCTTCTTTATGCATCCGGTCAGTGAGATGCCTCTCAACTGCCTGGAGCATTGTATAGACGAAGACCACCCAAAACTGTACGAGGATATCACGGCAGGAGAATTTCTTCACGAGCGCTTGGTCGACCTCGGGCTTATTAAAAAGTGATCTAAACATTTCATTGAAAGTCAACTCTCTATGGACCTGCAGGATCAATTGAAAAACCTTTTTCCGGATCACATTCCGGAGAAGGAAGATTTACCGGAGAAATCTGGTCCCAAGTTCTGGTTGCAGGACGACCCTATCTTGTGCAAATACGAGAAACGAAAGGGAAAACCCGTGACCATCCTGGAAGGTTATAACGGAGCGGATAAAGATCTGAAAAACCTTACAAAAGAACTGAAGACCCTGCTGGGTGTAGGGGGTACCTACAAAGACGAAAAGATCATTATTCAGGGGGATTACAGGGATCGGATCATGGAATTTCTGAAGGAAAACGGCTTTAAAACAAAAAGGGTGGGCGGGTGATCCGAGGCGTCCGGATAGCACCCAAGTTATGTGTTAATTATTTCTGTTTTTATCGATTAAATGTTACTTTTAAGAGTCGAAACCTAATCAACACTTCATTTGCATGAGTACTCAGTTACATATTACCAATGGAGATAGTTTTACCCAACGCCTTAAAACCCTTCCTTTTAAAGGCGATATAATCACCTGGAGGGAAATGTTATGTGAAGGTAAGACCGAAACCAATGTCGGCAGTGAATCCTTCTGGAAAACACGCTTTGAATACCTGCACAAGCACTATAATGTCAGCAAGTCCTGGTTCATTGAAAAGACGCTGAAAGAATACCGCTCCCTTTGCAATCACAAACAGCAAGATGAGATCATCCTCTGGTTTGAGTATGACCTGTTCTGCCAGATCAATATGATCGCAGTACTGAGCTGGTTAAAGATGCACAGAAGGGATGCACAGATCTCCCTGGTGTGCAGTGGGGATGAAGATGGAACGGATAAGATGTACGGCCTGTGCGACGTAGATGATGAAAAATTGCAGACCCTATATAACAAACGGGTCTATCTAACTCAGGACGACATTGAATTTGCAGATTATATCTGGCAATTGTACTGCAGCGATAATCCGATCAGGCTTGAGAATATGTCTGACTTCGAACACTATCATTTCGACTACCTCTCTGAGGCAATCAAAGTACATCTCAAACGTTTTCCATCGGTCAGAAATGGCCTGAATGAGCTTGAGAACCGCATATTGAGCCTTTCTGTAGAGCACAAACCCAAAAACAAAAAGGCTTTGATCAATACTCTTCTCAATAACCAGGGGTATTACGGGTATGGAGATACCCAGTTCGAACGGATGATCACCAGCATCAAACCCTTATTCTCCACCTTTAACCCTGTTAGGCTTTCCAAAAAAGGAAAGGAAATACTGGAGGGGAAAACGAGTTTCTATTCACAGATCCGTGACAACGAATCCTATCTTGGTGGCGCCCTCAAGTACAATTTTCTGTTCAACGACGAATCAGGTCGTATCCTAAAACTTTAACCGAAATATGCATCTCGGCCCTTCCGAACTCATCCTGAATAAGGATGGCAGCATCTATCATTTAAACCTATTTCCTGAAGACATTTCAGACACAGTGATCCTGGTGGGTGATCCGGGGCGGGTGGAGCGTGTTTCACGTCATTTTGATACCCTGGAGGTAAACAAGCGAAAAAGGGAATTTATCACACATACCGGACGGTACAAGGGGAAGAGAATGACCGTCCTTTCGACAGGTATAGGCACGGACAATATCGATATCGTACTCAATGAAATCGACGCCCTGGCCAACATCGATCTAAAAAATCGTAAAGAGATCAAAGACAATAAGATAATTAATTTTATCAGAATTGGCACTTCAGGTACTATACAGGATGAGATCCGCGTCGATTCCTTCCTGTTAAGCGAGTTTGCCCTGGGCTTTGACAGTGTTGTTTATTACTACAGCGGTATGGCGGGTCGTCAACCGGAAATGGAAAGTGCCTTACTGGATCATTTAAATTGGGACTCAAATAAATCAAGACCATATGTTGTAAAGGGTGATGAAACTCTTTTGCAGCATTTCAGAGGCGAAGGGGTTGTTCAGGGATTTACCGGAAGCAATGTAGGTTTTTACGGACCCCAGGGAAGATTTTTGCGGTTGCAGCCATCCGAAGCCAGTCTCTTTGATAAACTCAGCTCTTTTTCCTACCGGGGAAAAAAATTGACCAACTTCGAGATGGAGACCTCTGCCCTCTACGGTCTCTCTGCTCTTTTAGGGCACCGGGCGATCTCTCTGAACGCCATCATTGCCAACAGGGCTACTATAGCATTTTCTGAAGATCCCGGCAGGACCGTGGATCGACTGATCCATTGGACCCTTGAAAAACTAGTACAGCTTTGAAAGAATTCAGGATAATAGGGGTGCCCGAGCACTTTAATCTGCCCTGGCATATGGCGCTGGAAGAGGGAGCTTTTGCAGACAGGGGAATAGACCTCCGATGGCAAGACGTTCCGGAGGGCACTGGTAAGATGTGTGCCATGCTCGAAGCCGGAGAAGCAGATATGGCTGTGGTCCTTACGGAAGGGGTGGTCAGGAGAATAGCAGAAAAAGCACCCCTGACCATAATCCAGGGGTATGTAAACACCCCATTGCAATGGGGTATACATGTAGCAGATTCAAGTCGTTATCGAGATATTGCGCAACTGGAAGGTACAAAGGCGGCCATTAGTCGCTTTGGCAGTGGAAGCCACCTGATGGCTTACGTCATGGCGAGAAATGAAGGCTGGAATACGGCTCATCTTTCTTTTGAGGTGGTCAATACCCTTGAGGGAGCAGTGAAGGCTTTACAAGAGGGCACTGCAGATTACTTTATGTGGGAACACTTTACCACCAAACCCCTGGTAGATGAAGGTGTCTTCAGAAGGCTGGGTGACTGCCCTACCCCCTGGCCTTGTTTTGTCCTTGCCGTACCCCGTGATACACTGATTGAAAACCGCAGGCTGATAGGCCATATTCTGGAAGTGATCAATACTTATACTGCAGATTTTAAAAGGATCCCCAGTATTGACAGGACCCTGGCTAACCGGTATGAACTGAATTTAAATGACGTGAATGCCTGGCTGGGGATGACGAGCTGGACTCAGGAACAGATCAGTGATCAGGTAGTTGAAAAAGTAAGCGCGACCCTTCTTGATTTACAACTTATTTCGAAAGCGGTGAGTCTGGCCGAGGTTCTTACCAGACTATAGGGTCTTTTCCTTTGGACTTTAGAAAATCATTTGTCTTGCTAAAATGCCCGTTCCCAAACCAGAGTCCACGATTGGCACTTAGGGGGGAAGGATGTCCCGAGGTGAGGATACTGTGTTTGCCCCTGTCGATCAGTGTTGCTTTCTTTTTGGCATACCCTCCCCAAAGGAGGAATACCAGGTCCTGCTTCTCCCGGGAAAGAATGCGGATCACGGCATCGGTGAATTGCTCCCAACCCTTGTTCTGGTGACTTCCGGCCTCCCCTGCCCTGACCGTAAGGATGGCATTCAGCAGCAGTATCCCCTGGTCTGCCCACCTTTCCAGGTTGCCGCTTTTGGGATAGGGATGCCCGACATCCTGCTCTACCTCCTTAAAGATATTCACCAGGGAAGGCGGATGTGTGATCCCATCCCTGACCGAAAAGCAAAGTCCGTTCGCCTGGCCAGGCCCATGGTAGGGATCCTGACCCAGGATCACAACTTTGGTCTGTTCAAAGGCACTGTGGTCGAATGCCGCAAAGATCCGGCTGCCTTTTGGATAACAGGTATGCCGACTGTACTCCTCCCGGACAAACCCGGCAAGAGATGAAAAATAGGGTTGATTAAATTCTTCCTCAAGATGGGGTCTCCAACTCTGATGTATATCGACCTTCATGTTACCTTTCTTATTCTCCCTAAAAATACAAAGGGATCACTTTTTAATTAGAAAAGAGAGAATTAAAAGTGTAATTTTAAGGGAATATAGGGAGGTTAATAGCTTCGTGCTTATTCACCCCTCGAGTCACCCTACTTAACACTGCCGTCATGAACACCTGGGAAAGCATCAAATACTGGCTGACCGAACATCCGACCACTTCCCAGGTCTTCAAATACGTGATTTGGGTACTCATCATCATCTTTCTGCTGCAGTTTGTGAGGAGGACTTTAAAGAAAAGGCTCCCTAACGCCGATACCCGGTATAAATCACAAAAGATCATTGAGACCATTGGCTATATTTTGCTGATCATTCTCACCATCTCCTATTTCACAGGTAACATCAAAGATTTCACCCTGGCTATCGGCCTCCTGACAGCGGGGATCACTATTACCCTCCAGGAACTCATACTCAGTATTGCAGGCTCCCTTTTCATTTTCTTTGTCAAAGTATACCAACCCGGAGATCGTATCGAGATCAACGGGATCAAGGGAGACGTGATAGACATCAACAGCATGTATACCACCATGATGGAGATCGGGCAATGGGTGAGCAGTGACAATTACAGCGGACGTATCGTAAAACTCAGCAATGCCTTTGTTTTTAAAGGCCCGGTTTACAACTACTCTCAGGACTTTCCATTCATATGGGATGAATTGAATCTTCCCGTCCGGTACGGTTCAGATGTGGAACTCGCGAAAGGTATGGTGATCGATGTGGCCCGGGAAGTACTCTCAGAATTCGTCCAAAAATCCGTGAAGCAATGGAAACACGTGGTCGACAAATACTACATAGAAGATGCGGTGGTGGAACCAACCCTGGCCATAGCCATGACCGACAACTGGATACAGTTCAACCTGAGGTACATAGTCGATTATAAAAAGAGGAGGATGACCAAGAACCGCCTATACGAATTGGTCAAGAAGGCTATTGACAGCAGTGAGGGTAAAGTGCAGCTCGCCTCTGCTACCTTTGAGATCGTGAACATCCCGGTGGTGGACGTCAGAACAGACCCTGCCAAAGACTGATCACTTATCCGGGTATTATTTCCTGAGCAGGGCGATGGCTTCCCATTGTTTTTCAGCCTGCAACTTCTGAGAGGCACAGATCTTAAGGGTTTCAAGATATTGGGTGTGAGCCTTCCCATCATCGTGGGTGCTGGCCTGAATCGCCCATTCAAGGGCCTTTTCGAGATCGTTCTTGATCTCGTAAAGTACTGCCATATTGTGGCAGGCCATGGCCCGGATGGCCGACTTCTCATGGTTCAGATCCATTTGCCAGAGCCTGGCTGCCTCCAGCCAATCCTCGTCTATAACGGCCAACCTGGCCTGAACCAGCAAAGGGGATCCCTTGATATAAATCTGCCTTTCAACTGCCTTGTTAGAGGGCTTGAGTCGAAGTCCAAAAGTACTTCCGCTTCCCCTGCTCTTAGACATAAGGGAATCGGCGCGATCGGTCATAGATCTGAGGGCATTTAAAACATCTTCTCCCTTTGCCTGAGTCACTACCTGTTCATTGACCTTTATCTCATCCAGCACCTTCTCGTCAAAGGGATCGTATATACGCCAGCCGTTCTCAATAAGGGTTTCCAGGGTAAGCTCCCTGGCCGGAATGACCACCCGTGTCCGAAGCATGTCCAGTTCTTCCATAGAGGATTTCCTCTCCGAGATCTTGGTATCGGTTTGATAAAAGGCGAGGGAGAATACAGCGTCCAGCTGGTTTTGAAGGCACATTTCCTTCAGGTCTTGCCAGGGGATGCTATTTGCTTCCGAAAGTTCCCTCTCCCAAAGTGACACCGTATTGTTCAGGATCATCACAGTGTCGAACCTCTTGTCCTTCTGTAATTCTACGAGCAACCCTTCAAGGGCAGCTTCTGTACCTTCCCGGGCGAGCTTTAGATCGGTTGCTTTCACCAGGGCTTCCAGGGAGGAGATATTCTCCGATGCAGCCCTGTCCCCGACCTCATTGATAATGCCGATCCTCTTGATATCCTTGGCAAGTACAACGGGTGCAGGCTCCAAATTATACACCGTGACAGTGTATGTGCTCTTACAGGAGTAAAACACCCAGATAATGGAGATGATGAGTATGAGTTTACGCATGTATCCTTTTTGAAAAAGCCCATGGCTAAATCGGCCTTAAAATAACTTCCAAAGACCCCTGTTTATTGCCTTTAGATGCCTGTCAAGTGGTGAAATCCGGTTTTTTGGCTGTAAAATGAGAATTGTATCAAAAAACCTGTTGTTTTATTTCCTCCATTTAGGCTCTGAGTATTCAGAATGAAGTCTATTGGCTACCTTTGTGCTTCGTTTGGGAAATAATGGATAGGTATCTTCAAAAAAGCGTTCAGGACCTGGAGTTTGTCACGGTGACCAAGCAGCTTTCTGCCCGTTGCAATACAGACATGGGAAAAGCTATGGCATTGGCTCTCGAACCTCTTCTGGAAGAAGAGGAGATTGAGCGTTTGTTAGGAGAAACCTCGGAATACCTGTCATCCTTTGACAACAACAACCGCATACCCAACCACGGGTTCGACTCCATTACAGGGGAGTTGAATCTGCTGAAAGTAGAGAATACCACCCTTGAGGTATCGGGCTTTCGAAAGATCAAACACCTGTGTTTAACAGTAGCGGAGCACAAGAAATTCTTTAAAAAATTCAAGGAGTATTACCCCCGTCTGCACGCTTTCACAGAGACCGTGGAACTCATTAAAGAGATCCCTGAACTCATCGAAGGAGTCATAGACAAGTTCGGCGAGGTAAAAGACTCTGCCTCGCCTGATCTTAACCGGATCAGGCAGGAAATTTCCCAGGTCAGAGGGAAGATCAACCAGAGTTTCGGGAGCGCACTAAATACTTACCAGGCCTCTGAATTCCTGGACGAGATCAGGGAGTCTATCGTAGACAACAGGCGGGTGTTGGCGGTTAAATCCATGTATCGCAAAAAGGTCAAGGGTTCCGTCCTGGGAACCTCAAAGACCGGGAGTATAGTCTACATAGAACCCGAGGCCGTATCAAAATACACGCGAGCACTGAACAACCTGGAGTTTGACGAAAAGGAAGAGATACAGCGGATCCTCAATGCCCTGACCAGTCAGATACGCCCCTTCAGAACTGACCTGAAGGAATACCAGGAATTCCTGGCCCACATCGACCTGACCGCGGCCAAGGCAAAATATGCGACCGAGATCAGGGCCATAAAACCTGAGATCAACCAGGAGAGGAAACTATACCTGCGGGAAGCCTACCATCCTCTTCTCTACCTGTCTAATAAAAAAGACAAGCTTCCCACCTATCCTCAAACCATCGAGCTCCATCCAGAGAACAGGATCATCGTCATCTCAGGTCCGAATGCCGGGGGTAAAAGCATTACTCTTAAAACGATCGGTTTGCTGCAGCTCATGCTGCAGAGTGGAATGCTCATCCCGGTTCACGAAAGGAGTTCCTTCTGTCTTTTTAAGACCATACTGACCGACATTGGGGATAACCAGTCTATAGAGAACCACCTGAGTACCTATAGCTACAGGCTTAAGAATATGAATAAATTCCTCAGGAAATGCGATGGGCAAACCCTCTTCCTGATCGATGAATTCGGAACAGGCAGCGACCCGGAACTCGGGGGAGCCCTTGCTGAAGCCTTTCTTGAGGTCTTTTACGAAAGAGAGTCCTTCGGGGTGATCACCACCCATTACGCCAACCTGAAGGCACTCGCCAATGAGCTGCCACATGCCACCAATGCGAATATGCTGTTCGACAGCAACACCCTTCAGCCCACCTTCCAGCTCGAACTGGGTCAGCCGGGAAGCTCCTTTACCTTTGAAGTGGCCCAGAAGAACGGTATTCCCTACAGCCTGATCAACAAAGCCAAGAAAAAGGTGGAAAAGGGAAAGATCCGTTTCGATGCCACCATTGCCAAATTGCAGAAGGAGCGCACGAAAATGGCCAAAACGGGTACCCGCCTTCAGGAGGAGGAGATTAAGGCGAGGGAGGAAGCACAGCGGCTCGAAAAGCTCAATGCCAAGATCAAAACCAAACTGGAAAATTACCAGGAACTGTACGATTTTAATCAGAGGATGATCTACCTAGGAGAGAAGGTGAACAAGATCGCGGAAAAGTATTTCAGGGATAAGAAAAAACGCCCCCTGATCTCAGAGATCCTCCGACTGGTGGAAACCGAGAACAGCAAACGCAAAAAGAGAACGGTTTCGGAGATCAAAGAACAGGAAGTCAAGAAAAAGGAGGTTTCCAGGGAATTGGAAAAAGAGGTAAAAACGATCCGGGAGAAAAAAAAGCAGGCCAAGAAGAAGCAGGAAAAGGTAAAAGCAAAACCGAGGCCCATTTTTAAGATCGGCGACAGGGTCAGGCTGTTCGATGGAAGAGCAGTGGGGAGTATCGACAGTCTTGAAAAGAACAAAGCAGTCGTTAATTACGGGATGTTTACCACAAAGGTGAGCGTGGATCAGCTTGAACTGGTGGAAAGTAAAAAGTGATGGAAGAAGGCATAAAGATCATCTTATTTGATGGGGTTTGCAATCTCTGCAACCGTTCTGTACAATTCGTGATCAGGAGGGACAGGAAAGATCTTTTCAGGTTTGCGGCCTTGCAGAGTGAAGCCGGTGAAAGGCTCGTTAGAGAAAGGGGGATCGATACTTCAAAGGTGGATTCTATTATCCTGATTGAGCCCGGGGTTGCCTATTATGTGAAATCTGAGGCAGCACTCCGGATCGCCCGGGGCCTAACCGGGCTTTGGCCATTACTGGGGATCTTTCTGTGGTTACCAAGGTCGTTCAGGGATTTATTCTACGATCTTGTAGCCAGGCACCGTTATAAAATTTTCGGGAAGCAGGACGCCTGTATGGTGCCCTCTCCTGAATTGAGAAAGAAGTTCCTGTAGGGACCCAGGCTCCTTATCATTTACCCTTTTTCTTCTTTGGCAATACTTCGTCCAGATGGTCATCCCACTCGCGTACAGCCGGAACCAGTTTTCTGCCCAGGGATTTGGAAACCATCATAGATACCGTGGCATCACCTGTGACATTCACCACTGTCCGAAGCATATCCAGAGGACGGTCCACAGCAAAGATCAGCGCCAATCCTATCGCCAGCTTGTCGGCAGGGAATTGTATGGCTTCGAGCACGATAACCAGCATCACCATGCCTGCACCCGGTACGGCTGCCGAGCCTATGGACGCCAGTAAGGCCGTGAGGACGATCATCAACTGATCGGTGAGACTAAGGTCGAAGCCAAGCGCCTGGGAGATAAAGACGGCTGCCACTCCCTGGTAAAGACTGGTTCCATCCATGTTGATGGTAGCTCCTACCGGCAGGACAAAACTCGAAATGTCCTTGTTAACACCAATGTGTTCCTCTACCCTCTCCATGGTCACCGGGAGGGTGGCAGCACTGGAACTGGTAGAAAAAGCCAGGAGTTGGGCCGGACTGATCCGACTGAGAAAGGTCCAGGGGTTGTACCTGGTAAAAGTGCCCACCACCAGGCTGTAAAATAATATCATCAGGACAAGACCGAGCACTACAACACCAGAATATTTGAGCAGGGCCAGCAGCAGGTCCGGGTCACCCGAAGTAACTACCACATTTGCCAGTAGGGCAAAAACCGCTACAGGGGCCGAAAGCATTATCAGGTCCACCATCTTCAGGACCACCTCATTCAGCGCGTCAAAGAAATCTTTCAAAGGCTTGGAGCGCTCTTCCCCTACCAGCAGCATACAGATCCCCAAAAAGATCGTAAAGAAGATCACCTGCAACATCAGGCCGTTGTCACTGAGAGCACTGAAGGCGTTATCAGGAACCATATCCTCCAGAAACTGGAGAGGCCCACCTTCTTTTTGCCTGAAGGCTTCTTCGAGTTTTGAGGTGACCTGCGCATCAGAGGCATAGGTCTCCGTCAGCTTATCTATGGTATCCTGTGATATTCCATCCCCGGGTTTCAGTGCATTGACCAGTACCAGACCGATCGTTATGGCGACCACCGTGGTGACCATGTAAATGACGATGGTTCGTACTCCGATATTGCGAAACTGGGAAATATCCTTCAGGTCTGAAATCCCCTTAATGAGAGAGGCCAGGATCAGTGGTATGGCGATCAGTTTCAGAAGTTTGACGAAGATACTTCCAAAAGGGTTGATCCAATCCTGCACGAATTGGCTGCCCCAACTGGGATAGGTCATAACAAAACCAAAAATGATCCCCAGGATCATTCCGATCAAGATCTTCCAGTGTAATTCCAGTTTCTTCATAGAATTCGTTTTGTATAGTTATAACCGGCCTTATGCCTATATCCTCATGGTTTTAAACTTCGATGCAACAACAGAAAGTCAGCCAGTACCAGGGCCGCCATCGCCTCCACGATGGGAACTGCCCTTGGGACCACACAGGGATCATGCCTTCCTTTACCCTGAGCCTGTACCTTGTTCCCTTCTTTGTCAATGGTCTCGTAAGGCTGAATCAGGGTAGCTACAGGTTTGAAGGCCACACGGAAATAAATATCCATGCCGTTGCTTATTCCTCCCTGCACGCCTCCGCTATAATTGGTCTTTGTACTGCCATCCTGATTGAAGGCATCATTGTGCTCGCTTCCCTTCATGGTCACCCCATCGAAGCCACTGCCGTATTCAAATCCCTTGACTGCATTTATAGACAGCATGGCCTTTCCCAACTGGGCGTGCAGCTTGTCGAATACCGGTTCTCCCAATCCTACTGGGACTTGCTGTAGAACCCCTGTGATCACTCCTCCAATAGTATCACCTTCTTTGCGCACCTCCCTGATGTGGTCTTCCATGGCTGCAGCAGTTTCAGGATCCGGACAGCGGACAGGGTTGGAATCGATCAGGGAAAGATCGATGTCCTGGTATTTTTTATTTAAAGTAATACTTCCAACCTGAGATACAAAAGCATTAATTTTGAGTTCTCTCAAGAATTGTTTGGCTATAGCGCCTCCAACCACTCGGCAAGCGGTTTCCCTGGCCGAACTTCGCCCACCGCCCCTGTAATCGCGAAAGCCGTATTTCTGGTCGTACACATAGTCTGCATGGGATGGTCTGTAGGAATCCTTAATGTGGTCGTAGTCCCGGGATTTTTGATTACTGTTGTGGATCACAAAACCTATGGGGGTACCGGTGGTTTTCCCTTCGAAGATGCCGGATAGAAATTTGACTTCGTCAGCTTCTTTCCGCTGGGTCACGATGGCGGATTGACCGGGCTTTCTGCGATCCATTTCTCTCTGGACTGCCTCCAGGTCGATCTCAATCCCAGGCGGACAACCTTCAATGATACCGCCTATAGCTTCCCCATGGGATTCGCCGAACGTGGTCAGCTTAAAAAGAGTGCCAAAAGAATTTCCGGCCATAATACTTTTATTGAATAACCTTCCCGGGTGAGATGCCCGTCCTCGGAAGCCAAATATAGGTCTATTCAGTCCGGAAACCAAAACAGAGAATGCTTAATATTAGCTTAACCTTTCGGGCCTCTCGTTAATCGAAATTTAACCTGATCATACATCAGACTTCACCTTTTCTTTGCATTTTAATATCCCGATAGGTATAAATTTGTCAGCAAATAAATTACCCTTGAAAAAGCGCAAAATAGACGTTGTAGTAATCTCTGATGTTCATCTGGGATCACCGTCCAGCAAGGCCGAAGAACTCTTGATCTACCTGAGCAGTATCAAGCCCAAAACACTTGTGCTCAATGGAGATTTTATTGACCCTTTCTATATCAGGAGAAATTCTTTTCCAAAAACGCATCTCAAGGTCATCAAAAAAATTCTTTCCCTTCTTTCTGAAGGATCCGAGGTGTATTATATCACCAGCAACAATGATAACTTGTTCAGGAAATTCACCGGGAGTATGTTCAGCAGGCTTCACTTTCAAGACAAGCTGATCACAGACATGGATGGTAAGTCGGTTTGCATTCTTCACGGCAGTATTTTCGACACCTCCCCTGCTCTTTCCAAATGGCTGATCAAGTTGGGGGCTCTTGGTATGAACATTCTTTCCCTGAAGCACAAACTCAGACAACATCGCCAGTCGAAAAAGGGGAAGATCAAAGAATATTCAGATGCTCACTCAAGAATCCAGTCCCAAAGAGATTTAACAAGCCTGAGCAAATTCGACAGGTCGGCCCTGGAAATGGCATTTCAGAACCAATACGACACCCTGATATGTGGCTATAGCCATCAACCGAGAAAAACCTATTATGAGTCGAACAAGGGACGTTGGCTGTATCTGAATTCCGGCGACTGGGTGGAGCATCTCACTGCCCTGGAGTATTCCTTCAAGAGGTGGAAGCTGTATAGTTTTAAACACGACAAACTCACTGCCTTTTACGGGGATGAGGAGCTCAGGGATATGGATGTGGCCGATCTCCTTGAAAAGCGGGGAGATCTTACCGAAACTGAAAAATTTTCCCGTACAGCATCCTGAGTTTAAGGCTTTAGAGCATCCCGGAGGATGGAAACGGGGTGGTACGCTTTTCTGCCTGTTCCATCCCAGATCTGATGTCGGCAACTGGTCCCGTTGGCGGCAATTAAGGTATCCCGATCTGCCTTGGAAACTGCCGGGAATAAACGGAGTCGGCCAATCTTCATGCTGACCTCGTAATGCTCCTTTTCATATCCAAAAGAACCGGCCATCCCACAACAACCCGAATTGATGATTGTTACCTTGTAATTCTCAGGTAAATTCAAAATATCAAAGGTCACCTTCTGATCAGAAAGCGATTTTTGATGACAGTGGTTATGCACCTTCACATTTCGCCCTTCGGCGGTAAAGGAAGCAGAGGAGATTTTCCCTTTCCCGATCTCCCGGGCCAGGAATTCTTCGATCAGCAGGCTGTTATCGGAGAGTACTTTGAGTTTGTCGGTATCCAGTCGAAACCGGTGATATTCATCCCGGAAACTCAGGATGGCCGAAGGCTCCAGGCCCACAACGGGCACATCTTCCGAAATCATTGGAAACAGAGCTTCAAGGTTAGCACTGGCCAGGGACCTGGCCTGATCAAGAAAGCCTTTGGATATAAACGTTCGGCCGCTTTCCCCGAAATACAGTACGATCTCATATCCCAGGGCATGCAACAGATCTATTGCATCCTTGCCCACTTCAATGTCCAGATAGCGCGTGAATTCATCGATGTAAAGAATCAGTCTTCCGTGGTTCTCAGTTGAAAGGGCGGGTTTTGATTTCAGGTATTTTTGGAAATCAAATTTTCGGGCCGTCGGGATACTGCGTTCCGTGGCAACCCCTGATATTTTTTTCACCAGATTACCGGTAAGTTTGTTCTGCAGAAAGGCCCTGCTGAGGGCGGGAAATGCAGCGCTCATCCGGTTCGCCCGGGTGTTGTATGCAAACAGCTTGTTGCGAAATGTATACCCGTGTTCTTCCTGATATTGGTACATGAATTCGGCTTTCAGGGTAGCCACATCCACGTTGCTGGGACATTCACTGCCGCAGGCCTTGCAGCTCAGGCAGAGGTCGAATACTTCCTTGAGCTCCTCAGCATCGAACTTATTTTCCCTGGGATTATGGGTGAGAAACTCCCGGAGAGCATTGGCCCTTCCTCTGGTGGTGTCCTTTTCATTTCGCGTGGCGTGATAGCTGGGGCACATGGCGCCCCTGGCCTGTTCCGTCTTCCTGCAATCGCCACTCCCATTGCATTTCTCTGTTGCCCTTAGTATGCCTCCACTATCGCTGAAATCCAGGTGGGTCTCTATCTCTGGTTCCTGCCTTCCTACTTCATAGCGCAAAGCCTCATCCATGGGATAGGGATCCACGATCTTGCCCGGATTAAAAATGTTCTTCGGGTCGAACACTCCTTTGATCCTCCTCAGGACGTCATAATTCTCTTTCCCGATCATCATGGGTATGAATTCGGCTCTGACGATCCCATCTCCGTGCTCTCCGCTAAAAGATCCCCTGTACTTTTTGGTAAGCTCGGCCACGCGGGTTGTGATCTCCCGGAACAGTTTTACATCTTCTCGCTTTTTCAGATTCAGGATGGGGCGGAGATGTAATTCGCCCGCTCCTGCATGGGCATAATAAACCGCTTCCTGGCGATAGGCCTTCATGATGTCTGTAAATTCCCCGATAAAATCCTTCAGGTCCTCAAGGGCTACTGCCGTGTCTTCAATACAGGCCACCGCCTTCCTGTCTCCCACCATGTTCCCGAGTAAACCAAGACCGGCCTTACGGAGCTCAAGGGCACTGTTGATCTGGTCACCAAACAGCACCGGACTCGCATAGCTTCTCCCGATTTCTGAAATGGTCCTCTGAAGATCTGCAAGTTGCGCCTTAAGGTCTTCCTCCGTATGCGACCGCACTTCAAGCATCAACAAGGCAGCAGGATCCCCTTCCACAAAAAATCGGTTGGCTTGCTGGGTTTTGTTGTTCTCAGTACAATCCAGGATCACCTTATCCATCATTTCACAGGTATGCAGGTCGTGCTTCATCACAGGAGCAACATCTTCAAGGCACTTTTCCAGTGTCTCGTAATGTGTGACAACCATTGCCGAATGGGGTGGCGGCAGTTCATCCAGCTGCAGGGTGATCTCGGTAATGAAGGCCAGGGTACCCTCACTGCCGCACAGAAGTTTGCTCAAATTGATTTCAGGCTCATGACCGTCAAAAACCTGACTTTCGAGCAAGGCATCTATCGCATACCCAGTATTTCTTCTGTGAATGCTGCTCTTGGGAAACTCCCTTTGTATATTTTTTCGTATCTCTCTGTCTGACAGTATATTGTTTAATTCATTATAAATTATAGCTTCAGGATGTTTGCCTTGTGTCTTCCCCTGGAATTCATCACTTGTAAGAGACGAAAAGACGACCTCTTCCCCCGATGCCAGCAAGGTCTTGAGTGCTATGACCTTGTCTCGAGTTACGCCGTATTGGATGGAGGTCGTGCCGCTGGAATTATTGCCTACCATGCCCCCGATCATACAGCGGTTGGAGGTGGAAGTATTCGGACCGAAGAACAGGCCATGAGGTTTTAAGTATTCGTTCAGTTCATCCCGGATGACGCCCGGCTGCAGGGTTACCTGCTTCCGCTGGAGATCCAGATCCAGGATAGATGTGAAATGCCGGCTTACATCTACAACCATCCCCTCCCCCACGCATTGACCGGCCAGGGAAGTGCCTGCGGTCCTGGGGATCAACCCCAGGTGATGCTCATCCGCAAAGCCGATGATCTTTTTAAGGTCTTCAGTGTTCCTGGGATAGGCAACAGCCGATGGTAACTTTCTGTAGACGGAGGCATCCGTAGCGTACAAACTTCTCGTAAGTATGTCTGTATGCAGGGAACCCTCAAGGGAAGACTCTAATTTTTCAAAGGGGAATGCAGGCAAGAAACTGAGGTTTTAGAGGCATAAAATTAAGTTATTCTTAACATCGATACATCCTACAATCAGTAATTTTAACACTTAAAACTCCTAACTATGAAGTTATTCAAATTAACAGTTTTTATTTTCCTCACGGCGACTTGTGCCCTGAGTGCTCAGCAGATTTCAGATCATGCACTCGGGCTCAGGCTAGGTGATAGCGACGGTTTCGGGGCTGAAATATCTTATCAGAAGTCCGTTTCAATTTCCAATAGGGTTGAGATCGACCTGGGTTGGAGGGACAGCCGGAACTACGATGCATTCAAGCTAACCGGAACTTACCAGTGGGTAGAGCCCCTCGACGGGAATTTCAACTGGTTCTACGGTGTTGGTGGCGGACTTGGAAGCGTGGATTTCAACAGATGGCCTGATGGATTCGATGAGCCGGATGGCGGACTCTTCCTCTTCGGAGCCGGGGTGCTGGGAATCGAATACAATTTCAATATCCCTCTTTTGATCTCTCTCGATTTCAGGCCTGAAATAGGGTTGATAGGATATGATGACTTCTCGGATAATTTCGACTTCGATATTGCCCTGGGTCTCAGGTATCAGTTCTGATACCGTTTTAAAATACATGAAAGCCCTTAATCATAAGCATGTGTTAAGGGCTTTTTTATTGGCCCCCTTATCAGTACCTTTGGGGCGATAAATTTGAAAAATGAGATTTTTTTATACCGCATTTATTCTGTCTCTGATCCTTTGGTCCTGTTCTTCCAACAGGGACGGTTACATCATTGAAGGTTCCGTGGAAGGCGAGAACACTGAAGGCACCGAACTCACCCTCAGGAAATACGGGAACAACAACCAGCTGATCACCGTAGATTCTGCCACCGTCTCCGGTGGGAAGTTCGTTTTCGAAGGTGCTTCCATGGAAAGTCCGGAGTTGCACTACATCTTCTTCGGCCGGGGACAAGAGAATATTCCGATCATAGTAGAGAACGGGGATATAGAGATAAGTGCTCAGCGGGACAGCCTGGGATTTGCAAGGATAGGTGGGACACTGCAGAACGACCTTTTCTACGACTTCCTCAAAGGGAGCCGGGTATTGAGCAGGAAAGCCTCGTCCATGAACCAGGATATGAGAAGGGCACAGGCCAATCGGGATACAGTGACCATGAATTCTCTCAGGGAAGAGTATTTCGAATTGATGGAAGAAGCCAAGGGGTACGAACTCGATTACGTGAAAAACAATCCTGATGCGATCGTATCTGCCTTAATAATCTACAGGATACTGACGACCAAGGCCAAGACGGTTCCGGAAGTACAGGAATTATATGACGGTCTTTCCCAAGAAATTAAGTCGAGCAGCACAGGGGTCAAGATCAAGGAGACCCTGGATCGTGAATCCAGCACTTCAATCGGATCGAAGGCTCCCAATTTTTCAGCCCCATCTCCCGATGGAAAAGAACTGGCCCTTAACGACGTGCTGGGCAAGGTGACCATTGTCGATTTCTGGGCGGCCTGGTGCAGGCCCTGCAGGGCAGAAAACCCCAATGTGGTTAAAGTCTATAACAAGTACAAGGATAAAGGCCTGAGCATTCTCGGTGTATCTCTGGACCGAAATGAGAATGACTGGAAGAAAGCCATTGAGGACGACGGATTGATCTGGCACCATGTCTCCAATGTTCAATACTTCGACGAGATCGCGAAATTGTACAACGTGGATGCCATCCCTGCCACCTTTATCCTCGATGAGAACGGAATCATTGTCGCAAAGGACCTCAGGGGCGCTTCACTCGACCAGAAGATCGGGGAGTTATTGCAATAAACATGTCAAAACCAAAATAAAACCCCGATGTGTCATCGGGGTTTTTTTATTATTGAGATAAGCGCTTACAGCTTATTCCTGACATCTTCAAAGGTGCCTGTAACGGTAGCTCCATCTTCGAGTTTTACTTCACCGAATATATTGACCACCGATGCATCTCCTATAAATTCAAGAGTTGCGTTCTCTTTGAGCTCCAAATCTCCGTAAATGGTCAGATTACCTTCAATACGGAGGGTACCTCCCTTCTCTACCTGTATCTTCCTTTGCCTTCTGTTTCGTCCCACACTGAGATTTCCGTTCATGGCCATGACTGCATTTTCCTTGATATCGACATCATTGCTGACGGTCCAGGATCCGCACAGGATCAAAGAGCCCTCATCTTCAATTTTTATCGAGTTAAAACTTTTAGCTCCGCTGAATCCAAAACTTTCACCCTGGTTGATCACTAGCTTGTTGGAACCATTATATTCCGGTAGCGTAGCACATTGGGCCGAAAGACTCAAGGATAAACGGTTCAGTTTGATGATCTGAAGTCCTTCCTGTCCGGAGGCTGCAAAAGCATAGTCTCCCCGGGTTTGTACGAAGTTTATTGAACCGCCTAACTGGATCACCCCGTAAGGTTGGGCTGTATCCCCTTTGTCATCAGAAACGGAAAGACCGGCTCCACCGTTGGCCATGAGAACCATGTCCCCATTGATACCTACTGCATTATTAACTATATCCCCGGCCGGCGGCTGGAGAGGGTCGATGAGAATGGGAATATACTGCAGCAGGTTGCCTGTGTCGTATGAATACACCCCGGCTCCCTTGTTCCCTTCAGCTACTATGATCTTTTCTCCGTCAAAATCAACTGTCCTTTTGGTATACAATCCAAAATCAGAATCAATGGCGATTTCCTTTTTAGGTTTCAGATTGTCATCCAGAACACGAATCCCTAAAGCTGCATCCAGAACTGCAACCCTGTTATCAAACTTTGCCAGAGATCTGAGATCTAAATAAGGGGCTTCCTCCTTTATCGAAAGATCTTTGGTATCGTAAATAGTAATTGTTCCTGCCTTACCGCTGGTTACAAACGCTTCATTTTTGTCGATGACTACGTCAGTGGCATTATCCCCAGCCTGAAAACCGTAGATCACCCCTGCATCCGTATCCATAACCCCGCTAAATACCGGGATCTTTGTGATAAAGGAATTGGACGAAGCGGTGAAGGAGGCAGTCGCGTAAAGTCCGCCCACGGCGTATAAAAATCCTTCGTGGAACTGTAGTGAATTAATATCGGCATTAGTGTACACAATGCGCGAAGTAACCTGCGGATCATTGGGATTTCTTACGTCTATAATATCGATGGCACCCGCATAGTCCTCCCCTGCAGTATTGTAGGCCACATAGGCAAAATCGTCCTGTACGTACACATGTGCGGCGGTGAGGGAAGTGATCGGACCAAAAACTGGTGGCTTCACCTGCCCGATCAAGGTCATGGGATAGTTCCCGGCCGGTTCTTCCATGGCTTTTGAAGCCCGTTTCCCGCTTTGGTTCTGGTCAATAGAGATGTCAAGTACCCCGGCATCGTCAAAAGAGACACTTGCCGACAGGGCCACAGGATCATTTTCCTCTACAATACTCTGTCTTTGTTCGTCAATGAAAATACTGGTTTCATCAGAACAGGAAACCAGGAATAGGATCGCCAAAAAAAAGGCACCAGGTATACTTTTTCTCATAAGTAGGTATTCAAAAAGGTAATTTGGGCTCTACCCTAACGTCAAAAGTAGCCCTAAAGTATTGTAAAATCTAAAAAAATAGGTGAGTGACACACTTTTTACCCCTTATCCGCTTTTAAGGATGGGGAAATTGGGAATGCCATCATAGTTTGCCCATCTTTTCCAGGACGAAGAGAACCAGTATTGGCAGGGCCAGCAGGAAAACCATAAGGGTATCGGTAACCAGTAACTCTGGCTTAAAGAGAAGGGTGGTGACATATCCACCGATCGCCCCGCCAAAATGCGCTGTGTGGCCTATATTTCCCAACCGAGTCTTCATTCCGTAAATGGAATAGAGCATGTACAGGATCCCAAGGATATAGGCAGGCAGTGGTATGGGGATGAACATGATCCCCAGCCGCATGTCTGGTTGAAGCAGAATGGCGGCATAAAGGATCCCTGTCACAGCACCGCTTGCCCCCACCGCACTGTAATATGGTTCCTGCCTATGAAAAAAAAGGGCCAGAAGACTGCCTGCCAGTAAACTGATGAAATACATCAACAGGAATTTGGTGGCTCCAAACCAGCGGATCACCACATCGGCAAAGAAAAACAGGGTGAACATGTTGAGGAACAGGTGGCTAAGGTCGACATGCAGAAATCCTGAAGTGACCATCCTGTCTTTCTGACCTGTACGAATGGCGGCTATCCCAAATTTATACCGTTCAAAAAAAAGCCGGTCATTAAATCCTTTCAGCGAAACCAATACGTTTGCCCCGATGATCGCCAGGGTAGCCCAGTGTAGATTCATAGGAATGCCTCTGTGTTGAGAGGGGCAAATATAATTATATTTGCACATAGTCTAGGTGCATGCAATTACTCGTTTTCCTGTTGGCCTACCCCGTTCTGAGGCTGATTTCCATCCTTCCCGGACCATTGTTTTACGGCTTTTCTGACCTCGCATTCGTCCTTGTCTTTTACCTGGCCAGGTACCGAAGAAAGGTAGTGCGGGAGAACCTCTCACTTGCCTTGCCCAACGCCTCCCAAAAGGAGCGCGATCGCATCGAAAAAGCCTTTTATCGTCATCTGTGTGACCTCTTTTTGGAGATGGTAAAGACGATGGACCTGAGTAAGGAGGAAGTGGAAAAGCGTTTCAGGGTAAGGAACATCGAGGTCCTGCGCGAATTGGAAAAAGAGAGGAGTGTGCTTCTATTGTGCACCCATTACGCCAACTGGGAATGGAACACCAGCATCAACAACTACATCTCTTCTAAAGGCTTTGCCATTTACCAGAAAATTGGAAATAAATATTTCGACCGGCTTATCCGGAAGATAAGGGCCAAATGGAATACAGAACCCCTGGAACAGAAAGACACCGTAAAACGGATCATACAGAATGAAAAAGAAGGGATTCGGGGTGTTTACGGGATCGTGAACGACCAATCGCCTATGATGAGCAAGGCACAATACTGGAGTGAGTTCATGGGCATTAAGGTGCCCGTATTCATAGGGGCTGAAGGCCTGGCCCGCCGACTCGACATGGCAGTGGTTTTCCTGAAGGTCTACAAAGTGAAAAGAGGGTATTACGAAGTTGAGATTATCCCGATCACCGGTAATGGAGGCGAAACTGAAGAGTACGTAATTACGGAAGATTTCTTAAGGCTGGCCGAGGCCCAGATCCGCGAAAGACCGGAACACTACCTCTGGACCCACAGGAGGTGGAAGCACCGGGGGAAGGAACCGAATGGATAGACCTTATCAGGATGCCAGCGCTCTGATTTCGGCCATTACTCTGTCTGCCAGGGAATCCGCTTCCTCCTGGGAAGGGGCCTCGGTATAAACACGGATGATAGGCTCAGTGTTCGACTTTCGCATATGGACCCATGACTTTTCAAAGTCGATCTTCAGCCCGTCTATGGTGTTGGCGTCTTCTTCCCTGTACTTATCTTCCATCTTTTTCAGGATAGAATCTACATCGATTTCAGGGGTGAGCTCTATTTTCTTCTTGCTCATAAAATAGGACGGGTAGCTCTTTCGCAGATCGCTTACCTTCACCTTTTTCTCTGCCAGTAACATTAGGAAAAGGGCAGTACCCACCAGGGCATCCCTTCCGAAGTGACTTTCGGGATAGATGATCCCACCGTTGCCCTCTCCCCCGATGACAGCACGGGATTCCTTCATCTGTGCGACCACATTCACCTCTCCTACCGCAGCAGCCGTATAGGTGCCTTTGTGTTTCTCGGTGACGTCTCTCAACGCCCGGGTAGAGGAAAGGTTGGATACCGTATTACCCGGGGTTTTCCCCAGGACGTAATCTGCACAGGCCACCAGGGTGTATTCCTCCCCGAACATCTCCCCGTCTTCGGCTATAAATGCCAGCCTGTCTACATCGGGGTCCACGACAATGCCAAGGTCGGCATTCTCACGTACTACAAGTTCGCATATGTCTTTCAAATGTTCCTTCAGTGGCTCTGGATTATGGGGAAAATGACCATTGGGCTCGCAATAGAGTTCAATGACCTCTACGCCCAGTTCCTTCAGGAGCTTAGGCATCACGATCCCCCCGGTGGAGTTCACCCCATCTACAACCACCTTGAATTTTGCTTTGGCAATAGTGTCCCTGTCTACCAGCGGGAGGTCCAGGACCTCGTCTATATGAATATCAAAATAGGAATCATTTACTGTCAATTGGCCCAGATCGTCGACCTGAGCAAAAGTGAAATCTTCCTTTTCAGCCAGGGAAAGGATGGTTTCCCCTTCTGCGGCATTAAGGAATTCACCTCGGGCGTTGAGCAGTTTGAGAGCATTCCATTGTTTTGGGTTGTGACTGGCCGTCAGGATGATACCGCCATCAGCCTTTTCAAGGGGCACAGCGATCTCGACAGTAGGGGTGGTAGACAAGCTGAGGTCTATCACATCAATCCCCATCCCTATCAGGGTGGAACTTACCAGATTCTGGATCATCTCCCCTGATATCCGGGCATCTCTGCCGATCACTACCTTTAGTTTTTTACCGGGTTGCTGCTGGGTCAGAAAGGCTCCGTAGGCCGCTGCAAATTTAACTGCATCCAGTGGGGTGAGGTTGTCTCCGGTCTGGCCACCGATTGTTCCGCGTATGCCGGATATGGATTTGATCAAGGTCATTTATAAAAAGTTTTTGCAAATATAAAGGTCTGGTCGGGTTTCCATCCTTTGTATTTGTAAATTCGGGCAATGAATTTTCTCGCACATATTTATCTGTCTTTTGGTAATGAGGAAGTCAGTATCGGAAACTTTATCGCCGACAGTATCCGGGGGAATCGATACAAACACCTGCCGGAGAAAATACAACAGGGAATTTTACTGCACAGGGCCATAGACACTTATACAGATGCCCACCCTGTATACAGGAGAAGCAGCAGAAGACTTCACAAAAACCACAGTCATTACAGCAGGGTGATCGTGGATGTTTTCTACGACCATTTCCTGGCGGCCAACTGGGAACAATACTCAAAGGAAGGCCTGGAGAAGTATGCTGGCAAGTTTTACGCCCTTCTGAACGAGAATTACGACATACTCCCTGAGCACACCAAACATCTGATGCCCTACATGATACGCGATAACTGGCTGGTCAACTACGCCTCTGTGGAAGGCATTGACCGGGTCCTGAAGGGGCTCTACAGAAGGACCGGCAGGAAAAGCAATATGGACAGGGCTGCAGATGACCTTCTCAAACACTACGACGTTTTCAGGGAAGAGTTCACCCTGTTCTTTTCGGATTTAATTATCTTTTCGCGAGAAAAATTTGAAAGCATCACTAATTCTTCCTCAGAATGATATACCTCAGAGATTATACTGACAGTAAGTTAAGCCGGGTACTGATCTATAGTGTACTTGCTCTGCTACTCGTTTCGGGCATTCAATGCCGAAGAGCTCCGGCCAACCCTACAGGCCTTATTACGGAAAAAGCCATGGTCGTATCGGCCAGGGAAGAAGCATCCGCCATAGGTGCCGCCATTCTGGAGAGTGGAGGCAATGCTTTTGATGCCATGGTCGCCACCGAGCTGGCCCTGGCAGTTGCCTATCCTTATGCCGGTAACCTTGGGGGAGGCGGTTTTATGGTATATCGAAAAAGTGACGGGGACGTTGGAGCGCTGGACTACAGGGAAAAAGCCCCTCTCTCGGCTACGGAGGATATGTATCTGGATTCCCTGGGGAATGTCATTCCTGGGATGAGCACAAATGGTGCAACGGCGGTTGGGGTTCCCGGTACCATTGCAGGAGTATTTGAGGTCCACAGAAAATTCGGGAGTATCCCCATGGAGCGCATCCTGGATCCCGTGATCGCACTGGCCGAGAAAGGAGTCGTCGTTACCGAAAAACAGGCGGATAGGCTGGAGAGGTACCGGGATCAGATCATTGAGATAAGCGGAGAGGAAACCCTTTTTTATACCAAATGCCAAAAAGGGGATACCCTTAAATATCAAAGTCTGGCCAACACCCTCAAAAGGATACGGGAGAACGGGAGAGATGAATTTTACAGAGGAGAAACAGCCCGAAAACTCGCGGCTTTTATTCAGGAAAAGGGGGGCTTTATCACCGAGGAGGACCTCGCTTCCTATGAGGCTGTCTGGAGGCAACCCATCATTTTTAACTACAAGGACCTCAGGATCATCAGTATGAGTCCGCCCAGCAGTGGTGGGGTCACCATAAACCAGATCTTCAAGATGATCGAACCTTACGACATCGGAGATTATGGTCACAATTCCGCGGAGGCAATTCAATTACTCACGGAAGCTTTCAGAAGGGCTTATGCCGATCGTAATTTCTATCTGGGAGATCCTGACTTTGTGGAGATACCACTCGACTTCCTTCTCCAGGAAAGCTATCTCAGGGAACGTATGAGTGATTTTACATTAGACCGTGCTACTAAGTCGGAGGCCGTTTCCCACGGGACGGTAGAGATCCTGGAAAGTGCCGAGACCACTCATTATTCTATTGTCGATGCCATGGGGAACGCGGTTTCTGTCACCACCACACTCAATGGGGCCTATGGCTCCAAACTGTACTGTGACGAACTGGGCTTCTTCCTGAATAACGAAATGGACGATTTCAGTTCAAAACCGGGAGTTCCGAACATGTTCGGCCTGATCGGGGCTAATGCCAACAGTATTGCACCAGAAAAAAGGATGCTGAGCAGCATGACCCCGACTATTGTCGAAAAGGATGGCGCTTTATGGCTGGTGGTGGGTACACCGGGAGGTTCTACCATCATCACAGCCGTGGCTCAAACCATATTAAATGCCTATGAGTTCAACCTGAGCATGCAACAGTCCGTCGAAGCACCGAGGTTCCATCACCAGTGGTTGCCGGATTACATCATCTTTGAACCCGACGGCTTTCCTGAAAGGACTAAGGATCTGCTGCGGTCAAAGGGATATGAGATCAACGAAGAGCGCACTCCTGTGATCGGTAAGGTCGATGCCATTCGCGTGCTGCCTGATGGCCGACTCGAAGGAGGGGCAGATCCCAGGGGTGATGACAAGGCTATTGGGTATTAATCGTGAAATGTCTTAGAATCACAGGCCAGTGAAAAAATGGATTAAGCGACTATTTGGTATACTGATTATTCTGATCCTGCTGCTTAGTGGGATTTACTTCCTCTATTTCAATGACCCTGTCCCTGTCGGAACTTCCCCCGAAAAGGCAGATGCTCTGGCACGGGATATGCTGGAGGCTCTGAATGCAGAGGCTTACAACGAATCCCGGTACCTCACCTGGACCTACAGGGGCGGGAGAAACCAATACCGCTGGGATAAGACCATGGGGAAGGTGGAGATGTCATGGGGGGAGTATTCCGGGAAGATCGATCTGGTTTCCCCTGAAAAAAGCACAGTAAAAAAAGAAGGACGTCCCTTGCAGGGAGAACAGCTGAAGAAAGTTACGGAGGAAGCCATCGCTAACTTCAACAACGATTCCTTTTGGTTAGTGGCCCCCTACAAAGTCTTCGATAAGGGCACGAAGCGAAGGCTGGTCGACATGCCGGATGGCCAGACCGGGTTGCTGGTTACCTATACCCAGGGAGGAGATACGCCGGGAGATTCCTACTTATGGGAATTGAACGATGAGTTGTTTCCGGTAAAATTCAGGATGTGGGTTCAGATCCTTCCCCTGAAAGGAATGTCAGCCACCTGGGAAGGTTGGCAAAAGACAGAAAGTGGCGCCTGGTTACCCCAATTTCACAAGGTAGGTCCGTTGACTTTGGATTTGGGAGAAGTCTCTGCTGCCAGATAGCCTATGCCTTCAGTTGTTTTTTCAATTCTTCCATGGATTGCTGGAGCTGGCGCAGGAGGCCGTTCTCGGTGGTCGCATCCACCCCGAAGGTGATCTTGCTGCTCACCTGCCAAACCTCCTGTATCTGGTAGGGTTCTATTTCATAAGGTGGATAGGATTCGTTCAGGGAGATCAACAGGATCTTATTGGAATTCGGAGGCCTTTCGATCTTTTTCACCATCACTGAATCCTGCAGGACCACTACGTATATCTTATTGGAATTGATATCACTGAGGTCTTCCACAGCCCGTGCAAGCACCCATTCACCCGGTTTCAGGTTGGGGAGCATACTGTCTCCTTCTACCTGAAAACCCCTGTAGGTGGCATTACGGAACTCCGGGATGGGAAGATCAAAGGCAGGTAGCTGTCGGTACCAGCTGGTATCATGTATGTTCTGAGGATATCCGGCTGCGGCTTTTGCATTGACAAGGACCATGTTCTCCCTGTCAGAGGAATCTACGGTGACCACCTTGGGGATTACACTGGTACCGGAGGCTTCAATATATTGTTGCTCGCTTTCCCCGTACAACCAAAGGGGATTCACTTTAAACTGTTTCAGCAGGGCGGCTACGACCTTCCCGGAGAGTTTTGTCCTTCCCCTTTCAATATCTGCAGTGGTACTGGATACCCCGATCAGGGTAGCGAATTCTGCCTGTGTATAGCCCAGTTCCCTCCTGAGATCAGTAAACCTTTTGATAGTCAATTCATTTTCCATGGTGCCTGAATTTGGACATTAATCAATAACTCCTCTGCTCAAAGATAGGAAATTTGGATAATATCCAAAATAAATTAGGAATATTTCCATATTATGGAATATATCCATATATTTGGAATATGTACAACTCAGGGCGACCTGAAAACAAATATGAAGGATATGGATTCCGAAGCAGCAGTTCACTTTTACGACGGTAGTTTTAACGGTTTTCTTACTGTACTTTATGACATCGAGCAACGCGGTTTGGCTGTAGAAATACTGAAGAAGAAAGAAAAAGCGGAAGATGCCCTGTTTCCCGATCCCAGCTTTATAGAAACACGCCTGAAACACGCGAGGATCTTATGGGAGCAATTGAGGATTGACAATTACAGCGCCCTGAAGACCCTGTATTTTGCCTTTATGAGTAAGGAAAGGAATCTGGAAAAACCCCTCTTGGATTTTTATTATTCCTGGAGAAAAAACAGAGACGCTAAAAGGAATATCATGTACGATAACCGTTTTCATGAAATTTTTAACCTGGCTGCGGATGTCGAAAAGGAAAAAATCCAAACTGAGCGTAAGTTGACAGGTCATCAGGATCCTGAAACACCCACCATTCGTTATATTAAACCCAGGCACAACATTCTTCCTCTGATCTCTAAACGCATGAGGACCCGGTTTCGAAATAGTGAATGGTACATTTTTGATATGAGAAGGAAATACGGGCTTCACCACTGTAATGGTAGCATTGCCTTCGTACCCTTCCGGCCTGAATTCCTGAAAGAAGAGAATATTAATTCAGTACCGTCAGGAACTTCAAAATTTCCTTTCCTGCTTCATAACGAAGAGTCTAAAGCCTCTGCGGCTGTTGCTTGATTTCATGAAAGCATGATTGATTTGATCAATGAAATGATTAAAGATTTAGTCATGTCAGACCCTCTTAAATTAAAATGGAATTAACATGGAGGGGTCTGTGCTCGCTTCATTTTTAGGAATCAAAAGAGTACCTTTGCCACTTTGCCTCTTTTCATGACAAAATTCGAAGAACACATAGAAGTAAAAGGTGCCCGTGTTCACAATCTCAAGGACATTGATGTAAGTATTCCCAGGGAAAAACTGGTAGTCATTACCGGTCTTTCGGGCAGTGGCAAGTCTTCCCTCGCCTTCGATACTATTTACGCGGAAGGGCAGAGGCGTTATATCGAGACCTTCTCGGCTTATGCCAGGCAGTTTTTGGGAGGACTGGAAAGGCCCGATGTGGATAAGATCGATGGTTTGTCACCGGTGATCGCTATCGAACAGAAGACCACTTCTAAATCCCCTCGCTCGACTGTAGGTACTATCACCGAGGTCTATGACTTTTTAAGACTGCTCTACGCAAGGGCGGCCGACGCCTATAGCTACAAGACAGGTGAAAAGATGGTCAGCTATTCCGATGAGCAGATCCGGGAACTCATCCTTACCTCCTTTTCCGGAAAACGGATCAATATCCTGGCACCCGTTGTCAAATCCAGGAAGGGGCATTACCGGGAACTGTTTGAACAGATCGCCAAACAGGGGTTTGTAAAGGTCAGGGTTGACGGAGAATTACTGGATCTCCGCAAGGGAATGAAAGTCGACCGGTACAAAACACATGATATTGAGATCGTGATAGACCGCCTGGCCGTCACCGATGATCCGGAGGTGGAAAAAAGGCTATCGGAATCGATTAACACAGCCATGTACAGCGGCAACGACACCCTGATGGTCCTGGCCGAAGGGGAAAGTGAGCCCAGGTATTTCAGTCGGGATCTTATGTGCCCCTCCACCGGGATCTCCTACCCTACCCCCGAACCCAATACGTTTTCCTTCAATTCGCCAAAAGGGATGTGCGAGGAATGCAACGGCTTGGGTCACACCTACCAGATCAATGAACACAAGATCTTCCCTGACCGAATGCTGTCCATCGCGGCAGGAGGTATCGCTCCCCTGGGGGAATACAAGAAATCGTGGGCCTTTAAACAGCTGGAGACCATAGCAAAACGCTATGAGTTCGACCTTAAGGATCCCATCTCCAAAATACCGGCCGAAGCCATGGAGGTCATTTTGTACGGAGGGCAGGAACGCTTTGTGGTGGATTCCAAATCCCTGGGTGTCAGGCGAGATTACACGATTGACTACGAAGGGATCGCTCATTTTATCAGGAATCAGTTCAACAGTTCGGATTCTACTTCCATAAAGCGATGGGCCAAGGAATACATGGACAAGATCAGATGCCCGCAATGCCAGGGTACTCGCCTGCAGAAAGCCTCCCTTAATTTCAGGATAGGAGAAAAGAACATAGCCGAACTCGCGGCTCTGGACATAGCCGAGTTGGCTGTATTCTTCGAGAATCTGGAAAAGAATCTAAGTGGGAATCAGAAGATCATTGCCGAGGAGATCATCAAAGAGATCAGAAGCAGGGTACAGTTTCTCCTCGATGTTGGACTGGATTACCTCTCCCTGAACAGGCCTTCAAAATCCCTGTCTGGGGGAGAAGCTCAGAGAATTCGATTAGCCACTCAAATCGGTTCACAACTGGTTGGTGTCCTCTACATCCTCGACGAACCCAGTATCGGACTCCACCAGAGAGACAATGGCCGACTGATAAGGTCCTTGCTGGCTCTCAGGGATATAGGGAATTCCATCATCGTTGTGGAACACGATAAAGACATGATCAAAAGTGCAGATCATGTGATCGATATAGGTCCCCGGGCCGGAAAACACGGAGGGGAGATCATTTCAGAAGGCACCCCTGCCGAATTGAAACAGCACGACACCCTTACAGCCGACTATCTGACGGGGAAGAAAGAGATCCCCGTCCCCAAGCGCAGAAGGGAAGGCAATGGAAAACATATCGTCCTGGAAGGCTGTACGGGAAACAACCTGAAAAATATCTCTGTTTCCTTCCCGCTTGGAAAAATGATAGGTGTCACCGGCGTTTCAGGGAGCGGAAAATCGACCCTTGTGAATGAGACCCTGTACCCCATCATGAATGCCCACTATTTCAATGGGGTGAAGAAACCTATGCCGTATAAAAGGATAAAAGGGCTGGAACATATCGACAAGGTCATCGACATCAACCAGTCGCCCATCGGCAGGACCCCGAGATCTAATCCGGCCACCTACACAGGAGTGTTCAGTGAGATCAGGTCACTGTTTACAAAAACTCCGGAAGCGGCCATTCGCGGGTATAAACCGGGGCGGTTTAGTTTTAATGTCAAGGGAGGTCGATGCGAAACCTGTCAGGGAGGAGGCCTCCGGGTGATCGAGATGAATTTTTTGCCCGACGTGTATGTGGAATGTGAGACCTGTTACGGGAAACGATTTAACAGGGAAACCCTTGAAATTCGATACAAGGGAAAATCCATAGCAGACGTGCTGGACATGACCATTGACGAAGCTGTGGAGTTCTTTGAGAACATCCCAAAGATCTACAGAAAACTCAAGACGATTCAGGATGTGGGATTGGGATATATTTCCCTTGGGCAGCAATCCACGACTCTGTCCGGAGGTGAAGCCCAACGGGTGAAACTGGCCACGGAATTGTCAAAAAGGGACACGGGAAACACTTTTTACATCCTGGATGAACCCACCACAGGTCTGCATTTTGAGGATATCCGGGTCCTGATGGACGTATTGAACCGGCTGGTCGACAAGGGTAATACCATCCTCATCATCGAACACAATATGGATGTGATCAAAATGGCAGACCATATTATCGATATCGGTTACGAAGGCGGCAGAGGGGGTGGTATGATCGTGGCCGAAGGAACGCCGGAAGAAGTGTCAGCCGATGAAAAGAGTTATACCGCACAATTTTTAAGAAGGGAATTAGATCCGGCACTGAGCCATTGAAATAGTTTTACGACATTTATAATGTATAGCCGGAAACCGCGTTTTAAGGCATAGAGGTATGAGAAAGGAGAAACATCACAAAGGCTGGAACGAGATCAAGACCAATGACTCATGGGCGATCTTCAAGATCATGGGAGAATTTGTCAATGGTTTTGAGAAAATGAGTGCTATCGGGCCATGCGTGACCATATTTGGATCAGCCCGGACCAAACCGGGTGATGTGTTTTATGAAATGGCCGTGCAAATCGCCAAGAAAGTGGCCGAGGCGGGTTATGGGATCATCACCGGTGGCGGACCCGGGATCATGGAGGCCGGAAATAAAGGAGCCCATCTGGCCGGAGGAACGTCCGTGGGCCTGAATATTGAACTCCCTTTTGAACAGCATGACAATCCTTATATCGATAATGACAAAAGCCTGGATTTTGACTACTTCTTCGTTCGGAAGGTGATGTTTGTCAAGTATTCCCAGGGATTCGTGGTAATGCCTGGCGGGTTTGGCACTCTGGATGAACTCTTTGAAGCGATTACCCTGATACAGACCAATAAGATCGGAAGATTCCCTATCATTCTGGTGGGTTCTGAATTCTGGTCAGGACTTATGGATTGGATCAGGAATACCATGCTGGAAGCAAAAAATATCAGTCCGGAAGACCTCGACCTGGTCAAGATGGCCGATTCGGCAGAGGAAGTTGTGGACATCATCGATGCATTCTACAAGGGACACACCCTCAGTCCAAATTTCTAATCCCCTATGAGGCCAAAAGGCAGTATTTTATGCTTTGTTTGTCTTTGTCTGGTCCTCCTGCTAGGACCTGGCTGTGCCTTCGCCCAACACATCAATATTCTCAAAGCTGAACTGGATCCGGATACAAGGGAGATCGAGATACAGCAGGAGTTTACCTACCAGAACGATTCTCAGGACACCCTGGCCGTACTCTATTTCAACGACTGGGCCCATTCATATTCCAGTAAGAAGACAGATCTGGCCAGGAGATTTGCAGAGGATTTTAAGAAAAGTCTGCATCTGGCCAAGGCAGATGAGAGGGGTTCAACGCGCATCTTTGGAATGTCAGATTTTGAATTCCGCAACCTGAACTGGAAGCGAACGCCTAAAAGGGACCTTATAGAAATTCAACTCAATCGCCCGCTTCCTCCGGGTGCCTCTGTCAAAATGTATCTTACCTATACGGTCACACTTCCCCCAAATAAATACACCCCTTATGGCTATGATCCCAGAGGGGGATACTATTTAAAGGACTGGTACCTGACCCCGGCCGTTTACGAGGATGACTGGCAGTTGTATTCCAACAAGAATCTGGAGGATCTGTATACCGGTATCACCAATACAACCATCACCCTCACCTACCCCGAGAACCTGTTCCTGGGTACCAATTACAACGAGGTCAACATTACCTCCTATCCTGCCAAACAGGTCGCTACTCTTAAAGGAGTTGGAAGGAAAAGCGGGGATGTGATCCTGAATTCTTCCCGTAAGTTCATCAAGCACGTGACCCCCTATCTCATAGTTGTCACCGATATCCGGTCCCCTAAATATGATGAAATATCCCAGGGGATCTCCATAAACCGTATCACCCAGTTCATACATGAAAACCTCGGAGACTATCCCTACGAACAACTCCTGGTGAGCGAAACGGACTTTAACAAGAATCCCCTCTACGGGCTCAATCAATTGCCATCATTTATCAGGCCTTACGAAGAGCAATTCCAGTTCGAGATGAAATTCCTGAAGACCGCCCTTTTGAGTCAGCTACGCGAAACCCTCTTCCTGAACCCCCGGAAGGAGCAATGGGTAACAGATGCCATCGTCAATTACCTCATGATCCGATTTGTACAAACCTACTACCCTGATCAGAAGCTCCTGGGAAAATTGTCTTCCATTTGGCCCGTGAGTACCTTCACCCTGGCCCAAATGTCCTTCAATGATCAGTATCCGTTTTTATACATGCTTACAGCCAGGAAGAACCTGGATCAGCGGCTGACCACCTCCAACGATTCCCTGATCAAATTCAACCAGAAGATCGCCAACACCTACAAGGCAGGACTGGGCCTGGCCTATCTGGCGGCCTATACGGAAAGGGAGGAAGTAGATAAAAGCATAGAGCAATTCTACAACACCTACAAACTTAAACCGGTGACCCCTTCTGATTTCAGGAGGGTCGTGGAATCCAATGTTTCCCGTGACGTATCCTGGTTTTTCGACACCTATGTGGAAACAGATAAACGGATCGATTTCAAGATCAAGCGGGTAGACAAGCTGGAAGATACCCTGGCCGTAGTACTGAAAAATAAAAGCGGAACCAATGTGCCTATCTCCCTTTTTGGTCTGAAGAATGACAGCGTGATCTCCAATTACTGGTTTTCAAATATTACAGGGATCGACACAGTCCTTATTCCCGACCGGGAGGAAGATCGACTCGTCCTTAACTACGATCAGAACATCCCGGAATTCAACCAGAGGGACAACTGGAAATCCCTGAGCGGCTTTTTCTCCAGTAACAAGAAGCTAAAACTTCAATTCCTGAAAGACGCAGAAAATCCGTATTACAACCAGTTGTTCTACATGCCGGTGGCGGGCTTTAACGTATATGACGGGATCTCACCGGGAATCAGGTTTTCCAATAAGACGTTGCTGGAAAGGCCTTTTATTTTCAGTTTGGCCCCTTCATTCGCACTCAAAGAACGATCCCTTGTCGGGGTTGCCGGGTTCAACTACCGTAAATACCTTAGAAAAAGTGGTCTCTATGTAGCGAATTACAGTCTCAACATGTCTAGTTTTCACTTTCAGACCAATTCGCGCTACAGCACTGTCACGCCTGCTTTCGGACTTGGCTGGAGGCCGGACGACCTCATTTCAAATGAACGCCGGTCCCTGGTTTTTAGATACGTGAATGTTTTTAGGGATATAGATCCTTCCCTTGTCATTGAGACCGACCCGGATTACAGTGTCTTCAACGTTCGGTACAATCATTACAACAATGATATCATCGATTTCTTCTCATGGTTCGTGGATGGGCAGCATTCGGCGGATTTCTCTAAATTGTCTCTCAATTTTGAGTATCGCAAGCTCTTTGATAACAATACCCAACTCAATCTCAGGTTTTTCGCGGGTAAATTTCTGAGAAATGAGACCAATTCGGATTTCTTCAGTTTTGCCCTCGACCGGCCTACCGATTATCTCTTTGATTACGATTATTTGGGTCGATCTGAAGAATCGGGAATAACGAGTCAGCAGATCATCATAGCCGAGGGGGGATTTAAATCACAGTTAGAAAACCCCTTTGCCAACGACTGGCTGGTTACGACCAATGCCAGTGTAAACCTGTGGCGATGGATAGAATTCTACGGTGATCTCGGCCTGGTAAAGAACAGAGGGATCGATACCAGATTTGTATATGATTCCGGGATCCGGCTCAACCTGGTCACTGATTATTTCGAATTGTATTTCCCGATTTACTCCAACAACGGATGGGAGATCGCACAACCCGCATACGATGAAAAGATAAGATTTCTCGTGACCCTAAGCCCGAAAACACTGATAGGGCTGTTTACCCGTAAGTGGTTTTAAACATTAACATATTCTTAATTTTTATCGGCTTCTATTGTGTAGTTCACAATATTTTCTTATCTCAGTGAATTTTATTGACATATTGTTAATTTTATTAGGAAGTTTCTCCTTGCAAAAACCCCTATTTTTTGATATTTTCGTCAAAATTTCTGATCCATGGACCCGAAGCTTCAAACCAGTGAGGACATTTCCTTCGACGAATTTCGGAAGCAGATACTGAACGATTACCAGATCGCCGTAATGAGTCGGGAATGCAGCCTGCTAGGAAGGCGGGAAGTTCTCACGGGAAAAGCAAAATTTGGCATCTTCGGGGACGGGAAGGAATTGCCGCAGCTCGCCATGGCACGAGCCTTTAAAAATGGCGATTTTCGAAGCGGCTACTACAGGGATCAGACCTTTATGATGGCCCTTGAGCTGTTGACTCCAAAAGAATTCTTCCACGGCCTGTATGCCACCACCGATCTGGAAAAAGAGCCTATGAGCGCAGGTCGTCAGATGGGAGGGCATTTTGGGACGTACAGTCTCAGCGAAGACGGCACCTGGAAAGATCTCACCCAACAGAAGAACAGCAGTCCGGACATCTCCCCTACGGCCGGACAAATGCCCCGGCTTCTCGGTTTGGCACTCGCCTCCAAAGTCTATAGAAATGAAAAGGGCCTGCGAGCTGAAAAGTTTACGGACAATGGAAATGAGGTCGCCTGGGGTACGATAGGTAATGCGAGTACGAGTGAAGGTCATTTTTTCGAAACTATCAATGCGGCCGGGGTCTTGCAGGTTCCTATGGTCGTCAGTATCTGGGATGATGAATACGGAATCTCTGTGCCTGCCAAATACCAGACCACCAAGGAAGATATCTCGGCCATTCTATCGGGTTTCCAGCGAACGGAAGTCGAACCCGGGTATGAAATCCTGAAGGTAAAAGGTTGGGATTATACTGCCCTGATCCACACCTACGAGAACGCCTCTGATATTGCTCGGGAAGAACACGTACCTGTCATCATACACGTAACGGAACTCACCCAGCCACAAGGTCACAGCACCTCGGGATCGCATGAACGCTATAAGAGCGAAGATCGACTGGCCTGGGAAAAAGAGAACGACTGCAATAAGCGCTTCAGGGAATGGATACTTTCGAATCGCATCGCCTCTGAAGAGGATCTGAAATCACTGGAGAAAAAGATCAAGACTGAGGTTCGTATGGCGAGGAAAGATGCCTGGAATGAATTCCTTAACCCTCACAAGGAAGACAAGAAGAAATTGGTCGGCCTGCTCGAATCACTGGCACAAAGCAGCCCGAATAAGGCTTTTATTTCCAGGATCAAGAATGATCTCATCGCAGTGGAAGAGCCTCTGAAAAAAGATCTGGCTTCTCTTTCCAGGAAGGCCCTGCGCTATGTTCTCGGTGAGACTACTCCACAGAAAAAAGCCCTGGAAGAATGGATCTCTGGTTTCATGCAAAGGAACCAGCCTCATTTCAGCTCTCACCTCTACAGTGAGTTGCCCAACAATGCGACAAACATCCAAGAGGTATTGCCTACATACGATGACAACCCGGAACAGGTAGATGGCAGGATCATCTTGCGGGATAATTTCGATGCTCTTTTCTCTAAGTATCCCGAGTTGATGATCTTCGGGGAAGACAGTGGTGCCATAGGGGATGTCAACCAGGGACTGGAAGGATTACAGAAAAAATACGGGGAGATCCGCATCTCGGATACCGGAATCCGGGAAGCTACCATCGTGGGACAGGGCATAGGTCTTGCCCTGAGAGGACTGCGGCCTATAGCCGAGATCCAGTATCTCGATTATCTCATGTACGGCCTGCAAACCCTGAGCGACGATCTGGCCACCCTGCTCTACCGAACCGTGGGCAAACAAAAGGCACCCCTAATCGTAAGGACCAGGGGTCACCGTCTGGAAGGGATCTGGCATTCAGGATCACAGATGGGTGGTATCATCCACCTGCTGAGGGGGATGTACATACTGGTACCCCGAAATATGACCAAAGCAGCCGGTTTCTACAACACCCTGCTGAAAAGCGATGAGCCTGCGCTGATCGTTGAAAGCCTCAATGGATATCGCCTCAAAGAGGCGAAGCCCGCAAATTTGGGAGAGCTGTGTACGCCGATCGGACTCGTAGAAGTAGTAAAACCAGGTACAGATATTACCGTGGTCTCTTATGGTTCCACCCTGAGGATCGTCCTGGATGTGGCCGAGGAATTAAAAGAGGTGGGCATAGACGCTGAAGTGATCGATGCACAATCACTCCTGCCCTTCGACCTCCACAGTGATGTTCTCAAAAGCGTGAAAAAAACCAGCCGTCTGCTCATCGTCGATGAAGATGTGCCGGGTGGATGTTCTGCCTATCTCATGCAAGAGATCATAGAAAAACAGGGAGCCTACAGGTATCTCGACAGTGCTCCTCAAACCCTTAGTGCAAAAGCGCACAGGCCGGCTTATGCCTCGGATGGGGATTATTTTTCCAAGCCCAATGCCGAAGACATTTTTGAAAAGATCTACCAGATCATGCACGAGGCCAGCCCTTCGGATTTTCCTGAGCTTCGCTAAGTAAAAAATCCTTTTCCTTCTCTTATAATTGTCCTATGTTTAGGGATCTCAACCCTGAGCGTATATGTCTGTAAAGAAGATCCTTGAACAAGAGTACAGCCTCGAGGTATTTCACCTTGCACCCATGGAGGGGTATATTAGCACCAACATTAAGGTGGAATCGGATTCGGGGATTTACGTTTGTAAAAAATATACGGATACTCAGCGAACAAGGGAGGAACTCCAGGCCGAGGACAGGGTTCTGGACCTGTTGGGAAAGATAGAGAACTGTGCTTTCTCCCGCCGGATCTGCACCAAAACCGGGGCGCCCTATGCGGAGCATGAAGGTTCGCTTTACAGGCTCCTGACCTATCTGGAGGGACAATTCCTGGCCACTGTCCCTCAGAACCCCGAGTTACTGGGCGACCTGGGAAGAATCCTTGGCAGGATGGATTCCTTACTGTCTTCCACCTCTGAAGTTGTTCTTGAGGCAAAAGACCTCGATTGGGACTTAAGGAATACCAACCGCTGCCTTCCCCTGCTCCATCAGATCCCTAGTCCCTCCGACAGAAGTCTGGTGGCTTATTATCTCCTGCAGTTCGACGACCAGATATCGCCTGTATCCCATCACTTTAGAAAATCACTTATCTACGGCGATGCCAATGACTGGAATATCCTCACCGACGGCAAGAAAGTAACAGGGATCATCGATTTTGGTGATATTTGCCATACCTGGACAATAAATGAGATAGCCATCGGGATGACCTATGTGATGATGCACAAAGATCACCCGCTGGAGTTTGGGAGATACGTTCTGGAAGCCTACCACAAGGAAATGCCTCTTACAGAACTCGAATGTGACAGCCTGTACTGGCTTATCGCGGCCAGGCTCTGTATCAGTGTTTGTAAATCTGCTGTAGCTTCTGGTGGGAAACAAGCATCTTCTTACATCACCATCAGTGAAAAAGGGGCCTGGGCTTTGTTATACCGGCTACTGAAGATCAATCCGATTACGGCGGCCAATTCTTTCAGGGAAGTTTGCGGATTCAGTAAGCAGGATACGGTATCAACTGCCGGACTCCTCAAGAACAGGAAGGAGCACTTCGGGAAGAACCTTTCCATCAGCTACGCGGATCCCATTCCCATGGACCGTGCAGCTTTTCAGTATATGTATGATACAAAGGGAAACACCTTCCTGGATGCTTATAACAACATCATGCTTGTGGGTCACTGCCATCCCCGGGTGGTGGAGGCAGGCCGAAGGGCCATGGCTAAACTCAATACCAATACCCGTTATCTCTACGAAGCCCTGGAGGAATACAGCTCTGCCCTCCTTGCCAGGTTCCCCCAGAAACTCAACAAGATCTATTTCGTGAATTCAGGCAGTGAGGCCAGTGACCTTGCCATCAGGATGGCCAAATACCATACCCGGAAGAAAAAGGTGGCTGTGCTGGACAGCGGCTATCACGGGCACACCCAAACAGGGATGCAGATCAGCGCTTACAAGTACCAGAACCCGGGCAGTGAAGGCAAGCCGGAGGAAACTCTTGAATTGTCTCTGCCCAAGGTATTTGGCAGTCCCTGGAAGGATGACGGAACGGCCGGACAAAACTATTCCCGGGAAGCCATTGAAAAGATACAACAAACAAAAGGTGAGATTGCGGCCTTCATTGCTGAGCCCATAGTAGGCTGTGGTGGGCAGGTACCGCTGGCAAAAGGATATCTGAATGCGGTATATCCGGAGATCAGAGCGCAGGGAGGCGTTGTCATCAGCGATGAGGTACAGGTAGGTTTCGGAAGGCTTGGAGAAGTATTTTGGGGCTACGAACTCTATGGAGTTGTCCCGGACATGGTCATACTGGGTAAACCGATGGGCAACGGGCATCCTATAGGTGCCGTGGTCACTACGGATGAAATCGCCGAGTCCTTCGGACATGGCCCTGAATTTTTCAGTTCTTTTGGCGGGAATCCCGTTTCCTGCCGCATCGGGCTGGCGGTCCTGGAGGTAATTGCGGAAGAGAACAGGCAGGAACACGCTAAGAATACCGGTGAATACCTTAAGTCTGGCTTAAACGATTTGAGGAATAAATACCCGGTAATTGCAGATGTACGGGGTCATGGCTTGTTTCTTGGAGTGGAATTAACCAACCAGGACGGCCAGCCCCTGACCAAGCTCGCTTCGGTCCTTAAGAATGAATTGCGAAATCAATTTGTCCTGGTAAGCACGGACGGACCCTTTGACAACGTACTAAAAATCAAGCCTCCTTTAAATTTCAACCGGGAAAATTCGGATGAGCTCATTTTTAAAATGGACATGATTCTCGGCCAAAACATTGTTTTATTCTAAAAAAACTTTACATTTATTTAACATATCCCCAAATATCATGAAAAATAGCTTACAAGTTAACATAGGATTGGCCCTGCTGAGAATCTCTGCTTCCGCTATGATGCTGGCTCACGGCTATCCCAAATTCCAGAAACTTATCTCAGGAGATTTTGAGTTCGGTGATCCTATCGGACTCGGTGCCACGCCTACCCTTTTTCTGGCGATAATTGCAGAGTTTATATGTCCGATCCTGATCATTATCGGTTTTAAGACCCGTTGGGCTGCCATTCCTACTGCAATAACGATGGCGGTGGCCGCATTTATCGTTCATGGTGAAGACCCGTTTGGAACCAAGGAAAAAGCATTGCTCTTCCTCTCCATGTTCGTGGTGATCATGTTATTGGGACCCGGCAAATTCAGTGTGGACAAAAAATAGTCTACATGATCTTGACCAGCAGTTCCTTTAACAGGTCGCCCTGGCTCATGTTGTAGGCTCCCACCCCTTTTCCTTTCATATCGAGTTCTCTCAGGTAAGACACAACCTTACTTGATTTCTTCATTGAATAATTCCTGGCTGCAACCTGGAACTCATCAACGAAATACGGATTGATCCTCAGCGCACTGGCCACGTTCCGGGGTGAATGGTCATTGAGTCCGTGATACTGAAGCAATTGGGTGAAAAAGGTATGAAGCAGGGAAACCGTTACCACAAAAGGGTTGTCCTTCGGATTCTGGGAGAAATAGGTGGCGATGCGTGTGGCCTTTACGATGTCCTTCTCCCCTATGGCCTTCTTCAGTTCAAAATTGTTGTAATCCTTGCTGATGCCAATGTGTTTTTCGACTACCTCAGGGGTGATTTCAGTTCCTTCAGGTAGCACAACGGAAAGCTTTTCCAGTTCATTATGGATGCGACTGAGGTCCGTCCCCAGGAATTCCACTAACAAGATAGAGGCCTTGTGCGAAATGGGATACCCTTTGGACTTCAGTACCCTGCGGATCCATTCCGATACCTGATTCTCATACAGCTTTTTGCTTTCGAAAACCAACCCATTTGGCGCCTTTAAAACTTTGTGGAGCTTTTTTCGTTTATCCAGTTTCTTGTATTTGTAACAGATCACCAAAACCGTGGAGGGCTGAGGGTTTTCTGCATAAGGTGCCAGTTGTTCTATGGTCCTGGAGAGGTGCTGTGCTTCTTTGACAATGATCACCTGGCGTTCAGCCATCATAGGAAAACGCTTGGCATTGGAAACGATATCGTCTATGGATACATCCTTTCCGTAGAGGACCATTTGGTTGAACCCCTTTTCTTCCTCGGTAAGAACATTCGCTCCTATGTATTCCGCGATCCGGTCTATGTAGTACCCTTCATCCCCCATCAGAAAATAAACAGGTAGTATTTTCCTGTTGCGGATGTCATCAATAAGTCGTTTTACTTCTTCCATCAAAAAAAAAATCGACAATTTTGCGGGATGGAAAATCTGAATTTTCCGGGGTACCATTTTCGTTTCAAAAATAGCGAAAATAACCCCCTGATCTTTGATGTGGTCCGCAAAAAATTTGTGGCCTTGCAACCCGAGGAATGGGTGAGACAGCATGTTGTCCGATACCTGCATGAAACCAAGAACTACCCTCTGAGCCTGATCAATGTAGAGAAGCAGATCAGGGTTCACACCCTCTCAAAGCGCTTCGACATCGTCGTGTACTCCCCAAATGGAGAGATTGAGATCCTGGTAGAATGCAAGGCGCCCAAAGTAAAGATAACAGAGGATTCATTCGACCAGGCTGCCAGGTACAACCTCGATCTAAGAGCTCGTTTTCTGCTCGTTACCAATGGGTTGGACCACTACTTTTGCAGGATCGACTATAAGAATTCCTCTTATATTTTTATCGAGGACTTCCCTTCTTATACGGGGAGAACCGCATAAAGCTGTGGTTTTAACCTACCCGGCCATATGCGATTTATTTCTTTACTTTGTGGCCTTGCCTACTTCACCTGTCGCGGCAATAAATAAATCCGGAATCTGAACATGTTGAACTTAGCGGTCGTCATACTCAACTGGAACGGAGAAGCCCTGCTTAAAACCTATTTGCCTTCCGTGATCGAAAATTCCGTGGAAGCAGATATCTATGTGGCAGACAATGCATCAACCGACGGGTCTGTGGCATTTCTACGAAAAAATTATCCCGAGATCAAGATCATTCAGAATTCTACCAATGGGGGTTTTGCCAAAGGTTACAACGATGCCCTGAAGGAGGTCGATGCAGATGTGTACTGTCTCCTTAATTCGGATGTGGAAGTAACCCCAAACTGGCTGAACCCTGTCATGGAGATCTTTGCAGAAAATCCGGATGTAGCTATCGTTCAACCCAAGATTCTCGACCTGCTTAAACCCGATCACTTTGAATATGCTGGGGCTGCAGGAGGTTTTCTGGACCAGCTGGGATATCCCTTCTGCCGCGGCAGGATCTTTCAGTCGCTCGAACGGGATACCGGACAATACAATGATGTCTGTGAGATCTTCTGGGCAACGGGTGCTTGTATGTTCATACGCAAAAAAGTCTTTGACGAGCTCGGGGGTTTTGACGAGGACTATTTCGCCCATCAGGAGGAAGTAGACCTCTGCTGGAGGGCTCAAAACAAAGGGTATAAGATCTTGTACGTAGGTCGATCTGAGGTCCTTCACCTTGGTGGCTCTACCCTGAGCAATATGAATCCCAAGAAGACCTACCTGAACTTCAGGAATTCCCTCTTCTCCATTACCAAGAACCTTCCCCGCAAAAAAGCGCTGGTGATCATCCTGTTTAGGCTCTTACTAGACGGGATCGCCGCCATCCGTTTCATACTCCAGGGGAAAGGCAGGCATTGCATTGCCATCCTCAGGGCACACCTGAGCTATTACCGGCAATTCAGGAAGATGTATCGAAAACGGGAAAAAACAGATTTCGTAATAAAATATTACAAGACAAAATCCATTGTCCTCTCCCATTACGTATATAGAATAGGGTCTTTTAACGAATTAGTAAAAGATTAACTAAAACCTTATATTACAGAATCCGCTTTTATATAATTTTGATCCCAAATAACAATAAAACCTAACAAAATCAATAATTCAAAAATTAAATCACTTAGTAAAATGAAGAACATATTATTAGGAAGCCTGGGAATGATGATCTTACTCTCCTCCTGTGTTTCCCAAAAGAAGTACGCCGAATTGGAAGCCAAACAAAAAGAGACCCAGGACCTGCTGAATTCGGCCACGGTAAAACTGAACAGTTGTTTGGAGGACAAGGCGTCAGCTACGGCCCGACTGAAAACCCTGGAAGATCAGAATGCTTTCCTGAAAGCCAATAACCAGGAGCTGATCAACAACATGGGCAACCTGACCACCCTGACCACCAAAGGAGCTGAGAACCTTGAAAAATCTCTGGAAAGCCTGCAGGAAAAAGATCTTACCATCCGCAAATTGCAGGATGCCATCACCAGGAGGGATTCGGTTAACCTTGCACTGGTACAAAGCCTGAAAGGGGTACTGGGCAACCTGGATGACGAGGATATCGAGATCAGCGTCGAAAAAGGAGTGGTATTTGTATCCATTTCCGATAAACTGCTCTTCAGCTCCGGAAGCTACAATGTAACTGCCGCTGCCAAAGAAGTTCTTGGAAAAGTGGCCAAGGTTGTCAACAACAAACCCGACTTTGAATTCATGGTCGAAGGACACACAGACAACGTACCTTATCAGAGCGGAGTTCTTCTTGACAACTGGGATCTCAGTGTGAAAAGGGCTACCTCTATCGTCAGGATACTTCAAAATGATTTCAAGGTGGATCCTGCCCGTATGACTGCAGCCGGTCGCAGCTACTACGTGCCTCTTATGAGCAACGACACAGCTGCCAATCGTTCCAAGAACCGAAGGACACGCATCGTAGTACTGCCTAAACTGGATCAGTTCTACAGCATGATCGAGGAAGGAATGAAAGACCCAGCGATCAAATAAGATCCTTAGAAAAGATGAAACCTAAACCGCGGTACTCAGTATCGCGGTTTTTTATTTAAAGAATGTCCAGAGAACCCTTCCCCTCTCTCACTACCTCAGGTTCAAATCCGGACAGATCGATCACCGTGGAGGGCACATTTCCCCCATAGCCCCCATCTACGACGACATCGACCAGGTTGTGCCATTTTTCCAGGATCAGCTCCGGATCCGAAGTGTACTCGATCACATCGTCTTCGTCTCTTATGGAAGTCGATATAATGGGATTTCCTAGTCCTTCCACCAATGCCCTGGCAATAGCGTTATCGGGAACCCTGATCCCTACAGTTTTCTTATTCTTGAAGGCCTTGGGCAGGTTGTTGTTTCCTGGGAGGATAAAGGTATACGGTCCGGGCAGGGCCCGCTTCAGGATCTTGAAAGTGGGCGTATCTATCTGCCGTACGTAATCCGAGAGGTTGCTGAGGTCTGCACAGATGAAAGACCAATTGGCCTTTTCGAGTTTTACTCCTTTTATACGCGCTATCCTCTCCAGGGCTTTGGTTTTTGTGATATCGCATCCCAGACCGTATACGGTATCCGTCGGGTAGATGACGAGTCCGCCTTTGCGCAACACCTCTACCACCTTTTGGATCTCCCTGGGATTGGGATTCTCATTGTAAATCCTGATGAATTCTGCCTGCATACCTGTCAGTTTAAAACTTCAAGCTTGGCAAACCGGAGCAGCAGTTTCTTTACATCTCCCCTCTCAAAACGGATCTCTGCTTTTTTGTCATTTCCTGCTCCCTCGAGTTTGATCACTTCCCCCTTACCGAAGCGCGTATGATTTACCTTTGTGCCGACAGAGAGTTCCGGAATATCTTCCTGGGTCCGCACTGAAGGCTCACCCAAATTAGGCCTTATCTTTCTGAGCTTCCTCAACTGATCGGGGCTGGGTCTTCCAGTGGACGGAGGTGTACCATTGGTGGGTTTTTGCTGCCTGAGCCTGCTTTTATCGACTTCCCCGAATATGTCCGAGCTGATCAGTGGCTTGAACCTGTAATTATCAACGGGCGTTAGATTGTCAATATACTTCTCGTCGATCTCTTCCAGGAATCGGCTTGGCTCTGCATCGATCAGCTTACCCCAGCGATAGCGGTTTTGTGTATAAGTGAGATAGGCCTGCTTTTCCGCTCTTGTCAGGGCCACGTAAAACAATCTTCTCTCCTCCTCCAATTCACTCCGCGTATTCATACTCATTGCCGAGGGGAAGAGGTCCTCTTCCATTCCGACGATGTAGACATAAGGAAATTCCAATCCCTTTGCCAGGTGAATGGTCATCAGGGCTACCCTGTCATCATCGGAAGTATCCTTGTCCATATCCGTGGCAAGGGCCACATCTTCCAGGAATTCCGTGAGGTCGCCTTTGGCATCTGCCAGTTCCTTCTGTCCCTCGACAAAGTCTTTGATCCCGTTGAGCAATTCCTCAATGTTCTCCATCCGTGCGATCCCTTCCGGGGTCCCGTCTTTTTTGAATTCCAACAGGATCCCTGATTTCCGGGCCACGTGCTCCGCCAGGGTGAAGGCATCTGCATTCTCATTCATGATCTGGAAACTCTTGATCATGTTCACGAAATCCTCAAGTTTCCGCTGGGTTCCCGAATTGATCTTCAGATCCAGCTTATCGAGGTTTTCTATGATCTCGAAGATGGATTTCCCGTATTGGTTCGCAGCCACGGTAAGGCGGTCTATGGTGGTCTGTCCTATCCCCCTTGCCGGGAAATTGATGACCCGTTTCAACGCTTCCTCATCCTTAGGGTTGATGACCAGCCTCAGGTAGGAAAGGACGTCCTTGATCTCCTTCCGCTGGTAAAATGAGAGTCCGCCGTAAATCCTGTAAGGTATATCCCTTTTTCTCAGGGCATCCTCGATGGACCTCGACTGGGAATTGGTGCGATAGAGGACCGCAAAGTGGTTATTCGGCAACTGCTGCTGCATTTTGTTCTCGAAGATGGACCCTGCGACAAACCTCCCCTCCTCTGCATCCGTTGGTGAGCGGTGCAACTTGATCTTACTGCCTTCGTCATTGGCGGTCCAGACCACTTTCTCGAGCTGATTCTTATTCTTGGCGATGATCGCATTGGCCGCATTCACGATGTTCTTGGTGGAGCGGTAATTCTGCTCGAGCCTGTAAACGGCCACATCATCGTAATCCCTCTGGAAGTTCAGGATGTTCGTGATGTTGGCCCCCCGGAAGGAGTAGATACTCTGGGCATCATCCCCGACCACACAGATATTCTGATACCGGTCTGAAAGGGCTTTGACGATCAGATACTGAGAGTGATTCGTGTCCTGGTACTCATCCACCAGAATATATCGAAAACGGTCCTGGTACTTGAGCAACACGTCAGGAAAACGGGTAAGTAACTCATTAGTTCTCAGAAGAAGATCATCAAAATCCATGGCCCCCGACTTAAAACAGCGGTCGACATATTCCTGATAGATATCTCCTAACCTGGGTCTTTTGGCCATCGCATCCGCTTCCATCAATTCCGGATTCTGAAAATAGGCCTTCACGGTGATCAGGCTGTTCTTGTAGGAGGAAATGCGGTTCTGAATTTGTTTGTACTTGTAGATGTCCTTATCCAGACCCATCTCCTTGATGATAGAAGCGATGAGTCTTTGTGAATCCTGTGTGTCGTAAATGGTAAAGTTGCTAGGGTAACCCAGTTTATCCCCATCGTACCTCAAAAGGCGGGCGAAAACCGAGTGGAATGTCCCCATCCAGAGATTCTTGGTTTCCGAGGTTCCGACCAGCTCAGCGATACGCTTTTTCATCTCCCGTGCTGCCTTGTTGGTGAAGGTCAGGGCCAGTATATTGAACGCATCCACATCCTGATGCATCAGGTGGGCAATGCGGTATGTCAATACGCGCGTCTTCCCCGACCCTGCTCCGGCAATGACCATAAGCGGTCCGTCCTTATGCAGGACAGGTGCTTTTTGGGCCTCATTGAGATGGTCTAGAAATGGTTTCAAAAAATTATCGGATTTTAGACCGTGAAGTTAGCCATATTTGACCGTTTGCTGAAACCCCAAATGTATTTTTATTGTGATCCCAAGATCGCTTTTCTGTACAATTTAAATATCTTTATCAGTCATTTTAAACTATGGGATCAAGACCTTTATTTACTCTCATTATACTTTTGGTTTCATTTCCCTTGCTCTTTACGGCACAGAGTAAGCAGGCAGGACCCGTAATCCCAACACATGGCGCTGTATGGCCTGTAGAAAATCCGGATTACAAGACCAGATTGGATGAACCGCTCAAGGTGGTTTTCGATATCATGGAAAGCCCGGACTCGCCCGATCAGATCAATGCCCGGATAGAGACCGCTGCCCGCTTCCTCAACATGCATGCCCAGGCCGGTGTGCCCACCGAGAACCTGCACGTGGCTATTATTGTTCACAACAAGGCCTCCAAGGATATCATCAAAGGGGGTGCCTACAGAGAACGCTTCGGGGTGGAGAATCCCAATGAACAACTGGTAAACGACCTCCTTCAGGCAGGCGTTCAGGTAGTTTTTTGCGGTCAGTCATCCCTGTCCAGAGGCTTTCCCAGAACCGAGACCATCGAAGGTGTACAACTGGGGCTTTCAGCCATGACCGCCCTTATCCAATTTCAAAATGACGGTTACAGACTCGTTAAATTTTAATCTTCAGATATGAAAAACATTTTACTAACGGCATGTATGGCCGTTTTATCGCTAAGCGTATTTTCTCAGGGAAGCGGACTGGACAAGTCCTATGCCCAAATCGAACCTAAGGTGATCGAATGGCGCAGGGATATCCATCAGAACCCCGAACTCTCTAATCGAGAATTCAAGACCGCTGAGAAGATCGCTGCACATTTGCGTTCACTCGGGATCGAAGTTCAGACAGGGGTAGCCCACACAGGGGTCGTCGGTGTCCTTAAGGGCAATTTCCCGGGGAAAACGGTGGCCTTAAGAGCCGATATAGACGCCCTCCCCGTTTACGAGAGGAATGACCTGCCGTTCAAATCTACGGTCACATCCGAATTCCTTGGGGAAACCGTGGGAGTGATGCACGCCTGCGGTCACGACACGCACACCGCTATTCTCATGGGTGTGGCGGAGGTCATGGCAAAAAACAAGGATAAGATCAAAGGCACTGTCAAATTCATATTTCAGCCGGCCGAAGAAGGACCGCCTCCGGGAGAAGAAGGAGGAGCCTTGTTAATGGTCAAGGAAGGCGTATTGAAAAACCCCGACGTAGATGCCATCTTTGGGCTCCATATCAACTCACAGACTCCTGTGGGGGTGATACGATACAAGTCTGGTGGCGCTATGGCGGCTGGACAGAGCTTTACCATCCATGTGAAAGGGAAACAGAGTCACGGTTCACAGCCCTGGGCCGGAGTTGATCCCATTCTGATCAGCGCCAAGATAATAGACGGGCTCCAGACCATCATCAGCAGAGAAACCGAACTGACCAATGAGGCTGCGGTGATCACGGTAGGCAAGATCAAAAGCGGGGTCCGCTTCAATATCATCCCCGAGAGTGCTGAAATGCTGGGGACGATCCGTACACTTGACTATGGCATGAAGGAAAAATTGAACAGAAGGATGATGGAGATGGTGCCTACTATCGCGAAGGCGTATGGAGGTGAGGCTACTATTGAGATCAGGGACGCCACGGATATCACTTATAACGATCCCAAGCTGGTGTCTGCCATGCTGCCTACATTAGAACGGGTTGCCGGGGAGGACAATGTACAGGAGCAAAAAGCCATCACGGGAGCAGAGGATTTTTCGTATTTCCAGAGGGAAGTGCCGGGGTTCTTCTTCTTCCTCGGCGGAATGACGCCAGGGAATACAAAGCCCTTCCCCCATCATACCCCTGATTTTTTTATCGATGACAGCGGATTAATCCTGGGCGTGAAAGCACTTACGGAATTAAGCCTCGACTACCTTAACAGGTCCTGAATATTTTAAGGAATATATTTGAACATTGAACTCATGAAAAAGAAACTCATACTGCTGGGATGTGTAACCTGTCTTGCTGTTGCCGGCTATTCACAAAGCAAAAAGGAACTCCTGCTCAGGCTCGAAGAAAGGGATAAAGAGATCCTTAATTTGAAGAACGATCTTACCGCCAGTAAACAGGAAGCCGCAAGGTACAAGGCTGAGATGGAGGCTGTGAATTTTCAGATGGAAGAACTCAAGGCCACAAACGCATCACTCCTTCAGAATCTGACGAATTTTACGGAACTCTCCAACAAGAAGACCGAAAACATCAGTAAATCCCTGGAAACCCTGAGAAACAAAGAAATTCAACTTAAAAAGATCAGCGATGCCCTTACGAGTACCGATTCTACCACCCTTGCGTTGCTCACCTCCTTTAAGAACACCCTGGGATCTGAGGTCAAAACGGGACTGAGCGGGGGTGCCGTGACGATTATCCTCGATAACCTCTTCCTTTTCAAGGAGGTCGACAGAAATTATCAGGTAGTTCCTGAGGCTCTCCCGGTACTGGAAAAGGTCGCATCAGTGCTGAAAAAACATCCCGGTCTCAAGATCATGGTGGAGGCCAACAGCAATGCTCTTGAATTCAAGGATATAAAACTTAAGGATAACTGGGACCTGAGCTCCCTCCAGGCCTCGTCCGTGGTAAGAGTTCTCGCCGACACTTATGGGATCGATCCTAACCGTATTCAGGCTGTGGGGAAAAGTGAGTATGGATTTAACGGGATAGAGACCACTACACGCATCAGGATTCAGCCGCCATATGAAAAGTTCTACGGCACGATACGGGAGATGATGAAATAACGATAAAAACCGGAGATCCACAGGTATGACACCTGTCCTATACTTTTTATCGGTTCCCGTCGTTGTAGAATCGTAAACCAAACTAAACACCAAAAAAATGTCTGGAGACGATATCTTCCAAATGTTCGGCTTTTTGTTACCCGCCGTAGTCACCGGAGTCGTGGCTTTTTATTTTTTCAGGCTCCACACCCGTAACGAAGAAGGCAGGAGGCGTTACCTGCTGCACAAAGAAAGCCAGAAAAGCGCTTTACCTATCAGGTTGCAGGCCTATGAAAGGCTCGCCCTGTTCCTGGAACGCATCTCCATCCCGAACCTGGTGGTGAGGGTGGCACCCAAATCGGCAGACAAGGCAGCGTATGAGAACCTTTTGATCAAGAATATCGAAAATGAATTCGAGCATAACCTTTCCCAGCAGATCTATATGAGCGATGAGTGCTGGAATGTGATCAAAGCGGCTAAAAGTGCAACCATACAGGCGATCCGCAGGGCGGGAATGAGCGAATCGGATTCTGCTGACAAACTCAGGGAAGATATCCTCAACGAGACCATGGATATGCAATCTCCATCAGCCACCGCCCTCGCCTATGTAAAAAAGGAGATCAGCGCCCTTTGGTAGGTTACTCCAATTCGATCTGGAGCTGACTTTGCTGCTGGCTCTTAGTTTCAGCATACTGAAACCCACTCTCCCACCATGAGGTCATCTTGTCTTTCTCAAAGATGAGGGAATTGGTCGTAAGGACGATAGGCGTGTAATAGAAGTTGATGATAGCGTCGTTGTTGTTGGCTACAAACTTCCCGATCCGGATATTCTGCCGTTCAATGCGATCGAGCATAAATGCGAACATGTTGGTCAGCAGGGAAAAGGCATTGCGGGAGGGCATACGGTTAAAATGTGTGGTCTCTGTATGCAGGATGATGGCGTCAACCACCTTGGCCCCTCTTTTAATGGCTTCTTCGATAGGCACCATGCTCCCGAGTCCGCCATCGGCATACTCACAACCTTCTTTTCTGACCAGGCTCATAAAGGGGGTATAGTTGCAGGAGATCCAGATCCACTCACAAAAATCGTCGTATTCAAAATCGTTGATCGATTTGTATTCCACCTGGTTGAGCGAGAGGTTGGAGACCGTCACTATGATGTCTTTGGGCCCGTGTTTGAGGATCTCGAATTCTTCCGGGGTAATAGTATCCCTGATCAGTTTAAGAAGGTTGTGGCTTTCGCCGAAGGTCTTGCTGCCGCGATAGAAGTTTTTCAGGACGTTCCAGTGGGCGATACCGATATTGGAGACACCGTGCTTTTTCTGAATGGTAAAGGGACAATTGCTGAATATACTGTTCTGATCCACAGAGGTATATACATCCTTGATCTTCTGTATTTTTTGCAGGGCGAGGTGAGAGATCAAAAGACTTCCCGTGGAAGTACCCAGAAAGAGGTCGTAATGGTGTTTTTTAACTTCCATCAGGTATTGGGCAACACCGCCAGCGAATGCACCCTTGCTCCCACCTCCTGAAATGACCAATGCTCTCATTAATTTTCCAGTTCTTTTTTCAGATACTCGTATTCCTCACCCCGGAGTTCGTTCAGAATTAGTTCAAACTGCTGCCTTCTCCCGGGTTTATCCAGCTCCCTTTTCAGGATGTTCCTGGCGAATTGTCTGAATTGCCAGGACGGATACAAGGCCGCATTGATCAGGTCTTTCAGGTTCTTTCGGGAATAAGGAAAAACCTCCCCGATAAGGCTGAAAGCCAGTTGTCTGACTTCCATCGGAAACTGCGGGGCCGTATACGCGAACAGTTCTTCCCTGTACATATTCTTTTCAACATCAGAGCCGTAATCCCTGGTCAAGATAGCTAAAAGAAGCCATAGCTGGCGTATGTTTTTGTTTGGAAAACCTGTGATGTCTTTTACTTTTTCCAGATAGAGGATCCTCCTGTCAGGGTGGTGAAGCCATAATCTGTACAATGCATTCTCCTGGGTTGTATAACTGTCATCATCCAGGAGGGATTCATAATACGGGAGCAAGTCGCCTTCATCGGACCCCGGGATCAGTGAGAGGGCCTGCCTCACCTGAGTACTTCGTGTTTCAAAGGCTTTTTTCAAGAACTCTGAGGAAAGTGACCTGTGGTAGGATAGAATCACCCGCTTTTTGAATTGCTCGGAGTCTGTTGTATCCCAGTACCTGCGGATGATGGACTCGTCTTCTGCCGGACTGGTTGTCAGTTCCTGACTCAGGTTTTTAAAAAGATCTATGGGGCGATACGACCGTCTCAGATGGTCCATCACTTCCCTATACGGGAAGTTCGTACTTTCCAGCCAGGATTCTCGAAAGTGCTTCAGATCCCGAGCCGATAATGTGTTGGAGATATCTGTGAAATCTGATACCGCAACATTCTTAAAAGAATACGTCTGCAGGAAATCTGTGATCGTCTTCCTGTAAGCCTCCTCCCCCATAATTTTCCTGAGCATCAGAAGAGCGAGTCCGCCCTTATCATAAAAGGTCAGGCTGCTCGCTCCGGGATCGAGGAGGGATTCTCCCCGGCCTTCCCTGGCTTGTTCACTCAGGATCTCTGCCTTGTCGTACAGCATCCAGTAGAACTCATCTTCCCCCAGAAATTCCTTTTCGGCAAGCCAGGCATAGTAGCTGGCAAACCCTTCATGCAACCAGTGACTGGAGGCATCTACTTCGGTCACCAGATTTCCGAACCACTGGTGCGCGAGCTCATGGGCGTTGACATTGACAAAATTCCGGTCGGTAAAGGCGGTGGAATCAATCACGTAGGCATCTGAAAACAGGGTAGTTCCGGTATTTTCCATCCCGGCATATAAAAAATCCCTCACCGGTACCATTTTGTAGTTCTGCCACGGATATGGAACCCCAATCTCTTTTTCGAAAAAGTTGAAGACCTCCCGACTAAAACGGTAAGTAGGTTCTACCCGGAGACTGTCGCCAGGATAATAATACATGTCAATAGGAATGCCAGATCCGGATTCTATTCTCTTGGAATCATAGTTCCCTACAGCAAATGCCAGGAGGTAACTGCTCATAGGCTGGTTCATCTGCCATCGCCATATCCTCTTTTCGCCTTCATCTTGTATTTCAGCAAGCTGCCCGTTGGCAATGACGTCATAATTCTTGTCGACCCCGATCTCAATGCCAAAAGTGACCTTTTCGGTCATCGAGTCAAAACTGGGCACCCAATGACTGCTGTATTTTCCCTGCCCCTGCGTCCAGATCTGTTCGTTTCCTGCAATGGAATCGTTCCATCCCAGGAAATACAAAGCCTGGGCAGGCTGGCACTGATATTCAATTTCAAGATCGTACTTCCGTTCCGGTCGTAATTTTTTCCTGATCACGAGGGCTCTTCCGTCATAGGAGTACCTTGCTTTTTTCCCGTTTAGTAAAACCGCCTGTATCTGCATATTCCTCGCATCGAGAAATACAGAATCTGTTTTGGAGATGGAAGTGAATTCGTACCGGACCCGGCCGATTACCCTTTCTTCCAGAGGAAGCAATTCTACCCCGATGTCGCCCTTGATAAAATCCCAGGCCGTGTCATCCTGCGCAGCAGACGAACCAATCAATAAGAAGATACTTGCAATCGTGAGGACACGCTTCATATAACCGGGCATTTCCCTTCCAAAATTAGTATTTTGATCTGTTGGAGTTGAATGATGTAACCGTTAATTTAGTGAAATGAAAACGGATCTGCTGCAAACCCCGATCACGTATCTCAAAGGGGTGGGCCCCAACAGGGCTCAGGCATTGCAGTCAGAGTTGGGCATCACCACCTATAACGATCTCCTGCACTTCTTCCCCAACCGGTATATCGACAAGACCCGGTATTACAAGATCTCCGAACTGGAACGCAATTCGGCTGAGGTGCAACTCATCGGGAAGATTGTCCATATCAAGACGGTTGAACAAAAAAGAGGAAGCAGGCTTGTCGCCAGGTTTGTGGACGATACCGGAGAGATGGAACTGGTCTGGTTCCGCGGCCATAAATGGATACGGGAACAACTGCAGCTCAACGTACCCTATGTCATCTTCGGAAGGACGAATTGGTTCAACGGGCTTTTTTCCATGCCGCACCCGGAGATGGAGCTCCTGGCGGCCCATGAACAGGGAATGCGCATCCATATGCAACCCATCTACCCGTCTACAGAAAAATTGAGCAATAAAGGGATCACGAATCGGGTCCTGAGCAATATGGTGCAGCAACTATTTTCGGAGACCGGAGGGGTATACGGGGAGACGCTGTCTAAAGACCTGCTGGACGACCTGAAGCTGGTCTCCCGTTCGGAAGCCCTGTTCAACATCCATTTTCCAAAAGATCAGAAAAAACTAGCCAAAGCTCAGTTCCGATTGAAACTGGAAGAGCTCTTCTTCGTACAGCTCCAGCTGATCGCCAAGAAACTACTTCGAAAAAAGAAGATCAAAGGTCTGCCTTTCGAGCATGTCGGAGAACATTTTAACACCTTCTACCGGGACTTTCTCCCATTCGAGCTGACAGGGGCACAACAAAGGGTGATCAAAGAGATCAGGGCCGATCTGGGAAGCAACGCCCAGATGAACAGGTTATTGCAGGGCGATGTGGGTTCCGGAAAGACCATCGTCGCTCTGATGAGCATGTTGCTTGCCATAGACAACGGGTACCAGTCTTGTCTCATGGCTCCCACAGAGATCCTGGCCAACCAGCATTTCAACAGCCTGAAGGAGGTCCTGGGGGATATGAAAATAAACATAGCCTTGCTCACGGGTTCAGTTCGGAAATCGGACAGGAAGGGTATTCACGAAGCGCTGGAAGACGGATCTCTTCACATCCTTGTGGGAACCCATGCCGTGCTCGAACAAAAGGTAAGGTTTAAGAACCTGGGGCTGGCCATCATTGACGAACAGCACCGCTTTGGGGTGGCCCAGCGATCCAAACTCTGGAAAAAGAACGACATCCCACCTCATATACTGGTCATGACAGCCACCCCTATTCCCAGGACCCTGGCGATGAGCCTGTACGGCGACCTGGATATCTCGGTAATCGACGAATTACCTCCCGGCAGAAAGCCCGTGAAGACCGTACACCGGTATGATACCAACAGACTGAAAGTATTCCGATTTCTCAAAGATGAGATCAAAAAAGGCCGGCAGGTCTATGTGGTCTACCCGCTGATCCAGGAATCCCAGGCTTTGGACTACAAGGATCTAATGGATGGTTATGAAAGTATTTCCAGAGAATTTCCCCTGCCCGATTACAGGATTTCCATAGTTCATGGGCAGATGAAATCAGAAGACAAGGATTACGAAATGGCCCGGTTTGTCAAAGGAGAGACTCAGATCATGGTAGCTACCACTGTAATTGAGGTGGGGGTGAATGTTCCCAATGCAACGGTGATGATCATCGAAAGTGCCGAGCGCTTTGGCCTCTCACAGCTTCACCAGCTTCGTGGCCGGGTGGGCCGCGGAGGTGAGCAGAGCTATTGTATCCTGATGACGGGCCACAAGCTATCGGCTGATGCCAGGACGAGGATAGAAACCATGACCCGTACCCAGGACGGTTTTGAAATCGCAGAGGTAGACCTCAAATTAAGGGGGCCCGGTGACCTGATGGGGACCCAGCAGAGCGGTCTCCTCAACCTGAAGATCGCCGATATCGTTAGGGATAATGAGATCCTGAAGACCGCACGGTATTATGCACTTCGGGTCCTGCAGGAAGACCCCGATCTGGTCCTGGAAAAGAACATACCCATCAGGCATACTTATGCCGAGCTCCTCAGGCACAAGAACATCTGGAACTACATCAGCTAGTATAAAACCACCTCAAACTACCGGCAGATCGCAGGTTGAACATCGTAATTTCAAAAAGGGGAAATTTCATTTCAATTCCCTATTTTATAGTTTTGGTCGCTTAGAATAATCTGAATATGAGTACAGGTAGAACACTGTTTGACAAAGTTTGGGATGCACACGTGGTGCGAAAGATTGAACAGGGACCCGATGTCTTGTTCATAGACCGCCATTTGGTACATGAAGTTACAAGTCCGGTGGCTTTCCTCGGCCTGAAAAAACGAAAGAGCAAGGTGCTCTATCCCGGCAGAACATTTGCCACAGCAGACCACAATACGCCCACCCGTAACCAGCACCTCCCGGTTAAAGACCCACTGTCTGCCAACCAGTTGAGGGCCCTGGAGGAAAACGCCAGGGAGCACGGGATCCCCTACTGGGGACTGGGGCACAGGAAAAATGGGATCGTCCACGTGATCGGACCTGAGAATGGCATTACCCTGCCCGGGGTGACTGTGGTATGCGGGGATTCTCACACTTCCACACACGGAGCTTTTGGTGCCATTGCATTTGGAATAGGGACCTCAGAAGTGGAAATGGTCCTGTCTACCCAGTGCATTATGCAGCCCAAGCCCAAAAGGATGCGGATCACGATCGACGGACAATTAAATGCGGCGGTGACCCCAAAGGATGTCGCCCTATACATCATTTCCCAATTGAGTACTTCAGGGGCCACGGGTTATTTTGTGGAATACGCCGGAGAGGTATTTCGGAATATGTCGATGGAAGGAAGGATGACGGTCTGCAATCTGAGCATTGAAATGGGCGCCCGCGGCGGTATGGTCGCCCCGGATCAAAAAACCTTTGATTACATAAAAGGAAGAGAATACACGCCTAAGGGTGCCGACTGGGATAAGGCGATGGAATACTGGGAGACCCTGTATTCCGATAAGGACGCCCAATTTGATAAAGAAGTCGTATTCGACGGTTCAGCCATAGAACCCATGATCACCTATGGAACCAACCCGGGAATGGGCATGGGCATCACCTCCGGTATCCCGAGGGCAGAATCCCTGGATGGCGGAGTAGCCACTTACAGGAAGTCTTTGGAATACATGGATTTCAGCGAGGGAGATGCTATGTTGGGGAAAAAGATCGATTTTGTATTTCTCGGCAGCTGTACGAACGGGAGGATCGAGGACTTCAGGGCCTTTGCCCAGGTGGTAAAAGGTCGCAAAAAAGCAGATAACGTAACGGCCTGGCTGGTACCGGGCTCACATCAGGTGGAAGAGGCTATCAGGGAAGAAGGAATTTTGGAGATCCTGGAGGAGGCCGGATTCGAACTCCGGGAACCAGGGTGTTCGGCCTGTCTGGCAATGAATGATGATAAGATCCCTGCGGGAAAATACGCCGTGAGTACTTCCAACCGCAACTTTGAAGGCAGGCAGGGACCGGGCGCCCGAACCCTTCTTGCGAGTCCGCTTGTAGCCGCTGCAGCTGCCGTGACGGGGAAAGTAACAGACCCCAGGGAGTTACTCGAATTAGAAACTGCTTAAAAGAGAAGAGAAAATGGCATACGATAAATTCAATACGCTGAGAAGCACGGCAGTTCCCCTGCCCATAGAAAATGTGGATACGGACCAGATCATCCCTGCCCGATTTCTGAAAGCTACGGAGCGCAAAGGATTCGGAGATAACCTCTTCAGAGACTGGCGCTATCATCCGGATAATACACCCAAGGAACACTTTGTGCTCAACAATCCGATCTATGGGGGAAAGATCCTGGTGGGAGGGAAAAACTTCGGTTCCGGTTCCTCCAGGGAACACGCGGCCTGGGCGATCTACGACTACGGTTTCCGATGTGTGGTCTCCAGCTTTTTTGCAGATATTTTCAGGAACAACTGCCTTAACATCGGGGTGCTGCCTGTACAGGTGAGCCCTGAGTTTCTGCAACGCATCTTTGAGGAGATCGAGAAGGATCCCAAAGCTGAACTGACCGTGGATCTTCCTGAGCAGAAAATCAGGATTGAAGCCACGGGGGAAGAAGAGGACTTTGAGATCAATGCCTATAAAAAAGAGAATTTGCTCAATGGATATGACGACATCGACTACCTGTTGAGTATGAAGGAGGAGATACAGGCATTTGAGCACGGTCTTCCTCTTTAAAAAACGGAAAGTATTATGGCCGAAACAGCACCCGTACCGGTTAAAAAAGCAGAGGAAAATCCCGCTGGGAAGAAATCCATGCAGCGAAAGACCATCGAGATCATGGATACCACGCTCAGGGACGGGGAACAGACCTCCGGAGTATCTTTTTCGGCCTCTGAAAAACTGACCCTGGCCAAACTCTTGCTTGAAGAACTCAGGGTTGATCGCATCGAAATCGCATCAGCCAGAGTATCAGAAGGTGAATTCCAGTCGGTAAAGCAGATATTGGAATGGGCTGCGGGTAAGCGATTTGAGGATCGCGTGGAAGTCCTCACTTTTGTTGACGGCGGACTCTCCATCCGGTGGATGAAGGAAGCAGGTGCCAGGGTGCAGAACCTGCTGACCAAAGGTTCTCTGAACCACCTGACGCATCAACTTAAAAAGACCCCTGAAAAACATTTTGAGGAAATAGCGGAAGTCATTCGAATGGCTCAGGCTGAAGGGATCTCCACTAATGTGTACCTCGAAGACTGGAGCAATGGGATGCGAAATTCTCCGGAATACGTGTTTGAGTTCCTCGATTTCCTGGCGACCCAGCCGTTGAAGAGAATCCTGCTTCCGGATACGCTTGGAGTTCTTACACCAATAGAAACCGGAGATTTTATAAGACAGATAATTACTCGTTACCCGGATATCCATTTCGATTTTCACGGGCATAACGATTACGACCTCAGTGTGGCCAACGTCATGGAAGCTATCAAAGCCGGGTGTCACGGGCTTCATCTTACCGTGAATGGGATGGGTGAAAGGGCTGGAAATGCACCCCTCGCCAGTGTTGTGGCCGTGATCAATGATTTTTTGCCCGAACACAGGATCAATGTCGATGAATCTGCCCTTTTTAAGGTGAGCAAACTCGTATCGGCTTTTACAGGATTCGGCATACCGGCGAACAAACCGATTGTCGGCGACAATGTATTTACACAAACTGCTGGTATACATGCAGATGGAGATAATAAAAAGAACTTATACTTTAATGATCTACTGCCTGAAAGATTCGGCAGGAAACGCAAATATGCCTTAGGCAAAACCTCCGGAAAGGCCAATATTCAGAAGAATCTCCAGGAGTTGGGACTGACCCTGAATGAGGAGGAGATCAAAAAGGTAACCGCCAGGATTATTGAGTTGGGTGATAAGAAGGAAAGGGTTACCAAGGACGATCTGCCCTTTATCATTTCCGATGTTCTGGACAGCGAAAGCTACCAGCACAAGGTGGTGGTAAAATCCTATGTGCTCACCCATGCCAAGGGACTCAAACCATCTACCACCATCTGTGTGGAGATCGAAGGGGAAACGTTCGAGGAAAATGCCCAGGGTGACGGGCAGTTCGACGCCTTTATGAATGCCCTGAGAAAAGTGTATCGGGCCAAAAAAAGAAGCCTGCCCAATCTGATCGATTATGCGGTGCGCATCCCCCCGGGCAGTAACTCGGATGCCCTTTGCGAAACTTTCATTACGTGGCAGGAGGGGGAAAAGGAATTTACAACCCGTGGACTCGATTCTGATCAGACGGTATCAGCCATCAAGGCCACCGAAAAGATGCTTAACATTTTTTAATTTCCGGAAATAGAACTGAATATGGAATTGAACATTGCCCTCCTGGCCGGAGATGGTATAGGCCCTGAAGTGATTGCACAGGCCGTAAAGGTCTGTGATGCAGTAGCCGAAAAATACAACCACAAGATCAACTGGCAACCCGCCCTTACAGGTGCTGCCGCCATCGATGCGGTAGGCGACCCCTATCCCGAGGAAACCCATGCCATCTGCGCAGGCTCTGACGCCGTTTTATTCGGGGCCATTGGTCATCCCAGGTTCGACAACGATCCATCGGCTAAGGTCAGGCCGGAACAGGGGCTGTTGAAAATGCGGCAAAAACTCGGACTATTCGCCAACGTCAGGCCCACCTTTACCTTCCCTTCCCTCATCGACAGGTCTCCTTTAAAAAGGGAAAGGATAGAAGGCACGGATCTGGTCTTCCTCCGGGAACTTACAGGGGGTATCTATTTCGGCAAAAGAGGCAGGGAAGACAATGGGGAAACTGCGTACGACACCTGTACCTATACCCGGAAAGAGGTACAGCGCCTGGCCAGGAAGGGATTCGAAATGGCCATGAAACGCTCCAAAAAACTCTGCTGTGTAGACAAGGCCAACGTGCTGGAATCATCCCGTCTTTGGCGGGAAACGGTGCAGGCCATGGAAAAAGACTATCCTGAGGTAAACGTCTCCTACGAATTTGTAGATGCCGTGGCCATGCGGTTGGTGCAATGGCCAAATGCCTACGACGTGCTCATCACCGAAAACCTCTTTGGCGACATCCTGACCGACGAAGCTTCCGTGATCAGCGGGTCTATGGGTCTTATGCCCTCCGCCTCCCTTGGAGAGTCGATCGGTCTGTACGAACCAATCCACGGGTCTTATCCGCAGGCTGCAGGCAAGGATATAGCCAATCCCCTGGCCACGGTATTATCAGCCGCCATGATGTTTGATGATTTTGGTCTGCTCGAAGAAGCTCAGGCGATCAGGGACGTTGTGAACCGCTCCCTGGCTGAAGGCGTCGTCACAGAAGACCTGGCTGAAAAAGGCAAGGCCAGGAAGACCAGCGAAGTGGGCGACTGGCTTGCCAAAAACCTCTGATTCCGGATTAAAGAATATATTCAGTGCTGGTGAAGTTAGACAATTTAGTATCCAGCAACTGGTTTACAGTATCCTTGTTGATCTCATTATCCTTGAAGGCCAGCAGGGTGCGAATAGAGAATGAACGAAGGGCGTCATGCACACTGAGCGTAGACTGGGCAGAGTCTTTCCTCCCGGTAAAGGGATACACATCGGGACCTCTCTGACAGGAACTGTTGAGATTCACCCTGCAGACCAGGTTGGCCAGGGTATCGATCAAGGGGGCCAGGGCATAAACGTCTTTCCCGAACAGGCTAACCTGCTGCCCGTAATTGCTCTCAGCCATATCATCCAGGGGTTCTTCTATATCCTGAAATGACAGCACGGGGATGACAGGTCCGAATTGCTCTTCCTGATAAACGCGCATATCCTTGGTAACCGGATAAAGAACTGCCGGCCAGATGTAATTGTCGTAGTGCTTCCCTCCTTTTTCGTTGATGATCTTTGCCCCTTTCTCGAGGGCGTCATCGATGAGTTCTTGTATGTACTCCGGTTTGTCCGGTTCCGGCAGGGGTGTCAGTTTCACCCCATCTTCCCAGGGATTTCCGAATTTCAATGAATCTACCCTCGCTGCGAATTCTTTCAGGAACTTCTCTCTTACCTCCTCGTGCACGTAGACTATCTTCAGAGCCGTACATCGCTGTCCGTTAAAGCTCAGGGTTCCGGTGATACACTCTTCCACGGTAAGGTCCATATCGGCATCTGGCAGGATAATAGCCGGGTTCTTGGCCTCCAGTCCCAGAACAAGTCGAAGGCGGTTGCTCTTTGGGTGCTGTTCCTGCAGGGCGTTGGCAGACCGACTGTTTCCGATCAGGGCCAGAACATCTACCTTCCCCGTCTTCATAATGGGTGCAGCCACGGACCTGCCCCGTCCAAAGAGAATATTTACCACCCCTTTCGGGAAGCTGTTCCTGAAGGCTTCCAGCAGAGGGGTGATCAACAGTACCCCGTGCTTAGCAGGTTTGAAGATGGCCGTATTCCCCATGATCAGAGCCGGGATCAACAGCGCAAAGGTTTCATTTAGGGGATAATTATATGGGCCCAGGCAGAGGACCACCCCAAGGGGGCCACGCCTTATGTGGGCATAGACGCCTTCGTGCTTCTGGAATTTAGCAGAATTGCGATCGAGTTGCTTGTAATCTTCGATGGTATCGTAAATGTAATCTACCGTACGGTCGAATTCCTTGATGGAGTCCGGGAGCGATTTACCGATCTCCCACATAAGCAACTTCACCACTTCATCCCTCTTGGTCTTCATCTGGGACACGAATTTCTCCATACACTCTATGCGATCCCTGACCTTCATAGTGGGCCAGATACCCTTTCCCTGGTCATAGGCGTTCAAAGCTCCTTCCAGAGCCTCCATAGCCTCGGTCTCTCCCAGGTCAGGAATACTTCCCAATACAGTGTGCCTGTAGGTCTCCGTAGAAGAGATGGTTGAGAACACTTCAGTTACATTGCCTTTCCAGGGTCTTAATTCCCCGTCTACCAAATAGGTTCTCTGGTGGATTTGCTCCGTAATCTGATATTTTTCAGGAATGGTCTTGGTGTCTGTGGCCATTTGATTCTGTTTTCCTTAAAGATAAATAGATTTAAAGGCTTTAGACTATGGGCTTCATGGCCGTCATGGAGGCTCTTAGCCTCGCGCCTACCTTTTCTACAGGATGCTCCCTCAAAGCCTTGTTTACCTGTATGAGTTTTGCGTTTGGCACTCCGTTATCCCTGCCTTCCCCAAATGACTTGCCAATGACATCAGTATCGATCTTTTTCATAAAATCCTTCAGCAAAGGCTTGCAGGCATGGTCAAAAAGATAACATCCGTATTCGGCCGTGTCTGAGATCACCCGATTCATCTCAAAGAGTTTTTTCCTGGCGATAGTGTTGGCGATCAGGGGGGTTTCGTGGAGAGACTCATAATAGGCCGATTCTCCGATGATCCCGGATTCCGTCATGGCCTCATAGGCGAGCTCCACCCCTGCCCTGACAAAGGCAACCATAAGGACCCCCTTGTCGTAATATTCCTGTTCAGAGATCTTTTGGTCTCCGGCTGGGGTCTTTTCAAAGGCCGTCTCCCCGGTTGCCGCCCTCCAGGTGAGGAGGTTCTTATCGTCATTCGCCCAGTCTTCCATCATGGTCTTGGAAAAATGCCCGCTCATGATATCGTCCATATGTTTCTGAAACAAGGGGCGCATAATATCTTTTAATTCTTCTGAAAGGTCGAAGGACTTGATCTTGGCCGGATTGGACAGCCTGTCCATCATGTTGGTGATCCCGCCGTACTTAAGTCCTTCCGTGATGGTCTCCCACCCGTACTGTATGAGTTTGGAGGCGTATCCCGCATCGATTCCCTTTTCCACCATTTTGTCAAAACAGAGTATGGAACCTGTCTGCAGCAATCCGCACAGGATGGTCTGCTCACCCATGAGGTCCGACTTTACCTCCGCGACAAAGGAGGACTCCAGAACCCCTGCTTTGTGGCCACCCGTGGCCGCAGCATAGGCCTTAGCCTGGGCGAGACCTTTGCCTTCGGGGTCATTTTCGGGATGGACAGCGATGAGCGTAGGTACCCCAAAACCGCGTTTGTACTCTTCTCTTACTTCTGATCCAGGGCTCTTCGGAGCTACCATGATCACGGTCAGGTCCTTTCTGATCTGCATCCCCTCCTCAACGATATTGAAACCGTGAGAATAAGACAGTGTCGCTCCCTTTTTCATCAAAGGCATGACACTTTTGATCACATTGGTATGTTGTTTGTCCGGAGTCAGATTGATCAGCAGGTCGGCCGATGGGACCAACTCCTCATAGGTCCCCACCTTAAAACCATTTTCCGTGGCATTGATGTAGGAGGCCCGTTTTTCTGCGATCGCAGCTTCCCTCAGGGTATAGGCGATATCGAGGCCCGAATCCCTCATATTCAACCCCTGATTGAGCCCCTGGGCCCCGCAGCCGATGATCACGATCTTTTTGCCTTTCAGGACAGACACTCCGTCAGCAAATTCACTCGTGTCCATAAACCGGCATTTTCCCAGCTGTTGTAATTGATCCCTCAGGGATAGTGTATTGAAATAATTAGTCATGCGTATTCTATTTGGTTCTCGTTATTCTTGATTTTCATAGGCGTTCAGCATGGCTGTGATGGGCATGGAAGCCTTGGTCACTGCTATTCTTCCCGATCTGACGAATTGCAGGATCCCATAGGGTTCTAACTGGTCGTGCATCTCGTCTATCTCATGCCTGCGCCCGGTCTTGGCCAGGACAAAGAACTCCCTTGATACTGTAACGATCTGGGAATTGCTCTCCTTGATAATATTCTGGATCTGCCTTTCGTCAAACAGCAGATGGGATGCGATCTTGAACAGGGCAGATTCCTGATAAATGATCTCTTCATCGGTGTGGTAAAAGGCTTTGATCACCTCAATCTGCTTCTCGATCTGGGCCACGATCTTCCGCGTCCAGTCTTCTGTTGTAAAAACGACAATAGTGAATTTAGAAACATGTTCAATTTCTGATTTAGAGACATTTAAACCTTCTATATTAATATGTCGCTTTAAGAATATTCCGGAGATCCTGTTTAACAGTCCTACGTTGTTCTCGGAATAAACGGATATGGTAAACCACTTTTTTTCCACTGCTTTTTACTTTAATCTGATATCTGATACGGATGCGCCTGAAGGGATCATTGGAAAGACGTTGTCTTCCTTCTCCACCTTCACTTCAAGGAAGTATGGTTCCTTGTATGCAATCATTTCTGTGACCGCCGCTTTGAGGTCTTTCCTCTCTGTCACCCTTCTAGCCTTGAGGTGATACCCTTCCGCGATCTTGACGAAGTCCGGGTTGGTCATCACGGTAGAGGCATACCTGCTTTCAAAAAAGAGTTCCTGCCACTGCCTAACCATCCCGAGGTGGTCATTGTTGAGCACCACGATCTTGATGGCCAGTTTATTTTGGTAAATGGTCGCCAGTTCCTGTATGGTCATCTGGTACCCCCCATCCCCTATGATGGCCACTACCTCCCTGTCCATAGCTCCCATCTTGGCGCCGATAGCAGCAGGCAAGGCAAAGCCCATGGTGCCTAGTCCGCCTGAGGTGATATTACTCTTAGACTGGTCGAATTTAGCGTACCGGCATGCTACCATCTGGTGCTGGCCAACATCCGTTACGATCACAGCCTTATTTTTGGTGGCCTGGTTGATCTCCTCCACCACTTCCCCCATGGTAAGTCCGGCTTTGGTGGGATGGAGATCCTTTTCGATCACCTCTTTGAACTCTTCCTCATATTTCTCACGGAATTCATTCCTCCAGGCTTCGTGCTTGTTCTTTTTGATCCTGGGCAACAACGCCTGAAGTGTTTCTTTAGCATCCCCGAGCAGGGCGATATCGACCTTTACATTCTTGTCGATCTCCGCAGGGTCGATCTCCATATGGATGATCTTAGCCTGTTTAGCATAGGTCTCCAGATTCCCTGTGACCCGGTCATCGAAACGCATACCGATGGCGATCAAAACGTCGCACTCGTTGGTCAGTACATTGGGGCCGTAGTTGCCGTGCATACCGACCATCCCTACATTGAGCGGATGGTCCGTGTTCATGGCTGAAAGTCCCAGGATGGTCCAGGCCGCAGGGATTCCGGCTTTCTCGACCAGTTGCTTCAGTTCCTGTTCCGCTTTCCCGAGTATGACTCCCTGTCCGAAGACGATATACGGTTTTGCAGCCTTGTTGATCAAATCGGCCGCAGCATCCAGATCTTTTTCATTCACTTTAGCCACAGGCTGATAGCTGCGCACTCCTTTACAGGCTTCGTAATGGAAATCGAGTTCATCGAATTGCGCATTCTTTGTAATGTCGATAAGTACCGGTCCGGGTCTGCCCGACCTGGCAATGTAGAAGGCCTTGGCCATGATGTCCGGAATCTCCTCTGCCTTAGTGATCTGGTAGTTCCACTTGGTCACAGGAGTCGAAATGCCAATAATATCCGTCTCTTGAAAGGCATCGGAACCCAGTAGGTGACGGGGTACCTGCCCCGTGATGCAGACCATGGGAGTGGAATCGATCTGTGCATCGGCCAATCCGGTGACCAGGTTGGTCGCACCCGGACCCGATGTTGCCATGGCCACTCCTACCCTGCCACTGACACGGGCATAGCCCTGGGCGGCGTGGGTAGCGCCCTGTTCGTGTCTGGTAAGGATATGCGTTAGCCTGTCCTGAAATTTATAAAGTTCGTCATAAACCGGCATGATAGCCCCTCCGGGGTACCCGTAGATCAGGTCCACTCCTTCAGCAAGAAGGCAATGAATGATCGCTTCTGCCCCACTTACCCTCAACTTCTCGGGGTTATTCTTTGCGGTTTTCTTTGATGTAATCGTTTCCATAATCTTTCATTCGAGCTGAGACAATCTTATTTGCCAACCTATTTAAACTGATCTGTAACACATCCCTGGGAAGCTGAGGAGACGGAGTTGGCATATTTATAAAGGCTTCCCTTCCGAACCTTTAGCGGCGGCTGTTTCCAATTCGCTTTTCTTTCAGCCATTTCCTGATCAGACAGGGCAACGCTGATGGTGTTCTTTTCTGCATCAATAGTGATCATGTCTCCATTGCGAAGCAAGGCAATTGGACCCCCTTCCTGAGCTTCTGGGGAAACGTGTCCTACTACAAATCCATGCGTGCCTCCGGAGAACCGTCCATCGGTTATCAGGGCCACGTCCTTGCCAAGACCGGCACCCATGATGGCTGCTGTTGGTTTTAGCATCTCCGGCATACCGGGTCCACCTTTTGGTCCCTCATACCTGATGACTACCACATCTCCTTTTTTTACAAGCCCCTTCCCTATGCCCTCATTCGCCTTAAATTCATCTTCAAAGACCTTGGCCGGACCTGTAAAATGATAACCCTCTTTCCCCGTGATCTTGGCCACGGCACCTTCCGGAGCCAGGTTACCGTAGAGTATCCTCAAATGCCCGGTTTCCTTAATGGGTTCACTCAGGGTGTGTACTACTTTTTGACCTTCTTTCAGGCCGGGTATCTTTTCTAAGTTCTCAGCAACAGTCTTGCCGGTTACGGTGAGACAGTCGCCGTGCAGCATGCCATTTTCAAGCATGAATTTCATGACCGCCGGGATCCCGCCTACCCTGTGCACATCTTCCATCAGATACTTTCCGCTGGGTTTCAGATCGGCCAGGAAAGGCGTAATATCGCTGATCCTCTGAAAATCATCCAGGGTGAAGTCTATCTCCGCAGCCTTGGCAATTGCCAGGAAATGAAGAACTGCATTCGTTGAACCACCGAGAACGGTGATCAACCTGACCGCATTTTCCAGGGATTTCCTGCTGATGATGTCACTGGGTTTAATATCGTTCTCAAGGAGGTGTCTCAGGGCTCTGCCTGCTTCCAGACAGTCTTTTTCCTTATCCTTTCCAATGGCTGGGTTGGATGAATTATACGGCAGGGCCATCCCCAATGCTTCAATGGCAGAGGCCATGGTGTTTGCTGTATACATGCCGCCGCAGGCTCCTGCTCCCGGACAGGCATTCTGTATTACACTTTTGAACTCCCCTTCGCTGATGGATCCTGCCACTTTCTCACCCCATGCCTCGAAGGCACTGACAATATCGAGTTTCCGGTCATTGAGACACCCGGAGGCGATCGTGCCCCCGTAGACCAGAACAGAAGGCCTGTTAAGTCGGATCATAGCCATCAAAGCGCCCGGCATGTTCTTATCACAACCGACCACGGTAACGAGTCCGTCGTAATTCATAGCCTGTACCACCGTCTCCATGGAATCCGCAATTATATCACGGGAAGGAAGAGAGTAGCGCATCCCATAGGTACCCATGGATATCCCATCACTCACGCCTATCGAATTGAATACAAGTCCTACGAGGTCCTTCTCCTGCAATCCCTTTTTAACGATCTGAGCCAGGTCATTGAGGTGCATATTACAGGGGTTGCCTTCATAGCCGGTGCTGCCTATTCCGATAAGTGGTTTTTGCAGGTCCTCCTCCGTCAGGCCAATGGCATAAAGCATGGCCTGTGCTGCTGGTTGGGTAGGATCCTGAGTTACGTTCTTGCTGTATTTATTTAATGCGGTCGTCTTCTTTTCCAATGCTGCGATTTAATTTTTTAAAGACTAAACAACTCAAAGATACTGGTTTAAAAGCCCCTTCAGGGGTATCAGTAAGGTACAGGATAAAGTCAATGAGCATTGTTTAGATATAACATATTGTATATCAATATATTAAAGGCATATTATTTATCATATTCACCATTTGAGCGACCGGATAGAAATCAATGGGAATTTCGCCTAAGGTTCCTGAAAAAGCCTATTTTTGGGCTATGCGAAACGATATTACCGGGCATTTGGAAGCTCAGCGCAGGTTTTTTAGTTCAGGCAGGACCAAGGACCTTCGATTCAGGAAAGAGACATTGAAAAGATTGAGATCTGAGATCGTCAGGAAGGAAGACGCTATCTGCGACGCCCTGTATGCCGATTTTAAGAAACCCCGGTTTGAGACCCTGATTGCAGAGACCCAATTTGTACTGGCCGAACTCAATGCTATGATCCGGCATCTCGAACTTTGGGCTAGACCTGAAAGAGTACCTTCCTCCCTCTTGAACTTCCCATCCTCAGACCGGATCTATAAAGAGCCTTATGGCACAGTGCTGATCATCGCTCCCTGGAACTACCCTTTCCAACTCACCCTAATGCCTCTCATATCGGCCATCGCTGCCGGGAATACCGCTGTGCTCAAACCTTCGGAACTGACCCCTCACACCTCAAAACTCATCGCCGGAATGGTGAAGGCCGTATTCGAACCCGGGCACGCCATCGTCTTCGAAGGTGATACGGAAATAGCCAAAGCCCTGTTGGCGGAAAAATGGGATTATATCTTTTTTACTGGAAGTACCAGGGTTGGCAAGATCGTATATGAAAGTGCGGCGGCGAACCTCACTCCTGTTACCCTCGAACTGGGAGGCAAAAGCCCGTGTATAGTAGATGGATCTGCCCTGCCTTCCCAGGCTGCCGGGAGGATCGTATGGGGTAAGTTCCTGAATGCAGGTCAGACTTGTATAGCCCCTGATTACATCCTGGTTCACGCTTCGATCAAGGATCGGCTGGTGGAGGAGCTGAAAAAAAGTATTGTTCAGTTCTTCGGAGAAAAAACCGAAGATTCTCCGGACCTGGCCAGAATCATTTCCGACAAACATTATAAGAGACTTCTCGGCCTCCTGAAAGGACAGCATTTGCTCTTTGGCGGACAGCACAATGAGGAGGACCGATTTATCTCCCCCACCCTGGTCGACGAGCCGGGGAAAGACAGTGAAATCATGCAGGAAGAGATATTCGGGCCAATTCTTCCCATCATCTCATACAATGATGAAGAGGAAATCGATGCCTGGGTAAGGAGCCATGGGAAACCCCTGGCAGCATATATTTTCTCCCGGAAAAAGAACTTTCAGAAAAGAATGCTGAGCAAATACAGTTTTGGAGGTGGGGTGATCAATGACACCCTGATACACATCAGCAATAAGAACCTTCCCTTTGGTGGGGTAGGTAAAAGCGGACTCGGTTCATACCATGGCAAACGGAGTTTCGATGCCTTTTCTCACAAGAAAGCAGTGGTTCACCGCGGGACATGGCTGGATCCGAAATTCAGGAATCCACCCTACAATCTCCCCGTTAGTTTTATAAAAAAATTGAAACACCTTTTATAGCCTTTATGGAAAAAACGGTAACCGAGGCCATACGATACAGGAGGTCCGTAAGGATCTTCGATCCGGAAAAGGAACTGGATACGGGTAAAGTCCGCTCATGCATAGAAAACGCTGTACTGGCGCCTACGAGCAGCAATCTGCAGCTATGGGAATTTTACCACATCACCGAACCCGGGACCCTTGAGAAAATGGTTCACGCCTGCCTGGGTCAGAACGCCGCCAAGACCGCAAAGCAAATGGTAGTGATCGTTGCCCGCCGGGATCTCTGGAAACAACGCGCCGGGGATAACAGGGAATTCATAAAAAAGAATCTGGGAGACAAGAAGCCTTCGGAATACAGCCGGAGGGAAAAATTCGCTTTGGGGTACTACTCTAAGGTGGTTCCGGCTGTTTATGTGGAATTCCTGGGGATAGTGGGTTGGTTGCAGTATTTCCTGTTCAGCATTATTGGTATGTTTCGGCCCGTTTACCGCCAGGTCCGAAGGTCAGATATGAGGATCGTGGCTCATAAGAGTGCCGGTCTCGCCGCACAGAATTTTATGATTTCCATGGCTGCTATCGGATATGACACTTGTCCGATGGAGGGCAGCGATACGCTGAGGATCAAAAAGATACTCGGCCTGCCATGGGGGGCTGAGGTCACCATGACCATTGGTTGTGGCATCCGTGACGACAAAGGAATTTACGGAGAAAGATTCCGCATCCATTTCGAAAAGGTATACCGGAAAATTTAACCTTCTCTTTTAAAATAAAGGGTATCCCCAAAGGTCTTTTGAGCCAGTTTGTTGATGGAATCCTCTGAGATCTGAAGGATTCGCGGGTAACCACCAGTGGTCTGTCCGTCCCTCATCAAGATGATCAGCTTTCCACCGGGGGTCAATTGAACCGTACCCGGCAACGTAGCAGAGGTGAGCATTGGGTGCTGATGAGACCCCAGGATTTCCTGGAGTTGATAGGCCATTCTGTTATTCTCCTTGGCGATGGTAAATGGCTGATTGAACAGAAGCTCCTTCTGTTTACTATCCAGGATATCAAATTCCGGACCCGGACTTGCCTTTAATTTGAGGACTCGGTCTATCACCTCAGGGATCACATGGGTGATCTTTGGTTCAAATTCCGACACCTCCTCGTAATGCAACTCCATCCCGGCTACCAGGTGATCTTTTTCAGTGATCGGTTTGTAAAAAGACCGGCTCTTCAGTACTTCTTCCGTCTCAAAACCGCCCTTGATGGCTACATACCCCCGGAGTCCGTCTATGTGTTTCCCAAAAGCCAGTCGGTCTCCGGAACGAATCCTGTGAACACTGTGGTTATCTATATCTACCTCATTGAGTTTTGGAGAGAGGTTGGCTCCGGCGAGTGCAATCCAGGTATCCTTGGTAAATTCGAGAACAGGCCCTGACATGGTAACTTCCAGAACGGCAGATTCATCCGGATTCTCAAGCATGGCGTTGGCCAGATGTGCAGCTGCCCGGTCCATACTGCCCGACACAGGCACTCCTAGATGTCGGAAGCCAAATCGGCCACTGTCCTGAATGGTTGTAAAAAATCCGCTTTTAACTATTTTAAGCACGCTTAATTGTCTTTAGTTAGCAGGTCAATTCCCACCTCGGCCTGGATGGTGTGCAGGTCGAATTGTGCACGGGTGATCGAATAAAAATTAACCGTGTCCCCCACCCTTACAAAGCAAGGATTCTCCTTTTGCGCATCAAAGATCGGGATCGGACAATTTCCTATGATGTTCCAGCCACCGGGACTATCCTGGGGATAAATGCCTGTCTGTTTCCTCGCCAGGCCAACGGAACCTTTGCGTACGTTCAAACGGGGAGAAGCTTTTCTGGGGGTTTCCAGATCCCTGGGAACCCCACCCAGGTACAGGAATCCGGGCAAGAAACCTATCCCGAAGACTGTATAGGTAGCGGCAGTATGAAGAGTGATGATCTGCTCTATGGATTTGCTGAGTTGCTGACTGAGCTCTTCCAGGTCGATCCCAAATTCCAGGTCGTAGCAAACAGGCAATTTCCAGTGTCGCGGTTCTTTTTTTGCGCCCTCTTTTCGCTCTTTGTACAACTTGTGGAGGGCAGCAGATATTTCATCAAATTTCAATTCCCTCTGGTTGTTGACCAAAGTCAGAGAATTATAAGCCGCGACGATTTCCCATTCAGGTCCGCCATAGCCCTGAAGTTTTACATAGTCCTTGAAGATCAGGATGTCATCCAGGATATTTGTGTCGATATCGAAAGGCCATTCTACGAGTACGGCAGACTTGCCAAAGGGCTTGATATGGATGGGGTACGTATTCATTTCCTCAAATGAATATGGTGCTTTGGGAATTCGACCGAAAGATACGCTAATATTTCAAATGCTGTAGCAGTATCCCCATGAATACAAAATGTTTGAGCCTCAATGTGCCTGAAGATGCCATTGATGGTCTTAACTTCAGAGTTCACTATCATGCTAAGCAAATGCCTGAGTACCGCTTCGGGCTCTGTGATCAGCGCTTGAGGAGATCGCCTTGAAACCAAACTGAGATCATCCTCGTAATTTCGGTCTCCAAAGGCTTCAAGTATAATGTTAAATCCCATTTGCCGAGCTGCATCTGAGATCGCTGAGCCGTAGGGAGCGTAAAGCGATATCCCATTTCTGTAATCTGCTAAAGCTTCGAGGTATTGTTCAGAAAGCTCACGATTCTTAGCCAGGTCATTGTACAGGGCGCCATGGGCTTTAATGTGTGACATTTCAATTCCTTCTTCTTTGAGAATGCCATGGAGCAACTTCACCTGTGACTGTATCGTATTCCGAAAAGCTTCTGATTCCATCTGCGTGCTTTTCCTGCCAAAGTTTTCTCTGTCGGGATAAGAAGGATGGGCACCTACTCTAACGTGGTGCTTTTTGGCCAGGGAGATCACCTCCCGCATGGTAGGTTCATCTCCGGCATGCCCGCCACAGGCCAGATTGCAGGAAGATATATAGGGAAACAATCGGGCTTCGTTTCCCACGCCTTCGCCCACGTCACAATTGATGTCGATCTGCCACCGTTTCATATTGCGAAAATAACGGAAAGAATACTTTTCAGGCCCAGGAAGACTATGAGCAACAACAACATGCCTCCAACTATATTTTGCCACGTTTTATTCCTGTACCTGCCCATGAGATTCGACTGGTTGACGATCCACAACAGGAAGATACAGATCACCGGCAACAGGAGCCCGTTGGCCACCTGAGCGAACTGAATGATCTCTACAGGTTTTATCTTCAGGAACTGGGAAAGTACTCCCACAAGAAGGATCAGGCCCCATACCATACGAAATCTCCTCCCGGATAAACCCTCCTTCCAGTCAAAACAACTGGCAGCCACGTAAGCGGCTGCGAGCGGAGCTGTGATGGCCGAAGTGATCCCGGCAGCAAACAAACCTACCCCTAAAAAATAGGTGGCTGCCCTTCCATAAAGTGGTTCCAGTCCCTTAGCGAGGTCGAGTCCGCTGCTGACCTCCGTTAATCCGCTTGCGCTGGCTGATACCACTATGGCAATGGAGATGAGTCCGCCCAGACCAATGGAGAGGACAGTGTCCCAGCGAACCGCTTTCAAATCTTTTACGGATTCCCATTTCTCGCTCACCAAAGAGGCATGCAGGAAGAGGTTATAAGGAACCACGGTAGTCCCTATAAGGGCCACAACCGTAAAGAGGCTTCCCTCTGGAAGAGACGGAACAAAAAGCCCTTCCAATACCTTTCCAACATCCGGGCGGGTCAGGAAAGCAGCGAGAATAAATGATATACTCATCAGGATTACGAGGGAGATGAAGACCTTTTCGAGGATTTTATAGGAGCCGGCAAATAAAAGGATAAATACAGCACCCCCGATAAGCCACGAAAACCAGGGTGAAGGTTCGGCACCTGTAAAAGCCTCAAGCCCCAGGACGGCTCCTCCTATATTTCCCGCCTCATAGGCCGCATTACCTATGACCACGGCACTGAGGATGATGATGGTCACAGTGTTCCGGGCCCAGGGTTTACGAAGCTGAGATCGGATACTCGCCGCAAGCCCCTGCTTGGTGAGAATGCCGATGCGTGCAGCCATTTCCTGAAAAACTACGGTGGTTATTACCGAGAGGAGCAATGCCCATAAGAGCGCGAAGCCAAAACCGACTCCTGCCAGAGTGCAGATAGTGACCGTTCCCGGACCTATAAATGCTGCTGCGATAAGAAAACCCGGACCTACTTTTTTGAACACGAAAATCCTTTTGCCCGGGAATGTACATCAAAGTTGAAACTTTCACCAATTTCTCGTCCTGGAGATAGTGGAATATGAAAATCAAATGTTAAAAAGTGTGCCGTTCGTCTAAAAAAATGCATTTCGTCTAAAAACAGGATGTCGTTCATCGATACTGCAAAATAATCCGTCAATCTCCCGGTTATAATAAACCCAAATCAATTTTTGACCAGCTTATATGACCTGCTTAGAATGCAATAAAGAACTTGGCTACCTCGATCACAAAAATTCAATGGAAGTCTATGGCGTAGAACTTTGTGCAAGGCACAAGACCCGGATCGACCGTCTTATTAAATCTAACAATACACCACTCGCAGCAATAAAACTTTACTACGCCCTGAAAGAGGTCGGTGTTTATCCTATGCTCGAATGGTGGGATGGAAAGAAGTCCATTGATATCGCGATCTCCAGGGTCAAGTTAAACATAGAGATCGATACCGAATATCAGATGCTCACACATGAACAAGCCATGAACAACCTGGAGGAGACCATGCATTCCTTCAAAAATGGATTTACAACGGTCAGGATCCCGCATGTAGTGATCAAGCACTATCTCCGGGAAACAGTGGAGAGTATTCTCGGCATCATTGAAGGCCTGAAAGTGAACATCAAGGTCATATAAACCAATTGGGGGCGAATAGAAATTGAGAACCATGCAGCAAGAAAGCAAGTACACCCTGAGATCGTATACCTTAAGCAAGATCATCCTCTTTTTACTCACCATCGCCGCGCTGGCGGTCATGATCAATACCAATCCGGTGATCTCGCGATTCCTTTTCGGCCTACCGGTTATCCTCTCCGGATTCCTGGGTATTGCCGGAGTAATCATCCTATATCAGGGTCGGAACGAACCCATAGATGAAAAGAAGATCATCGCCTTTGTGGTAAATTCGGCCATGGTCCTGCTGATCTTTGCCATCCTGCTTTCCAATACCCTGTACTAGAAATTCCGCTTTCCTTATCGGATTTGCTCCGGTTTAAAATAAGCTTCTATCAACAGTATCATGCTCTGAATATTTTGTGCTGACAGGGTGTATGCCTATGTGCTCTATTCCGAAAATTTGTATCTTCTACTTCAAATTTTCAGGATATGAACAATCTCGACAGAAGACAATGGTTAAGGACGATAGGTCTAACCTCAGGATTGACTTTAATGGGTGGCTTGCCGGCGGTCGCCTGGGAGCAAACCGAAGCTAAAACAAACCTGGCTGGGCCGGTCAGGCTTAGCTCCAACGAAAACCCTTTTGGCCCTTCCAAAAGAGTGAGGTCTGTGATCAGCAACAGCTTTGATATCGCCTGCCGCTATCCTTTCCAATACCTCACCCAACTGGTCACTGAGATCGCAGAAAAAGAAGGGGTCTCCAGGGATTGTGTAGTCGTTACCGGTGGTTCTACGGAAGGCCTGAAAGCGACCGGACTTGTTTACGGATTAGAAGGAGGAGAAGTGATAGCTGCTGATCCCACCTTCCAGTCGCTCCTCACCTATGCCGAGAACTTTGGGGCTTATGTGCACCGGGTTCCCCTCAATGAAAGGATGGAGCACGATTTGGATGCCATGGCCCGAAGGGTCACCAGCAAGACCCGCCTGATATTTCTCTGCAACCCCAATAATCCGACCGGTACCCTTTTAAACAGAGACACCCTAAAGGATTTTTGCCTGTCACTCGAGGATAAGGCTGTCATTTTCAGTGATGAGGCCTATTACGATTTTATCATGGAACCCGATTACCCCTCTATGGTGGAACTGGTGAAGGAAGGACGTAATGTGATCGTCTCCAAGACCTTTTCAAAAGTCTATGGTCTCGCGGGGATGCGTATCGGATACCTGATCGCCAGACCCGACATCGCAGACAGGTTAAAAAATGCCGTCATGGCGAATACGAATGTGCTGGCCATAGAGGCAGCCAGAGAAGCCCTGAGGGATGATGAGTTTTACAAATTCAGTCTACAGATGAACGCCGAGGCCAAGCAATATATCTATAAGACCCTGGATGATCTCAACCTCCGGTACATTCCTTCCCATACCAATTTCGTGTTCTTTAAAACCGGTAGACCGATCCGTGATGTCATCTCACAGATGCAGAAGGAGGATGTCCTCATCGGAAGACCCTTCCCTCCCATGTACGAATGGGCCAGGATCAGTACGGGGACCATGGATGAAGTTAAGGCCTTTGGTTTGGCTCTCAGGAAGGTGATGGCCTGATCTGAATTAGAATTCTACCTGTTTTCTGACCTCAATATTTGCAGGGGCGGACTGTTCAGTACCGATCGGCTATTGAGCATGCCGATGGCAATCACCAACAGGGTGAGCAACGGCAGGAGAATCAAAAAGGGCTCCGCAGAGGGAACGAATGGCTCCTCAAATACAAACCGGGCGAGCAGAAAACTACCCACCAGGGACAGCAGGATTCCCGTTAGGCTACCTAATACGCCGAGGAAGGCGTATTCGTAAAATGATATCCTCAGCAGTTGGGAATTCTTGGCTCCAAGGGTACGCAGGAGCACACTTTCGCGAATTCGCTGGTACTTGCTGGTCCTGACCGCCCCGATCAGGACGATGATACCTGTAAGAATACTCAGCAGGGCCATAAACCTGATCACCAGGCCTATTTTCTCCAGTATGCCTTCAAGTAAACTGAGGATCTGCCTCAGGTCGATAATGGAAACGTTGGGATATTTACTCACTAGTTCTCTCTGCAGGATTGCTGAACTCTCATCTCCTCCTGTCCGGGTTGAAACAACGTGGAATTTAGGGGCATCTTCCAGGACTCCCTTCGGGAAGAGGACCGAAAAGTTTAATTGTATCCTTCCCCAGTCAACTTCCCTGATGCTGGCTATCTCTGTAGGTATTCGAACTCCCTGTACGTTAAAAGTGACCCTGTCCCCTACTTCTACCCTGGCATCGGAAGCAAAATTTTCAGCTACGGAGATCGGTATGACCTCCCTTTTTTCCGAATTCCCGATCCACTCCCCGGAAATAATGGTCTCACTGGGAATCAGACTATCCCGGTAGGTGACTCTGAACTCATGATTGAGGACCCATCGGCCTATGTTAGAGGTGGTGTCGTTCCGGATCTCGTTGACCGACCGGCCGTTGATCTCATCCACCCTCATGGTTACGATGGGCACATTGCTAAGAACAGGGACCTTGTTTTCATTGATGGTATTCTCCACGGCATTGACCTGATCGGTCTGCACGTCGAGCAGGATGATATTCGGGCTGTTCTCATCATTGCCAAGCGCAACCTTGCTCAGCAAAATATCACGGCTAAAGAATAGTGTACTGATCAAAAAGGCTCCTACACCCACGGATAAGAGTAGTACAGAGGTTTGATTCTGAGGCCTGAACAGATTCAGCAGGCTCTGCCTGATGGCAAAGCCGAGTTGCTCCGGAAAATAGCGCCTTACGGTCCACATCAGTATTCTCGCAACCCAGTAAAGCAGGGAAAATGAAACCACCAGGCTGAGAATAAAAAAGAAAGCATATTCCCAGCTTCCCAGGATCTGCCGGGCAAGGAGTACTAAAAATAGGAAGATCAGTCCCAGTACAGCCAATTGTGCCTTGCCGGTTCTAGACTCATTTTCTGCCTGTACCCTGAGGACCGAGAGTGGTGATACATACCATGTCCTCATCAGGGGGATTAAGGCAAAAGCAATACTCATAAGAACACCCAGGATCAACCCGAGACTTATAGCAGGGAATGACAAGGATACATCTACCTCCACCGGGAGGTATTCTTCCAGTAAGACAGGTGCGGCAATTTGCAGGCCAACTCCCAGCAGTGTTCCCAGGAAGCCTCCAACAGCTCCCAGTCCGGCCACCTGTATAAGAAAGATCTTGAAGGTCTGACGGCGGGAAGCCCCCAGGCATTTTAATACCGCAATAGATTTTAGTTTCCCCTGGATATAGACATGTACCGCACTGGCGATCCCAACACAACCCAGCAGGAGGGCTATGAAGGCTACGATATTGAGGAACTTGCCAAAGTTGTTGTACCTCCTGCCCAGCCTCCTGCTTTCATCGAGGTGGGTATCTAGATCGGCTCCTTCGGCGTCGAGTCTGTGATCGATCGCCTCATACAGCACCTCCAGGTCCTGTCCCGCTTTGGCCACAAAGTAGTATTTGTATTCTAAACGGCTCCCGCGCTGAAGCAAGCCTGTTTGGGTGATCTTATCATAGGGTATAAATACAGCCGGAGCCACACTGCTACTGAGGGCAGACCTCCCCGGAACGGCCTTGAGAGCACCTTCGATGGGCAGTGATATATTCCCAACCTTAATGCTGTCGCCGGGGCGTAAGTTTTGCTGGAGCATGACGGTGGCATCCACCAGGGCCGAGCTGTTGACCAGGTAGTCCCTTGCGGCAGCCGGAGGGTCTGTCTCCAATTCCCCGTAAAAGGGAAAGCCTTGTTCCGTTCCTACGACCTGAACAAGTTTACTGCTGCTTCTTTTTGGGAAAACCACCATGGAGGCAAAGTTGATCTCCCGGCTGTCGGGTCCGCCCAGGGAATCCATGATGCGAACCACCTCCTCATTTGCAGGGTGATTGCTGTCAATCACATAATCGGCACCCATCAGGGCCCTTGATTGCAGATCGATACTTGCCGTCAGGTTGTTCCCGAAGGATTGGATGGCCACCAGGGCAGCAATTCCAATGATAATGGAAGACATGAACAGGAAGAGTTTTCCCGCATTAGAACGGAGGTCTCTCCAGGCCATCAGGATCAACCAGGAAATACCTGTTCCGGATGATTTCAGGTCTTTCATTGGACCTCTACTTTTTCCTCCCTGTGAATCTTACCACCCTTGAGCCTCAGAATACGCTGTGTTTTTCGAGCGAGATCCATATCATGGGTAATAATGACCAGGGTAGTGCCTGCCTCCTTATTCAGGTCGAATAGGAGTTCGATGATCTTCTGTCCGGTCTCTTCATCCAGTTCCCCGGTGGGCTCATCGGCAAAGAGGATCTCGGGGGTGTTTGAAAAAGCGCGCGCCAGGGCTACTCTTTGTTGTTCTCCTCCCGACAATTGAGACGGATAATGGTGAACGCGAGCCCCGAGACCTACCTTTTCCAATAAGGTTACAGCTCTGGATTGGGCATTCTTAACCCCTTGTAATTCGAGGGGAACAGCGACATTTTCCATGGCCGTAAGGGTTGGAAGGAGTTGAAAATCCTGAAAGATGAACCCAACTTTCCGATTTCTCAAAAGTGCCCTCTTGTCCTCATCGAGGGTGTCGATCTCAACCCCGCACAACTCAATAGTACCCGAATCCGGGCGGTCGAGTCCGGCGCAAAGTCCCAGCAATGTTGTCTTCCCACTACCCGAGGGGCCTACGATGGCAAAAGTCTCCCCCGATTCGAGGGAGAAGGTGATGTCATCCAGGACGGTGAGGGTACCTGAGCCACTTTGGTAAGTCTTTCTGAGTTTACTGACGTTTAATATCTTTGACACTGATGTAAATTCCTTTATCCTGTTAAGAGGCGGGAAATTAAAAAATTGATTCTGAATATGTTCTCAAGATCAGGGCGATCCGTGTTAAAGTTTTGTTATCTGTTGGGCCTTGCTTTTTTGATAGGCTGCGGCGAATCGGGAAACAAAAAATCCGAATCAATGGCCGAACCCTCATCATCGACCTCTGTGGAAAAAGAGGGAAAGGCAAGTTCAAAAAGAAAAACGATCATCTTTTTCGGAAACAGTCTCACAGCGGGGATGGGTCTGGAACCCGAACAGTCTTTTCCGGCCAAAATTGGGGATAAGATCGATTCGCTCGGACTGGACTATTTTGTGGTCAATGCGGGGATAAGCGGGGAGACTACCGCCAGTGGCGAAAGCAGAATCAGCTGGCTGATGAGGGAAAAGGTAGACATCTTCGTACTGGAACTGGGAGCGAATGACGGACTCAGGGGAATACCCCTTTCAGAAACGCGGGAAAACCTTCAGGCCATTATAGACACGGTGAAGAACCATAACCCGGAAGTAAAGATCGTCCTGGCCGGGATGCAGATCCCTCCTAATATGGGTCCTGAATACACGACTGAATTCAGTAGCCTGTTTCCTGAACTGGCGGAAGAAAACGAGGCTTATCTTATACCCTTTTTGCTTGAAGGGGTGGCGGGAAACCCGGAACTCAACCAGGCAGATGGTATTCATCCCACAGAGGAAGGACAGCGTATAGTGGCTGAGAATGTGTGGACAATTTTAAAACCAATACTTTAATTATTACTTTGATTTATAGTATTTTAAAGTATTTAATATAAATATTTACTTTACTACTTGGTTCTCGCTTTCCGAAGGATCTGACTATTGAACTGGTTGTCATTTTCGAGAATGGTAAAAAAGTCGGTTATAAAGTTCCTGGCGATCCCGAATTCCTTTTCATTTTCGAATTGCACCTTGAGATCATCCACAGCCTTGAATATCTCAGGTTTCAATTCGAGATATTGCTGTCTCACGGTTTGGAAGACGCTCTCATCTCTTTCAAAACCCCTGTAGAGCCTGTCCGTCACACTTTCGATGCTGAGTACCTCCCCTCCCACCTGGGATACCACCGCATAACTCGCATCCACAAGTCCGGACATGTCAAAATCATAGGGAATGGGGATCGTTCTATAGTCTTCCGTAAAGATCAGCTTCTGATTGTGCTGGTAAGCAGTAGAGAAATCCGTATTGCCGATCATAAACTGAAAGAAGTCGTTCTGAACAGAGGTCACATCGTCCTGTTCTAAAGGATGCACCACTCTTTTCATTTTGCGTGCATTAGCCCTTTCGGCCACCTTATCAATATCCTCAATGAGAAACCCCTTCACCTTGTGGACCTTATTCTTTTTCCCCTTGAATTCAGTGAATTCGATATCAGCCATGCGCGTTTTGAAGTGGTAGGGAGAGATCACCTCGAACAGTTTATAGGCCATATACTCCTTTACGATGTTGTCCTGGGTACTGCTCGACTGTACGCAGGGCATGACCAGCTTCAATTCCTTATTGCCTTTGAAAAGGGTTTCTTTGGCCTCTGATTTCTTGATCTTGACCTTGAGCGGGGGAAAGTAACAATGAGTCCTTCGGTAGTTTCCCCTGGCCCGGATCCGGACATCGAGGGAATCCCACTCCCCCTGGTCACTGAAGTGCAGGGCGGTGAAGATGTAGGTACTGTCATTGGTTTCTTTCTTCATTTCCTTGTTGGAAAACCCCAGCCTGATAGGCAGGATTTCCTGTTCCTGGAACAAACGGGTCGTCTCCCCATCCACTACCTCCGAAGCCTGAGATAAAAGGGAGAACGGGCTATAAAACAGGAAGGTAAGGATTAAAAGTAATGTTTGGTTTTTCACAACTTTGTGGTTAGCTTTAACAAGTTAATATACTAAATTTCTGACCATTAAACTATACCTGTCCATAATAAACCAGCGGACTCTGATCGCACTGATGATCTCAGTGCTGACCGTGGTGCTTTGTTTTCAACTGAACATTCAATTTCACATAGACCTTACCCTGTTGAGTATAGCCATTGTATTTCCACTGGTATTTACGATCCGTGGTTCATTCCGCAGGCGGGAAAAGGCTCTGGAGCACCTGAGCCAGTTCAGGAGTTCACTCAAGACCATGTATTATTTTGCCAATGCTTCTAATAACCTTTCCCCCGAGGAAAAACAGGAGATCTCGGATATCCTCAGAGAGATCAGCGACAGTTCCATGGAACACCTGAAAAACAATATGGAGACCACCGAGTATCTGGACCCAATTCTCAATAAAGTACAAGCTTTTGTCGACGCTAAAGGGGAAGTAATGTCAGGGCGCCTGAAGGACAGGATATTTCGTTTTATGAACGACCTGCATGAATCCCTGGAAAACCTCCATGCCATCAATACACACAGGACACCCCTGAGTCTGAAGGCTTATTGCAAGCTCTTTATTTACATCTTTCCTTTTCTCTATGCCCCTACAATAATTCATGATATGGGGGCAGACAACCCAACTTATGTGACTTTATTCGTGGTCCTCCTGACGGAATTCATCCTGATCTCCCTCTACAATATTCAGGACCAACTCGAATTTCCCTTTGACGATTACGGCCTGGATGACATCAAGCTCGACAGTTTTAAGATCGATCGATAAGACGTTGTCCTCAAATCTTTAATCTGCACGCCCTCAGGGCATTAATATGCATTTCATCGGATTTTAGGTCGTACATCGGAATAATCGTACGTTTTATGGTTAAGAATTCGGGCTTAGAAGGAAAATCCTTTTCTTTAACCTTTAACCAAATCTTATGAACAAAAGAACTACACTTACATTTCTCGTCTACGCTTTCTTTACCTTTTGTTTTTTCTGGGCTTTCTACGTGCTGTTGGCCCGACTTTGATTTGGTCATTTCTACCCTAAGAGTTAGGTAATATTTGCTTCAGGTACACGTGCTTAGATCCTTAAATTACTGTATTTGTAGGAATATTCCTTCGTTTATAACTTCCTGATAACAAATTCATTACTTCCCTTACAATTTTTTGCGCTTGTTATAGTTTTGATAATGGTAACAATGACGATCGTTAAGGTCGGAACACAATCATGGGGAAATCAAAGCATTTAGGCTTACTGTGCCTGTTTCTGGGTATCCTTGCTATTCAGGCAACGGCGATGACATCTGTTGTGGTTACTGAGGATCCCATTGAGGTAAGCAAGAAGGTGATTTCTGATGACCCTACCCCCTGGAACGAAGCAGAATACAAATCCATCACCGATGAATTGGGTCAGCCCAGGGAGCTGGATAAGATGGAGCGAAATTACCTCCTGCTTCAGTCGCCCTGGCTCGGCACGGAATACCTGCAGGGAGTCTTTGACGAAGGAGTGAACAGCATTCCGGTAGAACAATTACTGGATCTGCTGAATCTGGCTACGAATTCGCCTGTACAAACCAGCAGGAAACTGGCTGAGATCAGTCTCAGGCAGGCCTTGCTGGAATACGAGGAAGCCTATGAGATAGCTGCAAACCTGAAGTCGGATAAATCCGTTGCCTATGAAGAAGGGATCGCATTCCTGCAGAACAGGTTTGGCTATCTGAAGCTTAAAACAGCGAAAAAACTTCTGGAAGAAAGCGGAAAGACCGAAAAACCCGGCATAGATAAGAAAGTGAGCAAAAAAGTGTCGGACCGATTCAGGAGTCTGCGCAGGAAATACTCCGATCAGATCCCCCTGTCCAACGCTCTGGAAGAGGTCAAGGCCTTTTACACCCTTCTCGAGGAAGTGGTCTCGGGCCTGGCCGTGGTAAAGCCTTACACAGATTTTACGCAGACCATCACAGAACTCAATGAGGTGCAACTGAGGGAGCGGAAACACTGGAGGTCGGCACTGGAGATCACCTACCCAAGGGAAGGCAGCGTCTGGACCATACCTGATCCTGCATCCATACAGTGGAATACGGAAAACCTTCCTGCTGAGAAGACCATTAAATTCTACCTGCTTCGCAACAATACCGTGATCCAGGAATTGGGTGTTTTTAAGAATAATTCGCTGGCTGATGGCATCAGACTCAATTCTACCCTGCCAAAAGGTGACAATTACAGGATCATGGGGATCGAACTCTTCCCTGCCGATAAATTCCATACAGCTAAATACGCTTCCCCTTATTTTACTATAGACAAAAGAGATCCAGAGGCTCCTGCCCCTGTTGAGGAAGTCGTGACCGCCCCAGAACCTGAAGCTGCTGAAGAACCCGTGGTAGAACCCGAGCCGGACGTAGTGGAAGAAGAAACCATCATTGAGGAAGTGGAAGTTGTGAAGGAAGAAGAAATGGTTACGGTGGTCCCTGAAGAAGTGGAAGAGGAGGTGATCGCAGAGGAGGTAATAGAAGAAGAGAAAGCAGTTGAAGAGGAAGAGATAGTTGAAGAGGTAAAGCTCCCTGAAAAAAGAACTGATTTCGACGGTAGGTCCATCACTTATGTCAAAGAACTTGAGGTAAACAGCAAGATAGTACAGATCAACCTTTGGGACCACGGCAGGCAGGATGGGGACATCGTGTCAATCTATCTCAATGGGTACCCGATCGTCTCAAAGTACAACCTCACCTATCAGAAGAAAGGCTTCGAACTCAAGCTGGATCCCTCCCAGCCAAACGATCTTTTCCTCTATGCCCATAACCTGGGGAGGTTTCCACCCAATACGGTATCCATCGAGATCATCGACGGGGAATCTTCTGAAAACATCGTGCTGAACTCCGACCTGTCCCGCTGTGAGGCGGTGTTGATCAATGTTAAGGACTAAGAAGGTCCTGATCTTCCTTTATCAATGTAATTACCAGTGAGGCACAGGCCTTAGAATTGACCAACTCCCTGTTTTTCAACCTCTTTATTTTGTATCTTGAAAAGATTCCAAAATGAGATGATATGAAAAAACTGGTTCTCCTTCTGTTTGCAGGTTCGATGCTGAACGCGACCGCACAATCCAATACCATTGAAGACCTCATTGCCGACTTCGAGAGGAGCAAGGCCATGTCCCTGGAATATATCGAGGCCATGCCCGAGGACAAATTCGATTACAAACCCACGGAAGGCGTTCGCAGCTTTGCCGCACAGATGCTCCACGGGGCCCAGGGCACCATAGGACTATCGGCCAACGGGACAGGACAGTCTCCTATTTATGGGGATATCAATATCGAACAGGAAATGTCCTTCCACACCAAACCTGAGGTCCGTAAGATCGTTGCAGAGAGCTTCGATTTTGCGATCGACGGAATCCGAAATATGGATCCAGCCACCTTTGATGAGGTTGTGGTCAGGGGTCCGTTTGAGGTCACCCGCCTGGGCTGGATCCGAAAAGCGAATGAACACGTAGGGCACCACCGGGGGCAAACAGCCATTTACCTGCGCATGCAGGGCATCACGCCCCCATCCTACAAGCTTTTTTAGATCCCAGAGCAAAACCTGATCTCTCTCTTTCCCGGTATGCTTAATTTGATATCTTTAGGGCATGGGTATATTTCGAGACCCCGTATATGTCCTTGGAATACTATGTCTGCTGGTGATCCTCTCCATTTACGCCGGAAGGACCAGGGTGGGAAAGAAACTTGGGGCAGCACTTATCGTGATCGTCCTGGCGGCCATCCTGGCCAACCTGGGATGGATTCCGAGCGCGTCTGACTCCATCCCTCTTTACGACGGCATTTTTACCTACCTGGCACCTATTTCCATATTTTACCTCCTGCTCGGGGTCAACCTGACCAGCATCAAAAAGGCAGGGGCGCCTATGATCGTCCTCTTCCTTTTGGGTTCCCTGGCGACGACCCTCGGGGTGCTGGCTGCATGGTATGTCCTTTCTCCTGAACGCCTATTTGGGACTGATGGAGATACTCTGGCAGGGATGCTGACAGGAACGTACACAGGAGGCAGTGTCAATTTCAACGCCATTGCCCTGGAATACGATTTCCAGAAAAAAGGGATGTTCTACGCCGGTACCATTGCGGTCGACAATGTGGTTACCACCCTATGGATCATCGTAACACTTTCTATCCCAGCCCTAATGAGACGTTTCTGGAAAGACAAAAAGCTGGGGGTACAGGAGTCCCAAGTGGAAAATGAAGAAAAGGACTCCCTTTCCATGCATTCCCTCATGTGGCTGGCCTTCCTCGGGATCGCGGCCTATTTTATTTCCGAAGGAGTCTCCATAATATTTCCGAAGATCCCGTCCATTCTGACCATCTCAACCATAGGTATTGCGCTCGCCCAGATCCCATTTGTTAGTCGACTGGGAGGAAGTCACACCCTCGGACTCTACCTGATCTACCTCTTCCTGGCAGTCATCGGAGCGTATTGCGACCTCAGTGCGGTGGTAGAGTTACAGGAAGTGGGTATCACGATATTCCTCTTTGCCTCCCTGTCTGTATTGATCCATGGACTACTGACCGTTTTTGTAGGAGGATGTATCTATCGCGACTGGGACATGATCGCCATCGTAAGTCAGGCCAACATCGGAGGTGGAACCACGGCGATCGCTCTCGCCGAGACATTTCACAGGAATGAGCTGATCCTCCCCGCTATCCTGGTAGGTACGCTTGGTAATGCCCTGGGTACCTACCTGGGTTTTCTGGTGGTTTATCTCTTATAGGCAATTTCCTCGTTCCGCCTACCTTTATAAAGGCATGGCCGGATCATTCAAACCATCGAATATTCTGCTGGATATCAAATATTTCCATCATTTGATACGTTATCGATTCAGGAAACCTGAACAACCGATATCCAGAGTAAATAAAGAACAGATGAACGATAAATACACGTGGTTTAAGGCACTGTGGCCCCTTATCCTGGCCACTTGTATTTCTATTATTCCTCTTCAAGCCCACGCCCAAAAGTTCGAGCTGGAATATCTCTACGGAAAATGGGAGAATACAGGCAGTTTCAAGGACGGAGAACAACAACTCCTGGCACTGAAGGACACCCTTGAAAACCCCAAGACCTATTACTTTACATTTTTTAAGAACGGAACCTTTACCTATGATGTGATCTCGCTTGATCCCTTACAGGATGTAGCGCGACGTAGTGGGAACTGGCATTTGAGTCCTGATCGGAAAAAGATCACCCTGATAGACAACCTGATCAATCCGGAAGAAAGAAAGATTCCGGGCGATTTTCTAAATTTTGAAACCGATGGGTCCCTAGCCTCAAAACCAGTTATCTATCCGATCATAGAGCTTACTTCCAAAAAACTGGTTCTCTACGACGAGTACCACAAGACGCTGGACATTTTTAGAAAAAAGTGAAGCAGGTATACAAATTCGTCCATTCCATCCCTTGTTAGGTTTTAATAGTATCTTTCCGGCAGTATGAAATATAGCCGACCCCCCTGGTACTTCCTGGCTCTTCTCATCCTTGCCGGGGAATCAGTTTTTATCCTGCCCTTTGTTCTGGCTCGTGTGTTCAGGCCTACTGTACTGGATACCTTTGAGCTAACCAATGTGGAACTCGGGTTATGCTTTTCAGTCTACGGCTTTGTCGCGTTGTTCGCTTACCTGGCCGGAGGTCCTCTGGCCGACCGGTATCCTCCCCGCAAACTGATCGCTATAGCCCTGTGGACCACAGCCCTGGGCGGAATCCTGTTTGCTAGTTTCCCCTCCTATGAAGTCCTGAAGATCCTCTATGGCTATTGGGGAGTGACCACCATTTTCCTGTTCTGGGCACCTATGATCAAAGCAACCAGAGTTTGGGGAGGCGAGGCTTCCCAGGGTAAAGCCTTCGGTTTCCTGGATGGAGGCCGGGGCCTGGTAGGTGCCCTTTTCGGCTCCATGGGGGTATATATATTTTCATTTTTCATCCCTGCCGATGACATGTTATTAACTCTCGAGGAAAGCAGGAACGCATTTTCGAACGTGATCCTTTATTCTTCGGGCACCGTGGCCCTGGTGGGTGTCCTGGTCTGGTTCTTCCTGAGGATAGATCAGGACCGGCAGAAATCCATCATCCTGGAACGCATTACGCCGACTCAGATCAGGGAGGTCATGAGATTACCTGCAGTCTGGCTGCTTATGGTGATCATCCTCTGCGCCTATGTGGGGTACAAGATCACGGATGTGTTTTCCCTCTATGCCCGGGATGTCATGAACTATACGCAGGTTGAATCTGCCGGCATCGGGACGTTCCTGTTGTACATTCGACCCGCAGTGGGGGTCGCCATTGGCGTAATCGCCGATCGCTCCAGGACCACTCTATGGCTGCTATTAGGTTTTGTTATTGCATTCCTGGGAGCGGTGCTTTTCGCAACCGGCGCAGTTCCGGGTACCTCCACATTTCTTTTTGTCCTCTCGATTATCGTTGTTGCTACCGGAGTATATGCTGCCCGTTCCCTGTATTTTGCGGTCATGGACCTTGGAAAGATCCCGCTAGCCCTGACCGGAACGGCTGTCGGCCTGATCTCCCTTGTCGGTTTTACTCCGGACATCTTTGCAGGACCTGCAATGGGATATCTGCTCGACAGGTCGCCCGGCGTTTCAGGTCACAGGGATGTATTCTGGATGCTGGCCGTTTTTTCAGCCCTGGGAGGCGGAGTGGCATTCTATTACCACAGGGTCTTCGGCAAGACCCTCCCACAGCGTAGATTATAAATACCTTAGGGTGCCTCCAGATGGTCTTCAATGTCTTTCAGATGCAAATGCAAGGCACGGGTGGAGATCTGAATTTCCCTGATCAGTAAGCCCAGGGAAAGTATCAGAAGCACCAGGGCGACGCCAAAGATCCAAACTGCGGCCACCTGTTGTTCGATATAGATCAGGAACATGGTAAGCACACAAAGGAGCAGGCTGGTTATCCCGAAGATCTGCATCCAACGCGTGAGATTCAGGCGCAGTTTCAGATTGATGATCTGTTCAATTAGGGTGTCGTCCTTCTTTTGGAGGTAAATGTCATGCAGATTACGAATGACTGCAGCATAGGCCAGGAACCGGTTGGTATAAGCCAACATGATCAGGGATATGGCGGAAAACAACAGAGCGGGAGTGGTCAGTGTCAATTCTTGCATAGGTCGGAGAGAAATCTAGTTGCTTGAGACCAAAAATAGCACTTTCGCAGCTCTTGAGAACTTTCATAATATCGAGACATTGCATTCCCTCTTAAATGGAGTTGGAAACGGAAGAATTCAGTACCTTGGTAAGATAACACGAACCCTGATTTATGGAACTCGATATCTCTTTTGTGCGCAGTCAATTCCCGGCATTTTCTCAACCCGACCTCAATGGCTGGGCATTTTTTGAAAACGCGGGAGGCTCGTATCCCTGCAGGCAGTTTGTCGAGAAACTGACCGGTTTTTATCTCAAGAACAAGGTACAGCCCTACTATCCCTACCCCGCCTCCATACAGGCCGGGGAGATGATGGATGAATCCTACAGGAGGATGGCTGCATACCTTAACGTAAGACCGGAAGAGATACATTTCGGACCGTCCACTACCCAGAACGTGTATGTACTGGCGAATGCCATGCGACCTATGTGGGAGGACGGGGACGAGATCGTGGTGTCCTGCCAGGATCACGAAGCCAATGCAGGGGCCTGGCGAAGACTGGGCGAAAGAGGGATCAGGGTCAGGGAGTGGCACGTGAACCGGGAAACGGGAATGTTGGAAACGGTGGATTTAGATGACTTACTTACCGATCGGACACGCATGGTGGCCTTCCCTCATTGCTCTAATGTAATCGGATACTTCAATCCTGTCCGGGAGATCAGCGAGAAAGTAAAAGAGGTCGGGGCGATTGTAACAGTAGACGGAGTGGCTGCAGCTCCCCATGGATTTCCGGACCTCAGTACCCTGGGCGCTGATATTTACATGTTTTCCCTTTACAAGACCTATGGACCTCACCTGGGACTGATGTACGTGAGACAGGGGCTGATCGAGAAAATGGAGAACCAGTCGCATTTCTTTAAAAAGGGTATTACAAGGAATATGATCACCCCGGCCGGTCCTGACCATGCTCAGATAGGGGCTGCTAGCGGTATCGCCGATTATTTCGATGCCGTTTATGCACACCATTTTAAAAAACCGGCGCCTGCGCATGAAAAAAATATTGCCCTGTCGGCTCTCTTTCGCGAGCGCGAACAAATACTTTTAGCTCCTTTGCTGGATTTTCTCAGGTCGAGGGATGACGTCAGGATCATCGGCCCGGATCAATCAGATCACAGGGCTCCAACCATATCAATTTTACCGCTCAAAAGAACGATAGATGATGTTTATGCTGACCTCACCGATCACAAATTGATGCTTGGAAAAGGGGATTTTTACGCAGTCCGACCTTTGATGGATATGAAGATCGCCCACCCCCCCGGAGTGATCCGTATATCCTTTTTACATTACAACACGGAGGAGGAAATAGCACAATTGATCAAAGGCCTTAAGAATGCCCTTTAATTCTTTGTTTGTATAAGCTCATAAGGTTAATAGAAGTAGCACCCTTAGAGACATTAGGTTGTGTCAATCAGAGAAATGGGTAGTGGCCATTTCCACGGGTTCACTTTGGAGGACCGCATTGATGATCCGGTAGAGATCAGGGATCACATGTGAGGCAATTCTCGATTGGCTGTTCAGCAGTACACAAATCCCCAGGTCGTCCTCAGGATAGAGAGCGATCTCATTCCTGAAATTGTTCACGCTACCCCCATGGTGCCACATCGTCTTGATCTCCTGTCCGGGCCCTTCCCGGAACTTGTGTATCCGCCAGCCGTATCCGTAGTGAGATGAGATATGTCCCGGCCAGCGCTGGTAGTATTTGCTTCGACCCTTTATTTCCACCACAGGTTGAAATGCTTCTTTTAAAGCCGACTTGTCCAAGATCTCACTGTGGTGTCCGAGCAGGAATCGCATCCATTTAGCCATGTCAAAGGAACTCGCATTTATGCCACCCGCCGCCAAAGCGTTGTAATAGTGGTCATTCAGTTTTTTAGTCCGCCAACCCCTGCGCCATTTCACATGTGGGAAGGCGACATTCTCCATGGTCTGCATGGTCTCGTGATCCATCACCGTGGAACACATCCCCAGCGGGTCAAAAAATGTATTTTTCAGGGTAATTGCCATTTCCTCCCCTGTCGCCTTTTGCATCATGGCGCCTGACAGGGCAAAAAGGGCATTCTGATAACTGTAAAGAGAACCTGGCGCACTGATGGGCTTTACATCCTTAAACCGCTCTGCGATCTGATCAAGGGAAAGCCCGGCCTCCACGAGGTTCGTATAGCTGTGATAAGGGGCGCCTGATGTATGGGAAAGTACATTCTTTAAGGTGATTTGGTCTGTGTTTGACTGAGACCCCAATTGAAACGAAGGGATATAAGAATGCACTTCGTCATTCCACCCAAGTTTGCCATCCTCCACTAATTTGGCTGCAAGAACACCCGTAAACCCTTTGGAAAGGGAGCCCAGCCGGAAGATGGTATGAGCATCTACCATTTCATCTGTCCCAACCTTGCTTTCGCCTATGCCCTCTGAATAGAGTATGGAATCTCCCTGCACGATGCTCACCCCTGCACCTACGATCTTTCCCATGGCCGCTGCCCTCTCAAAATAGTCGGTGACTGCCCTCCTGATCTCTTCCCTTTGCCAGGCGTATTTCAAGATCTCATCCGTATTTATCGGGGATTTTTCCGGCTTTGTGATCGCTATTTCCTTAACTGCCTCATTGGTATCCGGATTATTCCCACTCATAACCAGGCCCACCATGAGAAGTAGCGCGATAAGGTATTGCCAGAGGGACTTGGATGGGCGCATAGCTGATTTTATGGTTTACAGTATAATCCTGTTCAGCAGGTAAAGTAAGTAAATAACCGTATTTTAACGCAATTATTATGCGTTTCATCGCCATTTTTATGATTTTCATAACGATATCGCCTCAGAATCCTTGACCCAGCCACCCTTCCCTGTCCAGGCTCCTGTATTGAATGGCTTCCAGAACGTGTCCCGTAGTGATCTGTTCCTCCTCGCCCAGGTCCGCGATCGTCCTGGCAACCTTCAGGATACGATCATACGCCCGGGCTGAAAGCCTGAGTCGGGTCATAGCTTGTTTTAACATCTGCAAAGCCTCTTGTCCAACGGGACAATATTTCCTGATCTGTGTGGTGCCCATCTGGGCATTGTAATGGAGTTTTTCCTCTCCCTCAAAACGCCTGATCTGCCTCTCCCTGGCCGCTACCACTCGTTGTCTGATCTCACGACTCCCTTCCCCTTTCGGTTTTGCGGACAATTCATCAAAGGGCACAGGTGTTGCCTCAATATGTATGTCGATCCTGTCGAGCAAAGGTCCGCTGATCCGACCCAGATAGCGTTGTATTTCGGCGGGGGATGATTGCACGGCTGTTTCGGGATCGTGAAAATAGCCGGAGGGACTTGGATTCATGCTGGCCACCAGTATAAAACTGCTGGGATAGGTCAGGGTGAATTTAGCTCGTGAGATGGTCACTTCCCGATCTTCGAGGGGTTGCCTTAGTACCTCCAGTACACTTCGCTTAAATTGGGGCAATTCATCCAGGAATAGCACTCCGTTATGGGACAGGGAGATCTCCCCGGGCTGTGGATAAGAACCCCCGCCTACCAGGGCGACATCACTGATGGTATGGTGAGGACTCCTGAATGGCCTCTGGCGGATCAATCCCGTGTCTGACACCTTGCCTACCACCGAATGTATCTTTGTGGTCTCCAGTGCCTCGTTCATCGTCATAGGTGGTAAAATGGTGGGAAGCCGCTTGGCGAGCATGGTTTTTCCTGCTCCGGGCGGACCTATCATAATGATGTTATGGCCCCCGGCCGCTGCGATTTCCATGCATCGCTTGATCCCTTCCTGTCCCTTTACATCCGAGAAATCCAGGTCGCTCCTTCCCTGATGCTCTTTAAACAGGGAATCAATATCGAGATGGGTTCTGTCCAAAGGCTGGCCTTTGCCAAAAAATGCAGCTACTCTTTCGAGACTCTCCACTCCATAGACCTCAAGGTCCTTTACGATAGCTGCCTCGTTCGCATTTTCGAAGGGCAGAATAAGCCCCTTAAAGCCTTCTTCCCTGGCCTTGATGGCTATAGGGAGGGCCCCTCTGATGGGCTGTACTCCCCCATCCAGGGAAAGCTCCCCCATAATGAGATACTGATCCAGCTCGCAGCTGTCGATCTGTCCTGAAGCGGCAAGGATACCCAGGGCGATAGGAAGATCATAAGCGGAGCCTTCCTTCCTAAGGCCTGCAGGGGCCATGTTGATCGTGATCTTTTTTCCCGGAACCTTGAATCCGTTGTTTAGCAACGCTGCCGCAATACGGTAGTTGCTCTCCTTGATCGCATTGTCCGGGAGTCCTACGAGGTGATAGCCTATTCCCTTGTCGATATTTACCTCGACCACCACTGTGATGGCCTCGATACCGAAAACCGCGCTGCCGTAGACTTTTGTTAGCATTGGTGAGGATGATTCCCCAAAAAGGTAAACGGGAAAGTGCAAGCAGCCAGCAGGATGCTATAAAACAATCGATCTACTTATTGGAAGCTTTGAAAGTAAGTATAGATTTGGCGTTCACCCTGATCTCATCCGGGTTCATCATCATCTTTCTGAATTCGCCCTTGTTGAACATCTCAGCCTGATCCTCGTAATGCCTGCTAAAGGGATTGCCCGATTGCCCGGTGGGCAGGATACTCATGCTGTTTTCCACATCTGAAAAATCTATAACGCGCCGCGTTGAAGGGCCGGCCGTTACTGAAAAGTCGGACGCGCCATCGTATTGGAAAGCCATGTTATTGATCACCTCACGGGATCCCGGCACAGGAAAGGGTCCTACGTTGAAAAAGGATCTCAACAGGGCGATCTGGCCGATAGGATGGCCATGTTCCAGGGTATGCAGCCTGCCCCAGGTCCATTCAGAGATATCGTTCCCAAGGTCATCCCTGAGCGACTCAAAGGCCTGGAGAAAGGACGATTGTACCATGTCTTTCTTGGTTTCCACAGTATCTGTCGTCCTGACATCGTCCCACCAGACCGAGTTGGATTTGGCAGCCATAGGTGCGATCAGGCGCTTGTGAAAATGCGTGGCGATGAATTGAGCGAAAAGCTCTTCCCCCAGTTCATCTTCAAATGTGTCTTTCAGAAAGAAATAGATCCAGCGATGGAATACAACTGCCTCTGCATTATCAACGGCATAGCTGCCATTCCATTTACTGAGGTGATCCAGCACAAGGGCCTGCTGTTCATTCAGATCCTTGATATTGACCAGCTTTGCCAGTTCTGTTACAATTCCCGGATTAATCGCGGACACATCGTCATTGATCATCTTTCTGACCGCCTCGGCGTCCCAGTCATCTCGGGCGTCCAGAAGAGTCACAATGCGTTTCGCACGATTCTCGGGTAGGTAATATCCGGGATACAGCATTCCGGCAATACTGTCAGGCTGATTGTTGGCCGAATACACATAGTTCCATGGTGGGTTTATGGCTTGTGGATTTTCTGAAAAGGAAAGGAATCGAACTTTTCGGTCTTCCCCCTTGCTGCCATCCATCACCAGTTTGGTGTTGGTACTGTCTCCCAATTGATAGAGCTGGGCGGATGCCCACCAGGCCACATTTCCTTCAGCATCCCCATACATAGTATTCAATCCGGGGGCGTGGATATCGGGGAGAGCCGATTGGAATTCTTCTATATTTCTGGCGTGACTGATCCCGTACAAGGCCTCCATCACCTTGTTCTGTGCCTTGGTATAGATCCAGTCCATGCTGATAGGCCTTTTCCCATTAATCTGATTTGCGATACCGTTCAGGATAGGTCCCCTTTCTGTTTTGTGGTAGGTAAATTCGACATCTTTTTCGTCCTTGACCTTGATGGTCTTGGTCACCATTTCTACCTTCTTCCATCCGTCAGGCGTCATATACTGGGTACTGTCCTCGGGATTCAGGGTCTCGTAAAAAAAGTCAACATCGTCGTTCTCGAACATGGTGAATCCGTAAGCCAGGTTCCTGTCATGGCCGAGCAATGGCATGGGCACCCCCGCAAGGTGGTAGCCATATTTTTCGTAACCAGGCGTTCTGATATGGGCCTCATACCAAACGGAAGGTTGTGCAAAACCGATATGAGGATCGTTGGCGAAGATCACCTTACCGTTTCGGGTCTTTTCAGGGCCTATCACCCAGGAATTGCTGCCGATGAACTGGGGAACGGGCAAGGCAGACAAGGCCTTTTGTGTGGCTGAAATCACGGCAGCCTCACTGCTGACTTCCTCCCCTTTATAATTCCTGATCCAGACGGTATTGGGACTGCTGCTGATCTCCAGGTCGTCCAGGTATTCTATCCCAAGTGAATCTCTGATGATGGTCAGCAATGGATCTGTCTTATGGGCCATGGCAAAACTGAAGGCCATGTAGCCGACAGCATTATAGATGTCTGTCATCTTGTAAGGCTTTTTTTCCAGCCCGGTCAACAGGAATTCTACCGGGGTGGGCCCTTCTTCGATAAACTGATTGATGCCGTCCAGATAGGCCTGCGAAAGGACAGCGACCTCACTGCCGGGGTCAAGTTCCCTCACGGTCTTTGCGGAGGCGTCATCTATTCCGAGGGAAAGAAAGAAACGGTCGGTAGACAGAAGGTCTTTCCCAAAAATCTCTGATAGCCCGCCTACAGCGACTCTGCGAAGTAACTCCATCTGCCAGAGCCGGTCCTGGGCATGGACATAGCCCAGTGCCCGCATCGCATCTTTTTCACTGCCGGCCTCAATATGGGGGATACCGTATTCATCGTAATATACGGTTACATCCGATTGCAACTCAGGCATGTATTTTTCACCCGAATATTCAGGTTTCAGTACTTGTTTGACGATCAGAGCCGCAACAAGGATTATCCCAAAGACCCCAATGAGGATCCATCCAATTTTTCTAACTGTTTTCACGGAAGGCAGAATCTCTATATAAAGATAGTACTTTTAAACACCCGAAAATTGCCTATCGATCACTTACCGCAATATTTCGCTGATAAGCACGGAAGTTCGATATCCCTTCTTTTAACCACGACTCGTAGGTATCGCTATCCGTATTCTGTATGGAGGAATTCAAGACGTACAGGTCGGGCGATAGCATGACATAATAGGGCTGGGAAGCTGCATTGAAGTTGATGGTCTGGAAAGTACCCCATTTTTCGCCCACAGCATCTATGGCCTTGATCCTACCGGAGTCGAATTGATATCGGAAGCGCTCTTCCTCGGGCAAAGGCTTGCGGTCGTCCACATAAAGTGAAATCAGCACAAATTCTTCGTTGAGCAACCGGAAGACTTCGGGGTCGCTCCAGACATGCTCTTCCATTTTACGGCAATTGACGCAGGCCCATCCGGTAAAATCGAGAAGTATGGGTTTGTTCTCCTGCTGGGCGTATAGTCTACCCGACTCAAAATCCTTGAAACAGTTGATGCCCAGGGGACAATCGCTTTCCTGTTCGGCCAGGGTGTAGAAATCAGGAGGAGGGAAACCGCTGAGCAATTTCAGGTTTGTGACCTCCAGGGTTCCCAATAAAAGGTATACACAGAATACTGAAGCCAGTAGTCCTGTGGCCTTTCGGGTACCGGATAGTTTCGAGGGCTTTGCATCATGGGGGAAGCGGAATACACCAAAGAGGTAGAGCGCCAGCAACAAAAAGATCAGGATCCATATCCCGAGGAAGATCTCCCTTTTGAAAATCCCCCAATTCCCGACCAGGTCGGCATTCGACAAGAATTTGAAGGCCAGGGCCAGTTCCAGAAAACCGAGAACCACCTTGACTGTAGTCATCCACCCGCCCGACTTAGGCAAGGTCTGAAGCCAAGCCGGAAAAAGGGCAAATAGGGCAAAAGGCAGGGCCAGGGCTACCCCAAAGCCCAGCATACCTGCTGAGAGGTTGACAGCCACATCCCCTTCGGCAAGGGCAGTACTCCCAAGAAGTCCGCCAAGTATAGGACCTGTGCAGGAAAATGAGACAATGGCCAGGGTCACCGCCATAAAGAAGATACCAAGGGCCCCTCCTACCCTGTTCGAAGCCGAATCCATTTTGTTAGCCCAACTGCTGGGAAGGGTGAGTTCGTAGTATCCGAAAAAGGAAAATGCGAAAAAAACAAATATCAGGAAGAAGAACAGGTTGAGCCAGATATTGGTGGCGATCGTGTTTAGGATCTGCGAGTCCACCGAATCAAAGACGTGGAACGGCAAGCTCAGCAAAAAATAGATGAGGATTATAAAAAACCCGTATAGTGACGCGTCTACAATACCTTTGGTTCGGCTTCTGGATTTCTTGGTAAAGAAGGACACGGTAAGCGGAATCATCGGGAAAACACAGGGCGTTAGCAGGGCGATCAATCCCCCGAGGAAACCCAGACCAAAGATTACCAAAAGGCTGCTCTCGTTGCCTTCTGAATCTGAGCTTACCTCTCTGAGGACCTCTTTGTTCTTAAGATTCAGTTTAAGGGCCTCAGCCCTGGCAAGACTGCCAGCATCGAGTGTCTCCTGCTCTACAATGATCTCCTGCCCATCCAGGGAAAAATAAAATACTTCATCCTTGGGGATGCAAACTTCCTTACATACCTGATAGAAGAGCTCTACCTGTATCTGCTTTAGATCGGGATCGAGCAATCGCACCTTTTGCCTGAATACAGCTTCCTTTTTAAAGAAGGTTTCTTCTACCTCAAAAATTTCGCTGTAGGCTTTCTGGGTCTCACTTTCCAGGGTGCCTCCCACTAGCTCGTAGTCTTTCCCGGCGTTCACGTAGGTGAATTCGCTGGGAAGAGAACCCCCCTCAGCGGTGAATTGTGAATACACGTGCCAGCCTTCTTCTATGGTGCCTTTCATCACAAGCTCGTAATCTCCTTCCCCGGTTGAGATAAGCTCCTGTGTCCATTGTACAGGATCTTCTCCGTCCTGGGCCACAGAGGCAATGGAAAACAAAAAGATCGTAATTATGTTCAAAAATTTCTTCATTCGCTCGTCGTAATCTTGAGTATCTCTTTCGTATCTGCCGTGATCTTGAAACGATCGTCCGCCCTTCTCCCTATGATCCAGACGATCTCATCCCCGCAACAAAGCAGCCATTGTTTTTCCTTGGCCACAGCATCCATTTTTTCGTCCTTGAAAAATTTGGCTACCTTTTTTTTCCCATCCATTCCCAGGGGGTAAAAGTAGTCGCCTTTTTGCCATTTCCTGACAGTCAGTTTATCGTTTAACGTTTCTTTATCAACATATAGTATGGTGTTGTTCTTTTCCTCAATTTCCTTTACCTGCTCCACCTTCAGTCCGAGCGGAAGGTCTCCGGTGTCCAGGGATACCTCGGTTTCTTCTGGAGCTTCAACTTCACCGGTTAATTGCTGTAGTATCAGATGCTCCCGATCTTTGATGAGTCGGTGTGTGGCAGACCGCACCTCTTTACCGCTGAGCGAGGCTGTCAGGCTGGTAATATCTCCCCAGGAAGTGAAACCATACGGTTTGAACAATTCATAAAGAAAAGCTTCCAGAGGTTTGAAATCCTCGATCCTATTGAGGGAGATCTTAAAACCTTCCTGATAGGGTTCAAACAAATCCTCTCGAATTTCATCGACAAAATGCGCAAGTAATTCGGAGGTATGGGTAAGGTGCTTCAACGTCTTTCTGAAATTTCTCTGGAAGGTGGGATGGAGTTCCCTGAGGCGAGGGACTACTTCGTGCCTTATCTTATTCCTGAGGTATTTGGTGTCCTCATTGCTCAGATCTTCCCGCCAGTCGATCTTATGCTCATTGGCGAAGGCCAGGATCTGCTCCCGGGTAAAGGGAAGCAAGGGCCTCAGTACCTTGTCAGATTCTGCAGGAATCCCAGTAAGCCCTTCTATACCGGTTCCTCGGGACAGGTTGATCATAAAGGTTTCCAGGGCATCATCCAGGTGGTGGGCCGTAAGTAACCAGGAATATCCCTGGGTTGAAATCAATTCACCGAACCACCTGTAGCGCAATTCCCTGGCAGCCATCTGAATAGAAAGTTTTTGGGTAGAGGCATAGGCCACGGTGTCGAATGAGATTGTGAAATATTTCACCCCGAGGGAGTCTGCGAGATCACTCGTAAAGCGCTGATCTTCGTCACTGTCCTCTCCCCTGAGGTTGTAATTGCAATGCGCCAGGGCGAAATCCACCCCACATTGCACACAGAGATGAGCGAGGACCACGCTGTCTACCCCTCCACTACAGGCAATGATCACCGGATCCTCAAGGATCTGGGGAAAAGAATTTACGATATGTTCCCTGAATGTATCGGTCACCTTGCAAAGGTAAGAAAGAAAGGGATGGCACCCTCGGCACCTTCTGATCTCAGATCGGCAGGCAAGGACAACTTAAAGGCTCTGAAGCCATTTGTCAAGTGCCTGCTGATGTTCTCCGGCCAGTTCCTGATCTGTAATACCCTTCCCGATCTCAAAATTATGCCTGAAAGAGGGTAAGGAAAAGGTAGAGACGATCTCCCCTCCGAATCTTGGCAGAAGCTTCTCAGTGACCGACAGCGATGAAGAGGCCCCACGCTTTCCAGGAGATGTACTCATGAGAAAGATCTTGGTGTTGTCGAGGAAATTGAGTTCGAGCCGACTCAGCCAGTCGAGCAGATTCTTAAAAAATGAAGAAGGATTACCGTTGTGTTCATTCACTGATAACAGGAGGCCCTCTGCTTGATGGATATCGTCCCTGAATTCTGCCAGGGAGTTGGTATATCCATATTCCTTTTCGTGGTCCACACTGAACATGGGAAGGTCGAACTCTGCCATATCCATCAGCTGAATTTTGTGCCCTTCAATGAGGCTTATCGTGTGTTTTACAAGTTTAAAATTGATGGAAGTGGAAGAATTGCTGCCGGCAAAGGCTAGTATTTTACTCATGGCATTATTGGTATTACGATCGCGAAAATACCCTAAAAATGAATGAATTGTGAACTATTTGGCTAATTTTGCGCCGTAAAAGATCCAGGGACCCCCGGTTTGGAGTATATAGGGGTAATAGACTATGGAGACCAAGACTAACAGACTACATTTTATTGACGCCATGCGGGCCTGGGCGATCCTGATGATGCTTCAGGGCCACTTCGTGGACGGGTTACTGGATCCTGTTTACAGGGATCCTGGCAATGGTGTTTATTCTGTCTGGAGATACTTCCGAGGGATCACAGCCCCGGTGTTTTTTACGGTGTCCGGGTTTATCTTTACCTATCTTCTGATTCGCGTACCTCAGACAGGTTTCTCGAACCCGCGGATCAGGAAAGGTATCCGCAGGGGACTGCAGTTGCTGCTGATCGGATATCTCCTAAGGCTGAATCTTGGCGGTCTGTTACAGGGTAAATTGTACAATGCATTCTTTCTTGTAGACGTGTTGCATTGTATCGGGATTTCCATCATGGTGATCATAGGGGTATACCTGCTGACCTCCCGGATGAGAAAATGGATGCTGCCGCTCTCCCTCTTATCGATTACCCTTTTGTTGTTTCTCTTGGAACCTGTGTATTCCAACTGGACCTTTGCTGCCCTCCCAGAGGCTCTGGCGAATTATTTTACCAGAAGCAACGGCTCGGTCTTTACCATAATTCCCTGGGTGGGATATACGGCATTTGGCGCTTTTCTCGCCGTTGTGTTCAGGAGGTATCACACGCACAGGAATCTTTATCCAAACGCCATTTGGCTCTCCCTGATCGCCGGTGTCGCTTTGGTGTATTATTCCTCCCCCTTCTTTACCTTTCTCAATCAATTGAGCGGAATCAGCCTGTTTTCAGACATAGTCTCAAACAACTATCTCTTTATCCGACTGGGTAATGTGATGATCGTCTTTGCGGTCTTTATGCTGCTCAGACAGTGGCTGGTAAACAATACCTTGTTGCGATTAGGCCAGAACACCCTGTCTATTTACGTGATCCACTTCATCATTCTCTATGGAAGTTTTACGGGACTGGGCCTGTACAGATTCTTCGACCATAGCCTGGCTCCTGATATGGTCATTCCGGGTGCCATCCTCTTTATGGTCGCCTGCTCCTTTGCCGCCCTTCAATACGACAAACATGAAGTCTATATCAAGGGGCAACTAGCTTTTGTCGGTCAAGCCCTTAAAGGCATTCTCCTCAAAGCGTATTACGTTTCTTCCGAATTCCTTATCCTTCTGCAGGACAAGATATTGAGACTTATTAACGTAAGTAAAGGTTAATCTATTTAGACATGTAATGCACGGTCAGCTGTTGCTGCCAGAGCTGCTTCTTTCACTGCCTCTGCGTACGTGGGATGAGCATGACTCATGCGTGAGATGTCCTCGGCAGAAGCGCGGAATTCCATAGCCGTAACGGCTTCCGTGATCAGGTCGGCGCATCGGGCTCCGATCATATGTACCCCCAGAACCTCATCCGTATTCTTATCTGCGAGGATCTTGACAAACCCGTCTATGTCCATGCTGGCTCTCGCCCTTCCCAGGGCCCGCATGGGGAATTGACCCGATTTATAAGCTATTCCACTTTCCTTCAGCTGTTCCTCCGTTTTGCCCACAGAAGCTACCTCAGGCCAGGTATATACTACGTTTGGAATCAGGTTATAATTGATGTGGGGTTTTTGGCCCGCCAGAATCTCGGCAACCATAGTGCCTTCTTCCTCCGCCTTGTGAGCGAGCATGGCGCCCCTTACCACATCTCCGATGGCATAGATATTCGGGATATTGGTCTGCAGATGGTCATTGACTTCGATCCTGCCTTTCTCATCGACCTTCACACCGGCTGCTTCCGCATTGAGTCCGTCTGTATAGGGCCTTCTCCCTACTGATACCAGGCAGTAATCCCCTTCGAGGGAGAGCTCTCCCCCCTTTGGATCATCGGCCACAACTGTAACGCTCTTACCCTTTCTCTTGACGGATTTAACCTTATGTGAGAGGTAGAATTTTACTTTTTGTTTTTTCAGCACGCGCATGAGCTCCTTGGACAGGGCTCCGTCCATGCCGGGAATGATTCGATCCATAAATTCTACCACACTTACATCTGCTCCCAAGCGGCTGTATACCTGCCCCAGTTCCAGGCCGATTACGCCACCACCTATGATGATCATATGCTTGGGAACATCCTTTAATTCAAGGGCTTCGGTGGAAGTGATGATGCGTTCCTTATCCAGAGTGATAAAGGGAAGGGAAGCAGGTTTGGACCCGGTGGCAATGATAATTTTCTTTGCCTCTATGGTGGTTGATTTCCCTTTTTCTGGTTTTATATCGATATGAGTGGCGTCCTTAAAACTGCCGACCCCCTGGAAGACCTCTATCTTGTTCTTGTCCATCAGGAACTGTATCCCTTTGGTCGTCTGGTCAACTACGGCCTGTTTGCGGCCGATCATCTTCTCCAGGTTTACTTTTACCTCACCCGGAATTTCGATCCCGTGCTCTTCAAAATGTTTTACAGCATCCTCGTAATGATGGCTCGAATCCAGCAATGCTTTTGAGGGGATACATCCCACATTGAGGCAGGTACCTCCAAGGGTTGCATATTTCTCGACGATTGCAGTTTTCATACCCAGTTGAGCGCAGCGAATAGCCGCCACATACCCTCCGGGTCCGGAGCCGATTACGGCCACATCAAATTGAGACATAGGGATATTTTATATGTTAGTGCTAATAAGGGAATTTTCATTTTCCCGGGTGTCAAAAATACGAATGTTTTTGGTTTTGACCACATCGGGAACTATCCCAGAGATATGGCGGTCGACGCCTTTACCTCACTGATCACAAAGGAACTCTGGGTACTGCCGATATTATTAAGGGCGGTTAGTTTATTGACCATGAAATCCCTGTAGGCCACCATGTTGGCCACGTGGATCTTGAGGATGTAATCGTAATCCCCGCTGACGTGAAAACATTCTGAAACTTCTTCCAATTGCTGCACTTCCCGCTCGAACTGAAGGACATATTCCTTGATATGCCGACTGAGCCTTACTTGGCAAAGGACGGTAAAGTCCATCCCCGCCACCTGCTTGTCGACCAGGGCGACATATTTCCTTATCAACCCCTCCCTCTCCAGGCGTTTGATCCTTTCGTATACGGCGGTTGTAGAAAGGCCCAGGTCCTGTGCATATGCCTTGGTCGTCCTTTTACAGTCGTCCTGCAAAAGTGAAAGCAATCGCTTGTCCGTTTGATCCATTATGAGCTGATTTTGATTCGGAGCGATACGTTCCTATCTATAAAATAATTATTTATAATCTACAAATATATGTTTTTATAGAATAATATTCTATATAATATCTTTTATATTGATATTTATTCCTTTCTTTTTTAATTTTACAAAAAACAACAACCATGAGTAAATCAGCTACAGATAAGATACAGGACCTGCATAATTTTGGGGAATTTGGAGGGGTAAACCCTTCTATTTCAGACTCTTCCACTTACACCTTCCTGTCGGCCAAGACCATGTTCGACACCTTTGAAGGGAATACAGAGGGTTGTTATCTCTACAGCCGCCATTCCTCCCCTTCAAATCTCTACCTGGGAGAAGCCCTGGCTGCCCTGGAGGGCACAGAAACGGCCAATGTGACGGCCAGCGGAATGGGAGCAATCACAGCAGTGATACTCCAGCTATGCGATGCCGGGGATCATCTGGTCAGCAGTCGAACTATCTACGGAGGCGCCTATGCCTTTATGAAAAACTTTCTAAAAAAGTTTGATATCAGCGTCTCATTTGTAGACATTACTTCTTCGGAGGCTGTTGAGAAAGCTATCACCCCGAAAACCCGGATGATCTACTGTGAGTCTGTGAGCAATCCTCTCCTCGAAGTGGCCGATATCCCAACCTTGTCGGGCCTGGCCAAAAAACACGAGATACCCCTGGTGGTAGACAACACCTTCTCCCCCCTATCCATCGCCCCTGCAAAACTAGGGGCCGACGTGGTCATCCACAGCCTGACTAAATTCATCAACGGGACCAGTGATTGTGTAGCCGGGGTGGTCTGCGGGACCAAGGATTTCTGCCTTGCCTTAAAAGACGTGAATGACGGGGCCGGCATGCTCCTGGGCAGTACCCTCGACAGCCTCAGGGCCGCTTCCATCCTGAAAAATATGCGCACCCTGCACATCCGCATGAAGAAACACAGTGAGAACGCACTCTACCTCGCCAAACATTTTGAAAAAGACGGCCTGAGAGTCGTCTACCCGGGGCTTCCCTCCCATCCAGGTCACCAACTAATGAAAAAGCAGTTTGTATCCGAATTCGGATTTGGCGGAATCCTGACCATCGATGTGGGCAGTCTGGAGAAAGCCAACGAGCTTATGGAGCTTATGCAGAAAAAGAATCTGGGCTACCTGGCTGTCAGCCTAGGTTTTTACAAGACCCTCTTCAGTGCCCCCGGAACTTCCACTTCCTCGGAAATTCCTGAAGAAGAACAAGAGTCTATGGGTCTTACAGACGGACTGATACGTTTTTCCATCGGATTGGACAATGACATACATCGCACTTACACCACGATGAAAACCTGTATGGTACAGTTGGGTATCCTGAGCAAGGATACTATATCCGTCTAGGCGCCGGGGTTTGCAGAACCGTGTCTAAAATTGTAATATTACCGCCAAACTAAAAACCGGTAGATGGCGGCCAAAAAATCCAGTGCTCACAGGGAAAACGAACATATTGTAGACAACAGGGAATTGAATATTTGGGAGGCGTTGATCCCTGTGATCGCCCTGGTGGGTATGCTGGCTTACAACGTCTATGTCTTCGGTGACAATGCGATCAGCGGTTCTAATCAGTTTATCCTCCTGATGGGAGGTGCTGTGGCAGCTATTGTAGGCTTTTTCAATAAGGTCTCCTACCGGCAGATGCTGGCAGAAGTAGCTGAGAATGTAAAATCGACTACTGGCGCCCTCCTTATCCTGCTCATGGTAGGAGCTCTGGCCGGTACCTGGCTGGTAAGCGGGATCATCCCTGCCATGATCTACTACGGCCTGCAGATTCTCAACCCTACCATTTTTCTGGCAGCCTGTGTCATTATCTGTGCCATCATCTCTGTGGCCACAGGCAGCAGCTGGACTACCGCAGCTACCGTCGGGATCGCCCTGATCGGAATTGGGGAAGCCCTGGGCATTTCTTTAGGGATGACTGCCGGAGCTGTACTTTCAGGCGCTTATTTCGGCGATAAGATGTCTCCTCTCTCAGACACCACCAACCTCGCTCCGGCGATGGCAGGAGGAGAGCTGTTCGGGCACATCCGATATATGACCCTGACCACAGTTCCAACAATAACGATTACCCTGCTGGTTTTTATTATTATCGGGCTTAATCTGGAGACCACCGGGGTCGCTGATACTGCCAGCATACTCTCGTCCATCGATGCCACCTTTACGATCAATGGCTGGCTGTTCATCGTGCCTGTTGTAGTCATTTTACTCATCGTCAAAAAAGCCCCTCCCCTGATGGCTCTTTTAATCGGGACCTTGCTCGGTGGGGTTTTCGCCCTGATCTTCCAACCGGGGATCGTGGCCGGACTTACCGGTACCAGTGAGCTTACTTTTGAATCCGGTTACAAGGGCATCCTCAATGCAATTACAGTTGAAACTTCCATCGCGACCGATAACCCGGCCCTGAATGACCTGTTCTCTGCAAAAGGAATGTACGGGATGCTGGGTACTATCTGGTTGATTATTTGCGCCATGGTATTCGGGGGGATCATGGATGGTATTGGAGCCCTTTCACGGATCACCAAGTCACTTCTGTCCCTGGCAAAGACCGCCTTTGGGCTCTTTGCGAGCACCGTAGGAAGCTGCATCGCCCTGAATATCACTGCATCAGACCAGTACCTGGCCATCGTCGTACCCGGAAAAATGTTTGCTAAAGCCTATGAAGATCGCGGTCTGGCCCCGGAGAACCTTAGTCGGACCCTGGAAGACTCCGGAACCGTAACCTCCGTCCTCATCCCCTGGAATACCTGTGGTGCCTACCACAGTGGCGTCCTGGGTGTAAGTGTGGCTGAATATTTTGTGTACGCCATTTTCAACTGGCTGAGTCCGATCACGACACTGACATTTGCCGCTCTCAGGATTAAGATCAAGCAACTGACCACCCGCACGACTGTTTAAGCGTTCAATTTATCTTAACAATAGAGTAAATAAAGAAGAATTGTCGACCGTGAAAACGTGTTATTTTCCCTAATTTCGGAGCTGAAAAAGACCTGTGTACTTATGGCATTGATTCAGTTTACCGGAACATCGGCCCATACCTCTGGCGAATTGCCTGCTGTGGGCAGTATAGCCCCGGATTTTGAACTTACAAAAAGAGACCTCACTCAGATTGCTCTTAAGGATTTCAAAGGCAAAAAAATGGTTTTGAATGTCTTTCCTTCATTGGAAACGGACACCTGCGCACTGTCCGTTCGCGCCTTCAACTCACTGGCAGCCAAGATGGAAAATACGACCGTACTCTGTATCTCCAGGGATCTCCCTTTTGCCCAGAGCAGGTTCTGCGGGGCGGAGGGCATAAACCGTGTGATGATGCTCAGCGACTACAAGGACAAGGGATTTGCGGAGGCTTATGGCTTGCTTTTTACTGACGGCCCCTTTGAAGGGTTACTCGCCAGAGCTGTAATAGTACTGGATGAAAACAGGAGAATAGTCTACACGGAAATGGTCAAAAACATAGGGGTTGAACCCAACTACAAATCCGCCCTGGAGGCATTGCAAAATGACTGAGGAATCCCTGATCAAGAATCGGTTCAAAGGTTTTTACTTCGCCTTTAAAGGAGCTTTGTTGCTGCTAAGGACAGAAAGAAGCATACAGGTGCAGTTTTTTATAGCCCTCCTGGTCACCGGAGCAGGGTTCTATTTCGACATCTCCCCGGTGGAATGGATCTTGCAGACCCTTGCTATCGGACTCGTGATGGGTGTTGAAGGGGTGAACACCGCGGTGGAAAAATTGTCGGACTACATACAACCTGAAAGGGATCCCAAGATCGGATTCATCAAGGACATCTCTGCAGGTGCGGTCATGTTCGCGGCCATTGCTGCCACGGTCGTTGGTTTGATCATCTATCTGCCCAGAATTTTTTAGGCGGAGCACGCAGTCCGCATCCTCCCTAAATTTGTATTTTTACACCATGAACAGCATGCATTGATGGCGACCAAGAAAAAAAAGTCCAAACCTACAGCTTCCAAAAAATTAAGGTTTTCCAGACAGAATAAGATCATTCTGGGGAGCCTGTTGATTTTTTTGAGCATCGCTCTGTTCTTTTCCTTTGTTTCATTCTACTTCACCTGGCAGGACGACCAAAGCCTGCTGACAGAGTTTGCCAACAGGAATGAACAGGCAAAAAACCTGCTGAATAAATTTGGAGCCAGTGTCAGCCATTACATCATGTACAGGGGGTTCGGATTATCATCCCTGATCATTCCCTTCCTCTTGAGCCTTACAGGGCTTTACCTCTTCCTGAGCATCCCACTGAAAAATCTTTGGAACAAATGGATTTGGGGTTTGGTCCTGCTTATCTGGATTTCAATTACCCTTGGCTTCTTCGCAGATACCCAGCCTTTGCTCGGAGGCCTCGTAGGCTATGAAATGAATGATTTCCTCCAGGATTACACAGGGAAGATCGGGGTTTTCCTAATTCTTCTCTTTATGCTTACCATCATCCTGGTCAGGTTATTTAAGCTTACACCTGAAGGGGTAGCCCGTTTCTTTAAGTCGAAGTCAGCCTCCGTCGCTGCCGATTTCAAAAAGGCCCAACCCGAGGCCAGTGAACCACTCCCGGAAGATGAGGATACAGAAGTAATACTGGACACCTATACCCACAAAAAAGATATCCCCCACCTGGATCCCTCGGCAGAAGAGAAAAAGGTCGACACCGGCAAGCCTGATCCGGCGGAGGATGAGATCGCCATGGAAGTAAATACGGTTACAGACGAAAAGGAGGAAAGTGATCTTCTCTCTGATAAACTGGTAGCTGATTTCGGGGAATTTGACCCCACGCTCGAACTGAGCAATTACAAGTTCCCACACCTCGACCTTCTCGATCCGCACGGGTCCGGCGGTGGGATCACCATCAACCAGGAGGAACTGGAGGAGAACAAGAACAAGATCGTCGAAACCCTCAAGAATTACAAGATCGGGATCGCCCAGATCAAAGCCACAATCGGCCCTACGGTTACCCTTTACGAGATCGTACCCGATGCCGGGATCCGCATCTCGAAGATCAAGAACCTGGAAGACGATATCGCCCTTTCGCTCGCAGCTCTGGGGATACGTATTATTGCTCCTATCCCGGGTAAAGGTACCATCGGTATAGAGGTACCCAATAAAAAAGCGACCACCGTTTCCATGAGATCCGTGATCGCCTCAAGCAAGTTCCAGAAAGCCGAAATGCAGCTTCCCATTGCCTTCGGTAAGACTATCAGCAATGAGACCTTTGTGGTAGACCTGGCCAAAATGCCCCACCTGTTGATGGCGGGGGCCACCGGACAGGGAAAATCCGTAGGACTCAATGCCGTCCTGACCTCACTGCTCTACAAAAAACACCCGGCTGAGGTCAAGTTTATCCTGGTCGATCCCAAAAAAGTGGAACTCACCCTTTACAATAAGATCGAAAGGCATTACCTGGCCAAACTTCCTGACTCCGAAGAGGCCATCATCACCGACAATACCAAAGTGATCCATACCCTGAATTCCTTATGCATCGAAATGGATAATCGGTATGAGTTGCTTAAACAGGCCATGGTTCGGAATATCAAGGAATACAACGCCAAGTTCAAAGCGAGGAAGCTCAACCCCAATGACGGTCATACCTTTCTCCCTTACATAGTGCTGGTAATAGATGAATTTGCAGACCTGATCATGACAGCCGGCAAGGAAGTGGAAACGCCTATAGCCAGGCTTGCGCAACTGGCAAGGGCTATTGGGATCCACCTGATTATCGCCACTCAGCGCCCATCGGTGAATGTGATCACCGGGATCATCAAAGCCAACTTCCCGGCCAGGATCGCTTTTAGGGTGACCTCTAAGATCGATTCCCGCACCATTCTCGATTTCCAGGGAGCAGATCAGTTAATAGGCCGGGGTGATATGCTCTTTACACAGGGCAATGACATTACGAGGATCCAATGCGCTTTTGTGGATACGCCGGAGGTAGCCAAGATCACCGATTATATCGGTTCACAGCGGGGGTATACCAGTGCACACCTATTGCCTGAGTATTCAGGAGAAGATTCTGGCACAGGTATTGATTACGATATTTCGGAAAGGGATGCCATGTTCCGGGATGCTGCCGAGGTAATCGTAACGGCTCAGCAGGGATCGGCCTCCCTGATCCAGCGAAAGCTGAAACTGGGGTATAACCGGGCAGGGCGGATCATAGATCAGCTCGAGGCTGCGGGAATAGTAGGACCCTTTGAGGGAAGCAAGGCACGTGCCGTACTGGTTCCCGATATCTATACCCTGGAAAAAATGTTGAATGAAGAAACCAAATAAGACATGAAAAAAATTAGTATACTGACCCTGATCCTTTTATTGGGAAGCCAAGTGTTTGCCCAGGATGCCGTCAAGGCCAAAGCATTGCTCGACGAGGTGTACAACAAGGTGCAGAGTTATAACAACATCGAGGTGACTTTTAAGTATACCCTGGAGAACAAAGAGGCTAATATCAACCAGGAAACCCGGGGGGATGTCACCCTGCAGGGAGAAAAGTACCTCTTTAACTACCTGGGGTCACAGCAACTGTTTGACGGAAAAAAGGTCTACACCATCGTACCCGAAAATGAGGAAGTGACCATAGAAGACCAGTCGGATGATGAAAATACCATCACCCCCTCCAAATTGCTGACCTTCTATAAAAAAGGATACAACTACGCCTGGGATATCCTTCAGAATGTGCAGGGGAGAAAAATACAGTATGTGAAATTAACTCCTATCGATACACATTCTGAGATCTCTAATATCCTTCTTGGAATCGATGCTCAGACTAAGCATATCTACAAGCTCATCGAAACGGGGAAGAACGGCACCAAGACCACCATAACTGTTAATTCTTTTAAAACTGACCAACCGTTGTCAAAAACCTTGTTTACTTTTAACGAGGCCAAATACAAAGACGAAGGCTACTATATCATAAGAAACTAGCATCTTGAGGATCCTAGACCAGTATATTCTCAGTCGGTTCCTGTACAACTTCTTCAGTTCGTTTGTGATCCTGATGTTCATTTTCATCTTCCAGACGATCTGGCTCTTTATTGACGATATCGCCGGGAAAGGCCTGGACATCATCATCATCGGGAAATTCCTTTTTTACCTGATGCCCAACCTGACCGAAAAGGTCCTTCCGCTCACGGTATTATTGTCTTCCATTCTCACCTTCGGTGCCTTCGCGGAGAATTACGAATTTGCTGCCATGAAGGCTTCCGGGATCTCCCTGCAGCGCTCTATGCTGAGCCTGATCATCCTGGTTACCTTTCTCGGAGGGGTGACCTTTTATTTTGCCAATACGGTCATCCCGGCCTCAGAACAGAAGATCTACAACCTTCGCCGGAATATTGCCAAAGTGAAACCGGCAGCGGTGATTGAAGAAGGTGTGTTCAGTGACTTTGAGGGGATGAACATCAAGGTTGACAACAAATTCGGGGAGAACGACAAATACCTGCAAAATGTGATCATCCACAAGAAATCGAACCTCCAGAAGAACAATACAGTGATCAAGGCCAATTCAGGAGAGTTGATAAGCAGTGAGGAATCGGACATCATTCAACTTGTACTTTCAGACGGACACTATTACGAGGAACTGGTCCCCAATTCAGCCGAAGACCGCAAGCACTTTCCATTTGCCAAGGCGGAGTTCGATACCTACACCATCAATATAGAAGTCCCTGAGAACACCCAGGATCTGGAGGAAGAACGCAATATCCGGACAGACAAGATGAAGAACATCTCCCGCCTCAGGAAAGACATCGATTCCATTCGGGAGAACAATCTGACGGTTGTAGGGGCATTTTCCAAGAACATCGTGACCAGGCTGGGCGCCTTTGCCCCATTAGCAGAAAATGACTCTCTGAGCACTACACAAACCTATACGGCTCCTCAAAGGGACTCCCTGCCGGCTTCCAACCAGGCCTTGGATTCCGTAACCAATACGACAGAAGTCCTCAGACTATACCATGATTACCAGCAGCGGCAGATAATCAGCTCTGCCTCCAATGCCATTTCCAACATCCTGAACTCGGTAAGCGGAAAGAAACAGGACATCGAGAATAAATACAAGATCTACAATATGCACATCCTTTCCCTCCACAAAAAATACGCCCTGGCGCTGTCATGCATCATCCTGTTCTTTGTGGGGGCTCCCCTGGGGGCGATCATCCGGAAAGGCGGACTCGGGCTGCCAATGGTAATCGCCATCGTACTATTCCTCGCTTATTATTTTATTGGGGTGTTTGCCGGCAATTACGCTAAGGAAGGGAACATCCATCCGGTGCTCGGAGCGTGGCTATCTACCTTAATAATGTTACCTTTGGGGATATTTCTCACCCGGAGGGCCACGGCAGACAAGGGATTGATGAGTTTCGGACATGTTTGGGACACGATCTCGGAGGGAATTAAAAAAAGATTTAAACGCAAGACCAAATGACGGTTAGCAAGGAAAAGAAAATACAACTAAATACGATCGAAGAGGCCATTGAGGACATCCGCCAGGGTAAGGTGGTGATCGTGGTAGACGATGAGAACAGGGAAAATGAAGGGGATTTCATCGCTGCGGCAGAAATGGTGAGCCCTGAGATGATCAATTTTATGGCCAAGCACGGTCGGGGATTGATATGTACCCCCCTGACCGAGAAGCGATGTGAAGAACTGGACCTGACCATGATGGTGCAGAACAATACGGTCATGCACCATACACAATTCACGGTTTCCGTAGACCTTATCGGACACGGATGTACCACCGGTATTTCGGTTCACGACCGGGCTAAGACCATCAAGGCACTTGTAGACCCCGAAACCAAAGCCCACGAATTGGGCAGACCAGGCCATATCTTCCCTCTGAGGGCTAAGAATGGGGGCGTGCTCAGGCGGACAGGGCATACGGAAGCAGCCGTTGACCTGGCCAGGCTAGCAGGGTTCCAACCTGCAGGGATACTGGTTGAGATACTCAATGAGGACGGAACCATGGCGAGGCTGCCCCATTTAGCAGAGGTAGCCCGGAAATTCGACCTGAAACTCATCTCAATAGAAGATCTGGTGGCCTACAGGATGCAGCATGACAGTCTCATCGTGAAAAAGGAATGTTTCGATGTGGAGACCCGTTTTGGAAAATTCACTCTCCACGCCTATCAGCAGACCACCAACGAACAGGTTCATATAGCCCTTACCAAGGGGTTTTGGAAACGAAACGATGCCGTGCTTACGAGGATAAATTCCACCCTGGTCAACAATGATATCCTGGGTACCTTGACCAACAACGCGGAGAAAAAGCTCGATGATATGTTCAAGGCGATCAACAACGAAGGGACTGGAGCCATTGTCTTTATCAATCAGACCAGTGAATCCCTTAACCTGCTGAACCGACTCAAAGGGCTGAAGGAAAATCAGGCCAAAGGGATCATGAAGGCACCAGGGATCGATATGGATACCAAAGATTTCGGGATAGGGGCGCAGATACTGCACGACCTGCATATCTGCAAGATGCGAATCCTCACCAACAGCGGTCAGACCAAACGGGTGGGAATCGTTGGCTACGGCCTGGAAATCGTGGAATACGTACCGTATTAGGCGGAACTCAAAATCTTACTCAGTACTTCCTTCATTTTTTCACCCCTTTGCGCAGCTTCTTCCCTGCTCCATCCTAGTTTGACCAGGCAGGAAAGATTACGGCCCATCCAGTGATCTGATTTGGGAAATGTCCTGTTTTTTAATCCGGACAACCTGAGCTCTACATCCCTGCTGACAGGCCCCAGAGACTTGAGTCCGGTCAGGTGTTCCCATTTGCGGTAATAGTGCCAGTTGTTGTCGTACCAATAAAAACATCCGTCGATACCCTCAGCTACCAGCGCCTTTTGAGCTTTTCTGGCCAACGCCTCAGAAGGCAGGAAGAAATTCATGAAGGAGTAATTCTGAACCCCTGTTTCTGGAACTTTCCTCATCGTGATACCTTTCAGACCGGCAAGGTTCTCTTCCAGGATGTGGTAGTGGTTCTCCTGTATCCTGAGAAAGTCGTCCAGCCTCTTGATCTGTGCTACTCCTACCGCAGCATTTAGCTCGGAGATCCTGAAGTTATAGCCCAGGAAAGGGTGCGATTCAGCCCCTCGATCTTTCCCCACATGGTCGTGTCCGTGGTCTGAGTAATGGTCTGCATTTCGATAAAAGGTCTCGTTGTCTGTGATGAGTCCGCCCCCTTCCCCACAGGTGATTGTCTTCACATAGTCGAACGAGAAGCATCCAACATCTCCATAGCTGCCGAGGGGTTTTCCCTCATAACTGCCTCCAATCGCCTGGCAGGCATCTTCAATCAGCAGGAGGTCGTGTTTTTTACAAATGGCACTAAGAGGTTTCAGGTCGGCCATAGAACCGCACATATGCACAGGCATGACGGCCTTTGTGCGATCTGTAATGGCTTTTTCAACGGCTGCTGGATCCAAACAGAGGGTATCGTCAATATCAGTGAGGACGGGGATGGCACCCAGAGCGAGGACAGCTTCAAAACTGGCCACAAAGGTAAAGGTGGGGATGATCACTTCATCTCCGGCACCAACCCCTGCGCTCGCCAGGGCAACCGTCAGGGCAGCTGTTCCACTGCTCACGGTCTGGGCAAAACGGGTATTCATGCGACTGGCCAGGGCCTGTTCCAATTCCCTCGCTTTCCAGTGGCCGTTGCGCATCCCGTCGAACCCGTAGCGCATCAGCACCCCGGAGTCGAGCACATCCTGTACCTCAGCCCTTTCCAGGGCACCGAACATCTCAAATCCAGGCATTTTATTCTATCCGTATAATGGTTTCTTCGAGATCCCGCCTCACCTTCTTCAATCCGGAAAAGAAATCGTCATCTGCCCGTTTCCCTACCGGGAGAACCAGCACAGAAGACAGGTGCATGGAATTGAGCTCCAAAAATTCGTCATAGGCCGAAGGATCAAACCCTTCCATAGGGCAAGCGTCTATTCCTTCCACCGCACAAACTGTGAGCAAGTTTCCCATTGCCAGGTAGGCCTGGTTCGTGGCCCATTGTTTTATTTCCTTTGTATGTTTTTTGGAGAAACTATTGATGAGCGACTCCCTGAAAGGGTTCAGGATTTTTTCGCTGGTTCCTCGTACAGATTTTACCTTTTCGAAATATTGGGTAATGTAATCCTTGTCTACATTGGTTTCTATACAGATCACGAGAACATGAGAGGCCTGTGCGACCTGTTTTTGTCCATAAGAATGCTTTACTAATTCACCCTGCTTCGATTTATTTTGCAAAACCACAAGTCTAATGGGCTGTAATCCGTATGAAGTTGCAGTCAGATTGAACGCATGAATCAGGCGGTCGATCTTCTCTTTCGGGAGTATGGCCTCCCTGTCGAATTTCTTAACGGCATATCGCCACTTTAATCGTTCTATACTGTCCATATACTTATGTAAAAAACCACAATTTAATCGCCATCAGCACAACCATGACCACCAGGAAGGTTTTGATGAACCCATCCCCTTTCTTTACAGAAACCCGGCTCGAAAACCACGCCCCCAGTCCGTTACCAAGGGCCAGTACAGCCCCCACCTTCCAGATCACTTTGTCGTTGAAAACAAAGACGGCCAGGGCTGCCAGGGTGTAGATGCAGACCACGGCGACCTTAGTGGCGTTAGCCCTGACCAGGCTCATCTTGTGAAAGTAATGAAGAAACAAGAGGATGACAAATCCGATCCCGGCATTGATAAATCCCCCGTAAATCCCGATAAAGAAAAAGGCAAGCATCCCCAGCCAGAGGTATTTTCCAGTGAGCCGTTCCTCCACGTTTTCCAGGCTGATCTTAGGCTTGAATACGATGATCAGTACCACGGCGATCATGATAATAGCCAGGATCCGATTAAAGGTCTCCCCCCGGATATCCACTGCTATAGAAGCGCCCAGGATAGAACCCATGAGTGCTGCTATTCCCAGGTATACATTGAAGGGGAAGGTAGATACGCCCTTGCTCTTGAATCCCGCTACTCCTATGGCAGTCTGGAAGGCGATTGCTACACGGTTAGTACCGTTAGCCACGGAGGGCGGCAAGCCCAGGAATATAAGAACGGGCAGGGATATCAGGGAAGCTCCTCCTGCTATGGTGTTGATAAAACCCACCACAAAGCCTACCACGACCAGCAGGGGATAATGGTACCAGTGTTCCATAGCGCAAAAGTACGCCCTAAATTTGTTCCGGCAAGCCCTTTTTCATCACCAGTTGATCCCCAGTTCTTTTAAGTCTATGGTTTGAATCCCGCCTTTTCGAACAAAAACGAATCTCCTTCCGCTGAGGATCGTCGGGCCCCAGCCATAACTCAGCGGAAGGCGTTTTACTCTCTCCCAGGATCTGCCTTTTTTTTCGTAGTAATAGAGCCCCACTTCCCCCCTGTCGGGGTATGTATCCTGGTTGTAGTACTGGGAAATAATTAGTTTCTTTTTCCCGGGGTGCATAAACACATCAAAGGAATCACTGTCTGCCAAACCCACCTGATCACTCAGCCATCTTGGTTTTTTATAAATTCTTGCCTTGCCGGGTTGAGAGTAATATATGCCCGTTCTGGGGCTTCTGGCAAAAAAATACAGGGTATTGTCCGGTGTAAAATGAAAGTAGCCGGCATTGAGGTTAAAAAGGGTTTTTACCTCTACGGGATCTTCCCAACCGTATTCTTTCTTGTCCACAACAAAGACGCGGGAGACCTTCTCCCCGTCAACCTCGTCGTATTGTTTATACACGATTCGATTCCCCTCCGGATTGATAGCCAGATTATAGAGGGTATCCGTAAAGGACAATCTTTGAAGTTCCCAGGTATCTTCCTTCCGATAAGCGATATACGGACTTTTTTGTTCCCATTCCCTGTATAGCGCCAGAACCAGGGTATCCCCCGAGGCAGTAAAGGAAGGCGATGTGCTTTCATATCCCTCGGGTACTACATCCTGGGCAAAAAAAGTAGTGTAGAAAAGGTGGTCGTCATCCCCTGTGTCATAAACGCTGCCATCCTGTGAGTATTTTATCCAATTCCCCAGGGCTTCGTTCTGTTCAAAATTGCGAACCTGTTTTAGTTTTCCATTGGGATACCATTCCTTCCAGGCCCCGTGGTTCATTCCATCTCTGAATTCCCTAAGGGTCCTCTGCTGGCCGTTTTCATAGTATGCAATAGCCTTTCCGCTAAACGGTTCCCCTTCGTAGGTATAGACCCCCGTAGGACCCGCGAGCAGTGCGTCTACCAGCCTTGATTCTTCCAGCGTTACAGGTCCACCGGGAAGCGCACTTTCTGGCCATAATTTTTCCTGTGTAACCTGGGAAGATAGGACGTATACGGAAAGAAGTATGAACCATTCTGAGAGACGAACAGCATACAGATAGAAGGTCCTCTTGAAAGCTGGAGTAATTAGAAAATCGGTCAGGTACCGAAGTACTCCAGTGTTTTTAGCAAATCGATCGTATTTTGTCATCTAACTTCCCGCAAAAGGAGTCCCGAAAATGCCTACGGCCAACTCTGCCCAGATCAAGAAGAAGAATACGAGAGCTGCGATAAGCAACACGATCCTGTACGTATCATTCGAAATATTCCTCCAAACGAGGTCACAGACAAAAGCCGTGCTGGCCAGTAAGATACCTGCTACGAGGAAATCGAACGCATTCCAGTCGACTTCAGAACTGAATTGCATGGCGATCAATGGAATACACAGCAGTAGAAGGGTACCTAAGAAGATATATCCGATGCGTTTGAAAGATAGGGTCATGATTGTCAGTACGTTTACCTAAAGTTACGGAATTTTTGTAAACGGACTCATTGTCTGATTTATACAGTTTGAGGAGAAGCCTCTATGGGAATCCATATCTCCTCTTCAGAATCGGGATCGTTATTGCGGTAGTTCTCCCCTAATACCTCAAAATGAGGCCTGTTATCCAGGATGAACCCGGAGGCAGGCAACCAGCTTCCAAATATATATTGATACACGGATTTGTCTGTGGAAAGACCCCTGTAATGGAACACCGCATATAGTCCTGCAGGTATTTTAAAAGTTTCCATGTCGTGTGGAATTACAGAGAGGTCCGCCACCGCCATCCCCGCCCATTTTTGAAATTTTCTGGCAGGATCGTATTTCTTGAAATACGCCTGATCATACAGGGTCATCGAGATCAGGTTCTTCGACAATGAATTTTTAATTTCCCTCCTCCTGGGCATAAATCGCCTCCAAAGCTCTCCAATACTATAGTCGGCCTGACTCATTGTCTGACTCATCCCGATAAGTTTTATCGGCTCGTTATGCCTAAGAACAGGACTGAGTTCACCTTCTGTTACATGACTCATGATCAAAAAGTATTAGATGCCGCCTGAATGGGTATCTTTCTTACAGGCCTCGAAGAAACGACAATTTTCAAAAATTCGATACCTTACCATCCATATTAACGGTAACTTACTCCAGAACAGCTAAAATAACCCACCCATGAAAAACACTTTTATCACCTACGCCGTTGCAGTAATTCTGCTGCTTGTTTCCAACCTGTCATTTTCACAATCCACGACCGTCATGGTTCAGGACAGTACAGATCTCGTAGACAAACGCTTAAAATTTGGATGTGGCTTCGGTCTGAATTTTGTCGGCGGCACAAATATTTTTATCGCCCCGAACCTGATCTATGATGTGAGCAATACGATAAGCCTGGGAGGCGGACTTCAGGGCAGTTATACAGGGATCAAGGATGTGCAGAACACGACGACTTTCGGTTTTAACCTGATCTCTCAGTACACACCGGTAAGGCAACTAACTACTTTGTTGGAGTTCACACAGCTTCGGGTGAAGACCAAGACCGAGAATTTACCCGAAAATACTACTGACAAATTCTGGGATTCCGCTTTGTTCGTGGGAGCCGGGCTGAATGTCACCAACTCTATCTCTATTGGGGCTAAAGTGAATCTGCTTTACGATTCGGATGAAACGGTTTACACAAGTGCGGTCATCCCATTTGTGAATATTACTTTTTAATTAAGATCACCGGACCTTTGCTCTTTTAATAAGGCTTGAAGGTTCAGGAATTCAGTCTCAAGGAAATAGATACTCCAGGGCTCATATTCTCCATCGACCGGCGGATCGGTATGGGTAAAGAAAAAATAACGTCCATCCGGGGAAAAGCGCCCGCTGCCTTCCTCCCCCGCTGAGTTCACGATCTCCCCCATATTGACAGCACCTGACCATCCTGAAGAAGTCTTTTTGCTTACATATAGGTCATCCCCCCCAAAGCCCCCTGGCCCATCGTACACATTAAAAACCATAAACTCACCATCCGGAGACAAAGAGGCGGAATACTTCCACAAACTGTCATTCTCAAAAAGTCCTTCGATACGCTCAGGTAAAGAAAAACCTTTGTCTTCTTTTGTGGTTTTATAGACATCGATCCCTGCAGATCCCCTTTCCATAGTGGTGTAATAAAATGTGATTCCGTCGAGGGTAAAAAAGTAATTATTCACAGAAGACGGCCAGTTCTCTCCTTCAATTTGAACCTTGTTTACGGGATCGGGCAAAGGTTCTGGTTCAGACCAGCCTTCAGGGGTCTTTTCCACTTTCCAGACATTCATATCAAAACCGCCCAGATTGGGTTTTCCAGGGATTTCCCTTTGAGAACCAAAATACAGGGTATTTCCGTCAGGAGTGATAAAAGGTGTCTCATCCCGGTCTGTTGAAAATGGGGCCAGGACAGGTGCCGACCATTGGCCCTCGGCTAAGGTCGAGGTATAAATCTTTTGCTTTTCCCCGGGGAAACGCCTGGTAAAATAGATTGTCTTTCCGTCAGGTGTAAAACAGAGATCGAATTCGTTGTGGTCCGAAGTTGAAATGACTCCCGGCGCGAATAATTGGGGAGAATTTACTGCCTCCTCGGAGTAACTGACCCGTTTTTTCTCAGATTCTGCACATCCCAAGAGGAGTAACAGCAGGAACGAACCCGCTAAATTGAATTTCATGATCTCTTTTTTAAACAGTACTCTCAAATAAATTAGTAAAAGTTTTTAAATCACTTCGTTTGTCAGTTTCTCTCCATCTGCATATTCCCTGATGTTGTCGATCGTGGTATGGGTAATTTCTTCCATGGCCTCCCGGGTAAAATAAGCCTGGTGAGAAGTTATCAGAACATTGGGGTAACTGATCAGCCTGAGGATGAGATCGTCTTCTATGATCATTTCAGAGAGGTCTTTAAAGAACAGGTTCTCCTCTTGTTCGTACACATCTATCCCCAGAAAACCAACCTTCTTACTCGCTAGACCTTCCAGGATATCAGGAGTGTTGATCAGGGCACCCCTGCTGGTATTGATGATCATAATGCCTTGTTTCATCTTCGAGAGGGATTCCCTGTTGATCATGTGCTTTGTATCCGGATTTAGCGGACAGTGAAGAGAAATGATATCAGCCTGTTGAAAGACCTCATCAATTGACCCGAATTGTATTCCTTCTTCTATTAATTTTTGGGACGGATAAAGATCGAAGGCCAGTACTTTACACCCCATACCTTTCATGATCCTGCAAAAGGTAGCCCCTATCTTACCGGTTCCTATCACCCCTACTGTCTTTCTATGGAGGTTAAAGCCCATGAGTTTATTGAGGGAGAAATTCCCTTCCCTAACCCGGTTGTAGGCCTTGTGTGTTTTTCGGTTCAGGGTAAGGATCAGTGCCAGGGCGTGCTCTGCTACGGCCTCAGGGGAATAGGCCGGCACCCTGACCAGTCTGATGCCCTTTTCCTTTGCCGCATCGAGATCTACGTTATTGTATCCCGCACAACGCAGTGCGATCAGTCGAACCCCGAGTTCAGCAAGCTGGCTGACAGTTTCCCGGTCGACCTTGTCATTCACAAAAACACAGATGACCTCAAATCCGGTAGCTAGATTGGCTGTATCCTTATTTAGTGGTGAGTCGAAATAGGTAAATTGTAACTGTCCCTTATCAGCAAATCGATCAAAATACTCCTGGTCATAGGGCTTGGTACTGAAAACAGCAACTTTTATCATTCTTTGTGGGATTCTATTGTTAGTCTGCCCGCGAAGTTACCAATTGTTGAAGTCACCGTCATGGTATCAAAGGGAATTACTCTTTGTAAAGATGACACCGGAACTATGATTTGAGCTGCCGTTCGCTCCTTATCTCCCCAATATGATAATAGGCTACAATACGGTCGATGAGTTCCCCTTCAAAGTAGTACCACTCACTTACGTCCAGGAGGAAGTCGGGTCCCTGTCTGGCTGTATACCGTACACATGCGTGATTCTCACCGTAAAAGCCATCATGGATCTCGAAGGTCTGACCTAAAAATTTATCCTTGTTCTCTTCCACGATCTTGAGATACGCATCCTTTCCTTCTATGGTCCCAAACGGACTCGTATGCCGGAAATCATCGGTCAGGGGAAGGTCTCTGTAGTGTCCTTTTTCCCATTTGTGGAACCAGTCTGATACGATCTCCTCGGTATTCATGACCCCGTCTAATAAATTTTATCAATTTTGATCTGCTATAATCTATTTTACTCTATCGTCGTTCCCTGAGCCATGCCTCAAAGACCTCCATCAGGTCTCCTACTCCGAGGGTCGCCCAGAGGATCACCAACCCTGCCAGGACTTTGATCCAGATCGGGATAGCATGCCCTGTGTTTCTGAATAGAAAGGCATTGGTTACAGGCAAGTATAATACAGCTACTCCCAGATAGAAGACACCCGGAACCCAATGCACATAAACCATATTTAAGATGCCAATCGCAATAAAAAGAGTCGCAAATATCCAGCTTGTCAACTTGTGTGGCATGGTAAGATGAGATTCAGTACTCATGGCATGTGATCTTTTGGCAAAATAGAGAAGTATTTACCTTTGAAAACTGACCCAAAGGGATTCAGTAATAAATTTATTCACGCAATATCTTTTCCATTGCCTTACCCCTGGCCAGCTCATCCACCAGCTTATCAAGGTATCTCACCTGTCTGGTGATCGGGTTTTGAATTTCCTCAACCCGGTACCCGCAAATGACCCCTTTGATCTTTTCGGCTTTAGGATTCAGTTGTGCCTTATTAAAAAAGGTCTCGAAAGAGGCTTTCTCTTCAATTAGCGAGGTCAGTGCAGGTTCGTCAAAGCCAGTGAGCCACGTTATGACCTGGTGTAGTTCTTCTTTCGTCCGCCCTTTTTTCTCGGCCTTGGAGAGGTAATGTGGATAGACAGAGGCAAAGGACATTTTGGCGATGCGCTCGTCGTGGTGGCTAGTATCTTTCATGATGATGGTTATGTTGTTGTACCTCAAGATATTGAAAATCGACGGAATATACCATATCAAGACCGGTCGTCGGGGAACCAAGGGTATTCAGAATACGGGTCATATAGACGAAGCCCACAAGATCCAGGGAGTGGCTAGCAGAAAGATGGCCGTATTCAGGACCGTAACCACAGCCCCCTGTTTATATATATCATCAGAGGGAAGGAATCCGCTCCCTGCAAATAGTACATTGGAACTCGAAGCCTGGGGAGAGACCACTGCAAAATAATTGGTTGCGAAAGACAGCATAAATGCCATCAGCGCAGCAGGTACGCCGGCATTTACGGCAACCTGCAGGAATACGGCGTAAAGAGCCAGCAGATGGGCAGTTTGGCTGACGAACAGATAATGTATAAGGATATAGAGTACCGTAAGCAGAACATATACCGAAACCCAGTTGTAACCGCTGATGAGGGTCGCGATCTGGGCCCCCAGAGTCTTCATGAAGCCCATATCGTTCAATGCCGAACTCATCATGTAGAGAATAGCGAACCAAACGTAGGTTTCCAAAGCATCTCCGGCACCCTGCCGTATATCTTCGAGCGTGTACACATTTGCGAGAATGAGAATAGATAGCCCTAAAAATGCAACTATGGCCAGATTGATGTTAAATACAGGAGAAAAAGCCCATAAGAGGATCATTCCAAAAAAAGTAATTCCCATGATCCATTCTTTTCGACTCATTGGTCCCATCTCTTCCAGGGCTTCCCTGGCATGTTTCGGGGCTTCCGGGGTGTATTTTTGATCAGGTGGGAAGAGCTTATACAGGACAATTGGTATGGCAATAAGCGCAATTAAGCAAGGGAGAGAGGCCACGAAGAACCAGTTGCCGAAATTCATATTCACGCCGAATTGGGCTGCTAAACCTGCTCCCACGGGATTTGCCGCCATCCCTGTAAACCACAAAGCTGAGCTGATGGTGTGCCCTGATATGGCCGTCATCATCAGGTAGGTTCCGGTCTTCTTTCTGCCCTCCTCAGTGGGGAGAGAACCGGTGTCCAGCGCCAGGGCATGGGTGATGGGGAACAGTATCCCCGACCTGGCTGTGTTACTCGGGATAGCCGGGCCGAGCAGTGTATCCGTAGCCACAATACAATATCCCAGGTTGAGGGTCGACCTTCCAAACCTTCTGATCAGTAAAAATGCGATCCGCCTACCCAATCCGGATTTTATTACACCTTTGGCCACTAAAAATGCCGCCAGTATTAATAGAATAAAGCTCTCCGAAAATCCAGAAAAGGCTTTTTCCGGGGTGAGCACACCCAGTAATACCACCGCTACCAGGGCGAGGACAGAAGCCGTAAAGATGGATAGGGCTTCGAGCAGTACCCCGACGATCGCAGTAATAAAAATGGCGAACAAGTGCCAGGAATCTACAGAAAGGTCCCATGGAATGGGTACATGCCAAACCATAAGGCCGAAAACCAGCGTGACCGCTCTTTTGATCCAGCGTGATGTAAGATCTTCAGACGACGGGATTTGTTGCTCTGCTGTATTCACTGAAGTAAATGTACAAAGAAGGTTGAAAGTAGATGTCAGCCTACACCTGTAAAACTAACAGCTAACCTATTTTCCTGATCCAGGTGTAAAGGGGTAATTGTTTGGCGCGTTGTTATTTTGATGGAGTACTCACTGACCTCTAACAAATAAAAAAAGCCTCCAACCCAAAAACCGGCTCGAGGCTTTTCGAAACTTTTGAACTGCCGTATTATTTAATTTCTACCAATGTCAGGTCGAATATCAGGTCCTGACCTGCCAGGGGATGATTTGCGTCGATAACGATATGTTCCTCCTTGACGTCTACTACCCTGAGCTGTTGCTCAGAACCGTCAGGCCTTGTGGCTACAAGACCCATTCCTACTTCCGGGTTGATCTCTTCAGGCAGATCGCTCTTGTTCACCTTTTGAAACAACTCCTCCCTGACCTCCCCGTAGGCTTCCTCTTTGGGTATGGTTATCGTCTTGTTCTCATTTACCTGCATATCGATGAGTCCCTTTTCAAATCCGGGGATCAACGCGCCCTGTCCCAGGGTAACTTCGAGGGGGTCCCGTTCCAGTGAACTGTCGAATACCTGCCCGTCTGTTAATTTTCCTGTGTAATGTACCCTAATGGTATCATTCGCTTTTACTTTTCCCATGTTTCTGTTTTCTATGGTTTTCATTTTAAAGGTGCAAAGGTAGTAAGACCAAAACGGCTAGACGAATGTTCCTTGTGTAAATGAGACATGTCTAAAACATCTATAGTAATTCCACAAAGCAATATTCCCCTGTAAAGGGGAAATTAATTCGAAAACAAATGTTCCGCAATAACTTCTGCCGCCTTTGCACTACCTTTCTGAGAAGGATGAAAGCCATCCGGACCGTAGAAGTCAAAATTTTCTGTAATCTCAAAATACTCCTTCCATGCTGCTCCCACCGGAAGTATTATTGCATCATTGATCCTTGCGGCATCCCTGTGGTTTTTAATAACGCCATCAAAGGTGCGGTAATAATCGAGGGAGGGCCAGACCATGAGATAGCAAAGCTTTGTTCGTGATATCCGGCAAAGTTCTGCGAATTTCTTCCCGTACTCAATCAGCATGTTCCTCCCTTCCGCCTGGGAGGAAGGTCCCTGTTGCAGGATGACAAAATCGAAATTCCCATCGCGGATAAGCGACTGCACTCTTCCTTCCCGCCAGTGATCCTCAATGGCATAATTGGGAAAGGCGTACATTTCAAAATCGACTGTTACTCCAATTTGTCTGGCCTCTTCTTTCACCAAAAGCGGGAGATTATTAGTATAGGTCAGGCTGTTCCCGATAAACAAGATTCGGACACTGTCTCGATCTTTGTATACCTGTCCCCTGGCGTTAAGACTGACTGAAAAGATCAGAAAGATGACAAGGACAATGTCCGCAAGAATTGTGCTCCTTTTCGACCAAAAGATTCCCCTGACATTATCGTTAGAAAGCATCAAGCAGTGTGTTCGTTGAAAACCACGTTTTATACTAATCCGATTTATGCACCTCCAGTTCGATCTCGATCATAAATTCGGGGAGAGCCAGTTCCTTCACACCCACCCAGGTACCTGTGGGAAAGTTATTCTTGTATATCTCCGCCCGATAGGCCGCATTCTCCAGCAATAAAGGCATATGCGTGGTAAAGATGTTTTCCACGACCACATCATCAAAAGAGCATCCGAAATGCTTCAGGATCTTGTCCAGATCGGCGTAGCAATTCTTCATTTGCTGTGCTAAATCCCCAATAGCCGTCGGATTTCCTTCATCATCCATACTCACGGCTCCCGAAACCTTGATACTGTTTCCGATCTTAATGGCATGGGAATAGCCGTAGGCCTGCTCCACTGCGGGCCTGAGGAGGAAATATTCAGGTTCATCGGCTTGTATGACCACTTCTTTGATAACTTCCTGCCCTTCCTCCTTTCCTTTGGGTTCACAACTTTGTACAGAAAACATTAAAAGCGAGATCAGCCCACAAATGGTTGATAGAGTCCAGGGTCGTAATTGATTTTTCATTTTCTTACGGATTTATTGCCCTACTTGGCAGGTTTAATGATTAGTTAGTATAGCCGAATTCTTTTTATTTTTTGAAGGGAAATTTTCGGTTAATTATATGACCGTATGTTCTTGCCCAGCACGAAGTTGCGCTCTCCTACCCAGATGTTGCCTTCCTTCCTCAATCTCAGAATACCGTCACTTCCTCCTCGTGGAGCAGAAGGTTTCGTCTCCTTCTCAGTCAGTAAGGAGTCCCCTTCAAAAAAATAGCTCCCAAGCCAGTAATACCTTCCGTCAGGTTCAAGAATGGTTGGATGGATATGTGCAGGTTCGGTCCTGTCGGGGTATACACCTGGTTTAATAGTGTAAAAAGCATATCTGCCCTCCTGATCCGTTTTAACCCATCCCCGGTTATACCCATGTCTCCTGCCCCATCCGGATGCCCCTTCTTTAGGGGTATAAAGACCTTTCTGGTCGGTATGGTAGACATACAACACCACCCCCGGTGCCGGCGTCTTCCCGTCAGGTTTAAAAATGGTCCCTGTCACTTTAATCTTTTGTGCCCCGGAATGGAAATCCGGAAGCGTATCTACCGGACTCAGCACCCTGTCTCCGTATTCAAATACTCCCTCACACCCTTCACAAGGCCCTCCTACCAGACGGGGATCATTCTGGCCCTGGGAACGCTGACAGGACAGCAAGTTTATGCTGAAAATGAATACAACCAGATAAAAGAGATTTCGGACTCCCATAGGTCATTGAAGATAAGAAATTTACCGATGCTCTCCTTTGACGGTCTCCTTATTTATTATCTATCTCGGAGATCAATTAATTTCCATAAGCAGGGATTGCAGGTCGAGGGGCTTTGTATACATATCCAGGGATCCATCGGGTTTTTTTGGCCAATCTTCCTGGGGCCTGTCCCAGTAGAGTTCTACCCCATTTCCATCGGGATCATCCAAGTACAAAGCCTCCGAAACCCCGTGGTCTGAAGCCCCGGTTAGAGGATAATCAGCCTTACGAAGCCGTTGGAGGATGGTGGCCAGATCCTTCCTGGTCGGGTAAAGGATGGCTGTGTGAAACAAGCCTACCGTTCTTTTGGGAACCGGCCCGGCCCCTTTGCTGAACCAGGTATTCAATCCGATGTGGTGATGATACCCCCCTGCAGAGATAAAGGCAGCGTCTTCCCCATAGGTCATAGTCAGTTCAAAACCCAGGAGTCCACAGTAGAAGTCGAGAGAACGCTGAAGGTCCGACACTTTCAGGTGTACATGTCCGATCCTGGTTTTGGATGGCAAAGTGTAATCTGTATTTTCCATGGTAACGTTACCTATCTTGATTTCATTTATCGGAACATGCCATGTCCCTGATTGAAAGCTGAATTCAGGATTCTTTGTGTGTTGCCCTTTCCAGCTTGTCATTGATCGTCCTGCCCAGGCCTTTGTCCGGAAACTTTTCCGCCACGATCATATCCAGGTTCAGGTGGTCGAGGCGGTGCATGGCCGCATAAAGGTTCCTGGCTGCCTCTTCCAGATCTCCGGAGGGAGAAAGGACTTCCTGATGGGTTATGCCCTCATTTGTCCTTGCCTCCATAAAAAGCAATAACCCAATCTTTTTGCCGGTCTGACTGGCCGCAAAACTGAGCACATCATCCACTAGGTAGGTATCCGTTGAAGGGGCGTAATGCCTGAGCAGCATGCCCGGTGCTGCCGGCTGGTGATCCTCACTCCTGGTCCTGAAAGACACTTCCCCCACTTTTTCGCGTATCTCCTCCAGGGAGAGGGATCCCAGCCTGAAGATGACCGGTTTTCCATCCTCAAAACCGATAATGGTCGATTCTATCCCTTTGCGGCATTCACCTCCATCCAAAATGACCTTGAGTTTGTCTCCGAAATACCGCTCAACGTGTGCAGCTGAGGTCGGACTTATAGATCCAAACGGATTGGCACTGGGGGCGGCCAGGGGAAAATCGAGTTGTGCCAACAATTTCAGGGTAAGTGGATGATCCGGAACCCGGACGGCCACGGTGTCCTTACCCGAGGTAACAGCATCGGGGATCACAGGTTGTTTCTTCAAGACCAGCGTCAGAGGGCCCGGCCAAAAAGCCTTGGCCAGGATCTGTGCCTGATCCGGGATATCCCGTGCCACTTGAGGCAGGAAATCTGCAGATTTGATATGTACGATCAGCGGGTTATAGCGAGGCCGGTTTTTAGTGGAATAGATCTTCTCTACAGCACCTTCGTCCAGGGCATTGCCCGCCAAGCCGTAAACAGTCTCTGTGGGTAAGGCGATGATGCCCCCCTTTTCCAGTTCGGTTCGGGCTACTTGTATATCCTCAGTGATCATAACTAACATCTGCCTTTAATACTACACCGGCAGCGGGGTGCCAAGTTAGGGATTCTGACAGTTTCCCGTCAGGTCTTTAAAGAAATATTAAAAGGCAAATTTAAGAGTTTAATTGCGTCGAGGTGGCATCAGCAGACGTACTCCCCCGGGAAGGATGCTTATGCTGGCGGGCAGATGCCCGACATATTCCCCGTCGGCCTCTATCCCACATGAATCAGGGCTTTCAAGCCTGAGTTCTTTTGCAGAATGATAGGAGACCTCCGGATGTACTATTCTTACTCCCCTCTTTAATTTACTGAGGTTTTTAATATAGTCCCAAATGCTCAGGTCCCCAAAGATGACCACCCGGAACTGACCATCTGACAAGGAAGCTTTGGGGGCAACACAGATCGCATTCCCAAAATAACGACCATTCGCAACGGCCATTTGGAGGAGCTTCCCCTCCCACTTCCAGGAAGGGCTTTGGCATATCACCTTTTTTTTTCTGTAGCTCAGGAATCCCGAAAGGATGCTTTTGAAATAATGGAAAGAAGACCCCAGGACGGGTCTTGTCCTTTCCATATGCTGCACTACTTCAGGACCCAGGCCGATCCCGGAGATATTGATGAAATAACGGACCTCCTTGGTGTTTTGAAGGGTGATCCGGCCCAAATCTACAGGCCTGGCACTCCCGGACTGTATCCCTTTATTCAGATCCTCCCAGGAGGAGGTCATTCCGGCCGTTCTCGCAAAATCATTGGCCGAACCAAAGGGCAACAGGCCTAGTACAGGATATTCCTCTGCAGATCTCTCACTGAGCAGAAGGCCATTGACCACCTCATTCAAGGTACCGTCTCCCCCTGCAGCGACCAGGTATTCACATCCTATCTCAACAGCATTTTTCGCCAGTTCGGTCGCGTGCTTTCTCCTTTCTGTGAATTGAAATGCAACCCGGGCGGGATACTGCTGCTGAAAATAGTCCATTAGCCCGGGTAGTACTTTCCGGAGCCTGTTGTTCTTATTGTTGATGATGAAGACGAGTTTCATTCAGGAATCCGATTATTCAACTGCGCGATATAGATAAAGATAAGGTCTGCAGCTTCAAGCTTTCACATAAATCCATATAATTATTTCACTTCTACTGGGTTGGGAAAGTTTCTAACCCCTGTCTTGCAGATCGATATTTTGAATATCTTCGCACGCTTTTTTATCGATGATGTACCACGAACTGGAGACCTGGCTCACCTGGATGGATGAGCTCTCCGAGAAGGATTATATAGTAATTGACGGGTTCCTGAAACCGGATCTTCTGGCCGAGATCAGAGCTGCCTTCTCAACCCAATTATCCTCCTTTACCAAAGCAGGGATAGGTGCGGCCCATGACTTTCAAATACGGCACGAAGTACGGGGGGATTATACTTACTGGTTAGACAGAAAGCGAGATACTGAGCTGGCAGAATTCTGGTCCCTGATCGATGAAACCATGTACATCTTTAACCGGTATTGCTACCTGAGTCTCTCGGGCAGTGAATTCCACTTTGCCACCTATCCGCCCGGGGCCAGGTATGAGAAGCACGTCGACCAGTTCGACAGTCGGACCAACCGCATGATCACACTGGTTATCTATTTGAACGAGGGATGGAAGAAAGGAGACGGCGGAGAATTGGAGGTCTTCCTTAAAAATGGTGATACAGTGATCGTTGAACCACCTGATGCCCGTTGCGTAATGTTCAAAAGTGCCGAAGTGCCCCACCGGGTTCTGGAATCCCATAAAAACCGGAAAAGCCTTACCGGCTGGTTGCTGCACCAGCCTGTGGGATTGGGGCAGTTGTTTGGTTAACATAAAACTATTCTACCTCGCTTTCGCGACCACTGTATACAAGATCTTAAGACCTCACTGAAATGACAATTTTTCCCACATGTTGTGCATCCCCAAAACGCTGGACTGCGCGCGGGATCTCTTCAAAAGAATAGGGCCCGTCTATCTGGCATCGCAATTTGTGTTCGTCGTATAACTTCTCAATAAAGTCAAGGTCCCTGTTGGCAGCTAACATCACCAACCTGGTTCTTTTATTACTGAAGATCTTAAGAAGGGGATTCATGAAGAGCATCTGCAGGAGTTTGCCTGACCTTCCCCCGACGGTAACATATTTTCCATGTGGCTTGAGGACTTTCAGGTATTTCCAGAGAGACCGATTGGTCCTGCAATCCAAAATGAGATCATATCGTTCTTCCCCCTTTGTGAAGTCTTCACTATTGTAATCGATCACATGGTCATATCCCAGGGTTTTCATGGCATCCAGTTTCTCCTTTCTGTCTACTCCGGTTACTTGTGAATTGTAATACTTAGCAATTTGCACAGCAAAAGCTCCCATACCGCCTCCACCTCCATTGATCAGGACTTTCTGCCCCTGCCTTATCTCTCCGGCATCTCTTAGTCCCTGTAAGGCCAGCATAGCGGCGTGGGGAATGGATGCCGCTTCCTCAAAGCTCATTTTTTGAGGTTTGGGATGCAGTGCTTTTTCATCGATGCACAAGAATTCGGCATAACTTCCAAAACCGTAATCCGAGATATCACCGTAGACCTCATCTCCTGGTTTGAATCGGGTTACATGTTTTCCGATCTCATGGACAATCCCTGCTACTTCCATACCAGGGATTCTCAGTTTCTTTCTTTGACGGAGAAGGCCGAAAAGTAGCCTGTATTCCCAGGGTTTACCGGAACAGATACACCAGTCGTAATCATTGACCGTCGTTGCGCAAACCTGTATCTTCACTTCAGTATCCCCTGGATGCTTAGGCTTTTCATCTTTGAGTCGGAGAATAGCCTCCGGGGGTCCATAGCTGTTAATCACATATGCTTTCATGGTAGGTATTGAGTGTCGAACATCAGGTTTCAGGTTTCTTTAAAAAAGATTAGGTTTTTAACGAGTTAAGTGAACGGACCTACAATATTCTTTTCAAGATCATAATCGGTATAAAATTTATTATAAAAGCAACAAATCTCCACCGTCTAGGGGTATAGCCAACATCTTTTCTTTTATTAATAGCACTAAAAATTTGTTTAGCCGCCTTCTCCTTCGAGATAACCCAAAAGGCACTTTTATTTTTTAACATTTCTGTATCCACAAATCCGGGACGGATGTCAGTTATATTTATTGACTTCCCAGATTTAAATGCTTTTTGTCGCAAGCCGTCCAAATAATTTATTTGATAGGCTTTTGCTGCATGATAGGCAGGAGCTTTTCTATATCCGAACAATCCGGCAACTGAAGTAATTGCGACAAAATGTCCATATCCTTGTTCATCAAAATAATTATACCCCCAGTTAGCGATCTCGGTGAAAGCCAATACATTCAATTTATTTGCCTCATTTTCAACCTTGAAACCTAAATCTTTATTTAAATTTCCAATTCCAGTACTTAATATCAATAAATCCAACCCGCCTATCTTTTTGGTTAATTCGGATAATACCTTGGAGTTATCATCACGAATACAATCCAAAATTGCGATATCCACATTTTCTACATTTCCCCTTCTTACTTCTTCTAATATTTCTTTCTTTCTGCCCGTCAACCCCAATTTAAAGTTGTTTTCAAGAAGTATTTCTGCTAATGCTTTACCTATGCCCGATGTTGCTCCTATTATTATCGCTTTTTTTAAATTCATATAGGCTTTATTAACATTATTCATTGCATCATATGGCAATTACGGATCGGAGATTATTTAGATTTTATGGACAAATTCTTAAGAACCCTAATGGCTTTTTGAGAATCCATGCGATTTACAAAAATATGGTCGTGATAAAATCCCGCGATCACATTGGCACTGATACCGTGCTTTGCCAATTCGGAGGAAAAGACCGCCGTAAACCCGACGGCATCCAGGGCCGAATGAACCTTCAGGGTGATCCAGGAGGCCACAAAAGAATAGGGGATCTTTAACAGGTCTGCCGTATGCTTTTCCATCACCACGGTGGTACCTTCCACTTCCTTGAATTCACAAAGAATGTCCATTCGATCTATCCCACTAACATCTGGCAGGGTTGCGAAGATATAATCGCCCTCATTTAAGACAGGCTCCATGTTCCTGACCAGCTCCGCTAAGTCCTTTTTACCCTCCATTTACTATGTTTATTTTTTGTTGGATCTGCCTCTCCTCTGCAGGACAATCCCTATTCGAAGACGTTCAAGTGAGAAATGTAAAATTCTGGGACCTTATAAAGTACGATAATTTTATCGTAGGAAGGTGCTACCAGGGCAGGTTCAGCCTTTTTACTTCTCTTTTATAGAAATCTTCCAGGTCGGACTTCAGTTGATCCGGCAGGTCAATGGACGCACTCGCCACATTTTTGCGCAATTGTGCTATACTAACATTACCGGGGATCACGGTAGACACCTCATCATAGGCAAGGCAGAATGAAAGAGCCGTCTGAGTAAGGTCCCGGTCTTTCCCGATCAGTTCTTTTAACTGGCAGACAAGCCTGGCCCTGGTCGCGATATCCTCCCGGGACCAGCGTTCCCTGATGCCCTGGAAAGTGCTGTTTGCATCGTATTTGCCGGTGAGCCAGCCGGAATCCAGGGGAATTTTCACAATGATCCCCACCTCTTTTTCACGTGCGAGGTCGAAGGCGCGGGCCGTATCCTGGTGCAGCATATTAAAAAATGCCTCCACGACCTCACCTCCCGTGGTCTCCATAAACAGCTTCATTTCCTCGTAGGTATCGAGGGAAGCCCCATAGGCCCGGATCTTGCCTTCGTCCTTTAGTCGCTCGAGGATCTCGTAATGGTCGTTCTGCCGGCCGTCGAGAATCTCATGTGGCGGATTGTGCAGGATAAAAGAATCAACGTATTCCGTCCTTAACCGTCTCAGGCTCCCCTCAAGGGATTCCCGGATATAGCCTGCATCGTAGTTCAATACCCCGGAATCTGTATGCCCGAACTTGGTGTTGATGACCACCTTCCCGCGGTCTGTTTTTTCAAGTGCTTTTCCCAACCTTTCCTCGCTGCTGCCCAGGCCGTAATTGGGGGCCGTGTCAAAAAAATTAACCCCCAGGTCGAGGGCCTCCCACACCATCTCCATGGCCTCTTTATCGCTGAGGTTTTGCCAATCGGAACTGACTCCCAATTGCCAGGTGCCCATCCCGATCTCTGAGACTGAAGGCGACTGCCTAACTAATTTTCTGTACTTCATATTCCTCAAATCTAATGTCTGATCGCAGTGGCTTATCCATCCGTTTCTTTTGCTTCACTCTTGAATTCCAAGATTTATAAAATTAGGTAAAGTAAGCTGAATCAGGCTTGATGGCCATGTCATTATGCTCAAACGACCGTATTTGGATCGCACAGGACCTGTTCGCTGGATGACAAACGTCATAATTGAGGGGAAAAAAATGTGCCAATAGGCTCAATATCAGCATAATTACATGACAGAAATCATTGCACTAATCTGTAAATAATAGTAACATGTTCTGTCCTGACCGTCTACTGCGGAAATGGATCAAATCGAGAAACCTAACACCGTTCGTCATGAAAAAAATATTCTCACTGGGATTGCTGGGATTGTTCCTCCTCGCTCCCGTCCAGGCCGAAACCCAGATCCTGAAAAAGATCGGGAAAAAGATAAAGAACAAGTCCGAGCGCAGGCTCGATCAAAAAATTGACAAGACCATTGACAAGGGCCTTGATAAGGTGGAGGAAGGCATGGAAGGCAAAGAGGGTGATAGCATTCCGAAGGGGGACAAAGATGCAAACCAAAAGCCAGCCGATACCGAAAATACCGTAAAACTCTGGTCTAAATACGACTTTGTGCCCGGAGAGGTGGTCATCTTTGAGGATGACCTTCAGGGAGAGAGAAATGGGGAGTTCCCCTCCCAATGGGACCTGAAGAAGGGGAATGTGGAAATGGCGCAGCTGGGCGATGAGATGGTCATCAACTTTCCATCTACGGAATGGGCCAATATCGTACCCATGATGAAGGAAAAAGGGGATTATCTGCCCGATGTGTTTACCCTGGAATTCGACGCTTATTTCAGTGAGTTCTGTACTGCTTACACCCTGTCTTTTTACGACATGGTCAACCAAAAGAACACTACACGATTACCGAACATCACGATCAAACCCGATGATATCTTTATACAGCACTCGGGATCAACTGAATTTAAAGGCGATGAAAATTATCCCTACTGGAAGCGCATCGCGGTCTCCTTCAATGTAAGGGCCCTGAAGATCTACGCAGGGGAAGCGCGGGTAGTAAATATCCCGAATTTCAGGCACAATCCTACCGGGATCACCATTGCCTCCAGGCAATGTCACGAAGCTCAGTACGCCGCTATCAGGAACATACGCATCGCAACAGGAGATCTGGAGCTCTACGACAAAATGATCACAGACGGGAAGATCGTTACCAACGGCATTCGGTTCGACTCAGGCAAGGCTATCCTGAAACCCGAATCCATGGGCGTTATCAATGAGATCGTAAAACTGATGCAGCAATACCCGGAGATCCGCTTCAGTGTGGAAGGGCATACAGACAGCGATGGGGATGCCCAGTTCAACAAGAACCTCTCCGAACAACGAGCCAATACTGTACTGAATACCCTGGCAGACCAGGGTATAGGGCGTGATCGCCTGGTTGCCAAAGGCTTTGGGGAGGAAGTCCCCGTGGCAGACAACAACAGCCCGGAAGGCAAAGCCAACAACCGAAGGGTGGAGTTTGTGAAGATGTAAGGGCGTCATAAACTACTTTGGAATTCCAGGAATTAGTGAAGCTGAAGTGGTTGAAGTTGGGTAAGAAATCAATAAAAAATGTAAAACATGAAAAATGCAATACTAATCCTACTGGCATCTATTGTTGTTATTTCAAGTCGGACTTATGCCCAGGATATCAATTTTATTTTCAATAACAATTTGACTTTAAATGAAAATTTAAGCAGACATACAAAAGCTATGAATGGGCTTATGGCCTCCTATGGTAAAGTACAAACAAAGATATATAGGTTTCAAGGGGCTTTTGAAGAAGCCGTAAAAAACATGAATAAACCTAAGAATTCTAATGTAAGTTCTGTTTCCAATCAGCCTATTGCAAGCAATATTAGCATGTTTGTTAACCTGACCGAAGACCTGAATCCAAAACCGATGGATGAAGCCTGGTATGTTAACGCCGCAAAAAAAATTAATGAATTTTCAAACGTTAATGGTAAATCTCTCACTGTCACCATTTATTCTCCCACAGAACAGAATCCAGATAATTTACGAGCAGGAGATGAAGTTAAATCACGCATTATTACATTGAGTAATCCTTATCTCGACCTAGACAACCTAAAGGTGATCGAAGGAACCTGGGTTAGTGAGGTTGTTGCTACATCCGTCATTACTCAGGAAATGCTGGATACAGAATCAGCATTCGAGGATGATTGGGATGAAGTTGAAGAGGATATGGGTATCGATATTCCTAATGGTGCTCAATTCGTGGAATTTGATGTTGTGGCAGATACACAATTTCTTCAGGGAGATGTGAATTATATCGTTGAGATGTCAACGGAGGAAACGTTCCGTTTCTTCGAAATGAACAAAGATCGTTTCATCACGAATTTTGAACAGCTTGAATCAATATCCGAAGATGGGGGAACGATCACCACTTTTTACTTACTAGAGCATGATGGGCCTCTTAAGGATGGGGATGATGTCATTTCCATGACGATTCAACCAGCACCTGAAAGTATATTGATTGATGTTCTTGGTCTTAATCAGGGTACCTGGACTTTGATCTCAATTAATCGTTGGATAGAGGAAGGTTATTAATATAAAACTACGTATCATGAGAATTCTATTAATTGTCTTTCTTATCACATCATTTGGCGGTCGAATCATAGCTCAGGACAATTGTCCTCAGCCCCGTGTTCAAGTTTCCAATGACATAGATTATTACGATCAACAAAATCGTAGCCCAATAGAACATTATGAAATTTCACTTAATACAGCTGTAGCAAATACCATAATCAGTCTGAACAGGGGAAGTATTCGCTTCTTTTCATCATTTACAGCCGCAGTTCCAATTGGAGAAATGGATTATTTTTTAACAGTAAAAAGCAAAGCCATAGAAAATGGCGTGCGTATTTCCATGGATCTTGTGGATAACAATAACAGGGTGGTACTAAACTATCAGAGTACGGTCAATGATTCTCTTTGGGTCGAGAATATAATTGATATTGCGAACGTAAAAGCCAGAGATGTCTCGCCTCTTGTTCAAAAAATTGAAACTCATCAATATGATGTACGCAATGGTAGCGAAGCTGCGATCAGTTCAAAATTTGAACTAGAAAAGCGCTCTTATCAGGTTAAAGTAAATGAGAAGAAAAAAATCAAATTTGTCCTTAAAGACTGTGACGATGAAATTCTTCCGGGAAGAACCGTTGTTCTTGAGCTGGAAGGAAAAGAAAAAATTGATAAGACTACCTGTACGGTCGATGAAAACGGAGTAGGTGAATTTACATATACTGCACCAAAAGATAATGGGAAAGCAACGGTAACACTGGCTCACAAATATGAGAGCGTATCCGGCCTTGATAATCGTATTTCAGTTGACGCTGTTGAATTTATCACATCTGGTAAATTATGGTTATTGGTAAATCATGTTACGGATCGGGCAGAGATATATATTGTGGGCGAACATATCGGAGGTCTCGAAATGAAATGGGATGATAGCAACACTCGGGGTGGAAGTGTAGCTTCATTTAGTGCAGATGATGATCATGAACTTTGGTCTACCAGCTTGGTTGGATTTATCGAAATGGATGTCTTACCGGCAGGAAAAGAAATTTGGACAGCAAATGAATCATGGTTCCCTGGGCCAACTACAATTAAAGCCAGACAATTGGGTGGCTATGAATTCGAAATCATTTGGCCTTTGGAAGATGGGTCCACCATGCCGGTCCGAGGAACCATTACATATGAAAAACCAAGATTATTTGATCAGGCTCGAAGTAAGTACTTAGCGGCAAAAAGAGGCAGTTGATTAATTTAAATGGCAATGAATCCAAAGGCATTTCTATGAACTTTTAATATAAAGCATGATGAAACAATTTGTTATCGTGACTAACCTTTTCTTTATATGTTTCATAAGTACCGCTCAATCAGTCTCAAGCCTGGAACAAAGATTCTTTGAAGTGAACGCCTATAAAGCGGAGATCAAGATCACTTTTACCTATGATTATACCCAGACGAAGGCAGGGAACACCAATATGGTGACTGCTACCCAATCCTTTGAACACGCCTTTTTGACCGGTCCCGGACAGGTCACGGCTGCTGATATGTTCCAGGTAGAAAGGGGTGATGAGGCTGATGTTGGAGCAGGAGACAATTCCGGTGTGATGGGGGGCATGGACATGGAGGCCATTTCCGCGGCCATGAAAAACTCTGGGATGGATCCAAGTATAATGGAAGAATTAAAAAAAGCAAAAAAAGAAACAGCGTCTTATAACATGGATTTTGGGAAATACAAGATGTGGATGAGCGACCCGGTATCGGGAACTTCATTCACCCGGGTGAACACCAAATTCTATGATGAAACAACAGGGATAGAAGGCCCCTGCGGTGAAGGCCTGAGTGGGGGACCCTACAAAAACTACAGGCAATACGGCCTTGAAGCACAAAGTGAAAGAGGAAAACCAGGGGTAAACAATCCCAACAGCCTGCTCCTGCTCGTGAACCTGAACAACAATTCGTATTCCTTTTCAACCAGTACAGACATGCTGAGAGGCCTCACGTTCGAAGGAACAGAACACGATGAGGACTGCAGTAAGATCACAGATAAAAAGCTATCCCTGGCTGCCCGGTCGTTTATCAGTATAAGGGCCAAAAAAGAGGGACTGATCTACAAAAAACCATTACCTCAGAGTGGCATGACCTTGACGGGTTCCAGGGATATCACGGACAGCTTTAACCTCTGGCCCTCTTTGGCAAAGGAAGGTGGGAATTGGACGGTTACAATAGACTGGAAGATCTATCCGGCAGGGGGATAGTCTGACGTTAGGTGAACATATAAACAAATGATCATGCCAGCAATACTAACAAAACTCAGAACCGTATGTTTACCGGTAGCAGGGTTTTTTCTATTGATAGCAGGTCTGGGGAGTTTTATAGAAGACGGTATGCCGGGTGATGATATAGAATTGGTAAACCTCCCTGGAGAATGGGAAGTAACCCTCTTAACCGGATCTTTTACCATTAAACCACTGGATACAAATCCATCCTGGTGCGAAAAAGGGGAAGTAACCGTCTATCCAATTGTTGACATAGAAGAAACGTTTATCAAATTGATCGAAGGAATTGGCGAGACAGATTTTGATCCAGAAGATTCTGGAAGTAATCGAGATTCAACTCTGATGGTACCTCCTAATTATTACGATATAGAAAGAATAAACCTTTTTATTTTTCAATTCAGTTTTGATAACGGTTATCTCAGCAATTCAGTTCTCGAAGCCAGATCCGTACCATTTGATTATATAGAGAAAATAAAAGGGCTTTGGTCATTTGCCGTGGGGTATTGGGGAAAGAAAAGATCAGGATCTGGTATATTAATCGAAGGTAGATCTGTATCAGGGACCAAATGGGGAGGAAGAGGTGAGTTTATTGTATCCGGAAGCCTTTCTGGTGATAATCGAATTCAAGGCACCTGGGAGTGGACGGAAAATACGGCCGGGCCATTCCCAAAATTAGAATGCAGAACCACGTCTAGTGGATCCGGAACCTGGGCAGCAGTACGGAGATAATAACTTATGTTCACTATCTCCCTCGAAAGACAACTTTACACAAAACCTAATTATCGACCCACCATAAGGACTACTTCTTCCGGATTAGGCCGCATCCATATTCCTGATCTTCTTCAGAGCCTCGGATTTTGAGTTCACGTCCAATTTCAGGTAGATGTTCTGGATATGGAAATTCACCGTGCTGGGGGTGACATAGAGCTGGTCTGCAATCTCCTTGTAGGTTGCTCCTTTGCTAAGCCATTCAATGATCTGGTTCTCCCGCTCGGAGAAAAATTCATAGGTCTTTTTCCTGTACATACTTATGATCTTTTTGGCCACATCAGAGCTGAGGGCAGCCCCTTCATTCCTTACGGCATTAAGGGCCTGTCGTAGCCGTTTTTTCCCTACGGGTTTGGTTAAATAACCTTCCGCCCCGTTGCGGAAAGCCTTCATGATTTTTTCGTAATCGTCTTCCTGGCTCACCATGATGACGGTAGCTGAGTTTTGAATCTTTTGGAATGCTGACAAGCCTTCTATGCCGGAGAGTCCGGTAAAGGATACTTCTGTAAGGACGATATCCGGGCTAACCCTGTCAAAATCCTCGAGTGCGTCCTCGACCCTCCAGTACATTCCGGCCAGGTCGTATTCCCGGTAGCTGCTGAAGTAATAGCTGTATCGCTCATGGAATCCGGGATCACTGTCGATCGCAATAACTTTTAAAGTAGTTCTGTTCATCTTCACAAAATTTAAAGGATGGATGTCTCATGTGTTCGCATGGTCCGCCGTGGGTCAGGATCTGTGTTAGATATGTTCTAAAGAAAAATCAGAATCCTGTCCTTTAAGCCAGGATGGCATTTGATGGTCCACTTCCGATATGGGCAGGTGTAATGTACCCGCCACTTTACGGATCAACTATGCACACCATTCTCCTCTACATCCGATAGGGATGAGTTAGAAGAGGTCGTTCTTTTGAAGAATTTTTTACTGTGTGCGGAATTGCGTCCTGAAGTTAGGTGAAGTTGAGAATGGAAGGTGCGTATGCTCCATTCAAAAAAACTGTAGGTAGAGTTCATTTCCATAGGATCGAGATTTGGGATTATCGATTTACGAAGGAAAAAATTAGAAATTACCCTTATTCTGACCTAGGAAATGCAGATTTTTTCGATAAAATGTAAAAAAAGTGTGTATTTCATCGGATTTTTAACAAAAAAACCGACTGGGTAGTTTGTAAAAAAGCTGCTTATCCAGGTTAAAATTAACTACCGATCATAGCTTAGTTATCGTGTTACCTGTCAAAGCAAATTTGAATTATTGCGACCTGAGATTGAAAGAATAATCGGCCAGATATACACGATACAATCTTTTATGAGAGATCATATCAACGCCCGGCATCCGAGATGTGCGTATGCCTGATCGGCTTGGTACCATCTGAATGCCTTTTGTTCCCGGGGACAGAGGACAGTTGGCAGGGAGCAGATGAACCCCACAGATATCCGGCCGATTGTCATTCTTTCATGATATTCAGGTTAGCAGCACAAGTAATTATATGTCTGCGTCAACAGAATCTTGGGTTTGGAGGTTATTTCCAACATTTTCATCCCGAGTTAATCCTCGTAATAAATATTGGTATATACGCTATTTGGATCCATGGGCAGCAGCTCCAGGAAATCGTATTTCCTTTTAGGGGTAGATGCGTCCTGGGTTTCCTCCTTTACTGAGAACACCAGCTGACGGGCCTCCTGGTCGAGGTTTCCTCGATTAGACATGATAATGGCCAAACCTTCTTCAGCTTTCAGACTCATCGCAAAGTCGTCCTGGGAACTGTTGAAAGGTGCGCCAAGGTTCTGGGCCACACCTACCTTACGGGCTTCCACCTGCACGGCGAAAAGGTCGAGTCCGCCCATCCCTTCCCTCCCATTGGAGGCAAAGAAGAGGAGGTTATCGCCTACAAGATTTGGGAACATTTCGTTCTTTTTAGTATTGACCTTTTCACCCAGGTTCTTGGCGATACCAAAACTTCCGTCCTTCCTGATATCGGCTACGTAGATGTCGTATTTACCAAAAGTACCGGGCATGTCGGAGGCGAAGAACAGGCGTTGCCCGTCCGGGGAAATGGTAGGGTGAAGGGCCGAAGCGTATTTCGGGACGACCCCTACCTCAGTCACGTTGATCCATTGCCCGTCGTGGTATTCCGTCCTGTAGATCTTGTGTATGGGTTCTTTTTTAGAGAAAAGTCCATACTCGGGTTTAAGGTACACGGCCTTGCTGAAATAGGCGGTCAATCCGTCTGCAGATACAGCAACCGGGGGGGTGTATCCTTTAGCCGACAGCCGGAAGTCAGGACGAGAAATATCAGAACCCTGTGACCCGAGACCTGCCAGTTCGTAAAGCGACTCCATGGCCTTCTCTCTTTGCAGAGGATCTGTCAGGGGCAGCCGAAAGTTTTGCCTGCGGGTCAGTTCGGTCTTTGCCGGGGAAACTTTTTTACCTGCCTGATATTCCTCCCGGATGTCAGAGTACCAATCGGTTTGAGAAACGGACTTTTTAAAATCAGCGATCCCTGCTTTGTGCATAGAAACCTGGTACCGATCTATATACCTTTTGGAAATAGCATCGGTTCCGACGAGGTCGATCAGTTTCTGGTACCAAAAAGCAGCGGTAACATAATTCTCAGCGAGGAAATTGGCGTTGCCGAGGTCCTCGAAGATCTCTTTCTCAGTGTATCCCAGCCTGGAGAGTTCCAGATAGTCCTCGATACGTTTGTCGGCCTCGATCTTTTTAGCCAGTTCCTGAGAAATAAATTTGTTTTCCTGAGCCATTACGGGGCTGCAGAGGAGCGGCATCAAAGCTGCCGCCACGAATTGAAAATAGAGCGTAAAATTCTTCATAAGGTAAGATATTGGGGTTCATCAGGACTAATTTCGCAAGAGTCTTTTTCAGGGAATTATCAATTTTTCACAGGATTTTGAGTCCATTCTTCGATGAACTGCACGGAAATCATTTCGTTGCTAACAATTTTTCACAGTTTCGATAAATCGATCGTAAAAATCGACCGGGGATACAGCTTAGAATCCATATGTTAAAGCCATGAAATTTTGCCTTGTAATTTATCCTGAAAAAGACTCCTTTTATCGATAAATCGAATGTAGATTTTGGGAAGATCGAATTCCCGTTGATTCACGATCTGGTATGTACATATTTTCAGGGGTTCTTAACCCCACCCCAATCTTAAATTAAACTCCAAAGCTGCATAATACAATCAGGACCAAAAACATATGAATTGTAGAATAATCCCATAAAACAGGTCTTCTAAAATTGAATATTGGAGAATAGATGTATTGATCTTTTGAGGTTGGACTTCAATCACATACTACAAATTAAAATCTATCCGTCGAACATTCCCGGGACTGCTAACCCCACCCCAGATTCAAATTAAACCCCAGGGCTGCATTATACAATCAGGACCTAAGACATATAGTATGTTGAATACTCCCAAGACAGGCAGGAATTGAAATGGATTGTCGAGTAATAGTTTCTTGATGAATTGAAGGCGTGCTTACAATACTTCATTAACTAATAAATCCTTTCTGAACATTATTCACAGTAGTTCTAATTGTTTACTAAATCAGGTCACTTACAGCCAAATGGTCTCCAACCCAAAAATTCATCACTCCCGGGGTTTTCAACCCCTCCCCAATTCCAAACTATGCCAGGGCACCGCAACATACAATCAGAAACTGCACGATAATGTATTATACATAAGTATCCCGGATAAGCATGAAAACCCGGACCGAGCTGCACTTCTGGAGTTTCGGTTATTTGGGGATTAGCTGCGCTGATCCCAGGCGGGAGACATCCAAAGAAAAGCATCCCTCTCGGGTTGCTATTTTTTATTCCCTTTCGTCAATCTGAAGCAAGTTTCATTGACCTTGGGATTAGCTGCGCTGATCCCAGATTGGAAATCCGGGGCAAGCATGAAAACCCGAACCAAGCTGCGCTTGGTGGGTGTTCAATTAGTCTGGGATTAACTCCGTTGATCCCATTTTGAGAATCCGGGGCAAGCATGAAAACCCGAACCAAGCTGCGCTTGGTGGGTGTTTTTATTTCCCTGCGCCTTTTCGAAGCAAGCTTCGAAGGCTGCGGGAAATAAAAAAACCCGCAACTTCTGTTGCGGGTTTTCTTTTGCGGAGGAAGAGGGATTCGAACCCCCGGAGGTGTGACCCTCAACAGTTTTCAAGACTGCCGCATTCGACCACTCTGCCATTCCTCCTTAGCGGGTGCAAATATAGGAAGCTTTTTTTGTTCTCAGAAGAAATTTTTCAGATTTGAAATTGAACTATCCCATAAATAGCAGGGTGTGATCACCTGGATCTTCGGGGTCATTTAACGACACTCCTGGTGTTGATAACTTTAACACGGTAAACACGGTTATATAAGTCAGGGAATGGAATTATTCACTATCTTGAAGGTTATCAACTCCTTACAATAATATTATGGCTAATTACTCCCTGAAAATCAACGGAAAGAGCGTTGAAGTGGACGTGGATCCCAATACCCCGGTACTTTGGGTTCTAAGGGACCACCTCAATCTAGTAGGTACAAAATACGGGTGCGGAATTGCACAATGCGGTTCCTGTACCATCCATCTGGGTGATGCGGCAGTACGATCCTGTCAGCTACCTGTTGCCGTTGTCGGCAGCCAGGAAATCACCACTATAGAAGGCCTCTCCGAAAATGGCGACCATCCAGTACAGCAGGCCTGGCTGGAGCACGACGTGCCCCAGTGCGGTTACTGCCAGGCCGGGCAGATCATGTCTGCAGCCGCCCTACTCAAGAACAACCCTAACCCTTCCGATGCCGATATCGATGCCGTTATGGACGGGAATATTTGCCGATGTGGTACCTATGTAAGAATCAAACAGGCGATCAAGACCGCTGCCAATACCCAAAACGCCTGATCACAACAGGCCTATAAAAATAAAAGATCATGACCAAGATACGGACACAATACAACAGACGTTCATTTATCAAAATATCGGCCGCAGCCGGTGGTGGTATGCTCATCGGATTCAGCTGGCTCAATGCCTGTAAACCTAATGCCCCTGAGATGGCGGCAGGTCTACCACTACCGGAAGAATGGTACGAGATCAACGGCTATATCAAGATCGGAGATACAGGGTTGGTGACCATCTATTCGCCCAACCCGGAGATCGGACAGAATGTAAGGACCTCCATGCCCATGATCGTGGCAGAGGAGCTCGATGTACCCTGGGACCACGTGGTCGTGGAACAGGCACCACTAAATACAGGATTCTACCAGAATCAGTTTGCGGGTGGTAGTTTGTCTATCCGACTTAGCTGGAATGCCCTGCGCATGGCGGGTGCTACAGGCAGGCGCATGCTTCTGGAAGCTGCTGCCAAGGAATGGGGCTTGGGAGTGGCAGATCTCAATGCCAGTGAAGGGGTAATTTCAGAGATCAATGGAGATAGATCGATTTCTTACGGAGAAATCGCTTCCAATGCTGTTGGCATTGAAATCCCTGAGGAAGTGGAACTCAAGGAAGTCAAAGATTTCAAACTGATCGGTACCAGCCAGAAGAACGTAGACGGGAAAAAAATCATCACAGGAGAACCTCTTTTTGGGCTGGATTTCCATCGCGATGGAATGAAGCTCGCCATGATTGCACATCCACCTGCTTTTGGCATGACCGTGGGAGATTTTAATGCAGATGAGATCAAGGGAATGCCCGGAGTGGATGATGCTTTCGTGATCGACATTTCTATCGATGAGCCAGCTATGTTTGATGAAAAAGGCTTTCACCAGCTCGTAGCTATTGTAGGTGAGTCTACCTGGCCCTTGATGAAGGCTAAAAATGCACTCAGGGTGAACTGGCAGACCACAGGAGAGCTGGAAAGCACTGCCATCCACAAAAAACGACTCGCGGATGCCCTGGTAAATGGTCAGGTACAGGAGAGCAGAAAAGACGGGAATCCGGAAGCTGCTTTCCGCAGAGCGGCCAAGGTCATAGAACGCACCTATAACGCCCCCTTTATTGCGCACAATACGCTGGAGCCTATGAACTTCTTTGCCCATGTCACTGCAGACAAGGCAGAACTCATTGGCCCTACCCAGACTCCGGAAGCCCTGGAAGGTTCTGTAGCCAAATTACTGGGGATGCCTATTGAGAACATTACCGTCAACATGACGAGGATAGGCGGAGGATTTGGACGCCGGCTCTATGTGCATTTTGGTCTTGAGGCCGCTGCTATTTCCAAGCAAATTGGCGGCCCCGTCAAATTGATCTACACCCGGGAAGACGACATGACCCAGGGCACCTACAGACCTACCTACAGTTCTGTATACAAAGCAGGTCTGGATGAAAACAATAACCTGATCGCCTTTTCAGTCAGAGGAGCAGGATTACCGGAAGGCCCCGTTTTCCCGAACAGGTTCCCGGCCGGAACAATTGAAAATTATTCAGCCGAAAAGATCCTGGCTCCTACCAATGTGACCACAGGTGCCTGGAGGGCACCCAGGTCTAACTTTACCGCAGGGGCCGAACAGTCCTTCCTGGATGAAGTGGCAGAACTGGCCGGTAAAGATCCCATAGATTTCCGCCTCGAACTGTTTGACAGGGCTATCAATGATCCCGTTGGAGCGGAGTTCGACTACGATGCGGAGCGGTATGCGGGAGTCCTCAAACTCGTTAGGGAAAAATCTAATTGGAATACCCCAATGGAAGGGGTACACAGGGGTGTAGCCGCCTATTTCTGCCATTCCACCTATGTGGCGGAAGTCTTTGATATGGTTATGGAGAACGGAAACCCCGTTATTCAAAAGGTATGGTGCGCCGTGGATTGTGGAATAGTCGTAAATCCTGATGCAGCTGCCAATATGATACAGGGAGGTGTGGTTGATGGAATTGGCCACGCCATGTACAGTCAGCTAACCTTCGAGAACGGGTCCCCCCGGGAGATGAACTTTGATACGTACAAGCTCATCCGCCACTCACAGGCTCCGAGAGAGATCGAAGTGTTCTTTGTGGAAAACGAGATCGCCCCGACCGGACTCGGTGAGCCAGGGCTGCCACCAGCCATGGGCGCTTTGGCTAATGCCATGTACAAGGCGACCGGAGTTCGCTATTACGACCAGCCTTTTATGGGTATGGAAAGGAAAGTAATTGGTTGATCAACGGGCTTCGCTTGCAGGTCAGATAACCTGAAATCCGTGGGCAAAAGGATCGGCATCATCTATGGTGATCCTGTTATAGCCTGTGGTTTTTGCCCATCCCTGAATTCCGGGAATAATAGCTCTATGGTCCCCTACCCGGGTAATGCCTTCAATGGTACCGGTAAAGGTAGACCCTATGATACTTTCGTGTACAAATGGATCTCCTTCCTGTAATTTACCCTTGGCATACCACTGGGCCATCCTGGCTGATGTACCCGTACCACAGGGTGATCTGTCAATGGCTTTTTCTCCGTAAAAGACCGCATTCCGGGCTGTGGAAGTCAATGCAACCGGCTCTCCCGTCCACATGAGATGACTCACATCCCTGATCGTTGGATCTTCCGGATGAACAAACCGATCCGGGTACTTTTCATTGATCTTTTGGCGGATAAGTGGACTGAGCTGGACGAGCTGGCTCGCAGTGAAATGAGATAAGCCTTTATAATTCTCCTGCGGATCTATGATCACATAGAAATTGCCCCCGTAGGCCACATCAAAGATCAGCCTACCCAAGACAGGGCAATCGACCTCTAACTTTTCAGCGGCGAGGTAAGAAGGTACGTTCCTGAGTTTTACCCAGGCTACTTTTCCTTTCTCCATACCGTATTGTGCAACAATGGTACCGGCCGGGGCCTCCATCCTGACCTCCCCCTGGGTTTTCGGAATCACCACCTTTTCCTCTATCGCCATCGTGATGGTCCCAATGGCACCATGGCCACACATAGGCAGGCAACCGCTGGTCTCAATGAACAGGATCCCAAAGTCGTTTTCGGGATTGGCAGGTGGGTAGAGGATACTTCCGCTCATCATGTCATGACCCCGGGGCTCAAACATCAGGCCTTTTCTTATCCAGTCGTATTCCTTTAAAAAATGTTGTCGCTTTTCACTCATGGTGGCCCCCTTGAGGTCCGGGCCTCCTTTCACCACCAGCCTGACGGGATTGCCGCAGGTATGACCGTCTACGCAGTAAAATGTCTGCCTCGCCATGGGGTATTATACTTTGTCCCGGGTAAGTTTTCCATTGACCCGCCTTAGTAAACTTAAGGGGTTCGCATTTTGAAGTGCCGGTGGCAGGAGGGAATCCGGGCAATTTTGAAAACACACCGGCCTTAGCCAGCGATTGATCGCATCTTCCCCAACGGCCGTAAACCGGTTATCTGTAGTGGCCGGGTATGGTCCGCCGTGATGCATGGATGCACAGACCTCTACTCCTGTAGGCACTCCATTAAAGATAAGTCGGCCGACCCTTTCCTTTAGTTGCCTTAACAGGAAATCATATCCTGCCAGTTCCTCGGGAGTCCCGATCACTGACGCAGTGAGTTGCCCTTCGATCAGAGCAACCGAACGTTCAAGGTCCTCGATGTTCTGACATATCACTAATAAGGAAAAGGGACCAAACACCTCCTGGTGCAGCCTTGGGTTCTCCCTGAAATCAGCGGCTTTTACTTTCAGAATGGTAGGTCTGCCCACATTGGGTTTTGCTGTATCACTCAGTTCTGCAATGATGGAGGTACCTTTTTGTTCTCTGGCCTGTTCCCTTCCCCGGTTGTATTTCTCGGCGATGTCCGGGTGGAGCATGGTGGAGGGTGATATCCTGAGTATTTCCTCCGAAAGTAATTCCGTAAAGCGATCCAGGTCCGAATTCTCAATCCCCATCAGGATCCCCGGATTCGTACAAAACTGCCCGCTCCCCAGAGTTACCGAGCCGGCAATGGTCCTGGCCCATGAATCTTTTTCCTTCTTCAAGATCTCCGGCAGAAGGATCACGGGATTGACACTTCCCATTTCAGCAAATACCGGGATGGGTTCTTCCCTCGATGCGGCCAGATTGAAAAGCGCACGCCCGCCCCCGTGGCTGCCGGTAAAGCCAACGGCCTTGACATGAGGATGTTTTACAAGTGCTTCCCCCACCCCATGTCCTTTGCTGTTGAGATGCGAAAACACCCCTTCCGGCAGACCGTGTTTTCTAGCAGCTGCGGCAATGGCTGATGACACTATATTCCCGGTTCCTGCGTGCATAGGGTGCCCTTTGACGATCACCGGACAGCCGGCAGCTAGTGCACTGGCCGTATCCCCACCGGCGGAGGAATAAGCTAATGGGAAATTGCTGGCTCCAAAGACCACAACAGGTCCTACAGGTACCATCATTTTCCTGAGATCCACTCTGGGATTGGGTTCACGATGTGGGAGGGCGGTATCAATACTCGGTTGAACATAGGAACCTTCTTCCACGAGCTTGGCATACAATTCTAATTGTCCGACGGTCCTGCCCCGCTCCCCTCTTGCCCGGCCTTCAGGCAAGCCCGATTCGGAACAATACAGATCGATCAGGTCATCACCAAGAGCCATGATCTCTTCAGCTATGGAGCGAAGAAACCTGGCCCGGGTCTCCTTGCTGGTTTCCGCATAAAAACCGGCAGCACTGTGCGCAAGGCCTACGGCCTCCTCTACCTCCTCCCGCGAGGCTTCGTAAAAAACGATCTCATTCTCCTTATTCAGTATGGGGTTTATCGTCCTGAACGTGACATTTCCCCTCTGGGTCCTGTCATATCCTATTATATTCTTTCCGTCTAACATATCAATGCTTCTATGAATAGGTAAGCTGAGACAAAACAGGCCTGTTGGCGAGGGCCGTCTCTATGATCCGTAATACCCTTTGCCTCTCTTCTCCCTGAAGCGGGAGCCTTGGTGCCCTCACATGCTCACTGCCAAGTCCGGTGGCCACTTCTGCCAACTTGATATTCTGAACGAGCTGGGGATTGATGTCCAGTTCCAGTAAAGGCATGAACCAGCGATAAATAGCCAGTGCTTCCTTGAACTGTCCAGCTTTAGCCAATTTGTAAATGGCAACCGTCTCTTCCGGAAAAGCACAGACTAGTCCGGCTACCCATCCGTCGGCTCCTGCGACCATGCTTTCGAAGGCCAGGGTATCCACTCCGCACAATATCTTTAATCGTTCCCCGAAGCTGTTGCGCAAACGCGTAATATTGGTAATGTCGCGCGTGGATTCTTTAACCGCCTGAATATTCCTGAATTTGAGCAGGGTATCAAACATGTCAAGAGTTACCTCTATCCCATAGTCTACCGGATTGTTATAGATCATGATCGGAAGATCCGTACTGCGTGCAACTTCCGAGAAATAGGTAACAGTCTCATGTGCTGTGGCCTTGTATCGCATTGGGGGCAACATCATCAGTCCGTCCGCTCCAAATTGTTGAGCATTCTCAGCTGCCAGGATAGCTCCTTTGGTAGATTGTTCTGCTATGTTGATGATTACCGGTACGCTCTCCTTCACATGAGCCACCGTTGCCCTTACCAGTTCTTCCTTTTCGCCATCCTCGAGGGTGCTGGCTTCTCCAAGTGTCCCACCGAGAATGATCCCGCTAACTCCCGCCTTTAACTGGGCCTCAATATTCTTCAGAAAGAGATCCAGATCCAGGGTATCTTCTGTTGTAAACTTTGTGGTCACAGCTGGCATGACCCCTTCCCATACTACCTTCATACTGAAAAGACTTAGGCTGCAAAGTACATTTCTTTCTTTGCAAACACAAGGAATCTCCTATGTGAATTCAAATTGAAAAACACAGATAGAAACACTTGATTTTCAGCACCTCACAAGTGATCAGAATTCGAATTTTAATATCCCTTTGATACTTTTTCTGATAGTTTTACCTATTTTTGGGCCACTCAGAAAAATTGTTATGACAAAGTACTTACTTCTAACAGGCCTCCTCTGCGTGGCGGCCTGCAATTCGACCAGCAAAACAGCCAGTGCGCCTGTTGCTCAAACATCTATGGCAGACCCTGTGACCTACGCAGCTACCATCACGGAAAGCGAACTCAAGGATCACTTGTATACCTATGCCTCTGATGAATTTGAGGGCAGAGAAACAGGAACTGAAGGCCAGAAAAAGGCTGTCAATTATCTGCGTCAGCATTATATGGATTTAGGGATTCCTGCAGCCCAGGAAAACGGGGATTACTTTCAGAAGGTTCCTCTCGAAATGGCTAAACTACCCAAAGGATCCATAAAGGTCTCTGGGAAGGAATTTACGCTCGGGGAGGACTTCATTGCCTTTTATCCTTTTGAGGGAGAGTTTGATGAGGTAGTTTATGCCGGGTATGGGATAGATGATGAAAAGTATTCAGACTATCAGGGCCTGGATGTGAAAGGAAAGGTGATCCTTGCGCGCTCCGGAGAACCCATGTTGGAAGACGGGAATTATCTTCTGTCGGGAAATAATAAACCATCTTCCTGGGGAAATATGTCTGAGGGAATTGAAAAGAGAGTCGATGCAGCTCAGTCCAGAGGCGCCAGAGCAGTTCTTCTCATAGATGAAGACAATTTTAAGAGATACCTGAGGTACTACGAAAGGATGAAGGATTCGGACAGGGGTCGTCTCGGTTTTGCAGACGACAAGGAAAATCCTTCCCTCGTCCTGGTGAGCGAGGATATGGCCAAAGCAATTTTTCCAAAACTGGAATCCCTGAAAGGAAGTTATACTGAAGAAGTTGAGCTGTTTGCCAACCTGCAGAATTCCAATGAGCCTATTCCCACAGAAAATGTAGTGGCTTACATCAAGGGATCCGAGAAACCTGACGAATATATCGTGATCTCCTCCCACCTCGACCATATTGGGGTGTCGCGGGACGGAAGCATTAACAATGGAGCAGATGACGACGGTTCTGGATCCGTCGCCATGCTCGAGATCGCGGAAGCATTTCAAAAAGCTGTGGAGGCAGGCAACAGACCTAAACGATCTGTCGTTTTCCTGCATGTTACAGGCGAAGAAAAAGGATTGCTAGGATCTCGGTATTATACAGACTATGAGCCGATTTTTCCGCTGGAGAAAACTGTTGCCAACCTCAATATCGACATGATCGGAAGGATTGATCCGAAGAGGGAAGGTGACCGAAATTATATCTACCTGATCGGTTCTGATAAACTGAGTTCAGACCTGCACCGCCTATCTGAAGAGATTAATGACAGGTATACCAAGATCACCCTGGATTATACCTACAATGATGAAAATGATCCCAACAGATTCTATTACAGAAGTGATCACTACAACTTTGCCAAGAACAATGTGCCCATCATATTCTATTTCAATGGTACACATGCCGACTATCACCGCCCTGGTGACACGCCGGACAAGATCAACTACGATCTGCTTACCAATCGCGCCCGACTGGTATTCCACACGGCCTGGGCTGTGGCCAATCGGGATCAAAGGGTCATGGTAGATAAGCTCTCAAAATAAGGATTCATCGAATCAACAAAAAAACCCCGCTAAACTGCGGGGTTTTTTCTTTACTTCATTTAGGCTGTTGCAAAAAAAAGTCCCGTTCTCTAAAACGGGACTTTGTTCTTTCGGGTGGAAGACCGGGCTCGAACCGGCGACCTCTGGAACCACAATCCAGCGCTCTAACCAACTGAGCTACAACCACCATAGCCAAGCGGTCGCAAAGGTAATTTTTTTTACCCAATGCATCAACATAAAACGATCGTAATTTTCTTCAGATTTTTAGGAACCCCTGATCGAGGTTTACCCTCTAAAGGCCCCTGATCGCGCTAGTTTTTCCGCCCAAACGTTCCTAAACATCGATATAACACACAAAAAACGGCATTTCACAACAATTATTAGAACAGGCTTCACCTCGGAATTATTTTTATAAATGCTTGATAACACAGGTATGAGTCAACGGGACATTTCTCTTTCCAGCCTAGCCGCAAGGTACTTCAGTACTTTGTGCTGTATTCTCGTTATGCTCTCCGGTGTGCAGAGTGAAGCCCAGGAAACCCGTGCAGACGAATTGAACGCCAGAATTAAAAAGCAGAAATCGCGTGCCAATTTCAGTGTTACGGACACCGTCTACATCGATCTGCTAAATGAACTTGCCAGGGAAATCCGATTCTACGATACAGACAGCTTACTGAACCTTTCCAAACGAGCACTTGAATACAGTAAAAAAGCTGAATATGCCAGAGGGCAAAGTGTAGCATACCTCCGTCAGGGGGATTATTTTTCTGATAAGGGGGAACGGGATGCTGCCATCAACAACTTTACAAAAGCACTGGTTCTCGCTAAAAATCTGGATGATAGTGCTCTTACTCTCCGCATCATCAATAACCTGGCGACAGAATACGCCTATAACGGGGATTACGCCAAGTCTTTGAACCACTATCTGGAAGGGGTTGAGATGGCTGAACTTAAGGGCGAGAAGGAAATGCTCTCCATTCTGAATGAGAATATAGCCGGGTTATACGAATCCCAGGAGGATCATGAACAGGCCCTTGTATTTTATCAAAAAGCAAAAAAACTGAATGACGAGCTGGGTGATGACATAAATTCTGCCATGACCATGAGCAATCTGGCCTCCCTTTATGCCGATATGGGTAAACTGGATTATGCCATGTTTAATGTGAATCGCAGTATTTCGATCTTTGAAAAGCATCGAGTCATGGACTGGCTGGCCTATGCCTATGAGACAAAGGGAAAGGTCTACCTGGAACAGGACAAGTATCAATGGGCCCTTTACTGGTACCGGCAGGGTGAATTGCTGCACGAAGACCTGGATGATGACCGGGGTAAGATCGACCTGTACAATGGCATGGCCAAAGCTTACCTGGGAAAGGGAATTGACAGTCTCTCCCAGCGTTATGCCATGCAGGCCTTCGATATATCTAATGACATCAAGTTTCCTGAGGGAACCAGGGAATGTGCTTATACTCTATATCTCGTCAACAAGAAAAACGGTAATTTCCAAAAGGCCCTGGCCTTTCACGAGATCTATGAAGAAATTGCAGAAACCCTGCATCGACTGGAAAACAAAAAGAGTCTTACTCTGTTAAAGACACGGTCTGAATACGATCAGCAAAAACAAGAACTGATCGAAGCCAATGAACAAGCCCTGGCCAGGCAGCGTGGTCTGATCTATGCGGCCATCATCGTTCTTATCATCTTTGCGATCATTACCTTTTTTATCAAAAGGGCTGAAAAGATCCAGAAAAAACTCAATGCCGAATTACAGGCCAAAAAGGAGATCCTGGAAGAGCATGAGGCTGCTTTGGTCGACAGTAATGAAACCAAGACGAAGCTCTTCTCTATTATAGGTCACGACCTCAGGGGGCCTATCGGCTCTCTGCAGGGATTGCTGCAAATGTTCAGTGATGGCGAAATGACCAAGGATGAATTCTTCCAGTTTATCCCCAAACTTAAAAAGGATGTAGACCATATATATTTCACCCTGAATAATCTGCTTTCCTGGGGAAATTCACAGATGAATGGTGCCACCGTAAAACCTTCTGTTTTTGCCTTGGAATCCCTGGTAGACGACAATATCAACCTGCTCTCGGAACTCGCCAAATCTAAGTCCATTAAGATCGTCAGTGAACTGGCCGGGAATACCTTGATCTGGTCAGACAGCAATCAAATTGATATCGTCATCAGAAACCTGATCAGCAACGCCCTGAAATTCACCCCGGAGAACGGGATGATCACCATTAAGGCAAGAGAGAACAACGACCTGTGGGAAGTGTCTGTAAGGGATACCGGTGTCGGTATGGACAAGGTCACAATCGAGAAACTCTTCAAGAAAAACTCCAATATCTCCACCTATGGTACCAACAATGAGAAAGGTACCGGACTCGGTCTTTCACTTTGTAAGGAAATGGTGGAAAAGAACGGGGGTTCTATCTGGGTAGAAAGTGTGCTGAGAAAAGGAAGTACTTTTTTCTTTACGCTGCCTAAAGCCGAAGACAAATACAGCCAGGCGAGCTAGAATATATCGCTTAGACTATTGACACCTACGAACCGTTCGACGGTAAATCCTTCAGCGTGCTCCACCCCGACAATCCTGCCCAAGTCACGAGCCCTGTAAGCTACACTGTCTGTAAAATTCTTGCTGCTGATGGGTGTGCTGGGTTCTTTGCTGTCAGGATCATAGAACTGGGAGGCATATGCCCCGATCGATTCCATTTTTTTGTCGATAAACCCGGTAATATCAACCACGAAATCGGGCTTTAGATTCTTCCATTGTATGTAGTGATAGACCTGTTTCGGACGCCAGGCATCCTGCCACTGATCATCCCCTTCTGCCATGGTATCAATCTTTACCAAACCACTTAAAAAACAGGCATGACTAACCAGTTCGCTGGCCTTCGCATGATCTATATGCCTGTCGTGTACGGCATTGCAAAGGACGATTTCGGGTCGGTAGGTCCTTATTTTCTTGATCAATGCCATCTGGTGCTTCCTGTCATTGACAAAAAAACCATCGGCAAATTCCATATTTTCCCGTACACTCAGGCCCAGGATCTTCGCTGAGGCTTCGGCTTCCCTGTCCCTGATCTCTGCGGTCCCACGGGTCCCGAGTTCCCCACGTGTCAGGTCGATGATCCCTACCTTCTTACCGAGGGATATCTCCTTGGCAATAGTTCCTCCTGCGCCCAGTTCCGCATCGTCTGGATGGGCACCAAATACTAGAATATCTAATTTCATAGATTCAAAAGATTAATGGGAATGAGCGGTCACTCCTTTTTTCCTGACCGCCAGTATGGCCTGTTCAATATCGTCCATCAGGTCCTGAACTTCTTCTATACCAACAGAGAAGCGTATAAGACCATCTCTTATCCCCTGCTTTTCCCTCTCCTCCGGACTCAGCAATGCATGAGAGGTCTGGGATGGGGACAGTACCGTACTCTCAACACCGGCAAGGCTCATAGAAGATTTTATAAGTTTCAGGGATTTTTGAAACAGGGATGCATCTATTTCTTCATGCAATTCAAAAGACATCATTCCCCCAAAGCCGTGCATTTGTTTTGCAGCGATATCGTGATCCGGATGATCCTTCAGCCCGGGGTAATACACCTTACTGATATGCGGATGCCGGTTCAGCCATTCGGCCATTTGCTGCGCATTTTCGTTTTGTGCCTTCACGCGGATGCCCATGGTCTTGATACTCCTTTCAAGCAACCAGACCGTGTAATCACTAAGGCTTCCTCCCAGATTTTTGGCCAGATTAAAGATCCGTTCCATATGAACTGCAGAGCAGGCTACAGCGCCTGCAAGGATATCCGAATGACCTCCCATATATTTGGTGGCGCTGTGAATGACTACATCGATACCAAAATCGACAGGGTTCTGGTTCACAGGGCTTGCAAAGGTATTGTCGATCATTGAGACGATGTTGTTCGCCCGGGCAATATCGGCGAACGCCTTAATATCCGTAATTGTCAACAAGGGGTTGGAAGGAGTCTCAATGTAAACCACACGAGTGGTGGGTCTTATGGCCTTTTTAAAAGAATCCGGGTCTGATCCGTCTATAAAGGTATATTCAATACCGAACTTCTCGAATTGCTCGGTGATCAGGTGATAGGTACCCCCGTAAAGCATGCGCTGCAGGACCACGTGGTCTCCTGCTTGCAAAAAGGCCAGCAATGCCGTACTTATAGCTGCCATGCCACTCCCGAAGATCATGGCTTCCTCAGCGTGTTCAAGGGCCGCGATTTTCTGAGAAAGGGCCATTTGGTTGGGGGTATTGAAATACCTGGGATACCGCTTGATATCCACATCCTCAAAAGCGTAGGAGGTACTCATGTAGAGTGGTGAGACAGCGCCTTTGAACAAGGAATCCTCTAGCTCTCCCACATGGGTACAAATGGTGTTAAGTCCCTTTTTCTTTGTCTTCATATGGCCAATGTTGATGCGGCTAAAGTTACAAAATTAGCTTAAACCACGGTCTGCTTCCAGTATCCTTTCCGGAACCAGATCACGGCCATAATAGAAAGGAGGACTTCGGCCAGAAGGATAGCGAGGTAGACCCCGAGAACCCCCCAATCCAGGTAAAGGGATACGAGATAGGCAAACGGCAGCTGCACGAGCCAGAACGCGATAAAGTTGATCTTGGTCGGCGTCTTCGTATCCCCCGCCCCGTTGAACGCCTGGGTAACCACCATACCATAGGCATAGAACAAATACCCGGTTGCTACGACTTGCAGGCAAAGCGCACCATTCTCTATCACTGGGACCACATCGGAGAAAAGGGCGATGATAGGCTTAGCCAGGAGCAGATATACAAGAGAGATCAGGAACATAAAGATGGCATTGTACTTGCCTGTGATCCAGACTGATTTCTCTGCTCTGTCCGGCTTTTCCGCCCCCAGATTCTGACCTACCAGGGTAGCCGCGGCATTGCTCATCCCCCAGGCAGGCATAAAGGTGAACATCATCACCCGAATAGCGATCGTATAACCGGCCAGTGCTTCACTTCCAAATTCGGACATCAAGCGCATGAGGAATACCCAGCTGGAAGTGCCGATCAAAAATTGGGCGATCCCTCCAAGGGATACCCTGATCAGGTTGAACATGATCTTAACCCTGAGGACCAGATCAGACAGGGCCAGCCGGATCCTGCTCCCTCCCTTAAAAAGAATATAGAGTTGAAACAGTACTGCACTCCCCCTGCCTATATTGGTTGCGATCGCTGCACCCGTGACCCCAAATTCAGGAATGGGGCCTAAACCAAAAATGAAGATGGGATCCAGGATGATGTTAAGCCCGTTGGAAAGGATCAGTGTCCACATGGCGACAGATGCGTCACCAGCTCCACGGAACACGGCATTAATCAGGAAGAGAAGTACTATTGTGATATTCCCTCCGATCAGGAACTTGGTATATCCGTGGCCTTCGGCTATCAGATCAGAGGACCCTCCCATAAGGGACAGTATTTCCCTGGAATAGGTGAGTCCTATCACCCCTATGATCACCGAGATCAGAATTCCAAGGAAAATAGCCTGAACGGCCGCACGGGCAGCTTCTTTTTCGTCCTTCTCCCCTATCCTCCTGGCCACCACGGCCGTTGCAGCCATGCTCAACCCGATGGCAAGGGCATATACCAGGGTGATTACAGACTCGGTCAGGCCTATCGTCGCCACCGCATTCACACTCACGCGGGAGACATAGGCTATATCGACGATGGCAAAGATAGATTCCATCATCATTTCGAGGATCATAGGAACTGAAAGCATGAAGATGGCCCTTCGGATACTTCCACTGGTAAACTCTGTCTGCTTACCCCTTACCGCATCCATGAAGATTTTGAAGAATTCTGTTAAGGGATTGCCGGTTTTGGATTTCGGATCCATAATGAGATCGTACTTGTTTGGTTGATTCGCAAAACCAGATGATAACCGGAATCAAAAGCCGGAGTTCGGGATTGCAAGTTGTAAAGTTGCAAAAAAAAGGGTTAAGAAAGGTTTGTGATGCCTTAATCTGAATAATTTACCCTGTACCTCCAGAAGCTCAAGCCCCCTAAGACCAGTACTCCAAGGAGGGTGTACCAAATAAATGACGGGGTTATCACCTGGGCTCCGCTCGCATAGCTATGAAGGCCGACCAGGTAAAAATTCACTCCAAAATAAGTCATCATGATGCTCGAAAAGGCAATAATACTCAGGAAATTGAATGTCCATCTACCCCTCAGGCCTGGTACAAGCCGCATGTGGATAACGAAGGCATAGACAAAGATGGAAATCAGGGCCCATGTCTCTTTGGGGTCCCAGCCCCAGTAACGTCCCCAGCTCTCATTTGCCCACTGGCCTCCCAGGAAGTTACCAATGGTCAGCATGATCAGACCAACGGTCAGGGCGAGCTCATTGATGATGGTGAGCTCTTTGAGGTTGAGGTCCATTTTGGCCTTGTTCTTTTTGTTAGTAAGGATTATGAGCAGGAGGGAAACCACCCCGAGGATCATCCCCACGGTAAGCGGACCGTAACTTCCCACGATCACCGCCACATGGATCATAAGCCAGTAACTGTCTAGTACCGGGACCAAGTTAGCGATAGCGGGATCTACCCAGCTTTGGTGGGCTATCCACAGAAGCATGGAGGTGACGAAGGTCGATGCCGCAATGGTCATGTCGCTCTTTCTTCCCAAAGAAATACCCATTGCCAGGGTAGCCCAGGAAACATAGAGGATACTTTCGTAAGCATCACTCCAGGGGGCGTGCCCGGAGATATACCATCTCAGGATTAGACCGGCCGTATGCCAGATAAAAAACAGATAGATCACTCCCTTAAAGAAATAGGTCGCGATCTTCCAAATCTCCCTGTCCTTGAAAATCCTGAAGATGAGCACGAAAAACATAAGGATACCCACCAGGGCATAGTACTTGTAAAGTCTGTTGAAGATATCCAGTTTATTGTAAATAGTCTCGGCCTCGATTCTGTTATCAGAGGGTAGCACTTCAGAACCGTTGTTCTTCTGGTTTTGAGTAAAGGCCTTTACGATCTTGTCAGCTTCTGTATAATCCCCAGACACTTTCGCTTCTCTGAGCGTCATCAGGTAGTAGGGAACCACATTGCGGATAAAATTTGCGTAAAGAGTGTCGCCTACCTGGTACTGCCCACTTCGGAATTCGGTAGCCGAGATCCACTTGTTGTTTTCATCATTGAGCAGGGGGAAGATCTTGAGGATCTCACCACTTAAGGTTCTGTCCAGCAAACTCAGCCGGAAATAGGCGTCTTTGAAGTCCTGTTGAAATTTATTAGGGGTATTCGTGGCAAAGGCTTCCTGAAGATAGGGTCCCAATTTATTCCTCCCCTGGGTATCGAAAAAGTCGGTCGCCTTGATATATTTCTGGCCTTCCGGAACGCCTATGATTTTACGGATACTGTCATTCTGTGCTTTTTTATCGAGGGCGATAAAATCCGTATTGTACCACAGGGCCGGATTGAGCATCATGGAAATAAAGACCTGGTCTGCATTGAGGTCTTTATATGAGTCCTTGAGACTCAGCTTCCTGAGCAACTCTGAGGCAAAGGTGTTGATCGGCTTCATCCGCCCTCCTTCATCCTGTATGATCACCTTCCCGAATTTGGCAGCGTGCTCATCCGGGATAGTCGTGGCCCGGAGTAAAGAATCAAGGTCGGCCTCACTCGGCCCGGTAGAATGAATATGCCCGGGGACCTGGGGCGCCTCCTGGGCGTTCAAGGGTAAAAGCATCGCAAAAGCGAAAACCGCGGTCAGGGCTGCTTTTTTCTTCTTTAATTTCTCCAGGGATTTCGCGAGATCTTTGAATCTTGTTTTACCAAAAAACATAATGCCAAGGAGTCCCAGGTACAAAAGAAAGTACCCGGCATATGTTATCAGCGTTCCGGGACGGTCGTGGTTTACCGAGAGTACGGTTCCCTTCTCATCCGGGTCGAAACTCGCCTGGAAAAACCTGTAACCTTTGTGATCCAGGACGTGGTTCATGTAGATGTCGTAGTCAAAAGGCCGCTCGTCCTCCACAGTGATCTTACTCATAAAAGAGGCATAGGCCTTTTCTGTACCCGGGTACTTTTCAGCAATAAAATCGTTGAGTTTAATACTGAACGGCAATTCATAGACCTTTGAGCCATAACCCAGGGTGAAATCGAGGCCTCCCAGGGAGAATTTGTCCATAAAATTGCTGATGCCCTTTCCTCCGAGCACTTCTTTCCTCACGGTTTCACCATTGGTGGTAATATCGAGGATCAGGGCATCCTGGGTGTTATTATCCTGTTCTTCTTCAGGTACCTGCACTACCCCGTAGGAACCTTTGATCACCGGTTCCGGGAAAACGAACTGCATGGTGCCCATGGAGTAAAGGGAACGCAACTGGAGGGTCTGAAGGCTATCTTTTTCAAGGTTTCCCTCGAATTGATCTGCCATGCGCATAAAACTTGCCTCAAAAGGGGATTTGATCTGGTAATTAGCGCCGTCCCAAAAAATATTCACCGCTCCTTCGGTCTCCTGATTGAGCGAGAAAAGAACATTATGTACACTGGTCACCTTTCCTTCTTCCAAATAGTGCTCATGCCTGTTTCCATCACCTGACTCAACGATCTTCAGGAAATTCGCCCCGTTCTCATCCGGTACCAGGCTTTTCTTAGCCCCTTTGATAAATCCGGCGTAAGCGATCTCAAAATCCTGCCCATTGAAATCCTCGCGCCACGGAAGGGTGGATTTCATGCCCTCGGGTGTTACGATCAGGTCGTCCTGCAAGGGCTTTCGCTTCAGCTCTCCTTCCATCTCACCATCTACCAGTACGGTGAGGTAGGTCTTATCTGAGTAGAAAACATTCTCGGTACTCCCTTCCCGTATCGGCATCATTCCTTCAAACCCTATGTAGCGGGTAACTCCGGCGCCAATAATGATGAGGATCCACGACAGGTGCAGGGCAAGCACAGGCCATTTTTTCCATTGAAGGAGTTTATACCTGAACATGTTGCCTATAAAGTTGATCACAAAAAAGACCATAATGATCTCGAACCATCTGGCATTGTAGATATAGATCTTGGCAGTTTCAGTACTGTACATGCTTTCGACGAAGGTACCAATGGCCATGGCGATGGCAAAAACTAGGAAAAGGACGGCCATGAGCCGGGTCGAGAACAGGATCTTCTTCAAAGTCTCTAACATAAATGTTATGCGCTTTATCGGATATTCAGCCGCAAAAATACAGCCTTTTTAGCGTTTAGGCGGTCCTATTTCCCCAGAAAAAGTTAAACATTAATGTTAATTATTTTGAAAGCAACACCCTCCCAAAAAATTGTACTTTTGGGCATGCTCAAACTTATCCTCATAGGGACAGGAAACATTTCCAGGTTTCTTTTTGATGTCCTTGTAGACCAACCCGATGTTTCTGTAGTGCAGGTCCTGGGAAGGAATATTCAGGCACTGGATTATTTCAGGGACAGAGCTAAGGTTAGCAGCGATTTCAAAGCGATAGAACAAGCGGATCTCTATATCCTCGCCGTCAGTGATGAAGCTATCAGCGAAGTTTCTCGCAAACTGCAAATTGAAAGTGGTTTGCTGGTGCATACGGCCGGGAGTATTTCCATGGACGCGCTCCCCAAAGAAATGAGGCGGGGTGTGCTCTACCCTCTTCAGACCCTGAGCGGCATCTTACCGGAGAAGATGAAAGATATACCATTGTGCGTGGAGGCTGGTTTTGAAGAAGACTACCTCCTCCTGGAAAAACTGGCGCGTCTTATCTCTGACAGGGTAGTGCGTATCACTTCCGAAAAGCGGAAATTACTGCATCTTTCTGCGGTTTTCGCAAATAATTTCAGTAACCACCTCTTTTACCTCTCTTCTGAGATCTGCGAGGAGCACGGAGTTGATTTCGACCTGATCAGGCCCCTGATAAGGGAAAGCTGTACAAAAGTGATGAACCAAAATCCCTTTGATGCCCAGACCGGGCCGGCACGCAGGGGCGATCAAAGGACCCTGGAAGAGCACCTTGGGATGCTCACCTCAGCACGACTTAAGGAGATTTACAAAGTATTAACCAAATCAATCCAACATACCTATGGAAAAGAGTTATAAGACTCAGCTCAAGCACATCAACACCTTCGTTTTCGACGTAGACGGAGTACTGACAGACGGACTCGTACTGGTAACCACCGATGGGGAATTGCTGCGGAAAATGAACGTGCAGGACGGGTATTCCATAAAGACTGCTATTCAGAAGGGATACCACATCTGCATCATAACAGGAGGCACTAATGAGGGTGTGAGCAAAAGACTTCGGGGTCTTGGGGTAAAAGATGTCTTCCTGGGGGCACATGATAAGAAAAAGATCCTCTCAGAATACCTCGAAAGGCATTCCATCGACCCGAATCAGGTATTGTATATGGGTGACGACATCCCGGACATCCCTGCCATGCAGATGGCGGGATTGCCCTGTGCACCTCAGAATGCAACGCCTGAGGTTAAAGCGCTCTGCCGCTATGTTTCACATAAAAGTGGAGGCGAAGGATGCGTGAGGGACGTGATCGAGCAGGTCCTGAAAGTCAGGGGGGATTGGTTCCAGAATTTCAGCGCTGCCAATGATTGAGAATCCGCTCAGTGTCAGACTCATAGAATACAGGATACTTCTGGCCTCGGGTTCCCCCAGGAGGCAGGAATTCCTCAGATTGATGGGAATTCCCTTTCAGGTGATCAGGAATGAGGTAGACGAGCATTATCCTTCACATCTCAAGGAGGCTGAGATCTCAGATTACCTGGCTGTTTTAAAGTCAGAATCCCTTAAAAAAAACCTCAGCACCAGGGAAATCCTGATCACAGCAGATACGGTGGTCTGGTATAATGGAACCTCCCTGGCAAAGCCAAAAGACGTGGAAGAGACCTGCAAAATGCTGGAAACGCTTTCCGGTCAATGGCACAAAGTAATCACCTCAGTATGTTTTACCACCCTTGATGCACAGCGAGTGGTGAACTGCACGACCGATGTGCGATTCAGGAAACTGGAAGCAGATGAGATCCGGTATTACGCTGAACACTTCAGTCCGCTAGACAAGGCCGGTGCCTACGGGATACAGGAATGGCTGGGGATGGTCGGGATTGATGAAATCCGAGGCTCCTACACCAACGTGGTTGGCTTGCCTACCCATATAGTTTACAAAACGTTAATGGCCATGGCGAGGTAAATCCTGTTGGGTACCTTCGCGAAAAATTTGACCATGACGCCCATAATTACCAGAATCTCACTTATTTTCTTAAGTCTATTAATTGGATTATCATCCTGTCGGAAAGTAGAAAAAGATGCGGTAAGTGAAGATAAACAAGACATAACACAAAAGGCAGATCCTAAACCGCTGACAAAATCTTTCAAGGATTACTGGTATGCAGGAGAGGCCGAGATCACCTCCTACGAGCTGGAGCAGGCACGATACGGACAGATTCATCCCGGCAAAGCAGTTCTCATTTTTGTGACAGAACCCTTTAATCCTGATAAACAGGTAAAAGCAGACCAAAGCTCCCCTACTAATGTCTCAGTTTTGAAATTGAATGCGACCAAGAATTTCCTGACCGGGATATACCCCTACTCTGTGATGAGCAGCACCTTTTACCCGGTGGGAGACAATCAACACGCTATCAAGGTGACCTCCTCTATACAGGAGTGGTGCGGGCAGGTTTTTGCCCAGTTGAACAACAGGGATCAGTTTGAGATAAGGTCCTTCTCTTATTTTGAATCAGAGGGAGACCAGGATCTGCAACTGGATAAAGCACCACTCGAAAATGAAATCTGGACACAGATCAGGATAAGGCCGGAAAGCCTGCCTACGGGTGAGATTTCTATGATCCCGTCCTTTGAATACCTCAGGCTCATGCACAAACCGGTAATGGCTTACCGTGCGGAGGCTCGGCTCGAACAGGATCAGGGGAACAATACATATATACTCACCTACCCTGAACTGAAACGGGAACTCGTGATCCGTTTTAGTGAAACTTTCCCCTACTCCATCGAAAGCTGGGAAGAGACCTATCCCAGCGGCTTTGGTCCTTCGACCGAGGTACTTACCACAAAAGCCAGGAAAATTAAATCCTTAAAGACCCCGTATTGGCGACAAAATGGAAATGAGGATGTATCTTTGCGCGATACATTGGGAATTTAGAAACATGGAAGAGATTATCCTTGAATACAGCAATGAGCTGCTGAGCTCCGCGATCATTCTTACCGTAGTGGTAATTCTCAGGTTCCTTACCAACAAGGCCGTGAGGAAAGTGGGCAGTATCAGCGATCTTAACGAGGCGCGAACCAGGCTTGTCATCAAATACATCTCCTTCGGTTTTACAGCGCTCGCCATTGTGGCTTTGGTACTGATCTGGGGAGTAAATATCAAGGAGCTCGGATTGATCCTGTCATCCATCTTTGCTGTGATCGGTGTGGCTCTCTTTGCCCAGTGGTCTATTTTAAGCAACGTAACTGCCGGGATCATTCTGTTCTTTTCCTTTCCCTTCAAGATTGGGGATCGCATACAGATCATGGATAAGGATCTGGAAACCTCGGGAAACTATGTGATCGAAGACATCAGGGCCTATCACATCCACCTGAGAAAAGACAATGGACAATTGGTCACCTATCCCAACAACCTTATCCTTCAAAAGGCGGTTTGTGTGATCTCGGACGAAATAATTGAAAATGAGGGAAGTGATGCGGTTTAAGCTGTTAAAGAAGTCGTAAAAACCGATTATAGCTTCCATAACTTTCTATCTTTGGGGACCTGTCAAAACTAAATTTATGGGCCTGAAATTTCGTTTGTTTCTTTCCTTTTTCGCAGTTTTACATCTGATTTACGGCCAAAGCCCGTCAAAACCTTCCTCGACAGACATCTATCACAGCCTTCAAAAGCTCAATTTCCTGGGATCGGCCATGTACATAGCTGCACACCCGGATGATGAAAATACAAGGTTAATATCTTATCTGTCTAACCAGGTCCACGCCCGCACAGCTTATCTCTCCATCACAAGGGGAGACGGTGGTCAGAATCTTATAGGCCCCGAGCTCAGGGAATTACTCGGCGTACTGAGGACGCAGGAATTGCTGGCCGCAAGGCGAGTTGACGGAGGGACGCAATTCTTCACCAGGGCCAACGACTTCGGCTACTCCAAGCATCCGGATGAAACCCTGAAAATCTGGGACAAAGAAGCCGTGCTGGGGGATGTGGTCCATATCATCCGCGAATTTAAACCAGACGTGATCATCAATCGTTTCGATCACAGGACCCCGGGTTCAACCCATGGCCATCACACTTCTTCGGCTGTTTTAAGCGTAGAAGCTTTTGACCTGGTCTCAAATCCTAAGGCTTATCCCGAACAATTGCAGGAGCTGGGAACCTGGTCTCCAAAACGTTTGTTCTTCAACACCTCCTGGTGGTTCTACGGAAGCCAGGAGAATTTTGAAAAAGCGGATAAGTCCAGGTTGATCGAACTAAACACAGGTGTATTTTATCCCGTACTGGGGATGTCCAATAACGAGATCGCCTCCATCGCCAGCAGTCAGCACAGATGCCAGGGATTCGGGAGACCGACCACCAGGGGTAACGAAGGGGAATACATAGAATTATTAAAGGGTGAGATGCCGAAGCAGCAGGCAACAGACCTTTTTGAGGGGATCGATACTTCCTGGTCACGGATCGAAGGGGGTGAAGCTATCGGTAAGATACTTTACGAAGTTGAAGAGAATTTCGATTTTAAGGATCCATCCAAGCACCTGAACTCCCTGTTAAAAGCCTACCAACTTCTGCAAAATGTCAGGGATGAGCATTGGAAAAGCATTAAACTACCCGAGTTAAAGGAATTGATCACCCATATCACCGGCTTGTATCTGGAAGCTTCTTCGGATTTTGCATATTCTAATCCGGAAAGCTCTGTAAATGTGGATATTGAATCGGTTAACAGAAGTGATGCTTCAATTGTTTTGCAGCAGATTTCGATCGGTGATCTCACTCAGATTAATCCGGGTGTCTCCCTTGAAAATAACGACAAAAAGAATTACACCCTTACTTTTGAAGTGCCTCCTTCCACTTCATACTCCAGCCCATACTGGTTGAATAAAAAAGGGAGTCTGGGAATGTACAGGGTTGAGGATTTCGACCTCATTGGGCTCCCCGAGACCCCTCCGGCTTTTGAGGCAAAATTCCTGCTGGAGGTAAACGGTGTTCCCCTTGAGATCACAAGGTCTGTGGTCTACAGATACTCTCGTCCGGAAAAGGGAGAACTCTATAGCCCCTTCAACATCCTTCCTCCTGCTTCTCTGTCGATACGCGACAAAGTACTGATCTTCGACAGCCCGGCTCCAAGACAGATCGATGTCGTCGTAAGGGCGCTCCGAGACAAGATTGAAGGAAGTTTGAAACTGGATGTACCCCAAGGCTGGGGAATAGACAGAAATGATGTTACGGTAAGTCTTCAGAATAAAGGAGAAGAAAGGATCTTCTCATTTATGGTCACCCCACCGGAAGGCGAGAGCGAAGGGATCATAAGTCCGGTTCTGATGCTCGATGGGGAAAAGCTCACTCAGGAACTGGTAACCATTGCCTACGATCATATTCCTACCCAGGAGGTTCTGCTCCCATCAGAGACCAAGGTGGTTAGGCTCGACATAAAAAAGGTCGGGCAGAACATAGGTTATATCATGGGCGCCGGTGATGAGATTCCCAGCAGCCTCGAACAAATTGGCTACACCGTACACGAACTCAAACCTGAGGAAATACAGATGGGAACTCTCGGGGCCTACGATGCCATTGTAGTGGGTATCAGGGCATATAATGTTATTGATGAGATGCGCTTCAAACAAGATGCCCTTTTGGACTACGTGAATCACGGGGGCAATCTGGTTGTCCAATACAATACCTCTGGGAGAAGCGGACTGGATTTTGACAATCTCGCTCCCTATCCAATCCATATTTCCAGAGACAGGGTCACAGAGGAAGATTCACCCGTTGAAATTCTCAACCCTAATCACCCCCTGATGAGTTTTCCAAACAAGGTGACCAAAGCTGATTTCCAGGGATGGGTTCAGGAGCGTGGCCTCTACTTTCCCGATACCTGGGATAAAGCCTTCACTCCTGTCCTTTCTATGGCCGACCAGGGAGAATCTCCTAAAGAAGGTAGTCTTTTGATTGCCTCCTACGGAAAAGGAACGTACATTTATACCGGACTCAGTTTTTTCAGGGAGTTGCCGGCCGGAGTGCCGGGAGCCTTTAAGCTTTTTGCGAATATGCTTTCTCAAAACAAGGCAAAACTCCAACAAGAACCACCAGTAAAGGGCAAGTAATGGAAGAAGTAAGAAAATGGAAAAGGGAATATTCCCTGGTGATCATCCTGAATATCGCCTACGTTCTCATTTTTTACTTCATCATGATATCAAACGCCTGACGCATGGGGAATCTAGACTGGTTCGTACTCTCCGGGACCCTGTTGTTCATTGTATTCTACGGAGTCTGGAAGACCCGCGGAAGTAAAGACGTCAGCGATTATGTCCTCGCGGGGAATCAGGCGCGATGGTGGACCATAGGTTTATCGGTCATGGCGACCCAGGCCAGTGCGATCACCTTTCTTTCTACACCCGGACAGGCCTTCCACGACGGAATGGGGTTTGTTCAATTCTACTTTGGTTTGCCCCTGGCGATGATCGTCATCTGTATGGTCTTTGTTCCGATCTACCACAAGCTCAAGGTTTACACCGCATACGAATTCCTGGAAAAACGCTTCGATCTCAAGACGAGGTCCCTTGCGGCCATCCTGTTCCTCATACAGCGAGGTCTCGCAGCGGGAATAACGATCTACGCCCCTTCAATTATTCTGTCTGCAGTGCTGGGATGGGACCTGTTGACCCTGAACATCATCATCGGGATCCTGGTGATCATCTATACGGTCTCCGGCGGAACCAAGGCGGTCAGCGTAACCCATAAACAGCAGATGATCATCATCATGACAGGGATGTTCATCGCTTTCTTCTTTATTCTCGGTGCCCTGCCTCCTGAACTCAATTTCGGGAATGCCCTCAAGGTTGCAGGAGCCAGTGAAAAATTGAACATCCTCGACTTTGATCTGAATACCTCCAGCCGGTATACCTTCTGGAGTGGGATCACCGGTGGATTTTTTCTGGCCCTCGCCTATTTCGGGACCGACCAGAGTCAGGTGCAGCGTTATCTCAGCGGTAAATCCGTGCGCGAGAGTCAATTGGGTCTAGTCTTTAATGGGCTGTTGAAGATTCCAATGCAATTCTTTATCCTTCTGGTGGGCGTCATGGTATTTGTGTTCTATCAATACCACCCTTCCCCCCTGAATTTCAATCCGGCTGCGAGCATAGCGGTAGAGAATTCCGAATACGCCGATGATTACAGGGAACTGGAAGAAAGACACAGGGAGATCGAGACGGAGAAGATGATGGCTCAGGACGAATTCTACGCCGCCCTGAAGCTCAAGGAATACGCTGCAACGGTAGAGGCAAAACAGCACATTCTGGCCGCCAATCAAAAGGAGAGGGTAAACCGTGAAAGGGCCAAGCTGCTGATCTCACAGGCAGACAGCCTCGTGGAGACCAACGATAAGGATTACGTATTTATACATTTCATTCTCAATAATTTACCCCGTGGCCTGGTTGGTCTGCTTCTGGCCGTCATCCTCTCAGCAGCCATGTCTTCCACGGCATCCGAATTGAACGCTCTCGGTACTATTACTGCGTTAGACTTGTACAAACGGAATAGAAAGGTAGATCTGACACCCAAGCACTACGTACTCGCATCCAAGGGCTTTACCCTGGTATGGGGGATCATAGCAATTGTCATAGCCGGGGTGGCCGATCTCTTCGACAACCTAATTCAACTGGTCAATATCATTGGATCCATCTTCTATGGAAATGTGCTGGGGATTTTCCTGCTGGCCTTCTTTCTGAAATTTGTAAAAGGCAATGCAGTATTTGTTGCCGCCATCATCACGCAGATCGTAGTGATCTTTGGTTTTATGGGCGACTGGATGTCTTATCTCTGGCTGAACGCTTTCGGTTGTACGCTGGTCATAGTCCTCGCAATGATCCTTGAAGGGTTTGACAGGGTACTTCGAAACCCAGCCGTAGAGATATAAAAAACCCCTGCACAAAGGCAAGGGTTTATTGTTTTACCTATTTAGAACTTTACATTGCACCCCATTCCTTCAGGGAATCTTCATTCATCTTTACGTAATCGGCGTTATTTGCTGCCTTGGCGGCCGCCAGGGATCTTTTGGCCGCTTCAATTGCGCCTTTCTTATCCCCCATCTTGGCATAAATGAGTGATTGTGCCCTCATCATCCAGAAGGCATTGCTGTTCATGGACACTGCCTTATCTATCCATTTCTTGGCTTTTTCAAGGTCTTCCCCTTCCTGGAAATAGAAGGTAGCCGCAGCGAAATAATCATTAGCTGATGGCCCGCTCATTACGGACTCTATACTTTTCATGGTCATTTCCTTGGCAGGAACCGTGAACGGTACTCCCACATAGGTGTTTTCCCAGAGCATACCCAGGGTAGCTCCATTGTTGTGAAGATCATCCAGGGTAATAGTAAATGTCTCTACCGGCATTTCCATGGTCATTACCTCAGCCGTGTAAGTGGCTGCAACCTTATCTTCTGCCCATTCCTGAGGTGTTCCCCAATTATTGGTATCTGTGTAGAAATACACTTCCCAACTGGAGGCAGAGGGCTTGGTAAAAACAGCATACGTACCTGCTTTCAGAGTCTTATCCCCTACCATAGCATCGGTACTAAAGGTGATCATGGTGTTTTGGTTGGCACCGGTTCTCCATAATTTGTCGAAAGGCACGAGATTACCCATAATAGTCCTGCCCCTCATGGATGGACGGGAATACTCAACAGTTACATCGGTCAGACCTACTTTTTGCATAAGCTTTGAGGCCGGACTGGGTTGAGGCGACTGGATCTGAGCGATCAATGGAATAGACACCAGCATCGCCAGAGTGATTGCGATAAATTTTTTCATTTTTTGTCGGATTTTAGGTTCTTTCAAAGTTAGGGATAATTGCCTTAAATCCACGCAAAAAAACAGGGTGGTATCCCCCGGTATATTCAAGTTCTGAGAGGCCGAGAATAGAATCATTGTAGACCTAACTTTACTATTTGTTTAACAATAATTATTTTTTATTGAACAAAAATGCCGTTAATTTTGTTAAAATTGACTTCATGAGCATGTATCGCCTTTCGGCAAGCCAGTCTTTCCCCATTTCCAGGGAGATCGCCTGGGAATTCCTCTCAGACCCTGCTAACCTGAAGGTCATAACACCCCCATCCATGGGATTCAATATTCTGAGCGGGGCAGATCGAAAAATGTATCCCGGACAGATCATTCAGTACAAGGTGAACCCCTTTCCCGGTTATAGCACGAAATGGGTCACAGAAATCACCCATGTGGAAGAAGGACGTTATTTTGTGGATGAGCAGCGCTTCGGACCTTACGCGATGTGGCACCACAAGCATTTTATTAACGAGATCGACGGAGGCGTGGAGATGGAGGACGTGATCGACTACAAACTCCCGTTTGGATTTTTAGGGGACCTGGCGCACCCCTTGCTGGTTCGAAAACAACTAGTCTCCATTTTCAGCTACAGGGAAGAACAATTGATCAAAAGGTTTGGTGCCTTTGAAGGCAAATCGAAATCAATAAACATTCAAAAAATATAAACATGAAAAAGAATATAGTATTAATAGGCGGATCGCATGGGATCGGATTGGAACTGGTCCGCCTGCTACACGAGTCACACAATGTCTTTGTGGCATCAAGAACAGCAGATGACCTCGATGCCCTTAATGTCACCCATCTTCCCTTTGACGTGACGAAAGATGAACTCGACTTGACTCAGTTGCCGGAGAAACTTCACGGCTTTGTATATTGTCCGGGCAGCATCAACCTGAAGCCCCTGAAAATGATGAGCATGGATGCCTTCCGGGAAGATATGGAGATCAATTTCTTCAACCTGGTAAGAGTTACCAAAGAGGTGATGCCCAGGATGGCGGAGGATTCCTCTGTAGTCTTCTTCAGTACAGTAGCCGTGGGAATGGGTATGCCTTTCCACACGAGCGTGGCCGCCGCCAAAGGTGCCATTGAAGGATTCGCAAAAGCACTGGCCGCCGAGTACACCCCAAAGGTCAGGGTAAATGTGATCGCCCCTTCCCTCGTAGACACTCCCCTGGCCTCCAGATTATTGAGCAACGATAAGAAAAAGGAAATGATGGCAGAGCGCCACCCTCTCAAAAAGGTGGGTACTCCCGCTGATATTGCGCACATGGCAGCCTTCCTCCTCAGGGATGACAGCGGATGGATGACAGGGCAGATCCTGGGCGTTGACGGGGGCATGTCTACCTTAAACATATCCTAAATGAAAAAAGCTTCAGTATTCTGGTTCAGAAGGGACCTCAGGCTTGAAGACAATACTGGGTTGGTGCATGCTCTAAAGGGAGATGCTCCCGTGTTGCCCGTCTTCATCTTCGATCCTGAGATCCTCCAGGAATTACCGGAAAACGATGCCAGAGTAAGTTTTATTCATTCCACCCTGCAGGATCTTAGAAATCGACTTAAGGAAGGTCACGGTTCTTCCCTCGCCCTTTATCACCAAAAACCCCTGGACGCCTTCAAGGAGCTTTCCGCGCAGTATGACCTTGAGGCCGTGTACACCAACAGGGACTACGAGCCTTATGCAACCAAGCGGGATAAGGAGGTGTCAGAATTCCTAAAATCAAAAAGTATTGCTTTCCACACCTTTAAAGATCAGGTCATTTTTGAAAAGGATGAGGTGGTAAAAGACGACGGTGACCCCTATGTGGTCTACACCCCCTTTATGAAAAAGTGGAAGGAGCATTTTGAACAGGAGCAACCGCTGAAAAACTGGAATCCTGAGTTGGAAGGTTCTAATTTCTTTAGTGATAAAGAACTTCCCAACGTCTCCCTGGCCGAAATGGATTTTGTAGAATCTGAGATCAAAGTACCGGAATACGACGTGTCGACTTCTATGATTAAGGATTATGAAAAGACCCGAAATTACCCTGCAAAGGAGGGAACTTCCAGATTGGGACCCCATTTGCGATTTGGGACGGTTTCCATCCGCAAAATGGTCGACAAGGCCATGGCCGAAAAGAATGAGACTTTCCTCAATGAGCTTATCTGGAGGGAATTCTTTATGCAGATCCTCTGGCATTTTCCTCATACTACTCATAAGGCCTTCAAGGAGAAATACGACCATATCAAATGGCGCAACAAGGAAAAGGAATTTGAAAAATGGAAGTCGGGTCAGACCGGTTACGCCCTGGTGGATGCGGGAATGCGCCAGCTCAATGCCACCGGTTATATGCATAACAGGGTGCGCATGCTGGTGGCCAGTTTCCTCTGTAAGCATTTGCTGATCGACTGGCGATGGGGAGAGGCCTACTTTGCATCCAAACTACTCGATTATGAGCTCAGCAGTAATGTCGGTAACTGGCAATGGGCAGCAGGCAGCGGGGTAGATGCCGCCCCCTACTTCAGGATATTCAATCCAATGACCCAGATCGACAAATTCGACAAGGACAGGAAGTATATCCGGGAATGGGTGCCTGAGGCAGATACGGAAGATTACGTTTCTAAAATGGTAGATCACAAGAAAGCCCGTGAAAGATGCCTTGAAACCTATAAGGCGGCTTTGAACTGATACACTCACCTGAATTTTCATGGCCGATGTTGATCAGGTTTTGCTATATTTAGTACCTAACCTATAAGATTGAGTCCTTCATGAAATACTTCGCTTTATTCGTTTTATCATTATTTGTGATCCCGGTGACCGGACAAAAGGTCAGTGGAAATAAAAAGGCCATCCTCTCGTCCATAGAAAAGCACCAGGACAGGCTGGTCCAGATCAGTGACTCCATATGGGCCCTGGCGGAAACAGCTTTTGAAGAGACAGGATCCTCGAAGATCCTGGCTGATTACGCAGAGGCGAATGGGTTTAAGGTAGAGCGCGGCGTTGCCGGAATGCCCACGGCCTTTGTGGCCACCTACGGATCAGGAAAACCGGTCATCAGTGTGTTGGGAGAATTCGATGCCCTTCCGGGCATATCCCAGAAAGCCCAACCTACCAAATCTCCTCTTGAAGAAGGGGCAGCCGGCCATGGATGCGGCCACAACCTTTTTGGTACTGCCAGCCTGGGCGCAGCCATAGCGGTGAAAGAGCTGATCGCCTCCGGGAAGATCAAAGGCACCGTAAAATTCTTCGGTACACCCGCGGAAGAAAAATTTTTCGGCAAGATCTGGATGGTGAAAGAAGGCTTGTGGGATGATGTGGACGTCAACCTGAGCTGGCACCCCAGTGCAGATACAGAGGCCGATGTACAAAGCACACTCGCTTTGATTGATTTTAAGGTTGAATTCTTTGGCCAGGCGGCCCATGCCTCTGCGGATCCCTGGAACGGACGTAGCGCTTCAGACGCACTGGAACTATACACCACCGGGATCAATTACTACAGGGAACACATCAAACCCACCGTACGAATTCACTACCACATACAGGACGGAGGGCAAGTGGTGAATGTAGTACCGGACTACGCCAGGCTTTGGGTAAGAGTTAGAGACACCAAACGCAGTGGGATGATGCCCGTTTATGAAAGGGTCAGGGCCATGGCCGAAGGGGCAGCCATCATGGCAAACGTTGACTATAAAATTTCACTGATCTCAGGGATCTACGAAGTACTGGTCAACCGGGCCGGAGGAGAGGTCATGCAGAAAAACCTTGAACTGCTTGGGCCGATCACCTACACCGATGAAGAAATGGCCTTCGGGAGAAAAATACAGGAAGAGACCGGTAAGCCCCAGGTTGGTATGGTAAGCGATATCCCACCCCTGAAGGAAACCAAGGAGAATCCCGGAGGTGGATCCACAGATGTAGGTGATGTCAGCTGGAATGTACCCAACATCAACCTCGGAGTGACCGTGGCGCCCAAAGACACCCCCTGGCATTCCTGGGCTGTCGTAGCCTGTGGGGGGATGAGTATAGGGCACAAAGGGATGCTCCAGGCTGCCAAAGCTCTGGGCATGACCATGGCCGACCTGTTCGAGAATCCAAAACTGGTAGAAAAGATAAAAGCAGAATACAGGGACCGCAAAGGCGATGAAGTATATGAACCTATGATCCCTGAGGGTCCGCCCCCCATTGGTAACAATTAAGTTAAAAACTATGTTCGGCCTATTTAAAAAGAAGAGTCCGCTTGAAAAACTGGAAGCGGAATACAAGAAAGTGATGAAGGAGGCCTTTGAGCTTTCCAAGGTAAACCGCAGTGCAGGAGACGATAAATACGCTGAGGCTGAGGAGATACAAAAGAAGATCGAAGCACTGAACCAAAACAAATAAGGCCGTGGCAGAAAGAGAAATTGTCAAAGAATACGGGCGGGAAGACCTGACTGTAATTTGGAAACCCAAAAAGTGTATTCACTCAGAAGTATGTGTAAAAACGCTCCCGGGAGTATACAAACCCAATGACAAACCCTGGATTCGTCCGGAAAATGCTTCGGTTGAAGCCCTGGTCGATCAAATCGACAGATGCCCATCCGGGGCCTTGAGCTACCGGTTGGCAACAAAGGATAAAAAACCTGAATTAAAAACAGAAAATATGAGTCAGAAAGTAGAAGTGACCCCCAACGGGCCCCTGATGGTCCACGGAGAGATTGAGATCAAAATGGTGGACGGATCCACCGAAACCAAGAAACGCGCAACAGCCTTTTGCCGCTGTGGGGCATCAGACAACAAACCCTTTTGTGATGGCAGTCACAAAAAAGTTGATTTCGAAGACTCATAATTCTCACGATCTTTTTACCTCAAGGATAAAAGTCCCTGCAGAAAGTATTTTATGAGATCTCTATGGACCCTTTCCTTACTGCTAACCGCCTTTCTCTATGCCAGGCCTCAAGACCCTTCCGTGATCTCACGTCTGGAAACATATGACCTGTCCACCGGACAGCGTACTGTGGTACTTGAGGAACAGGCCCACTTTGAAGCTCCCAATTGGAGTTCGGACGGTAGGTATTTTATTATCAATCAAAACGGATTGTTGTTCAGGGTATCTCTGGATGGCAACTCGAAAGAGAGGATCCCTTCAGGGGAAATCCGGAATTGTAATAATGACCACGGGATCTCCCCTGACGGTACCCTGATCGCCCTGAGCAACAATGACCCTGATGAGAATGCTCCTTACGGTTCGTCCCGAATCTACTCGATTCCCATTTCCGGAGGTACTCCTAAACTGATCACCCCGAAAATGCCTTCCTACTGGCACGGCTGGGCCCCGGATGGGAAGTCCGTCCTCTATGTAGCCCATCGCGGAGAGGACTTCGACATTTACAGCAAAGACCTCGATAATCCCGAAGAGATCAGGCTTACTTCAGATCCCGGCCTCGATGACGGCCCGGAATACAGCCCGGATGGAAGTTTTATTTATTACAACTCCTTTCGCTCAGGGATGATGGAGCTCTGGCGGATGCGTCCGGATGGTACCGAGAAGGAACAACTGACGGATGACGCGTATTCCAATTGGTTCCCCCACCCTTCCCCGGATGGAAAATACCTTGTTTTTATCTCCTACCTTGAGGATCAGGGGCAGGCTCATCCCCCTATGAAGAATGTAGCACTCCGACTGTACGATCTCGGGAATAAGAAAATACAAACACTGTGTTCATTTACAGGTGGACAGGGGACGATCAATGTGCCTTCCTGGTCCCCTGACAGTACCAAATTCGCCTTTGTATCCTATCAGGCTGTGCATTGAAACCCGGTCCAAATAAAAAACTTCAAAATGAAATACACCTTTTTTATCGCACTGATGCTCTCTATCCAAGTAGCACTAGCCCAGGAAATCTCCTTTCGGATCGACCATTATTCCATGGTGGTGAAGGATCTCGAGAAAACAGGCGACTTCTATGCCTCAGTCCTGGGTTTGAAGGACATCCCCCACCCCACTCGTGCCGAAGGTTTCCGATGGTTCACAATTGACGGTGTAGCCCAGCTGCACCTGATCAGGAAGGAGAGCATTTTGGGGAACCGGTCTAAAAGCGAACACCTGTGCTTGTCCACTGCAGGATTGGATAACCTTATCGAATCTCTGGAGCGTCAAAATATCCCATTCTGGGATTGGGAAGGAAATTCAGGAAAGGTGACGCTGAGAGCAGACGGGGTACGACAAATCTACCTGCAGGACCCGGAAGGAAACTGGATAGAGGTCAACGATGCGGCACAATAGCTGCTGATCCCTTAACATATCTATAAGACTGGGGAAACCCAGCAATACTTAATTTTGGGGCTAAACTGATTGACATGCCCAATTCCATAAAGAAGATATTTCCCCTGGGATTTCCCTGGGAAACCGAAGATCCCTTTCTGTTTTGCGTCTACCATCTGGATCACTATCCCAAAGGCAATGATGAGATGGGGCCAGCGGCCTCCCTGGAGGGGAGAAATCTCGGAAACGACTTTACCCCTAACGCTCTGGGGTGGCGAATGTACCACGGGCATACCGTTCCCGGTTTCCCTTACCATCCCCACAGGGGCTTTGAGACGATCACCATTGTCAACAAGGGCTTCTGTGACCATTCGGATTCCCTGGGTGCTGCCGGTCGTTTTGGACAGGGAGACGTTCAGTGGATGACAGCCGGCAGAGGCGTACAGCATTCCGAAATGTTCCCCCTGCTCAGACAAGACAAAGACAACCCACTGGAACTCTTCCAGATCTGGTTGAACCTGCCGAGGGAGAAGAAAATGGTAGATCCTCATTTTAAAATGCTGTGGCATGAAGACATCCCCGAAATACACGAAAATGGAACACGGCTAAAGATCATTGCCGGAAGATACTTGGAATCGAATGCTCCTGCACCAGCCCCGGATTCCTGGGCGGCTTCTGAGGAGAACCACGTGGCCGTTTGGAACCTCCACCTCAACCCCGGGTCGAGTTTTACGTTCCCGGAGATTCCTGACGGCGTGAATCGGACCTTGTATTTCTATGAAGGAGATTCAGCCGTTATAGAAAGTACCCGTATCAGGCCCGATCACGGCATCACTTTGAATACAAATGCTGTTGAGTTGACCAACAACGGACTGGAAACGGGTCATTTTCTTTTGCTTCAAGGAAAACCCATAGGAGAACCAGTGGCCAAATACGGCCCCTTCGTCATGAATACAGAAAGGGAAATACAGCAGGCCATGGATGAGTACAGGCTGACACAATTCGGAGGTTGGCCCTGGCCCTATCCCGACAATGTTCACGACAGGGACAAAGGAAGGTTCGCCAAATATCCCGACGGTACACTGGTAGAAAAGTGATCATGGCAGACGTAACTCGACTACTCCTGGATTTTGGTCTTTTCGTGCTGATCTGGATGGTACAACTGATCGTGTATCCCAGTTTTATCCATTTCTCTAAAAATGGTCTGGCTGAGTGGCATAAAAAATACACCCCGCGCATTTCCTTTCTCGTCATACCCCTGATGCTTGGTCAGCTTATGGTCTACGGTGCATTATTGCAGGAAGCAAAGACTTTTTACACCATTTCCTGCTTCATCCTGGTCCTGTTGGTATGGCTGGTGACATTTACCGTTTTTGTCCCCCGGCACAAAGCGATTACTGCAGGGAATTACACTGATAAAACCCTTAAAGAGTTGGTGAATTTCAATTGGGTGCGTACCGTGATTTGGTCTGCACTCTTCTTCTGGACCTACGCCATTCTCTAGAGATTAGGAGCCTATTTGAAACCCCGGAGCTAGTAAGCCTTCGGCTTTTTTGGGATGCCTTTTAAGAAAGGCTGCGATGAAAGGACATAAGGGCGCCATCTTAAGTCCTTCGTTCCTGATATGATCCAATACCTTGTTTACAAGTGCACTCCCTACACCTCTCCCTTCTAGTGATGCCGGCACCTCTGTATGGGTCAGATAGATTGTCCCCTGTTGATTTAACAGGTACTCCACATAGGCTGTGCCCTCATCGAGGCGCAATTCAAAACGGTGCTGATTTCCTACCTTATTCTTGACTATAGGAATGTCACCTGCCAAACCCTTCATCAGACTCTGGTAATATGGGCTCCGATGGCCCTTAATCGGGTATCTATGGATTCGTATCCCCTGTCTATCTGTTCGATGTTGTGTATGGTAGAGGTCCCCTTGGCAGACAGTGCAGCGATCAGCAGGGAGATCCCTGCCCGGATATCGGGAGAGGTCATGACGGTAGATTTAAGGGTCGACTTAAAATCGTGACCGATCACTGTAGCCCGGTGTGGGTCACACAGGATGATCTTTGCTCCCATGTCAATGAGCTTATCCACAAAGAAAAGTCGGCTTTCAAACATCTTCTGGTGGATCAGCACCTCCCCTTTCGCCTGGGTAGCGACCACCAGGATGATACTGAGCAGGTCCGGGGTCAGGCCCGGCCATGGAGCATCAGCAATGGTCAGGATGGACCCGTCTATGTAATTGTGGATCTTGTATCCTTCGGTATGGGCGGGAATATGGATGTCATCTTCTCGCCTTTCAAGGGTGATTCCCAACTTGTGAAAGGCGGTAGGGATCTGTCCCAGATTTTCCCAGCTCACATCCTTTATAGTGAGTTCACTTTTGGTCATGGCGGCCAGGCCGATCCAGCTACCGATCTCGATCATATCGGGTAACATGGTGTGGGTAGTCCCCTTCAGGGAATCTACCCCTTCGATGGTCAGCAGATTGGAGCCAATACCACTGATCTTTGCTCCCATCCGGTTCAGCATCTTGCAAAGCTGTTGCAGATAGGGCTCACAGGCTGCGTTGTAGATGGTAGTTGTGCCTTCCGCCAGCACGGCAGCCATCACGATATTGGCGGTTCCTGTAACCGAAGCCTCGTCCAGGAGCATATAGGTCCCTTTGAGTTTTTCCGCTTCCACGCCGTAAAAATGTTCTTCTCTGTTGTACCGGAATTTGGCACCCAGTTTAATAAAACCTTCAAAGTGCGTATCTAAACGTCTTCGACCGATCTTATCCCCACCGGGTTTGGGGATATACCCTTTCCCAAATCTGGCCAGCAGGGGCCCTACTAACATGATGGAACCCCTTAATCCCCTGCCGTCTACCTTGAACTGGTCTGAGAGCAGGTAATCGAGGTTTACATCATTGGCCATAAACGTATAAGATCCTTTTCCCTTTTTCTGGATCTTGACACCCAAATCCTCTAAAAGAGCAATTAGTTTATTGACATCTACGATGTCAGGAATGTTGTTTATGGTGACCTTTTCAGGGGTGAGCAGAACCGCACACAAGATCTGAAGTGCTTCGTTTTTAGCTCCCTGGGGCGTGATGCTTCCGTGTAAGCTGTGCCCTCCTTCTATAGTAAATGTACCCATGAATTACGCAGGAATTAATAGCGTTTTTTACCTCTATTGCTGCGCTGTTTCTTGCCGGATCCCCCGGATCGGTTGCTTTTCGCCACCCTTTGTTTGAGAAACTGACCACTTTCGGTGAGGTTCTCCCCATCAGAGGCCAGATCGATCTGACCATCGCTCAATTCATACAGGTGCTGGAAAATCGCTTTGTCATCCACGGTGTCCTTGTTCCAGTTCAGGTAGCACTTCTTCATGTGGTTTGCAATAGCGTATTCGAGTCCATCGCGCTTGTCGCCTTTTTCCCATTTTACGGCCACGTCTATCATCCTTTTGATGTTGTTGCCATAAAAGCGGTATTTCGGGTGGTTCTGAGGATACTCAAGGGGTTCAGGACGAGCCTGAAGCATCTCTTTGCTCGTGATTGGAAAAGGAGAATCGACGTCCAGCTTGAAATCGGACATGATAAACAGCTGATCCCACAATTTATGCTGGAAATCAGGTACGTCGCGCAGATGGGGTTGAAGATTTCCCATGACGGAAATGATGGACTGTGCCACCCTGTTCCTTTCCTCCCTGTCCTCGATGGACACGGCATAATCCACCATTTTCTGAAAATGCCTGCCGTATTCGGGAATTATCAGATGCGGACGTTCAGTGTTGTATTCTAGATTTTCTACAGAATTCAATGTAAAATATTTAAGTTGATGATCGGGTCTGGAAGTAAATGATTTCGAGGGCAAATTACTAAAATTCCAGCAGACAACCTACCTCAGAGGGAGATTACCCCTTCTACCTTGGCCACTTCCTTGTAATGGCTGATCACGGCATCCGGATCAGGAAGGTTGACGGTTACGGAAAGGCTGGTGTATTTCCCCTTGCTGGATTTTCGGGATTCAATGACAGCTCCTGTGTTATCAAAAATGACCTGAATAGCTTTGATCTTCTCCTCATCGGTCGGTACGATAAATTTATAGAGATAATCAGAAGGCCAGGAAGACGTTCTCAAAAGCTCTTCCTTTAACCGCTTGTAAAATTCATCGCTACTGTCGTTATTCATGCAATGTCTTTTTGCAAATATAATGGGATTCATCCTATTTTACTGCGAGGCAGGTAATGATTACTTTTGTTTAAGAATAAAGCGGAAACATGCCAAAGAGGATTGTGATAACAGGCGGACCAGGAACCGGGAAGACATCGGTGATCAGGGAACTCGAAGAAAAGGGATTTTTCTGTTTTCACGAGGTAATCCGTGACCTGACATTGGAGGCCAAGCGTAACGGCGACCCTAATTCCATCCATTCAAATCCGCTTGCTTTTGTGGATGATCCGTTCAGGTTCAACCTCTTTCTGCTGGAATCCCGACTGGAACATTTCAGGGCCGGAGAGGACATGGATCACAAGGTGGTTTTCTATGACAGGGGCCTGCCAGATGTATTAGCCTATATGAAGTATTTCCGGCAGCAATATCCGGATGAATTCGCAGCCTATTGCCAGGAGTACAAATATGACAGGGTAGTGGTTCTGCCGCCCTGGGAGGATATTTATACCCAGGATGAGGAACGCCTTGAAAATTTTGACCAGGCCCTGGAGATCCATCAGGAACTCGTCAGGACCTATACAGAATTCCAATACTCTTCAGTGACAGTCCCCAAGGGCACCGTGGAAGAGAGGGCTTCATACATCATAGAACAAGTCATCCCGGAACTATGAAAACATCACCGGCAGAGGTCCTGAGTAAACATTGGGGGCATACTTCCTTCCGGGGTTCCCAGGAGGCGATCATTGAGGCCGTCCTGAACGGAAAGGATGTTCTGGCAATGCTTCCTACAGGAGGCGGGAAGTCTGTTTGTTACCAGATCCCTGCTATACTCCAGGACGGGATCTGTATTGTAGTGTCTCCCCTCGTGGCCCTGATCAGGGATCAGGTAGCAGGGCTGAAAAGGAGGGGAATCAAGGCCGTGGCTCTCACCGGGGGTATTTCTTTCAACGAGGCGAGTACCTTGCTGGACAATTGCCTATATGGAGGGTATCGCTTCCTTTACCTCTCACCTGAAAGATTACAACAGGATTGGGTACAGGAACGTATCAGTCATATGAATGTGAACCTGATCGCCATAGATGAAGCCCATTGCATCTCACAGTGGGGAATAGATTTCCGACCTGCCTATCTGAAATGTTCTGTACTGAGGGAACTTCATCCCTCTGCACCCTGTATCGCATTGACGGCCACGGCTACCGCGCGAGTAGCCGGGGATATCCTAGAAAACCTTTGCATGACATCTCCTGAGGTATTCAAGGATTCTTTCGAGAGAAAGAACCTGATCTACCGGGTGATCAAAAAAGAGAATAAACTGCAGCAGGTCCTGCAACTGTGCGAAGGAGTTAAAGGATCTGTCATCATCTACGTAAGGAGCCGGAGAAGAACTCAGGAGCTAAGTCGGGAACTGACCCGGCACAGTACCGAGGCTATGGCATTTCACGGAGGCATGACGCGTAACGAAAAAGACGACCGGCTCAGGGACTGGCTGCGTGACCGGGTCCGGGTGATGGTTGCCACCAGTGCCTTTGGCATGGGGATAGACAAGGCCGATGTGGATCTGGTGATCCATTATGAACTCCCTGAAAGCTTGGAGAGTTATTTCCAGGAAGCCGGAAGGGCCGGGCGTAACGGGGAGCGGGCAGATGCTATACTGCTTATCCATCCGGAAGACGAACAGCGGCTGCGCCATCAATTTATTTCCGTTTTGCCCGATGTCTCCTATGTAAGGCTTTTGTATAACAAACTGAACAATTATTTTCAGATCGCCTATGGCGTACAGGAAGAAGGGACCTTCCCGTTTAATTTCAATACTTTTTGCGATACCTATAGCCTGAATCCGGCCCTTGTTTATAACGGACTGCGTTTGCTGGACCAGAATTCTGTCATCGCTTTGACCCAGCATTTTTCTCAGAAGACCACCGTTTATTTTACGGCTACCAAAGGAGAGATTTTCGAGTACCTCGATGCACATCCCGGCAAGGCGGTCATCCTTCAGGCGCTGCTCAGGACCTATGGTGGAGTTTTTGATTTTGAGACTACCGTTAACCCGGTTTTAATAGCCAGAAAAGCAGAAACCACAGAAGATGAAGTGGTTGCCGTTCTTCGAAAGGCCAGGGCGGATGGTATCCTGGAATTTGTCGATGAACAGAGGGATACCGAAATAACTTTTCTGGTGCCAAGGGAAGACGACCGTACCATCAATACCTTTGCCCATAAAATAAAGGAACTGAATCAAATTAAAATTCAGAACGTGGAAGCCGTCCTCGACTACATAAACGACGATTCCCAATGCCGTTCTGTGCAACTCCTCAACTATTTTGGGGAAATTTCGGCACAGGCGTGCGGTTTATGTGATATATGCCAGAGGAAAAAGACCGTTTCAGGTAAGGACCAGGCTGCTTTGGATACTCATATCCTATCTCTTGTCCGCGAAAGAGCCCTCACCTCTCAGAGCCTGATCGATACTCTGGGTAAGGAAAGGGAGATCGTCCTCAGGGAATTGCAGTACCTGCTGGAAGAAGGAAAGATCAGACTCACCAATAACAACGAATACACCGCCTTGTCATGAGAGATCTCAGAATAGTCTTTATGGGTACACCCGATTTTGCCGTGGCCACTTTGGATGCCCTCATCAAAAACAATATCGAGGTAGCAGGCGTGATCACTGCCCCGGACCGGCCCGCAGGCCGGGGTCAGGCCCTTAGACAATCGGCTGTCAAACGCTATGCGATGGAACACGGACTCAAAGTCCTTCAGCCCACCAATCTTAAGAACGAAGACTTCTTAAAAGAACTCCGGGATTTGAAAGCGAATCTCCAGATCGTTGTGGCCTTCAGGATGTTGCCGAGGGTGGTCTGGGATATGCCTGAATACGGTACGTTCAACCTCCACGCCTCCCTCCTGCCCGATTATCGGGGCGCCGCGCCTATCAACTGGGCCATAATAAACGGGGAAACTAGGACAGGAGTCACCACTTTCTTCATCGATGAGAAGATAGATACAGGTGGGATCATCATGCAGGAAGAATGTGCGATCACCAGGGAGGATACGGCAGGGATGCTGCACGACCGACTAATGGTACTCGGAGCCGAATTGGTTCTGAAAACCGTAGACCTGATTGAGCGGGAAGAAGTAAAGGTCATGCCGCAAAAAGAACTCGAGACCGAAAAATCGGCCCCCAAACTGACTCGTGAAAATTGTGAGATCAATTGGAACTTGCCGGGTGGTGAGATCTACGACCACATACGCGGCCTGAGCCCCTACCCCACTGCCTGGACCACACTTCACAACGGAGAGGAAGCTATCTATTTGAAAGTATTCGGGGCGAGTTATATTCCTGAAAGACACACATCTTCTCCGGGCCAGATTGTACCTCATCATAAATTACGGGTGGCGGTGGATGGGGGTTGGATCGATCTCGAAGAAATACAACTCCCTGGCAAACGGAAAATGGCTTCAAGAGAAGTCCTGAACGGGTTAAAATTGGAATCAAATGCACATGTCCGCTAAAGTCCCGTCTTTATTGGGCTCAAAGAATTCCATAAAATATTGCAAGTTTATCAACAAAGCGTTCAAGTTATCAACAAAAACCCTGATTTCCCTTGATTTTACTTGCGTTAACGGCAAATCCGTCTAATTTTGTTTGAGCTTTAAAATATTTAACAACAATTAATTTACTTCCATTATGAACAAAACAGAATTAATCGATGCCATGGCAGCTGACGCTGGTATCACAAAAGCAGCCGCTAAAAAAGCTTTGGAATCTTTTCTTGGGAACGTTGAAAAGTCCCTCAAAAAAGGAAACCGTGTTTCTTTGGTAGGATTCGGATCTTGGTCAGTATCTAGAAGAAGTGCAAGAGAGGGTAGAAACCCTTCTACTGGTAAAACCATCCATATTAAAGCAAAAAACGTAGTTAAGTTCAAGGCTGGTTCTGATTTGAGCAGCGCTGTTAACTAATTTTTGTTTTGTACAATATACCGAAAGCACCCCGCACAGGGGTGCTTTTTTTATTATGGCTTTTTTGTAGTTCTGGACTTTTATTCTATTTTAGAAAAAAGGTTCTTTCCTAATGACCAGTTTAAAACCAAAAAAAGGGAAGCTTTTGATCGCTGAACCCTCATTGACAGGAGATGTATCCTTCAACAGGTCGGTGGTCCTTCTTGCAGAACACAACGAAGAAGGTTCTGTGGGTTTTATCCTGAACAAACCGCTGGATTATGATATCAGCGAACTGGTCACCGAAATTCTGGTCCCTTTTCCCGTTTTTAACGGGGGGCCCGTAGAACAGGACAATCTTTACTTTATTCACAAGGTCCCACATCTGATCAGTGGCAGTATTGAGATCTCAGACGGTATTTTTTGGGGAGGTGATTTCGATATAACCATCAGCCTGATCAACAAGGGAGTGATCACCCCCAAGGATATCCGATTTTTTCTGGGCTACTCGGGCTGGTCGTCATTACAGCTTGACAAAGAACTGGTCTCCAAATCATGGATCGTTGTAAAAAACCAGTACGAAAGCGAGATCATCGAAAAGTCTGCCATTTCCTTCTGGAAGGAAAAGATGATGGAACTGGGAGGCGACTACCTCCTTTGGTCCAATGCTCCTGAAAACCCCAGCCTTAACTGAACCTGGCTGCTGCGTTGAGTTTTCCCAAAATACTTATGGCAATTTCATTTTTGAACTCCGTTCTTCGGTAACGAGATACGGATTGTATCCCACTGGAAATCTCGGTTATAAACAGTTCGTCTGCCTTTTGCAGTTCGAAAGGAGAAATGGATCCTTCCTCGATTTCATACTCCTTCGATTTTTCGATCAGCTCTATCACCTTTTTCCTGAGTACGTTATTATCGCATCCGTCGGACAGTGGCGGGGTTTTTATCTTGTTATTCCCTACCAGAAACAGGTTGCCCTTTAAGGTTTGCACTACATTCTTTTGATCGTTCAGAAGGATGCAGTCGGCATATCCATTCTCCAGAGCATAAACGGTTCCAATGGATTTTAATACAGAACTGACAGTAGGCAGGGTAGACAACATTCCGGCCTGAATGTAAAAGTCTTTGTAGAGGTCAACCTCATAATGGGAATCCTCATGAAGGTAAAAGGGAGAGGAAAGGGGTTTTAACTGGATAAGATAGGTCGCAAGTCGATCCGGATCACCCGGACCGTCACTATTCTTGGGGAAAACGTAAATTCTAGCTATAACGGCCTTGTCGTTTAAACCGGATTGGTCTATGGTCTTTCTTAGTTCCTCTTCGAGAAATTCCATGGTGAAATTCATAGGGATCTCCATCCTTAAAATTCGCATGGATGCCATGAGTCGGAGGTAATGTTCTTCCCAGAAGATCACTTTACCCTGCAGTACTCTTACGGTCTCGACCAGCCCATCTCCACGGGCAAACACACTATTCTCAGCGTTGAGGTAAAAGGAAGAGTCAGCAACCAGCTGACCATCAATATTGATCATAAAAAAGCCTTGAAAAATTCGAGGCCAAAGATAGGGCATCCTATCCGAAAACTCATTTAGAACCGAGCACCTGTTTCAGGTCCGAGATCTGGTTTTCCCATAGCATTTTAGCCTCATCTAATTCGTCCTCTTCAGCAAAGTCCGTTATGAAAAGAGAAACATCCCCGGTGATCTCGTCTACTCTGATACGCATTTCAAAATACGTATCATCCTCGATGTCCTCCCATGCAAATCGAACAAATTCGTCACTCTTGCGTTTTAGAAGTTTTGCCCCCTCTTCTGAACCATCCCAGATAAAATTGAATCGCTCCCCCCTAGAGTTTACGTTGTCCGCAAACCATTCTGAAAGCCCGGAAGGGGTTGAGAGATACTGGAAGAGAAGCTGCGGGGAGGACTGTATGACGAATTCTAATTCAAACTTGATCTTGTCGGACATTTGGGGTATTCTTTAATACGGGTAATATATATATTTCTATATGATAAAAAAATATTCTCCCCCAATTAATTTTGGAACCCGAATTTTGATTCAGCGAAAATTAAAGATTATATTTGCACCCGCTTAAGAAACCAATGGCGAGGTAGCTCAGGTGGTTAGAGCGCAGGATTCATAACCCTGAGGTCGGGAGTTCAAGTCTCCCTCTCGCTACAAAAGAAGACCACGTTTGTGGTCTTTTTTTTACCCTCAACGGTATTTGTTCCATACTTCTGCGCCCTTGCAGAATGCCATGAGCGTCATTCACTTTTTTATTATATATACCGGCTCAGCCGGTAAAAATTCTCCTATCCCTTCACTACGGCCACGGGCCTGAGTTTTGCCACTCTCTTCGCAATGCCGGATTCCCTTACCGTATCGACCACCATGTTAACATCTTTATACGCGATGGGTGCTTCCTCTGCGATTCCTTTAAAAGATCCTGCTTCTATAAATATACCTTCATCTTTAAGCCTCTCCTTGAGAACAGGAGCATTGACCTGCTTCTTTGCTGCTGTTCTGGACAAACGTCTTCCCGCTCCGTGACAGCACGAACCAAAAGTGAGCTCTCTGCTTTTTGCTGTGCCGGCAAGAACATATGAACAAGTTCCCATACTTCCAGGGATGATCACCGGCTGTCCATGATCTTTGTAGATTAACGGCAGTTCCTCGAAACCAGGTCCAAATGCCCTCGTCGCACCCTTTCGATGCACGATCACCTCGGCTTCCTGCCCGTTAACCTTATGTGTCTCGATTTTAGCGATATTATGGGCTACATCGTACATGAGTTTTAAAGGGATATCAGGTCCAAAGATGTTCTGCCACGCTGTTCTGACTTCCCAGGAGATCACCTCCCTGTTGCACCAGGCAAAATTGGCGGCCGCACACATCGCCTTGAAATAATCTTGTCCTTCGGAAGAATTAAACGGAACGCAGCAAAGTTCCCTGTCCGGAACTTCGATATTATAATTTGCCATGGCCGACATCATTTTACGGATGTAATCTGTAGCTACCTGATGTCCGAGTCCACGAGACCCCGTATGTATCAACACCACAACCTGACCTTCGTAAAGTCCAAATGCTTCGGCTATATCATCATCGTAAATTTCCTCGACGTAATCGACTTCTACGAAGTGATTCCCCGATCCGATTGTACCTAGCTGATTCGATCCCCTTTTTTTCGCCATGTCAGAAACCATAGAAGGGTCAGCATTTGGCAGCCTTCCCTTACTTTCCATAAAAGCGAGGTCTTCTTCCGCTCCATATCCATTGGCAACTGCCCATTGAGCTCCTTTTGAAAGTACAGTATCCATGTCCTTAGACGATAGTCTTATTTGTCCGCCCTTTCCCATTCCGGACGGGATCTGAGCGTATAATTCTTTGGCCAGCTCTTCCAGATTATCCCTGATTGTATGAATCTTCTGATCGGAAACCATCAATCGCACGCCACAATTGATGTCATAGCCAATCCCACCCGGAGAGATGGCTCCTTCAGGATAGGAAGTAGCTGCCACACCTCCGATGGGGAATCCGTAGCCTTCATGAACGTCAGGCATCACAAGGGAGGCCCCCACAATGCCAGGCAAGGAAGCCACGTTGACCAATTGTGCCAGAGACCTGTCCTCCATGATGGCATCCAAAAGAGGTTCAGAGGCCAGCACCCTGGCAGGTACCCGCATCTGTGGCTTAAACGACTTCGGGATCTCCCACAAGTAATCCTCCAGTTTATTGATATGGGCTTTAGTGATCTTCATAATTCAGATATCAAATACAACCACGGACTCCCAGAGCCCTTCACACTTATGTACGTCAGCCTCGTGATAGGTGACCGCCTTTATTTCCTCTTCGAAAACTTCTACACGCATACCGTGTATTTCTGCCAATATTTCGGAAGAATCCAGTGTCAAGAAATCGACCTTGCAAAAAATTGACTTTTCAGTATAGGATGCCGATAGTACTTCTGATAAAAAATCGACAAGTAAACAAGTCGTGTCCGACGACTCGACATGAATCTTTAAGCTTAAATCAGAAGACATGCGTTTTTCACAGAACCCTTCTTTTAAGATATGGCCCATCCCTATTATTCCATTGCGGAACAAGGTTTCCAAGGTCTTCCCCCTGATTTTCATTCGAATGTCTGCCGTATGGGGTAAATATTCTATCCACATATTTCCGTTGCTTTGACAACGTAGAGAGTTATTATGTACCCCCACGGGAAACCTACCCAATTCCTGGTCTAAAAGGCTGTTCGTGAATAAGATACCCTCATATTGTCGCCTATCTTAAAGATACACAATTTCCAGGAGGCAAACGATGCTCAATTGCAATAGAGAGAAAATACTTGTCGATCTATAATTGGTGACCAGGGATGGGAGGAGTTAATCTTCCAAACACAAGAAAAAAGACCACAAATGTGGTCTTTATTATTAGGTCCTGCGCAGGATCTAGAATTAATTTATTCTTTTGACAGATCTATTCTAATATCTAGTTTTTCTGTCACTTAAGGAGCTTATAGAAAGTTGAGCACGTTATTTTCAATCCGCTTTTTAATATCACTGATATCAGCGGGACGGAATACCTCACCAGTAATGTTTTCGTACAATTCTATATACCTGTCTGAAACGGTCTTGATGTATTCATCAGACATCTCAGGCACCGTCTGTCCGGCCAACCCCTGAAACCCGTTCTGAATCAGCCACTGCCTGACAAATTCCTTGGATAGTTGCTTCTGGGCCTCGCCTCTGTCCTGTCTTTCCTGATACCCTTCCGCATAAAAATATCGTGAGGAATCCGGGGTGTGGATCTCGTCAATCAGAACGATAGTGCCGTCCTTCATCTTTCCGAATTCATACTTGGTATCTACTAGGATAAGTCCGCGTTTCGCAGCAATCTCCGTACCTCTTTGAAACAGGGCGCGGGTGTATTTTTCCAGCACCACGTAGTCGGCCTCAGAGACAATTCCTCTTCTCAGGATGTCCTCCCTGGAAATATCCTCATCGTGATCCCCTTTCTCGGCTTTAGTGGCCGGGGTGATAATGGGTTCCGGGAAGGGGTCGTTCTCCTTCATCCCCTCCGGCATGGGCACCCCACAGAGTTTTCTCTTACCGCTTTTGTATTCTCTGGCGGCATGACCCGACAAATATCCCCTGATCACCATTTCCACCTTAAAAGGGGTACAGGCATGACCAATAGCTACATTTGGGTCCGGGGTGGCGATCAGCCAGTTGGGCACCAGATCGGAAGTATCGGCCATCATCTTTGTCGCAATCTGGTTGAGGATCTGACCTTTATAGGGAATCCCCTTTGGCATCACCACGTCAAAGGCAGAGAGGCGGTCCGTGGCGATCATGACCAGGATGTCATTCTCCAGAGTATACACTTCCCTCACCTTTCCCTTGTAGACCTTTTTCTGGCCGGGAAAAGTAAAATCCGTGCTGATGATGGTATTACTCATGTAAGATTAATTCTGATGCTCAATGTTCTTGTAGGCATCGATGACTTTTTTGACCAGTTTGTGGCGGATCACATCCTTGTCGTCCAGGTATATCATCTCTATCCCCTCGATGTTCTTCAGGATAAGCAGGGCCTCCTTCAGGCCTGAGATAACCCTTCTCGGAAGGTCGATCTGACCGGGATCACCCGTGAGCAGAAACTTGGCGTCCTTACCCATACGGGTCAGGAACATCTTCATTTGAGCATGAGTGGTGTTCTGGGCCTCATCCAGGATGACAAAGGCATTATCAAGAGTGCGCCCCCTCATAAAAGCCATAGGCGCAATCTGGATGGTGCCGTTCTCCAGGTAATGGGCCAGTTTTTCCGCTGGGATCATATCCCTGAGGGCGTCGTAAAGCGGTTGCATATAGGGATCTAATTTCTCCTTGAGATCCCCCGGCAGAAAGCCGAGGTTCTCCCCTGCTTCCACGGCAGGCCTTGTCAGGATGATCCTTTTCACCTCCTTGTTCTTTAGTGCCCTCACAGCCAGGGCCACACCTGTATAGGTCTTCCCGGTTCCGGCAGGACCTATCGCAAAGACCATATCGTTTTTTGACATGGCATCCACTAGTTTGCGCTGGTTGACGGTTTGCGCTTTGATATACCGTCCGCTGACTCCGTGAACCAAAATGTCGTTGCTGTCCTTGGTTGAGGACAACTCGTCCTTCCCGGTGCTCGTCAGCACCCTTTCAATGACATTTTCATCCAGCTTGTTGTATTTCGCAAAATGGGCAGTCAGCATGCGGAAACGCTTGTCGAATTCGTCCAGCTGTTCATCGTCTCCATAGACTTTGATCTTGCTGCCCCTGGCAACAATCTTCAGTTTGGGGAAGTATTTTTTCAGGAGATCAATATGTTCATTCTGATGCCCAAAAAACTCTCTTGGGCTGATTTCTGTGAGTTCTAGCGTGAGTTCGTTCAATGAAGTTTATCGTTAATTATATGAGCGTATATAAATTTCGCCACCCTGATTTTTTGATTAATTTTGACGTACAAACTTACGTATAAATGAGTTTGGACACCCAAAAAAATATCAACATTGCTGCATGGCGATCATTACCTTAACTACTGATTTTGGCTATAAAGACCATTTTGTAGGCGCCATAAAAGGGACCATTTACTCCGAGCTTGAAGACGCGAAAATTGTTGATATTTCCCACGCCATAAGTCCTTTTAATATCCAGGAATGTGCTTATATCCTTAAGAATTCCTACAAGGCCTTCCCCAAGGGAACTATCCATATAGTAGGGGTAGATGCCGAGTGCACGGAGGAGAACCAGCACCTGGCCGTCTATGTAGACGGGCATTATTTTATCCTTGCCAATAATGGTGTCAGCAGCCTGATCACTTCGGAGATCAAACCCGACAAGATTGTGGAACTCAAGATTCCTAATCCCCAGCCCGGAGCCTTTCCGGTTCTGGAGATCTTCGTGAAAGTCGCTTGCCACATCGCCAGAGGTGGAACCCTGGAAGTGGTCGGAAAGAAGTTCGATGATCTGAAGGAGCTCAAGGAATTTGCACCTCGCATCACTAATGACGGGAACACCATTGCGGGGTCCGTCATCTATATCGACAATTACGGCAATGTTGTGACCAATATTCAGAAAAGCCTTTTTGAAGCTTATCGCAAAGGCAGGAACTTCGAACTACTGGCGAGGAACAAAAAACTGACAAGGATCGAGAATAACTACAGCGACATCATCGACTTCAACCTGGACAGGAATCAGCGGAAAGGCCCCGGTGATTTGCTGGCCCTATTCAACTCGGCTAATTACATAGAATTGGCCATTTACAAAAGCGACCCAAATACGGTAGGAAGTGCTTCCTCCCTGCTCGGCCTGGATTACAGGGATACGGTAACCATTAATTTCCTTTGAATGATCACACGCATCGTTAAGCTCCATTTCAAAAAAGAAAATATTAGTAGTTTTGAGCGCATTTTCGGGGAAACCCGAGATGTGATCAGAAATTTTGATGGTTGTGTACTCCTCGAGTTGTATCAGGATACTGCTGATCCTTCGACTTTCTTTACATACAGCAAGTGGGAAACCGAGGAGGACCTGGAGGCCTATCGCAATTCTGATTTTTTTAAAGTGGTTTGGGCTAATACCAAAAAACTGTTCCGGCAAAAAGCCGAAGCCTGGAGCGTTCAACATGTTCACAAGTAAAACGTAGTCCTATGCTCTCGATCTTAAAAAGGGAGATAACATCATTTTTCGCTTCAGCCACCGGGCCCTTGGCCCTGGTTCTTTTTCTGCTGATAAATGGCCTGGTGCTTTGGGTTTTCCAGGGTTCTTTTAATGTATTCGACTATGGTTTTTCGGACCTGTCGGCCTTTTTTATGGTAGCTCCGTTTGTATTTCTCATCCTGATACCGGCCCTGACGATGAAAAGTTTTTCCGAGGAGAGAAAACTGGGTACCCTTGAACTCTTGCTGATGAAACCCCTTCCCGCCTGGAAACTCGTTCTGGGTAAACTCCTGGGGGTGATCACACTCGGGATCATTGCCCTGATCCCTACCCTGGTCTATGTGTGGTGCATATCCGCACTGGGCACAGAGGCCGGAAATTTTGATCTGGGTCTGGTGTTCGGGGCATATTCAGGGATGATCTTACTCCTGCTCGCTTATACGAGCATAGGGGTATTTTCTTCCTCCCTGACCGAGAATCAGATTGTGGCTTTTCTGTTTGCTGTGATCATTTGCCTCTTTATGTATCTGGGATTTGAAGCTATTTCGGGATTATTCTCTGACGGTATAATCGCTCTCTTTTTAGAGAATTTGGGGGCCATGGCCCATTACGAACGAATGGGAAGAGGGATATTAGACACCCGGGATGTAGTGTATTTACTGTCTATTTCGTTCTTTTTTGGCTTTCTGACTGTGATTCAATTAAATCGACGCGCATAGGGTGAAGAAACGGAGTTTAAAACATTTAGGACTAGGGATCGGGATACTGATTGCGATCAATCTTCTGTCTGGTTTCTTCTACCTGCGAATCGACCTTACCGAAGACAATCGATTCACCCTGAGTGAAGCCAGCAATGATATCCTGGAAAAAATCGATTCCCCGGTGATCGTCGATGTCCTGCTCGACGGTGACCTTCCCCCGGAATTCCAACGCCTGAAACTGGAGACGGAACAACTCTTGGAAAATCTCTATAACAGGAATGATAAAATCAAATACGGATTCGAAGATCCTCTTGAGGATCCAGCTCAGGCAGAGGCCACCATCGCGCAACTCCAACGTATCGGCCTGACCCCAGCCAATGTGACCACGGAAGAAGAAGGGCGGGTTTCCCAGGAACTCGTCTTCCCCTGGGCCATGGTGACCTACAAAGACCAAACGGTGAAGGTGCCCCTTCTCAAAAATAAACTGGGTGCCAATACGGCGGACCGCATCAATAATTCAATTCAAAACCTGGAGTATGCCTTTGCCGATGCTTTGAGCAAACTAGTGGTCACAGAAAAAAAGAGAGTGGCCGTGATCAAGGGGAACGGGGAACTCGAAGATCTCTACCTGGCCGATTTCCTCACTTCTATCAGGGAGTATTACAACATCGGGGCCATCACCCTCGATTCAGTGGAAACAAATCCCCAGAAGGTCCTGGATCAACTTAATTCATACGACCTGGCGCTCATCGCCAAACCTACCCAGCCTTTTACAGAGACGGAAAAATACATTATGGACCAGTTCGTGGTCAACGGGGGTCGATCACTTTGGCTGATAGACCCGGTGGCTATGGAACTCGACAGCCTGTTCAACGAAGAGGGCCGGGCACTTGCTTTGCCACGCGACCTGAACCTGAATGATTTCTTCTTCAGATACGGGGTACGCTTGAACCCGGATCTCGTGGATGATTTATATTGCGCCCAGATCGTCCTGGCCAGCGGTGAGGGAAATGCTTCGGAGTACAACCCCCTGCCCTGGGTGTATTACCCTATGGTGTTTTCACAAAACAACCATCCTGTCAATGTTAATATGGAGGCCCTGCGATTCCAGTTTGCGAGCACCATAGATACACTGGAAAACGACAATAAAAAGACCATCCTGGTCCGCAGCTCACCCTTGTCCAAAAAAGCTATGGCCCCGAGGACCATCAGTTTCGACATCCTAAATTCAGCCCCGGACAGGGACTCTTATATCGAAGGAAATTATCCCCTTGCCGTGCTTATTGAAGGCGATTTTCAATCGGCCTACCGCAACAGGATCAAACCAGTGGATCTGAATGGAGAGAGGGAGCAGGGGGGTGAAAATAAAATGATTGTCATTTCAGACGGGGACCTGATAGCCAACCAACTGAGGAATGGAAGGCCGTTGGAACTGGGGTATGATAAGTGGACGAACAATTTCTTCGGAAACAAGGAATTCCTCATGAATTGCGTGAATTACCTCCTGGATGATACCGGACTTATAAACATTCGAAATCGAAAGGTAGCTGTCCCCGTGCTGGATCCAGAAAAGATCTCAGCTCAAAAAACCCGATGGCAGCTTATAAACATTGGAGTTCCGCTGATATTTGTTGCAAGCATATCCTCCCTTTTCCTCTTCAGGAGAAAGCGGCGCTTTGGCCGTTAGGTGTTAATAAGTAAGTTTTAAGGAAAAGCGCAATTGGAATATATTTGTTTGAATCCAACATCGGGTCGTTTTCAGCTATTCCCGGCCTTTTATGAATGTCATCTTCGGAAGGTCATTCCCTAGGAAATGAGAAGACGAAATCCGACTCAATTAACGAACTAAACAAAAGACTTGTGAAATTCATCGTTTCAAGTACATATCTTTTAAAGCAATTGCAGGTGTTAGGCGGGGTCATCAACAGCAGTAACACCCTGCCCATCCTTGACAATTTCCTTTTTGATTTAAAAAAGAAACAGCTCACTGTATCAGCCTCCGATCTGGAAACCACCATGAGTGCTGAACTCGAAGTAGAATCAGATAATGAGGGCGTGATAGCAGTCCCAGCCCGGTTGCTGTTGGATACGCTTAAGACCTTTCCCGAACAACCCCTGACCTTTGTGGTGGAAGACAACAACACGGTAGAGATCAGCTCAAGTTACGGGAAATACGCCCTGGCTTATGCAGATGGTGCCGAATTTCCGAAGGCTGTGGAGCTCGGTAATCCCAGTTCCACAACTGTAATGGGTGATATTCTGGCCACGGCAATTACAAAGACCATATTTGCAGCCGGCAATGATGATCTCAGACCGGTGATGAGTGGAGTATTCTTCCAGTTTTCCTCTGAGAACCTAACCTTCGTCGCCACCGATGCGCATAAGCTGGTCAAGTACAAACGAACGGATGTCAAAGCTTCGGAGGTAGCAGAATTTATCATGCCTAAGAAACCCCTTAACCTGTTAAAGGGTATCCTGGCAGGAAGCGAGGAAGAAGTGAAGATCGAATACAACGACAGCAATGCCAAGTTCAGTTTTGACAATGTAGAACTTATTTGCAGACTGATAGATGGGAAGTACCCTAATTACGAAGCGGTCATCCCGAAAGAGAATCCGAATAAACTCATTATATCCAGGAACCATTTCCTGAGTTCTGTACGCCGTGTATCCATTTTCTCAAACAGGACCACCCACCAGATCCGCCTCAGGATCGCAGGTGCCGAGCTCAATATCTCTGCCGAGGATATCGACTACAGCAACAAAGCCGAAGAGCGTCTCACCTGTTCTTACCAGGGCGATGATATGCAGATCGGTTTTAACTCCCGTTTTCTCGTGGAAATGTTGGGTAACCTTTCTTCGGAGGAAGTGTCCCTGGAACTCAGCCTGCCCAACCGCGCCGGGATTCTTACCCCGGTCGATGGCCTGGATGAAGGGGAGCATGTGACCATGCTGGTGATGCCGGTGATGTTGAATAATTAGGATAACGTTCTATCCTTTAAACTAATTGAACCCAATTAAGCGGGCTCACCCCTATCTATACATTTTATCCCATTTATCCGCCTTTTATCGAGGATCAGGACTAATTGAATATTCCCGAGCGTTTCCTATGAGTCTATATTGACTCTTAGCCCAAATCTACCTAAATGATGAAAAAAGTAACCCTTAGCCTGTTGGGATTGTTATTAGTGCTTTCCTGTCAGGTCGATGAATTGGACCAAAGCGGGGATGACCTCAACGCCGTCTATTCCAGAACCGATAAAAAGAACCCAAAGGACGAAAAGGAATTAATTTCTATATGTCATAAGCTAAACATCGGTAACGACTGGAAATTCATCACCCTCCATCTGCCCGAAAATGCCATTCGCGCACATTTAAACCACGGAGACTCCTTGGGAGAATGTCCTGAAAATGACTCGGATGTAGATAATGGATTTAATGATTGCAATTGCAGCGGAAATGTCACCCGACTCGACCTGCGGTACAATGGAGCCAGGGATGCCGTGATTAGCGTCAGGGGTGTAACAGGAAACAAAGTACTTTACAAGGAACAACTTCGTCCTGGAGACATGTTTACCCTCCACGGTTTTGAAAAGGACGGTACGATGGGTGCCGAGATTCATCTTTCAGTGGATGGCAAACAAAATGCCGTCATTGATACCAGTTGTACCGAACCGAACATACTGGGATATACCTATAGCGACTTTACTGTAGAAGGGGGTGCAAGCCTCAATGGGGGAGAGTTTTGCCAGGGGTTGGTGATGTGACATTACTTTAGAATTACAATTGATAAAAAATCCAATCTTTAAAGATTGGATTTTTTGCTTAGGGTTTAATTGACACAAGGAATGGTCAAAAAATATTTCTGAGATTTTTGTTTTCTAATCTATTTTAGCAACTTTGATATTGAAAGAGGAGTATGAGAAAGTCTTACCCTTTGAAATTATGGAGGTTGAAATACCGAATAGGATCAGCTTCAAATTCTTGGTTGTAATGATGTGAATCTACCCATCGAATGGGTATACGTGGAAATCAGCCTCTCAAACCGTGTGGTAATCCTAACTCCTGTGTACCGCCTACATAGAATGGTACATTATCCTGCCAGAGATGTTGAATAATTGATTATGAGGTTTCCCGATCTTAGAAAGGAGTATTCCATAAACGCATTACGAGGAGAGTATTTTATAGTAATCTGTGGTATAGTCCTATTACTGCTTTGTGGCTCTATTACTGTCTTCTTTGACGTCCCCTTCAATGTGATGTCTCGGGATCCCCTGGCAGTCATCGATACAGATCTGTTGCCTCATATCGGCATGCTATCTAATATCGGGGCCATCCTATGGAGTGTTGGAGCAGGTATCAGCTTTTTCAGCTATGTCGTTTTTTATGACATAAATGAGGTGACTAACCGGCACTTTCTTTTATACTCCTGTCTCTTTACCTTATTGGTTCTGACTGATGATTTATTTATGCTTCACGATATCATTTTGCCGCAGTTTTTTCAGATTAAGGAGGATTATCTATACCTGTTATACCTGGCCTTGATGGGTATTTACCTGTTTAGATTCAGATCCCTTCACCTGAAGTCAAAATACATCTTATTAATCCTGGCCATCACTTGTTTTGCATTTTCCATATTTGTCGATCAACAATTTCAGGGAAGGTGGCATCCGGCCCGGCATTTTGTCGAAGACGGATTTAAATTCATGGGAATTGCGTTCTGGACCAGTTATCTCTTCAACATTTCTAGGACTTATGCCCTGAGGCAGAAGGAAATTTAATTATATCGAGAACGTCCTTTAAACTCGTCACAAAGTATTTCGGTGATTCCATTCTGTCTTTGTCAAAATTCTGAGGGTGTATATTTCTTTCATCTCCGACCAGACAGATGGTACCCCATCCCAGTAGATTGGGGGCAATGAAGTCCTTGCTCGTATTGTCACCAATGTACCAGTAATCACCGTCTCCGTATAGTTCTGTAAAGTGTAAAAAATTTCCTTTCTCCGGTTTTTCAGAGCCGAATTCCTCAGAAATGATTATCTCGTCGAAAAAATTATCCAGACCCAGTGACTTTATTTTATTTCGTTGCTGAAGAGATCTCCCATCTGTAATCAGACCTATTTTATAAGCGTGATTCTTAATGAATTTCAGAACGTAACTGGCATGTGAGGTAAGTGAAATGTCTGGCAAGTGTTCTCTATACCATGTCAGAAGATCCTGGACTCCCCTTTTCAATTGGAAATGCTCTATAGTATCCTGAAAAACCTCCGCACCCTTCTCGTACCTTCCCATCATATGCAAATAGATGGCGGTAAAATCCAGGTCATTTTCAGCAGCAAGTTTACGTGCGATCTCCATAAATGCAGAATATAAAAATTCGACCTCCGGATAAAGCGTATCATCCAGATCAAAAACGACAATAGTCCTATTTGAATTCATGAATCAGCAACTCACTGTCATACCTCAGCATCAGCAGATTTTCCTCCCAATCTTCAAAATACTCGATCTCCTGATTGAGAATGTATTCCTGTATGGCCCATTTAGGATAGTTTGCCCCTGCAAAATACGATAAGGGATATCCTCCGCCGAATCTTGCGTTGATCTCTACCCCTTTAATATCGGTGTCTGAACTTTTATGCGCGAAAAATTGTGCCGTCAGGCAACCCCTCGCTCCGGGGATGTGAGATAATTTATCTTTCACGAATTGGATTAGATGATTTTTTCTGGTCACACCCTTACTGCTTTCCCCGCTCCGTACTTCCAGCCTGATCCTTGGAACCACACATTTCAGTTCGCCTTCCCGTGAATAATAAAGGTCACAGGTATATTCTTCATAGTCTTGAGGGGAAATATATTCGAAGAATGCGAGTCGGGTGTCCTTTAAAAAATGTTCACAAAGAAAGGCCGGCTCCTTCACTACATAGTTATCCTTAGACGCGCTTCCATCTATGGGTTTTACATACAAAGGAAACTGATACGCGTCCTTGGTATAGATCTTTGGCGCATCGATACCCATCTCATCAAAGAAATTCGTAGTTACGATCTTACTGTCAAATATCTCAATGAGTTTCTGATCCGAAATAAGAATGTGAATACCCGCTTGTTGAAACACTTGTATATGCCTAGATAAAACCAGTAATTCAGGATCCAGCGTTGGGATCAATAATCCAATCTCATGTTCTTCACAAAGGTTGATTAAATAGGGAATAAAGTTTTTTTCCGTAATTCGTGGCGTTTGAAAAAAATCATTCGCCATCATGGATCCGGCAGAGAGCCCTGGATTAGAATCGGTAGCGAAAACCTTGGAGCCGGGTATCAATGCCTTTAATTCGAGCTCAAATGCCTTGATAAGGGTCACACGTCTCCCGGCAGAAGTAATTAATATATTAGTTTTGGTTGGCACAGTATTTTTTCTGGTCAGAAATTGAATCTCATGGACAGGCTTCGATATCCATAAAATACTAGACGTAAAAGATATTTATTATTGATTACAGGAACAAGGATTTTATAACTCAAAGCGGGGTAATCTTCACTGATAAAATTACGCAAGGGGTAGGCATCATACGCTTTTAATCGGTTCAAAATAGAAATAATCTCGTCATAGCTCATTTTAGATCTGAGGGCCCGGATAATTAAAAAGAATGAAAGAGACTCCTGTCTGATTTTTAATCTTTCAATGGTTTCTGCAGAACATGACCTGGCGAGATTTCCCAGAATTTCTGTGTGATAGACCGAAACCGCATGGACATTATCATGAATGACCTTGAGGTAGTGCTTTGTTTCTCTGTTGGTCATCGCTGAAAAGGGAACCCTCACATGGCGGTGAACATCTAAATTCGTTTTTAAAATTCGCTTAGCCTTTAAAAGGATCTGCGCTGTAAGAATGGCGTCTTCCATCCACCGCCCTTCAATAAATCGAAGATCATTCCTGATTAGGAAATCCTTTTGTACCAGATACCACCAAATCTCATTTTTGAATTTGTACTTGGAGATATAGGTGTCTCCATCGATTATCTCCTCGTTTTTTACCTGCTCCCCGGAAATTTGAGAAGCTGACAGGTCATATTCCTTAACAGACTTTGAAGAAAACGTTAAAACTTCAGGACGGTTCTCCTGCAATAACAGGAGCAGCATGCGTAAAGTTCCATCTGCAATATAATCATCGGGGTCTAGGAAATAGACATAGGCTCCTTTAGCCAGACTTAGCCCTCTGTTTCTTGTTGCTCCCACTCCCATGTTGGGGTGCTGGTAATAACTCACAAAAGAATGTGCCTGCTCATATTGTTTGCAAAGTTCACCACTGGTATCAGTAGATCCATCGTTTAACAGGATAACTTCCCACTCCTCGTCTGATAAATTCTGCGCTGACAAACTACCCATGCAGTATGGCAGGTAGTTGGCCGAGTTATATATGGGAATAACCACGCTAAGAATCATACTAAGTCCTGTTTATTTTATACAGACCGTAATTCTTTCGGAAGGATCTTGTCAGCAACCTGGGGCGATATTTACGCAATTTCCTGATCAAGCTCTTAAAGTATTCTTTGCTGAACATTCTGTACTTGGCATTGTAAGCTTTTGCTTGTTGAACGGTCATCAAATGGTTTTCCCCGTTACCTATACTGTATACAACCGCAGGATAAGGAAATGGAAGCAGGTCTGCCTGATCCGTAATCCTTATTTTCTCATGATGGTAGTACTTCAATGGTTCTTCACTGATGAAGGCTTTGAGATACCGGGGTTTTACAATAATACTGCTCCCGCATAGGGTATGGAAATTTTGCAGATTTTGAAAAGCAATATTAGCAGATTCCCGGTAAATGTACCCCTGTTTCATATACCATCCGGGGACGTCCCGTCCGGAATTCAAGGTTCGTTCTACCAGATTTTTGTGAACACAATCATCAGAGTCCAGTACCATCACATATTCCGGATCAAATTTCATTGCGACTGAAAGTCCTTCGAGTATTTTTCGGGCCTTATCATCTTCGCGGGTTCTGTTTTTCTCCTCCGCAGATAATCCATCTAGAACGGGTGATGGAAAGGACACCTGATGAAATATGAGTTTGTCACTACTGTAATCCAGTGTAGGAATCTCATGGCATGAAATAATTACCTTGAAATTGGGATTGGTCTGTCCTACCACAGATCGCAGTGTTCTTTCCAAAAGTTTGGAGAACAGGGCCCAATCATTAGAAACTACTGAGCTTTTTACGGGGATTACAAATACAAACATGAGCTATTTTAGCGCTTAAATATTTTATGTAGTTAAGATCATTGATTAGCCATACGTTGTAAGAAATAATTCTGCAGGTTGGGTACCACAATAATAAAGAAAAACCATCAGTCACCTGATGGTTTTCGAACGAACTATGCTACTTCTAGATAAATCTAATCGTCATGAAATAACTAGGCCCTTCCCCATTGCTCGCCCTGACCGCATTGACGATGGGCAGCACGAAACCTAATATGATCACGCCGATAATTCCGAGGATGCCAAGGCCCAGGAGCAGGATGGCGGGGATGCTCAGGATAAAATACAGGATAAGGCTCAGTTGAAAATTGATGATCGCCTTCCCGTGCTCATCCATGCCCACCACTCTGTCTTTTGAAGTTAGCCATATAATGAGAGGTACGATGAGTCCCCCAAACCCAATGATATAGGATAACAACTGCGTTAGGTGGGTCACAACCAGCAATTGCCGGTCTTCCCTTAATGTAGTAGTGTTGATGACTTCCATGACTGTTGAATTGATGATTATATTTTATATGTCTGATTTTCTTTGAATTTGTTACATCTCTTATATTCCGGATACAACCCTCCTTTTCCCTATTTTTGCAAAAATTTCTCCGTGATCACACAGGATACCATAGTAGCACTAGCCACGGCCCCGGGAATGGGAGCCATCGCCGTGATTCGGGTATCCGGCCCGGAGGCTATTTTGAGAACCTCTGAAGTCTTTACGACCATAAGTGGTAAATCCCTGGAAAAAGCTTCAAGTCATACAGTACACCTGGGGTATATTAAAGATGGAGAACGGACGATAGATCAGGCTCTGGTCACCGTATTCAAGGGGCCCAATTCCTATACCGGTGAGAACGTGACAGAAATCTCATGCCACGGTTCCCCCTATATTCAGCAGGAGATCATTCAGTTGTTCCTAAGAAAAGGATGCCGAATGGCAGAAGCAGGTGAGTTCACTCTCCGTGCTTTCCTGAACGGCAAACTCGATCTGAGTCAGGCCGAGGCTGTGGCCGATCTGATCGCTTCTGAAAATTCGGCTTCCCACCAATTGGCTATGCAGCAGATGAGGGGTGGATTCAGCGATGAAATTTCCAAACTGAGGCAGGAACTCCTCAATTTTGCTTCTCTAATAGAACTGGAGCTCGACTTCTCAGAAGAGGATGTGGAGTTTGCAGATAAGAAGCAGTTCTCAGATTTACTGGATCGGATCCAATCGGTCTTTAAAAACCTCACCGATTCCTTTGCCCTTGGCAATGTGATCAAAACGGGAATCCCCATTGCCATCGTGGGAGAACCCAATGTAGGTAAATCGACCCTTCTTAACGCCCTTTTAAATGAGGAAAGGGCCATCGTGAGTCCTATCCCCGGAACCACCCGGGACACGATCGAAGACGAACTCGTGATCGGGGGCATCGGCTTTCGTTTCATAGATACGGCAGGAATCAGGGATACGGAGGACGTGGTAGAGTCTATTGGGATCCGAAAAACCCATGAGAAAATTGGAAAAGCCCGACTTGTCATCTATTTGGTCGATGCGGAAGAATTGCTCTCCTACCCTTCCAGAAAAGAAGAAATCCAGCAACAATTTACCCGACTTCGCGAACAGTATCCCTCAAAAGAATTATTGCTCGTTATCAATAAGGTGGATGCGCTCAATGAACCATCCTATTCAGAAATTGAGAAAAGTTTTCCTGAGGCCATGATGATCTCGGCAAAGGAAAACAAGGGTCTGGACGCCCTGAAAGACCAATTTCTGAGTTTGGTCAATACCGGGGCCCTCGCCTCGGGAGACACCATCATCTCCAATTCCCGTCACTTCAACGCCCTGGTCAAGGCCACCGAGGAGATCGCTAAGGTAAAGGAAGGCCTGGAGGCCGGTCTTTCAGGCGATCTGCTAGCCGTGGATATCCGACAGGCCCTATATCATCTAGGGGAGATCACCGGGGAGATCACTACAGACGATTTATTGGGAAATATTTTTGCCAACTTCTGCATCGGGAAGTAGGTAGTTTTGGTGTAATAAATCGACCTTCTTTTCGTTCTAACCGTGTATTTTATCGATTATTTCTCACGTTTTGTCGATGTATAATCTGACAAAGCGAAGAAGATCGGACCAAACCAAACTTAACCATGCTTATAAAAATACACCGGATCTGCCTTTTGGCATTCCTTTTTATCTCTGTTTATGGATCTGCGCAGGTACAGGTCACCGCCACAGCAGGAACGGCAAGTGGGAACTACCCTACCCTGAAATCTGCCTTCGACCAGATCAACAACGGTAACCACCGAGGGGATATCACCATTGAAATTACATCAGACCTCATCGAAACAAGCACGGCCACGCTTGACCACAGCGGATCGGGGCCCAGTAATTATTCAAGCATTCTAATCACTCCCTCCGGAGGTGCGACCAGGACCATTTCCGGGAATCTAGGGTCCAGCGGACTCATACACTTCAACGGGGCAGATAATGTGACCATTGATGGACTGAAAGCATCCGGCAATGCCCTAACCTTTAGAAACGACAATACGGGTGCCCCCACTATTCGTTTCTCCAGTACCAACAATGCCACCCAGGATAATATTATAGAAAACTGTACTGTTTTGGGTTCAAATACTTCCTCAAGCTCCGGAGTTATACAACTTCAATGGGCTAATTCCAACCAGATAATCAACAACGAGATAGGACCATCAGGATCCAACTACCCTACCAACCTCATTTATGCCGGTTATTACTATTACGGGGACAGTGACAACAATACAATCTCAGGCAATCATCTGTTCGACTACGGAAATCCCAATTCAACTCAGGCCGCCGCGGTATATGCCCAATATGCTATACATTGGTCCATCACGGACAACCGGATCTACCAGTCAACTCCCAAATCTTTCACTAATACCAATTTCAGGTTGTATTATGGGATCTATCTACGGGACGGGTCAGGACATCAGGTAAATAATAATATTATTGGATATGCTGACGCAAGTGCCAACGGCACCACAGATCTCAACTTCACGGGAGCCAATTCTTCTGTTGACATTTACCCTATCTTCCTGACCTCAGATGGTACCGACCCATCGACCATTGATGGAAATACCATATCCGGCTTTGCGGTCAATGGCAGTACAGAACATATCAACATCTATCCTATTTTTTATGAAGGTACCTACGGATCATCATACACGACGCTCCGGACCGCCTCTATCGCTAACAATATCATTGGCTCTGCCACCAACCCGAACGCTATAACATTGAGCACCACGGGATATATGAGGATCCGGGGGATCATGCTTGGAAATCCCGGCAGTTCCCTGAACTACCTGTACGATGTGGATATTACGGGGAATTCCATTGGAGGAATCAGCATCCCCACTACTGCCAGTCCGCTTGGGTATTTCAACGGTATCAGCACCAAGGGGTACCAGGGATCCACCGTGACCGTTAGCGGAAACACCATAGGATTTCCGGGAGCACCGGTGGAAATTGGGGATACCCCTACAGCCAATCAATTCAGCTATTCCGGGATCTATGTAGCCTATATGGGGTACGAACACGTGACCATTGACCAAAACCTGGTACAAAACCTGAGATCGTATTCCACGACCTACGATTCTAACGGGATCGAACTGTTCAAATACAACCCCTCTAATGCCTATACCATTACGGGCAATACCATCCGCGACCTGCAAGGTGAGGACGACCTGTCCGGGATAAGGTCGCAATACAACCCTTCTGGTAGTCTGTATTCAGGCAACACTGTTTATAATTTATCTTCTACCAAAAACGCCTACGGCCTATACCTGGGAGAAAAAAATTCCATAATCGAGAATAACATGGTCCACAGCCTGGTTACAACCAGTGGAACGGGGGCCGTCGCCGGGATCTATATGCGGTCTTACCAGTCGCCCGTAAATACCGTGAAAAATAATATTGTCAGTCTTGGGCAGGACGTGAACGGAACGCCATTAGAGAACGTCAATATTTATGGGATCTTTGATAATACCAACGGGGCGAGCAGCGATTACTATTTCAATACGGTTTCCATCCACGGGTCCGGGAGTACCGGCAACCTGAATTCCTACGCCTTTTACCGCCTTTACAGCAACTACAACTCCGTGGTAAAGAACAACATCTTTGCCAATTACAGGACCAACAACGGGGGAAGCGGCAAGCATTACGCTATCCGTTTGAGAAACAACATGTCCATGACTTTGGACCACAACCGATATCACGCAGCGAGCCCGGATGGCGTTTTAGCGGATTTCAACGGAACAGACCGGGCTACCCTGGCCGACTGGCAGGGGTCCACCGGACAGGACTCGAACAGCTCGGAAGGAGACCCTCAATTTGTTGAGGAGACCAGTATCGATCCTTTTGATTACTTCCCGGGAAGTGTTCAAGCGGGTGAGACCATAGCGGGTATATCCACTGACTTTAAAGGGGCTCTTAGAAATGATCCTCCTTCGGTGGGCGCAATCGAAGGACTGTATACGATAAACTCGACTATCACGGTAACTCCGGATACTTTGCCGGCAGATGGAAGCAGCACGGCTTTGGTACTTGTCCAGCTTATCGATGAAAACAACACTCCCCTGGCCACAGGAGGAGCGGTTGTGGATGTCACAGCTTCTCTGGGGACGCTCTCACCGGTTACTGATAACGGAGATGGCACCTATACGGCGACCCTTACGAGTCCGCTTACCACAGGGACTGCCACTCTTACCTTTACCGTCAATGGTTTTAAGGGAATGAACTCAGCATCCGCCACATTCACTGCAGGGTCCCCTGATACCGTTACTTCGACAATTACCGCAACCCCAATAAGCGTTCCGGCTGACGGACTTAGCACCTCAAGTATTTTGGTACAGCTATTTGACAGCAACAGCAATCCCATAACCTCAGGAGGGGAAACCGTGGTGGTCTCTTCTACCCTTGGGACCGTGAGCGCTGTGACCGACTTGGGCGATGGATCCTATTCGGCTGTTTTGACGAGCGATACCGTCGCTGGAATTGCAGAAGTATCATTCACTATAAATGGCGACACAGCTAATGCCTCTGCCCAGGTGGAATTCACGGCGGGTACCCCTGACCCAGCTACTGCAACCATTACGGCTAGTCCGACCAGCATCGTGGCGGATGGAATGAGTACTGCAAATATCTTGATCCAGCTTTTTGATACCCACAACAATCCAATCCTTTCCGGAGGGGAAACTGTGGTGGTTACCTCTACCCTGGAAAGCATAAGTGCGGTGACCGACCTGGGTGATGGCACCTATTCAGCCGTCCTAACCAGCGGCACAGCTACGGGTAATGCCGAACTCTCCTTTACCATCAACGGAGAGGCGGCTACGGCCACAACAACCGTGGAATTCACTGCAGGTGCTCCCGATCCCTCGACAGCCACCATTTCGGTCAGTCCGACCAACATCGTGGCAGATGGAATAAGTACTTCAAACATCCTGATTCAGCTCTTCGACAGCAACAACAACCCCATCTCATCCGGAGGGGAAACGATAGCGGTCTCATCAACGCTCGGGACCGTAAGCGATGTGACCGATCTGGGCAATGGTTCCTATTCGGCTGTCCTGACCAGCGGTACAGTAACGGGTAATGCCGAACTCTCCTTTACCATCATCGGAGATACGGCTACAGCCACAGCATCCGTGGAATTTACTGCAGGTGCTCCCGATACCTCGACAGCCACTATTTCTGCCAGTCCGACCAACATCGTGGCGGATGGAACGAGTACCTCCAATATCCTGATACAACTCTTTGACAGCAACGACAATCCCATCTCATCCGGAGGGGAAACGATAGCGGTCTCATCAACCCTCGGGACCGTAAGCGATGTGACCGACCTGGGCAATGGTTCCTATTCGGCTGTCCTGACCAGTGGAACGGTTGCAGGGTACGCCGAGGTGTCTTTTTCAATCAATGGGGACATGGCCACAGCCACCGCAGTAGTGGAATTCATCGCGGGAATACCCGATCCAATGACAGCTAATATCACAGCCAACCCGACCAGTATCACTGCTGATGGTACGAGTACCTCCAATATCCTGATACAACTCTTTGACAGCAACAACAATCCCATCTTATCAGGAGGTGAAAACGTAGTAGTCTCCTCTACCTTAGGGGCCATAAGCGATGTAACCGACCTGGGGGATGGCTCCTACTCAGCCGTACTGACCAGCGGTACAGTAACTGGAAATGCTGAAGTATCTTTTACCATTAATGGGGACCAGGCTACAGCTACAGAATCTGTGGAATTCACTGCGGGTGCTCCCGATCCGACTATGGCCGCGATCTCGGCAAGTCCGACCAGCATCATGGCGGACGGTGTCAGCACTTCTGATATCCTCATCCAACTCTTTGACAGTAATAACAATCCTATTACATCAGGCGGTGAAGCTATGTTAGTCTTCACTACACTTGGTTCCGTAAGTACTGTAACCGATTTAGGTAATGGTTCCTACTCGGCCGTCCTGACAAGCGGAACTGTTGCCGGCGATGCGATCCTTTCTTTTACAATCAATGGTATAAATTCAACCTCTACAGTCACAGTAACATTTACCCCTTACGACAGTGACGGGGACGGGATCCCGGATAGTGATGATAATTGTCCGGATAGCTTTAATCCAGCACAGGAAGACCTCGATGGGGACGGACTTGGGGACGGCTGTGATCCCGATATGGACGGGGACGGAGTACTGAATACAGAAGATGAGTGTCAGGCATCCGCACCAGGTGTGGCGGTAGATGCCCGGGGATGCGAAATCTTTACCCTACCGGTCTCTAACTATCAAATAGAAGTAGCCAGTCCATCCTGCACCCTGGAGGGCGATGGGGCTGTGGAGATCAGGGTTCAGGATACGCAATACACCTATGTGATCACGATATCGGGTAGAACACCTATTCAATTCGATGCCAGCCTTTCTTCTACCCTGCAGGTGAGCGGACTTACTACCGGCACCTACCAGGTCTGTATCGGTGTGATGAGCCAACCTAATTATGAAGAATGTTTTGAGATCACCATACAGGAGCGTTCGCCTTTGGATGTGAGCTACAGCATAGACAAAGACAGCCGGGAACTCTCATTGGACCTTAGTGGGGCCGATAACTATCGCATTCTTATCAATGGCGTGGAAGAGATCTCCACATCTAACCGATTCACTAAGATCCTGCCAAGCGGTTTACATCATGTAGAAGTTTTCACAGACTGGGACTGTCAGGGCAGGTTCGAGGCCAAAGTATTTGTCCCACTTCGAGTTACAGCCCACCCCAACCCTACCAGCGGACCCACCCAGGTCTATATTCCCGGAACGGATACCTCAGTGTCCATCTACGTATACAATCCTGAAGGAGTCATGGTTTCTGGTCGGTCGTACCAGATCTCAACTACGCGATATGTGGATTTGAATCTTGCAGGACTTGCAAGTGGGATCTATGTAGTCCATATCAGAAGCGCTTCTCTGAATCAGAATTTTAAGATCATAAAACAATAAGAATAAAATATTGGTTCTCAGGAACCGGCAACTCACCCCACACGTTTAACAAAACCCCGGAATATATCCGGGGTTTTTAGTTTGATAATAGAGCTGTGTAACCCTTGTCACATTGGCCGTGAACATGATAATTATCATAAAAATCCACTGGTCATAGCTGTAATTTCACCCCTAAAATATGCATCGTGGGATGCTAAGTAATTAAACCATGGAAACAGACACAACAGTGAAAACAAGGGTATACCGATTCGGGGACAAAAAGGCCGATGGGAACAGCAAAATGAAAAACCTCCTGGGGGGGAAAGGAGCCAATTTGGCTGAAATGAGTAGGATAGGAATACCTGTCCCACCGGGCTTCACGATCACCACGGAAGTCTGTACTGAATACAATGAACTGGGCAAATCCAAGGTCATTCCGCTGATCAAACACGAGGTGGAAGAGGCCATTCGTGATATCGAGAAGACCATGAAAACGAAGTTCGGTGACAATGAAAACCCCTTGTTGCTCTCTGTAAGATCCGGTGCCCGGGTTTCCATGCCGGGAATGATGGATACCGTACTGAATCTCGGACTTAATGACGTTGCTATAGAGGGGGTCATCCGCAAAACCAAAAATGAACGCTTTGCCTGGGATTCCTACCGCAGGTTCATACAGATGTACGGGGGCGTGGTCATGGGGATGAAACCCGAGAATAAGGACGATGAAGACCCCTTTGAGGAGATCATAGAACACCTGAAGGAAAAAAGGAAGATCAAGCTTGATACCGAATTTACCGTACAGGACCTTCAGGACCTGGTATACGATTTTAAGGATGCCGTCAAAAAGAAAACAGGAAAGAACTTCCCCACTGATCCCTGGGATCAGCTATGGGGGGCAGTGATCGCCGTATTTAACAGTTGGAATGGGAACCGGGCCATGTATTACCGGAAGATTCACGGGTATCCGGCCGACTGGGGTACGGCAGTGAACGTGCAGGCTATGGTCTTTGGCAACATGGGGACCGATTCCGGTACCGGTGTTTGCTTTACCCGGGACGCAGGAACGGGGGAAAATGTTTTCAACGGGGAGTATCTCATAAATGCGCAGGGAGAAGACGTGGTAGCCGGAGTACGCACTCCCCAGCAAATTACCCGTTTGGGCTCAGAACGCTGGGCAGAGCTCGCCCAGATCACCGAAGAGGAACGGATTGCCTCCTACCCTTCCCTGGAGGAACTCATGCCTGAGATCTTTGCAGAACTCGACGGGTATCAGAGAACACTTGAGGACCATTACCGCGATATGCAGGATATGGAGTTCACCATACAGCAGGGTAAACTCTGGATATTACAGACCCGGAATGGTAAACGAACCGGAGCCGCCATGGTCAAGATCGCCATGGACCTTTTAGAAGAAAAAGTCCTGAACGAAAAAGAGGCCTTGATGCGCATCGATCCTAACAAACTGGATGAGTTGCTGCACCCCATATTTGATCCAAACGCCCTGAAAGACGCAGAGATCATCGCGCATGGATTGCCAGCCTCCCCGGGGGCTGCGACCGGGCAGATCGTTTTCTTTGCGGAGGATGCCAGCAAATACAAGTATACCATTTTGGTACGCACAGAGACCTCTCCGGAAGACCTGGAAGGGATGCACCTGGCCAAAGGGATCCTGACCGCCAGGGGCGGGATGACTTCACATGCCGCTGTGGTGGCACGAGGCATGGGTAAATGCTGTATCTCAGGTGCCGGTGCCCTGAAAATCAATTACAAGTCGCGTACCATGACCGTAGATGGAAAGGTTTTCCACGACGGAGACTGGATCTCCCTCAATGGATCTACAGGAAACATCATCGAAGGAAAGGTCGCTACCCGGGAACCCGAACTAAGTGGAGAATTCGGGGAATTGATGACCCTGGCCGATAAATTCGCGACCATGAAAGTTCGAACGAATGCGGATACGCCCAAAGATGCTTCTGTCGCCAGGAACTTTGGAGCGCAAGGCATCGGCTTGACAAGGACGGAACACATGTTCTTTGAAGTAGACCGAATCAAAGCCATGCGGGAGATGATCCTGGCAACCACTGTCAAAGGCCGAAAACACGCTCTTAAAGAACTCTTGCCTATGCAGCGAAGCGACTTTGAAGGCATTTTCGAGGCTATGCAGGGACTTCCGGTGACCATCCGGTTGCTGGATCCACCTCTTCATGAATTCGTACCTCACCAGTTGGCCACTCAAAAGGAACTGGCAGAAGAATTGCACATCTCCCTGGACGCTGTTAAAAGTAAGGTGGCAGAGCTGGACGAGTTTAACCCTATGCTGGGCCACAGAGGCTGCCGTTTGGGGAATACCTACCCTGAAATTACCGAGATGCAGGCCCGGGCCATTATTGAAGCGGCCCTTAACCTGAAAGAAAAAGGGATAGAGACCCATCCCGAGATCATGATCCCTCTGGTGGGTACCGTCAATGAATACGTTGAACAAGAGAAAGTGATACGGGAAACCGCAGAATCTATCTTTACCAAAAGGAAGAACAAGGTAAATTACTCCATAGGGACTATGATCGAGATTCCCAGAGCTGCCTTGCTGGCCGATAAGATCGCAGAACATGCCGATTTCTTCTCTTTTGGCACCAATGACCTTACCCAGATGACCTTCGGGTACTCCAGGGACGATGCAGGTAAATTCCTGCCTATCTACCTGAAAAAAGGCATACTGAAAGAGGATCCGTTCGAAGTCCTGGACCGGGAAGGTGTGGGTCAGCTCGTGAAGATGGGTACAGAACGAGGCCGACAGACCAAGCCTCACCTGAAAGTGGGTATCTGCGGGGAGCACGGAGGCGAACCCAGCTCGGTGGAGTTCTGCCACCAAATGGGTATGAATTACGTGAGTTGTTCCCCCTTCAGGGTGCCCATTGCTCGTGTGGCTGCGGCACAGGCGGCGATTGTATCAAACCAATAGCCAAATGCCGGCTGTAATATTTAAAAGGGAAGTTTAAGAACCTTGTATCTCACTCCGAGTCGGATAGGGATTAAAGCTCCTAGAAATAACCATTTCCTGTTAAAGAGAAATAAGGATAGTTTGATCTTAGGGTGATGGTACTGCCCCCCAATAAGATTGTCGACGGGATACACCCCGAGTTGCCTTAAATGGGACAAAAGTTCATTGATCCTGGAGATAGGGACCGATGAGCGAATAATTTTAAAAAACATAAAATACACATTCACGCTTTGCACATAACGTATATGCTCACTGACCTCACCAGGGTGGTCTTGGGCGATGGATTCTTTTAAAAGACTGTTTATTCGCTCGATCAAACTTCGATAATCTGTCAGTATTCTCTCCAAATGCTCTGATTCCGTATTATTCATGATCGATTTTGGGAAAAGTACGTACCTATGAATATCCTCGGGCCGGAAAACGATCCGTTTTGAAGCCCAAATCGCCTTTAAGGTAAATATCACATCTTCCATGAATTTACCCTCTTCGAATTTCAGATTGTTGTCCAAAATGTGAGATTTCCTGATCAAATACCACCAGGCTTCAAATCTGTGATACGGATATGCATTAAAAAATTCAGTTCCGGATAGAACAGCACTCGTCCTTCCTTCCGTCTGGGTTTCCGAGGAAAATAAATCTAATTGCCTGGTAACCTGTGTTTTGAAACCAACCATATCGAGATCGTTTTCCTCTGCCAGGCGAAGGATGTCTCGCATTTTTCCATAGGCCAAATAATCGTCTGCGTCAATAAAATAAATGTATTTCCCCTGGGCCAGGGTGATGCCTATATTCCTGGAGGCACCTAATCCTCTGTTTGTTTGATTGACGATTCTAATTTGAGGGTACTTCTCCGCAAGGGCCTCTGCCGTAATTTTGGTGCGGTCTGTGGAACCGTCATTAATTATAAGAATCTCGTATTGATCTGGATTTACATCCTGATTCAGGAGACTTGTAAGGCATCTTGGAAGGTGAGCCTCTCCATTATAAACAGGTACAATGATACTGAGCTTTAATGGCAAATTTATTCTGTATTAAACGATCTTAAAAGATCGGTAAAACCTGATTTATACAAATATGTAGGAGACAGTAACACTGCAATATTCATAATACTTGTTGATCTAACACATTTAATACCTCATTATCGATCTCCTGATTAAATTTTCTGGCGAATAAACAATTAGAAACAAGAAGCTCCTCTAAATTTTTCATTTTAAAAACGACAGGTGACGGAACTTTCTGACCCTCCCACCTCACATGAGTCAGACTGGGCATCACCCACTTTGGGTCGATAAATTCAGCTATGATTGTATGAACAAATATTTCATCCGGTACTTGGGTATATCTATGAAATTTTAAAACATCTGGATGTTCGTTTACGAAGTCGAGGATCTTTCTCAAAGTAGTGAAGGGCAATGCCCACCATTGAGATCCCCCATAGAACTCCCTATGAACCTCCGAGTATTTCCTCTTTGAAAACAGAGTGATACACTCTCCCCTGATCGGTGAAAGCAAGAGTTTCAACAAAGGCTTGATATTCCCAAGCCTGCAAAATTCGGAAGTCCGCAATGAAGGTATCGTGATGGGCGATTTCGATCCCTTATATGGATGGAAATTATAGCATTGTATGCGGTCCCAACCCCCATTACGCCAGGTCTCTATTGGGAATTTCTGGGAGGTAATGAAGTGTATCCCGGCATTTTTGCGAAAGAAATCAGTAATGAATTTATTGCTCTTTATAGGATAATCCTGTCCGCTCATTAAAATTCCATATCCTTCTGCATCGCCGGAAATTTCTAAAGACTTTTTGATTAAGGCCATCGTTGCCTCAACCACGGATACATCTCCCCAGAATACGTCAATCCTGTTTTGATCGCCCACAAAATAAGTTCTCTCTTTCGTTTGAAGCTTTTCTTTAAAGGGAGTACTATCTGTCGATTTATCTACGTGAATAATGAAATTAACATCAGGTGCGCTCAATCTTTCCACGAGTCGGAGTAGCTGTTCGGGTAGCTGATGCACCAACAATAGGTAGTTAATTATCATACTTTATATTCGTCGAATTCGCGATCCAGGGTGATGTAATTTACTGTTTTATCCGAAGCTGATAAGTAAGTCCGACCCTTGGATTAGTAAAATACACAATATCTTCTACGGCCGTATCGGAACAGTGGAAATAATATTACTTTTAAATATCCCATTTTAAGATAAGCAGATGATTCAATGCCTTAAAACTTTAAATACAAGACCTTGTTCGGGGTTTCGGCATAGGTTCCCAATTCCGGATACCTCCACGAGAAAAAAGAGTAACACATGAAGAATTTTCAACGTGATATCAGGTTCAACACTTCGGATAAAGAGGCAAAGGTTGTGTTTTATCTTCCCCTTTGGATCTCGGGAGCCGTATTTCTTCTTTTGCTGATTCCCGTAACCAGGGATTTCGGATTCTGGATGTTAAAGGAAAATCATCCCGTAGAAATTGGCACTTTCCTTTTGTTCTTTTTCGGTGGGCTCTACGGGATCGTAAATTTTATCCGGCACAGAAAAACAATATCAACACCTGCAGTCATCTTTTACTGCCTTTTTGCCTTCTTTTTTGTTTTGTTGGCCATGGAAGAGATCGCCTGGGGCCAATGGTTCTTTAAATTTCAGACACCTGAAAATTGGGCTGCAGTGAATGTACAGAATGAAACTACCCTGCACAACCTCGAGATGATGCAGGAAAACAATGACCTCCTCCGTTTAATCTACGGTGTTGGCGGACTTATCGGCATATTTTTCGGAACTTCTAAATTCTTAAGAGAGCTGGCAGTGCCTAAATTTTTACTGCTCTGGTTTATCATTATTGCAGCACATTCTGTACTGGATATTGTAGTAGATTGGTCCGAAAAGGACTACAGGATCATGAGGCCAATCATCCGTTTTAATGAAGTTACTGAATTCCTGATCGCGTTTAGCGGTGTACTGTACTTGCGCTACAATCTCATCAGGATAAAGGCATCCTCAAAGAGCCTTTGATGCAAAGCAGTGTGAGCTTGTATGGCAGTACGTTTTTGAAAGGTGATTAAGGTCACCTCCGGCCTTCGACTGCCCTGTATACCCGAAACACATAGGCAAAAATCAGGCTCATACTCAGCAATTCTCCCCCGTCCTCCAGCACGCCCATTTTTCCTTTCCAAAAAGGCAGAATAACATGGAACATATCCACCACTACGCCAAAGAATCCCAGTATGAGTACTAAAAACAAGAGTTTTCCGGAGAATGACTTCCCGGATCCATCAGCATTCTTGTAAGCTATCCCGATGATTGAAAAGAAAAAAAGGGCAGCCATGAGGGAAAGTATTAATTCTCCCATATCTTCCTTTCTAAGGCCCAATCGGGAGTCCAACTGCAGCAGATCGGCAAGGTGCGCCCCTATATTTTCGTGAATTGACAAAGAATCATCCATCAAGAAATACAGGAACAGAAATGACCATGCCATAAAGATGAATTGCCTTTTCTTAAGATATAGCCCTCCTAAGATCAAGAGAATACAGAGTTCCTTGCCATATTGATAGAATTCAGCATATCCCCCATCCATTTCGACCGACCACATGGGGTTGCCCAGTAGTCCGTAATAATGAAAACAATGAACGGTAATAAAGAACAGATCTAATAGGATCAGAGTCCATAATAACTTCGACTTGTCAAAAATCCTGATCTTATAAGATGAAACACCTTCGCTCAAAATATTCTTCTTTGCTGTCAATTGCCAGACGCAAGGTAAATAATATGCGATTAGGAATGCTCTGATATCGTTTAGGAACTGTTTTTTACGATTTTATAACAGGACAGATGATGTATCTTTGATTTAAATCTTAACGGGATGTTCACCTTCTTTCAGAAAAAACGTTTCCTGGTCGACGCGTTGGCCGGATATGTTGACATCCACAACCATATCCTGCCGGGCATAGATGACGGGGCCAAGACGGTGGAAGACTCACTGGCCCTTATGAAGGAATTTGACTCACTGGGGATCCGTCATTTCATTGCGACACCCCACATTATGGCAGAATATTACCCGAATACTCCTGAAACGATTCGAAAGTCTCACGAAGTGCTCAAAGCAGCCCTTGTTGAACAGGGAATGACAGAGGTCTCCCTCCTGGCTGCGGCAGAACATATGATAGACCTTAACTACGAGCTTGCCCTGGAGGGCCGTGAGATCATGCCCATAAAAAATGAGTATCTCCTGGTAGAAATGTCATATTTACAACCTTCCCTTAATTTCCGGGAGGCCGTGATCAAAAGCATGAGGGCCGGCTATCACTGTATCCTGGCCCATCCTGAACGCTATGCTTACCTCTATCACCAGAAAAAAAAGTATAATGACTACAAGGCTTTGGGAATACACTTCCAGCTGAATTTATTGTCTCTCGGAGGATATTACGGCAAGCCTGTGGAGAAAATGGCCCGGGAACTATTGCACAGAAACATGGTGGATTTTGTGGCTTCTGATGCCCATAAACTCAAACATCTCAAAGCACTAAAAGAGATCAAACTGGATGCCGGCACCTATGAAAAACTGACCTCAGCTGTCCGGCATACGATCCGCACATTTCTCTAATTCGATCTAAACCACTTTTTCTTTTTGGTAGGGCTGTATCCGTATCCGTATACCCCTCCATAACCAAGGTCGTCTTCGGCTACCCCATTCACGACGAAGGAAAGGTTTTTCAATCTGCCTTCTTCCTTGAGTTTTAATGGGAAATTCAGGACCTTTTTGTCTGTCTTGCCCGAGCGAGCTACGTAAATAATGTGGTCTGCATACTTGGAAAGTACCAGGGTATCAGATACACCAAGCATAGGCGCTGTGTCTACAATAATATAGTCGTACTCCCCGGCTAATTCCTGAAAGAATTCCCCGGTTCGATCTCCCATCAGCAATTCTGTAGGATTGGGCGGGGTCTTTCCTGAAAATACAAAATCCAGGTGGGTCTCATTAATCACATCCGATTTGATGATGTCTTTTACCTTCAACTCGGCACTGTGGAGGAAATCCGTAAGCCCTTTGGGTTTTGTAGTGGAATCCTGTGTTCTGTACTTCTGGTTCTCCGAGAGGAAGACACGAATTTTGGGATTGCGTATATCGGCACCGACGAGCAATACCTTGTGTTTAGCCTTGGCCAGCAGGTAGGCCAGGTTAGTAGACAAAAAGGTTTTGCCCTCATTGGCGATACTGGAGGTGATCATGACCACCTTGCCTTTGTCGCTTTTCTTTCCTCCCGAACTCAGCACGTAATAGAGGTTGGTCCTCAGGATACGCATGGCCTCGGCCAGGACGGAACGATCATCTTCTACCACCAACTTGGATTCTTTTTTAGATAATTTCGGTAACTCTCCAATGATGGTAGCCCCGGTAATGATGCGCTCCAGATCGAGTTTGTTGTGGATCTTGGTATCCAGGAGTTCTTTCACATAGATCACGGAGAACGGAATAAACAAGCCCGCCAGCAAAGCCCCCAGATACAGGGTTATCGGGTCTGCACCTTCCGGATAGTTTTTTAAGGCAAAGGCACGGTCGATGATCTTCAAATTGGGCTCTGCCTGTTTAAAAGCAATCTGGGCTTCCTCCCTCTTTTGCATGAGGTAGAGATAAAGTGCTTCTTTAGTCTCTTGTTTTCGGTTGATATCCCTCAGGGCCCGGGTGTTGCCGGGGGTAGAATACAGGCGGGAATTGATCTCAGAAAGGCGCTGACTAATGCTGTTGGTCTGCAGGTTCAGGTTGTCGGTCATGCTCGAAAGGCTGGCAGTCATACTGCGTTTCAGCGCTTCGAGTTGCTGATCCACATCCCGTACAACGGGGTTGTCCTGATTAGAACTTTCCAGTAAGCGCTTGCGTCGGGAGACTAACGCATTATACTCCGCAGTGGTCGTATTTATGGCTTCATTTTCTATGCCGATATTCGATGGCATAACCTCATAACCACTACTGTTTTGCAGCCTGTTCTTCATGGAATTCGCAATGCTTAGTTGGATCTGAGCATCCCTGAGTTGTGCCTCTATGGCCGAGCTTTCGCTTAAGTTGATCCCACTTTGAGATTCGATATCTGTAAGTCTGCGGGATTGTTTAAAATCCTCTTCCGTCTCGTCCACTGAAGCCAGTTCCGTGTATATCCCATCAATTCGTTCATTGATAAAGGAGGAGGTCTCATTGGCGATCAATTGTCTCTCTTCGATAAAATTGTCAATATAGACATCCACGAGTGTATTAATGACATCCTTTGCCTTTTGCAAAACGGGATCTTTTAGTTTGATTCTGACCACATTCGACCCCTGTTCGTCCGGATATAAATCGATTTTCTCGTAGTATTTCTGTGCGCGATTTACCAGTGAGCTGTTCTCAACCCGATAGGTTCTACCGGCATAGTTTGAAAGGTCTGGCAGATTCGTTGTAATCACCGTCTGCCCTATGGGCGTTTCAAAGCGTTCACCAAACTGAATGGGTTTGAAAGAGCCATCAGGGGAAGTGCCATATCCAAAAGAAAGATTATCACTGATCCGGAGGTAGAACTTACCGCTCGTTGTGTTTACCAGGGAATCGGGTTCCGCAAAATTGACGGTAAAGGGTCGGGGCCGGTAGATCTCCGTGTCCCGTATATTCCCTAAAAGGAACACCTCAAGATTCAGATCCAGGCGATCTGCTACCTCGATGAGATTCGACCTGGATTTAAGGATAAAGATCTCTTCCTCCACCTCCGTCGCATTCTCACCGGAGAATACTTCCAGATCCTGGAAGACATTTAACTCAGACCTTCCCGGAGATTCAATGACTTTTACGCTGGCTTCTGCCTCGAATTCCGGGATTTCATATCGTTTAAAGACATATGCTGCGGCGAGGAAGACCACTGTACTGAGAACAAACCATTTCCAGTTCTTGACATATCCCTTAAGGATAGACTTTAAATCAAAAGGTTCACTAGAGACCTTATTTTCATCAAAATTCATAGGCTTGATTCGTGTAGATCCAGGGGTCTGGTTTATCTTCTTGTTTCAATGATCAAATAGCTGGTGATTGCCAGGGAGATCAGGGAAAAATACAGGCTCACCCTCCTGTCTGTTACGGATTCCACAATAGCCGATTTGTTCGGTTCCACATAGACCACATCATTCTGGTTCAGATAAAAAACCGGAGATTCCATGGCTTTTTTACTGGTCAGATCGATCCGATTATAGACTTTGGCCCCGTTAAAATCACTGATCACCAGAATATTGTCTCGTCTTCCCTTCAACGCCAAATCGCCGGCAAGACCCAGGGCTTCTAAAATGGACACCTGTTCCCCTACCACGGGATAAGTTCCGGGCCGGTTGACAGCCCCCAGGACGGTTACTGTAAAATTACGGAGGCGGATATTGATGATGGGGTCTTTGAGGTAACTGGATAGTCTTCTCTGTAGTAGAGAGCGTAGTTCATCCGGAGTCAGCCCCACCACTTTGATCTTGCCCAGAACGGGAAAATCGATCTCACCCCGTTCATCCACCAGGTAGCTTACCTGGCTGGGTTCTGTCTCGCTTCCACTCTCTCCAATCCTGCGGTACAGGTTAAAAGGAACGCTGGCCTCAGGATTCAGAGTGGAAACAATGATGCTGATCTCATCATCGATCTTAAATTTGGTCTGGGAATTGTTCTGGCTGACCAGGGTCTCAAAATTGGTGGCATCCTGGAAATAGACTACATCTTTTTTTGAACCACAGGAAAAAAAAGTCAGGATCAGAATGGGCAATACTGCGTAAACCAGGGTACTTTTTAACCTTCTTTGAAAACTATAGAACATAAGCCATCGTAATTTTAGTGGTTCTTGATCATTTCTTCCGGTTCAGCTGCTTCCTTTGCCTTGTCAAATTTACTCAACTCGGAATTATTGGAGATGTATTCCGGAACAATTTCTTTCATCAGTACCACCGTATTGCCATTAAAGAACATATTGGTGACACAGAGTTCGTCGATTCGTGTTCGCATTTGCTGGTAGTCCACATCCCGGGTCTTGGAGATCATGATTTTTTTATGGTGGGTAGGCAGGGTGTTCTCTCCATTGGCCAGTAATTCTTCGTATAGTTTTTCTCCGGGTCTCAGGCCGGTTACCTTGATGTCGATATCTTCCGGATACCTCAATCCTGAGAGTTTGATCATGTTCTTGGCCAAGTCGAAGATCTTTACGGATTCTCCCATGTCAAAAATAAAGATCTCCCCTCCTTCTCCCATCACAGCCGCTTCCAGTACCAGCTGAGATGCTTCCGGGATGGTCATAAAGTAACGGGTTACCTCTTCATGAGTCACCGTCAGGGGTCCTCCCTTTTCAATCTGCTTCCGGAACAAAGGGATCACAGATCCATTGGAACCCAGGACGTTGCCAAAACGGGTCGTGATGAATTTGGTCACCCCGTCCTGTTGCTTGCAAGCGGCGTAGATCTCAGCAATTCTTTTAGTGGCTCCCATCACGTTTGTAGGATTCACGGCCTTGTCTGTTGAGACCAGTACAAACTTGCCTACCCGGTGCTGCACGGCCAGATCAGCCATGGCCTTGGTTCCGGCCACATTGATCTTGATCGCCTCATAGGCATTGTATTCCATCAGGGGTACGTGCTTGTAGGCGGCAGCGTGGAACAAGATATCCGGTTTGTGCTCCTGAAAGAGGGCATTCATTCGGTTTTTATCCCGTATGTCTCCCACGATGGGAATAAAATTATGCCGGCCATCCTGTTTGAGTTCCTGCTGCAGGTCGTATAAGGCTGATTCTGCCTGGTCTATAATCACCAGGGACTTATAACGATAGGAGGCGATCTGGCGGACCAGTTCACTGCCGATGGAACCGGCTCCTCCCGTAACCACAATCGTCTTACCCTGCAATTCATTGCCGATATGAGGATTTCGGATATTGATGGGAGTCCGCTCCAATAAGTCCTCGATCTGAACCTTTTTGATCTGGTTGATGTTCAGTTCTCCGTTGATCCAGTCCTGGATGGGGGGGACAATCTTTACCTGCACCGGCAAATCCACCAACTCCTCTACCAACCCCCTTAATTTTTTGGAACTGATATTTTGAATGGAAAAGATGATCTCGCTCACGCCCCTTTGCAGGATAAAGGCTTCGGTGAGGATTTCTTTAGGGAATACGCGTACTCCATTGATCTGCTTGCCGATCTTCCTTTTCGAATGATCGATATACCCCGAAACACGTATATTCTCCCTGGACTGACCTGTAAGGGCATTATAGGTCAGAATACCGGATTCCCCGGCCCCGTATATGATCACATTTTTGGTTGCCGTATTCCGATTAGACAGGCTGTAATACATGCTTTTGAAAACATAACGGGAAGCTACCAGGACCAGAAATGCAATAAGGCTGTGTATAATTATGATTGACAGGGGAATGGTAAACCCATCGATCATTGTCAATTCCTTATTAACGATCAAAAAGGTGATGGTAATGATACTTGCCAGGCAAATGGCGTTAAAGAGGTTGTACACATCCTTTACGCCTGTATGCCGGACCACCCCTTTATAAGAACCCGTAATAAGAAAGGCGATCGTTGAGATGATCATGACCATAGGGAGCTGAAGCACCAGCCATTCTACCTCAAAATCAAAACTCAGGTTAAAGCGAATAAAATAGGAAAGGGTAAATGCGAAAGCAACGATCAGCACGTCGATGGCCAGGACCAGCCATTTGGAAGCGTATTTGATCATTTGCAGGGCGAGGTATCTTCGTATCATACTAAGGCCTTTTTGACGTGATATGCCACCAGTTCCAGGTCTTCTTCCCTCAGGTTGGAACCGCTGGGAAGGCACAGACCGGTGTCAAAGAGTTTTTCAGAAGTGCCGTCGGAAAAATGAAGGGCATCCTGAAAAACGGGTTGCAAGTGCATGGGTTTCCAAAGGGGCCTGGATTCTATGTCTTGCTCCGCCAGAGCTAATCGAATCTGCTCTCGTACCTGATACGAGGGAGTTAATATACAACTTAACCACCGATTGGCATAAAAATCCGGGTGTTCTTTTTGGAATGTAATATCAGTAATATCCTGGAAGGCGTCCTTATAATACGCGTAATTTGAGCGTCTGGCGGCCACCCGCTCGTCCAATACTTCCATCTGTCCCCGACCGATCCCGGCCAGGACATTGCTCATGCGGTAATTGTGCCCTATTTCACTGTGCTGGTAATGAGGGGCTTCATCCCGGGCCTGAGTGGCCAGAAACACCGCCTTTTCCTTCTGCTTTTGATCCCTGGTCAGGAGGGCCCCACCTCCCGAGGTGGTGATAATTTTGTTTCCATTAAAGGAAAGGATGCTGAGATCGCCTAAACTACCGCATTTTTGACCCTTATAGGTACTGCCCAGGGCTTCGGCGCTGTCTTCCAGGACCGGAATATCGTATTTCTCTGACAGGGCCCGGATCTCATCTGCCTTGTAAGGCATACCGTAAAGGTGAACGGCAATGATGGCCTTGGGCTTTTTCCCTTTAGCCAGTCTGTCTTTTATGGCCTTTTCCAGTAATTCCGGAGAGATGTTCCAGGTATCCGTCTCACTGTCAATAAATACAGGGGTCGCCCCCAGATATACTATGGGATTGGCGGAGGCAGAAAAGGTAAAGCTCTGGCAGAGCACCTCATCCCCCCTGCTCACTCCAAGAATTTTTAACCCGAGATGGATGGCGGCCGTACCACTGCTGAGTGCTGCGGCGAACATATCTCCCCCAACATAGTTTTCAAGAGAGTGTTCAAAGGCGGAAACATTGGGACCCAAAGGGGCGATCCAGTTAGAATCAAATGCTTCCTGTACGTACTGCTGTTCGGTTCCACCCATATGAGGGGAAGAAAGCCAGATTTTGGTTTTAGCTATCAAGCGTTTAAGTTTTGCGGTAATTCAGGATGATAAAAGTACAAGCAATCCGTCAATTCTGTAAGAAGCTACTGTTATATTTCGATTAATAAGGTAGTTTATCGGATAATCGGCACTTGCAACATTCTATGCTCAAGGTGACGTTATAATACATCTATTTATTTGACCGTACATCCAGTCTATTTACTACGAGTGTGCCATTGCAAAAAAAATGTCATCTTTGTATACTCATTATCAGACCAGGGAATTCTCGTTAATTAGCATTGCAAATTGATCTGTCATTACCCCTTTGTCTGAATTAGTAATTAGCTGTGAGCGAAATCAAAAACATTTGCTGTATTGGGGCCGGATACGTCGGCGGGCCTACCATGGCCGTCATAGCAGCCCAGTGCCCCCACCTGAAGGTGACCGTAGTGGATATCAACGCAGAGCGAATAGACCGGTGGAATGCGGAAGACCTGGACGAATTGCCCATATACGAACCCGGACTCAAGGAAGTGGTCGGGAAAGCCAGGGGTAAAAACCTCTTCTTTTCCACAGAGGTAGACCGGGCCATTGATGAGGCAGAAATGATCTTTATTTCGGTGAATACCCCTACCAAGACCTATGGGAAGGGAAAGGGACAGGCGGCAGACCTTAAATTCATTGAGCTGTGTGCCCGGGACATTGCGCGGGTGGCCAGGGAAGACAAGATCGTGGTGGAAAAATCTACCCTCCCCGTCAGGACAGCCAGTGCGCTTAAGGAGATATTGCAAAACACCGGCAAGGGAGTACATTTTGAGGTGCTTTCCAACCCTGAGTTCCTGGCCGAAGGCACGGCTATCAATGACCTTCTGCATGCAGACCGTGTCCTAATCGGAGGGGACGATACCGCTTCCGGAAAAAAAGCCAAGGATCAATTAAGTGCTATCTATGAAAACTGGATCCCGAAGGAGCGTATTTTGCAGACTAATGTTTGGTCTTCAGAGTTGTCCAAACTCGTGGCCAATGCCTTTTTGGCACAGCGGGTATCCTCTATAAATTCCATATCGGCTTTATGTGAGAAAACGGATGCTAATATAGGGGAGGTAGCACGGGCGATAGGTTATGACAGCCGGATCGGCCCTAAATTTCTCCAGGCTTCCGTAGGGTTTGGGGGTTCCTGCTTCCAGAAAGACATTTTGAACCTGGTGTATATCGCCCGGAGTTTTGGTTTGGAAGAAGTAGCCGACTACTGGGAACAAGTGATCCTGATCAACAATTATCAGAGAAATCGTTTTGTGGATAAGATGATCACCTCTATGTACAATACGGTAGCAGGAAAAAAGATCCTCTTACTGGGATGGGCTTTTAAAAAAGACACCAATGATACCCGGGAGTCTGCCGCCATATATGTGGCAGATGCCCTGATAGAAGAAAGAGCCTCTTTGGTCATTTACGATCCCAAGGTTTCCGAAAAGCGGATCCTGCAGGACCTGGATGCCCTGGGCACCCGTTCTCCGGAGGAAAACCGCAAGGCCCTCACTGTCATTCAGGATCCTGTCCTCGCCAGTGAACAAAGTCATGCCATCGCTATCCTGACGGAATGGGATGAGTTTAAGACTCTGGACTGGGAGTCTGTGTATAAAAAAATGTTGAAACCGGCCTTTGTATTTGACGGTCGCAGGATTCTGGATACTGAGCAGATGGAGGCCATAGGTTTCTCCTGCTACACCATCGGGCAATAATGAAGATCTTAGTGACCGGGGCAGCCGGGTTTATAGGGTTCCATCTTAGCAAGGCCCTCCTCTCCAGAGGGCATGACGTTGTGGGCCTGGATAATATCAACGATTATTACGACGTAAACCTCAAATTTACAAGGCTGGCAGAACTCGGTATATCCAGGAAGGACAGTGAACGATTCGGCAATCTGGCAGTCAGTGAGAATACAGACCTCCCCTTTCGCTTTGTACGCATAAACCTGGAAGACAGGGAACACCTGCCCCAGTTATTTGAATCGGAGAACTTTGATCTGGTCTGCAACCTGGCCGCCCAGGCCGGAGTTCGGTACAGCCTTGAGAATCCGGAATCCTATATAGATAGCAATGTAGTAGGCTTCCTGAATCTCCTGGAATGCTGCCGCCACCACGCGATCAAACACCTGGTCTATGCCAGTAGTTCCAGCGTATACGGGCAAAATGAAAAAATACCCTTCGAAACCTCAGACCGGGTAGACCACCCCATCAGCTTGTACGCGGCAACCAAAAAAAGCAATGAGCTCATGGCTTATACCTACAGCCACCTTTACGGGTTTCCCACTACCGGACTCAGGTTCTTTACCGTCTATGGACCCTGGGGCAGGCCGGATATGGCGATGTTCCTGTTTACCGAGGCCATCCTGAAAGACCAGCCCATTAAGGTATTTAGCCAAGGAAAGATGGAAAGGGATTTTACCTATATAGATGATATTGTAGAAGGGGTGGTCCGTATCCTGGAAAAAGATACTTCGGCCAGGCATCCCCATGATCTTTATAAATTATACAATATAGGGAACAACCAGAGTGTAAAACTCACCGACTTTATAGAGGCCATTGAGAAGGCCCTGGGCAAAAAAGCCGAAAAACACCTCCTGCCCATGCAGCCCGGAGATGTGGAACGCACCTGGGCCGACGTGGCTGACCTGATCCGGGATTACGGGTATCGGCCCCACACACCTTTAGAAAAAGGTGTAGAGTCTTTTATTACATGGTTTAAAGAATATTACGGCTTATAAAATATCCTTCAAATTATAATCCATAGGGTATTTACTGAATAGTATGAGGATATTCTTTCATCGGGAATTTGAGGAGTTAACATAAAATATTCGGTAAAATCCTACGGATATACCCATCTTTACGGCGCTAAATACAAAACCATGCCAGACACTTACCTCCCTGATCCCTCTCTTGCTGTTCTTGTGACCGGGGGCGCGGGTTTTATAGGATCAAACCTCTGTGAAGCCTTGCTTAAAAACGGAAACAGCGTACGGTGCCTGGACAACCTGGCTACGGGCAAACGCAAAAACCTGGAACCCCTCATGTCCCAAGCCGGCTTTGAGTTTATGGATGGGGATATAAGGGATCACAATACTTGTATGAAAGCCTGTGAGGGCCAGGATATGGTGTTGCACCAGGCAGCTTTGGGTTCTGTACCGAGGTCTATCAAGGATCCTATTACTTCCAATGAGGTCAACGTCAGTGGATTTCTCAATATGCTGGTGGCAGCACGGGACCAGGGTGTTAAGAGGTTTATCTATGCGGCCAGTTCTTCTACCTATGGAGATTCCCAGGGCTTGCCCAAGGTAGAGGACGTAATAGGAAAACCTTTATCACCATATGCCATCACCAAATACGTTAACGAATTATACGCAGATATCTTCCATAAAACATACGGGTTGGACACCATCGGTCTTCGATATTTCAATGTATTCGGCCGAAGGCAGGACCCTAACGGCGCTTATGCGGCGGTGATTCCAAAATTCGTGATGCAACTGATGAAACTGGAGTCGCCAGTGATCAATGGTGATGGCACCTATTCCCGGGATTTCACCTATATAGACAACGTGGTGGAGATGAATCTGAGGGCGATGACCGCTGATAAAAGGGAAGCTCTGAACCAGGTCTACAATGTGGCCTATGGAGAACGCACCAACCTGAATGAACTGGTCCATTTGTTAAAGGAGTATCTGAAAACCTATAATCCTGACATTGGGCAGGTAGCGGTGACCTATGGGCCTCCCCGCCAGGGAGACGTGCCTCATTCTCTGGCTTCTATCGAAAAAGGACAACAATTACTGGGGTATGCCCCAGCATACGATATAAAATCAGGCTTACGGGAAGCCGTGGCCTGGTATTGGAAAAACTTACAATAATTATGGCGGTAAAATCAATTGGCATCATCGGCCTGGGTTATGTAGGCCTGCCTCTGGCCAGGCTCTTCGCAACCCGTTTTCCTGTGGTAGGGTTCGACATCAATCCCAACAGGATCAAAGAATTACAGAGTGGAAAAGACAGCACCCTGGAGGTAGAGGAAAAAGAATTGAAGGAGGTTATTACAAAGGAGATCCCTAAAGGAAAGGGACTTTTCTGCACCGATCAGCTTCCTGATCTCGAAGGCTGTGATGTGTATATCGTGACGGTACCCACACCTGTGGACAAGAACAATCGTCCCGACCTGACACCTCTGATCCGGGCCAGCGAAACAGTCGGGAAGGTGTTAAAGAAAGGAGATATCGTGATCTATGAATCCACGGTCTATCCCGGAGCAACAGAGGACGACTGCGTCCCGGTCCTGGAAAGGATGAGCGGGCTAGTCTTTAACCGGGATTTCTATGCGGGCTACTCCCCGGAGCGGATCAACCCGGGAGACAAGGAACATACCGTGGAAAAGATACTGAAAGTAACTTCGGGCTCTACGCCTGAGGTGGGCAGGGTCATCGATGAGTTGTACAAATCAGTGATCAAGGCCGGTACGCATCTGGCTCCCAGTATCAGGGTAGCCGAAGCGGCCAAGGTAATCGAAAACTCCCAGCGGGATATCAATATTGCCTTTGTCAATGAGCTGGCCAAGATCTTTAACCTGATGGACATCGATACCCATGCGGTTCTGGAAGCTGCCGGTACTAAATGGAATTTTCTGCCTTTTAAACCCGGCCTTGTGGGCGGGCATTGCATAGGGGTAGATCCCTATTACCTGGCCCAGAAGGCACAGGAGTTCGGCTACCACCCGGAGATTATCCTTGCAGGCAGACGTATGAACGACAGTATGGGACAATATGTAGCCTCGGAAGTCGTGAAACTCATGGTACAGCACGATATCAAGATCAAGGGCAGCGACATCCTGGTGTTGGGGATCACCTTTAAGGAAAATTGCCCGGATGTACGGAATACACGTGCCGTGGATGTAGTGAGAAATCTCCAGAGCTATGGGGCTGAGGTGGATATCTATGACCCCTGGGCCTCCCCTGAAGAAGTGATGCACGAATACGGCCTTACGACTCAGGTAAACTTGCCTGAAAAATGTTATCACGCCATCGTACTGACGGTTTCCCACAATGAATTCAAGCAATTATCAATAAAGGACATGCTATGCGAGAGCGGGGTGGTCTATGATGTTAAAGGCGCCCTGGAAACAGCCTATAATAAACGTCTTTAATGAAAATTGATCAGCTAAAAGGGGGAGCTGCCTTGTCGTATGTCAATATCTTTTTGACAAATATCATAGGACTGCTTATTACCCCTTTTATCATACGCTCCCTTGGTAGCGCTGAATACGGGTTATACACCATGATCGGGGCCCTGGTGGGCTATATGAGCGTGCTGGATTTCGGACTGAACAATACGGTGATCCGTTATGTGGCCAAATACAGGTCGCAAAAGGACAGTAAAGGAGAAGAAAATTTTCTTGCTCATAGTCTGATCATGTATGCCTGTATTTCCACCTTAATTGTCGCAATCGGGATTGTTATTTATTCGCAGCTGGAGCTTTGGTATCAGGATACATTAACAATCGAGCAAATTCAGAAAGCGAAGATCATGATGCTGATCCTGATCTTCAATCTTGCGATTTCATTACCTGGAGGGACTTTCCGGGCAATCTGCAGTGGGTATGAGGAATTCATTCTGCCCAAAGTAGTAAATATCATAAGATACCTGCTGAGGAGTATTCTGGTCGTAGGGTTGTTGTATTTAGGTGGAGATTCTATAGGCCTGGTTATCCTTGACACTATAATGAATATTGCTATCATCATAGCGAATGCTTTCATTGTTTTTAGAAAATTAAAAGTGACATTTAAACTGCATCAATTCAATATTCGATTATTTAGGTCCATTCTCGGTTTTTCTCTCTGGATCTTTGTATTTGCCTTGGTACATCAATTGCGTTGGCAGGCCGGGCAAATGATCATAGGTTTGTATTATACTACCTCCATTGTGGCTATATATGCCGTGGGAATTACACTGGGGAATTATTACGGTGCCTTTTCAAGTGCCATCGAATCTGTTTTTTTACCAAGAGCAATTCAAATGACTGTCAGGCAGGAATCCAAGAAGTCTATGACGGAAATGTTTATAAAAGTTTCAAGAGTGATTTTGATTGTATTATTATTCATTTTCGGAGGATTCGTGTTAGTGGGGCGTGATTTTATCTACTTCTGGGTCGGACCGGAATATATGGAAGCCTATTATTATGTTGTTTTGATGATGATCGGCTTAACACCTATTTTAAGTCAAGGGTTCGCGAATAATATATTAGAAGCGAAAAACCTATTGTCTTATCGTGGAAGACTACTCTTAACCCTTACAATAGTAGGAACTATATTAGCTACTCTTATGGTACAGGAGTATGGGGTGATAACATTTATCTGGGTTACGGTTATTTTTATGATTATGGAAAGAATAATCATGATTCCTTATTATACCAAATATGCAAATCTTAACATGAAGAAATACTATAAATCAATATCTCCTCTCGTCATTTATTGTTTTATCCTATTGTTAGTATTTGTACCCCTGAACCAATTTATAACGGAACACAACGTTTATTACTTTTTAGGTAAAATATTAATCTACAGCTGTTTTTATGCATTTTTTTTAAAACAGGTTACAACTTCTTTTGAAAAAGATCTCATAAATAAAGTAAAAATGAGAATACTTACAATTGGTTTGCTTCAACATAAAAAGAAATCTTAAGTCTTCGAGGCATATTTTTAATGATTTTATATGAGTTCTAAACATAAAATAGTAATGCTAGTTGGAAATGACCATAGTTCCTACTACTTCTATAATAGCTTATTAAGAGATTATGATATTTCCGCCGTTATTTTAGAAAATGCACCTGATAAAAAAGCATTTCTGAAACGGAGAATAAAAAAAATGGGGTGGTTCAAAGTCTCCGGACAAGTTTTGTTCAGAATATTAATCGTACCCCTATTAAATATAGAAACCAGAGAGCGCGTCAAAGACATCATAAAGAATAATCAACTAAACAAAGACGATTTTAAAAAAGAACACCTTATACGAGTTCCTTCTGTAAATTCGGAAGAGTGCATCAATTTGCTTAAAGAAATTCAGCCTAAGGTGGTTGTGGTACAGGGGACGCGTATAATTTCAAAGAAAGTTCTCAATTGTATAGATGCCACTTTTATCAATACACATGCCGGAATTACTCCATTATACAGAGGAATTCATGGAGCCTATTGGTCCAAGATCAATAAGGACGGTCATTGTGGCGTAAGTGTTCATCTGGTGGACCCCGGTATAGATACAGGAGGTATTCTTTATCAGGAGAATATAGAGACTATTCCTCAAGACAATTTTATTTCGTACACCTATCTCCAACTTGCCAAGGGCATAGAATTGATGAAGCTCGCCATACAAGACGCCCTAAATGATGACTTGAAGGTGATCACCAATGATCTGGCAAGCAAATTCAGAACGCACCCCACCATCTGGTTCTATATCAGAAATCGAATTTTCAAAGGGGTTAAGTAAATCTCATTACAACATTTTCATTATAATGATTAATATAATAAAACATCTTATTCCCTTCAAAGCAAAAACAAAATTTTGGCTGACAATTCTTTCATTAAAGAATAAGGATGCATTTACATTTATGGCCAAGGGTCTAGAAAGACCTAAGGTATTTATCTTTCTTGCTGCTGACTATGGAAATTTAGGGGATGTGGCCATTACGTATGCTCAACATAAATTCTTGCAAAATTGTTATCCAAATCATTTAGTTACCGAGATCCCCATCAGCAAGACGCTTGATGGTATCGCATTTGTAAAAAAAACAAGGACCAGTAAAGATATCATGACCATTGTTGGAGGTGGGAATATGGGGGACCTCTACCCCATGATAGAACATTTCAGGCAGTTAGTGATCCAAAATTTTCCTGAGAACAGGATCATATGCTTTCCTCAGACCGTCGATTTTTCGGAAACCCCAAAAGGCCAAAAGGCTTTGAAAAAAGCGATACGGGTCTACAGTAAGCACCCCGACCTTACGTTATTGGCCCGGGAAAAGAAGTCCCATCAATTCTTTAAAGAACACTTTCCAAAAAACAAATCCCTATTAAGCCCTGATATCGTGATGGGACTGGACAGGTCCGAATCTAAATTTGGAAGAAAAGGAGCTCTGATTTGTTTAAGGGAAGACAAAGAAAAAAAAAGGACACAGCATGAGGAGCAAGTGCTTTTAGAAATTGTAGACTCATACTTTGGCAATCATATAAACAGAGACACTCATATTGGTGGGAGAGGCTATCCATTAATCGCTCGTGTCAGAGCTCTTTTCAGAATCTGGGAGGATTTTAAAAAAGCGGAACTGGTAGTTACAGACCGGCTCCACGGGATGATCTTCTGTTATATTACACGTACCCCTGCATTGGTATTCCTGAATAACAATCACAAAGTCAAATCCTGCCATGCCTGGATACAAGACGCTCATTGGATCTCCCTTCTAGAAAACTGGGACTCCGAAAATATAAAAAAAGCCATCCAGTCAGTCACATCGGATAACAGTAGTTTCACTGGTACATCCGTTCAGAATAAATTTCAGGAACTGACACGAAATCTTAGAGAGTCATGAATCCCCCCCTTTCCATTGTCATTCCCGTTTACAATGTAGAAGTCTATGTGGAAAAATGTATCCGTAGCTGTTTTGACCAGGATGTTCCCTCAGGGTCCTATGAAGTGATCGTGGTCAACGACGGTGCAACAGATAACAGCTTGGCTATTTGTGAAAGACTGCAACAAGAATTTCCATCCATGATCATCATCAGCCAGGAGAACAGGGGGCTGAGCGGGGCCCGCAATACGGGGATGCGGCATGCAAAAGGCGACTATATTTGGTTTGTGGATTCAGACGACTGGATTGAAAAGGATTGCTTGAAAGAAATCATCAGTAAATTAAAAAACACCAATCCTGAAATTCTATGGATGGGCCATGACGTGATATACCAAGGTGAAACGGTAAATAAATATATCCCTGAAAAAGCGAACCACCCATTAAACGGACCGGAGTTGTTTTTGAATTACTTGAATTACCAGTATTACATTTGGAAGTTCATATATAAAAGTTCATTTCTACATGAACATTCTTTAACCTTCTACGAAGGTATTCTATACGAGGACCTGGAGTTTACACCTCGGGCTTTATTTTTCGCAGATTATTGCATTATTGAACCCAAGATACATTATCATTATCTATTGAGACAAGGCAGTATAGCGAACAAAATACGACCCAAAAACGTTGAACATCGTTTCTGGATTATTGACAGAATGATAAACCAATGGGAAGTAAATAGAGAAAAGTCAACATTTACACAGGCATTATCTCAATCCATTCTTGAATCCTTTAGCAGTACACTGAATACCGCTGCGAGAACAGGAATATCATTACCAAAAACAGGGCTTATGCTTATAAAAAAAATCCGCTCGACGCCCGAATTAAAAAAAAATCTGAGACAATCCGTAAAAATTGGTCTCTACTTTCCTAAATCATATTGTAAATGTTATGGCCTGGCATATAAAGTATATTCTGGTATCAAAAATTTAAGATCATTATGAAAAGAATTCTTCAGGTAGTAGGTTCTATGAATAGAGCAGGGGCTGAAACCATGGTTATGAATTTATACAGGGCTATCGATCGGGAAAAATTCCAATTTGATTTTATTTACTTTACTAAGAAGGAATGTGCATTCGACAAGGAGATAATCAGCTTGGGCGGTAGAATTTTTCATATAAATGAAAAAGATTCAAAATCCCCATTTTTACGAACCTTGCAACTATATAAGATAATAAAAAAGGAAGGACCTTTCCATGCTGTTCATTGCCATCAACTCTTCAGTAATGCCTTTCATTTAATGGCTGCCTATATGGCTGGAATTAAAATGAGGATTGCTCATTCTCACAACACGAGCGATGCAAATAGTAGCAGCATTTTAGGCAGAATCTATCAACGATTATCCAAATGGATCATTAATCTGTTGGGTACGGATTTTGTCGCATGCGGCGATTTAGCGGGAAAGTATTTGTTCTACAGATCGCGAGAAGTCTTGCTCATCCCAAATGCTATTGATATCGATAAATTTATCTTCTCACAGGAAAAGGTCGCAACCGATTATTTTAAGTTGCCTGAAGTAGACGATAATACATTGTTTATCACTCAGATAGGCCGATTGATGCCCGTAAAGAATCATAAATTTTCAATTGAGTTTGCAGATTTTCTAAAGAGTAAAAATATTGATTTCCGAATGCTATTCATAGGGGGTGGTGAACTGGAAAGTGAACTTAAGAATTTAGTAGAGAACAAAGGATTGACCTCAGAAGTTGCTTTCCTGGGTGTAAGAAGTGATATTGATCAAGTTTTAGCGAATTCTGACATAATGATTATGCCATCCCACCATGAAGGATTCCCTGTCATCCTTGTTGAAGCCCAAGTAGCAGGATGTCCTAGTTTGATCTCCAATAATATATCACCTGAGGTAGATCTTAAATTAAATTTGATTGAGTTCTGTGGGCTAGATGAATCAATGGATACTTGGCTCGGTAAAATGAATGAGCTTACTAAGAGACCAAAGACAGACGAGAGGCTTATCCGTGAAACAATGCGCAAAGAAGGGTTTGATATAGACGTTAGTGTTAAGCGATTGGAAAGACTTTATGAAAAAAAGTAAATGATATGGATTTTCTTCACAAATCCATTATCTAGGCACTAAGTATATTCAGCTATTGAATCACAAGAAATTCTACAAAATAAATTGATTTAAATGTTTGATTTTATTTCAGTCGAATTTTATACAGAATTTTACTATCAGGTAATTTTGATTATTTGCCTTATTTCCCTTTTACATACCTCAATTCTGGCCGGAAATGAGCCTCAAATCCAATTTTTAAATAAAACTGGTGCTTTTACATTATTGATGTTTGTAGTCCTTTATATGGGCTTGCGTCCAGTGGACGGCGAGTTTATCGACATGACAACTTACGCCCGAATTTTCAATCGTTATGCAAATGGAAATTTCGAGGTAATTGGAGAGGATATTGGATTCAGTTATTTTGTCTATTTGTGTTCTCAGATCATGAATGAAACCTGGTTTTTCTTTCTATGCGCATGCATTTATACACTTCCTTTATATTTTGCATGTAAGAATTGGTTCCCCAATTATTACTTTTTCGGATTTCTTCTACTTGTCGGGTCATTTTCATTCTGGGGATATGGGGTAAATGGAATAAGAAATGGCATGGCTTCATCCTTATTTCTATACGCCATATCACTTGACAAAAGAAATAATCTGATGATGGGGCTGATGATGTTCCTTTCATATAGCTTTCATTCCAGTATGATTTTGCCAATATTAGCCTATGCTTTGGGATTTTGGATTAAGGATACTAAGAAGTTTATCGTTTTATGGATTTCATGTATTTTCTTGTCCCTGGCATTCGGCGGAGTTTGGGAGAATTTGTTTGCTTCCCTAGGATTTGGAGATGAGCGACTGGCGAGCTATTTGACTACAAGGGCACAAGAGGGTAAGTTTAGCAGCACAGGATTCCGATTTGATTTTTTATTCTACGGAGCTGCTCCTATCGCTTTAGCCTACTATTATAAATTTAAAAAGGGTTTTGAAGATCCAATTTACAACAGAATACTAAACACATATTTAATTGCAAATGCGTTTTGGATTCTCATCATTAGAGCTAATTTTTCCAATCGATTTGCTTATCTATCCTGGTTTTTGATGGCAATCGTTATTACCTATCCTTTATTGAAAAAGCATTTCATTAACAAACAATTCAAGTTCCTGGGTTTGGTGACAATTGTTTATTACGGATTTACATATGCTATGTATTATATTCTAATTAAGGACTAATGATATATTGGATGAATATGAAAATAATAAGCAGTATAATAGAACGTTCAATCAATGAATAATTGACATCTCTAAGACTATGAAGGATAAAATATATGTAACCATAGGCCTCCCATTTTACAACGCAGAGGATTTCCTAGAAATGGCAATAAAATCAATATTTGCTCAAACTTATCCTTATTGGGAGCTGATCTTGATGGACGATGGATCCACAGACGACTCATTGGCGATAGCGAAATCGATCAGTGATTCCAGGGTCAGGGTGATCTCTGACGGAAAAAATAAAAAACTCGCAGCCCGACTCAATGAGATAGTTCGCATCGCAAAATATGATGTTATTATGAGGATGGACGCTGATGACCTGATGAGTACCGAAAGGCTGGAAAGACAAATAGAAGAATTAGAAAAATATCCGGAAGTGGATCTTATAAGTACAGGCACCATTTCCATAACCAATTCATTACAATATATTGGATCCCGAGGGCAAGATATTTCCGATATATCTTTACAGGATTTATTAAGCAGAAGAGCTTCACCTTTGCACGCAAGTATCGTGGGTAGAAAAGCTTGGTTTTCCCGAAATTCGTATGATGAAAAACTGAAAATAGCCCAGGACTATGACCTTTGGCTTAGAAGCAGTGCTAGTGGTGATTTTAATATTAGGATTATTTCTGACCGTTTATATTATTACCGTGAAGAGAATAACGCAACGGCAAAAAAAGTTTTAGCGGCATATAAAAATGAACGTCAAATGTTTAAAAAGTATGCCATAGGGGGACACTTATCTTATTGGCTCAAATCTAAGGTAAAATCCTTTGCTGTGTACTTTATAGCTCTTCTCGGTAAGGAAGATTGGTTGTTAAAGAGAAGAAGCCCTAGTAAGTTTAATGAAGAAGAGAAACGGAAATATTTAATGGAGGTTGAAAAAATTAAAAGGTTTGAACTACCCAAAAAATAGTCACTTAAAGAGATCTTTTAATCTATTTTATATGATTATGATTTTGTATAAATGAAAGGTCAATTTATAATATCACTGGATTTTGAAATACATTGGGGTGTTTACGACGCCCTATCGTTGGATCAATACAGAGAAAATCTACTGGCTGTTCCGGAAGTAATTAAGAGCATCATGACCTTGGCTGAAGAGTATGGTGTTAAACTTACCTTCGCAACCGTAGGATTTCTGTTTGCCAGGAATAAGGAGGAAATTTTGAAATTCAGCCCCGGCAGCAAGCCAAGTTATCAAAATCTTGCATTAGACCCATACTTATTGATCGATGATATAGGTCCTTGCGAAAATGAAGATTCACTGCATTATGCAATTTCCATAATTGATAAGATAGCGAATTCGGAATTTCATGAAATAGGTAGCCACACTTACAGCCATTATAATTGCTTTGCACATGGACAAAGTATTGAACAGTTTGAAGCTGATATCATAGCCGCAAAAAGTATTGCTGAATCCAAAGGGATCGAGCTAAAAAGCATTGTGTTTCCTAAAAACCAGGTGTTGGGCCCTTATTTAAAAGTATGTGAAAAACACGGTTTCACATCATTCAGGGGCAATGAGAACAGTATCTTGTACAATGATACCTTTGGAAAGATCAAGGCGAAATTTCCTCTTTTTAGAATGTTGCGCATGGTAGATGCATATGTTAATATTTCTGGCTACCACACTTATCAGTTATCAATGGTCCAAAAGGATGGCAATCAAATTCTCAATTTACCTTCAAGCCGATTTCTACGACCCTATCTCAATAAATTTTCATTTCTGGAACCCCTTAAGATCCGAAGGATTACTAAAGCCATGGAACATGCTGCCAGAAAGAATGAAATGTATCATTTATGGTGGCATCCTCATAATTTTGGTGTGAATATTCGTGAAAATCTGACCAACCTCAGATATATTTTTGAAAAATATAAAGAGTTGCACGATAAATATGGCTTCCAAAGTGAATCGATGACGGGGCTAACAAATAAATTAATCTCCAAGTCCCAATAATGGTCAAACCAAAATTTCTTCTGGTCTCAACGGTATCTTTGACTTTATACTTTTTTAAAGGACAGGTCCGATTCCTCAACCAATATTTTGATGTGGAGGTTGTTGCCAGCCCTGACGAAAAGCTGGAGAGCTTTGCCAAAACAGAAGGAGTTATATATCATGGACTTCCCATGCGTCGGGAGATATCCTTATTCCAGGATATAATGAGCTTGTTAAAAATGATTCGGCTGGTTCATAAAACAAAACCTGAGATCATACATGGCAACACGCCTAAGGCTGGATTAATTAGTATGATGGCCGGATGGCTTATGAGAATTCCCGGACGTATTTATTACGTCCACGGCCTGAGATATGAAGGGGCTTCTGGTCTGAAAAAACGATTTTTAATGTTGATGGAAAGTCTATCCTGTCATTTTGCAACAGAGATTTTTAGTGTTAGCTATGGTATTAAGGAAAAACTTGCTTCTGATAAGATTACCTCAAAGGAGGTTTCAGTTATATCTAATGGTAGCATCAACGGCATAGACCCCAACTTTTTCAATCCCGCATTATTCTCAAAAAAAAACATAAGGGAAAAATACAACATCCCTTCCACAGCTGTGGTATTGGGTTATGTGGGTCGACTTGTGGGGGATAAAGGAATAAATGAACTGATTGAGGCATTCCTTGGCCTAAAACAAGAAAGAGAAAGACTATACCTTCTCCTCGTCGGGAATTTTGAAGATCACTTAGATCCTTTGAAATCTTCAACCAAAGAAACTATTGAGACCCATCCGAATATTAAAGCTGTAGGATTTCAATCAGATATAAGACCCTTCTTATCAGCAATGGATCTCTTCGTTTTTCCAAGCTACAGGGAGGGTTTTGGAGTTTCTCTTATGGAGGCAGGTGCCATGGGGTTGCCTATAATTTCAACTAATATTACAGGTTGTAATGAGATCATTCAACAAGGATCAAATGGTTTTCTCGTACCCTCAAAATCTAGTTTGGAACTGATAAGTAAAGTATCTGGAATACTCAATGGCACACAAAATGTATCCTGGGATGCGCATCAGATAAGGAACCATATTATCACAAAATACGATCAAAATCGCATATGGAATGAAGCGTATCAATACTATTCCAAGGTACTAGGTAATTAGGAATAAGTGCATGAAGTAAGAACATAAAAAAACCTGTTATCGAGAATAACAGGTTTTCTAATTCTTTAAGAATTCTTCTAATTGGATCTGTTCACTTCATTATTCCTAAGCACTATGTTCTGGCTTTGGACAATTTCAAAATCTGTATTACTCAAATTGTTTTCAAACAAAATGTTTTTTGTATTGTCCAGATAAATATTGAAATTCTGGTTATTAAAACTATTTAATGTGTTACCTGTAAAGGTAATTTGGAATTCAGTTGAAGAACTACCAGCATTAAAATTAATAAAACTAATGGGCCTGTTTCCTACATTAATGTCTTCACCGCTGATTGAAATATTATTTATATTATCCGCGTTTGGTGCATTTTTATATCCGTAACTAATTCCTGCGGAATTTCTTATTGTGTTATTTCTGAAGGTAGTGTTATAAAGGTCACTAGTTAATTGAATACCAATTTCGCAATCTAGAATGGTATTATTTTCAACTAGATGATCCCTTGCAGCCATTTTAATACCATCCTCATAACCTTTAATCGTATTACCTCTGATTACATAATTGTAATTAAATTCAGTATTATTCCTGATATACGATTGAATATTAATACCAAATGAAATATCAGATGATCTTGCTTCAAATACATTGTTGGTTATTTCGACATCGAAAGAGGCAAAATTGGCCACCCATTTATCGAAATAATTATTATCTATTTGGACAGAGTTTGCAGTGTATACAACAATATCTCCTTGTTCATTCCCGGTAAACCTGGAATTTTTAATAACAACGTTTTCAACTTTGTTGATCTCGTTTATAGATCCATCATTGTTTACATATCTTAAAGCTTCAAGATCAATACCATAACGGGGTGCGGTACCAGCGCTTGTAGCAACCAGGTCGCCGTTTGCATCTCTTGTTTGTTCCCCATTTCCACATTTATCAATGATGCAATTATCAATCACTACGCCATTGGCATCTACGACCGCAATATTATTTCTTCTGTTCTCAGAGACAAAACAGTCCTTGATCAAAACATTCTCACTAGTTCTATTTCCGTTACTCAGCGAACCATCAGGGTTCCTTATAGTCTTAGAATGCACCTGAATACCTTCTCCGATCGCTTCTTTAACTGTGACATTCTGAATCAATGTATTATGAGAGCCTATTACCCAGATCACATGACCATATCCATGGGTATCGCGCCTAACACCTACTATATCCACGATTGGAGAATAATCATGCTCAAATCGATCTCCGAATAAATTACCCCCTGAGATAGTAGTATTGTCTGTGGTATATAGAGTAATTAAGGCATAGGCAGGAAAGTTATTTGGCTGAACCCTGAGGAAGGTTTCATCGGACATCTTCAAGTGGAAATTCGATGGAATGCGTATTGACCTTTCTGCACAATATTCTCTATTTACCTTATTCGCCTTTACATTAAAGTAAGCATCCACGCGACCAATATTGAATTCGGTACCACCGAGAGATTTTACCAGTTCAATCGCGGAATTAATATTTTCTCTATTGGTCAATGCGGTTTCCTCAGAAACAATGCCTTCTACTATTTCCCATCTGGCCGGATCAAAAAAGAAATTATCTTCCTTTAGAGAAACATCGCCAATTACATCCAAGGTTATGTTTAAAAGTCTACCGTCTATGGTACCACCGGAAAAATTTAAAGTACCATTGGTAATTTCACCACCGTCGAAATCCAAAGAAATATTGGAAGGTAAATTAATGGTTGATCCATTGAGGTCTAATGTACAATCAATAATGACTGTTGAATTGGCCTCCAGACTTGTAGGATCAAAAGTACATGGGACTTCATTGATGGGGTCGAGGGGTTCACCCACCGAGGTATTCGTAGTATTTTCTTCTATTTCCTGACTAATTGTTTCTTCGAAAAGATCCTCATCAGAACAGGAAAAGGAGAGCACTATTATGAATAATAAAAGCACAGAAGTTTTAGGGAAAGTTACTTGTAATTTGCTCATAGCCGTAGGTTTAGGGTTCTCAAATATGAGAATTTTAAGAATAACAACGTTAAAATGAATGTTTTTTTCGATGAAATACACCCTTTAGCTACGGGTCAAAAATAACTCCGGATTACAATTATAGTTTTTTTAACAAAATAATCGATGAAATGCAGTTTTTCCCCAAATTATAACTGGTAACATGAATATTTACTTGCAGAATATATTTGATTGTAATCAAAAACAATTCGTAGAAGTTTATTCTCAATTAGAAAAAAAGTTCATCATTTCTTTCTAACAATGTCATTAATCGTGATTATTTTCCGAACAGCCGTAAAATTTTATAGCTATTTTAATTCGTGCGATATTTCGAAAAATTGTATCGATACAAGACGGCTCTAAATCTCGAAATCTGCCGGAATGTCTTATTCCTTCTTAATTTTTACCCGAGGAAAGTACAATTTCCTAAGGAAACCTTAACTTTGTTGTGGAAGAACCCAATATATATTGGGTGAAGACCAAACCTACATGGAGACTAAAACAAAAAAAAATCAAATTATAATTTACGGTGCAGGGGGGCATTCCCAGGTGATCCGGTCTGTTCTGGAACTTTCTGATTGCTCGGTTTCCCAGATGTACGACGATAAAAAATCGGGCTGGCACCATGCCGCCACCGATGTGAACCCGGGTATACGAGAAAACCTGGACAATTTTCCTGTTACGGATGCGCCCGTGATTATCGCTATAGGCAACAACCTGGAGCGTTCTGAAATCGCCGGGATGATGGAAGGCAGTAACTTTATCAATGCCGTGCACCCTTCCGTGATCGTAGACAAGACCTCTGTGCTGGGCGCAGGCACAGTGGCCTTCGCCGGTGTCATCGTCCAGGCCAACACCCGAGTGGGCAAACATGTGATTCTCAATACCGGAGCCAGCGTGGACCACGATAACGTCATTGGGGACTATGCACATATCTCTCCCAAAGCCGTATTGTGCGGGCATGTGGAGATAGGGGAAGGAACCCATGTAGGGGCCGGGGCTATTGTGATCCCAAGCGTTAAGATCGGCAAATGGTGTACCATAGGAGCCGGTGCCGTTATTATACGGGATGTTCCCGATTATTGCACCGTAGTAGGTAACCCCGGCAGGGTCATCAAGACCGGAAAGCACAGGTAAGCCCCACATAAATTACCAATCTAAATATCCCAATCTTGAAACATACACCGTACGACATCCTCTATGTAGGCGCCGGAATCGCAACCAGCTTTTCCCTCCTCAAATTATTGGAGAACCTGAAGGAGCATCCGCCTCAATTCCCCATTAGCATTGGGGTTATAGACAAATATTCTGAATTCTTTAAGGGCATTCCCTACGGAAAACGCTCAGGGGATTCCGTGCTGCTGATCAATGCACTGCAAGCCTTTCTCCCCCAGCCTCAGCGCGAGGCTTACGTAGCATGGCTCAACGCCCATAAGGAGGAGCTGGTGTCTCATTTCCTCCAAGCCGGAGGGTCCAGGGCTCAAAAATGGCTGACCGATAACCAGGCCTGTCTCGAGAAAGGCCAATGGGATGAACTCTTTGTTCCCAGAAGCTTTTTTGGGCAGTATATTGAGGAAAAGGTCTTGAATGCCGTTGCTGAAGCTGAAAAGTCGGGCCGTGTCAGTATAGATTATCATGTAGGCGAGGTGTCCGATATTGAAAAAACTTCAGGAGGTTTTGATCTGATCCTGGACAACGGTTCTATGTTACATAGCAGGAAAGTAGTCCTTTCGATAGGGTCTCTCCCCAATACCCGTTTGCCGGGAGTGGAGGTGTCCGACAAGAAAGGGGAATTTATGACGGTCCATAGCATTTATGACTATGAACTTGACCACGTCCTGACAGAACTACAGACATTTTTAGATAACAGGCAATCACAAGAGACGAATGTCCTGGTCATAGGAGCCAATGCCAGCGGACTGGAAACCCTGTATAAATTCACGGATCTTCCCTCTCTGGATGAAAAGATCAGCCGGTATTTTGTGCTCTCCACCCACGGAGTGATGCCCGATGCAGAGATCGACCCCGAGGGTATGGATTCCTTTGTACCCAAGCATCTACAGGCACTTCAATCCAGGGAATCACTTACGGCAAAGGAGATCGCAGAGGCCACCTTTAAAGACCTCGACCTGGCCGAGAGCATCCCCCTGGGTGCTGCTACGACGGTGGGGATCATTTCCCGGGGATTCGGTTCATTATTGTCTAAACTCAGCCCTGAGGAGCTGGCCAATTTCGCCTGCTTTTACGGGAATGAGATCGGCAGGAGACAGCGATGCGCAGGGCAGCATTACATCAGTTCTGTGGAGGAGTTGAAGAAGGCGGGAAGACTTACCCATATTGCCGGCCGATATGAGCGCCTGAAAGGAGACAATAAAGGACATGCCATTCTTACGTATACGGATACACACAGCGGGAAACAAGTGGAACTCGAAGAACCATTGCACCTGGTTATCAACTGTATCGGAAGCACCAATCTCACCAGAGAAGACATCCCTCCCCTGATGTCCAACCTGATCAGAAAGGGGTACATTAAACCCAACGCATCCAACATAGGAATCAGCGTAAATGCCCAACTGGAAGCATCCCGGGGCATCCATGTAATAGGACCCATGCTCGCGGGCAATGTGGTAAAGGGATCAGCCCTCTGGCACCTCGAGCATTGCGGCAGGATCATCTGGACCTCAGAGCTCTTAGCCGACATTGTTACGGAAAAGATGAAGGAGCTGCAGATCAAGTAAATTAAGGGCATTAACTTTTTATTTTTCAGGGTTGATGGTGGTGCATTTCGTCGATTGTGCTTTTTATCGATTGATGTAGGCGTTGAACGTGTAAACGAATCCTGTTTTTTATAAAAACAATATTTTTACTTAAACCGTCGGAAAATTGTACAGAACATTTTTTAAGAGAAGCCTGGACCTTGTTTTTTCCCTGAGTTTGCTGGTAGTATTGTTTCCTGTTATCCTGATCATTTCGGTCATCCTTTTGGTCACAACAGGGGATTCTCCATTTTTTAAGCAAGTCAGGCCCGGAAAGGATGAAGCCCTGTTTTCCATCTTTAAGTTCAAGACGATGAATGACGACAGGGACCGGGATGGGAATCTCCTGCCGGATCGGGACAGACTCACTGTCCTGGGATCTTTCCTTAGAAGATCCTCTCTGGATGAGATCCCGCAATTGTTTAATGTGCTCATAGGAGATATGAGTTTTGTAGGTCCCCGTCCCCTCTTGCTGGCCTATTTGCCGTATTACACGGAAGAAGAACGAAAACGACACCAGATCAGACCCGGAATTACCGGACTGGCACAGGTTTCCGGCAGAAATCACCTCGGGTGGGATGAACGGCTGGCCATTGATGTGAAATATTTCGACAATATGAGTTTTTGGCTGGACGCGAAAATCATTCTGCTGACCATTGGTAAGGTACTGGGCTCTAAAGATATTGTGGTCGACGGCTCCTCCCAGGTACGCCTGGACGACGAGAGACGGCTGACCCTGGTACCAGAAAAAAAAAGTGACGAATACTTCTCAGGAAGTTATTTAAAGGTAGTGTAACCTATGTACGCAACATTTTTTAAGAGGATTCTCGATATCATAGCAGCCCTGGTAGGGCTGATCCTGTTATCGCCCATTTTTCTGATCACCTGGGTCGTCCTCCTTTTTGTCAACAAGGGAAAACCCTTCTTCTATCAGAGCAGGCCCGGGAAGGACGAGGTACTCTTCGATGTGATTAAATTCAAGTCGATGACGGATGAGACTGATAAAAACGGTGAGTTGCTGGATTTTGATAAGCGCCTGACCAAAACAGGGATCTTTATCCGGAAATATTCCATAGACGAGATTCCTCAGCTGATCAATGTCCTGAAAGGAGATATGAGCCTGGTGGGACCCAGGCCCCTTTTGATACAGTACCTGCCGCTTTACAATGAATTTCAGAGGAGACGGCACAGTGTAAAGCCCGGAATTACAGGGTGGGCTCAGGTCAAGGGAAGAAACGCCATCTCCTGGGACGAAAAATTTACTTACGATATATGGTATGTCGACAATATCTCTTTTTTAACTGATATCAGGATCATATTAATGACCATAAGGAAGGTATTGCTAAAGGAAGACGTCAACAGTGCCGAGAATTTAAACATGCCCTATTTTGAAGGGAATTCTTGATAATAAAAGCAGGAGATGACCAAGGTTAATTTACAGGTATTGGATCTGTATACGCTTGACGGCCGTTTGAGGTACAAAAAGGCCTTAAACGAGATCAATCCGGACAATCCGTATTATCGTACGGAGCTGCTTTTTATTGATTGGAACCCACGCAAACACCTCCGGTGCTTCGTCTATGTAGAGGACTATACACCTAAGGTGATTATGCCTTTCTACCTTATTCCTATTCCGGTCATGATAGACTCCCTCCCCTATTTTGATATGGCCAGTCCCTGGGGACATAACGGTCCACTGTACCAGGAGGGAACAGATCCTGTAATTTTTACTAATTTTTGGAAACTGGTAGACGAGTGGTACCGGCAAAACAACGTAATTACAGAATTTATCCGATTTGGATTTAACGGCAACCACACCTATTACAATGGCTCCCTGAAGGAAACACTGATGTGCGTGAATGGGCAGCTAATCGATCGGGAACCGCAATTTGCCAATTTCAAGCCCAAGGTGAGGAACAACTACCGCAAGGCTCTTAAGAATCAATTGACCTTTAAGCTTTTTGTCTCGGAATTCCCTGAAGAGATCACCCGTGCCTTTTACGATATCTTTACGCATACTATGGAACGGTTGCGCGCGGAGGAGCGATATTTTTTTCCTTATGATTTCTTTGTATCATTGGTAGAAAAGAATCCTGACAGTTGTGCCATTGCGATGGTCTATCACGAGGGGACTCCAGTTTCAACAGAACTACTGTTGCTTTCCAAAAGCACTATCTATTCGTTTTTAGGGGGCACGCGGAGCGAGTTCTTTGATTTGAGGCCTAACGACTTTCTGAAGATCAATGTCATGGATTGGGGAAGAGAACAACTTTATGAGAGGTATTTCCTCGGAGGGGGGAAAGAAGACCGGGACACCTTATATCAGTATAAAAAATCTTTCTTCCCCAAAGAGGCCGACAGGCCTTTCTACACGGGGAGGAAGATTATCAATAAGGAAGCCTATGATCACATCCTTAGGGAGATGCCGGTGCAAGGTCATGATGTCATTAAACTAGAACGAAAGAAAGAATCCTATTTCCCTCTGTACAGGACCGTAGAGAAGGCAATTTAAAAATGGAAACCCTGGAGGAAACATATTCGGTACGGTGTATTCAGGATAAACCTGGATGGAAAGAGGCTTTAAAAGAGTTCTCCTGGTACGATTGTTATCATACCTACGATTTCAATCACAGTTCTAAAAGGAGTGACGAAATCCCTGTCCTGTTCTCCTTCTGCCACAACGACGCCTGTATTGCTATTCCCTTTTTGAAGAGGCCGATTCCGGGCTCAAGGTATAATGACATAACTTCTGTCTGGGGCTACGGGGGTCCCATCAGCAAAAACCTCAATGAACTCAGCATCCCCCTTTTTAAAGAGGCTCTTCACGAATTCTTTATCGAACAAAAGGTCGTCAGCGTCTTTTCCAGGCTAAACCCCTATTTGAATAATCAGGAAGAACTATTGGCCGATCTGGGCATTATTGAAGATATCGGTCCGGTCGTCAATATAGACCTTACCCTTCCGTTAGACTTACAGAGACAGGTTTTTTCCAAAACTACCAAGCGTTATATCAATAAGGGCAGGAGGCTGTGCCATGTAAGGCGAAGCAAGGAGGGAAAGGACATCCTGAAATTCATCAATTTGTATTATGAAAATATGGACAGGGTGGATGCCAAGGACTCTTATTACTTCAATAAGGATTATGTTTTCGACCTCTTGTTCAGCAAAGATTTTGAAACAGACCTTTACATAGCCGAATTGAAGGAAAGCGGAGAGATGATCTCCGGTGCCATGATGATCAAAACCAATAACATCATTCAGTACCATATGTCGGGGACGGCAGACAAGTATCTTCACCTCACCCCTATCCGGCTCCTGCTGGATGAAACCCGGCTGGATGGCACTGAAGCGGGTTATACCTATTTTAACCTGGGGGGCGGACTCGGCGGAAGGGATGATTCCCTCCTGCATTTTAAATCTTCGTTTTCCAAGGATCACAAGATGTTCAAGGTGTGGAAATATATCGTGAACCGGGAAGAATATGACCGGCTTTGTTTAAAAAACAAGGGCAGGACATTTAAGATCTCTGAGACTGATTATTTCCCCGCTTACAGAGACAAGGATTAAACACTAAAAAATCCTGTGATTTAGCTAAGAAGTTACTTGCCTGAAGTGATTCATGTGGCCGCTACCCGCGGGTTCAAATCTGATCTTCCGGTTAAAGAGGAGCCACCGTTCGGTGCGAAGGAGATATGGGGCAAACCCTGAACGTTTACACCCTTTTAAGGACGGGATATTGTGAATATCCACAAAGGTAATGATGTAACGGGCTCCGATATCGTTCCCCTTTTCTGCAATCCTCGCCATGGCCGCAGGCATGATCCGTTTCCCCCTGAATTCTGGTCTGCTAAACGCATTTTCCAGCAAGGCCTCATCAGGTGCCAGTACCGGAAATGAACCCTTCCAAAATGCCTTTATTCCCGGATTCTGATCTGATCCCATCAACCATTGCCGATAGGCCGGGATGCCATCTTCATTTGTGGCTACATAGCAGGTTTGCAAATTTGCCGATATGATCCCATGATTATAATTGTCTGCATTGAAATACGCATCATCCTCCTTTTTTGCGCGCCTTATAGAAATAGGAATCAGGGCTTCAGGATTTTTAAACGGAACTGAAAGGTCCCTTTTTAACCCATAGGCCTCGTTCTTTGAATACAATCGTTTCTTAATCCCCTGTAGGATAAAGGAAAAGTTACCCTCCCGGGCATGTTTGATCAATTTAGTGATCCCCTGCATTTTTCTTGGATTGGATTGTTGAATTCCCGAAGAGTCAATATATGACATCTCATACAAATGAGTCGGATTTCCTCTTATTACTTACATTTAATCGTTTATTTTCAACCTTTCTTGGAACAAATCAAATAAAAAGCGTATTCCTTACCCCCGGAAGAAACTTCATTTTGTTTATGGGTAGTAACTATTTCGAATCCTGTTTCTTCTAACATAGGAATGACCATTTCCATTTTAGGCCACCATATCGGGTGTTGGTTCCTGCTAAGAAAACCCTTGTTAAACCTGCCATTTAAGGTGAGTTCAGGCAAATAGTATTTTGATGTTTTCCGGAAGGTGAAAAACCTTACGCTGTTGACGATCAGGCTCAGGAGGGGATTGTACTTACGGGCCCTCCAGTCCATAAAACTGAAGATGTAAATACTCCCCGGCTGACCAATTCGGAAGGCTTCCCTCAGGGCTTCTCCCAATTGATCTTCCGGGATCATAGAAAGTACTTGTTGCAAGTAAACGAGATACTGAAAATGATTATCCGGATACAGGCTCAGGTCACAGGCATCTGCATGCCTGAAGCCGATTTTCGAAGTATTGATCCCGGCTTTCTTCTCAGCTTCATCTATCATGCGTTTGCTGAGGTCGAATCCGTGTATATCTTCAAACCCTTCTTCTTCCAGATAAAAAGCAATCCTTCCTGACCCTGTGCCAGCGTCACATATTTTTGCCTTCTTGTCCTTTAGAAATTTATCTAATAAAACCTTCTCTGCCCCGTACAGGTTTTCTCTGTCCTTCCATACCTTCACTACTTGGTTTTCAAATTCTTCTGAATAGAATTCCGGAGGTTTACGAGGCATGATTCTGTTTATTTGATCATTTTTTAGTCAGCAAGAAATTACCGATTACCAAAGCATCCAGGCCTGTGGAAAAGAAGCATCTTACCGCATCCTGGGGAGATTCCACCACAGGCTCCCCCTGGATATTAAAACTGGTATTCAATACTACAGGGACTCCGGTCTTTTCCCCCAGCTTCTGGATCACTTCGTAATACCTGGGATGGAGTTCCTTACGCACTGTCTGCAGCCGGGCACTGCCATCTACATGGGTTACAGCCGGAATCACGGCCTGTTTATCCGGAAGGACATTACACACCTTAAGCATAAAGGGAGCTTCAACTTCCAGGTCAAAGAACTCATCCTTGGCTTCCAGGATGGATGAGGGGGCGAAGGGTCTGTAAGCCTCCCTGAATTTTACCTCGGCATTGATCTTGTCCTTCATATCAGGAAAGGCAGGGTTGGCCAGGATGCTGCGACTACCCAGTGCCCTGGGGCCTATTTCCATGGCGCCCTGGAACCAGCCGATGATCTTTCCTTCCTGAAGCAGACCGGCTGCCTTTTCTGAGATATCTTCAAAATGTGTATAGTGCAGTTTAGCACCCTTCAGCACCTTCTCTATCTCTTCATTGGTATAGCTTGTGCCCACATAAGGATTCAGATGCACAAAATTCCTGGGGTTTTTCAGGATCCCATTATAAAGATAATAGGCAGCTCCTATAGCCGTACCATTATCTCCTGCAGCCGGCATCACATATACGTCCTTAAAGTTGCTCTCCCTTATGATCCTGCCATTCATCACGCTATTCAGAGAAACTCCTCCGGAAATAACCAGGTATTCTGCCTTTGTCTTTTGGTGAAGCACTTCACATATCTCCAGCACACGATCTTCTAAAACCCGTTGAAAAGCTGCTGCCATGTCTTTATGGCGGTCTTCAAATTCACCTCCCGGTTTTCTGGCTTCCCCGAACCGCTTGTAGAATTTGGGGGACAACCGTTGCCAGTGCATGTTCTGAAAATTGAACCAGCTCAGGTCGAGTGTCAATTTGCCATTCTTATCAACTGCTACCATTCCGGCAACCTCCTCGTAATAGGTCTCAGGATTACCCATGGGAGCCAGGCCCATGGTCTTTCCTTCATCGTAACTGGTCTTAAAGCCGCAGAATTGGGTAACCGCTTCGTAAAACGAGCCCAGTGAATGGGGAAAAAAGCTCTCCCCCAGGCATCGTACTTCATTGCCTTTGCCCTGCCCCAGCCAGGTGGTGGCCCATTCCCCTGAACCGTCAATCCCAAGCAAAGCTGCATCCTCATAAGGGGAAACAAAGAAGGAGCCCGGAGCATGGCTGTAGTGGTGGGGAATAAAGTGAACCTGAGGTCCACTTTTTTTGTCCCCATACTGATATTTATACCACCCCCAAAAGCTCTTTTGCTTGTTATGGGCGTGTACAAATTCGTGGTTGATAAATGTTTTAAAGGTGCCCGGCCTTTTGATCCCATACCACAATTTTTTTCCCAGGTTATGGGTAGGTTTTATGGATACGGCTATATGATCGATATCCTTGTAATGGAGGTTCGCCATTTTCAGGCAGCGCGCAATAGCCTTGTGAGGGAATACCCGGGTGTGCTTGTCCCGGTTTAGCCGTTCCTCCTCAATGGCCGCTACTAACTGCCCATCCACCACAATACAAGCAGTAGAGTCGTGAAAATAGTAATTCAGCCCCAGGATTACCATATAAGATCAGAGTTAAAGTTTGATGTTGAAAGTCGGAGCATTTTCACCTAGTTATCTTTAGAAACAAAGCGGTAAATGTAAACTTTTATAATCATCGATCGAATTAATAACCCTGAATTGCGGAATAAGTCGACAGAAAACCCGCATGAATGAAAGACCAAAGCCAGAAGCAAGTGTGTATTTCCAAAAATCTAACCATCTTTGCAATGCATTCAAACAATGTGAGCCTAATCCATCCAACCATGGGAACACTTAAAGAACTATTACCAGTAATTATTGAATGTGCCCTTAAAGCAGGAATGGAAATCCTAAAGGTATATGACCTGCCCGATTTCGAGACCGCCTTTAAGCAAGATGATTCCCCTCTTACAAAAGCCGACCTCGCCTCTAACAAAGTCATCAACGCCTATCTGGAAAAGACCCCTTACCCTATCATCAGCGAGGAAAACAAACAGATCGAATACCATACACGTAAAACATGGGCTACCTGCTGGATGGTCGACCCCCTGGACGGGACCAAAGAATTTATCAAACGCAATGGGGAATTCACCGTAAATATCGCCCTGATTCAAAAAGGTGCGCCCGTTTTGGGGGTGATCTATGTGCCTGTTACCCGGGAGATCTATTACGCGGATATCCCTTCCGGGAAAGCGTATAAATCTATGGCCGGAAAAGACCACACTTTGCCCGGAACCCTCTTTTCTGAAAAAGACAGGATTTCTCCTACTCCAAAGGCGGGATCTACTGTGAGGGTGGTTGGCAGCCGCTCCCATATGAACCAGGATACCCTGGACTACGTGGATTCAATAAAAGAGGAAGGAAAGAAGGTAGAGGTAGTCTCCAAAGGGAGTTCCCTGAAGTTTTGCCTGGTCGCAGAGGGCAAGGCAGATGTATATCCCCGCTTTGCGCCTACCATGGAATGGGATACGGCCGCCGGGCACGCCATTTGCAGGGCGGTCGGACTTAAGGTCACCGACCAGCAAACGGGTAAAGAACTCATGTACAACAAAAAGAACCTGCTCAACCCTTATTTTCTCGTCTCTCCCTGATGGCAACCTCTTCTTACAAAAGGCACCTGGCCAAGACCATCACCTGGCGGATCGTCGGGACCCTGGACACCATTGTGCTGTCCTGGATCATCACCGGTAACCCTTTAACAGGCCTGAAAATTGGGGCAGCAGAGGTGATCACGAAAATGTTACTTTACTATCTGCACGAAAGGGTCTGGTTCAATATAGGGATCAAGGAAAGCCGGAAAAGGCATATTTACAAGACCTTTACCTGGAGGGCCATCGGCACCCTGGACACCATTTTGTTGTCCTGGTTTATTTCCGGTAATCCGCTTACCGGGCTTCAGATAGGCGTGGCGGAGGTCATCACTAAAATGATTTTGTATTATTTTCACGAACGAACCTGGTACCGGATCAATTTCGGGCTCGACAGGCGGAGGGAACGCAAATCATGGAAAAAAACATCGTAAAACACCTATTCAAAGTCACACCCGAGGATCGCCGTCAGAAAAATGGTCACCATTCTTTTATGGTGCTCTTTACGGGACTGTCAGGTTCCGGGAAATCCACTATTGCCAACGCCCTGGAAATGAAATTACAATCCCTGGGCATACACACCTTTATCCTGGACGGGGATAATATGAGATCGGGGATCAACAAAGACCTCAGTTTTAGTCCGGAAGACCGCTCGGAGAACATCCGTCGCATAGGGGAGATAGGAAAACTCTTTGTAGATGCAGGGGTTGTGGTGCTGGCTGCCTTTGTCGCCCCATATGAAAAAGACCGGAATCACATACGGAATATTGTCGGAGTTGATACCTTTGTAGAGGTTTTTGTAAATACGAGCTTGGAAATCTGTGAGAAAAGAGACGTAAAAGGGCTGTACAAAAAGGCGAGAAAAGGAGAAATAATGAATATGACGGGGATTTCCGCCCCTTACGAGGCACCCTCTTCTCCCGCAGTTACAATCACCGAAGAACATTCGGTGGAAGAAGCTGTAGAAATGGTCTATCGCACCATTGAAACCAAATTAAAACTGAGGACCCATGAGTAAATATTACCTGAGTTACCTGGAAGAGCTCGAATCTGAGGCCATCTTTGTCCTCAGGGAGGTCTGGGCACAATTCCAGAATCCGGTGATCCTGTTCTCCGGAGGGAAGGATTCTATTGTAGTGACCCATCTGGCTAAGAAAGCGTTTTATCCCAGCAAGATCCCTTTTGCCCTCATGCATGTGGATACGGGACACAATTTTCCTGAGACCATCGCTTTTCGGGACAATCTCATAAAAGACCTGGGCGTACAACTCATCGTAGGATCGGTCCAGGAATCCATTGATCAGGGACGGGTGGCAGAGGAAAAAGGAAAAAGTGCCACGCGCAATGCCCTGCAGATCACCACCTTACTAGACGCCATAGAAGAGCACAAGATCGACTGTGCCATTGGTGGCGGGCGCCGGGATGAAGAAAAAGCCAGAGCCAAGGAGCGCTTCTTTTCCCACCGGGATGATTTTGGCCAGTGGGACCCCAAGAATCAACGACCCGAATTATGGAACCTCTTTAACGGAAAATACTTTGAAGGGGAGCATTTCAGGGTTTTTCCGATCAGCAACTGGACAGAAATGGATGTCTGGAACTACATCCTGCAGGAAAACATCGAAATACCGTCCCTCTACCTGGCCCACGAACGGGAAGTGGTCTGGAGGAACAATTCCTGGATCCCGAATTCCGAATTTTTAACACTGGATGATCGGGAGGAAGTGGTAACAAAAAAGATTCGGTTCAGAACCCTGGGAGATATTACCATTACCGGGGGAATCGAATCCGAAGCCGATACCCTGGAGAAGATCGTACAGGAGGTCTCCGCCATGCGACAGACAGAGCGAGGCAACCGTTCGGATGACAAACGATCAGAGAACGCCATGGAGGACCGAAAAAAAATGGGGTATTTCTAAACGAGAATTGAGCGAATGGAAATAGAACGCAACGAATTACTGAGATTTTCTACCGCAGGGAGTGTCGATGATGGGAAGAGTACCCTGATAGGCCGACTGCTCTACGATTCCAAATCGATCTTTGAAGATCAATTGGAAGCCATTGAAAGTACGAGCCGGAAAAAAGGACACGACGGGGTGGACCTCGCCCTCTTTACAGATGGGCTGAGGGATGAACGTGAGCAGGGGATCACCATTGATGTGGCATATCGATATTTCACGACCCCAAAAAGGAAATTTATCATAGCTGATACGCCCGGGCACGTACAGTACACCCGGAACATGGTCACAGGGGCGTCTACGGCCAATGCAGCCATCATCCTTATCGATGCGCGCCATGGCGTCATCGAACAGACCAAAAGGCATGCCTTTATCGCCTCCCTCCTGCACATCCCCCACGTCATTGTCTGTGTCAATAAAATGGACCTGGTGGATTTCTCTGAGGAAGTTTTTACCACCATCAGGAGCCAATTTGAGGCATTTGCAGCCAAACTGCTGATCCGGGACATACGGTTTATTCCGATCAGCGCCCTGCTGGGTGACAATGTGGTGAATCGGTCCGAAAACATGCCCTGGTATCAGGACGGACCCCTTTTGCACACGCTCGAGACCATGCATATCAGCAGTGACCTCAACAAGGTAGATGCACGGTTTCCTGTACAGACTGTATTGAGGCCCCAGCGTGAAGGTTTTATTGATTACAGAGGTTACGCAGGTCGCATTGCCAGCGGATTCTATCGTGTGGGAGATCAGGTGACTGTATTGCCTTCTGGCTTTTCATCCCGCATCAAATCTATCAAGGGTCCGAACGGTGAGCTTGAAGAGGCCTTTGCCCCTATGTCTGTCGCCTTAGAACTGGAGGATGACATCGATGTAAGCAGGGGAGATATGATCGTTCGTTCCAACAATATGCCAGAATCCTCCCAGGATGTGGAGGTGATGTTGTGCTGGTTGAACAACCGACCCGCCCAGCCCAGGGCCAAGTACACCCTCATGCATACGTCCAACGAACAGAAGGCCATGATCAAAGAAGTGATGTACAAATACGACATCAATACTATGGAGAGGATCAAGGACGATGTAGAGTTGAAGATGAACGACATCAGCAAGGTGAAGCTCAGGACCACCAAGCCGCTCCTTATCGACGCATACAAGGACAATCGTTATACCGGAAGTCTGATCCTGATCGATGATCAGACAAATGAGACCGTCGCTGCAGGGATGATTATTTAAATCCTCGTCTTACCTTATCTTTTCCGGGGATTAATCAGATAAAGGGTTGATGATCCGGATGGCGGTAATATCGGATCTGCGATTTTCTCCATGCTGTTGTGCTGAACAAGGAACCCCGTCTACGCAACCATTTTTCAATTTTGATTCCCCGTGGCCAAATCCTGTCAGCCTCGATTCGGATATTCCTTTGGAAATCAAATAGTCAACCGTACGTTGTGCCCTTCTCTCAGACAGCCATTGATTGTAGTTGGCCGGACCTCTGGAGTCTGTATAGGCATGGATCTCGAAATGAAATTCCGGGTATTGGGACATGAGTGTGGCCACCGCATCTAAGGTGCCTTTGGAAGCTTTGTTGAGATAGGAGGAATCAAAGTCGAAATAAACGTCACCAATACTCTCCAGGGATTCCCGAAGAGTATTATATCGTACAGTTTTATTCTTCTCCTCAGTTGCCAGTCTTGCGGCTTCTTTCTCCTTCTCCAGTCGTTCTGCAAGTAACCTGGCCTCTCCTTCAGCTTTTTGCACAGCAAGCATGGAATCTTTTCGCATTTGCTGTTCCTTATCCATCTTCTGCTGCATAAGTAAGGCCTCCTGGTCTTTTTCACTCAATCCCTTTTCCATTCCGAACCGGTACACTACCCCTGCCGAATGCTGTAGCTGTTTTGTAGAACCTTGCTTAATACCCCATTTGCCGACGGTATTAAAATTAAGACCCCAACGGTCGTTAAACCAGGTATTAAAACCAAAACCCCCATTGGCGGTCATCCGACCCAGGTCATCGATGGAAGAGTATCCTGCACCTACATGCAGATAGGGATCAAACCAGCGGGTATCACCAAAAAGAGTATTCAAATCATAGCTGATCTTCGCGTCCAGGGAATAATAGGTCTGTGGGGCGTCTATAATGACCCCATCAACTTTCTTGCCTTCGGGATAGCGATTATAGCTTCCAATGGCTTCCACTCCCCATCCATTGCTGAAGAACCTTCCGATGCTCAGACGGGAAGGATAGGGGGCAAAATTCCAGGTTTCCCGAATTTTCAGGAAATCTTGTCCGAAAGGGGTTGCAGAATCATCCACGATATTCATACCTATCCCGATCACCCAGGAAGAATGGATGATAGAATCATAGGTAGGATTTTCAGCCGGGTTTTGGCCATAGAGGCTGAAGCAGCCGATCAATAGCACTCCCAGGTACAGGGGAAGGTGATTTTTCATGGTGACAAGATTTGGGATCCTGAACCACAAAATTACAGGATATGAGCTCCGGGAACCAATTGCTCCGTCCTACGTCTCGAAGATTCGATCAAAGGCAAAAAATGGATGTTCTTTATAACGATGAAGTACCCGAAACACTAAAGATTCCCCGGTTTCCCAAAATGTTTTATAAGAAAAGTGTAACAACAGCTAAAAATGGCCGTAAATCGTGAGAATTGGCAATAGACCGAAATTCGATACAGAAATTTCCCTCACTGAATTCTAAAAACTAGATTTATGATCCAAAATTCAAAAAAACCTAAATTAGTTTACGAACATCATGATCACAGAAGTAGCCACCAAACAAAAAGTAAAAGACTACATCCTTAAGGAAACCCTCGCGGATGTCGACCATATCTCCGACGATACTTTAATCTTTGAAACAGGCCTCCTGGACTCCATGGGGCTTCTTTTCTTAATCGAATTCCTCAAAGAAGAATTTGGAATAACCGTGGAGGATCATGAATTAGTCGTCGAGAATTTCCAGTCTATTGAGAATATCGTAGCTTTTATCGACAAAAAGCTGTAAAAAAGCTCACAATCCTTAGCCTATGTGCGGAATAGCCGGATTTTACAACGCCGGAGGCCAAACGGACAGCCGGAAGGAGATTCTGCGCCATATGCTTACGCGTATCAAGCACAGAGGTCCGGACGAGAGCGGTGTCTATCTCAACGAACAGGTAGGTCTGGGGAGTGTTCGCCTGAGTATCATAGATCTCAGTACGGGCACCATGCCACTCTGTAATGAAGACCACTCTTTCTGGATCGTTTTCAACGGCGAGATCTTCAACTATATCGAGCTCAAAGAAGAATTGGAAGCTTTGGGTCATCGTTTTGAAACTTCCAGTGATACGGAGGTCATCGTGCATCTGTATGAAGAATTTGGCCCGGATTTTCTGCATAAACTCAATGGGCAATTTGCCATTGCGATCTGGGACAAAAACAGATCGGAGTTATTTCTGGCCCGTGATCGGGTAGGTATACGGCCTTTATTCTACACCACACAGGGTGATACTTTCATCTTTGCTTCTGAGATCAAGGCTTTACTTGAATATCCGGACCTCGAACTGAAATTAAGTCCGAAAGCAATCGCTCAATACTTTACATTCTGGACGGCTTTGACCCCCACTACGGCTTTCGAAGGAGTGTACGAATTACCTCCTGGAAGTTATATGGTTGTAAATGAGCAGGGTAAGACCGTAAGACGTTTCTGGGAGCTCCCGACACACAAGGAGGACTCCTGCGTCTATCACAATGTGGAGGACGCAGCAATTGCCTTTGAAAAAATATTCAGGGACGCCGTGCGCCTGAGGTTGCGCGCTGATGTACCCGTAGCCGCATATCTGAGCGGTGGGATCGATTCAAGCGTAACCACATCGTTTATTAAGAGTATTTCCCCGGATAACCTCAGGACCTTTTCTATCGGGTTTGAAGAGAAAGATTACGATGAATCTTCCTATCAGAACCTGGCATCTGAATATTTTCAGACCGATCATTCCGCGGTTACCTGTTCTTCCAGAGATATTGCACAGGAATTTGAGGTAGTGGTGTGGCATGCGGAGGCACCTCTGCTGAGGACAGCACCCGCACCGATGAGCCTTTTGGCCAAAAGTGTGAGAGATCAGAATATAAAGGTTGTGATCACAGGTGAAGGGGCCGATGAGCTCCTGGGGGGGTATAACATCTTCAAAGAAACCAAGATCAGGAGATTCTGGGCGAAGGACCCAAATTCTAAGTTCAGGTCACTGTTGCTGAAGAAGCTGTATCCTTATCTCCCGCAGATGAAGAATGCGAACAACAATGTCCTGAAAATGTTCTTTGGCTACAGGTTGGGCGAAACCGAACATCCTTTTTATTCACATCTTTTGAGATGGAACAATACAGGGAGGATCAGGAACTACCTTTCTCAGTCCTTTAAGGAAGTATGTGAAGGATATGACCCCATGGACGATATCCAATCACATTATCAGAGTAAACTCGAAGGACTGGATTCTCTGGCAAAAGCCCAGCGATTAGAAGTCGACATCTTTATGTCAGGTTACCTGCTATCTTCCCAGGGTGACCGCATGGCCATGGCTCACTCAGTGGAGGGCCGTTATCCCTTCCTAGATTACCGGGTCATAGAATTTTGCATGTCCCTCGATCCGGACCTGAAACTGAATGGCCTGAATGAAAAATATCTTTTAAAGAAAATGATGAAGAACCGGATCCCCGATCCCATCCTGAACCGTCCCAAACAGGCGTACAGAGCGCCCATCAAGAGCGTTCTGGCTGCTGAAGATGGTCCGGAGTATTTCAAGGAAATGCTATCAGGTCCGGTACTGGAAGATTTTGGCATATTCCATCCTAATTATGTCGATCAGCTCTTGAAAAAAATGAGGACTAAAAGTGTGGTATCGGAAATCGACAATATGGCTCTAACCGCAGTGCTTTCAACTCAAATACTGCATGATAAATTTGTCAAAAAGAATATTCCGCAGTTAAAAACAGAAAACCTGATTACTTTAAATAAATTCATCGTCGAAGACGCAATCGTAAAATCATAAAATATGAAATCAACCGTACAAAAAAAGGCTTTTTCTAAAGATATACTCCACCTTGAAAATATTGAGGAGGTATGTGAGAACATCATGAAAAAATTAAGGACAGATGTCGCCCAGAAACTGCAGCGAAGAGGGGGTGTGGTTGGGATAAGCGGAGGAATCGATTCTTCTGTGGTGCTGGCCCTGACCTCAAAGGCACTCGGTCCGGAAAAAGTCCTTGGCGTGATGCTCCCTGAGCGGGATTCAAGTGATGAAAGCCGGCTCTTTGCTGAGAAACTGGCAGCGAAGTTCGGGGTGAAGACTTTGGTGGAAGACATCACAGGGGCCCTAGATGGGTTTGATTGTTACGGGCGCCGCGATGAAGCTATTGGAAATGTGATCCCCGACTTCGATCCGAAGCGGGATAAATCCAAGATCGAGATCAAACAAAATATCGGACAAAATATCCCGGCTATTTTTTCTATCACAGTGATCAAACCCGATGGAGAGGTGATCAGCAAATTGTTGCCGGCCAAGGAATACCTGCAGATCGTAGCAGCCTCCAATTTTAAACAGAGGAGCCGAATGTCTATGCTCTATTACCATGCCGAGCGACTTCATTATGCGGTTATTGGCACGCCGAACAAACACGAAGTGGAACAAGGGTTCTTTGTAAAATACGGAGACGGCGGGGCCGATGTGATGCCTATCGGGCATCTCTTCAAGACTCAGGTTTACCAGATTGCCAGGTATATGGGGGTACCTGAGGAAATTATTTCCCGTACTCCTACCACAGATACATATACCGCGGAGCAAACTCAGGAAGATTTCTTTTACCAGCTTCCCTTTGAAGTAATGGATCTTATCTGGTATGGATGGGAGAACGGATATCCTGCAGAAGAGGTAGCCCCCGTTATGGACAAAACAGCAGAGGAGATTGAAAATATCTACAAGAGTTTCGACAGAAAGAAAAAGACGACCGAATACCTGAGGATGAAGCCCATTTTTTAATGTTACAGGGATGAATGTTTTTGATTACTTTTTCGATTCGATCAAAGACTGGGAAAAGCCTTTTATTGCAAATGCCAAAAGGCGTGTTACCTTTAATTCCCTCTATCAAAATAGTTCCAGACTGGCCTCATTTCTCTCCAGAGAAGTGGGTTCTCAGCAAAATATCCTCCTGGTCAGTCCTAATTCGGAGTATTTTATTACCGTATATCTGGCTATCCTCAAATCCGGCAATGTCTGTATCCCCCTGAACCAGGGGACCGAACAGGAGAATCTGAATTACATTCTTACCCAGACCGAAAGTCGGATCATATTTTCGGTTCCACAGCTGAAACTCTCTGAACGGGTCCCTGATTCTGTCAGCGTACTTGAAGAAAAGGATGTAGAACAGATTACTACTTCAGAATCTCCTGTCGAGACCCAACCGGCATTTGATCCGGACCGGACCGCCGAGATTATTTTTACTTCCGGGTCCACAGGCGAACCCAAAGGCGTCATGCTCAGCCATGGGAATATCATGGCCAACACGGATTCTATCATCGAGTATCTGAAGCTCGGGGAAAACGACCGAATGTGTGTGGTACTTCCCTTTTTCTATTGCTACGGACTTTCTTTGCTTCATACCCATTTGAGGGTTGGAGGCTCTCTTGTTTTAAATAACAGTTTTATTTTCCTGGGGTCAGTACTGAACGATCTTAAGAACTACCGGTGTACGGGCTTTGCAGGGGTCCCCAGTCATTTCCAGATCCTGTTAAAAAAATCGGACTCCTTCAAAACAACTCAATTCCCTGATCTCAGATATGTAACCCAGGCCGGTGGCAAATTGCACGATGTCTTTGTTCAGGAGTTCGTTAGCGCATTTCCAAAGGTCGAGTTTTACATCATGTACGGCCAGACGGAGGCCACCGCGAGACTATCTTATCTGCCTGCAGAAGAGATCAGGAGAAAACCCGGATCCATTGGGATTCCCATACCGGGAGTAGAGCTAAAAATCATCGATTCCATGGGTAATCCATTGCCGGCAGAAAAAGAAGGAGAATTAATTGCGAGGGGGAAAAATATTATGAAGGGTTATTATAGGGATGAAAAAGAAACTTCAGTGACTCTGAAAGATGGATGGCTTCACACCGGGGATATTGCCAGAGAGGATGCAGACGGTTACTTCTATATCACCGCAAGAAAGAAAGAGATCATTAAAGTAGGTGGGAAAAGAGTAAGCCCCAAGGAGATAGAAGAGGTCATTCTCGGCTTACCCGAAGTTATTGACTGCACCATCTCGGCCCAGGAGGATCCACTGCTGGGGGAATCTATCAAAGCGTCCATCGTACTTGATAAGAATCATGACGAAGAGAAAATGAGGGAAAGAATCACGAAACACTGTTCTCAACATCTCGCCTTGTACAAGATTCCTCAATCTATCGAGTTTCTAAAATCCATGGAATTGAGTGCCACGGGCAAAAAGATCAAACAGTAAAAGCTGTTCCGGGTTTAATATTTGGCGTATTTCATCTAATTTGACCCTGTCCTTTTCTATTTTTGACAGGGGTTCCCTAAATTAGGTCGCCTACCTATGTATTGCATGCTACAAATAACCAACTGAATGCGCTTTTTCAGATTTTCTAAAATTTACTTCTCGCTGTTGCAATTAGGATTCCTGCTCTTCTTTGCTGCGTCTTGGGCCCAGGTAACCTACGAAGAAGCCTTCCCTAATCTCACTTTTCAGTATCCTGTTGAAATTCAGCCCTCTGTGGATGGAACGGACAGGATTTTTGTGGTAGAACAGCCCGGGCGGATCGTGGTCTTTCCCAATGATCCTGGCGTGACAACTGCCCAGAAATCCGTGTTTCTGGACCTTACAGGTGTCGTCAGCTACAGCAGCGGACAGGAGATCGGTTTACTCGGACTCGCCTTTCACCCCAATTACAATGTAAACGGCTATTTCTATGTGTATTACACGGCCCCCAGTTCCGTTTCAGGGATCAACGTGGAAATTGTTCTCGCGAGGTACCAGGTGAGCAATACAGATCCGGACAGCGCCAATCCGGGCAGTGAGCTTATCTTATTCAGTTTCGATAAAAACCAATCCAGTTCTAACCACAATGGTGGTAAGATCGCTTTTGGCCCTGATGGGTATCTGTACATTTCTGTCGGAGATGGCGGCGGTGCAGGAGACCCGAATAAGAACGCCCAGGATCTGGATAATATATTCGGCAGTATTCTCAGAATCGATGTGGACGTTGACGGGAGTAACCCGGTAGAGGCCAATCCCGACCTTCCGGATGGGAATTACGAGATACCTGCAGACAATCCAAGGGTGGGTCTTTCCGGCCTGGATGAACTTTATGCCTGGGGTATTCGAAATACATGGAAGCTGTCTTTTGACCCCCCTACCAACAGACTATGGGGTGCGGATGTGGGCCAGGGGGATTACGAGGAAATCAACCTTATCACCAATGGAGGTAATTACGGATGGGATCGGTTTGAGGGGAATTCCCTGGAAGATACCTCCACCTCTTTGGTGACCACTCCTGACATAAAGCCCATCTTTGAATACGATCATCTCAACGGGGACGTGTCCATAACAGGTGGCTACGTCTACAGAGGTACCAGCACAGATCCTTTGTTACAAGGGAAGTATATCTATGGAGATTACATTTCAGGACGGGTTTGGTCATTGGATTACAATGAATCTTTGGGAACTGCCACATCAACTGAGTTATTCGACCTGAGTGGTCAGTATATCTCGAGTTTCGGACTCGACGAAAGTGGAGAACTCTATTTCAGCAATTATGGAAATTCTGCCAGGATTTACAGGATCACGGGGGGAACCGGAGGGGGAACCAATACTCCCGTTAACGGCTTTGGCAAATGGTATACCCTGGAGAGTGGTGTAAACGGCGTAGTGGAAAGCCTGTCGGTCTTATCGGAGGACGTGGTGTATGTGGGGGGCGATTTTACCTCCGCAGGGGGGATTTCTACTGTGGATATGGCAACCTATTCTCCCCAAAATGGCTGGAATGCGTTTGGGGGAGGAACAAACGGAAAAGTGAATAGCATAGCGACAGACAGTAACGGCAATGTTTATGTGGGAGGAGAGTTTACTCAGATCGGCGGGATCACTGCCAACAACATTGCCTTTTGGAATGGGACTTCCTGGAATGCCATGGGTACCGGCACAGACGGACCGGTTGCCAAAATCGGCGTAGACAGCGCAGACCGGGTATATGTAGGTGGAGTATTTGTTACAGCCGGAGGGATCACAGTTAATAATATCGCTTTGTGGACTGGTAGTTGGTCTGCCCTTACAGACGCCGGCAATAGTTTAATCGGCACTAATAATGAAATCAGAGCAATTGCATTCGATGAGAATGATGTCCTTTATGTCGGAGGCAATTTTGATTCGGCAGGGGGAAATTCAGCTCCGAGGATCGCAACCTGGGATGGAACCAATTGGGGCACACTCGGTCTGGGAACCAGTGGGTTTGTGCAGGCCATAACCATAGATGCCGGTTTTGTTTACGCAGGGGGAAACTTCGCTGAGGCAGGCGGTCTGACAGTTAACAGGATCGCGAGATGGGATAGGAATTTACTGGTATGGGAAGCACTAGGTGTCGGGCTTAGCGGCAATGTACGTTCCCTGATTCAGAATGGATCGTACCTATACGTGGGCGGTAGTTTTGAGACGGCAACCGATATACCGGGAACGAATAAGATCGTCAATAATATTGCCCGATGGAGTGAAGGAACAGGATGGGAAGCCCTGGGCACAAATACGAATGTAGGGGTCAGCACCCAGATCAATGCCCTCGGGTTTTCATCGGAAGGCAATAATCTTTTTGCCGGAGGTAATTTTACTTCGGCAGGTCTCACAAGTGCGCTGAATATAGCCAGGTGGAACGCTGTGGACTGCGCTTCTACTCCTATAACCATCGAATACCAGAGAAATAGTGGCAGTTGGACAGTAGCCGGAAATGAGATTCAGGTTGTGGAAGGTGAGGCCATCGGCCTTAGCACAGTAGAAAGCGATACTGATTTTGAAATCACCCTTCCTGACGGCACGAAAGTCACAGGCAATTATACCATCCCGGGTATTATGGAGTCAGATGAGGGGATGTATCTCTTTACTTTGAGCAATGGTTGTTATGAGGTCTTGTCCATAATCGTCAATCCACCCGGAGATGATGATAACGACGGGGTAGACAATACGGTGGACCTCTGTCCGAACACACCTGCTGGTGAATACGTGGATGCGAATGGGTGTTCCCAAAGCCAGTTGGACGATGATAACGACGGGGTTAGCAACGACCTGGATCAGTGTCCGAATACTCCGGCAGGGGCCTCTGTAAATTCTGAGGGTTGTGCACAAAGTCAGCTTGACGATGATAACGACGGAGTGAACAACGATCTGGATCAATGTCCCAATACGCCGGCAGGAGCCACCGTGAATTCAGTGGGTTGTGCTCAAAGTCAGCTTGACGACGATAACGACGGGGTCAGCAATGATCAGGATCTGTGCCCAAATACGCCGTCAAACGAAACGGCTGATGCAAATGGCTGCTCACCCTCCCAACTGGATGACGACAACGATGGGGTAAGCAATGCTGTGGATCAGTGCCCAAATACTCCGGCTGGGGCTACGGTCGACCAGTTTGGATGCGAGGCGGGCCAATTGGATGGGGACAATGATGGAGTCACTAACGACCTCGATCTTTGTCCGAACACTCCCAACGGAGAATCTGTAGATGCTGATGGATGCAGTCAAAGTCAGCTGGATGACGACAATGACGGAGTCTCCAACGATCTTGATCAATGCCCGAATACTGCTCCGGGTATTGCGGTAGACAGCACAGGATGCCCGGTGACGGGTCTTCCTTCGGATAATTTTGTGATCGCTGTCACCTCCAATTCTTGTCCTGGACAGGCCAATGGGCTTTTGAACATCTCGGCAGTTCAGGCATTGTCCTATACAGCACAGATCACCTCGGCGAGTTATTCACAAACCTTCAATTTCTCTCAGAACCTGGAGGTTACCGATCTGATTGCAGGAACCTATGAAATATGTATTACCGTTAGTGAGATTCCTGCATATGAATTCTGTGGCAGAGCAACTGTCTCGGAACCTGAGGAGCTAAGTGTAGATTCCTCAATCAATTCCATCGACGGTACACTGACCCTTCTTTTCTCAGGGGCGTCTTTGTACACGGTCGAATTCAATTCTCAGATTTTTAAGACAGGATCCGACAAAATGACTCTCGAGCTTAAAAAGGAGGTCAATACCGTAAAAGTATATACAGAACAGGACTGCCAGGGGGAATATATGGAGACCATTTATCTGGCTGCAGATGCGGTAGTATTTCCGAATCCGTTTCAGGATGAGATCCATGTTCAGATCAATCGGCCTGACAGCAGAACTGTCCAAATCGATGTATTCGCAGAAAATGGAAGTCTTGTGGTCTCCCAGGAAAACGAGGTCATTGATGGACTGATCACCCTTAATGCAAGCGCGCTGCCAGGCGGGATTTACTTTATAAAGGTGAGCACACCTAATTTTGTCAAAAACTTTAAAGTGATAAAAAAATGAGGCCACTGATAGGATTCATAGCAAGTCTGATTCTCATACTGGCATCCTGTGGCAAGGACAGGGATCTGGCTTCGCTGCTGATAAGTCCGGATGCCGCCTCTTTAGTATTTCCGGAAAACCTGACCGAATGTTATGAAGGTACGCTGATTTCGGCAACGCTTAGTGAGGTTACTCTTCAATGGAATGCCTCAGCCAATACAGATCGCTATGAGCTTCATATCTCACATCTAATCAATGGCTCCAAGGATATATATACCACTGAAAATGTCAATTTTACAGCCCGTATAGAGAGGGGAGTGCCCTATTCCTGGTATGTAGTGTCATTGGCTGATGGTTCAAACGCCACCGCGACCAGCGATACCTGGTCGTTTTACAATGCCGGAGACGCTATCACTTCATATGTTCCTTTCCCTGCAGAAGCCTTAAATCCGCTGCCTGGAGCATCTTTATCTGGTATGAGCTCGGTCAATCTGACCTGGCAGGCTGCAGATCTGGACGATGACATTGTGGAATATGATGTATATTTTGGAAGTTCAAAGCCTCCGGTAATGTTTGAACAAGATCTTTCGACTGCCTCCCTCACCTCTGTCCCGGTGACTTCGGGCACAACTTATTTTTGGAAGATCGTCACAAGGGACGCAATTGGTAATGAATCCGATTCGGAAGTATTCAGCTTTTCGGTAAATTAACCAGAGGTGGCAATATGTTGAGAAACACCTCCCTTTACTTTCGTGAAGGAGTAATTTTATCGTAGAATTCAATCATGTCAGTAGAAAGATCGCTAAAAGTAACTTTCTTTCTGAACAAGAACCAGTTTTCAGTTCTCATGATATAGGGCTTGAAACCTGCATAATAGCAAGCTTTAATTGAATTGACGTTGTCCTCTGGAGAAAAAGTAATGACGAATCGGGCATTGAATTCTTCAGCCTTTTTTGCAACTAGGTCCATTGCGTGAGGCATGACCCCAAATCCCCTGTATTTAGGTAGTGTAAATGCATTTTCTATAAGAGCCTCATTGCTGGCGAGAACCGGGTAGGAGTCTCCCCAAAAGTCCCTTATCTTATCATTTTGGGATGAACTTATGAGCCACTGACGAAAACATGGGACCCCATCCTCGGTCACTGCGACATAGCAATACGGGATGTTCCGTTCAACAATGCCAAAATTTTGATGATCCATCTCAAAATGGGAATGATGTTCGGGCCTGGCAACTTCGATCCTAACTTTTTTCAGAGATCTCACGGGCTTTATGGGAATCGTAAGATCCCTTTTCATACCAAAGGCACGCTGACTGGATTTAATGCGTTTTGCAATTCCTTTTATCAGAAATTGGAATTCCCCTTCTCGCAGGAGATTATAAATCAATCTGAGTTTATCCAAATGTTTTGAAAATCAGTTTTACGCAATAAAATAAATATCATCACCGTAGAGATGAATTCTTACAGGGTAATAATTCCCTACGTAGGACCAATATTACTGAAATTTTTCGTCCAATCAGTGTGAGCAATGTAAAGTAAATTTACTCAGTGTCGAACAATGATTCGCTATAACGACCAGAATGAAGTTGAATTTCACAATCCAGGACGGATTGTGTTTTGATACCGTCCGAAATTTACGGCGGAATCATTCCACACTTTTGAAATATTCCCTGTAGGCCTTCTCATACAAATCCTCATATAGCGGCAGCACGTGTTGCAGATCGAACTTCAGAGCCGTCTTGTAGGCGTTCATTTTAAAGCCTTCCAGGGTCTTTTGATCTTTCAGGATGTGCAGTGCGTTTTTGACCATGTCATCCACATCCCCAACATCACTCAGGAAGCCGGTTACCCCGTGAATATTGACCTCCGGGATCCCGCCGGTATTGCTGGAGATCACGGGTACCTTATTGATCATGGCCTCCAGGGCCGCCAGTCCGAAACTTTCCGACTTGGAAGGTAGCAGGAAGAGATCTGAGAAACACAATATGCGGTCTATCTCAGAACTCTGACCGAGAAACACTACTTTTTGGGTAATTCCCAATTCATCAACCAGCATTTCCGCCTTCTCTTTTTCAGGTCCTTCCCCTACCATGATCAGTTTGGCGGGCATCTCCTTCTGGATCCCGTAGAATACCTTGATCACATCCGGGATGTGCTTTACCTTCCTGAAATTACTGATATGGGTGATGATCTTTTCATCCTCCCCAGCCATGAGGGAGCGCTGGCAATCGGTAAATTCAGCACTGTACTTACGCGTGTCTATAAAGTTGGGAATAACCTCGATCTCCTTATCAATCTCGAAGAAATCCAGGGTCTTTTGCCTCAGGTCTGCCGAAACACTGGTCACTACCTCGGATTTATTGATACTGAATGTGACTGCCGGCTTGTAAAAGGGATGGTTCCCCACCAGGGTGATATCTGTCCCGTGGAGGGTGGTGATCATGGGAATGTAAATCCCCTCCTCTTCCAATATCTTCTTGGCCATGTAGCCCGCGTAGGCATGGGGGATGGCGTAATGTACATGCAATAGCTCTATCCCGTGTAGTTTGATGGTGTCTACCAGCTTACTGGAGAGGGCCAGTTCATAGGGCTGATAATGGAACAAGGGATATTCAGGGACGTGCACCTCATGGAAATGAATGTTATTACTCAGCAATTCCAGCCTGACGGGCTGACGGTAGGTCACGAAGTGGATCTCATGCCCCCTGTTGGCCAGGGCTATCCCGAGTTCTGTGGCTACTACCCCACTCCCACCAAAAGTGGGATAACATACGATGGCGATCTTCATGACGTAAACTTACATTTAATTTCCCTTCCTAATTGATAATGGAATCATAAATAGCCTGCTGGATACGGGTCCGCAATTCGGATTTGATCAGGAGGTTATTGCTCGATGAGGGATAGGTACGGTTCGACAAAAAGACATAAACGATTTCCTCATCGGGGTCGGCCCAGGTATAGGTGCCTGTGAAGCCACTATGGCCAAAGCTCTTGCGACTTACACAGCCACAGGTGGGCCCGTGTTCTTCGAGCTGTGGTTTGTCGAACCCCACCCCACGTCTGACATCCTCCTTGCAGAAATAACATCTGTTGAATTTCTCGATAGTCCTCGACAGCAGCAGGCGATCCCCTCCGTAATACCCCCCTTGCAGGTACATTTGCATGATCTTGGCCACATCCCTGGCATTGCTGAACAATCCGGCATGGCCTCCTACCCCGCCCTGCATGGCCGCTCCCATGTCGTGCACATATCCCTGTACGGTCTGGTACCTGTAATAATTATCGATCTCCGAAGGTACGATCCGTGCCTTATCGAAATATTCCAGGGGCTTAAAGCGGGTATTGTCCGCCCCCAGGGGTTTGTAGAACTCTTCCGTAGCCAATTGGTCAAGGGTTTCTCCCAGAGTTTGTTCTATGTATTTTTTCATCACGTAATACGCCACATCGCTGTACCTGTAACGATTCGATTTTAGAGACTGTCTCCCTATCCTGTTGTAAATGGAATCCTGGTAGGCATCACTTAGATAGAGATTGTCTGTTACCTTGATGGAATAACCCGGACCCGGACGGGCTCGGTAGAATTCGGGGGAGGGCTTCCGGTTCTTATCCAGGGTTGCCAAATAGAACGCGATCCAGGAAGGCAGCCTGCCGTAATGGCTGAGAGCTTTAAGCACCGTAACATCCTTGAGTTTTGTCGTGTCATAGGCCGGGATCAATTTTCCGAAAGTATCGTTCAGGGAGATCTTACCCTGCTCCTCCATAGACATGACAATAGGAAGGGTAGCCAGGATCTTGGTAAGGGAGGCCAGATCATACAGGTGTTCTGAGGTAATGGAGTCCGCAGAATCATAGGTGGGTTTCCCGAAGTTCTTTTCGTAGATCACCTTCCCTTTGCGGGCCACAAGTACTTGTGCTCCAGGAAACATCATGGAATCTATGCCGTTCTGTACGAGTGTATCTACCCTCGCCAGTGTTTTTCGGTCCATACCCACCCTTTCGGGGATGCTGAAGCCTAACCTACCTAGCGACTTCCCCAGGATACCTGTCCCTGCAGGATGACCAGATCCAAGAGATACCGGTAGCTTCCCTCTGGCAGGAATGGCCCCGAAAATGATCTCCGCTGTCTTTTCCTGTGCGATCTCGCTGTTCTGATAGCTCAGCACCAATGCATCCAGATCGTCATAACTTACCACATCCAGCAATGCATAGGGCCTTGCGAATACGGAAAGTACCAGGTTGAAACTTCGCTGCCTGCCCAATTCTGCCAGCCAGTACAGTTCTTTTTCAGTGAACTTAAAAGGCTTCCAGGGGCTTTCATTACTCTTGTGAAACCCAACGATAACCACATTGTAGGGCTCCAGGTTTTTTTTCAACGTCCCAATATCCTTGCCCTCCACAGGGGTTACCTCTGTATATCTCTTCAGGGCACTTAAAAAAGACTCCCCCGAATCATCCCCCATGGCTACATATGCGATCTTCTTGTTCTCCAGGTTCTTCACCGGCAACAGGTCGACGTTGTTCCTTACCAGGGTGATGGCGTGTTCAAAGGCCTCTTCGTAAAGCAAGGTATCCTCAAGGGCATTGAGGTCATCATTCAGCCCTTCGAGAGGAATGGGTTGATAAGCGTGCAAACCCGATTTGTATTTAGCCATCAATATCTTCCTGACAGAAGCTGAAAGACGGGATTCGGTGATCAACCCTTCCCGATATGCCTTTAACAAGGCTGCTCTTGCCCCCATCAGGTTTGCCGGCATGAGAAGTATGTCATTCCCGGCGAGGAAGGCCTGCAATGCTGCATTGTCTTCCCCTGCAAAGTTGGTCACACCTTTCATATTCAGGGCATCCGTAAGAACCAGGCCCTGAAACCCCAGCTCCTGTTTCAATGTCTGGGAAATGATGTTTTTTGAGAGGGAAGATGGCCTCTTCTCTTCCAGTTCAAGGGCCGTTACATTCAAATGGGCTACCATCACCCCGGAAACCCCCTCCTTTATTAATCTTTTATAGGGATGGATCTCAATACTGTCCAGTCTTTCTTTTTCGAATGGAATCACAGGCAGGTCCTTGTGTGAATCGACCTCCGTATCCCCATGTCCTGGAAAATGCTTGGCACTGGTTAAGACTCCGGCCCTGCTCATCCCTCGGACGAAGGCTGCTCCTTTTTGAGCCACGTTCTGACGCTCTTCTCCAAAAGACCTGTTCCCAATGATGGGATTCCGGGGATTGATGTTGATATCCACATCCGGGGCAAAGTTGATATGCACCCCCAGGCGTTTTGCGTGGGTTCCTATCCTAAAGCCTATCTTTTCGATCACACTTGAATCCCGGATGGCCCCCAGGGTCATGTTCCAGGGATAGGCAAAAGTGGAATCGAGTCGCATAGCGAGACCCCATTCCGCATCCATCCCAATTAGCAAAGGGATCCTGGATATCGATTGATACTCATTGGTGAGTTTAGCCTGCCTTACAGGTCCGCCCGTCGAAAAGATTAGTCCACCGAGATGCTCCTCCCTGATCAGATCTTTTATCCTGTCTGTGGATTCCTTATTCTGATCTGAAGCGACCAACACCATAAACAATTGCCCTATCTTCTCCTCCAGGCTCATTGTACCATAGATTTCGTCAACCCACTGCTGTTGGGCCAAACTGTCTGGCGTAAGCAATGGGTTTCCCTGAGCCAAAATCACAGCCGGGAGAATCAGTAATAAAAGGGAGGATATAATAATTTTCCGCATAGGCGATCTGAACATTGAATCTAACTGTGATGCTTGAGAATTATTGCGTTTTTAACGGTTAACGCCCTGAATTTGTGGTGAATGCACTAAATGAACCGGCCATGCCAGCTTTCTGAGGCAGGTACCTCCCAGTGTTCGAGGTACTCCTGCTTGTTGACCACAAGGTTGTTGAAGACGATGGTGTTTTTTGAGATAGCCTTGGCTTTGGCCATTTTCTTAAAATCCGCCATGGACTTGTACGTGATATAGTCGCCCTGTTTAAAGGATACATTCATCCTGTCGAGCAGCTCGACCCCGAATCGTTTCTCCAGGCCCTGAATGAAGTGAACGGAAGCATCTATACTACACCCGGAAGCTGATGCCTGTGTCTGGTCGAGCCCAAACACAATAAAACGCTTATATCTTATCTCATAACCGGCATGGAGTGACGCTCCATGGGCCGTCCACTGGGTGAGGAATTGCGGAATCAATTCGTTGAGTTCTTTTAACTCGGCTTCGGAAAAATTCCTGTCGGCCTGATAGACCCAAATCCTGGAAGTATCAGGCAATTCTTCAAATGCCACTAACATAGTTGTCCTTTATTCATATTCATCTTCATTCTACACTAAAATCGTTCCAAAAATACCTGGATCAAAGATCCTCGGCCTTAGACATCAACTCTGCAATATCCATCACCGCGATCGCACCTTCTTTCTCCTTATTTTTCACCCCATCTGTCATCATTGTATTACAAAAAGGACAGGCGGCAGCGATAATTTCCGGCTGGGTCTCCAGAGCTTGCTCAGTGCGTTCAATATTCACCTCCTTATCGCCCTTTTCAGCTTCTTTGAACATCTGGGCTCCTCCGGCACCACAGCACAAGCCCCTCTGTTTGCAATTCTTCATCTCCACGAGCTCTGCATCCAGCTTGCGAATAAGCTCCCTGGGGGCTTCGTATACATTATTGGCTCTCCCGAGGTAACAGGGGTCATGAAAGGTGATCCTCTTGCCCCTGAATGTTCCTCCCTGAAGTGTGAGACGTCCTTCCTCCAGAAGTTGCTTCAAGAACTGCGTATGGTGCATCACCTCGTAATTGCCTCCCAGGCCCGGATACTCGTTTTTAAGGGTATTAAAGCAATGCGGACAGGCTGTGACCACTTTTTTGATACCATACCCGTTCATTACTTCAATATTGGTGACCGCTTGCATCTGGAAAAGGAATTCATTGCCGGCCCTCTTGGCAGGATCTCCCGAGCAGCTCTCTTCTGTACCCAGAACCGCAAAGCTTACCCCGGCCTTTTCAAGAAGTTTTACAAAGGCCTTGGTGATCTTTTTTGCCCTGTCGTCAAAACTGCCGGCACATCCTACCCAGAACAGAACTTCCGGTTCTTTGCCTTCGGCGAACAGGGATGCCATGGTCGGTACATTCATTTTATCCTCTTTCTATTGTTATGCTGTTTCACTGGCCCAGTTAAGTCGGTCCATCTGGTTGAAAGGCCACGGGGCTCCGTTGTTCTCTATATTTCCCATCATCGCGTTCAACTCCGCAGGTGCAGCAGACTGTTCCATCACGAGGTATTGTCTCATGTCCATGATGATAGACAGGGGGTCAATGCTCACCGGGCAGGCTTCCACACAGGCGTTGCAGGAAGTACAGGCCCACAGTTCCTCCCGGGTGATATAGTCGTCGAGCAGTTGCTTCCCGTCATCCACAAAGGTTCCCTTATTCTTATCCATATTCCTGCCGACCTCTTCAAGACGATCGCGCGTGTCCATCATGATCTTCCTGGGCGATAGCTTTTTCCCGGTCTGGTTGGCCGGGCATTCGCTGGTGCACCTGCCGCATTCCGTGCAGGTATAGGCACTGAGCAACTGCACCCATTTCAGGTCTTTAACGTCTGAAGCTCCGAACTTATCCGGTGGTGTTGCATCTTCTGCAGGAGCTGCAAACGGATCGGCATTGGGATCCATCATCAACCGCACCTCTTTGGTAACCGCATCGTTGTTGCTGAACTGGCCCTTGGGTTTAAGATTTCCGAAGTAGGTGTTAGGAAAGGCCAGTAAAATATGGAGGTGTTTGGAATAATACAGGTAATTCAGAAAGAACAGTATTCCTGCAATATGCAGCCACCAGGCAGACCTTTCAATCAGGACCACCGTTGAAGCGGACATGCCTTCAAACAAGGGTGTGATCCACTGGCTGACCGGGAATGAACCCGCTTCCGTGTAATGGGCTACTTCCATACGTTGCAACTGAAGGTCTGACGCATTCATGGTCAGGAAGAGCGCCATTAGTATAAGTTCAATATAAAGGATCCAGTTTGCATCATTTTTAGGCCATCCCTTCATTTCGGGCTTTACAAAGCGAGCCAGTTTCAGGGCATTCCTTCGGAGCCAGAACACCACCACCGCCACGATGACCAGCAGGGCCAGGATCTCAAAAGAGGCGATCAGGAAATCGTAGAACCCTCCCATAAAAGCAAAAACCCGATGGGTTCCAAGGAGGCCATCAATGATGATCTCCAACACCTCAATGTTGATGATGATGAATCCCAGATAGACGATGATGTGCATAAGTCCGGCTATGGGTCTGACCACCATTTTGCTCTGACCCAGGGCGATCCGCATCATGTTCTTCCAGCGTTGAGGCTTGTTATCCGACAGGTCTATATCCCTGCCCAGCATAATATTCCTCCTTAGTTTTTTTACGTTTCGTGTAAAATAGCCGATGCCTGCAATCAATAGGACAGCGAAGAGGATATTGGGAAGGTATTCCATTAATTATTCGTTGTTGATTAATGCAGGATCGTTCTCTGGAAGGGAATATTCGATCTGTTTCTTGCCAAAAACCGAAACATTCACATAGCGCTTGGGATTCAGACGGAAATCCTGCAGAAGTAGATCCAGTTCCCTGGATGCCTCGGTCAGATTATTATACAGGTCTTCGTCCTTCATCAGTTTGCCCATGGTGCCTTCTCCTTGCTCGATCTTTGCCAGGATATCGTTGAGATTGTTCATGGTCGACTCAAGGTTTCGAATGGTCTCTCCGAGATTGGCCGCTGCCAAAGAGTCTGAAAGCTGTGCAAAATTGGTGGTAAGTCGGTCTACATTACTCAGGGAGCTGTCTATGTGTGCTTTGTTCTTGTCGAGCATCTCGTTGAGAGTGCCTGCGCTTTTCTGAAAGCTCTCCATTACAGCAGTGAGGCCTTGTATGCTTTCCCTCAGGTTTCTCTTGGTTTTGTCGTCCAGCACCTCATTGACATTCATCAACAGGGTATCTGCATGGGATACCGCCCCTTCTACTTTTAATTGAAGGGGGGTCAGTTTTTGCTGGACCAATTCAGTTAGACCCGGGCGTGTATTGGTTACCAAAGTATCGCCGGACTGGGCCATGGGTGCCCCATCAAACATCGGTACAATCTGTATCCCTTTCCCCCCGATGATCCCGGTATCAAACAGTTCGGCCTTGCTGTTCCTGGAAAATTCAAAACTGTTAGCCACGGAAAAAGTTACGACGAGCTTGCCGCTGTTGTCCTTAAATTGAATGTTGTTGACCTTGCCTACGCTAAAGCCGTTAATGGATACCTGTGTGCCGGTTTGGAGTCCGCCCACATTGTCGTATATCGCATAAAAGGTCTTGCTGTCATCGAACAGGGGCGTGGCTTTGAGGTAACTGTATCCCAGGATGAACAAGAGTATACCTCCGATAACGATGATCCCTGTCTTGATTTCCCGAGATAGTTTCAACTTCACGTTTTTAGGTTCCAAACAAAATTAGAAATAAATTCGGAAGGCAGGTCATTATTCATCCTCGTATTTCAAGGCTTCCTGCAGGGGTATGCGCTTCCCGTCCTTGTAGGCCACAATGTAGGAGGTGGTAAAGCCTTTCATATCGGCGTTATTCTTAAGTAGTTTTGCCCCCATGTAGGTGTCTGTTTCCCCATAGAGGTAACGAAATAAGTTGTTTACCGGTTCTTTGGATATCTTGTTCAATCCCTTGAATTCAGCCGAGCCGGGAGCCAGGTTCTTGGAACTCGCCATGATCTGTACCTTAAAGGTGACTCCCTCACGGGCTACCTGCATTCTCACCGATTGGGACTCCTGTTCCTTCTCTGCTTTTGAAGCAACAACAGTCTCAGATTTGCCGGATCCGGGATTTTCTGTACCCGTCTCAAGGGTCTTCTCCGTTTTCAGATCAGGATCTGCCGGTTTGGGGACGTCCCGTACAACAGGAGGTGTCTTTTGAGGAGTTCCGTTGGAGATCACGGTCTGTTCATCGGGTATGCTGTTGCGGTATTTAAGGATGGCTTCGGCGATTGCCTTGCCCATTTCTGTCTGGCCTTTGGGGGAATTGAGATATCTGCCTTCCTCCTTGTTCGTTAAAAAACCCGTCTCGATGAGGACACTGGGCATAAACGTCTGGTGGAGAACTATGAATCCGGCCTGCTTCACCTTTCGGTCGTTACGTTTTAGCTTTGAAGTGAAATTATCCTGAATGAGTTTCGCGAGGAGGATGCTCTGGTCGAGGAATTCCTCCTGCATGATGGTCATCCCGATCACGGACTCCGGGGAATTGATATCGTAGGCTGCATAACGTGCCTCGTAATTGTCCTCCAGGTAGATCACGGAGTTCTCCTTTTTGGCTACCTCGAAATTCTGTTTGTTGGCATGGAGTCCCAGGACAAATGTACCTGCCCCATGGGCGTTGGAGGTATGGGAATCGCAATGTACGGAAACAAACAGGTCGGCATCCGCCTTGTTTGCGATCTCACCGCGAACGAAGAGGTCTACAAACGAGTCGTCATCCCTTGTATACACCACCTTGACCCCAGGTATTTTCTTGAGCTCCTCCCCTATTTTGAGTACGATATTCAGGGCAATATTCTTCTCCATATAGCCGTTTCCCAGGTTTCCGGGATCATGGCCGCCATGGCCCGCATCAAGGACCACAACAAAACCTTCATCCCCACGGCTTGCCGGAACAGGATCGGAGGCGGAAAGAGAGGCTGTCAAAATGAAAGAAAAACAGACAGCAAAAAGCAATTTTTTATTCATGGCAGTAGGCAAAATAACGCTCCTAATCTTAGGTTAAAAATATCGTTCTCCTCCACGGGCAGAAGAAAAATATATGTAAGTTTGACTTATGAAAATCAAGCCTTATCACTACAAAAATAGGATATATAGCTTTGCAATCAAATAAACGGCTTTTTCTTTTCGCGGGTTTGTTTTTCTCGGTTGTGACCTTGGTTTTTGGACAGGAGGACAAGATCAGGCCCCTACCTATCAGGGCTGTGGAAGACAGCATTCAGGCTCCTCCCCTTCCCCCAACCCTGGCGACAGATACCGTTAAAACCGATACCGTGAACGCGGAATCCGTACCCCAAAAGCCGGCTCTTCTCCTTGATAAGATCAAATATAAGGCCAAAGATTACGTAAAGCTCAGCCAAAAAGACCAGAAAGTCTACCTCTACAATGAAGCTGAGATCTATTACCAGGACACCGAACTCAAGGCCGGGATTATCATTCTGGATTATATAAAGAATGAGGTCTATGCCGGTCGGATAAAGGATACCTTAGGCAATTATTCCCAGCTTCCCTATTTCAAACAGGGGGAGAATGTGGTCATCCCGGATTCCATCCGTTTTAATTTCGACACCGAAAAGGCCGTTATCTGGAACTCCCGGACAGAACAGCAGGCGGGACTAGGCCAGCTGGGCAGCGATGCCATGAAGGTCTATGCCGAGCGGACCAAAAAAGAGAACGACTCGGTCTACTTTCTAAGCGAAGGGAAACTCACCACCTCCAAGGATACGATCGACCCGGATTACTACATCCGGGTGCGCAAGGCGAAGTTCGTGCCTAAGAAGAAAGTGATCGCCGGGTTCAGCAACCTGTATATCGTGGATGTCCCCACACCCATCGCCCTGCCCTTTGCTTATTTTCCGCTTACCGTGGGACGGACTGCGGGGATTATGATGCCCACGTTCGGGAATGACCCGGACCGGGGGTATTTTTTACAGAATGCAGGGTATTACCTGCCCATCAATGATTATGTGGACCTCACTCTTACGGGCGACCTGTATACTAACGGGAGTTATGGGATCAGGGCACAATCTGTCTACGCCAAAAGGTACCGGTACCGGGGTAATATCAACTTCAGGTATGAGAACCAGATTGTTAGTCAGAAAGGCTTCGATGATTACAGCAGGGGGACGATCTACAACATACAGATCTCCCACTCACAGGACCAGAAAGCCAACCCCAACAGCAGACTATCGGCCTCGGTAAACCTCGGGAGCAGTCAGTACTACAGGAATTCCTTATTACAGCAGAACCTGGCCCTTACACAAACCAATAACCTGTCGTCCTCCATCTCCTACTCAAAGACCTTCCCGGCTTATCCTTCGGTGAATATGAGCCTTACGGCCACCCACAACCAAAACACGAACACCAATGTAGTAGACGTTACATTACCCACCCTTCAGGCCGCCATGGAACGGGTCTTTCCGTTTGCCAAAAGGGATGGGATCAAAAAAGGGGCGATCCAGAACATCAACTTCCAGTACGATCTGAATGCACGGAACAGTATCCGTACCAACGACGAGGATTTCCTGACCGCAAAAATGTTTGACGACGCCAAGGTAGGGGCCCGCCACAGGATCCCGATCAGCACCAACTTTAAGGTGGCCAAGTATTTCAGCGTGACTATGGGCGGGAATTATGAGGATATCTGGACTCTGCAAACCTTTAACCAGCGGTTCGATCCGGATACTCAGACGGTGGTCACGGATACCATCAGCGGTTTTGACCGTTACAACCAGTATAATTTCAGTGCAAGTATCGGAACTACGCTTTACGGAACCTTTACCTTCGGAGAGGATAAGAAATTCCAGGCCCTAAGGCATGTCATGAGACCTACCGTAAGCTACGGCTATGCTCCCTCCTTTGAACAGTATTATGACGAATATCTAAATGAGGTGTCCGGGAATATCGTACAGTACTCCCGCTTCCAGAACACTATCTACGGAGCGCCCAGGCTGGGAAAATCCAATGCGCTTACTTTCTCCCTCCAAAACACCCTGGAAGCAAAGGTGAAGGACAAGGACTCCACGGCAACTGAGCCTAAGAAGATACAATTGCTGAACAGTCTCAATTTTTCCACGGGGTACAACTTTGAGGCCGACTCCCTTAAACTGAGTCCGGTAAGTATGAGCGGGGGTACCAACCTGTTTAAGAACAAGATGTCCGTGAACTTCGGGGCCAGCCTGGACCCCTATGCGATCGACAATAATGGACGGCGTATCAACACCTTCAATATTAATAACGGAGGTAGCCTTTTCAGGCTCACCACCGCCAGGGCCAATATGAGTTATAACATCAGCAGCAAGGATTTCGGTCGAAAGGAAGAGGAAGAGGAGGAAGAACAAGACCCCTATGCGGGACAGACCTATGTCGCTGCCAGTGGCGGAAGGACGGACGACCTGTTTGGCTCGGCTGATAATTTCAACGACAGCAGTTTTAAGAACCGGGACCCTGACGATATTGAAAACCCGAGGTACGGCGCAAAGATCCCCTGGGACCTGCGGTTGCAGTACGCAGCCACCTACAGCAACAGCAACAGGCAGAACGAATTTTCCAACCACTCCCTCATGTTTTCCGGGAATATTGAGTTATCTCCCCGCTGGAGGGTTGGAGCTTCCTCGGGATACGATATCAGAAGAAAAGGTTTTACAGTCACCCAGCTCAGGTTTGAGAGGGACCTCAAGAGTTTCGTCATGCGTTTTAACTGGACCCCTTTTGGAGATTTCAAAAGATGGTACTTCTTTATCGGGATCAAGAGTTCCATCCTGCAAGACCTGAAATGGGAGAACCGGAGTCAGCCCGTCAGAAGATAACCCTTTATATAAAATCATATGAGCAGCAGAAAGATCATCCACACGTCTAAGGCCCCATCCCCCATCGGGCCTTACAGTCAGGCCGTCATGGCAGGGAACATGTTATTCATCTCAGGTCAGATCGCCATGGATCCCAATACGGGAGAATTGATCTCGGGCGATATCAAAACGGAGACCAGGCAGTGCATGGAAAACCTGAAAGCTATCCTCACCAAAGCCAGCATGGGGTTTGAGCAGGTTGTCAAAGCCTCAATCTTTGTCAAAGACATGAAGCAGTTTGCTGAGGTAAACGAGGTATATGGATCTTATTTCGACGCCGCCACGGCCCCGGCCAGGGAAACGGTTGAAGTAGCCAATCTCCCCAAGTTCGTGAACGTGGAAATTTCTATGATCGCGATCAGATAGTCTCCTTGTGGAATTCGACAAGACCATCAATAGGTCTTTGGCGGATCACACCCGTGATCAGGTCATTCCGCTCCAGGACCATTTTTAGTTCATCTCGTAGGAACCAGGCGATGCTGCCCACAAAATGGACGGGCACTTTGGTGGCCAGTTCAAACTGCATGATGTAATTGTTCACGAATTGCTGCAGGCCTTTATCGATGACGCCTTTGCAATAAGGGTGGTCCTTGTTTTCGATCAGAAATCGCGCAAAGGTTGCCAGATAGGTATTCGGGTTAGGCTGTTTATATAGGTTCTCCTTGATCACATCCGGATCGAGATTGTACTCACTGGCAAATTTCAGACCCAGTGCCTGTGGCATTTTGTGGAAGTAATAATCACGGATGAGTTTTCTGCCAAAGAAGTTCCCGCTCCCGTCATCCATGGGGATATACCCTAGGGAGATCACTTTCTGAAATAATTGATGGCCGTCGTAATAACTGCAATTAGACCCGGTTCCCAGGATACAGACGATCCCCTGATGGCCAATCTTTGTGGTGGAGTAGATAGCGGCATAAGTATCTTCCTTGACTTCAATTTTTGCCTTGTTGAAAAAAGACTTAAAGATGTTCCGCAGGAATTTCTTCATACGATCTGTACCGCATCCTGCACCGTAGAAGTAGAGTCGGCTGACCTTATGCCTGTTCTTTGAAAGCTCAAAATTGTTTGCGAGCCTGTCTTCAATCACCTCACGTGTAAGTACCTCTGGACTCAGGCCGAGGGTCTGGGTCATAAACATCTCATTCCCCTTCTCATCCAAAGCTATCCAATCTGCTTTTGTTGCTCCGCTGTCTGTAATTAATATCATAACGATCTAAAAAAGGAATCCTTAAAATAAGCAATATTTACCTATTCCAAGGATTCCTCAGCCTTAGTTTTACTACCTAGAGGGAATGGATATATTGTGCCAGGTCTACCAATTTATTGGAATAACCCGCTTCATTGTCATACCAGGATACTACTTTAAAGAATCTGGGGTTGAGTTCAATCCCTGCTCCTGCATCGAAGATGCTGGTCCGTGCATCCCCGATGAAATCCTGAGATACCACTTGTTCTTCAGTATACCCCAAGATCCCTTTGAGTTCTCCTTCAGACGCCTTCTTGAAGGCCTTTTTGATCTCTTCGTAAGACGTTTCTTTTTCCAGTCTTACTGTCAGGTCTACCACAGAGACATCCGCTGTGGGTACCCTAAAGGCCATACCCGTCAGTTTTCCTTCCAGAGCCGGGATCACTTTGGTCACCGCTTTGGCAGCTCCTGTGGAAGCCGGGATGATGTTAAGCATTGCGCTCCTGCCTCCCCTCCAGTCTTTCTTTGAGGGGCCATCTACCGTAAGCTGGGTAGCCGTGGTTGCGTGAACCGTGGTCATCAGGGCCTCTTCGATCCCAAAGGAATCGTGGAGAACCTTGGCGAGAGGAGCAAGGCAGTTAGTGGTACAGGAGGCGTTGGAAACGATCTTATCCGAAGCCTTTACCTTTTTGTGGTTGACTCCCATCACAAACATGGGGGCATCCTTTGAAGGGGCGGAGATCACGACCTTTTTGGCCCCTCCGTCTATGTGGTACTGGGCTGTTTCCATGGTGGTGAAGATCCCGGTACATTCAGCGACGATGTCGGCTCCTACCGCATCCCATTTGATATTTTTTGGATCCCTTTCGGCAGTGATCCTCACGGTCTTCCCATTCACCACGAGATTTCCGTTCTTCACGTCCACCGTGCCGTCGAAGCTACCGTGAACAGAATCGTATTTCAGGAGATAGGCCAGGTGTTCCACATCGAGGAGATCATTGATCGCCACGACCTCAATACCGTCTCTTTTTACAATCGACCTGAAGACAAGTCGACCTATTCTACCAAATCCGTTTATTCCTATTTTCAATGTTGCCATGTTTACTTTTTTTTAAGTGGACATTATATCGGATACTCTGATGAGCTCCTTGTTGATTTTCGTTTTTCCTTTGATCGCTTCACTGAGTGGGGTAAAGGCGATGTCGTCGTCGAGTATCCCCACCATTAGGTTTGTCTTGCCTTCCAGCAAGGCCTCAACGGCTTTAACACCCATCCTGCTGGCCAAGACTCTGTCGAAACAGGTGGGAGCTCCTCCCCTCTGCATATGACCCAGGACACAAACCCTGACATCGTAGATCGGAAGGTGTTCTTCTACGTATTCCTTGAGTTGGAAGACATTCTTTCCTGTGGTTTTATCTCCTTCGGCTACTACAACGATACTGGATGATTTCCCGGTGAGCTTACTTCGCTTCAGGGATTCCAGGAGGCGTTCCAGGCCCAGGTTCTCCTCGGGAATGAGGATCTCCTCGGCTCCTGCTCCTACCCCGGCATTAAGAGCGATGTGTCCTACATCCCGACCCATAACTTCCACAAAGAAGAGGCGGTGGTGAGAACTCGCCGTATCCCGGATCTTATCGATCACTTCCATGGCCGTATTGATGGCCGTGTCGAAACCCAGGGTATATCGGGTTCCAAAAATGTCGTTATCTATCGTTCCGGGAATACCGATGACAGGCATTCCAAATTCTTCATTGAAGAGGAGGGCGCCGGTAAAGCTTCCATCTCCGCCGATGACCACCATGGCGTCTACACCCTGTGATTTCAGCTGATTATAGGCTTTCTGCCTTCCTTCATGTGTTCTGAATTCCGGACACCGGGCAGATTTCAGGATAGTTCCTCCCTTGTTGATAATATTATTCACACTCCGGGCATTCATAGGGAGAAAATCCCCTTCGATCATCCCTTCATATCCCCGGTAAATACCCACGCAATCAATTTTCATGTAGGCGCAGGTCCGAACCACTGATCGAATGGCGGCATTCATCCCGGGTGAATCTCCCCCGGATGTAAAGACCGCAATCTTCTTGATTTTAGTATCCATAAAATTTATCGAATTCCAAAAATAGCAAAGAATTGGCAAATCAGTGTCCCGGCCTGCGTTTAATTGCTTTTTACTGCCTAATCAAACGATGTAGTTTAAAAAAAATCAAATTTCAGGACCTAATTTTGCGAATCCGGTGATGACGGATCCTGGTCCTTTACGGGGAGTGTCTTGGGTTTCTGATAAAATCTAACCACGCTGTCCCTGCCCATAGTCCCCTGAGTGGGACGGGGTCTTGCACCAGACTTCTCGGGTTGTTCCTTAGGCTGAAAAACCTTTCTTAGCAGTTCGTTGAAGGTACTGAAATCTACTTCGTATGACAGTCCCACCCCCTGGGTGTATCCTGTCTGGTTGGCCAGGAATTGCTGGATCTCGTTCTCCCGGTTGAAGATCTTGGCCCTCAGGGTTCCCTCTTCGTTCAGCAGTACCTGCACTTCCACATCCCCGGCTACCACGGTCTCACTCACCCCTCCAACCGGTACCCCGAACCGGCCGTTGAGCAATACACGGTCACTAAGACGGGTCGAAACGGTAACCCCGAGCCTGTTTTCCGTTTGAACCTGACTGGGATCCAGGGTTCCCTGCTCCAGGGAAAAACCAAAATCGAATTTGTCATTTCCGCCTCCCAGGAGGGAATTCACAAGTCCGGATGCGGTCTGGATAAGGTTTCCGGTCACAGCCTGCTGATTAAGGCCGCTGCCCTCATCCACAAAAGTACCCTGAGCAAGGAGGAAAAAGGCATTTCTCTCTTCTACCGTAGGATCCTGGAGCTTGTACTCCAATTCCGATTGTACAATGGAACTCGTCCCCGGAAATTCGATATTGAAATCAATAGTGGGTCTTTCCAGTTCCCCTGTTAGCTGGACCACCACGTTGGTAGGAATGCGCCTGGTGACCCCGGAATTGTCAAGCAGAGGTGCCGGGTTGGCATTGAGGGAATAGACCGCTTCCATATTCAGCTGGGCTGCCAGAGGGGTTCCGTCCCAGACAATACTCCCCCCGGGTTTTACGGTGAAGGATTTGTCGATCACCCCGCCAAAACGGTAGTTGTAGGTACCCGTCACGACGACAAAGTCCCCGAACATATTGAATTTCCCATTGGTATTGATCTCTATCAGCAGGATGCCTTCCCCTGTGCCCCTCAGGGAGGACCCTGTTTTCTGGTCGACCACGATCTCTACCTCAGCATCCGGGGTGACATCCAGGTCGAAGTTCAGCTCCAGCCCTTCATAATCCTTTAAGGTCCGTTCGATTTCAAAGGTCCGCTCGGCTTGCTTATCTATAAAATTGATAAAGGAATAATCCCCTATCGATGCTACGTCGCTCAACGGGATCTTTAGAGAGGTCCCTTCAGCGGTTTCTCCCTCCACTTTGATTGTCAAGGCCCTGGTCGGACCAAAGATGCGACCGGTACCCCTTAAAAATCCGGTACCGTAATAGAGTATCTCTTCCTCAAAGGGCGTATTGAGGATCAAAAGTCGGTCGCCTGCCGTATCCACATTGAGATCCAGGCTCCAGTCGTCCCAATACTGATGCCGGATGGTCCCATCCAGGGTAGCCGTGGTATTCATGGCCACATCCGTAAGCTGTATGTTCTCGAAATCGAAGGTCTGATTGTACAGTCTTACACTCGAATTCGGACCAAAGCCGTAATCTACATTCAGGTAAGGGATCGCAATACCTGCCCGGTCGAGGAACAACTGCCCGCTGATGTTCGGGTTCCGGAGATCTCCCCGGATCTGGGCTGAACCATTGATGAGGCCTCGTATATTGGTGATGACCCCTTCACCAAGGGGGCTAAAAGGTTCCAGGGTAAAATCAGTGAAATTGGCCATCAGGTCTGCCATGGGCACCTCATCCCGATTCGTAAAATTCCCCAGCAGGCTGAATTTTTCCCTACCCTCCTCCGTGATCTGGGTGTTCACCACGTACTCAGTCAGATCGCGGTTACCCACGATCCCAATGCTCAACTGGCCCAGGGTAATATCGTTAACACCGAAATCCGATATCTGCAGATTACAGGAAGGCAGGTATATATCGTCCTTTTGGAGGATGTTGAGGGTTCCGTTGATCTCACCCGAAAGGCTTAGGCTGTCAATGGCCGGGGCGATCTTGTTCAGGGAAACCAGGCGGAAATCAAGCTGTAGATCCTTGTAGGTAGAATCGGCCAACTCCCCCCTGAGCCGGATCTGCTCCCTGTTGTCGTTGTTCATGACAATCTCCTCAATCTGAATGCTGTCCAGTGACCGGTTGATGATCACCTTATTTTTTCGATCCCCATCCTTGTTGAGGACCCAGGTATTTCCCTTAAAGTTTACATCAGACCGTTTGAGGCCGATCACCGATCGGTTCTGGGCGTTAAAGGTGTGGTAGAAATTCAAATTGTAACTGTCATTGTATTCACTACCTCCTTTGAATTCCGTCCTGAAGAAAAGGGTATCCGCCAGGGTGGTATTGATAAGGTTGAAGTCCTTTAAGTCATAATACACGGAATTTACCTCGGCAACCGATACATAGGTATTGAAAAGAGGGTTTTTATTGTCGATCTTCACGTCAATACTGTCAAAGACGTTCTCGTAGGCCGCGATTCGGGGCGACTTAAAATTGAGTTTGAAATCCCCTTCATCTGCAACGATATTCCCACGGATAAAGGTGTTGGGATCAAAGGCGACCTGAGGAAAAAAGACGTCTACGATCTTGTTGTAGATCTTGAAGTTAAAATCGAGCGTCTGCCCTTCGGAGATCTCAAAAGGCCTGAAGTTAGTATAGATACTACCGATTGAGTTCCTGAGGAGTTTGTCGAGTTCCTTTACCTTAAAACGGCCCCTCATAAATCCTGTTATGATGTCCGGAGAATTGATCCTTATGGTTCTAACACTATCAGCATCAAAGGAGGAGACCACATTAAAATCTTCAAAGTAATAGGTATTGTTGATGTTCTGGTAATTCGTGCTATTGAAGGAAATGTTCCCGACCACATCGTCGAGATCACTCCCCGAAATATCCATCTGCACATTCCCTTTGAAGATGGAAATACTGTCGTTGATAAAATTCAGCAGTTTCAGGTCGGCGTATGCAACGGCAGCATCGAAGTTGAAGGTATTCACAGTACCTCCAAAATCTGCTAACCCCTTGAATTCAAAATCAAAATTGGGATCCTTACTGACCAGGGAACCGTCAAAAAGCTGATCCTTCAGGATACCTGAAACCGAAATATCCCTGTAATTGTATTTGTTGAACTCCAGGCTGTACACCTGTCCTATGACCTCCGTATTGAGACTGGCCTGGGCAAATCCCTGTCCTTCTACATTTACGTCCATAGAGGCCAGACCCAGGTTGTCGTCCCCCGCAAACTTGCCGAGATTGAAGTCGATGAGGGATACGAAGCCCTTATATCTGGCATTGTCAATCTGATCTACATCGGTCAGTGTAAGATCTACATAGCTATTTCCCAGGCTGCTGTTGATATTGACCCTGGACTGAACAGAAGTTTCAGTGATCGTGGCATCGCCCCGAATGGTAAATTGTCCCAGCCTTGAAAAGGTGGAGGGTATATTGTTTCCCAGGACCTCTGGCATCAGGGAACGCAATTCATAATAGCTAGTGGTGATGTTTTTGATCCCTGCATTCAGGATAAATGGAGTGTCTTTCGCGAAAAGATGCCTGAAATTAAAATCGCCCCTGATCCCTGTATTTTCCGTGGTGAGTAATACATCGTTCACATTGAGATCGTTGAGGACACCATTGAAGGAGGCCGAAAAGAGCACTTCTTTTTCTGTTCCAAATTGTTTGCTCAAGGTGTTGACCTCGTCCAGGGAAATCCTAGAATCTACAAAATTGGCCGATAGGTTCACTTTGTTCAGGAAGTCGGCGAAGTCTTCCCGATTGTAATCGAAGACCAGGTTGCCCTGCAGGAGGGATTTTGGAGTCTCGATCTGCAGGGAATCGAACCTCATCTGCTGTTTGGTGTACTTAAAGGAAGTGTCGAGCCTGTTGACCTCAATGCCTGATTTACTCACAAATGCGAGATCCCTTATCTCTGTGGTCACTTCAGGCCCCAGGATCTGAAAGTCGCCTGCTTCGAGGTTCAGATTCATGAAATTGAGAGTTTCCTGCGTTTCCAGATTCTCATCAATCAGGCGAAACCTGCTATCGGTGATGTGTATCTCAGAAGAAGAAAGAAAGAAAGGAGGGCTTCCGGGTTCACGGGGTTTGTTGTCGTCTAGCTTGGCGACAAACACATCGAGGTTGGTGCTGGTCTCCCCCTCATAGGTCTTCAGCTTGAAATTGAGTCCATTGAGATCGATATCCCCGAATTCAAGGCGACCTCCGATAAGATTCCTGACACTGAGAATGGAGGTGTTGAGCTCTTCGATATAGATCAGCGTATCCTGGCGGTAATCCTCGATATAGATCCCTTTGAGGGCAGTGTCCCAGGAGATAAGGGAAACGCGCAGGCGGTCAATGTTGATATTGGTCCCGAACTCGTCGTTGATTGACCTTGTGGCGTATTTTGCCAATCGGGTCTGGACAGCAGGTAAGGAGAGAATGATAGAACTCAGGACCAAGACCAGCAATACTGCGAGCAGTACTCTAATCCCTATTTTTCTCAATTTTTTGATAGGACGATATGATTTACCTTTGTGCGACCAATAATTATTCCAAAGCTAGGTGAAAAATCAAAATATATACATACTGGCTATCGAATCTTCCTGTGATGACACTTCAGCCGCTGTGATGTGCAATGACAGCGTGCTTAGCAACGTGGTTGCCACACAAAAGATTCACGAGGAATACGGAGGTGTGGTACCCGAACTTGCATCAAGGGCACACCAGCAGCATATTGTACCTGTGATCCACCAGGCCCTGGCTAAAGCAAATATCGACAAAAATCAGCTCTCGGCCATAGCTTTTACCCGTGGTCCGGGACTTCTGGGATCCCTGCTGGTGGGAACATCCTTCGCCAAATCACTTTCCCTGGGCCTCGACATACCCCTCATTGAGGTGAATCATATGCAGGCCCATATTCTGGCACACTTTATCAAAGATGAAGCAAGCACGAAACCTGAGTTTCCATTTCTCGCCATGACCATCAGCGGGGGACACACTCAGATCGTCCTTGTAAAGGATTACTTCAGCATGGAGATCCTCGGGGAAACCTTAGACGATGCTGTGGGCGAGGCCTTCGACAAGACCGCGAAGATCATTGGCCTGCCCTATCCCGGCGGGCCCCTGGTAGACGCCCTGGCCCAGAAAGGCAACCCAAAAGCTTTCCCTTTTCCCATACCCAAGGTGAAAGGACTGGATTTTAGTTTCAGCGGACTCAAGACCAGCATCCTGTATTTCATCCAAAAACAAACGGCAGAGCAGCCGGATTTTGTCGAACAGCACAAGGAAGATATCTGCGCCTCCATCCAATACACCATCGTTTCCATCCTGATGGACAAACTCAAAAAAGCGGTGAAGCAAACCGGGATCAAAAGGGTAGCTATAGGTGGCGGGGTGTCGGCTAATTCCGGGATCAGGGCAGCGGTACAAAAGGCCGAGAAAGAAAAGGGATGGACCACCTTTATCCCAAAATTTGAGTACTGTACAGACAATGCGGCCATGATCGGTATTGTAGGATTCCTGAAATACAGGGAAGGCGACTTTACGGATCAGAGTATCTCGGCAAAAGCGAGGTACAACATCCCAAATCCATAGGTCTTTGCCAAACAGACCTTTTCTGAAAAAGACCTATCTTTAATTTTCAATAATTTCAGCCTTAGAGAAATGCCTTTTGACGCCACCCTCGCAGAAAGGGTCCGGACTGGTCTGCTAACCCTGCCATTACCTATCCGCACAGACATGACAGAGAAAAACATGTTTGGAGGGATTGCCTTCCTTTTACGTGGTAAGATGACTGTAGGAATCATTGGGAAAGAATTGGTCGTGAGGGTCCTGGCTGAAAAAATGGAAGACCTGCTGAAGATGGATTTCATCCGGCCTATGGATTTCAGCGGGAAGCCCATGAAGGAATTTGTCTACGTCTCTCCGGCCGGACTGGAGAAGGAGGAACAGATCGAACACTGGATCGCCCTGGGCATTGAACACGCACGCTATAAACTCAATATCTGAACACTCATCGTCTCATGCAGCTATTTTATCATCCTGACCTTACAGAGGAAACTAAAGAATTTGAGCTTTCTAAAGAAGAGAGTAAACACCTTCAGAAAGTCCTGAGGAAAAAGGAAGGGGACACTTTCCATGTCACCAATGGCAACGGATGGTTATTTGAAGCCAGGATTGAAAAAATAACCCCCAAGTCCCTGCAAGCTCATGTCATTTACTCCGAGAAAAGACATCGAAAAATGTATTCTCTCCACATGGCTGTCGCCCCGACCAAGAGCAACGATCGATTTGAATGGTTCCTGGAGAAAGCCACAGAGATAGGGGTACACGAGATCACGCCCATCATCTGCAAACGCTCTGAGCGGAAGACAGTAAAAAGAGAACGGCTGCAGCGGGTGATACAGGAGGCCATGAAACAATCACAGAGGACCTACCTCCCAGTTCTTCACCCGGCCGTGACCTATGAGAAGTTTCTGGAAATACCCCATAAAGGGCTTCGTTTTATTGCCCACTGTCATGAGGAGGAAAAAATGGAGTTAAAGCGCCGCATTGCCCCTGACAAGAGGATCACTATCCTGGTAGGGCCCGAAGGTGATTTTACTGAAGAAGAGGTGGATCTGGCCTATGAAAAAGGGTTCCTGCCGGTATCCCTGGGAGACAGCAGGTTGCGGACAGAAACAGCTGCTATTTACGCCTGTACGGCCGTTGCTGTTTTCAATACCAGGTAATTCCCGCCATTCACTCAAGACCGAATCCCATTGTCGGATACTACCAGAAACTCATATTGTGTACCTTTGATTCTCTTTGAAAAACCTTATATGCGCCTACTGCCGGTCCTCATATTGATCATTTCAGCTCTCGTCCCTCTGACTGGGTCCTCTCAGGATATAGCGGTACTGAAGTACAAGGGAGGAGGCGACTGGTATGCGAATCCGACCGCCCTGCCCAACCTGATCCGATTCTGCAACCAGAATATACAGACGAGGATCAATCCCAAACCTCAGACCGTTGAGCCGGGCAGTTCCCTGTTGTTCCAGTATCCATTTGTCCATATGACAGGTCACGGAAACGTCTATTTCAGTGAGGAGGAAGCGAGAAACCTCAGAACCTACCTTCTCGCAGGGGGATTTTTGCACATCGACGATAACTACGGGATGGAACCCTATCTGAGAAAGGAACTCAAGAAAGTATTTCCGGAGAAGGATCTCGAGGAACTGAGTCCGGAACACCCTCTGTTCAGTCAGCAATTCAAATTTCCCGATGGCCTGCCCAAGATCCATGAGCACGATGGCAAAAGGCCTCAGGCACTTGGGATTTTTGACGAAGACAGGCTTGTACTCCTCTTCACTTTCGAAAGCGACCTTGGGGATGGATGGGAAGATCCCGAAGTGCACAACGACCCAGAGGAGGTGAGATTAAAAGCCCTCCGGATGGGTGCCAATATCATCCAGTATGCATTTAAGAACTAGCTTATGAATTCGAGAACGATCGCAAACGGTATTTTGCAGGCAGTAGGCATCCTGGTTGGCCTGGGGGTATTGCTCTACTTTCTCTATGAGATCAGATCGGTGCTTGCTTACCTCGCCATGGCCGCCGTAGTGGCACTCATAGGTCGCCCCGTAGTGCTCTTCCTCCGGAGAAAGCTCAAATTCCCCAATACCCTAGCTGTGATCTTCACCATGGTCCTCATGATAGGAACAATGGCGGGTATCATTGCGCTCTTCTTTCCCCTGGTGGCCGAGCAGGCAGCCAACCTGTCCCTGCTCAACATAGATGAGCTAAAGAGCAACCTGATGACCCTTTATCAGGAGGTCGTTGTGTATTTTGGAGCATCCCCCGACCAGGTCAATGACCTGATCAAAGGTACCGACCTGGAGAAACGCCTTTTCAGCGGACTCGACATAGGCTTTATCCCGAACATCCTCAATACGTTCTTTAATACCCTCAGTGCGGCAGGGATCGGTCTTTTTTCAGTTCTGTTCATCTCCTTCTTTTTCCTCAAGGACAGTTCCCTTTTCCAAAGAGGGTTGCTCACCTTTGTCCCGGATAACAAAGAATCGGGAATCACCAAGTCCATCGATAAGATCAACGGGCTCCTCTCCAGGTATTTCGTCGGTCTCCTTTTCCAGATCCTGATCCTCTTTGTGATCTATACCATAGTACTTCTCATCGTAGGGATCCCCAATGCGATCGTGATCGCCTTTTTGTGCGCCCTGTTCAATATCATCCCCTATGTGGGACCGATTATAGGAGCTGTACTGATGGTTACCCTCTCCATGACCTCCAACCTCGGAGCGAGTTTTACCGAGATCATACTTCCCAAAACGGGTTATGTACTCATCGGATTTGTGATAGGGCAGCTCGTCGACAACTTCTTTTCCCAGCCCTTTATTTTTTCCAACAGCGTGAAATCACACCCCCTGGAGATCTTCCTGATCATCATCATTGCGGGATTGCTTTTCGGAGTGGTGGGAATGATCGTCGCCGTACCCGGATATACGGCTATCAAAGTAATATTAAAGGAATTTCTCTCCGAGAACAAGATCGTTAAGAAACTGACCCATAACTTGTAGTATTAGTTTGAATAAAAATATTTTAAAAACTGGTGTACAGGAATTTATAGATAAATATTACAATACTGACATCATGTCAGTATTGCTATCAAAACCCGCTTTTGACGATATTTCATCCAAAGAACTGGCCCAGCAACTTTCGGGCAAGAAAAAGGCGAAGGACAAACTCCCAACCTGGTTCAGGACACCGGGAATCTACTATCCTCCGGGGATCAACCTGGAACAGACTTCCTCAGAGATCACTGCTCGTTACAAGGCCAGATTGGTAAGTGGCAATAAGATGGCTGACCTGACCGGGGGATTTGGTGTCGATACATTTTTCTTCAGCGAACAGATACCTGATCTGATTCATTGTGAATGTGATGAAGAACTCCACCAGATCGCAAAACACAATGCAGTTGCCCTTTGCCAGAAACAGACAGATTTCCTCTGTGCAGACGGGATGGCTTTCCTGCAGCAAACAGAAAAGACCTTCGATTGGCTTTTCCTGGACCCGGGGAGAAGGGATGCGGGTAAAAAGAAGGTGTTTCTGCTGTCGGAATGTGAGCCGAATGTAACTCTTTATCTCGACCTCCTCCTGAGCAAAGCAGAACGGGTGATGATCAAGGCTTCACCAATGCTCGACCTGTCGGCCGGGATCAAAGAACTACAACATGTGAGGTCCATCCACGTGGTGGCCGTAGAGAACGAGGTCAAGGAGATCCTCTGGATACTACAAAAAGGTTCTGCCCCCGAAGAGATCAGCGTCAAGACGGTCAACCTGACCAAAGACCGGGAAGAGAAATTTGATTTTAAGTGGCAGGAAGAAGCTGTGACGGACGCAGACTTCTCCCCTCCCCTGAACTATCTGTATGAGCCCAACAGCGCCATCCTCAAGGCAGGTGCCTTTAAATTAATTGGCAATAGCATGAGGATTTACAAACTGCATGAACAGAGCCATCTCTACACCTCTGAGCAACTCGTCCCATTCCCGGGCAGGGTTTTCAAAGTGGAGAAAGTGATGCCCGCCAACAAAAAACACCTGGGTCCTTTAAAAGGCCAGAAGGTCAATGTCACCACCCGGAATTTTCCGATGACTGTGGCCCAGATCAGAAAGAAATTCTCTTTCAAAGATGGAGGGGATATCTATTTATTTTTTACTACAGATTACCTGGGTAAAAACATTGCTATTCAGTGCTCTAAGATCATAGAGGAGGACAGTTCCAAGTAAAATTAGCCACAGGATCCCTGGAGGCTTTTCCCAGGTTGTAATGCCACCATTCAGTACGTACAGACCAAAACCCGTGCTTCTCCATGACGCCTTTCAACAGGGCCCTGTTGTCTAAGATCTCCCGGGGTAATTCCAGATTGTCGTGATGCGCCTCCCTTCCGAAAAAATCGAAGTCTGTTCCCATGTCGAGCACTTCTCCCTCCAGGGTCTCCAGGGTAATATCCACGGCACCTCCGCGATTGTGGATTGAACCTTTGACCGGGTTAGCCACGTATTGAGGATTGGGATAGATCTCCCACATCTTGTACTGCACGGAATTTGGCCGGTAGCAATCGAAGAATCGGATGCGATACCCTTTTTCCATGAACTCCCCATTGGCAGCGATCAGTGCCTTTGCCGTTTTCTTACGCGTGTAGCACTCGGCACATTCGTACACCTTGGTCTTCAGAAAATTGTCCTCAGTGGCATACCTCAGGTCATAGGTAAAGTCGGCAGAGTAATCGGCCAGGCGCACGAACACGGTGTCTTCCAATGACTCTAAAGGTGGCACTGGGTCTTTTTCGATTTGTGGAGAAAGGGTATCCCTTTTTACCACAACAGCTTTTTCGGGAGTTTTCTCGATCTGTTTGCGTTCTTTTTCCATGCATCCCACCAGCATGAAAACCAGAAGGATCCCAATCCACGGTTCACAACCGTTCATCTTGATAATGTATTTCATTTCTCCTCAAAGATAGGGCCGAAAATCGTATCTTTTCTCTGTCAAATCCCAGAATAATGAGCCCGATAAGATTCATTTTTGTTGTTCTTGTCTTTTTATACAGCAGCGCGGTAAGCGGGCAAGACCCATGGCTCCTGGGCTTTGAGAAGCCTAAGCAAAATCCCATTCTCACGGCAGACAGTACTGCTGTGTTCACTGATCCGTTGAGTGGATCTGTTGTTCATTGGCAAAAGGCAGATGTGTTCAACCCAGGGGCCATCGTCAGGAATGATACCGTATTCTTGCTGTTCAGGGCCGAGGACGATCCCGATGCCATTCTGGGAGGCAGAACCTCCAGAATAGGCCTGGCATACAGCACGGACGGATTGCATTTCGAAAAATACCCGGATCCCGTATTGATCCCGGATACTGATGAATTCGCGATCTGGGACCAGCCCGGAGGGGTGGAGGACCCCAGGGTGGTTGAACTCCCGGACGGGACCTATCTGATGCTGTACACCAGCTGGAACAGGAAGGTCGCACGGCTCTCAGCGGCGGTCTCTTCAGACCTGAGGAATTGGGTGAAGAAAGGGCCTGTTTTTAATGGGGCCTATGGAGGGCGTTTTATGAACTCCTGGAGCAAGTCGGGTTCCGTAGTCACGGAGCTGGTGGATGGCCGACTCATCGCTAAGAAGATCATGGATAAATACTGGATGTACTGGGGAGAACTTTTCATGAATCTCGCAAGTTCGGAAGACGGAGTGCACTGGACGCCTTTATTGGATGAAAATGGTGAATTGTTAAAGGTCTTCGAACCCACCCTTAATGATTTTGACAGCCATTTGGTGGAGCCGGGTCCGCCAGCCCTTTACACAGAAAAGGGGATCCTGGTCCTGTACAACGGAAAGAACCTCAGCGGAGAAGGGGCTGGTAGTTCGGTGCCTGAAAACACATACTGTGGCGGGCAGGTCCTCTTCGGGAAAGAAAATCCCGCCAAGCTGATCAAGAGGCTTGAAGAACCGTTTATTTGTCCCAGCCTGCCCCATGAGGTAAGCGGGCAATACAAGGCCGGTACTACTTTTATTGAGGGACTAGTGTATTACCGGGATCGCTGGTTCCTTTACTACGGTACTGCGGATTCAATGGTCGGAGTTGCTGTTGCCGGTTTTGAATAGAAGGAGGTTATCTTTTCACTGCTTCCTTTAAAAACGCCAGACTTTGAGGTACCTGTTGCAGGACCCTGGAAGACTCGTCTTCTATAAACATGTATTCAATACCCAGTTCACCGGCCTTGGCAACAATAGTACTTATATCAATTTGTCCCGTCCCTAAAACCACATTGGTTTCCACATCTTCATGACCAGTGTAATTGCCGGTTACCCCTTTCCTCATGTCTTTTAAGTGTAAAAGCACGATCCGGTCTCCGTATCTTACCATCAGATCCAAAGGGTCTGCTCCCCCATGGAAAGCCCAGAACACATCCAATTCAAAGTAAAAATCTTCCGCATTTTCAGCCATATAATCAAAAAGGGTTCCCCCTCCATAAGGTCTGAATTCATAGCCGTGGGGATGATAGACAAGAACAAGGCCTTCCTGACTCAGGATCTTGCCGGCATTGTTGAATACCTCTACCGCCTTCTGTGTGTCTTCTATCGTAAAATTATCGCCATCATGGGGGATCCAGGCACACATGACGTATTTGGCGTTAAAATCCCTGGCCTTTTTTATCACCCCTTTGAGGTCTCCGGACAAATCTTCGTAAGAGGCCCCTATACTGACTACATCGAGGTTATAATCAGAAAGTAGCTTTCGGAATTTTCCCGGAGGCACGTCGTAATAGTCCCCTCCTTCAACCTTGGTGATACCCCAGTCGTGTATGGTCTTCAGGGTGCCTTCCACATCATTTTTAAACTGGTTCCTGAGGCTGTAGAACTGCAATCCGACCTCCTGTGCGATGGTTGACTGAAGGGCCATGCCCGCCATAAGGACCAACACGAGGATGTTTTTTACTTTATTCATTAGTTCTTTTTTTAACTCGATTTTCGAGGATTGATAATTTCACATTCAGGTAAGGAGGTTTCCGTTCTCATCCCACCGGGCGATCTCACCTCTCTTGCTCTGGTCCACACATTTGGCCAGCCATTCTTCGTCGTAGGATACTCCGTGCTGTTCGAGGACGTCTTCCGGCACCCCGTCCCAGATATTGGGCATGTTTCCTTTGTAACCCAGATCCTCTATGCCCACCTTGGAGGTGTAGTACCCGGTGAGGGTCAGGTTGCGCATCAAATTAAAGAACTGTATCTCCAGAGGATGCTCATCCATGGGCACTTCAGAGTCGTAAAAGGCGATCGCATCCAGGATCTCCTTTTGTGAAGCTTCTGGGGTGATTTTGAATTCGGTGCCGTAGTCCGTGTTGCTTTTATGGTCGAGCCACATAAGTCCGCCCCTGAGGGTCGTCTGCAGTTCCGGAATGTCCTTAGCCATGAACTCGATGAAGTCGGGCACGCCCGCCTCGGTGGGCCCACCGTTCTCATTGGGGGGAAGGATCAGATTGCTCAGCACTTCAATGGTCTGCAACTCGTGCTCATTAAAGAACTGTTCGGCGTTGAGTTTGGCGATCTCCTCCAATTCTTCCGGGGTCCGGCCAAAATATTTATCATCCTTCGCGAGCTCCTGGGCGAGGGCTTCCTGTTCTTCGCCCGGCTTACAGCCGTGAAGGGCCAATCCGCCGGCAACGGACCCCAACAGGATTGATTTGATACTTTTTCTTCTGTCCATGGCTTAGATATTCTGTTTCTTCAATTGTTCTACGATATAATCAGATGCCCTCCAGGAAAGGGCCAGGATGGTCCACGTGCAATTCTTGTCGGCTTGTGAAACAAAAGGACCTGCATCCGTGATAAATACATTATCTACATCGTGCAGTTGCTGGTATTTATTTACGACAGACCGCTTAGGGTCATCTCCCATCCTGGTGGTTCCTACCTCGTGTATGATCATTCCCGGGGGTAGCAGGCCGTAATCCTGTTCTTTGGTGGGCGTATCCCCCAGGACCTCCCCTCCCATGCTGTGGATGAGTTCTTCAAAAGTCTCCTGCATGTGTTTTGCCTGTTTTTTCTCAAAATCAGACCATTGATATTTAAAGCGGAGCACCGGGATACCGAATTCGTCCACCGTGGTCGGATCGATCTCGCAATAATTGTCCTCCCGGGCAATGGCTTCTCCCCTGCCCCCGAAACCAATCACGGATCCGTAATATTTCTTGACATCCTTCCTGAGGTCCGGACCATAGCCTCCGGTAGGCAGGCCAAAGAATTTGTTGAAGTCGTTGGGGTTAAAGCCAAAGCCGTAGTTGGGCATGCCTATGCCTCCCCAGACCTCGATATGGTAACCCCGGGGAAAATCCAGATCCTTGTTGTCAAGCCACCAGGGCGTGTATACATGCATTCCACCTACCCCGTCTTCGTTGTACATTTTCCGGTTCATCAGGCCCGGGATAAATCCGGCCCGGCTGCTGCCGGTGGAGTCGTGAAGGTATTTCCCCACCAGGTTGCTGCTGTTCCCCAGCCCATTAGGGTGCTGGGCGCTTTTGGAATTGAGCAGGATGCGGGCCGAGCTGCAGGCCGATGCCGCCAGCACGACCACCTTTCCTTTCAACTTGTATTCCTTCCTGTCTTCCTTATTGATATAGGATACCCCTGTAGCCCTGCCCTCTTCATTGGTGGTCACTTCCCTGACCACGGAATTCACGTACAGGTCTATCTGCCCGCCGCTTTTCTGAGCCGGAAATATCAGGCAGGACCCGGAAGAAAAGTCGGCATACACCTGACAGGCCCTGGAACACTGCCCGCAATAGAAGCAGACCCCCCTCTCATTGTTGATCTTTTTGGTGAGCATGGACATCCGGGAGGGGATTACGGGAATATTCAGGTTGCGTGCCCCTTTGATATAAAAGAGTTCGTGCAGCCTGGGTTTGGGTGGCGGGAGAAAAAACCCGTCCGGGTCATTTGGCAGGCCTTCATTGGTCCCGAAGACTCCAATGAGCTTATCTACCTTATCGTAATATGGTTTTACATCCTCATATCCTATGGGCCAGTTCTCGCCGAGTCCGTCCACATCCTTATGCTTGAAATCCTTAGGTCCAAAACGAAGGGAGATCCGCCCCCAGTGGTTGGTCCTGCCGCCCAGCATGTGGGAGCGGAACCACCAGAAGTTCGTATCGTCTTTCTGAGTGTAGGGCTCTCCTTCGATCTCCCAACCACCGTAAGCCATATCGAACTCACCAAATACCCGTGAAGTACCTGCACCCCTCCTGGGGGATTCATAGGGCCATTTGAGCTGGGTCATCTGTTTCGGGTCCGCAGGATCGAAATATGGCCCGGCCTCCACCACGGCGATCTTGAGTCCGGCATCGGCAAGGACCTTTGCAGACATTCCGCCACCAGCCCCGGATCCGACAATAATGGCATCGTACTGGGTAGCGGTCTCTTTTATTTGCATAGGGAATGAATTATGGATCAGTAGCCAAGGTAAAAAAATAAACAAGACAAAAAATAATCACCTCTAAACGACGGACCTTGATAGTCCACATATACCTTTAAAAGCCCCTTTGAATCCTATGCGTTTACCGTCAACACAAATGTGGAATTTTGAAAATTTTTGTCTCATCCTGTAAAGGCTTTCACATAATTTTATTAATATTATACTTATTTCATAATTTTTTTAACATTTCTTCGAAATCGTTGTAGAAGAATTATGACCCGACTCACGCGAAATCATTAACTAACTAAACGAGACACGATTATGATTCGACGAATTAACCAACGCGGGATAAAGCCCGTAAAGTGGAGATCTTTATTCCACTCCACTGTAGCAGGGGCTTTTTCTCTGCTCTTGTTTTTTTCGGTACTACTGCCGAATGCGGCTTATGCTACTGAAGACAGGGCAGAAAGTGTACAACAAACCATTACGGGAACGGTAACAGACGATCTGGGAGCTCCCTTACCAGGAGCCAACGTACTGGTAAAGGGTACCACGAATGGTACTCAAACCGATTTCGATGGTAACTACACCATCACGGCAGATGCCAATGCGGTTCTGGTCTTTAGTTATATCGGCTTCGCCAGGCAGGAAGTCCCTGTCAATGGCCGAAGCAGGATAGACGTCCAGATGGCAGAAGATGCCAGCCAGCTCTCCGAGGTGGTCGTAACGGGGTATGCTGCCCAGACCCGGGGAGATATCACTGGATCCGTGGCATCGGTAGACATAGCCGAAGCTACCAAGGTACCATTGGTGAACGCCGCCGAAGCCCTCGAAGGTAGGGTTACAGGGGTAACGGTGACCAATGCAGGTACACCCGGTGCTTCTCCTAAAATCGTAATCCGTGGTTTCGGTACCAGCAACAACACCAACCCTCTTTATATCATCGACGGGGTCCAGACGGACAATCCCAATATCCTCAACAGTATTAACCCGGGGGATATTGAGCAGATGAACGTCCTGAAGGATGGTGCTGCCGCGATCTATGGGGCAAGGGCCTCCAACGGTGTTGTGATCATCACCACAAAAAGCGGTAAATACAATCAGGCGGAGCCTACGGTAACCTTTAACGCATATACCGGTGTCTCCAGGGCTACCAACCTGCCCGACCTCCTCAATGTGCAGCAGCACGGGGAGATGATTTTCCAGAGTCTGAGCAATGATGGCGCTCCGGTGACCCACCCACAATACGGAAGTGGAGCTTCACCAGTGGTGCCTTCAACCGTTCAGGGTTATACCCGGGTGGACTCATATGACCCTATTACACGGGCACCCCGGACTGCTACGGTAAACCAGCCTAATGGTACTGATTGGTTCAATGAGATCACCCAGAATGCACCTACTCAGAATTTTGACCTGTCCATCTCGAATGGTAACGAAACAGGAAGGTATTTCCTCTCTGCCAATTACCTGAACAGGGAAGGTATTTTGAATGATACCGGGTTTAAGCAGGGGATCACCAGACTTAATTCCGAATTTAAAATAGGAGAAAGAATTACTATTGGGGAGCACCTCAACGCCTCCTTCTCCCGCCAGCAGGAAGGTACGCTGGAAGCCATCAACATGGCCTACCGCTTTACACCACTGGTTCCTGTCTTCGATGACGAAGGGGATTTTGCCGGATCAGGAGGTCCCGGGCTGAGTAATACCCGGAACCCTGTAGCCTTGTTATCCAGAGGTTCAGACAACTACAACAAGATCTTCCGGGTATTCGGAGATATTTATTTACAGGCCGAATTATATGAAGGGTTAAGTTTCAAGACCACCCTCAGTGGAAATATTGAAAATTTCGCCCAGAGAAGATTCCAGGCATTAGATCCCGAATTCATTGAGCCGCTCTCGACCAATACCCTGTTCGAGCAGGACATCAACAACTATTCCTGGACCTGGAACAACATCGTCTCATATAATGGTGTATTCGGGGATCACAGCATCAATGCCCTTGCCGGGGTGGAGGCTGTTGAAGAAAACAGCAAGGGAAAAGGCCTCAGCAGGAATGGATATCTCTTTGAGACTCCAGATTTTTATTTGCTGAGCAATGGTAGTGGTACCCCGAATGTCGACTTTGCTTTCGACGGCGGGAACACCCTTTTCTCCATCTTTGGTACTGCCAACTACTCCTTCAAAGGAAAATATTTCGCCACGGTAACCCTCAGGAATGATAAGTCGTCTCGCTTCCTGGGTGATAACCAGAGTCAGACCTTCCCTTCCTTCAGTGCAGGCTGGCTGGTCAGTGACGAAGATTTCTTCCCGCAAGACGGGTTTATTAACAGGTTAAGGGTAAAAGCCTCTTATGGTGAACTGGGTAACCAGACCCTGCCCGCCAGTAACCCTACGATCAATATTTCAAACCTTAATGAAACGTTGGCAAACTACAGTTTTGACGGTAGCAGTATTTCAACAGGTGCCATTCTTAGTCAGGTCGGGAACCCCAACCTGAGGTGGGAAACCAGTGTCACAACCAACTTCGGTGTGGAAATGGTCATGTGGGACAATGCGCTCACTTTCTCCTTTGAAGTGTTCGACATCGATACCCAGGATTTGATCACACGGGATTTCAGTCTGATCAGCACCACGGCCATTGATGCCACCGCACCACTGGTCAACCTTGGAGATATTCAGAATACCGGTTTTGACCTGTCTATTGGCTACAACCATGAAACAGATTACGGACTGAACTACGCTATAAATGCCAATATTTCACATTATAAGAACGAGGTGAAAAACCTGATCTCCGACTTCCAGGTAGGTCGAACCGACCTTCGCGGTGGGGCCGTGACCCGTACAGAAGTGGGTCGAGCCATCTCCGAGTACTACGGTAGAAGGGTGACCGGTTTTGACAGCAACGGACGTTTTACGTATGAGGATGTAAACGGTGATGGTACGATCAACGATGAGGACAGGACCTATATTGGTTCACCACATCCTGATTTCACCTACGGTGTGAACCTGAGCATGGGATACAAAGGATTTGATATGTCAGCCTTCTTCTCCGGTTCAAAAGGAAATGACGCCTACAACTATCAGAAGATCTTTACTGACTTCCCTACATTCTTTGATGGGAACAGGAGCACCAGGGTACTTGATTCCTGGACGCCCTCGAATACCAACGCTACCCTGCCGGCCCTGAGCCAGACCATCCAGAACGCAGAGACCCAACCTAATTCCTATTTCGTGGAAGACGCTTCCTTCCTCAGGTTGAAGAACCTGCAGGTCGGATACACTTTCGATGAAAATATAGCAGGAACCCTTGGTTTGGATATGCTGAGACTGTATGTACAGGGAACTAACCTGTTCACTATCACGGACTATGAAGGGCTAAACCCTGAAGTAATTTCAACAGATAACTTATCTTTGGGTGTCGATGGACCAAACCCGGTCTTCCCATTGGCCCAGATACTTACTATAGGTATTAACACAAAATTCTAAAAAAAATGAAAAAGAGATTTTTAGTTTATTTATCCTTATTCGCTATCATATTTGCTTGTAGCGATGACTTTACCGATGTCCCGGCTATCGGGGCACTCAGTGATCAGACCCTGCAGAATGAGCAAGGGGTGAACCTTCTGCTTACCGGAGCATATTCTGTCCTTGACGGAATCAGAAACAACCAACCCGGTGCGGACTGGACTGTGAGCGGTGATAACTGGTGGTTTGATGTTCTGACAGATGATGCTCACAAAGGGAGTACAGATGGTGATCAGGCTGATCTCTACTTATTGGAGATCTACGATTGGACATCAGGCAATCCTTACTTAGCCGTTTGGGATGGACGATTCGCCGGGGTGAACCGTTCCAATGCCGTTATCTCTTTGATCAATAAGATCCCTGAAGGCGATTTTACAGCTCAGCTGGCTGAAGCCAGGTTTTTAAGGGCACATTTCAATTTTGAGTTACAAAAGATGTTCGGAAATGTTCCTTTTATCTCTGTGGAGAATTATGACGCCACGGAGTTCAATCAACCTAACTCAGGACCGATCTGGGATCAGATTGAAGCCGACTTTCAGTTCGCGATAGACAATTTGCCAACTTCGCAGGCCGATGTGGGCAGACCTACTTCCTGGGCGGCTAAAGCCTATCTCGGTAAAGCTCATATGTTCCAGTCTGAATATGCAGCTGCAGCAGCCCTGTTTACTGATGTGATCAACAATGGACCCTATTCCCTCCTGCCGGAGTTCGTGGATAACTTCCGCCTGGCGGGTGATAACAGTTCGGAATCCATATTTGCTATCCAATTCACCACAGATGGTGGCCAGTCTTTGAACGGAAACAGGGGAGGTACGCTGAACTTCCCCAACCCGGGACCATTTGGCTCATGTTGTGGATTCTACCAACCTACCATTGACCTGTCTAATGCCTTTAAGACAGACGGAACCGGGCTACCATTGCTCGACACTTTTAACGACAGTGATATTGCCAATGATTACGGCGTGGAAAGTGCTGATCCTTTCGTCCCTGAGGCAGGGCCACTTGATCCAAGGATAGACTACACAGTGGGAAGAAGAGGGATTGATTACAACGGTTACGGTACCCATATAGGGAAGGACTGGATACGTGCTAGTTTTGCGGATATCTCAGGACCCTACCTGCCCAAGAAAAATGTATACTATGCAGGCGAGGGTGCAAATATCGGAACCGGTGGATGGGGACAGCAACATTCGGGAATCAACTATCATATCATTCGATATGCAGATGTACTCTTGATGGCTGCTGAAGCCGCCGTGGAAACTAATGACCTGGCTACAGCACTGGGTTACGTAAACCAGGTGCGAAACCGGGCAAAGAACAGTTCGTATGTTCAGAACGAATCAGGAACCGGCGACGCTGCGAACTATCAGATTGAACCTTATGCAAGTTTCCCAGACCAGGATTTTGCACGTAAGGCAGTGAGGTTTGAGCGAAGGCTGGAACTGGCCATGGAAGGACACCGTTTCTTCGACCTTACCCGTTGGGGAGTCGCAGAAAGTGTGCTCAATGAATATACGCAGAATGAAGCCCGTGCTATCCCCAATTTCGGAACAAAAGTGGGCACATTTATGTCTAACATGAATATCCTGCCTATCCCGATAAACGCAATCGACCTCAGTGGTGGAGTGCTGACACAGAATCCGGGATACTAGGAACAAACCGACCATCCATCAAAAACAGGGCATGTTAAATGCCCTGTTTTTTGTTTTTTGGCATCATGGCAATGTATATATTTATGGGATGAGAAGAAGTCTGCCCATGCGTTATATTAGTGTTTCCATTGCTTCGGTTTTTCTGTTACTGGCCTGCTCAGAAAGTAAGTATAAGATGCCACCCCTGTTCAGGCAACTCAATGAGCAGCATACCGGGATCGCCTTCGAGAATAAACTCACGGAGAGCGATACCCTCAATTATTTTACCTACGCCTATATCTACATGGGCGGCGGGGTCTCAGCCGGGGACATCAATAACGACGGTCTGGTAGACCTTTTCTTTACAGGTAATATGGTGCCCAATAAACTCTACCTGAACAAAGGGAATATGCAGTTCGAGGATATTTCGGAGGCGGCAGGCGTTTCAGGAGACGACCGCTGGTATACCGGGACCACAATGGCCGATGTAAACCACGACGGACTGCTCGATATCTACTGTTCCGTGGGCGGGCAAAGCGGGAAGCGGATCAACCAGCTCTATATCAATAACGGAGACCTCACCTTTACGGAGAGAGCAGCTGAATACGGCCTGGCCGATCCCGGAAACAGCGTACAGGCGACCTTCTTCGACTATGACAAGGACGGGGATCTCGATATGTACCTGGCCAACTACCCCCCTACCCGTTTCGACGCACCTAACAGCTTTTACCTCTTTAAGCAGCAGTATCCAAAACCTGTTGAGACGGACAAACTTTACCGTAATGACGGAAATACATTTACAGATGTCACCAGGGAGGCAGGGCTCGCCACCTTCGGGCTCTCCCTGAGCGCCACCATCGGGGACCTCAACCAGGACGGCTGGCCGGATATCTATGTCTCAGACGATTTCTCCACCCCTGACTACCTCTTCATCAACAACCAGGATGGGACGTTCTCCGAAGTGGTAAGGGAGGTTACCAAGAACACGGCCTTTTACGGGATGGGTGTGGACATTGCCGATTTCAACAATGATGCCCTCCTGGATATCCTGCAGGTAGACATGACAGCCAATGTCAACCGGCGTTCCAAGGCCAATATGGCGAGTATGAACCCCGACCTGTTCTGGAGTACGGTTAATTCCGGATTTCACTACCAGTACATGCAGAATGCTCTTCAACTCAATAACGGCTTGTTACACGATACCCTGCCCGATTTCAGCAATATTTCCAGGCTGGCCGGGGTTTCTTCCACCGACTGGAGCTGGGGACCCTTATTTGCAGATCTCGACAATGATGGGTGGAAGGACATCTTCATCTCCAACGGTACACGAAGGGAGATCAACAACCGGGATTTCTTCCTCAACTGGGAGAGGGAAGGCAGACCCATGGACAACCTCCTGGAACGCTCCCTGGCCATCCCCTCTGAACCCATAGACAACTTTGTCTTCAGGAACAACAAAGATCTCACGTTCTCACAGGTAAATACGGAATGGGGGATCTCCTTTGAAGGTTTTTCCAACGGGTCAATTTATGTGGATCTCGACAATGACGGCGACCTGGAGATCGTCACCAACAACATCGATGATACGGCTTCTGTGTTTGAGAATCTCGGTTCGCCTGGTTATAGTACCCTGAAGCTACGATTCAAAGGTCCCGAACTGAACCCATTCGGGGTAGGCGTGCAGGTGAGTACCTTACATGAGGGAGAGCAACAGTTCCAGGAAATGACCCTCACCCGTGGTTTTCAGTCCTCTGTAGCCCCTGAATTACACTTTGGCTTCGGGAACCTTGAAAAACTGGACAGCCTCCTTGTGCAATGGCCAGATGGGATGGAACAGGTGCTGACGGGTGTCGACCTGAATGCTGCGCTGACCATAGATTACCGGGATGCAAAACCTGCTTTGGAAAGGGAGAAAACAAATAAAGGACACCTGTTTGCAATGGAAGATCCATCGAAATTGGGAATCGGCTTCAGGCATGAAGAGAATTATTACAACGACTTCCTGAAAGAGATCCTCCTCCCCCACCAGACCTCCATGTTCGGGCCCGGGATGGCGGTTGGGGACCTCAACGGGGATGGAGAGGACGACTTTGTGGTTGGGGGCGCCTCGAATCAGCCTTCAGGGATCTATTTTAAAACATCACGAGGCTTTGAAAGACAGGTCCTGCCCTCTGTCGCCAGAGATAGTGTTTTTGAGGATATGGGCGCCCTTATCTTCGATGCAGACGGGGATGGGGACAACGACCTGTATATGGTCAGTGGGGGGAATGAATTTCCCGCCGGATCCGAATTATTACAAGACAGATTATATGTCAATAACGGCAAAGGCCGACTTGAAAGGGCCGTAAGATCTTTACCCTCCATGTTGAGCAGCGGTTCGCGGGTGAAGGCCGCTGATTTTGACAAGGATGGGGATCTCGACCTCTTTGTGGGAGGCCGGCTTGTCCCCGGACAGTATCCCTTGCCGGCGGCAAGCTATATTCTGGAAAATGTCAGTACTGCGAAAGGAGGCGCCCTGTTCCGGGATATTACGGACGATATCGCCCCTGTACTCAACGACCTGGGAATGGTCACAGATGCCATCTGGACGGATTACGACCAGGACGGGTTATTAGACCTTATGGTTACCGGGGAATGGATGCCCCTGACCGTGTTGAAAAATGAAGGAGGTACCTTCAGGAATGTGACCGCTGAAACCGGACTGGACAATAGTACCGGATGGTGGTTCAGTATTCAGGAAGGAGATTTTGACGGGGATGGGGACCCGGACTACATTGCCGGTAATCTCGGCCTCAATTACAAATACAAGGCAAGCGAGCAGGAGACCTTCGATATCTATTATCACGATTTTGACAGGAGTGGGACTTCAGACATCGTGTTGAGCTATTTCAACGGAGGCAAAAAATATCCCCTGAGGGGAAGGGAATGCTCTTCCCAGCAAATGCCCGGGATCAAGAAAAAATTTGAGGATTACGCCTCTTTTTCAACAGCTACCCTGGAGGATGTGTATACAGAGGAGTACCTGGAGGATGCGCTCCATTACCAGGTGACCTCCTTTGCCAGTGTATATGTAGAAAATACCGGAACAGGGTTTGTGACCCACAACCTGCCCAACCTGGCCCAGCTTTCCAGCATCAATCAGATCCTGGTTGACGACTTTGACGGGGATTCCCATCTCGATGTTGTCATAGCGGGCAATCTATACAGCTCTGAGGTGGAAACACCCAGGAATGATGCCAGTAATGGTTTGTTTCTCAAAGGGGATGGAAAAGGTGGGTTTACAGCCGTCACGAACAGGGAGAGTGGATGGTTCACACCGGGGGACGTAAAAGACATGGCTGAGGTCATCATCGATGGTGATCAGTACGTTTTGGTGGCAAGAAATAGCGATAGCTTGCAGTTGGTGAGAATCAATTCTTCCGGAAGTCCTGCAATTGCTGCAAGGCTTCCATAGTCGTTTTTACAGGTCGTTTGCAGGTATTGTTCGTGCAGACGTAGATCAACGTCTCATTTTCGAAGAACCGGTCCTTGAACAAGGCCAGGTCGCTGGCCACTGAACTTCCTACTACCAAGGCGTTGGGAATAAATTGACCGTGTAACTCTGTGGTCAATGCCTCCGCCTGATTGCCAACAGATACCACTTCGTAAAAACCCCTGGTTTGGGAAAGCAACAGGTTTGCCCATAAGGCGTAATTCACAATGGCTTCGCTCACTCTCGGGCTCAGGGTTTTTATCATTTCATCTGCCCGCTCCAGATAGGTCTTGTCGTATTTCAGGTGTCCCAGTTTGACCAAGGTCTCGGCAACAACCGAGTTGGCGGAAGGAATTACCCCGTCGTCCACTTTGATAATCTTTGAGATGAGAGCAGAACTGTCATTATATTCATACATGCCGGACGCTTCATCATAAAAATCAGACATGATCGTCTCCATCAGCCCGGTAGTAAAGTCGAGGTAAACCGTATCCAGGGTCACTTCAAAGAGCCCAAAACTTGCACGGGCCAGGAAAGCGTAATCTTCCAAGAAACCCTCCTCCCGCGTACTCCCGGTCTTAAAGGAGTGAAGGAGTCGTCCGTTGATGTAGGCATCAGACCTGAGCGTTTCAAATATACCCTTGGCCCGGTCGAGATAGGAAGGGGCGCCGAAAGCCTTGTACGCATCCAGGTAGCCACTGATCAGCAAGGCGTTCCAGGAGGTGATGATCTTGTCGTCCTTCCTGGGGGCCTCCCGTTCGCCCCTCGCCTGCAACAGTAACTCCTCCCACTTGTTAGTCTTTGTACTTAACTGTGAGAGGGAAAGATTGTGTTCCCCGGCAAAGTCAGGGTCTGATTTCCTCTTGTATAGCACATACCGGTCCTTTTCCCAGGCGAATGCAGGCGATACGGAAAAGTAGTCAGCAAACAGCTCGAATTCACTCCCAAGCAACGCTTTAAGCTCCTGCATTTTCCAGGTATAGAAGGCGCCTTCCACTCCCTCGCTGTCTGCATCAATGGCAGCAAAATAACCTCCCTCTTTCCGTTTCATCTCCCGTTCCAGGAAAGCCGCGGTCTGTTCCACCACCTCTTTGTAGGCAGGTTCATTGTAAATGGCATACGCCTTCGAATAAATGCTGAGCAACTGGGCGTTGTCATAAAGCATCTTCTCGAAATGGGGCACCTTCCAGTCGGCGTCCGTGCTGTAACGAAAAAATCCACCCCCCACATGATCATAGATCCCTCCCTGTATTATCTTATCCAGTGTATTTTTTACAAAGACATCCGCTTCCAGGTCATCTTCCAACCTGAAGTAATCCAACAGGAAATCCAGTTTTATGGGAACAATAAACTTCTGCTGCCCCATGTCTCCCCCTTTTTGCATGTCCCACTGCGCCTTCCAGGGCGCAAGTGCAGTGTCAAAATATCCTTCCGGCAAGGGAGTTTCGGAGGTTACTCTCGGGATAAAATTCACTTCTGCCACTCCTTTCGCAACCCGATCCGCATAATTCTCCGCCCCGGCCTTGTCCTCATTATACTTGGTATTGACATTATTGAGCACCTCCATCCATTGCTTTTTGGTGTGATAGGTTCCCCCGTATAAAGGCTTGCCATTGGGCAGGAGGATCACATTCAGGGGCCATCCGCCGTTTCCGGTCATCAACTGTACGGCCGTCATATAAACCTCATCCACATCGGGGCGCTCCTCCCGGTCTACCTTGATGCTGATAAAATGCTCGTTCATAAGTTCGGCCACTTCCTCATCCTCAAAGGTCTCCTCCTCCATCACATGGCACCAGTGACAGGACGAATAGCCTATGCTGACAATGATCAGTTTCCCCTCCTCCCGTGCCTGCTCCAGCGCCTCCTCACTCCAGGGAACCCAGTTTACAGGGTTATGGGCATGCTGTAGCAAATAGGGGCTCGACTCGTTCACCAGGGCATTGGTATAGGCGTGTTCTTCCCCCTTTTCGGCTTTGTCCTTACAGGAGATTCCCAGGACAAAGAGTCCTGATATGATGAAAATGAACAGAAAGTTTCGGGTAATTCGATGCATGATACAATCCCTGTTGGAGTTCCGAAAATACGATTATTCCAAGGATCATCAATCCCGTTTTTGTGAAACCATCCAGTCGTACAGGCCTTCTGTCTGGTACGCCTGTATCCAGGAGTCGTGCCCCACCCCTTCGTAGATCGTAAAGGTGACGTCATAGCCCATTTCCTTCAGGGCGGCTACCATGTTCTCTGATTCTGAAAACGGGATGGAGCGGTCTTCCGTCCCGTGAAAGACCCAGATAGGCAGGTCCTTGTCTATCCAGGAGGCATAAGGAACGGGCGCCATCCCGCAGACCACTGCCAGGGCCGCAAAACGGTCCGGGTATTGCACGGCCAGGTCCCAGGCGGCACTCCCGCCCCTGCTCAAACCGGAGAGGTAGATACGCTTCGGATCCACCCTGTGATGAGCCATCACGGAATCCAGGAGCTGCATCACGGCGTGTACATTCCACCATTTCTTTTTATGAGGATTCTGGGGCGCCAGGACCATAAAGGGAAATGGATAGCCTTCGGCCAGCATTTTTGGCGGACCGTTCTTCTTCAATTCTTCCAGGTTTTCCCCTGATTCCCCTCCCCCGTGAAGGAAGAGCAAGAGAGGGAAAAGCTGATCGGTGTCTTCCTCATAGTCTTCAGGGAAATACAGGTAGTACTGGAGGTTTTCCCTGAGCACTGTTTCTTCTTCAGCCTCAATGAGTTGTTTTTGGGGAATACAACTTTGGGTGATCAATAGAAAAAGTAGAATGAAATGTGGTAGTCCCCGGCAAATCATACGTTGAAATTTTTGTTTAAAGATAGGCAACCAGATGGGGAGATGATATTAGGGTTTAAAAAATTATCAGGATATCCTGGATTTATGCCTGTCACAAAAATTAAAGAGTATTACCTCATAAAAACCAGCCGGAAAGGTAATGGGAAGGGTCGGAAAAGAATTTGGAACCATTCGTCCTTATCCCTATCGGGTATATCTCAAATTCCTTATATTTAAGAATATAAATAACCACTAAAACCAATTCATTATGTCTGCTCACACCATTTACCTATTTGCAACCACCAATAATCCAAGTCCGCCTTATATGTCCCAGGACGGTGGGGCAACCTGGAGTAACACGGACGACGCCGACTTCACGACTGAAGTTGATGCCGGGGATACCGTGCAATGGCGATTTGATCTCAATATGAATGGTCAGACCAATAATATTTCTGCGATTAACAGTATATCCCCGACCACGTATTTCAAACCAAGTAAATCACCAAACGCCAGCAACCAATTTACCGGAACCATAAATAGTGGAAATCCTCCTAATGGGGTTCAGCCCTATACCATCAGATATAACGTCACAGGTGCCGGACCTCAATCCCAGGATCCAAAAATTCAGATGAAATAGACATTCTTTTGAGAGGTAACCTTTCTTATTATCTAGCCTATATTCTTATAGGCTTTTTTTTCATTGGCCCGGTATCCATATTCGGACAGGATCAACAGGTCGCTGACAGCATAAAACAGCTCCTGTCTTTTGAGGGTTCTGTGGACTCTTTGTACCTCCACAGGTTAAAAATTGTCGCTGAGGAAGAGACGGACCCTATTCTCAAAAAAAGTTTTGCCGAGGAGTTAATTCTCTTAGCTCGTGAGAACTCATCACCATCCCTAACCATCGATGGATACCTCCAGAGAGGGAATGCAGAACGACTGCAAGGGAACTATACAGCTGCTCTCCAATCATATTTTGAAAGCCTGGGCTCGGCGAAAAATCTTAATGACCTTTCGGCTGAAGGTAAACTATATACGTCTATTGCAGACGTCTACTCCGAAACCGGAAATACAAAAAACGCAATGGCTTACTATAACAAAGCCATCCAGACACTCAGACAAACTACAGACACCATATCACTCGCAGGAACCTTGTTAAATGCAGGGGATACTTACTTCTATTCTGAAAAATATGATTCCGCATTGATTTACAATCAAGAAGCAGGTCAACTGTATAGAAAACTCCGCTTCGCAATAGGATCGGCTTATACCCTGGGGAATACCGGAATGGTCTATGCGGCCCTGGGCAACAACACTGAGGCAGAGGCCGCCATTAATGAAGCCGTTGAAATATTGATGGAAATGGAAGACTATTACCCCATCACGGTCTATTTGATCTATACGGCAGATATCTACCTGGAAAGAAATGACGTCAAATCTGCCAAGGACTATGTTGAGCGAAGCCTGGAACTAGCCAAAAAACATGGATTAAAAGATCAGATCAGCCTGGCCCATCTCAAACTCTCTGAAATTTTTGATCTTTTGGGAGATACGGCTTCGGCCTACAGCCACTTTAAAGAACATATTGTCTATAAGGATAGCGTAAACAATATTGCGGCGGTCCAGGAAATGGCTGATATGCGCACGGACTATGAGGTATCTCAAAAGCAGATCGAACTGGACCTGACAGAACAAAGACGGATCAACCAGCGGAACATCTCCATTGCTACCGGAGGAGCATTGCTGTTGATCGGATTTCTGGCTTTTGGCCTGTTTAGGAGGAATCAGTTTATCAGGAAGACCAAAAAGATCATCGAAGATGAGAAAGAACGCTCAGACCAGCTCCTGCTGAATATCCTCCCGGAAGAAACGGCTCAGGAACTCAAGGAACACGGAAAGGTACAGGCCCGGAAATACGATTCTGTGACCGTACTCTTCACAGATTTCAAGGGTTTTACGAGTTATTCCGAAAAACTGTCCCCTGAAGAATTGGTGAAGACGGTGGATTTCTACTTTTCCAAATTTGATGCGATCAGCGAGAAATACGAGCTTGAGAAAATCAAAACCATAGGAGATTCGTACATGTGCGTGGGCGGGTTACACGACCGGGATTCGGACCACGCTGTCCGCATGATCTCAGCAGCCCTGGAGATCGTGTCCTTTGTAGAGGAGACCAAAAATGATATGACCGCCAGCGAGCTGAGTTTCGATATCCGCATCGGGATCAACTCCGGGCCAGTGGTGGCTGGGGTGGTGGGCACCCATAAGTTCGCCTATGACATCTGGGGCGACGCCGTAAATGTCGCTGCCCGCATGGAAAACATGTCGGAACCCGGAAGGATCAACATCAGTGAGAATACCTATGAGTTGGTAAAAGAAGAATTCCGGTGCACCTCCAGAGGGGAGATCGAGGTAAAAAACAAGGGCAAGCTGGCCATGTATTTTGTAGAGGGGAGAAAAGAAGCTGTCCGGACCTGAATCAGGTTTAAACCCAAGTATTTAAGTGGAATTACACAATCCGCAAATTCCCGGGAAAGACACCGCAAAATTTAACTTTCCACAGGTACATCAGACTGACAAATATCATTGGAAATCTCATTTCTTGCTGTTACATTATTCCCTGCAGGGTGATTCAGACTAAAGATTCGCCTGTGAGCAACCTTTAAAATATAGAGCCATGAAAAAAGTAGGGATCTGGATGGATAAAGAGAAAGCGCATGTGGTCACTTTGGAAGGTGAAAAGGAATCTTTTAAAACCGTGTTCTCTGACCTCGAATTCTTTAAGGTCAAAGGAGGTTCCCGCTCCAAGACCCGCTGGGGCCCCCAGCAGGTAGTACAGGACAGCAGGTACCTAGAAAGGGAAAAACACCAGCTGAGGGAATTCTTCGGCAATCTGGCAGAAGCAGTAAAAAAAGCCGATGTGATCTCCGTCTTCGGCCCGGCTGAGGTCAAGGAGAAGTTTGCGAAAGAAATGAATGAAAGGTATGCCGATATAGGCGCCAGGATCAAGGCTGTGGAAACGGCCGACAGCATGACGGACAACCAGGTAGTCGAGCTGGTGAAGGAACATTACGGATGGGAAAGGCCATGAGGTCAGACCCTGCCGAAGGCTGTGTTTATAAAACAAAAAGAAGAAAGTCCACCCGGGTGGACTTTCCTCATATAAGTATTGGTCTGGTTTCTGAATAATTAGGTAATACCTGGAGGAGTTACAATCCGCTGATCTTAAAATTCACTCCCCCGTTTTGCTTGAACAGGCTGGTCACCTTTAACCTCTTTTCCGAGGTGGGGTCATCGCAATCCCAGGTCAGCTCAAAGATATCCAGGTTGCGGACGGCGTCATCCACCCAGGTGGTGATCTGCATATTGTTCGCAGTAGAGCCCTCTACATAGGTGTAGTAGTCAAAATCATAAAAGGGGTCGTCTTCGATCAGCTCAAAAGTCCCTTTCAGATTGATGTGCAGATTGCCCCTGTACTCTTCCATACAGAGGTTGGAATAGATCAGGTCCCAGTTTGGAAGTGTGTAGACCTCTACGGCAAAGTCTTTGGATTGGGCCAAAAACTGTGCTTCTCCATTGGGTAATATGTGCAAATCGATGGGAGAGCGGTAGTAACCATTCTCATCGATCTCATAGACACAGACCACGTTTTGGTCGTCTCCCCCGCAGGCTACAAAATCTCCTCCGTTTCTGATAAATATCACTCCATGACCATTGGCCTTAGCTGTGCTTTCTGATTTGAATAAACGCGTTAAAGATTGCCGTCCACTTTCAGTGTCTAGCATGCTCGCCAGGGGGTGTTGGGAGGTGAAAGATTGCCCCTCCTCGATCCGGAGGTCGGTCCCTTCCTCAGTGGAACATGAGAAAATGATCAATAACGTACACAGTGAAATCAGTGCTCTTGTTTTCATAATACAGGTGTTTTAAAAGTTGTTGTGTAAAATTCCCTAAAACCAGAAAAAGAGTACTTCACCCATGTGGCGGATGCTTTAAAATTTTTTTGAAAGCGTTAAATTATGATGTCATTCACTTTCAGGGAGTTGCATTTTTATTAATCAGCCGAAACCTTTAACTTTAAGAAACACCTAATACACGTTTTACCTCGTGAATGCGTCAGATTTTATTTCCCGGGCAAGAGAGATCGTCCTAGAAAACCTCCTGAACCCCCAGTTCGGGGTGGAGATGCTCGCCAGAGAAATGGGAGTAAGCCGCTCCGAGCTCTACAAGCGGATCAAGAAACACGAGAATAAGTCGGCCAGCCAGTTCATCCGGGAGATCCGACTCGAAAAAGCGCTCGAACTCCTTAAGACAGACTCCTATTCCGTCGGGGAGATCGCTTATATGGTGGGCTTTCACAGCCCTACTTACTTTTCCACCTCCTTTAAGGAATACTACGGGTATTCACCCAGCAGTTCCAAGGAAAAAGATCTGGAGCCTGTAATAAAAACAGAACCGCACCCGGGGAGAAGGACCGTCCCTCTGGTCCTCGGGGGTGTACTGATCCTGGCCCTCGTCTTCTGGTCCCTCAGTGCCCTCCAGGGATCACAGGCAACAGGAGAAAGCGTCGACCTTTCCGTAGACCGGCAGACCAGCCTGGAAGCTTACCGCCTATACCTGGGAGCCTATGAACTCGTCGAACAACGAAAAGACAGTGCTTTTCCCGTTGCGGTGGAACTTTTGGAGAAAGCCATTGAGCTCGACCCTTCCTTCGCAGAGGCTTATGCCGAGATGTCTTTTCTGTACGGGCAGTGGCATTATTACGGCAGCCTGAAGAAAACAGACCGGGACAAGATGATGAGGAAGTATCTGGATCTGGCCATTAGCCTCGACTCGGCAAGTCCGGAGGTATTGCTGGCCAGGGCCGATTATAATTGGAAGCATCGAAATTTTCCTGAGGATTCTACCGAGATCCTTTCAGGTTTTCAAAGCGTTCTGGAAAAGGACCCCGAACATGACAGGGCACATTATCGTTTGCACCAGGCAAGGCGGGCCCTGGGTCAATACGAGGTTGCACATGCCCATTTAGAGAAAGCATCCGCACTTAAGCCAAAAAATTACTTCTACAAAACGGTACTGGCCAGAGACTTATTCTGGAAGAGAGGAGAACGAGGAAGGGCGATGGAAATGATAGAAGAGGTAATCAATAACAGTGATCGTCCCGGAGGCGTGTATTTCAAGTCAATGTTTCTGACGGAAAGTTCCAAAGACGGCCATGTGCAGGCTTTTAAGAATTTTCATAAGGCGCTAAAGGATTTTCCCTTCCTGTATGGCTATATGTACTGGAATACCGTAATCTCATTAGACCTGGACCTCCTTCCTCTGGCAGAGCGCTACAGCCGACTGATCCAAACACGTTATCCCGAGAATACGTTCTACACATACAATCACGCCTATGATATATTACTTGCAGAGGAACGATACGATGAGGCCATGGACCTCACCATCATCTGGAATACCAACAAGGGGTTGAATGACAAATCGGCCATTGCTAACATTGCCAGAGCACATTTACTTAAAGGGAATCCGGAAGGCAGCAGACAGATCCTGCTTGAGCAATTCAGTGATCTTTTTGAAGGGATCGCTGGTGGTGGATACCCGACGGTATCAATAACAAATCCGGAGATTCGTGCTATCAGGACTTATATCGATGTGCTGAGAGAAACAGGGGAAAGTGAAATAGCCATACCTCTGGCAGATTTTATCTGTTCCTATTATGAGGAGTTTCATGCGCGAGCATTTTTCGCTAAAAAATTCGATCGGGTCGACTGTTACTATCTACAAAATGATCTGGATGGTTTCGTAAATTCCCTCAGGGATGGGTATTTTAATGGAGGAAACAGGCTAGGAGTATACCGGGACCTGAAGTTAATGAGATACCCTGCCTTTGAAGATAAACCGGCATACCAGGCACTGTTCCGCGAAATTGAAGAAGATACCCACCGCATGCGTGCCCAGGTGATTGAATACCTGAAGGAGGAGGGCGACTGGGATCCCGCATGGGATAAAAGACTCAATCTCGCTGACGAAGACGTTGCCTTGCGTTGATGAGAACCGAGTTTCCTATCATTTGGATACCCCCATAAACGATACTTCCAGCTACGTAATTTAATGCCGATCACAGAATAATTCTCCCCTTGTATTTATCTTTGTCGAGCTAAACGACCTAATGCAGAGATCGATGGAAGTAGCCAACGGCTTGTCACACATCGTATACAACGCCTTATTAGAAGCTGGACTCAGCGAGACCCTGGCATCTTACCTCAACCTGCTCATCCTCCTGTTGAGTTCGGTCCTCTTTGTGTGGCTGCTCGACTTTTTGATCTGGAAAGGCCTGCGGTGGATCACCATAGTAGTCGCCAAAAGATCCAGGACAAATTTTGACAATTTCCTGGTGCTCAACCGGGTGCCCAGGTACATCGCCCATATTATCCCCCTGGTAGTACTGTTCGAACTGATGCCGATCGCCTTTGTCGACTTTGAACTAGGAGCCCTGATCGCCAAAAAAGTGCTCAAGATCCTGATCGTTATCCTGACCATCTTTACAGCCAGGGCCTTTTTAAGAACCATTCGGGATTACCTGAAGACCAAGGCCCAGTACAAGGACAAGCCCATTGACAGCTTTATTCAGGTGTTTATGATCCTGGCCTGGATCGTGGGACTCTTCGCGATCTTCGCTATCATCACCCAACTGGAGATCTGGAAGTTTTTTACAGCCCTCGGAGCCGGATCGGCCATTATCATGCTGATCTTCAAGGATTCCATCCTGGGCCTGGTGGCCAGCATACAGGTAAGCATCAATGACATGGTGCGCATAGGCGACTGGATCACCTTTGAAAAATACGGGGCAGACGGAAATATCATCGAGATCACCCTGGCCACGGTGAAGGTGCAGAACTTTGACCGCACCATCACCACCATCCCCACCTACGCCCTCATTTCGGATTCATTTAAGAACTGGAGGGGGATGCAGGACTCCGGGGGCAGGCGGATCAAAAGGGCAGTGATCATCAGCCAGAAAAGCGTGCGATTCCTGTCAAGTGAGGAAATTGATGAACTCAAAAAGATACAGCTCATCAGCAGGTACCTATCAACACGAAGCAATGAGATCGATGCCCATAACGCCCAGCATGAAATAGATAAATCACTCCCCATCAATGGCCGGAATATGACCAACCTGGGGGTCTTCAGGAAGTACGTCCTGACCTACCTGGAAAACCAGCCCGTGATCAACAAACAGATGTCCCTGATGGTACGCCAGCTGGATCCTACTCCTCAGGGCATCCCCCTGGAGATCTACGCCTTTGTGAAGGACAAGCGGTGGGAGAATTACGAGTACATTGTCTCCGACATCTTTGACCACCTCATATCCGCCCTGCCATACTTCAAGCTGGAGGTGTATGAACTGCCTGTGGCGGTGAACAGGCAGAAGTAGAGAGATTTAGGGGGTTAACGGAGTTGATGAATACAGGATTAACTTTGTTGATGATTACAGGATTAACTTTGTTGATCCTGACAGCGCTCCGCGCTGAAATTCAAAAAAGCCGTTGGAGTAAACTAGGATTACTGTGTTGATAAATACAGGATTAACTGCGTTGATCCTGACAGCGCTCCGCGCTGAAAATCAAAAAAGCCGCAAAATAAAAAAGCAAGCTATTCATTTTGCTTGCTTTTTTGATTTATTCGTGATCGCGCCAGGATTCGAACCTGGGACCGTCTGCTTAGAAGGCAGATGCTCTATCCAGCTGAGCTACGCGACCATAATTTAATTTTTTCTAGTTCAATGCCCTTGGGACCGTCCCGCCAAGGGCGGGATACTCTATCCAGCTGAGCTACGCGACCTTGCCTTGCGAAGCTGCCTGTCCGTCCGAAACGATGTGGAGGCAGAAGCTACGCGACCTGTTTATTTCGCCCGGCAAATATACTAATGTCCCCCGGAGTAAAAAAGGCAATCTGTTCAATATTTGAGGCCTGTGTTCCGGAATCAGCTCAAAATAAACTTCAACGGACTTTTTAAATTTAGTATACGGCATACTAATACGCTATAAATAACGATATATAGTATATGAACTTAACTCAGTGCATACAGGAGAGACCCTATGAAAATAAATAAAACCAAGAAAAAAATCATCCTCGCTGCGGTAGAACTCTTCAATGAGTCCGGGATACACAGCGTAAGAAACCAGGATATTGCCGAAAAAAGCGGGATCAGCCTGAGTAACTTCAACTACCACTACCCTACTAAAAAAGACCTGGTCTTGGCCATATTCGACTATATGACCCATGTACTGGTGGAAGACGTATACGGCAACCGGAAGTTTATCATGGAAGGGGAAGGCCTGTTGATCACCAAGAGCTTTTTTGTTTTCCAGCAGCAATTCAGCTTCTTTTTCCTGGACACTCCCAATATCATCAAGGCCTTTCCGGAGATAAGCAAACTGATCAGAGAACAGGTAGAAGAGGCCTTTAAGATGATCAAAGGCGTGAATTACCTGGCCATTGGAATGGGATATATGAAGCCGGAACCGCCCGAATTTCCAGGACTCTATGATGAATTGGCGGCCCACCAGTGGAGGAATACCCACTTCTGGATATCCTATGCAAGGATCAAGGGAATGGAGGATGACCTTATCCTGAAAGGGATGGAATCCCAGTTTAGTTTGATCTACCCATATCTAACTGAAAAAGGCATTGAGGCCAACAAGAGATTTCTCAAAAAGCTGGAACAAGGTGAGGTCTGAAGCTTATTTCATTGGTCTAAGGCAAACTTCCATTCGTCTACACTTATTTTCCATTCGTCTTCAGTTTGCAAAGCGGAATTATGTAAAACCGGATCTTAGGCAATTACTTAACCCTTACCGCGATGAATATACTCTTCATTGAAGACGATGCTATTGAGTCGTTGAAACTCAACAGGACCATTTCGAAATGGCCCGTCAAACACAAGATCATACAGGCCAAGAACGGGGAAGAAGCTCTGGACTTCCTGAACGGACCCGAAAAGCTTCCCGATATCATTTTGCTGGACCTGAATATGCCCAGAATGAATGGGATCGAATTTTTGCGAATCCTGAAGGACGATGCGGAACTCAGATATTTGCCCACTGTGGTGCTCACCACATCACAGAACCGGGCAGACCTCCTTGAATGTTATCGTATCGGGATAGCCGGTTATATCATAAAACCGCTGAAATACGAGGATTACGAAGACAAGATCCAAAAACTGATCGCCTACTGGGAGATAAACGAACTGATCAAAGCCTAATGAAAATCGATGTTTCACAACATATTTTTTTCATCAGGTCTTAATTTTCCTACATTGTGAAGCATTAGATTAAGTTATGAAAGGCATTGTTTTTACCGAATTCCTGGAGATGGTCGAAGAGACCTTTGGCCTGGAAGTTACCGAACAGATCATTGAAGAATCCTCCCTTCCCTCGGAGGGAATTTACACCTCGGTGGGGACCTACGACTTTAACGAAATGGTCTCCCTGCTTACCAACCTTAGCAAGACAGTGGATATCCCGGCGAATAAATTACTTCATACCTTCGGACTTTATCTGTTCGACAGCCTGGGCAGGGCACATCCAGATATCATCCAAAGCTATAAATCACCGCTTGCCTTACTCATGTCTATTGAGGACCACATCCATGTGCATGTAAAGAAGCTCTATCCCGATGCCGAACTGCCCACCTTCACCATCGTTGAAAAGACAGACAATTCCCTGTCCATGATCTATAACTCTTCCAGGGGGTTATACTGCCTGGCTCAGGGACTGATGGAAAAATGCTTTATTCATTTTAACGGTTCAGCCCGTATCTCCTACGAACTGCTGAAAGAAGACGGGACCCAGGTAAAATTTGATATCCTCCAGCATGGATAACAAGGAAGTCGCCTTGCTGAAAAAGGCGCTGGAACGTCAGAAAAAAGCGCGGCGGCAAGCAGAAAGTATCCTGGAAGAGAAATCCCGGGAACTCTACGAGACTTCACGCCAACTGCAGGAGACCAACGACAGACTGGAAAACCTGCTCAGTGAAAAAACTTCAGAACTCGAAGGTGTATTTGTCAATATCGTAGACCCTTATGTGGTCATGGACCTGGATACCAATGTGATCAGGATGAATTCGGCAGCCGTAGAATTCCTGGGATACGATCACACCAAAGAGCCCCTGAACCTAAGCACACTGGTGCACCCTGATTTCAAGGAATACACCCTGAATTCCTTAAATCAGCTTTTCAGTGCAGGTTCCTTAAAAAATTACCGGGCCAGGATCTTCATCAAGGACGGGTCGACCCGATTTGTACAGATCAACAGCAGTATGATCTATGACAAGGACCGCAACCCCATCGCCGCCCAGGGGATCATTCGCGACATCACTGGAGAAATGGAGGCTGAAGAACAGATCCGGGCCTCCCAGAACCGCCTGTCTACATTGATCTCCAACCTGCAAACCGGGGTACTGCTCGAGAGCGAGGACCGAAAGATATCCCTGACCAACCAAATGTTCTGTGACCTTTTTCAGATCCCGGTACCCCCGGATCAATTGAAAGGGGCCGACTGCTCCAACGCTGCTGAGGAGAGTAAACACCATTTTACGGATCCCGAAGGCTTTGTCAAAAGGATTGATGAGATCCTGAAATCAAAAAAACTAGTGCTTTCCGATGAACTTGAAATGAAGGACGGGAGGATCCTGGAAAGAGACTACATCCCCATTTTCAGTGACGGGAAATACAAGGGTCACCTCTGGACCTACCAGGATGTGACCCTCCGGAAGAACTACAAGAAGAACATCGAAGCTCAGAAAGAGAAGTACTGGAGTATCATCGCCAATATGAACCTCGGGCTTGTAGAGGTTGACAACGAAGACACCATCCAACTGGTCAATCAGAGTTTCTGCTCCATGAGCGGCTACTCCGAAAAAGAATTGCTGGGCTCCAAGGCTGCTGATCTGCTCAAGGTCCACGAAAAAAACCTGATCCAGAAAAAAGGGAAAGAACGCCTTAAAGGCAAGTCGGATTCATACGAAATAAAGGTCCTGTCTAAATCCGGGGAGGAAAAACACTGGCTGGTGAGCGGGGCACCGCGATACGATGAAACCGGAAAAGTGGTAGGTTCCATCGGTATCCACCTCGACATTACCTCCCAGAAAAACCTGGAGATCCAAAAGGAAGAACTGCTCTCAGAACTGGAAGCCAGTAACAAGGGCTTGCAGGAATACGCCCATATCGTTTCCCATGACCTGAAATCTCCCCTGAGGAGTATCAGCACCCTGGCCACCTGGCTTCACGATGATTACAAGGACAAACTGGACGAGGCGGGGATCTACAACCTGCAGATGATGCAGGAAAAGGTGGAAGGCATGGACAAACTGATCGATGGCATTTTGAAATATTCCAGTATCAAGAGCGAGACCCTGGAGAAATCTCCTGTAGACCTGAATACCGTCGTGAATGAGATCAGGGAGATCATTTACATTCCCGAACACGTCAATGTGATCATTATGGATCCCCTCCCCACTCTTGAAGCGGATGCCACTAAGATGCATCAGCTCTTTCAGAACCTCATCGGCAATGCCGTTACCAATATCGACAAGGAAGAAGGGATCGTGGCCATAGGAGTCAGGGAAGAAAAGGATCACTGGGAATTTTATGTCAGGGATAATGGCGTGGGCATCCCTGAAGAATACCATGAGAAGATCTTTAAGATATTTCAATCCATCGGGAACGAAGAACGCTCAACGGGGATCGGATTGTCTATAGTTAAGAAGATCATCGACCTCTACCAGGGCGAAATCTGGCTGGAAAGCGAGGTAGGTCAAGGGACCACCTTCTTCTTTACGCTAAAAAAATAAATATGGAACAACCCAATCTCTCCTATATCAAACAACTGGCCGGAGGTGATACCGCTTTCGAAGATAAATTTATCACTATCTTGAAGGATGAATTCCCGGGGGAGAAAAAGGAGTATGAAAAGGCCTTGCAAGAGAAACGCCTGCATGATACGGCCCTCATAGTTCATAAATTGAAACACAAACTGAATATTCTGGGGCTGGAGCAGGGTTATGGTATAGCTGTTGACTATGAAGAGAGGTTGCGCCGAGGAAATTCTGACCTGTCCGGAGCCTTCCGGGAGATCCTTGAAACCATTGAAAAGTACTTAAAGACCATTTGACCATGACATGCATTATCATTGACGATGAAGCAGCTGCCAGGGCTATTGTCTCCCAGCTCTGTGCCAAAACCCCGGAACTCGATGTCATCGAAGAGTTTTCCAACGCCATCGACGCCATCAAATTCCTCAACCAACAAAATATCGATCTCGTCTTCCTCGATATCCATATGCCGGGCTTTACGGGGATCGACTTTGTACAGACCCTCAAGAATCCCCCAATGGTGGTCCTGACCACTTCCGATACGAATTTTGCCATAGAGGCCTATGAATACGAAGCTATTGTGGATTACCTGGTCAAACCCATCACCCCGGAACGGTTCGCTAAGTCCATCCAAAAAGTAAAGAATTCCCTTACCGCCCAACCGGTGCAGGGTGCTGATACCGCCTCTTCAGGGGTTGGAAATGAACTTTATATCAACATCGACCGCCGCCTGATCAAACTGAAATTTGAGGATATCCTTTTTATTGAAGCCAAGGGCGACTATATCGATGTGAAGACAACGAAGGAAGACTATCGGGTTCACAACACGCTGAAAAAGATCAAGGAGAAACTACCTGCTGAACTCTTTTTACAGATCCATCGGTCTTACATCATCAACTTCACCAAGATCATCGACATTGAGGACAACAGCGTCCTTATTGAGAAGAATGTGATCCCCATCAGCCGATCCAACAGGCCGGAGCTCATGCGAAGATTGAACCTCCTCTGACCCTAAAGACGGGCGAGCATTTTCTTGTAATACAGGGGGACTTCGCTGAGGTTCCACCTGAACGCGATCCCTATCTCTGTAAATTCAAAACCAGCAGCAGTAGCCGAGGCTATATTGCTGTACTTTCCGTACAACTCAGCACCTAACCTCTTGGAAAACCGGTGCTTTACTCCGGCTTCCAGCCTGAAGACCGCGGATTGAGGGTCATCCTCTACCTGCTGCAGCCCAACAGCCCCGTTGAATCTGAAATTTGTCGATTCCGATACAGACCCATTGACTTCCCCGAACACCTCTACAGCCTGGTATTTCTCAGGACTGAAGTAGAGTTCGGGCAGCTGCTCCGCAAATGATATATACTGAAAGTTGATCCCAGTTTTTACAGCCGGGAGCTTCATGAGATTGTAATAGAGGGAGGTAAAAAGCAGGTTACGGCTGTTCCCATCGGTTTGCGCGGTATGCATGATCTGCGTATACCATCCCAGGCCCATCGTGGTACTGAGGTTGTAATTCAGTCCCAGGTGGTTCATCACGATCTCCCGCTCAATGAGATCGGCATTGAAATTCTGCACCTCCCTGCGATATCCGAGCTCCGCATTTTGCAGTCGAAAGGGCTTGAACTGTAAGCGGAGGTCGACCACCGGCTGGGTGTATTCCCCAAGATCAGATCGGGACGTGTTAAAACCGGCATTAGCTTTTATCCGTGTATTGGGCATGAGTGTATAGGTGAGTCCGCCCATAACCACATGAGAAAGGGCCCGGTTTCCGGAAAGTGTGTTCTCGGTCTCCCGGTAGAGGTACGAAAGTTCGGTCGCGAACCTGGTTGAAAATGGGATCTGCAATTGCAGCTGATTCCCGAAAGCAATGTTATTGCCATTGTCAAAAGTGTAGAAGGGCTTGTCTTCAACAGCGGGAATATACTTTTCATTGATCTTTTCGATCAAAGCCTGCGCATCGGCCTGGCCAGGGAAATAGGTCAGGGTCCTGAAAGCAGCCCGGTAAGCCGGAACAGGGCGGTCTGAGGCGAAAAGTGCATTGGCATTGCCCAGATTGCCATCAAATGAGGTGCTGTCATTGAGTAATATATCATTGTACTCGTTTATAGCAACATCAAACTTTCCGGTGTACATTCCCAGGGTGGCTCGAAGGGCCTTAACCCAGCTTTCTTCTGGCATAAGCTGTTCCAGGCTGTCGATCTGTTTTTCTGCCCGGGTATACCTGCCATTCCATATCAATGCCTGCACGTAACGCTCGCGGGAGCGCTGACTGAGTTCCACATCTGTTATACTCCGGGATTTCTCCAATCCTTCAGCGGCAGTTCGGAGGGCCTGTTTTTCGTCCCGATCCAAATGGGCCACCAGGGATAGTCCGCTAAGAGCCCTAACGGAATCCTGAAGAGTAGTTGCCATTTCGATAAATGTCCGCCTGGCCTTATCCGTTTCCTTCTTCATCAGGTAGAGGTTGGCCAGACTGATCAACGTTTCACGGTCTGAAGGGAAATCTATGAAATTCTCCTTGAACAATGCTTCAGCGCTATCATACTCCTTGTCCTTTATCTTTTTGTCTGCATACCCTAGTTTGATATACTTCCTGGAGATCCTGGCACTGGCATTGGAGCTGTCCAGAGCGATGGCCTTATCGATCCACTTAAGGGCCTGGGGATATTCCCCGAGATTGCTGAGTGTATTGGCATATCCGAGGACAGAGGCGAAAGATTCGGGGTATTCCCTGACGAGGGATTCGTAAAGTGGTCTGGCCTTTTCGTATTGGCCATCCCATAAAAAAGCCTCGTTAAAATTAAGGTCGACCTCCAGATCACCAGGGTACTGTTCTTTCAGGGTTTCAAAAAGAGAGATCGCCTTTGCGGGATTTCCGTTGAGTCCGACAGCCCTTCCGTAACAGATCAGGGCCGTTTTGTTCTCAGGTGCTTCCAGGAGATATTCGTCAAAAAATTCCTCTGCACCGGCAAAATCCCCGGAATCCAGAAGGTGGAAGCCCTCATTCATATTCCCCTGCCCGAACAGGGTAAAGGCAGAGATAAGAAGAACTGAAATTGTCAGGTAAAGTCGCATAGGTTAAGTTTTAAAAGTTGGCGCAATCGCTGTTTTGGGTCTTACGCCACAATGGGTTCTTTAAAATGGATGTTCACGATAAAAAATTTTGAAGGGTACCTAAAATGGTCATTGCGTCTAAGATCAATGTCAGGAGGAGCCTCAAGACAAATTGAAATTGCCGCCCCTTGTACAAATACCCCAGAACTACAGATGACATAACGTTCCTTTTTTAGTGAATTAAATTGATATGGTAAAGTTACGGCGACTCCTTCCGCACCGGAAGTGCGAGAATGCCCATTCGTCTATAGTAATCCGCCGTCCGTCTTAGAGGACTAAAAAAAGACGTCAGTTCAGTGGATCTTTGGCATCAAATGTTCAAGAAGTACTTAACCTAAATTCCTATAGTTATGGCTTTAATGATCACAGAAAAGAATAACATGATCAAAGTTTGGGGGCATCTCAATGCCCAGAACATGAACAGTCTCAGCAAGCATCTGGAACAATCAAAAAGAAGGAGTGAGTACCTGGTACTTTCCCTGGATCATGTTGAAAGCATAGACCCGGCAAGTACCAAAGTTCTGGAGAACGCTTATTGTGATACGGCCGCGAATAACCAGGTCCTGACCATCATTGGGAGGCATAATACAGCTGTAAGCTGGGTAATGCGGAGTACTAATACATCTTATATCCTCAGCAATGACCGCGTTTAGACTCATCCTGAAAAAAGTAAGCCCTGAACAACTCTTTATGGGAAGCGTCCTCCTTGTCAACGGAGGCAATTACCTGTACAACCTGTTGTTGGGAAGGATCCTCGGCCCTGAAGCCTATGCGGATGCGGCCCTGCTGGTGACCCTGCTTCTGGTTTTCTCCTTCCTGGGGATGACGTTTCAACTGGCTACCACTAAGTTTGCCGTACTTTTCTCAGGAAATGACTGGGAATCATTCCTCAACAGAACCTATAAACAGGCCATTGCGGTAGGGATTTTTGTCGCGGCGGTCTTTGTTTATTTTGCCAAGGACCTGCAGGAACTCTTCCATACATCTTCTCCCTATATGTTTGTGGCCCTGGGATTTGGCATCCCTCTTTATTTTGTGATGAGTGTGAACCGGGGGACCTACCAAGGAAGACAAGATTTCAACCTGCTCTCGATTACCTACCAGACCGAGATGTGGAGCAGGCTGCTCATTACCCTGGCCTTCGTGATCTTCAGTCCATGGGATCCAGGAATTTCTGTAGCCCTGGGTATCGCATTTTCATTTCTATTTGGTTTGATCCCCTCAAATTTCAAAGGGATCTCTATTGGCAGGCCCTCTCTTTTGGCAAAACCGCTCGCCCTAAATGTTAACCGTTTTATGGTACTGACTCTCGGTTACGAGATCACCCAGATCATCATCAATAACAGCGATGTACTGATGGTCAAACACTATTTCGAAGCTGGTGAGGCCGGTCTATATGCCTCCCTGGCCCTGATAGGAAGGGTCGTCTATTTTGTGGCCTGGATGTTTGTAATGCTCCTTTTGCCTGCCGTAGTCCAGAAAGAGAAAAACAATGAAGCCACAACTCCTATCCTGTTCAGGTATGTGGGCTATGTGGGATTACTTTCTGTTTCGATCATCACCACCTGCTATTTCTTTCCCGAACTGATCATTCAGCTGATGTTCGGAGAGGCCTATGTGTCTATGGCAGACCTCCTATGGCAATACGCCCTGGCCACTGCCCTTTTTGCTATCGGTAATATCTTTACCTACTATTTTTTGTCCCTGGACCGGTATGTTCCCGTGATCATTTCCGGATTGCTGGGACTTTCCCAAATCGCAGGCATCAGCCTGCTCCACCGTTCCCTTGAACAAGTCGTTCACGTTCAGATCGGGATCATGCTATTGCTGTTGGGTTCGCAATTGCTGTTCTTCATTCTGAAGAAGGGATAATAGGGGAAAATTCCCCTTTATGAGAAAGGATCAGTCATAAGGATTGCGGACTGGTCCTTTTTCTTTTTTTAGTAACTGAGTGAAAGTAATATCCAGGAGTTATAAAAACCGTTTACCGACATTGATTTTCCATTCGTCTACAGCAGCCCTGCATTCAACAGATATCGCCCATTTCAATGTTACTTATAAAGGATATTTGTCCTGTAAAAACAAGTAAAATACTTAACCTATGAAACTAGCAATTGTAACCGCCTATCCCCCGAGTAAGGTCACCCTTACCGAGTACGGCTATCACCTGGTAAAGCATTTTCGCCTGCAGGAAGAAGTCGACGAGATCGTACTGATCACAGATCGTACGGCAGAGGAAAAGGACTTATCCTTTGAAGAGGAAGGGTGTAAGATCACTGTCCGGGAAGCTTGGGATTTCAACAACTACTTCAGTCTTTTCGGAATTCTGAAGACGGTGAGGCAGACCAAACCCGATGCCGTCCTGTTCAACCTCCAGTTCCTGAAATTCGGGGATAAAAAAGTACCTGCGGCACTAGGTTTACTGGCTCCCTTCTTTTGCAAGATCCAGGGGATCCCGACCATTTCCCTCATCCATAACATCCTGGAGCAAGTCGACCTGGAAAATGCAGGGATCACCCAGAACAAAATCCTTCAAAAGGTCTATAACTTTATCGGTGGAATGTTGACCCGGTTTGTATTGGCCTCTGATGTTGTCGCTGTGACCATCAGTAAATACGTGACGATTCTGGAGAAGAAATACAAGGCCAGAAATATTGCCCTGATCCCACATGGGTCATTCGAAACTCCACCAGAGCCGGATTACAGCCTTCCCGCAGGGCCTAAACAAGTGATGGCTTTTGGCAAGTTCGGAACCTACAAACGCGTAGAAGTCCTGATAGAAGCTGTGGAAATGATCAGGAAACGAAGTACGGAAGACATTGAGATCGTGATCGCCGGTACAGATAGTCCCAATACACCCGCATATTTGCAGGAAATGGCTGAGCGATATGCACATGTACCTCAACTGAGATTTACCGGTTATGTTGCCGAGGAAGATGTCCCCACCATCTTTGGGGAGAGTGCCGTTGCCGTATTCCCCTATACCTCCACTACCGGTAGCTCGGGAGTACTTCACCAGGCCGGGAGCTATGGCAAGGCTGTTGCCCTGCCCGACCTGGGCGACCTGGGGATCCTCGTACGGGAGGAAGGGTATGCCGGAGAGTTCTTCGAACCGAATAACACAGCCTCCCTTGCCAATGCCATTCAAAAGATCCTGGAAGATGATGCTTACAGGGTAGCCCTTGGAAAGACAAATTACAAGGCTGCCTGTTCCCTGCCCATGTCTGAGATCACAAAGATGTACACGGATTATTTTAAAGCGATCCGATTTAAGAACCTGCCTGAAAAATTATCTCTGGACTCCACTATAAAACAAGAGGAGCTGAAACCGTACTAAACGCAAAGGTTAGGTTAAGTAGAAGTGGGTGTCATTCTAGTAATGGCGCCCATTTCATTTTTGGGAAGAAGATACCAGCGCACCAAAGGCAGGTTTTTCCCTTCCGTTATTGTCTATGAGACCAAAATGACGTTGAGGTGCTTTCCGCCAGGGCAGGCGACCCACCACCTCCGCCGGGACCTGATCAAAATCATAAAGCGTCCAGGAAAGGAAGGGAAGATTCTCCCCCTGAAGAGATATGACCATTTTTTGATAATAGTCTACCTGAGATTCTTCTGAACCTGTAAAGAAATTCCAGATACCACTGTAGGACGAGAAACCGATCTCGCTGATCACGACCTGTTTGTCTCCTATTTTCTCCTGCAGTTTTTCATGATATGAGACAAACATGTCCGGATCTTCGTAAAAATGGTATGAGACAAAATCCAGGCGTTCATGGAGATTATCAGCTGCCGCCGGGGAAGACCACCCGATCGTCAAAGGATGTACTTTATCCCACTTCTTGACTTGCCTTACCATTTCTTCCAGCCAGGCCATGACCTCTGCCCTGCCCCTGGATTTGAAGTCGAGATCAGGCTCATTCTTGATGTCCCACCCCAGCAAGGCAGGGTGCTCCTTCAGGGCCCCTACAAGGGTCTCAGCATGCCTGTGTGTACGAGTCCAGTCCGCCAGGTCGTAATTCCCGTAGAAATCGAAAAGGGTCACCAGAACCTTTAATCCGGCTTCATCAGCCAGGTCCATCAACCTGACCAGCTTTTGAAGTTTTTCCGGCTTTACAGTAGCTGCCCCGAAATCCTCATAGGGAATGAATACTCGGAGGGTGTTGAGTCCCATGGCACTGACCTTTTCAAAATCCCCTGCAAGCGTTTTTGGATCGAAATCATCCCCAAAAGTATCCCAGGGCGACCGGGCAGGATAGTAATTCAGCCCTTTAATTTGCCCTATACTGGCAGGGCCAGTAATTCTCTCTGGAACAGCACCGTTGCTCGGATTTGGTATCTCCTCCATATGCCTTACCCTCCAGAAACCGTCTTCCAGTAGCATCATGACTCGGTAAGAAGAAATGAGTGGTCCTGATGCGAGTTTTTGTTCTCCTTTCCGAATCTCCTGGAACCATTCCATCCCGGTATCTGTAAATACGACTAGCTTTCCATCGAGGCTGTAAAATTCGAGTGACAGGTGATGATTCAGGGTGGAAAGTGAAATCCGCGTATCCTGGTCCTTATTCAATTTAATGATTTCCGTGAGTTTACGGTAAAGACTGTCCGTGTAATAATCCTTCAGCCCATACGGGTCGAGCTGATCAAATGCAATACTGCGTACATACCACGAGCGGATATAGTCCCTTTCTATGTCCTGCAGGGTCTGGGATTCCATGGGCCTCCCGGGATTTTCGAGGTTTCTCCATTCAGTATCAGGAAGATAGGTATCTTCCGTTTCTGAGGCGATATGGAGGATGGAGGTCTTGTCTGCCCCGGAATTCATATACACCCAGACCGCGCCTATCCCAAAAAGGAGGGCTGCATTGACCCCCAGGAAGGAGATCAGCAACAGGGCCCGGTATATGTTCTTATTCCGTGTCTTCATCTGTCAGTTCAATAAGCATTTCATGTGACTGTCCTCCGATCTCTACCCTGGTAAGGTATCGTCCTGCAGACAAGCTAAGATTACCCAGGTCAAAACCTGCATACCCATCAGACAATTCAGCATCTCGATTCATTACATTGACTCCCTTCTCATTGAACAGTGTCAGGGTAACCCTGAGTCCATCCGGTTGGAACTGGTCGAGAAAACCATCGACCGGTCCTACGACCACAGTGCGGGAATCAGCCTTCCATTCCAGGTCGAAGTCCCGGATCACCGGGAGGAATTCTACCTCTAACTCCTGGCTTCCGGCCACTCCTGCTAGATGGGCCGTCACGGTCCACGTATCCCCCCGGTCAGGATGCAACATGCGGGCCTCAGCCACTCCGTTCAGGGTTGTGCCCTGCGTTCTGAGTACCTTGCCATCTGCATCGATAACTGAAAACGAAACCATAGTACCGTCACTGACGATATTCCCATAGGTATCCTTCAGGGTTGAAGTCGAGAAAGTGATCACCTGGTTCCCGTCTGCGTACGGATGGAATCTTGCGTATTCAATCTCAAAGTCTTCCGGCAAGGCCGGGTGAATATCATAGGTGAGTTCTTTGGATGTACTCCCTGCAGCACTGACCGAAAGGAATGCCCTTGAGGCCTTCTCCTCTGCGTAGATGCGATCCCATGCCAGCATTCCCCCGGATTGGATCTCTTTGCTGTCATATTGCTCCGATATCTGCTTTTGAAGCTCCAGAACAGTACCATCCGGCATGGGGTTTCCAAACTTGTCTGAAGGCACGGTTACGAGCATGGTATGGTCAACTGGACCTGCGATTACATTCCGGGGCCCGAGATAGGTCTCTATACGCTCGTCTATAGCCAAAGGTTGAATTTCTATGACACCTGAGCGGAGCACGGAATCTGCCAGCACCAGCGACCAGTGGCAGGGACCTGATTTTTTTGAATACGGTCCCGGCAGGGTGAAGCGGAGGCGTTCACCTTCATCCCGGCCTTCCAGAACACTTTGACCCAGAGAATTCCTCAGAAAGAGTATAGGTCTACCCTTTCCCATGCCTTTGAAATCCAGGGAGATCTGTTCCCCTGCGTTCGCCCGATCAGGAACCTCCATAATCTGGAGGGAATAAGTAGATACGGGCACTGCCGGATCTGAACAGGCCAGCGCGAGAATACAGAGTACTGTGAAGGCGAGTTTTCTCATCTATTTGGGATTACCTATAAAGTGATCCGTTTCTATCTTAATAAACCCATTAACGCCGTTTTTCACGGGTTGCAAGAGTGGCCTTTTGCTGTCCTCTCTTCCTGCCGATAGCCTTTTTCGGGCGATCTCATCATTGGGGAGTCCATTGACAAAGCAATTGGACATATCGGGCGATATCACTTCCAGATCTTCCAGGTTCGGCAGCGGATGTTCAAACGCCTGTACCCGTTGCACCCTGATCCCGTCTTGCACAAAGGACTGGTCTACCCAAAGAAGTTCTCTGTTGTCGTCATAATACGATATGAGCACCAGGGGAATGGTTACCTCCTGCACCCCACTGTTAAAGAGGGTCCCGCGGATTTCCTTTTCCGAAAATTCTACTCTCTGAACAGCCACGTCCTTGTAAAGTTCAGAGGTTGCGATATTGGCAGCAGACTGGAGGTTGAACCTGACGGGGTCTTCCTCAAGGACCACGGGGTCGAACTCGTCCGGGTTAAAGGTAGCCGGCATGGTATCCTCCTTTGTTCGCCAGGAAATCTTTTCAAAATCGATCCTGAAGGAAGTAACCTCCATAGGCATCAGTTTATGCTTCATGTGGTATTTCGCATTATAGGAAGCCAATACTTTGCTCCTTTCATTGTACAAGGTGGCAGAAAGCGTAACGTCTGCCGGAACACGATCGATGTTCTGCACTTCCCCAACGATGGCAAACCGGTCTCCAAACCTTACCAGGCGGGCTGTGAGAATTTCCAGAACCGGCTGTTCGAGCACGTCTTCATGATGGGTTTGCTGGGTGGTGATCTTCCTCCTGCCGTGATTGTAATACCTGGTGACATTCGAGGAAAAGAGCTGATCTGAAGGTATGTCCCTTTGAGGCGGGTCCGGAAGGAGGTACCACAGTCCGTCCTGCTTCACAACCTGTTTCCTGTCTGTTCTCCTGATAGTCTCCAGGGGGGTGATCCAGACGGTCTCTACCTCCAGGGATGTTGTATTTCCGGATCTTGAGAGTTCCTTCACGCCCAGGGAATCTAACTTGGCATAGGAACTCAGGATCCCGTCCGTAACTGCTACCTCCAGCATATACTGTTCCAGGGAGATGGCCTCGGAGGGGGCCAGGTAAGAATGTGCCCTCTCGAATTCCTTGAAATCAAGGGCATCATAATAGGCTTTGACCACATTCTCAGGTGATCGTTGGGTATTGTTCTCCAGGTAAAATTGATATCCGGCATAGGCGAACAACAGGGATAACAGGAGTGCCCATACAGCATTCAGCCTGATGAGCCCAGGCGAAAATCCCCTGAGCGTATTGCCCGATTTCATGTAGGCGGCTTCCGTTTGGGTTGTGAACTTCAGGACCCTCACCCAGATCAATCGGATATTCAGTAAAAACGCGATCAATACTGTCAACACCGGCAGCGTACCCCACATGAGTTTGAGGTAAACCGACACGTCTTCTTTGGGGATTATTGTGGGCAAGGGAGGCACGTTCAGGCGTTCCCAGACCATGATACCGTTTTCGAGTTGTTGCAAACGCTGCCAGCCGCAGAAATAGAGGACGGGATCATAAAACTTGTCATTGGAGAAGATGTACTTCAGGTTGTATTTCTCAGGGACCACCAGGAATTGCTGCAGTGACCCGATGCCTTCGACTCCCCGGAATTTGGAATTTTCCAGTCTTTCAATAGCCTTGGTGGTCAGTTCGGGCAATCTCCTTGCCGAGTGGTAATTTCCATCAACGGTCGCTGCACGGGTCTGGGCAGACAACCAGGCCATCTGATCGCCGAAACCCAGGGTGAGATACCGCCACTGGTCGTGCATGTCCTGATTGAGGAAATTCACGATTGGCAGTATATTGATCTTCTGCGGTTGGGAAGGCCTGAAATATCCGAGACTCATGGAAAAAATGACCATAAAGAGGATGCCTCCTGCCAGGAGACCTCCGGTAATGCGGTGAAGGACCGATCCAAAGCGCTGTTCGAGGCTTTCTTTGAGATCCCCTTCCACGAGGCGGTACATAAATTCTCCAAAGAGCGGCAATGCCATGATCGTCGCCCAGAGCGTAAACCTGTCCAGGGTCAGGATATTGAAGGCCGTTTCCCCCAGGAGCATCCTTGGAATGGGAGTGGTGCCCCCGGTACCCAACAAGGTGAGCAAACTGAAGGACAAGCCGAAGAAAAGGTATCTTTTGCTGAAGAATCGATAAAAAAGGTATGGAAGCAGGAATAGGAGTATCCCCCAGGGAATAAGGAAGAACACGAGGCCCGAGGAGGTCACTTCCAGAAAATTGTCCCTGGATCCATGAGGGATGGGGATCTGGGTGATGGGATTCTCCCTGGAATTGATCCAGTAGGGAAGGATACAGAAAATGATCAGAAATAGGGATCCTGCTCCAAAAGCCACGATCCTCCAAAACAGTTTTTGAAAGGACCGGAAGAATACTTTAAACGTTATCTGCTTACTTTCTGAAACCGTGGTCCGGGCATCATCCATGACGGCCATCCCGATAAGGGGAAAGATAAAGAACACCATCCCGAAGATGGGTGTTACATGGTGCGAAGTCACGGTAACGGCAATCAGGGAGAAGGCCAACCCCAGTTTTATCAGTTTCCCGGTTCTCAGCCATTCGTAAATTTCGGGTAGGGAATGGAGTAAAACAGAGAGGCCAACGATACTAGGAAGCTGTCCAAACAGGTGGAGCGTCTCAATAAAAGTAGATGAAACCACCGCCAGCAGGGCCGCATATCCGGCGATCCTCCGGTTCCCGGTCATAATCAGCCCAAATCGGTACACCCCGGTTATAAAAAGAACTATGGCCGTCAGTGCAACGACGTACAACCCAAATTTGAGTCCGCCCAGCAGAGACAAAAGCGCCATCATCTGGTGTACCAGAGGGGGATATCCCATCACAGTAAATCCTGTGTACCACCTGTAATCCCAGGGTTCCCACCATTGGGTAGCGTAATGATCTGCAAAGAACAGATGGATAAGGGCATCGTAAGTAGACTCCAGGGTAAAGAACAGAGCAGAACCATGGAATGCCAGCCCCAGGAACAGTGCGAGCAACAGCAGTAAATTAGATCTTTTCATGTCTGATCCCTGTAGGAAAATATAACAGTTCAAAGGTAGATATATTGTGGTATTGATCGATAATCGGCCACAGATACTACGGGTCTGTTCGTCTACAGAAATCCGTCATTCGTCTCCGGCCACCCAAAATGAAGGTCTCCCCCGTTTACTTTTGTGTCAGAAATCGGAATAATAGCCGGTCTCTCTTAACCTTTAAACAATAAATACTTAACCTATGAAAATCCTAGCTATTGACGATCAGCAGCTTATCCTGCTATCCATCGAAAAGAAACTCACCGAATCAGGCTTTGATGTATGCATTTCCGATTCCGGAGATAAAGGCATTGTACTCTATGATCAATTTAAACCGGACCTCGTCATTGTCGATATCAACATGCCCGGGATGAGCGGACTGGACGTCGTGAAACACATCCGCCTCAACAAAGCCGATGAGACCCCAATCTTGATCCTGTCCGGCAATACAGACGAACAGGTAATCATCGACGGATTCGATCTGGGGATCAACGACTACATGAAAAAACCGGTCAGCCTCAATGAGATGGCCGCCAGGGTAGACCGCATCCTTGGGATCCGCAATTTACCCGAAAGGAGGATCCCAGCGAAAACCAATCAAATGCTCCAGCAGTATTGCGTGGGTATCGTGATCCCCTGCTACAACGAAGAGGAGCGCCTTACGAGTGCTGCTTTCCAGGAGTTTGCCAACGAAAACCTGGGGTATCACCTGTGTTTCGTCAATGACGGAAGTACAGATAACACCCTGGAGGTCCTGAATAAGCTGAAGGAAGGGAACGAAGACCGTATCAGTGTCTACAATTGCGAGAAGAACGGTGGGAAGGCCGAAGCGGTAAGACAAGGAATGAAGCACCTGGCCAAAGACAAACAGTTCGATTACCTCGGGTACCTCGATGCCGATCTTTCTACGGATTTCAGGGATTTTGATGAACTGGTCAGGACCCTGGAGAATTCAGACTTCAAGATCGTCAGTGGATCGCGAATCAGTCGGATGGGCGCGAACATCACCAAAGAATCTGCCCGAAAGATCATCAGTAAGACCATCAATATGATCATTCAGACCATCCTTGGTATGCCTTTTAAGGATACTCAGTGCGGGGCCAAGATCATGACCCGCGATATGGTGGAACCGATCTTTGAAGATAAATTCATCACCCGATGGCTGTTCGACGTGGAGATCTTTATGCGAATGAAGGGGTTCTACGGGAAGGAAAAGGCGAAAAACCTCATCTGCGAACAACCTTTGAAAAGGTGGATACACGCAGACGGATCTAAACTTTCCATGAAGGATTCGGTCAAGATCGTAGGACAGCTCGGCCAGATCGCGCTCTATTACAAATAGAATAATCAACCTGCTTAAAGGCCCCTTCTCACGAAGGGGTTTTTTATTTGCCTATAACACAGATAAAAACAATGTGTTCCCGGATTTAGTTCTGTTACTGGAATATCCTTAGATCTGCAGCCAAACTTTATAGGTTCAGGTGAGGAGGGTGTCTTTCAGATAAACGATAAAAGGGTCTTTTTCGTTCCTGGTATCAAACAGGGTGTCGTAGATCATCACCGCCCTTTCGTAGCACTGCATCTTGTACCGTATCCCTGCTTTTTCATCTACAACCTGGTAATGGGTTTTTGAAGCTTCGAGGTCGCCCAGATAAATATTGGCCTCGGCCATGGTCACAAACTTGGGCACACTGTCGTAGGGATACTGGTCAGCAGCACTTAAAGCAATGGCTGCGTACTCCCGCATCTCTCTTTTGCTAAGGTCGAGTTTTGCCAGCATAAAGGCGATCTTTCCCGCGTTGGTAAAGACCTGTTCCTCATCTTCGGTCTTCACCGCCAGCGCATAGGCTTTTCGGTAGATCTCCAGGGCTTCTTCCCCCTCTTTCTGCAACCTGTGTTTCAGGTAGTGGTTTCGGTACAGGTCGCCGAGGGTCTCCATCAGGTCGGGGTCTGATTTCGTCCTCTTATTCCGGTTAAGGGCCTCTATGGCATCCTCTACCCTGCCCACGGCCTCCATGGATTTGATCAGTTTGATAAAACTGTCCTCATCCAGGGCCCCTACATTGGGCTCAAATTCTGCGATGATGGATTCGTGATCCTGGGCATTTCTTGGGAAGTGACTCAGGATCAGGTTCTCAGACATCTGGGTTTTGAAATAAGGGGTCTGAACCACGGCGTTTCCCTCTTCATCTTCACAATTAGCGGCCATACGCGGAACTTCGTTAAAGATGTATTCCACCACATCCATCATGCTGACCTCCGGTTCGGTAAAGGGCCTCACATGCCTGCCTGCCAGTACGTCCAGCAAGGCCCGGGTAAAGAAACTGTGATCGCCATAGCCGTACGATTTCTCATTGTCCTGGCAGGATGCCATGATCCAGATGCCCTGCTCATCATTGAGTTTCTGGGCCATGCCGTAAAGCCCCTTGATCCCGCTCTGTACCATCCCTTCTGCGTGGCAGCAATCCAGGAATAACACCAGCTTATTGGAAGGGAGATCGTTGATCTTGTCCCTCAGTTCTTCGGCCGTGATCATGGTCTCCATAATATTGTCTGCTGTCATGTCTGAGGGTTGAAGGAAGAACTTATGGCGGTCGCTGTATTTACCACCATGACCCGAATAATACAGGAGGATGGTAGATTCTTCGTTTGTCTTTTCTTTGAGTTCGTCAAAAGCCTGCAGGATCCCCGCCCTGGTCGCCTCTTTCTCGGTCCTCAGGATCACATTCTCTTCGGGATAGCCAATCAACTTGTCATCGATCAGGCTTTCCTGCAGCATTTTGGCATCGTTGACGGTGTATTCGATCTTATCACCCCCAACCCCAATGATCAGGGCAAAATTGTTCTCTGAATTGTACATCGGTTATTTGTTATCCCCCCGCAGAGGGTGTTGGTTATTCACATTCGAAGACTGCTCGCAGCCTTTGCCCTACCCTTCATTCCAGAAGTTCAGGACCTTCCTGAATTCCGGGGATGCCTTCAGTGGCTGAAAAAGGTAATCATTATGAAAGGTGGTGCTGGTAAAGCGTTTTCCCGCTGCTACTGCCTGTAATAAATACTTTAAAGCCACTTCTTCTTCTCCCTTAAAAGCGTGAAACCGGGCCAGGTTGTAGTCCACTTCTCCAAACTGATATTCTGAACGCATCTCACTCACCTCCAACATAGCGTTCTGTGCTTTTTCCTCTTCCCCATTCTTCAGATAGGCCATGGCCAGATAGGTCTTCATACCGAGGGGATCGTCACTGTCGGGCAGCAAAGCCTCCAGCAGTGCACCCGCCCTGTCATAATCTTCCATGTAAAAAGCTGTTTCAGCCTGTAGTTCCCTTTCGGACTGACTAAGTTGACGGCCCCTCTGTTCCTGAAATGCAGTTACACCGGTCAGATACTTCATGGCCTCAGCCTTATTTCCGGTCTTCATGTATTCCAGTCCGGTTTTCAGCATCATCAGCTGCCAGTACTCTATCCGGCCCAGGAGCCGGATGTGCTCCATTAGGTCAGCAACGGCAGCGTGATCTCCTTCCAGGACATAGGCTTTCATCAACACCTCCTTGATCCACTCCTGTCCGGCTGTGTTGGCATAAGGTTTAAGCATTTCAATGGTCTCGGCAACCCTGCCCAGTTCCAGGTTTGCCATCCCCTGTACAAAGTCGCGATATTCACAGGATATACAATTGTCCAGGTCGAAGTCTTCCTGCGGAATGACGGCGTAGATCGTATCCACAGCCTGAGGCATGTTCACGAATTGCAGAGCCAGGACCATCATGCTGAGGTTCATCTCAATTTCCTTTGGGGCGCTGTTGTATTCTTCCTTATAGGTTTTGAAAGCCGTTCTGTTATCGCCTTTAAAACAAGCCTCGTAATGCTGTATCATATTGAGCTGTTCCCTCTTTGTCCCGGTTTCTGCTGCCAGGACTTGCAGGAGTGAGTCGGCTATGGCAAATTCATCACGGTTGTAGTAATAAGCGACCCTGTCTAATTTAGGTCTGAAGAAACTGCTGTCGGCGGCGATTGCCTCATTGATAGTCCTCAGCTGATCCGGGGACTGGATCTGTTGGAGGTCATAACTTTCCAGCCAGAGTTTATACGCATTAAAGTTCGGGGGTTTTTCTTCGATCCCGATGATCTTTGTCCCTCTCGAGCCCAGATACCCAAGTACCCGCTGCTTCACGTTTTCAATACAATCCAGGGGACTATCGGCATCACACTCTACCTGCTCAAAAGAGACCAGCGTCCGGTTCATATTGCCGTTCATAACCGAACACTGAAGCAAGAGTCGACCGTTATTCAGATAATAGGTACCCTTCACCACCTTGGATGGTCTGAGATACTCTTTAAGGACCCCGTTTTCTTCGCTGGGGATCACAGCTGCTTTGAGGACATTGGTATAATCCTCCACGATCTGGGGGGAGATCACCTGCCCCACCTTATTCTGGGTGATCCCGTGCATGATCCAGTCCACAGCCATATTCCCGATCACATCCAGGTTAGGATCTGCGGTGTTATTTTGAAAAGTAAGGACCGCGATCCGGTCATTATCCGGTTCATCAGGAAAGGTAAAGGCGCTCATGTCTTCCTGTTCGATGAAGTTGGCGCGGACGATCAGGGATGCCGAGAGCAAGACGACCAGGCTGATGACGAAGAGAGCTGAAAAGTACATCCTCTGAAAGGGACTCAACAAACGAACCCCCGGCAGGTGGACCTTCTTTTTTTTAAGCCCGTTTTCATCTTCAGGTCCATCCGAGGATTTTGAAGTCACCTTTATTCCGTCCCGGTTTTTATACCGGGTCTCCAATGGTTTTAGCCGGTAGCGCCATAAAAGGTAAATATAAAACGGAAAACTGATCAGTAATGCTAAAAGAAGATAGGTCATGCTGATCTTCGGTAACCCTATGGGCTCGTAGATCTCAGAGAAAACCTGGATCAGGACCCAGCTGGAAACTATATAAATAGAGAGATTCTTAAAGACCTCTTTCTCATGACATTCCTTGATGAAGTCCTTTAGGTTCATGGATTAGGTACACTATGGGATTTACGTAGAAAGCTTAACTCTATAAGTTAGGAATCCTCCTAGTTTTTCACTAATATAGTGATAAATTAACTCTAAAAACTTTAAGCCATGGGGACCACAAAACCAAAGGTATCATCCAAAGAAGGACATGTACCGAAAACCAAAGCGACTTCTAAAGAAGGTCATGTACCAAAAACAAAGGTTACCTCCAAAGGGGGAGGACACGTGCCTAAGTGATCAAAGAAGTAATAGAAAGTTTTCTGCGATTGTGAGATAATCGCATCAAATCCGGTTGTTTTTCCTCCGGATTTTTTTTGTGCAAGCCACAGGCAAATGAGACCTCGAAATGTCGAAATTTAAGTCCCTCCTGAAGTTATAGGAGTGTTTAATTCTTCCCGGAAGTACTTTCAGGATTCGAAACAGCCCATGCTCGTTCCCGCTGCAAGGCTTTTAGTACATTGACATCAAATCGAACTCCATCCACATGCATATCTGCCAGAGGCAGTTGACTCCTTAAATCTATTCCCTTTTTCATAGCAGTTTTTTACACCCTCAAGATAACGAGTTTTTGTTTAACTATTATATATAAAAAGTTAAACATTTTATAATGTACTCTGTATTTTTTCGATTGTCATCCAATTTTTCTATTGTATAAGTGAGAAGAGACAAACCTTCTATTCGATTCTGTATGAGGTAAGTCAGACCTCTTATCTTCTATAAGGATTTAAGGGGTATTTCAAATCAAAAAAACAATATGAAAAAGAATTTATTTATTAAGTCGATTTTTATTTTCACCCTTATCCTGGTGATTTCGTGTAAGGAAAAAACTCCCAGTACTGAGATGGTCTCAGTTTCCACTTCGTATCGAACATCCCTCGACTACGACCGCACTGTGCTGCAGATCCTCGACCAAAGTCCGGTTTACAACAGTTTTCTCAAATTGGTAAATGCCGTAGAATATTTCGACGAGATCCGAAACATGAACAATGTAATGGTATTTGTACCGACAGACGAGGCTTTTGGACCCAGTAAGTACCTCATCAACGAGTTGAGTTCACCGGAAAATCTGGATCGCCTTGTCGACATCCTTGAATACCATTTTGTCCGCGGAGATCTGGATGCAGAGAATCTGCAAGCCGACCTCTCTGCGGCGAGTGGGCCTATCCGCTTGAAAACGATCAATGGAGGCTATCTCGCTTTTAGAATGCAGAAAGGCAAACTCAGCATTCTGGACGAAAGCACTGGGGTAGCTTTTATTTCTAAGTCGAGCATCCGTGGTAGCAACGGGGTAGTATTTACGATAGACCGTGTATTGCGTCCTAATCGTGACAACACGACCAAGCCGGGTGTGGCCATGTCCCGTAAATAATATGAACTATCCCCTTGGGATGAGGGATTACACTTCCTCTATGTCGTACCTCATTATCGGGCTAAAATCCCTACCCCATGTTCTTAATATTTTATCCAAAAACTCATGAATGTAATTTCCAGCAACAAAAGATTATTAAAAGTTTACATGAACTCTGCGGATCCCAATGACAGGGAGGCCAGAGCCTATTTATCTTCTGTTCGTAAACACATATTATTCGTAGACCTCAGCGTGAGCCCCCTGACCCAGAGGCAATGGGCCGGAGTGATAGAAAAACTGGACCTTCACCCAAGTAAAATAACAGATCCAAATCACAAACTTCTTAAAAACGAACGGGGCGAGCGGGTGTTTCTTTCTATGGATGATTGGCTGAATGTCCTGGCCATCTCCCCGGAGATCGTCATGGGCACCATAGTCGTGGAGGGAGATGAAGTCCTGTACTTCAGGTCCCCCAAAGACCTCATTCAATACGTAGTTGCCAAACCGGTAAGTAAGAATAATTCAAGAGAATAACCCCTTCCGGTCAATGCCAGAAGGTCAGGACGTTTTGAAAAGCATCCAAGTCCCTATAAGGCCTCATTAGCACATCGTCGTGAAATGTCCCGGGGTTGTAGCGCTTTCCGGCGGCAACGGCCCTGATAAGATGCTGAATGGTAAGATCCGTGTTTCCCGTGAAGGCATGGTAACGGGCCTTGGCATAGTCTATGGCACCGTATTGATAATCCGTACGGAGTCCTTCCAGCTGTTCCAGCACCTCTTCCGCTTTTTCCACTCCGCCCGTTTTCCAGAGTGACATAGCCAGAAAGGCATTAAAGTCGATATCATCTGGGTTCAATGAGACAAGCTCCTCCAGATGTTTCACAGCCCTGGGGTAATCTCCCTTGTAAAAATGAGCCATGGCCATTTGTTCTAACTCGACTTCGGTCAGTTCCTTGTCTGACATTTCGAAGGACCCCAGCAGCAAATCCAGGTAGGAATCCGAGACTTCCTTTTTCCCCTGAAGCAGGAATTGTTTGCCTAACAGCAGACATTTATCCCGCCATATTTTATTATTTCCCGTGAGTTTTACGGTGGTAAGGATCTCATCGACCTTATCCCGCTCCCCCGTTCTCACAAAGGCGTACAGCAGGACGTCCTTTACCCAGTAGAATTCCTTGACGGTGCCATATTTACCAAACATTTCAATGGGAACCTCGGGCCTGCCTAAGGCGATGTCGGCCATGCCCTTGGTATAGAACCTGTATTCACATGTAAGGCAGTTCAGGCTGTCTATCTTTTCCATGGCCAATTGTTTAGTGTAAATAGAGTCTACCGCCTCCGGCCTGTTGACGAACTGCAGGGCTACGACCATGGTACTGCTATTGTTGTTCAGATCATCAGGCTCCCAATTGTATTCCTTTTTCAGGTAGGTGAAGGCCTTCTTATTGTCTCCCCTTACCAGGGCATTCCACAGTTTGACGATGTTTTTTTGCCGGCTGCCTTTCAGGTCATCCCTGGCCAATGCCTGTATAAGGGAATCCGTCTTTCCGAACTCTCCTATATTGTAGTAGTAGGTGATCCGGTGCATTTTAGGTTCAAAATAATTGCTGTCCAGGGCTATGGCCTCGTTCATGATCCGCAGGTACTCCGGATCGGTATTGTCAACATTTTCGGCCTCCAGGATCATTTTGTAGGCCTCATAATTGGGGGGTTCTTCTTCATAAAGGGTCCACCTTTCCTTCTCACCCAGGAGAGAACCCAGCAGTCGCTGTTTGAGTTCTTCAATACATTCCAGCGGATTGTCTGTGGCGCAGGAAACAGGCTCTATGGTCTCCAGTGTTTCATTCATATTTCCGTCGAGGATGGCACACTGGATGAGCAATTTGCCGTTACTGAGGTAGTATTTCCCCGTAATCACCTTTCCCGGTTTGAGAACTTCCGTAAGAATGCTGTTCTCGTCATCAGAAACAATGGATGCCTTCATGACGGTATTGTATTGCTCCAATACCTTGGGAGAGATCACCTGTCCCATCTCATTTTGTGTGATCCCGTGGATGATCCAGTCGACCGCCATTTTCCCCACCACATCCAGATCTGCATTCATAGTATTATTCTCAAACGACAGTACGGCTACCTTGTCATTCCTGTCTTCGGATGGAAAAGTAAAAGCCCCCGGATCCGGTTCTGTGATGAAATTGGCCCGCACGATCCAGGAAACGGAGCCCAGTGAAAGGAGGAAGATAAACGTGAGAAAGGCGAAATACATCTTTTGAAAGGGACTGTAGAAACGTATGCCCGGCAGATGTTTCTTAGTTTTATCGGTTGGATTTTCTTTCGGATCAACATCCTCTCCCCTGACTATCTTCAGGTTATTGCTGCGGTCCGAGTCCTGTTCTGCGGGTTTTAGTCGGTACCGCCAGATGAGATAGGTGTAAAAAGGAAAGCCTGCGATCAAAACCAGGAGGAGGTAGGTCATGGAGATCTTTGGCAGGCCAAAGGGTTCACGGATCTCGGAAAAGACCTGTATCAGGACCCATCCGCTCACGATGTAGATGGAGAGATGCTTGAAAACGTCTCTCTGATGACATTCCTTGACGAATTCCCGAAGTTGCATGGTGGTTGGTATTCCTACTCAAGATAAGAATAAATTGAGAAGTAATGTTTGAATCTATTCCATAGAATCCTTAAATCCAAACCATTGAGTCAGAGGTCTCTCTTTTTTTGGTACCTTTCTGAAGCCGGGATTGGTCACCCACCTACTATTCAAATCGAATCACAAAACGCCAAAACACCATGAAAAAATTAAAGAAAGAACAGATCATGCAGGAGGTGTTCGACCTCTACGATGCCTATGCGCATAACAAGCTGCAAAGGAGGGAATTCATAGAAAAGCTGTCGGTGTATGCGGTCGGTGGGATCACGGTGGCCTCCCTGATGAGCTTTCTGATGCCGAATTACAGGGATACCCTCCTGGTAAAGCAGGACGATCCTTCCCTGGATTCAGGTTATATTACCTATAACTCCCCGAATGGCGGAGGCGAGATCCGGGGATTGCTCTCCATGCCTAAGAAGCGGGAGGGCACCCTGGGAGGTATCGTGGTGGTCCATGAGAACCGTGGCCTCAATCCCTATATAGAAGATACCGCAAGAAGGGCCGCCCTGGCCGGGTTTGTGACCCTGGCCCCTGATGCTTTGTGGCCCCTGGGTGGATATCCCGGAAATGACGATGAAGGCAGGGCTATGCAGCGTGAACGCGACCGGAACGAGATGCTGGAGGATTTTATCGCAGCTTTCAATTACCTGAAAGGTCATGAAGCCTGTAACGGGAAAGTTGGCGTTGTCGGTTTCTGTTTCGGGGGATGGATCTCCAATATGATGGCCGTGAAAGTACCCGATCTGGCAGCTTCTGTACCCTTTTACGGGGGGCAGCCCAAGGAGGATATCGATAAGATCAATGCACCTCTTATGCTGCAGTTTGCCGGACTGGATGAACGTGTCAATGCCGGGTGGCCTGCCTATGAAGAAGCCCTGAAAAAGCACGGGAAGGAGTACGTGGCCTATACGTATCCGGATGTAAACCACGGCTTCCACAACACCAGTACACCCCGGTATGACAAGCCTTCGGCCGAACTGGCCTGGGGCAGGACGATCGAATTTTTTAAGGAGAAGCTCCGGTAAGCTAGTTCAGGGACCTGAATTAGTCGGATACTTTATAAGAAAAAAAACCTATCAAAACCAGAATCGGAAGACGGGCATTTATCAGGAACACTTGTCTGGCAGGGGGCGGACTCATGCTGGGAATTAGTTGGCTGAATTAACCCCTATCTTTACATATACCCCGCAGGTATAGGTCTAAGCCTATTCCCCTTATTTCAAAAGATGGGAGATCATTAAACAGGCTGACTTGTACGGCTTGAAATAAGGAAATCATGGTCGTGATCGTATTAGGTTTACCGGGATCAGGCAAGAGCTATTTTGCCGAAAAACTTGCCGGGAAGATTGAGGCAGAATATATCAGCAGTGACCGATTGCGAAAGGAACTATTCGCAGAACGCACGTATTCCAAAGCAGAAAAGGCCCGGGTGTACGAAGAGATGCTCAAGAGAACGGAACTGGCTATTTCTAACAATAAGCCTGTAGTTCTGGATGCTACTTTCTACGAGGAGGAAACGCGGGAAATGTTCCTGGAAAATTTAGGAATACAAACTTTTATCGTTGAAATACAGGCCTCCGAATCCCTTATCAAAGAGCGGCTAAAGAAAAAACGGCTTTACAGTGAGGCGGATTTTGAGGTATACCAGATGATCCGCAACAAATGGATTGAAGTAAAACAGCCGCGTCTCATCTTAAAATCTACTGATACCAACGTTGACGATATGCTCAACAGGGCTTTAGAATACCTGAGTAATGACACCGGAACAGATCCATAAACTAATTACCGAAGGGGAATTCCCTGAATTCTCTTCCGGACGGGAATTGATCGAGACCCATATCTCCTGGGTCATTCTGTGCGATGAATTTGTGTACAAGATCAAAAAGCCGATCAGGTATTCCTTCCTCGACTTTCATTCCCTGGAAAAGCGGAAATTCTTCTGCGAAAGGGAACTGGAGCTAAACAAGCGATTTGCCAAGGACATTTACCTGGAAGTATTGCCTATCTACGAGGTCAACGGAACATTAAAGATAGGCGAACACCGTGGATCCCTTGTCGATTACACTCTGAAGATGCGCAAGCTCGATCCTGACAAGCGACTGGACAAACTGCTCAGGCGGGGTGAAGTCAGCGCCGATGACATCAAATCCCTGGCATTGTGGGTTGCAGATTTCCACAATAAATCGGCCGTGATCCGGGAAAAGAACATATTGGACGTGGGAGTAAAATTCAACGATCTGACGACTCAAAAGGAATTGATTTCTACCGGACTCGGGGAAGCCCGGGCCCGGATCATCGACTGGTCTGTCGAGGTTTCCGATATGTTCTTGCAGAAAAACGAAGCCTTGCTGACTGAACGTCTGAAAGCCGGCTTTTACAGGGATTGCCACGGTGACCTGCATGCGAGGAACATTTTTATGTTGCCGGCGCCCCAGCCGTTTGATTGCCTGGAGTTCAATGACGACTACCGACAGATGGACGTGCTCAATGAGATAGCCTTTCTCTGCATGGACCTGGACGCCTTTGAAGAACACAGCTTGTCAGATTTGTGTATCCAGCACTACAATCTTTATTTTCCCGCGATACGGACGACAGAAGAACGGGATCTTTTTGAATACTACAAGGCCTATCGTGCCAATGTGCGGGCCAAGGTCAACAGCCTCCGGGCAGGGAGTGAATCAGACATGGACAAAAAAGAAAAGATGCTGGCCGAGACACAAAAGTATTTGGGGATGATGGAAGGGTATCTTCAAGCCCTTACCATTGCTTAAAAGTAACTAAGGCTTCTTTCCCTTTAGTTCTTCCCTCCTTTTTCCTTGAGCTGTTGCCTCTCAAGCTTCCTGAAATAGCCACGGGTGAGGAAGTTGTGCTTCAGGGCCTCCATATTCTGGTTGAATTTTTCCACCCCCTCTTCTACATTTTTCACCGTGTTTTCCAATTGACGAACAAGGAGGGTATCCTGGGTCAGGTAACGCACGGCCCCTCCTTCCCTGTCGATTCCCGTCATAAGGGTATCCAATTTAATCACGACATTTTCAAGGCCCTGGCTCGAAGATTCCAAATTATTGATAACGCTTCTGATCTGATTTGTTGTAAGGCTGTCTGCCAACAGCAGTCCGGCTGCGCTTTGCTCAAAATCGATCTTTTGCATGATCTTGTTTAATTCTGACAACGCCGCATTCGCCTGGCTACTGGTTTGTTTCAGGTTGGTTATGGTCTGTTGAAGGTCACCGGCCATCACCGTGTCGTTCAAAAGTCGGCCAAAGGTACCTTTCCCCCTTACCAGTGCCTGTGATACCTTTAGCAGATCGGCAGTCAGAAGGGCGGCATTTTCATTGGTGGTATTCAGGGTACTGAGAATATCCTGAGTCGCGATCTTGCTATAGGATCTCAGTTGATCTCCCGGTTCAACGAGGAGTGTATCCCCTTCGGAAGGCACTATATTGACCAGCATACTACCCACCAGTCCGTCCGTACCTATCATGGCCACAGCATCTTTTCTGATATGGTCGCGCATTTTGTCGTCTATGATCATATACACCTTGATGGTAGTGTCGTTGATCATTTCGATGCGATTGACTGTCCCCACATTGATCCCGGAAAACCGGACATTATTCCCTTTTTGCAGGCCGCTTGCATTCTTAAAATCGGCGTTGAGCTGAAACGTATTTCCGAAAAGGTTTTGCTGATTCCCGATCAGGTAAGCTGCTATCACCAATAATACAGTTCCAATGACCACAAACACGCCAAGTCTTATATTGTTTGCCCTTGTTTTTTCCATGGTGTTACTTTTTAAAGAATGCTTCTACTTTCGGGTCTTTGTCGGAGGATAGTTCGGCATACGTTCCTTCGGCATAATTGATACCATCAACCAGTAGGACCATGCGTTCGGATATGACCCTGGCACAGTCAACATCATGAGTGATAATAAGCGAAGAGGTGTTGTATTTCTTCTGAATACTCCGCATAAGTTCAATGATTTCCTTGGCTGTTATAGGATCGAGTCCGCTCGTTGGTTCATCATACAGGATCACTTTGGGTTTCAGTATGAGTGTACGGGCCAGGGCCACCCGTCTCTTCATCCCGCCCGACAATTCCTCAGGCATAAGATCGAGGGTATGGGCCAGCCCCACATTTTCAAGGGCTTCCAGTACCATAGGTTCCGTATCAGCAAAAGCACCTAGTTTTTCCTTATGCCTGCGCATGGGAAATTCCAGGTTCTCTCGCACCGTCATGGAGTCATACAAGGCACTGCCCTGAAAAAGAAAACCGATATCCGCTCTCAGGGTATCGAGCTGAGCCCGGTCCAGAGTGTTCACTTCCTTACCCAAAACTTCGATATAACCGCTATCTGCCTGCATCAGTCCAACCAGGCACTTGATCATCACAGATTTGCCCGAACCTGATTTACCCATGATCACCAGATTCTCGCCTTCGTAGAGTCTCAGATTAAATCCATTGAGCACATGGTTATCCCCAAAACTCTTCCGCAGATCCCTGATTTCTATGACCACCTTCCTACCCTCCGGATCTTTTTGTAAGGTCCCGTTTTTTACATATGGTATGTGGGTTCTCTGGTTCATACTACAATTCGTAAAAAATATCGGATACAAAGACAGCGATAAAATCCACCATAAACAGTAAAAGTGAAGCCGTGACCACTGCCGTGTTGGCAGCAATCCCCACTCCTGCCGTTCCTTTTTTGCTGAAATATCCCTTATAACAGCCTACCAGACCGATCACAAAACCAAAAAAGAAGGACTTGACCGTGGCAGGTATCAGGTCGCCATACCCAAGTGCATTAAATACCGTATTAAAATAGAGCTGAAATGAAACATCACCTTTCAGATTTTCTACCAATGCTGAGCCAAAGAGGGCTACCAGATCTCCAAAAACGACCAGCAGGGGAAGCATGAGGGTGGTAGCCAAAATACGGGTCACCACCAGAAATTTGAAAGGGTTGGTTCCGGAAACCTCCATGGCATCTATTTGCTCCGTCACCCTCATAGACCCCAATTCTGCTCCCATCCCGGAGGCGACACGCCCGGCACAGATCAGGGCTGTGATCACAGGACCTATCTCGCGAACGATAGAGATTCCCACCATGTTCGGCATCCAGGAAACCGCTCCAAATTCTATGAGGGTCGGCCTGGATTGCAGGGTGAGCACCAGGCCGATGATAAAACCGGTGACCACGACCAACATCAACGATCTGTTACCAACATTGTAACACTGCCGAAGCAGTTCCCTGAATTCCATAGGTGGTTTAATGACTTCTCTGAAGAAACGGGCGGCGAAATAAGCAAGGGCACCTGTTTCCTGAAAGAAATTCATCACGGCCCCATAAAATCTGTTGGCCAAGCGTCTTTGAGTCTGTTGCCCGACAGTCATAATCTTAAAGGTAGTTTATCACTCTGAATTGAAAAATGATATTGATCATGCCGGGAATTCACTCTTTCTTAGTGCCAGAACGTACAATTCAATATCTTTATCTCAGGATATTCTTACCGTGGAGATGGAGTTGAAGAACTGAACTCCCGGACATGGCTGGTGTTTCGGGATCGGTGATCCTGAAGGGAGAGAATCTGCAGTAAAGTGAACCTGTTCGCTGCGCTCAAACAGTTTCTTTCCTAACTTAAAAAAGGATTACGCCCGGAAAGTAGAGCATAGCTCACTTTCGGGCGTGATCCTGAAGGGGGGAGGTGACAGTAAAGTGAACCTATTCGCTACGCTTACTTTGTTTTTTATTTTCCTGACTCTCATCAGAATGAATTCCACTCACTTCAGGAAAATAAAAAACCATCGCCTAAAGACGATGGTTCTACTTTACTGTCGGGGTGGCAGGATTCGAACCTGCGACCTCCTGCTCCCAAAGCAGGCGCGATAACCGGGCTACGCTACACCCCGAGGCAGCTATTGCTGCATATACCAAATTAAGAACATATTTAGGCGGACGTGTCCGCCGGAGCTGCGTTTTAACACAGCGGAGGCGGAGAGACTGGGACTCGAACCCAGGCGACACTTACGCGTCGACAGATTAGCAATCTGCTCCGTTACCACTCCGGCACCTCTCCAAAATTTCAATCACTCAAAAATGATCTTACGATTCATCAATGAAGCGGGTGCAAAAGTACTTTTTCAGTGGTAATAACGCAACTTTTTCAATCGATTTTATCAAAAAAGACTTCAATGCTTCCCTGCTTTCCATCCTGGGTGAAGACGGTGGCCTCCAGCCTTATCTGGTCGAGGGCAGTAGACTCAGGGACAGGTATCACTACCTCACCGTTTTTATCCGTTCGCAGTTCTGGGCCCCAGAAGATTGTGGTTATGGATGCATTGCGTTTTCTTCTGACACGAGTATCCGTCCCTAGTTCATCAAATGCAATGGATTCATGGTATCCCTGTAAAGGTGCCTGGGCATCCTTTCTTGCCAGATAGTCGAGGTCTGACCCCGATCTCGTTTTAATGGAGATCACCCCTCCGGCCGACCGGGTACCGTAAAAAGATGCCTCCCCACCCATCAGGATCTCAATTCGTTCCACATCCGTAAAGGGAACCAGGTTCATGATATCCACCAGGGTTGTACTCTGGTCGAGCAGGAAGCCATCCAAGATCCATAAGAGCGGACCTAAACGTGCTGCTCTCGGGATTGATAAGTACGGATATGGAGAGCCTAGTCCCACCACCTGTACCCCGGGAATATTGAGAAACAGCTGATCTATGGGCCTGGGTCTTTCCGGATCCTGTTCAATGGCTTTGGTAGCCATGAGAGCGAATTCCGGAATCTTGGATTTACTCAATTCCCTCGTGGCCACCACCGTTACCGATTCCAGGGAGATTGTCCTTTCTTTTTCTTCCCGGGTGGACTGGGCTGAGAGCAATTGGCCTGAGCCTGGTGAGTCGGTATTAGCCATTTTTTGCAGGCCCTTCCTCCTCCCTTCCGGGCTTGCCAACAGAGGGGTTTCATATTCAAAAGGGATCACCTTCACCAGTTTGGCCGCACTCTCATCTCCCGCCGTCCTGAAGACCAGCGTTGCATCGCCGAGGATATCCAGCCCGCTCAATGTAAACATACCGTCCTGGTCTGTCACTACCTCCTGTACCGTGACCTGGTCCCCATTCTCAATGAGGATCTGCATCTCGCTGTTTACTAAAAGTTCGTTATTCAGGTTATAGGCTTGCCCGATAAAGTCGAGCCCTTTTTGAAAATCGAACACGATCCTATCCGGGACCCGCATACGCGGAAGGATGTTTGTCAGGTTGGTATGTTTACCTGTCAGCACCCGCAGGTCTTTCAGGAAGGCTGTATTGCGTTCCTGCTCGCGTTTCTCTATGGACTCTACAGTGCTGAAACCTGCTGTTTCACTTGAATCATCTCCATTAACGCTAACAGATAATGTTGTCGATACCGGATTCTGATCCCTGTCTGTTACTCGTAATAAAATGGATTCTGATCCATCCTCATTTATCTGCTTTTGGGCATTGACACGCAATTCATTCTTTTCAATGAGTACGGGCCGGTGCGCCCAAATCTGTCCTTCTTCATCCGCGATATACAGATCCAACAGTCCATCGGGTATCTCAGCCCTTGAGATCTCAAAAGAGGCGACATTACCCCCTTCAAATTCAATGTTCTTATCCACATAAGTGACCTGGTCGTATCTCCCTTTCAGGTATACCGGCTTTTGAAGAAGAGATTCGGTCACTTCGATACGGATGAGGATTTTTTCAGGTTGAAGATTATTGACCTGCAGGCTGTATCCGTTTTCCATGACCTCCGGTAAGGGGAGTAGCCTATTATCCGGCAGCCGGATAGAATATTGTTGTCCTGCTTGAGGAGTCAGTCTGAAAGATCCTAGTTTACGGCCGTATTCTTCCACTTTTGCGACAACCTCTCCCTTTTGATTTAGTACCGGTATCCTGTTAAGCTCATGGTTGCGGGACGACACTACCACCTGCGTCATCAGTCCGTCTACAAGTTGACCACCTTCTGGTTGGATGCTAACTTCCTGCTCCGGCAGGAGGACCGGATCGTTATCTCTGCGATCTTTGATCAAAATCTCCCGGGCAGGCAAGAAATGAAGGCCGTAATTCAGCATCCAGCGGGTATAGGCTCTCAGAAAATAAATCCCTGATTCCATTTTTACAGGCACTTCTATGGACCCGGCACTACGCCCATTCGTGATCCGGTGTACCTGCTTCTTGATCAGGTTCCCACTCTGGTCCAACAGCTCTACCCTGAGTACCTCACTGGCGCTAACCCTGAATTTTTCTGGGCCTGTGAGGATATTGGCCTTGAAGAACAGTGTTTCACCTGCACGCAATTCCTCCCTGTCTGTCTGGAGTGAGACCTGCTCCTGCCAGAGCCACAGGGAATCAGCCATCATTTGAACTGCACCTGCATCAATGTAAGAACGGGAGGCAGATTTTGTCAGGTCAAAAGGACTGGAGGTGCCCTGAGCGCGTAAGCCGCTAAGCGAGGTCAGGAGAATTAAAGCAAAACTGAAGGAGAGGTGCAAGTATTTCATAATTTTGATAGTAATACTATTATTTTATAAAAGTATCACCTTTAAAATAGGATTTGATGACGGGACAGCCAAGCAATTTAGGACTTCCTTAACTCCTTACTCCGGGTACTCCACCCTCAGATGGTAGATGTTGGTCAGTTTTTGTTTGAGGACTTTTTTTACCATCTCGATCTCCTTAAAGGTGATATTGGCGTTGAGGAACTGGTTGGATTTCATCTGTCCGTTCACGATCTTTTCAACAAATTCCTCGATCACTGGGTAGGAAGGGTTTACCAGGCTCTTGGAAGCGGCCTCTACCGAGTCGGCCATCATCAGGATCGCGGTCTCCTTTGAAAACGGAATAGGCCCCGGATAGGTGAAGTCGGCTTCCTCCGCCTCCGGATTGTTTTCCAGTTCCTTTTTGTAGAAGTAGTACACCCTTGTGGTGCCGTGGTGTGTTCGGATAAAGTCGATCACCCGGTCTGGCAGATTGTTCTTCTGAGCCAGTTCTATCCCCTCGATCACATGGTTGATTATGATCTCAGCGCTTTCCTTTGGGTTGATATCGTCATGTGGATTCACATTGGTCACCTGGTTCTCCGTAAAATAGGTGGGGTTGTTCATCTTCCCGATATCGTGGTACAGGGCCCCTACCCTGGTGAGCATGGCATTGGCACCGACCGCATTGGCCGCAGCTTCGGCCAGGTTGGCAACCTGCAGGGAATGGTGGAAGGTCCCGGGTGCCTTATTCGAAAGTTCTTTGAGCAGCCTGGAATTTGTATCAGATAATTCCAGGAGAGAGACGTCCGATATCATCCCAAAGATCTTCTCGTAGATGTAAATAAGAGGCTGAGCAAAGAGAGTGATCATTCCGTTCAGGATAAAGATCCCGAAGGTATATATGTTTATGTCCTCCAGAGTCCCCTCGTGAATGATATGAAAGGCGAAATAACCCACGATGTAGATCAGGGTGATCTGCCCTACCGAAATAAAGAGGTTGGCCCTTTTGTACAATTCGGATACCGTCAGGATGGTGACGATACCGGCGATGATCTGCAGGAAGGTATATTCAAAACTGTTGGGTACCACAAAACCCAGGATAAGGACGGTCAGCACATGAACGAACAATCCGAGACGGGCATCAAAAAAAGTCTTGAGGATCAGTGGCAGGATACAAAGGGGGACCACAAAAACATAGGTCTCATCATACTTCACCACCAGGGTGGTGAGAAAGACCATCAGCAGGACGTTAAAAAAGATAAAAGTGACCTTTACGTTGTTCCGGTAAATAGCAGGCCTGTACTTCTGCAGGAAGAGGAACAGCATCATCAGCACCAGGGCTACGAGGATGGTATAACCAAAAAGGATAAAGTACTGGCTGTTCTCAGACCAGAGTTCCGACTCGTATTCTGCCTTAAGGGAATTGAGGATATTCAGGTTTTCAGCCTCCACCACTTCCCCCCGCGCGATGATTAGCTTGCCCTCATCAACGTTGCCTCTGGTCGTGGAGATCCTTGACAATTCGTCTGCCAGTTCCTTTTCCGACAACTCAGCGTCATAGGTCACGTTGGGTTTCAACGCATTGAACAATACTTCCTGGTAAAGGGGGTAAAACTGTTCTGCCCTTCTCGTATTCAGGATTCCCCTGACCACTGAATCTACCTGTGAAAGGGAATACAAGGCATCCGCTCTTATCCTGCTGGCTTCATTATTCCTGACAAGATAAAGATCATCCGGTGTGTCCCTGCCAGAGGCCTTTTGAAGTATCCCGTTCTGGTAGAGTTCTACCAGTACCTCCTCCCCTATGCGGGTGAGGCGACCTTTCTGACTATCTGATAGTTGCTCATCCTCCAGACTCTCCTGAAAATCTAAAAGGAAATTCTGACTCACCTCCTCAACTACTGCGGTATCGTAGGTGTAGTAGGGAATTTGGCGCTCTCTAATGGCCTGTTGCTCCTCAGCGATCTCAGCTTCTCCTTTCCTGATGGAAAAATCAAACGGGGCGTATAAATTCTCATATTGCCAGGGCTTCCCCTTCTGGAATTCGTACTTGAACTTCCCTCCCCTGGGAAAAAAGAAGACGATGCAACCCACCGTCACAACATACAGGATGTACTTGTAGATCAGGCCCTGATTCTTATACAGCTTATCTAATGAATCTTCCATGCGTTGCTGAGCTGGGATAAAAATAGAAAATATAATGTCAACCCTCTTCTTTTATATCCATCGGGTGATCCATTGGCGCATAATTTCTTAATTTCGCGACAGAACTGAACAACTATGAAAGAAGTCGTAATCGTATCCCTCGCACGTACTCCCATAGGGAGTTTTATGGGAGCATTATCCGGAATACCAGCACCTAAATTAGGAGCTGTCGCGATTAAAGGAGCGCTGAAAAAAATTGGTCTTTCACCTGATAAGGTGGAAGAAGTTTTGATGGGAAATGTGGTGCAGGCAGGAACAGGCCAGGCCCCTGCGCGTCAGGCGGCCATATACGCCGGCATACCCGATACTGTCCCTTGTACCACCGTGAACAAGGTATGTGCCTCCGGGATGAAGGCCATCATGCAGGGGGCCCAATCTATCGCTCTCGGAGATACCTCCATCGTCGTTGCCGGTGGAATGGAGAACATGAGTTTGATCCCGCACTACGTGCACATGCGCACCGGGCAGAAATTCGGACCGGCCACCCTGGAAGACGGAATGCAGAAAGACGGTCTGGTTGATGCCTACGATCAGAATGCCATGGGAGTCTGTGCAGACCTGTGTGCCGTGGAACACAAATTCAGCAGGGAAGACCAGGATGCCTTTGCCATACAGTCTTACCAGAGATCAGCCAGGGCATGGGCAGACGGAAAGTTCGCTGACGAAGTAGTCCCTGTAGAAGTACCACAGCGCAGGGGAGAGCCCCTGATCTTTAATGAAGATGAGGAGTTCAAGAACGTAAAAATGGAAAAAATACCCGGTTTGAGGCCAGCCTTTTCAAAGGACGGCACGGTCACCGCGGCCAATGCCTCCACTATCAATGACGGAGCGGCAGCCGTAGTACTGATGAGTGCCGAAAAGGCAGCGGAATTAAACCTCAAGCCCCTGGCTTCCATAAAAGCCTATGCAGATGCGGCTCAGGAACCTAAGTGGTTTACGACAGCCCCTGCCAAAGCCCTGCCCAAAGCGCTGGCAAAGGCAAATTTGAAAATCGAGGATATCGACTTTTTTGAGTTCAATGAGGCTTTCTCCGTAGTGGGATTAGCCAATATGAAGCTCCTCGGCCTTAATGATAAGAATGTAAACGTAAATGGAGGTGCCGTTTCCCTGGGTCACCCCCTGGGATGTTCCGGAGCCCGTATCGTGATCACCCTCCTGAGCGTGATGCAGCAGAACAATGGTAAATACGGAGCAGCAGCCATATGTAACGGAGGAGGCGGCGCCTCGGCCCTTATCCTGGAACGTAAATAAGCATACTTGCAAAAAAACACCCATCACTACGGGCTCTGTGCCCAGAGTATTATCCCGGTTCGCGCAGCGGCAAGTGCTTCCGGAGAACAGGTCACCCAGCTGCTTTACGGGGATTTGTACAAGGTGACCGACCACCGTAAGGACTGGGTTAAGGTACGGGTAACCTGGGACGGAACGGAAGGATGGATCCCTAAAAACCAGTCGTACCCCCTGGAAAAAGAAAGTTACAGGGAATTCAAAGGCACCAAGGAACCGGCCCATGCCTCAGACCTGATCGCTTTTGTCAGCTCAGGTAAAAGCCAGTTGATTCCCATACTCCTGGGTTCCGTGGTTCAATTTGCCCGCTCCATGAACCATATCTACGAGGGGGAACTGGTCAGGGGAAAGCTGGAAAAATCCAATTTACTCAACACGGCCCTTCAATACCTCGATGCCCCATATCAGTGGGGAGGAAAAACCCCTTTCGGGATCGATTGCTCGGGCCTCACCCAGATGGTCTACAAGATCAACGGGTATTCCCTGCCCAGAAACGCATCAGACCAATCGGCCCTCGGCGAAGTATTGAGCTTTGTGGAGGAAAGCAGTCCGGGCGACCTCGCTTTCTTCGACGACGAAGAGGGAAGGATCACCCATGTGGGCATCATCATGAAAGACAACCATATCATACACGCCCATGGAAGGGTACGGATAGACAGGCTCGATCAAAGCGGGATCTATGACTCTGATCAGGGGCGGTATACCCATAAGCTGAGAGTGATCAAAAAGATCCTATAAAAAAACCCGGCCTTTGAAGACCGGGTTTCTTACTTCTAAAAAGAAATCTTATTCTCCGAGGAGCTTTTTGATCCTCATGAAGTTCTCATTGTCGCCCAGCGCCCCGTAGATATTCTTGAGCTGGGTCAGGATGCCCTGGTTGTCAGGATTGTTCTTAAGAGCGTCCTCGAGTACGATGGCTCCTTCTCTGAACAATTCATCCTTTTGTTTTTTGAGCTCCTCGTAACGGGCGATGTCGGCCCTGGAATTACCCAGGCTGTTCATCTCATCGATCAGGCCGTTACCCTCGTTTACGTATGTGGTTGAGAGGTTCAGCTGGGCATTCACATATCCCGGATTGATCTCGATAGCCCTTTTGTAGGCAGTTCTGGCTTCTTCGAGGTTCCCCTGTTCCATATTGATCACCCCGATGTTGTACTGCAGGTCAGGATTGTCAGGAGCCATAGCTGAGGCCTCAGCCATCAGAGACTTGAACTTATCCTTGTCGCCCAACTTGTAATATAAGTTAGCTTCGTTCAGCACGAGATTGACGTCATCAGGGTTTTCAGCCCTGGCATCTGTGTAAGCCTGAAGAGCCTTTTCGTCCTGTCCTAACTGAGTGTAGATCAGGGCGATATTCTTGATGATCTCCGACCTTTTAGAAGGGGTCCTTTCCATCACCGGGTCTTTGTAGGTACCGGACTTTACCATGATATCCATCTGGGTCTTGTCGTTCATTTCCTCTACTTCACCCGTCTCAATGTTGGTCGCTTTATAGGACATGGTGCTCCCGTCATAATTGAGTTTTTTCAACTCCTCGTAGTATCCGAGAGCCTGCTCGTAGTGCTGTCCGTTAACAGCACTGCTGGCAGCGTAATACAGGTAGATGGTATCCCTGGGGCTCAACTGGTAAGCCATGTAGAGTTTATCTGCACCTTCCTTGTATTTCTTGTTATTGTTGTCGTCCACTGCAGCATTGATCAGGTCTGAAGTCATCCCTGCCAGCATCTGCCGGCTATCAGAGCTGTATTTCGCTTTCCCGCTGGCATCCTCGATCTCTATCACCTTCTGATAAGAAGAAATAGCTTCATCAAAGGCACTGGCCTGTCCTTTCTTGGCGAGATCTGCAAATACCTGACCTCTTACAAAATAATATTGGGCCTGGGTACGCTCATCAGCTCCACCGATCATCCCGGAAATGGATTCCAGGCTTGACTTGGCAGCTGTCGCATCTCCGTTCTTAAGGGCTTTCTCCGCATCTTTCAACTCACTCTTTTGGGAAAAAGCGAGCGTGCTAAACATCATAGCCATTAAAATGAATAGTTTCGTTCTCATTGTTTCTCTCTTTTGTTTAGTGTTTATTAATTATTGTTCTGATTCCGGTTCCTGAGTATCAAGAGCCGTGCCATCTTCTGTTTTTACTTCTATATCCCTCACATCTACTTCCTCGAGGTTATCCTCGTCCTTCATGACCTTGGCCACCGCAGCGATAGAATCGTTGTCCTTGAGGTTGATCAGTTTAACCCCCTGGGTTGCCCTTCCCATTGTCCTCAGGTCGTCCACGCTCATGCGAATCGCGATGCCCGATTTGTTGATGATCATCAGATCGTCTGAATCGGATACGTTCTTGATGGCGACCAATCCGCCTGTCTTCTCAGTAATGGAAATGGTCTTCACTCCTTTTCCGCCACGATTGGTAATTCGGTAGTCGTCTATGCTGGACCTCTTGCCATATCCGTTCTCGGAAACCACCAGGATGTCCTCTTCAAAGTTATGGACAGAGATCATTCCGATCACTTCGTCATCGTCGTCTGCCAGGGTGATACCGCGAACACCGGAGGCACTACGGCCCATAGGTCGGGTTTTGCTCTCCTCAAATCGAATGGCTTTCCCGGACTTAAGTCCCAGGAAGATCTGGCTGGTACCTGTAGTGAGCTTGGCTTCCAGCAATTCGTCACCTTCCCGCACATTGATCGCAATGATTCCATTTTGTCTCGGCCTTGAATACTGCTCCAGGGAAGTTTTTTTGACCACACCTTTTTTGGTGGCCATGATCACGTAGTGACTGTTCACGTAATCATCATCCTTAAGGTCCTGGGTACAGATAAAGGCTTTGACCTTGTCTTCGGTTTCTATGTTGATCAGGTTTTGTATCGCCCTTCCCTTGGAAGTCCTGCTTCCTTCAGGGATCTCAAAGACCCTCATCCAGAAACACTTACCGCTCTGGGTAAAGAACAGCATGTACTGGTGGTTGGTCCCTACAAAGAGGTGTTCCAAAAAGTCTTCGTTACGGGTAGCAGAAGCTTTCTGCCCTACCCCTCCCCTGTGCTGGGTCTTGTATTCAGTAAGGGGTGTTCTTTTGATATACCCGGCATGGGAAATGGTGATGACCACCTGCTCATCAGGGATCATGTCTTCTATACTCAGATCCCCTCCGGCAAAGTTGATCTCCGAACGCCTATCGTCTCCGTATTTCTCCTTTACCTCCAGGAGCTCCTCCTTGATGATCTCCATCCTTCTCTCCTTTCTGGCGAGGATATCCTTGAGATCTTCAATGGTTTTTAGGATCTCTTCGTATTCTGATCTGAGTTTATCCTGCTCAAGACCGGTGAGTTGCCTCAGTCGCATCTCCACAATGGCTCTGGCCTGAATTTCTGTCAGTTCAAAACGGTCGATCAGGTTTTGCCTTGCTGTATCTGCATCTGATGAGGCCCGGATGATGCTGATCACCTCGTCAATATTATCAGAGGCTATGATCAGACCTTCCAGGATATGTGCCCGGTCTTCGGCCTTCTTCAGGTCGTACTTCGTCCTGCGGACCACTACCTCATGCCTGTGCTCCACAAAGTAGGAGATGATCTCCTTTACATTGAGTAACTGGGGACGTCCGTTGACCAGGGCGATATTGTTCACGCTGAAGGACGACTGCAGGGCTGTGTATTTGAAAAGCGTATTAAGCACAATGTTAGGAATAGCATCCCGCTTGAGGATGTACACCACACGCATCCCTTTCCGGTCACTCTCATCCCGGATATTGCTGATCCCTTCTATCTTTTTATCATTGATCAGGTCGGCCGTCTTCTTGATCATATCGGCCTTGTTCACCTGGTACGGGATCTCCGTCACGATGATGCACTCACGCCCGTCTACTTCTTCAAAATGGGCTTTGGCCCTCATCACGATTCGCCCGCGACCGGTGTGGAATGCTTCCTTAACTCCATCGTATCCGTAGATGATCCCCCCGGTTGGAAAATCAGGGGCTTTGATGTGAGTGATCAGTTCGTCTATTTCGATCTCGGGATTATCGATAAAGGCCACGGTCCCATCCACCACCTCCGAGAGGTTATGAGGGGGCATATTGGTAGCCATCCCTACGGCGATACCGGACGCACCGTTGATCAAAAGGTTGGGTATCCTCGCAGGCAATACGGTGGGTTCCTGAAGGGAATCGTCAAAGTTGAGCTGATGGTCGACGGTCTCCTTTTCTATGTCCGTCAGCATCTCATCAGCGATCTTCCTCATCCGCGCCTCCGTATATCGCATAGCAGCCGGACTGTCACCATCGATGGAACCGAAGTTACCCTGTCCGTCTATGAGCATGTACCTCAGGCTCCACTCCTGGGCCATACGCACCATGGTATCGTATACCGAGGTATCTCCGTGCGGGTGATATTTACCTAAAACCTCCCCGACAATACGGGCAGATTTCTTATGGGCGCTGCTGGATCTCACCCCCAGTTCATGCATTCCGTAGAGCACCCTTCTGTGCACTGGTTTCAACCCATCCCTGACATCGGGGAGGGCACGTGACACAATGACCGACATTGAATAATCAATGTAGGCAGATTTCATTTCATCCTCTATGTTGATCGGGATCAATTTTTCTCCTTCTGCCATATAAAAATCCTATTGCTTATCAGTGGTTAAAACATCGGCCCAATATACACAAAATGATAGGTTAAGGCGCACAAAACATTGACTTTATTGCAGAATTTATCAACATGACAGATAGGCGTTTTCGTTGATAAAACGCCTGTTAATTATTTTGTAAATCGGGCATTTTTTCGTCATTTAGACCAACTTAATCTAATATAGGTACGGTATTTGACGTTCTTATGGTAAGTTTTACTAATTTTAAAGTGATTTAAGGAATTCCTATGGACGATAATTTTTCACCAAGAGTAAAAGACGTAATTGCGTACAGCAAGGAAGAGGCCCTGAGGCTTGGTCACGACTTCATCGGGACCGAGCATTTGATGCTGGGATTACTCCGGGATGGCAGTGGCAAGGCCATTAGTATCCTGGACGCTTTGGACGTGGACCTCGATCATCTGCGCAGAAAGGTGGAAATCCTGAGTCCCGCAAACCCCAATCCCGGGAACACACAAAAAGACAAGAAGAACCTGCATCTCACCAGGCAGGCAGAGCGCGCTTTGAAGACTACCTTCCTGGAGGCAAAACTGTTCCAGAGTTCTTCCATCAATACAGCACACCTCCTCCTCTGCATCCTGAGGAATGAAAATGATCCCACCACCAAATTACTGCACAAGCTCAAAGTGGATTATGACGGGGTGAAAGAACAATTCAAGTCTATGATCACCAGCGAGGACGATTATATAGATTCCCCCACCTCCGAATCCTTCCCCAGTGACTCAGACGAGCCCTCTGAAGGAAAGGAAGCCTCTTATGGAGGTACTTCTGCCCAGAAAGGAAGCAAGAAATCCAAGACCCCGGTCCTGGATAATTTTGGGAGGGATCTCACCCGCCTGGCGGAAGAGAACAAACTCGACCCGGTTGTAGGACGCGAAAAGGAGATCGAACGCGTCTCCCAGATCCTGAGCCGTAGAAAAAAGAACAATCCCCTCCTTATCGGTGAACCCGGTGTAGGAAAGAGTGCCATAGCGGAAGGTCTTGCCCTTCGTATTATCAACAAAAAGGTATCCCGTATCCTTTATAACAAAAGGGTCGTGACCCTCGACCTGGCATCTCTGGTTGCCGGCACCAAATACCGCGGTCAGTTCGAAGAGAGGATGAAGGCCGTGATGAACGAGCTGGAAAAAAATGACGACGTGATCCTGTTCATTGACGAGATCCATACCATCGTCGGAGCCGGAGGAGCCACAGGCAGCCTGGACGCTTCCAACATGTTTAAACCGGCCCTGGCAAGAGGAGAGATCCAGTGTATTGGAGCGACCACCCTTGACGAGTACCGCCAGTATATAGAGAAGGACGGAGCCCTCGAGCGAAGGTTTCAGAAGGTAATGGTTGAACCTACCACGGTAGAGGAGACCATAGAGATCCTCAGGAATATCAAAGGGAAATACGAGGACCACCATAATGTCCACTATACGGACGATGCCATCCTGGCATGTGTAAAGCTCACAAACCGGTATATGACAGACCGATTCCTGCCGGACAAGGCTATTGACGCCCTTGACGAAGCAGGCTCCCGTGTTCACATCGTGAATATGGATGTGCCCAAGCAGATACTCGAACTCGAAAAGCAGCTAGAGGACGTGAGGGAACTCAAGAATACCGTGGTAAAAAAGCAGCGGTACGAAGAAGCAGCCAAGTTGAGAGACGATGAAAAACGCCTCGAAAAAGAACTGGCCGTAGCCCAGGAAAAATGGGAGGAGGACAGCAAGCTGCACAGGGAGACCGTCACCGAGGACAACGTGGCAGACGTGGTATCCATGATGAGTGGCATACCTGTGAATAAGATCGCACAGACCGAAAGCAATAAACTGGCCGAATTGCCCGCCCTGATAAAAGGGAACGTGATCGGACAGGACGAGGCCGTAGCCAAGGTGGCCAAGGCCATACAGAGGAACAGGGCCGGACTCAAGGACCCCAACAAACCTATTGGCTCCTTTATCTTCCTCGGACAAACCGGGGTTGGTAAGACCCAGCTGGCGAAAGTTCTGGCCAAGGAACTCTTCGATTCCGAAGACGCCCTTATACGTATAGACATGAGCGAGTACATGGAGAAATTTGCCATCTCCAGACTTGTGGGAGCCCCTCCGGGGTATGTGGGTTACGAAGAAGGGGGACAGCTCACTGAGAAAGTGAGGCGCAAACCCTATTCTGTCATCCTCCTCGACGAGGTGGAGAAAGCTCACCCCGATGTCTTTAACATGTTGCTACAGGTGCTGGATGACGGATATCTGACAGACAGCCTGGGGAGGAAGATCGACTTCAGGAACACCATCATTATCATGACTTCCAATATCGGAGCCCGCCAGCTGAAGGACTTCGGACAAGGCGTTGGTTTTGGTACGGCGGCCAAGAAATCCCAGGAAGACTCACATCAGAAAAGCGTGATCGAGAATGCCTTGAAAAAGGCTTTTGCACCGGAATTCCTAAACAGGATAGACGATGTGATCGTCTTCAATCCCCTGGAAAGGGAGCATATCCACCAGATCATCGATATTGAGCTCGCCAAACTGTACAGCAGGATCAAGGACATCGGCTATGACCTGAATCTTTCGAATAAGGCAAAAGACTATATCGCAGATAAAGGATTTGACAAACAATACGGCGCAAGGCCACTGAAAAGGGCTATCCAGAAATATATAGAGGATGCACTTGCCGAGGAGATCGTCAATTCCAAGCTGGAGGAAGGCGACAGCATCTTCATGGACTACGATGGAAAATCGGAATTACTGTCCATTAAGATCAAAAAGGCTAAGAAGTCTTCCGAGGCTTAGATTGTAGGAAATAATTCTATTGAGGGTGTCATTAAACTGACACCCTTTTTTTTGCCGTTTAATCTCATTCCTGCCCATGGGGAGCACATCATGTCGATTAAACGATTTTTACGCCTTTAATCTAATATTTTTCAATCCCGATGGCCTTCCGAATACTTTCGTATTGAACACTACAAAACTACATGGGGATGAAAGTAAGGCCGATAAAAACACCGGTTGTCGTAAAGGAGTATGTGCTGGATATAGGAACCGTGCAGGTCTTCGATGACTATATGGTGGCCGTTTACAACGAGGGAGTCACTGTGACTCTGGAAAGGGCTTACCAATTGATCGGGATCTCCGAGATCCATTACAGGGACAGGCCCTTTGGTTTTATCAGCTACCGAAAGAATTCTTACGCTATAGACCCAACGATTTACAACTATGTTCGGGAGTTGCCAAATTTAAAGGCATATGCTATTGTCTCTGTGAAAGAAATGCACATGCACAATTTCACCATAGAGAAGATGTTCTACAAAAAGCCGATGAAATTCTTTATCGACTACAACAATGCCCTCACCTGGGTCAAAAGACGGGTAGCCAAAAATTAAGTTACTCCCCTTCCTCTTCGTTACTTTGGGTTGAATCTTCCAGGTAGAATTCCCGGAAGGCTGTTCCAAGTTGTATTATAATATCCCCCGCTGTAAGGGATTCCATACTTTGTGCTTGCAGGCATAGGTCTCCTGCCCTGCCATGTACATACACCCCCATAAGTGCGGCCTCCAGGGGGGTGTATCCCTGGGCGAGCAGTCCGGTGATCACCCCCGTAAGGACATCCCCGCTACCGGCAGTGGCCATCCCCGGGTTCCCCGAGGTATTCACATAGCCTTTTTCTTTATCGAGTACTATGGTATGCGCTCCCTTAATGACAAGGATGCAGCCTACCTTCTTCACGAATTCCCTGGCCATCTCCAGTTTTTCGAATTCGTTTTTCCAGGAACCGATCAGACGTTCCAGTTCGCCGGGATGAGGGGTCAGCACGGAGAGTGGGGGCAGAAGTTTCAACATGGCCTTTTCTTTAGCCAGCATATTCAGTCCATCAGCGTCAACTACTACAGGGGATGACCATCCCTCCAGGAAGGACCTGAATGCTGCTAAGGAAGGTTTGGAAGTGCCCATACCCATCCCGATACCGACAACTGTTGGTTGAAAGGGAATTTTTATTTCCCTGATCTCCTTTTCTTCTCCATCGGTCAGAACCATCACTTCCGGGATACTGGATTGCAAGGGGTTCAGCCCACAGCCCGGCACATAGGCCGTAACGAGTCCGCTCCCACTTCTTAGGCAGGCCTCTGCTGCAAGTTTTATTGCACCAATTTTACCATGAGACCCACCAGCAATTACGGCATGACCAAAAGTACCTTTATGAGAAAATTTACTCCTGAATCGATAGAGAGGTCTGATCTCGTGGTAACCTATCAATTCATAATCCGTATCCAGGGAATTTATAAAGGCCTCATCCAGACCGATATCCAGGGCCACCCACTGTTCACAAAAACTTCCTGTGGATGGCAGGAAAAAGACCAGTTTCGGGTGTTGAAAGGTCAGGACGTAGTTGGCGTGAATAACCCGGCCCAGATCAGAAGGTTTGTCGAGGAACATCCCGGAGGGTATGTCTATGGAAACCAACAGGTTCTTGCCAGAGTTCAAGTCTTGCATGAGTCGGCCCACCCATGGACTTGGCTCCCTGTTCAACCCTGTTCCGAAGATAGCATCCACTACTATATCACCGTCTTGTATGTCGGGCATGGGACTTTTCTCCTTTAAAATTTCAGGCCATACCTTTTGCTCCTTGAGCCTGTCAAAATTGATCAGGAAATCCTGCGACCTTTTGTCGCTATAGTTCACGACGTACACTTGAATTTTATACCCGTGTTCCAGCAGATGCCTTGCTACGACCAGTCCGTCTCCCCCATTATTGCCGATCCCGCAGAATATGTGCAAGGTGACGGGAGAACCATTCAATTGCTGGTGCAACCAATTGAAAATGGTGATCCCGGCCCTTTCCATAAGCTCTTCACTCCGGAGGTTCTGGCTTTGTATGGTATAGGCATCAGCAGCCCTGATCTGTTCCGCGGATAGTATTTTCATTTCATTAGGTTCGGATATGATACGTCACACCTCTAGGGATCATCAGCAGGATCCTGATAGAAAGTTCACACTTTTTCCCGGTGTCTGTATGAAATCCGCAAAAAAGCTCGAGATTCTCCTGCATGTCCTCAAAAATCCATTGATTTGTTTGGGCGGCTAGGTAAAAATACTACATTTGAACCGTATGAGATCGAATCCCTTTTCATTCTTGCCAATCCACTGGGTGGTAACCTTGTACCCTTTTCAAAAGGTGGTGACCACCATCACCCCATGGGGGTAGTCTCACATCATTCTCAGCAGTCCCATTTCTCTTTAGTTTCCTTAATTCCTTATTACGATGAAAGTTTTAAAATTTGGTGGTACTTCCGTGGCCTCTGCCGACGTGATCAAGCAGGTCAGGGACATTTTGAATCACACAGATACAGACAGGGTAGCCGTGGTAGTCTCTGCCCTGGGGGGGATCACTGACCACCTGCTCGATACTATGGATATCGCTTCCCGCCAGGATGCCGCATATCGAAAATCACTCAAGGGCATAGAGAACAGGCATTTGGAAGTGGTCAGGGAGCTGATGCCGATGAAATCCCAAAGCGGTGTGCTCAGCAAGGTAAAAAGCGAACTCAATGTGCTGGAGACCCTTCTGGATGGCGTATTTTACATTGGTGAGATAACTCCCCGGTTATCAGACAGGATCGTCAGCTTTGGAGAGTTGTTGTCTGCCTTTATCATCAGCGAGTATTTTAAGTCGAGCGGGTTAAACGCCGTATTTAAAGACTCCCGGGAACTCCTTCTCACCGACCAAAGCCATGGGAAGGCCGCAGTTGATTTTAAGGAATCCAACAAACGAATTCGGGAGTACTTTGAGCAGGAGAAGGCAGCCGTAGTGGTACTTCCAGGTTTTATCGCTTCCTCCGAGGACGGCAATGTAACAACCCTGGGAAGAGGGGGATCAGATTTCACAGCCTCAATCCTGGCCGCAGCTGTGGAAGCGGAGGAATTACAGATATGGACCGATGTGAGTGGGATGTATACCGCGAATCCCAGGATCGTGAAACAGGCCAAGCCCATCGCCCATATATCATATGAAGAGGCCATGGAACTATCGCATTTTGGCGCCAAGGTGCTCTATCCGCCCACGGTGCAGCCCGTCCTGGCGAAAGGCCTCCCCATTCTGATCAAGAACACTTTCGATCCCGCTGCCACCGGAACGCTGATCACGAAAAAGTCACCGGAAGAAGGGAGGACAGTCAGGGGGATCAGTTACATCCCGGGGATTTCCCTCCTCTCCCTGGAAGGTCCGGGCATGATCGGTATCCCCGGTATCTCCAAGCGTTTATTTGAGGTACTTTCCGCAGCCAGTATCAGTGTGGTCCTTATCACCCAGGCTTCTTCGGAGCACTCTATCTGCATCGGTATTGCCGATGAGGACGCCTCAAAAGCGATCAGGGAGATCGACAAGGCTTTCAGTTACGAACGGTCTCAGGGAAAGATCAAACCCGTAATCCACGAAAAAGACCTGGCCATCATCGCCCTGGTAGGGGATCAGATGAAGAACCACCAGGGGCTGAGTGGCAGGATGTTCAGCACCCTGGGGAAAAACAACGTAAACATCAGGGCCATTGCCCAGGGGGCTTCTGAGAGAAATATCTCGGCTGTGATCCGAAAGGAAGACGTGAAGAAGGCTCTGAACACCCTCCACGAGACATTCTTCGAGGAGAACATCAAACAGTTAAACCTTTTTGTGCTCGGGACGGGGAATGTAGGAGCGAAACTACTGGAGCAACTCAGGAAACAAAAGAAGTACCTGAAGGACCATCTGAGGCTCAATGTCAGGGTGCTCGGGATCTCCAACTCCCGAAAGATGTACTTCGATGAGCAGGGCATTCCGCTTCAACAGTGGCCAGATCTCCTGCAAACAGGTGCGAAAGCAGACCCCAAGGAATTCTTCAAGACCATTCAGCATATCAATGCCCGCAACAGCATCCTGGTCGACAACACGGCCAGCGAGAAGGTGGCTGAGCGCTATCCCCAGTATCTAAGGGAAAGTATTTCTGTCGTCACCTGCAACAAGATCGCGTGTTCCTCGGCTTTCAGCAATTACAAACAGCTGAAGGGCCTAGCCTCAAAGTACAGGGCACCTTTCTTATTTGAGACCAATGTGGGGGCGGGGCTGCCGATCATAGACACCCTGAAAAATCTGATAGCCTCCGGGGATGAGGTCAGGGAGATCAAGGCAGTGCTTTCAGGCAGTCTTAATTTTGTCTTCGACCATTTCAATGAGGACACCACCTTTCACGACGTGGTGAAACAGGCCCAGGAAGAAGGATATACTGAACCTGATCCTAAGATCGATCTCAGCGGGATCGACGTGATGAGAAAGATCCTGATCCTGGCCAGGGAAAGCGGATTCCAACTGGAACTCTCCAAGATCGAAAACCGGTCCTTTCTTCCGGAGGAAGCTTTGAAAACCAAGGATAACGACAGTTTTTTCGCCGCTCTGAAGAAACACGAGCCCGGTTTCCAAAAACTGGTAAAGGCAGCCAAGGCAAAAAAGTGCAAATTAAAATTTGTGGCATCCCTCAAGGACGGTAAAGCCAGTGTGGGACTGGAGCACATCCCCGCAGGGCATGATTTCTATTCCCTGGCGGGCAGTGACAATATCGTCCTTTTCTATACGAAGAGGTATCCTAAACAACCGCTGATCATTAAAGGCGCAGGTGCCGGGGCCGATGTCACAGCATCGGGTATCTTTGCCGATATCATCAGAGTTGGGACGTATTAACCGCACTCACGGTGTTTAAACAAAGATTTTGTAGTAGTTTCGAACCAGGTATTCGCAATTCATGATACAAAACGAGATCAAAGTATTCTGTCCAGCCACCATCGCCAATATATCCTGTGGCTTTGATGTCCTCGGCCTTGCCCTGGGATCGGTTGGGGACGAAATGGTGATCAGAAAAACGGAATTACCCGGTATTGTGATCACCCGGATCACAGGACAGGATCTCCCTTTGGAAGCCCAAAAAAACGTCGCCGGTGTGGCCGGGTTGGCCATGCTGGAATCCCTGAACTATCAGGGTGGTTTTGAGCTTGAGATCCATAAAAAGATCAAAGCCGGTAGTGGGATCGGGAGCAGTGCGGCAAGTGCCTCCGGCGTGGTATGGGGCATCAATCAGCTCCTCGGCGAACCGTGCACGGAAGAACAACTGGTCCGCTTCGCCATGGAAGGCGAGAAACTGGCCAGCGGTACACCCCATGCAGACAATGTGGCCCCAGCCATCTACGGGGGTATCACCCTCGTGCGGAGTTCTGACCCCCTGGATGTGGTCCGAATCCACTGCCCCTCCGAGCTCTACGCTTCCGTCGTGCATCCCCACATAGAGATCAAGACGGCAGATTCCCGCAAGATCCTGAGGACGAGTATTTCCCTGGCCGACGGGATCAGGCAGTGGGGTAACCTCGGTGCCCTCATCGCCGGTTTCTACAAAGAAGATTACGCCCTGATCAGCAGATCCCTGGAAGACCACATCATTGAACCCATCCGATCTATCCTTATCCCGGGCTTCGACGAGATCAAGCAACAGGCCCTGGCTGCAGGTGCCCTGGGATGCGGCATATCGGGATCGGGGCCGTCCATTTTTTCCCTCAGCAAAGGTGAGGAAACCGCCCAAAATGCAGCCCGTGCCATGAGTGATGTGCTCAGTAAACTCGACCTCGAGCATGATGCCTACGTTTCCGGCATCAATACCGAAGGAATAAAACTCATCACTGGTAAAGGAGTAAGCCCCTGAAGATGAAGTACTACAGTCTCAACAGAAGGTCACCCTCGGTCTCTTACAGGGAAGCGGTCATTCGCGGGATTGCTCCGGACGGCGGACTTTACTTCCCGGAAGAGATCCCAAAGTTTAAAAAGGGATTCATCGATGAGATCAGGAATCTCTCACCTGTGGAAATCGGGATGGAGGCCATGAAACCTTTTGTCCAAGAGGAAATACCTCCTGATGTCCTCGAAGAGATCTTAGACAAAGTACTGGATTTCAAATTTCCCCTGGTTTCTTTGGATAAAGGAATCTCCTCCCTGGAGCTTTTCCACGGCCCGACCATGGCCTTTAAGGATGTAGGCGCCCGTTTTATGGCACTCAGCCTGGGATATTTTTTCAGGAACACCGATCAGGAAGTAACCGTACTCGTAGCTACTTCAGGGGATACGGGCGGGGCCGTCGCTAAAGGATTCCTCGGTGTACCCGGGGTGAATGTGGTTATCCTCTACCCGGACAAAAAAGTAAGCGACATTCAGGAGCGGCAGCTCACCACCCTGGGCCAGAATATAAAGGCCTTAAGGGTCAAAGGTACTTTCGACGATTGCCAGCGCATGGTAAAAAAAGCCTTCGTCGATGAGGCCCTCTCTAAATCCGTACAGCTTACCTCGGCCAACTCTATCAACGTGGCACGCTGGCTGCCACAAATGCTGTATTACCTGATAGCCTACAAGCAGAGAACCGAAACAGATAAAAATCTGGTCTTTTCCGTGCCCAGTGGTAATTTCGGTAATATATGTGCAGGGATGATGGCCCAGCAGATGGGGTTGCCGGTCGGCCATTTCATTGCCTCAACCAATGTAAACGACACTGTTCCCAGATTCATGCAGACATCTCAGTATGAACCCCACCCCTCTACTGCCACTATCTCTAATGCGATGGATGTGGGAGATCCGAGCAATTTTGTCAGGATACTGGAATTATACGACAACGACTTTTCACGCCTGGAGCAAAATCTGAGTTCCTATTCTTTTACCGACTCTGAAACCAAGTCGGCAATGACCCGTCTATTTAAGCAATACGATTATGTGGCAGACCCTCACGGAGCTGTGGGATATCTGGGGCTGAAAAAATATATGGAGACACATCCGGAAACTGATGGAGTCTTTTTGGAAACAGCGCATCCCGTAAAATTCCTGGATGTGGTACGGTCTACTCTGCACATAGAAATCCCTCTTCCCAGGCAGATCCGTGAAGTGATGGATCGCGAAAAGGTTTCTGTTCCTCTGCAGACCTATGATGAGCTCAGGGACTTCCTGATGTCGTGAACCTTCTCCCCTTTCAAAAAAATGGTTAAAACTTTTACGCCGGAAAGTGGTCAAGACTAATTTTCAATACCTTTGCGCCACATTGAAAAAAGCGCATCATGAAGACCATCACGCTGAATGAACTCCATGTTTCCCTGGGGGCAAAAATGGTCCCTTTTGCAGGTTATTCCATGCCTGTTTCCTACGAGGGGGTTACTGTAGAACACGAGACCGTCCGCAAGGGAGTCGGGGTCTTTGACGTATCCCATATGGGGGAATTCCTGATTGAAGGACCCAATGCTCTCGAGCTGGTACAGAAGGTCACTTCCAATGACGCTTCCAAACTTGAAGTCGGAATGGCTCAATACAGCTGTATGCCCAATGAGACGGGAGGGATCGTGGACGACCTGATCGTCTACCGGGTCAAAGAGGAAACATATCTCCTGGTGGTCAATGCATCGAACATAGAGAAAGACTGGGAACACATTGCAAAGTACAATGTGGAGATCGGGGCGGTGATAAAGAATATCTCAGACAACTATTCCCTTCTCGCCATTCAGGGACCCAAGGCCGTGGAAGCCATGCAATCATTGACCTCCGTCGACCTTTTATCGATCAAGTTCTACACCTTCGTGGTGGCCGATTTTGCAGGCATCCCTCACGTGATCATTTCCGCAACGGGATACACAGGGTCCGGGGGCTTTGAGATCTATTGCAAGAACGAAGAAGTGGAACAGGTCTGGAAAAAGGTACTGGATGCGGGGAAAGAATACGGTATAAAGCCTATCGGGCTGGCCGCCAGGGACACGCTGCGCCTTGAAATGGGGTATTGCCTCTACGGCAACGATATTGATGAGAGTACGTCTCCGCTGGAAGCCGGACTCGGATGGATCACCAAGTTCGCCAAAGAGGATTTTGTCAATAAGGAAGGCCTCGAACAACAGAAAAAAGAAGGCATCAAAAGGAAGCTGGTGGCTTTTGAATTAAAGGATCGGGGGATCCCGAGACAGGGGTACCCTATCCTCGATTCGGCCGGTAATGAGATCGGGCAGGTGACCTCCGGTACGATGTCCCCTTCTCTGGGAAAAGGAATAGGTCTTGGGTATGTACCCATCGAACATGCTTCAGCCGGTTCCGAGATCAGGATCCAGATCCGGAAAAATGCCATGGAGGCCTCAATCGTAAAACTACCCTTCTACAAGGGCTGAGAGGATAGAGGGAAGCAGGAAGGAACGGTGCAAGTAGATTCAAAGAAAATACTGATCTTAGGTGCGAGCGGGTTCATTGGGAATGCGCTGTACAAGGAACTGTGTAATTACTACGATACCTATGGCACCTATTTCTCTTCCAGAAATGGCTTTGCCTCCAACAAGCAATTCTTCCAGTACGATATGCAGGAAGACGATGTGTATCAGCTTCTTGAAAGGATTCGCCCCAATATTGTGATCTCAGCGCTTCGCGGGGATTTCCCAGCTCAGGTACAGGCTCATGAACACCTGGTGGAATACGTGGCAAAACACCCCTGCCGACTGTACTTTCTCTCCTCGGCAAACGTTTTTGACGCCTATAGTAAATTCCCTTCCTACGAATATGACAAGACCCTTTCCGAAAGCATTTACGGAAGGTTGAAGATCAAGATCGAGAATATGTTGCTAAGGCTTCCAAAAAAGAAAGCGTGCATCCTGAGGCTGCCGATGGTCTTTGGAAACGCCTCCCCCCGCATACGGGAAATCAAACAGGCTATCTGGAACAATGAACCCATTGAGGTCTTCCCCAACCTGATCATCAACGTGACGGATGACAACAAGCTCAGCCAGCAGGTCCACTATCTGGTCAACCGGAATAAAACCGGGATCTTTCACCTGGGCAGTTCTGACCTCGTACACCACGAGGATTTCCTCAGGGATATCATAGATCGGGTAGGGAGTTTCAACCCAATCTTCAAACGTGTCTTTACCACGAATGAAGAACGCTATCTGGCAGTGCTGCCCAAAGACAATCTCCTCCCTAAAAACCTCCGCTTTACTTGCCAGGAGATCATCGACCATCACGTCATGGGATAATGAACATCCTGTGAACCGTTCCCTTTAAAGGTTTTTACTCGTATCTTAGAGGTGATCCCTCTTTCGGCAAGAGAGGCGATTTGTCGAATAAAATAAAATCAAAACCATGGAAAAACTACAGCCCGCTGACATCGAAAAAAGACTGCAGTCATTGGATGGATGGGAATTCAACGACAACGCAATCGAAACCTCTTTAGAATTTAAGAACTTCAAGGAGGCCTTCACGGTCATGACGCGCATCGCCTTTGAATGCGAGGCACAGAATCATCACCCGGACTGGAGCAATGTGTATAATTCCCTCCAAATCCGCCTGAACACACATGATGCAGGAGGGGTAACAGAGAAGGATTTTACCCTGGCAAAAGCCATTGAGAACATCATCGAGAGCGAGTGATTACAGAGATCTCACCCCCTTGAGATAGCTAAAATAATCATTACATTTGCCCCGGTTTTTACTGAGTTTTTATCCTATGGGAAGAGCATTTGAATTCCGAAAAGCACGTAAATTAAAGCGTTGGTCAGCCATGTCGAAGGCCTTTACCCGAATCGGGAAGGATATAGTCATGGCGGTGAAAGAAGGAGGACCTGATCCCGATTCGAATTCCCGTCTTCGTGCTGTGATACAGAATGCGAAGTCTGTGAACATGCCCAAGGACAATATTGAAAGGGCTATCAAAAGAGCTACGGATAAATCACAGGGCGATTACAAGGAAGTCCTTTTTGAAGGCTACGCCCCTCACGGGATCGCCATCCTTATAGAAACAGCCACGGATAACAACACGCGAACCGTAGCGAATATTCGCAGTTATTTCAACAAATGCAACGGCAGCCTGGGAGTCTCCGGATCGGTGGAATTCATGTTCGATCACACCTGTCACTTCCGGATAGATCCCGGGGATTTGGATCCGGAGGAACTGGAACTCGACATGATCGACTTTGGGGCCGAAGAGGTCTTCGAGGACGAGGATGGCATCATGATCTACGCTCCGTTCGAGAGTTTCGGGGCCATACAGAAAGAACTGGAGGCAAGGGAAATAGAGATCCTCTCCTCGGGCTTTGAGCGCATTCCCCAGGTCACCAAGGAACTTACCCCGGAAGAAGCAGAAGACGTGGAAAAACTGCTTGAGAAGATCGAGGAGGACGACGATGTCCAGAACGTCTACCACACCATGAAGGAATAAACCCCTGCATCTTCATTTCGACCTTCATATTCCAAAGATTTTAAAGAATCTGCTGCATATTTATTCTTCCGGCATGACGGATATCATAGGATAGTATTCCGGTAGGGATTAGCTTTGATTTTGTATACCGAACCCATTACCTTCCTGTAGGAAGGAAGTTGAAATTCCTGATTAACCCAAAACCATGGACCATGAAATGGAAAACCCTTTTACTCCGGACCATGGCCGTTTTTGTCATCTTCTTTATCGCCGGATGTGATTCCGGAAATGGGGATGATCCCAAGACTGATTGTGGCCCCAGCTACTGTATCAGTGACCTGGCCGGTACATGGAATGCCACTGAACTGACATTCTCAGCTTGCAGTGGAGAAGGCTTTTTTGACCTCATCGCAGAAGGGGGTTCTGCTTCCCTGGTCATTCAAACGAATGGAAGGTTCACACTCACAGTCACTTTCCCGGATGGGAGCGAAACGTTTACCGGAAGGATGTACTTTGAAGACAGTACCTTTTTTGCCATTCAATTTGATGAAGATCCGCCAGACGATCCAACGTATTTCGGAGACACCCTCTCTGGAAATACCTTTAGGCTGAACGGTGGACCAGAGACTGCAGAATTCGACTTTAACGATGATGGGAATGATGAATGTGCATCTGTTGACCTCACTGTAGTTAAATCTTAAGAGGGGCACAGCTGCCAATGAGAACATACCCCCAACTCTGATGATTATTTCCCTGAGAGTTGGGGGTACTGTTTATTCACCCTCTCGGCGTACTTTTCCCCTTACTCCTTTGTAGAAAGTCATATAATCAGAAATATCTTTATCAGGATCTCCTGTAGGAACTACGGGATCTGAGATCCTGACCTGCTTTTTTCCGTAATCGAAGGCGATCATAACAATGGGAACCCCAGCCCCTAAAGCCATATGGTAAAAGCCTGTTCGCCATTTCAACACCTTCTTGCGGGTTCCTTCAGGAGCCAATGCCAAACGAAACTGCTCTTTTTCCCGGAACAGCCTTATCACCTGGGCGACCGTATCCTGATTGGAATGCTGGTCTACGGGTGCTCCCCCCGTCCATCTGAAAAACCACCCGAAAGGGCCAGAGAAGAGGCTTTTCTTCCCTATATAATTTACCTCCAGATTTAGAATTTTACGAACGAGAAGCCCCAGCGGAAAATCGACCCAACTGGTGTGAGGAACTACAATGATCACGCACTTATCCAGATCAGGTGCCTTGCCCATGAGCTTCCATCCCATGATCCTGAAATATATAAATGAGGCAATTTTGCGCATAAATCTGGCCTTTCCGGGTCAACGTCCCTGTTAAAAATGCAAATTTAGTAAGCATTCTCGGAATTTGTCAGATCTGCTGGAAAATCCTTCTCAGATGTTCCGGACCAACTTTGGAATTCCAGTCTTTCCCCAGGGCATTTTCCCACAGGGGTTTCATACTGAGGGAAACAGAGATCATCGTATCCATCTCAGTTTCAGAAAGCGACTTGCACAGTCCGGTGGGTAAAGATATGCGGTGCTTGTTCATCATGCTGTTGAACATTTCCACTCCTGCCGGGTAGTATTCCTCCAGGTGCCGGAAGACCAGACAATTTCCGATTCCGTGCTTGACTCCCAGAACATAGGAGAGACCATAACTCAATGCATGAGCAACACCTACCTGAGAATAGGCAATACTCATCCCTCCATGCCAGGATGCCATCATGAGCTTATCCCTGGATTCTTCCTCGGTGAGATCTCCCAGAAAGACCTCTTTACAGAGGTCGAAGGCCTTTTCCCCATAGCTCTGGCTGAAGGCGTTTAGATAGGTCCCGTTGAGAGACTCTACACAATGAATAAAACAGTCCATCCCCGTATAGAACCACTGGTCTTTCGGGACGCCTTTGGTGAGATCGGGGTCCAGGATCACCTGGTCAAATGGCGTAAAATCCGAATTGATGCCGAGTTTTCTGTTGGGCCCCAGCAGGACGGCCGTTCGGGATACTTCTGCCCCGGTCCCGCTAATGGTCGGTATTCCGACATGGTAGACTCCGGGCTTTTCGATCAGATCCCACCCCTGGTATTGATGGGCACTCCCCTTGTTGGTGAGCATGAGGGCGACAGCTTTCGACAGGTCGAGCAGGGTACCACCCCCAATCCCGACAATCCCCGATGGAAGCTCCGAGTATTCTTCCCTGATAAGGTCTACCAGAGCGTCGACCTGTTGTGTTTTGGGTTCCTCTTCTGCAGAGACAAAGATGATCTTATCGTTAAACATCAAAGGTACTCGGGCAATCAGATCTCCCCTTTCGAAGACCTCATCGATCAGAAAGATGACGGGCGCTTCCGCATTTCGCCTTTTGGGCAACAGGATATCACCTAACTGGTCAAAACTTCCCTTTCCAAACACCACACGGGGGACCATTGGAAAATTCTTGTAGCCAATCGACTTAGTTCTATTTGTATTGCTCACTGCTATGTTTTTCTTCACGTCCATAAATCGGCTACAGATATTTTAGGAGTTCTTTGATCCCATTGAGGGTAAGGTGATTATTATCATGCGAATCAGGGTCGACTTCCTCATGAGCCCACGTAGTATGGAAGGGAACGTGTACCGCTGTCCCTCCAAGGGCGAGGATCGGTAATACATCAGACTTTAGTGAATTCCCGACCATCAGGAATTCTTCGATATCTATTTCGAGATGATCCAGTAAATTTTTGTAATTCATTTCCTTTTTATCGCTGAGCACCTCCACGTGATGGAAGTATTTCGAGAGCCCGGATCGTTCCAGCTTCCTTTCCTGATCCAGCAGGTCGCCTTTAGTCAAAACGATCAACCTGTACTTTTCTGAAAGCACGCTGAGGACCTCTTCCACGTCATCCAGTAACTCCACCGGGTGGGCGATCATCTTTTTACCCAGATTCAGGATCTTGGATAAGGTTGTCTGGGAAACCTGGTTATTTGAAAGATCGAGGGCCGACTCGATCATGGATAGTGTAAAGCTCTTGATTCCGTATCCATAAAGATCCAGGTTGTTGATCTCTGTCCTGAACAACTCCTGATCGATCTTATTCTTGGTCTCATAGTGTTCCAGGAGGGAGGTAAATTCTTCTTCGGCCTCCCTGAAATAAGTCTCGTTCACCCAAAGGGTGTCATCGGCATCAAAACCGATCACTCTTATCTTTTTTAAGTCTATCTCCATGCCGCCTTCGCTTTTGCCAGGTCCTCCGGGGTATCAATCTCAATACCGGTTACACGGGTTTCGACCATTTTTATCTTTTTGCCGTATTCCAAAAACCTGATGGCCTCTATTTTCTCCGCTGCCTCCAGAGGAAGCATGGGCAGTTGAGCGAAGTCGAGGACGGCCTGTTTTCGGAAAGCATATACTCCCTTGTGTTTGTAGTAGGCAGGTGAAAAATCAACCGCCCTCGGATAGGGAATCACCGACCGTGAAAAATAAAGGGCGAAATTACGCTTATCGACGATCACCTTCACGGTATTGGGGTTCTCTATATCGTCCTTTTCCGTAATCCTGGTCATAAGGGAAGCAAGGTCGATCTCACTGTCTTTGTCCTTCCTGAATACCTCTATGAGCCCGGAAAGGCTCTCCCGGTCCGTAAAAGGTTCATCGCCCTGTACATTGACCACGATGTCTATGTCCATTTCCTGAACGGCCTCAGCGATCCTGTCACTTCCGCATTCGTGTTCCTTAAGGCTCATCATGGCCTTGCCTCCGCAATCGACAATGGTATCATATATCAAAGCGCTGTCGGTGACCACATAGACCTCGTCAAAGAGACGCGTTTTCACAGCTGCCTCATAGGTCCTGACGATCACGGGTTTCCCCCCCAGGTCCTGCATGAGCTTTCCCGGGAAGCGGGAGGCCGCATATCGCGCAGGAATCATGGCTATTATCTTCATAGTCTGCAAAGGAATGGATTATTTTTTACTCAGCCTCGGCCTCAATTTCCTGTAGATCGTAAAGATAAAGATCAGCAGGATAATAACGAGGACAGAGGCTATTACTGGTGCCAGGATGGATACGACCGAAAATAGCAGGGATGTGATCGTTTCTAAAAAAGAAATAACAGGGTTCCCGAATCCCGCCGTTGTCGCAGTTGAGGTGAGTCTTCCTGTAGCCGAGGCGCCCTTGATCGCTGCAGCGGTCCCACCCCCGGCTATGATGGCCAGAGACCAGGTAACCAGGGGATCCAGATCTGCGACTGTGGCAACCATAACGGCTGTCCCCGCAATCGTTGCCAGTGGCAGCGCTATACTGTCCAAAAGGTTATCCACATAGGGTATAAAATATGCGAATATTTCCACAGCGGTAGCCACCCCCAGAGTAACCAGTGCCGGGATGCTGCCAATCCAGTTCCAACTGTCATTAAGCTCCCATAGACCAAAATAGGATGCCAGGCTGAGGGCAAAGAGAGGCAGGAAGACCCGAAACCCCACCGAAGCGGCCAGGCCAACTCCCAAAAAGATACTGATCATGGTCTCTGAGGTCATCTGCGTCCTATCTACCCTCTAAATTAACGTATTATCAGTTGACAAAAAAATCGTCCTTAAATCCTATCAAATAAAGCTTTTCCCGGGCTCTGGTCACCGCAGTGTACAGCCATCGGAAATACTCCCTGTCGGGTCCGGAAGGCAAATAGGGCTGTTCCACAAAGACCGTATGCCACTGACCTCCCTGTGATTTATGACAGGTGATGGCGTAGGAAAATTTTACCTGGAGCGCATTAAAGAAGGGATTGTTCTTCACGGCGAGGAATTTCTTGTATTTTGAGGTCTCCTGAGCGTAGTCCTTGAGCACCTCCTGATACAGCCTGTTGCCGTCCTCATATGAGAGAGAAGGGGTTTCTGCCGTCAGGGTATCGAGCAGCAAAACGGTCTCAAAAGGCTTTTGTTCCGGGTAATCAGACATCCTGACCTTAACCTCGGCGAACCGGAAACCGTACAACTCCTTAAAGGCAAAGATCTCGAGTACCTCAATGATATCCCCGTTCGCTATAAAACCAGCGGCCGACTTAGGGTTCAGCCAGAAGTAGTTATTCTTGACCACCATGAGGTAGTCCCCGGGTGAGAGATCGTGTTCCAGAAAAAGGATACGCTTTCTGATGTTCTCATTGTAAAGATTGGCCCTTTTATTCGACCGGACAATAAGGGCTGTCTCCTCCTTTCCCTGGGAGGCATAGGCATCTTCAATGGCATCCTGAATGGCATACCCATCCACCAGCCGAATGATATCGGTAAAGGATTGCAGCTTGAACCGAAAATTGTCAAAGATGGAAGCGTCCAGATCCTCCCTCAAACGTGTGGCGTTGTCCAAAATACCGGAATCCTGTACCTGCCGCACCACTTCATCGAGTTCAATGGCAGTGACCTCCTTTGAGTAACGCGACTTAAGCTGATGCTCGTCCAGGGCCGGACTCAGAGTGAGCTTTACCGGAGGTAGCTGGGCCGTGTCTCCGATAAGAATGAGTTTGCACTGGTGTCCGGAGTACACATACTGGATCAGGTCGTCCAGGAGGGAGCCATTTTCAAAAAGTTTGCTGTCTGCCGGGGTATCCGGGATCATGGAGGCTTCATCCACTATAAAGACCGTATTGCGATGCTTGTTGGGAGCGAGTACAAATTGTACTCCCCCACCCTTCTGCTTTTTGGGAAAATAGATCTTCCTGTGGATCGTATAAGCCTGGGTCTTGGCGTAACCGGCCATCACCTTGGCCGCCCTTCCCGTCGGCGCCATCAATACAGCCTTGAGTTTGGTGTTCCAGAGATTGGTGACGAGATCTCCTACTATAGTGGTCTTTCCCGTACCTGCAAAACCTTTGAGGAGGAATAAGGTATCAGGGCTGCGATCCAGTAAAAATTCAGACAGGAGTTGCAGGGTAATATCCTGTTTGGCGGTGGGATTGTGCGGAAATTTTTCCCTGAGTAAAGCGTAAAATGAGGCCGGGGTGGTGGTCGCCATAGAAGCTCAAAGATAAAGAGGATTTTCTACCTCAAACCCTTTTGCGATTAAAAAAAAATTGTAGTTTTGTTGGAACCGCTAAATCTAACTAACAAAAGTTCTGATGAAAACCATAATACAGATAGTACTTTGGATAGCATGTATATTTTTAGGTTACCTGATCTATAAATCTGTTACCGGACCTATAGAGTTTAAGAAAGTCAAGGAGCAACGTTTCGCAAGGGTCATTTCGGTCATGAAAGACATCAGGAACTCTCAGGAAGCTTACAAAACGGTAAATGGAAAATTCGCCAATGATTTCCAGAGCCTCATCGCCTTCGTCGATACCGGGAAATACACCATCACTCAGCAGCGGGATTCCTCCTATATGGAATTTGACAGGAATTACGGGATCGACCTTCTCAAAGAGATCACCATTATCGATACCCTCGGATTTGTTTCCGTAAAAGATTCCCTCTTCAAAGGGGATAACCGCTACAAAACTATGATGAATGTTCCCTTTGGTCAAAAAGGGGAGACCTTCGAAATGAAGGCAGAAATCATAGAGAAAAGCGGATACAAGGCACCCGTATTTGAAGTCAAGGTGAAAAAAGACATCATTCTCTACGATCAGCCAAAAGACCTGCTTGCCAGGGAAAATTCCCAGGTGAGTGTTGAAGAGGTCAACGGATCTGAGATCAAGGTTGGCTCACTCACTGAGGTAAGTACCAATGGAAACTGGCCCCCTATTTATGACAAAAAAGGAGACCAATAATAACTCTCGGGAAGACTTAATTCTAGAAGATTATTACCACTTGTCCATTCAGGTTAGCCTGAATGGACTTTCTTTTTGCATTCTGGATTCCATAGGTAAAAAGATCGTGAGGACCGGTTCACAGCGGTACAGCTCACGGCTTAATCCCTTTGAGGCAGAAAAGGAACTTAAATCCTTCATTAAAGCCGAAGGCATTACAGATTACGCCTTTTCTGAGGTGGTCGTCGTCCACAGGAATGATCTTTTCAGCCTGGTCCCAAAGGTTCTCTTTGATCCCGGGGAATTGCCAAACTACCTCAAGTACAATGCAAAGATCCTGGCCAATGATCTTCTCGAATACGATGAGATCCCTTCTTTTGACCTGATGAACGTGTACGTACCCTTTGTCAACATCAATAATACCATCTACGATTTTTTCGGGGATTTTGAGTTCAAGCACCACGGTACGGTGTTGATTGAGTCCCTCCTCGGCAGTGCTGCGGGAAGCAACGAAGCGGTTTGCTACGCCTATGTGACCCCGGAAGAATTAGACCTTATCGTCCTTCAGCAAAAGAAACTGGTATTCTACAACAACTTCACCTATAACACGCCCGAGGGCTTCCTGTATTACATCCTGTTCACGATGGAGCAGTTGGAACTCGACACTGAGGAAGCTAAGCTAAGGGTATTTGGTTCCATAGAAGAAGGGGATGAGCTGTTTGATCTGTGTCAGGAATATATACAAAATGTATCCCTCTACCTCCCGGATCTTCCCGCTGAGCTCTCCGGAGAAGGAATTGAATTTCAGCACAACTACCTGGAAATAAACGCATTGTAAATGAGGATCATCTCCGGGACCCACAGAGGGAGGAAGATAACACCCCCCAGGAACCTTCCTGTGAGGCCTACTACAGACAGGGCCAAAGAGGCCTTATTCAATATCCTGGGTAACAGATTCTATTTCGAGGAGATCAAAGTCCTCGATCTCTTTGCCGGTACCGGGAACATCAGTTTTGAATTCGCCTCAAGGGGCAGCCGGGATATTATCAGTGTAGATCAGCATGCAGGGTGCGTGAAGTTCATCCAGGAGAAGTCGGCAGAATGGGGCTTACCCATCAGGGCGGTAAGAATGGATGTCTTCAAATACCTGCAGACCGCCACAGGAAAATTTGATCTCATCCTCGCCGATCCTCCGTACAATTTTTCTGAAGCAGAACTGAAGGAAATTCACGATCTCATCTATGACCGTGAGCTGCTAGAGCCGGACGGTACCCTGATCATCGAACATTCAAAAAAAACGGATCTTTCGAGCCTAAATCACCTGGCGGAAGTGAGGAAATACGGGAATAGCTGGTTTAGCTTTTTTACGGAAGAAAAATAAAAAGCAGATCATAAGCCGGATTCTGTTCCCTTGAGGGGCCCTTATCATTTATCTGGATGTACAGTTGCCCGCACATTCTATCCGCCTACCCTTCAGCTCGGACGTGCCGCCCTCAGACGCTGATATACATGGCGTTTCACCGCATAGAGTTTACCTGATTTCACTACAGCCTTACCTGTACTTGCTTTCTGTTGCACTTGTCCTTTCCCATTTTCACAGGAAGACGGGCGTTACCCGCTATGCTGCACTCCGGTGTCCGGACTTTCCTCCCCCCGTATAGAACGGGGAGCGATAAGGTGATCTGCTCTTTGCAAAGATACGCCAATTGTTGATAAAAATTCGTGAAACCCGATCAAAAGGAAGGTCGTTACCAATCCCTATCTTTATATTTGTGAGACAGGTTGGCCCTTAGGGTAATCGATTTCGCTTCATGGAACCATTCATTGTTTCTGCCCGCAAATACAGACCCCAGTCCTTTAAGGATGTGGTGGGGCAGGAAGCCATTACCAATACCCTTACCAATGCTATAGAGAACAATCACCTGGCGCAGGCGCTGCTTTTTTGCGGACCGAGGGGGGTAGGTAAAACCACCTGCGCGAGGATCCTGGCGAAGCAGATCAACCGAGACGGGACGGAACAGGAAGATGAGGACTTTGCCTTCAATATATTCGAGCTGGATGCCGCCTCCAACAATTCGGTGGATGATATCAGAAACCTGATAGACCAGGTGCGAATTCCGCCCCAGGTTGGCAAATACAAGGTCTATATCATCGATGAGGTTCACATGCTGTCCCAGTCGGCCTTCAACGCCTTTTTGAAAACATTGGAAGAGCCTCCCAGGCACGCCATCTTTATCCTGGCCACAACGGAAAAGCACAAGATCATACCCACCATCCTGTCCAGATGCCAGATCTTTGATTTTAAGCGTATTACGGTTGGAGATGCGGCAAATTACCTCAAGTATATCGCTGAACAACAAGGGGTGGAAGCTGAGGAAGATGCCCTCCATATCATCGCCCAGAAGGCAGACGGCGCCCTGAGGGATGCCCTTTCTATATTCGACAGGGTAGTGAGCTTCTCAGGGAAGGAACTGACCCGGAAGGCGGTAACCGAAAACCTCAATGTGCTGGACTATGACACCTATTTTGAGGTGACGGATCTGATCCTGGAGAACGACATCCCGAATTTACTGCTGACGTTCAACAAGATCCTGGCACAGGGTTTTGAAGGGCATCATTTTGTCATAGGCCTCGCCTCTCATTTCAGGGACCTCATGGTATGCAGGCACAAGGATACGGTGACCCTTCTAGAGGTCGGGGATAATGCCAAACGCCTGTATCTGGAACAGTCAAAGAAAACTCCTCAGGATTTTCTGCTAAAAGCCCTGGAGATCACCAATGAGACAGATCTGCAATACAAGAGCAGCAAGAACAGCAGGCTCTTAGTGGAACTAACTCTGATGAAGCTGGCCTCCCTCACCTTTAAAGGTGAAAAAAAAAATCCTGACACCCACGATAGGCTCATCCCTCTAGGCAGGCTTATCCCGGCTTCTTACTACCGCAAAGCCAAGACCCGGAACGGAAAGGAATCATCACCTGAACAGGCCGAACCGGAACAATCGAGGAAAGAAGAGACCCTTCAACCGGCCCATATCGAAGCAAAATCAGAGGAGGAAATCCAGGAAGTAAGTCTTTCTGATCAAAGCCATGCGGCGGTTGCGGAGGCAGGTCCGAAAATCAGCATTAAAAAACCGGCCAAAAGGGTTTCCGGCCTGTCTCTCTCGAGCATACAGGCCAAGAAAAAACACGAGCTGAACAGGATTGAGGTGACCTATGACGAGGATGATCTACCCAGGGAAGCGGTGACCCAGGAAGATCTCAGAAAACACTGGAACCTGTACATCGAAAAGATTGATGGGGAAGGCAAAAAGATCCTGGCTAGTAACCTCAACGCAGACCTCCCGGTGTTAAAGGATCTCACCATCCACATTGAGCTGCCGAACGACACCATGAAAAAAGAGGTGGAGAGAGAACAATTCTCCCTCATGAATTATCTTAAATCGGCCCTCAACAACCACTACCTGGAATTGTCCATCAGCGTGAATGAAGAGACGGTCAGGAAGTACGCGTTTACTCCGGAGGAGAAATACCAAAAACTCAGGGAAAAAAACCCGGCTATTGACCTGCTTAGAAAGACCTTCGATCTCGACCTCTGAACACGCCTTTCCATTAGTATACCGTTCGCAGAAAGGAACACACCCGCAGATTTTTTTTATTTTTGATCAGCCTGTAAAATCATCGCGTTATGCTCGGACTTAAATTGCCTACCGATCCCAGGTGGGTTAACATCGTGGAAATGAATATTGATGAGATCCTGACCGACCACGCTTACTGTGAACAAAAGGCGGCCAGTACAGCTATTTCCCTCATTGTTAACTTTCCGGAATACCCTGAGCTGGTCAATGAAATGATCGCCCTCTCCAGAGAGGAGATGGGGCATTTCAAAATGGTTCACGAAAGGATTCTCGCCCGGGGTAAAACCCTTGGACGGTACCGAAAGGATGAATACGTGATCGCGTTACAAAAATTCTTTCCCAAGGGCGGATCCAGGACGGAGCAGCTGGTTCACCGACTGCTCTACGCAGCCCTTATAGAAGCCAGGAGCTGTGAGCGCTTCAGATTACTGTCAGAGCAATTGAAGGACAGGGACCTTGCCGAATTCTATCGTTCCCTGATGGTAAGTGAGGCAGGCCATTACACCCTCTTCCTGAAATTCGCCAGGCAATACGGTCAGAGGGAGACCGTGGATGCCAAATGGAAAGCCCTGCTTGAATATGAGGCAACCATAGTCCGGGACCTCGGAAAAAAAGAAACCATCCACGGCTAAACCTATACCTCTTTCAAACGGTAGGTCCAGAACAGACTGATCAGCAGCATTCCGATAAAAAACAGGAGGAGTACCTCTGTATTGAACCATTCCGCAATGAAGCCGATCCCGGCTGTCAGGAGCGTAAAAATGCCTATTAACGTATTGGAGAGAGCGATATATAGCGGTCTTTCCCTTTCCGGTGCGAAGTCTGTCAGATATGTTTTTCTGCTCAACCTCGCGCCTCCATGGGCCATCATATTCAAAAGGATAAGAGGGGCAAAGAGATAAAGGCTCTGAGAAGCCGAAGAGAGGTACATAAAGCCCAGAACCAGTCCGCAATTGATTATCCCGAACAAAGCGATGGCCATCATAAGCTTTCTGGAGGAGCGATCTGCAAAACGGCCCCAGAAAGGACTAGAAACCGTGGCCGCTATCCCTGAAGCGATCACGAAGATCCCCAAGCCAGAGAGATCTGCCCCTGTGGTCTCTTTTCCAATGATGACAAAAAAGGGTTGGGCAAGGGGAATGGCCATGAGAAAAGCCCTGGCCAAGACGAAGTTCCTGAGGTTACTATCTGTCTTGAGGTGTTGCCATCCCGCCCGAAATTCCTCCAGAGGCGTCCTCCCCCCATCGGTAGCCCCCGGCGCCTCTTTTATCCAAGCGAAAAACAGGCCTGCAAGGACCCATAAGGCAGCGGCACATCCAACCAAAAGGAGGATGGTACTCATTGGTTCCCAGGACCTCAGGAAAAAATACAGGGCAAGACCGAAAAGCAGGGTGAGAATACCTCCGCCCGTTGCCCGCCAGGCCAGCAACCGGCCCCTTTTTCCTTTCGGGATCGTCTTCCCCATCACATCCTTGAAGGCGACGGATGAGACCCCGCTGGCCATACTGAAAAACAGAAGGAGGACCACCACGGCAATACCGGCCTTGTCTCCCTCCAGGTACATTAGGGAAAGACCCATCAGGATGACCATCACAGCTTGTACAAAAGCGGGGATAGCCCAAAAGTATTTACGTCTCGGAAATCGGCGTATACTACCCGATACCATGAGTTGGGGGAGCAGGCTCCCGAGATTCTTCAAGGGTACAAGTAAACCAGCCAGGCCAGTGCCGCTGCCTACAAGGGAGAAGATCCATGGTAGTGTGACACCCGGACTCACCAGTTGCTCTGCGAGTTTGGAACAAAACCCACTGCCGGCATTCTTAAGAAAATTACCCGGCACTTCCTTGCAATACTCTTCCTCTATGGGTTCGCAACTTCGCAACTCCACTTCGAGATTGAGCAAGGCAGCCAGTTTTTTCGACATCACTCTGCTATGGAAGGTCTGGGCTCCTTTTTCTTTTCAATGAGCTTAGTTGCATAATAATCATACAACGCAAACTGGGATCGGAGCTTGGGCTTGTTGTTGCGGACATAGCGGTTATCCTGGCTGCGGTTGAACCTCCGCGCCTTGACATTGTCCTTCCAGGAGATCTCAAATGTATCTATGAGTTCCTGTCTGATCTCGGGATCGTAAATAGGACATCCAACCTCTACCCTGTTCTCGATATTACGGGTCATCCAGTCGGCTGAAGAGATATAGATCTTTGGATCACCCCCATTGCCGAAAATAAATAACCTCGGATGTTCCAGGAATTTGTCCACAATACTGATGGCTTCAACATTCTCACTCATCCCTTTGATTCCGGGGATCAAGCAGCAAATTCCCCTGACGATCAACCTGATCTTTACTCCGGCCCTGCTGGCTTCATACAATTTGTCGACCATGTTGTAGGAGGTCAGGCTATTCATCTTTATCTTGATGTATGCCTCTTTTCCTTTTTTGACATTCTCGATCTCCTGGTCGATGAGGTTGTGGAACACGCTCCTGGTGTAGTGGGGAGAAACGATCAGGTGTTTGTACTTGTTGATCTTGTAGCTCGTATCAAAAAACTCGAAAACGAGGTTCAGCTCTTTGAGGATCTTCTCGTTGGCAGTAAAGAGCGTATAATCCGTGTATACCCTACCGGTGGTCTCATTGAAATTTCCAGTGCTGATCAGTCCATAACGCTTAATTCGGTCTTCCTCCTCCCGTTCTATCAGGCAGATCTTGCTGTGTACCTTCAAGCCGGGAACCCCAAAAATGAGCCTTACGCCTTCTTCCTGCAATTGTTCCGCATACATGATATTGGCCGTTTCATCAAAACGAGCCCTTAATTCTATCTGTACGGTGACCTGTTTCCCATTCTTGGCTGCATTGATCAGGGACGCGACGACCTGGGAATTATCAGCCAGTCTGTACAGGGTGATTTTAATGCTCCTGACTTTGGGATCCAGGGCGGCTTCCCTCAGAAAACGGATGATGTAGGAGAATTTGTGATAGGGTACATATTGCAGGTAGTCCTTATGGCGGATCTGGTCCAGAAAACTCCCTTCAGGGTCTATTCCCTTGATGGCCAGCGGCTTGATCTTCTCGTACATCAACTCCTCCTTTCCAAGGCTGGGAAATGACATATAATCCCTCCTGTTGTGATACCTCCCGCCAGGGATCACGCTGTCCGTGTCCGTGATTCCCATCTTATCCTGCAGGAATCTCAGGGTGTCCTTTTCTATGTTCTTGTCATAGACAAAGCGAACAGGATCACTGATCTTCCTGTTGTCTACACTGGATGAGATCTTCTCGATAAAGCTCTTGCTCAGGTCATTGTCTATATCGAGTTCAGCATCACGGGTGATCTTGATCATATGGGCCGTGATAGAGGAGTAATCGAACATGGAGAAGATGCTGTCCAGGCAATAACGAATCAGGTCGTCCAGGATGATGATATAATGCTTGTCCCCTTCCCTTGGCAGGACCACAAAGCGGTCTATCCCCTTAGGGATCTCGATCAGCGCAAAGCTGATCTCATGTTCCTTCGAGCCGGAATCGGTCAGGTACTGGGAATTCAGTACCATCTTTACCGCCAGGTAAGCCGCACTGTCCTTCAACATGGGGAAGGAAGTAAGGTCGTTCAGGATGATGGTCATCAACTGCGGACTCACCTTCTCATGGAAGTAGGTTTTCAGGAAGTCCGACTGTTCCGGCGTGACCTCCTGCTCGTTGATCAGGTAGATATTCTCCCTTTCCAGTTCACCCTCAATGTCTTTGTGTATCTCGAGGCTTCGGGCCTGCTGTTTGATCACGATCTTGGTGATCTCCTCGAGGAGGTCCTTGGCCACCTCTCCTCCCAAAACACTTTTCCCGGACTTTCCAGCTTCCGCGATGCGTTTTACCGTGGCGTATCGCACCTTGAAGAATTCGTCCAGGTTATTGGAAAAAATTCCCAGGAATCGGAGTCTTTCAATCAGAGGAACCTCAGGATCTGCACTTTCCTGCAGAACCCTGTCATTGAATTTCAGCCAGCTGATTTCCCTGTTGATATACTGATTCTTGCTCTTGATCATAGACTTAGTGCTTTGGGGATCAAAAATTGCTCTGTTTTGCCTTTCCGGACCTCATGCCAGTTTTCGATATCGAAGGAAAGATGTACGAGGCCGGTTGTCGGAACGTTCTCTATGGGCCGATCTCCGAGGTCATTAGCCACTTCGGTAAAAGCATGGTTATGCCCGAAGATCATGACCTTATCCTCCGTATCCGGCAGAGCCGCTATAAAGTCGATCAGGGGTTCCCCTGAGAACACGTATAGCCCCTCGGCAAGGGAGAACTTGTGATAAGGTATCCTCATCTTGCGCAGGAAGACCACACAGGTATGCAGCGCCCTGATGGCCGGACTTGAATAGACTGCATCAGGTTCAAAAGAGGAAGATCCGAAATGTCTGGATACCTTGTGTGCATCTCGTATCCCCCGCTCCAGCAAAGGCCTGTCCCTGTCTTCCACTCCGTATTCCCAGGAAGACTTCCCGTGTCTGACCATTATAAGTTGTTTCATCACCTTGTGTAGTTAGTACGTCAACGCTATTTTCGGCAACAGGAGCCTCTCAGGGGGCTAGCCTTTCGACTTTCCAGTCGTGATCCTCCTGGAGGGTATATCTCAACCTGTCGTGCAGCCTGTTGGGCCTTCCCTGCCAGAATTCTATGCTTACAGGCCTGACCAGGTAGCCTCCCCAATAATCAGGGCGGGGAATCTCCTTGCCTTCATATTCTCTTTCGAGTTCCCTGAGCTGTTCTTCCAGAACCTCACGGGAAGGGATAACCTCGCTCTGGTTCGATACGATAGCCCCTAATTTACTCCCTGTAGGCCTTGATTCAAAATATCCGTCGGACATATTCCCCGGGATTTTCTCGGCCTCCCCTTTTATGATCACCTGCCGCTCCATCCCGGGCCAGAAGAATGAGAGACAGACCCTGGGGTCCCCGTCAATGGCCTTCCCCTTTTCGCTTTCGTAATTACTGTAGAAAATAAAACCTTCATACGTAAATCGTTTCAACAGGACCACCCTCCCCTTTGGATAACCGTCAAGGCCGAGGGTTGAAACGGTCATTGCATTGGGTTCATCCGTGGTACCCGACTTCTCGATCTCGTAAAACCATTTTTGAAAGAGTTCCATGGGATTGCCAGAAACCTCTGATTCAAGCAAGGCACTCTTTGTATAGGATTTTCGGTAATCACTCAGGTCGTTCTTCATAGGAAATCCTTCTCTGGGTCATGTGTAACAAAGTTGGTGAAAACTTGACAAAAAGGGAAATCAGACGGGGGCTTTTAACCTAGATTTCGAAGACCTTTCCGTCTTCTGCCATTTCCGTGTCCGGGAATTGGATTATGGCCTCCTTCAGGAACAGGTCCTTGTCCTTGTACCGGGTGGAAAAATGACCCAGGATCAGTTTTTTTACCCCGGCTTTACGGGCGATCCGGGCCGCTTCCGAGGCAGTGGAATGCCCGGTCTTTTGGGCGAGTGAAGCCTCCGTGGACAGAAATGTGGCTTCGTGGTACAGCAGGTCTGCCCCTGCTATAAAGTCTATTTTGGATTCGTCATAGGCGGTATCACTGCAATAAGCGTAGCTTTTCGGAGCCGGGGGGTCGAAGGTCAGATCTAAGTTGACAACCTTCTCTCCCGAGGCAGATAGGCCATCCTTCCCCTTTTTAATATTCTTGAAATACGCCTTGTCTATCTTGTATTTTGCGACCGCTTCCATATTCAAACCCCTTTCCTTTTTTTTCTCCTCATAAAGGAACCCATTGGTGTAGACCCTGTGTTTCAGGGGGATTGTAGACACCTTTACTTTCTCATCCTCGAAGATCATCTCCGGGATAGTTTCCTTCAACTCGTGGAAGACCAATTGATAGCCGGTCCAGGAATTCCCGACCCTCAGTAGCAGCAGGATCACTTCTTTGATGCCTTCCGGACCATAAATATGGAGTTCTTTTTCACGGCCGAGCAGCTGAAAGGTGGAGATAAGGCCCGGCAGCCCAAAAAAATGGTCTCCGTGCAAGTGAGAGATAAAGATGTGGTTGATCCTGGAAAATTTGACCTTGTGTTTCCTCAGCTGCACTTGGGTACCCTCCCCGCAGTCGATCAGGAAAATATGATCCCTGATCTCGAGAACCTGAGAAGTAGGATTCCCTTTCATGCTCGGGGTGGCCGCATGACAGCCGAGGATATGAAGCTTCATAGAAGAGAGGGATTTGCCTCGAGAAACGCTGCCGCTTCTTGTGGAGTACAGTCTGTTCTCAAGGTGAACGAATAAGGGGTCTCCCCTATGGCATTGAGGTGATCGAGTCGTTTTTTTGCTTCGGCAAGGCTTATCTTCGGAATTCGGGTATACCAGCATGCCATATGACTGTCTTCCAGCTTAGAGAACCACTCATTTCGCCTTCTGAAGATCTCGGCATGACCTGTCCTGTACGTGAAGTTCATCAGTGCATCCCGGGATTCCCAAACCGACATATTCACAACCAGGGCCCGGTCACCGAATACCTCTTGCACGCCACTTTCCGGCTCTTCTATCCACCTCCATACAAATCCGGGACTCCCATCGGCAAGAGCATTTATACCGGGAATATTATCGACAAAATCAGACATGCGGGTGTCATCCAAAGGGTATTTGGCCCTGGCGATATTGATCTGTGCGAAGTAGTCGGCCATGACTCAAAGTTCGAGGTCCCGTTCAATATCCTCCATCTCAATAATGTCCATCGCTTCCTGCAGGGTGGGTGCCAGGCTGATCTCTTCCGGGACATCTTCGTAGTCTAACTTATCGGTGACCAGAACGAAGGATTTTTTGGCCTTTTTATGTCGTCTTGAAATTTCCAGGAATTCCAGAACATCCCCTGAGGAAAGACGTTTGAAGGAAAAGAGGTTGACAACAATATGGTCGTTCTTGATCTTTCCATAGGCCTCCTCCAGGTTCTTGATAAATGTCAGCAAGCTGATATTTTCCTGATAGACAATGGTGGTGTTACCGTCTTTATCGAAGATCATGACTCAGGTTTTTAATTGTGAGGCCAGCAGGTAGATCACCGCCATACGGATGGCAACCCCGTTCTCTACCTGGTGAAGGATAATGGACTGGGATGAATCTGCCACATCACTGGTGATCTCCACTCCCCTGTTTATGGGGCCGGGGTGCATGATCACGATTTCCTTGTCCAGGCTGTCGAGCAGTTCCCTGTTAATTCCGAATTGCTGGGTGTACTCCCTGGTGGTCGGGAAGTAACTCATCTCCATTCGTTCGTTTTGTACCCTCAGCATATTGGCCACATCACACCACTCGAGCCCCCTTCTAAGGTCGGGTTCTACTTCCACACCCAGGCTTTCTATGTACTTTGGGATCAGAGTCTTGGGGCCACAGACCTTTACCTGTGCACCCTGAAGTTTCAGAGCAAAAATATTTGAAAGGGCCACCCGCGAATGCAGGATATCCCCTACGATGATCACTTTTTTTCCGCCTACTTCCCCGAGCTTCTCCCTGATGGAATAGGAATCGAGCAGGGCCTGTGTAGGGTGTTCATGGGCTCCGTCTCCTGCGTTGATAATGGACGCATTGACGTGTTTGGAGAGGAAAATCCCGGCGCCGGGATTCGGGTGCCGCATTACGACCATGTCTACTTTCATAGACAGGATATTATTGACCGTATCGATAAGGGTCTCTCCTTTCTTTACCGAAGACTGGGAGGCTGAAAAGTTGAGGACATCTGCAGACAATCGCTTTTCGGCCAACTCAAAACTGAGTTTGGTCCGTGTGCTGTTCTCAAAAAAAATGTTGGCAATGGTAATATCCCTGAGGGAAGGGACTTTCTTGATCGACCGGTTGATAACCTCCTTGAACTGGTCTGCGGTTTCAAAGATGAGTTCGATATCCTTTTCGTTCAGATATTTGATCCCGAGTAAATGTCTTACGCTTAATGCCGGCATTTCTTTACCTGTTGACTAAATAAACTACATCTTTTCCTTCGTTCTCCTTCCAGAGTACCTTTACCTTTTCTTCATTGATCGCATCCACCTGCCGACCCCTGTAATTGGGCTGGATTGGCAGGTGCCTGCTGAACCTCCTGTCTATGAGGGTCAGTAATTCGATCTCTTCCGGCCTGCCAAAAGACTGTATCGCGGTCAGTGCAGCCCGGATGCTGCGCCCGGTGTACAAGACATCGTCGATCAGGACCACTTTCTTGCCTTCAACCAAAAAATCGATGCTGGTAGAACTGGCTTCCAGTGGCTTCTCCCCTCTCCTGAAATCATCCCGGAAAAAGGTGATATCCAGAAGTCCCAGTTTAATATCCTTTACCTTGTATTCCTCCTTGAGGAGTTTCGCCAGCCGATTGGCTAGGAAAGTCCCCCTGGGCTGTAAGCCTATCAAAACCGTATCCTTAAAATCGAGGTGATTTTCTAAGAGTTGGCACGCCAGTCGATGTAAAATAATGTGGATTTCTTTTGAGGAAAGAAGTACTTTTTGACTCATGGGTTGCGATACCAACATATCAGGAAACAAAAATAGCGATTTCTGTTCAATAAATGAGTGGGGTGTGTACGGATCCGCTGCATTGGTCTCCCACCTGATTTGCGGGTAAAAAAAAGCCCCGACCTTGCGGTCAGGGCTGATTCTTATGATTTGATTCGATATCACAGAAGACTATTTTTTCTTTTTGCCTTCCATTTTATCCTTCAGGGCCTGCAATTGCTCGTTGGCGTCTCCCAGTGTAGGTTTTGACTCCTCTGCCTGGGCTGCTGCCTTCTTCCTGGCGGCCCTTACATTGCGTTGCTCTTCTTCTCTGAACACTGCGGTATGGCTGGCCACGACCCTTTTGAATTCCTTGTTGAATTCAATGATCTTGAAGACAGCCTCTTCGCCTTTGCCGAGTTTCTTGCCATCCTCCTTTTCCATATGTCGCTGAGGTACGAATGCAGTGATGTCCTTGTTAAAATCTATCACAGCACCTTTGTCGACGATCTCGGTGATGGCAGCTTTGTGCTCAGTACCCAATGCGAACTCCTCTTCGTATTTGTCCCATGGGTTTTCTGTTGTCTGCTTGTGGCCAAGGCTCAGTTTGCGTCCTTCCACGTCGAGTTCGAGTACTTCTACTTCCAGGGTATCCCCTACAGTCACGAATTCTGAAGGATGCTTGATCTTCTTGGTCCATGAAAGGTCAGAGATATAGATCAGTCCGTCTATCCCTTCCTCCAATTCTACGAATACTCCGAAGTTGGTGAAATTCCTCACGATACCCTTGTGCCTTGATCCAACAGGGTATTTAGATGTGATATCGGTCCATGGATCCGGGGTGAGTTGTTTGAGTCCGAGAGACATCTTCCTATCCTCCCTGTCGAGCGTAAGCACCACGGCTTCCAGTTCATCTCCAACTTTAACGAAGTCCTGTGCAGACCTCAGGTGGGTAGACCAGGACATCTCTGAGACGTGGATAAGTCCCTCTACTCCTTCAGCTACTTCAAGGAAAGCACCGTAATCTGCGATGACAACTACTTTTCCTTTTACCTTGTCCCCTACCTTGATCTCATCGCCCAGGGCATCCCATGGGTGTTTCTCAAGCTGCTTTAAACCAAGTTGGATTCTTGATTTGTTGTCGTCGAAGTCGAGGATCACCACATTGAGCTTCTGATCCAGGTCTACCACCTCGCTTGGGTGATTGATCCTGCTCCAGGAGAGGTCGGTGATGTGCACCAACCCATCGACCCCACCGAGGTCGATAAAGACCCCGTAAGAAGTGATGTTCTTGACCACCCCTTCGAGTACCTGTCCTTTTTCGAGCTGACTGATAATCTCTTTCTTCTGTTCTTCTATATCCGCTTCGATCAGGGCTTTGTGGGAAACTACCACGTTCTTGAATTCCTGGTTGATCTTGACAACCTTGAATTCCATGGTCTTTCCTACATATTGATCGTAATCCCTGATAGGTTTAACATCGATCTGTGAACCGGGAAGGAAGGCTTCGATCCCGAATACATCGACGATCATACCTCCTTTGGTCCTGCACTTCACAAAACCGGTGACCACTTCTTCCTTATCGTGGGCTGCATTCACTCGATCCCATGCTTTGATGGTTCTCGCTTTTCTGTGGGAAAGAACGAGCTGACCGCTTTTGTCCTCACGGATATCGATGAGAACTTCCACCTTGTCTCCAACCTTTAAGCCGGGGTTGTAACGGAATTCATTCAGGGAGATTACTCCTTCAGACTTTGCGTTGATGTCGATGATCGCTTCCCTGTCTGTGATGTGGGTAACGGTACCTTCTACAACTTCTTCATCCGCTGTATCTACAAAATTCTCTTCTACCAGTTTCTCGAATTCCTCAAGTTTGGAATCTTCTACCCGTTCAATACCCTCTTCGTACTTCTCCCAGTCAAAGTTCTTCAGGAACTCCTGAGGATCCTGCTTGGGTGTTTCTTTCTTCTCTGTCTGAACGGCCTCAGCTACCTGAGTTTCTTCTGTTGTTGTTTTTTCTTCAGCCATCTGCTGATTTTTGTTTGTATTCCATAAACCTCCAGGAGCGGGACCATGTCTATGGAAGGTGTTGATGTTTTTTTGTTTCTTCCCTTTTCCTCCTGAATACTAGTCAAAAAGGTGTGCAAAAGTACAATTTAATTCTGGTTTTAACAATCAATTCGGCGGTCTCGTCAAAAAATTAAAGAATTTGGGCTTTACGCCCCGTTATCCTTGGCCATTTCGTATCTTTAATGCTGCAGAAAAAAACTTTTAAAAACCATATTAATGAGCGTAAAAGACAAATACCAGCCAGTATTGACGCTGGGAGAAAAATTAGGGGTAAAAGACGGTAAAGTCACCGTAGAAGATGGGATCCTCAAGGTCAAGGGAGAGACCAAAACCCAGTATGAAAAGAACTTGCTTTGGGACAAGATCAAGGAGATCGGAGGCGAAAAACCCTCAGACATCAAAGCGAATATCACCGTGGCCGATGAGAGCGTTTACCACAGGCATGTGGTCCAGAGAGGGGAGTCTCTCAGCAAGATCGCAAAGCACTACTACGGCGATCCCATGAAATACAAGGCCATCTTTGCGGCTAATACGGATATACTGAAAAACCCGGATCTCATCCACCCGGACCAGGTACTGGTCATTCCGAAGATCTGATGAAGAAAAAATTAATGGCGCCAAAAAGGCGCCATTTTATTTGTTTTCCAATCTCATTTGAACCAGAGACAGAGCCCTTTCGAACTGCTCTTTCTGGCTCATGGCACTGTTGTCCATAACAATGGCGTCTTCTGCCTTCTTTAACGGAGAATGCTCGCGGTTAGAATCCAGGAAATCGCGTTTCTGTACATTTTCCAGTACTTCCTCGTAGCTGATAAGGGCTCCCCTGTCAAGCAATTCCTTGTATCTTCGGGTTGCTCTTATATCAGGACTGGCCGTCATAAAGATTTTCAATTCGGCATGGGGGAAAACCACCGTGCCTATGTCCCTCCCATCCATGACAAGGCCTTTCTCCCTCCCCATCTCCTGCTGAAGGGCTACCAGTTTTTGCCTCACTTCCGGTACCACGGAGATCTGACTCACATAACCGGATACTTCGAGGGTACGGATCTCCTTCTCAACATTCGACCCGTTGAGGTACATTTCTGAATACTGCAGTTCCGGATTGTATTTGAAGCTCAGGTCGATCGCCTTCAGGTCAGCCACGAGAGCATCTTTCCTGAAATCATTTTCATCGATATACCCCTTTTGAAGCGCATATAGAGTTACCGCCCTGTACATGGCTCCTGTGTCTACGTAGATATACCCAAGGGCCCTGGCCAGCTGTTTCGCCATGGTACTCTTACCGGTGGAGGAATATCCGTCTATGGCGATGATTATTTTTTTCATGGGCTAAAAATACGCAGTTTCCGAAAACCCGGCATACTTCAACTTCGGGATCGGCCATTCCAACCCCAATGGCAATTAAAGCTTTTTGGCATTCTTTACCTTCTGATTGGTGATCGCCAGTTCAATGACCTCACTCATATCGGTCACGTAGTGAAATCTCAGTCCCTTCAGGTACTCCTGCTTGATCTCCAGTATGTCCTTCTCGTTGTCTGCGCTCAGGATAATGTCCTTGATCCTTGCACGTTTGGCTGCCAGAATCTTCTCTTTGATACCCCCTACCGGAAGCACTTTGCCTCTAAGAGTGATTTCCCCTGTCATGGCCGTACTCTTCCTGACCTTCTTTTGAGTAAAGAGGGATACGAGCGAAGTGAGCATGGTGATACCTGCACTGGGCCCATCCTTTGGAGTGGCCCCCTCGGGTACGTGGATATGCACGTTGTACCTGCCGAAAACAGATGGATCAATGCCGAAAGCTTCTGCATTCGACTTGATATACTCCATGGCGATGGTTGCAGATTCCTTCATAACCTGACCCAAATTCCCGGTTATATTGAGCTGCCCTTTACCGCGGGACAATATGGATTCAATGAACAGAATATCTCCCCCGACGCTGGTCCAGGCCAGGCCGGTCACCACGCCGGCTACTTCATTGTTCTCGTACTTGTCTCTTTCAAGTCGGGCAGGACCCAGGACCTTTTCAATCACCTCATTGGTCACTTTCACCACGTACTCCTCTTCCATGGCGATCGATTTGGCCGCGTAACGCACCATTTTCGCGATCTGTTTTTCAAGAGTCCTTACCCCCGATTCCCGGGTATAACCTTCTACGATCTTCTCCAGTTGGCGTTTGCCTATCTTGAGGTCTTTTGGACCCAAACCGTGTTCTTTGAGCTGTTTAGGCAGCAGATGCCTCTTTGCGATCTCCACCTTTTCTTCAATGGTATATCCGGTGACCTTGATGATCTCCATCCTGTCTCTCAATGCCGGTTGTATGCTGGAGAGGTTATTGGCCGTGGCGATGAACATGACCTTCGAAAGGTCGTACCCCATCTCCAGGAAATTGTCATGGAAGTCGTTGTTCTGTTCGGGGTCAAGGACCTCCAGCATGGCAGAAGAGGGATCACCCTGGTAACTGCTTGACAGTTTATCGATCTCATCCAGGATGAAAACCGGGTTGGAGGTACCCGCTTTTTTGATATTCTGTATGATCCTTCCGGGCATGGCCCCAATGTAGGTCTTCCGGTGGCCGCGGATCTCAGCCTCGTCTCTCAATCCACCCAGCGACATGCGCACGTACTGCCTGCCTAAAGCCTCGGCTATGGATTTACCAAGGGAGGTCTTACCTACCCCCGGAGGACCGTACAGGCAAAGAATGGGTGATTTCATATCGTTCCTGAGCTTCAGTACAGCCAGGTACTCAATGATCCGCCTTTTGACATCTTCCAGGCCATAGTGGTCCCTGTCGAGTATCTTCTGGGCACGCTTGAGGTCGAACTTGTCCTGGGAAAATTCATCCCATGGCAATTCAAGGAAGAGATCCAGGTAGTTGCGTTGTATACTGTACTCGGCTACCTGCGGATTCATCCGCTGCATCTTCGCCAATTCCTTGTCGAAGTGCTCCCTGACCTTGTCTGCCCACTTTTTATCCCGGGCCCTGAGTTTCATCTCATCGATCTCCTCGTCGTATGAGGCGCCGCCGAGTTCCTCCTGAATGGTCTTCATCTGCTGATGGAGGAAATACTCCCGCTGCTGCTGGTCGAGGTCGCTCTTGACCTTCGACTGGATATCCTTTTGCAGGGCCAGCTTCTGGAGCTCCACATTCATGTGCTTGAGGGTAGCCAGAGCACGGTCCTTGAGATTGCCGATCTCGAGGAGTGTCTGCTTTTCCTTCACGCTAAGGTTGAGGTTGGAGGAAACAAAGTTGATCAGGAAGGAATTACTGTTGATATTCTGAATGGCAAAGGAAGCCTCACTCGGGATATTGGGATTGTCCTTGATGATCTGAAGTGCAATATCCTTGATCGATTCGATGATGGCCAGGAATTCTTCCCCCTGCTGATCGATTTCCTCGTCCTCCACTTCCCTGATGGTAGCCGTCATATACGGTTTCTCAGTGAGTACCTCTGCGATCTCGAATCGCTTCTTTCCCTGTATGATCACCGTAGTGTTTCCGTCCGGCATTTGCAATACCCTGAGAATACGGGCCACCGTACCCAGTGTATTGATATCCTTGACCCCCGGATCTTCGGTGTCTTCGTCCTTTTGAGATACCACACCTATGACCTTTGACCCCTTGTTGGCGTATTTGATCAGGTTGATGGATTTATCCCTCCCGGCCGTAATGGGGATGACCACCCCCGGGAATAATACGGTATTCCTCAAAGGCAGGATGGGTAGGGTCTCAGGCAGGACCTCGTTTTTCATTTCCTCTTCATCCTCAGGGGTAAGAAGGGGAATTAATTCTGATTCCTCATTGATATCCTGCAGCGACATATTGTCAAAACTTATAAATTTTGCGTCTCCCATAATTAATTATTCCGTCATTCTGTCATCTTAAGACGAACGTACTCTTTAAACAATAGCAATTTTTTTCCTCATCCAGGGAATTAACCTACTGAATATAGGCTATTTCCGTGTCTGAAGTCCTACATAAAGGACAATTCCCATGCCAACCCGGGAATTTTTGAAAAAAAACTGTAACAATGCGTAAATTCCTCTATCTATATAACAAATCGAATACTTTTTGAGCCAGGTAGGAGAACATACTGAATCCTTAATACCGCTGTGTCTGAAGGGAGATCGGAAGGCACAACTGGAAATTTACAACAGATATTACAAAGCGATGTACAATACGGCATACAGAATAGTAAAGGACTCGGCAGAGGCAGAGGACGTGATGCAGGAAGCCTTCCTGAATGCCTTTACCAAGCTGGATTCATACAGGGGCGAGGTCACTTTCGGTGCCTGGTTGAAAAAGATCGTGGTCAATAAAAGTCTGGTGTACTACAGGAATCGCAAGAAAAAAAATGAGGTCTCCCTTGACAACACCTTATACAAGGTCGGGGACAATGATGTAACTGAGGCAGACCATTCAGACACAGAACAATTGGCTCAAAAGGTTTTGAAGACGATGGATACGCTAAAGGACAATTACAGAGTTTCCCTGACCTTACATTTGATAGAGGGATACGATTATGAGGAGATCTGCAGCCTTATGGATATCAGCTATGCCAATTGCAGGACCATGATCTCCAGAGCCAAAGACAGTTTGAGAAAAAAATTAGAACCCGTTATATCATGAATGATAAGGATCTGACAGCCCTTTTCAGGGAAATGAAGCCGGAATTTGACAAGGAAGAGCCGAGGGCAGGCCATCAGGAGAGATTTCTATCCAAGCTGGAATCCCAGGGGTCCGAAGGCACCAAAGGGGTATCCTGGTGGAAACCCCTAGCCATAGCGGCCTCCGTAATGCTCCTGCTGGGGATCTTCCTGGGTTCCTTCGCTGAGATCTTACCCACAGGCGACCCTGTGGCCGAACTCTCCCCTGAGGTATCCAATACCGAGCGCTATTTTGCATCAGTGATCGAACAGCAGCTCACTCAGCTAGAAAAGGAAGATACACCTGAAGCGAGGAAACTGGTTTCCGATGCCATGGCCCAATTAGACCTGCTTGAAACCGACTACCAGCAACTCCGGAGTGATTTAATCGAAGGAGGGGATCAAAAGATCCTGCTCAGTGCCATCGTACAGAATTTCCAGATGCGAATCGACCTGCTGGAAGATGTGATGGAAAAATTAGAAACCGTTAAAAAACTTAAAGTGCAAGAAAATGAAAACAGTACTACCCTTTAAAAAATTGATCCTTTTTCTTATCGCCCTTCCATTAATTGCAGGGGCGCATGGGGATCCTATGAAAGGAAAATACACCAAGGAGAAGAAAATTGAAAAAGAATTCAATGTCAATGCCAATGCCACCCTCAAGGTTTCAAACAGCTATGGGAATATCACTATGGCTTCCTGGAATGAGAACCGCGTGGTGATAGAAGTGAACATAAAGACCAATGGCAATGACGAGAGCAAAGTACAGGAGAAGCTCGATGAGATCTCCGTGGCATTCGAAGCAGATGCCTCCATGGTCTCTGCCAGGACCTCTTTCGAAAAGGAAAGGGGTTGGAACTGGGGCTGGGGCAAAAACAACAACGTGAGCATGCAGATCGATTACACCATCAAGCTGCCTGTGAAGAACAGTATCCACATCAGTAACGACTACGGGAATATCACCCTGGACAGGATAGACGGCTTTGCCAAGATCAGCTGTGACTACGGCAGACTGCAACTAGGCGAGCTCAGGGGAAGGAATAACGACCTTAGTTTCGACTATACCTCCAAGTCCTATTTCGGGTACATCAACAGCGCGAAGATCAGGGCAGATTATTCCGGGTTCACCGTGGAGAAGGCCGGCGACCTCATCATCAACGCAGACTACACGGATGCAGTGGTGCAGGAGATGGGAAATCTCCAGTACTCCAGCGATTACGGTAGCCTGGAGGTAAATCGCGTGGACAATGTGCAGGGCAATGGGGATTACATCAATGTAAACCTTGGGACCGTACACGGCAATTTAGACATCAGCGCAGATTACGGGGCCATCAGGATTCAGGAACTGGCATCGGATGCAGGGAATGTAAATATCCGGACAGACTACACCGGGATCAAGATCGGCTATAACCCACAGTATAACTTCGACTTTGAGATCAGTACGGAATATGCCGGGTTAAGCGGTAAGGAAGGCCTGGAGATCACCGTCAGCAAAGAGAAAGACCGGGAGCGGTACTACAAAGGATATCACGGCCGCGAGAACAGTGGGAATCTGATCTCGATAAGCAGTGATTACGGCGGTGTGACATTTAAGAGAAACTAAACCTGAAATATTAAGTGAAATGAAAAAACTTGGAATTCTGATTGTGCTGCTGATCGCAGCGAACATGACTTTCGCTCAATGGGGCAAAAAGGTAAAAGGCAACGGGGAAGTAGTCACTGTAGAACGGATCACAGGCGATTATGACGAGATCTCTGTTGGCGGTTGGTTCAATACAGAGATTGTAGGTGGTGAAGAAGGTTCCGTAACACTTAAAGGTGAAGAAAACCTTCTGGAATACATCATTACCGAAGTTAAGGACGGTAAACTGGTCGTCAAGGTTAAAAACGGCATTAATCTGCAGCCCTCCTCCTGGTTCAATGGTGGAATTACAGTAAGTATCCCGGTTGAGGAGATCAGTTCCCTGTCCATGTCGGGGTCCGGGGACCTCGAAGGAAAGACTGTTCTCAAGGCCAGGGATATGTCGACCCGACTTTCCGGTTCAGGGGATATGGACATTGCCATAGAAGCGGAGAATCTTGAGGTGACCGTTTCAGGATCCGGCGATATGAACCTCGAAGGATCAGCACAAAACCTCAAAGTTCAGATCTCGGGCTCAGGGGATATTCACGCCTACAACCTCCAGGCAAACCATGTAGAGGCCCTGGTATCAGGCTCCGCGAATATTGAAGTTACCGCAAAGGAATCGCTAATGGCGAGGGTCTCCGGTTCAGGGGATATCTCCTACAAAGGGAATCCGGCCAAAGTGGATAGCAAAACTTCCGGTTCAGGGGATATCTCGAAGGGATAAGTCGACTAGATACACTGTAAAAGCCCCGTTAATTAGGGGCTTTTGATTTTACCCTAAGCAATAGGATGGCCCCCAGTATAAAAAAGAGTCCGAGAAAGATCGTCGCATTTCTCATACTTCCCGTGAACTGGGCCACAAATCCGTAAAGAAACGTCCCTATGATGATTCCGATCTTTTCAGCCACATCGTAAAAACTGAAAAAAGAAGTGGTGTCTTTTGTCTCAGGAAGAAATTTACTGTAGGTAGAGCGGGAAAGAGCCTGTATACCTCCCATGACTATGCCAACGAAGCCTGCAGCTATATAGAATTCCATCGGACTCTGAACGGAATAGGCGTAGATACAGATCAATACCCAGATGAGGTTGATCACCACCAGGGTACGGATATTTCCAAAAGCCTCCGAGGCACGTGCAGTAAGGGTGGCGCCCATAATGGCGACAAGCTGGATCAGGAGGATGCTGACGATCAGGCCGATGGTCCGTTCCTCACCTGATCCCCAGGCCACCTCTTCCTCTCCGAAATAAGCCGCGATAAGCATCACGGTCTGTACGGCCATGCTGTAAACGAAGAAGGCTCCCAGATAGCGTTTCAGCCTTCTTTCATGCCCCAGTTGTTTCCAGACACCTTTTAGCTCCCTGAAGCCATTGAGGATAACACGTTGCCTCTCGCCCACCCTTTTGTTCCCTTTGGGCAGGTGGTAAAAGGTGTACTGACTGAAAGCGATCCACCAGATACCCACAGAGGCGAAGGAATATCTCATGGCCAGCATTTCTGCTCCTTCTCCCTCTATCCCGAAAAATCCCGGCCTCATCACCATGGCCAGGTTGATCAGCAGCAGGATGACACTTCCGATATAGCCCATGGAAAATCCCTTGGCACTGATTCTGTCCTGCTGTTCGGGATACGCGATGTCCGGCAAATAAGAATTATTGATTGCGAAACTCACCCAAAAGCCCACCAGCCCGAAAAAATAGCAGATCAGACCGGCCTCGATATGTTCCAGGGAAAACCAGTAAAGTCCTATGCAGGCAACCCCCCCGAGGTAGCAAAAGAACTGCATGAACACCTTTTTGTTCCCCAGGTAATCTGCTATTCCTGAAATGAGAGGGGTGATGATGGCAATACATACAAAGGCAATGGAGGTGGTGTAACTGATGAGAGGCGCTCTGGCGATCTCTCCTCCAAAGATGCTGACCTTCTCAATCCCGGCTACCCTGAAGAGAGCTCCGTAATAGATCGGGAAGATCGCAGAAGCGATGACCAGACTGTATACCGAATTGGCCCAATCGTAGAAAGCCCAGGCGTTGAGTAATTTTCTACTGCCCTTTAAAAGGATGCTGCGGGCCATATAGATCGGTTTTGGACTACTTTAGGTAAAGGCCACATCCCTATCGATACCGGGTACGGTCTAAAGTCACATTTCATTACTGAAAACTCGTCACCCCGAATTTCCTCGCTTCTTCCTTCGCCAGAGGGGCCCAGCTAGTTAGATTGGCGATACGCGTATCATTGGAAGGGTGCGTACTAAGGAATTCAGGCGGGGCGGCACCACCGGAGTTAGCTTTCATCCTCTTCCACAACTCTGCAGCCTCATCGGGATTGTACCCCGCAATGGCCATGATCTGCAGTCCTATCCGGTCTGCTTCGGTCTCGTGGCTTCTGCTGAAGGGTAACATGACACCGACCGTTGATCCGATCCCATAGGCCTGATTGAAGATATTCCTTTTCTGGGGGTCGTCGATGGCGATATTTCCTGCGATGGCGATCCCCTGCTGTACCATGGCGGCACTCATGCGTTGTGCACCGTGATCTGCAAGCGCATGGGCAATCTCATGCCCCATCACGACGGCAACCCCTGTTTCACTTTGGCATATAGGCATGATCCCCGTATAAAAGACGATCTTGCCACCGGGCATGCACCAGGCATTTACCGTTTCGTCCTGCACCAGGTTGTATTCCCATTGATAGTCTTGTAGGTACCCCGGATAACCGTTGGCGCTCAGCCATCGCTCCGCTGCCCTGGCTATCCTCTGACCCACGTTGGTGATCATCCGCGATTCCTCCGTTCCGGAAACGACATTATTGGCCTTCAGGAATTCGTCATACTGTGCAAATGCGGAGGGAAAAATGGAATTATTCTGGTAGAAATTAAGGGTGCTTTTCCCAGTAAAAGGATTGGTCTTACAGGCAGCCACGGCCAGCAACAGGAATGCGGCCAGAAAAAGTCTCTTCTTCATCATTTCGTGTTTGACTGGAATTTACGAAAAATCACTTTCCCAGAATGTGCAGGACCGAAAATTCTTTGGTCACGTGCAAGGTGTTGTTCCCATTCATCTTGACATCCTTGAGGGCGATCGTCTCGTTATCGAGCTGGATACTCTTGATCTTAAATGGAAGACCCATCAAATTGAGTTTAAAGGTCTCATATGACGTAATGTAATTGCCATCCTTGAACTGTTGCAGGATGAGTTCCTTTTCCTTTCCGATCAGTTTGAAATTCCGCAGGCTGAATTCACCTTTCACATAGTCATATCCGTCCTGTGCGTCCTCATAGATCATGGAGCTCTCAATCCCATTCTTGTAATAAACATCCAATTGGAGTTCCTCCAGCTTCAGTTCTCCTACATATTGCTGCACGGGATATTTGGGTATGATGGCTCCTTCCTTGATAAAGATCGGGATCTTGTCGATGTCTGCATCCACCCATTTCTCTGTTCCTCCCTCCAGGGTCTCGTTGGTCCAGTAATCGTACCACCTTCCCCTCGGGATATACATCCGCCTTCCTTTTGCATTGGGCTCCTGTATGGGACAGACCAGGATCTGCTCCCCGAAAATGAACTCATCTGTCCGGAAATGGGTCTGGTGATCGTCCTGGTCAAAGTATACCAGGGACTGGATCATGGGTACGCTTTCCTTGTAGTACTTGTAGAAGGCCGTGTATAAATAAGGCAGGAGCTGATAGCGCAATTCGATGAACTTTCGGACGATCTTGGTCACCTCGGCATCAAAGGACCAGGGTTCCTGGTCTCCGTGGTCCCCACTGCTGTGAACCCTGCAGAATGGGTGGAAGATGCCCAGTTGTATCCATCTGGCGAACAATTCCCCGTTTGGCTGTTCTGCAAACCCGCCGATATCCGTTCCCACAAAAGACATCCCACTCATACACATCCGCTGCACCTGTACGTTGGCTATCCACAGGTGTTCCCAGGTAGCCACGTTATCACCCGTCCACGTGGAGGAGAACCGCTGTGTACCGGAATACGCCGCCCTAGTGATCACAAAAGGCCTCTTTGGGTAGACGTACTTCTTCACCCCTTCATAGGTGGCCCTTACCATCTGCATCCCGTATACGTTGTGCGCCTTTCTGTGGCTGCATGGATTACCGTCAAAATCGTGACGGGTATCCAGAGGGGCGGTCTTGGTTGGGACTTCCATAACCGCCGGTTCATTCATATCGTTCCAGACCGCATGGGCGCCTGTCTCGGACATGAGCTCCTTGTAGAGTCCGGCCCACCATTCCCGCACCTTTGGATTCGTAAAATCAGGGAAGTTACATTGTCCGGGCCATACCTTCCCGCTCATCAGGGGCCCGTCTGCGCGTTTGCAGAAATAATCGTTCTTTACTGCCTCCTGGTACACCCAGTAGTCCCTGTCTACCTTGATACCGGGATCGATCATGACCACCGTCTTAAATCCGTCCTTATTCAGTTCTTTGATCATCCTTTTGGGATCCGGGAATTTGGTCTTATCCCAGGTAAAACACCGGAATCCATCCATATAATCGATATCCAGATAAATGGCATCACAGGGGATCTTCAATTTTCTGAATTTACTCGCGATCTGTTTGACCCGACTTTCAGGGAAGTAACTCCATTTCGACTGGTGGTAACCCAGGGCCCATAAGGGTGGTAACTCAGGTGTTCCTGTCAGATCCGTATACGACCTGACCACACGCGACATGGCCGGGCCGTAGAAGAAATAGTAATTCATCTCCCCTCCTTCGGCCCAGAAACTTGTGACATTGCGCCTTTCGTGGGCGAAATCGAAATGGGTCTTAAAGGTGTTGTCGAAGAATATTCCGTAAGCGATATTATTGTGCAGGCCAATGTAGAAAGGCACGGCCTTGTAGAGCGGATCCTGGTCCTTCCCGAAGGCATATTGGTCCGTAACCCAGTTGTGCACCCTTTTTCCCTTCAGGTTGAAGTGGGTAGCCTTGTCGCCCATTCCGTAGAAACTCTCTCCACTTTGGGTGATCTTGCTCATCTTGACAGTGTTGCCCCCGAAAGCGTAATTCTCCTCGTAATGGAAACCCAGTTCATCCTCATTGATGATATTCCCTTCGAGGTCAGAGATCTGAACCCTGAGGGATTTCTTATCCACCAGGATCTTCACTTTAGAGGTTCGGATCAGGTATTCCGTCTCCGTTTCCTCGGGCTCAAAATGGCTGTATCCCCTCGGAGCGGTCGGACTTATCGCATAGGAGAAATCGGGTTGAAAAACATGGTCAGTGGCATACCTGAACCTGATGGTGCTATTTCGAATGAGAGTAATCTCGAGGATCACACCATTTTCAGTAGTAAAATAAAATTTATCAGAGTCCTGTTTAAAGTCGGCTATTTGGTCGGGGTAAAGATTCCCCTTGTATTCTAATTCCGTATTCGTGATCATGCGCAGTTATCTTAACGGTCGAACAAAAGAAAGACATTCACCGTAATAAAGGAAACAATACCCTGATCATTTATAAACTACAACGTTATAGTGGGGCTCTGTCAGTGGAAAACCACCATGCCCAGCGGTGGAATGTTCACCTCAATGGACTGTTTATGACCATGCCAGGGTTCTTTGGCGACTTTTCTGATAGTGTTCTTCATGCCGCTACCCCCGTATTTCTTAGCGTCGGTATTAAAGACCTCTTTGTACTGCCGGGTCCTGGGTACGCCTATTCTGTAGTTCTCACGAGGGACGGGCGTAAAATTACAGGCGATGAGCAGATCATCCTTCTTGTCGTGTCCTTTCCTCTGGTAAGTGAGCACTGAATTTTGGGCATCCCCGTAATCGATCCACTGGAAGCCCTCAGAACTGAATTGCTTCTCATAAAGTGCCGGATGCTCCTTGTAAAAGGTGTTGAGATCCTTGATGAGATCCTGAATTCCCTTGTGAAAATCGTATTGCAACAGGTGCCAGTCCAGGCTGTTCTGGAAATTCCACTCAGAGGATTGCCCGAATTCTGCCCCCATGAACAGTAGAATAGTTCCGGGATGGGTGAACATATATCCAAAGAGTAACCTCAGATTGGCAAATCGCTGCCATTCATCCCCGGGCATTTTGTAGAGCAGGGATTGTTTTCCGTATACTACCTCATCATGGGAGAAAGGCAGCATGAAATTCTCGGTAAAGGCATAGGTCATGCTGAAAGTCAGGTCGTTCTGATGGTGACGCCTGTAGATGGGTTCTTTCTTAAAATATTCCAGCGTATCGTGCATCCACCCCATCATCCACTTCATCCCAAATCCGAGTCCGCCTATGCTCACGGGCCGGGATACCATGGAAAAGGAAGTGGATTCCTCGGCAATGGTCTGCACCCCGTCGAAATTTTTGTAGACCTCCTCGTTGAGTTCCCGAATAAGGGAAATGGCTTCCAGGTTCTCGTTGTTTCCGTAGATATTGGGTTCCCACTCTCCTGCCTCACGGGAATAATCCAGATAGAGCATGGAGGCCACTGCATCTACCCTCAGTCCGTCTACATGGTACTGCTCCAGCCAGAACAGGGCATTGCTGATGAGAAAGGCCCGCACTTCGTTTCTTCCGTAATTGAAGATCAAAGACTTCCAATCAGGGTGATATCCCTTCCTCCTGTCTGGGTGTTCATACAGGTGGGACCCATCGAAAAATCCGAGTCCGTGCGCATCCTCAGGAAAATGAGAAGGCACCCAATCCAGGATCACCCCGATCTCGTTCTGATGCAGGGTATCGATCAGTTTCTTAAGCCCTTCAGGCTCTCCAAAGCGGGAAGTCGGGGCGAAATATCCCGTAAGCTGATACCCCCAGGAAGGATCATAGGGGTACTCCATGACCGGCATGAATTCCACATGGGTAAAATTCATCTCCTTTACGTACTGAACCAGTTCTTTGGCCAGTTCCTCATAGGTCAGGAATTCGTTCTTCTCGTTCCTTTTCCAGGATCCCAGGTGGACCTCATATACAGAAAAAGGGCTGTCGAGGCTGTTCTTTAACTTCCGCGAATCCATCCACTTGGCATCTTTCCACCTATAGCTCTTGTCCCATATGATGGATGCCGTTTTCGGAGGTTGTTCTGAATAACGGGCAAAGGGATCGGCTTTCTCCGTCTTGATGTCGTTGTTGTGGGAATGTATCTTGTATTTATACCGGGTTCCGGGCATAACTCCCGGGATAAAACCTTCCCAAATGCCACTGGCATCCCAGCGCACGTTGAGCTTGTGATCTCCTTCGATCCAGTAATTAAAGTCGCCTACCACGGATACCGCTTTGGCAGACGGGGCCCAGACGGCAAAATAGGTCCCTTTCTCCCCATTGACTTCTATAGGATGGGAACCTAATTTTTCATAAAGTTTGAAGTGCTTCCCGGCCTTGAAGAGGTTGATATCGAAATCAGTAAACAGGCTGTGGGGTATTACCTTTCCCATGTGTCGTCAGTTATTTAGATTCGTTGATTATGCTCATGATTCCCTGCAGGGGTATGACCGCCCACAAGGGTCTGGAATTCATTTCGTAACCCAGTTCGTACACCGCCTTTTCCAGCATGCAGTATTTCAGGATAAAGATGCGTTCCTGGGCGTAACCTATGTTGATATTGTGTTGCTGGATCAGGTCTACGTAGGTCTCCAGGAAGACGCCTACAAAATAATTATAGAGGATCTCCCCGGCCTTGAACAGTTCTTCCCTGGAATACGGGTAAGACTCCTCATTGTTGAAGATCGTGGCATACACCGCATAATGGAAAGACCTGAACATCCCGGCCACATCTTTTAGGGGGGGTTGTTTTACCTTCCGATCCCTGATAGTGCTCTCCGGTTCTCCTTCAAAATCGAGGAGGTAAAAATCATCATCCTTCACCAGCACTTGTCCCAGGTGATAATCGCCATGCACCCTGATCCTTTCTCCCTTGAGTTTTGTCCAGTCGAAATTCACAAAGCGTTTCCGTATCTCGTTCTTCCGTTCCAGAAATTCCTTGGCGAGTTCAAGGGAAAGGTCCTTTAGCCTGTGCAGGTTATTCTCCACCGTATTGAGCCTGTTCTGAAACTGATACAAGAGGCGGTTCTTCAGCCAAACTTCGTAATCTCCCGTGAAATGGGTAGGGGTAAAGGCCGTATCCTCGAACTCTGAACCCAGCGCAATATGCATCTCGGCCGTCCTCCTGGCGAGCATCTGCAATTTGAGGAAGACGTTAAGACCAGCCCAGTCTATTATTTGAGGGGGCACATCGTTGATCTTAAGGCGTTCGAATAAGGGAACTGAAGGCAGGTGGTTTACGTTTATGTGTTTGCTTTCCAGGTTTTGGAATACCTTGTGGAGTTCTTTGAGCATATAATCCCATGCATCACCCTGGTTAGGGACCAGTTGTTGCATCAGGGCGATGGTCACCCCCACATTATCCGTATCGATGATGCTCAGGCTTCCCTGATACTCCGGTGTATTCTTGTAACCCTTGCGTTCAGAAAGGAATCGGCTCATTTCGTAATCCGGGTTCTTATCTGCGTAGATCCGGCGGAAGAATTTGATGACCGACTTGCCGTTAATGATGATGGACGTATTGCTCTGTTCCATCCCCATGAATTTGGAGGATTCATAGGGTTCGCCCTGAAAATTGACATTGTGGTGGTATTGTACCCTCGTGGTATCGTTCGGTTCTGCTGTTATGATCCGTTCGTACACCAATTTTCGGAACGCTTCCAGGTTGAGAGCGTCAATGATGAAGCCCTCCTGTCCTTTGATGATCAAGGGAAGGATGCGGTCTTTTTCGGCAAAAGACTCGTCAGAAACAAAGGCGATAGGCAGGAAGTAATGCTGGTAAAAAGCCTCTTCAAAGTTGACTTCCAAAAGCAGGCCGTAATACACCTCTCCCTTCTGCTGTATCCTGAAGTATTCCTGCAGTTCTATGTATTTTAATTTACTGCTCTTACCCCCGTACCATCGCTGTTTTACGACATAGGCTTCGAGTATCTCCGAGAGAAAGGCCGAGATGAACTTCTTGTCATCCATCAGGGATTCCCACTCCACGTCAAAGACATAGGGTTTCTGAAGGGCGGTTTCCTGTTTTTTTTCGGCCATGCTTATTTTTTGATCTGGAAGATATGGAAAGGCAAACTCGCCGGAAGTTCCACAAAATTCCATTCGTTATACCAAATATAGCTATTGTCAGTTACCAGGTCCCGCATCTGTATGGGTTTACCTGCCTCAACCCCCAGTTCTCCGAGTGGCAATTGAACCATACCCCTCTGTGGATAATAAGAATCGAGGTTGATCACCACCAGCAACTCGTCTTGCCTCTCATCGTCCCATTTGTAAAAGGCAAGGAGGTTTTCATTTTCCACCGTACAAAACCTGATATTATTGGTCTGCTGCAGCGCCTTATGGTCCTTCCTGATCTGATTGATCTTCCTGATCAGGTAGGTGATCTTGTTCTCGAGGGACCAGTCCCACAGTCGCACCTCGTACTTCTCAGAATGCATGTATTCCTCCTTCCCGGGCATGGACTCCGTGACCATATATTCGTATACGGGGCCGTAGATCCCAATATTTCCGCAAAGGGTTGCAGCCATCGCATACCGGATCAGGTGCATACTTTCATTGGCCCCCTGTAGGTGGTAGGGGTTGATGTCCGGAGTGTTTGGCCAGAAATTAGGGCGATAGTACTCTTTCATCTCCGACTGGGTGAGCTCTGTCATATACTCCATGAGTTCGTGTTTGTGAACCCTCCAGGTGTAATACGTATACGATTGTGAAAAGCCCTGCTTTGCCAGCTGTTGCATCACTTTCGGCCTGGAGAAGGCCTCAGCCAGGAATAAGACATCAGGGTGATCTTTTTTAACTTCAGAGATGAGCCAGTTCCAGAAAAAATATGGTTTTGTGTGCGGATTGTCGACCCGAAAGATCTTTATCCCGAAGCTAATCCAGTGTAGGGTCACATCCAGCAGTTCCTTCCACAGGCTTTGGTATTCCTTGGATTCGAAGTAAAAGTTGACGATGTCCTGGTACTTCTTCGGGGGGTTCTCAGCGTACTGCATGGTTCCGTCCGGTCTCTTCCTGAACCATTCCGGGTTTGAAGTGATATAAGGGTGGTCCGGAGCCGCCTGGAAAGCCAGGTCCATAGCCACTTCCATATCGTGTTCTCCAGCCTTCTTGATAAAAGCTTTGAAATCCGCCTCAGTACCCAGTTCCGGATGGATGGATTTGTGACCCCCATGGCGGGAACCAATTCCCCAGGGCACACCGCTGTCTCCTTCTTGGGCTACTGTCGTATTATTTTTTCCTTTCCTGTTTACCTCCCCTATGGGATGGATGGGCGGCAGGTAGACCGTGTCGAACCCCATGGCCGCAATCTTAGGCAGGATGCGTTCGGCATCCTTAAAAGTACCGTGTTTCCCGGTTTCAGTGGCTGTCGACCTGGGAAAGAACTCGTACCAGGTACTGAAATTGGCCTTTTTACGGTCTACGTATACCTGTAATGTCCGACTTGAATTTACCAGGTTTTTCAGAGGGTATTCAACAAAAAGGGAATGCAGCTTATCAGATACGGCTGCTTTGATAGCCTGATCATAGGAAGCTTTGTCCTGAAAGGCCCGGATAAGTTCTGAAATGTACTCTTTCTGCTTGCCTTTGAGTTGCTTGAGCAGGATCTCGAGGTATTGAACTCCGTCCAGCAATTCACTGGTTACGATTTGCCCGTCCTTCAACTTGGCCTCTATCCCATGTTGCCAGTTCAGGGGGTTATCCACCCAGCCCTGGACCTTGTATTCGTAAAATCCTTGTTTTTCGACCTTAAACTCGGCCTTGTAAACGTCGTTCCCGAGATGATCCATACGCACGTAGGTAAAGGATTTGTCATCCTCGTGCTTAAAGGCGACCTCCGCCTGTATCACATCGTGCCCGTCCCCCAGAACGTCTGCATGAATTATGACTTTTTCCCCTACTACCCTCTTGATAAAATAGGTCCCGCACTGGAGTTGTGGATTCACATTTTCGATCACCACCCGCTCTTGTTTCATCGGCATTTTTGTATTCTTTGGTTTTGGCTAAAAATAGAAAATATTATGGAATAGGTTCCGCTTGAACCGGGAAATTTAGTGGACTTTCACCACCCTTTTCCTTACGACTCAATATTTTTTGGAACGCTTTTTGAACGGTTAAACAAACAATTGATAAATCAGACCGTAAAATAAAGTAGAACCCGCTCCGTTTTTTCAAAGACGGATCTTAAAACAGAAGAAATTATGAAAAAAATTGGACTAATTTTCAGCACCATCGCCATAGCCCTGATGACATCCTGTGAAGGCCCTGCCGGACCTCCCGGGCCTCCCGGATTTGATGGAAGAGACGGCCTCGACGGCCTTGACGGGGTGAATATCCTGGGAACAGTACTGGAGATCGAAGGTACCTTCAGCGCCGCTAATGACTACACCTTGTTCTACGAGTTTCCCAATACGGTAGAGGTCTTTGAATCAGACCTGGTATTGGTCTACATCCTGTGGGACCAGACCGATGACGGCAACGGACAACCCGTGGATATATGGAGACTCCTTCCCCAAACACGTATCCTGAACCAGGGATTGCTGCAGTACAATTACGACCATACTTTCTTTGATGTGAGTGTATTCCTGGAATCGGATTTCGACCTGAGCACCCTCCAGCCGGGCGATACGGATAATCAGGTCTTCAGGATTGCTATCGTCCCTGCAGAATACGGACAGACCTCCAGAATGGATTTATCTAATATCGAATCCGTAATGGCTTCCTTGAAAGTAGATGAGAAAGACATTCACCGAATTACGCTGGATTGATAGACCCCTCATAATAAGAAGGAGCCCCTGGAAACTTTTCAGGGGCTTTTTTATTCCGTATTTTTGAAAGGAAATCGAAAAGAAAACGTCCAAATTAAAAATGTTGCTATGAAAAAGATTTATCTGATCGGAATTTGCCTCCTGGCCGTGAGTTGCAAGGGGGTCTCACAGGAAAAAGAGGGCCAGAAGGCATTGACTGGCACAGAGGCTCAGGAGAAGGAGACCTTTGCGGTCAATAAAACAGAAGCCCAGTGGAAAGCAGAACTCACAGACATACAATTCTTCGTGCTGCGTAAAGAAGGGACGGAAAATGCCTGGAGCAGTGACCTCCTTGACATCAAGTCGCCCGGGACCTATGTGTGTGCGGGATGTGGCACCCCCCTTTTCAAAAGTGAGCACAAGTTTGATTCCGGGACCGGATGGCCCAGTTTCGACCGGGAGATCGAGGGTAATGTTGCCTATGACGTGGACTACAAGATCGGGTATCCCAGGACAGAAGAACACTGCGCCGTTTGCGGAGGCCACCTCGGGCATGTCTTTACTGACGGACCTGCAAACACTACCGGAAAACGCCATTGTATCAACGGGGCAGCACTGAAATTTGTACCTGAAGAGTAGGCGCATCAAACTGTTTTTCAACTCATTACAACAGGAAGGCTAAAACGCCTTCCTATCCTCATCAAAGAACCTTTCAAAGGGCGTGCTTTCTTCGGCGCGTTTCGGATTGGTTTTGTACCTTTGCGACCTCACTTTAACAGATCCAAAAAACATAACATATGAGCACCTTCGATGTAATTGTACTGGGTAGCGGGCCCGGTGGGTATGTGACAGCTATCAGGGCTTCCCAGCTAGGATTAAAAACGGCCATTGTTGAGAAAGAAAGCCTTGGAGGCGTTTGCCTCAACTGGGGATGCATCCCGACCAAGGCCCTGTTAAAATCGGCCCAGGTCTTTGAATACCTCCAACACGCAGGGGATTATGGCCTGAAAGTAAGCGGAGCAGATAAGGACTTTGATGCCGTCGTTAAAAGAAGCCGCAATGTGGCCCAGGGAATGAGCAAAGGAGTACAGTTCCTGATGAAAAAGAACAAGATCGAGGTGATCAATGGGTACGGGAAAGTAAAGCCCGGAAAAAAGGTATCTGTGAAAGGTGAGGACGGGAAAGAGACCGAATACAGCGCCAGCCATATCATCATTGCAACGGGGGCCAGGAGCAGGGAATTGCCCAGCCTTCCCCAGGACGGAAAGAAGATCATCGGATACCGCAAGGCTATGACGCTGGAAAAACAGCCTGAAAAACTCGTGGTAGTAGGCAGTGGCGCCATCGGGATCGAATTCGCCTATTTCTACAATGCCATGGGGACAGATGTAACCGTTGTGGAATTCCTGCCGAATATCGTGCCTGTGGAAGATGAGGAAGTATCCAAGCAATTAGAGCGCAGCTTTAAGAAATTGGGCATCAAGATCATGACCTCCTCAGAAGTTACCAAGGCAGACACCTCTGGGAATGGGGTGAAGGTGACCGTGAAGACCCCGAAAGGAGAAGAGGTCATCGAAGCCGATGTGGTCCTCTCTGCAGTGGGAATCAAGACCAATATTGAAAATATCGGACTGGAAGAGGTAGGCATCGCCACGGATCGCGATAAGATCCTGGTGAACGATTACTACCAGACCAACATCCCGGGCTATTACGCCATTGGTGATGTGACCCCGGGTCCTGCCCTGGCTCACGTAGCTTCCGCAGAAGGTATCCTGTGTGTGGAAAAGATCGCCGGCCTGCACGTAGAACCCATAGATTACAACAATATCCCGGGCTGTACTTACTGTATGCCTGAGGTGGCCTCAGTGGGCCTGACGGAAAAGCAAGCAAGGGAAAAAGGATTTGATGTGAAGGTTGGGAAATTCCCCTTCTCTGCCAGCGGAAAAGCTCAGGCTTCCGGTAATTCAGAAGGTTTTGTAAAAGTAATTTTTGACGCGAAATACGGAGAGTGGCTGGGCTGCCATATGATCGGGGCCGGTGTGACCGACATGATCGCAGAGGCGGTCCTGGGCAGGAAACTCGAGACCACAGGCCATGAGATCCTCAAAGCTGTACACCCTCACCCCACCATGAGTGAAGCGGTGATGGAGGCTGTGGCTGATGCTTATGGAGAAGTGATCCACCTCTAATCCCTGGCTTGTTATGTTGTCATTCATGCGCGCCCTGGCCATTGTAGAGGGCATCTCTTATCTCCTGCTGTTTGGTTTCAGTATGCCTCTCAAATACTGGGCGAATATCAGGGAACCCAATATTTACATCGGTTATGTACACGGGGGACTTTTCATAGCCTTTATTATACTCGCCTTTGTATTTTGCAGACAACAGGGTTGGGGAATGAAGAGAAATCTCAAGTTCTTCCTGGCCTCTCTCCTGCCCTATGGTACCTTTTACATGGATAAAAAATACCTGGCGCCTCTGGTATCAGAAAAGAAGTGACAATTAAGTCCGGTTTCTGATTCTCTCTAGGTGCATTTGCTTTACAGGCTCCCTGTGTTTGATGGCAAAGGGGGTGTGATAGCGGTGTTTTTCCAGGAAGGAAATCTGCTTGTCGCGCCAGGCTTCTTCGGACAATTCTACTCCGAAATGCCTTAATTCTTTGAGTAGCTTTTGACTGATTTTATCATAGTCATCCCGACCCAGATAATCCAGGTCTGCATCACAGAGGATGCGTTCCAGAAGGTTTTTTGGATTTTGTGGTACCTCGGTGGCCCGGATAAGTCCGACCACCACCTTACGCTGCTCAGGACTAAAGCCGAATTCCCTCATATAATTCAGGGTAAGGGCGATCCCGTGATCCTCATGGCGCTCATAGGTGACCGTAAATCCGAGGTCGTGGCACAAGGCCCCGGTGCGCAACAGAAGGGCATCTTCTTTGGTAATTTTGAGTCGCCGGATATAGTCATTAGTTACTTTCAGGACATCAAGGGTGTGTGACAGGCCATGGTAACAAAGGTCTGGTGAGAGTTCTTCCCGAAGTAGCTCGAGAACCTTCTTCCGCAACTTCAAATATCCCGTCATGACGATGACACATTAACTGATGACCTGCACGAGCCAGATAATAAGGCCCAGCATGGCAAACACAAAACTCAGGGCAAAAAATCTCAGGGCTTTGTGTACACTGGCAAATTTATCGGCAATGATCTTGCTTTCGGCATGGATCTGCTGGGCCAGCTGGGTGTAAAGCTCTTCTTCACTACCACAGATCTCAAGCAGTTTTTTCGTGTATTCCTCGGCGCTTCCGAAGGCCTTAACCGCATCCAGAAAGAAAAAGACATTGTCGTCGTATTTCATCTCCATCTGGGGCATAAAGCATTTAAAGCAGTAAAACGTTGAGATCAGAACACAAAGCAACCAGAGAAAGGCAAAGACAGTGAACCAAATGTTGGTCTCAAAAGAAGGCTGAAAAGCATCCAGCCGGTCGGCAAACAGCCCCAGTATAAGACTGTGGAAGGAGAAAATGACCCCCGCCTTGAATTCGGAGGCCCTGATCAGTTTTTCGAGGCGCTCGAGTTGTTCCCAGTAATTATTCGGGTCCTGTCTGCTCATGCTCTTTCCTTACTTGTGAACCACAATTTAGGCATTTACTTCCTCTTTGGTTTTGGCATGGCGGATTATTTTCCTCTTGATAACGTAATACATCTCCATTTCTCCCTTGTTTTTTACCATCACCTTCCCACGTGATTCACACTCATAGACATCCTTAATGCGTTGATAGGTATTCTCAGAGATATTGATCCTGCCCGGTTCCGAGAGAGATTCCATTCGGGAAGCCACATTGACCGCATCCCCCCAAATGTCGTAGGCAAACTTGTTGAGTCCCACAACCCCGGCAACTACTGTACCTGTATTGATCCCGATTCTCACCTCAAAAGGTACAATTCCCTCTTTTGGCTCTTTTTTGATCTCTTCCATGACTGCGGCCATCTCAAAGGCGGCCTCTACCATTTTGAAGGGGTGGTCAGTAGTAGGAAAGGGCAATCCCCCCGCACACATATAGGCATCGCCAACGGTCTTGATCTTTTCCAGGCCGTATTTGTCCATGATCTCATCGAAGCGGGAGAAATAATAATCCACGCTTTTTACCAGGATCTCAGGAGACAGGTTCTGGGCTTGGGAGGTGAACCCCTGGAAATCCGAAAAGAGTATGGTTACAGATTCGAAGCGCTTGGCCGCAACCTTCCCGTTTAGCTTGAGCTCCTGGGCGGTTTCCTCAGGGAGGATATTGAGCAGTAGTTTTTCTGAACGGTCCTTCTCGTCTGCAATGATCTTGTTGGTCTTCTTCACGTATTTGTATCTGCTGTAGGCCCCAATGGCCATGACAAAGACGAGGATGAGGGAAATGATGGTCCCGTAGATCACGTATTTCTGTCGCTTGGCCTGGAGTTCTGCGATCTCCTTTTCCTTGTTCAGCAAGCCGATCTTATCCTGATTCTGCTGATTCTCAAAATCGAATTGAAGTCCCCTTATTTTATCGTCAGTCTCCAGGTTGTACAGGATGTCTTTTTGGGCGAGGTAGAGGGATTGGTATTCGTACGCCTTTTCGTAGTTGCCATTGGCGGAATAGGTAGCAGATAATCCTTCATAAATATCGCGCAGCCCTTTGTCGGAACCCAGCTCTTTGGCCAGGACCTCCGCTTCGGCGTATAGTCCTACGGCTTTAGAGAAATCCGTCTTCTGATAAACTGTGCCCAGACCAATGAGGGCGTTCAGGGTCTCCAGCTGCTGGTTCTTTTCCCTGGCCGTTTCATAGGCCAGGGTCAGGTACTCCACGGCTTTACTTCGGTTCCCGATCTTGTTCTCTATAGTTCCCATTTCCTTCAGAATATGGGCGTAATCTGAAGTGTTCTCGGATAGGGGCAATGCCCATTGATAAGCTTCCAGAGCCCGGTCGTAGTCTCCTCTTTTGTTGTAGATCTCCCCCTTCCCCATATAATAGTAGGTCGAGATCTGAGGATCGGGAATAGAAGGTAGGTAGGTTTCCAGCTTATCAAAATACTCCAGGGCCTTATCATAATCCTTCAAATCGCCATAAACCGCACCGATATTGGGGAGTACGGAAGTGATCCTGAAGGTATCCCTGATCTTCTCCGCAAAGTAGAGCGACCTGAGGTAGTAATCCAGGGCCTTATCGCTGCCGCCCTGACTCAGGTAAACACCCCCGAGATTATTGAGGATATTGGCCATCCCACTTGTATCCCTGACCTTTTCAAAACTCTCCAGGGATTGTGTCCAGTGATCCATGACCGCGAGATAATTTCCCAGGTAGTAATTTCCCAGTCCGATATACTTCTGAGCCAGGGCTTGTCCTTCGGTATATCCCAGTTTCCCTGCGAGTTCCTCAGCCTCCTTTGCATATTGTATCGCCCCTTCTATATCCTCCTGAGAAAGGACTGCGAGGCTCAATGCATTCAGGGAGTTGACCCTCGAGATATCCTGTTTTCCGGATGCGATCACCTGCTGCAAACTGTCTATTTCCCCGGTCTGAGAATATACAGGTAAGACTGTGCAGGTCATAAAAAGTATCAGTCCTGCCAGCGATTTAATTAATAATCTTTTGTTCTTCTTCATAAGCACTTATTCCTTGATAACCCTGTATTCCAATACCCCGTCCTTGGTGGTAAACCTGAAGAAATACAACCCAAGGGGATAATCACTCATATCGATCTGATGCGTTACGGGTCCGGATCTGCCATCCAGGGAGGTACGCAGCATGGAGATACCGTACATATTGAATACATCCAGGGTAACCTGTTCAGGAAGGTCCTGATCTATAAACAACACACCTGCTACCGGGTTAGGATAGAGGATAAAGGCCGTACTTCCCGCACTGCCGGCATCGCATCGGTTAGAATTGGCATTTACCTCAGAGGTGGTGGAACTCTTGTGAGTGCTGTCCCTGGAGGTGAGCTCCCACTTCAGGGTATTACCATCAAATCTTATCTGGAAGGTACCGGTACCCGGCAGGAACCTGAATGGCAATTCCCCGCTGTACTGAGCCGGACCTGTAAGCCGGTTCTCAGGGCCTTCAAGGATATAGATGGTCTGATCATTCGGGTTCTCATAACGGAAATGAGCGATGTAGTTTAGTCCGCCGGGATCCCCCGAGATGAGCTCAACGCAATCCATATAGGTACGGATCTTTCGCAGTTCATTGCCGGTGGGATTGATGTAGACCACACCCACCTGATCATAGGTAATCGTGTAATTCTGAGGCTCTTCGAGGGTAATATAAAAAATACCCGTAGCTCCCGGAGTATAATCCACCCCGTTCGCATCTTTAAAGAGATAATGGATTCCGTCAGGGAAAACATCCGCTGCCGTTTCGTTATAAGCATATCCCTCAATACTTGTCGCGATAGCCGCGGGATCGATCTCCATTCCCTGGTCGATAACGATATCTCCTGTCGATATCGTCAGACTGGCGGGAGTTACACGTATCGTGCCCGATCCATAGGTAATATTGAAATTATAGCCTATAGGATCCAATAATGTACCCGGGAAGGAATTGTGGAACTCTGTCCCCGGGGTCACATCGAGCCCGGTAATCAGGTTGAGGGAATAGAACCTGCTGATCGGTTCATCCCCGTCTCCATCATAGACGATGGCAAATACCTCGGAATAGTCGTTGAGATCATTCGCTCCCCCGAGATCACTGTCATTCACCAGGGCTTTAAAACCGTTTTCTATCGACCCGAAGGAGGCAGCACCATTAAAGAGGTCCTCACTGTTGACCAGGGCCTTGAAATCATTGACCAAAGCTTTAAAACCATTGGTCAGATAGTCTGAATAATCATCAAAATGAGTGGTATTCAGGTTTACGAGGTTCATCTCGTTGACCAGGGCTTTGAAGCCGTTCTGTAAGGTGCGTTCAGTGGAGATCCAGCTGCCCTCATTCAGGAGGTTCAGAATGGCCAGTTGCTCGTCATTGACCAGTGCCTTAAAGCCATTGATCAGGGCCAGGGTATTCTCAGGATAAAAGGTAGTAAGATGAGCCTGGGAAAGGGCCGAGAGGAAGGCCTGGTTATCTGAGATCCCAGTGGAGTCGTAGTTGTAACTTAGGCTCAGTACAATAGGCTCTCCGTAGACCACTTCCACAGGCTCGGGAACAATTTCCAGGTCTTTCTTGCTGACGATAAATGATCCGTTCTTGAAGTTGACCACATAGCCTTCCAGGGCCAATAGTTGTTCAGGAGTGGCATTTTCCAGGTCGAAGGATGGAAAGATCACATAGTTGGCCACTCGTGGAAAAGGACCAACAGCCTCCGTCGTGAATTTGACAGGAGGAAGTCCGAGGCTTTCAAAATCAGTACCTTCCGGCAATCCCTCCACAGTAAAACCGAATTCGTAATCCTGGCCATATTCAATTTGGATGTCGTCTGCTGTAATATTGATCGCGATGGTACCGGGATCCAGCAGGAAGATGGGATTCGACTTTCCTCCATCGCCTCCCAGGGGAGTATTGGAATTCGTAAACACCGTCACCGGGTCGTTCCCCGTAAAGGGACCTACAAGGACCTTGATCTCGGTGGGATTCTCGGGATCGTAGAAGGTGATCGGAAGCTCGTCTTCCCCAAAAAGCACGGTGGGATCCTCAGGAAAATAGTCCCCGTTGATCGTGAGTTCGAATTCGTCTGCACTTACCACTGACCCTTCTGGGGAGGTAAATTCTATATCGAAACCGGAGATTAATGCGGTCTGGGCCGCGATATTCCTGAAAGCCGCAAGGGCATCCATCACCCCGTCACCAAGCTGGGCCTCATTGCCGACTTTTATGGCATTATCCTTGAATAGCTGTAGGACATCCACAGGATTATTAGGTCCATACCAGGATGGTAGGGCCGACTCCATCAGGGCGAAGGCCGAAGCCACGTGCACCACTGAGGCTGAAGTGCCAAAAAAATTCTTGAACGGATCCCCGTCTACGGGAATCCCCCCTACCTCATTCTGTCCTATAGTCAGGACGTTGGTATTCACGCCGTCATAGGAAGACAATGCCACACTCGGGACAGATCCATCGGGAAGGGCCCCTGAAAAGGTCGAAAAAGGTTGGGCTTCAGGACTGTCTGCCTTCCTGAAATCCACAGCTCCAATGGCCAGGGCTTCAGGGGTCCTGGCATGGCCTGTGATCGTCGGGGCACCATCGAAGTACTCCAGGACATCGAGATTGTTTTTAACATAAATGATATATCTGAATGGCAGGGGTCCCGGATCCCCGCTGGCACTGGTGATCAGGAAATTGGCTTCCCCGTCGGCCAGGGCCTTAAAAGTGATATACTCAAGGGCATCCCGCTCCTGGTTGTAAAAATTATTCCCTACAAGGAGTCGTTGCTGGTCGTCCACCACCCAGATATCAAGATCGTTCGCGGCACCAAGCTGATTGTCCTGAGAGGCATTATTTTCAGCGTAATACAGGACGATAAAGTAGGTCTCCCCTGCTTTTACGCTGAAACGCTGGTAGATATCATCCACCCCGTCAAAAGCGTGGGCTACGGTACCGGCATCCGGGAGAAACGCAGGTAGGTTGGCGTTCTGGGCAGCCTGGAATACATCCTGGTACGCAGCATTTGAAAAATTACCGGCAGAAGTAAAGTAGTAGTTCCCTCCGGGCACTACTTCCTGTATGGCCAGGCCTATATTAGTCACTCCAAAGGCACTTATTCCTGGGAAAGTAATGTCATCTACCAACACCTTATTGGTGGAACCGATAAACTCACGGATACCAAGTTCAAAATCCCGGGGAGACAGAACTCCTGTACGGAAGGCAAGGTCGGCACCCGGGGCGATATCATGGGCGATCTGTAACATCGCTCTTCCCTCATCGGAGAGCTGGCCAAAAGTATATGGGTATTCCTTGATCACCCTTACCGGTGTATCATACCCGTTTGGATTGCCATTCCCGGCTATCCCGGGCAGGTCCCCATTGCCTACATCTATGGCCAGATTGGTCGGCTGGCCCGGCTGGGGAGGATTGGCATCAAAACTATTGGAAAACACAACGATCTCTACGCCTTTTCCGTCTACAGGGACACTTTCTTCAGGAGTTACGATCCGGAAAGAACGCCTGACCTCGTCGGTCTTCTGGGCAGCGTCTCCCTGGGTTATGGCTTCGCCCGTAACTTCATCAACCCCGGAGGTAAATGGGGTATACAGGGCCTGGGCAGACCGGATGATATCAAAATAATCCGTCAAAGCAGGTGCTGCCGGCTCGGGCGGTGGAGGCGGTAATATCTTGTCAATAGGAAAGAAGACATCCACTGCAGAAAGTCCCTCGGAGATAATAAGGGCGGGATCTACGATAAAATCGGAGAGGGCCGGTTGGGTCGAATACTGCAATCCGAAGACATTTATCAGCATATCAATGACAGCCTGGGTCTCTCCGGAAATAGGGGTTATCTGGATCAGGACCTTTTCTTGCGGACTGATCTGATAAATGATAGAGGAAGGGTTGTCACCCGCGGTACCCGCTGCCAGGGATATGAGTTCAGGACTAACAAATCCCTCAGTCTTCCCATTCCCGGGTCCGATAACCGGAACAATAAAGGGGTCCCCCTCACAAACAGGTGAATCGAGAGTGGCCCTGATCTTGGAATCATAGGAACCTCCAAAAGAGACTGTCCACTTCGCGTGGCCATTGTCTGCAAAGACCACAGAGATCACTTTCTCATGGGTCCCGGGCTCAAAATTGGTAATCCCCTGTATTTTCTGTATCCCTCCAAATTCGGATTCCTCAATTTTATCACTCAGGAAGATAACACTCTCGGCAGGAGTTACAGTGATGGTCTTGTTGGTGGGATTTGTATATCCAAAGCTGGCCTTGTAAAGCCCGTTTCCAATGTCCTCGGCACAGGTAAACAGGGTTACTTCCTTGTTATTTTTCCCTTTCTGGGAATAGGACTGAAGCCCGAGTAACATAAACGCCAGGCATAGAAGCACATGCAATAACTCGTGAGATTTAAAGAAAGAAAAGTGCTGATTTCTGTCAGGAGCTATCCCGATAGTCGGGCATTGAGTGTTGGTTTTCATTGTTGGTCATTTGGCTTATTGGTTACGTCCTTTGCACTGGGAATAGACGTTCTGAGCTCAGTCAAAAAAAGGTCACCCAGTTAAAGGTCACCATAGTTGAGTTGGATTTGAAACAGCGTCTAAGTGAGACAGACGCTGCTCATTTCGGTCTTGATAAGAAAGGGGATAGTATAGTGAAGATAAGGAAAAAACTTATCCGATAAAGGTTTTTCCCCTTGATTTGTAGGGTTTTGCGATAAAATAACCAAAAGTTAACCTGGGAATCCGGACGGCCACCAAAGTTTTACATAAAGCTCTGAATAGCAAGATCATAGGATTTCAGACCAAATCCCAGGATGACGCCCTTGGCTCCGGGCGAGATATAGGAGACATGGCGGAAGTCTTCCCTGGCAAAGGTATTGGAGATATGTACTTCCACTACCGGTGTGGACACTGCTTTTACAGCATCGCCAATTCCCACTGAAGTATGCGTATAGGCAGCGGCATTCAAAATGATACCGTCATAGGAGAACCCTACTTCCTGGATCTTGTTTATGATCTCCCCCTCTATGTTTGATTGAAAATAGGCGAGTTGAACGTCCTTGAACCTCATCTGTAGCTCAGAAAAATAAGCTTCAAAACTCTGGTTGCCGTAAACATCCGGTTCACGTTTACCGAGCAAGTTCAGGTTGGGACCGTTGATGATGATGATTTTCACGGGGTTAAAAGTAAGGATTCCATCTCCAAGAACAAAAACCGGAAAGTGTACCTTCTTCAATAACCTTAAAGGACTTCTTAATTTAGATCATAGTCTCCTAGGCCTTACCTGAATGGTATGCATTATTCCGACGTTCACGGTAGACCAGGTAGCACCGTCGAGCTGTATGCCGGTGTAAGAGAGATTCACCTCCGTATTGGTCCCGAACAGGTACCCGATCACAGGGCGGTAATAGAGTCCGCCTTCATTCCCGTCGTTGATCCCTACTGCATACCCTGCATCCCCGCCAAAAGAGAAGGAATTGGAGGGCCAGATCCGGAAGGATCCTGCCAGGGGAAGGAACTGTATACTGGGCAGGTCGGGGCCCCCGTCGAAGTTATCGGGAAAACCATTGATGAATCCGGTCATTACACCTGCATCAACAACCTCTCCAAGGGCGTGCATGTAGCCCACATCGACAGCAGCAGACAGGACGACCGCCTCTTTAAAATCATTAAACGGAAAGCTCCCCTGTATCCCGATCTTGATGCCTTCCTGAGCAAAGGAGAAGGCTCCGAAGGCCAGGACCAATAGTACTGATAATCTGTATTTCATATTTGTGTGGTTTACGGTTGATCGAGGCCCAGTTTCTGTATCCGGCTCATCGCTGGATGAGAATATATTCAGGAACCGCCTCGGTTGTACCCATTGTAAACGCCGAAGGTCCTATCTTTATTTCATGAATTGGGAACAGGCTATCCAGGAATACCGCAATTATTTGAAACTCGAGCGCGGACTCTCAAAGAATACCCTGCAGAATTATCAGCGGGATGTGGAGAAACTCCTACGGTTTCTCGAGGATGGTGCTGCGCCTCCTTCCCCCCTAACCATCGATCAGGAGTACTTGTCGGGATTTATCTACGAACTGGGCAAATCCGTCGCCCCTCGTACCCAGGCAAGGGTGATCTCAGGCCTGAACAGTTTTTTCAACTACTTAATCTTCGAACAGTATCGAAAGGACAATCCCATGGAACTTATAGAATCCCCAAAACTAGGCAGGAAACTCCCCGATACCCTTTCCGTAGACGAGATAGACCGACTTATTCGGGCCATAGACCTGTCTAAGCGAGAAGGAGAGCGGAACAGGGCCATGTTGGAAACCCTGTACGGGTGCGGACTCAGGGTTTCGGAGCTCATTGAGCTACGCATCTCGGACCTGTTCTTTGAGGAGGACTTTATACGGGTGACCGGTAAGGGTAACAAACAACGATTTGTGCCCATTGGGACTGTCAACCAGAAATACATAAATCTCTATCGATATCAGGTACGGGTGCATCAGGACATCCAAAAGGGGCATGAAGACATACTGTTCCTCAACAGGAGGGGCAAAGGTCTCAGTCGCGCCATGATATTTACCATCATCAGAAACCTCAGTGAGAAAATCGGCCTGCAAAAAACCATAAGTCCGCACACTTTCCGGCATTCTTTCGCGACCCATCTCCTGGAGAACGGTGCCGACCTCCGGGCCATCCAGCAAATGCTCGGGCACGAAAGTATCACTACGACAGAGATCTACATGCACGTAGACCGAAGCCATCTTTCAAAGGTACTGGAGAAGTACCATCCCAGGAGGTAGACCTGCCTGGTTTCCGAGAGAATTAATGCGATTCCTTGACCTGTACTTAATGAGTCATTTTATATATTTAACTCCATTTAAAATCCAAGACCCATGAAAAATGTTTATCTGCTGGCCCTGACCTTGTTCTCAGGATTTACCCTCCTGGCTCAGGAAGATTCAAAAAAGGTACTCTCGGACCTCGAGGCCCGTGCACCTCAATACGGCAAAATCGCAAATGAGATCTGGAATCTCGCTGAGATGGGGTATCAGGAGGAGCAGAGTGCGGCCCTGCTCCAAAAAACCTTGTCCGGAGAAGGCTTCCGAATCCAAAAGGGAGTGGCGGGGATTCCCACCGCTTTTATTGCCGAATACGGGAGCGGGACACCCGTCATTGCCATATTGGGTGAGTACGACGCCCTGCCCGGATTATCCCAGGAAGCGGTTCCCATGCAGAAGTCGGCCGGCAAAGCCGCGGGTCACGCTTGCGGACATCACTTGTTTGGTACAGCCTCCACAGCAGCTGCAATTGCAGTTAAGAACTGGATGCAGCAGAACAAGATCCCGGGAACGATCCGTTTCTACGGATGCCCGGCCGAGGAAGGGGGCAGTGGGAAAGTATATATGGTAAGAGAAGGCCTTTTTGACGACGTGGACGTAGCCCTCCACTGGCATCCGGGAGCATCGAACGCCGCAAGTGCAGGTGCCGCCCTGGCCAATAAGTCAGCTAAATTCAGGTTTTACGGGATATCTGCCCACGCAGCAGGAGCCCCTGACAAAGGAAGATCCTCCCTCGACGGGGTTGAGGCTATGAATATGATGGTAAACATGATGCGGGAACACATCCCCCAGGAAGCAAGGATACATTATGTGATCACAGACGGGGGCAAGGCGCCCAACGTAGTACCCAACTTTGCAGAGGTGTATTACTACGCCCGCCATTATTCGCGGGATGTGGTGATCGAGATTTTCGACCGCATCGTAAAGGCCGCTGAAGGCGCTGCCCTGGGTACGGGTACGACGATGGATTACGAAATGATAGGTGGCACACATGAACTGCTGCCTAACCTGACCCTACAGGAAGTGATGTATGAAAACCTCACTGAGGTGGGTGGCATCACCTACACCGCCGAGGAAAAGGCCTTTGGGGAAAAGATCGCGAAAAGCCTGGGTATGGACTCCCTGGATGAGGCAACAGCCCGGAACATTCAGCCTTACGAAACTACAGCGAGGGCCTCAGGTTCTACGGATGTGGGAGATGTGAGCTTTGCCGTGCCTACGGTTGGGCTGCGTGCCGCTACCTGGGTACCCGGCACCCCTGCCCACAGCTGGCAGGCCGTTGCTGCCGGTGGTACTTCCATCGGTGCCAAGGGGATGATGGTAGCAGCCAAAGCATTGGCACTGACCGCCATGGACCTCTATAAGGATCCTGAACTCGTGAAAAAGGCTAAACAGGAATTTGTGGAAAGACGCGGAGCAGATTTTCAATACATTCCGTTGCTGGGCGACCGGGAACCTGCGTTAAACTACCGGAATTAAACCTATTTATCTTTTTTATACTTCCCTGTAACTAAGTCGGGGAAATGGGTACTAATCCTAGTGACACCAGCTACAGCGTGAACAAAGAACTGGAACACCAATTTGTTACGGAACTGGAGAACAATCAGAATATTGTTCACAAAGTGTGTAGCCTGTACACGCATGACCGTGATTCACACAATGATCTTTTTCAGGAAATTACCATTCAGCTATGGAAGGCGTATCCAAAATTCAGGGGCGAATCCAAATTCAGTACGTGGATGTATCGCGTAGCCCTGAATACGGCAATTACCCTTTACAGGAAATCCAAAAAAAGGGTTCCCACCCAGGATTTTGATTCGGTACTCTTTAAGATCAAGGCAGATGAATACGATGCGGAGGAAGAAAGACAGCTCAAGCTGATGTACGATGCCATCAGACAACTGGGAGATATCGACAAAGCCCTTGTCTTCCTCTACCTGGAGGACAAGAGTTACAGCGAGATCTCAGAAACCCTGGGGATCACGGAGGTCAATGCGCGAGTAAAAATGAATCGAGTGAAAACAAAATTACGAACCATTCTCAATCCCTGAACCCATGATGGATGAATTGGATTTATTGAAGAAGGATTGGCAGAAACAAGGAGAAAAGCTTCCCAGACTCACCTACGATGAGCTTTATGCCATGATTTGGAAACGCTCCTCCTCTATCGTGAAGTGGATCTTCATCATCAGCATACTCGAGTTTGCCCTGCCCCACTTGCTGTACCTTCTACCCTCGGCCCGGGAAGGCCTGGCCCTTTACGATGAATTAGGGCTGAGATATGCAATCCTCGGACTGACGGTTCTTCAGTACAGCGTTGTTTTTTATTTTATCTTTCAATTCTATAAGCGGTATCGTGAGATCTCTGTACTGGACAGCGCCCGTGAGCTCATGCGCAAGATCATTCGTACGAGAAAAACGGTTAAGAACTACATCATTTTCGCCCTTTCCGTCTTCCTGTTCACCTTTATCATCATAGCTATTGGGATCCTCTTCAGTGACGGGGATAGTTTTCTTCACGTCTTTGAACTCGAAGGCAAGTCCATCGATATGAGCACCCAGCAATTGAAGCTCATTATCTCAGGGGTCATGATAGCTATGGGTATTGTCTGTACTGCGCTACTGGGTCTGATCTACTTCCTGATCTATGGACTGCTGCTCAGAAAACTCGGCAGGAATTATTCAGAATTGAAAAGACTGGAAGTTTAAGCCTTTTTCTTGCGCCATAATCGTTCCTTGTGGGCTTCTTCATAGGCCAATAACTCTTCCATGGGGATCACCTTTAAAAAGGAGGGGTGCTGTTCGATGGCAAATTCCAGCTTTTCGATGATCTCCTCCACAGTTTCATTGTCGTAATCGATCTCCAGAGGTTCTTTGATGTGCATAGACTGGAGGATGCCTTTCTTTTTGATATACAAACCCTTTTTATCAAAAGAGCGTCGGAAGCCGTCGATAACAACGGGTACAACAACAGGTTTATACTTCTTGATAATGTGTGCAGTTCCTTTTCTCAGGGGCTTCCAGGGAGTAGTAGTCCCCTGGGGGAAAGTGATGACCCATCCGTCTGCCAGTGCCTTCCCGATATTGGAGATGTCGCTCATCTTGACCTGCCTGTTTACGTTCTGCCCGTCAGCCCTCCAGGTCCTTTCAATGCTTATCGATCCCACGTAAGCGAGGATCTTGGTCAGTAAGCTCTTACGCATGGTTTCTGCGGCAGCTACATAGTACATATTTAGTTTGGGGTTCCAGAGGTATCCTACATTCTTGATGGAATCCGTCCTCCCGTTCAGGGCGGCATTAAAGACGTGGAACATGGCCACCACATCAGCAAAATAGGTCTGATGATTACTCACAAAGAGTACATTCCTGTCCGGCAGGGCCCTGATCACTTCGGATCCGTCGATCTCCAGTTTGTTAAACCCTTTGTAACGCTGATGCGTCATGAGTCCGAGGATACGGATGATCCATTTCTTGATAAACAGAATATGACCGAATGGGTTCTTTTTAAACAAAGGCATAGTCTACAAAACTACAAAATTAGGATTACAACACTTTCTTAATCAAGTCCCGGATCTCATTAAGCATCATGGCCGTGGCGCCCCACACGGTATAGCCTTCCAGTCGGAATGCCGGTACTTCTATGTTCCGGGCGTATGAAGTCGAGAGTATCTGAGAGGTGAGGTATTTATCGTCAAGAACCTGGGCCAGGGGGACTTCGATAAGGTGCTCAACCTCCTCTTCCTGCAACACAAAAGAGGCCGAATGGTGATAGAGGCCTACAAAGGGTTGTACTTCAAAATTACTTGGCGGGATATAGACTTCGCTTACTTCCCGGATCACTTCTACGTGTTTAGTGATCACCCCTACTTCTTCCCTGGTTTCCCTCAGGGCCGTATCGAGAATAGACACATCCCCTTTTTCCTTTTTCCCTCCCGGAAAAGCCACTTGCCTGGCATGAATTCCGTTGTAGGATTTCCTCATGATGAATAACAAGCGGGTCTGAGAGGCTGCGTCGGGGTAAAATAAGGCCATTACACCGGCTTTCCTCGGGTTCTTTTTAAGGATCCTGCCCTCTTCCAGTTCGCGTATCCTGATCTCCGGGGCCAATTTATAATGGGCTTGCCTTCCCGGAAGAGGCAGATTTTTTATTTTTGGAATCTGATCGGCAAAACTCTTAAAATCCATGTCTGTCCAAAAATTTCTTTTTCCTGTACTATCACTGATTTTGTTCCTCTCGGCCTGTGGGGAAGCTCCAAAAAAACAGTCCGGTTCCCCGGTTGCCACCACTGAGGCAGACAGTACAGAGACAATTGCAAAAATAACACAAGAAAAGGACACCGTCCCTAAAGAGGAGGAAGAAGAGAAACCTTTCGTACTCACTGAGGAAAATGCCATCGATTTCTTTTTCAACTATCAGAAGAACCTGCCGACGACAAGGGTAAAACTCACCACCAGCCTGGGAAGCTTTACTGTGGAGCTCTACGATAACGTTCCCTATCACAAGGCTAATTTCATTTACTTAACCAAGAAAGGGTATTTTGACAATACCATGTTCCATAGGGTCGTCAAAGACTTTATCATTCAGGGTGGGAATGCCGACAATGTGGAAACGGCCAGGAAGAGAACCGAGATAGGGCGTTATCTTCTGCCCCCGGATACCCGCAAAGGATACAAGCACCACCGCGGGACGATCTCCATGCCCAGCAGTGAGATCAACAACCCCCATATGCTGGCGAGTCCTTATGAATTCTTTATCGTGGTCACCGATCCGGGTTCCTACCACCTCGACGGAGGCTATACCCCTTTTGGAAGGGTGGTGGAAGGCATGGACGTCGTAGATCTCATCAATCGCCAACCAGTGGACGACGGCGACTGGCCTTCAAAAAATATCTATATCAAAAAGGCCGAGATTGTAAAGTGATCCGGCTGAATTCTTCCGAATATTTCGGTGCGACTTAAGTCCTATTCCCTTTGATAGATACTGGGTAAGGCAATTTTAAAGCGAACCGCGAGCAGTCGTATCCCGATGACGATAACAATAGCTGCCGCATAGGCGTATTCATCTACGATAGGTAGTCGGATGAGCAGAAAAAAACTGGCACCTCCCAGGATGCAGGCTGTGGCGTATATCTCTTTGCGGAAGATCACTGGGATCTCATTACAGAGGATATCCCGGATAACCCCTCCAAAACAGGCTGTTATGGTCCCCAGGGCAATGCACATCAGGGGCATGAGTTCTGCCTGCAGCCCCTTTTCTATTCCTACCAGGGTGTAGAGTCCAATCCCAATGGTATCGAACAGGAATAAGGACTTCCTCAAATATTTCAGGCGTTCCCGAAAGAGGATAGCAAAGACCACCGAGCCAAGGATGGTATAGGTGTAGACCGGTGCCTGCATCCAGGCCACAGGTGTATTGCCTATCAGCATATCCCTGAGCGTTCCGCCACCCACGGCCGTTACAAAAGCGATGATAAAGACCCCGAAGAGGTCGAGTTTCTTATCCATGGCAACCAGCACCCCGGAGATGGCAAAAGCTATGGTACCCAGTACATCAATGGTCAGGTAGAACATGTCTTAACTTTGGCGTTAAAATAAGTATAAATTGACCGGATCATCGCAACACTCAACGGATAACTTTTATTTTTAGAAATCAAAATCAAATCCATAGGCAAGATGCCTGTTCTGAAATTCTTATTGTTCCTGCTTATGTCACAGGCTCCTTTTACCCTCTTTCAATTCTCTGACCAGGCCGACTTAAGCGCCTGGAGAATAGTCAATGACGGGGTCATGGGCGGCCTTTCCAAAGGAAAACTCACCCTGAGTGAACAAGGGCATGGGGTATTTACGGGATTTGTTTCCCTTGAGAATAACGGAGGATTTACAATGATCCAGCACGCGTTCAGGCCTGTAGAGGCTACCCACTTCACTTCCCTGGAGATCCGGCTGAAGGGAGATGGCAAAAAATATCAGGTACGCCTTAAATCAAGTCCTACTCAGTATTACAACTATTCACATACAGTCAGCACCACAGGTGAATGGCAGTCGATAAAGATCCCATTCTCCGAATTCAGGCCTCAGTTCAGGGGTAGGCAGTTGAGCAAGGCGCCGTATCCAGGGCAAGAACTTGGGGAGGTCGCCATCCTGATCGGCAATAAAAAGGCAGAATCCTTCAGATTAGAGATTGACGAGATCACCCTCAAATAAATGATCCCATCAAGGCAGAAGTTTTATATCTTGTTTCAAATTCCCGAACCATGATACATTCCAAGATTCTTCCCTGTTTAATATTACTCCTGAGTATGTGCGCTGTAGGTCAGGAGCTACCTGCGGTGGATCAGGACCGGCTTGAGGATACTATTTACATGCTCGCCAAACGGGGGATGATGGAGAACGGGGAAACCAACCGTGTGGCCTTCAGCGATGCCGACCTGCAGGGACGGGCCTATATTATTTCCCTGATGCAGGTAAGCGGACTCGAAGTAAGCGTGGACTACGCCGGGAATATCATAGGAAAAAGAAAGGGGAATAACCCTGATTTGCCGCCCATCGGTTTTGGGTCGCATATCGATATGGTTCCCAATGGAGGAAATTACGATGGATGTGTGGGCTCCCTGGCCGCCATAGAAGTGGTCCGCACCCTTAATGAAGCCGGGATCCAAACCGAACATCCCCTGGAAGTATTCATCTTCTCCAATGAGGAGGGTGGAGTGATGGGCAGCCGTGCCCTGGTCGGAGATCTCAAGGAAGAGGCCCTGGGGGTAGTCAACAGCACCGGGTACACAATGAGAGAAGGGATCAACAGACTTGGGGGAAATGCCGACCTGATTGCCGAGGTGGAACGACCTGAAGGCAGCCTGGCGGCTTTCCTGGAATTACACATAGAACAGGGAGGTATCCTTCACAGGGAAGGAATAGATATCGGGGTGGTAGAAGGGATCGTAGGGATCAAATGGTGGGATGTAAAGGTCAGTGGTTTTGCCAACCACGCAGGCACCACCCCTATGGATATGAGGCAGGATGCCCTGCTGGCTTCCGCTCAATTCATCCTGGCAGTGAATGAGGAGACCCTGAAGATGGACGGTAAGCAAGTAGGTACCGTGGGGCGGATTCAGGCCTTACCCGGGGCACCTAACGTTATACCCGGGGAGGTGCAGATGAGCCTGGAGATACGCGACCTGTCTGTTGAAAATATGGAAGAACTCTTTAAATCCATTGAGGAAAGGGCTACATCAATAAGCCGGGAAACGGGAACTACATTTTCCTTTACACCAATCGATGCCACCTCAGCTCCGGCCCTAACAGATCCTGGTATCAGGCAGATTATTGCAACGGCGTCAGAAGAACTCGGGCTGAGTACCAAGAACATGCAAAGCGGGGCTGGGCACGATGCGCAGGATATGGCCCGGATCACTCCGGTTGGGATGATCTTTGTCCCCAGTGTGAACGGAATCAGTCATTCACCCAAGGAATATACCTCCCCTGAGGATATGGCCAACGGGGCTAATGTGCTCCTTCGCACCCTGCTCAAAATCGATGCATCCTGGTAAAGAAGATGCCTGTCATATCCAAATGAATTTATATCGACCTAACAAAGAATAGTAAACTCAACAACTTCATCTCATGATTCAAAAATTCATCACGCTCACCCTTGTCCTCCTGCTAAGTCTCGGAACCTATGCACAGTCTATCACTGGTTTCAAACCCGAAAATAAGGCCGCTCAGCTGGAGCTGGAAGCCCAATTTGAATCCCGCCTGAAGGCTGAGAATCTCGATGCCTGGATGCAGCGTCTGGCGGCTGAGCCCCACTGGGTGGGAACTGATTACGGCAAGAAGAACGCAGAATGGATGGCAGAGCAGTTCAGGTCCTGGGGATACGATGCGAAGATAGAGACCTACCACATCCTCTTTCCCTATCCTAAGGTGCGGGAACTGGAGCTATTGAGTCCGGATCCTTATACAGCCAAACTCACGGCTGTCCCGGTGGAGGGGGACCCCTATACCGCACAGGGAGACGCACTTCTCCCTAGTTACAACGCCTTCTCCACCGATGGGGAAGCAGAAGCAGAACTGGTCTTTGTCAATTACGGCATCCCCCAGGATTACGAGGAACTCGAGAAAATGGGGATCGATGTGAAAGGAAAGATCGTCATCGCTAAATACTACGGCTCCTGGAGGGGGATCAAACCCAAACTGGCCGCGGAGAAAGGTGCCATCGGCTGCATAATTTACTCAGACCCCGAGGATGACGGTTATGTTAGAGGAGATGTATATCCCGAAGGAGCTTTTAAGAACAAGACAGGAGTGCAGAGAGGCTCTGTGATGGATATGCCCCTGTATCCCGGGGATGTCCTCACTCCTGGCTACGCCGCCAAAAAGGATGCTAAAAGACTCGACAGGAAGGATGCACCCACTATTACCAAGATCCCCGTCCTGCCGATCTCCTACGAAGACGCCTTACCCCTCTTGTCTGCCTTAAAAGGGCCCGTGGCTCCCAATGCCTGGAAAGGGGGACTGCCCATCACGTATCATGTCGGTCCGGGTCCTGCCAAAGTCAGGATAAAGCTGGAATTCGACTGGAAGATCACTCCTGCCCATAACGTCATAGCTAAGCTTGAGGGAAGTACCTATCCAGACCAATGGGTCATGAGGGGTAACCACCACGATGCCTGGGTACATGGGGCCAATGATCCCGTGAGCGGGATGGTGGCCGTCATGGAGGAAGCCAGGGTCATTGGGGAATTGGCCAAGCAGGGCAAGCGCCCGAAGCGGACCGTAGTATACGCCGCCTGGGATGCCGAGGAACCCGGACTTATAGGGTCTACAGAGTGGGTTGAGGACCACGAGAAGGAATTACAGGCCAAACTGGTTGCCTATATCAATACAGACAGTAATGGTCGTGGCTTTTTCGGGGCCGGGGGCTCGCATACGCTTCAGGCCATGGTGAGTGAGGTAGCCGATGCGGTCACCGACCCACAGACAGGGGTTTCGATCAAGGAAAGAAGGATCGCACGTCAGCTAGCGGGAGGCGGAAATGCCAGTTTTGAGCTGAGTGCATTGGGATCAGGATCGGATTACACACCTTTTATCCAGCACGCAGGAATCGCTTCCCTGAATATAGGTTTCGGAGGGGAAAATGCCGGAGGGGAATACCACACGATCTACGATACCTATCCCCATTATACCCGATTTAAAGATCCCGGCTTTAACTATGGAGTGGCCCTGGCCAATACTGCCGGTCGTATCGTTTTGCGTATGGCGAATGCCGATGTACTTCCCTTCGAATTCAAACAATGGCACGCCACTGTAGAAGGATACCTGAAAGAGATCATGGAAGAGACAGAGAACCGGAGAAAAGAAGTGAAGCGGCATAATGAACTGGTAGACAGAAAGGCCTATGCCCTGGCTGCTGATCCCCGGGAAAACATCGCTCCTCCTAAAAAGAAAGAGGAGATCCCCTACCTGGATTTCTCCCCTCTTCAAAACAGCCTGGCCACGTTGGGAGACCGGATCGCAGAGCTGGAAGCCCTTTCCCCGGAATCCCTGCCCGTCGAAAAACAAAAATCCCTGAATGCAGCCCTTCAGGAAACAGAACAGGTATTAACAGACATGACAGGTCTTCCCAGAAGGCCCTGGTTCAGACACAGGCTCTACGCCCCGGGATTCTATACAGGGTATGGAGTGAAGACGCTCCCCGGTGTTCGTGAGGCCATTGAACAGGAGAACTGGAAGGAAGCCCAGGAACAGATCGAATTGCTGGCTGAGACATTTAAGAGGATGGATCAGCATATCGTGAACTTGATCAGGCTTAGTAAATAGGATTTTTTGGAAGGCTGAAAATTTTTCTTCTTAATGACAGAATAAATCATTATCTTCCTGTGAGCTAGGACTTTAGTGAAAAAGGACGGCTTTTGATGTACCAGTCCCCACTAGACCCTGCTCCTCAACAACCTTCCAAAAATGAAAAATAAATCCACCCTTGGCTGGGCAGGACTGCTCCTGACCGCCGCAGTTGTTCTCTACCTGCTCCCTTCACGGCAAGAGATATTACCTAAACGAGATAAAGCCTCGATAGGTGCCATTAAATGTACAGTTGCCAAGTTTTTACTTTCAGTGCCGGACAGCACACAACAGATCGCACCCCTGTTTGAGAATCTGGGATCTTATACTTTTCCCGTGACCACCAATAATGAAAGGTCACAGAAATTTATTAATCAGGGAATGAGGCTGACGTTCGCCTTCAATCATGCTGAGGCCCACCGTTCTTTTATGGAAGCCGCCAGACTCGACCCGGATAATGCGATGGCCTATTGGGGTCAGGCTTACGCCCTCGGACCTAATATTAACGATCCTTTACCCGACCAGGAGAGAAAGGAAGCAGCGTGGAAGTCCCTGCAAAAAGCTAATCAAAAAATGAAAGGGGTTTCGACAATGGAACAGGCCCTGATAGGTGCATTAAATGCTCGTTATAGTGACGACTGGGATACCGATCAATCTCTTTTGAACCAAAATTATCTGATGGCAATGGAGAAGGTAAGGTCATCATTTCCTGAAAACGCCGATATACAGACCTTGTATGCCGCTGCGGCGATGAATACAATGCCATGGAATTACTGGGACACCGAAGGGAATCCGATGCCCAATACACCAGAAGCTAAGATCGCCCTTGAGAAAGCCATTTCCCTCAATCCCCTGCACCCCGGGGCCCATCACTACTATATTCACATGGTGGAGCTACCCAAGCCGGATCTGGGTGTTCCCAGCGCGGAAGCACTGGAGGACCTTATGCCTGCTGCGGGCCATCTCGTTCATATGCCATCACACATCTATATAAGAGTAGGTCGATACAAAGACGCAGTCAATGCTAACCACAAGGCCATCGCTGCGGATGAGGATTATATTTCTCAGTGCTATTCCCAGGGACTTTATCCTCTCGGATATTATCCTCACAACATACATTTTCTCTGGTCTGCCTCCAGTCTGATCGGGGAGAGCAACACAGCCATCTCGGCGGCCAAGAAAACAGCAGAGAAAGTTCCCCAGGGGGAAATGGAAAACCTGACCTTCCTGCAGGATTTTGCAGCCACTCCGCTGCTCGCCTATGTCCGTTTTGGCAAATGGAATGATATTCTGACATACCCTCAGCCAGCCTCTGGGATAATACACCTGAACCTGATAAGACATTACGCGAGAGGGCTGGCCTTTGTGCGGAAGAACAACCCCAAAGAAGCCAAGGAAGAACTTATGGCTATCAAGGAAATCATGGAAGATCCGAAAACTGCAGATATAATAGCCACAGCTCACAATTCATCAGATCGCATCGCCAGGGTCGCCTATGAGGTAGTGGCAGGGGAACTGGCCCATCTTGAAGGAGATTCAGATAAAGCCATCGAACATCTTGAAAATGCAGTTGCTGCGGAGGATGCCCTCACCTATACTGAGCCATCTGCGTGGCACATACCCCCGCGACAAAATCTCGGTGCAATGTTAATGGAATTAGGACAATATGCAGAAGCGGAGAAGATATACCGGGAAGACTTAAACCGACTGAGACAAAACGGCTGGTCACTATACGGGTTATCCAGGGCTCTGAAAGAACAAGGGCGAAAAGATGACGCCTTGAAAATCCTGAGAGAATTCGAAGAGGTTTGGCAATATGCCGACGTTCCTGTAAGTCGATCAGTATTTTAGAGAGGATTGGGTCAATTAAAATTGTAATCCCCTGACGGCCTCACGGGCCGTATCAAATTCCTCCATCATATCCCGAACGATCTGGGCGGCTGGCTTGATATCGTGGATAATAGCTGAAACCTGTCCGATCTCGAGCTCCCCTTCCTCAAGGTCGCCTTCAAACATGCCTCGTTTGGCCCTGGCCCGACCCAGGAGTTCCCTGAGTTCTTCCGGGGTGGCGCAACGACTGTAGGCTTCCTGTACCTGTTGGTAGAAACCGTTCTTAAGCATACGCACAGGGGCCAATTCCTTTAAGGTGAGCTGTGTATCCCCCTCCCCTGCTGCTACTACCCTGTCCTTGAAAGATCTGTGGGAAGAGGCCTCATCGGAGGCGACGAATCGACTGCCGACCTGGACGCCGTCTGCACCCAGTACCATGGCTGCCAGCATAGACCTGCCCGTGGCGATCCCCCCGGCTGCGATCAAAGGGATATGTATCTTTTCTTTGACCGCCGGAATAAGGGTAAGAGTTGTGGTCTCGTCCCGACCGTTGTGTCCCCCTGCCTCAAAACCTTCAGCCACTACAGCATCTACCCCTGCCTGCTGTGCCTTTAGCGCGAATTTTACACTGCTGACCACATGGACCACAATGATCCCTTTTTCCTTGAGGTGGGCCGTCCATGTTGCGGGATTTCCCGCAGAGGTAAAGACAATGGGCACTTGCATCTCCACAATGATCTCCATCAATTTGTCAATGTCCGGATAGAGCATAGGCACATTGACCCCAAACGGACGGGATGTAGCTCTCTTACATTTGTCTATATGCTCCCTCAGCACCTCGGGATACATGCTGCCTGCACCCAGCAATCCGAGTCCGCCCGCATTGGAAACCGCCGAGGCCAGGCGCCATCCGCTGGCCCATATCATCCCGGCCTGTACAATGGGATATTGAATTCCAAAAAGTGCGGTAATTCTGTTCTTCATATTTACATAGTATTGGAAGGGTCGCAGGATGGAAAACTCTCAGGAGATCACTCCTGACCCAACCAGTTCTTCTCCTAAATACCAGGCGACAAACTGGCCTTCGGTGATGGCCGACTGTTTTTCGGCAAAGTCGACGTAAAGCCCGTGTTCCATTTGATGGAGGGTTGCTTTCTCCAGTGCCTGCCTGTAACGAATCCTGGCCATGACCTCCATGGTCTCATCAGGTTGGAGGGCGAGGTCTGGCCGGACCCAATGTACTTCCTCCTGTTTGACAAAAAGTGTTTTACGGTACAGCCCGGGATGGGATTTTCCCTGTCCTGTGTAGATCACATTCTGTTTTACATCGGTCCCGATCACGAAGAGGGGTTCAGGAGTGCCTCCCACATCCAGGCCTTTTCGCTGACCTATGGTGAAATAGTGTGCACCCTGATGTTCACCCACGACTTTTCCATCTTCGGGCCTATACACCGGTTTTTCGGAATGAAAAAGCAATTCCTCCTTTTTGCTGCTAAATTCGGGGGCGCTATTTCGAAAGTGCTGGGCATCAGCCGGTACTTCCACGATATCTCCTTTTTTAGGCTTGAGTTGTTGCTGGAGGAATTCCGGCAACCTTACCTTTCCGATAAAACAAAGTCCTTGTGAATCCTTCTTATCTGCCGTCACCAAATTGTTCTCAGCCGCTATCCTTCGTACTTCCGGTTTGGTAAGTTCCCCTATCGGGAACAAGGTCCGCGCGAGTTGTTCCTGGGAGAGCTGGCACAGGAAATACGATTGATCTTTGTTGGGGTCCTTACCGGCAAGCAACTGGTAGACTGTACGGCCCTGTTGATCCCTGGTTTCTCCTTTGCGGCAATAGTGACCTGTTGCTACGTAATCCGCACCAAGGTCGAGCGCGATCTTCATAAACACGTCGAACTTGATCTCCCTGTTACAAAGCACATCCGGGTTTGGGGTCCTGCCCATTTCATACTCCCGGAACATATAATCAACAATGCGTTCTTTGTACTGAGCACTCAGATCGACAGTCTGAAAAGGGATACCCAGCTTTTCGGCCACGATCAGGGCATCGTTGCTGTCTTCCAGCCAGGGACATTCCTTGGAAATAGTCACGGAATCGTCATGCCAGTTCTTCATGAACAAGCCAATGACCTCGTATCCCTGTTGTTTCAGAAGGTATGCCGCCACACTGCTGTCGACGCCTCCCGAAAGTCCGACTACTACCTTTTTCATACCTGTATCCAAGCCGCAAAAATACAAAATAATGGGCAGTTCTATACGGCACATTACGTCCTGATCCGAAGAAGATGAAACAGGAGCGATCTCATATTTATGTTATTTATTAAACAATATTCGTTAAACATATATTACTAATGAAATTGAAGTTTAAAACTTATAACATATTGTTTTTAGTAGTCTTTTATTGAGTTTAATAGAACTTTAAGTTCTTGTGTTAAAGATTTAATAAACCTTCATTTTTGTTTAATTTTTATAATACTTTCGTTAAACACTAATTTAAAAAATCGCCATGAAAACAACTTCAAATTTCTTTAAAGCATTCCTTTTTGTATTTGCCTTGGTCGTTATGGCCTCCTGTTCAAATGATGATGGGGATCTTCCTGTAGAAAATCAGGATCCCGACATCGTGGATCTGGCTGTGGCCACTGATGACCTCAGCATTTTGGTTGCTGCCCTTCAGAGAGCCGACCTGGTGTCCGCCCTTCAGGCAGACGGACCTTTTACCGTTTTTGCCCCTACTAATGCCGCCTTCGAAGCTTTCCTGACGGCCAACAATTTTGCCACTCTGGAAGATGTTCCTGTAGACGTATTAACTCAGGTTCTGCTCAACCATGTGGTTTCAGGAGAATTTACTTCAGGTAGCCTTTCAACTCAATATGTGAGCTCTCTTTCAACTGCAGGAGCCGGCGGAAACAACTTAAGTCTTTTCATCAATACCGCCTCCGGGGTGACCATCAATGGAATCTCTGATGTCACCACTGCAGATGTGGATGCTACCAACGGAGTAGTTCACATAGTTGACGCAGTCATTGGTCTTCCTGACATCGTAGATCACGCCCTGGCAAACCCTGATCTCTCTGAATTGGTCGGAGCCCTTACAGACGGAGGGAATACCACCTTCACAGATCTGTTGTCTTCTGACAATGAAGAGTTCACCGTATTTGCCCCTGTGAATGCTGCCTTTAGCGCCTTCACCAATCCTAATGGCAATGAACTGGCCAATATCCTGTCTAACCACGTGATTATCGGAGCAACTGCCGTTTCTTCCGGCCTGAGCAACTCCTACGTGAACACTGCAGGAACCAATGCCGATGGAGATTTCCTGAGCTTATACATCAATACAGACAGCGGGGTAACCCTGAATGGGACAAGCAATGTAGCCGCTGCTGACATTATCGCCACCAACGGGGTGATCCACGCAGTTGATGCCGTGATCGACATTCCTACTGTTGTGACCTTTGCAGTGGCCGACCCAAATTTCTCTACCCTGGTAAGTGCTTTGACTGAACTGACCCCGGGTACTGATTTCGCCGGTATCCTGTCGAGGACAGAGGGAGGAAACGGAGACGGATTCGACCCTGATTTCACTGTGTTCGCCCCTACCAACGAAGCTTTCGATGCCCTGGCTTCCATTCCGGATGAGCCTGTACTGACCCAGGTGTTGTTGCACCATGTGGTAGGCGGAGCCAAAGTTCGTTCAGGTGACCTCACAGATGGCATCATGGCCACTACCCTGGAAGGAGATGACATTACCATCAACCTGCCCGGCACAGGAGATAACATTGCCGATGTAACTGACGGTTCAGGAGCCAGCGACATTGGAATCATCGCTGTGGACGTTCAGGCAGGCAATGGGGTGATCCATGTACTGAACAAGGTCATGATCCCGAATACGAATAATTAATACAGGAAAATGCCCAAAAGAAAAATGGCTGCCATGTGCAGCCATTTTTTATTTCCTATTCTCAGGAGATGATGAAGAGAAAATTCAAACACAACAGGATCGATTCTCTTAGCATACAAAATCTGATTCTTCACAACTTATCTTTTTATTTGGAGCATCAATAATGCATATTTGAAATCCCAAATCTTTCCAAACATAGCCAACAAAAAAAGCTCCCTCAGTGCAGGGAGCTTTTTGATTTTCTCTGGGATGTTCTCAATCATCCTCCTCTAACAACTCGATGACCTCATACCCATCCTCAATGGCCCGGTAGAGGGTTTCATTCAGTTCGTAGGTAGTGATTCCATCGAAATCCATCTCCTCGGCATCCTCAGGCAGTTCTGAGACCACGGCCCCTACAGGTGCGGCCACTACTTCGTATTCATCATTGACATTCCGGTAAAATACTCCGGCTGCATAATAGTACACGGCGCCCCTGACCATTAGGCGGGTGAGTGCCGGTATGGCCCTTACCCGGAATCCCCTGGGAGGAAAAGCCCGAACATAAGCTCCTCTGCGGGCGATGTAATACATTCCGCCTACGGGATAGTAAGATACGTTTCTCCAGACCACGGCCCTTGTATTGGCCGGCAGCCTTCTGAGGGTTCTGCGTCTGACCCTTCTCTTCTTTCTCCTGATCTTTCGTTTCGCAGGCCTATTTACCTTGACCACCCTGGTGGTGGTAGTTCTGCGGGCGACCACCTGGGCCTCTGCCTCAGGGGTATAAAAGAAAAACATCAGTAAAATGGCTGTTGTGAAAAGTTTCCAGTTCTTCATGGACTTGTTTTTGGGTTATCCTGTATTTTCCTATGACTCTAGGTCCGGAAAAAGGTTTAATCGTATAACCCAAAACGACAGGGCCGGCCATTTAGTATGGCTTTCGCACCTCCCTGGCTTTGATGGTATAGAAAACTACCTGTTCTTTTTCTGCTGCTCGGCCTGTTCCATCATTTCCCTCATCTTCCTCTGGAAGCGATTCTCCTTCTTTGGCTTGGCCTTGTTGAGCTGGATCTGTGCGTGGATCTTGTCCTCGTCTAGGATAAACCGTTTGATGGCCAGCATGATAAAGATGGTAATGAGGTTGGAGACAAAATAGTACAGGCTGAGTCCGCTAGCATAGTTGTTAAAGAAGAACAACATCATCAGGGGCGACAGGTACATGATGAATTTCATGTTCGGCATACCCGGTTGGGTCTGCATATTCTGCCCGGTGGTCATCATCATATAGATAAAGATCGCGATGGATGCGAGGATAGGAAAAAGGCTCACGTGATCCCCGTAAAAGGGTATACTGAAGGGCAATTGTGCGATCGTATCATAGGACGACAGGTCTTCCGCCCAAAGGAACGACTTCTGCCTGAGGGCAAAAGAGGTTGGGAAGAACATAAAGAGGGCGTAGAAGATCGGGAGTTGCAACAGAGCCGGAACACACCCACTCATAGGGCTGACCCCTGCTTTGTTGTAGAGCTTCATGGTCTCCTGTTGCTTCTTCATCGCATTGTCCTTGTACTTCTCGTTGATCTCAGTGATCTCCGGTTTCAAGACCTTCATCTTGGCCTGGGAGAGGTATGATTTATAGGTAACCGGAGACATGAGCAGCCTCACAAGAATAGTCATCACCACAATTGCGAGCCCGTAGGGCAGGAAGGAACTCAGGAACCCGTAGAAAGGGGTAAATATGTGTCGGTTGATCCATCCGAATATACCCCAGCCATAAGGGATAGACTCCACCAGTCCAAGGTCTTTGTATTGCTCCAAAACATCAATATCGGTAGGGCCATAGTACCAGTTCATGGCATAGGATAACTCCCCTCCTTCCAGTTCCAGAGGAGCCACAGTTGTGTACTCCTTGGTGAATCTGACCTCTTTGCTTTCTTCCTCCACGAGGTTTTTTGAGCTCAGTTCTGCTGTTTTAAAGGGCGTATTCGTGGTGAGGATGGAACTGAAGAAGTGCTGTCTGTAGGACAACCATTTGATGTCTTCCTCGGTTTCCTCGTCATCGCTGGATTCGGAGAGCTTACTGATCTTTCCTCCCTCGTGATTATAGGTGAGTCTTGTATACCGGTTCCCGTACTGTACACTCTTATTGTGCCTGATCCCTTTGAGTTTCCAGTTTAAGGTTACAGGCCGACTTCCATTGATGACCCCGTTGAGGCCCTGAGACCTCACAGTAAAGCCCAACAGGTACTCCCCTGGTTTTATCTCATACCTGTATTCGAGGAATTGTTGAGAAGATACCTTGGCTTTCATGGAAAGCACACTGTTATTACCTTCCTTGCTCAAAGATGGTTCAAAAAAGAGGTCTTTCGTATTCAGGACCCGGTTGTCGTTGGTTGTAAAATTGAGGTCGAATAACGCATTACCGTCCTTGATCAGGTAAACAGGAATGGAATCGTAGGTGACAAACTCCTTGAGCCTTGCCTGGGTGATCTGTCCTCCGCGGTTGCTGATCTCAAGGTAGAGGACGTCGTTTTCCAAAACGGTAATCCCCTCCTCTGCCGGGGTAAAACCGAACCCGCCTACGGTGTTCCTGTAATTTGCCAGAGCCGTTGAATCCTGAAGGTCGAGCTCCGGGGTTTCGAGGACAGGGGCAATCACTTCTTGTTCTTCAGATATTTCTGCTTCCTGCTGCTGTTCTATTTTGGCCTTTTGTGCCTCGATCTCTTCCGGTGTAGGCTGGTTCTGGTAAAACCAGAATAAGAGAATCCCGAAGATCAGGACAAAACCGATGATCGAATTAAGGTCTAGTTTTTTCTCTTCCATGAAAATTGTGTAGTGTCTACCTCATTGAGTCGAACCCATCGACCCGTGAACTGTCTTTATGACTTTTGCGAATGCAAATATAGGTCCAATTGAACAGTTTACGCCAAACTGGCATTGGTTTGTTGTTTTTTGTGGAGCTGGACAGCCTTTACAAACCCGACGAACAGGGGATGGGGATTGGCAACCGTACTCCTGTATTCGGGGTGATACTGCACCCCGATGAACCATGGGTGATCCGGCAATTCGATGATCTCCACCAGCTGGGTATCCGAGTTGATCCCAGAGGCGACAAGTCCGGCCTTCTCGAATTGTTCCTTATAGGCATTGTTGAATTCGTATCTGTGTCTGTGCCTTTCTGAAATATGGGTAGCTCCGTGATATACCTTATGAACTAGACTGCCTTCCTTAAGGTCGCAGGCCCAGGCTCCCAGTCGCATCGTTCCCCCTTTGTTGGTGATGTGTTTTTGTTCTTCCATCAGGCTGATGACAGGATAGGGTGTATTTTCGTCCATCTCGGTGGAATTGGCTCCATCCAGCCCGAGTACATTCCGGCCGAACTCGATGACCGCCATCTGCATGCCTAGGCATATACCGAGGAAGGGGATATCGTTTTCACGGGCGTATCGGACGGCCTTGATCTTGCCTTCAATACCTCTTTCCCCAAATCCGGGAGCCACGAGAATTCCATCCAGGCCTTTCATCTTCTGTTCAAAATTGGCGTGTGTGATGTGTTCCGAGTGGATCGACCTCACGTTGACCTTCACTTCGTTGATCGCCCCTGCGTGGATAAAGGATTCCAAAATCGACTTGTAGGAATCCTGGAGTTCCACGTATTTTCCGATAAGCCCCACAGTTACCTCGCTCTTGGGATGCTTGTGCCTGTCCAGGAATTCGTTCCACTGGGTGAGGTCCGGAGGAGTGTCATCAGGCAGGGCCAGTTTCTTAAGGGCTACGGTATCGAGTCCTTCCTCGTGCATCATGACAGGTACGTCATAAATGGTCGAAGCGTCTATAGACTGAATAACAGCTTCTCTCTTCACATTGCAGAAGAGGGCCAGTTTTTCTTTGATCTCATCAGAGAGTTCATGCTCTGTGCGGCAAACGAGGATATCGGCCTGTATCCCGCTCTCCATCAGTGTCTTGACTGAGTGTTGGGTAGGTTTTGTTTTCAATTCTCCTGCAGCCGAAAGAAATGGCACAAGTGTGAGGTGAACCACGATGGCATTGTTATCCCCCAGTTCCCACAGCAACTGGCGAACAGATTCTATGTATGGAAGGGATTCGATGTCGCCCACAGTTCCCCCGATCTCGGTGATCACTATATCGTAATCTCCTGTTTTCCCAAGAATTTGAATGCGTTCCTTTATCTCATTGGTGATATGAGGAATTACCTGTACGGTCTTACCCAGGAATTCACCCCTGCGTTCCTTCTCGATCACACTCTGATAGATCCTTCCTGTGGTCACATTATTGGCCTGGGAGGTCTTTACATTGAGAAATCGCTCATAATGCCCAAGGTCGAGGTCCGTTTCGGCCCCGTCATCGGTAACGTAGCACTCTCCGTGTTCGTAGGGGTTAAGGGTGCCCGGATCCACGTTGATATAAGGGTCCAGTTTCTGAATAGTGGTCTTGTATCCGCGAGCCTGGAGAAGTTTAGCCAGTGAGGCTGCAATGATGCCTTTTCCCAGTGAAGAAGAAACGCCTCCCGTAACGAATACGTATTTTGTAGCTGCCATCTCGCGATCTTTGGTTACGGGATACAAAGATAAGAATTGCAATGGCAAATCCCCGGGAATACCGGGGTAAAACTTTCCTGATTTATAAACAGGGGCGTTTCGCCACTTTTCAGGATTCGGAGCCATCCTTGTAATTTATTCATTACCTTTTCAGGAAATCAAAACCTATTTTGCATGAAGAGGAGATCCTTTATCACATCGGCTGCAACAGCCTCTGCCGGGGTGATGGCGCCCGGCCAGTTATGGGGCAGAGAAGACCGCAAATCCCTGGGACCGGAACTCAAAGGCAACATCAACCACAGTGCCTGCTATTGGTGTTATGACTCTATACCCCTGGAGAACTTCCTGCCTGAGCTAAAAAAACTCGGGGTGGGTGCTATTGATCTTGTTGGTCCGGCCGACTGGCCTTTGCTGAAGAAATACGAGATCCACGCAAGTATGTGCTGGGGTGCAGAACTCAACCTTACCGACGGCTGGTGCGACCCGCAATTCCATCCTCAGCTCATCGCAAGTTACTCCACTATGATCCCAAAAGTGGCCGAGGCAGGGTATACCAACTTGATCTGCTTTAGCGGCAGCAGGCGGGGAATGGAAGATGAGGAAGGACTAAATCATGCAGAAAAAGGCCTGAAGCAGGTCCTGAGCCTGGCAGAACAGCACGGAGTAATCCTTCAGATGGAACTGCTCAATTCCAAGGTGGATCACCAAGATTATATGTGCGACCGTACCCCCTGGGGCGTAGCCTTGTGCGACAGGCTGGGTTCAGACAATTTCAAACTCCTGTATGATATCTACCATATGCAGATCATGGAAGGGGATGTGATCCGAACCCTGGAAACGTACCGGGATTACATCGGCCATTACCACACAGGTGGAAATCCCGGAAGGCACGAGATCGATGAGACGCAGGAACTATTTTACCCTGCTATTATGAGGGCCATAGTAAAAACGGGGTTCAAAGGATATGTAGCCCAGGAATTCATCCCCAGCTGGGAAGACAAGATCGCAGCGCTTGAGCAGGGGGTCAGGATCTGTGACGTATGAGTATGGATCAATCCTGTGTACGCCTGAGGGATTCGGCAATCATGCGGTTCCACTCCCTTTGTTTATCTTCTGCTCTGGAGTAGTTGGTCTCCGCATCATATCGCCTTTGAAATTCCCGCATTTCTTCAATGGTCTCGTTGTAGATCGCCCTCATCTCGGCCTTGACCTCGGAGGAAAATCTGAATCTCCTGATCTTCTCTCTCATCCGGCGGGCAAAAAGTTCAGAGATATCAAAATGCAGCTGTTCATGACTCAGGATATTGGGATTGGCCAACTCGGGCCGGTACCAGGACGATTCCGGGTAAAAGTAAGATGCCACGGTCCAATCGACCTTCATTTCCCTTCCTTCCTCAATAGCTGAAAAACTATAGGCTATGCCGCTGGCTGTGGTGGCAGCCACCTGAGAGTCGGGAGGCGGAGGTGCCTTAAAATCTGACCAGGAAAGTCGATAGTCCGGTTCCCATAAAATACTTGGGTCTTCCTGTCCTGAACAGAGGCAGGAAACGAGACCGCACAGCATCAAAGCCAACATTCTTAATCCCCCCAATGGAATTCAATTTTCTTTTCAATATCCGGATGGATGCTGTAGAGGACCGGGCAGGTCCTGGCGGTATGTTCCAGGATGGTCCTGTTCTTTTGTGAAAAATGTCCGGGCATATACAATTCTACATCAATCCCGACGATTCGTCGAGGATCTGCCGCCATGTGCTTGGTCACTTCGGCATAGGCACCGTCCAGGTCAGACTCCCAACTCCTCGCCTTGATCCCCATGACCGTAAGCATGCAGCTGGCCAGGGCCGTGGCTACAGTATCCGTAGGAGAGAAGGCCTGCCCAAGTCCATTGTTGTCAACAGGGGCATCCGTGATGAATTCATTACCGGACCTCAGGTGTACACAGGTAGTACGCAGGTTTCCTGTATAGGTTACTTTAGAGGTCATTCGAAACCGGGTTGAGTTGTACGACACGCATATTCTCGTATTTCATAATATACGTCGCCAGATTGAAATAGCCTGAGGAGAACATCCGGGTATAATCAAATTTGTTACCCGTGTATTCAGTAAGCCCGATCAGGCTGTTAACACTGAACAGGTCGGGTTTAAAGGCGAGTTTCAGGAGCAGGTCATAGGTAAGGTCGAATCCCCTTACCGCATATTTGTCGGGTTCTCCTCCAAAGCGGTCCCGGTAACGTCTTACAAAAGCGTTGTTGCTTACATCCCTGTCGATGGAAGGATATGTAAAATTGAGGTTGGAGAGATGTGATACCGAGATTACCTCATTCTCAAATGCCTTGTTCTTGTTGGTGGTGAACATCCTGACACGAGTGGTGTCCGAGATGGCCGAATTCAGGATGGAGGTCACACTGGAGACCAGTTTAAAATTATCTGTTTCCACCAGGACCCAATTCTCCTGTTCTATACTGAGCATATTGGTCAGGGCCTCAATGTCTACAGATATATTCTTCTCATTCTCTATGACTTTCAGTGACCTGGCCGCAGGGAAACGCTGTTGCACAACAGAGCGGGTGGTGTCATTCTTGGCATCGCTTATAACGATGATCTGCTCGTCGGTCCGGGTACTTGCCATATAATCCAGCATCTTGTTCCTGAGGATACTGTCTGAAGGAACGGAGAAGAATACATGGGGCGACTCCACGTCGCTTCGTGAACTCAGCGGAGCCACGATGGGAAGGTTGTAAGGCTGCGTCAATCTGACCACTTCCTTGAGGACATCGGCTTGAAGCGGACCTATAGTGGCCTGATAGGAAGACAGGTCCTCACTTGCTAAAAGGGTCCTGACATGGGTAGGACTCAGTTCAGTGTCAAAAGTGCGCACGTTAACGGAAATCCCAAGGTCTGCTAGGGAATCTACAGCCACCAGGGCGCCGCTGTAAAGTCCCAGGCTGTATTTCAAGGCGTTGCTGCGGCTGATGGCCCTCTCGGTAGAGGCAATACTGTCCAGGTTCAGCCGGTTGATCCTGAAGGGCAGCAGCACCATGACCGAAGGTCTGTTTACCCTCCTGATACTGTCGAGGAGGTTGATCTTATCCAGGACCAGGGAATTACGCACCTCCAGAGTACCCGCTTTTTCCCTGGGCAGTTTAAGGATCATACCTGCCTTAAGGCCGCGGTTCAATTCCGGGTTAAGGGCGAGCAGTTCACTGTATCCAATCCCCAGTTTCCGGGTGAGAGAAAATTCTGTTTGCTTGGGCTTGACCTCGTAAAAGATGTAATTCTCTGCATTGACCTCTTCGGTTTTGACCTTTTTAACAGGCAACCTGAGCACCATTCCTTCCTTAAGTCCACCCTGCTCCAGGATGGCAGGGTTGAGTCTGATGATCTCCTCGGAGGTGATCCCGTATTCCCCGCTCAGGCTGTACATGGTTTTTTTGGCCGGTACAGTATAGGATTCATAGATCTGGACTTCCTGTCCTTCGACCGTTGTACCCGGGCGCTTGGGAAGCAGCAGCTCCTGGCCAATGGACAAATGATTTGTCTCTTCTTCCAGGCTGGGGTTCAGGGCCACCATACTGTCTATGGTGATCCCGTATTTGTGGGCGATGCTCCAACGTGTTTCTTTAGGAGATACTATATAGGTTTCAAAATCCTCAGAGTTGTAAAGATCTTCTTCCTCCTCGATCTCTGGAAATTCGGGGATCTGCAATCTCATTCCCTTTTGAAGTGGGGTGCTGTAAAGTTCCTTGTTATAACGTTTGAGGTCGTCCTCTGTGATCTCATACCTCCTGGAGATACCGTAAAGCGTTTCTTTTTTGCGCACCCTGTGAGTCCTGAAGCGAATGGGTTTGCGTTCTTCCTCCTGCACCTTCTTTTCGGAAACATCTGGGGTTTTTTTGGCTAATTCCTCAAAGGGATCCGAGACAGATGCGGCTTCCTGCAAAGGAATGACCAAAATTGTATTGGGTTTCAAAACATCCCCCTGTTTGAGCTCCTTGTTGTACTTCAGGATGTTGTAAGGGGTGACCCGGTAAAGTTTTGAGATGCTGTAAAGCGTCTCCCCTTCTTTTACGGCGTGGGTCTTGTATTGCTGCGCCTGTACCTGAAAGGCGAAGAACAGTAAAAAAACCAGGAAATTCAGTGCTTTCATCATCAGTATATACGGTTTATTCCCACTCTATGGTTGCCGGGGGTTTAGAACTTATGTCATAAACCACCCTGTTGACCCCGGGTACCTTGTTAATGATGTCGTTAGACATTTTCTGGAGGAACTCATAAGGCAAATTTACCCAATCTGCCGTCATACCGTCCGTACTTTCCACTGCCCTTAGGGCCACGCATTTTTCATACGTGCGTTCATCCCCCATCACTCCCACACTGTGAACCGGCAAGAGCATAGCTCCGGCCTGCCACACATCGTCATACAGCCCCCATTCCCTCAATCCATTGATAAAAATGGCATCGACTTCCTGGAGGATGGTTACTTTTTCTCTTGTCACGTCCCCCAATATCCGAATGGCCAGGCCAGGACCGGGGAATGGGTGTCTTCCCAAACGCTCGTCTGCAATCCCCAGGGTCGCACCTACCCTTCTCACCTCATCCTTAAAGAGCATTTTAAGGGGTTCTACCACTTTTAATTTCATATAGTCGGGGAGCCCGCCCACGTTGTGATGGCTCTTGATGGTAGCCGAAGGCCCTCCGGAAGCAGAAACCGATTCGATCCTGTCCGGGTAGATCGTTCCCTGTCCGAGCCATTTGGCATCTTCCACCTTATGAGCCTCATCGTCGAAGACATCGATAAAGATACCCCCGATGATCTTCCGCTTCTTTTCGGGATCCTCTTCTCCTGCAAGAGCATCCAAAAAGCGTGCCGAAGCGTCCACCCCTTTCACATTAAGGCCCATGTGCTTGTATTGTTCCAGCACTTCTTCAAATTCATTTTTCCTCAGTAAGCCGTTGTTGACGAAGATACAATGCAGGTGATTTCCGATGGCTTTGTGCAACAGGACGGCCGCAACGGTGGAATCGACTCCCCCGGAAAGCCCCAGGATCACTTTGTCATCTCCTATTTCTCTTTTAAGACTGGCTACGGTAGTTTCCACAAAGGCATCCGGTGTCCAGGTTTGCTCCAATCCCGCTATACCTACAAGGAAATTTTCCAACAGCTGCTTTCCGTCAGTGGTGTGATAGACTTCGGGGTGAAACTGGATTGCATATATCTTCTCATCTGCGATCTTGTAAGCTGCGTTTTCCACATCTTCTGTACTCGCGAGCAATTCTGCCCCTTCAGGTAATTTCTGAATCGTATCGGAATGGCTCATCCAAACCTGGGACCCTGCAGAGATATTTCTGAAAAAAGGCTCACCTTCCTTGATGGTGGCCAGCCTGGCCCTTCCGTATTCCCTGGTCTTGGACGGGGCCACATTACCCCCGTGAAAATGTGCGATATACTGAGCTCCGTAACACACGCCCAGAAGGGGGATCTTTCCCTTGATCCCGTCGAGATTGGGATGAAGCGCTTCTTCGGACCGCACTGAAAAAGGCGAGCCTGAGAGGATAACCGCCTTGTATTCGAGCAGGTCATCCGGAAGATGATTATAAGGCTTTATTTCGCAGAAAATATTTAATTCCCTGACCCTGCGTGCGATGAGCTGGGTGTACTGAGATCCGAAATCGAGGATGAGAACGTTGTTTTGCATGGCCAAAAATAGCAATTTGAGGTATTTTCGACCTAAGTTTTTTTGTTATTTATCCCCCACTTATCAACGCGGAAATTCCATATGTCAATCCCTGGGCATCATTTCGTGTAAAAGGATCAAAAAAAAAGCCCTGACCCCTACGGTCAAGGCTTTTCAAATCAAAAACCAACCTAAACACATGAATTTTTATGACACTTTGCTAATTCTCTTTTTCAAAGCAATTTCTTATAGAACAACTCATCTTTAAAAAACCCTACCCCGAACATTAAAATTTTTATATTTAAGCATAAATTATCAGGGAATGACACATACGTACCTAGAGGAAGTCAAGGCGGAACTGCAAAAGGGAGCCACCCAAAAAGACCATCCTTTTCGATATTTCACACTTGCCACGGTAGGCCTCGATCAGGTCCCCAGGCTGAGGACCGTAGTTTTGAGAAAAGTAGCCGATGACCTGAGACTGACCATTTACACGGACAGGCGTTCCAAAAAAATGATACATCTGAAGGAAAATAAGAAGGTAGGTCTTCTCTTCTACAACCCGGACACCCTTACCCAGATCAGAATTGAAGGTCCTGCTCTAATCGTTAAGGATGAGGAGGCTAAGAAAAAATACTGGAGCGAGATAGACAAGAATGCGCGGAAGGACTATACCACGACCTCTGCACCGGGCACGAGCCTGGCCAGTCCTGAAAAGCTGGATTACCTGGAAGATGAGGATCATTTTTGCATCCTGGAGATCGTTCCTTTTAAGATCGAATATCTCCGGCTGAAAAGGCCCAATCATATCCGGGTGCGCTATTCCTGGGAGGACGGCCGATGGGAAGGGGAATTTATTGTTCCCTGAAAAGAGCTCAGTCTTTTAATGTATCCAAGATCAGTTTGATATCCTCCACGGTGGTATCCGGGTTGATAAAGCAAAAGCGCAGGACCGTTTCATATCCCTTTTCTGTTTTCCACTGCGTAGGGGTCACCAGAGCAATGCCTTCCTTGTGGTTTCTGTAGGTCCACTCCCGATACCTCCCGGGATCCCATCCATCCCTCCTAAATAAGACGCATGAGAGGCTGGGTGGCCGCACCAGAGAAAGATCAGACCTTTGTTCGATAAGTTCTCCTGCGATGTTGGCGAGGGAAATCCCCCTCTCAACGGCCCATTTGTATTTATCTGTGCCGTGGGTCGCCAGGGAGAACCACAAAGGCATACCCCTTAGCCTTCGGGTTAACTGGATCTGATAATCGGCGGGATTAAAGCCACTGGCGCCTTCATCATTAAAGATATCGAGGTAGGATCCTTCCTGTTTATGTGCTTCAAGCGCCAGGGACGGATCCCGGTAGAGCACTGCCCCACAGTCATAGGGGGAGAATAGCCATTTATGCGGATCAATGGTAATACTGTCCGCTTTTTCTATCCCGTTAAAAAGGTGCCTTACAGAATCCGCTGCGAGGGCACCCCCACCATAGGCCGCATCCACGTGGTACCACAATTCTTCTTCTTTGCAAACCTCCGCAATCCCCTCAAGATCGTCAATTATACCGGCATTGGTGGTACCACCCGTGGCTACCACGGCGAAGAGACATTGTCTTTTTTCCTCCGGCAGAGTTCTTATCTCCTGGCGGAGCAAATCGGCGGTAAGCCTGTCTTCGGTCTCCACCAGATGTACATCAGCATCTATGACCTTGGCCATAGCCTTGATAGAGGAGTGCGCCCCTACCGAGGTCATGATCAACCCCTTCCTGTTCACGTGCGCATCAGGCTTCCTCCAGTATTCCCTGGCGGTTACCATGGCCGACAGGTTGGCGGCAGTACCCCCGCTCGTAAAGACCCCAAAGGCGCCTTCAGGCATTCCCGTTAAGGATATCAGCCATTTCATGGCCTGGTTCTCGCAAAAAATACCCCCTGCCCCTTCCATCCAATAGGCGCCGTGAACGCTGGAAGCTGAAGTGACCAGGTCGAACATCACCGCCGCCCTTGTCGGTGCTGCGGGTACAAAGGCCAGGTGCCTCGGGTGGTCTATTGGGACAGTCGACTTCACCAGAACGTCCCTGAACAGCTGGAATGCCCTTTCCCCTCCGATCCCTTTGGGCGTAATGGTCTCGCCGACCATAGCAAATAGTTCTTCTTCCTTTTTAATGTCCCCCAGGGATGGGGTCACGTTAGTGATCCTGTTGATGGCGTATTTCATGACATCCAGGGTCATCTCCACCAGATCGATGTCGATATTGTGCATACGATGTATTTAGGTTGAAAATATACGGGTTCTGACCGAAATGCAAACCCTTCTAAGGCGTTTGCAGCACATAAAATTCTGAAGAGAACGGATCCATGGAATCCATGAGGAACGGGATCAGACCTTTGCCCATCTCTAAATAAAGCTCAGAAAAGTTGACAACCCTTTCCTGTAGGGAGCCATTTGGGAACAACTCGTTCTGGATCTCGGTCATTCGTTCTACCTGATCTACCAGCTTGCGTTTTTGGGCCTTTAGCAGCCGCTTCTCCAGCTTATCCAGCCCTTTGATTTGCTTGACCTCCTGTGCCTTTACGGCTCCGAGGAACGATTTATCCGTTTTTTCCGCCAGGGAATACAAGGCTTCGAATTGCTTCTTTAGATGTTCCCGCTGGGGACTGAAGTCGATATCTATGTTGGAGATCTCTCGTATCTTCTTGTTGATCAACCGGTTTTGGTCCAGGAAAAGATCCCTAACGTGAAGACTCATTTTCCGGATCTTTTTCTCCTGTTTTCCGGTGAGCAGAAGGGCAGAATTCCTGAGTAACAAAGCCGGGAATGGCACATTGGCTGCATCGAAGTGGGACTTCAGCTCCAGCCAGTAGGCCAATTCGCCTCCCCCTCCTATATAACAGAGATTCGGCAAAACCACCTCCTGATACAGTGGCCTGGTGATCACGTTGGGGGAAAAGCGTTCGGGATGAGCTTCTAATTCTGCTTCGATCTCTTCCCTGCTAAACACCAGCTCCGTATTGTTGACATAATATTTCCCTTCTTTCTCAATCAGGCGTTCGCGCAGATCATCCAGGATATAAAAATAGTTGATCTCCCGGGGGTTCACCTGAATGCTGCAGGAAGGGGAAGCTTTTGTCAGGGACTCAATGGTCTCGCTGACCTGTCGGTAGGAAGTATGCTCGTAAAGGTCTTGTTTTATATATGGTAAAAAGCTTCGTTTCAGGGAAGGGTCATCCCCGTCAACTATGACGAGGCCGTAATGCCCGAAAAGCTCATTGACCAGGCAGCGGGTGGCCCGGGTCAGGTTTTCATGTCCCAGATAGGCTTTTGAGAATAACTCGCTGAGTTCTGCGGCGTATTTGCCCTGTCCCATTTCCATGGAAAACAATTCCAGCACTGCTTCCAGCCCTTCTGTTGAAAGTCGTCCCACAGGTCCGGCCGACTCCCTGTTCCACTGCAGCTTTTTTCCCTTGAAATTGAAGTAGTTGATCTCGTCAAAATCGTGGTCCTCCGTCGCCATCCAGTATACCGGTACAAAATGGTTCTCGGGATATTTCTTCCCGAGTTCTTCGGTGAGTTTGATCGTACTGATGATCTTGTACAAAAAATAAAGAGGGCCTGTAAAGATATTGAGCTGGTGGCCTGTGACTACCGTAAAGGTATTTTCCTTCGCAAGGAATTCGATATTCGCACGAACTTCCGAAGGAGGGTCCAGGTGATCGTACTGCCGATTGAGTGCCTCCAGCAGCACTTTTCGCTGTTCCGGTAAGAAAGAGGCCTTTTTTTCTTTGATCTGAGCCCCAAATGATACAATGGAAGGATAACGGTGATAAAACTCCTTCAGAACAGGAGCCTGATCCAGATAATCACAAATGATTTCTGAAAAGTAGCCTGTCTCTCTGAACGGAATTCCTGCTGGCTGCATATGGGATCGTTATCGCCCCCAAAGATAAGGTTCTGGCTTTAGCGGATTCCTAAAAATACGTTAAGTTGAAGAATTTTGAGAAGGGTGATAAGAGGAATATCTTGTCGATCAGCGAGATTATCCACCCACTGCTGCACGTCGAAGAAGGTCATTGAAATCGTTATTATTTATGGATTTTATCCTTAGATTTGGAACCTTTACCTCAGAGAAATAATATGAAAAATATCCTTCCTTTCTTTCTGCTGCTTACCTCTTTTCAGGTAGTGGCCCAAAGCATTCAGTCCCCATCCGAATTTTTGGGGTATGAACTCGGCACTGAGTTCACCCGGCACCACCAGGTAGTGGATTATTACCGTTATCTGGCTACTGCTGCTCCGGACCGGGTAAAGCTTCAGGAATATGGTAAAACCAACGAGAGGAGGCCGCTCTTGCTGGCCTATGTGAGTTCTGCGGACAATATGCGCAACCTGGAATCAATCAGGGAGGCACATCTGGAAAGTACCTCGGGAAGGGGGAATGCCAGTAAGGCTATCGTCTGGTTAAGTTACAATGTACACGGAAATGAGAGCGTGAGTACCGAGGCGTCCATGCAGACCATCTATACCCTGCTGACGGAAAAAAGCGACTATCTCGAGAATACAGTGGTGATCATAGACCCCTGCATCAACCCGGACGGGCGCGACCGCTATGTAAATTGGTACAATTCCTTTAAAAATACGCCCCACCAGGTAGATCCTGACAGCAAGGAACACCACGAAGGCTGGTTGAGCGGAAGGGCCAACCACTATATGTTCGACCTCAACAGGGACTGGGCATGGCTGACCCAGGTAGAGAGCCGACAGAGAATAAAGATGTACAACCAGTGGATGCCTCATATTCATGTGGACTTCCACGAACAGGGGGTGGATAATCCTTATTTCTTTGCTCCCTCGGCTGAACCCTTTCACGAAGTGATTACCCCCTTCCAGCGTTCTTTCCAGGAGACACTGGGCAGAAACCACGCCAGATATTTTGATGCGAACGGATGGTTCTATTTTACCAAGGAACGGTTCGACCTGTTTTATCCCAGTTACGGGGATACCTATCCCACTTACAACGGTGCCATCGGTATGACCTATGAGCAGGGTGGCAGTGGTCGTGCAGGTCTAGGCGTCATCACCAGCATAGGTGATACGCTGACTTTGAAAGACCGCATCGACCACCACTTCACCACCGGGATTTCAACGGTAGAGGTAGCTGCTCAAAACCACACGACCCTCAATGAGGAGTTCCGGAAATTCTATCAAAACAAGAATTACACCTACAAAAGTTACGTCCTCAACGGAGATATCGACCATCAAAGGGCCCTTACCCAACTCCTGGATCAGCACGGGATCCGGTATGGCTGGGGTTCAGCAGGACAGGCCAAAGGATTTGTATACACTACCGGAAGGAATGGGACGGTGCAAACCGGATCGGAAAGCCTGATCGTCTCCACGGATCAGACCAAAGGAACGCTGGTAAAAGTGTTGTTTGAGCCCGATGCCCGCCTGAGCGATTCCCTTACCTATGACATTACGGCCTGGTCCCTTCCCTACGCCTACGGCCTCGATGCCCTGGCATCTACAACGCCGGTCAGATCATCCGCTGAATCAAAATCAATCTCCTTCCCCACTCCGCCTAGGAATTCCTACGCTTATGTAACTGATTGGAACAGTATGGAGGATGCCCGCTTTCTGGCTGATCTACTAAAAGCCGGGATCAGGGTAAGGACCGCCCATCTGCCTTTTTCACTCAACGGTAAGTCGTTCGGAAGGGGAAGCCTGATCATCACCAGGGCAGATAATTCCGAACCCGGGAAAACAGACCGTCTCTTCGGCATATTTGGGAAGTATGCCCATAAAGAAATCACGGCGGTTTCTACCGGTTATGTCGATAAGGGGAAAGATTTCGGGTCCAGTGATGTGAAAATGATCCCTTTTGCCAAGGTTGGTGTACTCTCAGGGGAACCTACGTCCTCCCTACGATTTGGGGAGATCTGGCACTTTTTTGAACAACAACTCCATTACCCGCTGACTGTGCTGGAAGCAGACTATTTCGGGAGGATAGACCTTTCTGATTACGACGTCCTGATCCTGCCCGATGGATGGGGTTACCGCTCATTCCTCAATGAATCGAACCTGGGTAAGATCAGGGATTGGGTAAGAGGCGGAGGCCGGCTCATCGCCATGGGGAATGCCATCGAATCCCTCGAAGGAAAAGAAGGTTTTGGGATTAAATCGCTTAAGTCGGATAATGGTGAAAACCGAGAGCAGGAAGACCCGGGCTTGTATGAAGAAGCCCGGAGGGAGCGCATGAAAGACCAGATCACAGGGGCTATTTTCAGGACCAAGGTAGACCCCACTCATCCGTTGTCCTTTGGTTACGGCGACACCTATTTCAGTTTGAAACTCGGTAATGACAGTTACGAGTATCTGAACCGGGGAACGGTGGCCTACATAGAGGGTACGGCCAGGCCCGTAGCCGGTTTTGCAGGAAGCGAGGCTCAGAAAAAAATCTCGAATTCCCTGGTTTTCGGCGTGGAGAATTCAGGACGTGGACAGGTGGTCTACATGGTAGACAATCCTCTCTTCAGGGGATTCTGGGAAAATGGCAAGCTCTTTTTTGCCAATGCCCTTTTTATGTTGGATTAACTGATTGCTAAAGATGACACATTACAAGGTTGAAACCCTGATCTATTACACCAAACCATTTGCCAACCGCAACCATATCATGGATGCCTCCAAAAAAGGGATACAGGAACTGCTGGACAAGTACGCGGCCGACCGCTGGAGGTTGGTGTCCACGGATGCTACCCAGTTTGGCTCGGCCATGTATATCTATCTCTACTTCGAAAAGTAGGCCATCAGTAGAGCATAAAAGCCATGAATACGATTCCTACAAAGGCCATAGGCAGGATAAAAAGCATGTAGATAAAGGAGATGACATTGGCTTTGAGAAAAGCACCTATCCAGCTGCTGCGATAAAAATTTCTCAGGGCCACCATGAGATATACGAGATAGGACAGGGTGATGATTACCTCTAGCCATACAGGCACGTCAATGATCTTATTAGCAAGAATTATGATACTAAAAGCCGTGAATAAAAAGGTAAAAAAGTAGAAGCTGAACACCATATGGTGGGCAAAATTCCCCCGCCTCCAGTAAAATATTTTGAGTAAGAGGGCAAAGATCGGCATCAGCAGAAACATGGCAATAGGGATGGTATCGTAAAACGTCTGCAGTATACCCCCGCCTCTTTGCACATAGAGTTTATACATCTGCTCGTAGAATCGACGGTTTAGGCCGGAGGCTTCCTCTTCCATCCCCATGGCCACTAATTTTTCATGCATAGGAGCATCTGCTGCGATCAGGGAATCCAGTACTTTTTGATCAAAATCAAAGGTCATGCCCCGGTTCAGGCTGGAAGGGTTTTCGGCCGTTTCTGTCATGACAGAGTCGATATCCGCCATATCCTCATCGGAGATTCCCCATTTATCCTTATTCATTTTTATCATCTCTTTCGTCTTTACCAATTGGAGGGAATCATTGGAACTCAACTTGAGGGAATCCGGGGCAATCTCTACCGAATCCCGGTCCATGCCCTTTTTTAAGGCCTCAGTCATTTCAGAATCGGCTTTACGGATACTGAAAGAAAACAGAAAAAAGAAAACAACCGAAATAAAGAGATAGAATTGAGCGGGATGGAGATACTTTAACCTTTTCCCGTCTACGAAACGCCTCGCCAGGACCCCGGGTTTAAAGATCAGTGGAAAAAAGCTCCTGAAGAAGCGGGCATCCACTGAAAAGTAGTCACTGATGGTTTTACTGAACAGGACGCCGAAGGTGAGATTGTCTGTCACCTCCTGCCCGCATTTGGGACAGTAATCATATGACGGATCAAGGGGTTGGTCACAGTTCTTGCAGCGGTTGGTCTGGGTCATTGGTTATTTTTATATAAATGTAGAAAAATTCAGTGTAAGGTAACAGGGCAGCGGAGATAGTTAAAATGGCTACTGTTCTCCTTCTCCTTTGTATCTTGGAAGCAACTTACTACACTGTCCATAGGACGAATGAGATCGGAAAACGTTACCACATTCTTAGAAACCCTGGATCGGCTTTGTGCTGAGAAAGCCAATGCCGAGATCGCAGCAGGCCAAAAAGCCTATATGCGTAACCAGTTTGCTTTCTATGGCGTCAAGACCCCGGAGAGAAAAGAAATCCAGAAGGTGATATTCCAAAAAGAACTGCTGCCTTCAAAGGTTGATCTTCCCACCCTGATCAGGGTGTTGTGGGAGAAAACGGAAAGGGAAAACCAGTACATCGGACAGGAACTGGCCAGGAAATTCATCAGAAAAGCAGAAGCAGAAGACTGGGAACTTTACGAATACATGATCACCCATAAATCCTGGTGGGATACGGTCGACTTCATCGCGTCGAACCTGGTGGGACCCTACTTCATGGCGTACCCTGGGAACAGGGATGGGGTTACCGAAAAGTGGATGACTTCCGGGAATATTTGGTTGCAGCGGACTGTCCTCTTGTTCCAATTAAAGTACAAAGAAGATACCGATACGGAATTCCTGAGCAAGACTATTACCCGCCTCCTGGGTTCTCGTGAGTTCTTTATCAACAAGGCCATAGGCTGGATCCTCAGGGAATACAGCAAAACCAATCCCTCATGGGTAAAAGAGTTTGCTGCACGTACACCTCTGGAGCCTTTAAGCGCAAAGGAAGGCCTCAGACTTTTAAAGTAAGACTGTCTACTCCATTAGTTTAACAAGTTTGCCAACGGTAAGGCCCTGTGCTATGATTGAGAATACTACGACCACATAGGTGATCAGCAGAAATAATTCACGATTCATCTCAGCAGTCAGGCCCAGAGCAAGTGCTATGGAAATCGCACCGCGTAGCCCGCCCCATGTCATGATGATACCGGTACGAGGGACAAATTCGAGTTTCTGTTTAAAAAATGAAATGGGTAAAAGGAGGGAAAGATAACGACAGAGTAAAACGATAGGTATAGTGATGATCCCTGCAAGCAGGTAAGTGGAGTTAAATGTAAGGACGAGGATCTCCATCCCCAGAAGCACAAAAAGTAAGGTGTTGAGCAGGATATCTATCAGCTCCCAGAACTTGTCGACATACACCATGGTATTTTCTGACATGGCACTGTTCCTAAGCTTATCATTACCGATCATCAACCCTGCAACAACCATCGCCAACGGGGCTGAGACATGGAGTTTATGAGCGATCACGGTCCCTGTCATTACCGTGGCCAGGGTAATGATCACCTCGATATCGTAATCGTCTATGGTCCGCATCAACCTGTAGGTCGCCCAGCCCAGCAACAGGCCCAGGGCAATCCCCCCGAATACTTCCACCCCAAATAGTTTTATCACACCCAAAGCCGAAACAGCTTCCTCCGAAGGAGATGCAATCTCAAACAGGGTAAGAAAAACCACTACCCCTACCCCGTCGTTAAAAAGGGATTCTCCCACGATCTTAGCCTCCAGTTTCTTCGGTACCCCAGCCTGTTTAAGGATACCCAGAACGGCGATAGGATCAGTAGGGGAGATCAGGGCACCAAATAGCACACAATGGAGATAAGGCACGTCCATGCCAAGTGCCATCAGCAGGTAGTAGGTCACGGTCCCAACAAGGAAGGTGGAGGTCAGCACCCCAAGGGTGGCAAAGCTCAGAATGGGCCATCTCAGTTTTCTGAGTTGTTCGAAATCGGTATGCAGGGCCCCCGCGAAAAGCAGGAAACTCAGCATGATATCGAGCAAGACCGTCTTAAAGTCGATGCGTGATAGAATGTAGCGTTCTACATTCAACAGGGTGGGATCCACATAACTCCACGCGAATACGGCCAGAGTTAAGAGGATGGTTATGAACATGAGTCCGATGGTATTGGGCATTTTCAGGAAGCGAACGTTGATGTACCCGAAAATGGCCGAGAGGAATACCAAAATAGTGGTGATGGTAAACAGGTCTAACTGCATGTCCCAAATGTACTCCTCCTTAAGGAGATGACAAAAATGAGTTGTATAATTTAAAATTTTACGAAGTCCGTTTACAGCGGTTTTGGCCTGTGGGTAAAGGAGATGTAGGATGTTGAATTCCTGCCGTTCTCATTTGAAATATGCTGATTATTTGCGAACTTCAAACACCGAAATATGAGACAGGCAAGGCGATCTGCGTGAATGAAAATTCAACGCCGCTCTGAATCGTTTGGATCGATCGCCTGCCTCACCTCAATAGATTTTTTAACCTTTTGAAGGGAGTATCGCATAATGAAGTACATCGACTATTACGAGGTCCTGGGGGTTCCAAAAAATGCCTCCCAACAGGACATTAAAAAAGCCTACCGTAAGCTGGCCCGAAAATATCATCCCGATGTAAATCCCGGGGATGCCGCCGCCGAAAAGAAATTCAAAGAACTCAACGAGGCCCACGAGGTCCTGGGAAATCCTGAAAACAGGGCCAAGTACGACGAATATGGGAAGGACTGGGAGCACGCCGAAGCATTCGAAAAGGCTAAAAAGGAACAGGCGAGGTATCAGCGGTCGCACCAACAGTCCGGAAGGACCACTTTTTCGGAAGACGACTTTTCCGACTTTTTCAGCGCCATGTTCGGGGGAAGGGGCAGCCGACAGGACCGCAGCATGCAGTTCAGAGGTCAGGACATCCAGGCGGAGCTAGAATTGCCCCTGGAGGAGGTATACAGCACACACAAACGTACCCTTACCGTTGATGGCAGGAACATACGGCTTACCATCCCTGCCGGGATCCGCAACGGGCAGGTGATCAAAATAAGGAACCACGGGGCAGAAGGGATCAATGGAGGGCCCAGGGGAGACCTCCACATTCGTTTCTCCCTTGTGAACAAAACCCCTTTCAGAAGGGATGAAGACAACCTGTACACCATAGTAAAATTAGATCTCTACAAAGCCCTGCTGGGCGGTGAGATCATCGTGAATACCTTTGATGGCCAGGTAAAACTGAATGTGAAACCGGAGACTCCGAACGGGACACAGGTAAAACTGAAGGGGAAGGGGTTCCCGGTTTACAAGAAGGAAGGGCAGTACGGCGATCTCTATATCACCTATGAGATAGAACTCCCGAAAAAACTTACGCCCCGGGAGAAAGAATTATTCAAAGAACTTGCTAAATTGAGGTAATTATGGCCAAAGATGAATTATTTCCGGTAGTGCGATTATGCGAACTCTACAATCTAGAGGCAGCATTTTTCGAAGAGTTGGGGGAGTTCGGTATGATAGACCTCAGAATTTACCGGGGGGAAAGGTGCATTCATCAGGATGCCCTGCAAAAGGTCGAGAAGATCATCCGAATACACAGGGACCTGCACGTAAACCTGGAAGGCATAGACGTGGTCATGAACATGCTGAGGAGACAGGAGGAACTGGAAGAACGGATCCTCAGACTCAACAATAGATTGAGAAGGTATGAAGATCCTTTTTGATCAACTGAAGTCTATTTTCCCGGGGATTTTTTCCAGAGAAGATCGACTTACATTCATTAGTTTTAACCCTTTAGAAACGCCGTTGAAAAAACCCATTTCAGACAAATATCTAACCCTTAAACCCTGACACGTCTCATGGATTTGATATTTCTCTCATCCTTTCACTCCTCCATCACCCTGATCTGCATTGTCGGCCTTGGGGTGGTCCTGTCGGGTTTCCTTCTGAGCAAGATCAAACAACCTACCCTGATTGCCTATATCCTTATCGGGGTTTTGATAGGTCCTTTTGGGCTAGACCTGCTCGGAGAGCAGGAGACCATGATGCACATAGGAGAGCTAGGGATCATCCTGCTTTTCTTCTTTATCGGGATGGAGATCGACCTATACTCTTTTATCGGTAACTGGCGCCTGGCAGTTTTCGGGACCCTGGGCCAGATCCTGCTAAGTATTGGGGCTATGGGTGCGATCGGACTCCTCTTTGGCTGGAACAATACCCGGATCGTGGTCATGGGTTTTGTCATCGCCCTATCCAGCTCTGCCGTGATCTTTAAGTTACTTGAAGACAAGAAACTGCTCGACAAGAAGATAGGCCAAAACGTGTCGAGTATCCTGCTCGCCCAGGATATCGCTATCGCTCCCATCCTCATCCTCATCTCTATCTTTGGAGGGGAGGATACCTCAACCGAATCCATCCTCCTGAAAATCACAGGGGGTGTCCTGATCATAGGTACCATTTTGTATATCTATATCAAAAAAGAGATCTCATGGCTCCCCTTTCAAAAATCGATTATGAGGGACCATGAGTTGCAGGTCTTCCTGGCCCTGTTCTTTTGTTTTGCAGGGGCGGTGATCGCCGGGCTTTTCGGAATCTCTGAAGCGCTTGGGGCCTTTGTGGGAGGCCTTGTCATGCACGCCGGGAAGGCAACCCGCTGGATACACGATGCCATACATTCCTTCCGGATCCTATTTGTCGCTGTATTTTTTATAGCTATCGGTGCCCAGATCAATATCACTTTCTTAATGGACAATCTCCTGCCCCTCGGACTATCATTGGTCATTGTGTTTGTCCTGAACCACACCATAAACGCCCTCATCCTCCGCGCCTATAACAACAGCTGGAAAGAAGCGATCTTCGGGGGTGCCATGCTGGCCCAGATCGGGGAGTTGAGCTTCCTGATCTGCATCACAGCTTTCAATCTGGATATCCTGACCCAATACGCCTATGATTTTACGATCTCTCTAATCTCTCTGACAATAGGTATCAGTCCGTTTTGGATCGTCCTGACAGAAAAGTTGAGCAGTCGAAAACAAAAAATAATTGCCTAATTCCGTACCTTGAAAGAAAAGGACGCACCCTGTAGACCGGGATAGAATTTATGGACAACCTGACCAAGAAAGAGGATCATTACCTGGGCCGGAGCAATTGGCTCAGGGCTTCCATTCTCGGCGCCAATGACGGTATCCTCTCTACTGCGAGTATCATCGTGGGGGTGGCCGCTGCTTCCGCCTCCAGGGAACCCATCGTGGTGGCGGGGGTGGCCGGACTTGTGGCGGGCGCTCTATCTATGGCCGCAGGAGAATACGTCTCTGTAAGTTCTCAGACCGATATTGAGACTTCGGACCTCGACAGGGAACGCAGGGAGCTCAGGGATATGCCTGAGGAAGAATTGAAAGAACTGGCAGGTATTTACAGATCAAGAGGTCTGAGTCCGGACCTGGCTATGAAGGTAGCTCAGGAACTCACGGCACATGATGCCCTGGGGGCGCATGCAAGGGATGAACTGGGTATCCACAGCATGACCCGGGCCAAACCCCTGGAAGCTGCTTTGGCATCAGGCGCTTCCTTTATTTTCGGGGGTATACTCCCCGTGATCGCTGCCCTGCTGATCCCGGTAAAGCTCATGATCCTATGGCAATACATCCTGACCATCCTTTTCCTGATCATTCTGGGGGCCTATGCCGCAAAGGCAGGAGGTTCAAGCGTGAGAAAGGCCGTCATCAGGATCACCTTCTGGGGAACCATCGCCATGGGAGTCACGGCATATATCGGTCACCTTTTCGGGGTTTCGGTCTCCTGACGATCCGACCTTAAATCCGGTTTGATATCATAAAAATTCGTAGCTTTTTAGAGAAATTATGTCTGACGGGACATGAGTAAAAGCAATGGTAAAAAAAATCAATATGGCTAGATTCGTCAAAAAGGCAAAACAGGATATTGGTCTGGCTCCTGATGATCTGATTTTTCGGGGAAAGAAAAAGGCCAACGAGGTACTGCTTCGCATCATAGACTTCAATGAGAACACCCTGGAAGAAGATGCTTTACAACTGGTTCGGGACGTACTCAAATACAAGGAAAAGGATACGGTCACCTGGCTGAATGTTGACGGGCTCCACAATGAGGCAATCATGAAAGAGATCGCCGAGACCCTGGACCTCGACACACTTGTCCTCGCTGAGGTCATGCAAACTCAGGCCAGACCCAGGGTGATCGAATACGACAATTGCATCCTGGTCACCATTAAGATGATGCAGCAGAAAGAAAACTCCCACCAGATCATCGTGGAGAACCTGAGCATCATCCTTACCGAGGATATGCTGATCTCCTTCCAGGAAAGAAGAGGGGATGTTTTTGAACCGGTTCGCGAGCGCATACGGAAACAGAAAAAGAGAATCCGTCACGGGGGAACGGATTACCTTGCATTTGCCCTGTTGGATATCGTCATCGACAATTACCTCTACGTACTGAGCGTCCTGGGAGAAAAGATTGAGGCCCTGGAAGATACCCTGGTGGTCAATCCCAATGAAGTGATCATCAACGAGATCAATAACTACAAAAGGGAACTGAATTTTCTGCGGAAGAATATCAAACCGGCAAAAGAGATGATCTTTTCCCTGGGGAAACTGGAAACAGATTTTATTGATGAATCCACCTATGTTCACTTCAAAGAGCTGGAAGACAACATCAGCCAGGCTAATGAGGTTTCGGACAGTTACAGGGACATCCTTTCCGACCAGCTCAATATCTATCACACCACCATCAGCAGCAAACTAAACGATGTGATGAAGGTACTGACCATATTCTCCGTGATCTTTATCCCCCTCACCTTTATCGCCGGGATCTACGGGACCAATTTTGATTTTCTCCCGGAACTGCATTACCAGTACAGCTATTTCATTATGCTGGGGGTGATGATCGTGATCGCGTTGGGGATGCTGGTATACTTTAAGAGGAATAAATGGTTGTGAAAATTCCGGCTAAATCCTGGCCCCGGAATCACTAAAATTAAAATTCTATGAAATCCTATTTCGACACCTACAGGCCTGAAGGCTTTAGCACAGTTACCCCTTACCTGTTTGCTGAAGACCCTGCCCGTTTGATCGATTTCCTCACCCATGGATTGAGGGCGGAGGAGTTGCAGCGCACCAAGGATCCGGAATCAGGCACCATCAACAACTGTATCTTAAAACTCGGAAGCAGCTGTTTCATGATAGGGAAGGCACGGCCTCCTTTTTCAGGAATGAGAGCGTCTTTCTACCTCTATGTTAGAGATGTGGATGAGATGCACAAACTGGCCGTTTCTGAAGGGGCAAAAGAAATCATGGCTCCGGCCGACATGGATTACAATGACCGCCAATCCGGTATTCAGGATCCTGAGGGAAATTACTGGTGGATTTCTAAGCGACTCGTAGAAAAAGCATATGATGATTAGCCCCGACTGGTGAAACTGTGGCTAGCAGATAGGACCATTGATTTTTTATCGATAGTCCTTATCAATATCATGAATAAAAAAACCGCCGATGCTTAAACACCGACGGTTCCACTAAAAAACCAACCTAACAACTAACTAAACTGGAAATGAATCTACATGACCGGTAAAACCACAGTATCGATCACATGAATGACACCATTAGACTGGTTTACATCGCTGATAGATACAGTTGAAATATTTCCGGCTACATCTTTTAACTGAACTTTTTTTCCTTTGAGCATGGCAGTCAGGGTAGCTCCATTAACCGTGGAAAATGTAGCCTTTCCCTTTCCTTTTTTAATGGCCTCAACTATATCTGCCGCATTGTACTTGCCGGCCAGAACATGATAGGTCAGTACCGCTTGCAGCGTCGATTTATTTTTTGGTTCCAGTAGGGATGAAACCGTACCCTCGGGTAATTTGTCGAAAGCCTCGTTAGTTGGGGCAAAAACGGTAAACGGGCCGTCTCCCTGCAGGGTCTCCACCAGACCGGCAGCCTTTACAGCTGCTACAAGAGTAGTGTGATCCTTTGAGTTAACCGCGTTGGATATAATATCCTTGCTCGGATACATGGCGGCTCCACCGACCATCTTTGTTTTTTGCTCCATCATGGATTCCTGAGCCATCAGCGTTGTGGCAGAGAAAAGGATCAGCGCGAGGGAGGTGATTTTGAACATTTTACGTGTCTTCATAATTATTTATTTATTTTAGGATTTGCCTTACCTACGGAAGGTTGGAACCGGAGGTTTGGTTTTTTACGACCTTTTTCAAAAATTTAACATATGAGCGTGTAATCACAGTTAATCATGAAAAAATCAGACCCCCCGATCATCGTCAAGGCCTCTTTTGAAAGGAGTGCAGCCTCCCTTTGGAAGGCCCTCACCTATCTACCCGAGATGAAAAAATGGTATTTTGAGATGATCCCGGCTTTTAAAGCTGAGGAAGGTTTCCAAACATCCTTTAAAGTGCGATCCGAGGAACGCCAGTTTACCCATCAATGGGAAATACTGGAGGTTATCCCGGGATCAAGGATTACCTATCGCTGGACATTTGAGGAATATCCGGGGGCCTCAACCTCTACCTTCGAGGTTAGCGGAGATGAGGATCAGGCTCATTTGCTACTTACCGTCCTTGTTCAGGAGGACTTCCCCGACCAGGTTCCGGAATTCAGGCGGGAAAGCTGTATAGGAGGATGGGACTACTTCATTCACGGGAACCTGAAAAACTACCTTTCTGCCTAATCCACATAAGTGACCTATGCAGAGAAATACTATCCTGCTCCTTATCGTAGTATCCCAATTCTTCTGTACTTCCCTCTGGTTTGCGGGAAATGGAGTACTGGAAGACCTGATCCTGGAATACGGTCTTACCTCCTACTCTCTCGGGCATCTCACTTCTGCAGTTCAACTGGGCTTTATTTCCGGCACGCTTGTTTTTGCTGTGACTACTCTAGCCGACCGGTATTCGCCCTCCCGGGTCTTTTTTGTTTCTGCCCTGGCCGCGGGAATCGCTAACCTCGGTTTGCTGTGGGTGGGGAATACGCTGCTCACCCTCTTTGTATCGAGACTTTTCACCGGATTCTTCCTGGCAGGTATTTATCCTGTTGGGATGAAGATCGCCGCAGATTATTTTGAAAAAGGGCTGGGCAGATCACTCTCATTCCTGGTAGGAGCCCTGGTGCTGGGCACGGCGCTTCCCCATCTTCTCAAGGGTAATTTTTTACTGTCAGACTGGAAGTACGTGGTCATTGTGACCACCGGCCTTTCTTTCACAGGGGGCACTCTGGTCTGGATCGGAATCCCGGACGGACCCTTTCGAAAAGCGGCCACTGATTTTAGATGGAATGCCGTTTTCACGGTCTTTGGAAATTTGAAACTCCGACAGGCAGCCATAGGGTATTTCGGGCATATGTGGGAACTCTATGCCTTCTGGGCCTTTATCCCCTTTGTCTTAAGGGCTTATCAAGTTCGGTGGGAGATCGCCGTCGATACCTCCTTCTGGGCCTTTCTGATAATTGCCATAGGTTCTCTCGGATGCGTGATGGGCGGATTCCTATCTGATCGATTGGGAAGTAAGAAAACTGCGTTCCGCGCTTTATTGTTTTCATGCACCTGCTGCTTGTTATCCCCCCTGGTCTTTTTTCAGGCGTCCATTACAGTGTTCCTTGCTTTTTACCTGCTCTGGGGTATGTTTGTGATTGCAGATTCACCTTTGTTCTCTACTCTGGTAGCACAGAACGCAGAAGGGCCTCTGAAAGGATCCGCACTGACCCTGGTCAATTGTATAGGGTTTGGAATTACCGTTGTGAGCATTCAATTGCTCAACACCTTACAGGACATTGTCCCTCCGGCCTGGATCTTTACTGTCCTGGCGCTGGGGCCTGTGATCGGACTGGTGACGCTGAGTAAAAAGTTAGGGTGATCCCTTACTTTGCCACATTCACGGCCCGGGTCTCCCGGATCACGGTCACTTTTACCTGCCCGGGATAGGTCATATCGGTCTGTATCTTCTGGGAGATCTCGAAGGACAGCTGAGCTGCCTTTTCGTCACTGACCTTTTCGCTTTCGACAATGACCCTTAATTCCCTGCCCGCCTGGATGGCATAGGCCTTCTGTACCCCTCCGAAACCAAAGGCGATATCTTCGAGGTCTTTGAGTCGCTGAATATAGGAATCCAGGACCTGTCTTCTGGCACCCGGTCTGGCTCCACTGATCGCATCGCAGACCTGAATGATTGGAGAGATCAGGGTATTCATCTCAATCTCGTCATGGTGTGCCCCTATGGCGTTGCACACTTCTGGTTTCTCCCCGTATTTTTCTGCCCATTGCATCCCCAGGATGGCGTGTGGCGTCTCGAGTTCAGTTTCCGTATTGGGTACCTTACCGATGTCGTGCAGCAGGCCTGCCCGTTTCGCGAGTTTAGGGTTCAGTCCCAGTTCAGCTGCCATCACCCCGCAGAGTTTGGCCACCTCCCTGGAATGCTGCAACAGGTTCTGGCCATAAGACGACCTGTATTTCATGCGGCCCACCGCCTTGATGAGCTCCGGGTGGAGTCCGTGTATCCCGAGATCGATCACGGTGCGTTTCCCGATCTCCACGATCTCCTGTTCGATCTGTTTTTCCGTTTTGCGAACCACCTCCTCGATGCGGGCAGGGTGGATACGACCGTCAGTCACGAGTTTGTGAAGGGACAGTCTGGCCACCTCCCTGCGTACACTGTCAAAACAGGAAAGAATGATGGCTTCGGGGGTGTCATCCACAATGATCTCTACACCCGTCACGGATTCCAGAGCACGGATATTTCGTCCTTCCCGGCCAATGATCCGACCTTTCACATCGTCAGACTCCAGGTTAAAGACGGAGACACAGTTCTCCACGGCCTCTTCCGTTCCTATTCGCTGGATAGTGTTGATCACTATCTTTTTCGCCTCCTGCTGAGCCGTGAGCTTCGCTTCTTCAAGGGTGGATTGCATAAAGGCCATGGCGTCCGATTTTGCGGTCTCCTTTAAGGATTCCAGCAACTGGTTCGTAGCCTCTTCCGCTGAAAGTCCTGAGATCACCTCGAGTTGCTGCACCTGGCTCTTGTGTAATTTTTCCAGCTCAGTCTGCTTCTTTTCGTACAATTCTACCTTGTGGTCTAGATCCCTGATCTTGCCCTCCAGTTGTTCGTTCAGCTTTCTGTTCCTGGCCAGTTCACTGCTTACCTGGGATTCTTTGTCCCGGGTTCGTTTTTCAGATTCCGAGATTTTCTTCTCCTTGTTGATAATGACCTTTTCGTGCTCGGCCTTCAGTTCCAGGAACTTTTCCTTCGCCTGGAAGATCTTGTCTTTCTTGATACTTTCTCCCTCTGATTCTGCATTCTTCAGGAGGGCGGCTGCCTCTTTCTTAGCATTGGCCAGGGTTTTCGAGGCCTTCCCTTTTTCGAGGAATTTGGCGATCAAAAAACCTATGATCAGCCCTATGACCCCTGCTATGAGTATTGTTGTAGTGTCCATGAGTTAGTATTGTTTTAAGAGGACAACTGTCCTCCGAATATATTTCGGGGAATCCATGGCGTCTGCACATACGGATTTCCCCTGATATCTTTCCTTAAACTCTTGTTAGGAAAGAATAAAAAAAGCCCACATTGATGGAAGTTTTGTACAAACTCCTATAAACAGGTTTAGGGCTAACAGACTGCTCAAGGATCCTTTCTGGAAGGCCTGCTTTTACAATCTAAACTCACCCTTTTTAATCTAATTAATGTTGAGTTTGTCAAAAATTATTTACCAATGTGGGCAGTAAATTATGTATGTTAAAGAACTTATTTCAAACTAAGCTTTTCGTTTACCAGCTGGTCGAGGGCCGTGAGTCGTTCCACGACTTCCCGGGTATCCTCTACTCTATCTATACCGCGTTGTTCGATTTTTGAAGCAAACTGCAAGGCACACATAGCCAGTACATCCTGCTTATCCCTCACGGCATAATTCTGCTCAAATTTTTTGGCGAGTTGCTCGATATTCTTAGCGGCCTTTCGCAGCCCTTCTTCCTGACTCGGGTCGATCGTCAGAGGGTAAACACGGTCTGCAATCGACAACTTGATTTTGAGTTTCTCCGCCATATGTTGAGTCCACTATTCAGCGAGTTGGGAGATACAATGGTCCAACTCCCTGATCAAGGTATTTATTTTGAGCTTGGCTTCTGTTTTATTGTTTTCACTGCCCAACATTGAATTTGCCAGCTTCAGGGATTCATATTTTTCCTCCCATTCTTTTACGGAGTTCTTTGTGGCTTCATGATCCTGTCTTATCTGGATCAATTCGTCCTCCAGTCTTCCTTTAGCTTGATTGAGCAATTCTACCTTGTGCAATAACTTACTGATCTTATTTTCAAGGGAATCAACTATATCAACCAATTCGCTCATAGGCAATCCAATGCTTTCAAACAAAGTTAACATTCCTGGAACGACTTCGCAATAGTTTTTCAATTTATTCCTGCAGGTCCCGATTCCCGGGATTTTGGAGCTGGAGAATTGAGTTAACCTCCCAGTTTTATTTTAAAATATTCGCCCTATTATTTAATTTCGTGCCAACCCACGTCTATGAAGAAGAGTCTCATCCTGCTTTGCCTTTTATCAGTGCAGCACATCCTGGGCCAGGAGAATTATCCCAGAGATGCCTTTCGATCCCCTCTGGATATTCCGCTCATCCTTGCGGGGACCTTCGGGGAACTTCGATCGAATCACTTCCATTCAGGGATAGACATAAAAACCCAGCAGCGTCAGGGCTTACCGGTGTATGCCATTGCCGACGGCACGGTCAGCCGGATAAAAGTATCCCATTGGGGGTACGGGAAGGCACTGTATATCGCCCATCCTAATGGCTATACTTCGGTCTATGCGCATTTACAGAAATTCAGTCCGGAAATCGAGGCCTTTGTAAAGGAAACCCAGTACCGCAACCGGTCCTATGAGATCGAGGTTTTCCCCGAATACGGTCAGCTCAGGGTCAGCAAGGATTCCCTGGTAGCCTATTCAGGAAATACCGGTGGATCTTCTGGGCCCCATCTTCATTTTGAGATCAGGAGCAGCCTCACAGAAAGACCCACCAACCCTCTTCTCTACGGGTTAGATGTCCGGGATGCCACCAATCCCACCTTGGAGGCGCTTTATGCTTATCCCCTGTCCCGGGATGCCGTGGTCAACCAAAGTGAGGACAGGGTGCAACTGTCCCTGACCAGGCAGGACGATGGGTCTTACCTCGCTTCTGAGGTCGCAGCTATAGGCACCATCGGTTTTGGGGTGGCCGCATATGACCGGCAGGACCTGGCAGCCAATCAGAATGGGTTGTATGAACTCGAACAGAAAGTAAATGGCCGGGTTACTGCGGCTTTTGATTTCGATTCCTTTTCTTTTGGCGAGACCCGTTTGATCAATACCCTGATCGATTACGAATATCTCTCAAAATACCGCAGGCGTATCCAGCGCTGTTATAAGTTGAATGGAAATGATCTGAGTATCTATAAGCAGCTGGAAAACGATGGCAAACTATCTGTTTTGCAGGGAATGAACTACACTGTAGAGATCACCCTTAAAGACCTTGCCGGCAATACCAGCAGGGTTGTGATCCCCGTGGTGGGAAGAAGGGAAATACCTCAGGAAAAGAAAGAGGTCCAAAAGACAGATCATTATATCTCTGCGGGCAAACCCAATAATTTCGACCTGGGTAAGGCCAGGGTTTTCTTTCCCGCCAATACATTTTATGAGGATTTCTACATAGACCTGCAGTCGAGTAACGATACCATCACCGTCCATAACAACTCCGTTCCGGCACACAAGAACTTCACGCTTACCTTTGATACCCAGGGGTATGACGAGGAATTCCTCAAAACCGCATTCATCGCCCGTCTGGATGAGCGTTTGAGACCGGATTACATGAAGACCTACAAGAGAGGCAATACTTTTTCTACGCGGACGAGATCATTGGGCACCTATACCCTGGCCCGGGATACGGTTCCGCCGACCATCCGGCCAAAGAATTTCAAATCGAAACAATGGCTGACCAATTACAGATACCTAAGCCTGCTCATTTCGGACGACCTAAGCGGGATAGCTTCCTATGAAGCTACTCTTAACGGGGAGTGGATCCTGATGGAATACGAGCCCAAGAACAACACCATCACCTATAACTTTGACGACAAGATCCTGGATAAGAAGCAATGCGATCTCAAAGTAGTGGTCACGGACAATGTCGGGAATTCCACTACCTTTACGAGTAGTTTTTTCAGAAGTTAGGCTCTTGAACCCCTTCAGACTATTACTGTTTTCCCTTTTTTTCTGTTTCGCCTGTACTTTGTCCGGACAAACGGCAACGATCACGGGTATCGTCCTCGGCCAGGAGAACCAACCCCTCAGCAATGTGAATATAATGGCGGGAGGCAGGGGAACGACCACTGACCTCAACGGGTTTTACCTGCTGGAGGTCGAATCAGAAGTGGTCCTGACCGTAATCTTCACCCACCTCGGCTATGAACGGATCGAACTGCGTGACCTTATCCTGACCTCAAACCAGGTGTTTGCTTTTAATCCGGTGATGAAAACAAACGCCATCCAAATAGACAGTGTGGAGGTTACAGCCAGCAGCACCAGGGCCATATCCGGAATCTCCAACCTTTCCCCGGAAATGGCCCGACAGATCCCGGGAGCCAATGCCGGGGTTGAAAATCTGTTAAAACTCTTACCAGGAGTGTTTGCCAATAATGAACTCAGCACACAATACGGTGTCAGGGGAGGGAATTACGATGAAAATCTGGTATATGTCAACGGTATTGAAGTATACAGACCACAACTGCTGCGATCAGGGCAACAGGAAGGCTTCAGCTATGTGAATCCCACTATGGTTGAGCGGCTTTATTTCTCCCCCGGAGGTTATCAGGCGCGATATGGGGACAAGCTCTCCTCCGTCCTGGACATCTCCTACAAGACACCCACCCGTTTTGCCCTTCAGGCCGAGGCCAGCCTGCTGGGCTTGAGCACCACCCTGGAAACCCGGTCTGAGGACAGGAAATTCAGTGCCCTGATGGGGTTTCGCTACCGGGATAACAGCCTGCTCGTGAACAGCCAGGAGACCAGGTCGACATTCAATCCCCTGTTCACGGACCTTCAGGGTGTCCTGACCTACAGGTTCTCCTCTCGCTTTCACCTGAATTTCCTTGGATATCTCGGCCTTAACAGGTACCGAAACCGACCTGTTTCCAGGCAGACGAATTTCGGAACCCTGGCCAATCCACAGGCCTTGCAGGTATTTTATCTCGGAAGAGAAGAGAATTCTTTTGCCTCCGGAATGGGAGCGATCAAGGCCGACCTGTTTCCGACCGAGTCCCTGTCCCTGACTTTCTACTCCGCCATCAACCATTCCGTGGAAGAGGAGTATTCTGATGTGATCGCCCAATACGAGCTGGGAGAAATAGAAACCGACCTGGGCAGTAATTCGCTGGGGGAGATTACCTCCTCCCGGGGGATAGGATCTCAGTACAACCGGGCTCGAAATGATCTGGATGCCCTGATCCTCACCCTGGCCCACCGGGGCCATCTCAACAAAGGGAGCGGCCAGCTTTCCTGGGGACTGAAATATACTTATGAGGATGTGAGAGACCAGATCAGGGAATCAGAATTTATTGATTCGGCAGGCTTTTTCATCAGGCCCCCGAGAGAGGAGTTCAACAATAATCAGCCTGAAGAACCCTTTACAGCCCCCCTGGTGGCTTATAATGCCGTTAGCGCGCGCAATTTTACACAGACAAATCGAATTCAGGGATTTATCGAATATACAGACAGGTTGAAAGCAGGTAAACACCTGCTGAACTATTCGGTCGGAGTCAGGTCTCATCACTGGGTCCTCCGGGGAGAGGGTGTTGAGAGGAAGGCCCAGACGGCCTTGAGTCCGCGAGTACAGATCTCCTTAAGGCCGGATTGGGAGAAAGACGTTATTTTCAGGCTGTCATCAGGCATCTACCAGCAACCTCCATTTTACCGGGAGTTGAGGAATTCGGAAGGACTGATCGTTTCGAATGTCAAAGCCCAGAAATCGGCTCACCTCCTGCTGGGAGCAGAACACAGTTTCAGGATCTGGGACCGGCCTTTCAACCTTCAGACTGAGATTTATTACAAAGATCTCTGGGATGTGAACACGTACACCCTGGAAGACGTGCGGATCCGCTATGTTGCCAATAATGATGCCGAGGCCTATGCCTATGGGGCAGACCTTCGACTCTACGGGGCATTTATTTCGGGGACGGAGTCCTGGATCAGTTTGGGATTTCTGAAAACCATGGAGAACTGGGATGACAGGGGGTTTATATCCAGGCCGACAGACCAGCGATTTAAAGCAGCAATTCTATGGCAGGATTATGTACCTGACTTACCTCAACTGAGGATGTACCTGAACCTGGTGTACAGCACAGGCGTTCCTGGCGGGTCGCCCAGTTACACAGACCCTTATTTTTTCCAGAACAGGCTCAGGGATTACAAACGGGCCGATTTGGGAATTTCTCATATTTTTGTAGACGAAAACACCTTTCTCAAGGAGGGTCATTGGCTGAAGAATTGCAAGGAATTACAGGTTGGTCTGGAGATCTTCAACCTGTTCAACAACCAGAATTCCATCACCAATACCTGGGTCAGGGATGTGGACAGCAAGGCTGAATTCGCTGTACCCAACTTCATGACCTCCAGGATCCTGAATGTTAAACTAAGAATGCGGTTTTAGAAAATGGAGTTTATTAAAAGGTTCTTATTCGTCCTCTTCCTGTTTCAGGGGTTCATTCTGATCGGACAAAAGAACATCTATGAGAGCGACAGGTTTGAGGATCTGAGTTCTGACCACAAAATTCTGGCGATCCTGCCTTTTTTCACCAATCTTGAACTCAAGGAAAATGCTGATGGTTCAGACCTGAACAAACTGGAAGAAAGGGAGGGATATGCCGTGCAGGACGCCCTGGAAACCTATTTCGGGAGGGGTAAGAAAAGGAAGAAATTTTCCGTGGATTTTCAGAATACTAAAAACACCAATGCCATCCTCTCACAGAACAACATCACCTATTCCAATATCGACACCTACACCATAAAACAGCTCAGTGAGATCCTGGATGTAGACGGTATCGTGAGCGGGAATATGGATCTGAATATCCTGCTCTCCGAGGGTATCCCTTCTGATTTCAGTTTTATCGATTACCTGCTCGGAGATGCCAATTACGGCCGAATCGGTATCAAGGTCAGTGACGGGAAGACCGGAAAGCTGCTCTGGAAATACGAAAAGGAGATCAATAAGAAATCGGGGAGGAATACTACCGACCTGATTGAATCCATGATGAAAAAGGCGACCAGAAAGTTTCCCTATGACAAGGAACGCTAAGTGATCATTGGCGCTTTTTCGTCCTTGCTGAATTCCTTCAACACCTCCACGGTGTAATCAATGTCCTCTTTTGTATTGTAGATAGAAAAAGAAAATCTCACAGAAGGGTTTTTCAGTTCTTCCTTTGTGAGGATCTGGTTGAGCACATGAGAACCGGTGTCACTTCCGGATTGACAGGCGCTTCCTTTCGAGCAAGCGATCCCTTTTATGTCAAGATGGAACAAGAGCATCAGGGCTTTTTCCTGTGAGATAGGCAACCTGACGTTGACCAGGGTATAGGTACTTTTCTCCATATCTCCCGAAAGCCCGTTGAATGCAGCATCCGGGAAAGCCTTTTTGATAGAATCTATGAAATACTTTTTCAGGGATGCCACATACTCCCTTTCCTCATCCAGGTTATCATAAGCCAGGACAAAAGCTTCTTCCAGGCCTACAATGTTGTGGAAGGGTTCCGTTCCTGCCCGGTATCCCCTTTCCTGGGAACCTCCCACTATCATGGGTTTCAGGCCCGAATTTTTTCTGATATAAGCAAAGCCTACACCTTTTGGGCCGTGGAATTTATGGGCCGCGGCGGTCATGAAGTCGATAGGTATCTCCTGCACGTCCCAGGGATAATGGCCGATGGACTGCACAGTGTCTGAGTGCAGATAGGCTTCGTTTTCCCGGCATAAGGCCGAAACCGCTTTCATATCGATCTTATTGCCGATCTCATTGTTGATGTGCATCAGGCTCACCAGTTTCTGCCCCTTCTCAGTTTCCAACAGGGATTTAAGATGGTCCAGATCCGGATTTCCATCGGCTGATAAGCGGACGTAATGCACCTTCACCCCTGCCTGAGCCTCCAGTTCTTCCACTGTATGCAGCACGGCGTGGTGTTCCACACGCGAAGTGATGATGGTATCTACCCCTAAGTCGCGCACCGCACAACGCAGGATCATGTTATCTGCTTCGGTTCCCCCTGACGTGAAAATGATCTCAGAAGGCTGCGCATTGAGATACTTGGCAATGGTCTTTCTGGCTGTTTCAATGGCCGTCTTGGCCGTCCTTCCAAAGCCGTGGGTGGAAGAGGGATTTCCATAACAATTGGCCAGGGCCGATTGCATTTTCTCTATCACCTCATCCCTGACTCGGGTCGTAGCTGCATTGTCCAGATATATTTGCTTCATGATCGATCCTCATTTAAAAAACCGGTTCAAAAATAAAGGAAAATAACCAAAATTCTCCTGAAAGGAGAGAGAATACCCTAGGTTTTTCCTCTCAATTTGTTTTACTTTTGAGCCATGAAGAACAAGGTAATCCTGCTCCTGTCCCTTTTCCTGTGGGCTTGTAATGACGGTGATCTCGAGATCGCTTCCATCGACTTTGATGACATCTCCCTTCAGACCTGTGAAACCACAGTGACCACAGGGACCACCGTCTTTTTCAAAATCGATGGAGATGAAAGCCTGATCCTGGACTTGCAGGATGGGATCCTGGCCAACGAAGAATCACAGGATACGATCATTAGTACTATTCCCGGGCAGAGTACCCTGGTGTACAGAATTTTCAGCGGGACGGTTACCAAGAATTACTTCTGTGATGCCATTCCACCTGCAGAACCTACGGTAGAGGAAGAAATAGAGGCGGTTAGCGGGGAGGTCCTGGTGAGCACGGTGAGAAATGCCTTGGATACGCTCCAGTTCGACCATACCATACAGCTTAGGAATATCACCCTGATCAATGCTCAGGGCGAGAGAATCACGGACACGAGCATTGACGATTTCGGCACAGTGTCAACAAAACAGTAATCAATTCTCCCTGGGATTCTGCAGGATATAGGCTTCGGTGGCCCCCAGGCCGTACTTCTGATAATCGGCATCGTAATAGTTGATCTGTGGATAACGGCGCAGCAGAAAGCCGAGCTCTTCTTTTAATACCCCTGCCCCTACTCCGTGAATAAAAACTACTTTCCGGATATTCTTCCTCAGGGCAAATTCCAGTTGTCTTTTTGCCGTGTCTATCTGTATATTGAGCATGTCGAAATTGCTCATCCCCCTGGTATCAGGCACCAACTGATGGATGTGCAGGTCTACCTCCATGGCTGGGACATCACGTTCCTTTTTCTTGGAAACCCTGACACCCGGTTTCCGGCTTACTTCCTTCTCCAGACGGGAGGCGTTCACCTCATCGGAGCTCACCCGGATGCTCTGCTGTCCTTCTACCAGAATGATTTCCTGAGGAGTAAATTCCAGTTCGAAATCCTCATCCGTCCTGATCCTGATCACATCCTTACCGATTCGCATGACGATCCCCTCAATGGAATCATCGAGTACCTGTACCCTGTCACCTATTTTTAGTTCTCCCATATATGCCAGAAAATAATGCCGGGTTTTATTTTCATTCCCTAAAAATAATAGTATTTTTCGGTTGGAGAATGATAAACAAGACCAGTGAATCTCATCCCATTCCTATTTGCAGCCAAAGATCTCATGCTACCTTGTCTGAGCAAACAATTGCTCGGGATGGATTGCCCCGGATGTGGTATTCAAAGATCTGTGTGGCTTTTATTTCAGGGTGAATTCCTGGCAGCGTTCAAAATGTACCCTGCCATCTATCCTATCCTTGGTTTATTTGCCTTTCTCCTGCTCGATCAGTTTTACAAAATTAAATACGCCAATACCGTCAGCATCGTGCTTATGATCTCAAGTGTGGCAATGATCCTGGCTAATTTTGTTTATAAACTCCTCTAACCAAAACTTTTTATGGAACAACAAAAACTACCTAACGTAACCATCGCTATTGTCCTCGCTATCCTGTCTTATCTGTGTTGCTGTATCTATGGGATTCCGGCTATCATCATGTCGGGGATTGGGTTGTATCTCGTAAAAAAAGACGAGAAGACACTCATGGAAAACCCGGAGGGCTATTCTAATCAGGGTCAGCTCAGGACGGCTAAGATCCTGGTCATCATAGGGCTTGTCCTCGGGGTCTTGTACCTGTTCTGGACCATCTACCAGATTCAGGCCATGGGAGGCTGGGAAGAAGCCATGAGAAGATCGCAGGAGATGATGGAGCAATTCGGTATAGAAGAATAACCAACTAATAACAGATCATGAATCAACAATCACTGCCCGGAGCCAGCAACGCACTGACGATGGGGATACTTTCCGTAGTACTCACCCTGCTTTGCTGCGGGCCTTTCGGGATCATCTTTACCATCCTCGGCCTGAACAGTGCCAGTAAGGCGGAACGTATTTATAAAGAAAATCCCGGGATGTACACCGGATATGAAAATGTAAAGACAGGGCGGGTTTTGTCTTATGTCGGACTGGCACTTGCCCTCCTGTATATCGTCTTTATCATCCTGTATTTCGGGGCCATCATCGCCCTGATCTCGGCTGGTGAATTCGATAACTTTTAAAAGAAAACCCCGGACATCCGGGGTTTTTGTTAAGCTTTAATTGGCTACCTCACTCATAAATTTAAGGCGGTACAGCCGGAGTTCCTCGTCTTCGTAGTCCCCGTTGAACTCTTTCATGGCTACCTCTATGTTATCTGTCTCCGCATCGAGGAAGTATTCGTGTATCTCTTCCTGCTGGTCCTCATCGAGGATCTCATCGATCCAGTAATCGATATTGAGTTTGGTCCCGCTGAAGACGATCTGTTCCATCTCTTTGACGAGTTCGGGGAGTTCGATTCCTTTGGCAGCCGCGATATCATCGAGAGGTAGTTTCCTGTCAATATTCTGGATGATATAAAGTTTGAGCCCGGAATTCGCACCCGTACTCTTCACTACCAGGTCATCGGGGCGTACAATATCGTGTTCCTCCACATAATCTGCGATCAGTCGAAGAAATGGCTGACCGAACTTCCGCGCCTTGCCTTCTCCCACCCCGTGGATATTAATCATCTCCTCAATGCTGACAGGATACTTCAACGCCATATCCTCTAGGGAAGGGTCCTGGAATACCACGAAAGGTGGCACGTCCAGTTTTTTGGCTTCATTTTTCCTCAGATCCTTCAGTAATTTCAGCAATCGCTCGTCTGCCACCCCTCCTGCTTTCTTTGTGGCACCGACGATGGCGTTATCGGTCTCCTCATTGTAAACATGGTCCTTGGTCATCATAAAGGAAGAGGGCGCTTTTAAGAACGCTTCTCCTTCCTCCGTAACATGCAGGATGCCGTATTGCTCGATCTCCTTCCTGAGGTATCCGGCGACCAGGGCCTGCCTGATCAGCGCCATCCAGTATTCCTTGGGATGTTCGCTTCCACATCCGAAAAAATCCTTTCCGTCTATTTTGTGAGAGGCTATCAGGGCGTTGGTAGAACCGATAAGGGTCTTTACGATCTCCTTTGACCTGAACTTTTCATTAGTCCCCTGGATCACCTTCAACAACTTCACCAGGCTGTCCCGGGCTTCTTCCTTCTCCTTGGGGTTCCTGGCATTGTCATCCATATCGGCTCCCTCCCCGTTCACCTCGTCAAATTCCTCTCCGAAATAGTGAAGGATGAATTTCCTCCTGGAGATGGAGGTCTCGGCGTAGGCGACGATCTCCTGCAACAGGGCATTACCTATTTCCTGCTCAGCCACGGGTTTACCGGACATGAACTTTTCCAGTTTTTCCACATCCTTGTAGGAGTAAAAAGCCAGGCAGTGTCCTTCTCCCCCGTCTCGACCGGCCCTCCCGGTTTCCTGGTAATAGCTTTCTATACTCTTGGGGATATCGTGATGGATCACATATCGCACATCGGGTTTGTCTATACCCATCCCGAAGGCGATGGTAGCCACCACCACGTCCACGTCCTCCATCAGGAACATATCCTGATACTTGGAACGGGTCTTACTGTCAAAGCCGGCATGATACGGAACGGCACTGACGCCATTCACCTGGAGCATCTGGGCGAGCTCTTCCACCTTTTTTCGGCTGAGGCAATAGATGATACCTGATTTTCCGGGATTCTTTTTGACGAAACGGATGATATCTGCTTCCACGTTCTTGGTCTTGGGTCTGACCTCGTAGAACAGATTGGGCCGGTTAAAGGAAGCTTTAAACAGTGCTGCATCCTGGATACCGAGGTTTTTGACGATATCTTCCTGCACCTTGGGGGTGGCCGTCGCTGTTAGACCGATGATAGGGATTTTCTCTCCCAGCCGGTCGATTATTGGCCTTAAGTTGCGGTACTCCGGGCGAAAATCGTGTCCCCATTCCGAGATACAGTGGGCTTCATCAATGGCCACGAAAGATATCTTTACGGACTGCAGGAATTTTATATACTCTTCTTTGGTGAGGGATTCCGGGGCGACGTACAATAATTTAGTAACACCATCCACGATATCCTGTTTTACCTGCTTCACCTCTGATTTATTCAGGGATGAATTCAGTACATGGGCCACCCCGTCCTCATTGGTGGATATACCGCGCAGGGCGTCTACCTGGTTCTTCATGAGGGCGATCAGGGGGGAAACCACGATGGCGGTGCCTTCCTTGAGCAGGGCCGGTAATTGGTAACAAAGCGATTTACCCCCTCCGGTAGGCATGATCACAAAGGTGTTGTTGCCTTCGATCACATTTTTGATCACTTGTTCCTGAAGTCCTTTAAAGGAAGAAAATCCAAAATATTTTTTCAGAGAGGTCTGCAGTTCCAAATCATTCAATACCATTCCCTAATTCTTTACTTAATCCCACATGCACAAAATTCATCTGCTCTACAATAAGCTTTATTCAACGACAAGGTTGTTCGGGGTCGCAGCAGTATTTTCTCGAAGTATTAGAATACCCTATTAATAAGTTTGCGTAATTTTGTTTTCTTAAATATAATACATTCTTTTAGATTGATATTGCCCTTTGCGATAAAATCTACATTCCGAATCACCAAATCATAGCCCTGTCTTGAGCAAGCATAAAGCCATATTGGAACTGGCAAAAAAAACCATAGAAACGGAAGGTAATGCCATACAGAACCTGGTCTCACAGATCGACCATCAATTCGCGGATGCAGTAGACTGTATCTACGAGGCAGAAGGTCGGGTGGTCATCACCGGGGTTGGGAAAAGTGCGATTATCGCCTCCAAGATCGTCGCTACGCTGAACTCCACCGGAACCCCGGCTATCTTCATGCATGCCGCGGATGCCATTCACGGCGACCTGGGAACGATTCAACAGAAGGATGTGGTGATATGCATCTCGAAAAGCGGGAATACCCCCGAAATCAAATTGCTGGTTCCCCTGATCAGGTCGGGAGGAAATAAACTGATCGCCATCACAGGCAATCCCGAATCCTATCTGGCAGAACAGGCAGACTACGTATTGAACACCTATGTCGAAAAAGAAGCCTGCCCGAACAATTTGGCGCCTACCACCAGTACAACAGCCCAGCTGGTCATGGGAGATGCCCTGGCTATTTGCCTGCTTGAACTCAGGGGTTTCAGCCCCCGGGATTTTGCCAAGTTTCACCCAGGAGGCACCCTGGGAAAAAAATTATATCTGAGAGTCTCAGACATCTCCTCCCAGAATATGGTCCCCCGTGTGGATGCCCATTCCCCGGTAAAAGAGGTTATCGTTGAAATCTCTGAAAAGATGCTGGGAGTGGCCGCTGTGCTCAGGGAAGGTAAACTCGTAGGCGTGGTCACGGACGGGGATATACGCCGGATGCTCAATAAATACGAAAATATCAATGGTCTTACAGCTCAGGATATCATGAGCACACACCCCAAGACCATAGAGCCCGACGTGCTGGCTGTCAAGGCCCTCAACGAGATGCAGTCTAATGAAATATCTCAATTACTGGTGGAAAAGGACGGAAAGTACCTGGGGGTGGTCCACCTTCACAACCTCATTAACGAAGGTATCCTATAATGGCCAGGAAGAAGAAGGACCCAAATGAAATGTCGTTCCTCGATCACCTGGAGGAACTGAGATGGCACCTGATCCGATCCACGATGGCTGTGGTCATTGTTGGTTTTGTCGCCTTTCTGATGAAGGATTTCATCTTCGACACGGTGATATTCGGCCCCAAAAAACCCGATTTTCCCACCTATGGAGTTTTTTGCAAGCTTTCTAAGATGCTGGGCTTCAGCGAGGCGTTTTGCAGTAACGAACCCCTCTTCCGGATACAGAGCCGGGTGATGGCAGGACAGTTCTCGGCCCATATCTGGACCTCAATCTGGGCGGGTTTTATCGTTGCCTTTCCCTATGTGCTCTATGAAATGTGGCGATTTATCAGCCCGGGACTTTATGAAAATGAAAGAAAGAGCTCAAGAGGTTTTATCCTCGTGGCTTCCCTTTTGTTTTTTATGGGAGTGTTGTTCGGATATTACGTAGTAGCACCGCTCTCTATCAACTTCCTGGGGGGCTATACAGTCAGCCCGGAGGTGTATAATGACATCGACCTGAGTTCGTATATCTCGACTGTTCGGGCGGCTGTGATCGCATGCGGACTCATCTTCGAACTGCCCATCATCATTTACTTCCTGACCAAAGTGGGTCTCGTCACGCCCGAGATCCTGAAAAAATACAGAAAGATAGCCCTGGTGATCGTGCTCATCATTTCGGCTGTCATTACCCCACCCGATGTGGCCAGTCAGATTATTGTTGCCATTCCCGTACTTATCCTGTACCAGGTGAGTATCTATATCTCGGCCTACGTGTTGAAACGGGAGGCCAAAAAAGCCAAGAAATATGCCAAATCAAGTTGAGGAATTCAATGCGTACCGCTCCAGGATGAATGAGAAACTGCTGGGGGCGAACAACAAGCTCATCAAGCGGATCTATAACCTGGACACCAATGCCTATGCCGAAGGTGCCCTTGACGTGAAGACCAAGGAACTTCTGGGACTGGTGGCTTCTGCGGTACTCCGTTGTGACGACTGTGTTAAATACCATCTGGAGAGCGCCCGAAAGGCCGGTGCCCGGACAGAAGAGGTTATGGAGACCCTGGGGATCGCCACCCTGGTCGGAGGGACGATCGTGGTTCCCCACCTGAGGAGAGCCTACGAATTCTGGGAAGCGCTTGAAGAACAGGAAGGTTAAAAAAAACGTAATTCCTTTCCCCCTCCCTGTTTAATACCTTAGTTTTGGACCTTAATGAAACTCAGAGCCGAAAATATCATGAAAGCCTACCGCGGCCGAAAGGTCGTGAAAGGGATCTCCCTGGAGGTGAACCAGGGGGAGATCGTGGGGTTGCTGGGTCCTAACGGAGCGGGTAAAACAACCTGTTTCTACATGATCGTCGGCCTGATCAAACCCAACGGAGGAAGGATCTTCCTGGACGATACCGAGATCACCAAATTCCCCATGTACAAAAGAGCCCAGAACGGGATCGGATACCTGGCGCAGGAAGCGTCCGTCTTCAGGAAACTCAGCATAGAAAAGAACATCCTCAGCGTGCTCCAGCTGACCAAGCTCAGCAAAAAGGAACAACACATGAAGATGGAGCAGCTCATCGAGGAATTCGGCCTGGGACATATCCGAAAAAACCGTGGTGACCTTCTATCGGGTGGGGAACGCAGGCGGACCGAGATCGCAAGGGCGCTTGCCACAGATCCCAAATTTATCCTTCTGGATGAACCCTTCGCCGGGGTCGACCCTATTGCCGTTGAGGATATCCAGCGGATCGTCGCCCAGCTGAAGGACAAGAATATCGGTATTCTCATCACCGACCACAACGTGCAGGAGACCCTGGCCATCACGGAACGTTCTTACCTGATGTTTGAAGGGGGTATCCTTAAATCCGGTGTACCGGAGGTACTGGCTGAAGACGAAATGGTCAGGAAAGTCTACCTGGGGCAGAACTTCGAACTCCGCAAAAAGAAACTCCAGTACTAGGAGCTTTCCCAGCATTTTAAGGCAGGATCATTTAGATCAGGCCTGCTCAACCGGCCTGAAAAAAAAGAGGGACATCAGGAGGTAGATCAGGATTATCACCGGAACACTCAGGAATTTCATCGTACCAATACAAAACAGGCTGATAAAAAGGAAAATATACCTGAGGGAATTATCCTTGAATCCCCAATTCTTGAATTTCAGGGAGAACAGGGCGATGGGAGCATTGAGGAGATAACAGCTCAGGACTGTGTGGATGATCAGGAACCACGGATTGAGGATGATGTTGTTAAGGGCATCATTCCCATTGTACAGGAGGATCATGGGCAGAGATACCACCAGCAATGCATTTGCAGGGGTCGGCAGGCCGATAAAGGACGTAGCCTGTCTCTCATCGATATTGAACCGCGCGAGCCTGACAGCAGAGGCCAGGGTGACCGCAAATCCTGCATAAGGAAGTAAAGCAAAAAGCTGAAACACATCTTTCCCGCTACCTGCTTCCATACCCTGATGACCGCCAAGACTCATGGTGAAGAGCTGGTACATCACGATCCCCGGCACAAGGCCGAAAGTAACCATATCGGCCAGGGAGTCCAGCTGCAAACCCAGCTTGCTCTGCACCTTGAGAGCCCTTGCGCTGAGCCCGTCCAGAAAGTCGAAGATCAATCCCCCAAGAACCAGCAGAGCCATAGTACCCCATTGGTTGTCAAGGGCAAAGACGACCGCCAGTGATCCGGCCAGTACATTCATCAAGGTCAGTAAATTGGGGATGTTTTTTTTCAATCCGGGCTTCTTTCCTGCTAAAATAGCATAATTTTTACGTTAGCTGTTTTCTCATATTTTTTATTCAGATATTTGCGGGGTAGCCGGCTTCAGCCTAAAGCAGATCATGCCAGATGACCTTAAAGCAGCTTTTTTTTCTCCTCACCTTCCTCTTTGTAATTCCCCTGAGACCTCAGGCGGATCCCCTGTCTGACAAAGCCGTTATCAGCGTGATCACCTGCGGCCCGGGAGCTGAGCTATACTCCTCCTTCGGACACAGTGCATTCAGGGTACAGGACAGAGAGAAAGGTATTGACTGGATATACAACTACGGCACTTTCAACTTCAACACCCCTAATTTTTACGGCAAATTTGCCCGGGGGAAACTACTGTACTCCCTGAGCAAACAGCGATTCGAAAATTTCCTGTACGCCTATGAACTGGAAAACCGCTGGGTGAAGGAGCAAATACTGAATATTTCCCCCGGGGAGCAAAACGAGGTATTTGCCTTTCTTGAGAATAATTACAAACCTCAGAACAGGGATTACAAATACGATTTTCTGCTGGAGAACTGTTCCACTAAAATCCCTGAAGTACTCAAACGGGTCCTCGGAGAGGATATCGTCTTCACTAACTATCTGCAGGACAACCCCAAGACTTTCAGAGACCTCATTCAGGAGAATCTGATCTCGAATTCCTGGTCGAGTTTCGGGATAGACCTCGCCCTGGGTGCTGTGATAGACCGGCAGGCTAATTACCAGCAATATATGTTTCTCCCGGAATACGTCTTTTTTCAACTCGAACACACCCAGATTGCGGATCAACCCATCGTACTGCGCGAAAGGACCATCCTGGACTACAATCTTCCACTCGGAGGAAATTATTTTACGGCATCCCCCCTGTTCTGGCTGGGGTTGCTTTTTCTCTTTACAGCGACCATAACATACATAGACTTCCGGAATAAAGTGAGAAGCCGGGTTTTGGATGTCATCCTATTCCTCTTGACAGGACTCGCCGGATGCCTGATGGTCTTTCTCTGGTTCTTTACTGACCACACCGCTACGGCCCAGAACCTCAATATATTATGGGCCTTTCCTCTGAACCTGATACCTGCCTATTTCCTGATCAGATACAAAGCATTGCCAAATTGGCTGCCCCTTTATCTGACCTTCTTGCTCATCCTCCTGCTGATTATAGTCCCGGTATGGGCTCTGGGCATACAGGTCTTCTCTCCTTTGGTTGCCGTCCTTCTCATGGTCCTGGGCTTAAGGTTTGGGTTTCTTCTCTACCACGCCAGGAAAATTGAACCATCAACGCCATGAATCTGGTCTCTGTAGAGGAAATCTCCAAAGGATTCGGGGAACGCATCCTGTTTTCCGGACTTTCTTTTGGTATCAATGCCGGACAGAAGATCGCCCTGATCGCACAGAATGGGACGGGTAAAACTTCCATCCTGAATATTCTGGCAGGGAAGGATCAGCCGGACACCGGCATGGTCAACACGCGAAAAGGACTGCGAATCTCCTATCTGGAGCAGGATCCGGATCTCCAGGAGGATCTGACCCTTGAAGAAACCGTGTTCCGTTCAGACAATGAGATCCTCAAAGTCATCAGGGATTACGAGAAGGCCCTTGATAATCCCGGGGACCAGAAGCGGTATCAAAAGGCTTTCGAGGCCATGGAACGCAATAGCGCCTGGGATTTCGAGACCCAGTACAAACAGATCCTGTTCAGATTGCAACTCACCGACCTCCAGGCCCGGGTCGGGACTCTTTCCGGAGGACAGAAGAAGAGACTCGCCCTGGCACATGCCCTGTTGAACAAACCGGATCTCCTCATCCTGGATGAGCCCACCAACCACCTGGATCTGGAGATGATCGAATGGCTGGAAAATTATTTTGCCAGGGAAAGTATCACCCTGTTTATGGTGACACACGACCGGTACTTCCTGGAAAGAGTATGTGACGAGATCCTGGAATTGGACGGGGGTAAACTCTATTCCTATAAGGGTAATTACAGTTATTTCCTGGAGAAAAAAGAAGCCAGGGAAATGCGCGATGTGGTTGAACTGCACAAATCGAAACAACTCTATAAGAAGGAGCTCGACTGGATGCGGCGGCAGCCCAAGGCACGAACGACCAAATCCAAGTCGCGCATCGACGATTTCCACGAGATCAAGAGCAAGGCCCTGCAGAGGAGGAAGGACCACGAGGTTCAGCTGGAGATCAACATGGAACGCCTCGGCAGCAAGATCCTGGAATTCCACAACGTGGTCAAGTCGTTTCCCGATACGCCCATCCTGAATAAATTCAACTATTCCTTTGTAAAAGGGGAACGTCTGGGGATCATTGGGAAGAATGGGACAGGGAAGACCACCTTCCTCAACCTGCTGACAGGAAATGCTCTTCCTGACGGGGGAAAGATCATTACCGGTGAGACCGTAAAGTTTGGCTATTACACCCAGGAAGGGATACCGGTGAAGGAAGGGCAGAAAGTGATCGAAGTGATCCGGGAGATCGCCGAGTACATTCCCCTGAAAAAAGGCAGGCAACTCTCTGCCCAGCAACTCCTGGAACGGTTTCTTTTCGACAGGAAAAAGCAGTACGACTTCGTGGAGAAACTCAGTGGGGGAGAGAAAAAACGTCTATATCTCTGTACCGTACTGATACAAAATCCCAATTTCCTGATCCTGGATGAGCCGACGAACGACCTGGATGTGGTTACCCTCAATGTCCTGGAATCTTTCCTTCTCGATTATCCGGGTTGCCTGGTGGTAGTATCACACGACCGGTATTTTATGGATAAGATCGTAGACCACCTCTTTGTCTTCAGGGGTGAGGGCGTAATAGACGATTTCCCGGGGAATTATTCAGATTTCAGGGCCTATGAAGACAGTTTGGACGCTTCTAAAAAGGCGGAGAAAGCCTCGGATGCCGAAAAGGGCCAAACTACCGGATCTCCCTGGCGGGAGGAAGGTAAAAGGAGTAACCTCTCCTACGCCGAACAAAAGGAGTACAAACAGCTCGAGCGGGAGATACAGAAACTGGAGACGAGAAAAAAAGAATTGCAGGATGCCTTCCTGAACCCCGACATCACCCCGGAAGAGATCGCCGACCTGTCTAAATCCCTGCAGGAAACAGAACAGCAGATAGACCAGAAAACCGAACGCTGGTTTGAGATCTCTGTACGGGCAGAAAGCTAAATCGTCCAAAAAAGTAGATGAGCAGAAGGTTATTTCAAATCGGATCCTATCTCAGATTCCTGATCAGGTCGACCAACCAGCACGGGGTGCATTCCCCTTTTCTCTTTGCCTACCTCACGAAATGTCTCTATAAAAAGCTTAAAGGACCTCATAGCAGAACAGAAAAGATCGCCCTGAAGAGCATTCCCTATTTTAATTATCAGTCGGTATATGTTGAAGGCAAAAAAGAAGAATTGGAGGGACTCCTGAAAAAGGAGTTTGGGAACCTCAGCTTTGGTCGTCCCCCATACGATTTGGTATGTATAGACCGGGAAATACTTTCGGATACAATTCTGGATAGGATACTTCCACTATGCCACAACAGCAGCATGATCCTGATAGAGGGTATACACAAATCCCGGAAAGACCTCGGCCTTTGGGAATTGCTTTGCGATGATCCCAGGGTCACGGTATCTGTTGATTATTTCTTCGGAGGTATCCTCTTCCTCAGGGAGGAACAGGCTAAGCAACATTTCCGGATTAGGATATAATGGCTTAATTTTACCCCAATTCAGGGCTATGGATAATACTATCTATTACGTTTTAGGTCTGGTTGCCGTCATTTACATCGCCCTCTCCACCTTTAATCGCAGAAGGTCTAAGGAAAGAAAGTCACGTAAATTTATGGACGGTTATCAGCGCAAAAAGAAAGAGGAATAAGGCCTCTGCAGCAACACCTATGAAGATCTACACCAGAACAGGAGACGAGGGTATGACTGCCCTTTTCGGAGGGACCCGTGTCCCGAAACACCATATACGCATCCAGAGCTACGGGACCGTGGACGAATTGAATTCATGGCTGGGGCTTCTCCGTGACCAGGAGGTTCATCCCCGTTACAAAGAGGTCTTGATGAAGGTGCAAAAAGACCTTTTTACCATTGGGGCCATCCTGGCGACGGATCCCGAAAAAGCGGTCCTGAAAAGCGGAAAAGAGCGGCTGAACATCCCTAAGATCAGTAAGGAGGATGTAATTTACCTCGAAAAGGAAATGGACCATATGGAAGAATCCCTTCCTCAAATGACCCATTTTATCCTGCCCGGGGGACACCCGGCCGTGTCATACTGTCATATTGCCAGAACCGTCTGCCGCAGGGCAGAGCGCATGGCCTGCCTTTTACATGAGAATCAACCTTTTGACGCTGAGGTTCTTTCCTACTTAAACCGGCTTTCCGACTACCTGTTTGTACTGGCTCGTGCGTTCACTTACGACCTCGGAACAGAGGAGGTAAAGTGGATTCCCGAGAAAAAAGGCTAATAAATTTCCTTTTTGAGCGTTATTTCTTTAACAAAATTGAGATTTTGTAAAAAATAGTGTAAATAAACCAGTAAAAACTTGACTGTCTGGGTTTAAAAATTATTTTTGCAAAAATTTCAAAGTAATACTTTTTACCATGTATTGGACCTTAGAACTGGCATCCTATCTCAGCGATGCACCCTGGCCGGCCACTAAAGATGAACTGATCGATTACGCGATCAGGACAGGAGCACCATTGGAAGTGGTGGAAAACCTTCAGTCCATGGAAGAGGAAGGTGGAGAAATCTATGAAAGCATAGAAGAGATCTGGCCTGATTACCCTACCGAAGAGGACTACCTCTGGAATGAGGATGAATACTAACAGAATCATCAAATAGCTATAAAAAGTCTCTTCGGAGGCTTTTTTTTTATGTAATTTTGACAGACTTGTAGCTGAAATACCTTGTAAGGTAAAAGTGGAACGGCTTTTGACTGTTTAATATTCGTGAATACCGCAAAAAAATCGAATTAAAATTGCATTCCTGCCCATACCACCACCTTAGACAGGGATGTGGAAAAGAAGAATTTCATGAGTTTATTAAATAATGTCTTAAAAGTCTTTGTTGGCGATAAATCCAAACGCGATGTCAAGGAGATGCGACCTTTGGTTGAGCAGATCAACGCCCAGTGGGAAAAATGCCAAGGTCTGACCCATGATGAACTGAGGGCAAAAACAACCGAATTTAAATCCATCATTGCTGAGGCCTGTGCCTCTCTGAATGAGCAGATCGAAGCACTGAAGGCCGAAGTAAACGAGTCTTCGGACATCGACAGGAATGAGGAATTGTATGCCGAGATCGACAAGTTGGAGGAAGAGGCCTACAAGATTACACAGGATACCCTGGACCAATTGCTTCCCGAAGCCTTTGCCGTGGTTAAGGAAACGGCGAGAAGGTTTAAGGAGAATGAGACCCTGGAAGTAGTTGCCACGGAAAATGACAGGATTCTCTCCGGGTCTAAGGATTATGTGAGCCTGGAAGGTGAAAAGGCCATCTGGAAGAATTCCTGGGATGCCGCCGGCAAGGAAGTTACCTGGGACATGGTGCATTACGACGTTCAGCTTATCGGGGGGATCGCCCTCCACCAAGGAAAAGTGGCGGAGATGCAAACAGGGGAAGGTAAGACCCTTGTGGCCACCCTCCCACTTTACCTCAATGCGCTGCCCGGAAAGGGAACCCACCTGGTTACCGTCAACGACTACCTGGCCAAAAGGGACAGCACCTGGATGGGACCCATCTTTGAATTTCACGGCCTTACAGTGGATTGTATAGACAAGCACCGACCGAATTCCGATGGAAGGCGGGCTGCTTACAATGCCGATGTCACCTATGGTACCAACAATGAGTTCGGGTTTGATTACCTCAGGGACAACATGGCCCACACTCCGGGCGACCTGGTACAGCGACCTCATTACTACGCCATTGTGGATGAGGTTGATTCCGTATTGATAGACGATGCCCGTACCCCCTTGATCATCTCAGGACCGGTTCCTGAAGGAGACCGGCATGAATTCAACGAGCTCAAGCCCAAGGTCGTGGACATTGTGGAAAAACAGCGAAAACACCTTACGGGCGTTCTCGCCGAAGCCAAAAAGAAGATCGCGGAAGGGGACACAAAAGAAGGTGGGCTCCTGTTGCTCAGGGTACACAGGGGACTGCCCAAGAACAAGGCCCTGATCAAATACCTCAGTGAGGAAGGGATCAAACAACTGCTTCAGAAGACGGAGAACTTCTATATGCAGGACAACAACCGGGAAATGCCTGTGGTCGACTCAGAATTGCTGTTCGTGATCGACGAGAAGAACAACCAGATAGAGCTGACAGACAGAGGTATAGAATATATCTCCGGGGATCAGGCCAAAGACTTCTTTGTGATGCCGGATATCGGCAGCGAAATCGCCAGGATCGAAAGTCAAGACCTGGAGATCGAGGAAGAAGCCAAGCTCAAGGAAGAGCTCTTTAAGGATTTTGCCGTAAAAAGTGAACGCATACACACCATGAGTCAGCTCCTCAAGGCCTATACCCTTTTTGAGAAGGACGTGGAATACGTGGTCATGGACAACAAGGTGATGATCGTCGACGAGCAGACCGGAAGGATCATGGACGGCCGGCGGTATTCAGACGGATTGCACCAGGCTATCGAAGCCAAGGAAAATGTGAAGATCGAGGCGATGACCCAGACCTTCGCCACCATCACCCTGCAGAATTACTTCCGCATGTACAACAAACTGGCGGGGATGACGGGTACAGCGGTCACAGAGGCCGGGGAGCTATGGGAGATCTACAAGCTGGACGTAGTGGAAATCCCGACCAACAAACCCATTGCACGGGACGATCGCAATGACCTGATCTACAAGACTAAGCGGGAAAAGTACAACGCCATCATCGAGGAAGTGTCGCAGCTCTCTGAGCAGGGCAGGCCGGTCCTTATCGGAACCACTTCGGTAGAGATCTCGGAACTGCTTTCCCGAATGCTGAATATCCGTAAGATCCCCCATAACGTACTCAACGCCAAGCTCCATAAAAAGGAAGCAGATATCGTCGCCGAAGCCGGAAAGGCCGGAGTAGTGACCATTGCGACCAACATGGCCGGTAGGGGTACGGACATCAAATTGTCTGATGAGGTGAAGCAGGCTGGCGGACTCGCTATCGTAGGAACCGAGAGACACGACTCCAGACGGGTAGACCGGCAGTTAAGGGGTAGGTCCGGCCGGCAGGGTGATCCGGGAAGTTCACAGTTCTATGTCTCTCTCGAAGACAACCTGATGCGACTGTTCGGGTCTGATCGTGTGGCCAAGATGATGGACCGCATGGGACTGGAAGAAGGAGAAGTGATACAACACTCCATGATGACCAAATCCATAGAACGGGCGCAGAAAAAAGTGGAAGAGAACAACTTCGGAATCCGGAAACGCCTTTTGGAGTATGACGATGTGATGAATGCGCAGAGGGAGGTTGTCTACAAAAGGAGAAGGCACGCCCTCGAAGGTGACAGGCTGAAGGTGGATATTGCCAATATGATCTACGACACCTGCGAGGTGATCTCGGAGACGAACAAGGAAGCCAACGATTACAAGAATTTCGAATTCGAACTGATCAAATACTTTTCGATCACCTCCCCGATCTCTGAACAGGAATTTACAAAGCTCAGTTATCCTGAGATCAGCAACAAGATCTACGCCGCTGCCTATGAACATTACAAGGACAAGATGGAGCGGAGCGCATCGGTTGCCTTCCCTGTGATCAAGAAGGTTTACGAAGACAAGGCGAATTCATACGAGCGGATTGTTGTGCCCTTCACTGACGGGATCAAGACCCTCAATGTGGTCACCGACCTCAAAACTGCCTATGAGACCAACGGGAAACAACTTATCACGGATTTTGAGAAGAATATCACCCTGGCAATCATAGACGAGGCCTGGAAAACCCATCTCCGCAAGATGGACGAGTTAAAACAGTCTGTGCAGCTGGCGGTGCATGAGCAAAAGGATCCCCTGCTGATCTACAAGTTTGAAGCGTTTGAGCTCTTCAAGTCTATGATCGACAAGGTCAACAAGGATGTGGTCTCCTTCCTGTTCAAGGGGGAACTGCCTTCAGGGGATACAGACGAAATACAGGAAGCCCGGAATTTACGCAGATCCCGTGAATCCCTGAAAACCACCAAGGAAGAGATCCCCAACAGCGATGAACTGGCAGCCCGGAACAGGGCCGCAGGACAAACCCAGGGCAACAGACCCCAGGTCACTGAAACCATCGTCAGGGAAAGACCAAAGATCGGTCGCAATGACAAGGTGAAGATCAAAAATGTCATGTCTGGGGAGAGCAAAACCCTCAAATTCAAACAGGCCGAACCCCTAATTAATAAAGGGGAGTGGGTGCTTGTGGAAGACTAAAGAACCTCTTTGACATCAATAAATAGGATAGCCTGAAGGTTATCCTTTTTTTGTTTCATCGATCCCATGTGGCAAGTTTCGAGGCCGGCAATGTTGAAAATCTACCAAAACATACCTAGCTTTACAACAGCAGACTTAGTAAAATAACCAGGATAGATAAGGGATCCGAAAATTCGAGACTGATGAAAAAAAATTACATCGACCAGGAAAGGTTCAGGGACAAAGAGAAATTACTGATCAAGGCGACCAATTACACTTCGGTGCTTTGCCTTGCTTTTTTCCTGTTCTGCTATTTTTTGTTGGATATACAAACCTCCCTTTCCTTCGTCTTCCTTTTTTACGCCTTGCTGAGTCTCGCCAATACCTTTGCCTACAAAGCTCATAGAAATTTATCCATTACCTATAATATCGCTTCCATCGCAAGCCTGGTATCTACTTTGCTCGTGGTCTCCTTCAGTGGGGGCATCATGAGTCCGTTTATCTTTACTCTCAGCCTCCTGGTCCTGGCCGGTTATGCCACCACCCGCTCCTATGGAAAGACTTACCTTTTTATCATTTGTACCCTGGTGGTACTCCTTTTCATTCAAAACAGGTTCTTCCCTTTGGATCTTACCAACCAGGTCCCTGAGATTTCCCGTGATATTTTTGCTCTTCTGAGCGTTCTGTTTACCGTTTATCTCCTGGGCGGCATCTTTGGAAAGGACCTTATGATCGTTCACCATCAACTCTATAAGTCCAAAAGGGAAATGCAGGCCCGCAGCGAAGAGAAAGACACCCTGCTCAAGGAAGTGCACCACAGGGTCAAGAATAATCTGCAGACAGTTTCCAGCCTGTTGAGCCTGCAGGGAAGAAGCATCTCCGATGCGCGTACCAGAAGCATACTGAAAAGCAGTCAGAACCGGGTGATCTCCATGGCCATGGTCCATGAAATGCTGTACATGAGGGACGATCTCTCCAAAATACAATACAGGACCTACGTCAGGGAATTGAGTGAATACCTGGTAAAATCACTTAAAGGAGCCAATAACAAGGTATCGCTTAATATCGATATTCCGGACATAGAACTGGGTATTGACACCGCCATCCCCCTTGGACTGCTTATCAATGAGGCCATCACCAATTCTCTGAAATACGGGATCAAGGACGACCACGAAGGAGAGATACATATCGCCATTGAACAGGAAGATGAACACAGCTATGTGCTCGAGATAGGTGACAATGGGTCCGGGTATTCGGATACAGTGAACATGAAGTCGAGCAGCTCCCTCGGGCTCAAGCTTATCCACAATCTGGCTAGACAACTCAAGGGAACAATCACCCGGGATCCTTCTAAAAAAGGGACCAACTACATTGTCAAATTCAGGGAGATCGAACCCCAGCCCTTTCCTTCAGTGGCTTAGAGGAATTGGCTTATTCCCAGGTAACACAGCAGGCGGATATTCCGGTCGGGCCTTTGGATTTATCCCTATATTTATGGGCTAACTAATTTCAGACCTATGCGCAAACTCTTTATGCTGGCCATTCTGTGCCTGAGCTACCAACTTTCTGCCCAGGATTACTTTCTGGAAAAATTCAAACCTTTTAATAAAGAAGTCCCCTCCCCCGAAGAATTTCTCGGATATGGTATTGGGGAACGCCATACGCGACACGACCTTATTGTCGCCTATTTCAAAAAACTGGCAGAGGTCTCAGCCAGGGCCAGTTTCGCTGAATACGGGCGTACCCATGAGGGAAGGATTCTGAGTATGCTGACCCTGAGCACACCGGAAAACCTCTCAGACCTTCCCAGCCTCAAAGCAAAACACCTGGCCTTTACAGATCCGGCCCAAAATGTTTCTAACTACGAGGAGGTACCCGTGTTTATCAACCTGGCTTACAACGTACATGGAAATGAACCTTCAAGTTCGGAAGCGGCCTTGCTCGCCGCCTATACTTTTGCGGCTTCAGAATCTCAAGAGATCCAAAAATATCTCAGCAATGCGGTGATTTTTATCGATCCCACTATCAATCCGGACGGTCGCGACCGGCATACCCAATGGGCCAACAGCTACCAGGGTAGCCCTCTGGTGGCAGACCCCCAGGATGCAGAACACGATGAATACTGGCCGGGCGGAAGAACTAACCACTATTGGTTCGACCTAAACCGGGACTGGCTCCTGGGGATCAATCCCGAAAGCAGGGGCAAGCTGAACTGGTACCATCAATGGTATCCGAACGTGGTGACCGATTTTCACGAGATGGGCAGCCAAAGCACCTATTTCTTTGAGCCCATGAAGGCCAACGGTTCCCTGGATCCCATCATGCCCAGGGAAAATTACATCGACCTCAACAACCTGTTCGGGGATTATTTTGCCAAAGCGCTGGACAGCATAGGCTCCCTCTATTTCACCAAAGAGGTCTTTGACGGCACCTATCCGGGGTACGGTTCCTCCTATCCGGATCTGCAGGGCGGACTCGGATTGCTGTTTGAGCAGGCGAGTTCGAGGGGCCATAAGCAGACCACGCCCTTTGGGGAGATCACCTTTCCTTTCACGATCAGGAACCAGTTCACCTCGAGCATTACCACGGTCAGGGCAGCTGTTGAGAATAAGGCCCTCCTGAGGAAATACCAGCAGGATTTCTTTAAATCTGCACTCACAAGAGCAACCGCTTCACGCGTTAAAGGCTACACTTTCGGGGAGGCCCATGACCAGAACAGGCTTAAGGCATTTGTCGATAAGCTCCTGCTGCACAGGGTGAAAGTCTTAAAAAACAACGACGGATCGTACTTTGTGCCTACCAGGCAACCCCAGTACCGAATGGTGCAAACGGTCTTCGAGACCTATACACGATACAGGGACAGCGTTTTTTACGATGCATCTGCCTGGTCTCTTGCCAATTTTTACAATATTTCATACACCGCCCAGAACAGGGAAGTGAGTGGCGCTCCGGTAACCTCTCTTGAAGACTTCGTGAAATTTACACCTGCCCAGCGTTCTGATTACGCCTACCTGATAGACTGGGACGATTACAATGCTCCTGCGGCCTTGCACTTTCTTCAATCCAAAGGCCTGGTCCTGTCTTCTTCTTTCCGGCCCTTTACCTCCCAGACCAAAAGAGGAAACAAAAACTTTCACTTCGGCACCTTGCTCCTCCCGGTAAAGCTCCAAAAAAAGAATGCAGAAGAGGTGTTTGCTATTTTGAGGGAAACGCAGGAAAAATTCCAGGTGCCTGTATATGCTGTTGAATCGGGTCTCAATCTGTCCGGAGTAGATCTCGGAAGCAGGTTCGTAAGGCCCGTAGAACCGCCGAAAGCAGCCATGATCATAGGAGAAGGTGTCCGTTCCTATGAGGCCGGTGAGGTTTGGCACCTCCTGGATACACGCGTACACATGCCGATCACCAAGATTCCCATACGAAGCCTGAAAGGCGCCGATCTGGACAAATACAACACCCTCGTCATGGTGTCGGGAAATTATTCATTTGACGATAAACTCTTCGGAAAGATCAAGTCCTGGGCCGAAAAAGGGAATACCCTGATCACCATCGGAACCGCCTCTAAATGGGCGATTGACAAGAAGCTGGTCAAGGAAGATCTGATCGAGGAAAAGAAGGATACCACAGCAGTTGTCGAACGCAAACCCTATGCAGATGCGGGTGACAACCTCGGGAAGGAAAGTGTAGGGGGAATCATCGTGGAGGCTGAGCTCGACCTCACCCATCCGCTTGCCTTCGGCTATCAAAAGGAACGCATTCCCGTATACAAGAACAATACGGTCTGGCTGGCTCCCAGCAAGAACGCCTACGCCACGGTATCAAAATATACTCAAAATCCTGTGATCGATGGATTTATCACGGACAAGAACCGCGATGAATTCCTCCGGAAGTCAGCCTCCCTTATGGTCAGCCCGATAGGCAACGGCAGGGTGGTCATGTTCGCCGACAACCCCAATTTCAGGGGTTCCTGGTATGGGACGAACCGACTCTTTCTCAATGCCTTATTCCTTGGAAATCACATAAACGTACCTAAATAAGAATTATGAAGAATTTATTTCTCACGCTCACAGGGATCCTGATAAGCCTTGCAACCTTTGCCCAATCGCCGGAAGGAGACGGGCCATTTTCCCAGCTGATCATAAGGGGGGTAACCCTGATCAATGGCAATGGGGCGCCCCCTGTAGGACCCGTCGATATCGTTGTGGAAAATAATATCATCAGAGAGATCGACGTGGTTGGTTATCCCGGAGTGGAGATCGATCCTTCCCGCAGACCACAACTCACTCCCGGAGGGAAAGAGCTGGATTGTACCGGTATGTATCTCATGCCCGGATTCGTGGACATGCACGGTCATATAGGCGGCAGAGCTCAGGGAGCAGAACCTGATTACGTCTTTAAACTCTGGATGGCCCACGGGATCACGACCATCAGAGAGCCCAGCGGAAGAGGGGTCGACTTTGCGATGGACCTGAAACGGAAAAGCGCCAGGAATGAGATCATAGCCCCCAGGATCTTTGTTTATACCGGATTCGGGCAGGGCAGTAAAGAGGAGATCAGCACCCCTGAAATGGCCCGGGCATGGGTCAGGAGCAATGCTCAGAAAGGGGCAGATGGGATCAAGTTTTTCGGAGCTCCCCCGGAGATCATGAGTGCAGCTCTGGAAGAGAACAAAAAACTGGGCCTGCGGTCTGCCTGTCATCATGCCCAGATGGATGTTGCCCGATGGAATGTGCTGAATTCGGCCCGTGCCGGACTCACCTCCATGGAGCACTGGTACGGCCTGCCGGAGGCATTGTTTACAGACCGGACAGTTCAGGACTATCCCCTGGATTACAACTACAATAACGAACAACACCGTTTTCAGGAAGCAGGCCGGCTTTGGGAGCAGGCGGCACCTCCTTATTCAGAACACTGGAATGCCGTAATGGATGAGCTGCTGGAGCTCGATTTTACCCTGGATCCCACCTTTAATATCTACGAGGCCAGCCGGGATCTCCAAAGGGCCAGGAGGGCCGAATGGCACGAAGACTACACCCTCCCCTCCCTATGGGAATTTTACCAGCCCAGCAAGATCTCGCACGGCTCGTACTGGCATTACTGGGGGACCGAACAGGAAGTGGCCTGGAAAAAGAATTACGCCCTGTGGATGACCTTTGTGAATGAGTACAAAAATCGAGGAGGCCGGGTGACCACCGGATCGGATTCCGGCTTTATCTTCCAGCTCTATGGTTTCGCCTATGTGAGGGAACTAGAATTACTTCGAGAGGCGGGTTTTCACCCATTGGAGATTATCAGGAGCGCAACCCTGAACGGGGCAGAAGCCCTGGGGGTCAGTGATAAAATAGGGACCGTGACCGTGGGGAAATTAGCAGATTTTGTGATCGTTGGGGAAAATCCCCTCGAAAACTTAAAAGTGTTGTATGGCACGGGAGCCATCAAGCTCACCGAAGACAATGAAGTAGTCCGTGTAGGCGGCGTGCACTACACGATCAAGGACGGTATCGTCTACGACGCGAAAGCACTCTTACGGGACGTAAAGAGGATGGTCGAAGAGAAAAAACGAGAAACAGACTACAAAATAAGGCAACCGGGAATAAAAGAATAAATAAGGTCATTATGTACTTTATTAAACGGTTAGATTTTTCTTTTGGGTCCTGAATGAGAGTTCAGCCTTGATACGGGCATTCTTGAACCGGTAGAGGCGGGCTATTTTTTCGGCACCAGCCTTCTCAACTTGTTTACGATGTACAGGAAGAACAGGCCTACCATCCAGAACAAGATCCATTTTATGATGTTCAGTTTCAGCATGGTTTTGTGCTTTTTGGGCAAAGGCGCCGGCACTCATCAGAAGGGCCAGGCAAAGGGTTAAAATAGCTTTCACGATTTGGGTGTTTCGTCTAATAAAGTAACCCCGTATTTGTCAAAGGTTTGTTCGTAAATCGCTGAAGGTCAATGTATTTTCGGCAAGTGTAAAATTGTCGGACCAACAGACAAATTTCCCCGTCAACAGGATCGACAAGGCTTAACTCCTCAACCCTGAAAGCGGTATTTCATCGGCAAAAAAGTGGGCATCACAGAAATCAGGTCGCTCTGTTTGAGCGGTGTAACTCGGACTTCAAGAAGGGTAAAAGTTGACCGGTCAACCGGAATTTGCATCGCCCAATTTCGTATCTTTATGATCCCATGTAATTCAGCAGAAGAGGGTCAGTCAAAACTGCAATCCAAAATAAGCGAACCTTGCAATTCCTGTCTATTCCTCCTGCCGTTTTGATTGGGTTAATAGCCGGCCTGATGACAGACACTTTGACCGAATGGAAGAAGTGATTAACCGTGAAGATTTTCCAGAATTAAATTTACAGCTATGAAAAAGAAATGGATCAACAAACATGAAGTAACAGGAATGAAGGCAATCCCTATATGGATTTTTGTATTACTGTTAAGCCTGGTTTTCTCAGCTCCTACCTATGCCTTCCAGGATATGGGGGAACAGGATGTATCCTACGCTTCTTACAAGGGAGAAGTGGTGGATAGTGAAACAAACAAACCCCTGATCTTTGCTACACTAACGGTATCGGGGTCTAATATCAGCACTGTGACCAATACAGAGGGTGCCTTTTTACTTAAGGTACCTACTGATATGGAAAGCACTTCGGTAGAAGTGAGTTTCCTGGGCTACAGGTCGAAAACCGTACCTCTTTCTACATTAAAGACGGAGGATAATACTATTTCCCTGGACGTACTGGTCACGGAATTGCCTGAGGTAAATGTAACCGTACCCAAGGATGCTGTTACCCTTGTCAAGGAAACCCTTAGGAGGAAAGGAGAAAACTACGTCAATGATCCGAGTGTCATGACCGCCTTTTACAGGGAGACCATCAAGAGAAGGCGCAGGAATGTTTCCCTTTCCGAGGCTGTGGTCTCCATCTTTAAGACACCTTATACCTCACCCCGCAGAGACGCAGTACAGATGTATAAGTCGCGTAAAAGTACGGACTACAGTAAGCTCGATACCCTGGTGCTGAAACTTCAGGGTGGGCCTTTCAATGCCCTCTACGTGGATGTGATGAAATACCCCGAGTACATCTTTGGGGAGGAGAGTATCGATAACTACAATTTCAGGTTCGACAGGTCGACCCGCATCAATGACAGGCTGATTTATGTCATCAGCTTCAACCAAAGGGAAGATGTCCTGGAACCTCTTTACAGGGGCGAGCTCTATATCGATGTGCAAAATAAGGTGCTGACCAGTGCGATCTATTCCCTGAATATCACAGACCGGGACCTCGCCAGCAGGCTCTTTGTCCGAAAAAAGCCATGGAATGCAAGGGTATATCCTGAGGAGGTTGCCTACCGGGTGGATTACAGGGAGAAGAACGGAAAATGGTATTACGGCTACAGCAATGCTGTGCTGGAATTCAAGATCGACTGGGACAAGAAGCTGTTTAACTCAATTTACAGCATGACCTGTGAAATGGCGGTTACCGACTGGGAGCAGAATCCGGAACTTTCGGAACCCAGATTCAGGGACCGACTTAAGTCGACCATGATCCTCAGTGATGAAGCCTCCGGATTTTCTGATCCGGACTTCTGGGGAGAATACAATATTATAGAACCTGAAAAGTCGATCGAATCAGCCATAAGAAAAATACAACGGCAGTTAAGAAAGCAGGGATAATCACCTAACCCGCGTGAGGCAAAGCAAAACCGGCTCCTGCAGAGGGCCGGTTTTATTTTTTAACATACCGCTGACTCAGACAAAAGAGGAGGTAGGTGTACTTATAAACAATTGTTCATAAGTCAGGTTTATAACTTGTTGATTTTAAATTCCTTACATCGTTTGCACAATCCGATCTTTCGACTATATTTACTTTGTGGTTAAGCGGGAGAAGCTTCCTGTTTCACACCGAAAGCCACTATAAAGTTGACGTTCTTTATATTGTTGCAATGGGCATTTTCACGACCGGGAACTTCGGTTTTCGGAAAAGAAAAACATACCGGTCGAAAGGGGCTCCGGTCCCGGAACACCGGAAAAGTATGACAGACCCCCGTACGCAACCTCAGGGTTAAGTATGAATTGACGTCATGCGGAAGCAACAAGAAGAAACACCAATCGGGTCGCAGTTGAAAAATTGAGAACGTAGATGTTTCAAACGTCGAGACAGCCATGCTGCCAGCCTTCGGGTTGGGTTCCGGACCGCAAGGAAAGGAAAGCAAGCTGTTTCTAGAAAGCCATATCAGTGTACCCGTTACAATGATATGGCTTTTGTTTTTCTACCTCCCATAGGTCCCTCCGCTAGTCGAGTTACACCTGCACATTTCACCTTTGCAGCCTCCTTTAAAATTGTATATTTGCACGCCTGAGAGCGCATTAAAAAACCTGCCATGTCAAAAATCATGTACACGCTGACGGACGAGGCCCCTGCTTTGGCCACCCAGTCATTGTTGCCTATTATAAAATCATTTGCCGGGACGGCGAATATCGAAATTGCCACAAAGGACATTTCCCTCTCGGGCCGGATCCTGGCAAATTTTCCGGAATTTTTACGAGAAGACCAGCGAATCCCTGACGACCTGGCCGTTCTGGGAGAACTTGCCAAAACCCCCGAAGCCAATATCATCAAGCTTCCCAATATCAGTGCGTCTATCCCACAGCTCGAAGAGGCCATTGAAGAATTGAGGAAAAAGGGATATCCCGTACCCAAATATCCCGATAAACCTAAGACAGAACAGGAAAGGAATATCAAGGCCAGATACGACAAGGTAAAGGGAAGCGCGGTAAACCCCGTACTTCGGGAAGGAAATTCTGACCGCAGGGCCCCGAAACCCATTAAAAATTACGCCAAGATGCACCCTCATAGCATGGGTGCCTGGTCATCGACATCCAAAACCCATGTGGCCACAATGAGCCAGGGGGATTTCAGGAACAATGAGAAGTCCGTCACCATGGAGAAAAACACGGTACTGGCCGTGGAATTTGAGAATACTAAAGGCGAAAAGAGCCTGCTTAAGGGGGACATCCTTGTGAAAGAAGGAGAAATAGTTGACGCAACCTTGCTGAGCAAAGAAGCCCTGCTGGAATTTCTCAGGAAACAAGTTGCGGAGGCCAGGGAACAGGGAGTACTGTTTTCCGTGCACCTGAAAGCCACTATGATGAAGGTCTCAGACCCCATTATTTTTGGCCATGTACTAAAGGTTTATTTCTCCGAAGTCTTCAGTAAATACGGCGAAGTCTTCGAAAAATTAAGAATCAAGGCGAATGACGGCCTGGAAAGCCTTCTTGAAAAGATCCAGCAACTCCCTGAAAAGGAAAGACAGCAGATAGAACAAAGCGTTCAGGAATCCCTCGAAAATGGCCCCCAGCTGGCCATGGTCAACTCTGATAAAGGCATTACCAACCTCCATGTACCCAGTGATGTGATCATTGATGCATCCATGCCCGCGATGATCAGGACCTCTGGTAAAATGTACAATCAGGAGGGAAAATTACAGGACACTAAGGCCGTGATCCCAGACAGCAGCTATGCCGGGATCTACCAGGCCACTATTGATTTCTGCAAGGAACACGGGGCGTTTGACCCCCGCACTATGGGTACTGTTCCCAACGTGGGACTCATGGCACAAAAAGCCGAAGAATACGGTTCACACGACAAAACCTTCGAGATCAGAGAAAAAGGTGTGGTCCGGGTTACTGATACCTACACCGGTCAAACCCTTATGCAGCACGATGTCTCTGAAGGTGATATCTGGAGGATGTGTCAGGTTAAGGACCAACCCGTAAGAAACTGGATCAGTCTGGCCGTATCAAGGGCGAGAGCCACCCAGACCCCTGCTATTTTCTGGCTGGATCGGGAAAGGGCGCACGACCGCGAACTCATCAGAAAGGTTGAGAAATACCTGCCGGAAGAAAATGCCCAGGGCCTGGACCTTCAGATCATGTCGCCTGTGGAGGCCACCAAAGCAACCCTTAAAAGACTGAAAGAAGGAAAGGATACCATATCCGTTTCGGGTAATGTGCTCAGAGATTATCTCACAGACCTTTTCCCGATCCTGGAAGTAGGCACAAGTGCCAAGATGCTTTCCATAGTACCCCTGATGGAAGGGGGCGGCCTATTTGAAACCGGAGCGGGTGGTTCTGCCCCGAAACACGTAGAACAATTCCTTGAAGAAGGTCATTTGAGGTGGGATTCTCTTGGTGAATTCCTTGCCCTGGCGGTGTCTCTGGAGTTTTACAGTGAAAAAAATTCGAATCCGGCAGCCAGCATTTTGGCTGAGTGTCTGGACACTGCCACTGAGGATTTTCTCAGCGATAACCGTTCCCCTTCGAGGAAGGTCGGGGAGTTAGATACCCGGGGCAGCCATTTCTATTTGGCCTGGTACTGGGCTAAGGCCCTCGCCGGGCAGAACAAGGATTTGAAGCTGAAACAAATCTTTGAACCCGTTGCACAATTATTCGATTCCAAAGCTGAAACGATCCTTCAGGAATTGCTCGATGCACAGGGAAAAAAACAGGATATTGGCGGATATTACAAGCCGGATCCTTCCTTGATTTCCAAGGCGATGCGTCCCAGTAAAACCTTGAATGACATCCTCGAAAGCATCGGATAATTTCCGGATATTTCAATAATTTTCAGGATTTTCTATCCTGCTGCCTTGTTATGCGCAATTCTTTTCTATTTTTAAAGAATGTATTCTTCTCGGCCCTTACAGCGCTTGCTGCCGATTGTCTTAACCCTTCTGTTTTACGGGATTTCTGCCCAGGAGCGATTTACGCTGAGCGGGACGGTAAGTGAAGTATCCAGCAATGAAGCCCTGATCGGTGTCAGCATTGTCATCCCCTCCCTGAAAACAGGGGTCTCCACAAACGAATACGGCTTCTTTTCCCTTACCCTGCCCAGGGGTACCTATGAACTGCAGATCACCTACCTGGGGTTCGAGGAAATTTCGGAGACCGTAGTGTTTGACAGGGATAAAAAAATGAATTTTCAGCTGACAGAAAAGGCCGAGGTCCTCGACGAAGTGGTTGTCACAGAAAACGTGGAACAGCTCAACATCAGGAAGCCCCAGATGAGCGTGAATACCCTATCGGTACAAACCATAAAGGATATCCCGGTAGTTCTCGGTGAGGCGGATATCATCAAATCCCTCATCCTGCTTCCCGGGGTAAGCAACGCAGGAGAAGGAGCCTCAGGATTCAACGTTAGAGGAGGCGCAGCAGATCAGAACCTCATCCTCCTCGACGAAGCTACTATCTTTAACAGCTCTCACCTATTTGGATTTTTCTCAGTGTTCAATCCCGATGCCATCAAGGATGTTAAGTTGTTTAAAGGGGCTATTCCCTCCCGATACGGAGGCAGGGTCTCCTCTGTCCTGGAGATTTTCCAGAAGGAGGGGAACAGCAAGGAGTTCAAAATGAACGGGGGGATCGGGGCCGTGGCGAGCAGGCTGCTGGCAGAGGGTCCGATCGCAAAGGATAAATCGGCCTTCCTGATCGGGGGGCGAGCCTCCTATGCCCATCTTTTTCTCCCCTTGTTCGACCTTGACAATACGGCTTATTTCTACGATCTCAACACCAAGATCAACTTTAAACTGAACGAGAACAACAACCTTTTCCTTTCCGGATATTTTGGCCGGGATGTATTTTCCATCTCTAATAATTTCGAGAATATTTACGGGAACAGCGTCCTGAACCTCCGGTGGAACCACCTCTTCTCAGACAGGCTGTTCAGCAACCTCTCCCTGATCTATTCCGACTTCTACTATGGGCTGGAACTGGACTTTGTCGGTTTTAAATGGAACTCTGGAATCAGGAACTTCAACATTAAATACGACCTGAAGAATTATATCAGTGATACCTTCCAGATCAATTACGGCCTCAACAATATCTACTACATCTTTAATCCCGGGAAGATCGTCCCCAACAGTCCTGAATCCGGCATCGTGGAGGAGCAGCTGATCAAAAAATACGCTGACGAATTCGCGGCCTACGTGGACGTTGAGCATACCATTTCCTCTTCCCTGAGTCTTCAATACGGCCTGCGCCTCAGCCATTTTATCCGTTTTGGACAGGAAGAACTGAACGTTTATGAGAATAACAACCCTGTGACCTTTGATCCTTTTTTGTTGATCTACCAGGAAGCACAACCCATTGGCACGGTTGCTTCTTCCAGGAGTGAGCAGCTGGCGAGTTTCACCAACCTGGAACCCCGGCTGGCTATTGCCTATACATTGAATGATGAACAGTCACTCAAGGCCAGCTACACCCGCATGGCACAATATCTGCACTTGCTTTCCAATACCAGCTCCCCTACTCCCCTTGATGTCTGGACCCCCAGTGGACCGTTTGTGGAACCACAATTACTGGATCAATACGCCCTGGGATATTTTCGTTCCATATCGGATGGAGCATACAGCCTGGAAACTGAGGTTTTTTACAAGGATATTCAGAACAGGATCGATTACATCGATGGGGCCAACCTGATCGCCAACAATGCCATAGAGCAGGTTATCCTGAACGGAGAGGCAAGAGCCTACGGACTGGAAGTCCTCCTGAGAAAGAATGAAGGTAGGTTTAAAGGCTGGCTTGCCTATACACTCTCGAGATCGGAACAGCGAACCCCGGGAAGGAACCTCTCATTCGACAACGGGAGATCTAATCGGGAAACAGGGATCAACTTCTCCAGGTGGTATAGTACGCCTTATGACAAAACCCATGATATCTCCCTATTTGGCAGTTATGACCTGAATAAAAAGTGGAGTTTTAACAGCAATTTTGTTTATCAGACCGGTCAACCGACGAACTACCCCGTGGGGCAGTTTCAATTCCAGGGGCTCACGGTTCCCTTCTATGGGCTGAGGAACCAGGAACGCCTGCCGGCTTACCACCGCCTCGACCTGTCGGCCACGCTGACCCCAAAAAAGAATGAAAACAGGAATTGGCAGGCCGAATGGGTATTCAGTATCTATAACGTGTACAGTCGGATGAATGCAGCAGCTATAAATTTCCGCAGGAATCAGGACACGGGGGTGAATGAAGCCATTCGCACCTCCATTTTCGGGATCGTGCCGGCGGTAACCTATAACTTTAAATTTTGATCCACGCCATGAAAAGGATATTGTTCTTAACCCTCATTTCCTTCTTCCTGTTTACAGGATGCGAAGACGTTATTGAGGTAGATCTGCCCGAGCAGGACACACGCCTCGTCGTGGATGGCCTTATCCGCGTGGATATAAATGAGACCTATATCCCGGTGGAGATCAGGCTCTCTCTCTCCAGCAGTTTCTTCGATAACAACCTTCCGACATCCGCTGAAAGCGTTTTGATCATCTATGAAGAGTATGAAGACGATATCGTGGTCGATCAAGGTTCTTCCAGCCTGGCAGAGACCAGTCCTGGTTCAGGTGTTTATGTCCCGGATCCGAATTTCAGCTCAGACCAGAGAATCTCGACTTCCATTCTTGATGGAGATTTTCTATTCACTCTCCTGATCCGACACCAGGGTCGACTTTACCTGGCGCAAACCCGTTATGTTCCCGTGGTTCCCATCAATTCTATAAGGCAAGGGACAGGTACTTTGTTCGGGGATGATGAGACCGAAGTGATCGTCAATTTTACAGACCAGCCCGATGTGGATAATTTTTACTTGTTCGACTTTGGATTTGGGGAATTCCTTGTCACGGAGGACGAATTCTACAAAGGGCAGGAATTCGAATTTTCCTTCTTTTACGATCAGCAATTCGAATCGGGTACGGTGCTGGATATCAGTATTCTGGGGGCCGACCAGACCTTCTACAACTACATGGATCAGCTGATCGAACAGAGCGGCGATCTGCAGGGTCCTTTTCAGACCCCTGTGAACACGGTCCGGGGCAATGTTTTTGATGTGACCGATCTGGACAACATCGATGTCATTGACAATGTCGACCAACCCGAGGTATTTCCGTTGGGATATTTTGCCATAGTACAGGAAGAAAAGGGACAGTTGATCGTGGATTGAAATATCGGCCTACCGGTTGGTTTTTCGATTTTTCAAATAAGTCGATATGCATTGCTGAAGCAGAGTAGCCGCATTTTCCATGCTGTATTGGATGGATTTTGACGGATCCCTGATCTCCAGGATAACTTCCAGGCCAAATTTCCCTGCATCTTCTCCTTCCATGTCGAGCTTGCCGCAAACAGCCATAACCGGTACACCGTATTTTTTTCCGAGTCCTGAAACTCCCTGGATAAGCTTCCCATGAAGGGTTTGTACGTCGATGGCACCTTCTCCTGTGATAAGTAAATCCGTTTTTCGACCTTCGAATAAAGCCTCGGCTTGTGTGAGTTGCAACATGAATTCCACCCCCTTTACAAACCGGGCGTTAAGGAAGGTATGCAGCCCGAAGGCCGCCCCTCCGGCCGCTCCTGCCCCTGGCAGGTCGGCTGCAGACTTGCCAAACGACTCGAGGACGACCTGATCGAGGTTCTTTAAACCCGCCTCCAAAAAACCGATCTGCTCCAGTGAGGACCCTTTCTGGGAAGCGTACACAGCGGCTGCGCCCTGCGGGCCCAGCAAAGGGTTCTGCACGTCATTGATAGCGATCACCTCTGCCTGCTGCAGTGCTTCGATCACACCTCCCATCTCAACGCTTCTGATCTTTCCTAAGTTCCCCCCGGTGGGATCTAATACCGCATCCGAATCATCTTTAAATCGAAAGCCTAGGCCATGGGCGATCCCAAGACCCCCGTCATTGGTGGCGCTGCCTCCCAGGCCGACATAGATTCGCTTTGCCCCATTTTCCAAAGCGTGTCGAATCTGCAAACCCGTCCCCAGAGTAGAAGTGCGGGTTGGGTCACGCTCAGTGGGATCGAGCAATACAAGTCCGCTGCATTCTGCCAGTTCTATATAGGCCGTTTGTTCCTTCTTGGCCCACAAATACTGAGACTGAAGAGCCCTCCCAAGGGGATCCACAGAGGCAACACTTATCTCCTCAACAGGAATAGCACGGGCCACTGCTTTGAGGAATCCGTCTCCGCCATCTGAGGCGATCACCGAAGCGATCTCCGCATCTGGATAGACCCCTCTGATCCCGGTTGAAAGAGAATTGATCACCTCCTCTGCGCTCAGTGAGCCTTTGAACTTATCGGGAATCAAAACAAATCGCATACCCACAAGGTACAAAACAGATCCTTAGTCCCGGACTGCATTTTATCTGTTTCATTCTTTGTAATTTTGGGGCCATGAAGCAAAGCACAGGCTCCCGGACCAATAAAGAATTGCTGATCAAAGGGTTGAAGTATCTGGCTTACACAGTGGCCCTTATGTTTACAGCTCCGGTAGTACTGTACCAGGCCTTCAAGAACCAGGACCATCCCTGGTTTATCCCCGTATTGGTGGTCGGCGGCGTCCTTGCTCTGGGTGCCATAGGAATGGGTTTTTTCAGCATCAAGACCGTGGTTGATGCACTCTTCGGCAAACCTACCCCCCGGAAGGATTAAGTAGGAAAGCGCTATTGCCCGCTTGGGATCAACACCCTATCTTTGCGTCGGCATTAAAAGGCCTATCCTATGATTGATATTACGCTTCCCGATGGTTCTGTAAAAACCTTTGAAAATGGGGTTACCCCCATGGATGTCGCCAAAGACATCAGTGAAGGTCTGGCCAGAAATGTCATTTCGGCCAAATTCAATGACACCATTGTAGAAACCGTAACCCCCCTAGAGGAAAATGGGGATCTGGTCCTGTATACATGGAATGACGATGAAGGGAAGAAGGCCTTTTGGCACTCGTCTTCCCACGTGGTAGCCCAGGCGATAGAGGAGCTGTATCCCGGTGTAAAACTGACTATCGGACCGGCCATCGAAAATGGTTTCTATTACGACATCGACTTCGGTGATCACAGCATTTCCGAGAAGGATTTTCCAAAGATTGAAAAACGAGCAATGGAGATCGCCAGGGGAAAACACCCCTATAAAATGCGGGAGGTCTCCAAAAAGGATGCCCTGAACTACTATCAAAAGCAGGGAAATGAATACAAGGTGGAACTTATCTCCGCCCTGGAAGACGGAACGATCACTTTTTGTGACCACGACTCTTTTACAGACCTCTGCCGCGGCGGCCACATCCCGAATACGGGCTACATCAAGGCCCTGAAACTGCTGAGCGTAGCCGGAGCATACTGGAGGGGTGATGAGAATAATCCCCAGCTGACCAGGGTATATGGGATCTCATTTCCGAAACAAAAAGAACTTACCGAATACCTGGAACTTCTGGAAGAAGCCAAGAAAAGGGACCACAGGAAACTCGGCAGGGAACTGGAATTATTCACATTTTCCCAGAAAGTGGGCCAGGGACTTCCTTTATGGCTACCCAAAGGAGCTGCCCTGAGGGACAGACTGGAGCAGTTCCTAAAAAAAGCGCAGAAAAAAGCTGGGTACGAAATGGTGATCTCCCCCCATATCGGGCAGAAGGAGCTCTATGTTACCTCCGGGCATTACGCCAAATACGGGGAGGACAGCTTTCAACCCATTCATACCCCTAAGGAAGACGAGGAATTCCTATTAAAACCCATGAACTGTCCTCACCACTGCGAAATATACAATGCCAAACCTTTCAGCTACCGTGAATTGCCCAAGCGTTATGCGGAATTCGGAACGGTATACAGGTATGAACAAAGCGGGGAGTTGCACGGTCTTACCAGGGTAAGGGGCTTTACCCAGGACGATGCCCATATTTTCTGCACCCAGGACCAGCTGGATCAAGAATTCAAGAATGTGATCGACCTGTCACTCTATGTGCTCGGGTCACTCGGTTTCGAAAATTTCACTGCCCAGGTCTCGGTGCGCGACCTCGACAAGCCGGAAAAATACATTGGTTCCGTAGACAATTGGGAAAAGGCTGAACAGGCCATCATCAACGCCGCTGAAGAGAAAGGCCTGAAATATTCCGTTGTCCCGGGAGAAGCTGCCTTCTACGGTCCAAAGCTCGACTTTATGGTGAAGGATGCCTTGGGAAGGAACTGGCAATTAGGGACCATACAGGTAGATTACAACCTGCCCGAACGATTCGACCTCACCTACAAGGGAAGCGACAACGAACTCCACCGTCCTGTCATGATCCACCGGGCTCCCTTCGGAAGTATGGAAAGATTTGTGGCTTTGCTGCTGGAACACTCCGGAGGTAATTTCCCTTTGTGGCTGACACCGGAGCAGGCTATCGTACTGCCAGTCAGCGAGAAACACGAAAAATATGCGGAAAAAGTTTTAAAATCGTTAGAAAATCACGAAATTCGCGCGCTCGTTGACGACAGAAATGAAACTGTTGGCAAGAAGATACGTGAGGCAGAAATGAGTAAGATCCCTTTCATGCTGATCGTCGGTGATAGTGAAGAGGCCGAAGGGACACTGTCCGTTAGAAGACATGGAGGAGAGGACCTGGGGGCCATATCTCCGGAGCGCTTTGCGGACTTGGTTCAAAAAGAAATAAATAGTACATTAAAGTCGTTCTGAGACGAATAATTAAGTTTAATTAAAAAGTAGTAGCCATAGCAATAAGAAGACGATTTAGACCCCAACCCAGGAGGGAAAACAAGAACCCTCACAATATCAATGACAAGATTACAGCCCCTGAGGTACGCCTTGTAGGTGACAATGTGGAAATGGGGATTTACCCGATCAGGCAAGCCCTGAGCAAAGCAGAAGAAATGGGATTGGATCTCGTGGAGATCTCCCCGAATGCAGAGCCACCGGTTTGTAAGATCATAGATTACAAAAAATTCCTTTACGAGCAGAAAAAGCGCGAAAAGGTAATGAAGGCCAAGGCTACCAAGGTCATCGTCAAGGAGATCAGGTTCGGACCCAATACAGATGACCACGATTACGATTTTAAGAAGAAGCACGCAGAGAAGTTCCTCAAAGAAGGGGCAAAATTAAAGGCCTATGTCTTTTTCAAAGGAAGGTCAATCGTGTACAAGGACAAGGGTGAGATCCTCCTGTTGAGGCTGGCCCAGGACCTTGAGGAGTTTGGGAAGGTAGAACAGATGCCGAGACTGGAAGGAAAAAGAATGACCATGTTCATCGCCCCCAAAACCAAAAAGTAAGAGTACAAAAGCGAGATAAATCATAAGATAAAGGAACAATGCCCAAGATGAAAACAAAATCCAGTGCTAAGAAGCGATTCAAGCTTACCGGTTCTGGAAAGATCAAAAGACAGCACGCTTACAAGAGTCACATTCTGACAAAAAAATCGAAGAAGCGTAAGCTCAAGCTGACACATTCAACATTGGTACACCCTGCCGATGAGGATAGTATCAAGCAACAATTGCGTTTGAAATAAAACGACAAGTAGGTAGAAGTATTAACCGTGGAGTCAGGCTTAAAGAGCTAATCATTAGCCGCCTGCTACAAAAAACTAAAGAAAAATGCCAAGATCAGTAAATTCAGTTGCTTCCCGAGCCAGAAGGAAAAAAGTGCTCAAGCAAGCCAAAGGCTACTTTGGAAGACGTAAAAATGTTTGGACCGTTGCCAAAAACGCCGTGGAGAAAGCCATGGTGTACGCTTACAGGGACCGCAGAAACAAAAAGAGGAATTTCCGCTCCCTCTGGATCGCCCGTATTAATGCAGGAGCCAGAATGCACGGAATGTCCTATTCTCAGTTCATGGGGAAAGTAAAGGCCAATAACATAGAGCTAAACAGGAAAGTTCTGGCCGACCTGGCTATGAATCATCCAGAGGCTTTTAAGGCCGTTGTTGAGAAAGTAAAATAGACCATCATAATCTCGCTGAAAACCCTCCCTTCCCGGAGGGTTTTTTTTTACTTGCAAACAGGGCCGTACCCTAGGTTCCAAATAGGGTCAAAACCAGATTTCTTCCCGGTGCCCTGTCTCTGTGCTCACAGAGATAGATCCCCTGCCAGGTTCCCAGATTCAGAGACCCACCAGTGATGGGTACCTGCACGCTCGAACCCAAAAGGGAGGACTTGATATGGGCAGGCATGTCGTCGGGTCCCTCATAGGTATGCCTGTAATATGGAGCGTTTTCAGGAACCATCACATTGAGATGCCTTTCAAAATCATCCCGTACCGAAGGATCCGCATTCTCGTTGATCGTAAGGCTGGCGGAAGTGTGTTTGACAAAGACATGCAACATTCCTATACTGATGTTTTTTATCTCGGGCATCTCCTGCAGCACTCTGCGAGTGATCAGGTGCATACCCCTCGGATAAGGAGCCAGCGCTATTTCTTTTTGAAAAACCACCATTGTCATCTGGAAAATACTTTGCCTTAAAGTAACACAGAAATAAAAGAAACCAAATACATTTGCAGTCGAAATGAAGCTACCAACTCATTTTAAGGGCATTCGTCTGGTGGTGACTGACATGGACGGTACGCTGCTCAACCCGGATCACGAGGTGAGTGGGCGCTTCTTTGAATTATTCGACGCGCTAAGCGAGAAAGGGGTGATCTTTGCAGCTGCCAGTGGCAGGCAATACAACAGCATTGTCTCCAAACTGCAACCCATCCGTGACCGCATTTATGTGATCGCAGAAAACGGGGGCCTGGCGATGTTCGGGAAAAGGGAAATTGTCTCAACGCCTCTCGATGCGCTGACTAAGAATACCATCCTCGATTCACTGAGTGCGTCCCGCGATATACATCCTGTGCTTTGTGCCCGGAACAATGCTTATGTTACTGGTCATTCCCCGGATTTCCTGAGAATTCTCAAGGAGTACTACACGGAATTCGAGGTGATCGAAAACCTCCATCACTTTGAGGACGAGGTCATGAAAATAGCGGCCTATCATTTTGAAAGCTCTGAGAAATATATTTATCCCCTGGTAACCGACTTTGAACAGTCGCTGATGGTAAAGATCTCGGGCAGGCACTGGGTGGATATCTCCCATCCTTTGGCCCACAAGGGGTTTGCACTGGAAAAGATCCAGCAGGAACTGGGCATCGGTCCTGAACATACCATGGTCTTCGGGGATTACAACAACGATCTCGAAATGATGTCCTTATCCCATTACAGCTTCGCGATGGCCAATGCACATCCGAATGTGGCAAAGGCAGCCAGGTATTCGACCCTGAGCAATCAGGAGAAGGGTGTGGAAATTATCCTGGAAAGACTGCTGCAGAGTCTCGATTAGGTCTTTTGTTTTTTCTTCCTCGCGGCCGGGAATAGCACATTGTTCAGAATTAACCGGTACCCGGGTGAATTGGGATGGAGTTCCAGTTCTGTCTTGGGATCCCCTACCCTGTGCTGGTAATCCTCCGGATCGTGGCCCCCGTAGAAGGTAAAGAAGCCTTTTCCCTTGATCCCGTGGATGTATCTCGCCTCCCCATTGAGTTTGTTCTCTCCCAAGACAAGAACGGTGGGTTTGACTTCGGAGCGTTCGAAGGCCGTGGTCTGCCCCATGAACCCTTTGACCAGAGAGGTGTGATTCTGACAGAGCATTGTAGGCACCGGATCCCATTTGGCAGAGAAATCCATCAAGGTAAAATAATCCGATTCCCGGGGAACGCCCCGCCTTTTATTCGTCATATCAATGGATGAGAATTCGTACCTCAACGGGTTGCGTTCCAGGGTAAAATTTTCGAAAGCAAAGGTATTGTCGAAGTTCAGTTTCGACTGGTAATTGGGTTCCGAAGGATCACCGTCGAACATGGGTTCGCAAATATCTACCCCCTGTGCGGCCAAGGCGATATCAAAGCTGTCTGTGGCAGAACACATGGCGAACATAAATCCGCCTCCGATGACGTAATTTCTTATTTTCCACGCAACTGCTCCCTTTTCTTCCGAAACCTTGGAATACCCGAGTTTGGAAGCCAGGGCTTCTGCGTTGAGTTTCCCCTCGATATACCAGGGCTGTGATCGGTAAGCCTGATAGAATTTACCGTACTGCCCGGTAAAATCCTCGTGATGGAGATGCAGCCAGTCATAAAGGGCCAGTTGATCATCCAGGACCTCTTCGTCGTAAACCGTCACATAGGGAATCTCCGCGTAGGTAAGCACCATGGTGACGGCATCGTCCCAGGGTTGATTTTCCTTCGGGCTGTACACTGCTATCTTGGGAGCTTTTTCGAGAATGACCGCTTCCTGGTTCTGAGAGGGACTGCTGATGGCGTCCAGAATGGCTTCGGCTTTCTCATCTGAGATCACCTCGAAAGAAACCCCACGGATCCGGCACTCTTTCCGGATAGCTTCCCCGTCAGGCAACAGGAAGGACCCACCCCTGTAGTTAAGCAGCCACTGCACCTTCTGTTCTTTCGTCAGGACCCAATAGGTGATCCCATAGGCCTTGAGGTGGTTCTCCTGGCTATCCGCATCCATGGGTAGGAGTATCATAGTGGACCATCCCGATGACCAGCTTGATATGATGAGAATCAGGGTCCAAAAAAATCTAGACAGCGGAAAAAAGGAGGTAAATACCTTCTTATTCGCAGTGATCTTAAAAAAACTGAGAGTCGCGGTCAGGGCCTTAAAACGGGACTTCGTTATCATCAGGGTCCAGGTCAGGATTATCGTTCATCGAACTACCAAAGGCATCGTCTGCACTGGGCAGGTTTTTGGTGATGAACGGATTTTCCCCATCGGCATTCATCTTGGATTGGAACTCAAATGGAGAATCAAAGTCATCCAAGTTATCAAATTTACCGAGTTGTCCAATGAACTTTAACCTAATATTATCGAGTCCCCCATTCCGGTGTTTGGCTACGATGAATTCGGCCTGGCCTTGAGTAGGAGTGCGTTCCTCGTCGTCCCACTCGTCTATTTTGTAGTATTCAGGACGGTAGATAAAGGACACGATATCGGCGTCCTGTTCAATGGCTCCTGATTCCCTGAGGTCTGACAGGATGGGGCGTTTGCTCCCTCCCCTAGTTTCAACCGCCCTCGAGAGCTGCGAGAGGGCGATCACTGGAACGTTCAGTTCCTTGGCCAGTGCCTTGAGGTTTCGGGAAATAGTAGAGATCTCCTGTTCCCTGTTGCCCCCTTTCTGGCTTCCTCCTGCCGTCATAAGCTGAAGGTAATCCAGGACAATGAGTTTGATCTTGTGCTGGGATGCCAGCCTTCTGGCCTTCGCGCGCAGGTCGAATATGGAAAGGGAGGGGGTATCGTCAATAAAAAGCGGGGCGTTTTCCAATGCCTTTACCTTGACGTTCAACTGTTCCCATTCGTGTTTCTCCAACCTTCCCGTACGCAGCTTTTCAGAAGACAGGCCTGTCTCAGAAGAGATCAGCCTGGTGATCAACTGTACTGAGGACATTTCCAGAGAGAAGAAAGCTACGGGAATATTGGAATTCACCGCCATATTCCGGGCCATGGAGAGGGTCAGGGCCGTTTTTCCCATCCCAGGTCTCGCAGCGATAATGATCAGGTCACTGGGCTGCCAGCCTGAGGTGAGTTTATCTACCTTATCGAACCCGGAAGGTATCCCGCTCAGGCCTTCCTTATTGGATATCTCCTCTATCTTTTTCTTGGCCTGAATAACGAGATTTTGAGCAGTTTCCGCAGATCTTTTCAGATTTCCCTGGGTGACCTCGTAGAGTTTCGCCTCTGCATTGTCGAGTAGGTCGAACACATCCGTGCCCTCATTGTAGGCCTCTTCAATGATCTCGCTGGAGATCTTGATCAAACTGCGCTGAATATACTTTTGAAGTATGATCCTGGCATGGAACTCGATATGCGCTGAACTGGCTACTTTCTGGGTGAGTTTGATCAGGTAGAAGTCGCCTCCGACCAGATCCAGCTTCCCTTCCTTCCGCAACTGGGCTGAAACGGTTAATAAATCAACAGGTTCCGAACTTTCGAAGAGTTTGTAGATGGCTTCGTAAATAGACCTGTGGGCGTCCTTGTAAAAAACATCCGGATGCAGGATATCGATGACTTCATCGACTCCTTTTTTGTCAATCATCATGGCTCCAAGCACAACTTCCTCTAAATCAACTGCTTGAGGGGGTATTTTACCCTTCTCAAGGCTGATCAGGGAAGCCTTGCCTATATTATGCCCAATGACCGGACTCGTTTTTTCCATAGGATACAAAAGTATACATTAACCTTAGTTTAACATTCGATCTCCAGACTCGGATATCAACCATTCATTAACAATAGGTCTGTTGATAAGTTACGAATTTGTGTTCATAACAGAAAAAAACCGGAGATGAAGTTCTCCGGTTTTCCGTAATGCTTTTAACACAGTGTTTTAACCGCTAAAAACTCCCATGTTGGAATATTTATCCATCCGCATTTCTACGAGTTTTTCTGGTGATAACTTTTTGAGTTCCTCGTAGTGTTTGCTGATTTTGTTTTTGACGATCTCAAAGGCCTTTTCCCGGTTTGCATGGGCACCTCCTTCGGGTTCCTTGACGATCTCATCGATCAGCTTGAGCTTTTTCATATCTGAGGCGGTCAGCTTCAGGGCCTCAGCTGCCACTTCCTTGTATTCCCAGCTACGCCATAGAATAGATGAACAGGATTCAGGAGAGATCACAGAATACCATGTATTCTCGAGCATGAGTACCTTGTCTCCCACCCCTATTCCCAGGGCACCTCCGGAAGCTCCTTCCCCTATGATCACTACGATAATAGGTACTTTGAGTCGGGTCATTTCCAGGATGTTCCTCGCAATGGCCTCTCCCTGTCCCCTTTCTTCCGCTTCTATGCCGGGGTAGGCTCCGGGGGTATCGATAAAACTTACCACGGGAATTCCGAATTTTTCAGCTGATTTCATCAGACGAAGGGCCTTGCGGTATCCTTCCGGATTGGCCATTCCAAAATTTCGCAATTGCCGGGTCTTGGTATTGTATCCTTTTTGCTGCCCGATGAACATATAGCTTTGGTCACCGATCTTCCCAAGGCCTCCAATCATGGCCTTGTCATCCTTAACTCCGCGGTCGCCGTGAAGCTCAAGCCAGGTCTCTCCGCAGATCGCCCTGATGTAGTCCAGGGTATAAGGCCGGTTCGGGTGCCTTGAAAGTTGTACTCTCTGCCAGGCCGTAAGATTTTTATAGATCTCTTTCCGGGTTTCGGAGAGTTTCTTTTCTATCTGTTTACAGGTTTCAGTAACGTCTACATCACTCTCCTTACCAATGATCTGGCACTTCTCCAGCTGCTCTTCAAGTTCCTTGATAGGGAGTTCAAAATCCAGGTATTCCATCTCGAGTTAGTTTCAGTTGATTCAGCCCACAAATATAAACTTTATACGGAAACCTGTCCTTTCACCCCATCCTTTTTGCCGATTTCCTGTTCTTGAGAATTCCGTTGGCCACCACAGTCAGAAGAATGATCAATCCTCCTATATAGAACTGCGAATTCATTCTTTCGCTGTCCCCGAAAATGGCGAAGGCCAGAAGTATCCCGTAGACAGGTTCCAGGTTGACCGTCAGCAGGACGGTATAAGGGCTTACATGGCGCATCACCTTTACGGAGGCAATAAATGCAAAGGCCGTACAGATTGAGGCCAGGATGAAAATGTACAGCCAATCGGATGTATTCAAATCAAAGAATTCCGCAGTATATCCCGAGCTCAGTCCGAGATACACCGTAATGAACAGGGCCCCACTCAGCAGTTCGTAAAATCCGATCAACGAAGGTTTGTGGTGTTTGATCAATCTGCCGTTGATCAGGGTGAAGACAGCGCCCAGGAAGGCAGATGCCAGAGCGAGCAAAATGCCTTCTGTGTACTCTGTTCCTACATTGAAGATAAAATACAGGCCCAGGATGACTACAAGTCCGAAGACCACCTCATATGCAATCACCTTCCTCCCGTACCAAATCGGTTCCAGAAGGGAGCCGAAAAAAGCCCCTGTAGCCATGGTGGCAAGGGCCACGGAGACATTGGCCACTTTAATTGCTCCAAAAAATGTGATCCAGTGTAGAGCGATAACCACCCCGGCCATAAAGAGAATCCCAAGCGTCTTACCATTCACAGATAAGGGTATTCTCCGTATGAACATATACATCAGGATACAAAGGGCTGCCAGGGCCATCCTGTACCAGACCAAAGGCAGGGCATCAATGGAAATCAATTTTCCCAAAACCGCGGTAAAGCCCCAGATAAAGACGATCAGGTGAAGGAGGAAGTAGTTCCGCAGCTTATCGCTTTGCATGTTGCAGGAGGTAAAGCCCCAGGGCCCCGAAAGCCAGGTTCGGTATGATCACAGCCAGGAGGGGAGAAAATCCGGATTGTTCAGCCAGTGTCCCAAAGACCTTGTCGAAGAAAATATAGATAAATGCCACCCCGATCCCGAAGGCCAGGTTGACTCCCATACCTCCCCTTCGTTTTACCGAGGATACGGCCACCCCGATAATAGTGAGGATAAAGGCCGTAATTGGCAGGGCCCATCGCTTGTATTTTACCAGGATGTAGGTGTTGATATTGGATGCCCCTTTTTTTCTCTGGGTGTCGATGAATTTGTTCAATTCAAACAGGTTCTTGGTCTCGGCTACATAAGATACCGGGGTAAGGTCGTCTATCTTGAAGTTAAAAATGGTATCGAGCCGTCTTTTGGTGACCACGATCTCCTCCGAGCCTACCAGCTTTCGGTGTGTATAGCTCGTCAGGCGGTACAAGCTGTCCTTGGAAACCCACCGGATGTTCCCGGCACTGATCTTCTCCTGCAACTGATTGTCCTCCCCGAAATGTTCAAAGGTGAAATTATACCCGATCTGACGATCGGGATCGAAACTGCTCACATAGATAAAATCATTCTCGTTGAGCTGGTTGAAGATATTACTGGTAACCCGGTCCTGCTTTCCTTTTTTAAGGTATTTGAATTTGAACTCATGATACCCCACACTGGCATTGGGTACTATGAACATGCTCATAAAGAACATGAGGACCGCGATTACAGAAGCACCTAAAAAATATGGCCTTAGAAAACGGCTATATGAAACTCCGGAGCTCAGAATAGCCACAATCTCTGTATTATTGGCCAACTTGGAGGTAAAGAAGATAATAGAGAGAAACAGGAAAACTGGAAAGAGGAGGTTACCGATATAAATGGTAAAATTCATGTAGTACACGAGTATCTCGTTGAGCGGAGCCTCGTTGTCTATCATCTTCCCGATCTGTTCGGCCAGGTTCAGCATGATCCCGATAGGGACGAATAACAGCAGCATCATCCCAAAGGTGAGCAGGTATCGCTTCAGAATATATCTGTCGAGAATTGTCAGCATCAGAGTCGATTGTCCATTTGTTTCACCATCCTGTTCTTCCAGGTTGCAAAATCACCTGCTAAAATATGATTTCTGGCCTCTCTGACCAACCATAGGTAGAACCCGAGGTTGTGTATGGTTGCGATCTGTTTACCAAGGAATTCGTTGGCCGCAAATAAATGCCTGAGATAGGCTTTGGAATATTCCCGGTCCACAAAGGTAGGGCCGTGCTCATCGATAGGGGAAAAATCGCTTTCCCACTTCTTGTTTTTGATATTGATGGTGCCATGGGATGTGAAGAGCATACCATTGCGCCCGTTGCGGGTCGGCATCACACAGTCGAACATATCTATCCCCAGGGCAATATTCTCGAGCAGGTTGATGGGTGTTCCCACTCCCATTAAGTATCTGGGCTTGTCCTCCGGCAGGATATCACAGACCACTTCGGTCATTGCGTACATTTCTTCCGCAGGCTCACCCACAGACAACCCTCCTATGGCATTGCCCTCAGCCCCTACTCCGGCAATGTACTCCGCTGATCTTTTCCGGAGATCTGTATAGGTCGACCCCTGGACGATAGGAAAAAAAGTCTGGGAATACCCGTATTCATATGGGAGTTTTTCCAGGTGTGCCATACAGCGATCCAGCCATCGGTGGGTAAGATGCATAGACCTTTCCGCGTACTGGTAATCACATGGATAAGGTGTGCATTCGTCAAAGGCCATGATGATGTCGGCCCCAATGATCCGTTGTATCTCCATCACGTTTTCCGGGGTGAACATATGGGATGACCCGTCGATATGCGATTTGAATTTCACCCCTTCCTCCCGTATCTTTCGGTTACCCGAGAGTGAATACACCTGGTAGCCGCCGCTGTCTGTCAGGATGTTCCTGTCCCACCCCATAAAAGCGTGTAGTCCGCCCGCCTTCCTGAGGATCTCAATCCCGGGACGGAGGTAGAGATGATAGGTATTTCCGAGGATGATATCAGGGTCGATCTCCTCCCGCAACTCCTTCTGGTGTACCCCTTTTACAGAGGCCACCGTTCCTACCGGCATGAAAATAGGGGTCCTGATGCTGCCGTGATCCGTAATCATCTCCCCAGCCCGTGCCTTTGATGCCGGATCCGTATGTTGTAGCTTGAATTGCAATACCTTGATTGAGAAGGCAAAGATAGGTAACGCATCAAAGAATTTCCCTAACAAAAAAATAAAGTTCTGGTCCCCGATATTCGTTGATAAAATGTAATAACTCCCTTTGTACAAGCAAAAGTTTGCCGTTACTTTTAGGCCCGAAAACTAAAAGGTCTTATGGCATCACTACAAGATTTGGCAAAGATCGCCACCCAGGTTCGACGGGATATCGTACGCATGGTCCACAAGGTAAATTCGGGCCATCCGGGAGGATCTCTGGGCTGTACCGAATTCTTTGTCGCCCTCTATTATGAAATCATGAAACTCCATGACACGTTTACAATGGACGGAATAGGCGAAGATATCTTCTTCCTCTCCAACGGGCACATCTCCCCAGTCTATTACAGTGTCCTGGCACGGAAGGGATATTTCCCCCTGGAGGAACTCAATACTTTCCGTATGCTGGATTCCCGCCTGCAGGGCCATCCCACCACTCATGAGGGGCTGCCCGGGGTGAGGATCGCTTCGGGATCCCTCGGACAGGGTATGTCTGTTGCCATCGGTGCCGCCCTTGCCAAAAAGCTGAACAAGGATGAGCATATCGTTTACAGCCTTCACGGGGATGGAGAATTGCAGGAAGGACAGAACTGGGAGGCTATCATGTTCGCCGGCAGTAAAAAAGTAGACAACCTAATCGCCACCATCGACCGGAACAGCCAGCAGATAGACGGAAATACAGAAGATGTAATGGCGCTTGGCGATGTAGGTGAAAAATTCAGGGTCTTTGGCTGGGATGTACTGGAACTCAAAGAAGGAAATGACCTCAAGGCCATCATAGACACCCTGAAAGATGCCAAAAAGAGAAGCGGAAAAGGTAAACCGGTTTGTGTGATCATGCATACGGTGATGGGCAATGGGGTCGATTTCATGATGCATACACACGCCTGGCACGGAAAGGCTCCCAACGATGAACAATTGGCAATTGCACTCGACCAGAATGAAGAAACCCTGGGGGATTATTAATCATTAACAGCAAGTTTACGTCATGAAGAAGTATACAGATCAGGGAAAAAAGGATACCCGCAGCGGATTTGGAGCCGGGATGACCGAATTGGGCAGGAAAAACCCACAAGTGGTTTCTCTATGCGCCGACCTAGTGGGATCTTTGAAACTGGATGAGTTTATAGAGGAAAACCCGGACCGGTTTTTTCAGGTTGGCATCGCCGAAGCGAATATGATGGGCATCGCAGCCGGTCTCACCATAGGCGGCTATATCCCCTTTACCGGTACTTTTGCCAACTTTTCTACCGGGAGGGTGTACGACCAGATCCGGCAGTCCATAGCCTACTCCGGGAAAAATGTAAAGATCTGTGCCTCCCACGCCGGACTCACATTGGGGGAGGATGGCGCCACTCACCAGATCCTGGAGGATATCGGACTCATGAAAATGCTGCCGGGAATGACGGTGATCAATACCTGCGATTTTAACCAGACCAAAGCCGCAACCCTGGCGATTGCAGATCATGAAGGCCCCGTTTATTTGAGGTTCGGCCGACCTAAAGTTCCCAATTTCACAGATCCGGAGCAGGAATTCCATATCGGCAAGGCTGTCATGCTCAACGAAGGGAAGGATGTTACCGTGATCGCCACAGGCCATCTTGTCTGGGAAGCCCTGCAGGCTGCAGAAGCCCTGGAGCAGGAAGGGATCTCTGCTGAGGTCATCAATATCCATACGATCAAACCCCTGGATGAAGAAACCATCCTGGCCTCGGTGCGGAAAACAGGATGCGTGGTGACCTGTGAGGAACACAATTACCTGGGCGGACTCGGAGAAAGCGTAGCCCGAACCCTCACCGTCCACCACCCTGTCCCACAAGAGTTTGTAGCCACCCGTGATACCTTCGGGGAAAGTGGTACTTCAGACCAGTTGATGGAAAAATACGGACTGGACAATAAAGCTATAAAGGAGGCCGTTTTACAGGTGTTAAAAAGGAAGGCATAGATTTTCGGTATCATTCTTGATACCCTTTCCATGTCTAATTAAAATGAACACCTTATGAAGAAATCACTTCTAGTGGTGGCTATGGCCGCCCTCTCTGCCGTTTCTTATGCGCAGGTCGACTCAAAGTTCGGGATCAAGGCCGGACTCAACTACAACGCCAATGGAGATTACTTTGAATCTACCGGGGAGGCTGCCCGAAATCCCGACAGGAATGTTGGTTATCACATCGGTTTCTTCGGTCAGCTGGGATCCCGAGTGTATTTCAGGCCTGAATTGGTCTACACCAGTATCTCCTCAGACTATGACAACGACGATTTTAAAATGCAGAAACTGGATGTTCCGATGCTGATCGGTGCCAAGATCATCGGCCCTCTTCATGTATTCGGAGGTCCCGCCTTCCAGTACATCCTGGATACGGAATACGACGGCATCACCATCAATGATGTCAGCAACGACTTTACGGTAGGCGTAAATCTCGGTGCAGGGATCAATCTGGGGATGCTAGGCATCGACCTGAGGTACGAGCGCGGTTTCAGCGACAACGAGGCTACGTTTATCAACCGGAATGTGACCACAGTGCCTACGAGCCGGATAGATACCAGACCCGATCAGCTCATCCTGAGCTTTTCTCTCAAGCTTTAAAAAAAAAGGCCCTGAAATTCAGGGCCTAATTTTTTAACTGTCGATGTCGAGATAATCTGGTATACCATCGTTATCTGAATCGGGAAAAGTAATATTTCCCTGTGCATCTATGATTATCTCATCCCTGGTCGGAATACCGTCACCGTCATCATCCGGATCGATGTGATTGGGCAGTCGCGGCACCCTGAGCCTTCGCTCCTCGCTCTCATCCGTATTGTCATTCGTAACATCTCCATCCCCATTAAGGTCCTCAAGGATCGAGGGAATTCCATCATTATCGTAATCGGTCTCTTCCACATATAGGCCCAAGGACACCTTGAAGATCAGGGGAGAATACGCCGGAATACCGGATGGGGTGCCATTGAAATAGGCCAATCCGGACGGCAGAAACATCACTCCTATTCCTGAATCTGTAATTTCGGTCGTACCATCAGGGTTCACCTGTATATCGCTTCCTGCCTTGAATTTTGTGATCGCCTGCCCGTATCCCCTCAGGAAGAAGGGTAGGTATTGCCAGTTATAATCTCCTGTGCCGTCGAACAAAACGCCTGTCAGAAGGGAACCTTCATATCGAATATAGGTGGAGTCTGCAGCCGTGGGAGTATTTCCCGTCCCCTCCCTGGCTATCAGATAATACAGTGTATGGGTCACGGTCTCATTATCCTCGAGTTCAAAATCCTCAGAACTCACCTCGATCGAAATAGACTGTACGTCGTCGATCAGGGGGCGTTTCCCGCTGTTGTCACCTGCGATTGTGTCCAGTTTTATGCGGAAATCGAAATCGGCAGGGGGATTTTCAAACTCCTCGTAATTGTAGAAATGGGTTTGGAGGTATTCCTGAATGGCCGCTTCATCCTCTATCACGACCTCACTCAGAGCTCTGGGCGGGATCACCTCAAATCCGGGACCGTCATCGTTGCCACAGGAAAGGATCAAAAAGGAAACAAACGCCGCCAGAACGGCCTTTTTTATGGGCATAGCATTCTTTTTAACGGCCGCAAGATACAATTTTCCCCTATTTTTGCTGAAGACCTTAACAAAGAATTTATCCTTAGTATGCGTATTGATAAGTACCTGTGGTGCACACGGTATTACAAGACCCGAAACCAGGCCACCGAGGCCTGCAAGAAGGGTCAGGTACAGGTCAACGGGCAGATTGCCAAACCTTCCAGGGAAGTGTTCCCGTCAGACGAGGTACGTCTGAGAAAAAATCAGATCGACTACCAACTAAGCGTTTTGGAAATACCTCCAGGCCGTGTGGGTGCCAAGATCGTCGGGCTCTACCGAAATGACACCACACCTCAGGAAGCCCTGCAGCATCAGGAAATACAACGCCTGGCCCAGTCATATTACAGAAAAAAAGGAACCGGAAGGCCCACGAAGAAGGACAGAAGGAACATTGATGACTACATGGATGGAGGGGACTAAGCAATATTGGGACGAGCGGTATCTCAACCGCCACTTGGGTTGGGATATAGGGGAAGTCTCCACCCCGATGAAGGCTTACATAGATCAGTTGAGAGACAGGGAGGTCGATATTCTGGTTCCCGGTGCAGGTAACGGCTATGAGGTCGGATATCTCTTTGAGAATGGATTTAAAAATGTGTATGCCCTGGATATCAGTGAGGTTCCCTTTGCGGCCTTCAAAAAGACCTATCCCGACTTTCCTGAAGACCAGCTGCTACTCTGTGATTTCTTTAAACTGCAGGGGATGAAATTTGACCTTATTCTGGAACAGACCTTCTTTTGTGCCCTGAAACCTGAAATGAGGGAAAACTACGCCGAAAAAATGCACTCCCTTCTCAAAGATGGTGGGATAATTGCCGGTGTGCTGTTTGATTTTCCACTAAAGGAAGATGGACCCCCTTACGGAGGGGACAAAGAAGCCTATCGGGATTTGTTCTCGAAGTATTTCCAGATTAAGAAGCTGGAAAGGGCCTACAATTCAATTTTGCCGAGGCAGGGAAGTGAACTCTTTTTTATCTTTGAGAAGAAATCGATCTGAAAAATGGAGAACAGCATCCTGAAACACGAGCAAATCCAGCATATCATCCGGCGGATCGCCTACCAGATCTACGAGGTCAATGTGGATGAGAAACGTATCATTATAGCCGGGATCACCGGGGGCGGTCTCTCCTTTGCCAAAAAATTGCAGCGGGTGCTGAATAAGATCACGGATGCAGAGATTGTCTTGTGCCAGGTTACCATGGACAAGTCGGATCCCCTGAAAAGCGGGGTTACCACTTCCCTTGAACCCTCTGAATACAAGAATTCATCCATTGTTCTTGTGGACGATGTACTGAATTCAGGCTCCACCCTTATCTACGGGGTGCACCATTTCCTCAAAACGCCTCTAAAGAGATTGAAAACGGCTGTGCTGGTGAACCGCAACCACAAAAGGTATCCCGTAAAAGCCGATTTTAAGGGAATCTCACTCTCGACCTCTTTACAGGAACACGTCCATGTGCACTTTGAGGCCAAAAAGGACGTGGTATATCTAGACTAGTTTAGCGGCTATCTCGGCTGCGATCTCATCTACCGACTTCCCCTCACAGGATATGGTGTGATTTGCCCTGGAATAGTAAGGTCGCCTTTCGAACAAATGCTTTCCGATGTATTCCTGCAGTTCTTCGGGCTTGAGGTGACTGATCATGGGGCGGTGGTCCTTTTCATCGGCGAGTCGGGCCGTAAGGGAAGCTACCGACAGCTGCAGGTAGAAAACATTCGGGGTCTTATCGAGGAGCAGGTCTGTATTCCCGGAGTAGCAGGGGGTTCCCCCTCCGGTCGATAATACCACTTTATCTTTGGAAAGCAAGATCTCCTTGAGGTATTCATGTTCTTTTTTCCTGAAGAAGATCTCGCCTTTCTTCCGGAAAATATCTGGTATACTCATCCCGAGTTCCTCTTCGATATGGTCATCGAGATCCAGGAACGGCAATTCCAGTCGATCAGCGAGGGCTTTTCCAACAACCGACTTACCGCTGCCCATATATCCTATCAAAACGATCTGCAAAGCTGCTTTTTTTGCAAAAATGGAGCAATTCAAACCGAATTCAAAGAATTCATAAAATTATCCTTAAATCGACTTGAAAAATGGATTATTGATATTATATTTGCACCCTCTTAAAGGGCTCCCCTCAGGGATTCCTTCGAGATAAAAAATTGACATTCTGACCTGGTAGCTCAGTTGGTAGAGCATCTCCCTTTTAAGGAGAGGGTCCTGGGTTCGAGCCCCAGCCAGGTCACGATCAAGCGCAAAATCCTCGCCAGCAAGGCGGGGATTTTTGTTTTCGAAGAAAGGCCAAGCTTGCTTGGGCATATCGAAGGAAACAAAAATCAGGCAAACCCTCGCTAACGCCAGTCTTCAGACTGGTGGTAGCACCATTCACATCGCCGGGTCCAACGAGCGAAGCGAAGCCTGCCTGCCGGCAGGCAGGTTAACCCCAGCCTCTTTTTTAAAATCTCAAATCCCAAAAATAACGCGAGCTCGCTCGAGGATTTCGAACGAAATAAGCTGCTGTTGGGATGTGAAATTTGTAGTTGCGGCTCATCTTGAAAAGATAATCCTATTACCCGCAAAGTGATTACACTTTGATTAGGTTCACCACAAGTCAAAGACATGCGGTAGCGGAGCCACAAGTCGCAGACTTGCGGCAGCGGTGTCAAATAAGGAAATATCTTTAAAAAATATCAGAGGTATGACTAATATCATTGTATTCGGATATCCTATGGTTGACCTTTGCAAAAAAGAGTCATGGGCCTTATCATCACTATTGTCGTTCTGGTCCTAATCCTGGTTCTTATCAGTTTATTGTACATTCCGCTCGATATCTGCATAGACACCAGAGGCAACAGGTATTACGCAGAACTCAAGGGCCTGGTAAAGGCAGATGTGGAGCCCGATGAAAGGGAGATCCTCAGGATCAGGGTCAAGGCACCCTTTAAGGAATTCTATTTCTTTCCGTTGAAACCCAAAAGAAAGAAACCCGATAAAATCGACGAGAAAAAACGCGACAAAAAAGGACGTAAATACTGGAATAGGTTTACTCCAAACACTATATGGAGGGTAGTAAAATCCTTCGAGATCAAAAAATGGGAACTCGACCTGGATACAGGTGACTGCATCACCAATGCGAAATTGTATCCGCTGTTCGCCTTACTGAATTATCGCACGGGAGGGTTTCACATAAATTTTGAAGGAAGAAATCATGCCCTGCTCATGGTGCGGAACAGACCTATTGGCCTCATAAAATCATTTTTTAACCTCTAAATTCTACACCATGGAATTACATTTTGAAGAATTACTGGCAAAGATCACTGAATTTATCAAGACAGAAGCCAAGACTGAAACCGTTGTCGGTGAGCAGTTTAAACTGGGCGAATTTACCTGTGTCCCCGTGATCAAAGTAGGAATGGGATTTGGTTCCGGAGGCGCTGAAGGCGCTGGCGCCAAAAAAGGCAAAGGCCAGGGAATGGGAGCCGGAGCCGGAATGGGTATTGAACCCATCGGATTCCTCGTCACCAAGGGAGATGAGATCAGCTTTTTGGAAGCAGTGAAGTCGCACGGACTCGCCGCGGCCTTTGAAAAAGTTCCCGATCTGATCGAACATCTGGCAGAAAACCGCCGCAAAGAAAGAGAAGCGGAATTGGTCTAGACTTCCCGATTTGACCAACCAAAAGAAAAGGCACCCGCAGGGGTGCCTTTTTTATTAAAATTATACAATAATTATTGTGCGAAACTATTGACCAGTTTCCCTACGGTTCTTTTTTGCTTTTTGAAAAGGTTCGTCAGAGGCTTAAAGATGCTGGCCAGGGTATAAGGCTCAAAATCGAATCTCAGGATCAGCGGTTTTTTGTTTTCCGCGGAAATCTCAAGACCCTTCCAGATCTCGAAATCCAGGTATCTCCTGCCGACTAAACTCTGCTGAGATTTGTCCTTCAGTATCAGGGTATTTCCAGATGTTCCCAGGTAGAACCTCAACGTGGTATACCGTCCGGGTTTCAGGTTTACCTCACCCTGCGTTTTAAGGAAAAGACCGGTATGGGAACCTTTCAGATTAACCCTGCTGGTGTCCTCAAAGTCCTTGATGATGTGCTCTTGTCCGGCCTCATCAATGGCGGCAAACCTGGTAATATCCAGGATCATTTCTGACACCCCTTTTTCGGTAGCCATTAAATTGTTCAGTAAAATATCATATGTATTGTATTCCGTGAGCGCCCAAATATCACTCATCTTATAAGCAACAGGGTTCGTATGGAATACGGTCGGATAAAATGTCGTCGTTTTCATAGTTGTAATACTTTAAAATTACGATGCAAATGTCCGGCGATCTTCCGGTAGGGAAAACCAGTATATTTTCCAATATATATGCTATTTTAACCTATAAGCATACATATAATGTTAATTTGTGTTAATATACCTTAGATGAGGGTCAATTGATCCCATAAAATTCACTGGGATATGCCTTCTCCCCTGATTCAACTATGGTATCTCGATGATTTTATGCATTTTTGGGTCTGACCCCCCTACCATGGACCAAGGCCTCATAAATAGCGTGCGATCCTCCTTCCGCTCACAATTCGGGACAAACCCGGTCCTGATCTGGTCCCCGGGCCGCATCAACATCATTGGGGAACATACTGATTACAATCGGGGTTTTGTAATGCCTGCTGCCATTGACAGGGGAATTGTGATGGCTATGGGAAAAGCCGCCGAGGGAAATGGAAAATGGATCGCAACGTATGTAAAAGAGGTGTTTTCACCGGGTAGCCTTCCGTCACATCCCGAAAATAGGAAGGGCTGGCAAGCCTACCTTATGGGTATCCACTCAGAACTCGGGAAAAAAGGAATATTTCCTGACCCTGTGGATCTGGTTTTCAGTGGCAATATACCTCCCGGGGCCGGACTCTCCTCCTCTGCCGCCCTCGAGAATGCCTTTGTCTATGGATTGAATGAGATTTATGAGCTTGGGCTAAGTCCTACAGACATGGTCAGTATCTCCCACGCTGCAGAATGGGATTACGTGGGGGTAAAATGCGGGATCATGGACCAGTACGCGAGCATGTTTGGGCAGGAAGGCAAGGCGATATTCCTGGATTGCCGGTCCATGGTCTCAGAAATGATTCCTGCGAATCTGGAAGGATACCAATGGTTACTGCTCGATACCGGGGTCAAACACAACCTGGCCGACAGTGCCTACAATCAAAGGCGTGAGGTATGTGAAGCTATCGCAACCCGGCTTGGTGCGAATTCCCTCAGGGAGCTTAGCGTTGAACAACTCGAACAAATCCGATCAGCAATTCCGGCGGCAGATTATCAGAAAGCTCTTTATGTGCTCGAAGAAAATGAGCGCGTACTCAGAGCCCGTGAGGCAATTAAAAGAAATGACCTGAAAAAATTGGGAGAACTGATGTACCTGTCGCACAAGGGGCTGGCTGAACAGTATGCTGTGAGCTGTGAAGAACTCGATTTTCTAGTCGACCTAGCCAAAGAAACCGAAGGAGTGCTCGGTGCCCGGATGATGGGAGGAGGATTTGGAGGCTGCACCCTGAACCTGGTCCATGAGAACGAGGTACAAACCCTGCTAAAAAAAGCGCTTAATAGCTACAGAGAACGATTTGATCTGACCCTGAAGGATTATCCCGTCAGATTCGCATCAGGATGCTGTCTGGTGAAATCAATTTAGAATAGACCCTGATCCCGCTCTTGCATGGCCGGGGCGATTATCATCCATTACCGTTTCTCTTGTAAGGCCGAATAATGAGGCCAAGCGGTCTGTCATAGGTGAAATAATTAACCATCCAGTCCAGAAAGGCGACGATTTTATTGCGGAAACCCACCAGAGACATGATGTGAACAAACATCCAGACCAGCCAGGCAAAGGTCCCCTGAAATTTCAATACCTTGAGATCGACCACTGCCTTACGCCTGCCGATAGTGGCCATCACACCTTTATCGAGGTATTCAAAAGGCAACATGGATTTTCCTTTAACCACCCTTTTGATATTTTTTGCCAAATGCCTTCCCTGTTGCTGGGCAACCGGGGCGAGCATGGGTAGTCCTTTGGGATTGTCCATAGATATATGTGCAGCAACGTCCCCAATGGCGAAGATATTCCCGGTTCCCGCAACCTGGTTGTATTCATTGACCGCTATGCGGTTCCCTCCCACAATGGATTCTCCGGGTAACCCCTCCAGAGGCGCTCCCTTGACCCCTGCCGTCCAGATGACCGTATCAGTCCTGAAGGAAGATCCGTCTTCCAGGGTGATCAGGGATCCGTCGTATTCCCGAACCCGAGTATTCAGAAAAACGTTCACACCTAATTGCTTCAAGTATTCCAGGGATTTTTCAGAGGCTTCCTCGGACATGGCCGAAAGTAGAACCGGGGCCGCCTCGTACAGATTAATGCTCATCATGGACAGATCCAGTTCAGGGAAATCTTTTGGCAGGACGTATCGTTTCATCTCTGAGATTGCACCGGCGAGTTCGATCCCGGCGGGGCCTCCCCCGACTATGGCAATGTTCATGATCTCCTCCAGGGGTTCATCATCTACATTGGCCAGGGCTTTTTCCATATTCTGGAAGATGAAACTTCTCATGTTCAAGGCCTCCGGAATGGATTTCAGGGCGAGCAGGCGGTCCTTTACAGGTTCAAAATTGAAAAAATTATTCTGGCTCCCAGTAGCAATAATGAGGTAGTCAAAGGGGATATCGCCTATGTTGGTCTTCAGCAGGTTTTCCGAGGGAACTACCTCCCTGACTTTTCCCATCCTGAAGGTAATATTCTTGTTGTAACGGAAGATCCGCCTCACCGGATAGGCGATGCTACCCGGTTCGAGTCCACCTGTGGCTACCTGGTACATCAGGGGCTGGAAGTTGTGGTAGTTGTGCTGGTCGATCAGCAACACATCTACCGGACTTCTCCTCAAGGCCCTGGCCATGGCGATCCCGCCAAATCCTGCGCCGACAATAACTACCTTCACCTTCTTCTCTTCCATGACCCTACCTTTGAAAATTGTCTATTTGTGTTGTTTTACGACAGGTCAGACTTTTTGACCACGGATTGCCGCTACTTAATATTGCTTTTCAGGAGACCTAAAGATATCAATATAAATGAGGTTCTTCTTTATTAATGCGGATGACTCATGAATCTACGAGGATTTTGGCCACTTAATGATATGGTCACATTCTATATTTCTGATTTCCGAATTTTCTTTATAAATTGACCGTACTGTTTACCTAACCGCATGATCATAGGCATCCTCAAGGAACCCAACGACAAACGCGTATCCCTGGTTCCAAGTACCCTGAAAAAGTTTAAAGTAGAAGGCGTGGAATTCCGAATCCAGAAAGGAGCCGGAACCCAGGCGAGCTATGTAGATACCAAGTATGAGAAATACGGCAAGGTTACCGATCGTTCGGAAATACTAAAAAGTGCGGATATCCTGGTAAGCATTAACCCACTACCCGTTGAAGAACTGCCCCTGATAAAAAAAGGAGCCCTTCTCGTCGCAGTGTTCTCCCCCTTTCAAAATCAGGAACTCATAGCACGAATAGAGGAATTGGGACTCAAGGCAGCCAGCCTGGATATGATCCCCAGGACGACTATAGCCCAGACCATGGATATACTTTCCTCCATGGCCTCGATTGCCGGTTATCGGGCTGTGCTCCTGGCGGCCACGGAACTCCCCGGGTTCTTTCCGATGATGATCACGGCCGCCGGCAGCATAAAACCTTGTAAAGTCCTGGTTCTCGGGGCCGGTGTCGCGGGATTGCAGGCCATAGCCACGGCAAGGAGACTGGGAGCTATTGTAGAAGCCTCTGATGTCCGTGCGGCAGCCAAAGAAGAGGTGGAAAGCCTGGGCGCAAAATTCGTCGAGGTTCCCGGGGCTATAGACAAAAGAGATGCGGGGGGATATGCCGTGGAACAGACAGCAGAATTTATGGTGAGGCAGCAGGAGGAGGTACAAAAACGCGCTGCGTCTTCCGATGTGGTGATCACCACTGCACAGATCCTCGGAAAAAAAGCACCCGTCTTGCTCACAGCTGAAACGGTGAGCAAAATGAAGCCCGGATCTATCGTGATAGATCTCGCGGCCTCCTCAGGAGGGAACTGTGAACTGAGCCAGGCAGATACCACAGTGATTCACAATGGTGTGAAGATCATAGGCAATTCTAACTTGCCCTCGGAAATGCCCAGGGATGCCAGTTTCTTTTTCAGCAATAATGCCGCCAATTACCTGAAGTTGATCATCAAGGACGGTGCACTCAACCTGGATCGCAACAATGAGATTATCGATAAAACACTGCTTACAAAAGACCAGACCTAACGCCCTGAATATGGAAAGTATCTTTCTCTTCTTAGACGAAAACCTCCTCCTGATCTACTTGCTGATCTTTACGATCATCCTCGGGTTCGAACTTATTTCCAATGTGCCAACCATCCTGCACACTCCCCTGATGTCAGGGGCCAATGCCATCAGCGGGGTCGTCATCATCGGTGCCATCCTCCTGATACGCAACGCAGATCCGACTGATTACCTTACCCTGAGCCTGGGGGCCCTGGGAGTGGTCCTGGGGATGATCAATGTAGTTGGTGGTTTTGCCGTGACCAACCGCATGTTAAAAATGTTCAATAAAAAGAAGAAGTAGATGCTCATCACCACCGTTAATATCACCTATCTACTCGGCGCTGTTGCTTTTGCGATCGGGCTGCGGCAGATGAGCACACCGGCTACCGCTCGAAAGGGAAACCTGCTGGCCACCATAGGGATGTCTGTAGCTATCCTGGCAACCCTTTTCCTGCCGATCGAAGGAGCTGATAACAATTACATCTGGATCATGGGCGCCATGATCCTGGGCGGGATCATAGGGTATATCAGCGCGATCAAGATCGAGATGACCGCCATGCCTCAAATGGTCTCTGTATTCAACGGCCTGGGCGGTGCCTGCGCTGTGGTCCTCGCATACACGGAACTCTCCCACGTTTCCATAGGAAGGATCGCGGCCTCTCAGGCCCAGTTGCTGATCCTGCTGCTTACCCTGCTTATAGGGGCGGTAGCTTTTACCGGAAGTATGCTAGCCTATGGTAAACTACAGGGTCTGGTAGATGACCGCAAGGTAACCCTGCCCAGTCACAACCTCATCAATGTAGTAATTCTGGCCTTTCTGCTCGGACTTGCCACCTTTATTTTTTTATCGGGAACCCAACCCGGATTAGTCTGGATCTCAACGCTCCTGGCTGTTTCCCTTTTGTATGGCTTGTCTTTTGTCGCTCCGATAGGAGGGGCTGATATGCCTGTTGTGATCTCACTTTTAAACGCCTTTACGGGATTGTCTGCCGCGGCGGCCGGACTCATTTACGACAACAACATCATGATGGTAGGCGGGATCCTGGTAGGCTCCGCAGGTATCATCCTTACCGTCGTTATGTGCAGGGCCATGAATCGTTCCCTTGCCAATGTACTGATCGGAGGTTTTGGAGAGAATAATAAAAAGAAAAAGGAAAAGGGAGAGAAACAGGTGGCCAAGGAAATTACCTGTGCAGACTTGGCGGTGCAGCTATACTATTCCAGCACTGTTATGGTAGTTCCCGGTTACGGCCTGGCTGTAGCTCAGGCCCAGAAAGTCGTCAAGCGCATGGACAACCTCCTCTCTGCCAACGGGGTAGACGTCACCTACGCCATCCACCCGGTGGCGGGTCGTATGCCCGGGCATATGAATGTGCTACTGGCCGAAGCAGACGTGCCTTACCCCAAACTATTAGACATGGAAGATGCCAATGAGGCCATGGCCAATACGGATATGGTCATTGTTATCGGGGCTAATGATGTGGTCAATCCTGCGGCCTACGACGACCCGGCCAGTCCTGTATACGGCATGCCTGTCATCAACGTTTGGGAAGCTAAAAATGTAGTCGTACTAAAGCGGAGTATGAATCCGGGATATGCCGGAATACAGAACCAGCTGTTCTTCCACCACAAGACTCGTATGCTATTCGGGGACGCCAAGAACACCCTTGAAGAGCTCAATGACGAGATCAAAACCCTTGAAGGCTAAATCTATTATCCCTTTGGCGTCCTTCGCAGGTCGAAGATATCTTTCCTCCGATCCCTCAAATTACGTACTGCCCCGAACTGGTTGAGTTCCCGAAGCAAATCGATATCCACATCTGCAATGAGGATCATCTCAGTATTAGGCGTAGCTTCCGCCTTGATCCCATTGGTAGGGAAGGAAAAGTCGCAGGGGGTGAATACCATGGACTGGGCAAACTGAATATCCATATTATGAACGTTCGGCAGGTTCCCCACACTTCCCGCAATGGCCACATAACACTCGTTTTCGATGGCTCTTGCCTGTGCACAGTGCCGTACCCTGGAAAATCCGTTCTGTGTATCCGTAAGGAAGGGAATAAAGAGGATATCCATACCCTCATCGGCCAGAAGCCTGCTTAATTCCGGGAATTCGGAGTCGTAACAGATCAGCACCCCGATCTTCCCACAGTCGGTATCGAAAGTCTTTAGGTCCTTTCCGCCCTGCATCCCCCATACCTTGGATTCGTCAGGGGTGACATGTATCTTTTCATACCGTTCCATACTCCCGTCCCTTCGACAGAGATAGCCTGCATTAACTAACTTGCCGTCCTTCATTTCGGGCATACTTCCCGTGATGATATTGATGTTGTAGGAGATAGAGAACTCGGAGAATTTCTTGACGATGTCCTCGGTGTGCTTGGCCAACTCCCTGATCGCCTGGGATTCACCCAGGTGGTTGTTCTCCGCCATCAGAGGGGCGTTAAAGAATTCAGGAAAGAGGGCAAAATCAGAACGATAACCGGAGACGGCATCGATGAAGTATTCAGCCTGTTGCAACAGGTCATCCAGATCCTTGTAAGGCCTCATCTGCCATTGAATCAGGCCCAGCCTGATGGTCTTTTTTACGGTAGCCACCTTTTTCGTCGGCTTTTCGTAGTAGATATTCTTCCATTCCATCAGCACCGCAAACTCGTTGGAGGCTTCATCCCCTTCCAGGTATCCCTTGATGATCTTGGCCGGTTGGAAATCGTTGGAGATCTGGAAATTCAGGACGGGATCTGATATCTCCTTATTTCTCACCTTTTGAATGTACTCCTTGGGTGAAAGGGAGTCGGCGTATTTATAGTAATTGGGAATGCGGCCTCCAAAGGCCACGCCCTTGAGATTCAGCCGCTCGCTGAGATCCTTTCTGTAGTCATAGAGCCTCCTTCCCAGTCGAAGCCCCCTGAATTCGGGCTTTATAAACACATCGATCCCGTAGAGCATATCCCCTTCGGGGGTATGGGTTCTAAAAGTGTAATTCCCGGTGACCTCCTTATAGGTGTGATTTACATCGTACTGACTGTAATCCACGATCAGGGAAAGGGCACATCCGGCCAGTTCTCCGTTGATCTTGATAACTACCTGTCCTTCAGGAAAGAGGTCGATGAGTTTCTCTATATGGTGTTCCCTCCAATACGCGTTGGGCATGGAAGTGTAGGCTGAGATCATGGCGTCCTTCAGCTCCTGGTAGTCGTCCATGCTCAGGTAAGCCAATTCAATATTTTCAATTTCTATCACGATCTGCTTGTTTTGAGATACAAAAATAAGGGATAATTCCTGTAATGATTATCCGGAGCTAACCACGGTAGCCGAGTCCGGGTGCGTCAGACGGGTACAGGATCCCATCTTTCAGTTCAAAAAGTCCCTGGAATGGATCATTAACCAGATCGAGATGTCCATCGAGGTCGGCAAAATGCACATTGGGCCTTGAGAGCGCAAAATGGAGCCCGGCTGAGATCCCCAAAGCACATTCGTCCAAACAGCCCACCATGGCTTCAAGTCCGGCCGACTTGGCAACAGAATTGATATGCATCCCTTCCAGGATCCCCCCTACCTTCATCAGCTTAATGTTGACCATATCGATCAGGTCGTGTTGGGCCAGCCGGAAGGCGTCATCCAGTGTTTTCAGGCTTTCGTCGGCCATGACTGGGATACCCACGGCATGGGTCACTTCTCCAAGGGTATGGTCGGTCTTCGTTTTTGTGGGCTGTTCAAAGATCTGTATTCCCACATGCTGTGTGGCCCTGACAAAGGCAATGGAATCTTTTACACTATATCCCTGGTTACCGTCAAATCTCAGGACCGTATGAGGAAATTCTTCCCGTAATCGTATCATCCTATCAATATCTTCCTCGAGGTTGATCCCCCCCTTGATCTTCAGGATCCTGAAGCCTCTTTTGGCATAGTCCTTTGCCATGGCCAGCGTATCCTCCATTCCGAGGATGCCGATAGTAATGCTGGTTTCAATAGAGTCCTGAAAACCACCTAAATACTGATAGAGAGGGACGCCGGCATTCTTCGAGACCAGGTCCAGCAAAGCCATGTCTACCATGGCAAGTACGGATGGATTATCGGGACAAAGTGATTTCAGTTCTTCGAGGATCCGGGTGTAGGTAAAAGGAGAATGGCCTTTTAAAAATGGTAAGATCACTTGTTCAATTACCTCTTGTGTCTTTTCCGCTGTCTCACCCGTCACTTCCAGGTCGGGAGCTGCACATCCAAACCCAGCATGAAGGCTATCCGTTTCGAGTTTTAAAATGAAATTACTCGTTTGGGATACCGTCTCGTAGGCAATGGTGTAGGGAACGGAAAGGGTTAGATCCAACCGTTCATAAGAGACCCGGGTTATTTTCATCAATATCTTTTTTGATAGAGATCGCTCAGGGGAGAATTTTTAATGGATTCCACAAATTCCACCATATGACTGATCATGAGCTCCCACATTTTTTTTCCTTTTTCTGCCGTAGCCTTGGTGGCATCTCCCATTACCCCGCTCTCTGAGATCTTGTTGGTCCTGACATACCAGTTCACCCCATGATCACTGTCAAAATCGAGGTATTTGCTTCCAAACTGCAGGGTTTGGTTCACGGCTTTGTCCATTTGAACCATTTCCGGACGAATAGCCAGGGTAGTACTTGTCTCGAGCTCACCTGCGTGGATATCATTGGGCGTCTCAACCATGTTGTAGAGGGCCACATCGCTGGTTTCCCCTGTATCGACGCACACAAAGATCTTCGCATCCCGATTGATCATCTGGGCCGCGTAGTGCAGGGTTGGGGCATTGTCACCGTGCCCGTTCAGGATCACGATCTTTTTGATTCCATTTTTGGCCAGGCTCATTCCGAGATCATAAACAAAGCGGGACAGGGCATCATTGGTCACACTCAGGGTGCCTTTGAAATCCTCGTGGTGGTATGAAACGCCAAAAGGAATTGGAGGCAGGACCAGAGGTTTGGGATCCTCACAGGCCTCGGCCACTTTAGCCGCCATGTATTTGGCGTCAAAATAATCTATGTCGACGGGTAAATGAGGTCCGTGTTGTTCTATGGCTCCGCAGGGCAGGATGGCCGTATCTACGATCTTGAGGTACTCCTCCAGCTCTGGCCAGGTCATTTCTTCCCACATGAAAGTGGACTTAGTTTGTTTTGTGCTCATCGCTCTTCATTAAAAAATAAGGCTGGTTCAGGAAGGCCTTATCGGGTGTAAAAGTATGCCATTTCCGGTCATCCAGTCGCACACAGCCTTCAGAATATTTTTGGTAGATCTCCAGGAGGGGTTTCCTGATTTGGACAGGGATATCCTGCAGATTACTCCGCTCCCTGTCGAATCGCAGGGAAACGATCTCATGGTGTTCACGGACCAGTTTTCTGGTGTGTTCATTGTCTGTGATCAGGCCTTGGGAGTGCAGCAGGAAATACAAATGAGCAGCATCACTGCCGAGCTGCTTCACCCCTTGTTTCTCCAGGGCCAAAAGTCCCTTCCTGATCTGTTCATCCGTGTACCCACATCGACGGGGGTCTTCGTCAAGCGCCTTGAGCATTCCGATGATCCTCCTGCACTTCTCGCAGTTCCCGCAAGGCAGCATCCTGCCATCTTTTTCGTGTGCGGCATGGCAGGACACCTGGTGTGCCTGGAGTTCCGGGTATCTTTTTACAAGGATCTTGAGGATGAGCAATTCTGATAGGGATCTGAGCACAGAATACTGTCTGATATTCCATCCTTTTTTCGCGTAAAACCGTGTCAGAGCGTTGTCGAAATATTTACTCTGGTCGTATAGTCCGTTGTAATGAGATATCCCGTGATGATTTCCCTTCACTGTGGTGTCGTATTCATTGCCGATCAAAACATTACCTGCATTCCGCTTGAGGGCCACCGGCAGGGTACCAAAGAGGAAAACGGCCACCGTCCAGAGCCTGATGGGGTAGATATCGGCCCTGATGTTCTGAAAATTCTCTTTGATAAAGGGCATTTGCCTGACCATCCAGTTAAAGATTCGGTCACTGTTGCACCAGGGCTTTGCCGTGTTGGGTTCATTCTCCCGGTAGTAGTCATAAGCATTGACGGCTGTAAACCAGTGACGTCCGGATTCGTTGATAAAAACAGGATGAGCCACCCCTATCTCCCTGATAAGGCCGTAGGTGAGCAAACTGTCTTTTCCCCCACTGCTCAGGATGACGTATTCGTTTTCCTTTGATTCTCTTTCCCTCCGCTTAAAGGTGAGGCCCGGAAATGAATCTCCCTTAAAAACCAGGGATGCTGCTGTGTACCTGGTTAGGTTCTCCAGCGGCAGCTTATCATAAGGAGGCTTCAGAAACTCGTTTTTGCTGTAGAACTTCATCACGAGGATTTCCCGGGAGGTGTTCTCCATCATATCGGTCAAAAAACGCCTGTCAGCCTCATCGAAAAGCCCATCGAACACGATCTCTTCAAAAAACAGCCCGTAGTTCAAGGCGACCTGGGCCACCATAAGGGATGCGAGGTTTACATCCTCTGCATTCTTCCTGTCAAAATAAGATGCATTATAGGAATAGATCAGTTGATTGGATACCTCTTCACCATCTTTTTTTACGATGGTATAGGTGGCTTTTACCCTTTTGGGTTCAATAGTGAGTTCGTGGACCAGCAGTTTCCGGAAAACCACCAGAGATCGAATACCTGTCATTTTTTAAACTTCTGTTATTTAAGGATCGGAATGATGGAATTTACCAACTTCAGGGGCCAATTCCGCAGAATATCAAATTAAAAATACCACAATTTTAACAGTGATGGTATACTATTTCCCGAAATGCCTTATTTTATTGATAATACCAGAGCTTGACGATCTAAAATATTAACACATATCGTATATGAAATTGAAATAATTTTACCTCGTCAAATAACGGATTAAACATGAACCTGAAATATTCACTTACTGCAATTTTCTTTACTATCTGCAGCCTCTTGCCTGCCCAGAGGGAATTGCCTTTGAAAGTACCCAATGAAAATATACGGCCCCTGAGGTCACTACTGGATACGTCCCTCCAGCGAAGCCTTGAAAATCAGATCTACAAGAACCCGGAGTGGAAAAGGCTCATCGAGTCAAAACGCATGGCTGTCGGACTCGTAGACCTGCGGGATCCTGAAAACGTGAGATTCGCGAGGATCAACGGTAACCACATGATGTATGCGGCCAGCCTGCCCAAGATCGCCATCCTTCTTGCAGCCATGGATGCCATAGACAAGGGGGAACTCAGGGAAACCTCAGACGTAAAGAGGGATATGCGACTGATGATCAGCAAGTCTGACAACCATGCATCTACCCGAATGATAGACCGTGTGGGCTATGCCAAGATTGAAGAGGTCATGACCAACCCCAAATACGAATTCTACGACGAGGCTACAGGGGGTGGTTTATGGGTTGGAAAGCGCTATGGCGGAGGAGGTGATACCCATCGGGAACCGATCAAAAATCTGAGTCATGCTGCCTCTGTAACCCAGGTGTGTCGGTTTTATTACCTTTTGGCCAATGGAAAACTGGTAAACCAGGATAAATCGGCCCAAATGCTCGACATACTTGAAAATCCTGAACTCCACCACAAATTTGTCAATACCCTGAATATCCTGGCCCCGGATGCCCGGATCTTCAGGAAATCCGGTTCCTGGAGGAATTACCACTCCGATTCAGCCCTGGTTTGGGGAGTTGACAAGAACAGGAGGTACATCCTGGTAGCCCTAATCGAAGATCCAAACGGGGAACAAATCATACGGAATCTGGTCAGACCCGTAGAAACCACCCTGAAAAATTTCAAAAATTACAGAAAAGGGTAATTTCGGGTAAATTTCTTTATGAAACTGCAGGAAATCCTAAAGAAATCGTTCAACATTCAGGAAGGTGAATTCAGGATCGCCTTCCTGATGCAGTTGTACGTCTTTATGATCATCACCAGCCTGCTGATCATAAAACCTACCGTCAATTCCCTCTTCCTTTCCGAACTCGGGGTGGAGAGCCTGCCTATCGCCTTCCTTTGGGTGGCCCTGATCGCCTACCTGAGTTCTTATTTGTACTCACGGGCCCTGAACCGGTTTTCCCTACAGAGCGTGGTGAAGACCACCCTTTCCATCACCATCGTTATCCTGTCACTGCTGGTCTTGTTGCTCAAGTTTGAGTTACTGAACGCATGGATGCTCTTTTTCTTTTACGTCTGGGTAGCCATTCATGCAGTCCTCTCAGCTTCCCAGTTCTGGGTGCTAGCCAACCTGGTCTTTAATCCCAGGGAAGCCAAAAGGCTATTCGGCTTTATTGGCTCCGGGGCCATCCTGGGTGGAATCTTCGGAGGATACCTCACATCCATCCTCGCTCCCATTATCGGCAACAACAATGTTTTTATCCTCGCCATCGTCATACTCTTTCTCTGTATACCCCTATTGGGGACCATATGGCGCCTCAGGGTAGAGAAACTCAACCTGTTCAAGGTGAAAAAGAGAACAGGGCTGGATTCAGACCGGCCCTTGAGATTGATCCGAAATTCAAAGCACCTGACATACCTGGCCAGTATCCTTGGGATCAGCGTGATCGTGGCCAAGCTGGTCGACTATCAATTCAGTGATTTTGCATCCGCAGCCATTCCTGATCCCGATGATCTGACCTCCTTTTTTGCCTTCTGGTTCTCCACTTTCAATCTCCTTTCCCTTGGGATACAGCTATTTGTCACTCACAGGGTTGTCGGCGTTTGGGGCGTTGGATCTTCCATATTGATCCTGCCTATGGGGATATTGGTTGGTTCGGTACTTTTCTTTTTCTTTCCCGAACTCGCCCTGATCGTATTCGTCAAGGCGGTGGATGGTTCCTTTAAGCAATCTATCAACAAAAGCGCCATGGAACTCCTGGCACTTCCACTTCCCTTCGAACTTAAGAACAAGACCAAGACCTATATCGATGTGGTCGTAGACAGTGTGGCAACGGGAATCGCAGGATTTATCCTGATATTTTTTGTGAGGGGTCTTTCTGCCCCTTCCGTATATATTACAGGGATCATCATTCTTCTGCTCGTCCTTTGGGTGTACTTTGTATTTAAAGTAAGACAGGAATATTTCCAGACTTTCAGGGACAACCTGGCCATGGTCCTCGAGACGAAAGCCCCGACAAAAAAACTGAACCTGAAACGGAATTCGGTGGTCGATGGGATGAAAAAAGTGTTCGAAAAGGGCTCGGAATCCCAGATCCTGTTCATGCTTGGCAAACTCAGGGAAATCAATGATACGAGATTCTTCCCACAGGTGCAGAAATTGCTCTCCCATCCTTCGGTAAAGGTCCGAACCGCAGCCGTACAAAGCCTGTATTTTCTCAATGTACATACGATGGTCACGGAGATCCCACAGTTATTGGATTCCGGAGACGAAGATCTGATCACCGCTACCCTCGAATATGTCTTACTGCATTCCAGCTCTGAAAAATCACACGTATTCGATCAGTTCCTTGATCACGAGGATCCCAAGATCGCCAGATCAGCCTTGTTTTGCCTGGCGAGGGAATCCAGGGACAACCATTCCTTGCGAACGCATTACCGAGTTGCAGAAAGGATTGAACAGTTGATTAAAAAAGCGGAATATCAAAAAGAAGATCTTGAACTGACCCATGCCGCCCTGAAGATTGCAGGGGTGGCCAACATCCCGGAGTTTTACCCCTATCTTTCCGAGGCGTTGAAGAGCCCGGATAAAGGCATCCAAAAAGAGGCTATTGAGGCGACAGGGCTCAGCCTGTACCCTCCTTTCATCAAAGAAGTATTACCCTTCCTTTCTGAAAAGAACATGCGGCCATCGGTCATTGAGGCTTTTCTCGGCTATGGACAATACCTCGCTCCCTACCTGATCCGGATTATCCAGGACAGGGAGGCCCCTGTTGAGCAGTGTCGACTTATCCCCCTGGTCCTGAAACGCATGCCGTCCCAGCAAACGGTAAGTACGCTTATGCTTTTATTGGACGATCAGGACGTGACCATCAGGCAGGAGGCGATCAGGGCCCTGAGCGATCTCAAGAGGGATTATCCCCAGTACACCTTTGATCACCTCAAAGTAGTCCGTAATATACTCGAAGAGTGCAGGATGTACCACCAATCCCTTTCCGCCCTGCATACGCAGATAATCATTTCATACCGCAACCGAACAAAATCGAGGCAGTTGGTCTCGGATGATGAAAGGAATGCCCGGTCAAGCCTGTTGGAGCTACTGGAAAGAAGGCTGGATGCCGGACTCGAAAGGATCTTCAAACTCTTGGGCCTGCGTTTTGGTACACGCGATATAGACATCGCCTACGAAGGCATTCTGAGTGAAAAACAAGACGCCCAGTCGCGGGCCATTGAATACCTCGATAACCTCCTCTATGGAGATCTCAGGAGGAAACTCATGCCTATCATAGAGAATACCATCCTGGACGTGAGCTCAGAGGAAGTACAGCAAACCCTGCTGTCTAAAGTTCCTACGGAATACGAATGCTTTAATACGCTTTTGCATGCCAACGACCACAAGATCAAACTCGCCGTACTTTACCTCATCGGGGAGCAAAATAACCCCAAGTACAGACCTCTGGTAGAACTGATGCTCGAGAACAAGGATGATCGGATCCGGGATTTTGCCGCACAGGTCCTGAAAAAATACGAGGATACCTAGTATATCTTCCGGATGGCCTTGTCAATGGCAGAGGCCAGGTACAAATGGTCCGAGGCTGAATTTTTCCTCAGTACATTGGACATCAGCACGACCATATACCGGCAATTGTCAGGATGTTCTACGATAATAACGGAGTTCATGTAATTCTGCACATTTCCCTCGTATTTCCCACAGGGTTCTCCGGTAGAACGGTCGCATTTGTACAAACTGCCTGATTTAAAATACACCGCCGCATCTTTTAGAGCAGGCGACTGTGCGTAGCGGATCCTGCGGTCTGTCATATACATGAGTCGCTTCATTTCCAGGGAAGAAGCCCCGTCAATGACCACGCCCTGCTCGAGCTTCACCAAAAATTTCATCAGGCCCAGGGGGGTGCCGATACTACCACCTTTGTCGCCCACATATAGATTCGCACCTCTGGTAAAGAAACTGCCCAGGCGCCACTCGTCTGCCGTGATGCCGAGTTCCCTGAGGGGTAAATTAACCACGTCATTGGCCAGATCTGTCAGTTCTTTTTTCGGAGTCTCCTTAAAATAAGCCGTCGCCTGCTCTTCGGTAAGCTGAGGATAGTCGGTTCCGAAGGCCGCCATCAGCAGCGCCTCCCGCCAGACTATACTGGCTGCGCCATTATTGCTCACAGACATCATGTGGTCTGCCCATTCGAATAGGGTGAAAACATCTGAGGCGATCACCTGTCGCTTAACCAGGGTCTTCTTTTCCAGGTCGAAGATCGGGATGGTATGCTCATCGGTCAGGCCCCATTGCCCTGCCTTTACCGATTTGTTTCTCAGCAGGGCCAGTCGGTCCTCAAAAGAGTCCGGATAGATCTTCCCAAGTTGATCGAACAGGGCCACAAGGACGGCTATTTTGCCCACGCTGCCGGGCTGGTACCCAAGGGTCTCATTCCTGTGGGCATATCGCAGCTGCTGAGGATCCGATATATCCAGTATACTAAGAGAATAGCTCCTGTCCATTCCCCGGAACAAGGTGTTGATGTCCTTTTGGAGTTGCTCGTCTTCGGTAAAAAACACGGAAACACTGTCTGCACTCCTCGTTTCCAGGTTGAGATGGATATCTTCCCACGACCTCATTGCGCCTGAGGGAAGAGGGGTAGTTGTTTTGAGTTCACCAGCCTGTATCAGTTCAAGTCTCTTCAGGCGTTTGATCCCCGTTCTTTCGTACCCGTCGATGGGATAAATAAAAAACATGACCAGGAGCGCGAAGAAGGGAATCCCGAATATTTTGATGAGTGTATTCATGCTAAAGTTTTGTTGAAAGTTGAATGACCTTATCTTTCCGAATCTTTGGGGTGATCGATTCGAGATAGGCCGAACCGAGAGCTCTTTTGTTCTCTACAAAGGGCCTGATCTGAAATAGCCAGAGTTTGTCATCCCTGAAGCCCAGCTCCACGTCGTACGCCCCTTTGTAGTCTGAATCTGTTTCTCTGGGTAGAATCTCCCGCAAGCTGGTTGCTAAGCTCCTGATATCAGCTTTATTCCGGTTATTCAGGATGGGTTCTTCAAAACTTGCTATCCTCCTTTCTGTACCCCCCGTTTCCGGTAACCTGTTGTAGTAGATCTCCCTGGCTGGTGCCAGCAGGAGGTCAGACTGCACGGTGATTAACCTGGTTTCTGCGGCCTGCCCGTCGACCGCTCCTCCGGCTCCACGACTGAAGGCGACCGTGAGGTCCTTTTCAGTGCCCACATTGATCCCTTTAGTGATCATCACCCCTGAATATTCTACATCCACACTGGGGATGACCAGGATAGAAGGAAATACGTTCTCAGGATTCAGCAGGTATTTCTGCCGCCACTTAAAGCTGCGTTCCGTATAGGGGGAAGCCCAAACGTCCTTGATCCCTTTGAGAATCTTTTCCCTGTCTACCGTATTGAAAATGGTCAGATTCAGTCCAGCTCCGGTGAAATCTTTTAAATCCTCCATATTCGTGTCACTTCTGAGGAAGACCGGGATTTTCCCAAGATCAGCTCCCAGTACCGAGGTAAATCCTGTCTCCAGGTCCCTGACAAAATCCGGATCCAAAGTCATGGACTGAATAGCCCCACGAAGGGTCTTGAGTTTTTCCAGCTGGAATTCCTCTACCTTGCCTTCGACTGTTCCTTCTTCCCGCATTTTATCTGCTTCACGGAACACAGCATTGAGGTAGTCCCAGTAACTGCCTCCGGTCTCAGGCATGGGACGGTCCATATGCATTTTGAAGACCCCAAAGGGGATGACCAGCCCTTCTACCACCTCATCCGGGAACATTTTTTTCAGCTGCCCGAGGTTTGCGGCCTTTGGTCCGCATAATTTTCCGGAATTAGAGGCATCCACAGACCTCATGTTCAGGACTTCCCTAACATCGAGCCTGATATCTTTTACAGGCACGGCAATCTTTTCCTGCTTTCGGGATTTGACCTCGAACAAGGCCTTTTCCTCTGAGGTCATCTGATCAGCTGGTTTCAAGATCACGTTCCCCTTGTTGGAGACCGCGTAAAAAATGGTGGTACCGGCGTATTTTTTAAGTCCCTCCAAATTGGAATCCGAAAGGGCTGCATTGGGGATCCCGAGGTTTCTGGCGAGAAGCTGTACATGAGACACCAGGTTACCCTCGGCTACCGTGGCAATACCCGCCACAGGCTTCAGGTCGGAAGGCGGCCTTTGAAAGACATAGATCTTGTCTGAAGAAACTTCCAATTCCTCCTTCAGCCCTTCGACCACCACGAGTTCCCCCATGGCATAACCCGGGTTGAGTCCCCTGACTGAACTCTGGTTTTTCAAATCCATGACCTTGTTGACGAGGTTGGATTCCCTGGCGATGTAATCTCCTAATTCCCCTACGGCCCGACCCAACTGAAGGACGAGAGACCCTCTGATCCTGTCATCCACAAAACCATGGGCAAGCGGTTCGAAACCCGCGTACAATTCTGAGACCTCCTCAAAATGAGCCTTGAACATGCTTGTACTCCACTCCACGGCGCTCCGGGACCTCTCCAACACAAAGGTTAGTTCCTCCAGGGTGAGAGACGGTTTTTCATAGGCAGTCAAAGCAGATACCAGCTGTTCCCATTCCCAGACCTCCAGATATCCCGAAGCGGCAGAGGCCAGGCCCAGGTTACAGATCTTTTTTAATTGGTCCCGAAGATTTTCAGGTTTCCAGTCCGATTCGTACCGGAAGATCACCTCTTCCAGTTTCAGGGAGATCTCCAGCATCACGAGCCGGTCTGATGGAGTAACTTCAGTAAGCAGGCCCTGCCTGATCTCCCACATGAATTCAGAACTTCCCTGAATCAATGCAGCTTTATCCTCAATCCCGGCATGAGCTTCCATAAATCCTGAGAGGGCTGTCCTGAACTTTTCATTTTTAAGTTTTTTCAGATATCCGGAGAGTGATTTTATGTCGAACGGGCGATGAAACTCCTTCATTACCTTTATAAGGTCGTCGAACTGTTTGGTAAGGTCAGGATTGAGGGTTTTCCTGTTCTGTGCGAGAAACCGTTCTACATCAGGTATATCTGCCGGCTTTGGAGCGCTGTGTATCTTTACCCTGAGGTCCATAAAGGAGGGCAAAAGATCAGAGATCACCTTAGATCTGCTGCGCATTTCCTGTCCCAGGTTTTCGTCTTCTGCATAGGGTATATCTTTCATGGAATTCCGGATCAGGAAAAAGTGCTTTCTCAAATTTTCTTCCTCGGAAAGAATGTTTTTGTAGAAAGTCTGTCCCCAGGCTGCTTCGTCTTCGGCCTGAACAGATCCCCTGTAGAACTGTCCTTTGCGATTGATCCAACCGTTATCCACGGTTCTCAGGTACTGGTCTATCTGGTATTGCTTTAACCTGGAGAAATTCTTTCCGGGATTCCAGAATTCCTCTGAGGTGTGATACGCCAGGATCTGTCCGAGATAGATCCCGTTTTTTTTCGCGATATCCGCCACCACGTCCTTGTATCTGGCATGCTGAACTCCCGGACCTATATCTTCCGGGCAGGGATCCTTAGGTGCCCTAATGCTTCCATCTGTGCAAAACCAGCGGATATCTTTGTAAGGACCGCGAATATCTTTTTTGAATTCCTCTATCCTTTCCGCCAGATCCGAAACTGAATATTGCTGTGCTCTTAGTCTCTGTGAGCCTGGCTGCAGTAGAAGGAGTCCGATCAGGACCTTGAATAACGTTACCTTAGAAATGGAACAAGCTTCCTTTCGACTTATCATTTTCATATCTCATTCAATACGTTGCAGAACTGTTTATTTGAGGTGTTTTTTTACAAGTTCTACCAGGGGTTCCGCGCTAAAGGCCAGCACATCAAAAGCCGGGATACCGGTCTCATCAGTAATGGCCCTGCAGGCGGGGGCAATCTCCTCTTCCTTCATATTCTCATGGTTCACGGTGATCGCGATAACCTTCTTACCCGAGATCACTTCCAGGGCATTGATCTGCTCAGGTAAAGAATGAAGACGATACCCCGGGAAACCGTCATATTCTTTACGCGTTGGAGCGTGCTGCAGAATAATATGGTCGGGCCTGCCGGCTGCCAGGATCTCAAAGCCTCCCGGATATGCCGGGTTCATCAGGCTCCCCTGCCCTTCTATCACGATCACGTCCGGATCTTCGTTTTTCCAGGCACTGACCACGGCATGTTCGATCTCCCCAGAAACAAAATCATTGATACAACTATCCATGACCATACTGTACTTAGCTCCCTGCATCCAGGCCGTCTGCCCGGTCCCGACCATTTCTGCCTTCAGGCCGGCATTCCTCAAGCCATGGACCAAAATCCATGCCGTTGTTCGTTTCCCGATGGCCGAATCCGTACCGAGGATCGCGAGCTTCAGACAATCCACTTTTTCTATCTCACCTGTAAAAAAATGGAGTTGATCCCGATCGGGGGTTTTACGAATATCCCTGATTCGGCATCCTTTCTTCTGTGCCAGATCTACCAGGTTTTTATCGTTGGTCAGAAAATCGTGTAATCCGCTGTCTACATTCCAACCCAGTTCCAGGGCGGCTGCAATCGTTTTTTTTGCAGCAGCAGGAAGTCGGCCGCCATCAGGTGCCAGGCCAATGACCAGGCTTTTCGGCATAGTGGGTTTTTCATTAAAATGTTCTAATGCAGCACTCAGGTCAGCAAAGAGAGGAATCCCATTTCGCTTTCCGTCAAGCACTTCCCCTGCATCCTTTCCTGCATAGCGGCTGTCGATCACACCCACCACGTTATATCTTTCTGTGAACCTGACCAAGCCGTGGGCTGTTTTCCCATTTGGGGTATTAAAGGCTCCCTCGCAAAACACCAGGGCATTTCCGTCTATTGATTCTTTCATAATAATAAAGTTAATTCTTTGCCGTGAGGATGGCAACATACCTGTCGGGTTCCATAGGCTCCGCCTCGTGCAACTCCAGCAGGGCGATAAGGCCGGCTGTGGAAGCCGGGAGTATCCTAAAGCCTTCTTTTTTCTGTAAAATACTGGCCATCTCCTTTAGTTTCCGGTCGCTTACATTGATGGCCGCCCCTCCTGACTCCCTCAGGGCATACAGGGCTTCTTCTCCGTCAAAACTGTGCCAGTTGATAAGGGGCTCATTGAATTTGGTCTCCTTGATATTTTCCGGGTTCAGATCCCTGCAATAATCCAGGCCTTTTTTGAAGGACTGTACAATGGGATTCTTGAAGGAAGAAGATGCAGCGATCATCCTGGGTACTCTGGAAGTCTTTCCCCTCTTGTACAGACTCACAAACCCCCGGTAGATCCCCGCCAGCAAAGTACCATTAGAGACGGGCACTGCGCAATACTTAGGCGCGTCCCCAAGGTCCTCATAGATCTCATGGGCGATCTGGGCGTAGGCCGTGATCTGCAGGGGTGTATTGGCCCCTCCGGGATTGGCATCATACCACTCGTTCTCCCGGGCCAGTTCACTGCTTCTGGAGACTACGTCTTCGTAGCTTCCGGGAAGCCGGATGATCTCAGCATTCAGGGAACGCATTTCCTCCACCCTTTCGGTATGGTATGATTCCGGGATATAGATCCGGCAATGCAACCCTGCAAGGTTGGCAGCCAGGGCCACAGCCACCCCGTAATTACCGCAGGTCGCCAGGCTCACCACATCAAAATCCCGTCTCAGGGCATCATACACCTGGGCAAAAGCGATCCGGTCTTTTTGGGTACCCGTGGGATTATCTCCTTCGTATTTGATATAGAGCTGCCGGATGTTGAACTCCCGCTCCAGGGCCTTGGCCCGGTTCAGGGCCGTGTCACCCACTTCCAGGTTGAGGATATCCTCAAAACTCTCGAGCCTGTCTGTGATCGACTTGCTCCTGTCAATGACAAATTCACTGAGTTTCCTCGTTTCGGAAGAAACCTTGTTCTCCGCAGTCTTTACGCCATCGCGTATATTCATAAGGCTATTTGTTCACAAACCATTATAATAAAATGATCGCATTTGATAAAGCAATATTACTATTTATTTCAATGGGGGATCACAGAATCTGTGGGCTATTCAACTCTTGAGAAAACCGTCAGCCGGATACGGAAAATACGGTCGCAGGCCACATTTGTCGTAAATCTGTCTTATTTTTAAATGCAGGGTAAACGACCTGAGCCAATTCTTTCCGTCTATGCTTGAAATCGCATTGATCATCCTCTATATACTCCTTGCTTTAACGCTAGTGATCGGGTTGCTGATCAATGGTGTAAAGCCTTCCAAGACTCTGGCATGGCTGCTGGCGATCTTCACCATCCCTGTCGGAGGTATTCTGCTATACATGATGGTTGGAAGGAACCGAAGGAAGAAAAAGCTCTCACGCATGAGGGAGGGAATCCTGGAAGTACCTCCCTATTCCATGTCTCCCGCTCTCGATAAGATGCACCGCAAATACAAGAAGTTAATGACCCTGGTTGATTCTGCGAGTCACTACCCACCGACTGACGAAAACATCGTAATCCTTCTTGAAGACGGAAGACAGACCTTTCACAGTATTTTCGAAGCTCTGGAAAACGCTCAACACTACATCTACCTGCAATATTATATCTTCGAAGAAGGCGAGCTCACCGATAAATTGCTTACCCTCTTTGAGGAGAAGAAGAAAAACGGGGTAGATATCAAGATGATATACGACGGCATAGGAAGCTACTCCCTGAGCAATTCCTATATCAAAAAGCTTAAGGCAATGGGAGTGAACGTATTCCCATTCCTTCCATTTCGCTTTGGTCGGTTCCTGTCATCTCTCAATTACCGGAACCACAGGAAGATCATCGTGGTAGACGGTGAGATAGCATTTACCGGAGGGATTAATATTTCGGATCGCTATTTCAAGGGGGATCCGAACCTGGGTCGATGGCACGACATGCACCTGGCCGTCAAAGGTCCGGCTGTAGCCCATATGGAACACGTGTTTATATCCGACTGGTTTATGGTCTCCGAACAGAAGATCGAAATGAGATGCTCCCCGGAAAACGTCCCCAGATACAAAGAAGATACCATTGTACAGGTAGTCCCCAATGGACCGGATGACGTCTTCCCCACCATAGAACAGTCCTACCTCTCCATCATCAATGAGGCCAGTGATTACCTTTATATTACCAATCCATACGTCATTCCCAGCGCTGAGCTTCTCAAAGCCCTGCAGATCGCCTCCCTGAGTGGGGTGGACGTGAGATTGCTGGTGTCTGAAAAAAGTGATTCGAGGCTGGTCGACTGGACGGTCCGGTCCTATTTTGATGAATTTCTCAAGTCAGGGATCCGGATCTACCAGTTCCCCCATGGTTTCCTGCATTCCAAGATCATTGTAAGCGATGATGAAGTTGCGTCTGTAGGGACCGCCAATATAGATGTGCGTAGTTTTGAGCACAACTACGAGATCAATGCCCTGCTATATGATCCTGAGATCGCAAAAAAACTGAAGGAGAATTTTATTGCAGACTGTAAGGAAAGTCGGGAAGTTCAATACGACACCATTGCGCAAAGACCTGTACATCAAAAACTCAAGGAAGGTCTGGCCCGTGTATTTGCACCCCTCCTTTGAAGGTCCTCAGGGAGTTAAGGCGGTAGCAAGCTGAATTTACAGGGTCTATGGGTTTTTGTCCCTGAAGATCAATTCCTGTTCTTTCATGGCCGATACTACCAGATCAATATATTCCTCAATGGTGCTTTCCGACTCTATGGGATCCGGGATCTCAAGCACGCCTCTCCAGATCAATTCCCTTTCCTTACCCACACAGATGCAGTACAGAGAGGATTCTACAAGGTATACCGTGTATTGGTCGTAGTAATCGTCTTCGTAATAGATATTCTGATGGCTGAGATAGTCGTCCTTAAACCTGCCATTCTGCCTGTCGATGTCTGATAATTTCTTGGCCAGGGTCTGACGGGTCTCAGAACCCAGGATCTTGGTAAACAGGATGGCATCAAAATCCTTATCGAGAAGGCTTTGTTCCACATCATCGAGCTCTGCTTCTGTTCTCGCACTAACCGTGAAATTCACATCAAAAAGGTCGATACTGCGCATGGCTTCAACCCCCTGCTCTTCGAATTTTTCCATCATCCTCGACTCAAATGCCTGCCTCGCCTCGGGATTGGGAGTCATCCCGACCACCAATACCTTGCTGGCGTCAAAGATCACGATATCCGGGTTTTTCCAGCTGCTGACCAATTCAGCATCAGAACAACCCAGCAAACCGAGTAAGATAATACCGGCAATCCTTTTCATGGTCCCTGCAATTAAGGTTCCTGCGTCCCAACGTTTATAGCGGGACTGTCACCTCGGGAATTTCAATGATCCTCAAGGTGCAAGTAAGATGACTTTATAGCATCAGGTTTCAAATTACACCTTCTTTCAGGTGATTCCTATGATAAAAGTCATGATACCTTACTTGTCCTTTCTGTGACGTTTCTTGAGGATCGTCTGTCCATAGCGGAACATCCCGTGCTTCAATCCCTGGAATTCGGCCAGACAAACTTCCATATCTTCCTTGAGGTACTGGTGTTTATCCTTATAGGCCGCATCCAGGGTAGTGTTTGCCAGATCCAGCAAGCCACTTAACTGGTTTTCGTGTTCCTGTACCTGCTTTTTAAGGGCTTTACATTTTTTTTCTGCCCGGGTGAGATTCTTCTGATGTTCCTGCAGATCTTCGAACAAGTCCGGTGTATCGGGTTCAAAGACGTAAGAATTCAACAACCTGTTAAAAAATGTGATCTCGTCCGCCAGAAATTCGAGTTCTGAGAGCCATCTTCTGGATTCATCGTGAAGGATTTCCAGGCTTGGCGCTGTGATTTTAACTTCTTTTTCCATACTATGTGATTTTACTTATTCCTATTGTTTTACTGCGATCTTTACCTATAATTCGAGTGCTATATCAATGTTACCGTTTCATCCTGGGATGGAATGGAAACGGACCAGCCATAACGGTCTTCTATTTTCGTTTTCAGGACTTCCATTGCCGGCTCTTCTCCATGGATCAGAAAAACCCTTTCAGGGATGTTTCTGATATCGCTCAGCCAATCCAGGAGTTCTGGCTGGTCGGCATGAGCCGACAGGCTTTCGAGGTGGACCACATCTGCTTCCACCCGGTAATCCTTCCCGAAGATCCTCAGGCTTTTCGCTCCTTCCAGCAGCTTCCGGCCACGGGTCCCTTCGGCCTGATATCCCACCAGCAAGACCGTAGTATTCGATTTATCAAGGGTCTTTGTCAAATAGGTCAGGATTCGCCCCCCGGTGATCATTCCGCTTCCGGCTACCACGATCTTTGGCCTGGGATCATCAATGGTCCTCCAGGTATCCCGATAACTGCTGACCAGGGTCATATGCCTGAACATCGCCCTGAAGTCGGCTTCGGGGATCTTATACCAGGAAGGAAATTCCCGGAATACCTGAAGTACATCAACCCCCATAGGACTGTCTACAAAGATGGGGATGCCCGGGATGCGGTTCTTATCGTACAATTTCCAAAGGATGAGCATCAACAACTGGAGTCGCTCTACTGCAAAAGAAGGGATCAGCAGCGTTCCCCTTTCTTCTATAGTTCTGTTTATAAGGGAAATAAGCAGGTTTTCAATATCTTCTTCCGGATGCATACGGTCTCCATATGTGCTTTCCAATAACAGATAATCGGCCCAACGCGGTTTTTCCGGGTCCCTCAACAACAGGTCATCCATCCTACCTAGATCTCCTGAGAACACAAAATGCTTGCCCCCTATCCTGATCGTGATATGGGTTGCCCCGATGATATGCCCGTTATAGGACCATTTTATAGAAATTTCTTTTCCGAGTTCCTGCCATTCGTCCAGGGGTACGGTCCTGAACAGCTTTACTACTGCTTCAGCCTCTTCCTGAGTGAAAAAAGGGAGGGCGGGGTGATGCTTGGAATATCCCTCCTTATTGGCTTTTTCTGCTTCTTCCTCATGTATTTCAGCACTGTCTCTGAGGATGATCTCCGCTATGGCCAGGGAAGGCGCCGTCCCTAGAATGCTCCCCTTAAAACCCTGCCTAAGCATGCGAGGCAGGTAACCGATATGATCGAGATGCCCGTGGGTCAGCAGGATATGCTTCAGTTTGGGAACAGCCACCGGCAGGGGTTTCCAGTTTTCCTCTCTCAGTGACTTCAATCCCTGAAACATCCCACAATCGACCATGAGGTCCATGTCGCCGGCAGACACGTGAAATTTAGACCCCGTGACCGTACGTGCTGCTCCCAAAAATCGTACACTGACCATCATCATTCTTTTTAGATCCGACAGAGGTCCTCGATCTCCTTTAATATCCTGGATTTCCGATTCTCAGAGACCCCCAGGTGATCCAGGAAAAATGTGTCCTTTATAAGTTGTCTGCACAGTACAATATCCCGGCTAAGCAGGAAGTGTTTTTCCCGCTGAGACAGGAGGGTTGATACCGTAATGGGATAGAGGGCAAGCCGGTCTATCCTGTTCCTGATACCGTCGTCTTCAGGGTAATCCCAGCTGAGCAGATACAATCCTGCGCATTTGCCGTAAGCGACCGCTTCCTGGGTGAACCTGGTATTGGTGACCACCCAGCCTTCGTCCGGTTTTGAGAAACCAGCCCCTTCCCCGTTATCTGCAGACTTTACATCCTGGAACCTCGAATGGATGTAAAGGGGAATCTTTACGTTGCAGTTTCGCCCTTCCTCCCCGTGAAATTTACACTCGATCAGGAAGGTCTTCCCGTTCTTTCGGGCCAGTACATCGATCTCATGGGATACGCACTTCCCTTTAACTACCTCTCCTACCCGGGTTTCATAACCGGAATACTGCAAAAGGGTACTGATAAACTTTTCGAACGGAAATCCGGTCGGTCCCAATTCATAAATCGCTTTTTTCAATTTGTATTTGGAGGCGTAGACGGGTCTTTTTCGCTTGAGCATGGCATAGGCCCGGTTGTAGATCTCCCGGGTGCTAATCCCTGGAAACAACTCTTCTTCCACCTTCTGAAGTATATCATTCACCGTCGCCTCATCTGCCCCGCTGTGCCTGAGTGAATCGGCAAGTCGGAGTGAGGAGAAGGGGACCGTTTCCCCAGATGATTTAACGATCTCTACACGGTGTTTCATATTCCTGATTTCCTATAACCTTTTAGTGTTATTCATTGGGGTGCGGCAAAACCAGGAAAGGAATGGTGACATGAAATCCTATCTTTTTGATGACAGGCTCTATGAACAGTCTTTCCAGGAAGGTGTGCTTGTTCTGCACCATGGCCAGAAGGTCGACTTTGGTTTTAGACTTAAAGCTATTGATCCCGTCTATGATCTCCTGGCTGGGCACATCGTGGAATTCGTGTTTTAGTTCGGCAAACATTCGGGAAAGACCCTCTTTATTGCGTTTTTGTTTCTCCGTTAATTCGTATCCCGTGGAAACGTGTAAGACATGAATCAGAGATTTATACATAGAAGCGATCTCCATCAGGACGGAGAGCTTGGTATGCTGATAATCCACTTCAAAATCAGTGGGGAACAAGATCGCTCCGGGAGCTTCATAGGAGTACTCTGCCGGGATCGCGAGCACCGGACATGGCGCTTTCTTGATCACGTGGACCGTATGAGATCCCAAAAAGATCTCCTTTGCTCCGGTGGCTCCCTGGGTTCCCATGATGATCATATCCACTTCCTCCTTTTTGGCGAGGTCACATACCTCATCCACAAGCAGATTGAAGACAGAGTGAATGACAAAAGTGTGCTTGGGGTTTTTAAATTTTCGTTCCAGATCTTTTTTGAGATCCTCGAGGTTTTCCATGGAAAGTGACTGGTATATGTCCCCAAGACCTATCTGACCCGGACTGTGAAGGATGTACTCCGATTCGTAAATAGCCGGGGTGTAGGTATTCAGAAGATAGAACCTGCATTTTTCATTCTTAAAGAGCTTTAGCGCATACGTAATGGCGTTATAGGCATTCTTTGAAAAATCGGTAGGAAGGATGATCGTTTTCATGACCGGGGTACTTTTAGTTATCGTGCGATATTCTGTAATACAAGGAAAGGGATCTTGATGTGCAACCCCAATGTATTAACCGTGGAAGGCATCAGCATGTCCTCCAGGTGAGAGTGTCTGGTATTGACCATGACCAGCATATCGATATTCTGGTGGACGATGTACTTGGTGATGGCAACGGTCTTGTCTTTTTCTTCAGTGGTTTCAAAGGTGAGGTTGGCCTTTTTTAATTCATTCTTTAAAAATTCTTTGTTATCCTCCTGCCTCAAAGACAGTTTTTTCATTGGATCTATATAAAGCAGGTGGATATTAGACCGGAAGGAACCCGTGAGTTCACAGAGAAGTTTCAGCTCTCTTCTCTTGTAAGGGATCAAATAATTGGTGGGAAACAACAGTTCACGGGGCGCGTGATAGACGTAATCCTCGGGAATGGCCATTACAGGGCATTGCACGTATTTCATCACCATAAGCGTATTGCTGCCAAAGGTGATGCTCCGGTCATTGGCCGCACCCCGGGTACCCATAACCACAATATCTGTATTCTCACGGTTCACGAGGTCATTCACCTCGTCAATAAGAGAACCAAAGGCAGGAATGGTCCGGAAGGTGTGCTGAGGATTAGGTGAATACTCCCTGATCCTTTCCAAGATTTTCTCCAGGGCTTCGACGGATCGCTGCTCTACTTCCTCTTTCTTTTTATTCAGCAGGGAACGGTCTGTAATATTGCCAAGCTGGTAGACCTCATCTGCATAGGCATGGAGGACGAAAATCTCGCTTTGCTCGTATTTAAAGATCTCACAAGCGTATTTGAGGGCGTTAAAGGCATTTTCCGAAAAGTCTGTTGGAACCACTATCTTTCTCATGACCGTCTCTTTTGGATATCTTCCTTAAAGGTAGCCATTTCCAGCACTCAGAAGTATGACATTCGTCAGGTTGAAGTCCTGTTTTTTTAATTAGTTTTACGAGGCTCAAAAACGAATATGAAGAGTAGTTTTAAAAATATTATTTCCTCGGAGATTCCGGTTCTGGTCGACTTTTACGCTGATTGGTGCGGGCCGTGCAAGGTGCTGGCCCCCATCCTGAAGCAGGTGAAGGACCAACTGGGTGACTCCGTGAAGATCATCAAGATAGATGTAGACAGGAATGCCTCCCTGGCCGAGCGGTATCAGGTCAGGGGTGTTCCCACCATGATCCTGTTCAGGGATGGCAAAACGCTCTGGAGGCAGTCAGGGGTCATGCAGAAGAACGACCTGGTGAAGGTAATAGAGTCCTACGCTTGATAAACAGCAGCAGGTTGGGTACAAAAACCTCCCTTTGGCCAGGGAATACCTCTTAAGTATAAAAATTTAATTCAGCGTTTGCTGTAGACGGCCTTGCGTTTTTTAAGCTGTCGTTCCATTTCTTTAAGCGTGGCGGCCGCGGCTTTCTCAAAATTGTCTTCAGTAGAACCGGCAAAAATCCGCGGGCCGGGTACCTCCATCTTCATTTCACACACCTTGTTCTTCCCGCTGGAATCATTGGCGAGCTTGAAGTATACATCTGTACTCAGAATCCAGTCATATTTAGCCGAAAGTTTTTGAAGTTTTTGTGTAAGTAGTTCGTTCATCGCCTCACTGGTCGGCATGTGTACGTATTGAATATTGATGGTCATAAATCTGAAGTTTATTTACAGGTTCAAGATAAGTTTTCCCTCTTTGTCTTTTTATGACAATTGTCAGGCCGGATTTGTAAAAAATTTACTTTCGCCTCAATTGAGATCACCCGACCATTTCCGAAGATATAGATTTTGTAATTTACTTAAAAATACGACAAATTTCCACAGGTAGACCCTACTTCGGGCGAATGTGATAATTATCATGGTGTAAAGGCTCTTCGGGGAGTAATTTTGCACTAAAACCACAGTATGGGCAAAGCGTTTATATCGGGGGTTTTATTATCGGCTTTAGTCCTTTTTGTTGGGATGATGTTCCTCAGTTGTAACGATAAGAGGGAGCGCGTATACCCGCAAAGAATGATGATCACAGAATCTGTGTACTCCTCGGTGACCATACAGCCAGACAGCCTGTACATGGCTTATGCCTCGGTGGGGGGCATCCTCGACAGGAACCTTGTGGAAGAGGGGTCGGTGGTTTCCAAGGGCGAACCAATTTCCCAGATCATCAACAGTGCCCCTGCACTCAACCGGGAGAATGCCAGGCTTGCCCTTGAACTGGCAGAACAAAACTACAAAGGCAACAATGCCGTTCTGAAAAGCCTCCGGGAACAGATCGATGCTGCCAGAATGCAATTCAGAAATGATTCCATCAATTATGAACGGCAAAGAAAACTCTGGGAACAGGGCATAGGTTCCCGGGCTGAATATGACAGGCGGGAACTGGCCTTTGAACTCTCCCGCAATAATCTCAGCTTGAAGGAAAGTGCTTATGCCCAGGCCAAAAATGAGCTAGAATCTCTCTACAGGCAGGCCCGCAACAATTACGAATCTGCCCGCATTACTGCCGGGGATTTCGCCATAGAAAGTAAGATCAACGGCACTGTTTATGCCCTTTACAAAGAAGCGGGAGAGATCGTGACCACCATGGAACCGGTTGCCTCAGTAGGCAGCAGTGAAAAATTCCTGGTGGAAATGCTCGTAGACGAGGTGGATATTGTAAAAATTATGCTGAGACAAAAGGTCCTGATCAGTCTTGATGCTTACCCCGGAAAGGTATTCGAGGCCGAGGTGAGCAAGATCTACCCAAAAAAGGATGAGCGTTCCCAGACCTTTAAGGTGGAAGCCCTTTTTGTGAACCCACCACCGACCTTGTACCCGGGACTCTCAGGGGAGGGGAATATTATCATCGACCAGAGGGAAGATGCCCTGGTGATCCCTAAGGAATTTCTCAGCCATGACAGTATCGTAGAGACCGAAGGAGGTCCGGTGACCGTCAGAACAGGCCTGCAGGATCTCGATAAGGTAGAGATCCTCTCGGGGATCGATGCCGGTACTGCACTTGTAAAACCGGAGAAATGACCAACTGGAGCGTCATACTCAACATCGCCAAGACCCATCTCCTGACCAAGATGAAATCTACTGTGACGGCCTCCCTTGGGGTCACATTCGGAATCGGGGCTTACATTACTCTTGTCAGTTTTATGACAGGGCTCAATCAGATGCTGGATGATCTGATCCTGAACCAAACCCCTCATATTCATCTCTACAACGAGATCGAACCCTCTGAAGATCAACCTGTTTCACTGTACAAGGACCTGGAAGGAGCCTTCAATGTGGTCCACTCAGTAAAGCCCAAACAGAGTCAGCGCAAGATTCACAACGCCATTCCCATTCTCAATTACCTGAAGAAAGATCAAGGCGTACGAGGAGCCACACCACAGATGAGGACCCAGATCTTTTACCTCTCAGGCTCTATAGAACTGGGAGGGAATCTCACGGGTGTAGACATAATGGAAGAAGTGCGAATTTCAAATTTCCGGGATTATATCGTATCTGGAAGCCCGGAAGCCCTCAGGAATTTGGAGAACGGGATCCTGTTGGGCGCCGGACTGGCTAAAAAGATGTCACTGGATATTGGAGACAGAGTTCAGGTAAGCACCGTGGATGGAGGCATCTTTCCACTTAAGATCGTGGGGATCTACCAGAGCGGGATCGCAGATATCGACAATATCCAGAGTTATGCAAATCTGAAAACGGTACAAAGGATCAGCGGGGAGGCCCAGAATTACATCACAGACATCAATGTTAAACTCCACGACATCAGCCATGCTCCGTCTATGGCGCAAAAGCTGGGAAATCAGTTCGGGATCAAGGCAACGGATATCAATACCGCCAACGCCCAGTTCGAAACAGGTTCAAATATCAGGAACCTGATCACATATGCCGTTTCCATCACTTTGTTAATTGTGGCCGGGTTCGGCATTTACAATATCCTGAACATGCTCATTTACGAGAAAATGAATGACATTGCCATCCTCAAGGCAACCGGATTTTCAGGAAGGGATGTACAACTCATTTTTATGAGCCAGGCGATCATAATCGGACTCGTCGGGGGATTTTTAGGACTGCTGATCGGATTTGGCCTTTCCGTTTTTATAGATCAGTTGCCCTTTAATACCGAGGCTTTACCTACGATTACTACATACCCGGTTAATATGCAGTTCAGATATTACATGATCGGGATACTATTTGCCCTGCTCTCCACCTTTGTGGCGGGTTACCTGCCTTCAAACAAAGCAAAAAAAATAGATCCCGTCCGAATTATTCGGGGCAATTAAAAAGAAAGAATGGACTGCGTACTGGAAGCCAGACATATAGACAAACATTTCAGGAAGCCGGTGGACTTTCATGTGTTGAAAGACATCAGTTTTTCTGTGAAACAGGGTGAATTTGCTTCCATCATGGGAAAATCAGGATGCGGTAAATCAACCCTGCTGTATATTCTGTCTACCATGGATACGGACTACACCGGGGAACTGTTTATCAACGGGGAACTCATTACAGGCAGATCGCATCAGACCCTTTCCAGGGTCCGTAATGAGCACATAGGCTTTGTCTTTCAATTCCATTACCTCCTATCAGAATTCAGTGTCCTTGAGAACGTAATGCTGCCTGCAAAAAAACTCGGGGCCAGAACTCACAGGGAAATTGAGATGGATGCGAGGGAAAAGCTGGAGATGCTGAACATAGGTTATCTGGCTGAGAAAAGGGCTTCGAGGATATCGGGAGGAGAGAAACAAAGGGTGGCTATTGCCAGGGCCCTGATCAACAACCCCACCATCCTCATGGGAGACGAGCCTACAGGAAATCTCGACAGCTATAACGCTGACAATGTGCTGCAAATATTCAAACGCCTCAAGGAGGAACAGGGCTTATCGCTTTTGGTGGTCACCCACGATATCGACTTTGCAAAAAGTACGGACCGGATCATAGAAATGGAGGACGGAAGGATCATAAAATCCTGATTGAACATGAAAGTATGATATAAGTCATGAGTTAGAAAATGCTTCATGAATAACTTTAGGGTATATAAAAAACTGTCACTATGAGCAACCCAGTCGAACCCGCCTTTATTCCCATAGGTCGAAAGATAAATTGGTATGAAGTATATATCCTGGTGAATCACTGGAAATCCGATCTGGAGTTCTACAAGGAAGATATACAGTTTCTGCAGCAGCTAATTCAAAAATACCTGATCTGGATCACCAAGAAAGAAAATATGGAACGTGTGAACGAAATCAGGAAAAAGGAACACGAACTCCAATTGAGATGCCGGCAGTTACAAGATTCCGTCAAGGACCACCTCGGTGTTATCGTAGACGCCATCCAGGGTAAAAGAACCGTTTCCGGTGAGGAGTTCCGTACTCACCATAGCCAAATGGAAAGGGAATACGCAGCTTTTATCAAGGATTTCAGGGAGATCCGAAAGGAAGTATTTAAAGTGACCGAGTACGTGATAGACAGTGAGGAACTTCAACATATACTGGATTCCTGAATTAAGTTCTTAGCTCAATTTTTGACGCATGAAAGTGGTCCTCGTCACGCTACTGTGTCTGCACGGTCTCATACACATTATGGGATTCCTGAAGGCGTTCGAAATAGGACGGTTTCCCATGATGACGGAGAATATAAGCCGCTTACACGGGCTTGTATGGCTCTTTACCGCAGGCCTTTTCATGGTTTCCTTGGTTTTATATCTGATTCGCAGCGAATCTTGGTCCTGGGTCGGACTGGCCGGTGTGATCCTGTCACAGATCCTCATCGTGATTTCCTGGACGGATGCCAAGCACGGTACCTGGATCAATTTACTGTTGCTAATTCCCTTGATCACGGCGCTCTCAGAGATGAGATTTAATTCGATGACGGAGTGCGCAGTGGAGCAGCTTTACTCCACAAATGAGTCCATTTTAGATGAGAATTCTGAGGAAGCTCCACTTCACGAATTGCCGGGTATTGTGACCAAATGGATTGATAATTCAGGTATACAAGACCTCGGAGAGATTCGGAAAGTACATTTGAGGCAGAAAGGACAAATGAGGTTGACACCAGATGGCAGGTGGATGTCGTTTTCTGCGGAGCAATGGTTTAACTCTAACGAACCTGGCTTTGTCTGGAAGACCAAGGTCGATGCATTTGGTCCTATTTTTCTATCCGGCAGAGACCAATTGATAACGGAAAGGGCCAGCATGAACATATCCCTCCTATCCTCAATTCCGGTTGTTTCGGAAAGTGAGGATCCCAAACTCACTCAGGCTACTATGACCCGCTTTCTCGCTGAGATTTGCTGGTTTCCTTCTGCGGCACTTCATCCTTACTTGGTATGGGAATCAATAGATGAATACACTGCAAGGGCAACCTTCAGGGATCATCCTGAAGTATCAGGTGTGTTTCATTTTGATCCTCATGGTCAGATGGTTTCTTTTGAAGCCCTCAGATACAGGGATTCAGGGGAACATGCAAGTTTGGAGCCGTGGTCAGTAAGAAATACTTCTTTTAAGCAATTCGGACCTGTTAAGCTTCCCAATAAGTCGGAGGTTTGCTGGATAACGGACGAACGAGAATTCCATTGGCTGAACCTGGAAATCACAGAGATTGATTACAATTGAATTAAATTGAGACTATTTCCTGCTTTATTAAATTGGTGGATACAGATTAGGTTTCTATCTTTGCCTCCCGAAAATCAATTTCATGCCCACGTGGTGGAATTGGTAGACACGCTACCTTGAGGGGGTAGTGTTCGCAAGGACGTGCTGGTTCGAGTCCAGTCGTGGGCACCAAACGAGACCGCTATTTTCTTTACCATGAGGATAGCGGTTTTTTTATGCAGTGATTTCAGCATATTCCATATTTTAGCGAGGCCGGATAATCTAATCGGACATGTAGCATATGGGCAAGAGCATTCTAGTTGTTGGTGGTGGTATCGTTGGCCTCAGTTGTGCCTACTACCTGCAAAAGGAAGGGCACGAAGTTACAGTGATCGACAAGTCGGCCATGAACAGCGGTGCTTCCTATGTGAATGCGGGATATCTTACCCCCAGCCATATCATCCCTCTGGCGGCTCCGGGTATGATGGCTAAGGGAATCAAATGGATGTTCAACAGCAGCAGCCCTTTCTACATGAAGCCCCGCCTGGATGCCGATTTCCTGAGGTGGGCCTGGGCCTTTAACAGGTCTTCAACCCAGGCACATGTCGAAAAAGCCATTCCTTTGATCAGGGAGATCAATGTGCTCAGCAAGGACCTTTACAGCGACATGCACGATTCCGGGGAGCTGGGGGATTTTCAACTCGAGAAGAAGGGCCTGCTTATGCTGTATAAGACCCAGAAGGAAGGGCGACACGAAAAGGAGGTTGCCAGAAGGGCGGCCGATGAAGGCCTGGAGGTTACAGAGCTTACCCGGGAGGAACTCGACACCATACAACCCGGACTGAGTCCGGAGATAGACGGTGCCGTACACTATCTCTGTGACGCACATACTTCTCCCAATGAGATCATGGACCGACTCAAAATGTACCTGAGGGTACAGGGGGTTGTGATCCGACAGGATGAAGAGGTGATCGGGTTTACCCAAAATAATAAGAAGATTACCGGGACGCTGACTAAAAAGGCCACGTACAGTGCAGATGAGGTAATCCTTGCCGGGGGATCATGGACCTCCGGGCTTCTCAAAAATCTCGGGATCAGGTTACTGCTGCAGGCCGGAAAAGGTTACCGCATCAATGTTTCCAGGCCGGTGGGGATCAACCTCCCTGCCATCCTAATGGAGGCCAAGGTCGCCGTCACCCCCATGAAACATTTTACTCGATTTGCCGGGACCATGGAATTCTCAGGGATCAACCACAGGATCAGGCCAGAGCGGGTTGAGGCTATCGCCAGGGCAGCAGAGAGTTACTACACCGAGTTGGAGATCCTTCAACAGGAGAAACAGGCCGCTCAGTGCGGATTGAGACCGGTGAGCCCGGACGGACTGCCGTACATTGGCAAAACCTCCCACTATGACAACCTTACCATCGCCACAGGACATGCTATGATGGGCTGGAGCCTTGGGCCGGCCACGGGCAAACTCGTCTGTGAATTGATCTCTGAACAAACCCTGTCTATGTCGCTCGAGGGCTTCCATCCAGAAAGAAGGTTTTGACTAACCTTGTAATTTCCACAACGACAGAGGCATAAATACCTCAACTCTCTAAAATTTTAACTTTCCTCTTAGAACATTAGCGACAAAAAAATGTAACTTTGTTTAAGTTTTATCGATAAAACATGAACAACGTAAAGAAATACTTTAGTATTCGTGACCTTGAAAACCTTTCCGGGATCAAGGCCCATACGATCCGGATATGGGAGAAGAGGTACAACTTACTGGCTCCGGAACGCACCGCCACGAATATCAGAACGTATAGCCTTGCAAGCCTGCAAAAACTGTTGAACATCACCTTGTTGTATAACAACGGGTACAAAATCTCCAAGATCGCCAAGATACCGGAGGGAGAGTTGCCTGTAGTGGTAAGGGAGCTGGTGGCTCAGAACAGTACCAAAAGTCATGCGATCAATGCTTTCAAACTGTCGATGATCAATTTTGATGTCTCCCTGTTTCAAAAGACCTATAACAGCCTGATCGCCGAGCGGTCCTTCAGGGAGATATTTTGGGAAGTTTTCATTCCCTTGCTGAACGAACTCGGCCTGCTGTGGCAGACAGATACCATCAGCCCGTCTCATGAACACTTTATCACCAATCTGATCAAGCAAAAGATCTACATCAGTACGGAAAAAATACAGGAGATGGAATCTACGAGGGATGATAAGGTCTTTGTCCTTTTCCTGCCGGAAAATGAGATACATGAAATAGGCTTGCTGTTCGTGAACTATGAATTGTTACTCAGGGGATACAAAACCATTTATCTCGGACAGACCATGCCGCTGGAAAGTCTGACCGATCTTCAGAAATATTACAACAATCTTCATTTTCTCTCTTACTTTACTGTAATCCCTACAAAGGATGGATTGCAACAATACATTGAAGATTTCAACCGTATCCTGAGTCCGAACGGAGCTTCCAAGCTCTGGATCCTGGGCAGGCAGACCCAGTATCTCACAAGGGATAAACTGCCCGGACATATCCGTTCTTTTGAATCCGTGGAACACTTATCTGCCGCCCTCTAAGGCTTCGCCTATGCTTACCTCCCATGAGTAAAAAAGTTGTCATCATCGGTTCAGGGTTTTCCTCCCTTTCCGCATCCTCCTACCTCGCACAGGCAGGGTTTGAAGTAGAGATTTATGAAAAGAATTCAACCGTAGGTGGCCGTGCCAGACAGCTTGTAAGGAATGGATTCACCTTTGATATAGGCCCGAGCTGGTACTGGATGCCGGATATTTTTGAACGCTTTTTTGGCGATTTCGGCAAGAGCACATCAGACTATTATCAATTGGATAAACTCGATCCGGCATACAAGATCTTCTTCTCAGACGATGTCATCACAGTGGGCGATACTATGGACAAGATCTGCGAAGAATTTGAACGCATAGAGCCCGGAAGTTCGGTTCACCTGAGGAAATTTATCTCAAAGGCACAGGAGAACTATGACATAGCGATCAATAATATTGTTTACAGACCCGGTCTCTCCCCCTTCGAACTCGTAACAAAAGACACAGCGATGAGGGTCGACCAGTTCTTTAAAACCATCAGCGGGCAGGTCCGCAAGCAATTTAAAAATCCGAAGCTCGTTTCCACCCTGGAATTTCCTGTCCTGTTCCTGGGGGCCAAGCCCAGTAAAACCCCTTCTTTTTACAGCTTTATGAATTACGCCGACTTCGGATTGGGAACCTGGCATCCCAGGGGAGGGATGTACAAGATCATCGAGGGGATGAGGTCACTGGCCGAGGAACTGGGTGTCAAAATTCATACGGGGCAGGATGTTAGCAAGATCCTCGTAAAAGATGGAAAAGCGACCGGGATAGAAGCAGGTGGCAAGTTCATCGAAGCCGATTTTGTCCTCTCAGGAGCAGATTACCATCATTCGGAGACATTGTTGGAGCCACAATACCGCCAATTTTCAGAAGACTACTGGAACAAGAAGACATTCGCTCCCTCTTCCTTACTGTTCTATGTGGGATTCGACAGGAAATTAAAGAATGTGGAACACCACAACCTGTTCTTTGATACCGACTTTGAGAGACATGCCGAGGAGATCTACGACAGGCCAAAATGGCCAACTGAACCCTTGTTCTACGTAAACTTTCCTTCGGTCACAGATCAGAGTATGGCTCCGGAAGGTTGCGAAACAGGATTTTTTCTCATCCCGATCGCCCCGGACCTGGAGGACACCCCGGAACTAAGGGAGCAGTATTTTGATATAGTCATCAGGCGGCTGGAAGAGCGCACCGGTCAAAGCATCGAAAATAATATTATATTTAAGGAGTCCTTTTGCGTAAAAGATTTCAAGGAACAATACAATTCCTACAAGGGCAATGCCTACGGGATGGCAAATACCTTGTTGCAAACGGCATTCCTCAGACCTGGTTTGAGGAGTAAAAAAGTGAAGGACCTGTATTTTACCGGACAACTTACCGTTCCGGGGCCCGGAGTACCACCATCCCTTATTTCGGGCAAATTGGTTTCCGAACTTATTGCTCAAAAAAAATAATATTGCTATGAAGTCTATATTTGACAAAGTTTCATTTGAGTGCAGCAAGACCGTGACGGAGTCGTATAGCACCTCATTTGCATTGGCCACTAAAATGCTGGCCCCGTCTATCCGGAAGGATATTTATAATATTTACGGCTTTGTGCGCTTCGCTGATGAGATCGTGGATACCTTTCATGACTACGACAAAGAAACTCTCTTCAATGCGTTCCAAAGAGATCTTGAAGACAGCCTGGTAAACAAGATCAGCCTGAATCCCATTCTGAATGCATTTCAGCACACATATCATCGCTATGGGATCCCAAGGCATCTTGTGGATTCCTTTATGAAGAGTATGAGGATGGACCTCGATAAACAGGTATACGCCACCCACGCCGAATTCAAGGAATACATCTACGGTTCTGCAGACGTAGTGGGTCTTATGTGCCTCCGGGTCTTTGTCAATGGGGTTGACGAGCGATATGAAGCCCTTAAAGATTCAGCCATGGCCCTGGGGTCTGCCTTCCAAAAAGTGAATTTCCTCAGAGACCTCAAAGCGGATTACGAGGACCTCAACAGATCGTATTTCCCAAATACCAATCTTCTCCAACTCGATGAGGCTTCTAAACAGCGGATCGTGGAAGAGATTCGTGAAGACTTTAAAAAAGGGTATGAAGGTATTGCCAAACTTCCCAATGAAGCTAAATTTGGGGTGTATACAGCCTATAAATACTACTATCAGTTGCTCAGAAAACTTCAAAAAACACCCTCATTGGAGATCAAGAACGCCCGGATCCGTGTTCCAAATTACCAGAAATTCGGATTGCTGGCTACCTCCTATGTAAACTATAAGTTGAACCTGGTATAATTTCATCATCATGCAGATCGCACTTTGGATCCTGATATTTTTAACCACTTTTTGCATCATGGAATTCATGGCCTGGTTTACCCATAAATACGTGATGCACGGATTTCTCTGGAGCCTGCACAAAGACCATCACAGAAAGGATCACGATTCCTGGTTCGAAAGGAATGATGCTTTCTTTATTTTCTACGCCGTGATGAGTATGACCTTTATCATACTCGCAGGGGAAACTTCTTTCTGGTACGGATATCCCATTGGCTTCGGGATCATGGCCTATGGGGCTACCTATTTCCTGGTACATGATATTTTTATCCACCAGCGTTTCAAGCTTTTCCGGAATGCCAACAACTGGTACGCCCGGGGGGTGAGAAGAGCCCATAAGATCCACCACAAGCACCTGGGGAAAGAAGACGGCGAATGTTTCGGCATGCTCTGGGTACCGTTCAAATATTTCAAGAAATAAGGCTCATGCCCAAGGCCATAGTTATCGGCTCGGGAATTGCCGGTCTGGCATCAGCCCTGCGGATTAAAAAGCTCGGATACGAAGTAGACGTCTACGAGAAAAATCCATATGCCGGGGGCAAACTTCACGCGATAGAAAAGGACGGTTTTCGGTTCGACCTGGGGCCTTCCCTCTTTACCATGCCCCACTATGTCGATGAACTCTTTGAACTACACGGTAGAGAACCCGATGCTTTTTTCCGGTATTCCCGTAAAGAGACCATTTGCAATTACTTCTGGGAGGACGGTTCCCGCTTCTCAGCCAAAGCCGATAAGGATTCCTTTGTTCGTGATGCTGCTGCTGCTTTTGGGGAGGATGTGACAAACCTAGAATCTTATCTCGAAGGCAACCGGAGGAAATACGATCTTACGGCCGGTATCTTCCTGGAAAAATCCCTTCATAAAGCGAGTACCTACCTCTCACCCGATACCCTGAAGGCGATAGCCCGACTCGGGATCCTCGATCTGAATACTTCCCTCCATAAGGTAAACGCGAGCCGTTTCAGGAATCCAAAGCTCGTTCAGCTATTCAATCGCTATGCCACTTACAACGGTTCATCTCCATACAAAACCCCGGGAATCATGTCCCTGATACCCCACCTGGAGATGCATTTCGGAACGTTCATTCCTGAAGGGGGTATGCACAGGATCAGCCAGAGCCTGTATGAACTGGCCTGCGACATAGGTGTCCGTTTTCATTTCGAAAAAGAAGTGAAACAAATACTTACACAAGAGGGCCGTGCTGTTGGGATTGTGACAAATGAAGGATCTCATTCCGCGGATATCGTGATCTCCAATATGGATATCTATCCCACCTATAAAAAGCTTTTGCCCAAACTGCCCCATCCTAAAAAAACGCTAGCTCAGGAGAGGTCGAGTTCTGCCCTTATATTTTATTGGGGGATCAAGGGAGAGTTTGAGGAACTAGATCTTCACAACATTTTCTTTAGCGAGGACTATCCAGGGGAATTCAAGGCCATTTTCGACGATAAAAGCCTTGCTGAAGATCCCACTGTGTATGTGAACATTACCTCTAAGGACGTTCCCGATGACGCTCCGGAAGGGTCAGAGAACTGGTTTGTTATGATCAACGCCCCTGGGAATTACGGGCAGGATTGGCAAGCGCTAAAAAGGGATGCCCGACGGCATATCCTACAGAAGCTGGAAAAATGCCTGGGAAAAGACATAGAAACCAGGATCGTCACTGAACACGTCCTGGATCCCATCGGGATCGAGGATAATACCAGTTCTTATAGGGGCGCCCTCTACGGGGCTGCGAGTAATTCCAAATTCGCCGCCTTTTTGAGGCACCCCAATTTCTCGAGTCGAATTGAAAACCTTTATTTTTGCGGGGGTTCAGTACACCCTGGTGGAGGCATACCCCTTTGCCTGCTATCAGCGAGGATCGTTTCAGATCTGGTGCCTCAACCTTTCCTAAAAAAAGAACATGCCTGAGTCAAAAAATACGAAATGGGCCATTTGGGTCATCTGGATCTTCCACGTATCAGCCCTGATCGGGATCAGTGTGGGCTTTGAAAACTGGTTTGTCTCTAAAACCCCGATTAATCTCCTGATCTCCACCTTCCTGCTCTTTCTCGTATTTCCTGTAGGCAACCTTAAAAAGATTGTCACTTTTAGCGCTTTGTGGTTCTTGGGGATGCTGGCGGAATGGATAGGGGTACATTACGGGATCCTCTTCGGATCTTATTCTTACGGTGCCAACCTCGGACCTAAAATCGACGGGGTACCCATCCTCATTGGGATCAATTGGGCGCTGCTCAGTTTTATAACCGCGAGTATTGCCCAATACGTTTTATCCAACAAGGTTTTACAGGTCTCATTCGCTGCCATGTTGATGCTGGTACTCGATTATTTTATGGAGCAGTCGGCACCCCGCTTCGATTTCTGGGAATTTGAGGGCGGTATCGCACCTCTTTGGAATTACTGGAGCTGGCTGGGTGTGGCCCTGATCTTCCAGGTAGTAATTCTATGGATGAAGATCGGGGGCGAACTGAGGTTTTCTGCCCATCTTTACGCCGCCCAACTGGTATTTTTCCTCTACTTCTACCTCTGGCTCTGATCAGAGCTTTTCACCTTTAGGGCCCCAATATCTACCCCGTTCCAGCTACCCTCGAACCTGTATGGCTGAAACCTGGAAAACAATTCTTCCCGGTACCAGCCCAGTTTCCTGGTGTCTCCTATAACCCTGATGTGTTCCCTGCTCCTGTAGGCAAAGGCATCGAGGGATTGCTGGTCTTTCCACAAACTGAAGGTCGCCATCTGCAGGAAGGGCACCTCCCCTATCCCTTTGGTATAAATAAGTCCGGGATTATCCTTCAAAGGGCTTTGGGATGCAGGCACACTCTTCCAGAATTTTCTCAGGTATTTAAATTTGATGGTAGCCCGGGTTATGGCGGCAACATAAGGGATACTCTCAGAGGTTTCCGGATGCCGTGAAAAAGGCATATTGCCTGCCCACCGACCTCTGGATATCTTGTTCTTCATATAGAGGATCCAGTGTTCATCACTCCTTTTCCGGTACCTGTCCATAAGCTTGGAAGCCGCGAAGAACCGTTCTGCTTTTTCCTCGTTCTCCCATACCTGGAGGAGGGCATAAACCGTCCAGTCGGGCATAGGATTGAACCCCACCTTACCGCTACCGAGCAGTTTGTAGAATGTCTGTCCTTCCACTTTGCTGAGTTTCGGATGGGCAAACTGCATCATGCCAAATGCCCAAATCTTATTGAACAAAGTCTTGTACCGGAAGAAGGTAAGGGTTGTGATCTGTCCCGCCAACACTATTTATTGAGGAGATTCTCCAGGAGGTTTACAATGCTCGTACTATCCCAGTCGCCTATGCCATCCCGTTTAACTACAATATTCCCGTCTTTATCCAAAATATAGGTCGCGGGGGGTTCCGGGATCGGAAAGGGTGCCTTCTCCCCTATGATAAGGTAGGTCACAGGAAAATAGAAGTCGTTCTCCTCCATAAACTCCAGGACCGGTTCCCGTTCCTCATCCGTAATGATGTAGAAATCAACCTGCCCTTTGAATTGATCGTACAGATTTTGTATGCTTTTCAGTTCTGCTGCACTTGGAAGACGCCAGGAAGCCCAGAAATTGATGAAGACCACCTTACCCTTCGAGCGTTCAAAACTAAAAAAGTTCCATTGCTCATCCTTCAATGTCCATTCGTAATCAGCGATCGCCACCCTGTCCCCTTCCGGAATGACGTCAGGCGTGCCGGCAAATAATCGGTTCAGAAGGATCTTGCTGTGATATCCCAGGGGTGTTACAAAAAAAGAAAGCACCAGGACGATCAGCAAAATATTGAAAACCGTCTTTTTCTTAATGGCCATGAATACGCGACTTGATCTTGTTACCTATGATTCCGAATTAACTCTAATATACTGACCAATTGGCTTAAGCCGCATTTTCTTTTTTGATCATATTCAGGGCAGACCCTTCGCGGAACCAGGCGATCTGCTGTGCATTATAAGAATGATTCACCTTGATCAGATCCTTGGATCCGTCTGCATGCACCACCTCTATGGTCAGAGGAACATCAGGAGCAAATTTATCTATATCGACAAAATTGAAGGTGTCATCTTCCTGTATCTTGTCGTAGTCATTCTCATTGGCAAAGGTCAGGGCGAGCATCCCCTGCTTTTTGAGGTTGGTCTCATGGATCCTCGCAAAGGACTTCACAAGCACGGCCGCAACGCCCAAATGCCTGGGCTGCATGGCTGCGTGCTCACGGGAAGAACCTTCTCCATAATTGTGATCTCCTACAACAATGGTCTTTATCCCTTTCGCCTTGTACGCCCTCTGTGTGTCAGGAACTCCCCCGTATTCGCCGGTGAGCTGATTCTTGACAAAGTTGGTCTTCTTGTTAAAGGCATTTACCGCCCCGATCAGGGTATTGTTGGATATATTATCTAAATGCCCTCTGTACCTCAACCAGGGTCCGGCCATGGAGATATGGTCCGTGGTACACTTGCCGAAAGCCTTGATCAGGAGCTTCATCCCCTTCAGGCTTTCATTGGTGATGGGTGTAAATGGGGCCAGCAGCTGCAGCCTTTCGGAGTCGGATGCCACTTTAACCTCCACGGAACTTCCGTCTTCCTTGGGAGCGATATACCCGGCATCTTCTACGGCAAATCCTTCCGGAGGCAATTCATAACCCCTCGGTTCATCCAGTTTAACTTCCTGACCCTCCTCGTTGATCAGGGTGTCCGTGATGGGGTTGAAATCGAGCCTGCCCGAAATGGCTATGGCCGTCACCAGCTCCGGTGAGCCGACAAATGCCAGGGTATTCGGGTTACCATCAGCCCTTTTGGCAAAATTCCTGTTGAAGGAATGTACGATGGTGTTCCTGGGTCCGTTGGCAGCCTTATCGCCATAACGGTCCCACATTCCTATACAGGGCCCGCAGGCATTAGCAAATACAGTGGCTCCGATATCGTTGAATGTTTTTATGAAACCGTCACGCTCTATGGTATAGCGCACCATCTCAGAACCCGGGGTGATAGTGAATTTCGACTTGGTCTTGAGTTTCTTATCAGACACCTGTTTTGCAAGGGAGGCAGCCCTTGAGATATCTTCATAGGAGGAGTTCGTACAGGATCCGATAAGGCCCACCTCCACATTAAGGGGCCAGTCGTTCTTTTTGGCAGCCTCTCCCATTTTAGAGATAGGAGTTGCCAGATCCGGAGTGAAGGGCCCGTTTAAATGGGGCTCTAAAGTACTCAGGTCGATCTCGATCACCTGGTCGAAATACTTTTCGGGCTCCCTGTATACTTCGGGATCTGCCGTCAGGTAGGCCGCTACTTTTTTCGCCTCGTCGGCCACATCGGCACGGTCGGTACCCCTTAGGTATCTATCCATGGATTCATCGTATCCGAAAGTAGAGGTAGTGGCACCCACTTCAGCCCCCATATTGCAGATGGTTCCTTTACCGGTACACGACATGGAGGTAGCCCCTTCTCCGAAATATTCTATGATGGCGCCGGTGCCACCCTTCACGGTGAGTATGTCCGCTACCTTCAGGATCACATCCTTGGGAGCTGTCCAACCGCTGAGTTTTCCGGTTAATTTTACCCCTATGAGCTTAGGGAACTTCAATTCCCAGGCCATTCCCGCCATCACATCCACAGCATCAGCTCCACCCACACCGATAGCCACCATTCCGAGTCCGCCTGCATTAACCGTATGGGAATCCGTACCTATCATCATCCCTCCTGGAAAGGCGTAATTCTCGAGGACCACCTGGTGGATGATCCCGGCACCAGGCTTCCAGAACCCGATCCCGTATTTATTGGAAACGGACTCCAGGAAATCGAATACCTCATTGCTGGTCTGATTAGCTCTTTTAAGATCGGCTTCGGCCCCAACCTTGGCCTGGATCAGGTGATCACAATGGACTGTAGTAGGAACAGCCACTTTAGGTTTTCCTGCATGCATGAACTGCAAGAGGGCCATCTGGGCCGTGGCATCCTGACATGCGACGCGGTCCGGGGCGAAATCCACATAATCCTTCCCCCTTTTGAATTCCTTCGTAGGAATTCCGTCCCAAAGGTGGGAATACAGGATCTTCTCGGAAAGAGTCAAGGGTTTCCCTGTGAGTTCACGCGCTTTATCAACCCGCTCCGCCATCCTGGCGTAAACGCTTTTAATCATGTCAATATCAAATGCCATTATATGAGTTTTTACCGATTGTTAATCTCCCAAAGATAAAAAATTAATAAGGGTTGGGGAAACTTTTTAAAGCCCCTCCTAAGTATTGTCAAGTCCGCAAAACAGGGCAGGCCGGAATATTATTTTCTATATCTCCCGGCCCTGAATTTGAAAGGTTGTGAAGGAAATTCTGTTTTCTTCGGAAGTCCGGCTGCTACATCAGGTGGTTGATGATGTCCTCCTCGGTGATCCCTTCAGCTTCTGCCTTGTAATTCTTGATGATCCTGTGCCTGAGAATTCCGAGGGCAACAGCCTGCACATCTTCAATATCCGGTGAAAATTTACCGTTGACTGCAGCATGGGCCTTGGCACCGAGAACCAGGTTCTGGGAGGCTCTGGGGCCTGCTCCCCAATCGAGGTACTGGTTAATGTAGTCCGAGGATGACGGAGTGCCGGGGCGGGTACTGTTAACCAGCTTCACAGCGTATTCCACCACATTGTTAGGTACAGGTATCCGGCGTACCAGGTGCTGTACGGCCAGTATTTCTTCCGCATTGAATAAGGGCTTAATGGTAGCTTCCTCGTCATCTGTGGTCTCTTTGACGATCTGCACCTCCTCTTCCATGGAAGGGTATTTCAGTTCTATGGCGAACATAAACCGGTCTAACTGAGCTTCCGGGAGAGGATATGTTCCCTCCTGCTCAATGGGATTCTGTGTGGCAAGCACGAAGTAGGGAGCCTCCAGTTTATGTCTTTCTCCCGCTATGGTTACAGCCTTTTCCTGCATGGCTTCCAGAAGTGCAGCCTGCGTCTTTGGAGGGGTACGATTGATCTCATCGGCCAGGATGATGTTGGCAAAGACAGGGCCTTTGATAAACTTGAACGACCTGTTCTGGTCCAGCACCTCACTTCCCAGGATATCGCTGGGCATGAGGTCCGGGGTGAACTGAATACGCTTAAAATCCAGGCCAAGGGTCCTGGCGATGGTGTTGACCATAAGGGTCTTTGCCAGGCCCGGTACCCCGATGAGCAGCGAATGCCCTCCGGTGTAGATCGAAAGGAGAATAAGATTGATGACCTCGTGTTGCCCAACAATGACCTTGGCGATCTCTTTTTTAAGCGCCTGGTGTTTCTTCCCTAATTCCTCAATGGCCTTTACGTCAGACATGATCTATTCCTTCACCCAGTTATTTGCAAAGTCGCAGGACTTGTTAGCCGCATTGACGCTCACATAGGTATCTTCAATATGATCATCCATCCATTCCTGAATGGCTTTGTACTGCTTTTCCCTAAGCGCCAATTCCTGGATCTTGAGGTAGTCCTTGGCAAAATCGGCCTCGTGCTCGTCATACCTGTTGGTCACCTTCAAAATTTTATACTTGGGTGGTCCACCTCTCGGATCTGCTTCCAGCAAGGGATAAGAGATCTCCCCGTCCTTCAGGTTTCTCACCTGGTTATAGAGGGTAGGATCCATTTTTGTCAGCTCAAATCGGGAATCAAAATTGATGGGGTTTCTGAGAAGGCCACCGTCAAATTTCGTCTCTTTTTCGTCCGAAAAATTCAGGGCCGCTTCTGCAAAGGTATACTTCCCTTCCAGGATGTGTTTTCGGATGGTGTCAAGCTCTGTTTTAGCTGCGTCAATGGCAGATTGGGGGATCTCCGGCTGGATGAGGATATGCCTGAGATCGAGTTCCTGTCCCCGTATCTTTTCTATATAGATGATATGATACCCGAATACCGTCTCGAAAGGCTCTGAGATCTCCCCTTCCTGCAGGCTGAAGGCTACGTCCTTGAATTCCTTCACAAAGGGAGTCTGTCTTGTCATGCTGTAAAAACCACCTTTCGACTTCGACCCCGGATCCTGGGAATACAGGATGGCCTTTACACTGAAACTCGCATCATTATCCTCCACATCGGCCTTGATCTCCCTCAACTTGTTGATGACCTTTTGCTTCTCCTCCTCCGGGATCACAGGCATCTTCACGATCTGGGAGATCTCGAGTTCTGCTCCGAAAACAGGTTTTTCATCTTCAGGGATATTCCGGAAGAACTGGCGCACCTCTTCGGGGGTAACCTTGATATCACTAACGATCTTTTGCTGCATCTTCTCTGAAAGCATGCGGAGCTTATTGATGTTGTAGAGTTCCTCCCTGAAGTCTTCCACGCTTTCCTTCTTGTAGAATTGCAGTACTTTTTCCATTGAGCCAACCTGCTGGATCAATTGCTGGATCTGCCTGTCACTTGTGGCATTCACCTCGTCATCCGAAACAAGGATACTGTCCTGCACAGCCTGGTGAGCATACAAACGGTCTTCCATGAGTTTTCCCAGCAAACTGCAATGGGTGATATCTTCCGTGGAAGCGCCCTGACTTCTGAGGTCGATCAGCGTCTTTTCGATATCCGAATCCAGGATCACATAGTCGCCCACAACGGCCGCAATACCATCCAGTTTTATCCTTTGAAAAGACTTTGCGGTATCCACCTCCGCTATTGCAGCTTCCTGCCCTGTCGCATCTACGGGTTCTTCTCCTTGTTGTGCCTGAGAGAAAACAGCACAGGCCATCATCAGCACTGCCAGAATCTTGGTTGCTCCTTTATTCATAGATCTCAAATTCATTACGTTTTACAGCCTCATCGAGCAGTTCCGTCTCCAGTCTTCGAAGGAAATCAAGTTTCCGGCGGTTGAGCAGGACCTGCCTCAGAGTTGGCTTAATGTACCCCAGAGGGGCTATTTCGTTCAGAGTCCGGACTTCCCCGGTCTTACCCAAATATACCCCCAGGGAGTCCTCCAATTCAAAAAATTGTGATTTTTTTAGGTATCTCTCTTCATTCTCATAGTTCAAAGGTGGGATCTCCTGAATGATCCTTGTGAGGGGGACCCATAGGGAATCGTTGAAGTTCAGTTTTTTGAATTGCACCCCAATGGAGTCCAGAAAAACCTGGTCTTCCTGACTGAACCTGTCGAGACGTTGCCTCACTTCGTCCTTATTCAGGAACTGTTTCGGCAATTGAACAAAACGAAGCTGGACCACCTTCTCCTTAAGCAGGAAATTCTCTTTCTCGGTTTCGTAGAACTGTCTCAGTTGAGAATCGGTCACCGTGGTATCTTCACCCCGGAGTACCAAAGCCTCTTTGTAGGCCCGGGTATACAGGTCGACCCTGTAATTAGACACGAGTCTTTCGAACTCCTCGATCTGTTCCTCTGTAAGGTTGATCTGTGCCTTTTCGTACAAGAGCTGCTTAACTGCCCAGTTGTTTATGTAATTAGTGACCAGGGAGGCACTGTCCTGTTCGTTAACCGCGTTGTTGAGCAAAGACTGAATATCCTCCCTGTATAGATAGGCATCCCCTACCCTGGCAAGCGGATCATTCTCGGGAGCTCTTTTAAAGAGCCCTTCACAGGAGATCAAGACCAGAAAGAGTAGGAGACTTCCTAGAATGGTCCCCGGATATAAGCGATTTCCCGAAGCAAAATGCATTTCGCAAAATTAAGAATTCGAATCTCCTGAACAAGGATAACACCGGGCATTAACAGATTTTTATTTCTCACTTCTCAATATTTAGTAATTTTAGGCCTCTACCATACTGACTCATGAAATATCTCACTGAAATCACTGTAGATGTACCTCTGGCTGAATTCATAAAGAAATTTGACAACCCGGAGAACATGAAATTATGGCAAAAGGACCTGTTGTCGGTGGAACATCTGAGCGGAATCCCGGGTAAAGAGGGAGCCCAGATGGAACTGCGTTACAAGATGGGCAAAAGGGAAGTGATCATGGTTGAGACCATCCTCAAGCGCAATCTGCCACATGAGTTCCACGGCACATATGATGCCAAAGGGGTCCACAATATCCAAAAGAATTATTTTAAACCCCTTGGGGAAAACTCCACCAAGTGGATCTCGGAATCCGAATTTCACTTCAGTGGATTCTTTATGAAAATGATGGCCTTCCTTATGCCCGGGGCCTTCAAGAAGCAAACCTTAAAGTTCATGAAGGATTTCAAGAATTTTGCGGAAGGAAATCCCTCTAGTTGAACTATGAAACAGAATAGGAAGATCAAGTTATTGTGGGATTTCAGAGGCCCTGATGCGCTGGAGATCGCCAAACATCACGCAGTACACCTGTCCGATTTCATTAAAAAGGAAAAACTTCCGTTAGACATCAGCGGGTTCGATTCCCTCTCAGAACAGCATGCTGTCGCTTATCTGGTTGTGGAAGAGTCCATGATGATACAGATACGGGACGCCTTATTGCCTCATCGGGGGGAAGTTTATTTGGAAAAGGAATCTTCCTGATCCCTCATAACAAACCCTTATGCCGCAACTGAGTTCTTACCGCAAGATCTATATCTCCATCCTGGGCCTTTTCCTGATGGTCCTTGCAGGATGTTCGGGTGATCTTCCTGTTAAGGATCCGTTGGTACAGGCCCTGTCTTCGGAAGACCCCAGAATCAGGAAGGTTATGAACGATCCCGCTCCCTATGAGGTACAGATCAGGTACACCCAGATAGATCGAAAAGGGGATTCGGTTGTATTCAGGGATTTTGATTTCCAGGTTGATAGTGAACAATACTTTTATCCGGCGAGTACGGTTAAATTTCCCATTGCCGTTATGGCGCTCGAGAAATTGAACCGGCATGACAACCTGGACCTGAACACACGGTTCTACGTGGAAGGAGATACGCTGGAAACCACCTTTGGCAAGGAGGTTATCAAGATCTTTGCCGTAAGCGACAATGCGGCAAATAACAGGCTCCTGGAATTCCTGGGGCAGGATGCCATCAATGCCGGCTTCAGGACAAAAAATACCGGTCCTGCGAGGATATCCCACAGGCTTTCCGTGCCTGAAGCAGACGAGGTTACAACCAAACCCCTGATCATCTATCTGAACGACAGTACGACAACCCTGATTCCCGCCAGTATCAACAAACCTCCAAAACGGTTGCAATTGAAAGGAATAAAAAAGGGAAGCGGTTATTATGAGGGAGATTCCCTGATGACCGGGCCCTTCGACTTCAGCCTCAAGAACTACTACCCTGTGACCACCCAGCACGAGGTCCTGAAAAGGGTCGTATTCCCGGAAGCTTACAAAGAAGGTGAACGGTTCAGGCTCACTGACGCACAGCGTTCCTTTCTCCTGGACGCGATGAAGATACTGCCCCGACAAGCGGGCTATGACCCTGTGGAGTACTATGACAGTTACGGTAAATTCTTTTTATTCGGGGACTCTAAAGAGCCCCTCCCCGATCACGTAAAGATCTATAACAAGGTGGGGTACGCCTATGGCACCCTTACAGATTGCGCCTATGTTAGCGATGAGAAGAATGGGGTAGAATTTCTGCTCACCGCTACGGTCCTCGTCAACGAAGATCAGATATTCAACGACAATGCCTACGAATATGATGAGATCGGGATCCCTTTTCTCGCCGCCCTCGGGGAAGAACTCTACCAGCTCGAACTAAAAAGAAAAAAATAGGAATATGTCATCACTGGGATTTGAAAGTTTTACGAAAAAGATCTATATCAAGGCCCCACTGGAAAAACTCTACTGGTGCTGGGCTACGCCTGAGGGGATCTGTTCCTGGTTCCTCCGTGAAGCCGTGTATGTACAAAGGGAAGGCCAGGAAAGAAAACCGAAGAAATTCATCAGCAAGGGCGATCGGTATACCTGGCGGTGGTACAACTGGGATGGGGAGGAGACCGGCGAGATCCTGCAGGCTAACGGGAAGGACAGGATCGAATTTTCCTTTGCGGAATTCTGCAGGGTGACCGTCGATCTGAAAAAGGAGGGAGACCTGGTACTAGTCGCCCTCACACAGGCAAACATCCCTACCGATGAGGAGAGCAAGATGAACCTGCATGTAGGTTGCAGCAATGGCTGGACCTTCTGGCTTGCCAATCTCAAAGCATATCTCGAGCACGGAATCCTGCTCCACGAGACCAAAAAAGACCTCACGAAGATCCCTATGGCGAGTTTTGAGTTCGTGAATATGTAATACTCGGTTCTTCATTGTATATTCCCGGGAAACATCCGACCCTGGATCCAAAGGCCTATGTCATGATGAAATACTTCGCAGGCATTTTCCTCCTGCTTTTTGCGACGATCTTTTTGACGGGTTGCAGGGAGGGCAGGAATCATGAGAATACCCTCCGAATTGCCATAGCCTCCAACCTGCAATACGCTGTGGATTCGGTGGTAGCCGGCTTCGAAAAGGAGCATGAAATTATCTGTGAAGTGATCCCGGGTTCTTCCGGCAAACTCTTTGCCCAGATCAGGGAAGGTGCCCCTTATGATCTCTTCCTGTCTGCAGATATGGATTATCCGGAGGCCCTTTTCAAAGAGGGCAGGACAATTCAAAAACCCGAGGTGTTTGCCTACGGTGCCCTGGTGCTGTGGACCGGCAGACAGAATCTCAAGCCCAGCATAGAAATACTGGCCTCGGATTCCGTCAGGTATATTGCCTTGGCCAATCCGAGGATCGCCCCTTTTGGAAGGGCAGCGCAGGAAACTCTGGTGTATTACGGCATGGAAGAAAAAGTCAGGGACAAGATGGTCTATGGGGAAAGTGTGGCCCAGGCCAACCAGTTCATTCAGTCGGGTTCTGCCGAGGTGGGATTTACTTCCCTCTCCATAGTTATGAGTCCTGCTCAAAGGGAAAACGGCAAATGGATCCTTATTGACACCGCTGCCTACCAGCCCTTACCCCACGGTGCTGTACTCCTTCAGACCGGTAAACCTGTAAAGCCTGCTGCCAGGCAATTTTATGAGTATCTTTTCTCTGGGAAAGGAAAGGAGGTCCTCAAAAATTTTGGATATTCGGTACATGAATAGGTTTGAGGGACATATCAGCGAAATTGAAACCGATGGAGGGTTATCTCTGGTCACTGTCAGGACTGCAAAAGACCTTGTATTCAGGTGCATAATCATCGATACGCCGGCTTCAGCCCCTTACCTGGAAAGGGACAGAAAAGTTGAGGTCCTTTTTAAGGAAACAGAGGTCGTCATAGGCCTGCAAAATACAGAGAATATAAGCCTGAGTAACCGGATACCCTGCTCAGTGGAATTCGTGGATAAAACTACCCTCCTGAGCAGTCTGGATCTCAATTGTGCTGAGGGCAGGATTCGATCGGTAATCAGTACGCGGTCTGTAGAGGAACTGGGCCTGGTTCCAGGAAAATCCGTCATGGCCCTGATTAAATTAAACGAAGTGATGCTGGCGCCGTTATGAACTGGGACCCCCTGATACTGACCTTTGAACTGGCTTTGACAACCACCCTGGTGCTGTTGGTAGTCGGCATTCCTCTTGCCTACTGGCTCAGCAAGACCCGTGCCAGGATAAAACCCATACTGGAAACCCTGGTCAGCATGCCCCTGGTCCTTCCCCCTACAGTACTGGGATTCTATTTCCTTTTGGCCTTCAGCCCGAATAACGCCTTTGGTGCCTGGATAGACGAATGGTTGGGGATCCCTCTGGTCTTTTCCTTTGCCGGACTCGTTTTGGCTTCCGTAATCTACAGCCTGCCCTTTATGGTACAACCCATACAGGCGGGACTGTCCTCCCTTCCGCCTTCTCTGTCAGAAGCTGCTGCCACCATGGGGAAGTCAGCTTCCACCCAGCTTTTCCGCATCCTGCTTCCCAATATCAGGAAATCCCTCCTTACCGGGATCGTCCTCTCCTTTGCCCATACGGTGGGTGAATTCGGGGTGGTCCTGATGATAGGAGGAAATATCCCGGGGAAGACCCGGGTGGCCAGCATTGCCATTTACGATGAGGTTGAGGCCCTGAACTATGCCGCGGCCAATACCTATTCCCTGATCCTTTTTGTTCTCACCTTTGTACTCCTCCTCACTGTTTATTTGGTCAATGGAGGATATCTAAAACGATTCTGGAGATGATCGAGGTGCGCATCCATAAAGAACTCAGATCTAAAGGAGGTGATTTTTCACTTGATCTGGAATTGGAGATTCCTGAAGGGCAACTGATCACCCTCTATGGCCCTTCCGGTTCCGGCAAAACATCTTTGCTGAGGAGCCTGGCCGGATTGCTCACCCCGGATCGCGGCCGCATCGCTAGGAAAGAACAGGTGTGGTTCGACTCCCAAAAGCGGACTAACCTGTCGCCTCAGAAAAGAAACGTGGGGTTTGTATTCCAGGAGAATGCCCTCTTTCCCAACATGACCGTCCTGGGAAATCTGAAATTTGCCCAACAAAAGGGATCTTCCCATGATCTGTCGGAAGAATTAATCAGGGACCTCGACCTGCAGGACCTCAGGGACCGGTATCCGGACTCCCTTTCAGGAGGCCAGAAACAGAGGGTTTCCCTGGCAAGGGCCCTGGCACAAAGACCTGACATCCTGCTTCTCGACGAGCCCCTGGCAGCCCTGGATGCTGAAATGCGACTGAAATTACAGGAGTACATCCTCTCTTCCCACCGGAAATTCGGACTGACCACCCTGATGGTGAGTCACGACCTGGCTGAGATCATCAAACTCTCAGATCTGACTGTGGTCATGGAAAAGGGCAGGATCAGGAAAACCGGGACCCCCAGGGAGATCTTTATGGAAAGAAGACTGAGCGGTAAATTCCAGTTTACAGGAACCTTGCTGGAACTGGAGCGGGAAAGGGTCATTACAGTCGCCAGTGTTCTTATAGGAAACCATATAATCAAAGTTGCGGCTCACCCATCGGAGATGGAAGGCCTGCTTCCGGGAGACCAGGTTGTTGTAGCCTCTAAGGCTTTTAATCCCGTGATCTATAAGGTGGATGAACAGCAGTAATTGAATAAGCACTATGGAATTTAAGAATTCCCCGGCATTGATTTTAATCGACATCCAGAAAGGACTGGAGGAAGTCGACTATTACGGAGGTTGCAGGAATAATCCAGAAGCAGAACATCGGGCAGCGGACCTCCTGGCTATCTGGAGAGAAAAAAAGTATCCGGTATACCATATCAAGCATGACGGAAATCCCCCATCGCCCCTGTCGCCGGGGACTCCGGGAAACGATTTTAAGGACATGGTTACACCCGGGGATGGTGAAACCATTGTGGAAAAGAATACCAACAGCGCCTTCCTAGGGACCCCCCTGCACCAAATGCTGCAGGACTCCGGGATTACGGATCTGGTGCTGGTAGGTTTGACGACGGCCCATTGTGTTTCCTCTACGGCCCGAATGGCAGGAAACCTTGGCTACAACACCTTCGTGGTATCGGATGCGACCGCAACTTTTGATACCTTAGGCCCGGATGGGACAAAGTACGAGGCAGATTTGGTCCACAGGATATGCCTTTCGAGCTTGCACCGGGAATTTGCCACGGTAATAGAATCAGATATTTTGATCCCTAACCTTTAGACACGAGAAAGAATGATTCAGAAACTGGGAAAGAAGTTCACGGATATTTTTCAGAGGTTTATGCCGGATGCCTTTGTCTTTGCCCTTTTGCTTACCCTGATCACGGCGGCCTTGTCCATGACCTGGGTCGATGCGAGCCCTCTGATGGTCATCCGCTCCTGGTATGACGGTTTCTGGTTGCTCCTCGAATTCGGGATGCAAATGGTACTGCTGGTGGTCACGGGCTATTCCATCGCTTTATCCCCTCAGGTCAACAGGGGGATTGACAGCCTGGCGAAAAGGATCAGATCGCCCCGGCATGTCTATTATCTGGTTGTATTCCTGGGCTCACTTTTTACCCTGGTCAGCTGGGGATGGATGGTCATTACCGCTGTACTGGGACGGGAACTGGCCCTGAGGATCAAAGGGATACATTATCCCTATCTGATCGCCTGTATCTATTTCTCGAATTTGATATGGGTATGCGGCCTGTCGAGTTCCATTCCGCTGTTACTCAATACCCCTGGAAATTTTATCATTGAAGCCGGAATCCTGGAGACCACCCTGCCTACAGCAAATACCCTGGGGAGCGGACTCAACCTGGCTATGCTCGCCTTAATTGTGGTTGCGGGACCCCTGATGATGCATTACCTGGCACCTAAGACTGAAGAGGTCCCCACCCTGGAGAAATTACTCGGGCCGGAATCTGATAAGGTATCAACGACTATACATGAGGAAGCCCGACTCCTGAAACTTCCCTTCCGGGCATTTTCCGACCTGTTGAATAACAGCAGGCTCCTGCAATACGTGATCGCGATTTCGGGGCTGGTCTACCTGGTGCATCACTTTATGACCCGGGGACTCGACCTGAACCTGAACATCATGATCTTTATTTTCTTGATACTCGGTCTTTTCCTTCACGGAACGCCCATGCGGTATGTGATCGCCATGAAAAGAGCCAGTGGAAATATCTCGGGTATCGTTTTTCAGTTCCCCTTCTACGCGGGCATCATGGGGATCATGATCTACACGGGTCTCGGAGAGGAGCTGGCGATGTGGATGGCTTCAGTGGCCAGCGTGGATACCGTTCCCTTTTTTGCATTCCTTTCCGGGGCCCTGGTCAATTTTGCCATCCCGTCTGCAGGGGGTGAATTTGCCGTGATCGGGCCTTCGATCATAAAAGCCGTACAGGAGATAGGGGTCGCACTACCCCCGGAGGAGTTGAACGCTCTGATCTCCCGGGCCGTGATGTCTGTGGCCTATGGGGAGAGCCTCACTAATTTCCTGCAACCCTTTTTCCTGCTTGTGATCATCCCTGTTCTGGGAGCAGGGACGAAAATCCAGGCTCGCGACATTATGGGGTATTTGGTGATCCCTTTCCTCGTGTTTCTGATAATGCAGTTGGCTGTGGTCATGTATTGGCCGATCTGATTGCAGATTAATGATCTCCATAAAACGAAAAAGCACCGCCTTCTGGCGATGCTCTTTCTCAACAACCAACCAACCAACTACTTGGGCATGACCACATCCTCGATGATGTGAATCACGCCATTAGAAGCCATTACGTCTGTTTTGGTGATCTTGCTGTAATTGCCATTAGCATCCATCAGGAAGATCCCACCGTCTTTTTGTACGGCAGTGAGCTTTCCGCCATTCAGGGTGGTGAGCTCAGCTTTGCCATATCCTTTCTTTAGGGCACCGGCCACATCAGAAGCAGTGATGTTCCCGGCAACCACGTGATAGGTCAGAATAGCCGTCAGTTTTTCCTTGTTTTCAGGCTGAAGCAACGCGTTCAGTGTATTAGCATCGATCTTGGCGAACCCGGAGTTCACAGGAGCAAAAACGGTAAAAGGTCCGTCTCCTTGCAGTGCACCGATGAGGTCAGCCCCTTTCAGGGCAGTGACAAGGGTGGAAAAATCGTCCACAGAAACTGCGATCTCAACGATATCCTGAGAATTGTTCTGGGCTTTTACATTGGTCGTGCCGAACATAACAGCCACGGCAGAAAGAATAAAAATTACTTTTTTCATGATTTGTTTTTTAGTTTTAGAAATAATTGAATGATTCAGTGCACTCTTCTCCCTTATGTACACAGATGACCCCCGCATGGATGAACAAAGCCGTATTTTATCATATCTTTAACGTTTGCGATGGATGAGAATCTGCAGATAGAACGGCTTAAGCAGGGAGACAAGAATGCCCTGTATTTCCTGTACGACAAGTACTCCGGGGCGCTTTACGGGGTGGTGCTCAGAATGTGCAGGGAGCAGGGTCTGGCCGAAGACCTGCTGCAGGAGATATTTCTCACGATCTGGGAAAAGATCGATCAATACGATCCTGCTAAGGGAAAATTTTACACCTGGGCTTATCGCATCGCCAGAAACAAGACCCTGAATGCTTTGAGAAAATCGGATCCCCTCATCCAAACAGACGATTTAGGTGTATATAAGAATGTGAGGGAAGAAGAAGACCTTCAGGATTACGAAATGCTGAATGGAATGGTCAGGAAATTAGAAGCTCACCATCAAAAGGTCATTGAACTGATCTATTTTAAGGGATATACACACAGGGAGGCACATAAACTTATGGATGTCCCTCTGGGTACGTTTAAATCGTATGTGAGGCAGGCGATCAAGCAACTGAGGGATCACTATCCCCTGGCGATCGCCCTATTTTTGATATGTATTGAAGTGATTGAAAATGGATAGGAAGACGATACTGGAAAAAGGACTTTTACTGCCCTACCTGCTGGATGAACTCGATGAGAAGGAACGCCTGGAGGTAGAGAAGGTATTGGCAGAGGATGCCATCCTCAAAGCGGAACTCAACTCCCTGGAATCCAGCTTTGAAAAGATGGCTTTGGAAAACGCCGTTGCACCACCATCCTCTATTCGGAAACGACTGGAGGATACTCTCGGGGCTGCCGGCACAACACCTGATGAGAAAGTACGCTCCATCAGACCGAAAACTGGCTTTGACGGTACCCGACTCCTTGTAGCGGCTTCCCTGGCCGCCTTGTTTGCCCTCACCTCCTTTTGGTTCTACTCCCGCTGGCAGGATGCCGAAGAGAATATTAGACTGGTCAGGGAGGAGCAACAGCAGCTTCAGAAGTCCATAGAGGTCCTGTCAAACGAATTGCAGGATGTTCAGCAGCTCAATGGCCTGCTTGCCGATCGGGATGTTATCCCCGTTCTGATGGAAGGGAACCGCCTATCTCCGGAGGCCCGTGCAGTGGCATTTCTCAACCATAAGACGCGATCTGTACTGGTCAACCCAAAAGCCCTGCCCAAGTTATCCACAGAAGAGACCTACCAGATGTGGGCCGATGTGGACGGGGAGATGATCAATATGGGGCTGGTGCCCACAGACCAGGACCTCGTGAGCCTGGCTTATATAGAGGGAGCCGAATCCCTCAATATCACCATTGAGCCTAAAGGAGGCAGTGAACATCCTACCGTTGAACGGCTGATCTCCAATGTATACCTGTAGCGTCTGAAGCTTGCCTTCAAATCTGCTTACTTCCTTATTTTACGGGCGTTGTTAGTGCCTGGACCAAAAAAAAATCAAAATATATCAGGAATTTCAGCGTTGTAGTTGTTATAATACAGTAAACCCAAAAAAAAGAATACGATGAACTTAACAATTTCAACCAAAATGAACTTCGTGAAAAAATGGACTTTGTTCATGGCCTTACCAGCCATGCTGTTCTTTACTTCATGCAGCAAGGACGATGACGCCTTTGTAAGGGTGACTGTCAACGGAACCCAATTGAATACGAGCCCTTCTGATTTTGTCGTCGGGGATCGTTCGGATTTCAACGGGGATATCGATGCCAGTTTTACCGGGAACGGAGGAACCGCTATCCGTGTATTCAGCTGGAACAACAATTTGAGTACAGCCGACTACAATGCAGATATTACCGCTACCTCTGAAGGTAGTTTCCGAATGATCGTTCGGGATTCAGAAGAAGTCACTGTACTCGACCGTTCCATCCAGGGAGGTGCAGAGCCAGATTCCATCGATGGAGTAACTTCTGCCGGAGCCTCCGGAATATGGACGGTTACTATTGAGGTAACGAACTTTACAGGAGACGGAAGCTTCTCCCTGAGTGAAGGAAACTAATTGAATTAACACTCATATGAAAAGCGCTGTGTTACTCATAGCGCTTTTTTTGTGTTTCTATAAAGTCGAAAAATTAATCCCCCGGAACGCCGTACAGGTCGAAGTCCGCTGCCTCTGTGATCCGTATCTGTGCAAAGTCGCCCACCCTTAAAAAGTACTTGGAAGCATCGATGAGTACCTCGTTGTCTACATCAGGGGAATCGAATTCCGTACGGCCGACGAAGTAATTCCCTTCCTTCCGGTCGATGATACACCTTAAGTTCTTGCCTATCTTCTCCTGGTTGAGTTCCCAGGAGATCTGGGCCTGCAGTTCCATGATCTCGTTCGCCCTTTGCTGTTTGACCTCCTCCGGCACATCGTCCTCCAGGGAATAGGCGTGGGTATTCTCTTCATGGCTATAGGTAAAACAGCCGAGCCTCTCAAACCTCATCTCTCTCACCCACTCTTTCAAGATTTGAAAATCGGCTTCTGTCTCCCCTGGATAGCCAACGATCAGGGTGGTACGTATGGCCATGTCCGGGACTGCTTCCCTGAATTCCCTGAGGAGTTTCGTTGTTTTCTCCTTGGTGGTCCCCCGCCTCATACTTTTGAGAATAGGGTCCGAAATATGTTGTAGGGGGATGTCGATATAGTTGCAGATCTTGGGTTCTTCCCGCATCACCTCCAGCACATCCATGGGGAAGCCCGTGGGAAAAGCGTAATGCAGCCGGATCCATTCAATGCCTTCAACCTTTGCAAGGGCTTTGAGGAGTTCCGCCAGATTCCGTTTCTTGTAGAGGTCGAGCCCGTAATACGTCAGGTCCTGGGCGATCAGGATGAGTTCCTTTACTCCCTTGGCAGCCAGGTTTTCAGCCTCCTTCACCAGGTCTTCCACAGGAGTACTCCTGTGTTTCCCCCGCATCAGGGGGATGGCGCAGAAGGAACAGGGGCGGTCGCACCCCTCGGCTATCTTGAGATAGGCATAATTTTTTGGGGTAGTAGTCAGGCGTTCCCCCAGCAGCTCATGCTTGTAATCCGCGCCTAGCGCTTTTAGTAGATTAGGCAGGTCTGTTGTCCCGAAATAGGCATCTACGTCCGGTATCTCCTTTTGCAAATCGGGTTTGTAGCGCTCGCTGAGGCAGCCGGTCACAAAGACCTTTTCTACCCTGCCTTCTTCCTTCTGTCTGACAAAGTCCAGGATGGTATTCACGCTTTCCTCCTTGGCGTTGGCTATAAAGCCGCAGGTATTGATCACTACGATGTTACCCTCCTCCTCATGTACCACCTCCTTGTCATTGGCCCGCAGTTGACCCATCAGTACCTCCGAGTCGTAGACGTTCTTGGAACACCCGAGGGTGACCACATTGATCCTGTTCTTTTTACGGGTTTTTGTGCGCATGGCTGAAAATGAGGTGCAAAAATACGATTTAGATAAGCATCCTCAACAGGTACGATCGTGATTTATTTGTATCCCTCCGGGATTTTCCTCGCCTTGCTGGCCTTTTCATAAGCGGCCCCAAGCCTCAGGAGTTTTGGCTCTTCAAAGGATTTTGCGATAAAGGTCAGGCTGATGGGCTCCCCATCTGCTTTATAGGCCATGGGAACTGTAAGGGCGGGGTATTTAGCCACCGCCGCGTAGGCCGCATGATAGTTGTTGATCGAGAGGACAGCATCGAGTTGGTGTGTATCCATCGCATTGTTGAAATAAGTCCTGGTAGTGTTTTCCAGGTCTGACTTGATCCGCTGCAGTTCTTCTGCAGAGGTACTGTCTGTAACTACAGCTTCCAGCCTGGCCTGGCCATAAGGAATTCGGACCAGGGTGTCCAGGAGGTTAAAATCCATGATGTCCTGAACGGTTCTCACTGATACAGCCTGAGTATCCCTGACGTTCTTCGCGATATAGGCGGGCAGGTCTGCCTTCATATCCAGGTTCAGGATGCTCAGAAAACCGTCGAGTGGGATGGCAGGGGGCTCCAATTCCACGATCTCAACCCCCCGAGATTTTAAAAACTCGAGGGTCTCTCTGTAAATACTGTCTCGTTCAATCAGATTGGTAAAAGCTCCAAACCGCTTACCCTTCAGGTCTTCTTGTCCCAACTTTTCGGTCCAGCCAGCGCTGTACGCCTTTTTAACGGAACTGGGATCTTCAGGATCCTTACCAAGCATGGCATCGAGAAGAATGGCGTTGTCCACTACGTTTCGGGTCATAGGGCCGGGCGTATCCAAGGTGCTGGAAATGGGCACGATCCCTGACCTGCTCAGGAGTCCGATCGTGGGTTTGAGTCCCACCACTGAATTCTGGCTTGACGGGGAAAGAATGGAACCGGAAGTCTCCGTACCCACTGCTGCCACTGCGTAATTCGCCGCCATGGAAGTACCGCTTCCCGAGCTGGAACCTCCCGTCTCAAAGATCCTGCGCCCATAAGGGTTCAGGGTCTGCCCTCCGTAGGCACTGTAGCCCACCGGGCATCCGTCACAGAGGTAATACGCCCATTCGCTCAGGTTCACCTTCCCCAGGATCAGGGTCCCTTTTGCCTTCAATTGCTGAACGATAAATGCATCAGAGGTGATATTGTCCCGGAAGGCCAATGCGCCTGCCGTGGTCTTCATCCCTTCTGTATCGATATTATCCTTCAAAAGGACTGGCATGCCGTAAATTGGATGTTGGCCTTCTCCCCGCTCCCTGTCACGCTTCCTCGCTTCCTCCAGTACCTGTTCATTCAGGGCAATGACCGTATTGAGGGTCGTCTCGTTATTCAGTTCATATTCATAGATCCTCTTGAGATAGAACAGGGTGAGTTCTTCATAGGTAAGATTACCGTCGGCCACAGCTTTTTGAATAGACGGAATATCCTGCTCGAGGATCAGCGGTTTCAGGCTTTGATATCGCTCTGCGGGAAATGCATTCACTTCTTTGTAGAGGGGCCGGAAGATATCATTCTTATCCAGTACTTTAGACTGTATCAGTTTGTAACGCATCCTGGCATTCTCATGGTCCTGGTTGGCAGCAACCTCGGCCGAATCGTTGTAGGGGGTCCACAGGATCACCTCTTCATTGGAGGAGGCACTTTGTTTGCAGCCAGTAAAGATCAGTGCTGTTGCCAGCAACACCATCCATCCTATTCTTTGTTTTCCTTTACCCATTTTTTCCATTTTTTCACATTTTCCCGGTTCATCCGGACGAATTCGTCTTTGCCTTCCGCATCGGCAAGTTGGAGGGAGCGTTCAGCGGAACTTATAGCCCCCTTATAATCGCCCAGGCTTGCCTGAAGAAGCGATCTTACCCTGTAAAAATAATACGTATCTCCTCCCAGGTCAATGGCTTTTTGTACGTATTCCAGGGCTTTTTCGGGTTCCAGGCTTTCCTCCTGCAGGTAACGGGCGGCCTCGTAATAGGTCTGGGCGGTGGGATTTTCTTTCAGACTGGAGCTGATCGTATCGAGCATGGCCTTTTGGGTATCCACTTCAAGGGGAATGCTGACCACGGTATACCCCCATTTCCATTCCATCAGGGCCCCGTTGTGATGTATGGAGTCAAAACTGATCAGAAAATTCTCCTGCCAGTCGGCTTCTTTTTTGGGGGTGGCCCTGATCCTGAAGGCATCTTCGGAGGGATTATAGTCGGTGCGCCCGTCTCCCCAGTGGGAGGTGTTTCGGTGGAAAGCTATTTCCCAGGAACCTTCTTCCGGAAAGGCGTACAGGGCATAGGTACCCGGCTCCAGCGTATTTCCCAATACGTTAACCGTTGTGTTTGTCGTGAATTTAGTCGATTCGTTGGCCCCTACCCGCCAGATACGGCCGTATGGGACGAGCTTACCGAATAACTGGCGACCTCTTACCGCCGGTCGTGAATAGTCGACAGTAATGGTCGTGAACCCGATATCCTGTGTCACGGATGAAAACGGGCTGGCTTTTGGATGGCGGATCTGCCCGCTGATGGAAGCTGAAAACAGCAGCAGGATGAATAATCCGATGCCGTGAAAAGACCTCAACTGAAAAAGGAGTCTACGAATTCGAATTTGTTAAAGACCTGCAGGTCCTCTACCCTTTCCCCTACTCCTATGTATTTTACAGGGATCTGAAACTGGTCTGAAATGCCGATGACCACCCCTCCTTTGGCCGTCCCGTCGAGTTTGGTGACTGCCAGGGAGCTGACTTCGGTCGCCTTGGTGAACTGCCTTGCCTGCTCAAAGGCATTCTGGCCGGTAGAACCGTCCAGGACAAGGAGCACCTCATGGGGTGCGTCGGGGATTACCTTTTGCATCACCCGTTTGACCTTGCTCAGTTCATTCATCAAATTGACCTTGTTGTGAAGCCGGCCGGCCGTATCGATCAGGACCACATCGGCATTCTTGGCGGTAGCTGCGCTCAGGGTATCAAAGGCTACGGAAGCGGGATCGCTGCCCATTTTTTGCTTTACAATAGGCACATCTACTCGGTCTGCCCACACCTGCAACTGGTCAATGGCCGCTGCTCTGAAAGTATCGGCAGCACCCAGGACCACCGAAAATCCCTTCGCCTTAAACTGGTGGGCCAGTTTGCCGATAGTAGTCGTTTTACCTACCCCGTTCACGCCCACTACCATGATCACATAGGGCCTTTTATCTTCGGGGAGCTCAAAGTCCGTCGCCTCCCCCCTGTGCGTCTCGGAAAGCAGACCGGCGATCTCTTCTCTGAGGATCTTGTTGAGCTCATCCGTGCCCATATATTTGTCGGCAGCAACGCGCTGCTCGATGCGCTCTATGATCTTCAGGGTGGTATCTACGCCCACATCGGAGGTGACCAGCACCTCTTCCAGGTTATCCAGGACGTCATCATCTACGCGGGACTTGCCGGCAACTGCTTTTCCCAGTTTGGTAAAGAAGCTGGTCTTGGTCTTTTCCAGGCCTTTGTCGAGGCTCTCTTTCTTTTCCGAAGAAAATATTTTCTTAAAAATACTCATGGGAGGTGGTTGCTTGGAAGCATCAAATATAAGAAATAAAAAAAGCCGCTAACTTCCGGTAGCGGCTTTAATGATATGAGCTTTAGGACTATTTTTTAGCCAGCCATTCGTTTACCATCTCTGGGGACATCACAGATTCAACAAAGGTATAAGCACCGCTTTTGGGCGATTTTACCATCTTGATCGCTTTTGTCAGTCTCTTGGAACCTCCTTGGAGGGTTGCTACGGTCTTCTTAGCCATGTCTTATTACTTTATCTCTTTGTGAACGGTCATTCTCTTCAGAATGGGGTTGTACTTCTTGATCTCCAGTCGATCCGGAGTATTTTTCTTGTTCTTCGTGGTAATGTACCTGGAAGTTCCGGGCATACCGGATTCCTTGTGCTCGGTACATTCTAGGATCACCTGAACTCTATTTCCTTTCTTTGCCATTGTATCCTGGTATTGGGCTTATTTTATAATTCCGTTCTGACGGGCTTCTTTCAGCACGGCAGAAATTCCTTTCTTGTTTATACTCTTAAGAGCCCTGGCAGAAACCTTCAGGGTTATCCATCGGTCTTCTTCCGGGATATAGAATCTTTTTTTGGAAAGATTCACATCAAATCTCCTTTTAGTCTTGTTGATCGAAAAAGAGACGTTATTTCCGAACATCGCCCTCTTCCCGGTAATTTCACAAACTTTTGACATGCCGCTCTTCTTTACGTGATTTTAATCAGGTGGCAAATTTACGTCATTTTCACGGAAGCGCAAAAATCTTTCTCAGAATTTTAAAATTTCCTTCTGCAACATTTCCAGGGCCTTATGAACGCCTTTCTGAACGATCCTCACGCGGTGATTACCCATCGAAAAAGATTCTACCACCGTTCCCTTTTCGCTCGCAATGGCGATAAAAACGGTTCCGACAGGTGCATCTGAGTCTCCTTTCGTAGGGCCGGCGTTCCCTGTGGTTGCAATTCCGAAATCAGCCTTCATGATCCTGCGGACATTTTCTGCCATTGCCGAGGCTACTTCGGCACTCACCACAGAGTGTTTCTCTATGAGTTCCTCCCCCACCTGCAGCAGTTCTTTTTTGGTCCTTGTCGCGTAAGCTACTATCCCCCCTGTAAAATAAGCCGATGCCCCGGGCACGGAAGTGATCTGTTCTGCGATCTTTCCCCCCGTAAAGCTCTCAGCCGTGGCCATGGTCAGCTGTTTTGAGGTCAGCAACTTCCCGACGATAGCCTCCAGGGTACCTGATTCTTCCTCCCCCGAGATAATATCGCCTATTGTCGCATACAGCTTGTCTGCCACTTCCTTGATTCCCTTCTCCAGTATGGCCTTGTCCTGTCCTTTGGCTGTGAGTCTCAACCTCACCTTCCCCAAATTCGGCAGGTATGCCAGCTTGATAAAAGGTGGGAGAGAGTTTTCGATGAGGGAGATCCTTTCGGCGATCGCGCTTTCTCCCAGGCCGTAGGTCATCAGTGTCTTGTGCAGGATATACGGTCTGCTAAAACGGGCTGCGATTCCGGGCAGTACGTGATTTGCCATCAGTTCCTTCATTTCAAAAGGAACCCCGGGTAGTGAAATATACACCCGGTCTTTATGCTCGATCCACATACCGGGTGCCGTACCATGTGCATTGGGAAGTACTTTAGCCCGGGAAGGGACCAGGGCCTGCCTTCGGTTCACCTCCGAAATAGGAGTGGAGATGTACGTTCTGAAAAGGTACTCGATATTCTTCAGGACCTCTGGGTCCTTCACCAGGGTATCATCGAAATATTCACAGAGGGTGAGTTTGGTGATATCGTCCTTCGTAGGACCCAGTCCGCCGGTCATAAGAACGATCTGTGCCCTTCCTGAAGCTTCCTCCAGGGCCTTCAAAATATGTTGCCTGTCGTCCTGTACAGAGGTGATCTGGAATACAGAGATCCCTATCTTATTGAGTTCAGAAGCAATGAAAGCTGAATTGGTGTCGACGATCTGCCCGATCAGGATCTCATCGCCGATCGTAATGATCTCTGCAAGCATTATACATCAAAGTCTTTTTGCAGCTCTGAAATGACCTGTTGAATGTCTTTTTTAAGGGCGGGGAACTTTTCCCTGATCTGATCCATATTGGCCTCGTCTTTGCCCAGGGTCTCGATCTCCAGGGCTATGGCCCGCGTCTGCTCCATCCCCAGGATATCGACATTGGGTTTTATTTTGTGGGCGAGTTTATAGACATTTTCATAATCTGCCGTATCAATAGCCTTTTCCAGATCTTCCAGATCCTGAGGAACCTCTTCCAGAAATACCGTTACCACTGAGAGGACGAAATCATCATCCCCCTCTGCCATCTCATTTAACTTATCCAGGCTGTAGATCATCTACTTAATTTTTAATCGAAACATTTCCCTCCCCTTCAGTGTTCCCGAAAGGTAATCATTTGGACTCACTTTGCCAACCCCTGCAGGGGTGCCGGTAAAGAGGATGTCCCCTTTTTTAAGCGTGAAGAATTTGGAGACATAACTGATCAGCTCGTCTATGGGCCAAAGCATCTGTGAGGTATTTCCCTCCTGAACCACCTTCCCGTTCAGGGACAGGTCGAATGTGAGATTTCTCAGATCGCCCAGCGTATTTTTTTGTACCCATTTCCCGATCACGGCCGCCCCGTCAAAGCCTTTGGCCTTTTCCCAAGGCAGGCCTTTTTCCTTGAGGCGCGCCTGCAGGTCCCTTGCCGTAAAATCTATGCCCAGGCCTATTTCGTCATAGTACTTCGGGGCAAAGCGGGGGTCGATATGCTTCCCGACCTTTTTGATCTTCACCAGCACCTCCACCTCGTAGTGTACGTCCTGGGTGAACTCAGGGATATAGAAATCCTGTTCCTTTGGAAGGACCGCTGAATCGGGTTTGATAAAAACCACGGGGTCTGCCGGCCTTTCATTGGACAGTTCCTTGATGTGTTCTGCGTAATTGCGGCCTATACAAATTAGTTTCATACGTCGGTTGCCCTCAGGAAAGCTTGTTGTTGAGTTTGCGCAATTTGATCTGGGTCAGCACCTTTTTGGTATAGAGGGGAAAATCTGCATTGAGGATCCACCCAAAATACCCTGGCTCTTCTTCGAGGACTTCGCTTACCTTTTTTCCCTTGTGTTTCCCAAAGGTAAATATCTCTTCCTCCTCTTCATCAAAACCGATGAATCCTGCAAAATCCGCACTCTGTCGGTAGGTGGAGAAATCGGCCAGCTTCCTGATGTCATTCTCCAGGTCAGGGTATCGCTCCAGCTGAGCCAGGAGCACTTCGTAGGTCGCTGCCGTATCGGCCTTGGCCCCATGGGCGCCTACCAGTTCCTTATCGCAATAGAATTTATATGCTGCGGAGAGGGTGCGCTGTTCCATTTTGTGGAAGATGGTCTGCACGTCTACCGACACAGTATTCTTCATATCGAAATCGACCCCCGCTCTCAACATCTCTTCCGCCAGCAGTGGTATATCAAACCGGTCGGAGTTAAATCCCGCCAGGTCACAGCCTTTTATAAACTGATAGATCTCTTTGGAAAGCTGGGTGAAGGTGGGCTTGTCAGCCACCATTTCATTTGAGATCCCATGGATGGCTACCACAGCTTCAGGAATTTCACATTCGGGGTTGACCAGCCAGGTGCGCTGTTCCCTGCTGCCATCCGGCTTTTCTTTTAAAATGGATATCTCTACGATCCTGTCCTTCGCGACATTCGTTCCGGTTGTTTCCAGATCGAAAAAACAAATGGGTTTGTTGAGGTTCAGTTTCATTTCCTGCTGCTAAATGGGTTCAGGGGCCCGGAATCTTGACACTAACAGCGATCAGATCTCCCGGTCCATATCCCAGTTCTCCAGATACTCGGCTACGGCCTTGATAAACATACCTCCCAAGGCGCCATTGACCACACGGTGGTCATAACTGTGTGAAAGGAACATCTTGTTGCGGATCCCGATAAAATCCCCTTCCTCAGTTTCGATCACGGAAGGCATTTTACGAATAGCCCCCAGGGCCAGTATACCCACCTGGGGCTGGTTGATGATGGGGGTGCCGAATACACTGCCAAAAGTACCCACATTGGTCACCGTATAAGTTCCGTCCTTGATCTCATCGGGTTTCAGGGCGTTGTTTCTGGCCCTGTTAGCCAGGTCGTTCACTACTTTGGCCATACCCACCAGGTTCAGCTGGTCTGCGTTCTTGATCACAGGAACGATCAGGTTGCCGTCCGGCAGGGCTGCTGCCATCCCTATATTGATATTCTTCTTTTTGATGACCGTATCCCCATCCACGGAAATATTCACCATGGGGTATTTCTTCAGGGCCTTGGCCACAGCTTCCATAAAAATAGGTGTAAAGGTCAGTTTTTCCCCTTCCCTTTCTTCAAAGACATCCTTTACCCTGTTGCGCCATTTAACCACATTGGTGACGTCTACTTCTATAAAACTCTGGACGTGGGCTGAGGTAGCCACACTCTCTGCCATATGCTGGGCGATAAGTTTCCCCATACGCGTCATGGGTATGACCTCATCGGCCCCTGAGACCTGAGCGGTGGTTACCTTATGGGGAACTTCCGGTGCCCTGGTAGCCGACTTCTCAGGTGCAGGTGCAGGCTTGGTGGTCTCCTGCCTGGCTTCCACCTTTGGGCGGTCGCCATTCTTGCGGGATTCCACATAGGCGAGGATGTCATTTTTAGTGACCCGGCCTTCGAGTCCGGTACCCACTATGGCATCGAGCTCTTCCTGGGAAATAGATTCCTCCCTGGCTATATTCTTTACAAGAGGAGAATAAAACCTTTCCTCCCCCGACTGAACAGAGGGCGCAGTGGATGCTACAGTTTCCCTGGCTCGGACTACCTGCTCCTCGATCTCAGCACTGACCTCCTCAGGAACCGCCTCTTCTTCAGGTTTTGCTGTTGCTTCAGGTTCAGAAACGGGTTCGTCCGCTGACTCTGTCTCTATGACGGCCACCACTTCCCCAACCTTGATCACGTCATCCACATTGAAGCGTTTTTCAACAAGGACACCTTCCACCTCACTGGGCACTTCAGAATCTACTTTATCGGTGGCGATCTCAAAAACGGCCTCGTCCATTTCAATGGTCTCCCCCACCTCCTTGAGCCAGGAGGTCAGGGTGGCTTCGGCTACGCTTTCTCCCATTTGGGGGAGTTTTAGTTCAAATTTTGACATATTGTTATTCTGAGCCTTGTTGAGTTCAATATTTTTGCAAAAATACTATTTTTTCGGTCTGTTTTTTAAATTTTTCCTATTCTGCTAATCTGCCTTGAGGGAAGTCTCGAACGGGATCCTGTGCAGAATACTCCTTCCAAGGGTGATCTCGTCGGCGTATTCCAGTTCATCCCCGACGGCAATACCCCTGGCAATGGTAGAGGTCCTTACCTCCCGGTCCTGTATCTGCTTATAGATGTAGAAATTCGTGGTGTCCCCTTCCATGGTGGAACTCATGGCAAAGATCAGTTCTCTGATCTCCCCTTTTTTGACCTTTTCCACCAAAGAAGCGATGTTGAGGTCCTGAGGGCCTATCCCTTCCATGGGAGAGATCTTTCCCCCCAACACGTGATAGAGGCCATTGTACTGGCTGGTATTCTCGATAGCCATCACATCCCGTATATCCTCCACCACACAGATCAATCCACTGTCCCGCTTGGGGTTCGCGCATATTTCACACAGTTCCACATCAGAGATATTGTGGCAATTCCTGCAGAATTTGATCTCCTCCCTCAGGCTTTTCAAGGCCTGTGCCAACCTTCCGGTCTGGGATTCCGGCTGTTTCAACAGGTGTAGGACCAGCCTGAGGGCTGTACGCTTTCCCACCCCAGGTAGCTGGGACATTTCATAGACCGCATTTTCAAGGAGTTTAGACGAAAATTCCATACCAGCAAAATTACGTACTATTTTTACTTTTTGTACTTTGGGCAGGAAATTAATTCGAATGGATGCCTCCCGTATTCTGCTGTTGATCGGTGCGTATTTCCTGGTGCTGATCGTGATCTCCTACCTTACCGGCCGCAATGATTCCAACACCGATTTTTTCCGGGCCGGGAACAAGTCCCCATGGTTTGTTGTGGCCTTTGGGATGATAGGTGCCTCCCTTTCAGGAGTTACCTTTATTTCCGTCCCCGGGTGGGTAGAATCCTCCCAGTTCAGCTATATGCAGGTGGTTTTCGGTTACCTGGTGGGTTATTTTGTGATCGCCTTTGTACTCTTGCCTATCTACTACCGCCTCAATGTCACTTCAATCTACGAATATCTCCAGGGCAGGTTTGGCACGGTCAGTTACAAGGTGGGAGCGGTCTCTTTCTTTATCTCCAGGGTGCTGGGCGCTTCCTTCCGGTTGTTTCTCGTAGCCATTGTCCTCCAGCAGTTTGTCTTTGACGCCTGGAATATCCCATTTGAACTCACCGTAGTACTTTCTATCCTGCTGATCTGGATCTACACCTTCAGGGGAGGAATACGTACCATTGTCTGGACCGATACGCTCCAGACCCTCTTTATGTTGCTGTCAGTCGGCCTGTCCATCTACTTTATCAATGAAAAACTAGGATGGGACTTTTCGGAGTTTCTCGCTTCTGAGGAACTGAAAGAGTACAGCACAGTCTTTTTTACGGAAGATTTCAATCAAAAAAACCACTTTTTAAAATCTTTCCTGGGAGGGATGTTCATCACTATCTGCATGACGGGACTCGACCAGGACATGATGCAGAAAAACCTTACCTGCAAATCCCTGGGCGATGCACAGAAGAACATGGTCTCCTTCAGTATCATCCTGATCGTTGTCAACCTGGTCTTCCTGTTGCTCGGCGCTCTGCTGTTCATCTATGCCGATCGATACGGGGTAGCACTCCCTCTGATGGACGGGGAGCCCAAATCTGACCTGCTTTTCCCTGAGATCGCGCTCAACAGCGGACTAGGAAGCCTGGTAGCCACGACCTTTATCCTGGGGTTGATCGCCGCTGCGTACAGCAGTGCAGACAGCGCTCTCACCTCCCTCACGACCTCTTTTTGTGTGGATTTCCTCAACATTGAAAAAAGGGAGGCCGGTAGCCAAAAAAGGCTCCGGAAAAAAGTACACGTGGGGATGAGCCTGCTGCTGATTTTGGTCGTCATCAGCTTTAAATACCTGCTCGACCGCAATGTTATAGACGGGCTCCTGACCGTGGCCACATATACCTATGGGCCCTTGCTGGGGCTTTTTGCATTTGGGATCTTTACCAAATACCAGGTATTCGACCGGCTGGTTTGGGTGGTGGCCATTTCCTGCGTACTGGTCATCATAGGCTTGTCATACCTTCCGGCAAGCGTACTTGGGGGATACCAGATCGGGTATGAACTCCTCCCGATCAACGGCCTCATCACCTTTATCGGGCTGTGGCTGATCCGCAAGCGGGTCTGACAGTTCCTAATGGTACTGACCCGTAGAAAGCATTACCAGGGTACAGGCCACTTCCACTTCTATGTCCGCCGCGGCCAGCAGGTCATAAAACTCGGGGTTTTCGGTTCCGGGATTGAAGATCACCCTTCTGGGTTTGAGGTTGATCACAGTCTCATAAAACTGTCTTTGCCTTTTTGGGTTCATATACAGGGTGACCGTATCCACCCCTTCAAAATTGTCACATGAGGTCACAATGCGAACCCCGGCCACATGGCCTTCTCTCAGGCCAAAGGCGAGGACCTCTTCCCCGGCTTCTACCAGACGTTTTATCGCGATATGGCTATAGCGATAAGGCTTGAGTGAAGCTCCGAAGACCAGGGTCTTTTTCATGAAAATTTTTCGCTGTTAAAGTGTGTTAAGAAGTGTAACGTAATACAGAAGGTTTCGTCTTTTACACAAAGCTCATTCATTGGGAGGCTGTATTTTTTTAAAGTTAATGGTTAGTGTTTAGTGCGGCACTCCAATGATAGAAACCCCGGTGATCCCACCGGGGTTTTGTTTTAAACAGGCCCGTTTGTCACCATCGTATGATGACGCTGCCCCAGGTAAATCCACTGCCGAAAGCAGCGAGTACCACCAGGTCACCTTCCTTGATCTTTCCCTCTTCCCAGGCTTCAGTCAGGGCGATCGGGATAGAAGCCGCCGTCGTATTCCCGTATTTCATGATGTTGTTGTAGACCTTGTCATCGGGGAGTCTGAACTTGTGCTGAATAAACTGGGAGATCCGCAGGTTGGCCTGGTGAGGGATCAGCATATCGATATCCTCCACCTTGAGATCGTTCTTCTCCAGTCCTTCCATGATCACCTCAGAAAAGCGAACAACGGCATTTTTAAAAACGAACTGACCGTTCATATACGGGTAATAAGACTCATCGTCCGGATCATTGTCTTTTAGGATATCAGTCACCCACCTATGGCCGATTCCCGGTGCAAGCAGGGAGAGTTCCTCCGCGTGTTTTCCTTCAGAATGCAGGTGGGAAGAAAGTATCCCCTTCTTGGGATCCTCCTCCCTGGTCAGTACGGCAGCTCCTGCCCCGTCGCCAAAAATAACGGATACTCCCCTACCCCTGGTGGTAAAGTCGAGTCCCCCGGAATGCAATTCGGAACCGATGACGAGAACATTTTTATACATCCCGGATTTGATATACTGGTCGGCAACGGAAACAGCATAGACAAATCCCGAACACTGGTTCCTGACATCCAGAGCCCCAACGGTTTTGATATCGAGGTCGCGCTGGACCAGAACTCCGGGTCCCGGGAAGTAATAATCCGGACTCAGGGTGGCAAAGATGATGAATTCGATCTCGTCCTTATCGATCCCGGCCCTCTCAATGGCCTTCTTCGCAGCTTTCACTCCCATGGAAGTCGTGGTGTCCTTTCCTCTGACCACGTGCCTCCGCTCCTGTATCCCGGTGCGTTCCTGTATCCAGGCGTCACTGGTATCCATCAATTTGGAGAGGTCGTCATTAGTGACTACATGATCGGGTACGTAAAAACCCAGACCCGATATTCTAGAATTGTACATATAGGATGAGTTTAGTATAGGCAAGGGGGTAGTGCCCCGTCCTTTGTTTAGTTTCGTTTTTCTAAAATACCGATTCTTGCTATGCTTACCTAGAGAATATGTAAAAGATTGACAGGATCCGTGATAAAGGGACGAGAAGAATTTGACAGGGAGTGGATAAAATCAGCTTTATGTAGTAACTTATCCCGGCAAAAAATTTAACTCATTATGAAACTCAAATTGAAAGGAATTCTCATACCCCTCTTTGTTGCAGCCCTGCTCAGCCCTGCCACCGGATATTTCCAGGAAAAACTCACCTATCAGCAACCTTCCCAGGAGATCCTGGACCTGGTTAATGCCCCCCTGGCACCCGTGGTCAGAATAACAGACAACGGAAAGCATATGCTGTTGCTCTACCGGGATACATACAAGACCATCGCCGAGCTTTCGGAGCCCGAGATGCGCCTTGCCGGACTCAGGATCAATCCTGTCACCAATATCGGCAGCCGGACCAACTACTACAACAATATCATGGTAAAGGCACCATCAGACAGGGAAGCAACACAGGTAAAAGGTTTGCCGGAAAATCCAAGGCTGGCGAATTTCAGTTTCTCCCCTGATGAGTCCATGGTCGCCGTGACAAACACCACTGCTGAAGGAGTAGAGGTCTGGGTACTCGACCTCGATAAGGCGGAGGTGAAAAAGATCACCGAGGCCCAGGTGAATGCCAACCTCGGGGATGTGATCAACTGGTTCAAAGACGGGTCGGCCCTGCTCGTAAAAATGCTGCCTGATTCCCGGCAGGAGCTGATCGACCAGGCCGAAGCTGTACCGGAAGGGCCCACCATTTCTACCAATGACGGAAAAAAAGCGCAGAACCGTACCTATCAGGACCTGCTTTCGAATCCTTCAGATGAATTCAATTTTGAGCAACTCGCCCTGTCTGAGCTGTACAGGGTAGACCTGAACGGGAACAAGACGTTATGGAAACCGGCAGCCATGTACCGGTCTATCAGTTTTTCTCCAAACGGGGATTACGTCATGGTGGTCACGGTAGAACAACCCTTCTCTTACCTGGTACCCTATTACAGGTTTCCATCTACAACCACCATCTATTCCAATACGGGTGACCTGGTCAATACCCTTTTGAAGGTCCCATTGATAGAAGACCTTCCCAAAGGTTTTATGGCAGAGCGCAAAGGAATGCGGGATCTCAGCTGGCGTGCCGACAGGGGTGCAACCCTAGTCTATGCAGAAGCCCTGGACGAAGGGGATCCCGAAGTGGAAGTACCTTTCAGGGACGCTGTCTACCAGCTCGAGGCCCCTTTCACAGGTAAGGGTACCGAGATCCTTAAGACCATTAACAGATACCGATATATTTCATGGGGAAAGGACAACCTGGCAGTGGCCTATGATTACTGGTGGAATACCCGGAATACCAAGACCTATGTCTTTGATCCTTCAAACCCCGGGAAAGAACCGGTATTACTTTTCGACCGGAATTACCAGGATGTTTACAGTGATCCGGGTTCCTTCGTAACCAAACGAAACGAGTACGGAGCCCAGGTGCTCAGCCTGGACGGTAAGGGCCATGCATACCTGCTGGGTGATGGGTATTCGGAGAACGGGCAATTCCCTTTTGTGGACCGGCTGGACCTGAAGAGCCTGAAAAAAGAAAGGATGTACCAATCCCAACTCACCGACAAAAAAGAAGATCTGCTGGATTACAATGTGGCAAAGGATGAGCTGCTGGTGCGGATCGAATCGAAAAACACCTATCCGAATTACTATTACAAACACCTTAAAAAAAGAAAAGGGCCTACTCAGCTCACCTATTTTGAGAATCCCTTCAAAAGCATACAGGAGGTTCATAAAGAAGTGATCACCTACACCCGTGAAGACGGACTGGAACTCAGCGGCACCTTGTATCTGCCGGTAGGCTATGACCAGAATTCCGGTGAAAAAATGCCTATGATCCTCTGGGCTTATCCCAGGGAATACAAGGACAAGAACAGTGCTTCCCAGAATACCCAGAACCCGAATGAATTCACCTATCCCTATTGGGGTTCTCCTCTGTATTGGGTGACGAAGGGCTATGTGGTGCTGGACGATGCCGCTTTTCCGATCATAGGGGAAGGGGAAGAACAGCCCAATGATACCTTCAGGGATCAGCTGGTGTCCAATGCGAAAGCAGCCATAGATGCAGTAGATGCCATGGGGTATATAGATGCATCACGCGTGGCTGTGGGCGGACACAGCTACGGAGCCTTTATGGTGGCCAACCTCCTGTCTCACTCCGATCTTTTTGCTGCCGGTATTGCCCGCAGCGGGGCCTATAACCGTACCCTGACTCCTTTTGGATTCCAGAGTGAGGAGAGGAACTACTGGGAAGCCCCTGAGGTCTATTACACCATGTCTCCCTTTATGCATGCCGATAAGATGAAAACACCCTTGCTTCTTGTCCACGGAGTGGCCGACAACAATTCCGGCACCTATCCCATGCAAAGCGAACGGTATTTCAATGCACTGAAAGGTTTGGGAGCGACAGTGAGGCTGGTAATGCTGCCCAAGGAGAGTCATGGCTACAGGGCTAAAGAGAGTATCCTGCACCTGCTCTGGGAACAGGACCAGTGGCTTGAGAAGTATGTCAAAAACAAAACCACAGATTCGGAAGCCGGATCTGAGTAAGCATTATTTCATGTACTGCAGGTAGTTATTTACTTCCACTTTCGCCTTAAGGTCGTGTAATAGATTGTACAGGCCAAAAAAGGTGCGGTTGATATAGAGGAAGTGACGTGACCCTCGATTCCCGTTCATCTTGCGGATGTGTTCATCCTTGGAGTAACGCTGGCTGATGTCGGCGATGCGGCCCCAGAATTCATCGGATCCAAAATCAAAGGATTCCTGGTTGAAGGGCATGGTAAAGAGGGTGAGCAATTCCCTGAAAAGTTCTTTGAAGAATTTCCTTTCCTCTGGTGAATCGGCCGGGGTCAATATTTCCAGAGCCTCCAGTTTTACCTCGAAAAGAGCCTCATCCTCGATAACCTCCCTTCGTGCGAGTTCGAAGTAGGGAATGTAAAATTCATCGGGCACTTCCTTTATACAGCCAAAATCGATCGCGATAAGCCTGTGGTCCTGGCTGATCAGGAAATTCCCGGGATGGGGGTCTGCATGAACCCTCCTCAGCCCGTGCATTTGGAACATGTAGAAATCCCACAGGGTCTGACCCAACATATTCCCTGTTTCCGGGGTAAAAGAAGTCTTGGAAAATTCACTGAGATGCATGCCGTGCATCCAGTCCATGGTCAGGATACGCTCACTGGAAAGGTCTTCGAAATAGGTCGGAAAATCGAGATTGGGGATGTGTTTACAAGCCTCTGAGATCTCCTTACTCTGCCTTAATTCGAGGATGTAATCCGTCTCTTCGAGCAACTTGTCCTCCACCTCCTTGAAATATTTTTCGGAATCTTTGCCCTGCAGGTTGAACATTCGGATGGCAATGGGTTTGACCAGGGCGAGGTCTGAGGAAATACTTTCGGCTACCCCGGGGTACTGTATTTTAACGGCCAGTTCCTTGTCATCTTTCCATGCCTTGTGAACCTGCCCTATACTGGCTGCGTTGATGGAATCTCGCTCAAACCGATCAAAGACTTCTTCCGGATACTGCCCGAGGTATTTTTTGAATGTCTTCCGGACCAGGGGCGCAGACAAAGGAGGGACAGAGAACTGGGACAGGGAAAAGCGTTCTACATAGGCCCGGGGAAGGAGGTTCTTCTCCATGCTTAGCATCTGGGCCACCTTCAGAGCGCTTCCTTTCAGGCTCTTCAGGCTGTCGTAGATATCCGTTGCGTTATTCTCGTCGAGTTCCTCCCGGGTGATATCCCCGTTTACCAGCTTTTTGCTGTAATATTTTACATAATTACCCCCAACCTTAACGCCGGTTTTAACGAGCTTTCCTGCTCTTTCGATCTTTCCGGTGGGAATCTTGTCCAGTGTTTTCATGCAATAAGAGGGTAACTAGAAATTAATCAGGCCATGTTTTCCTTGAACAGGAATTTTCCAAAATCCAGGATACTGTCGAGAGGAGTGTTGTCAAAGACATCAAAAATGGTCTTGACAGATTTCTCTATGGCGATATCTGTCTTTTCTAAGCCTTTGGAGGAATCATCCATCCAGAACTTTAAGAGGAAAAGGAATTGTAACCAGGCTCCTTCGGAAAACAGGGCCGGGTTGTGCCTGGATATTTTAAATGACTTTTCTTCATTTCCCTCCTCGATCAGCTCCCCGGCAAAATCTCGGATCCTTTTTCTCAGACCTTTTAATTGTTCCAGGTTTTTTAGCGACATACGGTGTTCCGCAAGAGAATAGAGAACATAGCTCCGATTGAGGGTGAGTACCTCAAAAAAAGTAAAGAAGAAGGAGAGCATTTTATCCCTGTTACTGAACGATTCGTAATCCTTGTTCTTATGCAATACTTCCAGAGTATTGTCATAGAACATGTTCCAAACCTCTTTTTGCAAAGAATTCAAAGAACCGAAGGACTCATAGAAGTTCTCCTCAGACACCTCAATGGCCTTGCAAAATTTGTAAACCGAAGATGGACGCTTCTCATGATCTAAGACATAGGTCATGTACGCTGACGCAATTTCTGCTGCAGATTTAGATTCCCTGGATTTTTTTGTAGCCATTGTCGCTTATTTTTGTTTAAGCAAATTTACATTATAATAAACATGTAAACTGTTAAGGATTTGAGAATAATGGGATAAAGTTAAAAGCGCGCCTCCAAGTGGACAGCGCGCTTTCTAACAACCTAACCAATTAATAAACAAACTGATTACTAAAACCAATTTTACTTTTTCATAGCAATGATTTCGAAGCAATCATATACAAATATAAATAATGTTTAATTTATTACTCATATTTTTAAACAAAAATATTTGTTAAATTTTTTATCCTCCTATTTTGTCCCTCTATAGGTGCCAGATTGTCACTTTAATTCAATCTGGTATTTTTTTTGATTCCCATTGGCGTAAACTAAAATTATAGATCGATGGCAACAGGTAAAATCAATGTTTCCGTAGAGAATATTTTCCCGCTGATCAAAAAATTCCTGTACAGTGACCACGAAATATTTCTGCGAGAATTAATTTCCAACGCGACAGATGCGACTCTGAAACTCAAGCACCTGACTTCTATCGGAGAGGCCAAGGTAGAATACGGCAATCCCATCATAGAAGTCAAAATTGACAAGAAAGGCAAAAAGCTGCATATCATTGACCAGGGAATAGGGATGACAGAGGAAGAGGTTCGCAAGTATATCAACGAGGTAGCCTTTTCCGGGGCAGAGGAATTCCTTGACAAATACAAGGATGCCGGAAAAGATGCCGGGATCATAGGGCACTTTGGACTTGGATTTTATTCTTCCTTTATGGTCGCTCAAAAAGTGGAGATCCTGACTAAAAGTTACAAGGATGAACCCGCCGCCCACTGGATCTGTGACGGAACCCCGGAATTTACACTCAAAGAAGGAAAGAAAAAGGACAGGGGTACGGAGATCATCCTGCATATAAATGATGATGACAAGGAGTTCCTGGAAGAGCACCGCATCCGGGAACTGCTGACCAAATACAACAAGTTCATGCCCATACCGATTAAATTCGGTACGCGCACAGAAACCCTTCCAAAACCTGAGGGAGCCAAGGAGGAGGATCCTGCTCCAACAAAGGAGGTAGATAACATCATCAACAATCCGAATCCGGCCTGGACCAAAAAACCTGCCGACCTGCAGGATGATGATTACAAAAACTTTTACCGGGAGCTTTACCCCATGCAGTTTGAGGAACCCCTGTTCCACATCCACCTCAATGTGGATTATCCATTTAATCTCACAGGAATCCTGTACTTCCCCAAGCTCACCAACGACCTTAATATCCAGAAAGACAGGATACAGCTGTACCAGAACCAGGTATTTGTCACAGACAATGTGGAAGGGATCGTGCCCGAGTTCCTGACCATGCTGAGAGGAGTCATCGATTCTCCGGACATTCCTCTGAACGTATCCCGTTCATATCTCCAGGCAGACGGGGCTGTAAAAAAGATCTCTTCCTATATCACCAGGAAGGTAGCAGATAAGCTTGCCTCCCTCTTTAAAGACAACCGTGAGGATTTTGAAGCCAAATGGAACGATATCAAGATCGTGATCGAATACGGAATGCTCTCCGAAGAGAAATTCTTTGAAAAGGCGGAGGCATTTGCGCTCTACCCCACAGTAGACGGCAAGTATTACACCTTTGACGAACTCAAAGAAAAGATCTCTGGTCAACAGACAGACAAGGATGATAATTTGGTGGTCCTCTACGCTTCAGACAAGGAAGAACAACACAGTTATATAGATGCCGCCAAAGAAAAGGGATATGAAGTGCTCCTGCTCGATTCGCCCATCGTGGGCCACCTGCTTCAGAAACTCGAGACCTCAAAGGAGAAACTTTCCTTTGCCAGGGTTGATGCAGACCACTTGGATAACCTGATCAAAAAGGAAGATACCAAGATCAGTAAGCTCTCAGAAGAAGAGAAGGAGAAACTCAAGACCCAGGTTGAAGAAGTACTGGGAGATAAAGGGTATACCGTACAGCTCGAAGCCATGGACAGTCAGGCAGCACCTTTCATCATCACAGAACCCGAATTTATGAGGCGGATGAAGGAAATGCAGAGGACCGGTGGCGGAATGTTCGGCATGGGGAACATGCCCGACATGTACAACCTGGTGATCAATACTAATCACGAACTGGTCAGTGAGATCCTGAATACCAAAACCGCGAAGAAAAGGGAAAGGCTGATCAACCAGTCCCTCGATCTTGCAAGGCTTTCCAAAGGCCTGCTCAAAGGGGAAGCCCTGACAAAATTCATCAGACGGAGCTACGAGATGGTCAAATAATCTCGTATTAATTGATAAAAAAGACCGCTTTAACCGAGCGGTCTTTTTATTTTAGACCTATGAATGATCCCTGGCATTTCTACGCCATGTCCGTCATGTACGCTTTTGCAGGAGTGATGCACTTCATTAAACCCAAAGCTTATATGCGGATTATGCCTGCTTACCTGCCTTTTCACCGCGAATTGGTATTTCTCAGCGGGATCGTAGAGATTCTGCTTGCCGTTGGACTTTGCTTTAAGCCGACCCGCGATCTTTCCCTCATCGGAATCATCGGGATGCTGGCTGTGTTCTTGCTCGTACATTTTTATATGCTCAAAGGTGAGAAGGAAGGAGCCGGCATCCCCAAATGGATCCTGATCCTGAGGATCCCACTGCAATTTGGCCTGATGTACTGGGCATATTGGTATCTGTAGAATGAAGGACAGGTCATCAGCCCCCAGTTTACCCTAAAAATAGACCTGCTTGTTCACCCAGTTCCTTTTGAGCAGGATGATCTGAAGGCTGAATAGACTGCAAAATGCCAATAAGGAGTATACCACAATACGGGTATCTGAAGTAAAGGACGATCCATCTGAACTCAGAAATGTAAACGGCATCAGGTTCAGATCGCGAGTCAGGAAGAGAAGTGCCTCATTTTGTAGTGAACTTGTATAGCCCGCTACCATGAGAACCAGGGCAAGGCAGAAGATCAGGACCCAGGCTGTTTTTGAGAATACAGGTGTGTACCTCACAGGGCGACGTTCCATGACATTTATTGCGTCCATGACTTGTTTGGTAAAGCCTGCCGGAACCTCCTCCACCGGCAGTTCCTTCAGCGATTTCCTGATCGTTTCATCCCAAAAGTCTTCCTGTTTCATAGCTTATAGTTTTTGTGCCTCCATAAACGGGCGCAAGTCGGAGGCCAATTGTTTTCGGCTTCTGTACAGCCGTATTTTTATGTTTTCGGGGCTCAGGTCCGAGATCACTGAGATCTCCGCAATACTCAGTTCGTCATAATAGAACATACTGATAAGGGCAGCATCTTTTTCGGACAAACGCTCTATGGCCATGCGGATACTGCGTTTCTTATCCTCGTATTCCAGGCCTTCCTCTATGCCACCCGTTTCCCGCCCGTCATATCTCTGATATTCCAATGGAGTGGTTGAGGGGCGCCGGCTCATTTTTTTAAGTCGATCCAAACAATTATGGTAGGCTATTTTATACAACCATGTCGAGAAGCGGGCGCCTCCCTGGTAAGTCTCAAGCCCCTTGTAGGCCTTTAGAAATGTATCCTGAGCTGCTTCTTCCGCTACTTCCCTGTTCCTGAGCATTCTCACCGCGAGGGTATATACCATATGCTTGTACCGGTCGACCAAAGCCTCAAAAGCCTGCCTGTCCCCTTCAAGGGTGCGTTGTATCAATTCCGGGTCTGGAGTCGGCTTCATCTGTTCCATAAGACGGTCAAGAGAGGTCGCAGGTTACACTGTGAGTAAAAAAATACGCCTTTTTTGTAACCCATGCTAAATTGCCGGCGTCATACCTGGCAAACAACATTCATTTAAATCAAAAAACATGGGAGGAGAAGTAATTATTTTTATCAGTATGTTCCTGGTGGTCTTTGCGATCAGTTACCTGTATTTTACAACGAGAAACAAGGAGCGCCTGGCCCTGATCGAAAAGGGCGCAGATGCCAGCATTTTTATGAAAGGTAAACGCGAAGGCGCAGCTCCCTTCTGGAAGGTCGTGATCCTAAATCTGGCCCTCTTGCTTATGGGGATAGGCCTGGCCATCTTTCTGGCCGCCTTTATAGAAAGTACCCTGGGCGTAGACGAGGATATCGCATATCCGGGAACCATCTTCCTGATGGCCGGACTGGGACTCTATCTGGGATTCACACTCACCAAAAAACTCGAAAAACAAGATTAGTCGCCACCAATCAAAAGAATTTAAAAAACCGGGGATTTCCCCGGTTTTTTTGTTTGAAGAAGATCAAGCTGAGATAATATTTTATTTTTGTAATGTCTCTGATATCCATCCTGAATTACTGCCATGAAATGACGGCCAGGATCTATAAAACTATTAAATGTTCACTGATTTAGATATCAATTTTCAGATCCTGCTTGATGCTATCGGACTGATCCAGGGGGTGACCATAGGTATCTTGCTTATGGTAATGGGCTTGCGCAAATACCGCAGGACCTTTTATCTGGGCTTGTTTTTATTATTCTATTCCCTGGAGCTGGGCTACTGGATCGCTATCAATACAAGGATTTCGTCGATTCACCCTGAATGCTACCTGCTGCCCTTAAATTTTACCTGGATCCTCTTTCCTTTATTCTATATCTATACCCAGCAGGTATCTGTATTTTCCGATACAAAGATCAAATACTGGCTTTTAGCACCGGGTGTTTTGTCCATCCTGGTTCAGGTTGGAATTTATACTATGCCGTATGAAACAAGGGTGATCATCAAAGAATCATTCTGGCACGAACTAATCTTCTGGATCCTGGGCACTTATTTTTCCTGGGGCGTCGGTATCTGGAACCTGAGACTGTTGTATAAGCACCGGGTAGAGGTGCTGAACACATACTCCTTTATCGAGCACAGAGAATTACAGTGGGCACGGTTTCTTTTGATCTACCTGCTGTTCACTTCAGTTTTCAGTCACATTATCGCCTATGTGTTTCCCAATGCATTTACAGACAATTCCATCTTCTCTGTCTTGGACCTTATCGCTATTTACTGGGTCTCTTATTACGGGATCACACAGCGAAACGTGCGCTCCCTCTTCTCCAACACCTGGAACCCAAAAGTCACCAGGAGTTTGTCTCCCCCATCTAATCGCAATTCGGATATTAATATTGAGAGGTTGGGAGAGATCATGGACCTCATTAATAGGCACATCAGGGAATCGAATTGTTTTATCAATCCTGACCTCACTATAATGGACCTTGCCGACGGCATTGACGAGCACCCTAAGTTGGTTTCAGAGGCCATCAATTCCGTTGAAAAGCAGAATTTCAATTCCTATATCAACCAATATCGCATCCGGAAGGCTGAAGACCTGCTTAAGACAGACAAAGGTTCTCAATTAAGCGTGGAAGGAATCGGAACAGAGGTCGGCTTTAAAAGTAAAAGCGCCTTTTATTCCGCCTTTAAGAAGTTTACGGGCACAACCCCCACCCAGTACCGCGAGAGTCGGGCCGCTTAGTTTAAAAGCTGCATCCCTATTATATGTTGTAAATCTTCTGGTTCCAGCCTATCCTCTTTTGGTTCAAATCCCGTTTTTAGCGCTCTTTTTCCATCTTAACCTCTGTAATTAGTACTAAATTCAGAAATCAGAACTCCTGGAAGCGTCTTGTTTTATTGTTATTCCAGCAGGAAATAGGACCTTACAGTAAAATGTTAACTGATGAACTCGAACAAGAAGAGTTTTATCTTGTTTATTCTTTTTATCTGGTCTGTTTATTTCGCCTGGGCCATCGATGTAAATGCTTCTGTACAGGCCTATTCAAATGACGTCACACGCTACGACCTTCTATTGCTCCCATTCCTCATCATTTTTACCGGGTATTCCGCCTACCTGATTTTGAGAAAACAGGATTCTGACCGGACTTAAATCCTTTGCTCTGGATTAATTACTCCTGTCTTGTTCCTCGATTGATTATCGCGCCCAGCTTACACCAGCCTTCGTACTAAAATCCATCCACTTCAAACAAATTATCAGTAGACCGTGTAAGGCTCCCAGAACGAAGTCCTTTTGGGCTTTTTCACTACAAGTCTGATACCTCTCACATCTACTTTCCTATCACAAAATAAATTCAATGACTATCTTTATAATCACGGTAGGGTATTTACTTAAAAAACGGTCGATCATTGGACTTAAACCTTAATTTTCAATCAGCCCTGGACCTACTTGGCCTTTTCCAGGGTCTGACTCTGGGAATCTTGATGTTGATCCTGAATTTCCGGCATTTTAGAAGCACCTACTGGCTCGGGCTGTACCTGGTCCTGTTCTCTTTGAAATTATTGATCTTTATTCCGGGAGGGTTGGACCTGGACGAACGATTCCCGTCATTGTTCCTCCTGCCATTTAATTTTTCCTGGCTCCTATTCGCCGTTTTCTTTATCTATACTCAAAAGATCTCCATTTTTTCCGATCAGAAGATCAAATACTGGCTTTTGTATCCCGGGATCCTTTCTCTTATTGCACAGATCGTAATTTATTTCCAACCCTATACTGTAAAAGTTGATATCGCGCAGAGCTTGTGGTATGTGATCGTGTTCACGTATGCAGGCATTTTGTATTCCTGGGGAATCGGTATTTGGAACTTAAGGCTTCTCAACAGGCATAAAAGGCAGGTGGAGAATACATTTTCCGAACTGGAGAACAAGGTACTTACGTGGGTACGTATCTTCCTGATCTATAGTTTGTCTTCGTCTGTCCTTATCCATATTCTCTATGTGATCTCGCCGGAGAATTATGTTTTCAAGATTATTTTCTCCGCCCTCGACCTTGTGGCCATCTACTGGATTGCAATCAATGGGGTTATTCAGCAGAATGTGTTGTCTACCTTATCGAGCAAGGGCCCTGAGCAATTAAGAGATTATCTGTCAGGCCTTAAGGAAGAAAATCATGAAAGAAAGGATGATCACAAGGACCTGGAAGCCCTGATGGAGAAAGTAGAAACCTATATGAAGAAAAGCGAGATCTTTTTAAATAGCGATCTTACGATCGTGGACCTGGCCGAAAAACTAAATCTGCATCCCAAAAAAATCTCTGCCAGCATAAATTCTATCTCCAATCAAAATTTTAATTCCTATGTCAATGCATTGCGCATCGAGAAAGCCAAATTGATACTGGACGGTGCGCAGGCACACAATTTCAGTATCGAAGGTATAGGACAGGAAGTCGGTTTCCACAGCAAAAGTGCTTTTTACTCGGCCTTTAAGAAAGTAACCGGGACAACCCCCACCAGATACAAGGAATAGTCCTTCCCTTATCGCGACCTGATAAGTGTTTATTATCGAGTTCGGTACTGGAAAATCTCTTTAAACAGGAGTACTGATTCCTGATTTCGGACCGATATTCATTGATTTTACAGGGATTTCGTTCTGATTTCTGAATTTCAAACTTAAAACCCCGGTCTGTAGCTTGGGCTCAGAAAATATTTACCAAAACTTTGAGTTGAAGGTGATAGATTGATTTATGATGATGAGTCGGATAGAGACCTGGATCAATTGCATCCAAGGTCTCTTTTCCGACAAGGAAATAAAAAATGGAATAGCTATGACCACCAAAGAAAATCAGAGAGCCAAACTACTCAAGTACACGACTATCAATGAGGCAGGAAACTTCAACACCTGGAATCCGGCTCATATTGAGGAATTGAAGAGAAATCGGATAAGCTCAGATCTGGGCCAAAAGATCCTATTCGAAAATGACTATCTGAGGATCTGGGAGGTGGTATTGCTACCCAAGGAGCGACTCCCTTTCCGCAAGATCCAATCCGATTACTACTGGGTGGCAGGCTCAGAAGGCCTTTTGATCTCGCGTTTCTCTGATGGACGCATCCTCCTGATGCATTTAGAGAAAGGAGATTCCGAATTCCTGCAGCACAAAGACCAACACGCAGTTTACGATCTGGAAAACATCGGTCAGGACATACTATTCTTCCAGATGACAGAATTCAAAGGAGAGAATCTGGACAATCAGGAAAGACTGCAAGAAGTATTCAAAAGAAACACTTCCAGATAGATTTGATTGCTTTCCCCTAAAAAGGCAGGATACAGGTCTCCGGCTACACCCATGTATTTCCTATCTTTAGGCCATGAAGGTCATATCCACCAATATAGGACAACCGACGAGTTTCACCTGGAATGGCAGGACCGAAAAGACAGGGATCTTTAAGTCGCCCGTTTCACACCCCGTTCTCCTGGATCTTGAGGACGTGAAGGGAGATACAGTGACCGACCGCAAACATCACGGGGGAGTTTTCAAGGCATGCTACATCTTTTCTTCTGACAACTACCCATACTGGAAGGATCGATATCCCGAGCTGGAATGGAACTGGGGTATGTTCGGCGAGAATATTACTATCGAAGGGCTCGATGAAGCCAATCTCCTGGTGGGTTCTACATACCAACTGGGTTCTGCTTTAGTGCAGATCACTATTCCAAGAGAACCGTGTTACAAACTGGGATATCGTTTTGGAGATCAGAAAATTATAGAAGCATTTATCGAACACGGCCGGCCGGGAACCTATCTTCGGGTGATCAAACCGGGGAAAGTGAGCACAGGGGACCTATTTCAACTGGTAGATAAAAAAGAGGATTCACTGAGCATAGCCAACCTGTTTTCCCTCCTTTATTCTAAAGAGAAGGATCCGGATATATTGAGCCGTGCATTAAATTGCGAATTCTTGCCCCAGCGGACCAAGGACAAGTTGAGCAGATACCATAAAAAAGGGGCCTGACGGCCCCCTTCTCGCTGAATTAACTAAACTTACTTCACTACGTAATACTCAGCAAAAGTATCGTTGGCATCCCTGACCACTATTTTGTAGCTGTCCTTTTCTGCCTTCCCAAAGTTAAAAGCCTTCTCCACGATCAGAGAAGATTTGATGGTCTCGCTGTAAAGGATGCGATTCTCGCTGTCAATAACTTTGATCTGAACATCCCCCATTTCCCTGTTGAAAAAGTTCAGGAACAACTTGTCCCCTGCTTTTCGGAAGAATGGGCTTTCTTTGATATCTCCATCGTTGATGTCAAAAGAAGGTTTTACGTTAAAGCTGTGGGCATATGTTCCGGCAGAAATCAGGATCATGGCCATTGCGGTAATTTTTTTCAAATTTTTCATGATTGCTTTTTTTGGATTAATGAATAAACTCAAGGCAAATCTATCCTCATAATCCCGGGATCACTACTGCTGATTTTGCAGATTTATGTACTATTTTACCAATCAGGCCCGTTAATTATTTCTTAAATGATAATATTGCATATATTTTGGGTAATTTTGTAAAGTTTAAGGAAGAACTGCGGGAGTAACTTTGTACGTATATAGCATGTCTATGATCCAACAAAAACCCACATTTGAGGCGATTGAACCCAACTTCGGGAACTCATTTACCTATCAAAAATTTGACGAGGAGCGCCTCAATAAAAATAACGTCTGGCATTACCACCCGGAGATCGAATTGGTCTATGTGAATGGAGGGTCGGGTAAGCGGCAGATCGGGAGTCATGTATCTTATTACACCAATGGGGATCTGATACTCATTGGCAGTAACCTGCCGCACTGCGGACTTACTGACAAACTCACGGGAAATAAGAAGGAAACGGTTATTCAGATGAAGTATGACTTCCTCGGGAATGATTTCTTTAAGATTCCGGAGATGAAGAAGATACAGGCCCTGTTCGACCTTGCAGCAGGAGGGATCGCCTTTTCAGGGAAGACCAAAAAGAAAATAGGTGAAAAGATGGAGGTGCTCGAATACCAGACAGACTTCCAGAGGCTGCTGTCAATTCTCAATATCCTCAATGAACTCGCTCTATCTGAGGATTACAAGGTACTTAATGCAGACGGATTCTCCCTGAAAACAGAGGTAAAAGACAACGACCGTATCAACGTTGTATTCAACTACGTAAAACAAAACTTTAAGGAAGATATCCCCCTGGAGAAGATCGCGGATATGGTGAGCATGACCGTTCCCTCTTTTTGCAGGTATTTCAAGAAGATCACCAACAAGACATTTGTGCAGTTCGTGAACGAATGCCGACTGGTTCACGCTTCCAAATTGCTGGCAGAACAACCCATGAGCATCACAGAGGTCTGTTTTGAAAGTGGTTTCAACAACTTCTCCCATTTCAACAAATCTTTCAAGGCCTTCACAGGGCAAAATCCTTCTGAATACAGAAACGATCTTAAGAAAGTCATCAGCTAAGTCGCCTGAATGCAACTGCAAGCCCATAAATTAGATCTGCCTGAGAGCGATATCGTATATTACCCGGGTTTTTATGACCATCAGGAAGCAGATCACCTCTTTACTATATTGAAACGGGATACACCCTGGCAGCAGGACGATATACTTGTATTCGGGAAAACCTATCCCCAGCCCAGGCTGACCGCCCTGTACGGGAATAATGGCAAGCCCTACTCCTACTCCAATATTACCATGGTTCCCCACCCGTTCACAGAAGATCTTCTCTCCATAAAGCATAAAATAGAAAAGATTCTCCCCGGAACCGCTTTTACAACCTGTCTTATGAACCTTTACAGGCATGGAAAAGACAGTAACGGCTGGCATGCCGATGACGAACCGGAACTCGGCCAAAATCCCGTGATCGCCTCAATAACCCTGGGAGAGGAAAGAGTCTTCCACTTTAAACACAGAGACAAAAAAGAGTTGAGGCATAAAATGATCCTCGAACACGGCAGCTTGCTGATCATGAAAGGAGAGACCCAGCATCGCTGGTTGCACCAGATCCCTAAAACCTCACGGGCCATAGGGGAGCGTATCAACCTCACCTTCAGGGTCATCCATTAAACGGGGGATTCTTATTATCTTTGAACCGCTATGAAAAAGGAATTTACTGAAAGAGAATTAGACCGGATCATTGAAATGGCCTGGGAAGACCGCACCCCCTTTGAGGCTATCGAATTCCAGTTTGGCATTTCTGAACAGGAGACCATAGAGATCATGAGGAGGGAAATGAAACCCAGCAGTTTCCGTATGTGGCGGAAAAGGGTTCAGGGCAGGTCTACCAAGCACGCAGCACTGAAAACTTCAGATAGTACCCGCTTTAAAAGCACCCGACAGCGCCACATCTCCGGGAATAAGATCTCAAAGCGTTAGTCGAATATCTCATTCAATACCACAGCAAGCCGTACACCTCCTTTGAGCAACTGACGCTCAACGGTGTTCCAGTGGATATATTTATATCGGTATCCCAGGCGTTCTCCGGGGATCACAGAACCGTAAATAGAGGTCGCCAACCTGTGGGATTCTTCAACCCAGCTATACACATCTCCCTGCTTTAAAGCCTTGTATCCCTCCTTTGACAAGGGTGGAAGATCCCGGGCCAGTTCTGTATAACTCATCCCGAAGTGGTCGATCAGATCGGAGTCCCATAACCTGTGCAGATTGCTCTCTCGACCGAACCATTCTATTTCTATGTCGTTGCCTCCCCGGTTCTCAGCCCAACCGGCGTGCAGCGGCTGATGCAGATCACCTATAAAATGAACGAGCATCTTTAAATAAAAAATCTGTTCCTCTTCCGGAGAATTCTTATCCCTGAGCTTAGCAATACAAGTCTCAATGGCCTGGACGATATCCCCTTCCTCGGCGGGAGGTTCCTGCACGTATGTCTTGTCGGCGGGATAGTTGACATAATGCCAAGGATAATATTTCCTGTATAGTGTATCTGATTTGATATCGTCCGCATAGTTCGATACCGAAGCCAATGACCTTCCCTTGAGTATCTTGCGCACCATTTTCCTGGCCTTTCTTTTAAGATGCATTTCCGCAACCTCCCCAACCACCCTGTGGCCGGTCTTACCCCAGAAAGGCGGGTTAGCAAAAGCCAGGTTGCTCACCGCAAAAAATAGGATGATAAAATTCTTCATTCGAGTTCCTTTTTCTGCAAAAATAGAGGTTGGTGCTTTAAGGACAAGTTAATTTTGGTGCATATTATCAAGATCCGAAAATCCTCCGAAAGCCGAATTTCTTATGTAGCGATCGCGGAATGGTCTTCCGGTTCATCAATTTCTTTCTCAACATGGCAGACGTGATGAAATTTGGGATTTCCTTAACGCTTTAAATGTTAATTTTGCGGGAGTGTTACTATCAGAGAACATAACGCTAAGAAAGGTTATCCTGACCTTTGTGACACTCCTTTGTGTCCAGCTTTCACATTCCCAGAACAACTTTAGTTCCAAAAACCGATCTTTTAAGGTCAAGTATATACAGGATTTTATCCAGCTCGATGGCATCCTGGATGAACCCATATGGGAAGAAGCCGAAAGTGCCTCTGATTTCTGGGAATACTTCCCTGTAGATTCCATACAGGCCCTCAAACAAACGGATATAAAAATGCTGTACGACGACAAAAACCTGTATATAGGTATTACCGTCTACACAGCGGGCAAGAATTATGCGGTTGAGTCGCTTCGGCGTGACTTTCGGGCGGGGAACAGCGACAACATTACCCTTCTATTCGACACATTCAATGACGGAAATAACGCTTTTCTCTTTGGTATAAACCCCTTTGGGGTAATGCGCGAGGGGCTGGTCTCGGGAGGGGGTCTTGATCTGAGAGGTTTTACTATTTCCTGGGATGTAAAGTGGAGAGGAGAGTCTCAGATCTACGATGATTACTACACCTCGGAAATGATTATACCCCTGACCTCATTTAAATTTCGAGAAGGGGAAACCAAATGGCGTTTTAACAGCTACCGCTTTGACACCCAGAGCAATGAGAACAGCACCTGGGCGCGAATTCCACAGAATCAGAACATCTTCGGGCTTACCTTTATGGGGGATATGGTTTTCGAAAAACCGCTTGGAAAGTCCAGAACTCCCTTTGCTGTCATTCCCTATATCAATTATCTGACCGCTCAGGATTTTGAAAATGATGTTTCGACCAATGATTTCAAATTTGGAGGAGATGCCAAGGTGTCCATAGGTAACAGTCTGAACCTCGATATCACGGTCAATCCCGATTTTTCCCAGGTTGAAGTGGATAATCAGATCACCAACCTGACGCGTTTTGAAATAGGACTTCCCGAAAGGCGGCAATTCTTTATTGACAACAACGACCTGTTCGCAGACTTCGGTGATTCCCGTGACAGCAATCCTTTTTTTTCAAGGCGAATCGGTATTGCACGGGACACTGCTGGCAACACCATAGAGAATAGTATTATCGGTGGGGTCAGGCTGAGTGGTAAATTAAACAACCGTCTGCGTATCGGTTTCCTCAACATTCAAACCGAGGCAGATGAGGCCAACGAGATTCCTACAAACAACAATATGATGCTGGCCGTACAGCAGCAGGTATTCTCCCGTTCCAACATCGGCTTTTTCTTTATAAACAGGCAGTCTACCAGTGACTACGACTTCCTGGCCGACGAAGATCGGTATAACCGGGTCATGGGAATTGATTACAACCTGATTTCGCAAGATAATTTATGGAGCGGACGGGCCTTCCTGCACAAATCCTTCGAGCCGGGGGGAAGGATAGAAGACCTCTCATCGGGAATGCAATTGGAATACAATTCCCGTTACTGGAACTTCTTCAGCAAAGCTGTGTTCGTCGGGGAAGATTATCAATCCGATCTCGGCTTTATCCGGCGAACCGATATTTTCAAGGGTATTTTCAGCATGAGAAGGGTCTTCTGGCCTAAGGAGGGTATTATTCAGAACCACAGCATACGGTTCTTTCCGAATTTTATCTGGAGTCCGACCCGTAATTTCCTGAACACAGATTACACCACCCGCCTAGACTGGGAGGTGCGATTTAATAATTTATCTGAGGCTCAGGCATCATTCTCTCATGAGTACACCTATTTATTGGACGATTTTGACCCCACGCGTAGTGATGATGCCCTACCGTTACCCGGTGAGCAGGGTTATTATTACAATTCTGCCAGTTTTCAGTACCGTTCGGACAGGCGACGTCTTTTGTCATATTCCATAGAACCTACCATAGGCAGGTTTTTTAACGGTGATATCTTTTCCGTGGAAGGAGGACTTAACCTTCGCCTGCAGCCTAAGGCGGTGGTCTCCATGAACTTCAGGTATGATCAGATCCAGCTTCCGGAACCCTATGGCAGTGCGGATATCTGGCTGATCAGTCCGAGATTCGACCTTACCTTTAGCAAATCGCTCTTCTGGTCTACGCTTATACAGTACAGCAACCAGAGGGACAACCTCGGTATCAATTCCAGGCTGCAGTGGCGATTCGCTCCCCTATCTGATCTGTTCCTGGTGTACAACGACAATTACTTCGTCAATACCTTTGCCCCAAGAGTTCGATCTATCAACCTGAAAGTCACCTACTGGCTCAATATCTGAGTAGGAGAAAGGTGCTCCCGGTCAATTATTTTTATATTTGGCTCAACAGCTGAACAAACTCGTTTATGGATCACTTTCCTCTGACCGATGACACGGTCATCCTAGGGCTTTTATGCCTCTGCCTTGGTTTTGTATTCTACACCTCCTCCCTTGAAAAGGGGTTCTGGAACAAATTCTATAAAGTGGTGCCCACCCTGCTTATGTGCTACATGCTGCCGGCAGTGCTTACAAGTGTGGGACTGATCTCCGAAGAATCTTCCAACCTGTATTATATCGCCAGTCGTTACCTGCTCCCTGCAGCCCTGATCCTGATGACGTTGAGCATTGATCTCAAGGCCATCCTGAATCTGGGCTCTAAGGCCCTGATCATGTTCCTGACAGGAACCGTGGGGATCATCATCGGAGGCCCGATCGCCATCCTGATCGTCTCCATCTTTTCCCCTGAAACTGTGGGCGGTGTTGGGTTTGATGCCGTTTGGCGGGGCCTTGCAACTATTGCGGGAAGCTGGATTGGCGGAGGGGCCAACCAGGCTGCCATGCTGGAGGTCTTTCAATACAACCCGGCCAATTTCGGAGGGATGGTGCTCATAGATATTGTCGTGGCCAACATCTGGATGGCGATTATCCTGCTCGGAGTGGGTAAAACAAACCGTATAGACCGGTGGCTGAAAGCTGATACGAGCTCTATCGACGATCTGAAAGCCAAGGTTTCTGCCTATACGGCTAAGATCGCACGCATTCCTACACTACGGGATTACATCATCCTTACCTGCCTTGCATTTACAGGGGTGGGCATCGCTCATTACCTGGGCTTCCATTTCACGGATTTCCTGCAGTCGAATTTCGAGATCATCGGCAACAAGGAAAAGGCCCTCTCCTCCCTAGGATCTGAATTCTTATGGATGGTTGTTTTTGCCACGGCTGTCGGGATCATATTGTCCTTTACCAGGGCCAAGACCTATGAAGGTGCAGGAGCCAGTAAGATAGGCGGACTTTTCATCTACGTCCTGGTGGCCACCATCGGAATGAAAATGGACCTGAGCAAGGTGCTCGAGAACCCGGGTCTGATCCTGATCGGCCTCATCTGGATCTCCATCCACGCCGGACTCCTCATCCTGGTAGCCAAACTCATCAAAGCTCCCTTTTTCTTCCTTGCTGTCGGGAGTCAGGCCAATGTGGGAGGAGCTGCTTCAGCTCCGGTAGTGGCAGCTGAATTCCACCCTTCCCTCACCTCGGTCGGGATCCTGCTTGCGGTGCTGGGATATGTCATAGGAACGGCAGGGGCCTATATTTGTGCCTTGCTGATGGAAGTTGCCTCACATGTTTAGAATTCCGTAAACTTTACGGATATTTGGCCCAAAATTCTCAGGCATGAAATACCTACATACATTCCTTATTATTGCTATTCTCATCGCCTCCTGTTCCGGAGACAAAACCCCTGCCATGGAAGTCAGCGGAACAGTGAAGGGACTTAAAAAAGGGACTTTGTACCTGCAAAAGGTTGAAGACTCTGCCCTTGTGACCCTGGATTCCATCACCTTAAGGGGTAATGGTGATTTCGGATTTTCTACCACTATTGAGAGTCCGGAGATATTCTACCTGTACCTGAAGAAGGAAGACCAGAATGAGGTAAATGACCGGATCACCTTTTTCGGTGAACCGGGTAAGATCACCATTAAAACCGTATGGAATGCCTTTGACAGCAAGGCCGTTATAGAAGGTTCTTCCACCCAAAAGGAACTGGAAGAATACCGCGAGGTGATGACCCGGTTCAATACGGAAAACCTGGAGCAACTCAAAGCTGCAAATGATCCTGAGATAATAAACGATGCTGCTGCCCTGGATTCTCTCCAAAAAGCGAACGAAAGAAGTATCAGGCGTAGTTATCTCTACACCCTGAATTATGCGATGAGCCACACAGGGTCCCATATCGCGCCTTTTATTGCAATTACTGAAGTGCCTGATGCCAATAGCAAATACCTGGATTCCCTTTACAATTCCCTGGAACCACAGGTAGCCAACGGCAAATACGGCAAGGCCCTGAAAAGTCTTTTGGAGAAACGAAGTGCGGAATAGTCCTAAAGACTATCCCATTTTATTCAGTTTGTTGACCAGGCTGGTGGCTTCCTTTTCCAATTCCTCCCGAACTGCTTTCAGGTGAGCCTTCCTGTTCTCCACATTCTTCTGATTCACCTTTGCTATCAGGTCATCGAAGGTGGCAATGGCTTTATCTATAATCTCATTACCCTCTTTAGAGCCGGGTGTATTGTTCGACTCTTCGAAGATGTAAACCGCTTCAATGATATCGCCCAAGACGTAGTTGATGTCTTTCTTTAAGTCGCGAATATTTGCCATCTCTTAAAATATTTTCAACAAAAGTAAACTTTAAGAATGGTATTGAGAAATATGCCCCGCAACTTTCAGACGGTTACTTCCAGCAATTCACAACCCGTTGAGCGGATTTCGATTTTCTCCGAGCAGGCGGGCAGTAACAGAGTCTCTCCTTTGGTAAGAGAGGCGGAACCCTCTTCATTGGCTACAACGGCATCCCCCTCTACACACATCAGAATAGTAAAGGAATCTCTTTCCCGAGTATCCAGGAGAAGATCTTTTCTGAGGTTGAGATAGTTGGTTTTGAAATAAGGACAGTCGACCATAGGGTTTACCTCATCTTTATCCCGGCCGTAAGTCACTTTGAAATCATCCTTTTGTTCAAAGTCAATGGCATCCAGGGCGAGGTCTGTATGTAATTCCCTGAGGTTGCCTTCCTTATCTCTGCGATCGAAATCGTAGACCCTGTAGGTAATGTCAGATGTTTGCTGTATCTCCGCCAGGAGAACCCCTGCCCCGATAGCATGGATCTTGCCTGTGTTGATAAAATAAGTATCCCCTGGCTTTACCTTTTCGTAATTCATGTATTCCAAAAGGGATTTGTCCTCAAGGCTCCTGATGTATTGTTCCTTTGTCATCGGCTGGTTGAAACCGACGATCAGGCTCGCATCATCCTCCGCATCCATGATGTACCACATCTCCGTTTTTCCAAAGGAATTGTGCCTGGAGCGGGCCAGTTCATCATGGGGATGCAACTGAATGGAAAGGTCCTGCTTGGCATCAATAAATTTTATAAGGATGGGGAATTCCTTGCCAAACCGATCTACAACCGACTTGCCCAGTAAGTCATCTCCCCACCTTTGGATGAGGTCATTAAGGGAGGAGCCCTTCAGGGATCCGTTGGCGACGATGGAAACATCCCCTTCGACACCGGAAAGTTCCCAGCTTTCCCCAGTGATATCACTTGTGCTTGGCTTATTTAGTTGGTCTGCCAGTTTGGTTCCTCCCCAGAGCCTTTCTTTCAGGATGGGATGGAATTTTAGGGGGTACAAACTGTTCATGAGATGGATTTTATTGCCTTGAGCGCCCTTTTCATATGCCCGGAGGCTCCCATGTTGTTAAAGGACATGACCACGAATCCTTCCTTGTCGACTACAAAGGTTTCCCTTCCGGGAAGGAGATTGAAAAGTGATTTTTCTACTTTAAACAATCTTCTGACCTTGTTTTTCGGGTCTGACAAAAGGATAAAAGGCAGGTTATACATTGACGCAAATTTACGGTGTGAAAATTCAGAATCTGCGCTAATGCCGATGACCTCCGCTCCTCTTTCGGTGAATTCCTGATAACTGTCTCTGAATGAACAGGCCTCTTTGGTACATCCCGGGGTGTTGTCCTTGGGATAGAAAAAGATGACCAAGGGCTTTTTCCCGATAAGATCGGCCGTATTGAAAGTGTTACCGTCCTGATCGGTTAGGGAGAATTCCGGAATCCTGTCACCTATCTTCAGGCCCATGGGCTATCCGGAAAAAGTTACGAAGTTCCTGGGTGTTTCATAGAGCACCACCTCCAGCTCGTCTGAGGATTTGATATGAGGCCGGAGTTTATTCCAGATCACTACTGCAATATTTTCAGCTGTGGGATTGAGTTTCTTGAACTCAGGTACCTCCACATTCAGGTTCTTATGGTCGAATGCGTCCTCAACCTCTGATTTAATCAGGTCTTTCAGGATCTTCACATCGATCACAAAGCCCGTTTCCGGGTCGATCTCCCCCGTCACACTCACGATCAGTTCGTAGTTGTGCCCGTGAAAATTGGGATTGTTGCACTTCCCGAAGACTGCTTCATTCTTTTCGTCCTGCCAATCTGGCCGGTATAACCTGTGGGCGGCATTAAAATGGGCTCTTCGACTAACCTTTACTTTCATTTTGGCTGAATATTTTCGATGAGGTGGTCATAGAATTTCTCAAAGATGATCCTGAACCAGGCTGTGTAGGTTTCAGGAGATTTTTCCATATCGGCTTTAATATCCTCAGGATTCATCCATTTCCAGGAGGCCACTTCCTCCCTGTTGATCCGGGGATCACCTTCATATTGCCCGATCATTACATGATCCAGCTCGTGTTCGGTCAGACCATTGTCAAAAGGTGCCTTGTAAATAAAGCTGAATAGTTCTTTCAGGTCAGTCTCGAATCCCATTTCCTCCTGTAATCTCCTTTTCCCAGCTTCTATATTAGATTCTCCCACACGCTGATGGCTGCAGCAGGTATTGGTCCAGAGAAGAGGAGAATGATATTTGTGGGCTGCGCGTTGCTGAAGCATAGTCTCCCCCTTGGAATTCATAATGAAGACAGAAAACGCCCGATGCAACACGGCCTTTTCATGGGCTTCCATTTTGGGCATGGTTCCTACCTGCTCATCTCTTTCGTTTACCAGTATTACTTTCTCTTCCACCGCGTAAAAATAACACCTTTCCCTTTTTATAAGGGTTAAGTGAATCTTAAATGTTAAAGGATTTGACGGCAGAATACCCCGCGATCAGAAGAAACGGGGCGACTTCAGGTTTTCTTTTACTTTGAAAAAATCGTACCTGAGAATCACTTCGAAGGACCCGTCATTGAAACGGGCTGTCCCGAGCTCGGTTATCTCACGGTCATAGGCCAGGCCGATCAGGAATTCGGGAGACAGCTGGAAACCCGCCATGGCGCTCACCGCTGCATCCCAGCGATAGGCAGCCCCCATGATGAACTTGTCATTGTACATGAAATTGGCCGACAGATCCACCTGAAGCGGAGCCCCCTGCACGACTTTTGTGAGTAGCGTGGGTTTAAATTTCCAGAGGGGATTCATTTGGAAGACATACCCGGTGATCAGATAAAAATTCATTTGTTCCGCAGCTGTAGACAGGGAAGACTCATCAAAGTGAGAAGTCTCCAAAAAACGAGGGACGGACAGACCTAAATAGAACTTGTCCGTATGGTAGTAGACCCCCGCCCCAAGGTTGGGCGATAGCTTGTTCTGAATATCCTGCTGGAGGGTAGGATCCGGCCCTCCGGGATTGGTCCAGTCCTGGTTGAGCTCCGAGAATCGTATATCGAGCATATGCACGCTACCCTTCAGACCAAAACTCAGTCTTTTTTCAGCAGCCAGCTGAATGGTATAGGAGAAGTCCAGGTCAAAATACGTCTCCGAGGTAGGTCCAATCTGGTCGTTGACTATAGAAAGTCCCATCCCCACGCCCCGGTATCCCACTGGGGTATGGAAATTAAAGGTCTGAGTCTTGGGAGCTCCTTCCAGGCCTACCCACTGTGCCCGGTAGAGGGCCGCTATACTCAGATGCCCTCTCGATCCCGTGTACCCGGGATTTACGCTGACAGTATTGTACATGTACTGGGTATACTGGGCATCCTGTTGGGCGCTGACCTGAAAGGAAAAACACAACAGCAACAGCGGAATGCAGTATCGCGCGGCTCGGTTTATCAATGAAATGGCTGGTCTTGGTCTCATGGTTTATCGGTTAAGGTAAATGTAGCCCGTCAGGGATTTCATAGCGCCTGTGTTGTCTTCGTAATCGAGGATATAGAAATAGGTTCCTACAGGAAGTTTATTATCCTGGTCAATGGTCACGCGGCCTTCTGAGGTCCCGTCAAATACATTCCCCTGTGTATCGTAAGCTTTGGTCACATACACCTGCACACCCCATCGGTTGTAGATCCTGATGGTATTGTTGGGGTAATCCTCCAGTCCGCGTATCGCCAGCACATCGTGAATTCCATCCCCATTGGGGGTCACTACATTAAAGACCTCAATATCGGCTTCAATAGCATTGGGCTCAAGATAGTCGGGCGTTCCGTTATTGTTCTCATCGTCATTGGCATAGTTTCCGTCCCCATTGTAATCCTCATCCACTGTTGGGATGGTGTCATTATCATCATCGGTATCCCGGTAATCAGACTCTTCATCCCCGTCATTATTTGGGAGATCCCTGTATGGGTCGTCTATCTCATCATTCTTGTCATCGTCTATAGTGGAATTTCCTTCGTAACCGTCATCCAGACCATCATTATCCTTATCTGATCCAATAAAGGTCACATCCGGAATACCGTCATGATCGTGATCATGCCCTTCGATATTATCAGGCACTCCATCATCATCACTGTCCTCATCCACGTAATCCGGAATTCCGTCTCCATCCGTATCGATCGGGATGATCCCAAGGTTACCATTGGCCTCATAGGCATCGTCCAGGCCGTTGTCGTTCTCATCCTGGCCCGTAGGCGGGATGTAACCGGCCGTGGTCTGAGCCTCCACGTTATCCGGAATACCGTCATCATCACTATCAATATCCAGGTAATCCGGGATACCATCCCCATCTGTATCGGTGGGATTGGTGAACGGGTCGTTATCCCCATCGAGGTTCAGGTCCTCAAATGCATCGAGGATACCGTCATCATCCGCATCGAGGTCCACATCCGGCTCGTTGATATACACATAAATCGTCGCAGAGACACAATTCCCCGACATATCGCAAATAGTATATACAAAATCGTCTGCCCCAAGAAAACCGGGATTCGGTGTATAGGTGAACATGTCATCTGTCGGATCATTGGGTGTACCATTGTCATCCCAGATAAGGGTCCCGTTGGAAGGATTGGTTGTGGTGATCGTTCCGTTGTTAGGCAGGTCATTGTCATTTGAACCCCAGAATCCGATATCTACAGGGGTATCCAGTACGGTTGCCACGGCATCATCCTCAGCATCCATAAAGGGTGTTACGTCTATGTTCACTGTAGCTGTGCTGCAATCTCCCAGTGTATTACAAACAGTGTAGGTAAAGGAGTCCGGACCGTTATAATCAATAAATGGGGTATACTGCACAATATCGTCGGAGGGATCATTTGGGGTACCGTTTTCGTCAATAACCACGGTACCGTTGGCAGGATCCGTTGTTGTAAGTGTTCCTGAGCTGGGTATACCGCTGTCATTGTCATAAACAGGAATGAGGGTAGAGGTATCTTCCACCAGGGTAATAAAATCATCCACAAGGGTGGCGGCCTGTTGCAGGCAAACCACGGTGAAGGAGGGTAACTCCATGGAATTCCCGACCTTGGTGAGGGTTGCGGTATATCTGGTAACCGTGGTGGTTGCTGTAACCACAGGCCTTAGCTGATCCCCGCTTACAGCCGGGGTCCAGCTTACCGTAGCACTCCCGGAGACGTTAGCTGAAATATCAAGGGTTACCTGATTATCCGGATTCTCACAATCAGTCAGAATAAAATACCCTGTGGCATTTGAACCGCAGAGCGTACCGTCATAAGTGGCGTAATACACCCCCGGGGTAGACGTCTCATAAAAGAAATCCGTGGAAAGGACGGTGGCAGGATCTGAAGCCTCATACCAGCGAAAATTGGTCTCATCCCCACTATTGGGCGCCTGTAAAAGGAACTGCGCATTAGATGCGAGAATCCCCAGCAGTGAAAAAACAATGCTGAGGACCAAAAGCTTATATATGCGAGCTGTTTTCAAGCCGATTTGGGGTCGATTAACATATTACTTTACGACGAAGACCACATTGATCAGAGAATTGTAATCTGAGGGCTGCCCTATGATATCATAGGTCAAAACTCCATTGGCATCAATACTCATATTGGCGAACACCGTGGGATCTGCGTAAGTCACATAGTAGTACAGTTCTGTGGCCGCGTAAGTAGGCAGGGCAGCCGGAGCTCCCGTACTTGCAACAGCGGGGGTTCCGAACTGGGAAATGTACTGTGCATAGAGGTCTTCGGTAAATCCGACTCCATTTGTGGATGCATCTATCGCAATGGAAGGCGGGTAAAAGATCCTCGCTGCCTTGGACGTGATCGGAGCAATAGCATTGATCACCTCCTGTACATTGGTCTCAGCCGTAGGCGAGGCCTCTCCTCCTTCATCCACATCGATAGGGGTTCTCAGGGGAACTTCATCATCATACTGATCGTCCGTGCTTCCTGCAGCCACTTCGTCAATAGCAGCCTGCACATCGGTGGCTGTCAGGCCTGATGTAGTATTGTCATAGCTCACCTCAACAGCTGTCTGGTCGTCTGTCCCCGGATCATCCAGGTGAGAGAGGTCGACAGTCTGACTCGTTCCGTCCTCAATACCTACAGTGAGGATATTGGTGCCGGTGTCGATGGCCAGGTTGGCGATATTCTGATCGTCTGTACCTACTAATGAGGACAGGTCGACTACCTCAGAAGTACCATTCTCAATACCAATAGTAAGGTTCGTGCCTACCAGGCTAGATCCGGAGATGTTCTGGTCGTCGGTTCCTACAAGGGAGGATAGATCTACCACCTCAGATGTACCATTCTCGATACCGATAGTAAGGTTAGTACCTACCAGGCTGGAACCACTTATATTTTGATCATCCGTTCCTACTAAAGAAGACAGGTCGACTACCTCTGAGGCACCGTTCTCGATACCAATGGTAAGGTTTGTTCCTACCAGGCTGGAGCCGGAGATGTTCTGGTCGTCTGTATTATCCAAATATGGAGTCAGGTCCACGCTGTTGCCATCCTCTATTGAGAGGGTGTTGGCAGCAAGGGTCAGATTCTGATCGTCCGTGCTTCCTGCAGCCACTTCGTCAATGGCAGCTTGTACATCGGTGGCTGTCAGGCCAGAGGTGGTATTGTCATAGCTCACCTCAGCAGCTGTCTGGTCGTCTGTTCCCGGATCATCCAGGTGAGAGAGGTCGACAGTCTGACTTGCACCGTTTTCAATACCCACCGTCAGGATGTTCGTTCCTGTATCCACGGCAAGGCTTTGGATATTCTGGTCGTCTGTTCCCACTAAAGAGGACAGGTCGACTACCTCAGAAGTACCATTCTCAATACCGATAGTAAGGTTTGTACCTACCAGGCTGGAACCACTTATATTTTGATCATCCGTTCCTACCAATGAGGACAGGTCGACTACCTCAGAGGCACCGTTCTCGATACCAATGGTAAGGTTAGTTCCTACCAGGCTGGATCCGGAGATGTTCTGATCGTCTGTATTATCCAAATATGGCGTCAGGTCTACACTGTTGCCATCCTCAATGGAGAGGGTGTTAGCAGCCAGGGTCAGGTTCTGATCGTCCGTGCTTCCTGCAGCCACTTCGTCTATAGCAGCTTGTACATCTGTGGCTGTCAGGCCGGAGGTGGTATTGTCATAGCTCACCTCAGCAGCTGTCTGGTCGTCTGTACCCGCATCATCCAGGTGAGAGAGGTCCACGGTCTGACTTGCACCGTTTTCGATGCCCACAGTCAGGATGTTTGTTCCTGTATCCACCGCAAGGCTTTGGATATTCTGATCGTCTGTATTATCCAAATATGGTGTCAGGTCCACGCTGTTGCCATCCTCTATGGAGAGGGTATTGGCAGCCAGGGTCAGGTTCTGGTCATCCGTGCTTCCTGCAGCCACTTCATCAATAGCAGCCTGAACATCGGTAGCAGTGAGTCCGGAGGCGGTATTGTCATAGCTCACCTCAGCAGCTGTCTGATCATCGGTTCCTACAAGGGAGGATAGATCTACCACCTCAGAAGTACCATTCTCAATACCGATAGTAAGGTTAGTACCTACCAGGCTGGAGCCGGAGATATTCTGATCGTCTGTACCCACTAAAGAGGACAGGTCAACTACCTCAGAAGCACCATTCTCGATACCAATGGTAAGGTTCGTGCCTACCAGGCTGGAGCCGGAGATGTTCTGATCGTCTGTATTATCCAAATATGGTGTCAGGTCCACGCTGTTGCCATCCTCGATAGAAAGAGTGTTGGCCGCCAGGGTCAGGTTCTGATCGTCAGTACCTACCAATGAAGACAGGTCGACTACCTCAGAAGTACCGTTCTCAATACCAATGGTAAGGTTAGTACCTACCAGGCTGGAACCGGAGATATTCTGATCATCTGTACCCACTAAAGAGGACAGGTCTACCACCTCAGAGGCACCGTTCTCAATGCCGATGGTCAGGTTTGTACCCACCAGGCTGGATCCGGAAATGTTCTGATCGTCTGTATTATCCAAATATGGGCTCAAATCCACGCTGTTTCCATCCTCGATAGAGAGGGTGTTGGCAGCCAGGGTCAGATTCTGATCGTCCGTGCTTCCTGCAGCCACTTCGTCAATGGCAGCCTGCACATCGGTGGCTGTCAGGCCGGAGGTGGTATTGTCATAAGTCACCTCAGCAGCTGTCTGGTCGTCTGTACCTGCATCATCCAGGTGAGAGAGGTCGACAGTCTGACTCGTTCCGTCTTCAATACCCACAGTAAGGATATTGGTTCCGGTGTCGATAGCCAGGTTAGCGATATTCTGATCGTCTGTGTTATCCAGATAAGAGCTAAGGTCTACGCTGTTGCCATCCTCGATAGAGAGGGTGTTGGCAGCAAGGGTCAGGTTCTGATCGTCAGTACCTACCAATGAAGACAGGTCGACTACCTCAGAAGTACCATTCTCAATACCGATAGTAAGGTTAGTACCTACCAGGCTTGAACCGGAGATATTTTGATCATCTGTACCCACTAAAGAGGACAGGTCAACCACTTCAGAGGCACCGTTCTCGATAGCAATGGTAAGGTTTGTACCTACCAGGCTGGAACCACTTATATTTTGATCATCCGTTCCTACTAAAGAAGACAGGTCGACTACCTCTGAGGCACCGTTCTCGATACCAATGGTAAGGTTCGTGCCCACCAGGCTGGAGCCGGAGATGTTCTGATCGTCTGTATTGTCCAAATATGGCGTCAGGTCTACACTGTTGCCATCCTCAATGGAGAGGGTGTTAGCAGCCAGGGTCAGGTTCTGATCGTCAGTACCTACCAAAGAGGATAGATCGACTACCTCAGAGGCACCGTTCTCGATAGCAATGGTAAGGTTTGTTCCTACCAGGCTGGAGCCGGAGATGTTCTGGTCGTCTGTATTATCCAAATATGGAGTCAGGTCCACGCTGTTGCCATCCTCTATTGAGAGGGTGTTGGCAGCAAGGGTCAGATTCTGATCGTCCGTGCTTCCTGCAGCCACTTCGTCAATGGCAGCTTGTACATCGGTGGCTGTCAGGCCAGAGGTGGTATTGTCATAGCTCACCTCAGCAGCTGTCTGGTCGTCTGTTCCCGGATCATCCAGGTGAGAGAGGTCGACAGTCTGACTTGCACCGTTTTCGATACCCACCGTTAAGATGTTCGTTCCTGTATCCACAGCAAGGCTTTGGATATTCTGATCATCTGTACCGACTAGAGAAGACAGGTCGACTACCTCAGAAGTACCATTCTCGATACCAATAGTCAAGTTTGTCCCCACCAGGCTGGAACCGGAGATATTCTGATCGTCTGTATTATCCAAATATGGTGTCAGGTCCACGCTGTTCCCATCTTCAATGGAGAGGGTGTTGGCAGCCAGGGTCAAGTTCTGATCGTCCGTACCTACCAAAGAGGATAGATCGACTACCTCAGAAGTACCGTTCTCAATACCGATGGTAAGGTTAGTACCTACCAGGCTTGAACCTGAGATATTTTGATCATCTGTACCCACTAAAGAAGACAGGTCTACCACCTCAGAGGCACCGTTCTCGATACCAATGGTAAGGTTCGTGCCTACCAGGCTGGAGCCGGAGATATTCTGATCGTCTGTATTATCCAAATACGGAGTCAGGTCCACGCTGTTACCATCCTCGATAGAGAGGGTGTTGGCAGCCAGGGTCAGGTTCTGATCGTCTGTACTTCCTGCGGCCACTTCGTCAATGGCAGCCTGAACATCAGTGGCTGTCAGGCCGGAGGTAGTATTGTCATAAGTCACTTCGGCAGCTGTCTGGTCGTCTGTTCCCGGATCATCCAGGTGAGAGAGGTCGACAGTCTGACTCGTTCCGTCTTCAATACCCACAGTAAGGATATTGGTTCCGGTGTCGATAGCCAGGTTGGCGATATTCTGATCGTCAGTACCTACCAATGAAGACAGGTCGACTACCTCAGAGGCACCGTTCTCAATACCGATGGTAAGGTTCGTGCCCACCAGGCTGGATCCGGAGATATTTTGATCGTCCGTGCTTCCTGCAGCTACTTCATCAATAGCAGCCTGTACATCGGTTGCCGTCAGTCCGGAGGTGGTATTGTCATAAGGGTTAGTGGCAGCAGTTGTACTGATGGTGACCGGACTTCCGTCATTGTTGTCGAAAGTATAGGTTCCGTCTCCATTATCGGTAACATCAGCCTTGCTTATAGTCTGTGGTACTCCATTCTCATTGGTATAGGTAAAGGTACCATCCCCGTTGTCTGCGATATTGGTTATGGTCTCAGCAATCGCTACGGAAGCTACATTCAGATATAATGCACCGTCTGATCCGGGAATGATATCGTTATTTGCATCTGAGCTGATCAGGCCGGTCGACAGGGTTCCACCGCCATCGGTTACTTCAAGGGCACCGGCATTCATACCAACTCCTGTGTTGTACTCATTGGTTGCGTCGGCATCCGCATCGTCTACGTTCAAAGTGATAGAATTTCCATCTTCAATGGAAATATTTCCGGGTGTGTTGTCGGTAGACAGGGTCTGATCATCCGTTCCCACAAGGGAAGAGAGGTCCACTATTTCAGAGGCTCCATTCTCGATCCCAATGGTCAGGTTTGTACCTGCCAGGCCGGAACCGGAGATATTCTGGTCGTCAGAGCTACCGGCCACTACTTCATCAATAGCTCCCTGTACATCGGTAGCAGTGAGTCCGGAAGTAGTATTATCATAGGTTACTTCTGCGGCAGTCTGATCGTCTGTTCCAACCAGGGAAGAAAGATCTACCGTTGTAGAAGTTCCATTTTCTATGTCGATCTGCAGGATATTAGCTCCGCTGAGAGAAGCCCCTGTCAGATTCTGGTCGTCTGTATTGTCGAGATATGGACTTAGGTCCACACTATTTCCATCTTCTATGGAAAGGGTGTTGGCGGCCAGAGTCAGGTTTTGGTCATCTGTACCCACCAGGGAAGAGAGGTCTACTATTTCCGAAGTTCCATTTTCAATCCCGATGGTAAGATTTGTACCCACCAGGCTGGAACCAGAGATATTCTGATCGTCTGTTCCTACCAAAGACGACAGGTCTACGATTTCAGAAGCCCCATTCTCAATTCCAATGGTAAGGTTCGTACCCACCAGGCTGGAACCGGATATATTCTGATCGTCTGTATTATCAAGATAAGAGCTGAGGTCCACACTGTTCCCATCCTCAATGGAAAGGGTGTTGGCAGCCAGGGTCAGGTTCTGATCGTCTGTGCTTCCTGCGGCCACTTCATCAATGGCAGCCTGAACATCGGTTGCCGTCAGGCCGGAAGTTGTATTGTCATAGGTTACTTCTGCGGCTGTCTGGTCGTCTGTGCCTACGAGAGAAGACAGGTCTACGATCTCCGATGCCCCATTTTCAATCCCGATAGTGAGGTTGGTTCCCACAAGGCTTGAGCCGGAGATATTCTGATCGTCCGTACCTACAAGTGAAGACAGGTCTACGATCTCCGAGGCACCATTTTCGATCCCAATGGTCAGGTTAGTACCCACAAGGCTTGATCCTGAAATGTTCTGGTCATCTGTGTTATCCAGATAAGGAGTCAGGTCCACACTGTTTCCATCCTCGATCGAGAGGGTATTGGCGGCCAGGGTCAGATTCTGGTCGTCCGTACTTCCTGCAGCTACTTCGTCTATGGCCGACTGAACATCGGTAGCAGTGAGTCCGGATACAGTATTGTCATAAGGGTTGGTTGCCGCTGTTGTGCTAATAGTGACCGGGGTTCCGTCGTTATTGTCAAAGGTATAGGTACCGTCTCCGTTGTCCGTCACATCTGACTTACTGATGGTCTGGGGAGTCCCATTTTCATTGGTATATGTAAAGGTACCGTCCCCATTGTCTGCAATATTTGTGATCGTTTCCCCAACTGCCACAGAAGCCACATTAAGATACAAACCACCGTCAGAACCGGCGATGATATCGTTATTGGCATCGGCACTGATCAGGTCGATGGTGATCGGGGTACCTGTCTCATCGGTATAGGTAAAGGTGGCGTCACCGTTATTCACCAGGGTGGAGATACTGGTATCGCTGATCGTTGTATTATTCCCGGCGGCATCGGTGAAGGTATACGTACCATCCCCGTTGTCTACCATGGCTACAGTCCCCGCCAAAGCATTGATCTCATCGATAGCAGCCTGTACATCGGTGGCTACTAGACCGGAGGCGGTATTGTCGTAAGGGTTGCTCGAAGCATTGGTATCTATGGTCTGGGTAGCACCGGTTTCATCGGTATAGGTATAAGTGCCATCGGCATTATCCACTAAAGTGGAGATACTTGTGTCGCTGATGGTAGTATTGTTTCCTGCAGCATCGGTAAAGGTATAAGTACCATCCCCGTTGTCTACCATGGCCACTGTACCGGCCAAAGCATTGATCTCATCGATAGCCGCCTGAACATCAGTGGCTACAAGACCTGAAGCTGTATTGTCATACGGGTTGCTCGAAGCATTGGTATCAATGGTCTGGGTTGCACCCGTCTCATCGGTGTAGGTATAGGTACCATCGGCATTATCCACTAATGTGGAGATACTTGTGTCGCTAATGGTAGTATTGTTTCCTGCAGCATCGGTAAAGGTATAAGTACCATCCCCGTT
>NZ_BMFH01000001.1:945886-1064823 GCF_014638095.1 Muriicola marianensis
CCCGGCCAAAGCATTGATCTCATCGATCGCAGCCTGTACATCAGTGGCTACAAGGCCTGAAGCCGTATTGTCATAAGGGTTGCTCGAAGCATTGGTATCGATGGTCTGGGTTGCACCCGTCTCATCGGTATAGGTATAGGTACCATCGGCATTGTCCACCAAAGTGGAAATAGAGGTATCTGTAATGGTTGTGGTATTTCCGGCGGCATCTGTAAAATCATAAGTACCATCGCCGTTATCTACCAGAGAAACGTTACCAGCCATGGCATTGATCTCGTCAATGGCAGCCTGTACATCGGTGGCGGTCAGGCCAGATGCGGTATTGTCATAGGGGTTGGAAAGTGCCCTGGTATCAATGGTTACAGGTGTTCCATCATTGTTGTTAAAGACGTAGGTGCCGTCAAAATTATCTATGATATCAGACTTGCTTATGATCTGTGCAACACCGTCTTCGTTGGTATACGTGATCGTTCCGTCGAAATTGTCGACAAACGTGGTAAGGGTCTCCGTGAATATGGTCGTTAAACCCGTCTCATCTGTATAGGTAAAGCTACCATCTCCATTATCAGTTAGGGTAGAAATACTTGTATCACTAATGGTAGTTGTATTTCCGGCAGCATCTGTAAAGTCGTATGTACCATCGCCATTATCCACCAAAGCTACAGTTCCTGCAAGGGCATTGACCTCGTCAATAGCTGCCTGAACATCGGTAGCTACAAGACCGGAGGCGGTATTGTCGTAGGGGTTCGCAATAGCCCGTGTATCAATTGTAACCGGACTTCCATCATTGTTGTTAAATACGTAGGTGCCGTCAAAATTATCTATGATATCAGACTTGCTTATGATCTGTGCAACACCGTCTTCGTTGGTATACGTGATCGTTCCGTCGAAATTGTCGACAAGCGTGGTAAGGGTCTCCGTGAATATGGTCGTTAAACCCGTCTCATCTGTATAGGTAAAGCTACCATCTCCATTATCAGTTAGGGTAGAAATACTTGTATCACTAATGGTAGTTGTATTTCCGGCAGCATCCGTAAAGTCGTATGTACCATCCCCGTTGTCTACCATGGCCACTGTACCGGCCAGGGCATTGATCTCGTCAATAGCAGCCTGAACATCAGTGGCTACAAGGCCAGAGACCGTATTGTCATAAGGGTTGCTCGAGGCATTGGTATCGATGGTCTGGGTAGCTCCCGTCTCATCGGTATACGTATAAGTACCATCGGCATTATCCACTAAAGTGGAGATAGAAGTATCTGTGATGGTCGTCGTATTACCGGCAGCATCCGTAAAGTCGTATGTACCATCTCCGTTGTCTACCAGGGCAACTGTACCGGCAAGGGCATTGATCTCATCGATGGCAGCTTGCACATCGGTGGCTATCAAACCAGAGACTGTGTTGTCATAAGGATTGCTCGAGGCATTGGTATCGATGGTCTGGGTTGCTCCTGTCTCGTCGGTATAAGTATAGGTACCATCGGCATTATCCACTAATGTGGAGATACTTGTGTCGCTAATGGTAGTATTGTTTCCTGCAGCATCGGTAAAGGTATAAGTACCATCCCCGTTGTCTACCATGGCCACTGTACCGGCCAGGGCATTGATCTCGTCAATAGCAGCCTGAACATCAGTGGCTACAAGGCCAGAGACCGTATTGTCATAAGGGTTGCTCGAGGCATTGGTATCGATGGTCTGGGTAGCTCCCGTCTCATCCGTATAGGTATAGGTGCCATCGGCATTGTCCACTAATGTGGAAATACTTGTATCTGTGATGGTGGTGGTATTCCCTGCTGCATCCGTAAAGTCGTATGTACCATCTCCGTTGTCTACCAGGGCAACTGTACCGGCAAGGGCATTGATCTCGTCAATAGCAGCCTGTACGTCGGTGGCCGTCAATCCTGAAACTGTATTGTCATAGGTCACTTCGGCAGCGGTCTGATCGTCCGTACTACCTGCAGCTACTTCGTCTATTGCCGCCTGAACATCAGTGGCGGTCAGGCCGGAGACTGTGTTGTCATAAGGATTGCTGGAGGCATTGGTATCGATGATCTGGGTGGCTCCCGTCTCATCCGTATAGGTATAAGTACCATCGGCATTGTCCACGAGGGTGGAGATGCTCGTATCTGTGATGGTCGTGGTATTGCCCGCAGCATCTGTAAAATCATAGGTACCATCCCCGTTGTCTACCAGGGCAACAGTTCCTGCAAGGGCATTGATCTCGTCAATAGCTGCCTGTACGTCAGTGGCGGTCAGGCCGGAGGCCGTGTTATCATAGGTAACCTCAGCAGCGGTTTGATCGTCAGTGCCGACCAATCCTGAGAGATCTACAGTCCGCGTATTCCCATCCTCCAGGGTAAGGGTCACAATATTGCTGGCATCTATACTAAAGTCTGTGATGATCTGGTCGTCCGTATTGTCCAAAAATGGGGTCAGGTCCACAGACCCGCCATCTTCAAGAGTAAGGGTGTTACCTGCAAGGCTAATAGTCTGGTCATCTGTTCCCACAAGGGAGGAGAGGTCTACGGTTCGCGTATTCCCGTCTTCCAGTGTAAGGGTCACAATATTACTGGCATCTATACTAAAGTCTGTGATAATCTGGTCATCGGTATTATCGAGATAAGGAGTCAGGTCGACGGATCCACCGTCTTCAAGGGTCAGGATATTTCCCGCCAGGCTGATGGCCTGGTCATCGGTACCGGTACTGCTCAAAGCGCTCAGGTCTACGGAAACCGTATTCCCGTCCTCAATATCGAGGGACAGCAGGTTGGTGGCCGGGTTAAAGCTGAAATTCTGCAGGACCTGGTCATCCGAGGAGGTGAGCTCCCAGGTATCCCCGTCCCAGAAGTAGATCACCCCGGTATTGGTATTCACGTAAATGTCTCCCGTATCTGCACCTGAAGGTGTAGTGGTCCCGGGGGAGGTAACGGCGGTACCACTGAGTACCTCACAGTTACACTGATCCTGCAAATTCACAGTGGTTTGTGAAAATGCAAATCCCGATACCAGAAACAGAAGAAACAGGATCTTCTTATCCATGGTCAAAAACTTAAGTATGTGCCTTTCTCTTTTCAATAGATTCTTTGTCGGTTTTCACCCGATACATTATTATCAACTAACAAATTTAACCTGAACCTACCCCTAGGAAAATAATTGTTGTGTACTCGATGAAATGCATGGTCTAGGACCCAATACTTGAGGTTTTACGCTAGAAAAACCTTAAAATCCTTAAGGTTTCGTTGGTCGATCATCCCAATAATCATGGGGTTTATCGAAGGGTCTTTTCGTAGGAATTTTCTCAAAATACAGCTTCTTTCGTCCTTTTTTCAGGTGGATTTTAAAGTGTGATTCTGTATACATATAACAGGTGCGTTCGACTCGTTTTTTCAGCCTGAATTGTGCTCCCGAAATTGCTTTTTGAAGAACAAAAAAATGGTTGAGTTTTACCCTAATTTGGATTCACCCTGTAGGTGATCCTGCGGTTAGTGATCACCGAACTAGAACTCACCGTCAAACTCACTACGGCCGTATCACATAGCCCAAAGGAATCGCATACCTCATAGGTAAAGGTATCTGAACCCACGTATTCGGGGTCTGGGGTATAGGAGAAACTTCCATCGGCATTTAGGGTAAGGGACCCGTTGGATACATCGACCACAGGTGTGGTAGTGACATTGAGCACATCTCCGGCATCATCGTCTATATCATTCCCCAGCAGTCCGGTTACGGGTACGTTTAAGGTCGAGTTCTCTGTGACCGCATAGGAATCATCATAGGCACAGGGTATGGCCCTTATATTTAAAATATCTGTGGGATCTGTAACCGGGGTACAACCCTGCAGAGGGGCGATGCCTAACTGGTAATCGCCCATGGTATCTATTTCCACGCTATCCATCCCGATACCGGATATCTCAGAAAGTCCGTTAGCCGGGAAAACCACCCCGGGGGTAAGGGAATACCACACATACTCCGAAGAAGCACTGACGAATTCGGCCTGGAGGGTCAGGGTTTCCCCTGGAATGCAGGAATCAAAATCCCCCGGATCCTCTATGGTCGTATTCACCTGGGTGCCTGCAGCGCTCCCCAGGAAATCATAGGGTCCCGCAAAATCTTTAAGGTTTGAAGTAAAAGACGCTGAGGACCGAGATTTAGCCAAAACAGCACTAAATGGGGAGTCACAGGCGGCTCCCGGACCAAATAAAGCCCGGGGATCAAATCCCAGCTGGGTAAAATTAACACCCACCTCTGCAAAATAATCAGCAGAAAAATTCGCGGTATAGCCAGACGTATTGTTAGTTCCCCAAGGTGGTCCCGTGGTTGTCAGTGGATTAACCCTGCTGAGCAACGCACCTGCCGGAACTACTATTTGCCCATAGCCATAGGTACTTCCACCGTCAATATTAGTACCCCAGGTAAAGGTAGAGGTTCCTCCAGGCGATGTGCCTGGAACAAAATCACTACGCCGTACCCATAATCTCACCTCAACACCGGATACTCCACCTCCACCATAAGAGAACCCTATTATCATATCCCCTATCTGTGTTACATTTCCACCTGCATCAAATTCCCAGGCTGTATGCCCCTCTTGTGTTCCAGAATTCAAAAAATTTGGACCGGAAACCTGCAGTTCATTTACAAAAAGTTCAAAATCAATGAAGTGGTTACCAGAGGATGAAAGAGTTGAGATCATTAAGGCAACCCAAAGATCATCGGTCACATCCACACCATCGCGACGCATGTGAACCCCGGCATCAACTATGTCTGTTTTATCAGGTACCGGTGAAGTTTGCACTCCCCACTTGGTCATAGGATTTTCTCCATTCTTACCTCCTGTAAAAGTCGTTTGATCATTGGTAGATCCGGTTATCTGGTCACGGCCATACCGGGTACTATACCAAATGTATCCATTGTTGGAAGCGTAATTAGGAATACTTTGCCTGAGGTCAAAGGCAATGTTATTGTTGGCTGCCAGCTGGGCAGCATATCCCATGGCAGCTGCCGTAGCTTCATCCACCACGCCTGCTCCGGAGATCCCGTTATAAAACCAGTCGTCTGTCAACACCCCGGATAGTACGTCCCCGGAATATGCATCTGCTTCAATGCCAAAGTTGGCACCAACCCCTACCTGAGCCCTTAGATCGAGGAAACAAAGCAATCCCAAAAGCACGCATAGCAAAATAGCCGTTCGAGTAAATCGCGGCGGTAAATATGAATTAACTCTATGTCCGTCATTATTCTCCCTCATCTCATCAAAAATTAAATCCCTAATCAGGGTTCACCCTGTATGTGATCCTGCGATTTGTAATCACCGTACGCACTGCGATCTCAGAAAAGGGTGAGAATTCTGAGGTGGTATTGGCCAGGGTAGCTGTCCCCGTCAGGAAATTTCCTATTCCTATGCTGGGAGGAGCCGGGATGCGCACTTCAAACAGATTGGTATTGTCTGTATTTCCGTCTGTATCCGTATAGGAGGAGACACCCGCATCCGAATCGTCTACACTGCCCTCCACGGCAGTTCCCAGGTAGATTTGTCCTTCACCGTAATCTTTGGTATAGCCCAGTTGGTTATCGCCGGTTGCGGCTGACCCCTCATTGATATCAGTCAGGAAGAATTCCAGGGTGGCACCAGGTCTTGACCAGCCCTTGATTACAACGTTTGAACCTTCCATATAAGCAGCACTGATAATGGGAAAATTAGCGGCCCCGTTAGGCCCGACGTCCGTGTCACCATTGTCATTCAGGGTAACCCCGTCCCCCATGGTATCTGCCAGATCCAGGTCGATCCCCAGGGCATCGGCTGTGGTTCCGTTGGCATAGATGGAATTCTGTGAGATCAGGTTACCGGAAGTAGTTCCACCCCCCAGGACGATACCTGCGCCTCCGTTCTGATAGATGATATTATTAGTAATTGAAGAATTGCTGCCTTCCAGACGGATCCCGGCATTCTCGATTACCCCATTGCAGTTTCCCCCATCCTGCCCGGCTGAGGTAATGGTATTCTCTGTGATCGTAACACCCCCGGCTATTCCATTTCCATCGATACCCATCGCAGCAGACAATTCGAGCAGGTTTTGCTGGATCAGTATCCCTGTGCCCCCCGTAATGGTAATATTGTCAAAACATTTATCGTTTCCATTCCCAGTGAGGTGGTTGTTCTGTACAGTAGTTGCTGTACCCCCATTGATCAGGATCCCGGTTTCTTCATTCGTACTGAGGTAGTTACTGTCTACAGTGGCTTCCCCTCCTGTAACCTCAATACCAAAAAGGATCGCTCCGTTATTGGCCCCTAGGGCATCAACGCCGATCAGGCTGCTGGATACGGTTACAGACCCGTTATTCACCTGCACTCCTGCCAGGTCATCTGCATATATAGACAGGTTGCGGATCACATTGGCATTCCCTTCATTGATGAACGTATTGCCATCTTTGGCATGGACCTGAATCTCAGGCAGGTCATAATTCGGTAGATTTATTGCGGAAGTTCCGACCGCAGAACCTCCTGCCCCAATGCTTCCGGAATTTGTATCCCCTGAATAGGCGGTCTGGGTACGCCCGTCGATATGCGTATTGTCTCCGGTAATCGCAGTGAGGAAGTCGACATCGATATCGAATATCCCGGCAGTAAAGTTAGCATCTGCCGCCCGGCCCAGCGCATCTCCGGTTGGAGGGATCATGAATATGGAAGTGTCCTCCCCTGCAGCTGGATCAAAGATCCCGTTCGCTACGATATCCAGCCCGGCCTCTCCTGTAGCGTTAGAATTAATGATGAACTGTTCCAGGGAACCCTGCCCATCTTCGTTGGTATTAACAATGGTGTTGAAATTAAAGCCAAAATCCATCCCTGCGATCCCCTCATTCAGAATGGTAAAGCTCGAAATTGATTGCGCATTGTTTAATGTCCCCGGTCCGGGATCCTGACCAGAGGGGTCCTCTCCCCCAACACTATTGGGATCTTCCACCACCACACTCGCGATATAGTCTGTTTTAAAGGTCTGTACTGGGATACAGGTGGTACAGGTACTTCCCCCCGGACGGGTTGATCGCACCGAATTATTGACCACTCTTACGGTGTAGGAACCATTGGCCATCCCGGCAAATACATACCGGCCGGCTGCGTTGGTGGTTGTGGTAGTGACCAGGCTTCCCCCTCCGTCGTATAATTCCACCGTAGCATTAGGGATAGGAACTCCCCCTGCGGTTGCCCTGTTTCGGCCAGCACCTCCTCCGTAGTTTACATCTTCAAACACAATACCTGTGGTGAGGTTTGAAGGTACTTTCAGGGTCACCGTATTGAGGATCACAAAATCCTGCCCGGACCCGACGTTTGTGGTCACGGAAGTTTCTCCCGGTGAAATAAAAGGGGAGATATTATAGGTGTCCAGGTCCACCCCGTGAGAATTGGTATTGTTCAACGTAGGGGTAGCTGTATTATCATAATGGGTAGAATTAAAGGGATTGATGGTGGGCGTTCCCGTATTATCCCCGTCACCCACCAGGTTAAATGTTCCCAGGCCGGTAGTAACCGTAAGACTCTCGTTATTGCTCAGGGTCTGGTCCCCTTCCCAGGACTGCACCGTAGTCTTGGAACCCGTTGCCCCAATGGCGAAGAAACCACTGAGAGTATAGGAGGAGGAGGAATTGCTTTCCCCGCTGAACCCTTCGTACACGTTTATTGTGGAAGCCGGGAGGCTGTTGTCCGTATAGAATACCATCAGGGACCAGCCACCTAGAGTTGTCGCGGTGTTACAATAAGGATCGGTATTGTCTATAGTAAGCCCTGAGAATGTCCAGGTATAGGTCGACGGGTTGGGTACCGCGGTAACGATTGCGGTCACATCGGCCCTTCCCCCGTAGAAAGTCCGGTTGGTCAGGGATGTGCCATAAAGGAAATCGGCGTTCACGGTGTTTCCGTCAAAGGTTACCTGCGTATCCGGTGTGGCTCCTGAATGGGCCCAGTATAATATCGCCTGTTCTATGGTCGCAGTTGCCGGAATGGGCGTTGAAAACGTATTACTCGAACTGGTAGTAATAGCACAGGTATTCCCGGTATTGGGCTGTGTCCTAAGGGTCCCCGCTGTAGAGGTATAGTCCATATACCCGTCAAATTCGTGGGTGAGGACAAGGGGTGCGTTAAACGCATATTCGTCATCAATTATGGTGGCACTGCCCTGCCCGTCTGCGATAATTACTCCCGGGTTGCTGATATTACTCAGGTTGACAAGGAAATTCTCATCGTTGAATTCGGGAACCGCATCATCGATAAGGGTAACGACGAGCGTCTCGGTTTCCCCCGCTGTACCTGCAAATGTTAGGGTACCGCTACTGGTAGTATAATCCGATCCGGCGACCGCTGATCCGTCTGCTGTAGCCCAATCGACCGTAAACCCCCCGGCAAAAGCCTTGTTCAAAGTAACCGTGAATGTAGCTGTACCATCGTCTTCATTGACTGTGATGTCATTGATACTTATTCCGGCAGGCACATTCCCGTTGAATTGGATATTATCTATCTCATAAGCCTCTGTACTTCCCCAGGCACCGCTATTGGTGATAAAGCGTATCTGGGAATTGGCCGACATCTCGTTCGCCGCCAGGGTGTAATTCACAGATCCCGATCCATTCAGGGTGGCCACCGTATTCCATCCGGTCCCGTTCCAGAGGTCCACGTCGATCTGTTCGTTTCCGGAGATCTCCCAGTAATCCATGGTCAGGACCACTCCAGTTGCCCCGGATAGATTCAGGGACCGGGTGAGTTCTGCACTATCCATATTCTCGATTCGCAACCTGTTGGGACCCGTCCTGACAAAGATCCGACCGTTGGACGGATCATCATCATCCCCGCTTTCCACCCAATCTGTGGCAAAATTCATGGTCCCGTCATTGTTGGAGTAGGAAACGGATTCGAAATTATCCCGAAAAGTGTCCTGTCCGTACAGCACAGGTGTGACCGTACAGAAAAGTACGAAGATCAAAACCGCAACGGCTTGATTGTGTTTCATTTACTATTGGATACGGTTGGTCCAATGTAAAAATAGGGAGGGAGGCTCTGTCACCTAAAATTATGTTGTGAACCTGCCTTTATCACGTGTAAACGCACGGTATTCTGAGGTCACCTGCCTCCCAAAGACGTGGTTTCCACCTTCCTTTCATCGATCAACTCCCATAAATTCTGGATGTTTGAAAGGCCTGTATTTGTAGGATTTATCTTATATTCTAGAAAATTTTGATCCGGTAGGTCTGCTTTCGGTTGCTGATAACTCCCCTTAAACGGACCATGAGACGTGCTGCGGGTGTCAGGGTTGGGGAACAACTCGACATGGAATTGGAAACCACCACCCTGAAAAGGTGATCGTTCTGATTCACCTGAACATTTTTCACTGTCATAACAGTGGATTGTGTACCCTGGTATACTGCACCGTCAGTGATATCTGTAAAACTGCCTCCTCCGTCCGTACTGACCTGCCACTGGTACGTATTGGCATTGGAAGGAGTAATGCTGAACAGGGCGTCCATCCCCACCCATTGGGTCTGGTCGGCCCCCATTGTGGCAGTAGCCGGAAGGTCTGCTGAAACAGACAGACCGGTTCTTGAATTACTGCGGCATCCCGTGACCATATTCCGGGCTTCGGCATAGAAAATACCCGGGCCGATCGGGGTATAGGTTGTACTTCCGCTGAGCAAAAGGGTACCGCCTGACGCGGCATCGAACCAATCGGCCGTCTCCCCTGCTCCGACCGTTACACTCAACGTCGGTACGGGATCACCGGAGCAATAGGCCTGGTCGCCGTTGCTAACCGGGGCATTTACCACCGGACAGGTGCAATTGGGAGCTGTGACGGCAAGATCCGTTGCGCAGCCGTTGGCGCCTGTAACCGTTGCTATGATATCTGTTCCATTGGGAATATTGGCGATACTCCATTGATTGCCCGAAATATTGGTTACCGTTCCGTCTGTACTTGTTACTGTCCCGTTGCTCACCGTAACTTCCAGGGAATAGGTGTTGGTGAAGAAATTACAGGCCGGGGCGCTCGAAATACTGATCGTGGGGCTGTCTTCTATGGTCAGAGTAACAGGGGTCCTGAAAATGCTCTTCCGGTTGGGATCACTGCTATCCACACTTTCTGCGTAATAGGTGATGGTCCCCACGGTGCTCAGGGTCGGGCTGACCTGTGTCCCACCTTCGGCCGTGTTATACCAGTCCACATAAGCTCCGGAAGGCGGAGTTGCAGATGCGGTGAGTGTCTGTATGGGCGATTCTTCACATTCCGTGATATCCCCGTCACTGGTCGGTGGGGGCAGGGCCGATTCAATTTCATCAAAGGAGTAATCTGCACCTCCATTTCCATTACAGGTAGAAAACTTTTCGCTTCCGATAAAGATGACCTGAGAAGCATTACAACTTTTGGATGTACTTATAGTACCTCCGTTATTGTAGATGATAGCACCCTCCGGAAATCGGATATTGGCATTCTTGACCCATTCCAGGATCCCGTCTGATTCTACGGCGAGGGTTTCTATGTTCACATCGAAATCCCCATTGTCGGGCAGCAGGAGGATGTCGTTACCTCCCGAATTGTCCCCAATCACCAAATTGGTCAGGGTATAGGCAGTGATGTCGACGTTCAGGGTTACCGTGTTACCGTTTCCGATGAGCACTTGGTCTGCATCCGCATTTTGGCCCGGATAATTGGTTGCGGCGACCCAGGCGACGCCATTGTAACGTTGCCATATGGCCGGATTACTCCAGTTTCCGGTACCGGCAGAGCGATAATCTCCTGCCGACTGGGCAGATATCTGGATGCTGCTACAAAGGAGAATAATTAAAACAGCATAGTTTGAGAAGGCGAAAAGAAGGTCAATTCGTTTTCTAAAGCAGCCGTAACCGATACGCATGTGTGAGTTAGCAATTTTTTAAAGGGAACATACCCGAGTCCTTTTCAGGACTATTGCTAAGCTACTCAGATCGAATTAATGGTGAGAAAAATTGTTGTAAAACCCAAAATTGATGATGTGAAATCCCAACTAGTAACAACAGTTCTCCCCTTCCTCACATAGAATCAGGAATTCTGACCTGCGATTCAGCTGGTGCTTGGCAGCTGAACACCTCACCCCGTCCGCACATTCGTTGACGAGTTTGGTCTCCCCATAGCCTGCGTATTTCAGTCGGTCCATGGCTATGCCTTTGGAGGCGATATATTCTACCGTTGCCTTGGCCCTGCGTTCAGAAAGGGGCTGGTTATAGGAATTGGGACCCCTTGAGTCTGTGTGGGAATTTACCTGAATCCTGAGACTGGGGTACAGGATCATTGCATCGACGATTATGTCTAGTTCATCCTTGTAGTCATCCTTGATATCCGACTTGTCAAAGTCAAAGAAGATGGTGGGATCCAGGCCGAGTAATTTAGCCAGGTCTGTACCGTAATCCACACAACTGGTCTCCATATAAAAATCAACCATCCTCAGTTCGCAGGGGGCGATCTCCAGGTACTCTTCAATTGTAGTATACGCTTCCCGTGTAGCCCTTACAAAGTTATTCCTGGTCCTGTCTATAGTTACCTCATAGGCACCTTCCTCATCGGTAAAAGTTGAAGCGATCACTTCGTTGTTGTCGTCTATGATCTGGATCGTGGTCCCTGCCAGAGGCAGGAGTGTAACCTTGTCTCGCACGATCCCAGTGAGAACTTTAGGATTGATGCACTTGGCCGTAAAGGCGTAAATGTTATCAGAAGTATCCTCTGAGGTTTTACTCCCTGAAACGACAGTTCTTGGCCTGTTGGAAGCAAAGAAGCCGTATTCTTTTTCGCTGTCGTAAATGAAAGTAAAGTCGTCATAGGGCGTATTGACCGGTTCCCCCAGATTTTCAGGGACAGAGGCAACCTTGCCTTCTGCATTCAGGTTTACTGAATACACGTCCATCCTTCCCATCCCGCCCAGGCGGTCTGAAGAAAAATAGAGTTTACCTTCCTCACTGACAAAAGGGAAACTTTCCCTGAACTGGGTATTGACCCGATCCCCAAGGTTGTCTATCCTGCCGTAGATCCCTGAGTCATTGATATTGACCACAAAGAGGTCGGACAGTCCCTTGCTGCCCGGCATATCTGAAGTGAAATACAACCTGGAATTGTCAGGGCTCAGTGCGGGATTGGCGAAGGAATACCCTTCGACATTAAAGGACTTATCACCATTGGGATTTTTATACCAATCTTCATCCGCAATCTCCCATCCCTCGGCTCCATGAACAGCTTTGTAGATCTTCAGGCGCACAATATTATCGGGGCCTTTCACCAGATCCCCATCCCTGAAATTGGAGGCCGTAAAATACATGGTATTCCCGTCGGAGGAAAAAGTAGCAGTAGATTCATCTACCTTGATCGCAGTCGATTCTGCATCTCTTGCGTTGATCCCGTTACCTTTTAGATTCAATTTGTTGATGACCATCATAGAGTCCTCATTATAACCGAGCTGGTAAAGGTCGAGAAAGTCTTTGTTGGTCCCGCTGTGGCGATACCTGTGGAACATCCCTGTATCCCTGTCGGAGGAAAAAATGAGACCCTCCTTATAAAATACAGGTGCAAAATCAGAGAAATCCTTCAGATTTACACTGTCTTTCAAGTTCTTAATATAGGTTTTCAAGTCCTGTATTTCATACTTCCTGGTGGTTTGGACCACAGACCTCGCCCCGGATTCATCCAGGAAGGCCTCGAGTTTTTCCATGGCGTCCTTTTCACGTCCTATGGCCCTGAGACTCTGACCATACCGGAAATTGTACTCCACAGGGACCTCAAAATCAGCTTTCTCCTCTGCCCTTTCATATAAAAACTCATAGACCTTGACCGCATTCTCGTAATCCGCTATAAAGTAATAGGAATCCCCCAGTTTCATCAATACCGTGTCCTTCACCTTATCGGGCTTCTCCATGAGGCGTTTCTGGTACACCTTGGTGTACATCGTATATGTATACTTTTCTCTTTTCTTCTCGGGAGCATCCTGAGCAAACAGACCGCCCAAAACAGCCGAGAAAAATATGCAGGTGATCAGTAAACGCTTTGTCATGAAATACATAATTAAAAGAATCTAGGTGATACCAGGCCACGGAATGAACGGACCAGTTCAAACCTCAGGAATACCTCAAAAGAACCGTCATTAAATCTCGTACCCCCGAGTTCGGTGATCTCGCGATCATAAGCCAGGCCGAGCATGAGCTGGTCAGACAACTGAAATCCGAAAAGTGCACTGGCAGCGGCATCCCATCTGTAAGCAGCACCAAAGGAAAATTTATCATTCAGCAGGAAGGTCCCAGAAAAATCGAGCTGAAGGGGAGCTCCGCCAACGGCTTTCATCAGGAAGGCCGGCTTGAATTTAAAGTTGTAGTTCAGGTCAAAGACGTACCCCGTAATCAGGTAAAAGTTCATACGTTCGGTCGACTGGAACTGGACTGAGTTAGCGTCACGCTGTGAATTATCGAAATAATCCGACTCAAGCAGATTGGGTACAGAAAGCCCAAGGTAGTATCGATTGGTGTGATAATAGAGTCCCAAACCGAAGTTGGGAGAAAAATTGTTGGTGATATCGGCCCCGTCATTGATAGGTTCCTGATCGAAATTCCTCAATTGCTGAAAATCGAGGTTCAGCAGGTTTCCCCCAACCTTCAATCCGAAGGACAGTTTTCTGTCCTGGGGAAAATCGAGTGTATATGAAACAACCCCGTCAAAATAGGTCTCCTGTACCACCCCGTTCCCGATATTGTCGTTCACGACCGAGATCCCGTATCCCAGTTTACTGTTCCTGATCGGAGAGTGCAGGTTCAGGGTCTGGGTTTTTGGGGCACCGTCAAGGCCTACCCATTGAGCCCTGTACATAGCCGCCATGCTGAGCTGCCCCCTTGAGCCTGCATAGGCCGGGTTCACACTCATTGTATTGTACATGTACTGGGTGTACTGGGAATCCTGCTGTGCCAGAAGAGGATCGCACAAGGCTATAATCCATAGTAAGATTACAAGAGGATTTTTATAGAATTTCATAGTCATTTGCTTCTGTTATTTACTCAAATACAAGTAACCCGTATCTGTGATCCTTTCCTGATCCAGGTCGTATTCAAAGATATAGAAATAAACCCCTGCGGGCAGGTAATCATTGGTGCTCAGGGTAGAGCGACCCCTGGATCTTCCGTCAAAGACGTTGTTCTGGTTGTTGTAGTTTGATCCTTCATACACCGCTATTCCCCAGCGATTGTAAATTTTTAGGGTGTTGTTCTTCGCAAAATCAACATCCCGGATAAAGAGGAAATCATTTCTACCATCACTGTTCGGGGTAACCATCTGGTTCACTTCGATTTTGAAGGTAGTGACGATCTCTGAGACCAACACGGTCACTATAGCCGTATCGCAATTATCCGGATCTGCAACTTCGCAAATCGTATACTCAATGGTATAGGTTCCCGGAGGAGTACCGGCCAGTACGGTCACCGTTCCGTCTGCATTGACGGTAAGCGGACCTGTAGGCGTGGACGTAATGACCAAATCAGAGGGATTCACAGGTTCTCCATTCAGGGTGTCATTATCCAGCACATTGCTGTCTGCCACCAGGCCTCCTGTATCCCCATCGACGACAACTTCTGTAAAGTCGTCATCCACCGCATCGATCAAATTGGGGGCCATGCCCACTTCTACGAGTACTGTTGCGGTATCACAATTCTCAGGGTTGGCCACCTCACAGATCGTGTAATCAATGGTGTACATGCCCGGAGCAGTATCAGGCGCCACAGTGACCGTGCCGTCTGCATTGACGGTAAGCGGACCTGTGGGCGTTGAGGTAATTACCACGTCAGAAGGATCCACAGGTTCTCCATTCAGGGTATCATTGTCGAGGACATTACTGTCTGGCACGACCCCTCCGGTTGTCCCATCCACGGGTACTGAGGTAAAGTCATCATCTACGGCATCGATCATGTTGGGTCCCATCCCCACCTCAACCGTGACCGTTGCCGTATCACAATTCTCTGGGCTGGCCACCTCGCAGATGGTATAATCTATAGTGTACGTACCCGGAGCGGTATCCGGTGCCACACTGACCGTTCCGTCTGCATTGACCGTTAGCGGCCCTGTTGGAGTGGAAGTAATCACCACATCAGCGGGGTCTACAGAGATCCCATTCAGGGTATCATTATCCAGGACATTGCTGTTGGATACCACACCACCTGTTGTTCCATCCACAGGATTTGAAGTAAAATCATCATCCACGGCATCGATCCCCGGAGCTCCAATAAGTACGGTAACCGTTGGGTCATCAGGATTACCGTCCCCGTCACTGTCATTGTCGGTCGGATCATCAGGATCGTCAGAAAGTGAGCTGACAGGTCCGTTGTCCGGAATAAAGCCTGTTACAGTTGCCGTATTCTGGAAACTGCCGGCATCGATATCTTCCTGGGTGATGGTATACGTCGCCGTGAAGGTTGTACTGTCTGTCTGCCCGGGCTCTAGGGTGGTCAAAGGTCCACCACTCACCTCTACCAGGGGATCAGTGATCGTAATATTGCCAAGTGGAACCGTACCGGTATTGATCACCGTAAAGGTATAGCTGATGGTTTCTCCAGCCTGGGCATACCCGTCATTATTCTCATCGTTAAAAGTATCCACTTTGAGTACAACGATATCTGGTCCCCCTTCCACAACTACTGTCACAGAGCCTGTGTCGCAGTTGGTCGGATTAGCTACCTCACAAATGGTGTACTCAATGGTATAGGTGCCCGGAGACGTATCAGACGCAACGGTCACCGTACCGTCTGCATTGACGGTAAGCGGGCCAGTTGGCGTACTGGTGAGCACCACATCGGCAGGATCCACAGGCTGGCCGTTCAAAGTGTCGTTGTCCAGCACATTGCTGTCCGGTACTACGCCCCCGGCCTCCCCGTCTACGGGAGTGGCGCTGAAGTCGTCATCCACCGCGTCGATCACGTTGGCTCCCGGATCCACGACCACGGTTACTGAACCCGTATCGCAATTGGTCGGGTTGGCCACCTCACATATAGTGTATTCAATCGTATAGGTTCCTGCTGGCGTATTAGGCGCTACGGTCACCGTGCCGTCTGCGTTGACGGTAAGCGGGCCCGTTGGCGTACTGGAGAGCACCACATCGGCAGGATCCACAGGTTGGCCGTTCAAAGTGTCATTGTCCAGCACATTGCTGTCCGGTACCACGCCCCCGGCTACCCCGTCTACAGGAGTGGCGCTGAAGTCGTCATCCACCGCGTCGATCACGTTGGCTCCCGGATCTACCACTACGGTTACTGAACCGGTATCACAGTTTGTCGGGTTGGCCACCTCACAGATGGTGTATTCAATCGTATAGGTGCCTGCTGGCGTATTAGGCGCTACGGTCACCGTACCGTCTGAATTAACGGTAAGCGGGCCCGTTGGCGTACTGGAGAGAACCACATCGGCAGGATCCACAGGTTGGCCGTTCAAAGTGTCATTGTCCAGCACATTGCTGTCCGGTACCACGCCCCCGGCTACCCCGTCTACAGGAGTGGCGCTGAAGTCGTCATCCACCGCGTCGATCACATTGGCTCCCGGATCTACGACTACGGTCACTGAACCGGTATCGCAATTGGTCGGGTTGGCTACCTCACAAATGGTGTATTCGATCGTATAGGTGCCTGCTGGCGTATTAGGTGCTACGGTCACCGTACCGTCCTCATTGACGGTAAGCGGGCCCGTTGGCGTGCTGGTGAGCACCACATCGGCAGGTTTCACAGGCTCGCCATTCAGGGTGTCGTTGTCCAGTACATTACTGTCCGGCACAACCCCTCCGGCAACCCCGTCTACAGGAGTAGTGCTGAAGTCGTCATCCACCGCGTCGATCAAGTTGGCACCTACCGTTATAGTTACGGTTGCTGAAGCACACACATCGGGTTCAGGATCTGTGTTGCATACCTGATAAATTATGGTAACTGTGGAGTTTGATTCGGAAATATCAGGAGTAAAGGTGAGTTCCCCTGTTTCCGGGTCAAAGGAGACAGCGCCTGTTGCCGTACCCCCGATCTGGGTAATCGCAGTCGTGCCCAGATTATTGGGATCGTTATTCGGCAGGTAATCGTCGTTGGCCAGGATATTGATGGTCACCGCGGTCTCGGCAGCAGTTTCACCTTCATCATCCACAGCGGTAGCCACCAGCGGATTGGGATCTCCTCCGTTGGGATTCCCATCTCCGTCACAGTCTATCGCATCCCACTCGGCAGAAGGATCGAGCGTCTGGCTCGCCAACACCAGGGAACAGGGATCAAGAGGATCTGTGCCATCGTTGTTTTCATCTCCATTGGTCACCCCATCTCCGTCACAATCCAAAGCGAGATAGTCATCACTTTGTGCAACGGTAATGCTGTCCGGATTATATGAACAGGGATCCAGAGGATCCGTCTGATCGTTTACCTCGTCGGAGTTGGTCACCCCATCCCCATCGCAGTCGAGATTATTCCACTCATCGGTGGTGTCTACCGTCTGACTTGTCAGGACGAAGGAGCAGGGATCCAGAGGATCAGTACCGTCGTTGTTCTCATCTTCGTTGGTCACCCCATCCCCGTCACAATCGGCAACCAGGTAGTCGCCGCTCTGGGCGAGGGTAATACTGTCAGGGTTGAAAGAGCAGGGATCCAGAGGATCGGTCTGGTCATTCACCTCGTCTGAGTTGGTCACCCCGTCCCCGTCACAGTCGAGGTTGTTCCATTCCTCGGTGGTGTCTACAGTCTGACTTGTCAGGACGAAGGAACAGGGATCCAGAGGATCAGTACCGTCGTTGTTCTCATCTTCGTTGGTCACCCCATCGCCGTCACAATCAGCGAGCAGGTAGTCGCCACTCTGGGCCACGGTAATACTGTCAGGGTTGAAAGAGCAGGGATCCAGCGGATCGGTCTGATCAGTTACCTCGTCTGAGTTGGTCACCCCGTCCCCGTCACAGTCGAGGTTGTTCCATTCCTCGGTGGTGTCTACCGTCTGACTTGTCAGCACAAATGAACAGGGATCCAGGGGATCAGTACCGTCGTCGTTCTCATCTTCGTTGGTCACCCCATCACCATCACAATCGGCAACCAGGTAGTCGCCGCTTTGTGCTAGCGTAATACTTTCAGGATTAAAGGAGCAGGGATCCAGGGGATCGGTCTGATCATTTACCTCATCTGAGTTGGTTACCCCGTCCCCATCGCAGTCGAGATTGTTCCACTCATCTGAGGGATCCACAGTCTGGCTGGTCAGGATAAAGTCGCAGGGGTCGAATGGGTCGGTGCCGTCATTATCTTCATCTCCATTAGTAACGCCATCCCCGTCACAATCGGAGACCACATAATCGCCGCATTGCTCCACAGTAATGCTATCAGGATTAAAGGAACATGGATCCAGCGGATCAGTCTGGTCGTCCACCTCGTCTGAGTTGGTTACTCCATCGCCATCGCAGTCCAGGTTATTCCACTCATCGGTGGTGTCTACTGTCTGACTTGTCAGAACGAAGGAACAAGGATCCAGAGGATCAGTACCGTCGTTGTTCTCATCTTCGTTGGTCACTCCATCCCCGTCACAATCTGCAGCCAGGTAATCGCCGCTTTGAGCAAGGGTGATACTTTCAGGATTGAAAGAACAGGGATCCAGGGGATCGGTCTGATCGTTCACCTCGTCTGAGTTGGTCACTCCATCTCCGTCGCAGTCCAGGTTGTTCCACTCATCGGTGGTGTCTACTGTTTGGCTTGCAAGTATAAAATCACAAGGGTCGAAGGGATCTGTTCCATCATTGTCCTCGTCCCCATTGGTCACGCCATCCCCGTCACAATCGGAGATCACATAATCTCCGCATTGCTCCACAGTAATGCTATCAGGATTAAAGGAACAGGGATCCAGCGGATCAGTCTGGTCGTCTACCTCGTCTGAGTTGGTAACCCCATCCCCATCGCAGTCCAGGTTGTTCCACTCGTCCGAAGGATCAACGGTCTGGCTGGAAAGGATAAAGTCGCAGGGGTCGTTGGGATCGGTATTGTCTTCTTCTTCATCCTCATCGGTCACCCCGTCCCCATCAGTGTCCGGGTTGTTATCAGGATCTAGATAATCAGGCGTTCCGTCTTCATCCGAATCATCATTGGTAGGATCTCCGTCCTCATCAGCATCTTCATCCGGGGTATCTATTCCATCGCCATCATCATCGATATCGCGGTAATTCACGTCCTCTGTCCCATCAGTATCCGGCAGGTCATTGGCAGGGTCGTCTACCTCGTCATTAACGTCAAAACCATCATTGAGGTCTGAGCCTTCGTACCCATCATCGAGTCCATCTCCATCGGTATCATTTCCCGTAAAGTTTTGATCGGGGATACCGTCAAAGTTAAAATCGTTCCCTTCATTATTGTCTGGAACGGTATCATTATCTGTATCCAGATCCCGATAATCAGGCTCATCAGTACCGTCTGTGTTCTGAGGGGTAATACCGTTGTTCTCATACGCATCGTCCAGCCCGTCCTGGTCCGTGTCCATTCCGGACGGAGAAACGTACCCAGATGTAGACTGTCCTTCGACATTATCAGGAATACCGTCATTGTCAGAATCGATGTCTCGGTAATCAGGGTTGGCATCTCCATCCGTATTGACGGGAGTTAAACCTTCACCTGCCCCGGGTGTGGATTCGTAATGATCATCCAATCCGTTCCCATCACTGTCGTTGGTACAGACCGGGATATACCCTGCAGAGGTCTGGGATTCCACGTTGTCGAGAATCCCATCGTTATCAGAATCTATATCCTTGTAATCAGGGATACCATCTCCGTCGGTGTCTACGGCGGTCAGTCCGCAAGAATTGTCAGGAATCTCAGGACAGGGGCCCAGAGTATCTCCATGGTCCAGGTGTGCCTGAACTGCTTCAGGGGCCACAGTAATCTCGTGATATCCATTTCTCGGATTATTGGGACTTTTATCTTCCCTGTGGCACAGGGTAACCTTGTCTTTGCCCTGGTATTTGCTCGCTTTGCTGTTGTAATCACAAACTCCATCCCCCGTTTTGGTATCGTCCTCTTCGGGACAGGCGTATGCATCATCCAGTCCATCTCCATCTGCATCAATCCCTGAAGGGGCAATGTATCCGGAACTACTCTGAGCTTCCACATTGTCGAGGATACCATCATTATCCGAATCAATGTCGAGATAATCAGGAGTACCATCTCCGTCGGTATCAGTTGGATTGGTGGTATGATCTTTATCCCCATCTAAATCTGCATCCTCAAAAATATCCAGGATGCCGTCGTTATCGTCATCTACATCGTCCTTGTCCTTCACCCCGTCCCCATCGGTATCGGTGTTTTTATTGGATTTTTTGACAAGGCCGGATTCCGGGTTTGAGATGCCATAAGAGACCTCCGCAGGCATAAGAAGGATAAGGGAAAAAAGCAGAGAAAAAATAAATGCCTTTTGGGTTCTCAAAAAAGTAAAGTTCTCCATGTGGGTTAGTTTTTTGAACTAAGCACCATGGCGGTAGGGAGGACGTATGGGTAAGACTTTGGGAGTCTGAAAGTACTGTGCAAGATATGTTTTTCGCACCGATCCTCAAATTGTTTAATCTCAATCTTCCCCGACTCTCTTTAAGAGACCAGAATTTTCGATAAACTGATATAAAGTAGGTTTTTTCCTACGTTGCTTTTTTGCATTTTATCGATATTCTCATTACCGGGGATCCCTGTTCATCGGCAATATTTGCATCTCGTCTTGCTTCGATCTAAAATATCCTTTTTTGAGTTCCGGAGAGAAGCCTTTGCTTTATGTTCACGCTACTCGGAGTCAACCCGATAAATTCCACTATTTTTGCAAAAATTTTTGCAGTGAATTTTAAAAAAGAGATCGCAAAGCGCAGGACATTTGGTATCATCTCCCACCCGGATGCGGGAAAGACCACCCTTACAGAAAAATTGCTGTTGTTCGGAGGTGCCATTCAGGAAGCAGGAGCGGTCAAAAGCAATAAGATCAAGAAATCGGCCACCAGTGATTTTATGGAGATCGAGCGGCAGCGTGGGATTTCCGTTGCCACTTCGGTTCTGGCCTTTCATTACAAAGACAAAAAGATCAACATCCTCGATACACCGGGGCACAAGGATTTTGCAGAAGACACCTTCCGGACCCTGACGGCCGTAGACAGCGTGATCGTGGTCATCGACGTGGCCAAAGGGGTAGAGGAACAGACTGAGAAACTCGTCGAGGTATGCCGGATGCGCAAGATCCCTATGATCGTTTTTATCAATAAACTCGACAGGGAGGGAAAGGATGCGTTCGATCTCCTGGACGAAGTGGAACAGAAACTGGGACTCACAGTGACACCCCTGAGCTTTCCCATCGGTATGGGATATGATTTCAAGGGGATATACAATATCTACGAGAAGAACATCAACCTGTTCAGTGGCGATAGCAAAAAGAACATTGAGGAGACGATCGCCTTCGACGATCTGAGCAATCCCGAGCTTGAAAAGATCATCGGGAACAAGGCAGCCGATGACCTCAGGGAACACCTGGAACTCATCCAGGCGGTGTACCCCGACTTTGATAAGGAGGCATACCTAAAAGGAGACCAGCAACCCGTTTTCTTCGGCTCAGCCCTGAATAATTTCGGGGTAAGGGAACTGCTCGATTGTTTTATCGAGATCGCACCTCCGCCCAGGGATAAAAAGGCGGAAGAAAGGATGGTCAGGGCCGATGAGAAGCAAATGACAGGCTTTGTATTCAAGATCCACGCCAACATGGACCCGAAACACCGGGACCGACTCGCCTTCGTTAAGGTGGTATCGGGCACCTTTGAACGCAACAAACCCTACCTGCACGTACGTCACGATAAAAAACTGAAATTCTCCAGCCCAAATGCCTTTTTTGCTGAGAAAAAGGAGATCGTAGACGTTTCCTTCCCGGGAGATATTGTCGGCCTGCACGACACGGGGAATTTTAAGATCGGGGATACCCTAACCGAAGGGGAGGTCATACACTACAAGGGGATTCCCAGCTTTTCACCCGAGCACTTCCGCTATATCAACAACGCCGATCCGATGAAAGCCAAGCAACTCAACAAAGGGATAGACCAGCTGATGGATGAAGGGGTAGCTCAGCTCTTTACCCTGGAGATGAACGGAAGGAAAGTCATCGGCACAGTGGGAGCCCTGCAGTACGAGGTGATCCAGTACCGTTTGGAACACGAATACGGGGCCAAGTGCACCTATGAGAACTTTCCGGTGCACAAAGCTTGCTGGGTGGAGCCGGAGGATCCTAAAAGTGAGGAATTCGCAGAATTCAAGAGGGTCAAACAGAAGTTTTTAGCCAAGGATAAAAGGGGGCAGCTCGTCTTCCTGGCCGATTCGGCCTTTTCCCTCCAGATGACCCAGCAGAAGTACCCCAAGGTAAAACTGCATTTTACTTCTGAGTTCGATTGACAGCAAAAAAAATCCGGAGATCATCCGGATTTTATTCTATGCCTCCCCTGTAGGCCCGAAATTAAGCGGGATAGGAGGTTGTTCATAATCCTTGATCGTGCCGTGGGCCTTTTCGAAACGACTCACGTTCTCGTTAAGCGCTTTGAGAAATTTCTTGGCGTGTTGAGGGGTGAGCACGATGCGGCTCTTCACTTTCGCCTTCGGCGCCCCCGGCATCAGACTGATAAAATCGATCACAAACTCCGAAACTGAATGGTTGATGATGGCCAGGTTGGAGTAGGTACCCTCCGCGGTCTTCTCATCCAGCTCTATGTTGATCTGTTTCTGTTTTTTCTCATTCTCGGCCATAACCACTTGCTTTTAATGTGAATAAAAAACCCCCAACCGGAAGGTTGAGGGTTTTTGATTTTAGAATTTCAATTCTTCCTTACGGGCCATGATCTCCTCGTACTCCTGCTTGGAGCCCACGATGATGGATTCATAGTCGCGCATACCGGTACCGGCCGGGATCCTGTGACCGACGATCACATTCTCTTTCAGGCCTTCCAGATCGTCTACCTTACCGCTTACGGCAGCTTCGTTCAACACCTTGGTAGTTTCCTGGAAGGAAGCCGCTGAGATGAAGGACTTAGTCTGGAGGGACGCCCTGGTAATCCCCTGGAGTACAGGGGTTGCCGTTGCAGCAACCGCGTCACGTGCAGTGACCAGTGCCTTGTCGGCCCTCTTCAGGATGGAATTCTCGTCCCTGAGCTCTCGGGCTGTAATGATCTGCCCGGCTTTCAGGTTTTCAGAATCTCCTTTATCCTCCACGACCTTCTTGCCGAAGATCTCATCATTCTCCTGGATAAAGTCGTCCTTGTGTACCAGCTGATTCTCCAGGAAGATCGTATCTCCCGGATCCTCTATCCTTACCTTCCTCATCATCTGTCTCACGACCACCTCAAAGTGTTTGTCGTTGATCTTCACCCCCTGGAGACGATATACTTCCTGTACTTCGTTGACCAGGTATTGCTGTACAGCAGAAGGTCCTTTGATGGCCAGGATATCTTCCGGGGTCACGGAACCATCTGAAAGCGGCATACCGGCACGTACGTAATCGTTCTCCTGCACCAGGATCTGGTTAGAGAGTTTTACGAGATACTTCTTCTGCTCGCCCAGTTTGGATTCGATGATGATCTCCCGGTTACCCCTCTTGATCTTCCCGAAGGAAACCACCCCGTCGATCTCAGAGACCACTGCAGGGTTAGATGGGTTACGGGCTTCGAACAATTCGGTCACCCTTGGCAGACCACCCGTGATATCACCAGTCTTGGCAGATTTTCTCGGGATCTTGACCAGGATCTTTCCTTCCTTGATCTTTTCTCCGTCATCCACCATCAGGTGGGAACCAACAGGCAGGTTGTAAGATCTCAGTACCTCGTCCTTGCTGTTCTTGATCAGCAGGGTCGGGATGAGCCTCTTGTTCCTTGATTCGGTGATCACCTTCTCCTGGAATCCGGTCTGCTCGTCGATCTCGACCTGGTAAGTAACACCTTGTTCGATATTCTCATAGACGATCTTTCCGGTAAATTCGGAAACGATCACCCCGTTATATGGATCCCACTGACAGATCAGCTGTCCTTTTTCGATCTTGGCTCCATTCTTCACGAAGAGCTGTGATCCGTAAGGTATGTTATTCGTACTCAGGGTAATACCTGTCTTGTTGTCGACAATCTTGATCTCAGATGTCCTGGAGATCACGATATCAACGGGTTTCCCTTCGTTGTTTTGTCCTTTAACGGTGCGCAGGTCCTCGATCTCGGCCTTACCGTCGAATCGGGCTTCCAGCTTGTTGTCTTCAGAGATGTTCCCTGCGATACCTCCCACGTGGAAGGTTCTCAGGGTAAGCTGTGTTCCGGGTTCCCCGATAGACTGGGCAGCAACCACACCTACAGCTTCTCCTCTTTGTACCATCTTGTTGGTAGCCAGGTTACGGCCGTAACACTTGGCACAGATACCTTTTTGGGCTTCACAAGTCAACGCAGACCGCACTTCGACCTTCTCGATAGGCGAGGCTTCGATCTTCTTCACGTCGGCCTCCATGATCTCTTCCCCGGCCTTGAGGATCAATTCCTCTGTAAGCGGGTCATAGACATCGTGAAGGGATACCCTTCCCAGGATTCTTTCCCCGAGGGTTTCTACAACTTCCTCGTTCTTCTTGAGGCTTTCCACTTCAATCCCCCTGAGCGTGCCGCAATCCTCGATGTTGACGATCACATCCTGAGACACGTCTACCAGCCTACGGGTCAGGTAACCGGCATCCGCCGTTTTAAGAGCCGTATCGGCAAGACCTTTACGGGCACCGTGGGTAGAGATAAAGTACTCAAGGATAGACAGACCTTCCTTAAAGTTGGAAAGGATGGGGTTCTCGATGATCTCCCCACCTCCGGCAGTCGATTTCTTGGGTTTCGCCATCAGTCCGCGCATTCCCGTCAGCTGACGGATCTGCTCCTTGGACCCCCTGGCCCCTGAATCGAGCATCATATACACGGAGTTAAAGCCCTGCTGGTCTTCGCGTATCCTCTTCATGGCCAGCTCGGTAAGCATGGCGTTGGTTGAGGTCCACACGTCGATCACCTGGTTGTAACGCTCGTTATTGGTGATCAGACCCATGTTATAGTTCATCATGATACCGTCTACCTGTTGATTGGCATCGGCGATCATTTCGTGTTTCTCCTGTGGGATGATGATATCCCCAAGGCTGAAGGACAATCCCCCTTTGAAGGCGAATTCATATCCCATCGTCTTGATCTTATCCAGGAATTCGGCTGTGGTGGGTACGTCAGTCACAGAAAGGATCTTTCCGATGATATCCCTCAGGGATTTCTTGTTCAGAACCTCATTCACATAACCGGCTTCCTCCGGCACAACCATATTAAAGAGGACCCTACCGACGGTAGTCTCTATGATCTGGTTGACCAGCTCTCCTTTTTCATTGAAATCCTTGGCCCTTACCTTGATCCCGGCGTTGAGCTCCACCTTGCCTTCGTTAAAGGCGATGACCACCTCCTCGTAGGAGTAGAATGTCAGGCCTTCCCCTTTTACAGGCTTTTCCTTGGTAGATTTACGCTCCTTGGTCATATAGTACAACCCAAGTACCATATCCTGAGAAGGAACGGTAATGGGTGAACCGTTAGCCGGGTTCAGGATGTTGTGGGAGGCCAGCATCAACAGCTGGGCTTCCAGGATAGCCTCCGGACCTAACGGAAGGTGAACGGCCATCTGGTCCCCGTCGAAGTCGGCGTTAAAAGCCGTACACACCAGCGGGTGCAAACGGATAGCCTTACCTTCGATCAGTCTGGGCTGGAAGGCCTGGATTCCCAGCCTGTGCAGGGTGGGGGCCCGGTTCAGCAACACGGGGTGTCCTTTGAGGACGTTCTCCAGGATATCCCATACCACGGGCTCCTTCTTATCTATGATCTTTTTAGCGGATTTTACAGTTTTTACGATCCCTCTCTCGATGAGTTTTCGGATCACAAAAGGCTTGTAGAGTTCAGCGGCCATGTCCTTGGGCAAACCACACTCGTACAGGCTCATTTCGGGACCTACGACGATCACGGAACGGGCTGAGTAATCCACCCGCTTTCCGAGGAGGTTCTGACGGAACCTTCCCTGTTTCCCTTTGAGGGAGTCGGAAAGGGATTTCAGAGGCCTGTTAGACTCTGTCTTGACAGCAGAGGCTTTTCGCGTATTGTCAAAAAGGGAATCGACGGCTTCCTGCAGCATCCTCTTCTCGTTCCTGAGGATCACCTCAGGAGCCTTGATCTCCATCAGTCTTTTCAGACGGTTGTTTCGGATGATCACCCTGCGGTACAGGTCGTTGAGGTCAGAAGTCGCAAAACGGCCACCATCAAGAGGTACCAAAGGCCTCAGTTCCGGTGGGATCACAGGGATCACCTTCATGATCATCCACTCGGGACGGTTCTCGCGGTTGTCCTGAGATTCCCTCAGGGCCTCTACTACTTGCAGCCTTTTAAGGGCTTCTGTTTTCCTTTGTTTGGAGGTTTCCGTATTGGCCTTATGCCTGAGATCGTAAGAGAGTTCCTTGAGATCGATCCTGGAAAGGAGGTCTATAAGACACTCGGCCCCCATCTTGGCGATGAACTTATTGGGATCTGAATCTTCGAGGTACTGGTTCTCCGGTGGGATGGTCTCCAGGATGTTCAGGTATTCCTCTTCGGTGAGGAAATCGAGCATCTGCAGCTCCTCCCCTTCCGGTCCTTTGGCGATACCAGGCTGGATCACTACATACCTTTCGTAGTAGATGATCATATCCAGTTTCTTGGATGGCAGGCCCAGCAGGTAACCTATCTTGTTAGGCAGAGAACGGAAATACCAAATATGGGCTACGGGAACCACCAGGTTGATGTGCCCTACACGGTCCCTACGTACTTTCTTTTCGGTTACTTCCACTCCGCAGCGATCACAAACGATCCCGCGGTAACGGATTCTCTTATACTTTCCACAGGCGCATTCGTAGTCCTTTACCGGACCAAAGATACGCTCACAGAACAACCCGTCCCTTTCCGGCTTGTGCGTCCTGTAATTGATCGTCTCAGGCTTGAGGACCTCCCCCCTGGACTCAGCCAGGATGGCTTCCGGAGAAGCCAGACCGATGGAAATCTTGTTAAACCTTTTTACTGCTGTGTTATCGTGATGTCTAGCCATAATGCTATTAGTGATACTAAATGATTGTGTAACAGGTACTTATATTATTCCTCCAGTCGGATATCGAGGCCGAGGCCTTTCAGCTCGTGCATCAATACGTTGAAGGATTCCGGCAAGCCGGGTTCCGGCATGGTCTCTCCCTTGACGATCGATTCGTAGGTCTTTGCCCTTCCGATCACGTCGTCAGACTTCACGGTGAGGATCTCCCTCAGGGTAGCAGAGGCTCCGTAGGCCTGCAGGGCCCACACTTCCATTTCCCCGAAACGCTGTCCACCGAACTGTGCCTTACCTCCCAGAGGTTGCTGGGTGATTAGGGAATAAGGTCCGATAGATCGGGCGTGCATCTTGTCATCGACCATGTGGCCTAATTTGAGCATGTAGATCACACCTACTGTCGCAGCCTGGTCGAATCGCTCTCCGGTTCCACCATCATAGAGATAGGTGTGTCCGAATCTCGGGATGCCGGCTTCGTCTGTCAGTTTATCGATCTCGTCTATCGTGGCCCCGTCAAAGATCGGGGTGGCGTATTTCTGACCCAGATTCTGACCGGCCCAGCCCAATACGGTTTCATAGATCTGTCCGATATTCATCCTCGAAGGTACCCCAAGCGGGTTCAGTACGATGTCTACAGGTGTTCCATCCTCCAGGAAAGGCATGTCTTCCTGACGGACGATACGAGCCACGATACCTTTGTTTCCGTGGCGTCCTGCCATCTTGTCCCCTACTTTCAGCTTCCTCTTCTTGGCGATGTACACCTTGGCCAATTTCATGATCCCGGCTGGGAGTTCATCCCCTACGGAGATAGTGAATTTATCCCTTCTCAGGTTCCCCTGAAGGTCGTTCAATTTGATCTTATAGTTGTGCAACAGATCGGCCACCATCACATTGGTCGCTTTATCCGTTGTCCAGCTGCCGCTTACCAAGTGGGCGAAATCGTCCACGGCATTGAGCATCTTCATGGTGTACTTCTTGCCCTTTGGCAGCACTTCTTCACCCAGGTCATTGACCACCCCTTGTGAGGTTTTTCCATTGACCAGCTTAAAGAGTTTTTCCACCAGGATGTCCTTCAGCTCCTGGAATTTCACTTCGTATTCGAGCTCCAGGGCGTTGATCGCCTCCTTATCCTCGGAACGCTTGCGCTTGTCCTTGATGGACCTGGAGAACAATTTCTTGTCGATCACCACTCCTCTGAGCGATGGAGAAGCTTTCAAAGAGGCGTCCTTAACGTCTCCCGCCTTATCGCCGAAGATGGCGCGAAGGAGTTTTTCTTCCGGAGTAGGATCAGATTCTCCCTTCGGAGTGATCTTACCAATAAGGATGTCACCGGGTTTTACCTCTGCCCCAATGCGGATCATTCCGTATTCATCGAGATCTTTGGTCGCTTCTTCCGAAACGTTGGGGATATCATTGGTCAGTTCCTCAGCTCCCAGTTTGGTATCGCGAACTTCCAGAGAGTACTCATCTATGTGGATAGAAGTGAAGATATCTTCCCGGACCACTTTCTCAGAGATCACGATCGCATCCTCGAAGTTGTATCCCTTCCAGGGCATAAAGGCCACTTTCAGGTTTCTACCCAGGGCAAGTTCTCCGCTCTCGGTCGCATAACCCTCACAGAGTACCTGTCCTTTTTTCACCTTGTCCCCTTTTCTTACGATGGGTTTGAGGTTGATACTGGTCCCCTGGTTCGTCTTGCGGAACTTGACCAGTTCGTATGTCTTGGAATCTTCGTCAAAACTCACCAGTCTTTCCTCATCGGTACGGTTGTACTTGATGACGATCTTCTGGGCGTCTACGTATTCGATGACACCATCACCTTCTGCATTGATCAGAACACGTGAATCTGAGGCTACCTGTCTTTCGAGTCCGGTTCCCACGATGGGGGACTGGGGTTTCAAAAGGGGTACTGCCTGCCGCATCATGTTCGATCCCATCAGGGCCCGGTTAGCATCGTCGTGCTCCAGGAATGGGATGAGGGAGGCAGAGATGGATGCGATCTGGTTGGGCGCCACATCCGTGTAATTTACCTCAGAGGGATCAACGACGGGGAAGTCACCTTCCTCCCGTGCGATCACCTTCTCCCTGTCTATAGTGCCGTCTTTCTTCAGAGGAATGTTCGCCTGGGCGATCTTCATTCCTTCTTCTTCCTCAGCACTGAGGAATACATAATCCTTGGTATCTACCTTCCCATCAGCAACCTTGCGATAAGGAGTTTCCAGGAAGCCCATGGAGTTTACCTTGGCAAAGACGGAAAGAGACGAGATCAAACCAATATTTGGTCCTTCCGGCGTCTCGATCGGACAAAGCCTTCCGTAGTGGGTATAGTGAACGTCCCTTACTTCGAATCCGGCTCTTTCCCTTGAAAGTCCGCCTGGCCCAAGAGCAGACAGCCTTCTCTTGTGAGTGATCTCTGCAAGAGGGTTGGTCTGGTCCATGAACTGGGACAGCTGGTTGGTCCCGAAGAAGGAATTGATGACAGATGAAAGGGTCTTCGCATTGATAAGGTCGATAGGTGTAAACACCTCGTTGTCCCTTACGTTCATCCTTTCCCGGATCGTTCTGGCCATACGCGCCAGCCCTACACCGAATTGTGCAGAAAGCTGCTCGCCTACGGTTCTTACCCTTCTGTTGGAAAGGTGGTCAATATCGTCGATCTCCGCTTTGGAGTTGATCAGTTCTATGAGGTACTTGATAATGGTGATGATATCCTCTTTGGTGAGGACCTGTTTGTCCATCCCGATATCGAGTCCTAATTTCTTGTTCATCCTGTACCTTCCCACTTCCCCGAGGTTGTACCTCTGGTCTGAGAAGAACAGTTTGTCTATGATGCCCCTCGCAGTCTCTTCATCCGGCGGTTCTGCATTCCTCAATTGGCGGTAGATGTGTTCCACAGCCTCTTTTTCGGAGTTTGTGGGGTCTTTCTGGAGCGTATTGTGGATGATGGCATAGTCGCTCTGTGCATTGTTCTCCTTGTGCAGAAGGATGGTTTTCACATCGGCGTCTATGATCTGTTGGATGTGGTCTTTCTCAAGGATGGTATCCCTGTCGAGGATGATCTCATTACGCTCGATGGAGACTACCTCCCCGGTATCCTCATCCACGAAATCCTCATGCCAGGTATTGAGAACCCTCGCTGCGAGTTTCCTGCCGAGGACTTTGGTAAGTCCTGTTTTGGTAACCTTCACTTCTTCAGAAAGGTCGAAAATCTCGAGGATGTCCTTGTCCCTCTCGAAGCCGATCGCCCTGAACAGAGTGGTTACCGGTAATTTTTTCTTTCTGTCGATATAGGCGTACATCACGCTGTTGATGTCCGTGGCGAACTCGATCCAGGAACCTTTAAAAGGGATTACCCGGGCCGAGTACAATTTGGTACCATTGGCGTGGAAAGACTGCCCGAAGAACACACCGGGTGAACGATGCAACTGGGATACGACCACGCGTTCAGCTCCGTTGATCACAAAGGTCCCGCTGGGGGTCATGTATGGAATGGTCCCCAGGTAGACATCCTGAACAATTGTCTCAAAATCCTCGTGTTCCGGATCTGTACAGTACAGCTTGAGCCGGGCCTTGAGAGGTACACTGTAGGTGAGTCCGCGTTCAATACACTCCTGAATGGAGTAACGCGGAGGGTCTATAAAGTAATCGAGGAATTCCAATACGAATTGGTTCCTAGTATCGGTGATGGGAAAGTTTTCCATGAAGGTATTGTAAAGACCTTCATTGCCCCTCTCGTCAGATTTTGTTTCAAGCTGAAAAAAATCTTGAAATGATTTAATCTGAATGTCCAAGAAATCCGGGTAGTCCGGTATGTTCTTAGCGGATGCGAAACTTATTCTTTCAGTCTGTTTTGTGAACATCTATGGACAAAATTTTGAACGTGAATACTGTGATGGGTGGTATATGACTTTATATACTATCTATAAAAGGGTTTAGGTCTAGCCACCGTAAGGCGGAAAGACCTAAACCAAAACCGTATGGTCGTAGCAATTATTTAAGCTCAACTTCTGCTCCTGCTTCTTCCAAAGATTTTTTGATGCCTTCAGCTTCGTCCTTAGACACAGCTTCTTTAACGGCTTTTGGTGCACTGTCTACGATGTCCTTAGCGTCTTTCAGCCCAAGACCGGTCAGTTCTTTCACCAATTTAACTACAGCGAGTTTAGAGGCACCGGCTGCTTTCAGGATCACATCAAATTCTGTTTTTTCCTCAGCGGCTTCAGCTTCTCCACCTCCGGCAGCTCCGCCAGCGGCAACAGCAACAGCTGCAGCAGCAGGCTCAATGCCATACTCTTCTTTTAGGATGTCAGCCAATTCGTTTACCTCTTTTACGGTAAGGTTGACCAACTGTTCTGCGAATTCTTTTAAATCTGCCATTTTTCTATCGTTTAATAAAATTTTAAAATATACTTGTTTTAGTGCGTACTGATTATCTTTCTGATAAGGTCTTGAGGATACCCGCCAGCTTGCCTCCACCTGATTTCAGGCCGGAGATCACATTCTTGGCTGGAGACTGGAGCAATCCGATGATATCTCCGATCACTTCCTCCTTAGACTTGATACTTACCAGGGTATCTAACTTATCATCCCCAACAAAGATGGCCTCTTCGATAAATGCACCTTTCAATAAGGGTTTATCGGCCTTCTTCCTGAAGGTTTTGATCAGTTTGGCCGGGGCGTTCCCTGTTTCTGAGAACATAAGGGATGTATTTCCCGTAAGTACCTCAGGGAGTTCCCCGAATTCTTTATCTGAAGCCTCCATGGCTTTTGCCAGCAAGGTGTTCTTGACCACGGAGAGCTTGATGTTTGCCTTAAAGCAGGCCCTTCTCAGCTCAGAGGTAGTCAGGGCATCCAAGCCCGAAATATCGGCCAGGTAAATGGTCGAATTCTCGGCCAGCTGTGCAGTCAGATCTTGTATTACCGTAGCTTTTTCTTCTCTTGTCATTCTTTTACGTTTTCAGAATTAAACCGCTTTGGGATCTAATTGAACACTGGGACTCATGGTGCTTGACATGTAGATGCTCTTCATATACACTCCTTTGGCCGCTGTGGGTTTCAACTTCACCAGCGTATCGAGGAGTTCTTTGGCATTGCCCGCGATCTTCTCTGCAGGAAAGGAGGCCTTTCCTATGGCAGCGTGTACGATCCCGGTCTTATCCACCTTGAAATCTATCTTACCGGCTTTTACCTCGGATACGGCCTTGCCGATGTCCATGGTCACGGTTCCCGTCTTGGGGTTAGGCATGAGTCCGCGTGGGCCCAGTACCCTACCAAGGGGACCGAGTTTACCCATCACGCTTGGCATGGTGATAATGACGTCTACGTCTGTCCACCCACCTTTTATCTTATCGAGATACTCATCCAAACCGACGAAATCCGCACCGGCTTCCTTCGCTTCTGCTTCCTTGTCCGGAGTCACCAGGGCCAAAACTTTTACATCTTTCCCGGTACCGTGAGGCAGGGTCACTACCCCCCGTACCATTTGGTTTGCCTTACGCGGATCCACGCCCAGGCGGACAGCGATATCGACAGATGCATCAAATTTGGTTTTGGTGATTTCCTTGATCAGGGCAGAAGCTTCTTCCAGGGAGTAGAGTTTGTCTTTCTCAATTCTAGCCCTGGCTTCTTTTTGCTTCTTTGTTAATTTTCCCATATAAAAATGCCTTTATAAGATTTAAAAAGGTTTCTTACCTGCCACCTTGAGACCCATGGATCTCGCAGTTCCGGCAACCATGCTCATGGCAGATTCAACGGTAAACGCATTGAGGTCCACCATTTTGTCTTCTGCGATGGCTTTCACCTGGTCCCAGGTAACATTCCCTGATTTAACTCGGTTAGGTTCGCCAGATCCTTTTTTAATCTTAGCCGCTTCCATAAGTTGCACTGCCGCTGGTGGTGTCTTTACGACAAAGTCGAATGACTTGTCCTTGTACACGGTGATAACCACAGGCAGGACTTTCCCCTGCTTGTCCTGGGTTCTGGCATTGAACTGCTTACAGAACTCCATGATGTTAACGCCGGCAGCACCTAAAGCGGGTCCAACCGGTGGCGACGGATTCGCAGCACCTCCCCTAACTTGTAGTTTAACTACTTTACTTACTTCTTTTGCCATTGTTTGAAATTAAATGTCAAAACCGTGTTTAAATTGGAAGCAACACAGCCTTTATATATGTAACATTTGTATTATACTTTTTCTACCTGCATGTAACTCAGTTCCAGAGGGGTCTTTCTTCCAAAGATCTTCACCATTACCTCCAGCTTGCGTTTCTCCTCGTTGATGCGCTCCACGGTTCCATTGAAACCGTTGAATGGCCCATCTATTACCTTTACCGTTTCTCCCAGAACAAAAGGAATAGCTACACTGTCTGTATTGACAGCCAGCTCATCCACTTTCCCGAGCATACGGTTCACTTCGGACTTTCGAAGCGGTACAGGGTCTCCCCCCTTGGTCTCACCCAGGAAGCCGATCACATTAGTGATGGAGCGGATGATGTGAATCATCTCACCCCCCAGGTTGGCCTTGATCATGATATAACCGGGAAAATAAACCCTTTCCTTGTTGATCTTCTTGCCATTGCGGATCTGTACTACCTTTTCCGTAGGTACCAGAACCTCTTCCAGGTAATCCCCAAAGCCGGCTCTTTCAACCTCGGACTCAATATAGCCCTTGATCTTGTTTTCCTGACCGCTGACGGCCCTTACCACATACCATTTTTTCTCCAGAACTTCAGACATGGCCTACGTTAGTTTAAGGTGTCGAAATACAGTTGAATCAACTTGCTGAACACCGTATCCACACCCCAGGTCGCCAAAGCGAACAGGATGGAAAAAACAGCGACGATTACCATCAGGTTTGAGGCCTCAGCCCTGGTGGGCAGAGAGACGTTGTGTTTCAACTCTTCAAAAGATTCTCTTATATAGGTAATCATGCTGTTTTAATTTTAAGGAGGGAAAATCGACCGTTCTCTAAAAACTCCCTTCTTTCTCTTACTGTGCACGGGAGGAGAGACTCGAACTCCCGACACCCGGTTTTGGAGACCGGTGCTCTACCAACTGAGCTACACCCGTATCTATTTGCATTGAAAGGCATCCCGCCGTAGCGGGACACCCTCAAGCTTATTTACTTCTTAGAATTAATCTAAAATCTTGGTAACCTGTCCGGCTCCTACAGTCCTACCACCTTCACGGATCGCGAATCTCAGACCCACGTTAAGGGCGATTGGCTGGAGAAGATCTACAGAAATGGTCAGGTTATCACCTGGCATTACCATCTCAACTCCACTTGGCAGGTTGATTGTTCCTGTCACGTCTGTAGTCCTTACGTAGAACTGTGGACGGTAGTTGTTGTGGAAAGGAGTGTGACGTCCACCTTCTTCTTTTTTCAAGATATAGACCTCAGCCTCAAACTTGGCATGTGGCTTAACAGAACCTGGCTTGCAGATTACCATACCCCTTTTGATGTCAGACTTCTCGATACCTCTGAGGAGGATACCTACGTTGTCTCCGGCTTCACCCCTGTCGAGGATCTTACGGAACATCTCAACTCCGGTGATAGTAGAAGTCAGTTTCTCAGCACCCATACCGATGATATCTACAGGATCTCCGGTGTTAGCCACACCTGTTTCGATACGTCCTGTAGCAACAGTTCCACGACCGGTAATGGTAAATACGTCTTCAACTGGCATCAGGAAAGGTTTGTCAACATCCCTTTCTGGAAGTTCAATCCAGGTATCAACGGCTTCCATCAGCTCCATTACGGTGTCTACCCACTTTTGCTCACCATTGAGAGCACCCAGGGCAGAACCTGCAATTACGGGACCGTTATCACCGTCGTACTCATAGAAGGTAAGCAATTCCCTTACTTCCATTTCAACGAGTTCGAGAAGCTCCTCATCATCTACCATATCTACTTTGTTCAGGAAGACAACGATACGTGGAATACCTACCTGACGTCCCAGAAGGATGTGCTCTCGAGTTTGTGGCATAGGTCCATCTGTTGCAGCAACAACGAGGATGGCACCGTCCATTTGAGCAGCACCGGTAACCATGTTCTTCACGTAGTCGGCGTGACCAGGACAGTCAACGTGAGCATAGTGACGATTGGCTGTCTGGTACTCAACGTGAGACGTGTTGATCGTAATACCCCTTTCTTTTTCTTCAGGTGCATTATCGATAGAGTCGAAGCTCCTGATTTCGGATAGCCCTGCATTTGCTAATACGGTTGTAATAGCGGCAGTCAATGTAGTTTTACCGTGGTCAACGTGTCCAATAGTACCTATATTTAAGTGCGGTTTGGAACGATTAAAGGTTTCCTTTGCCATTTTAATGAATTTTGATCTTAGTTTATATTAGTGTCCAAATTTTTCCAATCGTAGAGCCAACGACGGGAATTGAACCCGTGACCTCTTCCTTACCAAGGAAACGCTCTACCCCTGAGCTACGTCGGCATTTTGGGTTTGAGTTCATGTTCGGGGGTAATTCTGACCACACCCCGTGTAACCATCACCCCAAACAGCAAACGTTCACTCAAAGTTCTTGAGCGGGAGACCGGGTTCGAACCGGCGACATTCAGCTTGGAAGGCTGACGCTCTACCAACTGAGCTACTCCCGCGTTACTTTAAATTTCAATATTTCAATTTCCGAACATCTCCCTTTATTTCAGATCCAGGATATTTGAAATCCTTGATTAGAAACCTCCATTTTGGAAGGATTACCTCTCTTCGTTCGGTGATCCTGGTTCGGTGAACCAGGATCAAAGATTTTTTCTCGTGGTCTTACAAGAGCGAGCTCTTGACGCCCACTTTGAAAAAATCTTTGTGGGGAGAGCAGGATTCGAACCTGCGAAGGTAAAAACCAACAGATTTACAGTCTGTCCTCGTTGGCCGCTTGAGTATCTCCCCGAACCCTTTGTTTTTTAAGAACTTTCGAGCCGATGGAGGGACTCGAACCCACGACCCCGAGATTACAAATCACGTGCTCTAGCCAGCTGAGCTACATCGGCTTTGACCGCTTTTTCAAGCACAAAAAAGTCCGCTATTTCTAACGGACTGCAAATGTAGATATTTTTTGTTTTAAACAAAACTATTTCACAAAAATTTTAAAGGGACAAAACCCCTTGCTTTCCTTTTCCTGGCGAGCAATTTCCGTTCCAGGGAATCACAGGCAAAATCCACGGCTTCCTCGAAGGTTTTGCATTGTTTTTTAACAATGAATACATCGCCGGGTACGTGCACCTTAATCTCCACCAATTTGTTTTCCTTATCACTCGCATTCTCTACCTTTAAATATACATCCGCATTGACAATCCTGTTGTAAAACACATCCAGCTTATCCAGACGTTTCCGAATGAATTTCAACAATTTGATGTCTGCAGTGAAGTTGACAGCTTGTGTTTGTACTTTCATCAGCTAACTTTTTAGGGTTATACCTTAATATAATAAAGTTTATACTTATTTCCGATTCCTCGGGTGAGCCCTGGAGTGCACTTTCTTAAGCTCCGATATACTGTTATGGGTATAGACCTGAGTGGATGCCAGGCTTGAATGTCCCAGCAGTTCCTTGACGGAATTCAGATCGGCTCCCTGATTGAGCATATGGGTGGCGAAGGTATGCCTGAGGATATGCGGACTTTTTTTGACTTTTGAGGATACTTTGCTAAAATAACCATTGATGATCCTGTAAACCAGGGTTTCGTACATCTTTTTCCCTTTAGAAGTCAGAAATACCGCCTTGTTCCCGGAAGAAGGAAGCTGGTTCTCCCTCAGGGAAAGATATTCTTCTATCAGGTGTACCGTAGACGGTAAGAGAGGAATGATCCGCTCCTTGTTTCGTTTTCCGAGGACCCTGAGGGTCCGCTTTGAAAGGTCTATATCCCGCAGCTCAAGGTTGATCAATTCGGATCGACGGATCCCGGTAGCGTAGAAGAGTTCTATAATCAACCTGTCGCGAACCCCTTCAAAGTCGTCCTCGAAAGGAATGCTGTTCAACAGCTCTCCCATCTCCGACTGAGAGAAGGGGATCTCAACTTTTTTAGGAGTTTTAAGGGCCTTATGCCTGGCCAACGGGTTGGCAGATACATCACCCACTTTGAGGAGGAATTTGTAATAGGATTTAAGAGAGGTCACCTTGCGGTTAACACTGCGGTTGCTGATCCCCTCTTCTACCAGGTGAACGATCCACTCCCTGATCTCACCGTAGCTGGCATCCTCTATTCCCGAGCCCGGTTGCCGCTCCCCGGAAAAGGCACTGAATTCTTCCAGGTCTTTCCGGTATGCCTTTACCGTATGGGGGGAATACTTTTTTTCATAAGACAGGTAAGAGATAAAAGCATCGATGGCCATATCCCAAAGATACAAAAGGCAGATAGAGATAAGATCAAAAAAAATCCCGCCCGAAGGCAGGATTTCAAATTGAGTGATTTCTGAGTTAGATCTCCTCTTTATCTCGGAGACTCTGAATATATTGTGCTTTTTGGATCTGCTGTCTGCGTTCCACTGAAGGTTTTGTGAATTGCTGGCGCTTCCTCAACTGACGCATGGTCCCTGTTCTGTCGAATTTGCGTTTAAAGCGCTTCAGGGCTCTGTCTATGTTTTCTCCTTCTTTTACTGGTATTATCAACATGGGCTACAACCTCCTTTCTTTTGGGATTCGGGTCGCAAAGATAAGGCGATTTCCGAATAAGAAACAAACTTATTTCAAAATATTCTTCGCGATCACCACTTTCTGAATCTCGGTAGTTCCCTCGCCTATCGTACACAACTTGGCATCCCTGTAGAATTTCTCGACCGGGAAGTCCTTAGTGTACCCATAGCCACCGTGAATCTGTACCGCTTCATTGGCCACCCTGACGCACATTTCCGAGGCGTACATTTTAGACATGGCACTCCATTTAGTCATCTTTCTGCCCTGGTTCTTCAGGAAGGCAGCTTTGTGAAGCAACAGTTCGGAGGCCTCTATTTCAGTGGCCATTTCGGCAAGCTTAAAAGAAACCCCCTGGAAAGAACTGATCGGTTTACCGAACTGTACCCGCTCCTTGGAATATTTAAGGGCAGCTTCATAGGCTCCTTTGGCAATCCCTAGGGAAAGGGCACCTATGGAAATCCTACCCCCATCGAGGATCTTCATGGATTGTATAAAACCATCGCCGATCTCTCCTATCCTGTTTTCGTCAGGAATTCGACAATTGTCGAAGACCAGCTCGGCAGTCTCGCTGGCCCGCATCCCCAGTTTATCTTCCTTCTTTCCACTGGTAAAACCCCTTGTCCCTTTTTCAATGGCAAAGGCAGTCATTCCGTGACTGTCACCTTTTTCTCCCGTCCTGGCGATGACCACGGCGATGTCACCACTTTTCCCGTGGGTAATGAAATTTTTGGCCCCATTGAGGATCCAGTCATCCCCGTCCTTCACTGCGGTTGTACTCATCCCCCCGGCATCGGAACCCGTATTGTGCTCAGTTAGTCCCCAGGCACCTATCCATTCTCCTGTCGCTAGTTTCGGGATCCAGCGATCTTTCTGTTCAGCCGAACCAAATGAAAGGATATGATTGGTACAAAGTGAGTTGTGGGCGGCAATGGAAAGTCCAATAGAGGGATCTACCTTGGAGATCTCTTCTATAATGGCTATATACTCGTGATATCCCAGGCCTGAGCCTCCCAGGCTTTCGGGTACAAGAACACCCATAAAACCCATAGATCCTGCCTTTTTAAAGACGTCGACAGGGAATTCCTGGGTCTCGTCCCAGTGCATTACGTAAGGTCTGATATGCTGCTCTGCGAATTGTCTTGCGGATTCCGCTACCATTCGCTGGGTCTCAGAATAATCAAACCCAAATTCAGTCATTGTTCCAGTGATCATTCTAGCAATTTTTTACAGGGCCAAATATAGCTTAATTCTGTTAATCCGTTCAGATGGAAAATCTTCAATTTTTGTTAATTGTTCGATAGAGTCGAACTTGCCGACACTATCCCTGTAGGCCACGATCCTCTCAGCGAGCCTCTTCCCAAGATACACCAATTTACACAATTCCACTTCCCCTGCCCGGTTCAGAGAGATCAATTCGACAGGCGGCGCCTCCTGCACCCTGAATACTTTAAGGGCCCGTCTTCCCACCTCCTCATCGAGACCATATACATCAAAAAGTTGTTCATCTACCAAAAATCCCCCCAGCCTGTTCCTGAAACGAACGATGCGAGAAGATAACACAGGGCCGATACCGGAGATAGCCTGCAGATCCTCGGCAGTAGCCTTGTTCAGGTCTTTTAATTCAAAGGGTTTCTGCTTCCTTCTTACCGTCACTTTTTGTTTTTTATTGAACTGCGGAAATGAGAGATAGGGGGCGATAACCCTTAGCAGACTGTCTGAGATCTCAGTAACCCTTCTGAATTCCTCTGCCGAATTCACGTACTTGCCTTTTTTCCTGAAGGTGTAAAGACGGTCGAGTTCCAACGCAGACATCCCCAGAAGATAGCCTCTGTAATCATTAATATAGTTTGGATTGAAGGGCCTGACTGCCCTCTCGGTAGCGGGATGCTCCGGGCTGGAAATGATCAGGCTATCAATAGTCAGCAAGGGAACCTTATCTGACTTAAAGGCGGGATTGTAAAACCAAAGGATACATTGCAAAGTTGCGATCAGGATCAGCAGGGCTGAGATTCCCCTTTTTTCCTGTTTAGAATATCGGAAAGGGGGTCTCATCTCATTCTCTTGTCTGGACTATAATGTCCTCTATGCATCCGAATAATTAGCCGGTTGCCCTGAAATTCTATGGAAGAGGAACGTCAGGCACAAGGATCACGGCATCAGAAAACCAATTACACTCACATTTAAGAATGAAACCGGATGATCACAAAGGCAATGAATCTCAATTTACAGATCAGATCTGCAGAATCACAGCAGGCAAAGAGAATTATCCTTGTAGAATGCCTTGGAAAAAAAAGTAATGCACAAAATCGAACGGCAGGAATACTAGTCTAAACCGAACATTTTGCCCATCATGAGCTTTTTTTGGTGTAGAGCTGATTGCTCTTCAGTTTGTTCCAGTAATCGCCCAGATCTTTTCTAACTTCCCCTGACATGATATACAACCCTATAATATTGGGGAAAGACATCGCCAGGATCATCATATCGGAGAAGTCGAGAACCGCACCAAGGTTTACTGAAGCTCCAACGACCACAAAGATCAAAAACAGGACCTTGTAGATCATTTCTGAGCGCTTGCTCTTGCCAAAGAGATACGTCCACGCCCTCATTCCGTAGTAAGACCAGGAGATCATGGTGGAGAAAGCGAAGAGGAAAACTGCGATACCAAGGACATAAGGGAACCAGGAGATCACACTGCCAAAAGCGTCAGAGGTGAGCTGAGCCCCAGCCATACCTTCTACTTCGTGCATCCCGGTAAAAATGAGGACCAGAGCGGTAAGTGTACAAACCACCACTGTATCTATAAAAGGCTCCAGCAGGGCGACAAATCCCTCAGAAGGAGGGTTGTTGGTCTTGGCCGTACTGTGAGCAATAGCCGCTGATCCCACACCTGCTTCATTTGAAAAAGCAGCTCGCTGGAATCCGACAACGAGCACCCCTATCACCCCGCCTTTAAGTGCACTGGGACTGAAAGCACCCTCGACAATAGCCGAAAATGCAGGGCCTATATTTTCAATATTGACAATGATCACCGCCAAAGCAGCGATGATGTAGATCGATGCCATGATGGGGACCACCCTTCCGGTAACTTTGGCGATACTCTGTATACCTCCTATGATCACCACCCCAACCAGGATGGCCGTCAGGATACCGAACCAGAATCCGTTGCCTTCCAGCATTGAAAACTGACCTGCGAGCTGTTCGAATGACTGGTTTGCCTGGAACATATTACCTCCTCCAAAGGATGCTCCCACAGCCAGCACGGCAAAGAGGCCGGCGAGTACTTTGCCAAAACCTTTGAGGTTCCTCTTCTCAAGACCATACCTGAGGTAATTCATAGGACCTCCGAAAACACGGCCGTCCGGAAGGATATCCCTGTACTTGACCCCCAGGGTACATTCCACAAATTTGGACGACATACCGAGCAAACCACAAACGATCATCCAGAAGGTTGCCCCGGCCCCTCCAAGGGATACCGCAACGGCAACTCCCGCTATATTCCCAAGGCCCACCGTACCGGATACTGCGGTAGCCAAGGCCTGGAAATGTGTAACCTGTCCGGGAGCATCGGGATCGTCATACTTTCCCTTAGCCAGGCTGATAGAGTGCCTGAATCCCCTGATGTTGATAAATCCCATCCTGAGGGTAAAGAAGGTCGCTCCCAGAACGAGCCAGATCACGATAAAAGGGATATTCTTGGTCACGGGATCCCCGTTTGGATGACGGACCACTTCAGGAGTGTCATATTCGATCTCGGCCAGATAATGTGCTCCTTGTTCGATGACGTGTTCCTTATTCTCGGAATTGTAGATGACCTTTCCTTCTCCGGTGAGGTATTTTAGTTTCCCGTTTACCGCTGCTGTTACTGTATCTACGGAACCATCGTTGCGGGAAACCAGGGCGATCTTCTGTCCTTTTTTAACCCGGGAGCCTTCTTCGGCCAGCCATTGTTTCAAAACAAATCGATCTTCCACGGTGGCAGACCATCCGGGAGTCGCCACAAGCTTAACATCTGCGTAAACCACGGGATCGTATATCCCGGTAGCCTCAAACGGGTCCCAGAAAAGGACACTGCCCAGGGCGCTTACCGCAGGGGCCATGGTGCCGTTAAACACCTCGGGAATCGACTGCGTATCTACAGTGTATTCCTGGGTTACAGAAGCACCGGCCGCATCCGTTACGGTTACAGAATAGGGCACCCCCTCTACCAGGCCGCTCGACTTGGATGAGGTCTGGGGGGTTTGTTGATTGCTCCATTTATAGGAATAGGGTGGTGTGCCTCCTTCCACCTCGAGTTGGATCATCCCATCATTGATATTGTCTGAAGGGTTCACCGTTTTTCCAAGGACCGTCAGATCCTGGGAAAAAAGAGACGCACAGAACAGGAACAGAAAAATGCCAATGTACTTTTTCATGTATGTCATAAGGGTTTTATTGGGCGGTAGGTTGCACGGTCGGGCAATATCTTAAAAAAAAGTGTCCGAATCAAATAATCTTTCCCAAATATCAGGACTGGATATGGAACATTTCGTTCAGTTTGCGGATCTGTTCCGGCCTACCCAAAACGATGACCTTGCTCTTGGGCATCAAAGGCATGTCGGCCTCCGGATTGATAATGTATTTCCCGTTGGGTTCTATGTACCCTATGATGGTACAGCCGGTCTTCCGGCGGAGATCGAGATCTCTCAGAGAATTACAGTCGACCTGGTCCGCAAAATCCTCAATAGCCACTTCTTCCAGGTTCGTGGTGTGTTCCCCTTCCATTGACAATTGATCCATAAAAGTAATGAGGTCAGGGATCACCACAAGGGAAGCCATATGGTCTCCCCCAATCTTATCGGGCATGATTACCTTATCGGCTCCGCCAAGTTCAAGTTTTTTCTGGGAGGTGACCTTAGAGGCCCTGCTGATAATGAATAGATTTTTATTGAGCTGTCTTGCGGAGAGTACTACAAACAGGTTCTCTGCATCGTCCGGGAGTGCGGCGATCAAATAGCTGGCACGTTCCACTCCTGCTTCCATCAAAACGTTATCATCATTCGCATCCCCTTCCACGAAGAGTATTTCGTCCTCGAATTTCTCGATGATCTCCTTATCCCGTTCAATGACTATAAAAGGGCGATTGTAGGCTTTGAGACGCTCTGCAGCCTGCATTCCGTTGCGGCCAAAACCACAGACGATCACGTGGTTGGACAAACTGTTGATCTGATTTTTCACTTTCTTCTTTTTTAGGAGTTGCAATGAATTTCTGCTCAGGATATATTCGGTAAGCACCGACAGAGCAAAGGAAAAGATGATCACACTGCTGATGATAAGCATCACAGTAAATATCTTCGATTCGGCATCCAGGGGTTTCACTTCCATGAATCCGACCGTGGTCACAGTGATGATCGTCATGTAGAGTGCATCCAGCCAGTTGTAGTCAGATATATAGCGATAACCCAGGACCCCGATGAGCAGGACCACCACGGTGAGTGCTAAGGCGAAATACATCTTTGAACGGAACAGTCTGATCATTCTACAGGTCGAATACTGAGGTGCGTTTGGTATAAATAAGATCTTTTATCCGCAGCCAGAATGCCAGGAACAGGTACAGGGCAAATCCGAAACCCAGGGTCACGAAGGTCAGGTATATAAAGGTAGTACGCACGACGCGTGCCCTGATCCCGAGCCTTTCCGCAATTCGCCGTGAAACCTCAAAACCCCGTTTCTGAAAAAAATACAGCAGGCGGTAGAAGATATTCATGCCCTAAAATTAGTATTTTCCATACAATAAATAGATGCCCCACCGGCATTGGAGACATTTATTTTTAAGGCAGTACCTGTTGTAGAGTTGCAGGAGAGCCTGGGACTCCTGAGCGTTGTTCACGCAAATCCCTTCCTGTTTGAATTCACGTACGACCCTGTTGTCTTCTGCTTTTAATTCCCCAGCCCAATTGATGAACCTGTCTGAGGTAAACTGTCCTGTCTTTCGGCTGTAGGCCAGTAGAACAGGGATCACTGTGTTGAGGATCAACAGGTCGGTGAATCGGGTGGACGTCCTCCTCGAGACAGGAGCACATACCCTGCCGAAGGTATGATGCGTATGCCAGTACGGGCTTGCCTCCGTCTGCAATAGATTCCTCACCTCCCCCAGATCCCCTGCATTCCTGATATTTTTGAACAAATCGGGGCTCCTGTGATAAAGCACTGCCAGCTGTGAAAGTCTTATTGTCGGAAAATTCGATGGGCGGAGTGAAAAGAACAGAGGGTTCTGACAGGCATCGGAACTCAGCTTGAACTTGATTTAAGGTAGCGGTATTCCCTGAGCAGGGCTCCTGAATAGTTGTCCACCTCCCCTGCCCTTTCCAACAGCCCGCATAGTCCGAATAGCAGGCTTTCCAGGGATGTGATATCAGAGCGTACCCTCCTCAGGACCCGATAGGAAATTGCATTGGCCAGGCTGGCAAAAGCTTCGCCATTCAGGTTGAGTCCAAATCCCTTTAGCAGGGCTTTGAAAAAGAGGTGGTCCCAAAAGTGAGCTGAACGACTTTTCCAACGGAGTATTTGCTCGCTTTTCTGCCACACACGCTCCCCGTACAACTCTTCTTTCCAGGAATGCACGAGTTGGAGTGGTACGGAATGTAAAAGTGAACTGCACAAAATACCCTGGGTACCTAAAGGTCTGTCGACTCTCGGTGCTTTGAGAATTTCCCCAGAGGAAATGTATCGGGAAAGATCGAGGGTTGGGATATGCGTTCCGTCTTTTCGTCTTACCTCAGCATCCGCACACCAGACAACGTGCAGGATCACTGTGTTGTAGGCCTCATCTAGATGATGATCGTGGAGGTACCAATCGGAGGCCCTGATGTGCAATTCCACATGCCCCGACCACAGTTGATCGTCTATCCGAATGCGAGCGTGGTGAAAATCGGGGCCCGATCCTGTATTGAGAAATCCGGCAGCAAGGACCTGGAGGGAATCACCGGAAGTAGTAAACAATGGAATACGTTGGAAACCCTGTTGTTTCCAGATCCTGTGAAGTGTAAATTCTCGCATCCTGCAAGGTAAACTCGCAGGCTGCAATCAACCTTCAAAAGGGATCATCTGAGAACTCAGTTCAGTTCACCCTCCCATTCAAGGATCCCTCCTTTAAGATTATAGGCGTTTGGAAAGCCCAGACTGTTGAGGATGGCACATGCCTGTCCGCTCCGATTCCCGGACCGACAGTACACATAATAATTTTTACTCTTGTCGAGCTTTTCCAGAGCGTCGACAAAAGCCTGACCCGTGTAGATGTCTATATGCATGGCATCGCCAATAGTTCCATCTTCCACCTCTTCCGGGGTGCGCACATCCAGGATGATCCCATCGGGATCCTCAGATGACATCTTCGCCCATTCTTCCTGCGTGAGATCAGCCATATTGAAAAATTTTGACGGTAAAAATAAGAATACTTCCTCACAATCTGAGATAAAGTATCACGGAGTTTTACTGAGTTTCCCTTTGAAGGAAGAAAAAACTTTAACAGATTTTTATCACAAGAGGAAGTGAGGCGTTCAAATATTTGTATACATTTGTATATACAATTGTTGTAGTTACATGAATGTTGAAGAAATCATAAAGACCCAAAAAAAGATCCCTCTGCCCAGCAGGACCCTGATCCACCTGATGCTGGTCAACAACAAGATCATGGAGAGGATCACCGGGGCACTGAAACCATACGGAGTGTCACCACAGCAATTTAATGTCCTGCGTATTCTGCGGGGACAGGGAGATCGGCCCGCTAACCTTTCCACCCTCAACGACCGAATGGTCTCCAAGATGAGCAATACTACCCGACTCGTAGATAAATTGCTGGCCAAGGGATTCGTCGATCGAGCCATATGCGAAGCAAATCGGAGAAAGGTGGAGATCACGATCACAGCAGAAGGGTTGGCCGTACTCGAAAAGATGGATGAGGTGATGCGCCTTACTGAGGCGGACCTGGTTGCCGGTCTCTCAGACACTGAACTTATTGAACTGAATACCTTATTAGATAAAATATAATTTGCTATGAATTCCTATTTAGAAAGTCTGAACTGGCGATACGCCACGAAAAAATTTGACACCGATAAAAAAATCTCAGAAAGAGATCTGAACCTGTTAGTAGAAGCAACCCGCCTGAGCGCTTCTTCCTTCGGACTCCAGCCATATCACGTATTTGTGGTCACGGATCCCGAGATAAGAACCCAGCTTAAAGAGGTATCATGGGGGCAGTCTCAGATCACAGATGCGTCTCACCTTTTCGTCTTTGCCAACAAAAAGACCTTCGGGCCGGAGCTGATCGACAGTTACCTTTCGGAAGTCAGCAATGTCCGTGAAATCCCCCAGGAAGGCTTGAAGGCTTACGGTGACTTCATGAAATCAAAATTGATTCCCCTCCCTGAAGAGGTGAAGGAGTCCTGGGCCGCAAAGCAGACCTATCTGGCTGTCGGCAATCTGCTCTCTGCAGCAGGAGTTATGGAGATCGATTCCTGCCCTATGGAAGGTTTTGAAGTGGAAGCCTATGACCGGATCCTGAAACTTGACGAAAAAGACCTGACTACCTCCGTGGTGGTGGCCCTTGGATACCGTTCAGAAGAAGACGAGACCCAACATTTTAAAAAAGTCAGAAGACCCAAAGAAAGTTTATTCACCCATATATAATTCTCACAACTAATATCTAATTCTTAAAAATTGAACAAAATGAAAAAAACAATTCTCAGTATTACCATGGCCGTCGTTTTCGGAAGTTTCGCTTCTGCAGCAACAGAGCCTACAGAAGTAGTTACCAAACCGGTTAAGACAGACGCCAGCTCCGTGATGTGGAAGGCATACAAGGTTACAGGATCTCACACCGGACTGGTAGACCTGACCGAAGGCAACCTGATGTTCGACGGGAGCACCCTGGTAGGTGGAAATTTCACCGTTGACATGACCAGCCTGATCTCTACAGATCTCGAAGGTGATTCAAAAGGAAAACTGGAAGGACACCTGAAGTCAGACGATTTCTTCGGCGTGGCCAATCATCCTACCTCTACACTGATATTCACGAATGTGAAGTCTACAGGTAAGAATTCGTACGAGGTAACTGGCGACCTCACCATCAAGGGAATCACCAAGCCGATCACCTTTGATGTTTCCATCTACGGAAACAAGGCTACTGCCACTGCTAAAATAGACAGGGCTGAGTACAATGTGCGCTACGGTTCCGGAAGTTTCTTTGACAACCTGGGAGACAAGACCATCTATGACGAATTTGACCTGGTGGTAGACCTGCAGTTCTAAAAATCCGAACTATTGATATAAAATCCTGCACAGCAATGTGCAGGATTTTTTGTTTCCGGAACTCATGACCAGTATTTGAACCTAAAATTCTATTTTTGGGCAAAATATTACTCCATGACCCGAGTGCGCAGTATCCTGATTTTTTTCCTGTATCCAGCCTGCATAATCCTGATGAACAGTTGTAGTTCAGGATTTGATTATTCTATCGAACCCAACCTCAACCCCCACAACATATCCCCTCTGACGGCTCTGCTGCATATTGAGGCAGAACAGCCTGTAAAAGCGACAGTTAAAGTACTGGGGAACATTCCTGTGGAACAACATTTCGAAAAAGAAGGCAAAGAGCTGGAAATTCCCGTGGTCGGTCTCTATCCGGACCGGGAGAACCTCGTAGCTGTTACCCTCACCTACGAGGGAGGGGAAGTCCGGGATACCCTGGAGATCACTACTGAAAAACTTCCTTCCATCTTTCCTCATGTCGTGGTTAATACGGTAGACAGAAGCAAAATGGCCGAGGGGATGCACGGCTGTGACCTCCATTTAGCCAACAGGGGTACCTTCAGGTCGGCTCCCTTTATCTTTGATGACGAGGGAAACATCAGGTGGTACCTAGACCTCAATTTTGCGGGTAAGATGGTAGCCCCCTTCCAAAGGCTAAGCGACGGTACTCTTTTGATGGTGAGCCGGCACGTGATCTACGAGTTCGACATGCTTGGAAAGATCGTCAACGAGATCTCCATCAACAACAATTACGGGATGCACCACGATGTGGTGGAACTCCCGGACGGCAACCTGCTCATCTGCGTCGGGAAGCGCAATAATTTCATCAAGCTCGACGGGAATTACGTGGAATCTGACAGTGATTTTATCATCCTCTTCGACAGGAAACAGTCCAGAATCGTTAGGGAATGGGATGTAGCCAACGTGATGGACGTCACCCGCAAGGACCTGAATTTCTTCCGGCCCGGAGACTGGTTGCACATGAATGGTCTCGCCTTCGATCCCCGTGACAATTCCATTATCGTTTCCGGGAAAAACCAGGGCCTCTTTAAGATCTCCTGGAACAACGAATTGAAATGGATCCTTGCACCAAAGAAGAACTGGGGACCTTCCGGCAGAAACGGAGATGGGTTTGAGACAGCCCCTTTTCTGCTTACGGCTGTCGACAGTACGGGCAATCCTCTTCCTGAGGCTGTGCAGATGGGTACGGAAAGTGCTGAGTCATTCGACTTCACCTGGGGACCCCACGCTCCCAAACTGATGCCTGATGGCACCTTGCTAGTTTTCGATAACGGCACCTATCGTAATTACGATCCACAAGTACAGTACTCCCGTGCTGTGGAATACAGGATAGACGAAGACAATAAAACTGTTGAACAACTCTGGCAATACGGGAAGGAAAGAGGAACGGAGTTTTTCTCTACCATCGTCAGTGATGTGGACTTTCTGCCTGAGACCAACACGGTGCTGGTCACCTCAGGCTATACAAAGCAGAAAGGAAGACTGGCCGGCAAGATCGTGGAGGTGGACAGGGAAAGCAAGGAAGAGGTCTTTGAAGCCACTGTCTACATGAAGAGTGTGAATGGGAATAAGACTCCCTCCTGGGGACAGACGGATATCCTGTACAGATCAGAGAGAATGCCTCTGAAATATTAAAGGCGATTTTAACGGGAAACAATTTTTGCAAGTTTCTCTTCCCTGTTTTTGAATATACAGCAATCCTTTCTATATTTGACACTGTGAAAAGATTTACAGCAAATACTTGGTGGTGGAAGAACTTACGTCTGATGTCGTGAGCGAAGCACATTGAAGTACTGCTGTACGAAAAGGCTTGTCTGTCACGACAAGCCTTTTTGCTTTCTTAAAGAACCTGTAAATACCGAAATAATCCATATTATAAATGGCATATAAACTCCAGACCCACTACAAAAAGATACTGGCGGATACCATCACACCGGTGAGTGTGTACCTGAAGATACGCGATACCTTTCCGAATAGCATACTCCTGGAGAGTAGCGATTACCGGGCCAACGACAACACCTTCTCCTATATCTGCTGTAATCCCATAGCTTCCATTACGGTGGACGATGAATGTATTACAGAATTATATCCGGATGGGAAGACAAGGGAGACCAAGATCAATTCCACAACCGATGTAGCCCATAGCATTCACAATTTTGCCTCCCAGTTCGATACAGACCCTCAGAATTTCAAATTCATCAACAATGGCCTCTTCGGCTACATGGCCTATGATGCTGTTCGCTATTTTGAAGACCTGGAGATCCGTAACAAAGAAGGGCGTATCCCAATACCCGATGCTTTTTATGCGGTGTACCGGAACATCATCGCCATCAACCACTTTAAGAATGAGGCCTATATCTTCGCTCATTGCTATGAAGAAGAAAACAACATCGAACGCATAGAGCAATTGCTCAACTCCCGTAATTTTGCCTCCTACACTTTCGCCAAGGCAGGTAAAAGGGAAACCAACCTGGCCGATAAGGCTTACAAAGAATTCGTTGGGAAGGCCAAGGAACACTGCCACCGGGGAGATGTTTTCCAACTCGTTCTCTCCCGCAGGTTCTCACAGAAATTCAAAGGAGATGATTTCAATGTCTACCGCGCTCTCCGCTCTATCAACCCCTCTCCATACCTGTTCTATTTTGACTATGGGGATTTCAAGATCTTCGGGAGTTCCCCGGAGGCCCAGCTGATCGTCAAAGACGGTAAGGCAGAGATCCATCCCATAGCAGGGACTTTCAAAAGGACCGGGAACGATGAGGAGGATGCCGTGTTGGCAAAAAAACTCTCGGAGGATGCCAAGGAGAACAGTGAGCATGTGATGCTGGTTGACCTGGCCCGGAACGACCTCAGCCGGAACGGGACCCGGGTGAAGGTGGAGAATTACCGGGAAGTGCAATACTTTTCGCATGTGATCCACCTGGTCTCCAAGGTGAGCGCTGTGAAGAAAAAGGATATTGACACCCTCAAGGTGGTCGCAGATACCTTCCCGGCTGGAACCCTGAGTGGGGCACCCAAGCACAGAGCCATGCAGCTGATCGAGGAGTATGAACCAACAAACCGGGGCTACTACGGAGGGGCGATCGGCTTTATGGATTTCCATGGGAATTTCAATCACGCAATTATGATCAGGACTTTCCTGAGTAAGGATCATACGCTCTATTACCAGGCCGGTGCAGGACTGGTGGCGGCCTCAGATCCCGAAACCGAATTGCAGGAGACCTATAACAAACTCGGTGCACTGAACAAAGCGTTGGAAATCGCTGAAGAACTGTAGATGATGAAGGTACTGATGATCGACAATTACGACAGTTTCACCTTTAACCTGGTGCATTATCTGGAAGACCTTGGATGCGAGGTGACCGTGAAAAGGAATGATAAACTCACCCTACAGGATGTGGACCCCTTTGAGAAGATCATATTGAGTCCTGGTCCCGGCATACCTGATGAAGCCGGTCTTCTGAAAGAGATCATCTCAGCCTTTGCCCCTACGCGCAGTATTTTTGGGGTATGCCTGGGACAACAGGCTATAGGGGAAGTATTCGGAGGGCGGCTTATCAACCTCCCTGAGGTGTATCACGGGATAGCTACAGAAATAGATATCGTAAAAGACGACATCTTGTTTTCTGGCCTGCCCAGAAGAATCTCGGTAGGACGTTATCACTCCTGGGTGGTCGAACCTGATCTTCCCGAGGAACTCATAGCGACTTCCTTCGATGGGAACGGACAACTCATGTCATTGAGGCACCGGGACTTTGATGTAAGCGGGGTACAATTCCATCCCGAATCCGTCCTTACCCCGGAAGGAAAAAAGATAATTGAGAACTGGATACAGAAGAAACCATGAAAGAAACACTGAACCAGCTGATAAACCACGAGGTTTTGAGCAGGGAAGATGCCAGAAACATCCTGATCAGGATGGCCAAAGGCGAATACAATACATCCCAGACAGCAGCTTTCCTTACCGTGTACATGATGCGGAGCGTGACCATAGATGAACTGGAAGGTTTCAGGGATGCGCTTCTCGAACTATGTCTTGCGGTAGACCTTGCTGCCTATGACCCTGTAGACCTCTGCGGTACAGGTGGTGACGGAAAGGACACCTTCAACATCTCTACCCTGGCGTCCTTTGTGACGGCGGGAGCCGGCATACCGGTCACCAAGCACGGGAATTACGGGGTATCCTCGACCTGTGGGAGCAGCAACGTACTGGAATTTTTAGGTATCAGATTTAGCAATGAGGAGGACTTTCTGAGGAAGTGTATCGATACTGCCGGGATCTGTATCCTGCACGCACCCCTGTTCCATCCAGCTATGAAAAATGTGGCACCCATCCGACGCGAACTCGGAGTAAAGACCTTCTTCAACATGTTAGGGCCCATGGTAAACCCGGCCTTTCCAAAAAACCAGATCGTGGGCGTATTTAACCTCGAGCTGGCCAGGATGTACGGCTACCTCTACCAGAATACCGACAAGAAATACACCATCCTCCACGCCCTTGATGGTTATGATGAGATCTCCCTTACCGGAAGGACCAAGACAATCTCCCACACCTCGGAATCCATGCTTTTGCCTGATGATTTTGGGATAAAACAAATTCGACAGGAAGACATCACAGGAGGGGATTCGATTGAGGCTTCCGCTCAGATCTTTATGGATGTTCTTCAGGGAAAAGGAACGGAAGCACAGAATAATGTGGTAAGTGCCAATGCCGGTATTGCCATTGCTACAGTTAGAAACATCTCCCCCAGGGAAGGGTTTGAGATCGCAAGGGAATCCCTGATGAGGGGTGACGCGTTAAAGGCCTTTAAAACCCTTCAAGAAATCAGCTGATCATGGATATCCTACAAAAAATAGTACTGCAAAAGACCCGGGAGATCGCCCTGAAAAAGTCCCTTCTCCCTGCAGATCAATTCGAGAAATCTCCCCTGTTTGGAAAGGCAGGAAAATCCCTCTCTTCGGCTTTAAAAAACAGTAAAAGCGGGATCATAGCCGAATTTAAAAGAAGATCTCCCTCCCTCCCAAAGATCAACCAGCACAGTCCGGTAGACCAGGTCGCTTCGGCTTATGAAAGGGCTGGGGCCTGTGGCATGTCTGTGCTCACGAATACACATTTCTTCGGAGGAACTCTGGAAGACCTGCTGCTGGCAAGGGCTGCGACCAGTTTCCCTGTCCTGCGTAAGGAATTCATCATAGACGAATACCAGATCCTGGAAGCCAGGGCCCATGGGGCAGATGTGATCCTTCTGATCGCTGCCATCCTGAAGCCCGAACAGGTAAGGGACTTCACCCGCCTCGCTGTGGATCTGGGCATGGAGGTCCTGCTCGAGGTGCACGACGAGGAAGAACTGGACAGGGCATTCATCCCCGGAATTCAAATGGTGGGGGTCAATAACCGCAACCTGAAGACCTTTGAGGTAAACCTTGAAACCAGTAAGAGAATCGCCCCAAGGATCCCCGCCGAGGTCGTCAGGATATCAGAAAGTGGGATCTCGCGTACGGATGCCATCAAGGAATTGAGGGAACACGGTTTCAGGGGATTTCTGATAGGGGAGCATTTTATGTCGACTCAAGAACCCGGGGGCCGGGCTGCCGAATTTATAAAATCCCTCGAATCATGAAGATCAAGGTTTGCGGAATGAAGTATCCGGAGAACATGGAGCAGGTATCCCAACTGAGGCCAGACTATATGGGCTTTATTTTCTGGGAACCTTCTTCCCGGTTTTTCACGGGGTCCATCCCTGAAATTCCGGAAACGATCGATAAGGTAGGGGTCTTTGTGGACGCATCCATCCCCTATATTTTAGAGAAAGTAAAAGACTTGAACCTCCAACTGGTGCAATTGCACGGACAGGAGTCCCCAGATTTCTGCACCTCTCTCAGGCGTGAACTTGAGAATTTGATAGGGCCGGATAGAAAAATTGAGATCGTCAAAGCAATAGCCGTCGGGCAGTCTTTTTCCTTTGGGGACTTAAATCCCTTCGAGGGGAGGGTAGACTACTTCCTTTTCGACAGCAAGGGTCCGCTCCCGGGGGGAAACGGATTTGCATTCGATTGGAAACTCCTGGAGGGCTATGACCTCGATACCCCATTTTTCCTCAGTGGTGGAATCGGACTTGCGGAGGTAGAAATACTAAAGGGTTTTATGGGTACTTCCCTGGTGAAGAAGTGCCATGCCATTGATGTGAACAGCGCTTTTGAGTTGGAGCCGGGTCTCAAAGATCCGAGGAAGCTCCAATCATTTATAAAAGAAATACGACTATGAAAATGAGTAAATACCAGGCAGATGAAAAGGGGTATTACGGCGAATTCGGAGGAGCCTTTATCCCCGAAATGCTCTATCCCAATACGGAAGAACTAAGGCAAAACTACCTCCGAATCATGGAGGAACCGGGGTTTCAGGAGGAGTTTCGTCAACTCCTGAGGGATTATGTGGGGAGACCCACCCCTTTGTATTACGCCAAAAGACTATCGGAAAAATTCAACACCAGGATCTACCTGAAACGCGAAGACCTTTGCCATACAGGTGCTCACAAGGTGAATAACACCATCGGACAGATCCTGATGGCGAAAAAACTCGGCAAGAACCGGATCATCGCAGAGACAGGTGCCGGGCAGCACGGGGTAGCCACCGCCACGGTTTGCGCCCTGATGGGTTTGGAATGCATTGTTTACATGGGAGAGGTTGATATCGCCAGACAGGCACCCAATGTAGCCCGGATGAAGATGCTGGGAGCAGAGGTCAGACCTGCCAAATCGGGTAGCCGAACCCTCAAGGATGCCACGAATGAGGCCATACGCGACTGGATCAACAACCCGGTAGACACCCATTACATCATAGGTTCCGTAGTAGGTCCTCACCCCTACCCCGACATGGTAGCGCGTTTTCAGGCTGTGATCTCCGAGGAGATCAAATGGCAGCTGAAAGAGAAGGAAGGACGGGAAGATCCGGATTATGTGGTGGCCTGTGTAGGAGGCGGGAGCAATGCCGCAGGAACCTATTACCACTACCTGGATAATGAGAAAGTAGGCATCATTGCAGTCGAGGCCGCAGGTAAAGGTGTAGAATCCGGAGAGAGTGCTGCTACTTCTGCTTTGGGCAAAGTAGGCATCATCCATGGCAGCAAGACGTTGCTGATGCAAACCGGGGACGGGCAGATCACCGAACCCTACTCTATTTCAGCCGGACTCGATTATCCGGGCGTAGGGCCCATGCACGCCCATTTATTTAAGTCGGGCAGGGCCGATTTCATCCCTATCACAGACGATGAAGCCATGGCGGCCGGACTCATGGTCTCCCAGCTCGAAGGAATTATACCCGCCATAGAGACCTCCCACGCCTTTGCCATCTTTGACCACAGGCAGTTCAGACCTGAAGACATCGTGGTCATCAACCTGTCGGGCAGGGGCGACAAAGACCTGCAGACCTATATCGACTATTTCAAATTGTAATTTCTTTCGAATCGACATGAACAGAATTCAAGAAAAAATGAAGTCGGGGCACAAGCTGCTCTCCATCTATTTCACCGCGGGGTATCCGGACCTGGAAGATACGGTCCCCATCCTTGAGGCTTTGCAAGAGGAAGGAGTAGACATGATCGAGATCGGCCTGCCCTTCAGCGATCCCCTGGCGGATGGCCCAACCATTCAGGAAAGCTCCACCGCTGCCCTGAAGAACGGCATGCATACGGAATTGCTCTTCCGTCAACTGGAAGGGGTACGCGATAAGGTACAGGTACCCCTGATCATTATGGGGTACTTCAACCCAGTTTTGCAATACGGGGTGGAGGCATTTTGCAAAAGATGCCGGGAGGTAGGTATTGATGGCCTCATTTTACCCGACCTTCCCCTCGATGTCTATCAGGAGGAATACGAGGAGCTGTTCAGGGCAAATGGCCTGCTGAATATCTTCCTCATCACCCCGCAAACTGGGGAAGATCGTATCCGTAAGATCGACCGGGGATCTGAAGGGTTTATCTACATGGTCAGTTCTGCCAGTACCACCGGGGCCAGGGAAGGATTCGGGGAAGAACAGAAGGCCTATTTTGAACGGATCCATGCCATGGGTTTGAAGAACCCCTGTATCGTCGGTTTCGGAATCAGCAATGCGGCCACTTTTTCCCAGGCCACCCACCTTGCCAAAGGAGCCATCATCGGCTCTGCCTTTATCAAGATGCTTACCAGGGAAGGAAAGGCAGGAATTGCCAATTTTATCCGATCCATCAGACCCGGGACCTGAATTGTAAGGGAAAAGTGCTTGTGGAAAAGGAGCAAAAATGTACTTTTAAAGGCTAAATCACGAATACATGAAACGATCGTTTGGAATCCTTTTATGCCTGTTTTTAGGGTTGACGGGGCGCTCACAGGATGAAGCTGCACTAAAGTCGCAGGTACGTCACGCCATTGACGAACTGGTACAGTTCGTTTCTATCCCCAACGATGCCCTCGACGCTGCGGATATCAACCGAAATATCAGTTGGCTAACCCGGGAGTTCAATGAAAGGGGGTTTAACACCTCAGTCCTCCCCACGGAAGGCAGGCCTCTTTTCTTTGCAGCCCTTCCTATGGAAGACGATAAACCCACCGTTCTTCTTTACATGCATTTTGACGGGCAATCGGTGGATCCATCCAAATGGGATCAGAGCAATCCTTACAAGGTGGTCTTAAAAGCACCGGAAAACGGTGAGTTTACAGAAAAGTCCTTTGATGAACTGAATGATGATATAAACTACGACTGGCGGCTCTTTGGCAGGTCAACTTCCGATGACAAGGGTCCGATAGTGATGTTCCTGAATGCAATCGACCTGTTGAAGAAAGAGAACAAGAACATCCCCTTCAACATTAAGGTCATCCTCGACGGAGAAGAAGAAAAGAGCAGCAAGCCCCTTCCAAAGGCGGTAAGGGAATACAGGGAGCTCCTGGCGGCAGATTTCCTTATGATCAACGACGGGCCGGTGCACGGCTCTGGCCTGCCCACGGTAGTTTACGGTTGCAGGGGAATCACTTCTCTGAGTATCACTACCTACGGGCCGGAATATCCTCAGCACAGTGGGCACTACGGAAACTATGCCCCCAATCCGGGGCTGCAGCTGGCCCAGCTGCTGGCTGGGATGAAAGACGAGCAGGGCCGCGTCACCGTGCCCGGGTTCTATGACGGTATTACGATGGATGAGGCTACTCTGCAGGTTTTGAAAAGCGTACCGGAAGACAGTGAGAAGATCAATGAATATTTAGGGATCAACACCCCGGACAGGGTGGGACAATTCTACCAGGAATCCCTCCAGTATCCTTCCCTGAACATCCGTGGCTTGGGATCGGCCTGGATAGGAGAAAAGGCCCGGACCATTGTACCTGCTACAGCCACCGCTGAACTGGATATCAGGCTGGTCCCCGAATCGGATGGTAACAGGCTTAAAAAGCTGGTTCGAACTTACGTCGAGGGACAGGGGTATCACGTGATCGATTCCATCCCATCCAGAGAGGAAAGGCTGACACATCCCCGCATCGCGACGCTCAGGGAAGGTTCTGTCACGGACGCCTTCAGGACTGACCTGGACAATGCCTACGGGAATTTTATTGTAAAGACGATGGGAAGTGCCTTCGGGGAACCGGTAGTGCAGATCAGGATCATGGGGGGAACGGTGCCCATTGCACCCTTTATCAATGAGCTCAAAATCCCGGCCTTTATCGTGCCTATGGTCAACCCGGACAACAACCAGCACAGTCCCAATGAGAACCTGAGGATTGGTCAGATCGACTATGGGATCAGGGTATTCTACCACTTGCTGAGCAATCAGATGTAACCCTGAGGAAGCTCATATAAACAGAACTAAGTTGCGGCTGTTTACAATCCTTTAGGCCGAATTCCTGCTCGCGTTGATATTGCCATAAAGCGAACGCGTCACGATCTTTTCATAGACCTCTTTATAGGCGTCCTCCCCTTCCCCTATCCTCGCCAGGGCGTACTGCTGAATGACCAGGAGGGGTAAGACGATGTTTTCCCGGATCTTCACAGATTCCCGGGATATGGATTCGTTTTCCATCAGGATCTTAAATCCGCTGATCTTTAGCAGCATGCGCTTGGAGAGTTCAAACTCCTCGTGCAAGAGTTCCCAGAATTCCCCGAATTCGGGATCGTCCTTCATATAGGCGGTAAGTTCAAAATAGCATTTAGACAAGGCCATCATACTGTTGAGCATCAGCGCCTCAAAAAATGGGACTTCCCGGTACAACTTTTTAAGGTCCTTCAGTTTTCCTTTTTCAACCAGCGTATTCAAGGCCGTACCAATTCCGTAATAGCCAGGGACATTTTGTTTGAGCTGGCTCCAGGAGCCCACAAAGGAAATGGCGCGAAGATCCGTGAGTTCGAGCTTGGCCTTTTGCCCTCTTTTCCCCGGCCGGCTTCCGATATTTGCCCTGGTATAGTATTTCAGCGTGCTCTTGTGCTCCAGGTAAGGGATGAACTTGGGGTGCTGTTTCAGAGCGTCGTATTTCTCAAAACTCAATCGTGAAAGCTCCTCCATCAATTTACGGGAAGAGGCAGTGATCACGTTTTCCTTACCGAATAGGTTGTTAGACAGTCCGGCCGTGAGGAGCTGTTCCGAGTTGTGGATAAACTGCTCCTTGGTGCCGTAGGTACTGGTAATGGTCTGCCCCTGTATGGTCAGCTGTATCTCATTGTTGGCGATCTCCCGGGTCTGGGCTGCATAAAACCTGTGGGTTTTACCACCTCCCCTTGCAGGCGGTCCTCCCCTGCCGTCGAAAAAGATGGCCTTATACCCGTGTTTTGAGCACACTTTTGAAAGCGTTTCCTTGGTCTTGAAGATCGACCAGTTGGCCCGCAGATAACCTCCATCCTTGGTCCCGTCAGAGAAGCCCAGCATCATGGTCTGTTTCAGATCCCTTCTTTTCAGGTGAGCTTTGTACTCCGGGAGGGAAAAGAGGGTGGTCATGATCTTTTCGGACCGGTCCATTCCCTTCATGGTCTCGAAAAGGGGCACAATATCAAAGCTTATATCCTCCGGCTTATATCCGCACCAGCGGAAGAGGGCATATACAAAAAGGACGGAAAAGATGTCCTCGGAATTACTGATGATGTATCGGTTGCAGCCCTCATCACCATTTTTCTCTTTGATGGCGCTAAGCTGTTTGATGTTTTTAATGGTGTCCCTGTGGATCTCATCCTCAAAGTCGGCCTCGTTCAGGGCGATTTGCTCTTTAAGCAGGATTCTGGTGAGTTCCTTCTCCGTCAATTCCGACAGGGAGGATGAGATCTTGCCTGCCTTGAACAGGGCTTTTTCCACCAGCTGGTAGTGTTTGCTGTGGTCCTGCCTGATATCGAGTATGGCGAAATGTGTCCTGAAGATCTTCACCTTATCGATCAGCTTCTCCAGATCATTCCCGTAGAGATTCTTGTATTGGGTCCTGATGGTCTCCTGAATCTCTTCCAGGGGGGTGATGATCTCCTCAAAACTCAGCGCCTTTTCCAGGTCGAACATAGCCACATAAAGCTTGTCGAGCAGGGCGTTCAGGGGTTCATTCACTCCTTTGAAGGTGAGTTTTTTGCGCAGCGCTTTCAACTCATTGTAATAACACTTCATCAGGGTCACGCGGAGTTCATCGGCCACGCTGCGGGTGATCTCTGCGGTTACATAGGGGTTCCCGTCCCGGTCACCACCGGGCCAGAATCCCAGTTTCAGGATGTTGTAATTCTCAAATTTTTCCTGGCGGACATGGCGCTTTATATGGGAATACAGATCTCCCACAGCATCGTAATAGATATGTCTGAGGATATAGATTATATTCCTGGCCTCCTCAAGGGGGGTGGGTTTTTTAGCGTTGATCAAAGAGGTAAGTCCCAGCTGCTGCAAGACCAGGTCGATGTCATTGATCTTGTCATCCAGGATCAGCCTTCTCAGCTCGTCTATAATATCCAGAACGGCCGGGGTATAGAATTGCGTGGGATGCGCGGTAAGTACGATACGGGCACTGAAATTCTCCAGTTGTCGCGAAATGGTTTTCCAGTTCCTGGATGTATCGACCATCTGGAAATAATCCCTGATCGTCCTGGAGGTACTGAATTCCTGTAGTCTTGGGAATGCGGCATCCTCCACGCTGTCATACAGGACTACCTGACGTTCCACGTACTGTATGATCTTGAACATGAAGTCGATCCGCTCCTGTTCTGTGGGAAGTTGAGCATAATATTCGAAGAAATGGTCCATGATCTCCCGGGGATTTCTGCCCGAGCTCAATCCCTGCTGGCATTGCTGGAACAGAAGCGGGATCATCACCCCGATGTTCTCCATATTCTGATAGGGAAGGTTCAGGAACAGGCTGTTGTACACGTAGAACTTGTTGGTAACCAGTTTCTTGAACTCCTCTAAACGTTTTGTGTTTGGCATATTGGTTTGCTGTTAATCGATCAACCCTCATTTTTCATGAGGATATCACCCGGTAAAGGTCCGCATTTATCTGTTTGGAGGCGGCCCTAATCGAGCTAAATAACAAAATAACGCATCCTGACAACAAAACCAACAGCCTTCACAACACAAATTATTTTTCTCTCCTATCCTGTTCTATATTGCAGGTGTAAATCAAGAAAACAAATTTTCATTTTCACATAGTGTTCTCGTGAAAGGGCCCTGTTCAAAAAGCAGGGCTCTTTTTTTTTCAGAAAAAGGGTCGGTACTGCATCACCCTGAAATCGATGGTGGTGAATGTCGGATCCTGTGCTTTTCTTTCCTTGTAAGCCGTCATACTGCCTAGAGCCCGGTTGGCTGAGCCGGATGGAGCTGTAAGGGAAACGGTCCTCAGGGTTCTGTCTTGTTTCCCGAGTTTAAATTCATGGATCCTCGGAACTTCCTTGACAATTGGCTTAAGAGCTATTCCATGGGCCTTCAAATGTTTCCGGAAGAGATATTCAGGACCGTTGAGACTGTTCCCTCCTGTAAAGAGTATCGTCCTGATACGGGTGTATTCCTCAAGGTATTCAATCATATCCCGAAGCTCAATGTCTTTCATCCCCAGGTCGGAAGCGTCTATCTTGTCCCGCCTTGCCCTGGCTACCACATCGCATATGGCGATCTTTCGGTCTCTTAAAAACCGCTTGCGTTCTTCAACGGCCTTCTCAGTGGTCTCGAAGGTAAGGCCCAGATCGAAGATCCGGTCGAGGATGGGCCAGAGCTGCCCGTCCCTGCTGCCATAGCAAAAGTCCACATCTCCAGGCAATAATGCCCCCGTAGTAAATCTGGGTGGAGGCAGCGTCCCCACAATTAACTTGGTGGCCTCGGGAAAGAGGAAGGGCGGATACGGATGCGTATGCAAAAACAAGGCAGGGATTTTGAACGGGAAAGGTACTCTTTATCCTTTACCTGTTCAAGTAGAATTCCTTCTGAACTTGTCCTTTAAGCCCGCATTGCTTATCTTAAAGAAAACTTTTTACCATGGGAAAAGGAGATAAAAGCAGTAAGCGAGGAAAGATCGCCAATAAGTCCTACGGCGTAAGAAGGCGCAGAAAAATCAAGAAGCGGCCGACGGTTGAGGAAAAGGTCAGCATCAAAGGGAAGACCTAGTCGATCACAAATTCCAGGGTCACCTCCCCTTCCTCCGTAATGTTGAGGTCATACGTATAGAGGCCGATGGGTAATTCTTCCTCCCCTACAAAGTCGATGGGCTGAAGCACAAAGGTCTCCTCCCCTGAGGTGATCTCGATGTAATTGTATCTATACGCCAATTCGTACTCCTGGTAATCCGAAAAAGCATCTGTTCCCACGTTCTCGTAGACGTGTTCTTCACTTTCCACCAAGACGCGGTCAAATATCCTGGAACTGGAATTCTTAATTCGGATGTTGACAGAGGTGAGATCGTCGTCCCTGTCTGAACAGGAGACTGTCATGACTGCAAAAGTGACCAGTAGAAGGATTGCTTTTCTCATGGGGACGCGATATGATGTTTTATACTAAAACGCAGACTTCCCCTAAATATTACCGGACAAAGACGGGTTGGTTCTCTTTCAGGGTGTGCTCCCTGCTGAACTGGTAACCGTCTTCTGCAAATCCGCGAATGTCATCCAGGGTGCTCGCCCCTGTCTCAAGGATGTACCTCACCATAGAACCCCTGGCCTTTTTGGCAAAGAAGCTGATCACTTTTAGTTTGTCATTCTTCCAATCCTTAAATACAGGTGTGATGATTTCGGCCTTTAGTTTCTTTGAATCCAAGGCTGAGAAATATTCATTGCTCGCCAGGTTCACCAGGATTTCCCCATCTTCCATTTCCTCGTTCAAAGCCGAGGTAAGGGTGCCTTTCCAAAAGTCGTACAGATTTTTCTTCCGACCGATCTTCAGGCTCGTTCCCATTTCAAGGCGGTAGGGCTGGATCAGGTCGAGTGGCTTCAGGATCCCATAGAGCCCCGATAAGATACGAAGCTTATCCTGTGCGGCTGTGAGTTTATCCTCGGGCAGGGTATAGGCATCCAGACCCACGTATACATCCCCGCTGAAGGCATACAGGGCCGGCCGGGCATTTTCAGGGGTAAAGGGAAGACTGAATTGCTGGTTGCGCTCCCAGTTGAGTTCTGCCAGTTGAGTGGAGATATCCATTAGGCTCATCAGGGCTTTGGGTTTTTTCCTGATCAGGACCTTATTTACCTTCTGAGTTTCCTCCAAAAAAGCGGGTATAGTGTATTTCTCTGTAGGCAATTTTGTATCAAAGTCGAGCGACTTCGCCGGTGATATCACGATCTTCATAACAGGCAATTTTAAGCGAAAATAGGAAGGAATCTTCCAATAAAGGAATCTCTTCCTTAGTTGTTTTCAATATTGATATTGAAGGGACTTATACTATTGAGTGTGGCGCGCATACTGTCTCCATTTGTCTATGCAGGCGGCCATATCTTCCGGTATCTCGGAGTCGAATTGCATCCGTTTGCCGGTCACAGGATGGTCAAAACCGAGGGTCTTGGCGTGCAGGGCCTGCCGGGGCAGGATCTTAAAACAGTTCTCCACAAATTGTTTGTACTTGGTGAAGGTCGTCCCTTTCAGAATCTTTTCCCCTCCGTAACGTTCATCGTTAAAGAGGGTGTGCCCGAGGTATTTCATATGTACCCGGATCTGGTGCGTGCGCCCGGTCTCCAGTTCGCAATTCACTAAAGTTACATATCCCAGCCGTTCCAAAACGCGATAGTGTGTAATGGCTTCCTTTCCCTGATCCCCTTCAGGAAAGACCTGCATTTGCAACCTGTTCTTGGGGTTTCTTCCGATATGCCCTTCTATGGTGCCTTCGTCCTCCTCTACGCTGCCCCAAACCAGGGCGACATACTGGCGGTCACTCGTCTTTTCGTAGAACTGCCTGGCCAGATGGGCCATGGCCTCATCCGTCTTGGCAATCACCAGAAGCCCCGAAGTATCCTTGTCAATCCTGTGCACCAGACCGGGTCTGCCGCTCGAATTCTCGGGAAGGTCTTTGATGTGGTAAGCCAGGGCGTTCACCAGGGTACCGGAATAATTTCCATGACCCGGGTGAACAACCATCCCCGCGGGTTTATTTACAACCAGGAGCGCATCGTCCTCGTAGATGATATCCAGGGGTATATCCTCAGGGGTGAGGAGGAATTCGTAAGGGGGATGTTCAAAAAGCACCCGTACCTCGTCCCCTGCCTTCACGCGGTAGTTTTGTTTGACGACTTTGTTGTTGACCCAGATATTCCCTCCTTTGGCGGCTTGCTGTATCTTATTCCGGGTGGCGTTCTCGATAAAATTCATCAGGAATTTGTCGACCCTCAGAGGTTCCTGTCCTTTCCCGGCGACAAATCGGTAGTGTTCAAAGAGGTCGTCTTCTCCCGGATCTGAAGCCGAATTGGGATCTGAAAACTTACTGGGCATCGGCCTTGATCCTTGCCTGTCCGGGGATGTTCCCATTCCCGCAGATCAGTTCTATCTTGGAAGTCTTGGGGAGTTTGTCTCCCGGCTGTATGTTTTTGCCTTTAAACCTGGCGTAATACACCATGTCCTTCCCAAGTTCATTGATGTAGGTTACCCGTTCCACATCGAGCCCGACGGCACGCAACATAGAGGTGGCGTTCCTTTGGGTGACCTGCACAATATTGGGCACCGTGACCTCCTTATAACCAGAGGGGTTGATGGTCACGTAGATCTTCCTGTTCTCCTTCACAAAATTCCCGGCCGGAGGATTCTGCTCTATGACCGAAAATCGGGGATACTCCGGATCGTAATTGGCAGAGTCGAGCACTTCAAAACGAAGATTGGCCTTATCGATGGTTTCCCGCATCTCCATTACCGACATTCGTTTTACATCGGGAACCTCCACCAGTTCACCGTGGTTTGTGGAGACCTTCAGCCACTGCAAGGTGAGCCAGGAGATCACCAACAGGGCGACAAGGGCGAGGCCGAGGTTGATCAGGAAGGTCTTACTGCGGAGAAAACTTAAAAAATTCCTCATAAAGTTTTGGGTAACGCCAGGCAAAGATAGGAAACGGAATGCTTTTTTCTTTACTTTGAGCGGGTTATAAGAACGGTTTACGGAATGCAAAACAACCAATCACCACTATGAAAAGGAATATCGCCATCATCATGGGAGGTTATTCCAGCGAGTACCAGATTTCCATCCTAAGCGGTCAGAATGTTTTTAAGCACCTGGACCGGTCGAGATTCAATCCCTACCGGGTACTCATATCTACGGAGAAATGGGTTTGCCTGGATGACAGGGACGCGGAATATCCGGTAGACCGTTCCGATTTTACTACCACTATTCAAGGCAAGAAAATCAAATTTCACTGTGTTTTCAATGCCATCCACGGTACCCCAGGGGAAGACGGACTAATGCAGGCTTATTTTGAACTGCTGGGCATCCCCCAGACCTCCTGCGACTATTATCAGGCAGCCCTCACCTTCAACAAGAGGGACCTGCTGAGCGTACTCAAACCCTATGGCATTAGGACGGCCGTTTCTTATTATCTCAACGCAGGCGATACTATAGAAGAAGACAAGATCCTTGAAAAGGTGGGACTCCCCTGCTTTGTAAAGGCCAACAGGGCGGGGAGCAGTTTCGGGATTACCAAGGTCATGAAAAAGGAAGAACTGTTGAGGGGAATAGAACACGCCTTTAAGGAAGACGAACAGATCATTATAGAATCCTTCCTCGACGGGACAGAAGTATCTGTTGGCGTAATCACCTACAAAGGGGAAACGCTGGTCCTGCCGATCACCGAGATCGTGAGTGAGAACGACTTTTTTGACTATGAGGCCAAGTATCAGGGGAAGTCCCAGGAGATCACCCCGGCCCGGATCTCCGCAGATGAAAAGTCCCGTGTGGAAGAGACGGCACGTCTCGCCTATGAGGTCCTGGGCATGAAGGGATATTCCCGCAGTGAGTTCATCCTGATCGATGGCGTGCCCCACATGTTGGAGATGAATACGACCCCCGGGCTTACCGAACAAAGTATCCTGCCACAACAGGCCAGGGCTGCCGGTATATCCCTCTCCGATTTATTCGCCAGTGCCGTAGACGAAGCCTTAAAGCAAAATTAAGTACCTTTGATCAAGTACGACGGACTATGAAACGCGCCATTTTTCCGGGTTCTTTTGATCCCATCACCCTGGGTCATTACGACATCATCGAAAGGGGTATCCAACTCTTCGACGAGATCATCATTGCGATCGGCACCAATGCAGATAAATCCTATATGTTCTCCGAGGAACAGAGAAAGGATTTTATAACCAGGGCGTTTGCAGGGCATACAAAGGTAAAGGTGGATACTTACGAGGGACTGACCATCGATTTTTGTAAGCAAGTAAAGGCCCAGTTCATCCTGAGAGGTTTGCGGAATCCGGCCGATTTCGAGTTCGAGAAAGCCATTGCCCATACCAACAGGAAATTATCGGGTATCGAAACCGTCTTTTTACTGACCTCTTCAGGCAAATCCTACATCAGCTCTTCCATCGTCCGTGATGTGATCCGCAATGGTGGCGACTACACTTCCCTGGTTCCGGATACCGTAAGGTTCTGAAACTCCTTTTTTCTTGTGCCGATAGCGAATGGAAAAGGAATTTTCTTTTTGTAAGTTTTTTCTTACTTTAGTGAGGTATTTACCTACTACCATTGAAAAAGTATACACACACAACGAGTTTAGGGGTATTCACAACAATCATTGAGGAATGTTGAATTATACGGATATTTTAGTAGGAAATTACGACAGAATGTTGCGTGGAACCCCTACAGTGACCTTTGACTACCTCGTAAAACAGTTGCCGACGGCAACTGCTTTTATTAATAAAAAATACGAAGTAGTCTATGTCTCTGACAGATGGATCAATGATTTTGACTTTACCCGGAAAGAGGTCATAGGACGTACTCTTAAAGATGTTTTTGGCGAGGTGACCCGCGAATGGGAAAAGGTTCTCAAGGATTGTCTCAAAGGGATTTCCCATGAAGTCAGCCTTCACCAGCATACAGATGAATTCGGTAACCACCGCTGGTTCGAATGGACCAATACCCCCTGGTATGATGAAAAGGAGAATATCATTGGTGTGATCCTGCAGACCGAAGATGTCACCTACCGCATACGCACGGAGATACAGGCCAAAAAACTCGAAAACCTCCTCGACAGCAAGTCGGAGATCACCAATATTGGCAGTTGGGAGTACGATGTGGAACGCAAACACCTGACGTGGTGTGAGATCACCAAGAAACTTCACGAGGTGGTCCCTACCTACGAACCCAATATAGACACGGCCATCAACTTTTACAAAGAAGGATACAGCAGGAATGCCATCGCCCTTGCCGTAGACAAGGCTATTCAGGATGGTGTCCCCTATGAAGTGAATTGCCAGATTATCACTGCCAAGGGTAATGAGATCACAGTGATCACTACGGGCAAACCCATCTTTAAAAAAGGAAAATTAATCGGGCTTATAGGCACCTTCCGTGATATCACCCCCAGCCTGGAGCACGAGAAGAAAGCCAAAAGACAGGAACGTCACTTTAAAAGCATCTTCAATTCTTCCTACCAGTTCACCGGGATATTGGATACGCAGGGCACCTTCCTCGAGATCAATGAAACCGCCCTCACATTCTCCGGTCTGAAGGAGGAAGATGTCATCGGAAAGAAATTCTGGGATGCCTATTGGTGGCCCATACCCGATTATGTTAAGGATGGACTGAAACAAGTGGTGAAGACAGCGGCCGAAGGTGAATTCATGAGGAGTGAGATCGTAGTGCTGGACAAGGATAAGAATCCGATCCCTGTAGATTTCAGCATCAAACCCATCTACGACGAGAATAAAAAGATCTTCTCCCTGCTGGCCGAAGGTAGGATGATTAAGGAAATGGTTGCGGCCAGACGTAAACTCAAGGAAAGCGAGCAAAAGTTCCGCGCGCTTTATGAGCTCTCCCCTATCAGCTATATTCTGAGCGATTTTGACACGGGGGAGATCCTCGACTTTAATACTTCCTTTGAGCAGACTACGGGTTATACCCGCAAATCCCTGGGCTCTCTCAAGGTGCAGGACATCCTCGTTACCGGATCCAAAACTCAGTTACTGAGGATCAGGAAGGAAATAGAATCCAACCAGGCATTCGGACCCGAAGAACAACAGTACATTAAAAAGGACGGTACCAAATTCCCCGTGCTGGTCAGCGGTTCTCTGGTAGGGAACAAAAAGGGCCGGAAATTACTTTGGTCCACTGCCCAGGATATATCGGAGAGCAAACAATCAGAAGCACGGTTGCGGGAAGAAAAGAAACTCCTCAGGACCCTGATCGACAACCTGCCCCTCAATGTCTTTATCAAGGACCTCGAATCCAACAAGGTCCTGGTCAACAAAGCCGAACTCGATTATGTAGGCCTGAAGGAGGAGGACGTTATCGGCAAAAACGATTATGACTTCTATGATGAGGAATCTGCCGAGATCTCGAGAAAAGAGGATTTGGAAGTGATGCGATCCAGGAAGCCCATGCTGAGGAAGGAAACTATCAGTGTGAAGAAGGATGGAAGCATGACCTCTTTCCTGACTTCCAAAATCCCGCTGATGGACGAGGAGAAGAAGGTAAAAGGCCTCATCGGGATCAGCCTGGATATCAGCGATCTCAAGCAGAAAGAGGAAGAGTTACACGACCTGATCAACGTCACCTCGGTACAGAATAAGAAACTGGTCAACTTCGCACATATCGTGTCCCACAATCTGAGATCGCACACGGCCAATTTTTCCATGCTGCTCGACTTCCTCGTAAGTGAGACGGATGTGGAAGAGAAAAACAGGATCATCAAGATGTTGATGGAAGCCTCGGACAACCTCCTGGAGACCCTGGAGAACCTCAACGAAGTTGTAGCGATCAGTACCAACATCAACCTCGATAAAAAGCCGGTCAACCTGTACGAAAAGATCCGTGCCGTGGAACAGAACCTCACGGCCTATCTCAAGAACAACAATGCCCTCATCATCAATGACGTGGATGAAGACCTTATGATTAAAGCCGTCCCTGCTTACGCCGAGAGCATTCTTATGAACTTTATCACCAATGCCATTAAATACAAGAACCCCATGCGCAAGCCGGTAGTCCGGCTGAGTGCGGAAAGGAAGGATGAGTATACTGTCCTGAGCATTAAGGACAACGGCCTGGGAATAGACCTGAAGGAACACGGGGAGAAACTTTTCGGGATGTACAAGACCTTCCACAAAAATCCGGAAGCGAGGGGTATCGGGCTGTATATCACCAAGAATCAGGTCGAAGCCATGAACGGGAAGATAACCGTTGAGAGTGCCGTGGGGAAAGGAACTACTTTTAAAATATTCTTCAATGAGCAAAATTAAAAGTGTATGCATCATTGATGACGATCCCATCACGGTCTTTGGGATCAAGAAAATGTTGAGCATGCTCGACCTGGCAGAAGATATCAAAACCTACGTCAACGGGAAGGAAGCCATAGATGACATCAGCAAGATGGTAGACAGCGGTGAGACCATCCCTCAGGTGATTTTCCTGGACATCAATATGCCCATCATGGACGGGTGGCAATTCCTTGAGAAATTCCTGGACCTGAATGTGGAAGGCAAGGTCAGGATCAACATCGTCACCTCTTCTATAGACGCCTACGACAGACAGCAATGGGAACGATTCAAAGGGCTGACCAGTCACCTGATCGACTTTAAGAACAAACCTATAAGAAAGAATGACATCCTGGAGATCACCAGGGTGGCCTAGTGGAAATTATCGATCTCGAAAAGGCTGCGGATATTCGTATAGGAATTTTCCAGTGCTTTTTTGATCTTTTTAGGCCCTTTCCATTTCACCTTCTCAATATTCTCGCTTTTTTGCCCCACGAGCTTCCCTTTGTAGGAGGTCTTCATAGCATACCAGTGCACTTCCTTAAGCCCGTAGCTGCCTTTCCTTTTGTAGACGTGATAGGTGGTTTTGAGGAAGTTCTCGATTTTCAGGCCCTTGACCCCTGTTTCTTCCGTTACTTCCCTGATCGCGCACTCCTCAATGGTCTCTCCCTTGTCCATCATGCCTTTGGGTAGATCCCATTTATCATTTCGGTAAATGAAAAGGACTTTACCTTCCTTGTTGGTGACCACCCCTCCTGCAGCCACTTCCAGGGGAATTTTCTTGGTGAATTTCTTCAGGATTTCCTCGTGGTTGGGATGGTAGATATAGGCAGCAGGCAGCTTCTTTTTAGCCAGTGCGTCTATTGCCGTATTGATCGCTGTGCCATTCAGGGGAAAGTATTCTCCGTTCACGGTCTCTGATAATTTGTTCGTCAATATCAGAGGAGCGTCATTAACAAAAACTTTATACATTTGTGCAATGATTTTGGATAAGCATACGGCCAGTAAAACGGCTGAACTCCTGTTGCAAATTAATGCAATTAAGTTGAGACCCGAAAATCCTTTCAAATGGGCCTCGGGCTGGAATTCGCCCATCTATTGTGACAACCGTATCCTCCTGTCATTTCCGGTAATTCGAAACTATATCAAGGAGGAGATGGCCAAACAGGTGGAGGAGCTCTATGGAAAACCCGATGTCATTGCGGGCGTAGCTACAGGCGCCATAGGAATAGGAGTGCTGGTCGCAGAATACCTGGGGCTTCCTTTTATCTATGTCAGGCCCGAAGCCAAGTCTCACGGAAGGCAGAATCAGATCGAAGGTTTGCTGGAACCGGACCAGACGGTCGTGGTAATCGAAGATCTCATCAGCACAGGGAAGAGCAGCCTGAATGCGGTGGATGCCCTCTTAAAGGGCGGTGCCAGGGTTAAGGGGATGGTGGCCATTTTTACCTATGGATTCGAAACAGCCCGACTTAATTTCGAGGAAAAAGAAGTAGAACTCCATACTCTGAGTGATTATCAAACCCTCGTGGAACTGGCCTCAGACACTCATTATATCAAAGAAGAACAACTCAACACCCTCATGGAGTGGAGAAAAGACCCCGCTCTGTGGAAACCCTGATCCCATGCATATAGAAACCCCTACAAAGATCATCGCAAAGAGCAAGGAAGAAGTTTACAATTTCCTCACCGACCTGCAGAATTTTGAGAAACTGATGCCGGAATCCATCGACAAATTCGAGATCCTTGATGAGGATACCTTTCTCTTCGCCCTGAGCGGCATGCCTCAGATCGTCCTCAAGAGGAAGGAGCAGATCCCACATGAAAAAGTGGTCCTGGGAGCGGCCAGCGATAAACTTCCGTTTACCCTCAGTGCCCTGATCGAGGAAAAGGATGCGGGGACAAGCGAAGTAACCCTGAGTTTTGAAGGAGAATTCAATGCCATGATGGCCATGATGATCAAAGGCCCCATTACCAATTTTATTGGCACCCTTTCAGAAAACCTGACCAGGATCTGATTTCATTCTACCTTTTTACAGCTTGAAGACAATCTCCTTCATCCCGAAAGAGCACTGACTTCCGTCTATTTCCAAAATAAGCTTCCCGGCTTGGGTTACGCCCCTTATCACGCCCTTCACCAAATTCCCATCGACCTTGAACTCTGCTTCCCTGTCCTTGAGGAAAAGATTAGAATCGTACATCTTTGGGACCTCCTCATCGGTGTCGGACAGCCGAACAAGTCCATCCCTGAGAGAATTCAAAACGACATCCAGTACTGAATCCAGATCGTATTCTGTCCCCGTTATCTGAGAAAAGGAGGCTGCATGAGGAAGACCACTAAACGAAGCCTGGTTGATATTGATCCCGATCCCGATCACTGCCTGGACTATAGAGTTACCTTTGATGGTATTTTCGATAAGGATGCCACAGATCTTTTTATGACCTGACATTATGTCGTTAGGCCATTTAATGGACAGATCAGGTATTCCGAACCTGCCAAAAGCATCGATCAATGCCAGGGATACCGCCTGGGATATCAGAAATCCACGGCTTGCTTCCAGGGCATCAAAATACTTCAATACACTAAAGGTCAGGTTCTTACCCGGTTCAGAAATCCATTGTGCCCCTGCCTGCCCCCTGCCCTTGAGTTGGGCATCCGTCACTAAAACGGTAAGGTCCTCCAGCTCAGTTTCGGCCAGCATCCTCTTTAAATGAAGATTGGTTGAATCCGTGGCACCGACTTTGATGATTATCATAGGAAATATCGTCCCTTTTGGCTCTACAATGTTATGTTAAATACTAGGGTCGAAAAAATAAAAAAATAATAACTTTGTATAAACTAAATCATTTGGATGCAGAAAGGAAAGGCTAGCGCAGATGAGTTAATCGCTTTAATATTACAAGGAATAGAAGAAGTTAAAGGGCTTGAAATCAATCTACTCGACCTCAGAGACATAGAAAATACCGTTTGCGACTACTTTGTCTTATGTAATGGCACCTCCAACACGCATGTCAATGCGATCGTAAATTCAATCCAAAAAACGGTTAGTAAAGGTATACAGGATAAACCCTGGCATGTGGAAGGTTCCGACAATGCCGAATGGGTGCTTTTGGATTACGTCAATGTCGTTGTACACGTGTTTCAGAAACAGGTACGCGAATTCTACGATATTGAGGGACTATGGGGCGACGCGAAGGTGACCATGGTAGAAAGCAGTTTTAATCAATAAAAAATGGCTAAGGAAAATAACAATAACACCCCTCAGAAAAAACCAAAGTTCAGTTCGTGGTGGATCTACGGACTGATCGCGGTTTTGCTGATCGGATTTAATTTTTTTGGAAGCGGAGGTATGGGAACCACCCGTAAAACCACCACTTCCGAATTGCAGCAATACCTCAGGGCTGGCGATATCGCCAAGATCCTGATCATTACCAATACAAATCAGGCCAAGGTGTTCCTGACGGAAGAAGCGCTGACAAAGGACGTTCACAAGGATGTCGCGAATAAACCCTTTTTCCCCACGACGGCTGAGATCCCCCAATACGTGCTGGATTACGGAGACCTTCAGATCTTCCAGAACGAAATCACCGAGATTAAAAAGGAAAATTCCCTGAACACCATTGTGGAGTTCGACAAGGAATCCAACATCTTTTTTGACCTGCTGATCACCATCCTTCCCTTTGTCCTTATCATAGGACTCTGGATCTACCTCATGAGGAGGATGTCCGGAGGAGGGGCCGGTGGAGCCGGTGGGCAGATCTTCAATATCGGTAAGTCCAAGGCAAAACTCTTTGACGAGAAAACAGATACGCGCACTTCCTTCAAGGATGTGGCAGGGCTGGAAGGTGCTAAAGAGGAGATTGAAGAGATCGTGGAATTCCTGAAAAATCCTGACAAATACACTTCCCTGGGAGGTAAGATCCCCAAAGGTGCTCTGTTGGTAGGTCCTCCCGGGACCGGAAAAACTCTCCTGGCCAAAGCGGTGGCAGGGGAAGCCAAGGTACCCTTCTTCTCCCTTTCCGGGTCTGACTTCGTCGAGATGTTCGTCGGTGTGGGAGCGTCCAGGGTAAGAGATCTTTTTAAACAGGCCAAGGATAAAGCTCCGGCTATCATCTTTATAGACGAGATAGACGCCATAGGACGGGCCAGGGGAAAGAACAACTTTACAGGTTCCAATGACGAACGGGAAAACACCCTGAACCAGTTACTCACTGAGATGGATGGTTTTGGGACGAACACCAATGTGATTGTACTCGCAGCCACAAACCGCGCAGATGTGCTCGACAAGGCCCTGATGCGTGCAGGAAGGTTCGATCGGCAGATCTACGTCGACCTGCCAGACATACGGGAGCGAAAAGAGATCTTTGAGGTCCACCTGAGACCCATCAAAACGGCTGAGACACTCGATCTGGACTTCCTCGCCCGTCAGACTCCCGGATTCTCCGGAGCAGATATCGCAAACGTCTGTAATGAAGCTGCTTTGATCGCTGCCAGGAAAGAGAAAAAGGCCGTGACCAAACAGGATTTCCTGGATGCAGTCGACCGTATTGTTGGCGGACTCGAGAAGAAAAATAAGATCATCACCAAAGAAGAGAAAAGAACGATCGCCTACCACGAGGCTGGCCACGCCACGGTAAGCTGGATGCTGGAACACGCGGCACCCCTCGTGAAAGTGACCATCGTTCCAAGGGGACAGTCCCTGGGTTCAGCGTGGTACCTGCCCGAGGAACGCCTGATTGTCCGACCCGAACAGATGAAGGATGAAATGTGTGCCACTCTGGGTGGACGTGCTGCCGAAAAGGTCATTTTTGACAAGATCTCAACCGGGGCCCTCAGCGATCTGGAGAAGGTAACTAAACAGGCTCGTGCCATGGTGACCATTTACGGCCTCAACGATACTATCGGAAATCTCACCTACTACGATTCATCCGGTCAGAGCGAATACGGTTTTACAAAACCCTACAGCGAGGAGACCGCCCAAAAGATCGATGAGGAGATCTCAAAACTCATTGAAGAACAGTACGCCAGGGCTGTGGATGTGTTGGAAAAGAACAAGGACAAGCTAACCGAACTGGCCGAACGACTGCTCGAGAAAGAAGTCATCTTCAAGGAAGATCTCGAAAAGATATTCGGAAAACGGCCTTTCGAAAAAAAGTTCGACAAAAAGGGACAGGAGATCTCCAGCAATGAAGAGAAGCCAGAGGACAAGGATAAACCGGTGAGTGAAAAGGAATCTTCTAAGGAAGGGAAATCCGCCGAGGTGAAGAAGGAGGAAGAACTGACCAAGGATAATAAATAATTCTCGCGTTACGTTCTAGAAATGAGTACATTCGATCAGATTTAAATCGACCTATGGGACTATTTTCCAGTTTATTTGGAGGAGGTAAAAAAAAGAAGGTTTCCAAGGAAACCGTCGAAACCCGTGGTGTCCATATGCCTGATCTCAATCTTCCCGTAGACGAAAAATTCACCATTCATTTCAAAAAGAACGGCGGCAAATTCCTTTACTGTGATTCTTTCGAGGAGGTATCAGAAGCCATGAAGAACATCGTAGAGGAAAATCACTGGGAAGAAACGCCCTTTTTTGTGATGGACCCGAGGCTGGAAGAAAAGTTCTCAAAAGAAAAGATCACCTTTACCAATAAGGCCAGTGCAAGCGAGGTTTTCTTCACCACCTGTGAGCACCTCATCGCCCAGAACGGATCTATTCTGGTGTGTTCCAATCAGCTGAAGGAAAAAAAGCTGAGCGAACTCCCCGAAAATGTCATTGTCTTCGCCACCACAAGTCAGCTCGTTGAAAGCATTGGCGAAGGTTTAAAAGCCATCAAAAAAAAATACAGGCAGGGCATTCCTGCAAATATCACCACCATCAAGCACTTTCAGGCCACCAATGAAAATGCCGATGATTTTCTAACCTACGGAAGCAGTTCCAAGCACTTGTACCTCTTACTTCTGGAAGATTTATAGGATGAAGGAACTTCTCAGGCGTTTACTTACGGGGGTGGTTTATGTAATTCTGCTGCTCTCGGCCGTCTTCCTGAGTTCCGATGCCTTTGATTTCCTTTTTATGGTCTTCGGTCTGGCATGCCTTTACGAGTACAAAAAACTGGTCAGATTAAGAGGGTACTACATTTTTGCAGCTTATCTGGGATTGTGGTGGCTCTTCATCTATATCATCAGGGACGCGGTGCTGATCAACATCCTGATGTTCCTTTCCATAACCGTGAACATCGTCCTGATCTATTTCCTCTTCTCCCAAAAAAAATTCTACCGGGTCTATGAAAAATTTGTGATCGGACTCTTTTATATTGGAGGAGGTTGTATTTTTCTGACCATGATCCCGTATAAGGATGACGCTTTTGCCAAAATGCTGATCATGGGGATCTTTATCCTGATTTGGGTAAACGACTCATTCGCCTACCTGGTGGGTAAATCCATAGGACGCACCAAACTCTTTCCGTCGGTATCTCCCAAAAAGACTATAGAGGGCACCGTGGGTGGATTTATCTTCACTTTGATCGCCGCCTATGTGCTGTCACAGTACGAACCCATCATAAAGCCTGTTGAATGGATAATCCTCGCCTCCGTGATCGTGATCACGGGAAGCCTGGGAGATCTCGTGGAATCCAAACTCAAGAGACTGGCCCAGGTCAAAGACAGCGGTGCCATTTTACCGGGTCACGGAGGGATGCTGGATCGACTGGATAGTCTTATATTTGCAGCACCATTCGCCTATTTGGTACTAAATATTTTTACCTATGTTTCATAGAGAGGGGCAAAAAATCATCCTCCTGACTTTTTTCCTGGTCGTGGTCGCCGTGGTGCTGGCCGACTTTTATGTACTGACAGACTGGATAAGGATCACCGTTCAGATTCTCTCTATACTCATCCTGGTGTCCATCCTTCAATTCTTCAGGAATCCCAAGAGGATTTCCAATAAGAATTTCAATGAGATCCACGCCCCGGTAGATGGAAAAGTGGTGGTGATAGAACGGGTAATGGAAACGGAATATTTTAAGGAGGAAAGGCTGCAAATTTCCATCTTTATGTCTCCGGTAAACGTCCACGTGACGCGCTACCCTGCCAGCGGGGTAATTAAATATTCAAAATACCATCCGGGTAAGTACCTGGTGGCCTGGCACCCGAAGTCGAGTGAGGAGAACGAACGTACAACCGTGGTGATTCGCACCCCCAAATTTGGTGATATCCTCTACCGCCAGATCGCGGGCGCTATGGCAAGGCGTATCGTAAATTACGCTGAAGAAGGCGAAAGCGTACAGCAGGGAGAAGAGAGTGGTTTTATTAAATTCGGTTCCAGAGTGGATGTATTCCTGCCATTAAATGCGCTGGTAGCCGTGAAACTCAACCAGAAAGTGAAAGGAGCCATCACCTGCCTGGCCTCATTAAACACTTATGATGAAGAAGGATGACCTGAAAACAGAATTTCAGAAGGCTGTTTCCTTCATCAGCAATTACACGGACCCCCTGGCTCCGGATCTGTTGCTGAAACTCTATGCCTATTACAAGATCGCCAACCAGAATTTTGACAATCCCGGCAGCAAGACTCCCCTGATCAATGCCTTTAAAGCCAATGCTCTTATCCAGGCCCGGAACCTTCAACCGGAGGAGGCTATGGAAAAATATATCATTCTGGTAAAAAAGGAATTCGGAATCAACTCCTTCTGAGTTCAGGTGTACATATCATCGATATCCGCCTTGCACAACTCATAAAACAGATTTCCCATCTCAGCACTTACATCCCTGAAAAGCCTTTCTCCCTTTTCTTTACTCGCTTTGGAAGGATCGCCCACTCCCGTGTCTTCGGAAATCTGTGACCACCTCCTCTCAGCCCAGGCCCATCCCTCTGAGAACGCTTTGATCCTGAACTTTTTAGCAGCACCCTTTCCCCAGAACTTCTTTTCAAGGACCAGATCCGGCCTGAAATAAAGCATGAGGCTGGTCTCCCTTTCATCTGCATGGTCTCCTTTCTCTTCTATATACTCAGGATCACCGATCACCTTGAACCAATGGGAAACACAGAGAAACATCTCGGGAAATTCAAGGCCCAATTCCCTGACAAGGGCTTTAAAATTATTGCCTCCATGGCTGTTGAAGATCAGCAGTTTGCGAACCCCCTGCCGTTTCAAAACGGTGATCACGTCTCTCAGGATCGCCATCTGGGTAGTAGGATTCAGGTTGATGTCCAGGTAGATATCAGCCTGTCCGGTATTCACCCCAAAGGGGATCACAGGCAGAACAATAGGCCTGGCTCCACGATCCCAGGCAAGCCTGGCCGCTTCTGCCGCCATCAATTCCGCCTCGAAAATATCAGTGCCATAGGGTAAATGGTAATTATGGGCTTCGGTTGCCCCCCAGGGCAACACAGCCAGTTCAAAATCGGCGTCCTTTAAAGAATGCCAGTTCGTCTCCGCCAGGATATAGGGTCTTATCGCCATAGGCTTTACATCGCGATTTGTCGTTTCGTTTCACTTCGCTCCACAAAAGTAAAATAGAAGCCTGCCAAAGCAGTGATACCGAAATAGAAGCCCACCACCGTGCTCCCGTAGGCCCAGTAGGTATCAATTCCGAACCAATCACCAGTGATCCCTATCAGGGCCATTCCGGCGATACTCCTGAACAATTCTACAAGAAAAGCGAACCTCTGTCGGTCCATCAGACTGGTATACCCAAAAATCCCCAGGAAAACAAAAGCTCCGAAAAGCAACAACCCATCGAACCCTATCTCTGAATAATTGTAGAACATAAAAAGGGTCAGGGCAAGGGTACTGAGCATCTGGAAGACAGCGTAACCCTTGAACCAGGGTGAGGCCGGTGTTTCGTAACGTTTGAACGCATAGACATCCTTTATGGTCTCTACAGGGTACCGTTCCCGGACATCGGCCGGCCTCCATCCTGTCGGCATAAACCAGATACGCAATTTATCCTTCAGGCTTCGTGTGTGCCATGCGTCGAGGATCAGCCTCCACAGATGTTGAAAATTGATCAGGATCGGGTTCCACGTATGGGCGGGCTTCAAGACCCCGTATTGGGGTGGTACCTCCTCCAATTCTTCCTGGAACGTGCCAAACCAGCGATCCCAGACACAGAGTACCTGACCGAGATTCTTGTCTATATACTCAGGATTGATGGCATGATGGACCCGGTGTTGAGAAGGGGTTACTATGATATACTCCAGCCATCCCATCTTGCCGATATGCCGGGTGTGATACCAGAACTGGGCGAAGAGGTGAACAGGAGCGATCACTGCTATCACTTCAGCAGGTACGCCGAGGAGAGCGGCCGGAATCAGGAAGAGGGGGAAATAACCGAGCAAATTCGAGATGGATTGTCTGAGCGCACAGGCCAGGTTGAATTCCTCACTGCTGTGGTGGATGACATGCTGGTTCCAGAAAAAATTGACATGGTGACTCAGCCGATGGTTCCAGTAGCCTGCAAAGTCAATAGCCAGGAAGGCTGTCAGCCACACCCCCCAGGTCGCTTTGATCTCGGCAATGGACAGGTTTTCAAGCAGGAACGGATAGCTCACAAGGATCACTCCCAGGCCTAATGAATCCTTAACGATATTGGTAAGGCCTGAACTGATGCTGCTCACCGTATCCATAACCTTGTGCTGTTGGTCCTTGACGAAATGCCCGTACAGGATCTCGATCAGCAGAAGGAGAATGAAGAAAGGAATAGCGTACAGGAGCGCTTTGGCATAGGTTTCCATAGTACTGGCAACAACTGTGATCCGGCCTTAAAGATACTCTATTTCAACGAAATGCTCGTGGGTTTGGGTCAGGTATCCGACTGCCTGATCCGGAGGATAAATCCCTGGCCGTGGACGTTTTCAATGCGGATATCCTCATCTTTCTCCAGGTATTTCCGGAGATGGGTAATGAATACATTGAGGCTTTTCTGTTTAAAATAGTCGTGGCTGCCCCACAGAGCCATGAGTATATCCCGGTGTGCTGCCAGCCTGTTGATGCGGGAAGAAAGAAAGGTGAGCAATTCGTTCTCCCTCGAGGTGAGATGGATGACCTCTTCGTCAAAATGGAGTTCCTGGTTGAGGGGATTAAAGGTGTATTTGCCCAGTCTTCGGACCTCATTGGATATTTCCTCCTGGTCCGGTTCCCCTCCCTTAATGTGTGACAACAGGGCCTCGATCCTGACCACCAGCTCTTCTTCGTCTATGGGCTTTTTGAGATAATCTACAGCGCCCAGGGAAAAACCCTTAAGAACATCTACCTTGAGCGATTTGGCCGTGAGGAAGATAAAGGGGAGGTCGGGGTACTGGCTTTTGATGTTCCGCGCCAGGGAGAACCCGTCCATCTCAGGCATCATGATATCCAGAATCGCAAGATCGTAGACATCCTCGTTCAGTTTTGCAAGAGCCTTCTTCCCGTCTGATGCCCAGAAGACATAAAATCCCTTTAACTGCAAGTACTCAGTCAAAAGATATCCCAGGGAGGTATCATCCTCAACAAGCAGAATCCGTGGTAATTTATCAGCCATGGGTCAGCGGAATTTGGATTGAGACAAGGGTACCTTCCCCCAGTTTGCTCTGCAGATTGATCTTTCCTTTCATGGCATCTATGACTTTTTTGACATAACTAAGTCCAAGGCCGTAACCCTTTACCTTGTGAATATCCCCTTCCCCCACCCGAAAGTATTTCTTAAAGATGCGTTTTTGATCTTCGGGACTTATGCCCCGGCCATTGTCCTGTATCCTGATGACAAGATAGCCATTTTCACGGGTAGCCCGAAGGCTGATCACCGGATCATCCGAATATTTTTTGGCATTGTCCAGCAGGTTGTTGATAGCATTCTCTAGGTGAAAGACCTCCGTCCTGATCACGTAGGCTCCTTCCTCTAATTCATAGGTAAAATCGACGTCTTCCAGAGATACCAGGGTGCTGAAATCCTGACAGAGTTGTTTCAGTGCAGGGCGAAAATCGGTATCTGATAGGTTGAAGATGTCCTTTCCGGATTCCATCCGTGCCAGATCAAGTACACGGTCAATGTGTCCTGAGAGTCGATCTGTCTGTTGCCTGATGATCTCCAGGACGGGTTTCTGATCCTCGGTAGCCTTTTGACTCAGGAGTTTGCTGGCAAGGCCGATAGAGAATACAGGTGTTTTCAGTTCGTGTGTGAGGTTGTTGATAAATTCATTGGTATGGGTGATCAGGTTCCTCTGCCAGTAATAGGTTCTCAGGATCCAGATGATCACCGCCACGATACCGAGCAGGAAGAGGAGGCTCGGCAGGATAAGCCCGTTGAGTTGAAAAAGGAAATACGAGCGCAGATCCCTGAACTTCAATTCAAGGATCAGTCGCTCCCCCAGCAAATCAGGAAGATATCCCTGTAGAAGGATTGGGTATTTCACCTCCCTTGCCCGGTCGGAAAAGGTTCTTGTCGACTTGAGGTAATAGGAGGTGTCCTTGGAGAATAATTCATAACTGAATTCGGCTTCAATCCCGTTCCTCACCAGGCGTTCGGTCAGAAAATCATTTAGAAAGAATCTGGAGGCATCCTGTACGCTGTCTATGCTGAGTGTGAAATAGGTAGAGTCTCGCTGTAAAGCTTTCCCTAGGAGGAAGGTCATCTGATCCCGGTTGGTAAGGTCATCCCGTATCTCGTCTCCTGCCGCCACAAGGTTTTTGCTGAACTGTACCCGCGCCAGGCTCAGACCGATCTCCAGGTACCTGTACTGTACGATGGAGAGGCCGATTACGGAAATTAAAAAAACCCCTATGTAAATGTTCCTCTTATTCAAACTTCCATTAATGAGTTAAAAATATCATTTTACCATGACTACTTTGCCAGTGCTTAAGGCGATTAACCTTTCGTTAATCTTTCTTACCGAACCCTTAATCCCATCAAGGGCTTAAACCTACTACTTTAGCATAAAGGTAAAGAGTTAATACCTTCCATAGTTTAGTTAGTTAAAATTCAAGTTTCTATAAAAAGCTAACCTCCCCGGTTAGCTTTTTTTGTAAGTCACTTATTAGTTAAATAAGTCCTAATCCGGAATTCATGAATAAAATCGGTCTAAAAAAGAGGGTAAAAGGTCGCTTCTCCTTCCTTTCATGTTCACTGGGGATTGTATACCTGTGGTTCGGGGCTCTGAAGTTCTTCCCAGGTGTAAGTCCGGCCGAAGAGCTGGCATCTGAAACCATCGCCCTGTTAACCTTCGATCTGCTGGATACCCGACTGTCGCTCGTACTTCTGGCTATATGGGAATGTGCCCTGGGGTTGTTCCTGCTGTTCAATGTATTGCGCAGGATTACTGTCCCTTTTGCCATGTTTCACATCCTACTGACCTTCTCACCCCTGATTTTACTGCCAGCTGAGGTATTTACGGCAGGCCCGTTAATACTAACCCTGACAGGACAGTATATAATAAAGAATTTCATCATTGTGGCCGTCCTTTTCACCCTGTGGGATACCCGCAAGGTTAATCCCGTAACCACTAGTTGAAGGGGCCCACCATAATGTGAGCCCGGTGCGTGCCGGGATCCATCAACCAGGGCATTCCCGGAGCATGTGGCTTATCAGGAAGCCCTGTGGATTCCGTAGTCGCAAAAGGGGTGTAGATCACGTATCTGAATTTCCCATTTTCAAGTTGCCCGGTCGTCGGGTCATAATCCTCATCCTTCCCAAAATACACATAAAGCATACTGGGTTCCTTAGGCATGGCTAGTTTACCGGAGGCGATCTCCTGCCCCCGTATAGCCGTTCGCTCCTCCTGGGATTTTCCCTCGGCATTGAGTTCCCTGCCGCGGGCCATGAAAGGTTCGAGTCTTTTGCTATAGCAACTTACGCTGATTCCCTCCCTGTTCGGATTGTCGGCTATACAGACCATATTGTTGGTCCCTTCCCTGAGAAGGATGAACTCCCCACCGGCATTGTATCCGTAAACCATGGCACCCGCCCGCTCTTCTTGCGGCAGGGGAAGGGTAGCTGTGATGATCTGGATCTCTACTGGTAAGATCTCCGGCGCTTTTTCTTGGGCAGGAGAAATAAGAGGAAACAAAAGCAGGAAAAGGAAGAGAGTTCTCATGGCCGTATATCTTTCCCTAAAGATAAGAAACTACCTGATATACAGGGAATTCAATCAGCCCTGAATTAAGTGCTTAATTGCAAGTGAGAGCGTATTCATCTTCCGGATCCTTTGTCCACTGAGAAGGGATATCGTTTAGGATCTCCTCGTTCACTTTTATACAGGTAAGGGGATTGTTCTCCACAGCGAACGTATTGAGCTGCAGACTGTTCGGGATAGCAGAAAGGTCGATGGCTCCCAGGGTATTGTCCTTGATGTCGATCAATTGCAGGGCCGGACTGTCTGATATATCGAGTTGGGTCAGGTTATTACCCGGAACCGACAACTTTTCGAGGACGGACAGGTTGCTGATATTGATACTGGTAAGCGCATTATTCTCCACATAGACAAATTTCAGGGCAGTGTTGGAGGATAGGTTCAGGGTGCTGATCTGGTTGTCATTTACCCAAAGGTTATCCAGCATGGCGAAGTCTGCAATGCCATCCAAGCTGGTAATGCCCTTGTCATTCATGACCAGGGAGGTAACAATTTCGACATTCTCGGTGAGAACGGACCCATCAACGACATCATCAATCCCCAGCTCCACAAGTACCTGTTCAAAAGCCGCGTCGGCAATACTCGTCCTGGATTTTACGATGATATTAGGCTCGCCGGACCCGGAATCCCCGTCATTCGAACATGAGATTATAGCAAAACTTAGAAAAAATAGAAGTAAACAAAGGAGCTTTTTCATAACAGCATTTTCGGTAAATATATCACAACCGATTGAAAATGTGCACCTTATTTGGATTTTCTTAGGAAAACAGCTCAGGAAGCCGAAAGGCTGGCCAGGCTTTTCTCAAGGGTCTCAATCTTCTCCCTGGCATCGGAAGCTTTTTTCCTTTCGAGGGCGACCACTGCTTCCGGTGCATTGTTCACAAAGCGCTCGTTAGACAGCTTCTTTTCCACTGATTTTAAAAATCCACGGGTGTAAGTCAGTTCTTCTTGGATTTTCTGAACCTCAGCCTCCAAGTCTACCGCACCGGTCACGGGGATAAAGAATTCATTGCTTTTCACCCTGAAGGAAAGAGCGCCGTCCGGGGCTGACTCCACAGAGGTGATTTTTTTGATATTGCCCAGCTTTTCTATGACCGAATCCCATTTGGCCGAAACCTCCTGAACCCTTATCTGCTGCAGTTCCAGGGCCTCTTTCTGGGGAATGTTCTTTTCCTTTCGGATCGTGCGAATCCCCGATATTACCTCGGTAGTAAAGGAAAATTCTTCCAGGATCTCCTTGTCGACAGCCATAGACTCCGGCCAGGAGGCAATAACCAGAGCTTCCTCAGGAGAGCGCTCGCTCATACACTGCCAGACTTCCTCGGTCAGGAAGGGCATGAAGGGGTGTAATAATTTCAGGTTCTCCTCGAAGAAACCGATGACAGATGCATAGGTTTTCTCGTCTATAGGTTGCTGGTAGGCCGGTTTGACGATCTCCAGAAACCAGGAACAAAAATCATCCCAGATCAGTTTGTAAATGGCCATCAGGGCATCTGAGATGCGGTATTTGGAAAAATGGTCGTTGACTTCCTCAAGGGTTGAGCTCAATTTATTTCCATACCACTGAATTCCTACAGCTGCAGCCTCAGGCTGTGGCAGCTCCTTCACTTCCCATCCCTTGACCAGTCGGAAGGCATTCCAGATCTTATTCGCAAAATTCTTTCCCTGCTGGCAAAGCGACTCGTCAAAGAGGAGGTCGTTTCCTGCCGGGGCACTGAGCAGAAGACCCACACGGACGCCGTCGGCTCCGTAGTTCTCGATGAGTTTAAGGGCGTCAGGAGAATTCCCCAGTTGCTTCGACATCTTTCTCCTTTCCTTGTCCCGCACCAGACCAGTGAAATATACATTCTCAAAGGGTCTCGCATCCCTGAATTCATAGCCCGCCACGATCATACGAGCCACCCAGAAGAAAATGATATCCGGCGCCGTCACCAGGTCGTTGGTAGGGTAATAGTACTTCACCTCTTCATTATCGGGATCCAGGATCCCCCCGAACACACTTATCGGCCATAACCAGGAAGAAAACCAGGTATCGAGGACATCCTCGTCCTGCTTCAGGTCTTCAGGCTTCAGGGCAGGATTGCCGCTTTTCAGTCTGGCCTCCTTCAGCGCCTCTTCCGGTGACTCAGCCACCACAACCTCCCTGTATCCTTCCCCAAAATAGTAGGCAGGGATCTGCTGTCCCCACCACAGTTGACGGGAGATATTCCAGTCGCGGATATTCTCCATCCAGACCTTGTATATATTTTCAAACTTTTTCGGAAAGAATCGCACTTCCCCGGTATCGACCACGGCTTTTAACGCCGGTTTCACCAGTTCCTCCATGCTGAGAAACCACTGGTCCAGCAGACGGGGTTCAATGATAGCCTTGGTTCGCTCAGAAGTGCCCACCTTGTTATTATAGGTCTCCACCTTTTCCAGAGCACCGATCTCCTTGAGTTCTTTTACGATCTCCTTCCGGACCTCAAACCGGTCCTTGCCTTTGTAATGGAGCCCGTAGTCATTGAGAGTGGCATCTTCGTTAAAGATATCTATGGTCTCAAGCCCGTGTTTTTCGCCCAGCTTCCAGTCGTTCTCATCATGGGCCGGGGTTACTTTCAGACAGCCGGTACCGAACTCTATGTCGACATACTCATCTTCAATGATCGGGATCACTCTGTTGCATACCGGAACTACAGCCTTCTTACCCCTGAGATGGTCGAAACGCTCGTCCTCCGGATGGATACAGATTGCCGTATCCCCAAGAATGGTCTCCGGCCGGGTAGTAGCAATAGTCAGCGTTTCAGAACTTCCTTCCACGGCGTATTTCAGATAGAACAGTTGTCCCTGTTTCTCCTCGTAGATCACTTCCTCATCCGAAAGAGTGGTCTTGGCTTCAGGGTCCCAGTTCACCATCCGGTATCCCTTGTAGATCAACCCTTTCTTGTACAGATCTACAAAAACGCGGATCACGGAGGCCGACATGTCTTCATCCATAGTGAACTTGGTCCTGTCCCAATCGCAGGAGCAACCGAGTTTCTTGAGTTGTTCCAGGATTACTCCCCCGTAGTTGTGCGTCCACTCCCAGGCGTGTTCCAGAAACTCCTCCCTGGTGAGATCGGCTTTGCGGATCCCTTCCTCCCTTAATTTGGCGACGACCTTGGCCTCGGTGGCAATGGAGGCGTGGTCCATCCCCGGAACCCAGCAGGCATTGCGGCCCTGGAGTCGGGCCTTTCTGATGAGTACATCCTGTAAGGTATTGTTGAGCATATGCCCCATATGAAGTACCCCGGTCACGTTGGGCGGGGGGATCACGATGGTAAATGGCTCCCTGTTATCGGGTACTGAATGGAAGTATTTATGCTCCAACCAGTAAGCATACCACTTGTCTTCTATGGCAACAGGATCGTATTTTGAAGGGATATTCATCTTTGGTATGATTCTTGACAAATATGGGGTGAAATGGCGGAATTATAAGGGTTTTACGGATATTGACCTTAATTCGATTAAAATCCGTCAATGAAATACGAAACAAAAATAAGTAACGTTAGTAGATAACAAAAGAATTTTGGATGTAACTGCAAATATGCTACATTTGAGATTCACTCTAAAAGTTAAGTGATGAAAAAACTAGTTTTATTATTGTTTGTTGGCCTCATGGCCTTAAGCGTACACGCTCAGGAAAAGACGGCCAAAATACAGTTCAAAACTGAGACTGTGGATTACGGAGTGATCCAGAAAGGTAGTGACGGGATTCGTGTATTTGAGTTTACCAATACGGGAGATGCTCCATTGATCATCTCCAAGGTGAGTTCAAGCTGTGGATGTACTATCCCCAAAAAACCTGAAGAGCCTATCATGCCAGGCAGCACAGGTGAAATTCAGGTAAAATATGACACCAACAGGGTTGGCCCTATCAGGAAGGCCATTACCGTCATCTCGAATGCAGACACCCCGACCAAGGTGCTGAAAATCAAAGGCGAGGTTAAGCCTATTGACGGGAAATAATCCATTTTAAAATATAACAAGAAAGACCCTGGCAGATTTGTCAGGGTTTTTTTTCGAATACATCCCTAAGGGTAAAGGAAAAGAGCAGGTCTGAGTTGTATCTTTCGATCAGCAGCCGGACCTTCTTGCCTTTCTTTTCGTTGATCATGTTCAGGACCTCCTGCAGCTTGTATTTATGGATGCTTTTTCCATTGACGGCCAGGATCACATCCCCTTCCCGAAGCCCGGCTTCGTCTGCAGGGCTGCCGGCCCTTATCCCGGATACAATGATCTCGGGGACCAGGCTGAGGCGGGTTCTGTTTTCCATCAGGATCTGCACATCCCCGAATGCCCGTTCATCATTCTTCACAACGCCCCGACTGTCGGTAATACGCTCTGCGATGTACCGTACCCCGTTGTGCTGCAATTCTAGTCCGCTCATATTAAAGCGAAAAGGATCGTTAAAAAAACTGTTCTTTCGCAGGTTAACCACTCCATCCCGGTAATTAAACACGATATTGAAGCGTCGCAGGATCTCACCTCCCACCGTGCCATTCCTGTCTCCATGGTCTTTTATGCTGCTAAATGAAAACATGTCAGGGAAAGCGGCTTTGGCATCATTGAGGACAAAATCTCCGAGTTGCACCTTGCTTACCAGAGTTCTCTTGCCGAAAATACTGCCATTCAATCCCTTTCCGAGATAATCCACATAGTGTTTTTCGGGAATGGATATACCCTTCTCCAGGTCCTGGAACAACCATACGGCATCACTGCTGCCGGTGTCCATCAGGAGTTTTACGGGAACATCCTTCAGATTTTCAAAGCTCACAAGCCCTTCTACATAAGCCTTGCGGTCTTCTATAGTGATAGGGATCGAATGTGATTTTCCGCTTTTGTCCCCCCTGTAGTGCTCGGGGTCGTGAAATCTTATCGACTTCCTTCCGTAGTTCACCTCCACAATAAAATCTCTGAAAAGGTCGAATCCGATGATCCCGTGAACGGGTATACCCAGGGTTGGGGAGAAATTGATATCTCTGTCGAGCACCACAAAAAGCTGTTGTTTATTGTTGGTGATCTTCTTGATCCTGAAACTGTTCCCTTGTGAATTGAGGGCTTTGATGGGCTCCCCTGCCCCCAGTCCGTTGATGGTGATCTCGGAGACGTTCCTGAGTTCGATAGAATCCTGATCGGAAAGGTTGAAAAGGATGGGTTTGCTCACCCCTGAATCCAGAATAAAATTCAGTTTGGCTCCATTGACCTCCAGGGGCATGACGATCAGGTTATTGATGAGCTGGAAACTGACTTTCTGGGATTTGGTCCCTTCAGGCAATTGAAATTTTTGTGCCATTCCGCTGTAGGAAATGCACCAAAGAAGGATCACACCTGTCAGGACCCGGAATCTCATTCGCCTAATACATTGATTTACACTCCTTAAGATACAAATTATATCAATGGGTTGCCTCAGATTTAACATTCTGTAAATTCCTGAAGATTAGTCCAAACCTGTTGTTTTGTCCGCTAGTATTTCCCATTTTTGCGGAAAATTAGGTCGATGCCAGTAATTTCCAAAAAGGGGCAGGCCATGCCCGAATCCCCAATCCGTAAATTGGTCCCATTCGCAGAAGAAGCCAAAGAAAGGGGGGTGGATGTGATCCACCTCAACATAGGTCAGCCCGATATCAAAACACCCCAGGTCGCCCTGGATGCAGTGAGGAATAATGATGTAGAGGTACTCTCCTACAGCAGAACGGAAGGCACTGATCAGTACCGGAAGAAAGTGGCTGCCTATTACGCCAAACACGATGTAAAAGTTTCCCATAAGGACATCATAGTGACAACAGGCGGATCTGAAGCCCTCGCCTTCGTAATGGGCAGCATAGCTGATGCCGGTGACGAAGTGATCATCCCGGAGCCTTTTTACGCCAACTACAACGGATTTGCGGTGGCTGCCGGGGTAAAGGTGGTTCCCATAGTCTCTGATATAGAAGACAATTTTGCCCTGCCCCCCATAGAAGAGTTCGAAAAGTCCATCACCCCGAGAACCCGGGCCATCCTGATCTGCAATCCCGGAAACCCAACGGGCTATTTGTACACGAAGGAGGAGATCAAAAAACTTTCGGCCCTTGTAAAAAAACACGACCTTTTCCTGGTGGCGGATGAGGTATACAGGGAATTTGCATATGACGGTCTGCAGCATTATTCCATCCTGCAGGAGCCGGGACTGGAGGAGCACAGTATTGTGGTAGATTCTGTCTCCAAAAGATACAGTATGTGTGGTGCCCGTATCGGTTTCCTGGTCACCCGCAACCGGGCTGTGATCACTACGGCCCTGAAATTCGCCCAGGCCAGGCTATCCCCACCGACCTATGCGCAGATCGCCAGTGAAGCTGCCCTCGAAACACCCCAGAGTTACTTCGACGAGGTCATAGAGGAATACACAGAGAGGAGAAATATCCTGCTCAGGGAACTTTCACGCATAGAAGGGATAAGGGTGGCAAGGCCACAGGGAGCTTTCTATTGCATGGTGGAATTGCCTGTGAAAGACGCAGACGAATTTGCCCAGTGGTTGCTTGAAAAATTCCAGCTAGACGGGCAAACGGTCATGGTGGCACCGGCCGGCGGGTTTTATGCCACAGAGGGACTGGGCAAGAACCAGATCAGGATTGCTTATGTCCTCGAGAAGGACCGGCTCATCAGGGCGGTTGACATCCTCAAGGAAGCCCTTAAACAATATCCCTCAGCGTGAAAATACAGGAAAACGTTTCCCTGAAGCCCTACAATACCTTTGGCATTGATGCCAAGGCACGTTTCTTTGTCCATGTGACCTCGGAGGAGGAGCTCGTGTGGGTCCTGGAACAGAAAAAGTATCCGGAGAAACTGATACTCGGAGGCGGCAGCAATATGCTGCTGACAGGAGATATTGATGCACTCGTCATTCATATCGGAATGATGGGCAAAGAGGTGCTGGAAGAAGATGGAAAACATACACTGATCAGGATCATGGCCGGTGAGAACTGGCATGATCTGGTGCTATGGACCCTGGAGAGAAACCTGGGCGGACTCGAAAACCTGTCACTCATTCCGGGGAGTGTGGGAAGTGCTCCCATCCAGAATATCGGCGCTTACGGGGTGGAGCTGAAAGACAGTTTTGTCAATTGTGAGGCCGTGGAGGTCGCCACGGGTGAAAAACATGTATTCTCCCTCGAAGACTGCCGATTCGGATACCGGGAATCCTTCTTTAAGCAGGAGGGTAAGGGCAAGTTTGTAATTACTTCCGTGACGCTGAAGCTCACTTCCGGGGAACATCAGCTTAGAACCGAATATGGAACCATAGCCGATGAACTGAAGGAAGCAGGGGTATTGCATCCTTCGATCACAGATATTTCAAATGCCGTTATCCGGATCAGACAGCGAAAATTACCCGATCCAGCTGTGCTGGGCAACAGTGGAAGTTTTTTTAAAAACCCGGTCGTAGATAAGGGTAAATTGGAAGAAATTCAGCAGAAATACGAGCATGTTCCCTTCTACAGCATGTCGGAAAAGGAGGTAAAAATCCCTGCAGCCTGGCTCATTGATACCTGCGGATTCAAAGGGATGAGGCTTGGCGATGCCGGGGTACATCAGCATCAGGCCCTTGTCCTGGTCAATTACGGAAATGCCAGCGGAGGGGAGATACTCAACCTGGCGACAAAGATCCAAAAAGAGGTACGGGATACGTTCGGCATCTCCATCGAACCGGAAGTAAACATACTGTAGACTTACTCCTGTATCCATAAAATAACCCCCGAACAAAGACTGCCGGGGGCTATTTCAAACCAAACTAACCAAAAACCAAATGCGCAATAACCAGTCGCACATTTGTCTAATTAAATGCCAGATTCCATAGAGTTAAGAATCAATTTAATAAATTAGCATTCTCACTATATACGCAAAAAATGACTGTTTTGGATGCCCCTGGAGTCGTTTTTTTATCTCACCACGCCCATGAGCATACTCCTTGAGAAACACATTGTAGAGCTACTGCAGGAGCGGGATGAAAAGGCGATATCCCTCCTTTACGACCATTACGGGGATACCCTCTACGGTGTAGCCTTTAAGGTGGTCAAGGACGAAGAACTCGCCCAGGATGTCGTGCAGGAGAGTTTTGTGAAGATCTGGAGGAAGTCGGACACCTATGACCCGACCAAAGCCAAACTCTTCACCTGGCTTTTCAGGATTATCCGGAACACGGCTATTGATAAGCTCAGGAGTCTGCAAACAAAATCCGACAAGGAGATCCAACTAGACGTTTCCAACGTATATAAGGTAGGTGTTGACGACATCAGGCCCGAATTCCTGGACGTCAGGGAAAACCTCGGAAAGATAGAGCAAAAGTACCAGGAGGTACTGGACGCACTCTTCTTTCAGGGTATGACGCAGCAGGAGGCCAGTGATGAACTGAATATCCCTTTGGGTACGATCAAATCACGACTTAAGATCGGCCTGAGAGAACTCGGTAAGATCTACGGAAATTCCTTGGTGATGTTGATCCTCTTAATTCTGAAGTCATGAAAGATAAAATTAGACTCTTTTTGGAATCCGACCTTCTGGAGAAGTACCTCCTGGGAGCGACCTCGAGGGAAGAAACCTCCAGGGTGGAACGATATATCGTCATGTATCCCGAAGTGAGGAAGCAGTTTGAGGAATTACAGGAAAACCTGGAAGCCTATGCCAAATTGCATGCCCTGCCCTCCCCGGAAGGACTTAAGGCGAAGATCTTGCAAAGGATCCGTAAAGAAGACCGTGGGAGAAGGAAGATCAGAAGGTTTGCCATTGCCGCCAGTGTGGCTGCGTTTGTATTTGCAGGCTCTTCTTATTTCTTCTGGAACCAGAACCAGTCCCTGCAGGATGAAAATATCATGGTGAACAACCGTATCCAGAACCTGGAAGCGGATATGAAACAGCAATTGGAGGATGTTCGCAATCAATTTATCGTTCTGAACAACCCTCAGACCAGGAAATACTACGTTAATGGCAATGACAAAGCCCGGGATCTGAAGGCAGTCGCTTATGTAAATCCGGTCAAGAAACTGTCTTATATCAACGTGAGAAACCTCCCTAACCTGCCGGAAGACCAGTGCTATCAGATGTGGGCCGAAGTAAACGGAGAAATGGTGAATCTGGGGATCATGAAGAAGATCGAGGATAAGGATAAACTGCTCGCCCTCCCCTACGGAGAAAATGCGATCAGCTATATCACCATCGAACCCGAAGGAGGAAATACCAGCCCGACAGTTCAGAATATCGTGGCTAATATTTCCTATTAGGTTATAAAATATTTTCAAAGACACAGCCCCCTACCCCGGGGGCTTATTTTTTGTATCTTTGCACAAATCCAAATCATGAAGTTAGTATTACTCACTATCGGCCTTCTGGCCCTTGCTTTTGCAGGGATCGCTATCAAGATCTGGACTCAGAAAGACGGAAAATTCGCAGGCACCTGTGCCAGTCAGAGTCCTTTCCTCAACAAAGGTGGGGAACCCTGTGGGATGTGTGGCAAACTTCCTGATGAGCAGGAATGCAGAAAGGAAGTCACCAACGTGTGATCAGATCCCGCTCAGAATAATTCCCCGATATTCTAAAGCATCATTTTGAATACAACTCCCGAGCAACTTAAGGAGACCATTCACAAAGCCAAGGAGGGCAACCAGATGGCTTTCAGTTCCTTATTGGATCGCTTCTGGAATGAAGTGTACAATTTTCAGCTCGGCAGGACGAAAAACGAGAACGATGCAGAGGACATTACCATTCAAACATTCTCCAGGGCCTTCGACAAGATCCAAACCTTCGATGAAGCCTATGAATTCAAGACCTGGCTATTTACTATCTCAAAGAATATCCATGTTGACCTCCTGAGGAAAAGGAAGAGAAATATTCTGGAACAAAGCAGTCCCGGCAATTCGGATGCGATAAAAAAAGTCCTGGATGACGCTCCCACAGCAGAGGACCAACTCATAAAGGACCAAAACCTGGCCAGTCTTCTCGGCCATATCAGAAACCTGAAGCCGCACTACCGGGAGGTGATCAATCTGCGGTATTTTCAGGAATTGTCCTATGCTGCCATCGCAGAAGAACTGGGTGAGCCCATCAACAATGTAAAGGTAAAACTCCTCCGCGCTAAAAAGCTGCTTGCCGAGCTTATCAAAGGGAAGTAGATCAGGTTAAGCAGGCGCTTTAAGCCTTGGTTTTTGTTCGTATATTTGCACAAATTTGTTTTATGAAAGAGGAAGGAACGGCCACCATGGCTCCCCCTAAAGGAAAACCGAAATGGCTGAGGGTTAAACTGCCTACCGGAAAGAAATACACCCAATTGAGGGGTCTGGTAGACAAATACAACCTTCATACTATCTGCACCTCCGGCAGCTGTCCCAATATGGGTGAATGCTGGGGCGAAGGAACGGCTACTTTTATGATCCTCGGAAATATCTGTACCCGCTCTTGCGGATTCTGTGGTGTGAAGACGGGCCGACCGGAACAGGTAGACTGGGAGGAACCCGAAAAAGTGGCCAGGTCCATCAAGATCATGGGGATCAAACATGCCGTGATCACCTCTGTAGACAGGGACGACCTCAAGGATATGGGCTCCATCATCTGGGCGGAAACTGTCAAGGCCATAAGAAGAATGAATCCTGAGACCACCCTGGAGACCCTCATACCCGATTTTCAGGGAATAGAGCAACACATGGACAGGATCGTGGCGGTTGCTCCGGAGGTAGTTTCCCACAATATGGAAACGGTCAGGAGGCTTACCCGTGAAGTGAGGATTCAGGCGAAATACGATCGCAGCCTGTCTGTTTTGAGGTATCTGAAGGAGCAGGGGGTAAACCGGACCAAATCGGGAATCATGCTCGGCTTAGGGGAACTGGAGGAAGAGGTGATAGAGACCATGAAAGACCTGAGAGAAGCCAAGGTAGATGTAGTGACTATCGGGCAGTACCTGCAGCCTTCAAAAAAACATCTACCCGTCAAAGAATTCATAACCCCGGAACAATTTGCGAAATACGAGTCTCTGGGACTTGAAATGGGCTTCAGGCACGTAGAAAGCGGTGCACTGGTGCGCTCTTCCTACAAGGCTCACAAGCATATACACTGAGAACAGGGAGTAAGACATTATCCCAGCTTCGGGTTCTGACCTAGTATTAATCCTATGAAAGAAATACGTGTAGGGATCAACGGCTTTGGCCGTATCGGAAGGACCTTCTTTCGACTCCTGCAGGAACATCCGGGCATCCGGGTTACAGCTATCAATGACCTCGCAGACCCCAAAACCCTGGGGCATTTGCTTAAATATGACAGTATTCACGGCCCTTTTACAGGAACGGTTGAAGCAGGCCACAACAGCCTGACAGTGAACCAGAAAACCGTGTCTATGACCTCAGAGGAAAGTCCTGATCGCATTCCATGGGCTGATTCCGGGGTGGATATTGTAGTGGAAGCCACCGGTAAGTTCAAAACCCAAAAGGCACTTGAGGGGCACCTGAAGAACGGGGCCAGGAAGGTGATCCTGTCAGTCCCCCCGGACGATCCCGGAATCAAAATGATCGTATACGGAGTCAACCACCATCTGATCAATGAGGAGGATGATATCATCTCCAATGCCTCCTGTACCACGAACAATGCCGCGCCTATGATCAAGGTACTGGACGATCATTGGGGGGTGGAACAGGCCTATATCACTACGGTGCATTCCTACACATCGGACCAAAGCCTTCACGACCGCCCGCACCGTGATCTCAGGCGGGCCCGTGGCGCCAGCCAGTCTATTATTCCAACGACTACCGGGGCAGCCAAAGCACTGACGAGTATTTTCCCCGAGCTTGCCCATGCCATAGGGGGTTGTGGCATTCGCGTTCCCGTACCTAACGGGTCTCTGACCGATATTACCCTGAACGTGAAAAAGGACACTTCTATTCAGGAAATTAATGATACATTTGAGCAGGTTGCTGAAAATGAGCTAAAAAACGTACTTTTTTATACGAAAGACCCTATAGTTTCTATCGATATAAACAATAGTTGCTATTCCTGTACGTTTGATTCTATGATGACTTCCGTGCTGGGGAAGATGGTGAAAGTGATAGGATGGTATGACAATGAAACGGGATACAGCAGCAGGATCATCGACGTGATAGAATTATTGGATCGAAAAGGATTTATTTGACAGGTTACAGACCAAATACAAAGAGATGGACAATGCTGATATTAATCATATCGGCTTTTGTCGTTTTTCCCTTGCGATCACAGGAACCTAGCGCGGTAGATCAGACTCTGGATGAGTACATAAGACAAGTGGTCACCTTGCGCAACCAGAACGAGATCGACAAGGCATTTGAAGTTCTGGACCAGGCCCAGCAATTCGCCGAATCCTCCCTGTACGAAAAAGGCATGATCTCCTGTTATCATCGCTTCGCCTTGTTAAATCTGATTCGGGGCGACAGGGATAAGGCAGAATTCTACAAGGCCAGGGCCGACAAAATGCTCGAAACCTTCAGATCTTATCCCTCCGGGGAAGGGTTTTCCAACTTTGTAGAAGCCAAATTGCTCTTTGATTCGGATCTCAATTTCAGGGCTTTACAAGCCTTGATTGATGCAAAAGAGCTCAGCAATGACCGCAACCTGTTGAACAATATGGTCTTGCTGGAAGGCATGATCTATATGCGTATTGAAGATTATGAGAAGGCCTCTGTAAGCTTTAACGCCCTCCTGGTGAATTCAGACCCCATAGAAAAAGATTACCTGGTCACTAAAGCTAACCTGGGTCTCGCTGAATTAAATATAAAGACAGAAAATTATCCCGAAAGCATCAAGAATGGGTTGAATGCCCTCAATCTGGCGACTGCCAACAGATTTCCTGTTGAAATCCTTCAGGCCAATGAATTTTTAGCATTGGCCTACGAGAAAGATGAGCAGTATAAAAATGCCCTGCAGTACAAGGAAAATATTCTGGCAGTAAGGGATTCATTTTTTACGCTGGACAAGGTAAAGGTGGAGACCAATAAGGCCGACAAACTGGCCATGGATGATGCACAGGCAGAGCTCTCCAGACAGGATCAACGGATTGAGGAATTAAGTGAGTCTGCGAACCGATCTGAGATCACCGCTATTCTCACCTCGGCCTTCCTGACCATTATTTCCCTTTTGGCCGTATCCCTCTATAGGAATAACCAGATCAAGCTCAAGACCAACGATCTGCTGCAGACGAAAAACAAAGAGCTGCAGGCGGCCAGGGATGCCGCCGTACAGGCCATGGAGGCCAAGACCAACTTCCTGTCTACCGTAAGCCACGAATTGAGAACGCCTTTATACGCTGTAACCGGTCTCACTCACCTCCTTCTGGAGGAAAATCCGGCAGAGCATCAGAAGGAACACCTGAAATCGCTGAAATTCTCCGGGGATTACCTTCTGAACTTTATCAACGACATTTTACAGATCAACAAGATTGATGCAGATAAGCTTGAACCTGCCCATATAGAATTCTATCTTAAAAAGATCATCAGCGAGGTCCTGGATTCCCTCCAACAGAGTGCGAAGGAAAAGAATACCAAGCTCATCATGGATTACGATGATAAGATTCCACAACACCTGATGAGCGACCCGCTGAAACTTTCCCAGATCCTTATAAACCTAGTCGGTAACTCGATCAAATTCACCAAGAACGGGGAAGTAAGGGTGATCGCAAAACTACTGAAGAAAGAAGATGAGGATGTCACCGTTTTATTTGAAGTAAGGGATAACGGTATCGGTATTACCCCGGAACAACAGAAACATATTTTTGACAGTTTTGAACAGGGATCCATTCAGATCAATCGGGAATACGGAGGAACGGGTCTGGGCCTTACCATTGTGAAGAGCCTGCTGGGACTATTCGACAGTGAGATTCATCTCAGTAGCGAAATAGGAAAAGGAAGTTCCTTCTACTTTGAGCTGGTCATGAAATCCAAAGACAGCATCGTAGACGATATTCCATTTGAAATCGAACAGAAGGAATACGACCTTAACGGTCTGCATGTGCTCATAGTGGAAGACAATAAGATCAACCAGGTGATCACCAAGAAAATGCTGGCCAAAAGAGGAGTGGGATGCGATATTGCGGAGAACGGAATGGAAGCCATCGACAAGGCCAATAAAAACCAGTATGACGGGATTCTAATGGATATCCACATGCCGGGCATAAGCGGGGTGGAAGCAACAATAGAGATCCGTAAATTCGACAGGCAAACGCCTATCATCGCCCTGACGGCCATCTCACTGGATGACAGCCTGGAGTCATTTTACGCTGCCGGTTGTAACGATGTGGTCACAAAACCCTTCAAACCCGAGGTCTTCTACCAGAAAATTGGGGAGAATTTCCTGGAACCCAAACAGAAGAAATCAGCTTCATAGATCCTTCAACAGGGAAATCAACTGCTCTTTGCCGCCATTGAGGAATTTGTGTTCCACAGGAAGATAATACGCCTGAGGGACCCTCCCATTGAGTCGCGTGAAGTCCTTTTCAGTAGTCAGGATCCTACCAACTTCGTTAAATCTGCTGATCTCCTCTTCCGTAAAAAAGTGATGATCGGGAAAGTTCATATGCCTAACCCGGATTCCTGAGAGTGAGAGATATGCGAGCAGCGGAGCCGGATCGGCAATAGCAGTAACCAGGACCACTTCCTCCTTCCCCATTTCAGAAAGACTGATTGAGCCCTTAATCCCTATGGCCTGATCCCCGTAGGCCAGGGAACTGAAAAGCACCGATTGGGAAGGCAAGGGTCTCAGTTTTTTCAGGATCCTTACCTGTTCCTGATTATCGAGTTCAGCCGGGCATTTGGTCACGACGATCACCCGGGCACGCCTTGCCTGTCTCTTGTGGTCCCTGAGATTCCCTGTCGGCAGGTACCAGTCGTCTGCATAGAGGCGGGAATAAGAGGTCAACAGAATGTTGAAGCGGGCCTTAATACGCCTATGCTGGAAGGCATCGTCAAGGAGGATCAGATCCGGGGAGACAACCTTATCTAGCTGGCGGATGCCTTCCCGACGGTCTGCCTCCACTGCTACCGTCACATTGGTGAATTTCCTGCTGATCTGCAGGGGTTCATCTCCTGTATTTTCGGGATCGGAATCCGGATGTACTATCAGAAATCCCCTGGATTTCCTCCTGTACCCTCTGCTCAGGACCGCCAGTTTATTTTCCTTGGGGAGGTTCTTTATGATCCATTCGATCATGGGGGTTTTACCGGTTCCTCCCACACTCAGATTCCCTACACAGATGGTCGGTGTTTCGGGGGACACAGAATTAAGGACCCCAATATCATAGCAAAGATTTCTCAGGTAGACCGCGAAACCGTACAAGAGGGAGAAGGGGAATGCTATTTTTCTGAGCACTTGCATCGGAACGAAAATATAATATTTTATCTTTGGACCTCTGCCTTTTAATCATGATTGTACGAGAAGTTGCCGACATACTTGAGGAGCTTTGTCCTCTGGGCCTCGCTGAGGATTTTGACAATGTCGGTCTGCTGGTCGGAGACTACCAAAGGGAGGTAAGGGGTATCCTGGTGACCCTGGATGCACTCGAAGAAGTAGTAGACGAAGCCATTGCCAAAGACCTCAACCTCATTGTGACCTTCCACCCTATCGTATTTAAGGGACTGAAAAAGATCACGGGAAAGACTTATGTCGAAAGAACGGTCATCAAGGCCATAGAGCATAAGATAAATATCTTCAGTGTACATACGGCCCTTGACAACGTTATGCAGGGCGTAAATGGAAAGATCTGCGAGGTTCTGGGAATACGCGATCCCCAGATCCTGATCCCAAAGACAGGTACAGTCAAAAAACTGGTCACCTATGTTCCCACTGAGGCGGCAGAACAGGTCAAAGAAGCCCTCTTTGCTGCAGGGGGAGGAAATATCGGGAATTACAGCCATTGCAGCTTTTCCATACCCGGAAAGGGCAGTTTCAGGCCTGAAAGCGGAAGCCAGCCTACCCTGGGAAAAAAGGGGGAAACAGAAATTACCGAAGAGATCCAGGTACATATGACTTTTCCGGCCCGACTTGAGAAAAAACTTATCAGAACCCTGTTTGAAAGCCATCCGTACGAGGAAGTAGCATACGAAATTACCACTCTGGACAACGCCCACCAGCTGGAAGGGATGGGAATGATAGGAAACTTGGATAATCCTGTTGCAGAAAAGGATTTCCTGAAGTGGGTCAGAGAGAAAATGCACACCGGGGTTATCAGGCATTCTCAATTTCGCGGTAAATCCGTGCAACGCATAGCAGTGCTCGGGGGTAGCGGAGGATTCGCCATTGCAGCTGCCAGGTCGCACGGGGCGGATGTCTTTCTGACATCAGACCTGAAGTACCACCAGTTTTTTGAAGCAGAAAAGGAGATGCTGCTAGCCGATATCGGGCATTACGAATCGGAACAATACACAAAAAACCTTCTGGCAGAATATCTTACGAAAAAAATCCCTAATTTTGCAATCGCTTTATCGGAAAGCAAAACCAATCCCATTAAGTATTTTTAGTATATGGCAGCAAAGAAAGAAGCTACAGTGGAAGATAAATTAAGGGCTCTTTACGACCTCCAATTGATCGATTCCCGTGTGGATGAGATCCGCAATGTAAGAGGGGAACTTCCCCTGGAGGTAGAGGACCTCGAAGATGAGGTACTGGGATTAAAGACCCGTATGGACAAGCTTAAAACTGATCTGGAAACGATCAACTATGAGATTACGGCCAAAAAGAACCTGATCGATGAATCCAAGGCGTTGATCAAAAAATATGCAGAACAGCAGAAAAATGTGAGGAACAGCAGGGAATTCAACTCCCTGGCCAAGGAGGTAGAATATCAGGAACTGGAGATACAGCTTGCAGAAAAGAACATCAGGGAATTCAAGGCACAGATCGAACAAAAGAAAGAGGTGATTGCCGAGACCAAGGAAAAACTCGCAGAGAGGGAAACTCACCTGAAACACAAGAAAAGTGAGCTCGATGCTATCCTCGCAGAGACCGAAAAAGAAGAAAAGGCCCTTTTAGAGCAATCGGACATCTTTGAAAAGCAGATTGAAGAAAGGCTGGTAAAGGCCTATAAGCGAATCCGTTCCAACGTGAAGAACGGCCTGGCTGTGGTCCCCATCGAAAGAGGGGCCTCCGGAGGTTCTTTCTTTACCATTCCCCCACAGGTACAGGTAGAGATCGCTTCCAGGAAGAAGATCATCACCGATGAACACAGTGGAAGAATTCTTGTCGACCCTGTTCTGGCAGAGGAAGAACAGGAAAAAATGCACAAGATGTTCGACAAGATCTAAGATATTTAATACCTACTATAAGCCATCTCAAAAGGATGGCTTTTTTTATACCTTGTATCCTGAAATGAAACCCTTTGTCCTTATCTTTTTGTTATTGTGTATGCCTAAAAACTCACTTGCTCAGGAACTCAGGGATTTTCGGTGGAAGAACCGTCTCCTGTTGCTATGTGAGAATGGGGAAAACCTAGAGCAAAGTCAAAAGCAGATGGACTTGTTTAAGGACTTTGCCCAGGAAATGGAAGACCGAAAGCTTCTGCTCCTTTTTTCCAGCGATGGACAGTTGCTTGATGTCAATCGAAACCTGCTGACCAAAAATACAGCCCTGCCTCTCAGTTTAGGGTTTACAGGGGTTATTCTCATCGGTCTTGACGGGACTGTAAAATGGGAGTCAGGATTCTACGCCGATCCGTCGGAGGTCTTCAGGGTGATCGACAGCATGCCTATGAGGAGGGCAGAGATAAAGAATAAATACCAGCCTTAAGCTTTGGCTTTTTTCTTTTTGAGGAGCTGCAACATAAGGTCTTCTACCGCCTCACTGTTCCATTGACCCTCTATCTCCGGAATTTTCATCACCTCTTTCATGATCCCTTCCTGGAAGTCTCCTATAGCCAGAGCCTCGGCATAGGATCGGTCTGAGAATGTAACCCGTGAATAGGTGGGTTCCCACAATTCAGGGTGCTTTGCGGCAAACCACTTCTCGATCTTCTTCTGAAGCAGAAAATCGGGATCTGCCGTTTTGCTGCTCATCTCCAGGAAATTCCTGTAGCTGAGCTCGGCGATGGCATCCGCGTTGGGTTTGCGTTCTTGCTGGAAGGTCTGAAAGACAGCTTCCCAGTCATCCCCAAATCGATCCATGATCTTGTCCAGGCAGTATATGTCCTCAAAACCTGCATTCATTCCCTGCCCGTAAAAGGGTACAATGGCATGGGCTGAATCTCCTACCAAAGCTACCTTGTCCCAGTAGGTCCAGGGATAACACTTCATAGTCACCATGGCACTGGTCGGGTTCTTAAAGAAGTCGTGGGTGAGGTTTTCAATATCCTGCATCACATTCGGGAAGTAGGTCGTGAAGAATTTAGTGGCCTCTTTCTTGGTGGTGATCTTCTCAAAAGATACTTCCCCTTCAAAGGGCAGGAACAGGGTGCATGTAAAACTGCCATCCAGGTTGGGCATGGCGATAAACATAAATCTGCCCCTGGGCCAGATGTGGAACGAGTGCTTGTCCAGCTTATGGGTCCCGTCCTCATTCGGGGGTATGGTCAGCTCTTTATAGCCTACATCCAGGAAATCCTGGGAATAATCAAAGCGGCTCCTCCTCTGCATTTTGTGCCTGACCCTGGAAAAGGCTCCATCGCACCCAAAGATATGGTCGTACCGGTATTCCTTCCATTCCCCTTTCTCGGTCTCTCCAGTATAGAGAGTTGCCGTCGGCAGGTCGACGTCCCATACCTTTTCCTCAAATCTGAAGACCGCACCAGCTTCCTCAGCAAGGTCGATCATCTTCCTGTTGAGTACCCCTCGGGAGATGGACCAGATCGCTTCTCCTTCCTTTCCGTATTTCTGGTAGTATTGGGTTTTGCCCAGGACGTGCATGGCGCGCTTGTCCAGCGGAATAGCCAATTTTTTGATCTCTTCCTCCAGATCGACCTCACGGAGGGACTTCCATCCCCTGTCACTCATGGCGAGGTTGATGGACCTTCCTGAAAATTCGATGGTACGTATATCGGGACGGCGATCGAAGACAGTAATGTCATGTCCTCTCCGACGGAGATAGATGGCCAGAAGAGAGCCAACAAGACCTGATCCTACTATCGCAATGTTCTTGGGGGTTTGAGTCATACCTATCCCAAAGGAATACTTTTAAAACGTAAAAGTAAGAAATATTACGTACAGGGTTCCCGGAATTTATTATACCCTTAACGATGTTTTGTTTAACTATTAATTAATTTTGCTAAACAAAATGAGTCATGCCATATTTCGATAAAAACAAGATAGAGGAATTGCCCTCCCGTTACAGGGCAAACTTCATTAACAGTATCTCCGGGTACAAGTCATGTAACCTTATCGGAACCCGGTCTAGCAAGGGAGTTGCCAATCTGGCGATCTTCAATTCTGTTATTCACATAGGCAGTTCGCCGGCCATGCTCGGCTTTGTGCTCCGGCCATTGACGGTCAGGAGGGACACTTTCAATAATATTCGGGAAATGGGTAAATTCACCGTAAACCAGGTTACCTCCGTGATGGTTGAACAGTCTCACCAGACCTCAGCTAAATACGGACAGGAGATCTCAGAGTTTGATGCCGTTGGCCTGACCGAGGAATATATCGAACCTTTTGAAGTACCTTATGTTGCTGAGAGTGCCCTGAAAATAGGCTGCAGTTACAAGAACCATTATCACATAGAGGAAAACGGGTGCCTGTTGGTGATAGGTTCTGTCGAGCATATATACCTCCCTGAGGGTGTTCAGGACCCTGATGGATTCGTACACCTCGAACAATTGAATACCGTGGCAGGCATGGGGATAGATGGTTATGCCCTGCCGAAATACCTCGGGAGACTGTCCTATGCCAGGCCGGAGTCTAACACAGGCCTTTTGAAACATGGCTCATAAAAAGTCCTTTTTGCCAACAAAGACCTGTGCCCATTGTGGTCGTCCTTACAGCTGGAGGAAAAAATGGGAAAAGAACTGGGATGAAGTACGATATTGCAGTGAACGATGCCGCAGAGAATCAAAAAAAAGTAAATCCGGAATATGAATACTTCCAACAAGAAATACAACAACCTGCTTTGGTTTCGGAACGACCTGAGGGTAGCTGACAACCTCTCTCTCTTAAAAGCCTGCAGGGAAGAGCGTGTCCTGGCCGTTTATTGCCTGGACCCTGCACTATTCGAGCCCGGGGAATTCGGTTTTAGGCGGATGGAGAAATTCCGGGCCAGATTCCTGTTGGAAAGCCTGGAAGATCTCAGGTCGAACCTGACGGCATTGAACATAAGCCTGTTGGTCTATTTCCGACCCGCCGAGGAAATTATCCCCGCCCTGGTCAGCAAGTATTCTATTCAAAAAATCTTCCTTCAGAAGGAATGGACAAGGGATGAGACTGTAGAGTTGAAAAAGGTGCAGGGCAAGTGCCCGCCGGAGACAGAATTCGTCGAAAGCTACGACCAGTTCCTCTTTCATCCTGACGACATTCCATTCAGGGAATTCAATAGTATTCCAGAGGTGTTCACTCAATTCAGGAAGGCCTGTGAAAAATCTGTCAAGGTGAGACCCCTAACCCAAATCCCTGAATCCAAGCCTGAGAGCAACCTCCTTCCTGAGAGCACTCCCCTGCCCTCTCTTGAAGACCTAGGGTTTGCTCCTTTTGAGATCCATCCTCACTCAGCATTTCCCTTCTCAGGTGGTGAAAGTGCAGGTGGGAAAAGGATACAGGAATACTTCTGGGAAACGGGGAAACTGGCCTACTACAAAAAGACCAGGAACGGCCTGGTAGGAAAGGATTACAGTTCCAAACTCTCTCCCTGGCTCGCCAATGGAAGTCTCTCAGCCAAAACAGTATACTGGGAAGTTAAACGTTTTGAGAAGGAGGTGAAAAAGAATCAAGATACCTACTGGCTCATCTTTGAGCTCATCTGGAGGGACTACTTCAAATACGTGTCCTTGAAACACGGAGACCGAATTTTTCATTTAGGCGGCATTCTCAGGAAGGAATACTCCTGGGGAAATTCTGAGGCCGCAAAAAAGGACTGGATCCAAGGTCGGACTTCCGAACCGTTTGTGAATGCCAACATGGTTGAGCTTGCCAGTACCGGATGGATGAGCAACAGGGGCAGACAGAACGTAGCCTCTTACTGGGCCAAAGAACTGGAACAGGACTGGAGGATAGGGGCTTCCTATTTTGAAGCTATGCTACTCGATTACGACGTGCACAGCAATTGGGGTAACTGGATGTACAACAGTGGGGTAGGAAATGATCCGCGGGACAGGAAATTCAATATCCAGCGGCAGGCCAACCAATACGATCCTAACGGAAAATTCCAAAATCGATGGTTGCAGACAAGCCTGTTTTAAGTTTTAGATAGACATGAAAACATTAAGACTCATCCTGGGCGATCAGCTCAACCTGCAACATTCCTGGTTCCGGGAAGTGGACCCCGATTGTGTATACCTCATGGCGGAGATGCGACAGGAAACGGATTACGTAAAACACCACATCCAGAAGGTGGTCGCCTTTTTCCTTGCCATGCGTTCTTTCGCCAAGGCTCTTAAAAGTCAGGGGCACCAGGTGATCTATTACAAGATCGGGGATGAGAAAAACCCGCAAATTCTGGAGGAGCTTATCTCAAGAGAAATCGATACACAAGGTGCCGAAAAATTTGAATACCTCCTGCCGGATGAATACCGCTTAGACGAGCAACTTCAAAATATCACCAAATCCCTGAAGATCGAGAGTTCACATAGCGACACAGAACACTTTCTTACTGATCGGAATACACTTAAGGATTTTTTTAAGGGCAAGAAACAGCTCGTCATGGAATCCTTCTACCGGATGATGCGTAAGAAATACAACATTATGATGGAAGGTGAGGAACCGGAGGGAGGACAATGGAACTACGACAAGAGCAACCGGAAGAAATGGAAAGGCGATCCCGCGATCCCTGAGGAACTGGATCTGCGAAAGGACGTAAGCGAGGTTTTGGAGGAAGTACACCAGGCGGGGATCCCTACTATCGGGAACATAGAACCTGAAAAGTTTAATTGGCCCACCACCCGCGAGGAGGGGCTGGAATTGCTGGACCATTTCAGGGAGAACCTGCTGGTTCATTTCGGGGATTTTCAGGATGCCTTGCATACCGATGAGAAATTTCTGTTCCATTCACGTCTTTCCTTTGCCATGAATGTAAAATTGATCTCTCCTAAAGAGGTGATAGATGCGGTCATCAAACAGTACCGGAAAAAAGAAAACGAGATCGATATCAGTCAGGTTGAAGGCTTTGTCCGCCAGATCCTGGGATGGAGGGAATTTATGAGGGGGATTTACTGGAAGGAAATGCCGGAGTACAAAGAGAAAAATGAACTCAGTAACCACCATCCTCTGCCAGATTTCTACTGGACAGGCAATACTGAGATGAATTGTTTAAAACACTCTATTAAACAGAGCCTGGATGAGGCCTATGCACACCACATACAGCGACTCATGATCACGGGGAATTTCGCCCTTCTCACCCAATGTGATCCCGACGAAGTGGATGCCTGGTACCTGGGCATCTATATCGACGCCATTGAATGGGTCGAGATCACTAATACGCGTGGGATGAGCCAGTTCGCAGACGGCGGTATTGTGGCGACAAAACCCTACGTAAGCAGTGCCAACTACATCAACAAAATGGGAAATTACTGCAGTGGCTGTACCTATGACCACAACAAGAAAACCACGGAGGACGCCTGTCCCTTCAACGCCCTGTACTGGAACTTCCTGGATGCTAAAAAAGAGGTGTTCAAAGACAACCCACGTATGGGGATGATGATGAACCTGCTGGCCAAAAAAGACGAAAAAGAAATGGACCAGATCCGTAAACGAGCCAAAAAGATCATCGAACATCCGGATCAGTTCTGATCCTCTTATCGGCACCCATCATCCAAATCGGATCCTTGGACGTATATATTGTGTTTTCCGCCTATGGCGTCCATATAAAAAAGTCCGGTTGCAACAGCACCGGACTTTCCTTTTCTCTTGAGTACCTGATTATTCCAGGATCCCGTCCACGATACCGTATTCTACAGATTCTTCTGCACCCATCCAGTAATCGCGATTAAAGTCTTTCATAACCTTTTCAACAGTCTGCCCACAATTCTCTGCCAGGATTTTAGCACCCAATTCCTTGGTCTTGATGATCTCCTTGGCCTGAATCTCAATATTGGAGGCCTGACCCCTTGCGCCTCCACTGGGCTGGTGGATCATGACCCGGGCGTGCGGCTGGATAAACCTCCTGCCTTTCTTGCCTACAGAAAGCAGGATGGATCCCATAGAAGCGGCCAGCCCGGTGCAAATAGTAGAGACCGGACTCTTCAGGGATTTGATGGTATCATAAATAGCAAACCCTGAGGTTACATAGCCCCCGGGGCTGTTGATATATAATTGTATTTCCTTATTATTTTGCATATCGAGGTACATCAACCTGTCAATGACGTGTTTGGCAGAATCATCATCGACCATACCCCACAGGAAGACTTTCCTCTCCTGCAACAGCTTCTCATCTATGGCCTCCTGAACCTTACCTTTTTTGGCGCTCATAATACATTTTGTTTGCCTTCAAAGGTACGCATTTACCCCCCATTCTGACAAGTCGGACCTTATCAAAAATACCTCCTATCAACCCCTTCTATTTCAGGAGTTTAGTTCGATTGTCTGAAAACCGACTTTATCTTCCATGCCTGAAAAATCCTCTGAGATTTGTTTCTCGAGACATGGAATAAGTGTATTTATACTACTAACCTGTTATATTTGAAAAAAATAAATATGAAAAAGCATCTCTACCTCCTTGTTTTTATCGTTTTGATGATCGGTTGCAAAAGCGAAACTAAAAAAGTAACTCCTGAAAAAGATCTTACCATTATCGAAAAGGTGGCCGCTGCACATGGTGTAGAGAACTGGAATAAGGTTAGAGAGATCCGGTTTACGTTTAATGTAGACAGGGACACCATGCATTTTGAAAGAACCTGGGTATGGGATACCAGATCTCAGGAGGTCACAGGCATTTCGAGAGGAGACACAGTAAAGTATAACCGAAGAAAGGTAGACAGCCTCTCACAAAAGGCAGATGGGGCTTTTATCAATGACAAATACTGGCTCCTCGCTCCCATCAACATAAGCTGGGACGAGGAAAACCTGACCTATTCCGTAGAGGAGAAAGTACCTGCTCCCATCAGTAATGATACCCTGACCAAATTGACCGTGGTTTACGGGAACGAGGGCGGATATACGCCCGGGGATGCCTATGATTTCTATCTGGGAGATAATTACCTCGTAAGGGAATGGGTGTTTAGAAGATCGAATAGTCCTGAACCATCAAGCGTGAGTACCTGGGAGGGGTATAAAGAGTTAAGCGGACTCAACATCTCCACCATGCATAAAAATAAGGACGGTAATTTTTCACTTTATTTTACAGATGTAGAGGTGCTGCAGTAGTGTCAGCTCTTCCTGCCCCTGTTTCTTCTCATCAGGAAGGTTGTAAAAAGCACCGCAATTACCCCCGTCAGTAAAACCGTAAAACTCGTATTCAGGGAATACTCCTCTGCCAGGAAACCCAATATGACCGGCCCCAGTAAAAACCCGGAGTATCCGGAGCCGGCGATAAATGCCACCCCTTGTGAAGATTCTACGCCTTTAACATTCCCACCTATTCGGAAAAGTTCTGGAATGATGACAGAAAATCCCAGTCCGGTTAAGCCAAAACCTGCGATGGCCAGGTAGGTATTCGCCCCAAGGACACAGAGGTAGCCGGCAATGGCAATGCAGGAACCCAAAGTAACAATTCTCACAGAACCTATACGGGCACTGATGGCATCTCCAAGAAATCGACCAAGGGTCATGGTGATCTGAAAACCCAGAAAACCTGCTCCCCAGAGGGCTTCGGGGGCCAGCGTCACTTCCTTGAGGAAGAGACCGCTCCAGTCGACGATGGCCCCTTCACTGGCCATAACCACGAATGAGACCACACCAAGCAGCAAAAGAGGTTTAAAATGCCTGAAACTGAAGGGTTCCTTCTCTATAGGCGCAGCTTTGATATGCATGTATTTCTTGGAAAAAATAAGATTGACGGAAAATACGAGGATCACCGCCGCCACCATATGCAGCATCCGGTTTTCAAAAACGAGGATAAGGAAGCTCCCGAGACCGGCCAGGACTCCACCCAGGCTAAAGAAGCCGTGAGAGGCAGACATAAAATTTTGGCGGTCCTCTTTTTCGATCTCTGTGACAAGGGTATTCATGGCAATGTCCAGAATCCCATTGGCCGAACCAAAGAAGAATAGCGACAGAGCCAGGGTAAGAAAACTATTGGCCATCAGGGGGAAAAGGGCGGTAAGGCAGAGCATCAGGATGCCATACCATGTGGCTTTACCCACCCCCAGGTAATTGACTATTCTCGAGGCGACGGGGAAAACAGTAAATACGCCGAAGGACAGAAAGAACAAGGCGATCCCGAGGGTTGCCTTGTCGATCCCGAGATCCTCCTTGACCATAGGAATATAGATGGCCCAGGTTCCGAAAAGGATATTCAGGCTGGCAAAAGCCCAGGCCGGTCCGAAATAACGGGGGTTAGACAGGATAAGTCGGAGTGACTTCATAGGCGCTCGAAAGATGGATCTGTGTTAGGTTTCCCGGATGCCTTTTTTAAGGATCTGACCGAATCGGTACATATCCTCAAAAGAGCAATAAAAGGGGGCCGGAGCTAAACGGATCACATTGGGTTCTCTCCAGTCAGTAATCACCCCGTGCTCCATGAGATAATCAAAGAGGGTACGACCTTCCCCGTGCAGAAAGACCGAAAGCTGAGTGCCTCTTTCTTTAGGGGTGATGATCTCAAAATTGCTGTCTACCTCCCTATCGATCTCTTTCAGGATGAATTCCAGGTAGTTTACGATCAGGTCCCGTTTAGCGATCAGGGCCGGCATACCTACCTCCTCGAACATTTCAAGGGAGGCCAGGTAAGGGGCAAGGGCTAGGACCGGGGCATTACTGACCTGCCATGCATCGGCATTTTCCATGGGGTCGAATTGGGGTTGCATCAGGAAACGCGTTTCTTTCTTGGTCCCCCACCAACCCTCGAACCTGGGAATGTCCGTCCTCCCGTGGTAGCGCTCATGTATGTAGACCCCCGAAGCATTTCCGGGTCCGCTGTTCATGTATTTATAGCTGCACCAGGCAGCGAAATCTGCATCCCATTCGTGCAGAGCGAGTTCAACATTACCAACCGCATGGGCCAGGTCCCACCCTACATAAGCTCCAACAGCCTTCCCCGCACGGGTAATTGTTTCCATATCGAACACCTGTCCGTTGTAATAATTCACCCCTCCCAGTAGTACCAGGGCAAGTTCGTCTCCCACCTCATCGATCTTAGCGAGGATGTCTTCCGTACGCCAATAGTGTTCCCCATCCCTTTTTTTAACCTCTACCAGGGTATCAGAGACATCGAGACCGTGAAACTTGATCTGGCTCTGGAACATATACTGATCCGATGGAAAGGCCTTTTCCTCACAAAGGATCTTATACCTTTTTTTCGTGGGACGATAAAAGGAGACCATCAGGAGATGGAGGTTTACCGTGAGCGTGTTCATCACTGTGATCTCGGAGGGCTTTGCCCCCACCACTTTTGACAAAGGAGCCGCGAGTCGCTCGTGATAATCCCACCATGGTTTATCTGCATAAAAGTGACCCTCTACTGCCAGCTGCCTCCAGTCCTCCATAATTTCTTCCACGTAGGCAGCAGTCCTTTTGGGCTGCAAACCCAGGGAATTGCCGGTAAAATAAATAACCTGTTTACCCTTTATGGAAGGAAAATGGAACTGTTCCCTGTAGGACGCCAGTGGGTCTGTAGCATCGAGTTGACGTGCGAATTCAGCAGTGTTTTCGAAGGTCATATCCATATTTTGCGCAAAAATACAACAAGCCGGGAGAACGAATCCTATCTTATTCCTGATCTTCGGTTGGGCGTGGCAGACGCATCTCGATCAGGTGTTTTTTAAATCCGGTCTTCTCATAGGCAGCAATCGCAGGTTCGTTCTCCTGGTAGACGGTCAATCTCACTTCCCTGAGTCCCTTGCTGTATGCCCAGCTCTTTAATTTTTCTATGATCATCCCATTAATGCCTTTACCGCGGTATTCCGGCAGGGTGTACATAAACCCAAGGTGGGCGTATTCCTCATGATCGAGATAAGGTCTGGCAGGTTTGGCCTTCCCGTAGCCCGAGCTCACCACCTGTCCGTCTGCCTCAGCAACGAGGACCAACACCTCCTGATCAGCAATAAAAGCCCCGATATCGTAATAATGCAATTCCCCCGGCCGGATGGTCGGGTCCATGGGCCTCTCGGCCTCGATGAGTTTTTTTTCGAACTGAAGAAGGACGGGCAGGTCTTCCCGAACGGCTTCTCTTATGGTGATTTTATCCATGTCCTGCACCTGTGGTTAGCCCGATGAAAGTAGACCAAAAAGGCTATTTTTGCAAAAACATCCCTATGCATTTTCTATCGGAGCAACTGCAAGGTTACATTACGGAGCATTCTGAGGATGAACCCGAGTACCTCCGGGCACTGAGCAGGGAAACCCACCTCAAGGTACTGCAACCGCGGATGATCACCGGGCATTACCAGGGCAGGGTTCTCAGTATGCTTTCAAAGATCATTGCTCCCAATCGTATTCTTGAGATAGGCACCTATACCGGCTACTCTGCCCTTTGTCTGGCAGAAGGACTTCGGCCCGGGGGGCAACTGCACACCATAGACATTAACGAGGAATTGGAGGAGATCCAAAACAGGTATTTCAGACTTTCAGGCTTTGGTGATCAGATTTATCAACACACAGGAGATGCACTGAAGATCATCCCTGAGCTAAAGCAGGAATTCGATCTGGTCTTTATCGACGCGGAAAAGAAGGAGTATTCGGCCTATTTTGAAGCTGTTCTGCCCAGGACTAGGAAGGGAGGGATCATCCTGTCTGACAATGTCTTGTGGTCCGGAAAGGTCGTTGAACCCCTAGACCCGGCAGACAAGGCCACAGATGCACTTTTAAAATACAATGACATGCTGAAGTCAGATCCCAGGGTGGAGACCGTCATGCTCCCGATCCGGGACGGCTTAACCCTGAGCCGCGTTCTATAAATTTTCGAAATCCCTGGTAGAATACCACAGCCATGAAGATGCCTACCATTGCCCCTGCGATCAGGTCGAGCGGGTAATGCACTCCGACGTAGATCCTGCTGAGTGAAAACAAAAAGGGCCAGATAAAGAACAGGAAAACCCAGGGAAGCTTTTTTCTTAGAAACAGGACCACCAGGGTGGTAATCGCAAAGGAATTGGCAGCATGTCCGGAGAAGAAACTGTAATCTTCGGGCCGGAGCAGCACGCGGATAATGCCTTTGAGTTCATGAGCGTTGTTAGGCCTTAGTCGGGCCACAAATTCCTTGGTGACGTACATCAGGGCCATTACACATCCAAAAAGCAACAGTGTGGTCAGGATCCTGGCCAGAGCCTCCTTTCTGGAGTATTTAAGTAGAAAGAGTAAGGCAAAAAGGGCAAAGAGCGGGATCCAGGAGGAAGTGTGGGTGACATATGCCCAGAAGGCGTCATATTCTTCGATACCCAGGCTGTTCAGAAAGATAAAGGTGTTGCGGTCCCATTCCAATAGTCTGTCCCACATCCGTAACCCTACTTTCTTTTGATGGTTCCGGAGACCTCTTCAATGTTCTTTTTAACCTGATTCATCTCCTTTTTGATATCTTCTGTGATACTGGCGTCGATCCCCTGCTTCTCAGCACTCTTTTTGATCTCCTGCTTTATATCTTCGGTGGCATCCTTTAACTGGCGCATTCCTTTTCCGAGCCCCTTGGCAATGCCCGGGATCTTGTCAGCACCGAAGACCATCACCACGATGAACATGATGAAGAAAATTTCTGCCCCGCTGATAAATAAGATAACTGATGAATGCATGATACAAATATAAGCAAGTTTGGAACCCTTTTATAAAATAAAAAAAGTCCCGCCAAAAAATGACGGGACCTGTAAATCCTATGGGATATAAGATTAATCTCCCTTGATACCTTCCTTGAATTGATTGAATTCAGAAGGAGATTCTTTCCTGGGCCAGCTGTTGTTGGTCACATCGATGTCTGCGGTCTCAGCCCTGGGATCCACTGTAATGGCTACAAGTTCTGCTTGGGTTGAGATAACCCGCCTCACTTCGGCATCATTCCTCCTCCAGATCTCCGGTGGGTAGGTTACCTGCTCGGTGCTCCCGTCTGCATAGGTATACTCCACGATCAACGGCATAGGGATTCCTCCCGGCTTGTCGAAGGTCACTTCGTAAAAGTACTTGGGCTCTTTGATCCTTGATCTTTCTTCAGCAGTGAGGTTGTCCATCATGAATTCTTTCAAAGGGGCCGAGATCTCACTGGGCGATTTACCCTTCAGGTCATTGTCTGCGTCGTCGCTGTTTTCTTCAACGAGATAAACCAGGGGCGGCAGGTCTGATTCTGTCATATTCCTGGCTGCCATGTAATCCCTCATTTCTTTTCCGGGCTTGTCACTCACCACATATTTCTTTACACCTTTTACCCCTATATCAACGTAATCCGTGGTGTAGAACCAACTCCTCCAGAACCAGTCGAGGTCCACAGCAGACGCATCTTCCATGGTACGGAAAAAGTCTTCGGGGGTTGGGTGCTTGAACATCCATCTCTGTGCATAGGTCTTAAAGGCGTGATCGAACAATTCTCTGCCCATCACAGTCTCCCTGAGGATATTCAGGGCCGTAGCGGGCTTGGCATAGGCGTTGGGGCCCAGCTGGTAGACATTTTCGGGATTAGACATGATAGGGGCAATCGTGCTTTGGTCGCCACTCATATAGGGGATGATCTTGGAAGGTTCTCCCCTTCTGGACGGATATTTGTCATTGGGTGCGATCACCTCGGGGTAGGCTTCTCCGAATTCCTGTTCGGCGAGGTACTGCATAAAAGTATCCAGACCTTCATCCATCCACCCCCACTGCCGCTCGTCGGAATTGACGATCATGGGGAAGAAATTGTGGCCTACCTCGTGAATGATCACGCTGATCATTCCGTATTTGGTACGGTCAGAATAGGACCCATCCTCGTTGGGCCTGCCGTAGTTCCAGCAGATCATGGGATATTCCATCCCCTGGTTCTTGGCGTGTACAGAGATAGCCTTGTGGTAAGGGTAGTCAAAAGTATGGGCTGAATAGGACTTTAGAGTGCTGGCCACCGCTTTGGTTGACAGTTCTTCCCAGAGAGGGTTTCCTTCTTTGGGGTAAAGGGATACGGCCATCACATCCCTGTTCCCTATCTTTACGGCCTGCATATCCCAGATAAACTTCCTGGAGGAAGCAAAGGCGTAATCCCTGACATTCTCAGCCCTGAACTTCCAGGTCTTCTTTTTCTCGGAAAAACCTTTTTCTGCGGCTTCAACCTCTTCCTGGGTTACGATAAGAACCGGCTTGTCATAGGATTTCTTAGCCACTTCGTACCGCTTCATCATGTCCTTAGTAAATACCTCCTTTCGGTTTAAAAGCTTTCCGGTGGCGTCAAGCACATGGTCTGCAGGCACTGTGATATTAACATCGTAATTTCCGAAAGGCAGGGCGAATTCACCACTCCCCCAGAACTGGTGATTCTGCCATCCTTCTACGTCGCTGTACACGGCCATCCGAGGGAAAAACTGGGCGATCACATAAGCCCGGTTGCCGTCCTTCTCAAAATACTCATATCCTGACCTTGCCCTGTCAACAGTATGATCAGGAATATTGTACCACCATTTAATGGAAAAAGATACCTTTTCACCTGTTTTCAAAGGTTCAGGAAGGTCTACCCTCATCATGGTCTGATTGATAGTGTATGGCAGGGGATTCCCGCCGGCATCCTTCACGTACTCAATACGAAATCCTCCGTCAAAACCTTCAGTCATATACGACTTGGCAAAAGAGCCTGTGGTATAAGCTACATTGACGCCATTACCGTTTCTGAGGGGCGATTTGGAATCCCTGGACCTTACATTCTGGTCGAGTTGCAACCACAGAAATTCAAGCGCATCCGGGGCGTTGTTGTGATAGGTGATAGTCTCCTCCCCATAGAGCCTGGCATTTTTATCATCGAGTTCGATATCCATTTTGTAATCGGCCTGTTGCTGGTAGTAGCTGGGGCCAGGGGTTCCTGAAGCCGACCTGTACATGTTGGGGGTGGCGAACTCCTGATACATCTGCCTGAATTTGTTCTGATTGGTGTGCCCGGGTTCCCTTTCCGTTTTAGTCTGCTCCTGTGCAAAGGAGAGAGCGGCAAAGAGAATGAGAATTGCCGAAGTGAAGCTTTTGAGTTGATCCATAAAAAAATGATGATTTTTAAAATTTTCCGGCGCGGAAAATAGGGTTTTCCGTGGAGATTGAAGGGGTACTTTTTAAAAGTTTAACATTCCTGAATTCTTTTCCCTGAGGAGGACAAAACTCTTCTTCAGATCCCCGAACCTGAAGTGGACGATATTCTTCTGTTCTTCGTACACATCCATAAGAACCTCGTTTTGTATCTCAATAGATTTGAGTCCATCAAGAGAAATATTCGGGATTTCTAAAAAAAGGATGAGAATGTCATTGTCAACTTTCTTTCCCAGAAAGTAAAAGGCAGTGGGCACACCGTTTACTCGGACCAGAAATTTGGAATTTAGATAGCGATCGATAAAATCATCGGCATCATCAACTTCCTCTGGTGTTCCCAGCAAGAGTTCCACATCATACCTCTCTAACAGCGCTTTTTCCAGGTCGTCTATAAAGACCCTGCTGGTGATCTGAATAGCCTGATCTGGGGCATAGTATTCAACCTGTGTCACGCTGACATAGAATTTATGGGCAGCGAATGCCAGGAGAAGAGGGCATAGGAATAAAAGGAGTAGCTTGGAGATATTCATCATCTTATCTTTCACAGGTCAATTCTCGTGCCATTTTTAGCTAGTCGAGTTGATTATTCTCCCGATAGGCCTTGCTTTTCACCAGCAGGAGATTCAGGATGGCGATGTGGTCGTCGGATGAGACGATCGAATCGAACTTCGAATCGACTTCACAGAAATACATAAAATCATCGATACGATCAGCCGGGATCCCCATACGAGATACAAAAATACTGTCGGGATAATAATTCCGCACTTCCTGAGTAAGGAGGTACTTCCTGTCTCGTGCCACTCTTCTCTTCAGCATTTTCGTCCGGCCTGTTATCATATTGATCAGAGGGTTGAAAGGCACGGCTGTGATCATCCCTAGGTGGAAAGGGCCCATGGACGCCTCCTTCAGCAGGCGTTCGCTTTGCATCATGGGTTTAACATAGGCATTGGGCAACCCCAGGGTAGAGGCCGTTACAACAGGTTCTGTCTTCATCTGCTGCATATCACGGACCAGGTCGCCCGACAGGTTAAAAGGCCTGACCACCACCTCATCGAGTTCGTTGACAAATTCTTCCAGGTTTACGTAGATAAACCTGCTTTCCAGCATCGAGGCCGAGAGAACCAGTTGTTTACGCCTGTACTGCACCGCAGAGAAAAGAAGGGTATCCCCGGGGGAGGCCTCTATAGAGAACATGCCTTCTTCATCAGAGATGGTAGCCCTTCCTGCAGTCGTATTCATGATATGTACATCAGGTACACCCTTATCCTCAAAGCGAATTTGCCCCTCGAGAAGAGAATTAAAAAAAAATGTTTGTCCACTAATGGTATAGCAGATGAAAAAGAACAATACAGCCAGCCTACTACTCTTCCACATTGAGGCTTTGTCTGAATTCCTTACTTTGATTGACCAAAAATTCGATCAGTTGAAATTCATTGTCCTTTCTCAAGAGAGACTGGGCGGGGAGTTTGCTGTCGCAATACACGAGAAAGGCGTCGATCTGATCCTGGGACAGCTGCAGGTCGCGCACGAAGAAATCGTCGTCGTAAACCTGCCTGAGCACTTCACTGACTTTTAAGGGGGTCCGATCCGCGGTTTCATCTTTGTTTCCGGAAAGGAACAGGGCCTTAAAGATATTCACAAAGTTGAGCCCATCCCTCATTTGCACCCCGGCAGGATCCAGCGCCACATTTCTGAACTCCGAGGTCGCATCCGTTTCGTATTCGTATTCCTTAAATTCTTCGTTCTGAAGCTGAAGGAACTTCTGCTGGTTTTCCGGGCTGACCGTCACTTCGTCCAGTTCGGTGACCTTCTCGTTCACCTCCACAACCAACCTGTTTTTCCTCAGGATCTCCTCGGTGACCTTCAAGATCTCGATCTGGTAGTTCACAGCGGTAAAGACGAGCTCGTCCCCTTCCCTGACGTAGATCAGGAATTCCCCTTTATCGTTGGTGATGGTGGCCCGTTCGGCAGTTGTATTGATCACATTTTCATTGGGCACAGGTACATTTCGGTACATCACCTGCCCGCGCAGGGGCCTGCGATCTTCAGTCTGGGAAAATCCGAAGGTCAGGAAGAGAAGCACCGGGAAAAGAACAGCAATCTTTTTCATGTACAGGTTTCGGAATAGGCGACGTAAGAGGAAGCCTGAAAAGCTTCCGGTCATTTCCGATGAGCTAAAGAAAAAAGAAGTTGAGATCATAAAAAAATAATACGTCTTAAAACTTATGTTAAAAAGGGAACCCCAGGCGTATTTAAAGTTAGAATTTACAAAATTCTGGCGGGAAATCCTCCTTCAAAGGGCAGCGTGGTGGTTTACCCCAAAAAATTGTATTTGGGGGCATATCTTTAGCTGGAAACTGAGATAATTCTACATTTGTAGGTCGCCTGTTCAGGCCTTAAATGTTATGAAGATGAAACTCAGATACCTGCTACCCGTCCTGTTGCTCTTTTTCTATGCAGGCCTACAAGCCCAGATCAAGATTGGGGACAACCCTCAGAACCTGGATGCCGCTTCGGTCCTCGAACTGGAGAGCACCAGCCGGGTCTTTGTGATCACCCGTATCACCATGGCCGAAATGAATGCTATCAATCCTTTGCAGGGAGCCATGGTTTATAACACGGATGAACAATGTTTGTTCTATTTCGACGGCACGGAATGGATCAACCTCTGTGACGCCCTGAGGCTCACCTTCACGGCAGACCCAATATTCAATGATTACCAGACCATCGAGATCACCACGAGTGAGGACAATGTCAATTTTGAGGTACGGGAGATCCGGGGATCCAATATCGTCGATTTCTCAATTACCAGTGTAGACATACAGAACAATGCCATCACCTCTGCCAAACTGGCCCCTGATTCCGTTGGGAATGAAGAGCTGCAGGACAACACGGTAGGAGATGCGGAATTAGATTATGCCCAGGTCACCCTGAGCGACTTTACCAATGATGCGGGCTTTATCACCAGTGCCGCCATCGTCAGTGCCGATGCCGGGAATGCCATTATTCCGGGAAGTGACAACGGGGCTTTTCTGGATCTTACCCCAGTGCAGACGGCTTTAAACGACCTGGACGTGGCGGTGACTACTATTTCCCTGGTGGATAATGGGGATGGAACTTACAGTTTCTCAGATTCCCAGGGTAATATACAGTTGATCACAACCAATGGGCTTACGGTTACCAATACCGTTGCTGGCAACCTGATCGCAACACTGACCCTTCCTGATGGCAGCAGCACCAATATCAATGAGACAATAACCAGCCTCACCGATGCAGGCGATGGGTTTATTACATATACCAAAGAAGACGGCACTCAGGAAACGGTGGCAAAATCCGATCTCACAGACAACGGGGACGGCACCTATACGTTTACGAACAACAACGGAACTGATGTTGTACTGAATACCAACGGCCTGACTGTAACCAATACCGTACCCGGAAATCTGATAGCCACCTTTACCCTGGCGGACGGCACCAGTACAGATGTAAATGAGACCATTACGGCCCTGACAGACAACGGGGACGGACTCATCACCTTTACTAAGGAAGATGGCACACAGGAAACCGTAGCCAAAGCAGACATCACTGATAATTTGGACGGCACCTATACTTTTGCCAATAATGACGGAACAGACGTATTGCTAAGCACCAACGGGTTAACGGTGAGCAATACGCTGGCAGGTAATCTGATCGCCACCCTGACCCAGGCCGACGGCAGCACTACCGACATCAATGAGACCATTACAAGCCTGGTCGATAACGGGGATGGCTTCGTAACATATATAAAGGAAGACGGAACCTCAGTTACAGTTGCCAAAGCCGATATTACGGATAATGGGGATGGCACCTATACCTTCACCAACAATGATGGGGCGGATGTCACCGTTGATACCAACGGGCTCGTGGTGAACAATACCCTGGCGGGGAACCTCATCGCCACCCTGACCCAGGCCGACGGCAGCAGTGCAGATATCAATGAGACCATTACAAGCCTGGTTGACAACGGGGACGGATTCGTGACCTTTGTCAAAGAAGACGGAACCTCGGATACGGTAGCAAAAGCCGATATTACAGATAATGGTAACGGGACCTACACATTTACCAACAATGATGGGACGGATGTAACCGTGAATACAAGCGGACTTGTCGTGACCAATACCGTGGCTGGAAACCTCATCGCCACCCTTACCCAGGCCGACGGAAGCAGTTCGGATATCAACGAGACCGTTACCAGCCTGGTCGACAACGGGGACGGATTCGTGACCTTTGTCAAAGAAGACGGAACCTCGGACACGGTAGCCAAAGCTGACATAACTGACAACCTCGATGGCACCTTTACCTTTAACAATAACGACGGGGTGGATGTGATCCTCGATTTTAATGCGGCAGCTTTGCCATTCGATAATTCGATTAATGGATTTATAGCAGATAATGTTCAGGCTGCCATAGAAGAAGTCTCCGGGGGGAGTACGGATGACCAGATCATATCAACAGACGGGACTCCGGGAAATATCGACCTGGAAGACGGGGGTGGACCCATTGTGATCAATGTTGATGATGCCGATGCCGATGCTACCAATGAATTGAACACAGGCCTTGCAATGGTTAACGGTTCTCTGGAAGTTTCGGATGCAGGTGGGACCCTGAGTGAGAATTTGATCAGTAGCGATGTCAATAATAACCTTATTTTTGGAACTGATGGCAGGCTCTATCTCAACGTTGATGCTGCTGCCAGTGGAGAAACCATAACCAGTATTGTGGATAACGGTGATGGTACCTTTACCTATACCAATGAGAACCTGGTACCTGTTATAATTTCCAAGGCTGATCTCACGGATAATGGGGATGGCACCTATACATTTACAAACAATGACGGGACCGATGAAACCGTCGATACCCGTGCTGTCAGCAATCCCTATGACAATACGGTAACTGGCCTCCTGACTTCCACTAATGTTCAGGCAGCCCTGGACGAGCTGGCAGGGGGAGCCGATAATCAGGACATTAGCACAGACAACACTCCGGGGAATATCTCCATCCAGAATGGAAGCACCCTTACCCTGAATGTGGATGATGCCGATGCCGATCCCAACAACGAAATTCAGGACCTGAGCCTCGCGGCCAATACCCTGTCCCTTACAGGAGATGCCACACCTGTAGACCTCAGCGGGTATCTCGACAACACCGATGCACAGACCGTATCCACCACGGGGGCGGCAGGGAACCTATCGATCTCAGGAGGCAATACCATCACCCTGAATGTGGATGATGCAGATGCCGATCCCAACAACGAAATTCAGGACCTGAGCCTCGCGGCCAATACCCTGTCCCTTTCCGGGGACGCCACACCCGTAGACCTTAGCGGATACCTGGATAATACAGATGCACAGGACCTCTCCCTGACAGGCAACACCCTTTCCCTTACGGGGGATGCCTCACCTGTAGATCTGAGCGGGTATCTCGACAATACCGATGCGCAAGACCTCACAGGAGCCAGTTTGAGCGGAGCCAATATCCTGCAGATCGACATTCAGAACGGAGCCTCCACCACCGTGGATCTCTCCTCCCTGGATGACCCCGGTACCGATGATCAGACCCTGACCCTGGCAGCCAATTCCCTGTCCATTGAAGACGGGAATAGTGTAGACCTTAGCGGATATCTGGACAACACCGATGCACAGGATCTGAGCCTTACTGGCAACTCCCTTTCTCTCACAGGTGATGCCACACCTGTAGATCTTAGCGGGTATTTGGACAACACCGATTCACAGGATCTTACCGGAGCCAGTTTAAGTGGAGCCAATATCCTGCAGATCGACATACAAAACGGAGCCTCCACTACCGTGGATCTTTCCTCCCTGGATAACCCCGGTACAGATGATCAGACGCTGACCCTGGCGGCCAATTCCCTGTCCATTGAAGACGGGAACAGTGTAGACCTTAGCGGATATCTGGACAATACCGATGCGCAGGATCTGAGCCTTACCGGTAACTCCCTTTCCCTCACAGGAGATGCCACACCTGTAGATCTCAGCGGGTATCTCGACAACACAGATGCACAGACCGTATCCACCACGGGGGCGGCAGGGAACCTATCGATCTCAGGAGGCAATACCATCACCCTCAATGTGGATGATGCCGATGCCGATCCCAACAACGAAATTCAGGACCTGAGCCTCGCGGCCAATACCCTGTCCCTTTCCGGGGACGCCACACCCGTAGACCTCAGCGGATACCTGGATAATACAGATGCACAGGACCTCTCCCTGACCGGCAACACCCTTTCCCTAACAGGAGATGCCACACCTGTAGACCTTAGTGGATATCTAGACAATACAGATGCACAGACCCTGGCAACAACAGGAGCAGCAGGGAACCTATCGATCTCAGGAGGCAATACCATCACCCTCAATGTGGATGATGCCGATGCCGATCCCAACAACGAAATTCAGGACCTGAGCCTCGCGGCCAA
>NZ_BMFH01000001.1:1064833-1249059 GCF_014638095.1 Muriicola marianensis
AGCAACAACAGGAGCAGCAGGGAACCTCTCGATCTCAGGGGGAAATACCATCACCCTGAACGTGGATGATGCTGATGCAGATCCCAACAACGAAATACAAGACCTCAGCCTGGCGGCCAATACCCTGTCCCTTACGGGAGATGCCACACCTGTAGACCTTAGTGGATATCTCGACAATACAGATGCACAGGACCTCACAGGAGCCAGTTTGAGCGGAGCCAATATCCTGCAGATCGACATTCAGAACGGAGCCTCCACAACTGTGGATCTCTCCTCCCTGGATAATCCCGGTACAGATGATCAGACCGCTGCAGAAGTAAGTTATGACAATATCACCTCGGGACTAACTGCTATCACTGTTCAGGATGCAATAGACGAAGTAGTAGCTTCCGGCCCCACTGCAGTATTTCATTCTTTGGGATTTATCAATGGCTTGCTCCCAGACGGAGATCCAGGAGCAATTAGAAATGGATTTAACATTGCATCTATAACCAAGATAAGTACTGGCAATTATAGAGTTAATTTTACAACTGTAGCAAGTTCAACAGATTATGTAGTCCAACTTACCTTAAGAGCGACTTTATCAGGTGCTTCAATACAAGTTATCGGGCAACAAACTACGGACTTTACCGTACAAATTAAGGAACCTGATGATATAACTAATCTTGATGCACAGTTTTACTTTACGGTTATTGATTTTTAGATGAGGCCAGTTTTTCTTTTAATAGCATATCTTTTCAGCCTCATAGGCTACACTCAACCCGCCCTCTATAACAGCGGGAACCTGCGAATACACGACCAGGGGCAGCTGGGCTTTCATACCGACCTGATCAACAACGGGATCTTTGACGACAACCTGGGTCTGGTGGGGTTTTACGGCCCGGGAACCCTGGAGGTATCTGGCGCCCTGAACCCGGTATTTTTCGACGTAGAGATCGCGGCAGACGGTGGGGTGGTTCTAAGTACCAGTGTAGGGGTGCGCAACAATACCAACTTTATATCCGGGAATTTCCTGACTAACAGGGCACAACCCCAATTGTTCTATGAATTTTTAAGGGATGCCTTCTATGTGGGCGAGAGTGATGTGTCTAAGGTAGATGGATATGCCACGCTGAGCGGGCAGCAGAACTTTACTTTTCCGGTGGGAGACAGCCAGTTCGTCCGGCCCCTGATCCTGAATTCGGAAGGGGAAAACGCCTTTGCCCGATGCGCCTATTTCTTCGAAGACCCGAATTTTCCGTCCACCTTTTCTCCCTTTAATACGCAGATCAAACCCCGGACCATAGAAGCTGTGAGCACCTTTGAGTTCTGGCGTCTGGAAGGTACTGTAACTTCCACAGTGACACTAAGTTGGAATGCCAGGAGTAATTTAACATTTATAGCTGAAGAGGTCGGGAACATAGTAGTAATGGGGTGGAACAAGGCTGCGGGCCAGTGGCTACCCCTGGGCAATACAGCGATTGGAGGGGATCTGACGGCTGGTTTTGTTACTTCCGGACCCTTTGTGCCGGACGATTTCGAGATCATCACCTTTGGAAGCCTGGCCGTGGCCGAAGAACTGCTTACGCTCGATAATTACTACGTTTCCCCCAATGGAGATGGCATTAACGATTTCCTGGAGATCCCCGAACTGGAGTTGTCCCCCAACAACCGTCTGGAGATCTATGACCGCCGGGGATTGAAAGTGTTCCAGATGGATAATTACCAGAACGAATTCACCGGAATTTCCAATGTGGACAACCTGGTCCTAAACCGGAATATCGGTCTGCCGGAAGGGCTCTATTTCTACATCATTTCCATGGACGATCTCGGCCTGAATTTCCAGGGATTTCTCTTCCTGGAACGCTGATTGTAAGGCTATTCCTACCCGCTGAAACGCTTTATTTATCGGTGATTTTCATCGAATACCCCCTACACCACAGCTTTTTACCCATACACAACAATAATTCCGACCAGCAGGGGATTGACGTTATTTTTACTTCGCTTAAAAATTTGCGCAATTTTTTTAAGATGAACCCAAAACAATTACTTTTTTTCCTGATCCTACTTTGCGGCCTTACCCTCTCCGCCCAGGTAAAGATCGGCCAGAACCCTAACCAGATCAATTCAGCTTCCATTATAGAGCTGGAGAGTACTACCAAAGCTTTTGTACTCACCCGGGTCAACACAGCTCAGATGCATGCGATCAAGCCCCTCAGGGGAGCCCTGGTTTACAATACGGAAGACGACTGTGTTTTCTACTATACGGGAGCCCAGTGGGTCGACCTCTGCAATGGAACCACCAACAGGGGAACATTCACTTTTGCCGATAACGGGAATGGCACCTTTACGATCAACTATTCTGACGGGACTTCCTTTACTTCTTCAGACCTTACCGGACCTCAGGGGCTACAGGGAGATCCGGGTCCACAAGGACCCGCTGGACCTGCAGGAGCTGATGGTACTCAGGGACCTCAGGGTGATCCGGGACCGCAAGGACCACAGGGAGATCCCGGGCCACAAGGACCAGTTGGACCAGCCGGACCGCAAGGACCTGCAGGGGCTGATGGAGCCGATGGCGCACAAGGACCCCAGGGAGATCCGGGACCACAAGGACCCGCTGGACCTGCAGGAGCTGATGGTGCAGACGGCGCACAGGGACCCCAGGGAGATCCGGGACCGCAAGGACCACAGGGAGATCCCGGACCGCAAGGACCACAGGGAGATCCTGGACCGCAAGGGCCACAAGGAATACAGGGTGATCCGGGGCCACAGGGACCGATTGGACCTGCCGGACCGCAAGGTCCTGCCGGGGCTGATGGAGCCGATGGCGCACAAGGACCCCAGGGAGATCCGGGACCACAAGGGCCACAAGGAATACAGGGTGATCCGGGACCTCAAGGACCGGTTGGACCTGCCGGACCGCAAGGACCCGCCGGAGCTGATGGAGCCGATGGTGCTCAGGGACCACAGGGTGACCCCGGACCGCAAGGACCTGTTGGACCCGCCGGACCACAAGGGCCTGCCGGAGCTGATGGCGCAGACGGTGCTCAGGGACCTCAGGGTGATCCAGGGCCGCAGGGACCGATTGGACCCGTAGGACCTCAAGGACCTGCCGGAGCTGATGGCGCAGACGGGGCACAGGGACCTCAGGGAGATCCTGGGCCACAAGGAATACAAGGAGATCCTGGGCCACAAGGACCGGTTGGACCTGCCGGACCACAAGGGCCTGCAGGAGCTGACGGAGCAGATGGTGCTCAGGGACCCCAGGGTGATCCGGGGCCGCAAGGGCCTGTGGGACCTGCCGGACCACAAGGACCTGCAGGAGCTGACGGTGCTGATGGCGCTCAAGGACCCCAGGGTGATCCCGGACCGCAAGGTCCGCAAGGAATACAGGGTGATCCTGGACCACAGGGACCCGCTGGACCTGTTGGACCAGTCGGACCACAAGGACCTGCCGGAGCAGACGGAGCTGATGGCGCTCAGGGACCACAAGGTGATCCCGGGCCGCAAGGTCCGCAAGGAATACAAGGAGATCCGGGGCCGATGGGACCTGCCGGACCGCAAGGGCCTGCAGGGGCTGACGGAGCCGATGGCGCTCAGGGACCACAGGGTGATCCTGGACCACAAGGACCTGTTGGACCTGCCGGACCACAAGGACCCGCAGGAGCTGATGGAGCCGATGGAGCTCAGGGACCCCAGGGAGATCCGGGGCCGCAAGGACCACAGGGAATACAAGGGGATCCAGGGCCGCAGGGACCAGTTGGACCCGCAGGACCGCAGGGACCTGCAGGAGCTGACGGTGCCGATGGCGCTCAGGGACCCCAGGGTGATCCGGGTCCACAAGGACCACAGGGAGATCCGGGACCGCAAGGGCCACAAGGAATACAGGGTGATCCGGGACCTCAAGGGCCGCAAGGGCCGGTTGGACCAGCAGGACCGCAAGGACCTGCCGGGGCTGACGGTGCCGATGGCGCACAAGGACCACAGGGTGATCCGGGGCCGCAAGGGCCGCAAGGAATACAAGGAGATCCGGGGCCACAAGGGCCCGCTGGACCTGTCGGACCAGCCGGACCGCAAGGGCCTGCAGGAACTGATGGTGTAGATGGCGCTCAGGGTGATCCGGGACCGCAAGGTCCGCAAGGAATACAAGGAGATCCGGGACCGCAAGGACCTGTTGGACCCGCCGGACCACAAGGGCCTGCCGGAGCTGACGGTGCCGATGGCGCTCAAGGACCACAGGGTGATCCGGGACCGCAAGGGCCGCAAGGGCCTGTTGGACCTCAGGGTCCTGCCGGAGCTGACGGAGCCGATGGTGCTCAGGGACCCCAGGGAGATCCGGGACCACAGGGACCGATTGGACCAGTCGGACCGCAAGGACCTACCGGACCGCAAGGACCTGCCGGAGCTGACGGAGCCGATGGTGCTCAGGGACCGATTGGACCAGTCGGACCGCAAGGACCTGCCGGAGCAGACGGGGCACAAGGACCTCAGGGAGATCCGGGGCCGCAAGGGCCGCAAGGAATACAAGGGGATCCGGGACCTCAAGGACCGGTTGGACCAGCCGGACCGCAAGGGCCTGCCGGGGCTGATGGTGCCGATGGCGCTCAGGGACCACAGGGAGATCCGGGACCGCAAGGACCACAAGGAATTCAAGGTGACCCAGGACCGATGGGACCGCAAGGGCCAGCCGGACCAGCAGGACCGCAAGGACCTGCCGGAGATCCCGCGACCGACGATCAGACCCTGTCCACGAACAATAATCCGGGTAATATCAGTATCAGTGGTGGAAATACCATTACCCTCAATGTCAATGACGCGGATTCGAGTCCTACTAACGAAATTCAGACATTATCCCTTTCGGGTACCAATCTGACTATTTCAGGGCCTGGCGGAAATACTGTGACACTGACCCCTCTGATCGACACCAACCTGGCCACGGATAATTTGACTCAGGATGCGGAAACCCGCACTTACAATATGAACAACCAGAATCTAGGCTTTACCAATGGCAGGGTTGGGGTCGGTACGACAACCCCTACTTCCCGACTGGGAGTAGCCGGTTCGTTCTCCTCACCTATTCGTTCCACCGCAGTCAATACAAGCCTGGGTATTGACGATTTTACCCTGATCATGACGGCTAGGGACCTGACGATCTCCCTGCCAGCAGCCAATACATGTCCGGGTCGCATCTACGTGCTCAAAAACACGGCCAGCGGTGACAATGCTACCAATATCAGTTACCGTGATAAAAAAGGTGATCCGGAGAACAAGATTGACAAAGAAAGGACATTGTGGCTGCAAAGTGATGGTACCAACTGGCAGTTGATCAGTGTACTGTAAAGCAAACATCGAAATGAAGCACAGGTTCCTCATAGGGTTACTCTTTTTCATTGCCGGGCTTCAGGCCCAGGATGCTGTTCATAATTTTGGTGTGATCCAGATACACAACAATGCAGAGGTGGGGTTTCATCTCGACCTTGTCAATGACGGTAGTTTCGATCAGATTACAGGACTGGTCGGTTTCTACGGCAATGAGGATCCCCTCACCGTCTCAGGAGCGTATACCCCCGTCCTACACGATGCCGAAGTGGATGTTCCGGGCGGATTGATCCTTCAGATCCCTATAGATGTTCACAATAACGTGAATCTGGTCACCGGAGATATACGGACAGTAAAGTCGGGTACTGCGGTTTACTCCAATTTCATGGATGATGCCTTTTATATAGGGGAAAGCAGTGTTTCCAAGATCAATGGATACGGGGCCGTGACCAATAAGGAATCCTTTGTTTTCCCGGTGGGCAATGAGGACCGGTTAAGACCCTTGTTGATAGAATCCGTAGCTGTGAATGCCATGGCAAAATGTGCTTATTTTTTTGAGGACCCTAATGATTCTAAAACTCTGAACCAGTCCTTTCAGACCGGAAAGAAGGCTACGGACTACATTTCAGTGAGCGATAAGGAATTCTGGAGGTTGGAAAGCGACGTCCCTTCGAAAGTGACACTTACCTGGGATATGTACAGCGACGTAAGGTCCCTGGGCGAATATTTGAGTGATCTCAAAGTCGTGGGATGGAGCAAATCGGAGAATCAATGGGTAAACCTGGGTAATTCTGCCGTAGAAGGGGGAATGGCCTATGGGTCCGTCACCTCGGAGGTCTTCCTGCCCAGTGACTACGAAATTCTGACCCTGGGAGGAAATGATGACCGCCTGGAGACTTATGATACCATAGAACTTGACAATTACTTCATGACCCCAAACGGAGACGGGACCAACGATATGCTCGAACTGGAAGGCATTTCCCAGTCGCCTAATAACCTCCTCGAGATCTTCGACAGGTATGGGGTGCTGGTGTATTCCAAGGCGAATTACCAAAATGATTTCACCGGAAGATCCAACAGGGAATCCGTGATTGAGAGAGGTAAAGGCCTGGCCTCCGGGATCTATTTCTATATCCTGACCATGCACGACCTCAGACAGAAACACCAGGGATACCTGTATATATCAAACTAGGGTTCCGGTTTTTCCCTTTAATTCGGTTTTCACATATCAATATTTCAAGGCCTTTACGGATTGTATCCCAATATCCGATCAGAACTGTTGAATTTGTATTAATTTTAGCTATCTGAGAATAGGCCGAAACGAATTTCTGCCTTAATTGTGACCTCATTCTATGAAAACACTACATGTACTCCGTTTATTATCGTTTTGCCTTTTATTGATTATTGTTATCCCGAATGAAGTAAGAGCCCAGGATGATCCATTCTCTATTGATGAGCTTATGGGCAAGGCTGATATTGAACTCTACGGCAAGGACATCAACCTCAGGAAGGAAGCCTATGACGCCTTTCTCAAAATGAAAAAAGCCGCCTACCAGGATGATCGATTCTCTATTGATGAGCTGATGGGCAAGGCTGATATTGAGCTCTACGGCAAGGACATCAACCTCAGGAAGGAAGCCTATGACGCCTTTCTCAAAATGAAAAAAGCCGCCTACCAGGACGGTATCGATATCAAGATCGTGTCGAGTTATCGCAGTTTTGACCGGCAGCTGGCCATTTATGAGCGTAAGTATCTGCAATACACGGAGGATGAGGGTATGGAGCCCCTGGAGGCCATAGACAAGATCATAGAGTATTCTACCATCCCGGGAACCAGCAGGCATCACTGGGGTACAGATATAGACATCATAGACGGCAATAAACCGGCAGAGGGTGACGTGCTGGTGCCTTCTAAATTTGAAGAAGGCGGGCCTTTCGCAGACCTGAAAAACTGGATGGACGAACATGCCAGCGAATACGGATTCTACATCGTGTATACCGCAGAACCCAAAAGGAGGGGGTTTAAATACGAACCGTGGCATTACAGCTATGCTCCCCTCTCAGTGCCTATGCTGGAGGTATTCAGGAAAAAGAATATTTTACAGCTATTGGTAGAAGAAGATTTCCTGGGAAGTGAATTCCTGACCACAGGTTTTATCAAAACCTATATTCGGGACAACATTCTCGACATCAACCAGACCCTCCTGTAATTATTACCCGGTAACCGATCATCAATGAGACGAGCAAACTGGAAACTACGGATCTTTATCGGCCTTGCCATCGTCGCCTTTGCTATGGTACAACGCTGCAGCAACAAGGAAAAAAATCCCTATACAGGCAGGGTACAGCATATCAACATGACCGCAGACCAGGAGATCGCCATTGGTTTGCAAAGCACCCCACAGATTGCACAGCAATACGGCGGACTCTACCCGGACAATCGCATGCAGGCCTACATAGACGCCATCGGCAATAAACTCGTGAGGAACAGCATTGCACGGGAAACTCCCTATGAATACGAATTTCATTTGCTTGCGGATGAAAATACTGTTAATGCCTTTGCCCTGCCCGGAGGGCAGATCTTTATTACCTATGCCCTTTTCTCGAAACTCAACGAGGCGCAACTGGCCGGGGTCCTGGGGCATGAGATCGGTCATGTTATCGGGAGGCACTCGGCTGAGCGAATAGCCGAAAGCAGCTATTGGCAGACCATCAGTATGGGCGCTCAGGTAGGGGCTGATGCCGGGAATATTGTAGGTGCGATCGGCCAAAATACACTTCTGAAAAACGGCAGGGGCGATGAACTGGAAAGCGATGACTTGGGTGTACTGTTCATGATCCGGTCGGGCTATCCGCCCGATCAGATGATCGAAGTGATGAAGATCCTAAAAGCCGCAGCGGGGCCCAACAGGGTTCCCGAATTTCAGAGCACACATCCTGACCCCGACAACAGGATCGCAAGGATTCGTGAATCGATCCAGAAGTACCGCGGTGGATGATTCCGGTAATTCATCCATCCAAATTAGGTTCCTATCCTTTTTTTTCTATCTTTGATTTTCTCCCAAGTCATTTGATGCCCCCGATTTAACCCTTATAGCTTTAAGAACACTAAGACTATATGGGAACACTAACACATTTTAAAAATCTGTACCTGCAGGCCTTTGACGATTGTAAACCGGAATACCTGGTCTTTCTGCTGAAAGTCTATTCCGCTTTTTGCGCGATCATGCTCTTAATGGCATTTTACGCATTCTTCTACAGGGCTTTTACAGGTTTCGAATTTTAGGACCCTTTTACGAGAACACAAAGGGAACAGTGAACAGTTACCCCGGGCAAATCCGGGGTGACTTTTGCTTTATTCTTCTTTCCACACTTTTTGATCTCCGGGGTCAATTCCAGAAAAAGCAGTCTTGAAAGTGGCATTCCCCGCATAATCGTGCTATTTTTGTGGATTGATTTCAATCATAACCGGAGAAATGCACAAGAAAGTTATTCTGATGATCCTCGATGGATGGGGAAAGTCGCCCGATCCTAAGGTCTCTGCCGTTGAACAGGCGAATACTCCTTTTATGAGTTCGCTCTACAAAAAGTATCCCAACAGCAACCTCCTTACAGACGGGATGAACGTGGGTTTACCTGAAGGTCAGATGGGAAACAGCGAAGTGGGTCATATGAATTTGGGCGCTGGCAGGATCGTATACCAGGATCTGGCAAAGATCAACAAAGCCGTACAGGAAAACACCATAAAGGACGAGCCCGTGATCAGAGATGCATTCACCTACGCACGGGCGAATGGAAAAAACGTGCATCTGCTTGGACTCGTTAGTGACGGGGGTGTACACAGCCACATCGATCATCTCAAAGGATTGATAGCAGCGGCGGAGGAGTTCGACCTAGATAAGGTTTTTGTTCACGCCTTCACGGATGGAAGGGATGTGGATCCTAAAAGCGGCAAGGGCTTTCTCGAAGACCTGAATAGGTTTTGCGGGGATAAAAAGGCCAGGTTGGCCAGTGTCATAGGGCGTTATTACGCCATGGACCGGGACAAGCGATGGGAACGTATCAAACTGGCCTACGATCTGGTTGTACACGGAAAAGGTGAAAAAACCGGCGATGTGGCTGCGACTATCCAAAAGAGTTATGACGAAGGTGTAACCGATGAGTTTCTCAAACCCATTTCGGTCACCGGAGAGGATGGCAACCCTCTCGCCACCATACAGGAAAATGACGTGGTCATATTCTTCAATTTCAGGACGGACCGAGGAAGGGAACTCACCGAAGTCCTCTCCCAAAAAGACCATCCAGAGCAAGAGATGAAGACCCTAGCCCTGTACTATGTCACCATGACGAATTACGACGACACCTTTAAGAATATCAAGGTAGTCTACGATAAAGAGAACCTGCAGGATACCCTGGGAGAGGTCCTGGCCAGAGCCGGAAAGAAGCAGATCCGCATAGCAGAAACCGAGAAATATCCTCATGTAACCTTCTTTTTTAACGGAGGAAGAGAGGAACCTTTTGAAGGGGAAAAACGCATCATGTGCCCTTCGCCCAAAGTGGCCACCTATGACCTTCAACCCGAAATGAGCGCCTACGACGTAAGGGATGCTATTGTTGCCGAATTGAAAAAGGAGGAAGCTGATTTTGTATGCCTGAATTTTGCCAATCCCGATATGGTGGGCCATACCGGAATCATGGAAGCCGCCATTAAAGCGGTGGAGACCGTAGACACCTGTGCCGAAGCTGTCGTAACCACGGGACTCAAACATGGTTACAGTTCCCTGATTATCGCCGATCACGGTAATTGCGATACCATGATCAACCCAGATGGAAGCCCCAATACAGCACATACCACCAACCCGGTTCCCCTGATTGTGGTGGACGAGGATATCAAATCTGTAAAGGATGGCGTACTGGGAGATATCGCTCCGACTATCCTGCATATGATGGGCATAGATCAGCCCGAAGCCATGACACAAAAATCACTCGTTTAACTTACTCAGGGACCTATACATATGATCCAGGTAAAGACAGCCGAAGAAATTGAATTGATGCGCGAGAGTGCGCTGATCGTATCCAGGACATTGGGGATGCTCGCCGGAGAGATCAAACCCGGAGTTACAGGTCTGTACCTCGACAAACTGGCCGAGGAATTTATCCGGGACCACGGAGCAGAACCTGGATTCCTGGGGATGTATGACTTCCCCAATACCCTTAATCTCAGTCCCAATGCTCAGGTAGTGCACGGCATTCCCAATAATGAGCCCCTCAAAGACGGGGATATCCTGTCCGTGGATTGCGGTTCCCTTAAAAATGGATTTTACGGAGACCACGCCTACACCTTCGAAGTGGGTGAGGTGGATGCCGAAACAAAGAAATTGCTCCGGGTGACCAAGGAATCCCTCTACAAAGGCATCGAACAATTCAGGATGGGCAACCGGGTCGGAGATGTCGCCTTTGCCATACAGCAACACTGCGAAGCCCAGGGTTACGGGATCGTCCGGGAACTGGTCGGACACGGCCTGGGCAGGAAGCTGCACGAGGCACCCGAAATCCCCAATTACGGAAAACGCGGAAGGGGAAAGAAATTCGTGGAAGGTATGGTGATCGCTATAGAGCCTATGGTCAACATGGGAACACGCAGGATCAAACAGCTGAGTGACGGGTGGACCATCCTCACCGCCGATGGAAAACCCAGTGCACATTTTGAGCACGACGTGGCCCTGGTCAACGGAAGACCCGAACTCCTGTCTACGTTCCAGTATATCTATGACGCCCTTGGTATCCAAAGCGAAGAAGAGGAACCCTACAGGGCAGCAAAACTTCAAGGCTAGAACCGGGGTGAAAAAGCTCTTTACTTTTATCCTGAAATTATTTCCCCGCCCTGTTCTTATTCGTTTGAGCTATGTGGTAAGTCCTCTTTTGTCCTTATGGCTCAGAGGGAAAAAATACACGGATCCTATAGACGGGAAAAGTTTCAGGAAATTCCTCCCATACGGATACGAAAGACCAAGGGATAATGTCCTCTCCCCCTCTACCCTGTCCCTCGAAAGACACAGGCTGTTATGGCTATTCCTGGTCCGTGAAACCGATTTTTTCAACAAGGGGTACAAGGTACTTCACTTCGCTCCTGAGCAGGCATTTTACAAGCGTTTCAGGAAGTTGAAGAACATAGATTACACCACTACCGACCTCGATTCCCCCCTTGCCGATGTGAAAGCAGACATCTGCGATCTTCCTTTTGCTGATGAGAGTTTTGATGTCATCCTGTGCAATCACGTCCTGGAGCATATCCCGGATGATAAAAAGGCCATGTCAGAACTCTTCAGGGTCATGAAAAGAGGTGGCTGGGGTATATTCCAGATTCCACAGGACCTGGGTCGCGAAACCACCTTTGAGGATCCGAGTATTACAGACCGAAAGAAAAGGGCTGAGATTTTTGGCCAGTACGACCATGTCCGTATCTACGGACGGGATTATTTTAAAAAACTGGAGGCAGTAGGTTTCCGTGTGGAGCCTGTCCCCTATGCCGCACAACTCCCGGCGGCAGATGCCGAGCGATTCAGACTTGCCAGAGAGGAAGTAGTCCCTCTGGTGAAAAAGCCATGATCACTCCCTGATACGCTCCCTGAAACCGGGCGTAAAGAATTCCCTGACCTGCCCATTTTCATCCAGGTAGATGATATATGCTTCCAGGGTCTTATCCTCTTCGAGATATGCCATGGAAGAAGTCAGGTCCATGGTCATAAAAGCGGTAGCAAAGGCATCGGCAATGGCGCAGGAGGGCCCTATAACACTAGCTGATAATACATTGGAGTTTTTCGTATATCCTGTTTTTGGGTCGATGGTGTGCACGTATTTCTCCCCGGTGATAGAATCTATGCGAAATTTCCGATAGTTCCCGGAGGAAGCCAGGGCTTCATTCTCCAGAAAGAGGGTCGTCTTGAGTCTCCGACCAACTTCCACCTGGGGGTCATCGATACCCACTACCCAGCGTTGCTCTTTGATCTTATTGGTACCCCTGACCACGATCTCCCCTCCTACTTCCACCAGGTAATTCTCAATGCCATGCTGGTCTAGCATCATGGCCAGCCTGTCTATGGCATATCCTTTGGCAATCGCATTGAAATCGAGCTGCATCTCCGGAAAAGCTTTCCGAATACGGTTGTCCTCGGTCAGGCTGATCTTGTCTAACCCCACATAATTCTTGAGTTCTGCGATGTGCGAACTGTCGGTGAGTCCGGCCGCACCCGGACCGAAGCCCCACGCATTGACCAGGATACCCACGGTAGGGTCAAAATACCCCTCGGTTGCTTCATAAACCTCCCGGCTTAGGTAAAGTACCTCTCTGAACATGTCATCCACCACCACGCTGGTATCCCCGCGGTTGATCCTGGAGATATCCGATTCGGGTATATAGGTAGACATTGACCGGTTGACCACCCGGAACACAGAATCTATTTCCTGTTGCAGATCCAGCGAATCCTGCGTAAGGTAGATGATGGAATAGGTGGTCCCCAGGGCTTCTCCAAGGGCTGTATTCCTCTTCAGTTCTCCCTTCGTCCCACAGGAGGTGAGGAGTACGGCCAGCAGGAAAACTACTCCTGATGTAACGAGCTTAAATTTCGACCAGGCCTTCATAGTGTACCAGGTATTCTTGGTTGAGCAGGACCGGTTTGTTCCGGTCTGCGGCATTTGAGATTCCGACCCCGGCGTAATAGGTCTTGGCTTCGAACTTAAGGGCGTGCTCCTTTACCTTAGCCATCAGGACTTCATCGTACTTGGCGGGATCTTCCGGAAAAGGAATATTCCTTACCACGATAAAATGGAGCTCCTTGTTCTTCAAACAGACGAACTGGGGGTTCTTTTTTAATTTGCTGTTGACACCCATGAATTCGAATCCATCCGCCTCGAGCTCTTTCCCGACGATATTCATCGCGAGGTTATGCAATTCTTGTTCCGTGAGTTCCTTCATTTTTAAGGGATAAAAAAACCGATACTCTGGAATATCGGTTTTTCTAGTTTATTTACTGATTTGTTATCCGCCGAAATCGTCGAATCGGATATTCTCGTCCGGGATCCCAAAATCTTCACCCATTTTCTGCACCGCCTTGTTCATCAGGGGCGGGCCACAGAAATAGAGTTCAATATCCTCCGGCGTCTCATGTTTGCTGAGATAATTGTCGATCACACAATTGTGAATGAAGCCGACGAACCCGTCTCCCGGACTGTCGAGGTCTTCTTTTACCTTCCAGTTGTCCTCTTCCAGAGGCTCCGAAAGCGCCATGTAGAATTTGAAGTTCGGGAATTCCTTCTCCAGTTTCTTAAAGTGGTCTATGTAGAACAGTTCCCTCTTGGAACGACCTCCGTACCAGTAGGTGACCTTCCTGTTGGTCTTCAGGGTCTTGAAGAGGTGATACAGGTGCGACCTCATCGGGGCCATCCCGGCACCCCCGCCCACATAGAGCATTTCAGCATCGGATTCGTTGATAAAGAATTCACCGTAAGGACCTGAAATCGTAACCTTATCTCCTTTCTTCTTGGAAAAGATATAGGAAGAGGCAATTCCTGGATTCACGTCCATCCATCCGTTCTTTGACCTGTCCCATGGGGGGGTCGCAATACGGACATTGAGCATGATCTCTCTTCCTTCAGCCGGATAAGAGGCCATGGAATAAGCCCTTTCCACCACTTCGTTATTCTTCATCACAAGGGGCCAGAGGTTGAACTTGTCCCACTCGGTCTTGAATTTATCTGGAGTTTCGTGCTCTTCAGGGTGAGCCGTGATATCGATATCGGAATATTTAACCTCACAGGGCGGGATCTCGATCTGGATGTAACCCCCTGCTTTGTAGTTCATATCCTCCGGTATCTCGACGACAAACTCCTTGATGAAAGAGGCCACATTGTAATTTCTCACGACGGTTCCCTCCCATTTCTTGATCCCGAATACCTCTTCGGGAATGGTGATATTCATGTCTTGCTTCACCTTTACCTGGCAGGCAAGCCTGGCTCCCTCATTGAGCTCTTTCTTGGAGAAATGAGGAGTTTCCGTGGGCAGGGCCTCTCCCCCACCTGAGAGCACATGGCATTCGCACTGAATACATGTACCCCCACCTCCGCATGCAGAGGGGAGGAAGATCTTCTGGTTCCCAAGGGTAGAAAGGAGTGAACTCCCGGATGCTACCTGAATCTGTTTCTCCCCGTTAATAGTGATGGTCACGGGGCCTGAGGGCGATAACTTTTCCTTGGTAAAGAGCAACAATGCTACCAGTAAAAGCAGCAGGATCATAAAGGCGATTACCGTGATCAGTATGGTACCAAGCGTACTTGTAGCTAAAATCATGCTTATTCTTTTTCTATAGCGTTATAGGACACGACATTTTGTTCCGCATCCTCTTCCAAATTCATTTTTTCTTCTTCAGTCTTCTCTTGAACGGCGGTCTCTTCAGGAACAGGAGCAGCTTCATCACCTCCTGTCAGCATACCCCCGAAACTCATAAAACCAATGGCCATGAGACCGGTTATGATAAACGTGATCCCAAGTCCTCTCAGTGGAGGCGGAACATTGGAATAACGAATCTTTTCCCGTATGGCTGCGATGGCCAGAATGGCCAGGAACCAACCAATTCCTGAACTCAGTCCGTAGTTGAAGGCCAGTCCCAGGGAAGGGATCTCACGCGCCTGCATAAACAGTGAACCTCCGAGGATGGCACAGTTTACCGCGATGAGAGGCAGGAAGATCCCCAGGGAGTTATACAGGGCAGGTGAAAATTTCTCTACCACGATCTCCACCAGCTGAACCATGGTTGCAATGGTAGCGATAAACAGGATGAACGAGAGGAAACTCAGGTTGTAGTCTGCATATTCCGGTCCGAGCCATGACAGGGCACCGTCCCTGAGCAAATATTGATCCAGCAACCAGTTCAGAGGAACGGTCACTGCGAGTACAAAGATCACTGCTGCACCCAGACCTACGGCTGTTGATACCTTCTTGGACACCGCCAGGTAGCTACACATTCCGAGGAAGGTGGCAAAGACCATGTTGTCTATGAAGATCGACTTAAAAAATAATTCTGTGTGTTCTAACATAATACCTATATATAGGGTGTATTAATTTTCTTCAATCAAAGCGGGGTTGCGAGATCGCTGTACCCAGATCAGGATTCCGACCACGATCAGTGCCATGGGAGACAAGAGCATAAATCCATTGTTCTCATAACCTATGGCGTATAAGCCCGTCTTTTCTATAGGATTTCCCAGTACAGGAAAGCCCAATAAGGTCCCTGAGCCCAGGAGCTCACGGAAAAATCCGACGATGATCAGGATGACTCCGTACCCTGCAGCATTTCCGATCCCGTCAAGGAAGGAACGCCATACTCCATTACCCAGCGCAAAAGCTTCAAAGCGACCCATGATAATACAGTTGGTGATGATCAGCCCGACGAATACTGCCAGCGTCTTGCTCAACTCATAAGCAAATGCCTTGAGGACCTGGTCTACGATGATCACAAGGGTAGCCACTACGACCAGCTGCACGATGATCCGGATCTTTGAAGGTATGATATTCCGCATCAGGGAGATCACAACATTACCAAGGCCCAATACAAAAAGTACGGACAAGGCCATTACTATAGAAGCCTTGAGCTCTGCGGTGATCGCCAGGGCAGAACAAATTCCCAAAACCTGAATGGTGATCGGGTTGTTGTCTGCCAGCGGATCTAAGATCAGTTTGGAATCTTTTTTTGAAAGTATAGCCATGTTATCCTTGGTTTCTTAAGGTTTCAAAATAGTCTTTGTACAAGTTCACGGTCTTGGCGATCATTGCCGAAACTCCGTTCCCTGTGATGGTAGCTCCTGCCAGGGCATCCACCTCATTATCGTCCTTGATCTCATTGACAGGGTCGTTATTCCCCTTTACCACTTTGATCCCGGTATAATTCGATCCGTTGAGGATACTCTCTCCGGTAAAGTCGTCCATAAAATAGCGCTGCTTGATATTGGCTCCCAGACCAGGGGTTTCGGCCTTGTGATCAAAATAGACCCCCTGTACGACCATATTTTTATCCAGTGCCATAAAGCCCCAGATAGCATCCCACAGCCCTTTTCCGTACATGGGTACGATGTAATAGGTCTGCCCGTCCTTATTTCCGATAAATACCGGCAATTTTGGGGTTGCCCCGTCTTTGAGCTTATCCAACTCCTTTTTAAGGTCGATCATATACGCCTGGTCATCCTTGGTGATCTGATCTCCTTCTATGATCAGCTGCTCCGTGATATAGGTGGAGAATTCTTCTTCCACTACATCGGTAGGGACGAAATTCACGCTTCCTTCGCCTTCATTCTCATTGACACCCATGGCGTAGAGAATATTCTGCTGCTTTTCAAAGCGTTCGTTCTCTTTGATTTTCCCACTTAAAGCCGAAGCGAGGTAAGCGAGTATACTTCCCACTACGACCACCATCAAACAGGCAAAAAGAACTGTATAAATATTATTTTCTTTATTCATCTGTTATATCGTTTCAACTTTGAGTTTAGCTTCTTCAGTGTCTTTAGGCAACACTACTGCATTTTTAAATCGCTTGAGACGTTTATTCACGTTAGCCCTTACCACATAATGGTCTATGGTCGGTGCAAATACATTCATCAGGAGGATAGCCAGGAAGACACCTTCTGGATAGGCGGGGTTAAATACCCGTATCATCACAGAGATGAAGCCTATCAGGAAGCCGTAGATCCATTTCCCCCTGTTGGTCTGTGACCCGGTAACCGGGTCTGTGGCCATATACACGATCCCGAAAGCGAGTCCGCCCACGATCAGGTGTTTCCAGAAATCGAAGCTCATCAGGCCGTAGAATTTACTGGATTCTGTGATCCATCCTGCGTCTACCACCCCATTGAAGATCAATCCCATCGCCAGGGCACCGGCCACGGCACTTACCATGATCCTCCAGCTGGCGATCTTGGAGAAGATCAGGAAGAGTCCGCCCAGCAGGATCAGAAACGTAGAAGTTTCCCCAACAGAACCAGGGATAAATCCGAAGAACATATCAGAAACCGTATAGGAAAATTCATTCTGTCCGTTCTGTGCCAGATATCCCAGAATGGTCTCGCCTGAGATGGCGTCAGGAGTTCCTGCACGCTCCATACCCTGGTAGACCCATACCTTGTCCCCGCTCATCCAGGTAGGATAGGCAAAGAAGAGGAACGCCCTGATAGTGAGGGCCGGGTTCAGTATATTCATCCCTGTACCTCCGAATACCTCTTTTCCGATGATCACTCCAAAGACCACGGCAACCGCCAGCATCCAGAGTGGGGTGTCGATTGGAACGATCAGAGGTACGAGCATCCCTGTTACGAGGTAGCCCTCCTCTACTTCATGACCCTTGATGACCGCGAAGATAAATTCGATCAGGAGTCCGACCCCATAGGAAACCACCACCAGTGGCAGTACTTTGATAATACCGATCCAAAAATTATCCCAGGTCAGGAAATCATTCCAGACAGAAAAATTTTCAGGAAAGCCGTTGACCGCAGAATAATGCTGGTATCCTGCATTGAACATGGAGAATAGCAGCACGGGAACCAGGGCGAGGATCACCGTGTTCATGGTCCTCTTCAGGTCGTCCGCCGCACGAATATGTCCTCCGGAATGCGTGGTCTCGTCCGGAGTGAACAAAAAGGTGTGGAAGGCATTGAATGCCGGCGCAAGCTTTTTGTCCCGGAGTTGGTGCTTTATTATGTGTAACCTTTTCTTAAAAGTCAATCTTTTATTACTCATCTTTCTTATCCTATTTCTTTATGCAATAAATCCAATCCTTCTCTTATGATCTGTTGGTGAGGTTGTTTGGAGATACAAATAAATTCGGTCAGTGAAAAATCTTCGGGAATCACCTCGTAAAGTCCCAGTTGTTCCATCTCATCCAGATCTTTGACCATACAGGCTTTCAGTAACTGGAGGGGATAGATATCCATGGGAAACACCTCTTCGTACATCCCGGTGACCACAAAGGCCCGGTGCTCTCCGTTGGTATTTGTGTCGAGGTCGTATTTTTTATTGGGCTGCAGCCAGGAGAACGTAAGGGCTCGTGTCGTTGAGATCTTGTCGAACACGGGTTTGTTCCACCCGAAGAATTCATAGTCGTCCCCTTCAGGAATAGCCGTCACGGTGGTATTGTAGAATCCGAGATATCCGTCTTGCCGGGTTTTGGAACCCGTGAGTACGTCCCCGTTGATCACCCTGAAATGCTTATCATTCACCCCACTTGCGTATAAGAAGGTAGATACTTCGGCACCTATTTTGGTCTTGTAATATTGAGGCTTTTTGATAGAGGAGCCTGCAAGGGCAACCAGGCGCTCGGCATTGAACTTTCCGGTTAGCAGTGCTTCGCCTATGATGACGAGGTCAGCCGCACCGACGGTCCATACCCTTTCCCCTTTGTTGATGGGGTCTATCTTATTGATCTGCGTACCAACAAGTCCGGCCGGATGAGGACCGGAGACCTTGTGAAGTTCAATCCCTTCCATTTGCGAAAATATGGAATTCCCTTTGGCATTAATGGAGACATGAACCGAACCGGGGGTGAGTTTTCCCAGGGCGCTCAATGCAGCCTGCAGTTCCTTCTCTTTCCCCGCGAGCACATATTCGAGGTCGGCCGCGAGAGGTCCGGTGTTAAAGCCGGATATAAAAATCGCCTTGGGAGTAACAGTGGGATCGGCTATGAAATCATAAGGCCTCTGTTTAATAAAAGGCCAGCATCCTGATTTGAGCAGGAACTTCTTGATATCTGCAGCCGACGCCTTCCCCAGGTCAAGTGTCTTGTGAGTGTGGTATTCTTGCTTTTTATCAGCCAGGATCTTCAGGGTGAGAATCTTTCTCCGAGCTCCCCTTTCGATCTCCACGAGTTCACCACTCACTGGAGAAACGAACATCATGGACTCCACGTTCTTATTGTAGAACAGTGCTTCACCTGCCTTCACCTCAGCACCCTCTTTTAAAAGCATTTTGGGAGTGAGTCCGTGAAAATCCAAAAGGTTTATTGCGTATACATTACTCAGCGCGGCTTTGGAAGTTGTAGGTTCCGCGGCACCTACCAGGTTAATATTTAACCCCTTTTTAATTCGAATGTCCTTTGACATGAAATGGAACCCTTTATCAGTTATCGAAAAATGTGCCCAAAAATACCACATAATAGAAAGTTTTCATAATTATTGCCTAGAAATTTGGGCATTAGATCGAACGGAATTTGAAGGGCATAGTTTTTGTTTACCTTTGATTCCTATTTGGGCCATTTATGCGTATAAACCTTAAACATTTTTTTCTCTGTTGCCTTGTTTTACAAGGGTTCGCCCAGGTGCAAGTGGAAGTGAACCCGCCGCCTAATATCAAGTCGGTGATCTTTCGCGGACCTACCGAAGACCAGTTCCCGGTGGTGCAACTCGGGGAGGAGATCTACCTCGAATTCGATGACCTTCTGGCCCTGGAGCAAGACTACTACTATTCCATCATTCATTGCGATTACGACTGGAGGCCCTCCCAACTGCTCAAATCACAATATCTCACCGGTATTGATAACCAGAGGATCATCAACTATGAGAACAGCTACAATACCCTTCAGCCCTATTCCAATTACCAGTTGAGGATCCCGAATGAAAATGTAAGGCTAAAGGTGAGCGGTAATTACGTCCTCGAGATCTACAACAGTTCTTACGAGCTTCAGTTCTCAAGAAGATTTGTGGTGTACCGCGACCAGGTCCGCGTAGGAGCGCAGGTCAGGCGCTCCCGCGATTTCAATTTCCTCAATGAACGCCAGTCAGTTCAGTTCACGATCAGTTCTGCCGGTTTTCCCTGGGTAAATCCTAAGAGGGAGATCAAGGTAGCCATCCTGCAGAATTATCAATGGGAATCGATGCTGCAAAATATTTCGCCACAATATGTCCTGGGCAATGACCTTGTATACCGGTATGACCAGGAAACGAGTTTCGAAGGGGGGAATGAATTCCTGAATTTCGATACCAGCGATCTGAGAGCCCCAACGGCCGCTATCTCCCGGATAGAATTTGAGGACCTGTATCAGCATTATCTTTTTCCTGACAATTACAGGTTCGACAGGGAATACACATATTTCCCGGATATCAATGGAGATTTTGCCATACGCACCCTGCAGGGCCGGGAACCTTCAAGGGAAGCCGAATATACGGAAGTACATTTCGCCCTTCCATACACAGAAAGGATCGGCCTTAACGAGGTCTTTATTTATGGAAAGTACAACAATTACGCCCTGGAGGAAGGAAGTCGCATGACCTACAACGACACCAACGGATACCTGGAGGCTACCCTATTGCTCAAGCAGGGGTTTTACAATTATACCTATGTATTGAAAAAACCCGATGGCAAAGTAGACCTCAATGCGGTGGGAGGCAACTTTCATTTTACGGAAAATAACTACCTCATCCTTGTCTATTACAGGGATTTCGGCGATCTTTATGATGGGATCATCGGGATAGGTTCTGCCAATTCGAGGACGATCAGCAACTGATCTGTTAGGATTGGCCAGAGAAATCCTCCAGTACACCGAAAAAATATCTCTTTTTCACTCCCAAACGGCCTAAATTATTATCTTTCCAAACGGTTAAATCCTCTCCAAAATACTAAGGACAGCGGGTTAAGAAACGATCGCAGCTTCAGAGGACGAAATCGGGGAATAGAAGATTTCGTGAATCAAAAGAATAAGATTAGGTGAAGATGATTACTCAGGTTACCAAAGGGATCAAAATTTCAGTCGCAACGAGTTTCGAAGGAACTTTTTTCAAGAATTACAAAACCCATTTCGCCTTCGGCTATACCATCACCATTGAAAATCAGAGTAAACATTCCGTACAGCTTACCTCCCGCCACTGGCAGATTTTCGATGCCCTGAATGAGATGGAGGTCCTGGACGGTGAAGGCGTGATCGGGAAAAAGCCGGTTATCAAACCGGGACAGTCTCATACCTATAGTTCCGGCTGTTTACTTTCTTCCCCTATTGGTTCCATGAAAGGGTATTACAACATGGTCAATTTCTCTACGACCGAAAAGTTCAGGGTATTTGTACCCCCTTTTAAATTCAGCGCCCCCTTCGCCCTGAATTAGTCTGCGAAACTGCTCGGGATATTTCGCAAACCTTCCTCCTTTTCGTACCTTTGCACCGTTTAAATCAAAACTGATCAGATCATGGGTAAAGGTTTTTTCCAGGTTCCTGTTGCTTACAATGAACCTATAAAAAGCTATGCTCCGGGTACCCCGGAAAGAGAAGCTGTTCTCAAACAGTACAAGGCATATTACAACGGGAATGTAGACATTCCCCTTTATATTGGTTCGAAGGAAATCAGGACCGGGAACACACGTCCGCTCTCCCCTCCCCACGACCACAAGCACAAGGTTGGGCAGTATCATCTCGCCGAGAAAAAACACGTGACCGAGGCTATTGAGACCGCACTCAATGCCAGGGCGGCATGGGCAGCGCTCACCTGGGAACAACGGGCAGCTATCTTCCTGAAAGCGGCAGAGCTGGTCTCCGGGCCATACAGGGCTAAGATCAATGCGGCGACCATGATCGCACAGTCGAAGACCATACACCAGGCCGAGATCGATGCAGCCTGTGAATTCATAGACTTTCTGAGATTCAACGTGGAATACATGTCTCAGATCTATCAGGAGCAGCCGGAATCAGCCGAAGGGATCTGGAACCGGGTGGAATACCGTCCGCTGGAAGGATTCGTTTATGCCATCACCCCTTTCAACTTTACCGCCATCGCAGGGAATCTGCCTGCCAGTGCCGCCATGATGGGGAATGTGGTTGTATGGAAACCCAGTGACAGCCAGATCTTCTCTGCCAAGGTACTGGTAGATGTCTTTAAGGAAGCAGGCCTGCCGGATGGAGTGATCAATGTGGTTTACGGTGATCCCGTGATGATCACCGAAAAGGTATTGACACACCCCGATTTTTCAGGTTTGCATTTTACGGGATCCACGGATGTTTTCAGGAACCTGTGGACACAGATTGGGAACAATATTCACAACTACAAGACCTACCCCCGCATTGTGGGAGAAACCGGAGGTAAGGATTTTATCCTGGCCCATCCTACCGCAAAACCCAGGCAGGTAGCCACGGCCATTGTCCGCGGAGCCTTTGAATTCCAGGGTCAGAAGTGCAGTGCTGCCTCCAGGGTATATCTGCCTAAATCCACTGCTGAGGAGATACTGTCAGAAGTGAAAAAGGACATGAAATCCTTTAATCCTCCCGGGTCTCCTGATGACATGAACAACTTTATCACCGCCGTTATTCACGAAGGGGCTTTCAATAAACTGGCATCCTATATCGACAAGGCCAAAAAAGACAAGGAGGCATCTGTTTTTGCAGGAGGCGGCTACGACAAGAGTAAAGGGTACTTCATTGAACCCACAGTGATCCTCACCACTGACCCCCATTACGTTACTATGGAGACTGAGCTTTTCGGACCGGTGGTTACAGTATATGTGTATGAGGACAAAGAATGGGAAAATGTTTTGGAACTGGTAGACACCACCTCTCCCTATGCGCTTACAGGTGCGGTGATGGCGACAGACCGCTATGCGATTGAGCAGGCCACTAAAGCCCTGGAGAATTCTGCAGGTAATTTCTATATCAATGACAAACCCACAGGAGCCGTAGTAGGCCAGCAGCCCTTCGGAGGGGCCAGGGCCTCAGGGACGAACGACAAGGCCGGTTCGGCTCAAAATCTTTTGCGCTGGGTTTCACCCCGACTTATAAAGGAGACTTTCGTCAGCCCGGAAGATTATAGATATCCATTCCTGGGATAGTAAAGAGCTAATTTTAAGGCCCTCAAGGAATATTTTTCTTGAGGGCTTTTTTTATCAAGAAGCGAGAGAACTGGGATTCACTATACTTATAATGTAAATTTAACGTTAATTATTTGTAAATTTAATGTAACTTTATAGTATCAATCTTTTGTGTCATGAATAATCCTGCCCCAAGAAAAAGGCTGAAAAAGAAAATGCATACGGGTTCTGTAAATCTGTATGAGATCCTGAAGAGATACGCGAGGAAATGTCGTTATTCCTACCTTTCTAATTTAAATCTATGAACCGGCAGTGGGTCCTAAAGGAAGGTGTACCACCACTTTGGTCGCAAAAAAGTCCTCTTCAAAATATTCCGACAAGGGATAGATATGCGCTTTTGAAAAATCTTGCAATTCTTCCCTGAGATCTCCTCCTTTTAGGTATAAAATGCCATTTTTTAACGGGTGTACTGATTTCTGACTGACCTTTCCGTCTACCCATCGCACAAAGGTCGGCATGGCCGCCACAGCCCTGCTGACAATAAAGTCGAATGAGCCCGGCAGGTCCTCTACCCGGGCGTGTATCGCTTCCACATTGCGTAATCCGAGTCCGTCTATCACTTCCTTGACCACCCGTATCTTTTTCCCAATGGAATCCACCAGGGTAAACTGAGTATCGGGGAACAAGACAGCGAGGGGGATACCCGGAAATCCACCACCTGTTCCCACATCTAGCACCTTGCTGCCCGGCAGGAAGGACAAGACCTTTGCTATCCCCAGGGAGTGAAGAATATGCCGAAGATATAGCTCATCCACATCTTTCCTCGACACTACGTTGATCTTTTGGTTCCAATCCTGGTAAAGGCCTGCCATTTCGGAGAACTGGCTGATCTGTGTATCAGTGAGTTCGGGAAAATATTTCAGAATCAGATCCGTATTCATCCTGAATTTTAGGTCAAAAATAGGTTAATTTGAATCTACCTTTTGTGATATTTTAAGATTTTCAGGACATTAAAAAGGGTTGTATTACGTTATCTTTACGGCTTTGAATTTATTTTATGGAGAAAACGACGATCAGATTTTCAAGAAAAGACTCTGCAAATTTTTTCAGAACACTAAATAAAAGGGTCAATGAATATTTCGAAACCCATAACCTCAAAAAGACAGGGAACTGGCGTCTTCACCTGAAGACAGCAGTCATGTTCTCCCTCTTTTTGGCCCCTTATTTCCTCATTCTTACCCTCAACCTGCCCAACTGGGCAAACCTGTTGCTTACCATGACCATGGGAGTCGGGATGGCCGGAGTGGGTATGAATGTAATGCACGACGGGAATCACGGTTCCTATTCCACCAAGAAGTGGGTCAACAAACTCATGGGCAGCAGTATCTATATACTTGCCGGCAATGTATATAACTGGCAGGTTCAGCACAATGTGCTGCACCATACCTACACAAACATTCACAACCACGACGAGGATCTTGAGGCAGGTCGCATCCTCAGGTTCTCAAAACACGCCAAATGGCACCGGTTCCATAAATTTCAGCATTATTACAGCGTATTCCTGTATGGCTTGCTGACCTTCAACTGGGCTCTTACTACCGATTTCATGCAGATGTACCGCTACACAAAGCGGAAGCTATCTTACGGGAAATTTCCGAATCCCGTTATCAACTGGAGCGTTCTGTTGATAACTAAAGCGATCTATATCACCGTTTGGATCGTCATACCCATGGTCTTTCTCAGCATAGCCTGGTGGAAGATCCTGCTAGGTTTTTTCATTATGCACTATGTGGCGGGAGTGATACTGAGTGTAGTATTCCAGCTGGCCCACGTAGTTGACGAGGCTGAAACACCCCTCCCTGAAAAGGATGGATCCATGAAAAATACCTGGGCCATCCATCAATTGTTCACTACGGTGAACTTCGGGACCAGGAACAGGATCGTCAATTGGTTTACGGGCGGACTCAACCATCAGGTTGAGCATCACATCTTCCCCAACATCAGCCATATCCATTACACAAAAATCTCCAAAATTGTGAAAGAAACGGCCCGGGAGTTTAATTTGCCCTACAACGAATACAAAACTACCAGAAAAGCCATAATTTCGCACTTCAAACACCTGAGGGAACTCGGCAGAAATCCCCAGATGCAGTATCAATAATTAGACTGACCACATGAGTAACGCCTTATCCGATAGAATTAACAAATTATCTACTTCGGCCACCCTCGCTATGGCCGCCAAGGCCAGGGAGCTGAGAAATGAGGGAAAAGACATCATCGGCCTGAGTCTGGGGGAACCCGACTTTAATATCCCGGATTTTATCAAAGAAGCCGCCAAAAAGGCCATCGATGAAAACTACAGCAGCTATTCTCCTGTAGACGGTTATGCCGATCTGAAGCTCGCGATATCTAATAAATTCAAGAGGGACAACAACCTGGAGTACAAACCCGGCCAGATCGTTGTCTCTACAGGAGCCAAGCAGTCCCTTGCCAACGTGGCCATGGTCATGCTGAACAAGGGAGATGAGGTCATCCTTCCTGCACCCTACTGGGTGAGCTACCGCGACATCGTTCAGCTGGCAGAAGGGACCCCGGTTGAAGTGCCTACGACCATTGAGACGGATTTTAAGATGACTCCGTCCCAGCTACGCGCGGCCATTACGCCTAAGACCAAGATGCTATGGTTCAGTTCTCCCTGTAACCCCAGCGGATCTGTTTACAGTGAGGAGGAACTCAGTGGGCTTGCAGAAGTACTTGCAGAGCACCCGCAGATCTTCGTAGTCTCGGATGAGATCTACGAACACATTAATTTCCGGGGCAAACACGCCAGCATAGCATCTATACCAGGGATGTATGAAAGGACCATCACCGTGAACGGAGTATCCAAGGCCTTTGCCATGACCGGCTGGAGGATAGGTTATATTGGTGCAGCAGACTGGATCGCCAAGGCCTGCACCAAATTCCAGGGCCAGATCACCAGCGGGGCCAACGCCATAGGCCAACGCGCAACCATCGCCGCCCTGGAAGCCCCTGTGAGCAAAATTCAGTTCATGATTGACAAATTCAGGGAACGCAGAGACCTTATACTTTCCCTTCTGGGTACTATTGAAGGCTTTAAGCTCAATGTTCCTGAAGGAGCGTTTTATGTCTTCCCGGACATCTCCAGTTACTTTGGGAAAGAACTCAAGGGCAAGAGGATCAACAATGCATCCGATTTTGCCATGTACCTGCTGGAACAGGCCAATGTGGCCACGGTAACGGGTGAAGCCTTTGGCAACCCGGATTGTATTCGCATTTCCTATGCAGCTTCTGAGGACGAGATCAGGGAAGCAGTAGACAGGATCAAAAAAGCGCTGTAATTTACCTCAGGTCCTTTTCCAGAAGTAGGGGGTCATGAGGATAAGGACCGTAAAGAGTTCCAGCCTTCCGGCTAGCATCAGGAACCCACACCACCATTTACCGAGCTCAGGCAGGCTGTTGAAGTTGTTAAGCGGACTCAGGCTGCCGAAAGCGGGGCCTACATTGCCGAGGGCAGAAGCCGCCCCTCCAATCGACGACTCAAAATCGAGCCCCAGGAATCCCAGGACCAGCGCCCCTATCACGAAGAGCAACATGTAGAGTACAAAAAAGCCGATCACGTTATAGACCACATGCTCGGTAACGGTCTTGTTATTGAATCTCACGGGGATCACTGCATTGGGGTGGAGCGTTCTTTTAAATTCCAGCAATCCGTTCTTTATGATCAGGATATGCCTCATGATCTTGATCCCTCCGGCCGTAGATCCCGCCGAACCCCCGGCAAACATGAGTCCGAAAAAGAAAACCGTAATAAAAGGGGTCCAGGCAGTAAAATCGGCCGATACAAACCCTGTGGTAGTAACTACAGCAACTACCTGGAACAGGGCGTGCCTGAATGCACTCTCCGCTTGTCCCAGAACCTTTGGATGGTAATCGGAAACCGGAACCTCTGCCATGAAAAAGATGACCAGGGCCACAGCGATCACGATGAGAAATGTAAAGATCACATAGTATTTAAATTCTTCGTCTCTCAGCACTTTTTGCACCTTCCCCTTAAAGGCAAAATAACTCAGTACGAAGTTGCTCCCGGCCAGAAACATAAAAAAGATGACAATGTACTGGATCAAAGGCTGGCTGTTCCAGTAAGCGAGACTTGCATTTTTGGTGGAAAATCCACCGGTAGAAAGGGTAGCCAGGGAATGGTTGATCGCATCGAAAAACGTCATTCCCGCGGCGTAGAGTAAAATGGTCTCAGCAACTGTGTACCCAAAATAGATCAGCCAAAGCCGTTTGGCCGTATCGGTGATCCGAGGGTGCAGTTTGTCTGCACTGGGACCCGGGGCCTCGGCGGCAAACAGCTGCATACCCCCAATCCCCAGTAACGGAAGGATGGCGATGGCCAGGACGATGATCCCCATCCCTCCTATCCAGTGTGTCAGGCTCCTCCAGAAAAGGATACCTTCCGGCAGTACTTCAATATCATCAATGATAGAAGCACCTGTGGTGGTATAACCGGACATGGTCTCAAAGAATGCGTTGGTCAAGTTCGGGATAGCACCCGTAAAAATATAGGGCAGCACCCCAGAGGCCGCCATGATGATCCATCCAAAGGTTACAATGATATACCCTTCTTTGCGGGAGACTTCCTTGTCATGTCCCCGGGTCAGGAACATAGACATCACCCCTATCATCATGGTCACAATGGAAGCCGTGGTGATCTCCAGGGTTACACCATCCTCGTAGATACCGCTGACCACAGCCGCCAACAGCATGAAACCTCCATTACAGAGCAGGAGAAGTCCCATAAGGTGAATGATGATTTTGGTGTTGAATCCCATCTTAAAGGAATAAGCGTTCGATCTTCTGTATGGCCTGGGGGAGGCAGCAAACCACCACACGGTCGCCTGCGGAGATCTCAAAATCTCCCAGGGCCACCATCCCATTTCCATCCCGGATCACCCCGCCTATGATGGCGTTTCTCGGAAAATCCAGGTCCCGGATCACTTGTCCGTCCATTTTCGAATCCGGTTTTACAACGAATTCCAGGATCTCCGCATTGAGATTGTTCAGCCTGGTCAGCGCCACTACTTCTCCTTTACGAATGTACCTGAATATGTTGTTGGCGGCCAGGAGTTTCTTGTTGATCAGGGTATCGATGCCGATGGACTGGGACAGCTGGAAATAGTCCATGTTTTCCACCAGGGCGATGGTCTTCTTGATGTGTTTTGATTTGGCCACAAGACAGGACATGATATTGGTCTCCGAATTCCCGGTGACCGCTATAAATGCATCCATTGATTCCAGGCTTTCCTCTTCCAGAAGCTCTACATTTCGCCCATCCCCGTTGATCACCAGTGCATTGGGGAGAATATCGGCCAGGTCGAAGGCCTTTTCTTTGCTCTTCTCAATGAGTTTCACGTTGAATTTACGGGCACAAAGGTCCCGGGCCGCCTTGAAGCCCACCTTGCTGCCTCCCAGGATCATCACGTTCTTCAGGGCTTCTTTCTTCTTCCCGGTGAGTTTATATAGTTCATCCACCCCTTTCTTATCGGTAATAAAATACACCTGGTCCTCCGCTTTAAAGACCGTGTCTCCCCGTGGGATCAGTGTATACTGGGTTCCCCTCCGCTGCATCGCTATGGGCATAAAGTGGAGTTCGGGGAAAATGGATGCTGCTTCTTTAACTGATTTGCCCACAAAAGGAGCGCTTTTAGGCAGGGAAACACCTACCATGATCAGGGCCCCGTCCTCAAATTCATAGGTGTCGTGAAAGGCAGATTGGTTCAGGAGGAGCTGGATCTCCGAAGCCGCGAGCTCTTCCGGCGAAATCAGCTCATCAATACCGAGTTCTGCGAAGTTGATCTTTTCCCGGTAATCGAGGAACTCAGTATTGGAAATCCTGGCGATAGTCTTTTTGCAGCCCAATTGTTTGGCCAGCATACATAGGGTGATATTGGTCGTTTCCGATGAGGTGACCCCAATGACGAGGTCAGAACTCTCCACCCGGGCTTCCTGCAATACGGAAAGTGAGGTCGCATCTCCTCTAAGCACCCTGATATCCAAATGATTATCTGCATAGATCAGGCTATCCTTATGGGTGTCGATCAGAGTGATGTCCTGTGATTCGTAAGAGAGTAGTTTAGCCAAATGAAAGCCTACTTCGCCTGCACCAGCGATGATAATCTTCATGAGCAAATAAAGTCTTTAATCATAACGAACAGATCGTCTTGGAAGTTCAATCCCGATCCTGTTTCCACGGCACTTACCAAAGGAAGAGTTGCATGGAATGCGGAGCAAAATTACACAATTTTATTTCAACCCTGTCCATTGGCGTCTCTGTTTTAATAAGCGTGTTTGGAGTCGAACCCACCTTCGGAACAAAGGCTATGTATTATCTTTGCACAAAATTTACGCTATGTCGAAGAATGTGACTCCCTACAAGGATACCGAAAGGGGCAAAAAAGAACAGGTAACTTCCATGTTTGATGCCATTTCCGGGGAATACGACGGCCTGAACCGGGTGATCTCATTTGGCATCGATGTGAAGTGGCGAAAGCGGGTGGTGAGGATCCTCAGGGAAAGGTCTCCCGAGACCATTCTGGACATTGCGACGGGCACCGGAGACCTGGCTATTAACCTGGTGGAGACAGGTGCTTCCAGAATCGTGGGCCTCGATATTTCTCACGGTATGCTCGAGGTGGGAAAAAAGAAAGTAAGGCAAAAGAAACTAGGCGATAAGGTGGAAATGCTGGTCGGGGACAGCGAAGATCTGCAGTTCGGGGATAACAGCTTTGACGCGGTGACCGTGGCATTTGGCGTTCGAAATTTTGAAAACCTGCAAAAGGGGCTCAGTGAGATCTACCGGGTTTTGAAACCCGGGGGTACTCTGGTCATTTTGGAAACTTCAGTCCCCACAAAAACACCTTATAAACAAGGCTATGCCTTTTATACCAAATACGTCCTTCCCACGATCGGCAAGGTGTTCTCCAAAGACAGGTCGGCCTACCGCTATCTCAGCGAGTCGGCTTCGGTCTTCCCTCACGGTAAAGCCTTCAACAATATTTTAGGGGAAATCGGGTTTATAGGTATGGAGAACAGGCCGCAAACCTTTGGCGCGGCCTCCATTTATATCGCCAGTAAGTAGTCTATGAGAAGAACCTTCTTTCTGCTGTTCCTGATCCTGATGGGAAATGCAAGTGTACTCGTTGGCCAGTTCAATGAAAAGCCCATCCTCAACCTGGAAAACGAGGACAAAGCACTCTTAAACTGGGGCTACTTTCTTGGTTTTAACCAATACGATTTCAAGTTTGACTATAAGAACGACCTCCAGGATATCCTCGTAAACAAGTCGGTTGGGTTTAATGTGGGCTTAATCGGGGAAGTGCGCCTGCATGAGCACTTCGACCTCCGGTTTGAACCCGGACTCTACTACGGATCCCGAACCCTGGGATTTCCCGGTTTTTCGGAAGAGAGCGATGCGATCCGTGAAGTAAAATCGACCTATATCAACTTCCCCCTTTTGCTCAAGGCAAGTACAAAGAGGATAGGAAACTGGAAACCTTTCCTGGTGGGTGGTGTTTCTGCTTCGATGAACCTGGGTAGCAATGAGGACAGCCTGGATGACAACAGCAGCGGGACATTCAGGATGAAAAAACAGGTATTCAACTACGAGCTCGGCTTCGGGATCGATTTCTATACGGAATACTTCAAATTTTCTCCCTCCATCAGGGGTGTATTCGCGATCACGGATGAACTGGTCCCCGACAACGACCCTTCAAGCCCCTGGACGGGAAATATCGACGCCCTTCGCACCCGAGGCGTCTTCGTAAATTTCACCTTTGAATAGATCAGTTCGGGGAATCTCTCCTGAGTTCGTGTAACAGGATAGCGGTGGCAGTGGCCACATTGAGGCTTTCGGCTGAGATCTTTCCGAATTGAGGCACGCTCACCTTGCTCCGTATATGATTTCCTGCCTCTTCGGATATCCCGTGAGCTTCGTTCCCCATTACTAGAATGCCGGTCTCCGGCCATTGTGTCTTCTGCACATCTTTTCCTTCCATATAGGCCCCAAAAATAGGTTTCCCGGAGGCAGACAGGAATTCAGGCAGGTCGACATAGACCACTTTCACCCTGGCGATCGACCCCATGGTCGCCTGCAGCACCTTGGGGTTGTAGCAATCTACTGTATCCTCGGAGCAGATGAGCTGTGAGAAGCCAAACCAATCGCATAACCGGATGATGGTACCCAGATTACCCGGATCCTTTACCCCATCCAGTGCCAGCATCCACCCCTCCTCTTTTAAGACCTGTGTCTGCGGGATGGGAAAAACGGCAAGCACCTTGTTCGGGGATTTGAGTCCGCTCATCCTGATCAGATCTGCCTCCTTTACGACCTCGAAAGGAGGGGGATTTGGAGGGAGTACCTCCGGGGTGGTGGTATAGAGAAACCGGGGATCATATCCCTCTGCCAACAGTTCATTTACCAGCTTTACTCCCTCAGCTACAAAGAGGCCTGTGGCCTTTCTGTGCTTTTTTAGTTGCAGGCTCCTGATATACTTTATTTGACTTTTCCCAACCATCCAAAAAATGTATTTTTGGTTCCTATGAATACCTCCTTTCCTCTTAAGGGCTACGGTGCTAAAATAGGTATCTTCCTGCTTATCGCCGGGCTTTCTTCCTGTAATACTTTAAAGCGGGTAGGAGAAAATGAATTGTTACTGACAAAAAATGCCATTTATACAGACGGGCAAAGGGTTTTGGATGAGGATGCCAGGAGCCTTATTGTACAAGAGCCGAACACCCGTGTCCTGGGTTTTCCCCTCAGACTTAACCTCTACAATCTGGCAAAGAAAGATCCCGATTCTACCTTCCAGGCATGGCTAAATCGCAAACCCGAAAGGGAAGATCGCCTGGCCAGGCTGCTGTCCCAGAAACAGGTCGACGCTCTGGGGGAGTCATTTCTCGTCAAAGGATACAGTGAATGGCTCAAGAAGATAGGGGAAGCTCCTGTGATCATCGACACCTCCCGCACGAGAAAAACCCTGCAACGACTCAAGACCTATTACGACAGCAAAGGGTATTTCAACAACAGTACAACCTTTGAGATCAAGGAGGAAAAGAGAAAACAGCGGGCGGCAATAGACTATCTGATCACCCTGGGAAAACCTTATTTTATCGACTCCCTGACCAACAACATCGCCTCCCCGGCGATTGATTCTATCTATAAGGCCAACAGCGACCGATCCCTGATCTTAGAGGGCAAACAATTCGACTTTACCGACTTCAATAATGAGAGGGAACGCCTCACCGAACTGTTCAGAAATTCGGGGGTCTATAATTTTCAGGAGAGTTCCATAACCTACAATATTTTGAGGGATACCACCGAGATCAGGGATGATCAGCAGATGACTGTGGAGCTGAACATTGAAAACCTGAGGAAAAGAGGTGATACGGCCATCACTACCGCAGAGTACAAGGTATTTTCCTTCGACAGGATCAACATCTTCGCGGATTACGAATTCGGAGACGACCCCAGCACAATGCAGTCGACCGAATACAAGAATTACACCATCTATTTCAAAGACAGACTAAGGTATAAACCCAAAGCCCTTACCGATGCCATCTTCTTTGAAAAAGACAGTCTGTACCGCGACCTGGACAGGATACGGACCTACCGGCAGATCACCAACCTCAATACGTTTAAGTATCCCAACATACAGATCCTGGAAGACAGTACACAGACCAGGCTGGTATCCAATATCTTCCTTACGGCCCGATCCAAGTATTCCCTGGGCCTTAACCTGGATGTGACGCATTCCAACATACAGCGACTGGGGATCGGGTTCAGCACTTCTCTTATCACGAGGAACGTATTCGGAGGGGCGGAGACGCTGAGCTTGTCTGCACGTGGTACTTTTGGTCTTCTCAGCGATGCATCCCTTCCCGAGGATTTCTTCTCGGAAGTTGGGGCTGATATCAACCTGACATTTCCAAGGATCTGGTTCCCCCTCCCTACGGAGAGGGTAATTCCTTATTATATGCTTCCTCAGACACGTATTTCTGCGGGAACGAGCTTTCAGAAGAATATCGGGCTCGACAAGCAGACTCTGAACAGCATTTTAGGTTATACCTGGACTCCGGATATTTTTCGTAAAAACACCCTGGAACTCCTCAACATTCTCTACGTGCGCAATGTGAACCCCGACCGTTTCTTTAATGTATACGGCAGCAGTTACAGGCAATTAGATAATATAGCCGATACGTATGAGGATGAGCCTGCCCTGGCAGCTTTTTTTGAGCCCACAGACGATCCGGATGATCCCCGCCTCATCATCCCGGATGGAACGACCGGCTTTACCCAGGCTGTACTGGACGGAACCGTTACTACGGCAAGGGAAGATTTTATAGACGTAAGCCGGATAGAAGAACGAAGGGACCGCCTCACAGAGAACAACCTGATCTTTTCCAGCAACTATACCTTTACGAAGAATAACAAAAGTGGTATCAATGACAATAGTTTTTACCAGTTCCGCCTGAAACTGGAAAGTGCCGGTAACTTGCTTTCGGCAATGTCCTATCTTGTGCCCTTCAATCAGAATGACAACAACAACCTACTGGTCTTTGGGGTCCCCTATTCGCAATATGTGAAGACGGAGTTCGACTATATCAAGCACTGGGACCTCAGCAGGTCTAATGTCCTGGCATTTCGCAGTTTCTTCGGTATCGCAGTACCCTACGGCAACTCTGAGAGTGTTCCATTTGTACGGAGTTACTTTGCGGGGGGATCCAACGACAACAGGGCATGGTTCCCGTACTCCCTCGGCCCCGGCCGATCCAGCGATATCAATGACTTTAACGAGGCCAACCTGAAACTCGCCTTTAACCTGGAATACCGCTTCCCCGTAGTGGGGAATTTCAAAGGCGCCCTCTTTGCCGACGCGGGTAATATCTGGAATGTCTGGGACAATGTGGACGATCCGGACAAGACCTTCAGCGGCTTCGGATCCCTAGCAGATATTGCCCTGGGTACCGGTTTTGGGCTTAGGTATGATTTTACCTATTTTGTCTTTCGGGTAGATGCCGGATTTAAGACCTACAACCCGGCTGAGGAGCCCTCGAGGAGATGGTTCAGGGAGTACAACTTCAGCAATGCTGTCATACAAATAGGGATCAATTATCCCTTCTAGACCTAATAATTTTATTACTTTTGCCCGAGTATCACAACTGACTAATTAAAGAGAGAAACATGGGTCACAATATCAAACCAGGTGTCGCAACGGGTGACGATGTGCAAAAGATTTTTGCTTATGCCAAGGAAAAGGGCTTTGCCTTACCCGCTGTAAATGTAACCGGTTCCAATACCATAAATGCCGTCCTCGAAACGGCTGCATCACTTAAATCTCCTGTCATTATCCAGTTCTCCAACGGCGGAGCACAATTCAACGCTGGAAAGGGTCTGTCAAATGAAGGACAGCAGGCTGCCATCAAGGGAGCAATAGCCGGAGCAAAACACATTCACGAACTGGCTGAGGCATACGGGGCAACCGTTATCCTTCACACCGACCACTGTGCGAAGAAATTACTCCCCTGGATTGACGGCCTTCTCGATGCCAGTGAGGAACATTACAATGCCACCGGCAAGTCCCTCTTCAGTTCTCATATGATCGACCTTTCTGAAGAGCCGATCGAAGAGAATATAGAGATCTGCAAACAGTACCTGGAAAGGATGAGCAAAATGGATATGACCCTGGAGATCGAACTGGGGATCACCGGAGGAGAAGAAGACGGGGTGGACAATACCGATGTGGACGATTCAAAATTGTACACCCAGCCCGAGGAGGTTGCTTACGCTTACGAAGAACTCAGCAAGGTGAGCCACAGATTTACCGTGGCCGCAGCCTTCGGTAACGTACACGGGGTCTATAAACCCGGAAACGTGAAGTTGACACCTAAGATCCTTAAGAATTCCCAGGAGTACATCTCCAAAAAGTACAATGTGGGGCACAACCATATCGACTTTGTCTTTCATGGCGGCTCAGGGTCAACCCTGGAGGAGATACGGGAAGCGATAGGCTACGGGGTGATCAAGATGAACATCGATACGGATCTTCAGTACGCCTTTATGGAAGGAATCAGAGAATACTTTAAGGCAAAGGGGCCTTACCTTCAATCCCAGATCGGGAATCCCGAGGGCGAGGATCAACCCAACAAAAAATTCTACGACCCCCGGGTCTGGATGCGCGAAGCCGAAAAGACCTTTGTGGCCAGGCTCAAAAAAGCTTTTGAAGACCTCAACAATGTGAATACGCTTTAGGCAATTTCTCCCACTTTAAATGATGTGACTATGACGGCTTGGTTTAAACGAAAGGAAAAAGGGATACAGACCGCAACAGAACAGAAGAAAGACACTCCGAAGGGTCTCTGGTACAAATCGCCTACGGGCAAGATCGTAGAGTACGAAGAGCTCGCCAAGAACTTTTACGTAAGTCCGGAAGACGACTACCACGTCAGGATCGGCAGTAAGGAATATTTTGAGATCCTCTTTGACGACAACAAATTCACAGAACTCGATGCCAAACTCAGCTCCAAGGATCCCCTGAAGTTTGAGGATACAAAAAAGTATGTAGACAGGCTTAAATCGGCCCAGAAGAAAACCGGACTCAAGGATGCGGTGCGCACGGCTTACGGTAAATCCATGGGGAAGGACCTGGTCGTGGCCTGTATGGATTTCAGTTTTATCGGAGGGTCCATGGGAAGCGTGGTAGGCGAGAAGATCGCAAGGGCCATAGATTATTCTATCAAGAAAAAAGTACCGTTTTTAATGATCTCCAAGTCGGGAGGGGCACGTATGATGGAAGCGGCACTTTCCCTCATGCAGTTGGCTAAAACCTCTGCTAAACTGGCTCAGCTGGCAGAAGCAAAACTTCCTTATATCTCCCTCTGTACTGATCCCACCACTGGGGGTACTACGGCATCGTATGCCATGCTGGGTGATATCAATATTTCCGAACCAGGTGCCCTGATAGGCTTTGCAGGTCCGAGGGTGGTTAAGGAGGCGACCGGAAAGGACCTTCCTAAGGATTTCCAGACTGCCGAATTCGTAAAGGAACACGGCTTCCTCGATTTTATCGTACACAGGAGCGAACTTAAACAGAAGGTCAACCTCTACCTGGACCTCATTCAGAACGAACCGATCCGAAAATAAAAACAGCCCTGGTCTTCAGGGCTGTTTCTTTTGGGTACTTTAGTTCTTAAATCTCCGGAGGAAGATCTCCTCAGAAGTTCCGTCGGGGTAGGTAAGCACTCCTTTTGCGTCACAGCTTCCGTCCCCGAAATCCAAACTGGCTGTAGCGTCGTTCCTGGAAATATTCAGGACTCCGCTGACGATGAATCTGCAGGCCAGTTCCCTCCTCAATGGGGTCACTGTTTCCTTGACGAATACGTTGCCCATTGGCCCAGTGAATGTCCCCTTTCCGCTGATCAGGTACACATTATCTCCCCAGAATCCACTGCCGTATCCCTCGATCCATTCGCGGGTACGTTCACCTGTAAAACTCGCGGTTTCCCCGTTCGGCCAGGTTGCCGAAAAACTGGCATCGGCATCAGACTGGGGATTGCCGTTCTCATTGGTGCGCATCCTCAGGATTGAAGCCCCTCCTTCTATGGCCACTCCGTTGAATGTAAAGTTCTCCAGGGAAAGGCTAAGGGTATTGGTGGCCATTTCCATATCCTTGGAATAGCTCAGAAAGATGATTCCGCTGAGAACATTCCCATTAGGTAGCTCGCATCCCTCTCCAAAATCGATGGTGCGTTCTTTGCTTGTGGAGGTGATCACCGTGGTAATGGTCACACAATCCGGCAGAAAATCGGAATTATAGGAGAATTTTCCGGCAGCCTGAGCTTCGTCTGCCATATAGACATCTTCGGCTATGTTCATGATCTCCTCGGAAATTAATTCTGATTCGTCACTCACCTTGAGTTCGGCGACCTCGAAGTTCTCGGTTTCCGCAATGGGTGAGGATTCTTCCTTGTTACAGGAAAACAGCAAGGCAGCTGCCAAAAGCATACCTCCGGCATAGTTCAGTGTTTTGAGACTCTTTTTCATAATGTAGTTTTTAAAGATTACCCTCCTAAGACCGTATTCTTTAAGAAAGGTTTAACGACCTCATAAAAAAATAACTTCATCAGGTCGGGTTGCGAAATTATTTCTATCTTTGCACCTCGATTGAAAATCAATCAAATACATAAAAATCATTTAATACAATATTGGCATGTATTTAACTACAGAAGTAAAGAAGGAAATCTTCAAAAAGTACGGGGGAGACGAAAACAACACGGGTTCAACAGAAGCTCAGATTGCATTGTTCACCCACAGGATCAACCACCTTACGGGTCACCTTAAAAACAACCAGAAGGATTTCAACACAGAGAGATCACTGGTAAGGCTTGTAGGTAAAAGGAGGAGCCTCCTCGACTACCTGAAAAGAAAGGATATTGAGAAATACAGGGAACTCATCAAAGACCTGAATATCAGAAAATAAAAAAATGGGGGAGGGATTCTTCCCCATTTTTAATTACCAAGTCCTCCGCAGGGAGGCAATTTTAAAAAGCTTACTCTCAGTTTTTCATTGGTCACAACACAACAACACAACTTCGGCCGGCCATGAGGGCGGCAGACCATTGTTTAACACTCCTGTACCTATTACAGGATTAATTAAAATTTATGATTCCTAAGACTTTTAAAGAGGTCATTGACCTCGGTGACGGTAGGACTATCTCTATCGAAACCGGAAAATTAGCCAAACAGGCACACGGCTCTGTGGTTGTCCAATCGGGCAAATGCATGCTGTTGTGTACCGTAGTATCGAATTACAAAGCGTCGGATGTAGACTTTCTGCCGCTTACCGTTGACTACCGGGAGAAATTTGCAGCCTCTGGCCGCTATCCCGGAGGATTTTTTAAACGTGAGGCCAGGCCAAGCGACGGTGAGATCCTCACCATGCGTTTGGTAGACAGGGTTTTGAGACCCCTCTTCCCTAAGGATTATCACGCAGAGACTCAGGTGATGATCCAACTGATGTCTCACGATGAGGACGTGATGCCGGACGCCATGGCCGGACTGGCAGCTTCCGCTGCGATCCAGCTTTCAGACTTTCCATTCGAATGTGCCATCTCTGAAGTAAGGGTTGGCCGTGTAGATGGTGAATTTATCATTAACCCCACCAGGGCTCAGCTCGAAGATTCCGACATCGACATGGTGATCGGGGCTTCCGCAGATTCAGTGATGATGGTGGAAGGTGAAATGGGAGAGATCTCCGAAGAGGATATGGTGGAAGCCATCAAATTCGCCCACGAAGCCATCAAGGAGCAATGCGCTGCCCAGATGAGGCTGGCCGAAGCCTTCGGAAGGAAGGAAGTAAGAGAATACGAAACAGAGGCCGAGGATGAAGATCTTGAAAAGAAGATCCGAGAAATGGCCTATGACAAGGTCTATGCAGTAGCGAAGGCAGGTTCGGCCAAACAGGAACGGAGCCAGGCCTTTGAGGAGATCAAGGAAGAGGTCAAGGCCAGCTTCAGTGAAGAAGAACTGGAAGAAAAAGGCGACCTGATCACCAAGTATTACTACAAGGCCGAAAAAGCGGCTGTCAGGGATCTTACACTGGACGAAGGGCTGAGACTGGACGGACGGAAGACTGACGAAATCAGACCTATCTGGTGTGAAGTGGACTACCTGCCATCAACCCATGGTTCTGCCATCTTTACACGAGGGGAAACACAGGCCTTAGCGACTGTCACCCTGGGTACGTCAAGGGAAGCGAACCAGATCGACATGCCCTCCTATGAAGGAGAGGAAACATTCTATTTGCACTACAACTTCCCTCCTTTTTCCACAGGAGAAGCCAGACCTATAAGGGGTACTTCCAGAAGGGAAGTCGGACATGGAAACCTCGCTCAGAGGGCTCTTAAAAGGATGATCCCGGAAGATTGCCCTTATACCGTGCGTGTGGTCTCCGAAGTACTGGAAAGTAACGGATCCTCGTCTATGGCTACCGTTTGTTCCGGAACTATGGCGCTCATGGACGCCGGGGTGCAGTTAAAGAAGCCTGTATCCGGTATCGCCATGGGATTGATCTCTGATGCGGAGACAGGAAAGTACGCTGTATTGTCCGATATCCTTGGAGATGAGGATCATTTGGGAGATATGGACTTCAAAGTAACCGGTACTGAAGACGGGATCACGGCCTGCCAGATGGATATCAAGGTCAAAGGACTCTCCTATGAGATCCTTGTCAAGGCTCTGAAACAAGCCAGGGACGGTAGGTTACATATCCTGAAAAAACTTACCGATACCATTGAGGCACCAAGACCAGATGTAAAACCTCACGCCCCGAAAATGGTTACTACCGTTATTCCAAACGAATATATCGGAGCGTTAATCGGTCCGGGAGGAAAAGTGATACAGGAGCTACAGAAAGCGACCAAGACCACGATCGTTATCAACGAAGATCCCGTGACGGAAGAAGGAATCGTAGAGATCCTGGGAACAGACCAGGCCGGAATCGACGCCGTATTGGCCAAGATCGATTCCATCACCTTCAAACCAGAAGTGGGAAGTGTATACGAGGTGAAGGTCATCAAGATGCTAGATTTCGGTGCCGTGGTAGAATATATGGAAGCCCCGGGGAATGAGGTCCTGCTTCACGTATCCGAGCTGGCCTGGGAACGCACGGACAAAGTAACCGATGTGGTCAACATGGGTGATGTGTTCGACGTGAAGTATATTGGGATCGACCCGCGAACCAAAAAGGATAAGGTATCCAGAAAGGCGCTTTTACCCAAACCGGAAGGATATAAGGAAAGGCCTCCAAGGAACGACAGGAATAGCCGCGGAGATCGCAACGACCGAGGTGGTCAAAGGAGACCGCAGCGACAGAGAAGAGATTGATTCCGTTCCTGATAAACATCAAAACCCCGGCATTTTGCCGGGGTTTTTTGTTTTTTTTAACATTTTTATCAAATTTTCCTTGCCCACATGTAACATTCCTCATTTTTATACGTATAAATATATGCAGTCCATGCACTATAACCTAAATAGAAAGGAACCTATTAGATGAGACAGTTAAAGATTACAAAACAGGTGACGAACCGTGAAACGGCGTCACTGGACAAATACCTTCAGGAAATTGGCAAGGTAGACCTGATCACGGCTGATGAAGAGGTAGAACTGGCGCAGCGTATCAAGGCCGGTGACCAGTCGGCTCTTGAAAAGTTGACCAAAGCCAACCTGAGATTCGTGGTTTCTGTAGCTAAGCAATATCAAAACCAGGGTCTAACCCTCCCTGATTTGATCAATGAAGGCAACCTGGGCCTGATCAAAGCCGCCCAGCGATTTGACGAGACCCGAGGTTTTAAATTTATTTCCTATGCCGTTTGGTGGATCAGACAATCTATCCTCCAGGCCCTGGCAGAACAATCTCGTATTGTGCGCCTACCCCTGAACAAGATCGGCTCCATCAACAAGATCAATAAGACCTTTGCATTTCTGGAGCAGGCTCATGAAAGGGTGCCTTCTGCGGAGGAAATCGCCAAGGAGCTCGATATGACCGTGGAAGATGTGAAGCAATCCCTTAAGAACTCGGGAAGACACGTATCCATGGATGCCCCCCTGATTGACGGGGAGGATTCTAACCTGTACGACGTACTGCGCAGCGGAGAATCTCCTAATCCCGACAAGGATCTCTTGCACGAATCATTGAGAACTGAGATCGAAAGGGCCCTGGAAACCCTGACTCCAAGGGAGGCTGATGTTATCAGGCTCTATTTCGGACTTGCCGGACAGCACTCCATGACCCTGGAAGAAATCGGAGAAACGTTCGACCTGACCCGCGAACGCGTACGTCAGATCAAGGAAAAGGCCATCCGAAGGTTGAAACACACCTCGAGAAGCAAGATACTCAAGACCTATCTGGGATAAAATCCCTGAATAAAATTCGCTGAAAGACACTCCTCAAAATTGGAACTCTGGAGATTTTAGCTTATTTTTAACAATAACAACAGTGTATCATGACTGTTCGTTTTTTGATTGATGAATAAACTCCGGCTGATTACCGGAGTTTTTCATTTGATCCCACCTCAACTTAGAACACCGTATATGAAACCAAGGAAAGTAGCACCTTACTGCCTGCCATTTCTCCGCAAACTATCACCCCCCTTCTCCCTGGTCCTTTTGTTTATTATGACCATTGGCTTCAGCTCCTGCAAGGACAGCGAGCTCCCGGAAGTCCCAGCCCCCTTCACCACACCTTTGGGCAAGGTCTTCCCCAGGGAAAAGGCCAGTGGCAAGGCCCTGCAGCAATATCTGGAAGCTAGGCAGGCTTATGAAAAAGACACTACAAATGTGGAAGCTCTTATCTGGTTCGGGCGACGCACAGCCTATCTGGGGTACTACGAGGAAGCAATTGCTATCTATTCCCAGGGCATCCGAAGGTTTCCTGAAGAGGCCCGCCTTTACCGGCACAGAGGGCACAGGTACATCTCGATACGGGAATTCGACAAGGCTGTAGCCGACTTGCAAAGGGCCAGTGAACTCATCAGGGGAACCGAGAATTCTATTGAGCCCGACGGCATCCCGAACGCCATGAATATTCCTGTAAGTACGCTACATGGAAATATCTGGTACCATCTCGGTCTTGCCTACTACCTTAAAGGCGATTACCCGGATGCCTACAGCGCATATCTCAATTGCCGCGAAAGCGGTTCAAATCCGGACAACCTGGTCTCGAGTACCCACTGGCTCTACATGATCCAAAGGCGGATGGGTCAATACAGCGCAGCAGACAGTCTTCTTAGTCCGATCACCACCGACCTGGAGGTTATTGAAAACAACAGCTACCACAACCTTTGTCTCTTCTACAAAGGATTGACCACGGAGGAGACCCTTATCCCTGATGGTGAGCCCTCTGCTGCCTCAGATGCCGTGGCCTATGGCCTGGCCAACTGGTATTTTACGAATCCGGATACTGATGGAGTTAAAAAAGGGGTTGAGCTTATGAAAGGGATCGTCCAAGGTGACAACTGGAGTTCATTTGGTTACATCGCAGCAGAAAGTGACCTTATCCGTCTCCAGAGAAAAGCTGATCCCGTAAATACGGATTAGCTGAGGTTTGTTTACTTTTACAGATACCAAATACTGCTGACCGATGAATCGCGTAAAAATTGCTCCTTCCCTCCTTGCTGCCGACTTTGGAAATTTGCAAAGAGATGTTGAAATGGTCAACAAAAGTGATGCTGCCTGGCATCACCTCGACATTATGGACGGCCTGTTCGTGCCTAATATTTCCTACGGAATGCCTGTGGTCAAGGCGATCGCCAAACACGCCACGAAACCCCTGGATGCCCACCTGATGATCGTAGATCCGGACCGGTACATCCAGACTTTTGCTGACCTTGGGGTTTATCTTCTGACCGTCCACTACGAGGCTTGTCCACATCTCCACCGAACTATTCAGGCCATCAAAGCAGCGGGGATGAAGGCAGGTGTCGCCCTTAACCCCCATACCGATGTTTCCCTGTTGAATACTATTTTGAAAGACCTGGACCTGGTCCTTGTAATGAGTGTCAACCCCGGATTCGGAGGTCAGTCTTTTATCCCGGGGACCTATGACAAGATACGCGAACTAAGGAAGATGATACGGCAGCAGGAGGCTTCGGTCCTGATTGAAGTTGACGGAGGGGTGGGTCCTGACAATGCTGCTAAACTCATAGACGCAGGGGCCGATGTGCTTGTGGCGGGGAGTTCAGTCTTTAAATCGGAGGATCCAAAAGGAGTTATCGCCGATCTCGCATCTGCAGTGATCTCTTAGAACATGGAAAGATAATATTTCAGCAAATCTGTTGTGGTCACCATCCCGACTACCTCTCCATCATCGACAACAGGTAAGGAGTGGTATTTGCGTTTTACCAGCAGTTCCGTGGCATCTCTGACGGTATTGGTGGAACTGATCGTTTCAGGGGTGCGAACCATCAACTGGTTAATGCTAAACATCTCGTAAATTTCCGATTTTACATTCCCTTCTTCCACAAAGGCACCATCCGCAAAACTCAACCTGAGGAGGTCGTTCATACTCAGCATACCCACGATCTTTTTCTTACTGGTAACCGGCATATGACGAATGTTGTTTTTCTTGAACAGGTGTTCTGCCTTATCTAAGCCGTCTTTGATATCCACTGAGATGATATTCTTGGTCATGATCGTGGAAATGGGAATATCTATGGAAAGGGTCATGATGTGATCTTTTAGTTTGATATCCTAAATATCCGATTCTAAACTCCAAAAAATCATGATAATTGTCAGGTTTACCATCTGTGGTATACCTCAGGGTTTCTGGAGGATGTTTGTTAATTTTGTACTCATAAAGCGCACTGTAAAAAATCAGGGAATTCATGAAGCAGGTATTTGACGTAATTATCGTTGGTGGAGGTCCGATAGGGATCGCATGTGGTCTGGAAGCTAAAAAGAAAAAACTTCGCTATCTGATCATAGAGAAGGGTCCCATTGTCAATTCCCTTTTTAACTATCCCGTAAACATGCAGTTCTTTTCCTCCTCGGAAAAGCTGGAGATCGATGAGATCCCTTTTATCAGCAAGGAAGCTAAACCAAAAAGGAATGAAGCCCTGGAGTACTATCGCAGGATCGTGACTTCCAACAAACTGAATATTCAGCTCTTTGAGAAGGTAAATTCGGTAGTGAAGGAGGGTGAGCTTTTTAAGATAGAATCTGAAAAAGCAACATACGAGTCGAAGAATGTGATCATATCAACCGGATTCTATGACCTGCCGAACACACTAAATGTACCCGGGGAGGAGCTTCGGAAGGTATCCCATTATTACAAGGATCCCCATTTTTATGCCAGTCAGAAATTAGCCGTAATCGGGGCCAGTAATTCGGCTGTGGATGCTGCCCTGGAATGCTGGCGTAAGGGAGCCGACGTCACCATGATCATCCGCGGCCCGGAGGTCGGTCAACGCGTCAAGTACTGGGTCAGGCCTGATATCATCAACCGTATTGAGGAAGGCAGTATCAAAGCCTATTTTAACACTACAGTTTCTGAAATCCGCCAGAAGGAGATCGTACTGAATACTCCGAATGGAGAGGAGCGTATCGAGAACGATTTTGTCCTGGCCCTTACCGGATACATGCCAAATTTCGAATTTCTTAAGTCTATGGGGATCCATTTGTCGGATGACGAGAAGAAATTGCCGGACTACGATCCGGAAACCATGGAGACGAATGTACCCGGGCTATACCTGGCCGGGGTCATCTGCGGAGGGATGGAAACTCACAAGTGGTTTATCGAAAACTCACGTGTGCACGCCAAGGTCATCATGGACCATATGGTGAGGGAGCGTGCTGTTCCCGCTGAATAAACGAGACCCCTCTCAGGAAGTTATAGCCTTTGAATCGACCTGTTTCCCGGGAGGGATCCCGAATTCCTATGTAAAGGAATATTTTTTCTGAAAAAAAGTTTACTGGATATTGACGCTGAAGGTCACTGCCAGATCGGTCTCACCACCGGCATCGGCCAGCCCTGAGTTTGGTTTCAGGGGTTCATGCCTGAGTGTAAAAGCGATCGTCCCACTGCTGGCAGTGGTGGTGGTCATTGTAAATGCTGTTCCCAGTGGGTTACCATTCCCGTCAAAATTGGCATACTCCAGATTCGCGTTCAGCGAACTGCCGACGGTATAGAAGAACTGGTGCTCCTCATCTTCTTCCTCCACCTCTGTGGTGATGTCCTCTGCAGGGGTCTCTGTTTCATTGAGGAGGACGATGGTTCCATCGTAAATAGCGTTTTCCGCGAAATCACCCGAAACAGTTACCTCGGGAGGGTTTGGACCATCGCCATCCAGATCCCTCGATTGGAGCGTAATCGTAGTGCCACCGCCCTGGGGAACAAAGGTGGCCGTAAAGGTAGTGATGATCTCTTCTTCGTTGATCGGTTCCGGAGCCGGCTCATCATCAGAGCAGGCGGTGAAGGTCAACATGCCAAAAGAAAACAGGATAAATGATTTAAAGGGTTTCATAGCTAATAATAAAATTTAATAATGAACAATAATTTGAAGTTGAATATTTCTTCCCATGCCATCAGCGAAAAACCGCTGCCTGTTCAGGTAATCCCTGAATGTTGTGTTTAGCAGGTTATTCACGATGAGCGAGGTCGTTAGTCTGCCGGAAGTCCCGAGAGAGAAGTCCAAAGAGGAACTCAATCCCACCAGGTGATAGGCCGGGGGTGGGGTATTGATCTCCAGCAGAACATCTTGTTGTTGTTCCGGGGAGAACACAGTAATATTAGGCGGAACCTCATTTTGCCTGAGCACGAGGTCACTTATAAAAGACACCTCAAAGTCGTGCCACTCCTTTTTAAGAAAATCGACCTGATTCCTGAAACTGACCGGTGGAATATTGATCAATGCCAGGTCCTGCGACATATCTTTACCCTTTACCAAGGACATCTGATGTTCAGTTCGCCAGTTCGTATGCCAGTTCACATATGCGGAGGCATCAAACCCTAGTAACCGGGCATTTGTCTGCCGGTAGCTCCACACAGGAAATGCCCCCCTGATCGTAAATTCTAAGCCGGTGGGTTCGAGCAGGATAAAATCAGATAGGAAATTGGCGTAAGGCTCAAGGGTAAAACCCCATTTCTGCAGGCGTCTTTCAAACGAGGCGGAAAACTTGTGAGAAGTCTCGCTTTTTATCCTCAGATCTCCCAGCTCTATCCTTGCGGCTGAATGGTGCAGCCCATCGCTAAATAGCTCGGAAGGATTGGGTGCTCTCTGAGAAAGGGCATAATTGAACCTCAGAAAGGTTGTGTTATCCCTGTTATAATGGATCCCTGAGGTCCCCGAGAAATTTTCGAAAGTGAAAACCGGGTTGGTGAGGAGTTGAGATCCGACTTCTTCAATTATAATATCGGAAAATTCATCTTCATATCCCCTTTCCTCCCACCTTGTGGTTTGGTAATATTTTAGTGCATCAATCTTCGAGAAATCATACCTGAATCCTGCATCGAGGCTCCAATTGGCTGTCAGATTGTACTCCCCGGTAACAAAGGCGCCCAATTCCCACCTTTTATAGTCCGGTATCAACCTCCTGACACCGGTTGCCGGGTTCGGAAAGTTTTCCTGATATCTACCTACAAGTCCGGTATGCAAGTCGATTTTCTCTGCTGCATCCCATTTAAAATCCGTACTGACCGAGTGAGTGGTGAGCTCAAGATCAAGAGAAGCCTGGTCATTCAATTCCCCTCTCCTGACATCGTATTCTTTCCTGCGGTTCTGCTGGAAATCGTACTGGGCACTCCATTTGCCCAGGCCTTGAAACCTTTTGTACGCAGAGATCTTGGCCAGATGGTGTCTTACATCCTGTCTGGGATTCTGAAGATCATAGGTAAAAGGCCGTATAATCTGTGGTTCTCCACTGTTAATGCTGCGGATCAGGTCGTCTATATTCCCAATATGAGAGGCCCGTAAAATGGCGATCTCCGCATCGTAAAAAGAATACCTGCCCTGAATCCCCCAGTTGAGGGTTCGTTTTCCGAATTCTAGGGAAGAGGCAGTTTCAGAAATACCCGTATTGGAAAGGATATAATCCGGAGACTCCTGGTCGCCCAGTCGTTTGAAGGAACCCTGCAATCTAATAAACCAGTCGTCCTGAAATATCTTGGTCAGATCCGTGGAAATATTTCCTCCCCTTCCATTCGAAAAACCATTGAGAACCGTTTTACCATACAAGGTGTCCTGGGCTGGCAGGTAGGCCTGCTCCATTAGAATCACTCCACCTATGGCGTCTCCCCCGTATTGCAGGGCTGAAGCTCCTTTTATGACCGTAACCGATCCGGCTGCATTCACATCCACGTTAGGGGCGTGTTCGTCACCCCATTCCATGTCCTGCATCCTCACCCCGTCATTGAGCACCAGAACCCTGCTCCCATTGAGACCATGTATGGCCGGTTTTACGATGTTCGACCCTGTATTTAAACTGGAGACACCCCTTAAACCTTTGATAGCGTCACCCAGACTGTTACCGCTGTTTTGCAATAGGGCCTCCTCGGACAGCCGATTTTCCAGACCCGAGTTAGTTTTACCCGAATAGATACTGCCAATTACTCTTACCTCATCCAGTTCTTCCAGGTGGTGTTCCAGCAGGAAATCCTCCTTTTTGGTTTCCGGTATATTAATAGGGAAAATGAGGGTGCGGCACTCCGGGTGCATGACCTCGATCTCATAGGTTCCGGCGCAGAGATTCTCAAAGGAATACGCTCCGTTCAGGTCTGTGTAGGCATAGGTGCCCATCTTAGCGATATAGAGTGTAGCTCCAGCTAACGGAGTTTTGTCATGGAAATCCATGACCTTTCCGCTTAGAGTATGATTACACTCCTGGCTGCTGGCCTGGAAGCCCGTGAAAAGTGCGCAAAGCGCTATGAAGTATCTGAGATACATGGAATAACAGTGATGTATTAGGATGGGAAATAATCCTTTGTCAAAGGAAAAGAACCCATTTTTATAAGGTGGGTCCAGGGGTCATCCAATTGCAGGAGGAGGCCTGCCAAATAAGGTCGGATCTACCCTGTCTGTCTCCTTAGTCGAGACAAGGGCCTGAGAGATGTCACTGTGAGTTCCGCTCCACAAGACCGGTATCGCGGTGGAGAAGGTAACCTGATCAAAGGAAGTGGATTCGTGTAAGAGGGAAAAGGCGCAAAGTTCACATTTCACTCGATCGTCATCCTGTGCGTGAGTCAGGGGATGGTAATCAAGAGATTTGATTCCCAGGAAAATACCTAGGAGTAAAAGGGCGATTACCGATGTAAACCTTTTCACCTGCATAGTGCTCAAAAATAGATAATGAAACGCTTTTATCTGTTAATGAAGTGCTAATTTTCCGTTCAAACTCTTCGAAATATAGTGTCTGTTACAGAAACTTTCTCCTGATTTCCAGCGATGTACAAAATCGAATTCGAAATTACCTGGGAATTGCAGGGAGAAAGGCGAACTTGTATATGGGGAGGAGGCGTACGCCCCAAATGGCAGTATTTAATGGAAAATAATTAAAAGTCTGGCCGTGATCAGAGACAGACGCATTCTGTGGACTTCATTATACTCAGCTAACTTCTAACGCTCCGCAGTATTACCTCCACCTGATCCCGACAACTATCGGGACTATCGGGATCGGTGTTCCTCAACGCTCCCCTCCAGAGGAGGGCAGGCGCGTTGAAAATGGGATTAGCTCACTGTCGATCGGTGATCCTCAACGCTCCCCTCCAAAGGCGAGCAGGCGCATTGAAAACGGGATTACCTCACTGTCGATCGGTGATCCTCAACGCTCCGCGTTGAAAATGGTCCAAACAAAAAAACGCTCAAGCGAGCTTGGCGTTTTTTATTATTGGACCCTTTATTCGTGACCGCGGGAGGATTCGAACCCCCAACCCTCAGAGCCGAAATCTGATATTCTATCCAGTTGAACTACGCGGCCGTAACTATCTGTTCAATGCGAGCGCAAAGGTACACAAAAAGATATTTCCCAAAAGAATAAAAACTACGTGAGGTGTTTGCGGACGATATTGGAAATGGTCTTCCCATCTGCCTGTCCTGCCAATTTTTTCGTAACAGCACCCATCACCTTTCCCATATCTTTCATTCCCTCAGCACCTAGTTGTTGGATGGTTTCACTTACAACTTTCTCAATCTCTGACTCATCGAGCTGTTCGGGCAGGAATTTTTCGATGACCACCACCTGAGATAACTCGTCTGCGGCCAGATCTTCCCTTCCCTGCTCTTTATATATAGCCGCACTGTCTTTGCGCTGTTTTACCAGTCGCTGAACTATTTTTATCTCCTCCTCCTCAGAGATACCGGTACCCGCACCTTTCTCGGTCTGGGCAAGCAGCAAAGCCGATTTGATAGCCCTCAGGGACTCCAGGGCTACGGAATCCTTGGCTTTCATAGCTGATTTCATCTCCTGCATAACCTTTTCCTGTAAGCTCATTGATTCGATTTTTATGTCCTGCGAAGTTAAAAAAATAAACCCGAAAGGACTGGCATCTTTTCGGGTTTTGGCTAGGTTACTAAACCGAACAAAAAACTAACTAATCTACATTATCGTGTAAAAATGAATTGTTGGAACGCAATTGCATTTCGTCATTGCTGTCCTCGCCAAGGGTAGTACGTGATACCTTACCCTCCTTAGGGCTGTCACTCAAATTAACTCCCTGTCTTTTATAGGCAGGTTCCTTTTCAATCTCTTCGATATGACTCAGGCTATTCTGGAATTTATAATTAAAATCCTTGAGCTTCCGTCTCCTCTCATCGGCCCTGGCCTTTAACAGTTCTTCAATGGGTGAATTCATAGGGTCGATCTCACCTTTCTGCTCATCCTTATTGGACTGTTCGTAGGCACTTACGGTCTTGTGCTCAAAGACTAGTTCATCCTCCACGATCTTGGGATCGAAATCCTCTGCCTTGGAACGGGCACCGGTAAGCTTTGATTCCAGTTCCATATAATCATCGAGGCTGTACCGTTTCTCCCCGTCCTTGTTGTATTCAAGGACCGGTATTACCTCAATATGCTCGTTGACATCAATTTCACTGATATCTTCATCCAGTGAAAAGGTGATCACGTGCTCCTTTTCGTCCTCTTCCTCTTCGCTCTCGTCTGAGAGAGGTAGATCAAAACTCAAGGTAATTTGCTCTTTTTTCTCTTCTTTAGGAGCGACGGTGACCGGATCTACAACCTCCATATCAAATAAGGCGTGTTTAGAATCGATGATCACAAAGCTATCCTCATCAATATCTTTGGCTACTACCTCATCATAGAAGACGTTGAAATTGCGAATAAAATTGGTGGTTGGCACCAGGTCCATGTCATTTTCAACCTCCAGTACATGCTTTATAACAGTATCCTTTTCTTCAACTTCCATCTTGACCTCAGTGAACTCTACCGGATGGTCAGACAAATTTTGCTCGGCCTTTTGTTCATCCTCCAATGTATGGATGATCTTTTTGGATTCTGTGTTGACAATCTCATCCTGCTGGTCTACATTGAAGCCTGTGGCAATGACGGTTACTGCAATAGCATCTCCCAGTGCTTCATCTTCCCCGACACCCATGATAATGTTGGCTCCATGTCCGGCTTCAGCCTGAATATGGTCATTGATCTCACCGATTTCGTCGATGGTGATCTCTTTGGTCCCGGATACGATGAGCAACAGAACGTTCTTGGCCCCTGTGATCTTGTTGTCGTTGAGCAATGGAGAATCAAGTGCCCTCATGATCGCCTCTGTGGCCCGCGCAGAACCCGAAGCCATGGCCGATCCCATAATAGCCGTACCACTATTGGAAAGTACCGTTTTGGCATCACGCAGGTCGATATTCTGTGTATAGTGATGGGTGATCACCTCTGCGATTCCCCTGGCCGCAGTAGCGAGTACCTCATCCGCCTTGGCGAAACCGGCTTTAAAACCGAGATTACCATAGACTTCTCTGAGCTTATTGTTATTGATGATGATCAGGGAATCTACGTGTTCCCTGAGCCGCTCAATACCTTTCTGAGCTTGCTGACATCTCATTTTCCCCTCGAACTGGAAGGGCATGGTCACGATCCCCACCGTAAGGACGTCCATCGCCTTTGCCTGCTTTGCAATTATAGGAGCTGCACCGGTACCGGTACCCCCACCCATACCTGCAGTGATAAAGATCATTTTTGTGGTCGTATCAAGCATACGCTTGATATCCTCCATGCTCTCCACGGCCGCCTGCTCCCCTACTTCAGGATTAGCGCCAGCTCCCAACCCTTCGGTCAGGGAAACGCCCAACTGGATCTTATTGGGAACAGGGCTGTTTTGCAGTGCCTGGGAATCTGTGTTGCAGATCACGAAATCCACACCATTGATCCCGGCCTGGAACATGTAATTTATTGCATTGCTACCTCCTCCACCGACGCCGATCACTTTAATGACATTGCTTTGATTCTTGGGGAGGTCAAAGGAAATATTTTCAAATTCGGTGTTCTTGCTCATGTTGATCTTATTAGGGGTTTTTATGATTTGCTTTATTTATTCCGCGTTGTCTAAGAAATCCTTCAGTTTCTCAGACCATCGGTCGAAGACAGATTTACGCTCTTTCTTTTTTAGGGCCGTGGATGCGGTCTCCTCATGTCCCTGAAGTACCATTTCCTTTTCCTTTTCTGCTTCCAGGGTCTTCAATCTGCGCTTGTCCTTGTTCTCCACCGCATTCATGAGCAAACCTACAGCCGTAGCATAAAGCGGACTTGCGATTTCGGCGTCCGAATCCCCGGCGAGGTGCTCATTGGGATATCCGATCCTGGTATCCATGCCGGTGATGTATTCCACGAGTTGTTTGAGGTGCTTTAACTGGCTTCCGCCGCCTGTGAGTACAATCCCAGCGATCAGTTTCTTTTTCTGTTCCTCATGTCCGTAATTCTTTATCTCCACATATACCTGCTCGATGATCTCAACCACCCTTGCATGAATGATCTTGGACAGGTTTTTAAGGGTGATTTCTTTGGGTTCCCTGCCCCTCAGTCCCGGAATGGAAACAATCTCATTGTCTTTGTTCTCTCCGGGCCAGGCCGATCCGAACTTTATCTTCAGCAATTCTGCCTGTTTTTCGATGATGGAGCAGCCTTCCTTGATATCCTCTGTGATCACGTTTCCTCCAAAAGGGATGACTGCAGTATGCCTGATGATCCCATCCTTGAAGATCGCCAGGTCTGTGGTACCACCCCCTATATCGATCAGGGCCACACCGGCCTCCTTCTCTTCCTGGCTCAATACAGCCTCTGAAGAAGCCAAAGGTTCGAGTGTTATGTTATACAGATCCAGGCCTGCGCTCTTAATACACCTACCTATATTCTTGATAGAGGAAACCTGTCCTACCACCACGTGAAAATTGGCTTCGAGTCGGCCTCCGTACATCCCGATAGGTTGTTTGATCTCAGCCTGCCCGTCTACCTTGTATTCCTGTGGCAACACGTGGATGATCTCCTCTCCCGGTAACATGACCAGCTTGTACACCTGGTTGCAAAGCTTGTCCAGATCGTCCTCATTGATCACTTCTTCAGAATTGGCACGGGTGATGTAATCGCTGTGCTGAAGGCTACGGATATGCTGTCCGGCAATCCCGACAACCACGGAACCGATCTTCAGGCCTGAATTGGCTTCCGCCTGTTCCACGGCCTGCTGTATTGATTTTATGGTCTGGGTGATGTTGTTTACAACCCCGCGATGAACCCCGAGGCTTTTAGACCGGCCAATGCCCAGCACTTCAATCTTGCCATATTCGTTTTCCTTGCCGATGATCGCCACTATCTTAGTGGTTCCAATATCGAGGCCAACTGAGTAATTTACCTGATCCATAATCTTATATTTTGGTGCACACAACCTGGTTGTCAAATTCTAAACTTACTACCGCGTAATCCTTCAGGGACTGATCCTTAAGGGCCTTGGCGTAAAAAGCCTTGAAATTCTTAAACTTCCTTTCAAGGTCAATCACGTCCCCGAGGTTTACCACAAAGTCCTCCACCCTAAATTTTAACTGATACTGCTCTTCCGACTGAATATGAATTCCGATCACATTCTTCCTCAGAAAGTCATCCTGATTTATATACTTCAGAATTTCAAATACATCATCAAGGCTCTTACCAGTGATCTCACCCGTAATGATCGGAACCCGTGCAGAATGCAACTTGGATAAGGGCATAGATTTTCCATCCTCATCAAGGTAGAAAGTTGTATTCCCTTTAACTCTGCCTATGGGCTGCCTTTGGAAAATTTTGGATGTAAGTTTGTCATCAATAGTAAGATATACCTGGGCACTTTTTACCATATCATGGGTCTCAAGGACCTTTTCTATAGTATTCAAAACTACCTTTTCTTTATCCTCCATTAGGACGCTGCCGTAATTTTGTATTAACAATTTATTAACCATATCCTTAGACAGGTACACATTGTTATCCCCCTCAAAAATGATCTCCACATCCCTGATGGGCCTTTCCGCATTTCTGTGATTAGAAAACGCATAAAGTCCTGTTATACAAATCATTAAACAGAACAATTTGATGTAGTTCCAATTAATTTTCATATTCGAATTCACGTTTTAATGAGTCTGCTTCCAGCCCAATATCTCCCGCTCCCAGCGTGACCAGGATCTCGGGATTTCGGGCCTTGATTTCATGAGCCAGGTCTTGTTTAGAGACCAGTTTTTTATTCGGATTTGAGATCCGTTCCAGCAAGACCTCTGAGGTGATCCCCGGGATCGGTTTTTCCCTTGCCGGATAGATATCCAGCAGGAGAATACTGTCAAAACCTGACAGGCTGCTGGCAAATTCTTCCATAAAATCCCTCGTCCTGCTAAAAAGGTGAGGTTGGAAGACCGCCAGAATACTCTTTCCGGGATGCATTTCCCGGATCGCTTCCAGGACGGCATCTATTTCGGTTGGATGATGCGCGTAATCGTCTATAAAAATCAGGTCGTCCTGCCGGATCTTATAGGAGAATCTCCTTTGAACGCCTTTAAAGGTTTCAAGTGCCTTCACCAGGCGATCCAGAGGGGGGTTTACCTGGATCGCCATTGCGAAAGCCACTAAGCCGTTGAGCAGGTTATGCCTGCCCGGCTTGTTGAATCTCACCCCTTCGAGTGTCCTTTCCGGGGTGCCCAAATCAAATATGTAGGTGCCATGTTCAATCTTAATATTCTTTATACAGTAGTCCGAATTGTCTTCAATGCCATAGGTAATGCCTTCCAAAGGCAATCCATTCCTTACAAAGAGCTTACCGTCTGGTTTCAGCCTGGAGGCAAATTCGAGGAAGGAGGCCCTCATGGATTCCCTGTCCCCGTAAATATCCAGATGATCTGCGTCCATAGAAGTAATACAGGCAATGTCCGGGTGAAGCCTTAAAAATGAACGATCAAATTCATCGGCCTCCACTACCGAGTACTGGTCCCCCTCACATATAAAATTGCTATTAAAGTCTTCCGAGATTCCTCCCAGGAAAGCTGTAATGGGAGTGCCGGTCTCTTTCAGCAGGTGGGCTAAAATGCTGGAGGTGGTCGTTTTTCCATGAGTTCCCGCCACTGCAAAGCAAAAGGTATCCCGCGTGATTAATCCGAGTACTTCCGATCGTTTTTTAACCTTAAAACCCTGATCCGTAAAATGATTCCACTCCCGGTGATCCTTCGGCACAGCAGGGGTATATACTATAAGTGTATCCTCCGGTTTGAGGAATGGTGCGGGGACCAGGGACAGGTCGTCCGCGAAATGGATATCAATTCCCTGGGCTTCCAATTCCCGGGTAAGGGGTGTTGGGGTCTTATCGTATCCGGCTACGGCCATATTCTGTGATAGAAAATACCTGGCCAGGGCAGACATCCCGATGCCTCCGATCCCGATAAAATATACCCTGTGGAAATCAAATCTATCCATACCTGCGATTTAGTAATTCGACGATCTCATCCACTATATCTTCTGTTGCCTGGGGCCTTGCCAGTTTTTTAATGTTCCGGCTGAGTTCTTCACGACTGGACCCCGAGTCCATCAACTGCCCGAAAACAGTTCTGAACTCCGCATCCAGATCCTTTTCTGCTAACATAACGGCCGCTTTCTCCTCTACCAGGGCCATTGCGTTTTTGGTCTGATGGTCTTCTGCCACATTGGGTGATGGAATAAACAATACCGGTTTACCCACCATACAGAGTTCAGATACGGAGCCGGCTCCTGACCTCGAAATAATCATGTCAGCGATCCTGTAGGCGTGTTCCATCTCATTTAAATACCCGTAGACCCGGATGGTATCGGAGGCGAGGTGCTTGTACTGCTCGAAATAAATAGAACCACACTGCCAGACCAGTTGCAGCCCCAATTCCTGAAAAAATGAAATCTGACCTTCGATCAGCTCATTGATCCTCCTGGATCCCAGGCTGCCACCCAAGATGAGAAGGGTCTTTTTATCCGGTTTCAGATCAAAGTATTGATAGGAAGCCCCGGAATCTTCAGGCAGATTCACCAGGGAAGATCTCACCGGATTTCCGGTAAGGATGATCTTCTCCTTGGGAAAGAACTTTTCCATCCCGGAATAGGCCACACAAATCCTGTCTACCTTCCCGGCGAGCAGCTTATTGGTGATTCCTGCATAAGAATTTTGCTCTTGCAGAACACAGGGAATTCCCATACCGGATGCCACGCGCAATACAGGTCCGCTGGCAAATCCGCCCGTCCCTATGGCTACATGGGGTTTAAAGCCCTTCACTATGTTTCTCGCTCTGATCAAACTACTTATCACTTTCAGTGGGAAAAGCAGATTCCTAAACGTTAGTTTTCTTTGCAATCCACTTATCCACAAACCTTTTATCTCGTATCCCGCCTGGGGGACCTTTTCCATTTCCATCCGATCCTTTGCTCCCACAAACAGGATCTGCGCTTTCGGAAATCGCCTTTTACATTCATTGGCTATGGCGATTGCCGGATAAATATGCCCTCCAGTGCCTCCTCCCGAGAGAATGATCCTATAACTGTCCACTCAAGACTTCTAAAGGGTTATTTTCATCCACTTCCATCTCTTCTTCCTGCTCCCTCTTCCTGCTCGCACTCAGCACAATGCCTATTGCCAGACAGGTCATCCAGATCGATGTTCCTCCACTGCTGATCAATGGAAGGGTCTGCCCGGTAACAGGGAATAGCTCAACTGCCACCGCCATATTGATCAGTGCCTGGAAGACAATGGGCAACCCGACACCGACCACAAGTAATTTCCCAAATACGGAAGTATTGGCATTGGCCACTACCACGATCCTGAAAAGCAGAAGCATGTAGAAGAACATCAGGGAGAAGCCACCGATTAGGCCATACTCCTCCACAATAATGGCATATATAAAATCTGATGAACTCTGGGGAAGGAAATTCTTCATCACACTCTTCCCGGCTCCATTACCCACAAGTCCACCACTCGCGATGGCTATTTTTGCTTTTTCAATTTGATAATCAGCTTCCGTATCGGCGGGATCCCAGAAACTCTCCAGTCGGTTCATCCAGGTATCCACCCTGTTGGGGAACAGGTCGGGAGCCGCCTTGGCTACCAGTACGAACAGAAGCAAGCCCAACATTCCTATTCCTACAATTCCGGTCAGGTATTTTAATGGGTATCCCCCTAGGAAACACAAAACCAGGACCATAAAAAACAGAATAGCCGCCGTTGAAAAGTTTGCCGGAAGGATCAGCATGACGACGAGAAAAACCGGGCTCCAAAGAGGCAAAATACTCTCCTTGAAAGTGATCTTCCTCTCCTTGATCTTGGAAAGGTACCTCGCTATGTAGACCATGAGGACTACAGACGCCAGAGTAGATGTCTGAAAGGTAATCCCTACCAGGGGCAGACGGATCCATCGACTTGCATTGGCGCCGCCTATGGTCGTGCCCTGCGCCAGTGTGTACACCAAAAGAGCCAGGACTACAGGCATTGCAATAATTGACAGCCCTTTAAAATAATGAGTGGGTATCCTGTGAACCCCGTAGATAATACCGAATCCAAGGAACAACAACAGGGCGTGTTTTACGAGATGACCCATCGTGGTTCCGTTCCCCACCACATAGACCAGGTTGCTGCTGGCGCTGTAAACCGGCAGAAATGAGAACAAGGCCAGCAGAGCTACTACTGCCCATATGACCTTATCTCCCTGTATGTGGCTGAATATTTTCACTGATCAAAGATTTTTTATGGCTTCCTTAAACTGGTTGCCCCGGTCTTCGTAATTCTGAAAGAGGTCGAAACTCGCGCAGGCAGGCGAAAGGAGTACGGTATCTCCCCTTTCGGCGATCTTATAGGCCACTTTCACGGCTTCAGACATCGCATAAGTCTCCACAAATATGTCTACCGCATTGCTGAAGGCTTCTCTGAGTTTGGAATTATCCATCCCAAGGCAAATAATGGCTTTCACCTTTTCCCGAACCAGAGGCATAAGGGCCTTGTAATCATTTCCCTTGTCTACTCCCCCCACGATCCAGACCGTCGGAGTGGTCATACTGTCCAGGGCGTAATAAGTGGCATTTACGTTGGTGGCCTTTGAGTCGTTGATATACTGTACGTGATGGATCTTCAGAACCTTCTCAAGCCTGTGATCAGCGCCCTGGAAATTCTGAATGCTCTCCCTTATTACCTCCTTGCGAATACCCACCAGCTTAGCAGCCGTTATCGCTGCCATGGTATTCTTCAGGTTGTGCTTCCCTTCAAGGGCTAATGAATCTGATGCTAATTCCATAATGTCCTCTTGTGTCTTTATAATAAATTGTTCTTTCCTTAGGTATGTTCCTACTTTGCCTTCCCCTTCCAGGGAAAACGGCAATTTTACAGCTTGGACCGGGTGGCTTTCCAGATAGGAGATAATGACAGGGTCATCCTGATCATAGATAAAGTAGTCACCCGCTTTCTGGTTCATGGTGATCCTGAATTTCGATGCGACATACTTCATAAAATCATAGTCGTACCGGTCCAGGTGATCAGGGGTGATATTTGTGATCATCCCGATATGCGGTCTGAAGCTTGTGATCCCATCGAGCTGAAAACTGCTGATCTCCAACACGTAATATTCCTTATCCGTCTCCGCTACCATCCTGGCAAAACTGTCCCCTATATTTCCGGCCATACCCACAGACAACCCTGCCTGCTTGAAAATATGATAGGTCAGCATGGTGGTGGTCGTCTTCCCGTTGCTTCCGGTTATTCCTACGAGGGTAGCCTTCGTGTAACGGGATGCGAATTCAATCTCGGAGATCACCGGGGTTCCCTGAGCGATCAGTTTTTTCACCAGGGGTGCCTTATCGGGGATCCCGGGACTCTTCATGACCAGGTCGGCATTGAGGATCTTCTCCTCTGTGTGCCCCCCTTCTTCCCAATCCAATCCAAATTGTATAAGAACGTCCTTGTACTTTTTCTTGATCTGCCCCATATCAGAGACAAATACTTCATATCCTTTCTTCTGCCCCAGAATGGCCGTGCCAACTCCACTTTCTCCCCCTCCCAGGATGACCAGGCGATCCATGTTACCTTACCTTTAAGGTTACAATGGTCACGATCGCCAGTAAGATCCCGATGATCCAGAACCGTGTGACGATTTTGCTTTCGTGATATCCTTTCTTCTGATAATGGTGGTGCAGTGGGGACATCAGGAAAATGCGCCTCCCTTCCCCGTATTTTTTCTTTGTATACTTGAAATAGCTCACCTGCAGCATGACCGAGAGCGACTCTGCAAAGAAGATCCCGCACAGCAATGGGATGAGCAGTTCCTTTCTGACAATAATGGCTATCACCGCAATCACCCCGCCAATGGTGAGACTTCCCGTATCGCCCATAAAGACCTGTGCAGGGAAGGCGTTATACCAGAGGAAGCCCACAAGAGATCCTACGAAGGCCGAGATAAACACCACCAGCTCGCCGGCTCTGGGGATATAGAAAATGTCAAGATAATTCGAGAAAATGATGTTACCGGAGACCCAGGCAAATATGCCCAGGGTCAGGACAATGATCGCCGATGTTCCCGCGGCAAGGCCGTCGATCCCATCCGTGAGGTTTGCCCCATTGGATACGGCAGTGACAATAAAGATTACGATGGGAATAAAGATCAGCCATGCGTATTTCTGGGGATCGGCCCCAAACCAGGCTACGACTTCCCCGTAATCCAGTTCGTTGTTCTTAAAGAATGGGATGTTGGTCTTGGTCGACTTCAATTCTTTTCCTTCCACGTCCCTCACCTCAAACTGCTCGGTAATCGTGGTCTTGTTCTTCTCCTTCATGGTGACCTCAGGATGGAAAAACAAAGTGGCGCCAACCATGAGTCCCAGCACTACCTGCCCCAGAATCTTAAACCTGCCTTTCAGCCCCTCTTTATTCTTCCTGAAGATCTTTATGTAATCATCTATAAACCCGATGATCCCCATCCATATGGTGGTAATGATCAGAAGGATCACATAAATATTATCGAGCCTAGCAAAGAGGAGTACGGGAACCAGGGTAGACATGATGATGATGATCCCTCCCATGGTGGGCGTTCCCTGCTTCTGCTGTTGTCCTTCCAGACCGAGATCCCTAACGGTTTCTCCTATCTGTTTCCGCCTCAGTAACAGGATGATCCGCTTCCCGAATGTCGTGGCCAGGATAAGGGAAAGCAATACCGCCATGGCTGCCCTGAAAGTGAGGAACTGGAACAGGGTAGCTCCGGGGAACTGGTATTGTTTTTCCAAATATTCGAACAGATAATAAAGCATAGTTCTCTCCTTATTTTTTCAACCCGTCCAGGAAGCTTTTCACAATCTTAAAATCATCAAAGTCGACTCGTTTCCCATTCGTTTCCTGATAGGTCTCGTGCCCTTTACCGGCCAGCAGGATAATATCTTGCGCATTGGCCAGTTGGCAGGCAGTCTTGATAGCCTGCTCCCTGTTCTCAATCGCCATGACCTTCATCGAGTTCTGGGGCTCCACCCCTGCCTCCATTTCCGAAATGATGGCTGCCGGGGGTTCAGACCGTGGGTTGTCTGAGGTGAAGATCACCTTGTTACTCATGGAAGAAGCGATATGCCCCATTACCGGACGCTTAGACTTGTCACGATCACCACCGCACCCCACTACGGTGATGACGCTTTCATTTCCAGTCCTCAATGCACTGATTGTTTCCAGCACATTTTTTAAAGCGTCCGGCGTATGGGCATAATCAACAATAGCCGTTATGCGATTCTTTGAGATATAGTATTGAAACCTCCCGTCGACGTTCTCCAGTTCGCTCAGGAGTTTCATGGTTTCAAATTTGTCGAGTCCCAGCAGATCAGCCGTCGCGTAGATCGCCAGGATGTTGTATGCGTTGAAATGGCCGATGAGCTTGGTCCAGATCTCGTTGTTCTCTATCTTCAGCAACTGACCGCTAAATTGATTTTCAAGGATCTGCGCCCTGTAATCGGCGTAGGATTTTAAAGCATAGGTATATTTCCTCGCTTTGGTATTCTGTAACATCACCAGCCCGTTCTTATCGTCCATGTTTGCCAGGGCAAATGCATTTTTCTGCAGCTGATCAAATAATTTCTTCTTGGCGTCCCTGTATTCTGCGAAGGAATTGTGGTAGTCAAGGTGATCGTGGGAAAGGTTGGTAAAAATGGCCCCTGCAAAGACGAGTCCGTACGTACGTCTTTGATCGATCCCATGGGAACTGGCCTCCATAAAACAATATTCCACCCCGGCCTCGCTCATCAGGGAGAGGTAGTAATTAATGGTCATGGGATCCGGGGTCGTATGGGTGGTGGGATATTCTTTTTCGTCTACCAGTATGCGTATGGTGGAGATCAACCCGACCTTAAATCCTGCCTTCTTAAAAAGCTTGTACAGTAAAGTGCTTACCGTGGTCTTCCCGTTGGTCCCCGTAACCCCTACCAATTTTAGGTTTTTGGAAGGGTTGTTGTAATAATTGGAGGCCATCACTGACAGGGCCTCCTTTGTATCCTTTACTTCCAGGTAGCTCACCTCATTTACCAGGTTGTCCGGCAACTGTTCGCAAACGATGGCATTTGCACCACTTGCGATCGCTTTCTCTATGAATTTATGTCCGTCGGATTTTGTACCCCTGATCGCTACAAAGACGTCATCCATACCTACTTTCCTGGAATCAAAGCAAATTTGATTGACCAGTTTTGCAGTGGTACCGCTGACTGCGGTGAGACCTACTCCATATAGTATGTCTTTTAGTGACTTCATGACAACTCCAGGATTATTTTAGTCACCTGGCTCAACCGGGTACCCTGACTTACTGATTGTTTCTTGACCTTGCCATTTCCCCTGACCTCAACCTGCAGGCCTAGATTTTCCAAAATCGATATGGCATCCATCCCGCTCATCCCTTCGAGATCGGGGATGGTCTTAATCTCTTTTTGGGCTGCTTCGAAATACGACTCATAGGCATCCTCTAGGACCTCATTAAAGGGATCCAGATCGGCCACTTCATCCACCATAGGATTATTGGCATAGATCTTCTGGGCGATCGACTTAAATACAGGGCCGGACACATCGGCACCGTAATAGCCCACACTCTTATCAGGTTCATGGATAACCACAATACAGGAATACTTGGGATCTTCGGCCGGGAAGTAGCCGGCAAAGGTTGATATGTACCTCAGCTTATCGGGATCCTTGCCCACGTAATTCTTCTGTGCCGTTCCTGTTTTCCCTGCCATGGAGAAATCCGGAGCATACAGCCTGTGGCCTGTTCCCTCTTCTTTCTCTACCACATTTTTTAGAAGTTGCTGAACTTTCTTGATGTTTTCCTCAGAGGCTATACGGGGGTTGATCACCTCCTTATCAAATTTTTGGATAGTGCTGTTCCACTCCTTTACCTCCTTGATCAGCCTCGGCCTGAGCAATTCCCCATCGTTGGCGATGGCGTTGTAGAATGCCAGGGTCTGAAGGGGAGTCAGAGAGACCTCATATCCATGAGACATCCACGCCAGGGAGATCCCGGACCAGCCTTTGTCTCCCGGATTTCGGATCACCGGCTTGCCTTCTCCTTTGATCGGCAGGCCCAGTTCCTGGTGCAATCCCATCAGCCTGAGGCGATTTACAAAAGCCTGAGGATCATTCTTATAACCGTTGTGGATCATTTTTGCAAAAGCCGTATTCGATGAGACCTCAAAGGCCTCAGCCACGGAGATCTCACCATATCCGCCGTGTTTGGAATCCCGGACTATGCGATCGTAAAGCCTCCACCTGCCCTTTTCGGTGTCAATGACCGTGCTTGTATCTACCACCTGGTCTTCCAGGGCAGCCAACAGGGACATGAGTTTAAAGGTGGAACCCGGTTCATGAGATTCTCCAACGGCGTAGTTTAGGCGCTCGTAATATTTGCCTTCCTCCGTCCTGCCCAGGTTAGAGATGGCCTTGATCTCTCCCGTATGGGTCTCCATGACGATCACGCAACCGTGTTCTGCCTTATACTTCTCGAGTTGTCTCAAAAGGCCATGATGTGCGATGTCCTGTATATTGATGTCTATGGTAGAGACCACGTCATAGCCGTCCTGGGGCTCAATTATATTGTCAAGGCCGATGGGTTTCCACTGTCCTTTGGCGATCTTTTGCTTGAGCCTTTTACCCTCCTTACCTCTCAGGTATTCCCCAAAGGCCCCTTCCAGGCCCACGCGGGTGGCGTAACCATTCTCGTCAAAACGTTCATACCCAACACTCCTTTCAGCGATCTTGCCCAGGGGATGCTCCCGCACCGTTTTCTGGTCGACTATCAATCCGCCACGGTAAGGCCCCAGATTGAAGAGAGGGAATTCCTTTATGCTCATATACTGGGAATAGTCCAGATTTCGCGCGATCAGGGCATATCGGTTCTTTTGGGCCTTCGCTTTGCGCAGGAGTTGTTCGTAATGAGAAGCTGGCCTGTTTAGAAGCCTCCCCAGTTTTTCTGACAGGGGACCGACGAGCTTTTTAAAATCCTCTTCCTTAACGGTGACCGCATCAAACCGAATGGAATACTTGGAAACCGAAGTTGCGAGTAAACTGCCATCGTCTGAGTATAAATTACCGCGATTCGGCGGGATGGTAAACATCTTTTCCGTGCGCTCCAGGGCCAGTTCCTTGTATTTTTCGCCCTGAACAGTCTGAATACTGACCAGTTTAAATAAAACGAGTCCCGCAAACAGGAATAACCCACCTGCTACGAGGTATAATCTGGTCATTATATGTTTACTGGTAAAGGCCATTTACTCTTCAGCAGATTTTACTTTGATCTTTTTGGGTGGTGCTTCAGAAGGAAGAAGGCCTTTTTCGGACACAGCCAGTCTTACGGTCGACTCCAGCTTTTGTTTCTGTACATCAGATCTCATCTCAACAAACTGGCTCCTCAGGGCTTTCACTTCTTCATTTAGGGCTGCCAGCTGATGGACCTTTTTGTCTGCGCTGTGCGAGCTCGAGATCATGATTGTAGCCAGAAATGATGCAAATACGAGGAACATCCAGTTCTTGGGTGCATCCCCGCTTACGAGAAACTTACCTTTTAATATGGATACAATTCCTTCCTTCATGTCTTCAATTCACTATAGTTATATGCGTTCTGCGATTCTGAGTTTGGCACTCCTGGCCCGGTTGTTCTGCTTGATCTCCTCTTCGGTCGGAACGATCAGATTTCCCACCTTTTCAAAGGGCTTGATCGGTCTGCCGTAAAAATCCTTCTTCAATTCCCCTTCAAAATTCCCTGTCATGATAAATCTCTTAACAAGACGGTCTTCCAGGGAATGGTAGCTTATTATGCTCAGCCTGCCACCGGCTTCAAGCAGGTCAGGAGTCTGGAGCAGGAATTCCTTGATCACCTCCAACTCCTGGTTCACTTCGATCCTGATCGCCTGGTAAACCTGGGCCAGGATCTTGTGTTCCTTATGACCCGGTAAAAAACCTTTCAAAACCTCTTTCAATTCGGCAGAGGTTGCAATGGGTTTTGTTTTCCTGGAGGAAACAATGGCTCTGGTCATTTTCTCAGCGTTCCTTATCTCCCCGTATTCTTTCAGTATCGTCTTGAGCTGATCCGCCTCATAGCTGTTTATGACGTCGTAGGCCGATAATTCATTCCTGCGGCTCATCCTCATATCGAGCTCCCCTTCAAAGCGGGTCGAAAATCCACGCTCAGCCTTGTCGAACTGGTGGGAGGAAACCCCGAAATCAGCCAGGATCCCATCTACTTTCCGAATGCCATAGAACTTTAAAAACTGACCGAGATACCTGAAATTTTCGTTGATCAGGGTAAATCGACCATCCTTTATTTCATTTTGCAGCGCATCCTCATCCTGGTCGAAAGCAATTAAATTGCCCTTCTCTCCCAGTCTCCTGAGGATCTCCCGCGAATGCCCTCCTCCTCCGAAGGTGATGTCTACATAGACACCATCCGCTTTGATGTTGAGTCCATCCACTGAAGGATGAAGCAGCACGGGGTTATGATAGCTCATCGCCGTCTTCACCCATGACCTCTTCGGCCAGTTCTGCAAAATTTTCTGCCGTTTCATCGAGTACCTTCTCATAGAGGTCCTTATCCCAGATCTCGATGATATTGATCGCCGAGCTCAGTACCACCTCTTTGGTGATCCCCGCTATGGCTATAAGATTTTTTGGAATGAGAAGGCGGCCAGTCGCGTCGACCTCAACAGGTTTGACCCCTGCCGAAAACCTCCTTATAAAGTCATTGTTCTTCTTCTTGAACCTGTTCTTCCTGTTCATTTTCTGCATCAGCAGATTCCACTCTTCCATGGGGTAAAGTTCCAGACATGGCTGGAATACAGACCGTTTGATCACAAAGCCCTTGTTGATGATTGGAGCCATTTGATTCTTCAGGGTAACAGGTATCATTACCCTGCCCTTGGCATCGGCTTTACAATCGTATGTCCCAATGAAACTGATCATTCGAGCTTGGTTGGTCCTCTGTATATAAACTCAAATATATAGAATTTATTACCACTTATTACCACAAATTACCACTTTGTTGATATTTTTTCCAAATCTTAGCTTAAAATTTCCCGGATTGACAGACTGATACCCACAGGGAGGAATTGCGGGTAAATTCTCATCTGCACAGAGGAAAGAAGTTTCCCCTGAACTCATTTAAATAGCCCCATATAGGGGAAATGCCTATATTTGCCAACTGACAACAGAAGCTGTCGTGCATGGAGAATACGATTAAAACGGATGGAAAATATCGATATATAGAAGTGGGAGAAGGTACTCCTATGATCATCCTCCACGGTTTAATGGGAGGATTGAGCAACTTCGAGGGAGTAACCAATTATTTTCCCGGGAAAGGCTACAAGGTGCTCGTCCCTGAATTGCCGATTTACAGCATGCCCATGCTCAAGACCAATGTCAAGAATTTCGCCAAATACCTGGAGCAGTTCATTGAATACAAAGGTCTTAAAGACGTAATACTGCTCGGCAATTCCCTTGGTGGTCATATCGGACTCCTGCATACCAAGCTCTATCCTGAAATGGTGAAGGCCTTGGTGATCACCGGTAGTTCTGGACTTTACGAAAGTGCAATGGGAGATGGTTATCCCAAAAGAGGGGATTACGAATTTATCAAAAAGAAAGCCCAGGACGTGTTCTATGATCCGGCCGTGGCCACAAAGGAGATCGTAGACGAAGTATTCGCCACCGTGAATGATCGCATGAAGCTGGTCAAGACCCTCGCGATCGCCAAAAGCGCCATCAGGCATAATATGTCCAAGGACCTGCCCCATATGCTGACTCCAACCTGTATCATCTGGGGTGAAAATGACTCCGTGACCCCTCCTAATGTCGCAAGGGAATTTCACGACCTCCTGCCTGATTCTGACCTTTTCTGGATCCCGAAATGCGGACATGCCCCCATGATGGAACACCCGGATGAATTCAACGAGATCCTGGCCGGGTGGTTGAAGCAACGCAATTTCTAAAGTTGGGTAGACATGAAAATAAAGTCGGCCGACTTTGTCATGAGCAATTCCAGTGTGGAAAGTTGCCCCTCCGATCCCATTCCTGAATACGCATTTATCGGTCGTTCCAATGTGGGGAAAAGTTCCCTGATCAATATGTTGACCGAAAGGAAATCCCTGGCGAAAACCTCAGGCAGACCGGGAAAGACCCAGCTGATCAACCATTTCAGGATCAATGACAACTGGTTTCTAGTCGACCTTCCGGGTTATGGGTATGCACGGGTTTCCAAAAAGGACAAGAAGACCTTCCAGAAATATATCACGGAATATTTCCTGAAGCGCAGACAACTCCTCAGCGCCTTTGTCCTGATAGACATAAGGCATGAGCCCCAGCCTATCGACCTTCAATTCATGGAATGGCTGGGTGAGAACAGCATCCCTTTTGCGATTATTTTCACGAAGGCTGACAAACTCAAGCCCAATGCGATAAACCGACAAGTTGAAGCGTATTTGAAAACCATGACAGAAGGTGCCTGGGAGGAGGCGCCCTTGCATTTTATCACCTCTTCCCTGAAAGCGACAGGCAGGGATGAGATCCTGGAGTATATCGGCCAGATCAATTCAGACTTCTTCACCCACCAGGGTTAAAATCCTTTTTTCACTATTCCGGTTTACTCAACCGTACTTTGACCTTACGGATCAGGTCATCGGTATGGTTTAGAGCATTGAGTTCTTCAGTCCCAAGGAAGACCTCCATATCGTGGGCGGTGACCTCAAGTACGATCGGAAAGGAATAGGCCGGAAGGAATTTGGAGGAATACGTCTTGAGAAATTCATCCTTATGCAGAAATTCCATGGTGGCTTCACTTTGTTCCCTGAAAGCTTTCCAGCTGCGTTTTTCCCTGAATGCACCATAGGTCAGTTCACAAAGCCGGCAGTCGTACGTAGCCGGATTGAGGATCTTATGGGCTGCATCCAGCAGGTTGTTACCCAGGCCGGAGTCTGCATTGTATACAAAAAGCAATTTCCTTGTTGATTCTCTGCTCACCAGTAACGAAATTTGCATCTCCCACGAGGGATGATGATTCCCTTGAAAGAGTCGTCAGGAACAGGGATTCCTTACGACAAGGGCTGATAAATAAAAATACGTGAACTATGAAAATGACAATTCATAAAGCCGAAAGTCGAGGCCACGCCAATCACGGTTGGCTGAACACCTACCACACCTTTAGCTTTGCCAGTTATTACGATCCATCCCGTATGAATTTTGGGGTGCTGAGGGTGCTTAATGATGATGAAGTAGCCCCGGGCATGGGTTTCGGCACTCATCCTCACCAGAACATGGAGATCATTTCCATACCGCTGGAGGGTGATCTGGAGCACAAAGACAGTATGGGCAACATAGCCGTGATCAGGTCCGGTGATATTCAGGCCATGAGCGCTGGCACGGGGGTAAGCCACAGTGAAAAGAACAGGAATTCTGACAAGGCCGTTAAATTCCTCCAAATATGGGTGCTGCCAAACAAGGCCAACGTCACCCCGAGATACGATCAGATCTCCCTGCAGCCTGGTGCCCTAAAAGACCGGTTTCACCAGATCATCTCTCCGAACCCTGAAGATGAGGGAATTTGGATCCACCAGGACGCGTGGTTCCATATGGGAGAGTTTCAGGCCGGGAGTACTCCCACCTATGATCTAAAGAAAAAGAGCAATGGGTTGTATGTATTTGTGCTCGAGGGAGCCTGTGAAGCCGGAGGGGAAAACCTAAACAGGCGAGATGGTATGGGAGTCTGGGAGACAGAATCCGTTTCATTCAAAATGACAGAGCCGTCCAAATTATTGTTGATTGAAGTGCCTATGGCCAATTAACCCTGTAATTCGAGTTTCTCAGCAAAATAGGCACAGAAATCCTTCATGGTCGCCGTCATTTTTTCGTCCTGCGTCGCTTTCATAAAAGTATCTGACAGGGACAGGAGGGTCTGGTGAAAGAACACCTTCATTTCATCCAACGGCATATCCTTGGTCCACAGGTCGATCTTTAACGACTCCTTATTCTTGCTGTCCCATACAGAGAGGAGCATGGCTTTTGCCTCCTCGTCAACGATACCGCCATCCTGGGCAGACCAGTTGAGTTTTTCCGGGATCCGATTCTCGTCAAGGGTGATCTTGAGGACGATCTCTGAGGTCTCTTCCTTCTTCATAGGCTTACTTCTGAGGTTTGTAATTAGATTCTTTGAACAGGGTCTCTGCTGGCATTCCCCACAACCTGTCCGGCGGGGTATTGGTCCGCTCCATAAAGGCCCGTACGATCTGCCATCCCATATAGCGGCCGAGCCGGCCCGGAGATTCATTGTCGAGTTCCAGCCTGAATTTGGAAAAAGGGGCAGGATCGAGGAAGCGCGGACCCAGTTTTGAGTCCGTACTGTAGAGCATTTCCCTTTCGATAAAGTACCTCCAGATCTGTTCTTCATTGGCTTGTGCCCAGGTCATTTCCTCTTCGTCATAGCCAATTTTCTGCCCGTCTGTCTGCCATGGCAGCAGCAGGTCTTTAAGGTAGAGCTCCTTACCGTAATAGATCATCTGAGCGAGAAAGGTTCGATCCTGTGGATAAGGCACCACCCTCTTGGCGAGGGCACTAACGATATCGCTTTCCAGGTATTTGGGGTCCAAACCTTTGGCAATATACCGATCGATCCCTGCGTAGAACCTGTGCTCCTTCCCGAGATAGTTATCCAGGCCGATCAGCAACAGGGAATCGGTCAGGATGATCCTGTTTTCATAATCCACATCGGTGGTCAGGGTGAACAAATCAGGGATAGGATATTTTGGGAAGTAGTAGGCCACGTGTTTGAAAAGCAAGGTCAGTTCCTCTTCAATCGGTCCCAGATCGGAATAAGCACTGTCCACCGCCTGTCTGAGTTCTACCTGAATGGTATCGTTTAATTTGGCCAGCCATATACTGTCTGGATACTGTGGGGGGAAAAGAAAAGGATATTTCTCCTTAAGAGCAGGGAGGCTGCCGGCATCAACATTGGCAAATTCCTTGTCGAATCGCCTGATCTGTAATTCTACCGGCTGATCCATGATCTCCGGAAGGATTACTTTTTCATCAGCACATCCCGAAAAAATTAGGATCAGGAAGAAAACCGGTACCAGGGTCCTTAACATGAAAAGTAATGGGTTAAGCGCTTTAATATTACGTCTGCAGGGGTTATTTTTACGAGCCCAAAGGTACAGCATTTCAATTAAACAAATGAAGAATATGCAAACAGAGAAAGTAGTAGACCACATAGTAGACTGGCTTAAGGAATACACCCTCAATGCAAAGATGAAAGGATTTGTGGTCGGAGTATCTGGGGGGATAGACTCGGCGGTTACCTCTACCCTGTGTGCCCGAACAGGCCTGGACGTCCTGTGCGTGGAGATGCCCATACACCAGAGCGATAAACAAGTAACCAGGGCAGACCGGCATATCGACTGGCTTATTGAAAATTATCCCAACGTAAGACGACAGCCCGTTAACCTCACTCCTGTCTTCGACCAGCTTGTAGGCTCTCTCCCGAAGGTGGATAACGAGGAGGAACGAAATATGTCCCTGGCCAACACAAGAGCCCGGCTGCGAATGACCACCCTGTACTACTTCGCGGCTCTTTTGGGTTACCTGGTTGCGGGAACCGGCAACAAGGTTGAGGACTTCGGCATCGGATTCTACACCAAATACGGGGATGGGGGAGTCGACCTCAGCCCTATTGCGGATCTCCTCAAGACGGAGGTATACGAATTGGGTTCCTTCTTAGGGGTACACGAAGACATCCTGATGGCACCCCCCACAGACGGACTCTGGGGTGACGACCGAACCGATGAAGACCAGATAGGCGCTTCTTATCCCGAGCTGGAATGGGCTATGAAAATGGATGCCGAAGGAAAGGTTGTCGGAGACTTCAAAGGGCGGGAAGCCGAAGTATTCGCTATCTACAAGAAGTACAATACGGCTAACAAACATAAGATGATTCCTATCCCAATTTGTGAGATTCCGGAGACATTAAAGTGACCGATCACCTGAAAAGGGGGTGTTTAAGACGAATTGTTGGCGGCAAATTGTAGTAAAACCTTAAAATTTTTACAGTTTTGCCATAGAACTTAGATAATAAAACCTTACATTGCATGTTAGGTTTAGGTGTATCTCTTACGCCATTTGTCTAGAAATAACCAACAATGATCAACATTTTAATTGCCGACAATCACCCCATTGTCAGATTAGGAATCAAGGAAGTTCTCAATACCGTTCCTGATTTTCAAGTTTTAGGTGATGTCTCTACCACCAGCGAACTTTTTGAATCCCTCAAGAAAAAGAAACCCGATGTTGTGATCCTGGAGATGGACATTCCCGAAATTAATGGAATAGCCACCCTGAGAAGGATGAAAAAAGAATTTCCCGATGTGAAGGTTCTCATCTACAGTGGTCAGTCTGAAGACGTATACGCCCTCAGTACGATCAGGGCAGGTGCTTTCGGATACCTTTCAAAATCTTCCGATCTGGATTATATCATTACCGCCGTTAAAAAAGTAGGGCAGGGAAAAATGTTTATCACCAACGAACTGGCCCAGCGACTCGCCTTTGACGAAGGCACTCAGAAGCAGCGCCGGTTCTTCAGAAAACTATCTACCAGGGAAGTGGAGGTACTCAAACTCCTGGCGAGTGGCAAGCGCAACAAGGATGTGGCCGAAGGACTCAACCTCAACGAGAAAACAGTCAGTACCTATAAGTCGAGGTTGATGAAAAAACTCAACGTAGACAACCTGGTGGATCTTTTGCAACAGGCCAAGGCCCTGGAATTGTATTGATAATACCAAGCTAACTATAGAAAAGACCTCCCGGATCTCCGGGAGGTTTTTTTGTATCCTGCTCATTGCGGTTAAAACGATTGTAATTTCAGGAAAGAACCCTGTTCAATTTGTTGTTGAGAAGTTTATTGAGTTGAAGGTAGTTCACGATTTCCTCCAGAACTTCGCTGTTGTCCTCAGTTTTTTCCTCCGTATCCTGCTGCAGGCTGTGAATCCTCTTCTTGATCAGGAAACAACGCAGGGTGAGGATGGTCTCACTAACCAGCTGAGCCACAGTCCGTGTTTTTTCCTTGGGATAGATATCCTTGCGCTCCCAGTTGTGCAAATTGTATCGCTCCTCTTCCATGAGGATGGACGAGACCTCTTTTACCAGGGTTTGGTCAAGCTCCTGTAAGAATTGAGCGATCTGAAAATCTTCCTGCTCATTAAGGGCTTCCATGAGCTTGTAATAGATCGTCTTGAAACGGTCATGGGTGAGTTCTATCTCGTCTTCCTGCAGATCGAGATAGATCTTTTCATACACCCTGGCCTCGACACGCTCGGGTTCCAGTTCCAGTTCACCTTCCTCATTTTCCTTCAGGACGAGGTCTTCGAACTCTTCCATCTCCTTGCCGTAAAGCAGGAGTATCTCTATGATCTTGCGCTCGAGTTCATACTGAACGTCCACCTTGGTTTCCCCTGGCGTTTGCTTAATGACCTCAAAGGCTTTGGTATCCTGCCTCTCCCTTTTTCTGGCCTCCTGGTATTCCTTTCTCCCCATCTGGGCCAGGGTATTGAACAACACCTCTTCGGATATGTTCATCATGGCTGCACATTGCTGTACATAGATCTCCCTTTTGATACGATCAGGAACCTTGGCAATGCTGCTGACGATATCGCGGATGGTCTCCGCTTTTTTTATGGGGTCATTGGCAGCCTCCTCTGCCAGAAGGGAGGTCTTAAACTGTATAAAATCTTTGGGATTTTCTTCCAGATACAGCACCACGTCCTCATAGGCGTTGTTCCTGGCAAAACTATCGGGATCCTCTCCGGGCGGGAAGGTACAGATCCGCACGTTCATCCCCTGCTCCAGGATCAGGTCGACCCCTCGTAAAGAAGCCCTTAAGCCCGCTGCATCCCCGTCGAATAGCACCGTTATGTTTTTAGTGAGCCTGCTGATCATCCGTATCTGTTCCGGGGTCAGGGCAGTACCACTGGAGGAGACCACATTTTTGATCCCCCTTTGGTACATCTGTATCACATCAGTATACCCTTCAACTAGGTAGCAATTGTCTTCCCGGGCAATGGCCTGTTTGGCAAAATAGATCCCGTAAAGCACCTTGCTCTTGTGGTAGATATCGCTCTCCGGGGAATTCAGGTATTTGGCGGCTTTCTTGTCATTGCTCAGGATCCGGCCTCCAAAGCCGAGTACCCTGCCACTCAGAGAGTGAATGGGAAAGATCACCCTTCCTTTGAACCGGTCGAACTTCCTCTTCTCGCCCGCATTCCTGGGATCATCCTTTACGATGGTCAGGCCGGTTTTCTCCAAATATTCGAGTTGATACCCCTGTTCCAGGGCATGTGTAGTGAAGGCATCCCATTCATCCAGCCCGTACCCAAGACTAAAGTGACGGATCGTATCTTCGGTAAAACCCCTCTCTTTAAAATAACTCAGCCCTACAGCCTTGCCGGGTTCCGTATTCCACAAGATGTCCTGGTAATAGTCACTGGCGAATTCGGACACCAGATACAGGCTCTCTCGTTCACTGGCGAGTTCTTTTTGCTCATCGGTCTGCTGGGTCTCTTCTACCTCTATCTGGTATTTCTTGGCCAGATACTTGATGGCTTCCGGATAGGTAAAATGTTCGTGCTCCATTAAAAAGGCCACCACATTCCCTCCTTTTCCACTGCTGAAATCCTTCCAGATCTGCTTTACGGGCGACACCATAAAACTGGGGGTGCGTTCGTCCGTGAACGGACTCAGGCCTTTGAAGTTGGAACCGGATTTTTTGAGATTGACAAAATCCCCGATAACTTCCTCCACACGGGCCGTCTCATATACCTGGTCTATGGTAGATTTAGCGATCAAATGCGACGTTTTTGACTGCCTTAAAAATACATAAACAGGGACGGTTAAAAAAACAAATCTCTTTATTCAGAACTGAGCGGCCGCAGAGGTAGAATTCAAGATCTGAGGAAGCTTACACATCGGGATTTCCCTGTAGAAATCAGGTCCACCTTATTTTTTGCGGTCTACCACGTAGTTGACCATCAGTTTCAGGGAATTCTTATAAGGTGAGTCCGGATAGCTGTCCAGGATCTCAAGCGCCTGATCCTGATATTCGTGCATTTTAGACTCTGCATATTCGAGTCCGCCTGCATCCTTCACGAACTGGATCACTTCTTTGACTCGTTTTCGGTCCTTGTTGTGATTCTTGACCGAATTGATCAGCCAGCGCCTGTCTTTTTCCGAGGCCTGATTCAATGCATAGATCAGGGGAAGGGTCATTTTCTGTTCCTTGATATCGATCCCGGTGGGTTTGCCGATAGCGGTCTCCCCATAGTCAAAGAGGTCATCCTTGATCTGAAAGGCCATCCCGCAGAGCTCCCCAAATTTGCGAAAGGTCTCCACATCCGGGGAATCGGGCTTAACTGAACAGGCTCCCAGGCTGCAACAGGCGGCTATGAGGGTAGCTGTTTTTTGTCTGATGATCTCGTAATAGACCTCCTCACTGATATCCAGGCGCCTGGCCTTTTCGAGCTGCAGTAATTCTCCCTCGCTTATCTCCCTGATGGCAACCGAAATGATCCGGAGCAGATCGTAATCCCCGTGCTCCACAGACAACAACATGCCTTTGGAAAGGAGGTAGTCCCCGACCAGGACAGCTATCTTGTTCTTCCACAGGGCGTTGATGGAAAAGAAGCCCCTGCGTTTGTTGCTGTCGTCCACCACATCGTCGTGGACCAGGGAGGCCGTGTGTATGAGTTCTATGACAGAAGCTCCGCGATACGTACGCTCGTTTACCTCCCCGTCACTCACCATCTTGGCAGTAAGAAAGACAAACATAGGCCGCATCTGCTTTCCCTTCCTGTTCACGATATAGTATGTGATCCTGTTCAGAAGGGCTACCTTGGAGGACATGGACTCAAAGAACTTCTGTTCAAAGAGTTCCATTTCCCTGTCTACAGGCTCTTTTATCTGGGATACGATTTTCAATGGAGGTCCTTTGGTTCCTAAACTTTCCGACTTCTCAAAATTAGGCAAAAAAGGTGTGGTCTACTCCCACATCAACCTTTAAAACCGAAAAGAATTGGACTGAGTTGTTAGAAAAGCCTTAATCAGGATTTATTGGCCAGTTGCCCGCAGGCAGCGTCGATGTCCTTACCTCTCGACCTCCTGACCGTTACGGTGATCCCATTTGCCTCCAGGGTTTCAACATACATATCGATCACATGCTCTCCGGCCTGCTGAAAAGCCCCGTCATCTATGGGGTTGTATTCTATGAGGTTCACCTTGGCAGGCGCAAATTTACAGAAGTCGACCAGAGCCTCAACGTCCTCCTGTTTGTCATTGACCCCTTCCCAGACCACGTATTCATAGGTGATCTTACTCCTGGTCTTTTGATACCAGTACATCAGGGATTCCCTCAATTCGGAAAGGGTGAAGGTCGCATTGAATGGCATAATGGAGGTCCTGGTCTCCTCCACAGCCGAATGCAGGGAAACAGCCAGCTTAAATTTGACCCCGTCATCGGCCAGTTTCCTGATCATTTTCGGAACTCCCGAGGTAGATACGGTGATTCGTTTAGGCGACATGCCCAATCCCTCATCTCCCGTGATCTTGTCGATGGCTTTTAGCAGGTTATTGTAATTCATCAGGGGTTCGCCCATTCCCATAAAAACGATATTACTCAAAGGGCGGTTGTAGTACAGTCTGCTTTGTCGGTCGATGGCCACTACCTGGTCGTAGATCTCATCGGGATTGAGGTTTCGCATTCTCTTGAGCCTTGCAGTTGCACAGAATTTGCAATCGAGGCTACAGCCTACCTGACTCGAGACACAGGCCGTGGTCCGCTTCGGGGTTGGGATCAGTACCGATTCCACCACAAGTCCGTCGTGAAGCCTGACGGCATTTTTGATAGTGCCATCCTGACTTCGCTGCATGCGGTCGACCTCAATATGATTGATCACAAACTCCCCTTCGAGTACGGCGCGGGTATTCTTAGACAGGTTGGTCATGTCTGAAAAGGAGTGAGCCCCCTTTTTCCAGAGCCATTCAAACACTTGGTCACCCCTGTAGGCCTGGTCTCCCCTTTCGAGGAAGAAAGACCTGAGATCTTCCCTGGTTAGGGCCCTGATGTCTTTCTTTGCAACCGATTCCATGGGTGGTATGATAAATCCCGCCGGGCTTTACCACCGGCGGGGAAAGATTTATAATTGATCAGAGGATCAGCATGGCGTCCCCGTAGGAATAGAACCTGTACCCCTCTATGATCGCTTCCTTGTAAGCCCGCTTCATCAGGTCGTGGCCCATAAAGGCCGATACCATCATCAACAAGGTAGATTTGGGCAGGTGAAAATTAGTGATCATAGCCGTCGCAATGCTGAATTCGTAGGGAGGGAAGATAAACTTGTTGGTCCAGCCCTCAAAAGTGTTCAGCATATGCTCTGAAGAGACCGCACTTTCAAGTCCCCTCATGGCGGTGGTACCTACGGCGCAGATCTTCTTTTTCTTTTTCTTGGCCGAGTTGACGATCTCAGTGGCCCTTTCATCAATGATCAGCTCTTCACTGTCCATCTTGTGTTTGGAAAGGTCTTCCACTTCCACCGGATTAAAGGTACCCAAACCGACATGGAGCGTAAGTTCGGCAAAGTTTATACCCTTGATCTCAAGCCTTTTCAAAAGGTGTTTGGAAAAGTGAAGACCCGCCGTTGGAGCTGCCACAGCACCTTCATGCTTGGCGTAGATAGTCTGGTACCTGTCCTCATCCTCCGGCTCCACATTGCGTTTGATGTACTTGGGGAGAGGGGTCTCTCCCAGTTCTCTCAGTTTTCTTCTGAAATCTATATAAGCCCCGTCATAGAGAAACCTTAGGGTCCTACCGCGAGAGGTGGTATTGTCAATCACCTCGGCGACCAGGCTTTCGTCTTCCCCGAAGTAGAGCTTGTTCCCGATACGTATCTTCCTGGCTGGATCCACCAAAACGTCCCATAGGCGTTGTTCTTCGTTGAGTTCCCTGAGCAGGAAAACCTCAATCCTTGCCCCTGTCTTCTCCTTGTTCCCGAAAAGACGGGCGGGAAATACCTTGGTATTGTTCAGGACCATGACGTCATCTTCGTCAAAATAATCGATCAGGTCTTTGAACATTTTGTGTTCGATCTTGCCGGTGTCCCTGTGGACAACCATCAATTTGGATTCATCCCTGTTTTCAGCCGGATATTCTGCCAATAATTCTTTGGGAAGCTCAAAATTAAAATGCGAAAGTTTCATAGATGCGTATTTCTCTTGTGTCGATTCCAGTTTGGATCACCGCGAACAGCCTGTTATGTGGCCTGTGCAGTAAATCGGAGTCCGATTTTAAGGGTGCAAATATACGACGTGGCTACAGGGGTTGTCAAGTAAAAGTGAGATTAAATCACTGGCCTTCAGTCCGGATTCGAAAATTCAGTTTCCCGAGATCCTCCCAGAAGTCGGGATACGACTTGGAGACCACCCCGGCATCTTCAATATACAGACCGGTCCTTAAGGCAAGTGGTGCAAAGGCCATGGCCATTCGGTGGTCGTTGTAGGTACTGATTGAAACGTCCTTGATGATCTTCCCACCTGGATCCAGTTCAAGGTGTTTGTCAGATACCCGGATGGAAGCGCCCAGTTTTGTGAGTTCGGCCCTCAATGCTTCAAGCCGGTCCGTTTCTTTGATCTTCAGGGTGTGCAGGCCCGAAAGCCGGCATCCCATCCCCAGACCAAAACAGGTAACAGCCAGGGTCTGCGCTATATCCGGGGCATCCGCGAGATCCAGCTCAAGGATTTTCTCTGGGGAGGAAGGAATATCGTTTTCAGAAAGGGGAACTTTTTCCAAGTGTAGGAAGGGTTCCTCGAAGCGGGATTTAACCCCAAAATTCCGGTATACTTCTGCAAGAATACTATCCCCCTGCAGGCTATCCCGCCTGTATGAAGAGAGTTTTACCTGTGTTCCCGCAGGACACAGGGCTACTATGCTGTAATAATATGAAGCCGAACTCCAGTCGGATTCTACCCTCAGGGTTACCGGGTCAATGCTCTCTTTGGGTTTAACCCTGATCCTGTTGCCGGTAAATTCGGTTTCGATGCCCAGACTCTCCAGGAGGGACAGGGTCATTCTGATATAAGGGACGGAGGTGATCTCTCCCAGCAATTCGAGTTCAAGGCCATCAGGAATACCGGGGGCCACTAATAACAAAGCAGAGATGTACTGGCTGCTTATGTTGGCCGGTAAACTCACCTTGTGCTTGTCGAGTTTCCTGCCTTTTATTCTGAGGGGCGGATAGCCTGTGTTCCCCAGATAGGAAATATCGGCCCCCAGTTCATTAAGCGCATCCACCAGTACTTTGATGGGCCGCTCCTTCATGCGGGAGGAACCGGTAAGGGTCGCCTCTCTCCCTTCCTGGGTGGCAAAAAAAGCCGTGAGGAAACGCATGGCCGTCCCTGCGTGGTGTATGTCTACCGTGCCAGAGTGCGCTTTTAATCCTTTAGACATAACCTGTACATCGTCTGCATTCGACAAGTTCCTGATCTCCAATTGTGGAAAAAGGGCCTGGAGCAGGAGCAACCTGTTCGATTCACTCTTGGAACCCGTAATTCGGACTTCAGCTTTTGGAACAACTGAAACAGGGCCTTCTAGGTAAATTTTCAATGGTTAGGATTTTGGTGTTGTTTCATCAGGGATGTCAGGGAACAATCCTACTTCAGTTTTTTATTCTCTTGATGGCGTTTGTGGTCCCTTTTAGCCTTAAGATCGAGTTTACGATCAAAGGCCTCCTGCAGGTCGATCCCGGTCTGGTTGGCCAGGCAGAGTACCACAAAGAGCACATCTGCGAGTTCTTCCCCCAGGTCTTTTTCTTTGTCCGAAGGTTTCTCGCTTTGCTCCCCGTATCTTCGGGCAATGATCCGGGCCACTTCCCCGACCTCTTCGGTCAGCTGGGCCATATTGGTAAGCTCATTGAAATACCGAACCCCGTGCGTTTTGATCCATTCGTCAACCGCCTGCTGTGCGTTACTGATGTTCATAGGTCTTTGTTTTTTGTGTCGATGAACAGGGTGACAGGGCCATCGTTCAGTAATGATACTTTCATATCAGCTCCGAAGATCCCGGTCCCAACTTTTCTGGAAAGGTCCTCCTCAAGCTGCCTTACAAAGGCCTCATACAAAGGTATGGCCACTTCAGGTTTAGAAGCACGGATATATGAGGGTCTGTTCCCCTTTTTTGTACTGGCGTGGAGGGTAAACTGACTTACCACGATGGCGTCTCCCCCTTCCTCGATCACCGATCTGTTCATGACTCCTTCCGGGTCGTTGAAGATACGTAAATTCGATATCTTCCTGGAAAGCCATTCGATATCTTCCTGCGTATCTTCGTCCTCAATGCCCAGCAGGACCAGAAGACCTAAACCGATTTCCGAGATCCGCTTTCCCTCTACGGTGACATGTGCCCAGCTTACGCGTTGTACAACTGCTCTCATTTATTTCTCACAATTCCTGTCCTAAACTTCATTCCATCTCAAATTCATCGTCCCTGTAGGTGTCCTCTTCCCCGGACACTATCTGGAGGTAACTTTTATACCGACTCCAGGAGACCTCATCGGCCTCCAGGGCCTTTTTCACCGCACATTGAGGCTCATCAATATGCAGGCAGTTGTTGAATTTGCAGTCCTGTTTCAGGGCGAAGAACTCCGGGAAATAATCCCCTATCTCCTCCTTTTCCATATCCACCAGGCCAAATCCCTTGATCCCGGGCGTATCTATGATACGGGCGTCAAAACTCAAGTCGAACATCTCAGCAAAGGTGGTCGTATGCTGTCCCTGCAGATGCATTTCTGAGATCTCTGCAGTCCTCAGCTGTAGGGAAGGTTCAATGGCATTGATGAGGGTCGACTTCCCAACCCCTGAGTTGCCAGCAAACATACTGGTCTTACCTATCATCATCTCCTTTACCCGGTCTACATGCGTGCCCTCCTTGGCGGAGATCCCGAGACAGGTATATCCGATCTTCCTATACAGTTCGGCCAGGTACCTGATCTCAGCCAATTCATCCTGATTATAGGTGTCTATCTTATTGAAAAGAAGGACCGTCTTCACGTCATAGGCCTCTGTGGTCACCAGGAACCGGTCTATAAAGATGGTGTAGGTCTTGGGGTTGTTCAGGGTGATGAGCAGGAAGACCTGGTCTACATTGGCAGCTATGACGTGCACTTGTTTGGAAAGGTTGACGGATCTCCGGACGATGTAGTTCTCCCGGTCTCGTATCTCATGGATCACCCCATAGGTCTCGTCCCCGGCCTCTTCCAGTTCGAAGCTCACCCGGTCGCCTACGGCAATGGGATTGGTACTCTTGATCCCCTTGATCCTGAATTTCCCTTTGATCCGGCATTCATATACCACACCTTCAGGGGTTTTCACCGTATACCAGCTCCCGGTCGATTTATAAACAGTACCCTTCATCGTGTTTATATTTCGCTACAAAGAAACAATAATCCTTGCAGACATTGAACTATCTTTATGCTCACATTTCTAACCTTTTAAAATTCTGAAAGATGAAAAAATTGCCGTTTTTACTCATAGTTTTTATGTGTCTCGGATTTGAGATGCAAGCCCAGGAATTTCGGGTGATCACCAGTGTTGAATCCATAGTCCCAAACGGTTTGGGAAGATCCAGGATTATCAATGCCCTGGAAGAGAAGGATTACAAGGAATTTACCAGTGTGCAGACCGAAGATGACAACACCCGGAACAAGGCCGACCGAAGTGAGATCCGGGTGAAGAATTTCGAGGAGACTAAACTCCTGAACTTCTTTAACCTGGGCGGGATCCGCTTCCAGAACATCGCCGCCAACGACGCCGTGATCACTTCAATGATCAATACCATGGTCGGCGAAGGATGGGAACTCGCCTTTGTGACCAGTGCCGTGGAGAGCGACAGTGGGAAGGACGACGGGCAGGGGATCTTTATCACCCGCTATATCTTTAAACGCTGAGATCATTTTGACAAAATAAGAAAACCCTGAGCCGTATGGTTCAGGGTTTTGTTTTTTGAAAAGTCAGCTCAGATCAAAAATCACACTAACAACCGTACAGCCCTATGAATTGATGATCTTTTCCTGGTGGTTGATGGATTCCTGGTGGATGGCCTTAAACATCTTCAGGACGAATTCCTCGCTCAGCCCCTTGGCTTCTCCTTCAAGGATCATCTTACCCAGGATAGCGTTCCATCGGTTGGTCTGTAAAACGGCTACGTTTCGCTGTTTTTTAAGGTGGCCGATCCCGTCTGAGACCTGCATCCTTTTGCCGAGCAGGTCGATGAGCTGGTTATCCAGGATGTCTATCTGGGCTCTGAGATTGCTGAGGTTGTTCTTGTACTCAGCTTCCTCATCTGTTTCTTTTCTGATCCTGAGGTCTTCCATGATCTGTATGAGTCGTTTAGGGGTTACTTGCTGCGCAGCATCACTCCAGGCATTATCGGGGTCGCAATGGGTCTCTATCATCAATCCGTCGAAATTCAGGTCGAGCGCTGTCTGGGACACATCGAAGATCATATCCCTCTTCCCGGTGATATGAGAGGGGTCATTGATCAGGGGCAGATCGGGGAAACGAGTCTGCAGTTCAATGGCCAGCTGCCATTCCGGGATGTTGCGGTATTTCGACTTCTCATAGGTGGAGAATCCGCGGTGAATGACGCCCAGTTTTTTGATCCCGGCAGAATGCAGCCTTTCCACGGCGCCCAGCCAGAGGGACAGGTCAGGATTTACAGGGTTCTTTACCAAAACCACCCTGTCTGTACCTTCGAGGGCATCTGCGATCTCCTGAACAATAAAAGGGCTTACTGTAGACCGCGCCCCTATCCATAACAGATCAACGTCGTGCTCCAGGGCGAGATCTACATGGGTCCTGTTGGCCACTTCGGTTGCCGTTTTGAGTCCGGTTTCCTCCTTCACCCGCTGCAGCCATTTGAGTCCGATCGCCCCAACTCCCTCAAAATTCCCGGGTCGGGTCCTGGGTTTCCATATTCCGGCACGGTAATAATTTACATCCGTATCCTTGAGATCATGGGCGATCTGCATCACCTGTTTCTCCGTCTCGGCGCTGCAGGGCCCGGCGATCACCAGGGGGTGTGGCAGTGCCATGTCATCCAACCATTTTCTCAATGTTCTTGAATTTTCCATAACTATGATTCCTTTTTGTTCAATGGTATTCCTTTGAGGATCTCTTTGATCTTGTTCGTATCCTCCATTTCCTTATAAATGCCGGCCATGTCCTCCTCGGCCAGTTTCTTTCTGAATTCCTCCAGGTTGTGAATATATTCCCGTAGTGTTTCTAAAACATTCTCTTTATTCTGTTCAAAAATAGGTGTCCACATGGCGGGGGAACTCTTCGCCAGCCTGACGGTAGATTCAAAACCGCTTCCAGCCATGTCAAAGATATCGCGCTCGTTCTTTTCCTTCTCGATCACCGTTTTCCCCAGCATAAAAGAACTGATATGGGAGAGATGAGACACATAGGCGATGTGTTTGTCATGAGCCTCAGGATTCATATAGCGGATTCGCATCCCTATCCTCGCGAACAGGTCCAATGCTTTCTCCTGCAATTTAAAGGCAGTTTTCTCCACTTCGCAGATGATGTTTGTCTTCCCTTCGTACAACCCCTGCATAGCAGCTTTCGGACCGGAGAACTCCGTACCTGCAATGGGATGGCAAGCCATAAAATTCCTTCTATTTGGATGGTCGGCCACAGCTGCACAGATCTGCTTCTTTGTAGAACCTGCGTCAATGACCAGGGCCTCGTCCCCAATTTTGTCAAGCAGCACCGGTAATTCCCTGACGGCTGCATCAACCGGAATGCAAAGAAAGATGATATCTGCATCGGCAATTTCGGGATCCCCGCCTTCCGTATCAATGATGCCCATGTCAGCAGCCATTTTTAAGTGTTCCGGATTCTTATCCAGTCCGAAAAATTCAGCCCCGGGCAGGACCTTTCTGAGGTCCATGGCAAAAGACCCCCCAATCAAACCCACACCTATGATTCCAATTTTCATCCCTCTTTCTTAAATCTCTTAATAGCCTCTTCAATCTTTTCCGACTTCACACAAAGAGAAAATCTGATGTATCCTTCTCCCTGCTTGCCGAAAATGGTGCCAGGGGCCACAAAAATATCCTTCTCGTATAATAGTTTATCGATGAATTCTTCCGATCCGGGAGCTCCTTCGGGTAACCGTGCCCAGACGAACATGCCAACAGCTTCAGGATCGTAGGTACATCCCAGCAGGCTGGCAAGTCGGAACAAATGCTTCCTTCTCTCATTGTAAATGCTGTCTAAATGTTCAAACCATGCCTTACCGCTTTTCAAGGCGGCAACGGCACCTTTCTGAATCCCGTAGAACATGCCCGAGTCCATATTGCTTTTGACCTTCAGCACCGCCTGGATATGCTCGGCATTGCCCAGGACCATCCCCACTCTCCAGCCTGCCATATTAAAGGTCTTGCTCAGGGAATTCAGTTCAAGGGCCACTGCCATGGCTCCCTCAGCCTGGAGGATACTCCTGGGATCTGATCCCAGTACAAAACTATAGGGATTATCATTGACCATCAGGATACCGTGTTTTTTTCCGAAGTCGACCAGCGACTGCCATTGCTCTTTGGTCGCGGTGGCCCCGGTGGGCATGTGGGGGTAACTCACCCACATGAGCTTCACCTTACTCAGGTCTTCTTTCGAAAGTTGATCCAGGTCCGGAAACCAGCCTTTTTCTTCACTGAGTTCATATGGCCTTGGTTCTGCCCCTACCAGTCGGGTAACGGCCTGGTATGTAGGATATCCAGGATCCGGGATCAGCACCTCATCTCCTGGATTGAGAAATGCCATGCTGATATGCATTATACCTTCTTTGGAGCCCATCAAAGGAAGAATCTCCGATTCGGGATCTTTGGAAACACCGAATTTGTCCAGATAGAAATCGGCTATGGCCTGCCTTAATTCCGGCAATCCCTGGTAACTCTGGTACTGGTGGGCGCCGTTGTCTGAAATAGCATCCCTGAGCGTGAGAAGTACATCTTCTGAAGGTGCCAGGTCCGGGCTGCCGATCCCCATATTGATGATGGGTCGTCCTGCTGCCGCCAAACTCCTGACCTCCTTCAGCTTGCGCGAAAAGTAGTATTCCTCTACTGTTTTAAGCCTGTCTGCGGTGCTTATCATATCCTCACATTTTTGTATTCCCCCAACACCCTGAAATCCTCAGACATTATCATCAAAAGGGATTTTGCCTTTTCGAAATGTTCGTATTCCTCAAATGTCACATCCACAAAAAAAGCATACTTCCACGGAGTTTCAATGATAGGAAGACTCTGGATCTTGGTGAGGTTCAGGTTGCAGTCGCTCATCACATTTAGTACGGTAGCAAGGCTGCCTCTTTTGTGGTCCGTCAGAAATCTAAGGGAAGCCTTGTTGATAGTCTCCCTGGGTAATTCCTTGTTTGTGGTTTTCACGATGATAAATCGCGTGGCGTTGTTTTTGATGGTCTGAATCTCCGGAGCGATGATCTCTAAGTCGTACAATTCAGCAGCCACCCCGGGAGCTATGGCGGCGATCCCGGTTAACTGACCTTCCTGTATGCGCTTTGCGGTCTCAGCCGTATCCACGTCCTCTACCATTTTGATGTGTGGCTGGGTCTTGAGATATTCCCGGCACTGCAGCAAAGCCATGGGATGCGAACGCACCTCCCGCAGATCGGAGAGGGTTTGGCCTTTTAGCCCCATGAGGTTATGGTGGATGTTGAGATAGTGCTCCCCGATTATATGGAGCCCGTTCTCATAGACCAGGGCGTAATTGGGAATAATGGATCCTGCGATGGAATTTTCAATGGCCATCACCCCCTTGTCGGCATTGCCGGCCAAAAGTTCATCTACCAGGCCGTGGAAGGAAAGGCATTCCACAAGGTCAATATCCTCCCCAAAGTATTCCCTTGCCACCTGATGGTGGTTAGATCCCTTAATTCCCTGAATGGCGATTCGTTTCTTCACGACTGAGATTCAAAAAAAAAGTCCCGATTTCAACGGGACTTGATATATACGGTATTACACCTGGCTACAACAGTCCCTTGCCCCTTTCAAAAAAGAAGTAAAAATAGAAGCTGTTCCAGGTATTTAATTTCATTGCGTTCGTTTAAAACTCCTGCTAAGGTAATTATTAAATCGAGAATCCGACATTTTGTCCTTCTTTTTTTTCATTGTCCCTTTTTTAGGGCTAAAAACTGTAAAAAATGTCTCAAAGTGATGAATTTGCTGAATATTCTTCAATCCTTAATCTTCCTGTTCCTCATCTTATCCCGGGAGACAACCTCTAAAACACAGGGATAAATCCTGAGAATTCTGTGCACTTTCTTTAATTTTAGGGCGAAAATCAAACGCATGTCGATCGTAGTCGAAAACCTCAGCAAAGCCTACAAAGGACAACCTGCCCTTAAAAATGTCTCCTTCAAGGTTGACAAGGGTGAAGTAGTGGGTTTCCTCGGGCCCAATGGCGCAGGGAAATCAACCCTGATGAAGATCCTTACCACCTACCTCAGCGCCGATGAAGGCAAGGCCTGGGTGAACGGCTATGATGTAACTACAGAAGCGAGCCAGGTACAGAGGAGTATAGGTTATCTCCCTGAGCACAACCCCCTTTACCTCGAGATGTATGTGAAGGAATACCTGACGTTCATCGCGGAGCTGTACGGCGTATCAAAAAGTGTTGTTTCTGAGAGTATTCAGCAGGTCGGACTTGAAAAGGAAGCTGCTAAGAAGATCGGGCAGCTTTCCAAGGGATATCGCCAAAGGGTGGGCCTGGCCGCTGCACTCTTGCATCATCCCGAAGTCCTCATCCTGGATGAGCCTACCACGGGGCTGGATCCGAATCAGTTACTCGAGATCAGGAAATTAATCCGGGAAATAGGTAAGGACAGGACTATCCTGCTATCGACCCATATCATGAAGGAAGTGGAGTCAGTCTGTGACAGGGTGCTGATCATCAATAAAGGTGTTTTGGTTGCCGACAAAAAGCTGAAAGAACTCCGGGAAGGTACCGAACAAATCATTGAGGTAGAGTTCGATTACCGGGTGGAAGAGGCCTTCCTTTTAAAGATTCCACATGTGACCCATGTAAAGAATCTGGCGGGCTTTGTCTATGAGATCACCTTCAGCCATACGGAGGACATGAGGCCGGCTGTATTCGACTTCGCCCATGACAACAAATTGAAGACCCTCCAACTCAGCCGGAAGAACAAGAACCTGGAAAGCCTGTTCACCGAACTTACAGGACCCTGAATTTTCAATTAATCCGGCAGATACCTCACCCTTTTCACCGCCACGGAATCTATTTTACCCCTGGAAAAGTATACCGGAAAATACTTGTCTTCTGCCCAGGGCCTGAATAGGTTGTCGTAAAAGGGACTGGCCGGGTCGCCGGACTGGCCGGGTCCGTTTGTCCCCACCGCCTTATCCCAATCGCCCGTGCTCACGATCATCCTGAAGGAGGCCCCACTGCTCTGCCGGTTGTTATTTCCTGTCGATCCCGGTGTATAGCCATTCCCTCCCCTGGGCATAGGCCCCAGGTTGAGGGAGTCTGACCATTGTTTGTTCACGGCCCTCCCCAAAGGATGCACGATATAGGTATGCTTGTATTTTTCCTGCCCGTAATGCCATGAATTCATATCATCTCCCAGCGTCTGACGCAAGCTTTCAACGGCTGCGGTGAGCGCCCCGATTAGAAATTCGTCCCTCTTTTCACCTGCTGGTGCCGTAAAACGGGTTTCGGGGTACACCATCCAGTCGATCACTTTTTTTAACTGGATTCCCCCTACAATCTCTTTGGCTTTAACAGGGATGAATTCTTCATCTGCTTTTTTCCGCAATTCTTTCTCGAAAGCTACGTAGATCCCGGCCTCCACGCTTTCGGGAAGCAGTCTGAAATCCCATGAAAGCAATCGATCCCGGGCCTTTGCTGCCATCCCTTTCAGTCGGAGTCCCGAAAGTATAGGTACCAGTGTACTAGCCGGGAGGGATAGATAATCTACCTGCAGGGCCTTCATTTCTTCCATGGAAAATTTCCTGTCGGAATCCAATACCTCCCCGATCCGGTCACCCCTGTAAGGATCAGACCACTCATAGCCGATGGCGTCCCAGTGTTCATAGGTATCCGGAGTCACATTCTGGTTGGCCGTGGCGATATAGCCCCTTTCAGGGTCTGCTTCATGGGGTTTCTCCCTGATCGGAAGATATCCATCCCATTCGTATCTACCGTCCCCGGGTACCGGAACCAGTCCGCTGAAATTCCTGCGTATTGGTGCAATCCCTACGGCCTGCCACCCTATATGGCCTTCCTTATCTGCCCAGATCATATTCTCCCCGGGGATATGGCTATACTCGCAGGCCTCCCTGAATTCTTCCCAGGTGCGGGCCTGATCCATCCTGAGGGATGCTAGGTAAGGTGAGCCTCCCGGTTCGAGCCAGGCACTTCGCACAGCATAGGCTTTCAAATTCAGACTGTCTACAAAAGTGACCGGTCCGTGGCGGGTGTATTTCAGGTCGACCTCCTCTGACGCCCTCCCCTTTACCGGGATGCTCTCCCGAATGGTTTCCATGGTTTCCCACCCGTCTTTGTATTTGTATTCATTTAAATTATCAGGATTCAGGTCGTATACGTACAGGTCTTCCCCATCCGTACTGAAAACGGTAAGACCCCATGCTCCGTATTCATTGTGCCCAATCGAAATCCCCGGAATCTCGGGTTCACCCCCGCCGATCACGTTCCAGCCCGGAGCTACCAGGTGTGCCATGTAACGGAGGGAGGGTACTGCAATGGTGCGATGCGGGTCGTTCGCCATCAGGGTATGACCGTCCTGGGTTTTGTCACCGCTCAACACCCAGTTATTGCTGCCAATGGAGAGTGAATCTACAGGTGAGGTTTCCAATTCTGACCGAAATACGGTTTCATTTTTCCTGTATTCCGGCTTCAGGTCCTGAGGAAGAAACCTGACCGGTTTCCTGTAGGCAAAATACAGGTCCAGGATATGGTCTCCCAATAGAGAAGCATCTACGGCCGGGTCTATTTCCAGAACAGGAGTTTTGGGATGAAACCAGTACAGGTCCCTTGCGGCTTCCTCCCCCAGGAGGTGAACGGCCATGCCGATCTCGAGCTCGGCTCCAATATTGCCCAGCAAGCCCTGGTGGCGGGAAATGACTATATCCGGCGTCCATTTTTGCGGAAGGATGTTCAGCATTTTGAATTCGACGGGAAGAAGGGAAGTATCCCTGAGCATCTCATCTATGTAAGCATTGACCCCATCGGTATACGCCGTTATGATCTCGGAGCCCCGGTCGTGGTAATAGTTCATTTCTTCTTCCAGATCACCCCTGAATTTGAAGAGCCTTGTACCTATGTCCCTTTTCAGCTCTCTTTCCCCCAGGATCTCCGCCACGGTTCCTGTGGCCTGCCTTCTCCACACCTCGAACTGGAAGAGCCTGTCACGGGCGGCTGCATACCCCTGTGCAAAGAAAAGGTCGTGTTCGTTCTCGGCATAGATGTGGTTGATCCCCCAAGGGTCTCTGATTACCTCCACAGGTTCCTGCAATCCGGTAAGGGTCTTTTTCTCTGAAGGATCCGATCTACAGGAAAAGAGAACGGCGGCAGAAAAAATGGCCAAAACGACGGTGATCCGCCAAGGAATTCCGAGATGATGGAATCTTTTTCGCTTTTCAATTTCAATACTTGCCATGGATGGAGATGTTTAGTTGCTCAATATCGTTCAGATCCTTTTGCAGGTCCCCCCGGCCCATAAGCTGCATAAAAAAATAAGCCGAGAGCAATTTCCTGCTGATCTTCAAGCCTTCTTCCGGATCTATTGCGTAGTTAAACCGATCCGGGTAAATAAAGGGATTATCAGTGAGAGTATTGTGACCAAAGTCCTCGAGAACCGCAAAATAGGTCGCAACCGGACTGTTATCGAGGTAGCTGTTGTAGTTCTCAATCGCATAAGGCAGTGTTCCTTTGCTGCATATCATCAAGGTTGGGATTTCAATTTTGCCTTCATACCTGACATCCCTGGGGGGTATGCCTTCCATGGCAGCATAGGCTGTTACAAAACTGTGATTCGCTGCAAACTGACCTGCAATGCGCCCTCCGAGGGAATGGCCAAAGATCCCCACTGATTCCAAGTTAAGCCTATTTGTAAACCGTTGATCAGGATCAGCCCGGTTCAGTTCGGTCAACTTTTGGTAAACGAGTTCGAGGTCTGCCGCACCCAGGGCCGTTGGTCTTTCAAAGAATTGATCTACTTTTTCGTAAGGTCCGCCCATCATCCCCGGAGGAGGCCGGAATGAAGGATCCGGTTTTACTATCATTCCGTCCCCGAAGATCGTATATCCGATCGAAGGCATGTCTACGGAAACGACTACGAAACCGTAACTGGCCAGATCCTCTGCCAGGGTAGTATAGAGAAAACGCTCCGTTCCCCTGCCAGGGGCGATTAATATCAGGTTAGCGTTCTTCACGGAGGGATGAAAACCAGCCCTTAGATAACTGTTCCCGATTACCTTTCTGTAGTCCTCAGAAATGGGGTTGTAAACTGCCTTATGATCACCGGGCGCCGGGCTGGCAGGGTACCACAATTGGGCAACCACCATCCTCTTGTCTTCGGGAAAAGCTGAATATTCTGCCAGTCGCACCCGATCCTGCCACTCATAGGTCACTGTGCCCACCGGATACGGACCCCTGGGTTCAATGAGTCGGACCGAATCTGTCTGCGCATTCAGAGATAATACCGTCATCGTTGCAAATAAACAGTAATAGAACTTCCTGAAAACTCCTGCTATCACAACTGTCAGTTTTTTATAAAACTTACGATCGTCTCCATCAAATCCCCGGCTAAGGGCAATGTAGAGTCGTTGTACGTTTGTATGTTCAAACCCCTGTCTTCAGGTGCGTTCTTAAGCACGTGATTCATCCCTTCAAGTACAGCCTTTTCTGCCCTGGCATTGGCCGCAGAAAGAAGATCTGCATCCTTGAGCTTTACCTGAATGTCTGTGGTTCCCTGCAGGATGAGCACCGGACAATCGAGTCTGGCGATCTCTTCTGCCGGATCGTATTTAAACCAGGAGATCAGGTAGGGTTGTACGCTGGGTCTGAACAGGGAGTTCAGCATAGGATTTACATTGGTAACCGTATTGCCCATTTCAAGGGTATCGAGGATAGGGTCTGTCATGGCAGTTACCACAGGAGGCTGGGCGCTGAGTTGCTCCCTCAGGATGTCAGCTGCCGGTCTTCCTACACCCGCAATGGAAATAAATTTGTCTGCTTCGATGCGATCCGCCGCGATCATCCCGATCAGGGATCCTTCGCTGTGACCCAGGATAATGATCTCAGAAAAACGGGGATCCTCTTTAAGTTTCTTACCCCAGCTAACCACATCATCTATATAGGTCTCGAATCGGAGGTCTTCCTCTTTCGTCATGGCTGATGTACTGCCTGCCACTCCCCTTTTGTCGAATCTCAAACTCGCGATCCCGTTTTCTGCCAGACCTGTAGCCAGCAGCTGCAGTGAATTGTTGGTCATCATGGGATTGTTGCCGTTGCGGTCCGTAGGTCCCGAACCCGCGACGATGAGTACGACAGGAACTTTACCCTCTTCATTAGGCAGGACCAGGCTGCCATTAAGGATTCCTGTGTCCGTGCTGAGCTCCACTTCACTTTCGGTCTGAGACCACATTGAAGCCACACTCAGCAGGGTGAGGGCTATGATTAATTTCTTGATCTTCATGTTCTTTCTTTTATTAGTTGACCTCTAATTCTCCTATGTCTTTTTCCTCGACGTTTTGTGCGATCTGAAAATGAGGCATTCGGCTTTCGTTTATTTTGTTTTTATCGATCCCGTAATTTCACAATTCATGCAATATCAGATTGAAATTTTCTAGTCAGTGGATAATCCAATCCAAAGCGGCCCGAACCAAGCACCAGACTATAGATACTGACCCACAGGAAGCCCATGGCCGGAAGCATTCCCCACACCCCTTCCTCCCATTTCTGGCCGAATATGGCGACCAGCATGGTACAAAGGATGAGGAAGGCCGCAAATCTCGTTTTGAACCCGAGAGCCAGCAATAATCCCCCGATGGTTTCACTAAACCCGGCCATCCAGGCAAAAAAGACGGGAAACATCGCGAAAATACCCCCGAACTGGGCCACATCCTCGGGAAACCAGTAGACCACCTCGAAGAGTCCGAGTTCGCGATCAGGAGGTGACCAGGGTACTCCGAATTTTGAAGCTCCGAAATCAATGGCCAGCAGCATACCACAGATGAATCTGGGAAAGAACAAAACCAGGTCTGCCCAGACTGATCTTTGCAGTACAGGTCTGTTTATAAGGGCATAAAATCTGAAAAGTCGTTTCATAAGTCTTAAGCGGATTCACATTATACCTCATCTATCCGTTACAGGTCCCCAGGAAGGCGACTCGTTCCTGACCGATGTGTTAGTCAGACGTCTCTTCTCTCCACTTTCCGGGTGAATGATATAGATGTCGTATTGGTCCTCACTCCCTGCGGTATAAGCGATCCATTTCCCATCGGGCGACCAGGAAGGGGAGTAGCAATCGAGTGTATCCCGTGTAATATTCCTGATATCGCTGCCATCTGCCTTCATCAAAAAGATGTCAAAAGTCTCCCCGTCCGGGCCGTAAAAAGCGATCTGTTTCCCATCGGGGGAATATATCGCACCTGAGTCGTATCCCTCTTTATCTGTGATCCTCTCTACCTGGCTCCCATCAGACCTCATCCTGAAGATCTCCCCGTTGGCCGCATGGGTGGTATCCCCTTCCTGTCTCAATTGGCGGGTAAAGAGGATATGCCTCCCATCTGGCGACCAGGATGGACTTTCCTCATAGGCGTCATTGTCGGTAAGGGCAACCTGGTCACTCCCGTCGATCTTCATTTTGTAAACACTCCTGCTTTTGCCATTGCGATTACTCATAAAGACGATCTCTTTTCCGTCCAGGGATACTTCAGGCAGTACATTGTTTCCCGGGTGGGTGGTAATTCTAATGGCCGAATCGCGCTGCAGATCAAACAAGTAAATCTCAGGATTCCCATCCCGGTTGGAGTAGGCCATGATCCCCGAACCGTCGGGCAGCCAGGAAGGGCCGTAATCCAGGGCGGGGTTATTGGAGATGTTCCTGAGGTTTTCACCAGCAGGGTCCATGATGTATATCTCCCGGTTGCCGTCCCGGGTGGAGACAAAGGCGATAGTACCCTGGGGTTCATTTGAATCTTTTTCCGGGGTTTTGACCTCAGATTTGCAGGAGGTCAGGACTAGGATAATGGTGATTAATATCCCTCTTGTATACATCATCTTCATTAAAATCCCGAACGTGTGGATATATGCTTGCATATCAAATCACCTGAAATTCTTACATAATGTATAAAAAAAGCGGGTATACCGCCTGGAAAGAGTTTAATCATTAGCGAAAAGGGGACTATATACTGTCCTTTTAGTGATCACTCAATGATTAAATTCCCGTTTCCGATTCATTCAAAAGCTTATCGATCCGTTTCCGAGAAATAATTTGATGACGGTCACCAGGCCGATGATCAGGATCAGGACCAAAGACAGGGTCTTGAACTTAGCCTGAGGAATATAATGCAGGATCTTCTTTCCCAGGAATGTCCCCACTATACCGATAAGCAGGAGAAAAGGCACATAGATGAGGTCGTGATCGTGTATGTAGCCATTCTGGTAATAGACAAAGGTCCGGGTGAAATCGATCATAAAATCAATAAAGGCAGAGGTGGCGATAAAGACGCTTTTCTCCATGTTGAATGCAGCCATGGTCAGCCCACGGATCGCTCCCCCTGTACCCAGGAGTCCGGCAGAAAACCCTGAAACAGCCCCTCCCAGGAGGGAATTCCGCCTGGAAGGTAACACGACGAGTTCTTTTTTGATCAGGAACAACAAACTGAGGCCTAACAGGAATACCCCCAGTAAAAACTCCAGGATATAGGTATTCAGAAACCTCGAAAGAAAGCCCCCCGCGATCACAAAAAGTACGGATGGAACTCCGAGGTAGAGGATGAGGAACTTGTTCAACCCTTTTTTAAACAGGAAGATCTTGCTCAGGTTGCTGGACAGGTGGAAGATGGCTGTTAGGCCCAGCACTGAGTAAAAGTCGAAGTAGAAATTCCCCAAAGGGACAAAAAAGACCGAGGAACCAAAACCGCCAACGGTACCCAGCACCTCGGCGACTAAAGCGAGAACGAGAAAAAAGGTGTTAACTTTCATATATTCCGCATTTCACATTTGCTGTGAATGGCATCAACCTCAAATCTATCACAGATCCCCCACCCATTCCACCAATGCCTGTATTCCGCCTGAAATTTTTGGGGCGTGGGTTTTTATAACAAAAGACTCCTCTTCATGGGGCTCATCAAAATCGACATATGCCAGCCTGGCTCCCAGGAATGACGGCTCGAAACCAAAGGCTTCTGAGGGTAAAAGAACAACCCCTTTTTCTTCCAGCAAGGCACTACACAATTCGTTGGAAGTCGTGATACCTCTTTTCTCAAGTCTGTCCTTCCATTCTGAAAAATCCAGAAACAGATAGAATCCTCCCTCGGGAGGGTGGACCTTAATACGGGCAGTCACTAGCTTTTCACAGCAATAATTTCCAATGGTTTTTAAAATCTGCGTTTGCCGGCTTATATAGGGCTTGATCTTTTTATAATCTTGATACGCAACCTTTGCCGCCATCTGAACGGGCACAGGCGCACAGGAATACGTTTCTGAGCCGATACCCAGGAGGGCTTCTTTCAACGCGGGTTCCAATCCTTCACTCAGCAGAGCTGCTCCCAGTCGCCATCCCCCGGCCCCACACCATTTGGACAACCCTGTGGTGGTAATGGTCCGCTCCGGATAAAAGGCTGCAAAGGAAAGGTGGGAATTTTGGTGATGCAATAACCCGTAGATCTCATCAGAAACTACGATAATCCTGTGGGTCCTAGCAACCTGGGATATTTCCATGAGTTCTTCCCTGGAATATGTCAGGCCATCCGGGTTCCCTGGATAATTTAAAATAAGAATGGTGTTCGCGAACTTTTTGGATTTAACGGCTCTATGCAAGGCCTCAACCGTGATCCTCCATCGTTTTTCGTATGAAGTAGGGAGGGTAATAACGTGATGCCCTGCAAGCTGTGCCTGAGGCCCGTATGAGACCCAGGCCGGAGCCGGGATCAGTACGTCTGCCTCTTGTACAGCCATGAGTAAGGTAAATATCAATATTTTAGACCCCGGGCCAACCAGGACATCCTCGGCCCTGGTACGAAGGCCGTTGTGTTCAAAATGAAATCGGGCGATATGCTCCCGAAGTTCGGGGTCACCCTGTACGGAAGAGTATTCTTTATGCCCGATTGCCTCTCTAAGAGCAGACTGTACATTTTGAGGAGGCATAAAAGGAGACTGGCCAAAACCGAATCGGAATACTTCCTTGTTCTGATCAACCATCTTTTTGGTCTGCGTATTGATAAACAAGGTTTGCGAATGCTCAACTTTCCTGTACATAAAATGGTTATTACGGTTTTTAGAACATTATTGCTTGCGGTTTTTCAATCTGTCCTTAAGGGGGATCACAAACTTCAGGGCAGACCAGGTTTCATTCACCGAACACACTTTAATATCTACCAGGCCGTGTTTCAATCCCAGGCTACGAACCACATTGCTATCTACATCGGTCTCTATTTTTGAAGACTTCTTGGGCCAGGAGATCCAGATCATCCCTTTTTGTGCGATCTCTTTTCTGAGTTTGGGAAAATCCTCATTCAGCTTATTGGCCTCAGTAGCAAAGTAATGCACAAAATCGATATTGGAATCCCCCTTGTTCAGGGGATTAAAGTCTTCCGGAAGTTCACTAAATAAATCGAGGTACTTCTCAGGAGGGTAATAGAGTCTGATCCGCTGTCCGCTCCTGATCCCCAATTTTTTAGCCAGGGGTGTCCCGGAATAACCCAGTGGATCTGCCATTAATTTATTGCTAAAAGTTAAAATCCAGTAACAACTTCCACTCACCTTCTGCCTTACCCCACATCAGGAAATAGAGACCTTGTCCACCCGTCTTAAAAATGCCGATCTCGTAGGTCTGTTCCGAATTGACAGGAATAACCTTCTGAGGTGTCAGGTCGATGCTGTAATCCTCATTCTTCATATAGGAATAGGCGTCCGCAATCTCGATTCCCTCATAGACCTTACCCCTGTAAAAGTATCGTCCGGAAGGAGCGAAAACATTCTTCGCGATCAGGTCCGGACGGTGCTGATTGGAGTACAATTCCCAGGAGGCCCTCAATAAATTGATCTCCGTCTTCCCATCCTCAGGACTATCGCCATTTGGTGCTACCGCTTCAAATGCCTTGATCCAGTCCCCTCTCTTTACCCAGCCTATCACACTGGAAAATCTCTTCCCATTGTCTGTATTGTACTCCCCGTGGACGAAAAGTTGGCCGGGATACAACTGGTAGGAGGCAATGGTGTCATAGCGAATGATCTTTTCTTGCTGATTTATCTCCTCCCAATACTCTGTAATAGATAAAGCTCCTATCAGAAAAGTGTCTGCCATAAAGAGGCCACTTGACTCGTTAAATACAAACTTCTGACTCTGGCCTGACTGTAAGGAGCTTAACCACTGGTTTTGAATGGCCAGGGTTTCCTTTTTCGACATGTCAATCTGACCAGTTAGTGAAAGCCCGGACAGTAAAAGAATAATAAGCACTAGAAAGAAACGTAACCTCAGCCATTGAGGAGCTTTATGCCGGCAAGTCCTGATCCAATGATACATGAGAAGGATATATAGTTCCCAGAAAAACCTCGAACCGAAATACAAATGGTTAGCAATTTAAAGGTAGTGAATAATCTGTCATCCTGTTTTTAACGGAATGGTCGGTTTCATGTTGAGATGAATACGAATTCAATCTAAGGAAAATCCGATCCTGGATATCCAAATCAGGGAAATGGGATATAGGTCTGGTCACCGGGTACCTGAGGAAATCTTTTTTCCTGCCACAACCGCCTGGCTTCCTTGAGACGATCCCGGCTGGAAGACACGAAATTCCACAACAGAAAGCGCTCCTCCGGGAGGGGTTCTCCCCCGAAAAGTAGGATCCTGGTCCCTTTTTTTATTTCCATCGTGCACATTTCGCGGGTTCTGCTGACAAGCATCTGACCTTGTTCTACCCTCTCGCCTTCTAGTTCAATGCTTCCCCTGACAATCACGAAGGCGACTTCCCCTTTGATCTTTTTCCCCAGATCAAGGTGGGTATCTTCCATGGCCCTGATATCTACCATAAAGAGGGGCGAGTACCCTTGCAGAGGTGATTGTTTTCCAAACGCCTCCCCGGCTACCAGGACTATCTCACAGTTATTCTCCGTCCATTTTGGGAGACTGGATGCTGGATAAAAATTGAACCGGGGTTCCATTTCTTCCAACTCCTTGGGCAGGGCCACCCAAATCTGATAGCCGTGGATGATATGCGAGCTCCCGTCCCTCTTTGGGGCGGGCGTTCTTTCGGTATGGGTAACTGCCTTACCGGCGGTCATGAACCCAACATCGCCGGGATGCACCACCTTTACAGAGCCTATACTGTCTCTGTGTTCAATGGCTCCTTCGAAGAGGTAGGTCAGGGTAGACAACCCGATGTGCGGGTGCTGGTTCACATCAAAATAATTACCAGGACCTACCTCAGCCGGACCCATATGGTCGATAAAGGTAAAGGGGCCTACTTGTCTTTTCTCCTTAAAGGGCAATAGCCTCCCCACAATAAAACTTCCAAGGTTACGCTGGCGTTCGTCGACCAGCATTTTGTTATTTGCCATAAGGTAATTTGAAGTGCATTAACTGTTATTGGATTACCGACACCCAGAAAGGGATTGAAGATCAGCCGGCTAACACCCAATCCCGGGCGGCTTTTTCATTATTAAAACCCTTGAATTCCCATTCTGAATTCAGGTTTTTAGACATAGCAATGTATTTTTCGATTTTTTCCCTTATCCTCTCCTTGTCTGCGATATAGGCCAACTTGAGTTGCATGCCGGATTTACTCGCCGCCACATCGTTGAAAGTGATCTCCACCATATCCAGGGGACGCCATTCCACATCCTCTGTTTCCAGGGTATGGACGATCTGATACTGAGCAGTTTTGGAACGCGGATCACTGAAAAATGTCTCGTTGGCCTTCTCTATCTCTTCCGAGGTCACTACACCATAGAACTCCCATTTGATTCCGTATTCTTCCCAAATAGTTCGAAATGGCATGATGTTATCTCTAAAACTTATAAGGTAAGTAATTTCTTCTAAATGCTATTCTCAGAATTCTCGGTAGTCTCCTGACAGGAATTCATTTGCCTTGCTCTCCCTGAATATCGCTCTCTCACTGTCCCAGTGAAGTTTTTTGTTCGGAAAACGCCCGGCGATCACACCGAGCAGGATGGTTTCGGTCAACCTGGCAGAATAGGAGAATGGAGCCGAACAGGTATCCGTACCCAGGCAGGCATCGACAAACTGGTGGTAGTGTTTGTTCCCTTCCAGGGCATAATCCCTGACGGGTTCGCCTATTTCACCGGAGGAAACAAAGGGAGAGACATCGATCTCCACATATTCTCCATCAACAATATGCCTGGGTAATTCCATAAAATGCGGCAACAGCAAACGGCCGGTCTCCCCTATGAACATCGCACCTTGCAGGGGCAGTTTTTCCTTGTTAGGCAACCTGAGATCCTTATGCGCCGGAGGCGCACCCTTTCCATCGTACCAAATCCACTTCAGGGTTTCCGTGGTATATGGCGTAGCAGGGAATTCATAGGTTACCGTATTCTCTTCCGGGTATCCAAAACCATTTGGTTTACGGCATCTGTTCTTCACAGTGAATGGAACGTCCAGCTCAAGGGCGTTATAAGGGGTATCGAAAATGTGAACCCCCATGTCGCCCAGGGTACCGCAGCCAAAATCGACCAGTTTTCTCCAGTTCATGGGATGATACACCTGATCTTTGTAGGGTCTCCTCGCAGAGGTTCCCAGCCAAAGATTCCAGTCGAGATTGGCAGGTATGGGATCTGAACCAGTAGGGGGCGGACCGTCATATCCCCAATTCTTGGGCGACCAGGCATGCACGGTTGAAACTTTACCGATAATCCCGGATCGGATCAGGAGGGTAGCGAGCTTGTAATCGTAGAAGGAGTGGACCTGTATACCCATCTGGGTGATCAGGTTCTTTTCCTCAGCCAGTTTTTTCATCGCCCTGACCTCAGACACGTGGTGTGCCAGGGGTTTCTGGCAATAGACGGGCTTGTTGAGCTGCATGGCCAGCATGCTGGCGGGTGCATGGCTGTGATCGGGAGTGGAGACCACCACGGCGTCGATCTCATCGGCCATTTCCGAGAACATCAGCCTGTAATCTGCAAAGCCACGGGCTTCGGGATGCATCTGTAATGCGGCGTTGAGGTTATTGGAATCCACATCGCATAGGGCGACCACTTTGACCCTCTCATGGGAGGAGATCGATTTCAGATCTTCGGCTCCCATCCCCCCTACGCCGATATGAGCCGTACGCAACATTTTTTCCTGGGAGGAGCCCCATATCTGAGCTGGAAGCAGGGAAACTGAAGAGGCTACGGCCGTGTTCTTGATAAAGTCTCGTCTTTTCATGATGTGGTACAGATTATGTGTTAGCAGGATTCATCCTTCTAAATAATAGATCAATCCCAGCAGAAAACTAAAGGTAACGAATTCAATTAAATAAGGTAAGGTCCGGACTTGTTAGACCTCAAATATCTGCAAGGTTCAGGACGACCGGAATGATGTGACGATCGAGGTGATCCTGAATCTTGGGATCCGAACAATTGATCAAAAGGGAAATGACCATTTCCTCCTCCGGATAGACAAAAAAATTGCTGTATCCCCCTACTCCATTGCCCACATGCCCTACGAAGGAACGACCCGCAATATCTATACTCACCTGCCAGCCCAGGCCATAGTATGTAGATCTACCTTTAACCTTTTGCGCCGTGAGGAATTCCCGCATCACATCGGGAGGTACAAGTGTGCTTTCTAAACAGGCTTTCCCCAGCCTGGCGAGGTCTTCCGTTGTAGAAAGGTATCCACCTCCGGCCAGTTTATACCGGTTATCTACCTCAACCGAAGGACGAAACCCGTTACGAGTACGGGTATAAAATACCGTAGTATGTTCCGGGAGCTCGCCCGGGACCTCTTCTTGAGTATGATCCATACCCAAAGGATCCAACACCTTTTCCCTCACATAGTGGGCAAAGGGCATACCACTAACCTCTTCCATGGCCAGGGAGATCAGGACCCAATCGAAACTATTGTAGAGGTACCCGGCACCCGGTTCGAATTGCAGAGGGTCTTGTTGAAAGACTTTGAGGCTGTCACGTATGGCGTATGGTTTGTTCAGGGCGTATTCCTTCCCCCTGTATCCCCGTATACCCGCTGTGTGCCCAGCCAGCTGCCTGATGGTAAAGTCGAATTCTTTTTTCGGAAAGTAGGGAACATAGTTATAGAAGGATTCGTCCAGATTGATCTTTCCATCAGCCACCATCCGGGCGAGGGCCATAGCCGCAATAGGTTTCGAGGCACTCGCGATTCTGAAAATCGTCTTAGGAGGATCGACAGGGATTTTTCGTTCCAGATCGGCATATCCATAGCCTTTCTGGAAGAGGGTCTTGCCTTTGTGCAGGACGGTAAGAGCCAGGCCGGGTACACTACTATTCTCCACCAGATCCAGAAATGCTGCATCCACTTCCGCAAAAGTACCGCTCCTTTTGCCCGAGGAGGAATCCTTGAAAAACTTCCTGAAGAACTCTATGAAAGAGGCCATAATTCAGTCGATAAAGATCAGTTTCCCTTTGTACAGGATTTCGACGGAAACAGAATCGGGCCTGTTGTAGCTCAACACATCCCCGGTACCCCGTATCACGCCGCTCAGTTCTGTTTGGGGATTGACCAGCATATCATTGCTGCCCCTGTGGTTGAGAGCCACCTCCCGTGCCGTGAGTTCTTCGGCCTCTATCCTGGAATCTCCCGCCGCGATGGTCGCATTAAATCGCTCTGCATTCCCCCGGAGCCGGAAGTAAGCGATGCCGTTAGCGACTATGCTCACCTGCTGCACGTCCAATTCCAGGTCGAAGGAACCATCCGTCGTCTCTGTCTCGGGGTTGTTAAAACTTTCAGAGATCAGGGCGAGATTTGTGAAGTCCAGCACTCCCTCACTGCTAACAGGCCAACCTGTACTGCTGCGTACCTCATCTATTTCAGGAGCGGTCACAAACACCCTGGTGATTCCATATTCCCTGAAAAGATTACAGTTGTTCTCATTCCTGAGAACAAGCCTGTCGCCTTCCACCCGGGCAGTAACCTCCTTACGCAGGAACTCCCCTGTTTCTATGATCACCTTTTGCTCGGGTCCTGAAGAAAGGACCAGTTGTATCCCTTCAAAAACGGTGATCTTGCGAAAAGAAGGTAGCGCGACCTCCTCCCTGATGATATCTCCCGCATTCTGAAAGCAATCGGGTACGTTCTCCCCGTTGCATCCCAGGAGCAAGAAGCCCAAAAAGGCAGTGATCAGTCTGTATCCTTTACTTTTCATTCTTATTTTCTATAGTCTGATGCCGATTCCCAATTCGAGGGCTTCGGCTTTTGCTGCGTGCGATTTCAGGCTCAAAGCCGCAAACCATCGCTCGCCGAAATAGCGTTTTACCCCTACCCTGTTATATACCCGTCCCTCGAAATCAAACGGGTAATACACGTAATATCCCAGTTGTGTGATGACACTGATCTTGTGGATAAACAATTCGTGACCCACAAACAAACCGACCCTTTTGAAATCCGTATCCGGATCCACATTCAGTTCAGGGAAGGAAACCGACTGGAAGCGTATCAGATCTTTCAGGAAGTTGGAGAAGAACACATCTACCCCTGCCTGTAATGCACTGAGCCTCCCCAGCCTCTTATCCGCATAGGCCGAAAAGATATAAAATGGGAACTGACCCGAATTGATCACATCGCTCTCATTGATCCCGCTCCGGAAAACGAGGTTTGCCTTGATCCCTTCATCAATTTCTGTACGCTCAACTTCCATAAAAGGAGTGTTTCTGTCCCCTTCCAGATCGTATATCACTCCAGCGTTGAAAACAAAGGTGTTTGTGGAGGTGTTGGGCGCTTTTACGTTGGCATTGGAATAGTGGATCAAAGAGATTCCTGCCTTCACTCCTACATTCCTGAAGAGATCGGGTTTTTGATAATTGAACATCAGGTAAGTGGAACTCATCAGGTGAGTCCCATAAGCGTTATTCCTGAAATTCTCTTCCTTGTCATAGGGATTAGAGTTATACGCCATCCCCTGTCCTATCCGGAACTGCAGGTTTCGCTTTAAGAGATAAAAGTTGTAGTGCAGGTAGACGCCCAGGTTGGTCCCCAGGGTGGGGTTTCTCATATCCTGAAAGACGAGAGAAATACCGGTGTCCGGGTAATTGAAATTCTCCTCCCATCCTTCCCTTCCAAAGGTCTGTTTGCTCAATCCCAGGATCACTCCTGAAGGATGCTGCCTTATCAGATGTGAGATGTCTGTATTGTGCAAAAGTACAGAGCCGTAGAACGCAGATGCGTCCAGGGTCCACAGATCCGGTGTGTCAGTTTCCTGTGAGGTCGCTCCTCCCCAGCACAGCAGTAGGTAAATAATAAAGATCCAGGTCCTCATTCAGGGGTAAAAATAGGAATTATTCGGGTGGATTACTTTTCGGACGAGTATGTGTTTGTTCAGAATACAGCCCTGGCGATCTCACGTATATTGTCGCTCTTGCCCATGGAATAATAATGCAACACAGGAACCCCGGCCTCCTTGAGCTCTTTGGACTGGGCAATTGCCCATTCAATACCTACCTGCCGTACTGCCTTGTTATCCCGACACTGTTCCACGGCATCGATCAGGTCCTGGGGCAGGTCGATCCGAAAGACCTGCGGAAGGAGCTGGAGGTGGCGCTTCACCGCAATGGGTTTGATCCCGGGAATGATAGGTACGTCGATCCCGATTTCACGGGCTGCTTTTACAAAATCGAAGAACTTTTGATTGTCGAAGAACATCTGGGTAACGATGTAATGGGCCCCGAGTTCGACTTTCCTCTTCAGCCATTTCAGGTCGGTTTGCATGGATGGCGCTTCCATATGCTTTTCAGGATACCCTGCCACCCCGATGCAGAAGTCGGAGCAATTATCGGTCTCTATGACCTCGTGAAGGTACTGTCCGGTATTGAGGTTGCGAATCTGGGTGACCAGGTCAGAGGCATAGGTATGTCCTCCCGCTGTGGGTTCAAAATACTTTTCTTCCTTCATGGCATCACCCCTGAGGGCCATCACGTTGTCTATCCCCAGATAATGACAGTCTACCAGAAGGTACTCGGTCTCTTCTTTTGTAAACCCTCCGCATAGTACATGGGGAATGGTATCCACCTCATACTTGTGCTTGATGGAAGCACAGATCCCCACCGTTCCCGGTCGCATACGGGTGAGTTTCTTGTCAAGCAGTCCATCCCGGTCGATATACACGTACTCTTCCCTGGAGGTGGTCACATCCACGAAGGGCGGATTGAATTCCATCAGGGGATCTATATTGTCGTACAACTCCTGTATACTCCTGCCTTTAATGGGCGGAATGATCTCAAAAGAAAACAAGGTTTCCCCTTTTGCTTGTGCTATGTGTTCCGTTACTTTCATTCTCTAGTATTTATGCTTCGGCCAGGTTGGGAGACAGCCATTTCCTGGCCTCGTCCAGCGGAATACCCTTTCGTTCTGCGTAATCTTCTAACTGCTCCTCAGTGATCTTCCCCAGTCCGAAGTACCTGGCATCTGGGTGGGCAAAATAATATCCGCTTACACTCGCGGCAGGGTACATGGCTAGGTTCTCGGTGAGTTTCACACCAATCGACTCTTCCACATCAAGGATATCCCAAATCGTCTTTTTTTCGAGGTGATCCGGACAGGCAGGGTAGCCGGGGGCCGGCCTGATACCCCGATAATCCTCTCTGATGAGTTGGTCATTGTTAAGGTTCTCTCCCTTTGCGTACGCCCAGTATTTCGTCCTCACCTCCCTGTGCAGGTACTCCGCAAAGGCTTCCGCAAGTCGGTCTGCCAGGGCCTTTACCATGATCGCATGATAGTCATCCAGGTCTGCTTCGTACTTCTTAACCCATTGGTCAGTACCAAATCCGGCCGTCACGCAAAAACATCCTACGTAGTCCTGGATCCCGGTCGATTTGGGAGCGATAAAATCGGAGAGGGCCAGGTGAGGGACACCTTCCTTCTTTTTGGCCTGCTGTCTCAGCGTTCTAAACAAGACAGAGCCCCTGTCATCACCCAACACTACCTCAATATCGTCCGAATCCACAGAATTGGCAGGATAAAGCCCAAAGACCGCCCTGGCCTTGAGTCCTCCCTCCTTCGTTAGCCTGTCCAGCATTTTATTAGCATCATCAAAGAGACTTTGCGCCTGTTCCCCAACGATCTCATCTTCCAGGATATCGGGATACCTGCCATGCAGATCCCAAGCCCGGAAAAAGGGCGTCCAGTCTATACAAGACCTGAGTAAGGCAATGTCCATCTCATCAATCACCTGCCTTCCCGGAATGGCCGGGACCGTGATTTGAGTCGCCTCCCATGATATTTTGAAGTTATTCGCCCTCGCTTCGGAGAGACTGACGTACTCTTTCTTTCTCACCCTTCCCAGGAACTTTTCCCGGAAAGAGGCGTAATCTTCCTTTACCTCCTGAATATAGGCCTCACCCCTCTCTTTCTGGAGCAGGTCTCCTACCACGGTCACCGCGCGGGAAGCGTCATTGACATGCACCACCGCAGCCTTGTATTCAGGATCTATCTTTACAGCTGTATGTGCCTTGCTGGTAGTGGCCCCGCCAATAAGGAGGGGAACCCTGAACTGCTGGCGTTCCATCTCCTTGGCCAGAAAGACCATCTCATCCAGAGAAGGAGTGATGAGTCCGCTTAACCCTACCACATCCACTTGGTGTTCCCTGGCTTTCTGTATGATCTTCTCCGGGGGGACCATAACTCCCAGGTCTACGATCTCATAATTGTTACAGGCCAGAACCACACTGACTATATTTTTCCCGATATCATGTACATCACCTTTCACTGTAGCCATCAGGATCTTACCGGCCATTCCCCTGCCGGAAGCTTCCTGTGATGCTTCGATATACGGAGTGAGATAGGCCACCGCTTTTTTCATGACGCGTGCCGATTTCACCACCTGGGGAAGGAACATCTTTCCGCTGCCGAAGAGGTCCCCAACCACATTCATCCCATTCATCAAATACCCTTCTATGACTTCGATGGGTTTTGAGGCCTCCAGTCTCGCTTCCTCCACATCGGCCTCTATGTATTCCTCTATACCCTTGACCAGCGCACGGGTGATTCGGTCCTGCAAGGATTGTTGCCGCCAACTGAGGTCTTTTTGGTTTTGCCTCGACTTGCCCACCACTTTTTCCGCAAAATCGAGCAACCTTTCCGTGGCGTCTTCCCTTCGGTTCAGAATCACATCCTCCACGTATTCCAGAAGGTCTTTGGGGATATCGTCATATACCTCAAGCAAAGTTGGGTTCACGATCCCCATATTCATCCCGGCTTTGATAGCGTGAAATAAAAAGACAGAATGCATGGCCTCGCGGACGGTGTTGTTCCCCCGGAAACTGAAGGAAATATTACTGACACCACCACTCACGCTGGCGTGAGGGAGGTTCTGACGAACCCATCGGGTAGCTTCAATAAAGTCGACCGCATTCCTCCTATGCTCTTCCATCCCTGTGGCAACGGGAAAGACATTCAGGTCGAAGATGATATCCTCAGGAGGGAATCCCACCTCTTGCACCAAAATATCATAGGACCTTTTGGCGATCTCGATACGGCGGTCGTAATTGTCGGCCTGTCCTTTTTCATCGAACGCCATGATGATTACAGCAGCCCCGTAGCGCCGGATCAACCGGGCTTGCCGGATGAATTCGGCTTCCCCCTCTTTCAGGCTGATGGAATTCACCACGCATTTCCCCTGCACTACCTGGAGACCAGCTTCAAGAATTTCCCATTTGGAGCTGTCGATCATGATGGGCACCCTGGCGATGTCAGGTTCGGCCATAAGGAGATTGAGGTATTTCACCATGGCCTCCTTCCCGTCTATCAGGCCGTCATCCATATTTACGTCTATGATCTGGGCTCCACCTTCCACCTGGTGTCTGGCTATCTCAACGGCCTCTTCAAACTTTCCCTCTTTGATTAGTCTTAAAAACTTTCGGGATCCGGCTACATTGGTGCGTTCCCCAATATTGACGAAGTTGCTCTCCGGGGTGACCACGAGGGGTTCAAGACCGGCGAGCTTCATAGGCCGGAAATCTGAGGTCGCCCTGCTTCCCCTCAGGGAGTTGTGATCCGTGGTATGTAAAGAGCTGTTTTTCACGCCGTGACCAAACATTTTCTGGGTTCAAATTTTTTGACCAGTTCGGCAATGGCCAGGATGTGTTCCGGAGTCGAGCCGCAACATCCACCTACGATATTGACCAGCCCTTTTTCCAGGTATTCCCTTATTTGGGAAGCCATCTCGTCCGGACTCTGGTCGTATTCCCCAAAGGCATTGGGCAAGCCGGCATTGGGGTGGGCAGAGACCGCAAATTCTGTATTAGAGGAAAGGACCTGTAAATGGGGTACCAATTGCTTTGCTCCCAGGGCGCAATTGAAGCCTACTGAAAGGAAGGGTATGTGTGATACTGAGATGAGAAAGGACTCTGCCGTCTGGCCGGACAAGGTCCTGCCGGAAGCATCCGTGATCGTTCCACTGATCATAACAGGTATATTGATACCCTTTTCTTCTTTAAGTTCCTCTATGGCAAACAGGGCCGCTTTGGCATTCAGGGTGTCAAACACGGTCTCTACAAGGAGGATATCGACTCCTCCCTCGACCAGGGCAGAGGCCTGCTCGTGGTAGGCCTTTCTCAGGGTCTCGAAGGAGATGGCTCGATAGCCCGGGTCGTTAACGTCGGGAGACATGCTCGCCGTCTTGTTGGTGGGACCGATGCTGCCCGCGACAAAACGGGGTTTTTCAGGTTCTCTGGCTGTAAATTCATCAGCTACGGCTCTCGCGATCCTGGCCGATTGCAGGTTTATTTCGTATACATACTTCTCCAGGTGGTAATCGGCCATGGCTACAGAAGTAGCAGAAAACGTATTGGTCTCTACGATATCGGCACCTGCTTTAAAATAGGCACTGTGGATCTCACGGATGGCCTCTGGCTGGGTCAGTGAGAGGATGTCGTTGTTTCCCTGCAGGGGATGAGGCCAGTTTTGAAACCTGTCTCCCCGGAAATCATTTTCCGTGAACTTATAGCGCTGCAACATGGTACCCATGGCACCGTCCAGCACCAATATTCTCTCCTGAATGATATCTTGAATTCTGGTCTTACTCATACAATAAATTATACACCTCTGGTGAGGGATAAACTGAAAAAAGATCAAGAGAAGAGATATGGGAAGAACCATGGGTTGTTATCTGTCCCGAATAACCGGGATAGAATGTAGCACCTTCTTTAGTGAATAAAGGGTTGCTAAGGTTTCAACGGGTCTACTCCCTCCACCTTTCTTGATAACGGTATCAGTGTGATAATGAACTGGGACAAAGTAAAGCCACTCAGGGTTCATTTACAAGGAAATCAACCATTTTTTAGTCCTCTTCAACCAAGGGTTTGGTGAGTTCGTTCATCCTGGTCACTTTGTCTTCAAAGGAGCCTTTTAGCTTTCTTCTGTAGCTGTTGAGGTTTTGTACCAGCAAACTGATATCCTCCGGAAGGATTGATTCAAACAACTGTCGAAGCCTTTTTGCTGTGGTCGGAGATTTGCCATTTGTGGAAATAGCGATCTTGACATGGCCTTTGGTGACAATGCCTCCCATATAAAAATCACAGAGAGATGGTGTGTCTGCCACATTGACCAGGATCCGTCTTTTTCTGCAATCTTCAAAGACCTGCCGGTTGACCTCGGGATCATCGGTAGCCGCGATCACCAGGTGGTTTCCCTGAAGATGATCGCAATGGTAAAGCTCTTGCCGGAGAGTGATCCGGTGTCCTGAACTTGCTTCCAAGGTGCCTTCCCTGAAATAAGGAGCGATGAGGGTTACCCGGGCAGCAGGGCTTGATTTCAGTAAAAAATGTAGTTTTTCCTCCGCCACAAATCCCCCTCCCACGATCAGAATACGCAGTTGTTCCGTCTTTAAAAATATGGGGTACAGGTTATTTCGCTCCATCAGACGAATTCTTTTAATGCTGCTTCGTATCGAACCCTGTTCAATTCACTTCTTGAACTGACCACTTCGCCCAATACAATGATAGCAGGGTTGCTCAGTTTTTCCTTTTCCACGACATCGAGAATGGTATTCACTGTTCCCACTCCGATCCTTTCATTATCCAGGGTACCATGCTGGATGATGGCTACGGGCAGATTTGATCTGCCCTCCTTTTCGAAGATCTGTACTATCTCAGGTAGCTTAGACATGCCCATAAGGACCACCACTGTGGCCGATGAACGAGCTGCAAGGGTGATATCGCGACAGAGTTTATGCTCCCTGGTCGTACCTGTGATCACCCAAAAACTTCTGGAAACCCCACGTTTTGTCACAGGGATATTTGCTACTGCAGGTACGGCGATACAGGAGGAAATTCCTGGAATCACCTCAACATCAATTCCGTATTTTGAAGCGTATTCCAATTCTTCTGACCCCCTCCCAAAAACAAAGGGATCACCCCCCTTGAGTCTGACGACATGCCCGTGGGAATAGGCCCGACTGACAATTAATTCATTGATCTGGTCCTGTTGATAGGCATAACATCCCTTTCTCTTACCTACGAAGATATGCTCGGCTTCCGGTGCATATTGCAATAAATCGGGATGAACCAGGGCATCGTAGAGCACTACCTCCGCACTTCTCAGTGCGCTCAGACCTTTTAGGGTGATGAGCTCCGGATCCCCTGGTCCGGCTCCTACAAGTGTCAATTTTGCCTGATTATGCATGATGGAGTTCCTTTTTTCTGTACTCTTTTGCCTTGTTCAGGAATTCCCCGGCTTCTACCCAGTAGGTGCGAGCAAAATGTGATCCCGGCGATTCGCTCTTTATTTTTAACACGAACTCCTCGAAGGACCCGGGCCAGCTGAGCTTACCGGATGTGATAAAATTGGAGTCAAATTCCCGGATAATATTGATATGGGTATTGGTATTCACATCTTCAGCTGTGAGCAGGGCCTTGGCGGTATTGACCAGAGCGCTATAAGAATAATAAATACTTGCCGCCCATTTTGCCTCCTTCAGAGCGATTCTTGCCTGTTCCAGTTTCTCTTCGCTTTCGAGGAACAGGGTGGAAACCAGGTCGATGATCACCCCGGCACACTCCCCGATCCCGATCGCCTTCTCATATCGTTCGGTAGTTCCCCAATCCACAAAATCACTGTCCTCGAGATGATCGGTATCCAGCAGAGGTTTTAGAAGGTCGTAGAAGTATTTCTGCCCTTTCTCGGCATAATACAAATGATAAGGTCTGTTCTGTCCATTCTCCAGGTAATCGTCCAGGACCAGCCTCAGGGCTTGCGGTCCCCTTTTGCTGGGAACCTTGCACACCTTGTCTGCGAAGACCCCGTGTCCGTTGCCCAGATTTCCTCCGCCCAGTAATACCTGTAAGGCAGGTGCCACCCTTTTGTCTGCTGTACGGATAGACATTCCCTGAAAACCGATATGGGCCATGCTGTGCTGCCCGCAGGCGTTCATACATCCGCTGATCTTGATGACGACATCTGTATTATTTACGAAATCCGGATATTCATTTTTTATGACGCGTTCCAGTTCCGAGGCTATTCCTGTACTGCTGGCGATCCCCAGGTTGCAGGTATCCGTTCCCGGACAGGCAGTGATGTCTGCAGCCGAATTGTATCCGGGCTCACCCAGTCCGAGAAGGTTCAGTTCCCGGTAAAAGAACGGTAGTGAACTCTCAGGAACATGGGGGATCAGGATATTCTGTCTCAGGGTAAGCCTGAATTCTCCCTGGGCGTAATCGTCTACCAGTTTTGCGAGTGACCTGGCCTGGTGGGTATAGAAATCACCCAGGAAGACTTTGATCCCTAGGGCCACAAGACCCTGCTGTTTTTGCCGGATCACATTGGTCCTTTTCCAGGTCTCAAATTTTATCGGATCGTTTACGCTAACATCAGGTGCCTTTTTCCTGTTAACTCCATTGAGTGTCTTGTCTTGTGGATCGATGGGGAAAGACGTAAAAGGAACAGCCCCTGCTTCCTGCTCCAGCAGTTCCCTGAATGTATCCAAACCAAGGTCTTTCAGCAGGAATTTCATCCTCGCCCTGCCCCTGACCTTGCGCTCTCCGTGCCGGTCGAATACCCTGAGGACAGCCTCCATCAGAGGGATGATCCTGTCTGTCTCAAGAAATTCGTAAAGCACGTCGGCCTGTCTGGGCTGTGATCCGAGTCCGCCCCCTATCATCACCTTAAATCCATTAATCCCCGAGGATCGTTTTGCAATAAAACCGAGGTCATGCATATAGGAAAGACCGGTATCCCTCTCAGATGAAGAGAAGGATACCTTGAATTTCCGACCTAATTCCTGCCCAACCGGATTCCTGAGAAAATACTCAAAAAGTGCCTGGGCATAAGGTGAGACATCAAACGGTTCCTCAGGGTCTATTCCGGCCAGCTCACTGGCAGTAACGTTTCGCACGGTATTCCCACATGCTTCCCGTAAAGTCACCTTATCTTTTTCGAGTTCCGCCCAGAGTTCCGGCGTTCTGTCCAGGTCTACATAATGGATCTGTATATCCTGGCGGGTCGTTATATGAAGCCTTCCGGTAGAGTATTTATCTGCCACATCAGAAATCCTGAGCAATTGGGTAGCGCTCAATTTACCATAAGGAATCTTGATCCTCACCATTTGCACCCCGGGTTGACGCTGACCGTAGACGCCCCTGGCAAGCCGGAGGCTCCTGAATTTCTCCTCCTGGATCTCGCCTTCCCTGAAAGCCCTGATCTTGGCCTCCAGTTCGAGGATGTCTTTCTCTACGACAGGATTCTCTATTTCCGTCCTAAAACTTCTCATTTCGTATGTCTAATGGGTTAATGGAAATACGCCCCTGTAACCTGATTATAATCTCATTACAGATGCAGACCGCATTCGCGGTGTTGTAGCACCTTGGTAGGATCGTAGTAATCTCGTTCGTTATTAAGGTTATACTGCTTGAGGTAGGCCGTCAATTGCGTATCGTTGAAATGGTAAAACGGACTTACTTTGAGGATACCTTCCTTGCTCAGACTCAGGATATCCAGGGTATCCCGGTAAGCGGTCTGACCTTTCCGGATGTTGGTAAACCACACATCGGGTTGATGTTCCTCAATGGCCCGTTTAAAGGGTTCAAGCTTCACCTGCCAGGTGAATTCCTTATGCCTCGGATCATCAATGTCCGGTATGCCCATGATCACATCCCTCCGGGCTCTGGTCTGTCTTGGAACGTAGATCTTCATATTGAGTTCGAGGGAATTGATAACTTCCTCCGCGTGTTCATAGGTAGCCTTAGTATTGTACCCGGTATCACACCAGATCACAGGAACATCCCGCTTGATCTCAGTGACCGCATGGAGGATAGATGAAGAAAAAGGACCAAAATTTGTTGTAACAACCGGCCTTCTCGCATAGTCCAGCGCCCAGCCAATGATCTCTGAAGTCGGTATTCCCCTGAATTGTGCGTTGAGGTGTTTAAGGTGTTGATCAGTAAATTTCATAGTCCCAGAATCTATAATATTATAATTCCTATCGTTTTAGTGGTATTTGCCAAAAATAAAATTTAATTTCTAACAACAACGCTAATTATCGAAATATAATCTAATTACCCTATAGATTTAATAGATATTCAAATTTTGTATAGGATCACAAAGGATTTTATAAAAAAAAGCGGTGAAAATTGTCAATGATTACCCGGTCAAAAGATCGGACAGAAAGGTATTGCGATATACATCAAGGTTGCTGTCCCTGACTTTTAGCATCAGTCTGTGAACAGAACAGGACTGTTCATCAGGGCAGTCATCGCATTTCTCATAGAAATTCAGGCTGACACAGGAAACCATCGCAATCGGGCCCTCCAATACTCTCATAACTGTGGTCATGGGTATTTCCGATGGGTCTTTTATGAGATAATACCCTCCTCCTTTGCCTTTTTTGGATCCCAGGAAACCGGTAGATCGCAGGCTGAGCAGGATATTCTCCAGAAACTTCTGGGAGATGTTCTCATGCTTCGCGATCTCTGCGATGGAGATCGGTTCTTTGGTATTTTGCCCGGCGAGATAGGTCAGAGCCTTTAAACCGTACTTGGTCTTTTTGGAAAGCATAGTGCTAAGATAGGGAAAAGCGACTTACGCTCTTCAGGTGGTAATCCTATCGAGCGACTGGGCAATGTCGGCAATGATATCATCTACGTGTTCAAGTCCCACAGAGATGCGTACCATTCCCGGACTTATCCCGCTTTCCTGCCGCTCCTCTTCCGTCAGCTTACTATGGGTAGTAGATGCCGGATGCGTCACAATACTCCTCGAGTCGCCCAGGTTGGCAGAAAGTGACAGCATTTTAATCCCGTCAAAAAAGGAACGGCCTGCATCCAGGCCTCCCTTTACTTCAAAGGCCACCACACATCCACCCGCCTTCATCTGTTTTTTGGCCAGATCAAATTGGGGATGCGATGCCAAGAAGGGGTATTTCACCCAATTCACTTTCTTATGTCCTTCCAGGAAATGTGCGACAGCCAGGGCGTTGCTGCAGTGTCTCTCTACCCTCAGGGCAAGGGTTTCTAGGCTTTTTGAGAGGATCCAGGCATTAAAGGGAGACAATGCCGGGCCCGTGACGCGTGAAAACCGGTAGATCCTGTCTACCAGGTCTGCCCTGCCAACCGTAATACCGGCCAGGACACGCCCCTGCCCATCCATCAGTTTTGTTCCCGAATGGATCACGAGATCAGCGCCCAGACTGATAGGCTGCTGCAGATAAGGAGAGGCAAAACAATTGTCTACCACAAAGATGAGCCCGTGTTTCTTTGCGATCTTTCCCAGCCTTTCCAGGTCGACCAGATCCACCCCCGGATTCGTGGGAGACTCTGCATAGAGTATCCTGGTCTTCGAGGTGATAAGTGATTCAACCTCATCGAGCTCGTCTATCTTAAAATAAGTGTGGGTGATCTGCCATCTGGGAAAGAATTGAGTAAACAGGGTGTGAGTGGACCCAAATATATTTCGCGCAGAAAGGACGTGATCTCCACTGTCGAGCAAGGCTGCAAAGGTCGAGAAAACGGCAGCCATTCCGGAGGCAAAGGCGCAACCGGCCTCAGCACCTTCCATCCTGCAAACCTTTTCTATAAATTCCGTGCTGTTGGGATTGGCATAGCGGGAATAAATATTTCTGTCCTTTTCTTCTGCAAAGGACGCCCTCATATCCTCGGCGTCCTCAAAGACAAAGCTGGAGGTGAGGTAAACCGGACTCGAATGTTCCAGGAATTGGGAACGATCGATCTGTGTCCTAATGGCATCCGTCTCGAATTCTTTCCTTTTATTCTTCATAGTCCCAATTTAGGTAAACCTCAGCTCTTTTCGGCAATCCTCAAAATATCTCCAAAGACACCCCTTGCAGTCACGGCTGCACCGGCACCGGCACCCTGAATAACGATAGGGTGTTCTCCATAAGATTCTGTGTAGATCTCGATAATGGAATCCGATCCCTTTACCTGCCCGAGGCTGCTTTCCCTGTCGACTGCGACCAGCTTTACCTCCAATATCCCTTTGTCGCGCTGCAGATCTCCATGCAGGTCCCCGACATATCGCAAGACCTTGCCTCGCTTCATTTCTTTTTTTCGTTCTTCCATCAGAGGATCGAGCTCCGGGATACGCTCCAAAAACTCTTCGCGGGTGAGCTCACCCATATTTTTCGGGATCAGGTTCTCGATCTTCACATCCGAGATCTCATTCTGCAGTTCCAGCTCCCGTGCGAGGATCAGCAACTTGCGTCCCACATCCATCCCGGACAGGTCTTCCCTCGGATCCGGTTCTGTATAACCCCGATCAACCGCTTCCTGCAACACTTCAGAGAACCGATGAGCGCCCTCTGAATAGGTGTTAAAGATATAGCTGAGGGAACCGGAAAAGATTCCCCGTATCCGGGTGATATTTTCGCCCGATAGATGAAGGAGCTTAATAGTATCGATCAGGGGAAGGCCCGCACCCACATTGGTCTCGTAGAGGTACTGTTTTTGGAATCGATACAGCTCCTCCCTGAGCAAGTGATAGTAATCATACCCCAGGGTGTTGGCGATCTTATTGGACGACACCAGGTCGAACCCGTTTTCAATAAAATCAAAATAATGGGCCACGAAATCCTCACTGGCCGTATTGTCTACAGCGATGAGGTTTTCCAAATGGTGTTCCTTTGCAAAATCGAAAACGTCCTTCAGGGTGTAGGGTTTTCCCTTCTCTTCTACAGCCTTTCTCCAGCCCTTTCCAATTCCTTTTTTATCCAGCAACAGCGTCCTGGAATTTCCCAGGGCGAACACCCGAAGCTGTATCCCCTTTCGCCTGTTTATGGAGGCACTGGCCCCGATCACCTGGTCTAGCAGGGCAGCACCGACATTCCCGTGTCCGAAAATGGCCAGGTTGATGTGTTTACTGATTCCGAAGATCTGACCGTGCATCACATTGAGTGCCTTATGCAGATCCTGTTTTTTGACCACGAGGCTGATATTCTTGCCTGTAACGGTGTTGTTGAAGAGGAGCGGTACGATCTGGTTCTTGATCAGGGCGTTGAACGGCTTGTGAAAAGTACTCAGGTCCTGGCCTATGATAGAGATTACCGAGACGTCTTTTACAATGGTAATGGTATTGATGTCCCTCGACTCAAAGTCGGATTCAAATTCCTCCTCCAGGGCGCGGCGTGCCGTCTCAGCCTTTTCGGCCCCGACCAGAAGGCCGATTCCACGCTCGGAAGATCCCTGGGATATGATACTCACACTGATGTTGTGCCGGCTCAGTGCCCTGAAGATCCTCGCATCGACACCTACCTTGCCAAGCAGCCCCCTTCCTTCCAGGTTGACCAAAGCCTCGTTGTCCAGTACGGAAAGAGAACGGATCCCTTCCCCGCTCGACTTAGCACTGATGAGGGTCCCCTCGTTCTCCGGATTAAAAGTATTGAGTATACGCAGGGGGATGTTTTTTTCCAGCAAGGGAATGATGGTCTTGGCATGAAGGATGGTAGCCCCGAAGTTGGCCAGTTCATTGGCCTCTTCATAGGAAAGTCGGTCTATTCGCTTTGCATCGGGCACCCACCCGGGATCTGCCGTATAGATCCCGTCTACGTGCGTATAATTCTGCAATTCTTCAGCATCCAGAAAATTAGCGAGGAGGGCAGCTGTATAATTACTGCCATTCCTGCCCAGGGTGGTCGTCTCTCCCTTCCGTGTGCCTCCTATGAAACCGGGTATGACCGGGGTCACCCCGCGCTCCAGGGTAGCGAAGAGATCGAGTAACCGGTCTCTGGATATATCTTCCAGGACGGTGGCATCCCCAAATTCATCATTGGTTACAAAGACCTTACGGGAATCTACCCATGTAGCTTTGATCCCTTTCCCGATGAGGAGTTTCGTGATAAGTTTTGTCGAAATAAGCTCCCCGATGGCCAAAACCTGGTCACGGATCCTGGGGCTGTAATCCCCCAGGAGAGAAACACCTTCGAGCAATTGAACGAGTTCCCTGAACTGTTCCGAAAGATCTACATTTTTAAAGCTGTGCCTCTGATAGGCTTCAAAGGCTTCAAATTCCTTTTTGTATTCCTTTCTTCCAGCGGCGAGTTCGAGAATATTCAGCAACTGGTCTGTAGCAGATTCCCTCGCTGAGACGACCACGGCTATCTTTTCGCCTTCATTGACCTTCGAGACCACTGTGTTCAGGACCCTTTCGATTCCTTCTCCATTGGCCAGGGATCTGCCCCCGAATTTCAGGACCTTATAACGCCTAAGCGCCCTCTCCTGGTCGAAGATCGGTTCTAAAAGATGGGCCATTTGTTCGTATTCCATCAGGAAGGCGTCATGGCCGTGCAGGGATTTGATTTCGCCGTAGGTAACATTGCTTCTGGCCTGGGCGATCTGTTTAAAGGTGTCCTTGTTCTCGCTGGCAGAAAAGAACAGGTCAGAATCAACCCCGATGATATGGATATGGGTGTCACTCTGCTGCAATCTTCTAAAGGCCTCTTCCCCTCCCCTGGTGATGTCAATGGTCTTGAGCAGCTGATTGGTCAGCTTGTAGGCCGATAGCTGAAATCTTTCCTGCAGTTTGCGGCCGTGGTGAATAAGCCAGCTCTCCACATTGAAGAGCTTGAGTTCTTCATTGGTACTTCTCTGGAACCGTTCCTTGAAGGACTCAGGGGTTCGGTAACAAAGCATGGCGTGCATACGCGCATCGTGAACCGGATTCTTGGAATTCACCAGGAACTGTTCCTGGATCTGGCAGTTGGCGATGAGCCAGTCGGTCGATTTCCAGTCCGAAGCCACAGGAATTAGATGGGTGGTGATCTCCGGATTGAGGGCAGCCATCTCCCAGGCAATCCCTCCGCCCAGTGAACCTCCGATGATGGCGTATAGTTTATTTATCCCCAATGAATCCAAACCCAGCAGGAATATCCTGGCGATATCCACAGCGACAAAATCCCGGTAATTTTCGATCAGGAATCCGTCGTAGCCATTGCCCGGAATGTTGAAGGACAGGACCGTATACATGTTTGTATCGATGCACTTCCCTTCACCGACCAGGTCCCTCCACCACCCGTCCGGACCGGCCACATTGGAATTCCCGGTGAGGGCATGGTTGACCAGGACCACCGGAGCTGAATGCAGAGGCTTGCCAAAGACCTGGTAAGACAAGAGAATATCCTGGGACTTACCACTGAGGGTGGTGAATCCCGGAATACTTATTTGTTCCAGACCCGGTACGACTTTTGATTTAGTACCGGGCTCCAGCACTTTGTCCTTTTCTTTTTTTTCGGCCATACGTTCCTTGTTATGCCAAAACCGACTTGTCTATGGCGGCAAAGGCCTGTTCGAGGTCTGAGGTGAGGTCTTTTAGATCTTCCAGTCCAACTGACAATCTGATCAGGTCTTTAGACACCCCGGTGGTCAGCTGTGCGTCGTCATCCAGCTGCTGGTGGGTAGTACTCGCCGGGTGGATGATCAGGGATTTGGTATCCCCTATGTTCGCCAGGAGAGAAAACACCTTAGCCTCATCCACTACTTTTTTGGCTGATTCAAACCCGCCTTTTACGCCGAAAGTCAGGATCCCGCTCTGACCTTTGGGCAGGTAGGCCTGGGCGAGAGCGTAGTATTGACTGCTCCTTAGCCCGGGATAATTCACCCAGCTCACTTCCTTTCGCGATGCCAGCCATTCGGCCAGGGCCAGCGCATTTTCGCTGTGTTTTTTGATGCGAACCTCCAGAGTTTCCAGTCCTTGCAGGATCTGGAAGGCGTTGAACGGACTCAGGCAGGCACCGTGGTCCCTGAGGCCTTCTATCCGTACCTTGGCGATAAAGGCAGCCGGTCCGAGCGCCTCGTGATATACCAGACCGTGATAACCGGGAGAGGGTTCCGTAAATTCCGGGAACTTACCATTTGCCCAGTCGAACGTACCCGCATCAATGATGGCACCTCCCAGGGCAGTTCCATTCCCGTTGATGTATTTGGTAAGAGAATGGATCACAATATTGGCCCCGTGTTCAATTGGGTTCAGCAAAGCAGGGGTAGCCACGGTATTGTCGACGATAAATGGAACCTTGGCTTTTTTGGCTTCACCGGAGATGGCTTTCAGATCCAGCACGTCCAGTTTGGGATTTCCCAGAGATTCCACAAATATCGCCCGGGTGTTCTCCTGTACCGCCCTGCCAAAGTTTTCCGGGTCTGACGGATCTACAAACGTAGTGGTGATGCCCAGCCTTGGCAGGGTCACACTTAACAGGTTGTAGGTGCCACCGTAAAGGCTGTTGGAAGCCACGATGTGGTCTCCTGCCTTCAGGAGTACCAGCAGGGTGGTATTGATGGCGGCTGTCCCGGAGGCGGTCACAACCGAAGCAATCCCACCTTCCAGTGAAGCGAGGCGCTGTTCTAAAATGTCATTGGTCGGGTTGTTGATCCTGGTATAGATATTCCCGAATTCGGCCAGGGAGAATAAATTGGCCGCATGGTCCGAATCGTCAAACACATAAGCTGTGCTTTGATAGATTGGAATGGCACGGGTCCCCCCGTGTACTTTGGTGTCGTGACCGGCGTGTAACGCCCGGGTCGAAAATTTCTGATCGCTCATGATTTTAGTTTTTTTATTTGTTGAACTTGAAATAAAAAAGCCAAACCACACATCTGCTTATAAAGCAGACGTCAAATCAAAAAAGTTATTAAGAAAGAGATATTACCAAGGGTAATGCATCAGTGTTATCTGCCCCGTTTCTTGTACGGGATAGAATGTAGCACCTTCTTTGCATGTGACACAAAGGGTTGCTAAGGCTTCAAAGGGTCTAGTCCCTCCACCTTTCTCGATAACTATTCAATAAGAGTTTGAACTTTGAATGGTCAAATATAGGAATGGATTCTTATAAAATCCTAATTATCCTACTAATTTTATATGTTAAATGCTTCCTGCACCAGCTCTACCATGTCGAGTTTTTCCCAGGTAAACAATTCCACTTCCCGCTTGATCCGTCCGTTATACGGCGATTCAAAGACCTTGGTAACTGTCCTGGGTTCCTTCCCCATATGGCCATATGCGGCGGTTTCCAGATAGATCGGATTTCTGAGCTTCAATCGCTCCTCAATAGCAAAAGGCCTGAAATCAAACAGGTCTGAGACGATCTTAGCGATCTCCCCGTCTTTCATGTCGACCTTAGCCGTGCCATAGGTATCAACAAATACCGAAGTGGGCTGAACCACCCCGATGGCATAGCTGATCTGTACCAGAATCTCATCGGCCACTCCTGCCGCGACCAGGTTTTTCGCTGCATGCCGTGCTGCGTATGCTGCACTGCGGTCTACCTTGCTAGGGTCCTTCCCGCTGAAGGCTCCCCCTCCATGGGCTCCCTTGCCCCCGTAGGTATCCACGACGATCTTTCTGCCGGTAAGGCCGGTATCCCCGTGAGGGCCTCCGATCACAAATTTCCCGGTAGGGTTGATGAAGTATTTGATGTCATCGGTAAAAAGAGCCTGAAGATTTTCCGGCAGTTTCTTTTTTACCCTGGGTATAAGGATCGCCAGGAGATCCTTTTTGATCTTCCCCAGCATTTTCATATCGTCCTCATCAAAGGGGTCGTGCTGAGTGGAGATCACGATGGTATCTATTCTGAGAGGAACATTGTCATCGGAGTATTCAATGGTGACCTGGGCCTTGGCATCGGGTCTGAGATAGGTGATGTCATCGTTTTCCCTTCTCAGAGCTGCCAGCTCCTGGAGGATCTTATGGGAGATATCCAGGGCCAGAGGCATATAGTTTTCGGTCTCTCGTGTAGCGTAGCCAAACATCATCCCCTGGTCTCCGGCCCCTTGCTCTTCCTTGGTCCCCCGGTCTACCCCCTGGTTGATATCCTTAGACTGTTCGTGGATCAGGGAGATTATCCCACAGGAATCCCCGCTGAACTGATAAGCCCCTTTGGTATACCCGATCTGGTTGATCACTTCCCGGGTGATCTGTTGCAGATCTACATAGGTGTGGCTCTTCACCTCTCCGGCCAGGACTACCTGACCCGTGGTGACCAGGGTTTCACAGGCTACCTTGCTCTCAGGGTCAAAGGCGAGGAAATTATCTAGCAGGGCATCACTGATCTGATCTGCGATCTTGTCCGGATGTCCTTCACTGACAGATTCTGAGGTAAACAAATAGGGCATAACCTTAATCTTCTTAAGCGAGATACGGATTCGAGTGATGCTGTAAGGAGTTTGAGATGCGGGGTTCCGCCGGAAACTGCTTTAGCATTTTTACAGAGGTTGCAATCAGTCAAATCCGTCCTCTTTTTCGGCCTCAAAAGTAGGGTAAATATCGATCTTCACAAAATATGAACCCTACTTTTAACCCTAAGTTATACTTCCGTTTCAATTCCCGGGAACGCAAAGTCAAAATCCAGGGATTAGACCGAAAAGATTTTCAAAGAAGCGGATATACTTTGTATATTGCTGTCCTTTCAAAAATCAAAATCCTAATACAAGGATCCTATGCACATTGCCGTTGCCGGAAACATCGGTGCAGGAAAAACAACCCTGACCGAACTGCTCGCTAAACACTATAAATGGGAGGCCCATTTTGAGGATGTCGTCGATAATCCTTACCTGGACGACTTCTATACCCAGATGGAGAGGTGGAGCTTTAACCTGCAGATCTATTTCCTCAACAGCAGGTACCGGCAGATCCTCAAGATCAGGGAAAGCGGCAAGAATGTGATACAGGACCGTACCATTTACGAAGATGCACATATCTTCGCTCCCAACCTGCACGCCATGGGACTGATGACCAACAGGGATTTTACCAACTACACCAGCCTGTTCGAACTCATGGAAAGTCTGGTGCAACCCCCGGACCTGTTGATCTACCTCAGGAGCTCCATCCCGAACCTGGTGAACCAGATCCACAAAAGAGGGCGGGAATACGAGAACAGTATCTCCATCGACTACCTCAGCCGACTAAATGAACGCTACGAAGCCTGGGTCCACGGGTATGAGAAGGGCAACCTTTTGATCGTGGATGTAGATCGACTCGACTTTGTCGATAACCCGGAACACCTGGGAGAAGTGATCAACCGGATCGACGCTGAGATCCATGGCCTTTTTTAGATCACCATCATCTAACAAAATAAAAAAACAAAGCCCCTGATCTCTCAGGGGCTTTATTCTTCTTGAAGAATATTATTTAATTCACTTCAACTTCTTTTTCAATCACTTTTTTGATGCGGACCTCTGCCCCATTCTTCATGTCGTTCAGGGCTTCGATCTTAGCTTTCACCTCTTCCATGGTCCCTGAAAAAACCTGCTCTTGTACGGTCTCTTCACCATTTTCAGTGGTCGTGGTAACGACAGTAGCTGTTACGGTACCGTCTTCTTTCTTTTCCATATTGACCTTGACCTCCTTTTGCATGCTCTGCTCTACAGGAGCTCCGGCCATCTTTTCTTCATTATAGGCCGTTACCTCATCGGCTGAAAGCGCGATACTGGGGGCAATTACCAAAGCAACAACAGACATGAGCTTCAGGAGGATGTTCAGAGAAGGACCTGATGTATCCTTGAAAGGGTCACCTACAGTGTCTCCAACAACAGCTGCTTTGTGGGCATCCGTACCTTTACGGCCGTCGGCCTCTATCATTTTTTTAGCGTTGTCCCATGCGCCTCCGGCATTCGACTGGAAGATCGCCATGAGCACTCCTGCGGTGGTCACCCCTGCGAGGAGTCCACCGAGCATTTCTGCTCCTCCGATAAATCCTATGGCTACCGGAACGGCAATAGCCAGAAGTCCGGGCAATACCATTTCCTTTATGGAAGCCTGAGTAGAGATGGCTACACATTTTTCGTATTCAGCCACCCCGTTAGCCTTGTCAAAGATCTTTCTGTCTTCAGCCGTTGCCTTTGACATATCGGAATTGTACTTACGCATGATCTCAAGGGCCGCTTTGAGTTGAGGAATATCCCTGAACTGTCGCCTTACCTCCTCGATCATGGCCATGGCAGCTCGACCTACTGCATTCATGGAAAGGGCCGAGAAAACAAAGGGCAGCATACCGCCGACCAACAGGCCTGCCATGATATCAGGTCGACTTACGTCAATGGCGTTCACATTGGCAACCTTCATAAAGGCGGAGAACAGGGCCAGGGCTGTCAGGGCCGCAGAGGCAATGGCAAATCCCTTTCCAATGGCTGCAGTGGTGTTACCAACAGCGTCCAGTTTATCGGTTCTCTCACGTACTTCCTTAGGCAATTCAGCCATCTCGGCAATACCCCCGGCGTTATCTGAAATAGGTCCATAGGCGTCAACGGCGAGCTGAATCCCTGTATTGGCCAGCATCCCCACGGCCGCAATGGCAATTCCGTAAAGACCGGCAAAATAGTGAGATACCAGGATGGCACCGGCGATAAGTATAATTGGCACGGCGGTAGACATCATCCCCACGCCGAGACCGGCAATAATATTGGTAGCAGAACCGGTTTCTGACTGACGGACAATACCACTAACGGGCTTGGTCCCGGTTCCTGTGTAATATTCGGTGATCTTACCTACACCCAGACCTGCCACCAGACCTGCGATAGTAGCAAGGAAAACACCCCATGCACCATAAGGCAGCCCCTCTACCGTGTCAGGGATCATGGCGTAAATAACGAAGTAAGATGCGATGATCATGAGAATGGCTGAGCCAAATTCTCCGATATTCAATGCAGTTTGAGGGTTTCCTCCTTCTTTTACCTTTACAAAGAAAGTCCCCAAAATCGACATGACAATTCCGAGGGCGGCAAGTACCAAAGGCAGGTACACTGCACCCAGACCTCCGAAGTCGGGTGTGATCACATAAGCCCCGAGGACCATGGTTCCTATGATGGAACCTACATAGGACTCAAAGAGGTCGGCTCCCATCCCGGCAACGTCCCCAACATTGTCCCCTACGTTATCTGCAATAGTAGCAGGGTTCAAGGGGTGGTCTTCCGGGATACCCGCTTCTACCTTCCCTACGAGGTCGGCTCCCACGTCAGCAGCTTTGGTATAGATCCCTCCCCCTACACGGGCAAAGAGGGCGATGGAAGAAGCTCCAAGGGAAAAGCCGGATAGCACGTTGAGTACCATGCCCAGGTTTTCGGCCTCTGGCCAAATATTCTGATAGATCATAAACAGGCCGCTGAGCCCGAGAACCCCCAGTCCTACGACCCCAAGGCCCATCACAGAACCTCCGGCGAAGGCCACTTCAAGAGCCTTTCCAAGAGAAGTTCTGGCCGCCTGGGTAGTGCGCACATTAGCTTTGGTTGCTACCCGCATCCCAATAAAACCGGCCAGGGCAGAACAAAAGGCCCCTACAATGAAAGAAAGGGCAACCATTCCGGTAGACCCCGCTTCATTCTCACCTTTAAAATACAAGAGAACAGCTACCGCCACGACAAAGATCGCAAGGATTTTATACTCGGCTTTGAGGAAAGACATAGCGCCATCTGCAATATTCTTGGCAATCCTGGCCATGTTGGCGTCTCCCACTTCCTGTTTGGAGACCCACATGTTTTTGAATAATACGAACAGCAAGGCGAGCACACCAAATGCCGGTAATAGGGTTACGATCAATTCCATATCGATTTGTTATTTATCTGTTAAAACGGCAGCAAAAGTAGTAAAACGGTTTAGAATATAAAAGCACTTATTTAGCCTGATGCATACCCGTACCGAATACAGTAAACGAAGTACTTAAAAGTGAAATCCAAATGTTCCCGTCACGCTGAACGGCCTTGCGTCCGGATTTTCCAGGTAATTCCCCCTGAAATTGAAATCGAGCCTGAAGATCTTGAAGATATTCCCCACCCCCAGGGAGTATTCCCAGTAGATCTTGTCAGAGGGAGCGATCAGGGGGATATTGGCCGGACTGTTCAGGGCGATATTCTCATCTGAAAGTTGTCCCCAGGCTCCTCTCAAACCGACGATTTCCCGAAGATTCCAGTCGCGTAGCACAGGGATACGGGAGAACAACCTGCCGTTAAAATTGTGTTCGAGGAAGAGTGCCATATAAGTATCCGTCACAAACTCGTAAAAATCCAGGTTGGGAAAGGTATTATAAAGGGTAAACAGGGTCTGGTTACCCGGGATCACATTGAGCAGGCTAAGGGGGACAGTCCCGACGGTTTTCCCCATCTCCACGGTACTGAGGAGTCGGCCAAAACCACCGATCTGCCAGGGTTGGGTATAAGAAAATTGGTATTTGGTATAGTTAAAATCACTTTCCAGGAATCCTTCCAGGCCCCTGGTATAATTAAAGAAAAGGGTAGCGTATTCGTCATTGACGCTACGCCTCTCCACCCCGTAACCTATGGTCTTCTTGCCGGGAGTGTAGATCAGCGTTGTGGTGAGATCGAACTGTTTTACCTCTGAGGAAACCCCCGTGGGCGAGTCCGGGTCGATATAATCCAGGTTAAATGCCTCAGGCAAGGCCGAACTCAGGGTCCGGAAAGAACTTCCAAAACGGATCCTGAAATTAGTCAGGGGTTCAGCCTCCAGGTTCAAGGTACTCAGGTTGATGTTGGAAAGGCGGTTGTTATTCCCCACCGTCAGGACGGCGGAGGAGGCAACGCTCCTTCCCAGGACATCGTTTGTAGCCGTCAGACTAAGGCCCAGTTGTTCGATATCCCGGCGATTACCCCCGGAGATGATGAGCCGACTTTCCCTGTCGAGGAGGAATTTGGCGGAGAAGCCGTGCTTGAACTTTCGATCTGAAAATCCGTAAGCCATGTATCCCTCCAGCCGCCAGGGGTCATTTTGGCCGAAGAAGGTCCGCGCCCCTCCCCTGAGCCGTATCCCTTCGGCATCGTTAAATCCAAAGGTGCTGTAGATATCACCTATGTCGATATTCCATTTATCAATCTCCACATATCCGGATCCCAAAATACTCACAATATTGTAGTAGGTATTGAATTTGGGAACTGTCTTAAGGGTATCCAGCAGGCTGTAGATCCCGCTTTCGTCCTTGTTGAGGGCTTCGAGCCTGTTTCGGTTCCAGAAGGTACTGTCCTGTTCAAAGACCCTCGGGTCGTAGGGATCTGAAGCCTCGCGGTAAAAGGAATCGGGCCTGGGGTCATCGAATTTGTAATGGTCATACACCGTGGTCCTCTTTCCGTAGATCCCTTTTGAAGTTTCCTTTTTATTAAGGGCGAAATCAGAAAGCATATAATCCCGCTTCAGCAGGAAGACGGAGTCGTTCACGACCTCGAAATCCTGTTCGATATAGATCTCCTTTACCCAGTTAATATTGGCGCTTTTTGTGACTTCGAGGTTGATCTTCTTCAGGGCGAAGGTGGAATCGTTCACCCAGAAATCACCTTTAAAAGTGAGTTCATTCTTCCTCCGGGGGTAGTAGATGATCTGGTAACACCATTTATTGTCTATGTAGGCGCTGTCTGAAAGTACGTAGTTGTATACATCCACCCCGGTACGGGATAGGGGACTCGTAAAACTCTTGTCAAAGAATTTCAGGTAATTGGCGTATACGTTGTAATCAGAATACAGGTCCTGAACAAAGGCTGTGATCGCCTGGTTGTTGCTGAATCCCGAGTTCTTGTTGCCCAGCACGTCTACCCTTTCCTTTTGAATGAGGTTGTTTCCGTACACTTTGGAAAAGACCTCATTGAGAAAGATGGGCAGGTAGGTTTTCCCGGTGATCCTGGAGGTATCCAGATCGGCAAAGATGAATTCCAGCCCTTTGAAGATCCGGCTTTTGATCAGGGCACTGTCTATGGTATTCAGGTCGAATTCCACCTTTTCGTATTTGTCGTACTCGTATTGATCGAACATCCGGAGCCCGTTGATCCTTTTCCTGGCCCAGATCTTTTTCAGGATGTCGATGGCGGGGTTGTTCTTCTTGGATTGCTTGCCCGAATAGACCACCACTTCATCGAGCTGCTCTCCTTCCAACAGTGTTATGGTAAGGTCATAATTTACTGCGGAAGGCAGGGGTACTTCCAGGGTCTGATAGCCGATAAAGGAGACCAGGACGGAATTGTAGCGCAAATCCGATTCGAGGTAAAAACGGCCATTGTCATTGGTGATCGTCCCCTTTGTGGAATTGGGAAAGATCACATTGGCAAAGGCCACGGGTTCACCGGCTTCATCGATCACGATCCCGCTGACCTTGGTCTGTGCCCAACTGTGACCGGCCAGAAGGAAGAAAAGAAAGATATATAGTATTCTCATTGTGCAATGCCGAACAGTCTGACGGGAACTCATTAGAACCGGTTGTGCGATCCCGGATGTCTCCCTAAAACCCCCTAAAAATTACGTATAAAAAAACTTCGCCTGTTTTAGGAAGACGAAGTTTTGTCGGTATTATTGTGAAAGTCTTACTTGTACATCACTTTTTTTACAGCCCTGATCACATCCTCATGATTGGGAAGCCACTCTTCGAGCAGTACAGGAGAATATGGAGCAGGCGTGTCGGCCGTGTTGATCTTTGCGATGGGCGCATCGAGATAATCAAAAGCCTTTTGCTGCACCTGATAGGTGATCTCTGTAGCGACATTGCCAAACGGCCAGGCCTCTTCAAGGATCACCAGTCGGTTGGTCTTTTTTACAGAAGTCAGGATGGTTTCTGTATCCATAGGTTTTACAGTCCTCAGATCGATGATCTCGCACTGAATGCCTTCTTTCTCAAGTTCATCAGCTGCTTTGTAAGCTTCTTTGATGATCTTGCCGAAGGAGACGATGGTCACGTCCTTTCCTTCCCGCTTAATCTCAGCTACTCCTAATGGAATCGTGTATTCGTCTTCGGGCACTTCCCCTTTGTCACCATACATTTGTTCAGATTCCATAAAGATAACAGGGTCATTGTCCCGAATAGCCGATTTGAGAAGCCCTTTGGCGTCCCTGGGGTTGGATGGAACTACAACTTTGAGGCCGGGGCAATTGGCATACCAGCTCTCAAAAGCCTGGGAATGGGTGGCAGCCAGCTGACCTGCTGAGGCTGTCGGACCGCGGAAAACGATAGGACAGTCGAACTGTCCGCCGGACATCTGCCTGATCTTAGCAGCGTTGTTGATGATCTGGTCTATTCCCACCAAAGCGAAATTGAAGGTCATAAATTCTATGATGGGCCGGTTCCCGTTCATGGCCGACCCTACTCCAACCCCGGCAAAACCGAGCTCTGAGATGGGGGTGTCAATTACCCGACGGGGGCCGAATTCATCCAGCATTCCCTTAGACGCTTTGTAAGCTCCGTTGTATTCGGCAACCTCTTCGCCCATGAGGTAGATCGATTCGTCCCGCCTCATTTCTTCGGACATTGCTTCCGCTATCGCTTCCCTGAATTGTATTGTCTTCATATACTAGTGATTCTCGACATGAAATCATTTCAAAATGCGAACAAAAATAGGAAATTATCCTTCAATTAAGCCGGAGAGAAAGGCAAAAACATTTTAAAAATTTATTATGCATGCATAGTATTTTTTGTTTTTATTGGTTATCTTTGGGGCCACACTATTCTAATAAATCAGTAAAACTCAAATGAAGATATTAGTTTGTATCAGCAATGTTCCGGACACCACTTCCAAGATCAATTTCACGGCAGATAACACCGCATTCGACACCACTGGAGTGCAGTTCGTGATAAATCCCAACGATGAGTTCGGACTTACCCGGGCCATGTGGTTCAAGGAAAAGCAAGGTGCCACGGTTCACGTAGCTACGGTGGGTGGCCCAAGCGTTGAATCCACCATGCGAAAAGCCCTGGCTATCGGCGCCGATGAGGGCATCAGGATCAATGCCGAACCCACGGACGGATTTTTTGTAGCCCAGCAACTCGCCGAGGTGATCAAGACCGGTGGATACGACCTGGTCATTGCCGGAAGGGAATCTATTGATTATAACGGGGGAATGGTTCCCGGGATCATTGCAGCCCTGCTCGATATCAACTTTGTAAATACCTGCATCGGTCTGGAGATCGAGGGAGATAAGGTTACCGCCATCCGGGAAATAGACGGGGGAAAAGAAACCCTGGAAACTTCCCTTCCGCTTATCATTGGCGGTCAGAAGGGGCTCGTTGAAGAATCCGATCTGCGCATCCCTAATATGAGAGGGATCATGATGGCCCGCCAGAAAAAACTCAATGTGGTAGAACCGGTTGAGGCCATCCACGCCATCAAGGATAAAACCTTCGACAAGCCTGCCCCAAAAGGACCGGTAAAGCTCGTTGACGCCGGTAATGTAGGCGAACTGGTGAAACTGCTCCACAACGAAGCCAAAGTCATTTAATCGCACTTAAATCCTAAGAAAAACAACTTTATGTCTGTTCTAGTATATACCGAATCCGAAAACGGAAAACTTAAGAAAAATGCCTTCGAGGCCGCATCCTATGCCTATAAGGTAGCCCAGGATATGGGCACAACCCTTACCGCAGTGAGTTTTGGGGTGGCCGATGCTTCGGCCCTGGGTGAATACGGAGTCTCCAAGGTCCTCAAAGTTCAAAATGACAAACTGAAGGTTTTTAATGCCAGGGCATATGCAGCAGTGCTCGCAGAGGCCGTAGGGCAGGAAGGGGCTAAAGTGGTCATCCTGAGTTCGAGCACGGACTCCAAGTATCTGGGAGGCCTGTTAGCCGGGATGCTCAAAGCCGGCTACGTTCCCAATGTGGTGGCCGCCCCTGACAGCGTGACTCCCATGTTAGTTAAGCGCATGGCGTTCAGCAACAAGGGATTTGCCCATACGGAGATCACTACGGATGCCAAGATCATTGGGGTTTCCAATAACGCCTATGGCGCGCATGAAAATAAAACCTCTCTGGAAGAAGCATCTTTTGATCCATCGCTTGGTGAAGGTGTCTTTTCGACGAACTCTGTGAACATCGACAAGGTGTCCGGCGAGGTGACCATTGCCGATGCCGATATCGTAGTTTCTGCAGGCCGGGGCCTGAAAGGTCCGGAGAACTGGGGTATGGTCGAAGAATTGGCAAAAGTACTAGGGGCGGCCACAGCCTGCTCCAAGCCTGTAAGTGATATGGGATGGCGTCCTCATGGGGAACACGTAGGGCAGACCGGGAAACCCGTGGCGAGCAACCTCTACATCGCCATAGGAATCTCAGGTGCCATACAGCACTTGGCAGGTGTAAGCGCATCCAAAGTAAAAGTGGTGATCAATACGGATCCCGAGGCTCCCTTCTTCAAAGCTGCCGATTATGGGATAGTCGGTGACGCCTTCGAAGTGGTCCCTGAACTCATCGAAAAATTAAAGGAATTTAAGGCCCAGAACGCCTAATTTTTGTTAATTTGTGCCTTTGAAGGGCTGTTTAAATACTTAGGACATTCCCTATATTTATACAGCCCTTCTTGGTATTGGAGTGATTATGAGTTTAGTAAGGTTGAAAATAAAGGGCATCTCCTACAGCCAGACCCAAAACGGGGCTTATGCCCTTATTTTGAATGAGGTTGAAGGAGACAGAAAGCTGCCCATCGTGATCGGTGCTTTTGAGGCACAGTCGATCGCCATTGCCCTGGAAAAGGAGATCAAACCGCCGAGGCCGCTTACCCATGACCTTTTTAAAAATTTTGCCGACCGGTTCGACATTGTGGTTAAACAGGTCATTATCCACAAACTGGTGGATGGGGTTTTCTATTCCAGCATCATCTGTGAACGGGACAAGGTGGAAGAGATAATAGATGCTAGGACCTCCGATGCCATCGCCCTGGCCCTGCGCTTTAACGCCCCCATTTTTACCTATAGAACGATACTCGACAAGGCGGGAATCTTCCTTAAATTCTCATCAAAGGAGAAGGAAAAAGAGGAGATCGATGACAGTATCGTGGTGGATGAGATCCTGCAGGAAGGTGAAACCGTAGAGATCGATCCCGGTTCTCAGGCTCCTTATAAGGAACTGAGCATGGACGAACTCCGCAAGGAGCTGGAAAAAGCCGTCGCCAGTGAAGACTACGAAAAGGCGGCCCGCCTGAGGGATGAAATCTCCAAACGCAAATGATCTGCTAGCCCACGCCTATGAAGCCAGGATTTTGGATGCTGTCCCTTTTGCTGCTGCTTTCCTTCCCGGTCCTGGGCCAGGAAATCAATGCTCCTGACAGCCTCCTGACCGATAGCATTCCAACTATGACAATGACCGAGGCGATCAGCAGTTCTGACGGACTTATCGCACCCAATGCAGGATTTTCTATAGACAGCCTGTGGCGAGGGATCCTTGGCATGCTGGTGCTCTTGCTGATATCCTATATCTTCTCTGCCAACAGGAAGGCCATAAATTGGAAGACCACCGCCATTGGCCTGGGAATACAACTCTCTCTTGCCATTGGGATCCTGAAAGTTCCCTTGATTCAGTGGTTCTTCAACAAACTGGGACAATTCTTCAATGAAATCCTGAACTATACCCTGGCCGGGAGTGAATTCGTCTTTGGCGGTCTACTGAATCTTGACAATCCCAATATCGGCTATATTTTTGCCTTTCAGATCCTGCCTACCATCATTTTCTTTTCTGCACTGACTTCTGTCCTCTACTACCTTGGGGTCATTCAGAAGATCGTCAAGGGCCTGGCTTGGTTGCTTACCCGCTTCCTCGGGATCTCAGGAGCCGAGAGCCTTAGTGTCTCCGGGAATATCTTCCTGGGCCAGACGGAGGCGCCCTTGTTGATAAAGGCATATTTGGAAAAAATGAACAAGTCAGAAATCCTTCTGGTCATGATCGGAGGGATGGCTACAGTGGCCGGAGGGGTATTGGCGGCTTATATCGGCTTTTTAGGGGGAAATGACGAACAACTCCGGCTGGAGTTTGCCCGCCACCTCATCGCAGCCTCAGTGATGGCGGCCCCAGGGGCCATAGTGATCTCAAAGATGCTTTATCCCCAGATCGGGGAAGTAAACAAGGAGATACACATTTCAACAGAAAAAATAGGCTCCAATATTCTCGACGCGATCGCAAACGGCACCACTGAAGGCCTTAAACTGGCCGTGAATGTGGGGGCCATGCTCCTTGTCTTTGTGGCGTTTATCGCCATGATCAACGGGATCCTTGGATGGGTTGGCGATATCACCACCCTGAATGACTGGCTGACCGTCAACTCGGCCTATGAAGAGCTTTCACTGGAGGCCATTCTCGGAGTGATCTTTGCACCTCTGATGTGGCTCATTGGGGTCAACTCCCAGGACGTACTGCTTATGGGGCAGTTGCTGGGTATCAAGCTGGCTGCAAGTGAATTTATAGGATATATCCAACTGGCAGACCTGAAAGACGTGAGCAATGGTACCCATTTTGCCTTCAACAAATCGATCATCATGGCCACTTACATGCTCTGCGGCTTTGCCAATTTTGCCTCTATCGGGATACAGATCGGAGGCATCGGCTCCCTGGCACCGGGGCAGCGCAAGACCCTCTCGGAATTCGGGATGAAAGCTGTGCTGGGTGGCACACTGGCCTCCCTCCTTTCGGCTACCTTTGCCGGGATGATCCTGGGGTAAGTTTACCCGAAGCTTCGTTAATAAGTTTTCAAAAGAAGCCAGAGATGTCACCGTCATTGAAATAGAGCTTTTTTTATTTTTACAACCAGTTCAATTATCAACATCCCGAATGAAGCAATATCACGACCTCCTCAACTACGTGCTCGAAAATGGAAACAGGAAAAGCGATCGTACCGGTACCGGGACCATCTCGGTTTTCGGGTATCAAATGCGGTTCGACCTCAATGAGGGATTCCCTCTGGTCACTACCAAAAAACTGCACCTAAAATCTATAGTTCACGAACTGTTGTGGTTTCTCAAAGGGGATACAAATGTGAAATACCTGCAGGAGAATGGGGTCCGAATCTGGAATGAATGGGCCGATGAAAAAGGAGACCTGGGACCCGTTTACGGCTATCAATGGCGCAATTGGAATGGGGACGGGATCGACCAGATCAAAAACCTCATCCATACACTGAAGAACAACCCGGACAGCAGGAGGATGCTGGTGGCTGCCTGGAACCCCAGCGTGCTGCCTGATCCCTCAAAATCTTTTAGCGAAAACGTGGCCGATGGCAAGGCCGCCCTGCCTCCCTGCCATGCCTTTTTTCAATTCTATGTGGCTGACGGTAAACTCTCCTGCCAGCTTTACCAGCGTAGTGCGGATATCTTTCTGGGGGTGCCTTTCAACATTGCCTCCTATGCCCTTTTCACCCTTATGGTGGCCCAGGTATGCGGCTACAAACCCGGAGAATTCATTCACACCTTCGGAGATGCCCATATCTACAACAACCATATGGAACAGATCGAACTACAGCTGAGCAGGGATATCAGACCCCTTCCCAAAATGGTGCTGAATCCGGAAGTAAAGGATATCTTCGATTTCAAGTTCGAGGACTTTACCCTCCTGGATTACAATCCGCATCCCCATATCAAGGGAATGGTAGCAGTTTGATTCTATAATATCTTTTCCGGTCAAAAACAATACAGAAGGATAACTATATTCAAGAAGTCCCTTTTACCACTAAAACTCAGGCAAAAAAAATCCGGGACCTTTTCTCAAGATCCCGGATCACAGTCTTTTTTGGAAATGAATTACAGTTCCAACACGGCGTTCTCAGCACCGGCGTAGTCGTTCCACTGGTAACGATCGGCCTCTGTCTCATTTACATAGGTACCGTCTACCAGGTAACGGAATTCATAGGTGTTCTCCTTTGGAAGGTCGAAGGTACCTTTGAAGTTTCCGTTCTTTAATTTTTTCAGCATGCTGCCTTTTGGGTTCCAGTTGTTGAAGTCACCCACAACAGCAACTTTTTTTGCATCCTCTGCAGGAACAGTAAAGGTTACTTTTACTACAGGTTTTGATTTCAAGTATTGTTTAGTAATAGCCATCTTAATCGGTTTTAAAATTTGGGACAAAATTATAATATTAAAATACTCATTTCCAATGATTAACGAATTATTATCAATTTCATAATAATACTGTTACAAAAAATTGACATCCGTAATTTTGGACCGTTACTTTTCAGGACTAGTCAAGGAGGAATCGGCAGATTTCAGGATCTGAACCAAGCGGTCGATCTCATTTTTAGTATTATACAGGTGGAAACTCAACCGTATACCCCCGCCTCTCTGTGAACAACTCACCTCTTTTTGGACCAGATATTTGAACAAGCGGTCGTCTCCCCTGATGTTGAGGATATTCCCATGAACCTTCCTCCCGATCACGGCCTTATCCAGCAATTTTAGTTCTGCCAGCTCCTCTGCTGCCTGCCTTATGAGGCTGCTGTTGTATTCCTCAATATTTTTCACTCCCCATTCCATCAGCTTTTTTACGGAGAAATCCAGACTGCCAAAACAAAGACTGTCGAGGTGGCCGGGTTCCAGATGTTTTGGCAAACGGATGTTCTCCTTTCCCTCAAGTTTACCGTTGACAGAGTTGAATCCTGTGGCACTGGGGGAGAAGGCATCCGAAGCTCTTTCTGAAAATAACATATACCCGTTGCCTGTACCGGCCAGCATCCACTTATATCCGCTTCCCCCAAGGACATCGAGGCCAGAAGCGTCAAAATTAATATCACAAGCCCCACAGTATTGGGTGCCGTCAGCGATCAATATAAGATCGGGATACTGCTCCCGGATATACCGGATGAAGTCGGGATCTATCCTGATCCCATTCTCCCATTGCACCAGGCTGAAGGCAAAAACGTCGTAAGTTCCCTCCTTGAGTTTTTTCTCTATCTGATCTTCGAGATCGTAGCCCAGGGTAGCATAAGATACGGGGAACCCCCTGCTCTCAAAAGGCCAGTTTACCGAAGGGTAATCTGTCTGGAGCAAGAGTACCCTCGACTTTTCATGTAAGCCTTCCAGCAGCAAGTTTATCCCAAGCGAAAAATTCGGGACGAGAGCGATCCGCTGCCGGTCACATCCGAGAAATTCCCCCAGGGTATCCCTTACCCCGGAGATCATCTGGAAGCTCTCCATTTTCATTTCACTGCCCCCGATCAAAAAGTCCAGATCGTGTTCCTGTCGCCATTCCAGCAATTCTTCAGACATCAGTCCGATCGCAGCAGTATTAAAGTAAAGAGAGTGCTTTACCACCGGAAAGGAATTTCTCAAACTGTCGGGATTAAATCTGGACATAGTTCTTTTTCAGGGTTTGTAAAATCTACCGTTATCCTGGATCAGGCCCTTGCAACATCGCTAAAATCTAAGCGCAAAATACATGATGAATTGGCCTATCTTTGTTGTTAAAGATAGCGATTGAGATGACTTCGAGGCAAAGAAAAGAATCCGGCCTGGACCTGGAACAGCACGAACTGATCGAACACGCCCAGGAACGGATCCGAAGTAAAAAGAATCTGTACCGGCATTTAGTGTGGTTCCTGATCGGGGGTGTCGGGTTAGTCCTGCTTAACAAGGTGTTCAAATACGGCGCCGAATACGACTGGTCTTACTGGGTTGTGGGGTTCTGGGGCATTCTGTTTCTGGTCCATCTGGTCAATGTCTTTATCCTGTCACCTTTTACTGGGAAAGACTGGGAGCGGTCTCAGCGCGAAAAACTCATCATCGCTCAAAAGAAGAAGATAGCCGCACTTAAAGAAGAGGTGGAACGTGAATATCCACTTCCATCAGCTCCTAAAAAAAAAGTGGAATGAAGAACATCATCATCATAGCCGCGGCCGCTGAGAACAATGCCCTGGGCAAGGACAATCAATTGCTCTGGCACCTTCCGGACGACTTCAAACGCTTTAAGACCATCACCACAGGACATACGATCATTATGGGAAGGAAGACCTTTGAGAGTTTTCCCAAACCACTCCCCAACAGGTTCCACATCATCATCACCCGCGACCGGTCTTATACCACGCCATACGAACAGTGTGCAATTGTACATTCATTGCAGGAAGCTTATGAAAGGGCAGCACAGGAAGAGACCGTTTATGTCATAGGGGGTGGGGAGATATATTCCCAGGCCATGGCCGATGCGAACCTGCTTGAAATTACCCGGGTGCACGCCTCCTACGAGGCCGACGCATTTTTTCCCGAGATAGATCCCGGGCAATGGGAACTCCTCAGGGAAGAACGGCATCCGGCCGATGAAAGGCATGTTGTTCCCTTTACGTACCGCACCTATTCCCGCCGTCAGAAATCCAGGTAAGCAATCCTGATATCACCTGATTCCCCTTGAAGAAAATGGGACAGTAATTCGTGATTGGCATTGCTGTAAAACTGATGGGTCGTCTCTTCCTTTTCAGCGGAAAGGAGACCGTGTTTTTCCAGGATGCGGAAAGTTTGTCTGGCCACTGCTTCTCCGCAATCTATGATCCTGATACCTTCAGGCAATTCCTCTTTGAGCAGGGGGATCAGATGGGGGTAGTGCGTACACCCCAGCACGAGATGGTCTATCCCGGCTGCCAACATGGGCTGCAAATATTTACGGATTAGGTTTTTCGTTTCTCCTGAAAGGGCCTTGCCCTGTTCTATCAATTCTACGAGGCCTCTGCCTTCCTGTTCGAGGATCTCGATATGGGATGCGTGGTTTCTCGAAGTACTGTGAAACAGTTTACTGCTGAGCGTTCCCCTCGTGGCCAGTACCCCTACTTTCCCTGTAGCAGACCCCAGGGCCGCGGGCTTGATGGCAGGCTCTATCCCGATAAAGGGAACGGGGTAATGAGCCCTGAGGTGATCAATGGCGTTGGTCGTAGCTGTATTACAGGCGACGACAATGAGTTTGCAACCTTTATTCAGCAGCCATTCCGTATTCTTGACACTGAGGTCCAGAATCTCCCGGGATGTTTTTTCACCGTAGGGTGCATTCCTGCTATCTGCGAGGTAGAGCGTGTCCTCTAAAGGAAGTTTTGATCTGATCTCCTTCCATATGGATATCCCCCCTACTCCTGAGTCGAAAATGCCTATGGGTCTGTTGTCCAAGGTATGTGTTGAATTGATTACTGTAAAAATAAAAAAACCGCCCTGGTAAGGACGGTTTTTTTAAGTGGATTGTTTTGGGATTAGAAGCCCAATTCCTTTTTGACTTCAGGAAGCAGGTCTTTACCCTTGGCTACGATGAGTCCGCCACCCTGAGTAGAGTCCATCACGTATTCTATTCCCTGGGCAGCAGCAACCTTTTCGATGGCTGCCATAGCCTTTTCAGAGATGGGCTGGAACAGTTCGGCCTGCTTTTTGGCCAGCTCCTGCTGGGCAGCCTGCTGTGCTTCACCGATATTCCTTTCGAATCCCTGGAGCTCTACGGCCCTTTTTTCGTTTTCCTCCTTGGTCTTGGCAGAAGCCTCGCTCTGGTATTGCGTATACTTGTTTCGCAACTCAGTCATTGAGCTTTCGATGTCAGCCTTGTAGGTTTCCTGTAATTTCTTCAGTTCTGCCTGTGCAGCTTTCATCTCCGGCATGGCCGACAGGAGCTCGGTTACATTGATGTGTGCAACCTTGCTTTGCGCGTTTACAAACCCCGTAGCGGCAACAAAAAATAAGATGGCTACTGCTACATTCTTCAAGTGTTTCATGACTTTAAATTTACTATTTGAGTGTTATAATTGATTCCTATTCTAATTAACTGTATCCTTTTTCTGTTCGGTCTGCTTGGCTCTTTCAGCTTCTTTTTCCTTTCGCTTGGCTTCACGTTCTTCAAGGAGCTTCTTCCTCCTTGCCTCATAGGCCTTCTTGCGTTCCTCTCTGAGCCTGAGCTGTTCCGCTCTTTTATCCTCGGCAGTTTGTCTGCGGAGTGAATCTGCTTCCTGGGCTTTTTCAAGTCTGTCCCTGAGTGCGTCCGTCATTTCTTCCTCTTCCTCCGCTGCGGCCGCTTCAAAGGCTTCTATCCTCGCTCTTTCAGCTGCCTTATTCGGCCTGCTGACCCTTCTGGTCCTGGCGATCCCTCTCAGCACTAATTCGCTGATATCGTGCCTTTTTTCGGAGTACAACATTACGACATCCGCAGATTTATCGAAAATAAAATCGTACTTTTTATTGGCTCCGATCGCCTGTACTTCGTTGAATACCTGGTCCTGGATCGGCTGAATCAATCTTTGCTTTTGCAGGACGAGATCCCCATTGGGTCCAAACCGGTTTTGCTGGTATTCCAGCATCTCCTTTTCCAGGATCTGGATCTCCTCAGTGCGCTCAGCGATCAGTTCATCCGTCAGCAGGACTTTTTCAGCCATCAGGTCTTTCTTCATCTGGTCGATCACTCCCTGCTTCTCCTCTATCTCAAGTTTCCATCTCTGAACCCGATTCTCGAGTTGCTCATTCGCTTCCCGATACTCCTCCACATTTTCCAGGATATACTCCATGTCTACATATCCGATCCGTACACCCCGTTGCCCAATGGCATTGAAAGTGGTCAGGAACAAGACAGTGATTAAAAGAACGTTTGTCTTCATGTTACTCAGGTTTAGTACATAGAAAATATCGTGCCAAAATTACTAAAACTTTTAGTATGAGCGCTTTACCTTTTTAAAGGGAAGAAGAAAAACCTAGAATTGCTGGCCTATGATAAAGTGCGTCTGCCAGCCACTCGGACCATTCCCCACAGACTGTGGTCTCAGGTCCTCGTCAAATCCGTAGCCAAAATCTATCCCCAGTAAACCAAAGGCAGGCATGAAAATCCTCAAGCCCACACCGGCCGACCTTTTTAGTTGAAACGGATTAAAGTCTTTAAAATTGTTGAAGGAGTTCCCTGCTTCCAAAAATGTGAGGCCGTAAATAGAGGCCGAAGGCTTCAGGGTGAGCGGATATCTGAGTTCCATGGTGTATTTATTGTACACAATACCTCCTTCCTGAGCGAAGGTTATAGGGTCTACGGGAGTAAGGGAGTTGTTCTCATAACCCCTCAACTGAATCTGTTCCCGTCCGTCGAGCGTAAAATTCCTTCCGAGTCCGTCTCCTCCCAGGAAGAACCGTTCAAAGGGCACTTCCCCCACATCACTGTTGTAATTGCCCAGGAAACCGAATTCCACATTCGTCCTCAACACCAGCTTATCAACGAGCCTCGTATACCAGTCGCCCCTGAATTTGACCTTGTAGTATTCCAGCCACCGGAAGCGTTCCTGGTCTACGCTTTCCAGCTCATTCCTTTCCGCTATGGTAAGATCGCTTCCAGCCAGCCTTCGTTCGGTCTGCAATTCGGTAAGTTCTTCGCTCCTCGCTTTCAGGGCTGCAAAATCCTTATCGCTGAAGAGAGAATATGGCGGGGTGAATTTTGCGGTCACCTCAAAGATAGACCCGGTGATAGGATATATCCTTCCTGGGCCGGCAGAGCTCCTGGAGATCCCGAAAGTATACGCCAGGGAATTCGACTGACCATTACCGAAGTTGAAGAGTCCCGTCCTGTAGTTCCTGAAATCGTACAGCTGGTAGCTCAGGGCGTGGGATACCGTGAAAAAGTCGTCAGGCCACTGCACTCTTTTGGCGAGCCCCAGGGTAACCCCGGTGATGGAGAACTGCTGATCTTTGTCTACTTCTATCCGACCGTTATTTCCGAATGACGCCAGGAATTGTTGTGTTCTTGACAAGGACATATTGAAACGGACGGGCTTCTTGCCCCCCAGCCAGGGTTCTGAAAAATTAAGGCTGTAGACCCTGAAGGTACGGCTGGCCTGCAACCTGAGCGCAAAGGTCTGTCCGTCTCCCATGGGAACGGGCTTGTAGGCCTCCCCGTTAAAGAGGTTCTGGATAGAGAAGTTGTTGAAGGAGAGTCCGAGTGTACCGATGAAACCACCACCACCGTAGCCTCCCTGCAATTCGATCTGACTCGAGCCGGACTCCACCAGGCTGTACGCCAGGTCTACGGTCCCTGAGTTGGGATCGGGATTCTGAATGTCCGGTGCGATCTGCTCCGGGTCAAAGAATCCCAATTGTCCTAGTTCACGAACACTTCGTATAATATTTTCCTTACTGTATTTCTGGCCGGGCCTGGTCCGGATCTCCCGGAATATGACATGGTCATTGGTCTTGTCATTCCCGGTGACCGTTACATGGTTTAAAAAGGTCTCCTTCCCTTCGATGATCCTGATCTCAAAATTGATAGTGTCATTCTCTGCCGAGACTTCTACCGGGTTGATCTGGGAGAAAAGGTATCCGTTGTTCTGATAGAGGTTGGTCAGGTCATCGGCATCGGGCTTGCTGTCATCGGCAATTCGCTCGCGCAGTAATACCCCGTTGTAGGTAGAGCCTTTTTTAATACCCAGTACCTGGGAGAGCTGGCGGTCTGTATAGACGGAATTCCCGACAAAGTCGATGTCCCCGAAATAGTATTTATTGCCTTCCTCCACATTGATCGTTATCCGGATATTTTCATCATTGACCCGTTCGATGGTATCTGAAAGGACGCGGGCATCCCTGTACCCGTTCTCGGCGTACTTGTCGATCAGGGACGAAAGGTCCTCCTTATAGTCCTCAGGTATGTACTTGGATTTCTTCCAGAATCTGCCCAGCCTTTTTCGTTTGGTGTTTTTCAGGGCTTTTCGAAGCGACCGGTTCGACAGCTCCTCATTGCCTTCAAAAACGATTTGGGAGATCTTGACCTTATTCCCCTTGTTGACATTGATGACCATACTCTCCGCATTGGTCTCTGAAGTGTCCCTGGAGGTGACAATGGTCGCCTTGGCATTGAGGTAACCCTGTTTCTTGTATTTATTCTGAAGGTAATTCTTGGTGTTGGCGATCAGGCTCTCCGTAATCTTCTTCCCTTTCTTGAGGTCTGTGTCCTTGATGATCTCGTCTACCTTGCGTTTTTTTACTCCGTAGATAGTGACCTTTGAAAGGGTGGGCCTTTCCTTGATATTGAGTTCGAGGTAGATATCATCCCCATCGATCCTGGTGATATAAAAGGTAATATCACTGAACAATTCGAGTCCCCATAATTTTTTGAGCACGTCACTGATCTGGTCTCCGGGCACGGTGATCAGTTGTCCTTCCCTCAACCCTGTGTAAGTTTTGACTGTCTGCTCGTTATAACTTTGGAGGCCGGTCACTTCCAGACTTTTGAGGATGTACTTTTTCCCATCGTCGTAAGGAATATCCTGTGACAGAAGGTTGCCGGAACACAAAAGATAAAGGAAGATAAAAAGGAGGCTTCTGAAGAAGAAACTATTCACCCCATTAATTGAGTTGTTCGCTTGTTTTTCCAAATCGTCGTTCTCTGTTCTGGTAATTCTTTAATGCTTCTGCCAAATGTTCCCCTCGAAAATCGGGCCAAAAGACGTCTGTAAAAAACAATTCGGCATAGGCAATCTGCCAAAGCAAAAAATTGCTTATCCGATGTTCTCCACTGGTACGAATAAGCAAATCGACATCCGGCAGGTTGTGCGTGTAAAGATGACTATTAATAATGGCATCATCAATATCGCCGGGCGAAATTATATTATTTTTAACTTTGAAACTAATTTCCTGAACGGCATGTCTTATTTCTTCTCTGGCACCGTAGCTCAAAGCGAGGGTCAGGACCATTGCCGTATTACCTGAAGTTTTCTCGATCACCTCAAGTAATTCCCCGTGGGCCTTAGCCGGAAGGGATTCGATCCTGCCTATGGCATTGAGCCTGATATTGTTTTTGTTCAGGGTTTTGAGTTCTTTCTTCAGGGAGGAGACCAGGAGGTTCATAAGGGTGTCTACCTCCAGTTTTGGACGTTTCCAGTTTTCTGTGGAGAAGGCGTAAAGCGTAAGGTATTCGATCCCGATCTTTGCGCAGTTCTCTACGGTTTCCCGCACGGATTTGACGCCATTCTCATGCCCGAATATCCGGAGTTTTCCCCTCTGTTTTGCCCATCGGCCATTACCGTCCATGATAATAGCCAAATGAGTGGGTAGTGGACCCGCCTTCAATTCTTCTATAGTGTTCATCCTTCTACTTAGTCAAAGCAATCAGAGCAGACCACCCTGCCGAACGTGTAGGTCAGGGTAATCCCCGAGAATACATACCAGTCGTCACTCAGTATATTCCCGAACCGGAATTGCTCAAAATTCGACCCCTCGGGATTGCTGGCATCCAGGTTGTCCGTAAAGGTATACCTGGCACCTACCTCTGCCCCCAGGATCAGGTACTGGTTCAGCCTCAGTTTCGCCCCCACCGTCATGGGGATGGCAAAGGAACCGTCTTTCTGACCTGTTTCCTGCAGGACGCCGGCGTCGAAATAATTAAAATCATAGCGAAAATACGCAATTCCTGTGTATAGGTAAGGGGTAAATGCCTGAGAAAGTGAATGCAGGTTGTATTCCACGAAGTTCAATTCGAGTCCGGCAGATACCTCCAGGAGGGTATGGTCGAGGTTATAACCCCTCTGCTGCCTGGATGCCATATCCGACTTGGCGTCATCGGCGGTAAAGGAACCGTAGAGGGCGCTTGCCCGCCAAGCGTAACGCTTGCTCTTATTCCACTTGAAGATTCCGCCAAATGCAGGGCCTGAGGGAGAGATGAAGTTCATCCGACCCACGTCCCCGATATTGTTCAACCCCCCGCCCAACAGGCCTACCTCAAAGGTCTGCCCCTGAACCTGAGCAGTCATAAAAACGAGAAATATGCACAGAAAAGCTCTCATTTCCTTAAAAAAGGGGCAAATATAAGCCATATTACCGGTTGGACTCGACAAAGGCAAGGACATTTGTTTTTTTGATAAACAGGGAATTGAGTTATTTATTGTCTGTCCTCAGTTGCGTTTGTCCTGTCCCCACAACAATTTATTGCGGATTGTCTTGAGGAAACTTTCCGAGGCATACTCTATCATTTTTACGGTAAAGTCGGCCTTTTTAATCAGCAGTTCTTTCCCGTTGTCAATGGTAGCCAGCCTCGAATCAAGAGAGACCATATGTTGGTCTTCCCGTCCGGATACTTTGATCCTGATCTCAGTATCATCCGAAATGACCAGGGGTCTTGCGTTCAGGTTGTGCGGGGCGATGGGTGTGATGACCAGGGACTGGGCTGTAGGGGTCATCACCGGCCCCCCGCAGCTCAGAGAATAGCCTGTTGATCCCGTAGGGGTTGAAATGATAAGTCCGTCTGCCCAATAAGAAGTTAGATATTCCTCATCGAGGTGAGTTTCGATAGTGATCATGGAAGTGGTGTCTTTCCGACTGACCGTCACCTCATTCAGGGCGTAGTTCATGCCTTTGAATTCCTCTATCTCCGGATCAGCAGACACAGTCACCAGACTTCGCTCCACAATTACATAATCACCCCTCTTGAATTGGTGGATCAACTGCCTGACATCCTCTTTCTTGTAGGTTGAAAGGAAGCCAAGCCTGCCTGTATTGACCCCCACTATCGGGATCCCGAGATCGCCTACATAGGTGACGGCGCGCAGGATGGTGCCGTCTCCCCCGAAGCTCACAAAAAGGTCGAATTCACTGCTGAGGCCTTCTTTATGGTCGAACGTCGGGTAGGATATATTTTTTTGGTGCGTGCGAAGCAATTGCAGAAAATCTGCTTCTATGACAACCTGGGATTCCATTCCGGCCAGTTCCTCCAGCAATTCATAGACATAAGAAAGACCGTTGTCCTGAAAGGCCTGACCGTAAATGGCGATTTTCATACATTCAGGAATTTGTCCAGGTAATCAGAACGTTCTTTTAGGTCCTCCAGGAATTGATCGGCTTTGTTGCCATAGAGGATGGAATAGTTATAACGGCGGAAGGTGTTCACGACCTCGCTGAAATTGTTGGTCCCCACCTTGATGGTGATCTGCACCACCTCGCTGCGTGTATCTGTAATAAAAGCACCGATAAGTTTGGTGTTGTTACTTTCGACGATCTGGGCGATCTCGCTAAAGGAATAGTCCTTGATGCCCTTCGCCACTACGAGGATGGCTCCGGGTTCCTTAAAGAAAGGCGTGTCTATAAAAACCCCCACAAAATCATTCAGGTCGTAATACCCCAATACATGGGCTTCCTCGTCCAGCACCGGTATGAGGTTGGCTTCATTCCTCGAAAAGAGTTCCAGCACATCCAGCCATGAGGTTTCCCTGGAGGCGTAAAAAGATTCCAGGTTGGTTCTAAAGCTGGAGATCTTTTCCCCCTTTTCGAAGGATTCCAGGTCATTTTCCGAAAGCAAGCCCAGCAATTTCTGGTCTTCAGTAACGGCCACGTGCGAATAAATACTATTCTTGAAGAAGTGAATGGGCTCCTCAAGCAGATCCTGGACGTCGAATACAGGGATGGTGTGGATGATATGGGATTCTATGGACATGGCCTTTAAAATTATCGCAAATTACTAATTAAAAAGATCAAAAGGCATGCCTAATTCGTATTTTTGCGGCGATTCAACGATGATATGATCCCCATGACGAAACTCAGTGTCAACATCAATAAAATTGCCACCCTCAGAAATGCGAGGGGAGGCAATGTACCCGATGTAGTGAAAGTAGCACAGGATATAGAAGACTTCGGCTCAGACGGAATCACCGTACATCCCAGGCCTGATGAAAGACATATTCGTTACTCCGATGTCTATGCCCTGAAGGAGGTGCTCAGAACGGAATTCAATATTGAAGGAAATCCCAATCCCAAGTTTACGGACATGGTGCTTGAGGTTGTCCCTGCACAGGTTACCCTGGTGCCCGATGCGGTGGATGCCATCACTTCCAATGCAGGTTGGGATACCAAAAAACACCGATCATTCCTGCAGGAAAAGATCAGCGCGTTCAAGGCGAAAGGAATTCGTACCTCCATTTTTGTGGACCCTGATCCTTCTATGGTGGAGGGGGCGGCAGAAACAGGAACAGACCGCATAGAACTCTATACGGAAAGTTATGCCAGGGGATTTGCAAATGACCCGGCCAAAGCCATCGCCCCATACGCAGAGGCAGCCAGAATTGCCCATTCCCTGGGGCTGGGAATCAATGCCGGGCACGACCTCAGCCTGGAAAACATCGCTTATTTCAGCAAGGGCATCCCACATCTGCTTGAGGTCTCCATAGGCCATGCCCTGATCTGTGAGGCTATCTACCTGGGCCTCGAAAATGTGGTAAACATGTACAAACACAAACTGAGACCGTGAACAGCCTCTATTCTAACATTGTTGGATCGGGAAGGCCCCTGATTATCCTGCACGGCTTTCTGGGTATGTCTGATAACTGGAAGACCCTTGGGAACCGGTTTGCTGATGAAGGTTTTAAGGTGCACCTGATAGACCAGCGAAACCATGGCAGGAGTTTCTGGTCGGATGAATTCAACTACGAAGTCCTGGCGGAGGACATCAGAAGGTACCTCCTGGAGCACGAGATGCAGGAAGCAGATATTTTGGGGCATTCCATGGGAGGGAAAACCGCCATGCAATTGGCTTGCTCCTATCCTGAGATGGTCTCTTCCCTTATCGTAGCCGATATTGCTCCGAAGTACTACCCCCCTCACCACGATTACATCCTCAAAGGCCTTCAGGCATTGAGGCCGGAGGATCTCACCTCCAGGACAGATGCAGACAAGGCACTCTCTGCCCACATTCGGGATTGGGGCATACGACAATTCTTGCTTAAAGGTCTCTACTGGAAGGAAAAAGAACAGCTCGCCTTTCGCTTTAATCTGGATATTCTGGCCGATCGGATGAATGAGATCGGAGAATCCATTGGCAGTACAGAAAGGTACGAGGGCCCTACCCTCTTTATCCGGGGCAGCCGTTCTGAATACGTGCAGGAGCAGGATCTTCCTCAGATCCGGAATCATTTCCCCAATGCACAACTCAGGACGGTGGATGATGCCGGCCACTGGCTGCATGCCGAAAATCCCGATCAATTCATGGAATTCTCCCTTGCATTTTTAAATTCCTAATTTTTCCCTCCGCTTATCGCAACAATCCTAATTCTAATGGGGCAAAATTGCGTGTGTCATAATTTTGGTTAAATTTGAGACCACTGACATTCATTACGTACTATCAACTCAAATTCTCCTCAATGAAAAAGCTCTTTGCCCTTCTGGCATTCTTCGGACTGCTTTTTGTGTCCTGTAGTGATGACGATACTACGGTCACCACCACCCCTCCACCGGAACCCATAACCTATACCAGCGGAACGGCCGATTTTTCAAATTATGTAGCCCTTGGCAATAGCCTTACAGCCGGATATTCAGATGCCGCCCTGTTCATAGACGGGCAGACAGCGTCCTTTCCGAACATGCTGGCCCAGAATTTTGCCCTGGCGGGTGGAGGCTCCTTTTCCATTCCCTTTATGGCAGATAACCTTGGTGGAGCGACACTCAACGGGTCTCCAATCCTTGGAAACAGGCTCATCCTCTCCTTTGCGAGCGGTTCACCAACCCCTGTACCCGTTTCAGGTCAGGGTTCAACTGAGATCAGTAATACCCTGACGGGCCCATTCAATAACATGGGCGTACCAGGAGCCAAAAGCTTCCACATGGTGGCTCCGGGTTACGGCAATGTGGCCGGTGTACCCCTGGGATTAGCCAATCCCTACTATGCCCGATTTGCCAGCTCTGCCTCTGCTACCATTATCGGTGATGCCGCTGTACAGAATCCTACTTTTTTCACCCTGTGGATAGGAAATAACGATATTCTCAGCTTTGCCACTTCCGGCGGGGCCGGGGTGGATCAGACAGGAAACCTCGACCCAAGTACCTACGGAGGCAATGACATTACAGATCCCAATGTATTCGCCAGCGTATACGACGGACTGCTGCAGACTTTGACAGCGAACGGAGCAGACGGGGTGGTAATCAACCTTCCTGACGTCACCACCATACCGTATTTTACCACAGTACCTTATAACCCGCTCGATCCCACAAACCCGGCATTCGGGCCTCAGATCCCTCTTCTGAATACCATTTTCGGAACCCTGAATCAGATCTATACGGCTATCGGGCAGACCAACCGCATTGTGGTTTTCTCTGAAACTTCTGCCAGTCCAGTTGTGATCAGGGATGAAAGCCTGGCAGATATTTCGGCAACGATCGCCGGGGCTTTACTGGCCAGTGGACCTGCCTTTGAGGCATTTATCGCCCAGTTCGGGCTGCCCCCTCAGGCAGCACCCCTTGTTGCTAATTTACTGGGAGCTACCTACGGACAATCCAGGCAGGCTACTCCGGAAGATCTGATCGTCTTCCCGAGCGCAACGGTCATAGGAACTGTGAATACCACGTCGGTACAAAACCTTGTGGCTCAGGGATTATCTGCTCAGTTGGCAGGCCAGTTCTCAGTAGAGGGAGTGTCTCTTCCCCTAGCAGACAAATGGGTCCTCACCCCGGATGAACAGGCCTCTGTTGCAGGCGCGACAGCTGCCTATAACCAGACTATTTCCGCCCTGGCTCAGGCATATGACCTGGCTTTTGTAGACGCCAACACCTACCTGCAGACCATCGCAGATGTCGGGATTCCCCTGAGTGACGGAAGCACGATCACTGCCTCCTACGCCACAGGAGGAGGTTTCTCCCTCGATGGTGTTCACCCATCCCCAAGGGGTTACGCATTGGTGGCCAACCTGATCGTAGAGGCAATCAACGCCAAATACGGCTCAAACCTGCCCGGGGTAGATCCGTTGGATTACACCGGACTTTACATTCAGTAAACCAAAAAAATTTATAATTTAAAAGCACGCTTCAGGGCGTGCTTTTTTATAACCTAATACTGCGTCTATGAAATTTATACTCCGAATGCTCCTCTCAGCCCTGGCTGTGGTCCTTCTCGCCAACCTGTTGAGCGGGGTGCAGGTCGACTCGTTTTTGATCGCCGTTATCGTGGCCCTGGTGCTCAGCCTTCTCAATTTCATTGTAAAACCTATTCTGGTCATATTCACCCTCCCTGTGACCATCCTGACTTTCGGGTTGTTCCTATTGGTCATCAACGCTGGTATTATTCTTCTGGCCGACTGGCTGGTGACCGGCTTCTCCGTGGATAATTTCTGGTGGGCCTTGCTGTTCAGCCTGTTGTTATCCTTCCTTCAATCCCTGTTTTTCTCTGCCCTGAAAGAACCGGAAAGGACCCAGTGAAGACAAAGTCAGACAAGTTTCTAAAAACTTGTTCCCCAGTGTAAAATGTACTACTTTTGCCTCCCTTTTAGGGACGTAAATCATATGTATTCATGAACATTAGCAAGGAGCAGATCGATGACCTGAACGCCGTTGTCAAGGTCAACATCAGTAAAGAGGATTACCACGATAAGGTGGAGAAAATATTGAAGGATTACCGCAGGCAGGCCAACATTCCCGGATTCAGGAAAGGACAGGTCCCCATGGGCCTGATCAAAAAGCAATACGGCAGGGCTGTCCTGGTAGACGAGGTGAATAAATTACTGCAGGACAACCTGAACAAGTACCTCAACGAAGAAAAACTCGACGTATTGGGTAACCCCCTTCCCAAACAGCAGGATAGTTTCGACTGGGACAGGGAGGAATTCTCCTTTGAATTCGAGTTGGGCCTGGCACCGGAATTCGATGCAACTTTAAAGACTAAGAAGCCTGTCACTCACTACAAGATCGTCGCCGATAAAAAGATGATCGAAGAGCAGATTGAGCGTATCAGGAAACAATACGGAAAACTGGTCTCCAAAAAAGAAGTCGGTAAAAAGGACGAGGTTACGGGAACTTTCTTCAATGAGGCCGAGGAGATAGACCATAAGTCGACTCTGGAATTAGACAAGATCAAGAGCAAAAAGGCTCTGGATTCCCTCCTTGGCAAGAAGGCAGGAGAGTCCGTTACCTTGAAGACCAAGGGGCTTTTCAAAGAAGATTACCTGCTCTCAGGTGCGCTTGGGATCAACAGGGATAAGGCAGACAAACTAGACATTGAGGTGAAATTCACTATCGATGAAATCAACGAGCGCCAGCCTGCTGAACTCAATCAGGAACTCTTTGACAAACTCTTCGGAAAAGATAAGGTCACTTCTAAAAAGGAATTAAAGGAACGCCTTAAGACAGATGCCGAGAAACAATTTGAACAGCAATCGGATCAAAAATTGCTAAACGATGTTACGGAGCGATTGATCGAGACCACGAAATTTGACCTACCTACTGAATTCCTTAAAAAATGGATTCAGATGACAGGTGAAAAACCCTTGTCTCCGGAAGAGGCAAACGATGAATACGAAAAATCCGAAAAGGGATTGAGGTATCAATTGATAGAGGGAAAGATCATCAAGGACAACAACATCGAACTCACCTTCGATGAATTGAAGGAATTCACCAAGGGCTTTATCAAGTCGCAGATGGCCCAGTACGGTCAGATGAATCCCGCAGAAGAAGAGCTCGATGCCATCGCCGGGAGGGTGATGAGCAACCAGGAAGAGGTGAAACGTCTCTCCGAACAGCTCATGAGCCAGAAATTGCTGGCCCTTTACAAGGAGAAGGCTAACCTGAAAGTGAAGGAGGTTACCTATGAGAACTTTGTAAAAGAGGTTTACGGATAAATAATCATTCCCGGAAATACAACGGGTAAGGCCAGGCCCAACAGGGTGTTAAGGCTATGGTAAATTTGATGGCCCACGTTTCTCTGTCATCGATTTTCATTAAAAATAAGTATCTTTACAGAGCCGAATGAGTACAATTCGGCTCAATTTTTTTAATACCATTTTCCAACAATGAACTACGGACAAGAATTTAAAAATTTCGCGATAAAGGATCAGGGGATCAACAGTTTGTACTACGATGACATACTGCGCAGCATGTACCCTGTGAACATGACCCCTAATATCATAGAGGAACGACAGTTAAACGCAATTGCGATGGATGTTTTCTCCAGGCTGATGATGGACAGGATCATCTTTCTGGGTACGGGGATCAGCGACCAGGTAGCCAATATTGTTCAGGCACAGCTCCTCTTCCTGGCCAGCGCGGACTCCTCCAAGGACATCCAGATCTACATCAATTCCCCAGGAGGTAGCGTCTATGCCGGATTTGGCATCTATGACACCATGCAGTTCATCAAACCCGATGTGGCCACCATATGTACGGGGATGGCTGCATCTATGGCTGCTGTACTGCTCTGTGCCGGGGAAAAGGGTAAACGAAGTGGTCTCAAACACTCCAGAGTGATGATACACCAGCCCATGTCAGGTGCCCAGGGACAGGCCAGCGATATTGAGATCGCCGCCAACGAAGTCTTAAAGATCAAAGACGAACTCTACCATATCATCTCCAAACATTCAGGTCAGCCTTTTGAAAAGGTGTATGAAGACAGTGACCGGGACTACTGGATGAAGGCCGAAGAGGCCCTGTCATACGGTATGATTGACGAGATCCTGGAAAGAGACAAGGACTAATACAAGAGCTGTTATTAATCTGCGAAATGTAACTACCGGACCGGAAAGTAAACCAAAAGCCAAAATATTTCGTTATAATAGCCGATAGTACAGAGAAAAATGGCGAAGGAAAACTTAGAATGTTCTTTTTGTGGTCGGAAAAAACCCGAAACCAACCTGTTGATAGCGGGCCTGGATGCCCATATCTGTGATCGATGTATAGAACAGGCTCATGGGATCGTGGCAGAGGAATCCAAGCAGTCCAGAACGGATGATCTTTCCTCCGAACTCACCCTGAAAAAGCCGATGGAGATCAAAAATTTCCTCGACACTTTCATCATCGGGCAGGAACGCACAAAGAAAGTATTGTCCGTAGCGGTTTACAACCACTACAAAAGGTTATTGCAGCCCAGCTCCAAGGAAGATGAGATAGAGATCCAGAAGAGCAACATTATCATGGTGGGACAGACCGGAACGGGTAAAACCCTGATGGCCCGCACCATTGCCAAGATGCTGAATGTCCCCCTGGCCATTGTCGATGCTACTGTACTGACCGAGGCCGGATATGTGGGCGAAGACGTGGAGAGCATCTTGACCAGATTGCTGCAAGCAGCGGACTACAACCTTGAAAAAGCAGAGAGAGGCATCGTGTTTATCGATGAGATAGATAAAATTGCCCGCAAGAGCGATAATCCTTCAATTACCAGGGACGTTTCCGGAGAAGGCGTTCAGCAAGGTCTGCTTAAACTCCTGGAAGGCACCGTGGTAAATGTACCCCCTAAGGGTGGAAGAAAACACCCCGACCAGAAATTCATCGAGGTCAATACAGAAAATATACTTTTTGTGGCCGGAGGTGCCTTTGACGGTATCGAACGCATCATCACAAAAAGGCTGAACATGCAGGCCATAGGCTACAGTGCTTCCCGTAAGGAAGAGAACATAGACCAGGACAATGTCCTGCAGTACATCATTCCCAAAGACCTGAAGGAATTCGGCCTGATCCCTGAGATCATCGGTAGACTGCCCGTTCTCACCCATATGAATCCGCTTGATAAGAAAACACTGAGGGCCATCCTTACGGAACCCAAGAACGCCATCATCAAGCAGTACGAAAAACTGTTTGCCATGGACGGGATCACGTTTCAGATCACCGAGCAAGCGCTGGACTATATTGTGGATAAGGCTATTGAGTACAAACTGGGAGCACGTGGGCTCAGGTCACTGTGTGAAGCCGTATTTACAGATGCGATGTTTGAACTTCCAAGCAGCGAAGACACGGAATTTAAGGTGACCAAGCCTTATGCCGAAGAGAAACTTTCCTACGAGACCATCAAGAAGTTGAAGGCGGTCTCTTAGAGCTGAAATTTTTTGTGTATCACAGCTTCCAGGAGGGACAGGCAAACCTTTTGGATGATCTTCTCGTCAGAATACAATTCGTGCCCGAACTGGGGCATAATTTCCAGGGAAACACCTTTTTCCCTCGCCCATTCCTTAGTAGGAAGATCCTTGTCGTTCTCACCGTATAACAGGCGTACAGGACAGGCAGGAGGAGTACCGTCAAGGGGAAGATCTATGGGCGAAACGGCGTAGAGTGATTTAATAGGCAATCCTTGTTCTGCTGCAAGCCATGTCACCGTACCCCCTGCACAAAATGTGAGGTAATGAGCCGGTTTCTTTTCCTTTTTAAGCAGTTGCTTTACTGCTATATCCTTGCCCCCTTCACTAAAAGCCTTGTAAAGCTCCTCTGAGGTGAGCATGACCAGGTCAACATCGGCGAGTTGCTGAGTGTCGTGAAACTGGATGTCAAAATATTGTTGAAGGTAACCGAGGTAAGATGTGATCCAAAGACCTTTCTTAGACCCCCACATATCGGAAAGGATGACAAGTTTTTCAGCCATGATTCTAAAGTTCAGGTTAAGTACGGTGATCTAATTTGGTTATAATTCAGAGATTCAGGCCTATTTTTTTGACGATCGGGTGTATTTTATCGATAAGGTATGTTAAAACGGGCACTGAAAGGGGGTATTCTCCTACGTATTCATCTGCAGCAGTTCGTCCAGGTAAGCCCTGTCGTTGGACAGCCTGGGGATCTTGTGCTGGCCTCCCAGCTTGTCCTTGGATTTCAGCCAGTCGTAGAACAGGTTTTCCCGCGCTACATGCACTGTAGGCATGTTCAGGGTCATATCGTTGTAGCGCTTGGCCTCGTAATCTGAATTCAGCGCTTTCAGAGCCCTATCCAAGGATTCTGTGAAGTCGTTCATCTTTTCTGGCGGCTTGCGGAATTCGATCATCCATTCATGGGCACCTTTCTCCTTCCCTGACATAAAGATGGGGGCCACGGTATAGTCCTTGATCTGGGCTCCGGTCTCCCGGCAAATCTGCTCCAGGGCCTTTTCTGCATTCTCAATGATCAATTCTTCCCCAAAAACATTGATATGGTGTTTTGTGCGTCCTGTGATCTGTATACGGTATGGGTCCGTGGAAGTAAACCTCACCGTATCCCCTATTTTATAACGCCAGAGTCCTGCATTGGTCGTGATGATGATTGCGTAATTCTTACCTGTTTCCACTTCCCAAAGCGGAATGGCCTGCTGCTGTTCCGTTCCATAGCGATCCATAGGGATGAATTCGTAAAAGATCCCGTAATCGAGCATGAGGAGCAGGTCATCTGCATTGTTCCTGTCCTGGATGGCAAAAAATCCTTCAGAGGCATTGTAGATCTCATAGTACCTGAAATTCTTTCTGGGCAGGAGCTTGTCATACTGTTCCCTGTAAGGTTTGAAACTAACCCCTCCGTGAAAGTACACTTCCAGGTTTTCCCAGATCTCGAAGAGATGTTCCTTCCCGGTCTCTTCCAGGGCATTGTTCAGCAAGACCAACATCCAGGAAGGCACACCAGCCAGACTGGTCACATTCTCCTGAATACTTTCCTGAATAATTGCTTTCATTTTGGATTCCCATTCGCTCATCAGGGAGACCTTATTGCTGGGCGTGCTGCTGAGTTCTGCCCAAAAAGGCATATTGTCGATCAGGATGGCCGAAAGGTCGCCGAAGAAGGTGCCGTTGTCCTCGTATAATTCCTTGCTCCCTCCCAGCCTGAGGCTTTTTCCTGTAAATAGCTGTGAATCCTCATTGTTGTTCAGGTACAAGCATAGGAGATCTTTACCCGACTTGTAGTGGCAATCTTCCAGGGCCTCCACGCTAACCGGGATAAATTTGCTCTTTGCGTTCGTGGTTCCACTGCTCTTGGCGAACCATTTGATAGCGGTGGGCCAGAAGATGTTCTGCTCTCCCCTTCTGCTGCGCTCGATAAGGGGTTCGGCGTCCTCATATGCTGTGACAGGCACCCTTGCTCTGAATTCTTCGTAATTCTCAATGGAAGAAAATCCAAAACGCCTGCCTATCTCCGTATCCTCAGCGATTTCCAGCAGCTGCTCCAGCACTTCCTGCTGTACCTCAGCAGGATATTTCAGAAAGAGTTCTATCTGGTGAAACCGCTTTTTCAGCAGCCAGGAAGCTATGGAATTAAAGAGTGGAATGGGCATTTTTAGGTATCTTTGGCCAGATTTATAAGGAGTGAAAAGGTAGGAATTTTTGACCGAATTTCTATAAAAACAAGAGTATGCAGTTCGAAGGAGTTTTACGCAAGATGAAGACTGAGATCGGGGATCCGATCCAATATTACCTGTTGTTCGAAACGGATTTCCTGAATGTGAACCAGGTACTGGGCAAAAAGCTTCAGATCTCCTTCCTCAAATACCAGTGTCTGAATTGTGGCCTGGAAAGACCGATCTTCAGACAGGGATTCTGCAGGACCTGCTTTTTCGATATCCCGGCTGCAGGGGACTGGATCATGCATCCGGAACTCAGCACTGCCCATCTCGGAAAGGAAGACAGGGACCTGGAATACGAAAAAAAGATGCAGTTACAGCCCCATATTGTGTACCTGGCCAATTCGAGCAATGTCAAGGTTGGCGTCACCCGCAAATCCCAGGTGCCCACCCGCTGGATAGACCAGGGCGCCCATGAAGCCATTGAGATCGTTGAGGTTCCTAATCGCTATCTGGCAGGGATCACGGAGGTGGCTTTGAAAGAACATATCGCAGACAAGACCAACTGGCGCAAGATGCTGACCAATGATGTGGACGATGAGGATCTGGTGAGCTGGCGCGATAAGCTGCGCTCCTATATCCCTGAAGAGGCAGCGCCTTATTTTATCCAAAACAATAAGGAAACTGAACTTCATTTTCCGGTACTTCATTACCCAAAAAAGGTAAAAAGCCTGAATCTGGAAAAGACCCCGGAATACAAAGGGGAACTTACCGGGATCAAAGGCCAGTACCTCCTATTCGAAGACAATACCGTCTTCAACGTCAGGGGCAGTGAGGGATATTACGTGGCCCTGACACTTAGTTGACGGAATCTTTTTTTACTGTCGTCGAATCCTTTTTCTTCTTCTTCAGCAACCCTCCTAATACCGATTTGGCTGCATCCTTGACTGCCTGATTCGTTTTCCCACCGGCCGTGGTATCCCGTTTAGTGGTATCGGTCTTCACAGTACCCGAGGTCAGGATGTTCCCCAGGGTCTTCTTAACCTCATCGGTAGGAGAGGTTTTCGTAATGGTACTGTCCGCCTTTTTACCTGCCAGAAGGCCTTCAAGAAGGTCAGAAGCCTTTGCTTTCCCCTGGCTCACGAGTTTCTGTTTCTGAATCTCGACCAGGCTGGCTGTGAGATCACGAACTCCGGAGGTCAGGTCCGTCTTTACCTGAGGATTGTTGTACGCGCCACCAATGGTCACCCCCACAGGGATGGTAAGGTTTTGGAGACTGTTGTCATTGATCCTGGCGATCAGGTTGTTTACTTCAGCACCCAGGTATCGTGCAGGCACATCGAGACGGGCCCTGTAATTTAGCTGGTTGTCAAAACTATGGCTTCCATCCACCGTGATCGCAATGTCCTGGTAACTAAAGGTCATCGGCCTTACGGTCACTACCCCCTCTTTGAAAGAAAGGGCGGTCTTCAGCCCACTGAGGTTAAGTTTCGCCGGGTCGAAGAACTGGAGCTGGGTGGCCATGGCATTGAGTACATTGGATTTCTCCGTGTTGATTTTGGTCTCCAGGATCTCGGCCAGCACGTTACCCGTGATACTCTGGAGCTTTGGCGTGAATTCAGGACTCAGGTTTCCGGATAGGGATATCCTTGAATTCAGTTTTCCTTGAAGGGCTGCCGCCACCGGTGCCAGTGTCCTTAGGAGGTCCAGGTTATTAAATGCCTCTGACAACTGAAACTGTTCAGCACCGAGATTCATGTCGAAAATCGGCGTTTCACCCTTGGTAGATACGGTACCTTCCAGGGTTAGCTTTCCATTGAATATGGACGAAGAGAAATTGTTCAGGGTGGCGGTCTCATCCTTGATCCTGATCGTACCCTGAACATCCCGAAGAACCAGGTTATCATACAATACATTCTGAGCCTTCGCATTGATAGAACAGTTGAGGAAGGACGGGATCTTTACTGCTGCCTGCCCGGATTCCTCTCCTGCATCGCTTTGCTCCTCGGGTTCCTCCACCATAAAATCATTGAGGGAAAAGGTATTCGAATTGAGGTTGAAATTGCCTTCCACGTCCTCCTTGTTGAACATAAAGCCCAGCAGGTTATTGAGGGTACCGGTAATGTCAAAATCCGTCTTTCCCAAATTTCCCTGCATTCGGTTCAGGGTAATCCTTTCAGGCTTAAAATCGATAGCAATCATCTGGAAACGGGCCGGGGCGGTGAGTTCATCACTGTTGTATTCGAATCCTTCCAGGCTCAGCTGTCCTGAGGTCCGCGTCTTGGCATATTGCTTTTTCTCCAGGGTGGCCATGTCAAAAGCAGTGTTCACATCAGCCTTCAAAAGGCCTTTCAGGTCCTGTTCTGCGGCATAGGGGTATGCCTTTGAGAGGTTGGCCAAATTCATGTTGGCGTCTACATGTGCGTTAACACGTGTATTACCCGTCAGGTCTCTAATCTCGGCTTCCATCGCAAAACGGTCCTGATCTATGTTGAACGAAGCCTTGTCTACTTTCACATAGGTGTCTTCCGTCAGGCCAGTTTCATTGATTACTAATGCGGAGATCACGATATTATCAACCGATTTGGGCAAGTCAGGATATTTGAAGGAAGCTCTGTCGGAACGTATGTCGATGCGAAAGGCAGGGATATGCTCATCATCGATCCTGCCTTTTAATTCTCCTTTGACGACAAATTCTCCCGTTGTAGACACATCTGCGATGTCTTTGGAATACTTCTCCGGGAACAGCGCCAGGAAGTTCCTGAAGTCAGAGGAGGGGGTCTCAAAGGTGATATCGACCTCATTGAATTCATCCTCCACTCTCACGAAACCATTGAACACTAGGGGGAGTTGATTGATCTGCCCTGAATTTTCTAAAAAGGTATAGGTGTTGGTCTGCAGATCGATCCCCAGAAGTGCATCCAGGGAAACCTTGTGTTTGTTCAGGTATTCGGTCCCGTCCATGCTCAAGCTCACGTATCCTTCAGAGTGCGTATCCAACTGGGACTTTGCAAGGGAAAGGTCCCCCGTACCTTTGTGCTGAATCCCGGAGACATCGAGATAGATCCCTCCGGCCCTGTCGTGGTAGATAAGCCGTGAATCGCTGAAGCCGTATTCCTGCAGGTCGAGCGTAAACCCGCTGTCATCGGACGTGTCCCCGGTCCGGGAATCTTCCTTTTTGCCGATCTCGTAATTGGGCCTTTCTTCCTCGTCGTACACGATATTGATAAAAGCCCGGTCGAGACTCAGTTTCTGCAGTTTAATAGGTTCTGACGGGTCTTTGAACAACTCGAATACCGAGAGCGACAGGTCGATCTCAGAAGCACTGAACAGCGTATCTCCTTCAAAAGGTGCTGCCGTGGTCAAAACGGCATCCGATATCCGGAGGTTCGCATTTGGAAAATTGCGAATCAGACTGAGTTTCGCTTCCGAAAAATCAAAGGTGCCTGTTATATTGCTGTTGACTTTGTTTTTGAGGAGCTGACCAAACCGGCCCTCCAGTATAAACGGCAGGGCGATGATCGCCCCTATCAGGACCAGCAGGACAGCTGCTGTAATTTTTACAACTTTTTTCTTCATGAAATGAGATTTAGAGCTGAAACAGAATCAGATATCGAGGGTGATTTCCTCACCTATCTTTAGTCCGAATCGTTTCCTAAGAATATATACGAAAAAATAGAGAAAAGGGGTGTCGATCAGTGCTATAAAAACCTTAAAAAGAAAGCCGCTGATCACAAGACCTGTAAAGAGGGTCCAGGGCAGTACCCCAAAGACACATAACAGTCCTACCACCGTAAAGGTATCTATGAACTGGGACAGGAAGGTAGAGAAGTTGTTCCGTATCCACAGGTATTTTCCCTTGGTCACCCGTTTCCAGAAATGGTAGATGGCTATGTCGACATATTGGGCACAGAGATAGGCGATCATAGATGCGAGCACCGCGATGGGGGAAAGGGCGAAGACCTTTCGGAAAGTCTCATCTCCTATGGGCGATTCGGGAATTGCCGGTGCCCATTCGGCCAGCAGAATGATCCCCATGGAGAAGAAAGAGGCAAAGATCCCCGCAGTCACGATCTGGTTAGCCTTCTTCTTCCCATAGATCTCCGAGATGAGGTCGGTGATCAGGAAGGTGATGGGATAGGGAAGGATTCCTACCGAGATCTCGAACAGGGATGCCCCATATACCGAAATATCCCCAAAAGGCCGCCAGTAAAAAAATTTCTGGAAGATAAGGTTGGAGACTACCAGGGAGGTGATGAACAGCGCCCCCAGGTATAGATAGATCTTATAGGCAACCTTCCTGTCCTTCTCGGTCATAGTCTATCGGATGGTTAAGCTATAGGGCAATCTGGCCTGCACCCCTTTCTGTCGAACGGCATTCCTGACCTCCCGGTACAGGAGATATCCCTCTTCTCCCAGCTCGGAAATCAACAGGTTTTTCTTGGCCTTTTCACTGGAACCGGAAAGGTCTTCCATCAGCATTTCGAAGTTGGATTTATACCTGGGATATCGGCGGATGCTAAAGGATGAAATATCGGCCAGAGCGGCAGCTTCGGCTATAGCGTCATCCAGGCCTCCCAACTGGTCTACGAGGCCCAGTTGCAGCGCTTCTTTACCGCTCCACACCCTGCCCTGGGCCAGACTGTCTGCTCGTTGAAGAGATATGTTACGGCCTTCTGCCACCCTTTTCAGGAAGGTCTGGTAGGTGTTTTCAATACTTTCAGTGATGACACCCCTGAATTCCGGGCTCATGGGTTCAAACAGAGAGTATTCCGTGGAATTTCTGTTGGTCTCCACCTGTTCTGCATTGATGCCGATATTTTTAGCCAGTTTCGATATGTTGGGAATCGTCCCGAACACGCCTATGGAACCCGTGATGGTAGTAGGTTCTGCCAGGATCTTGTCCGCCCCTGCTGCAATATAATACCCTCCTGAGGCGGCCACATCTCCCATGGAAACCACTACCGGTTTTTCCTTCCTGGTAAGCATTACTTCCCTCCAGATAATATCCGAGGTAAGGGCACTCCCGCCGGGAGAATTCACCCTCAGGACCACGGCTTTTACTTTGTTGTCTTCACGGGCCCTGATCAACGCCTTGTTGATCAGCCCCTGCCCTATAAAATCCGGGCCGCCTTCCCCGTAAAAGATCTCCCCCTGGGCATAGATTACCGCAATGCGGTCACTCCCTTTGTACACCGACTTTTTCCTTGCCTCTTTCATATAGTCAGACAGCTCTACATAATCGATATCCTTTTCTTCTGAAATATCGAGGGCAGTTTTGATCCTTGATTCATACTCGTCCATATAAAGGTTCCCGTCTACAAGTCCGCTTTTTAGAGCCAATGCGGGGGTCCTCCCCCCGAGGGAATCAGCAATCGAATTGAGATCATCCGGGGTCAGTCCCCTGTCCGAGGAAATATCATCCACAATGCTCACCCACAGGGATGCCAGCAGCTCACGGATCTGAGTGCGGTTCTCTTCACTCATTTCATCCTGGAGGAAAGGTTCTACTGCACTCTTGTACTTCCCGTGTCTGACCACCTCCATCTTAACTCCGGTTTTCTCCTGTAATTCCTTAAAGAAGAGTACTTCTGCAGAGAGGCCCCTGAAATCCATATTTCCCACGGGATTCAGATAAACGCTATCGGCTACACTGGCGAGGAAATAATCCTTTTGCATGTAGAGATCGGCATAAGCATAGACAAATTTCCCTGACTCCTTGAAATCCTTAAGTGCATCCCTGATGGCCTTTACCTGAGACCATCCGGCCATCACGAACTGGTTCCTGACGCTGATCCCCCTGATCCTGTCATCTTCTTTCGCTACAGAGATTGCATGCAGGATATCATCAAGCCCCACAGCTTCCTCAAAAAGTCCGGCAAAAGGATCACTCTCATTGCTTCCTGTATAATCATTGATAGGGTCTTTGATCTGAAGATCGAGAACGGAATTCCGTTTTACCACTACTCCTTCTTCCACATTAGCCAGGCTTATAAAAATGAGGAACATAAAGAACATGATCCCGAAAGCGATCAAAGTTCCCAGAATTGCAGCCAGTAAGTTTCTTAAAAAATTCATTCGAGTAAATTAGTCCCGTCAAAGATAGTGAAAGTGCCTATCTCCCTGGTTCTGCGGTCCATATTTTCACAAAATGACCCTATAGGCAACTACTATGTCACTAGGCCCGCCCTGCCTTTGATCAATGGGTGCAAAGCGAATTATGTGACGGCCCTAAATCCATTTCTTTTTCATTAATTTGCCAGAACTATGGCAGCTCCTCATACGGTCTATTTATCCCTGGGAAGCAACGAAGGGAACAGGGTGTATTTTCTTCAGAAGGCTTTGTTCCTTCTGGGAAAAATATCCGGGCCTGTGCAGAAAATCTCCCCTGTCTATGAGTCCCCGTCCTGGGGATTTGAATCGGCTCCTTTCCTCAACGCCTGCGCAGAACTGCAGACTGAGATGTCGCCGGAAGAATTACTCGATTGTATTCTGGACATTGAGAAGTCCCTGGGGAGGGAACGATCATCGGAAGGTGGCTACAGGTCGCGCACCATCGACCTCGATATCCTTTATTACGATACCGTGGTCATGGAGGGTGAACGGTTGAAAATACCCCATCCCGGAATCCCCCTGAGGAGGTTTGTGCTAAAACCCCTGGCCGACATTGCGCCACAATTCTACCACCCTGTTTTGGGTAAGGACACCCGTAACCTGCTGCAGGAATGCCGGGACGAATCGGTTCTGACCAAGACCGGGATTAAACTTCATCCCCATTGGGAAGAAAAGTTTGCCGACCTGAACTTTGTCACCATAGAGGGAAATATCGGGGCCGGGAAAACCTCGTTGGCCCAGCAGATCTCAGAGGACTACAAGGCCAAACTCGTCCTGGAGCGCTTCGCAGACAACCCTTTCCTGCCCAAATTCTATGCAGACCAGGCACGATATGCCTTCCCGCTGGAAATGTCGTTCATGGCCGACCGTTACCAGCAATTTACAGAGGATACATCCCAATTCGACCTGTTCAAGAAATTCATGGTGAGCGATTACGACGTGTACAAAAGCCTGATCTTTGCCAAGATCACCCTACAGCCGGACGAATACAGGCTGTACCGGAAAGTGTTTGGCCTTATGTACCGGGAAGTGAGAAAACCCAACCTATATGTCTACCTCTACCAGACCACGGACCGTTTGCTTGAAAACATCCGGAAGAGAGGGCGCAGCTATGAGCAGCAGATAGAGGCCGACTACCTGGAGCGTATCAACAAGGGGTATTTCGACTTCATAAAGAGCTATCCGGAGCAAAAGACACTGATCCTGGATGTGAGCGAACTCGACTTTGTGCAGAATCCCGGAGATTACGAACACGTCCTGGACCGAATCCTTGACTTTACGGCAGCCTCACAAGTCGTGCAAAAAAAATAAAAAGACCCCTAGCTCTTATTCCTCTTTTCCCTGAGTTTACACCAGAAATCCCATACCACTACCCCGGCACTTACCGCGATGTTCAGGGAATGTTTGGTACCCTCCTGGGGGATCTCCAATACGCTGTGGCAGGCGTTGACCACCTCCTGGGAAACCCCTTTTACTTCATTGCCGAAGACCAGGGCATAAGGTTTATCGGTTGAGGGCTTAAATTCGTTCAGGGGAAGAGCACCTTCAGCCTGCTCTACGGCCAGGCAGTAGTGGTTTTCCCTCAGTTCCCTGATCAGGGCCAGGCAATCTTTTCGGTATTCCCAGCTAACACTTTCGGTGGCCCCCAGTGCCGTTTTCCTTATATCCTTGTGGGGAGGGGTGGCTGTGATCCCGCAGAGATATATCTTTTTGACTAAAAATGCATCAGCCGTACGAAAGACCGAGCCTATGTTGTGGAGGCTGCGGATATTGTCCAGAACGAGGACCAGAGGGGTCTTATCAGCCTCCTTAAATGCCTTTACATCCAGTCTGTCGAGTTCTTTATTCAGCAGTTTTCTCATGGGGTTTCATATAGGTCGAAAGGATGTTCAAGTTATCCCAAAATATCAACAACTGTTTACATTGCAGGGGCAAATCGGTATTTTCGTCTTACGGGTGCAAAGATAGGCTTAAGCCATTGTTCAAAAAGAAAGGAAATGAAAAAAACCGGGAAGGTAACTCCCCTCATGAAGCAATACAACACCATCAAGACCAAGTATCCTGATGCACTGTTGTTATTTCGCGTAGGCGACTTCTACGAGACCTTTGGGGAAGATGCTGTCAAAGCTTCGCGTATTCTCGGCATCATCCTCACCCAGCGGAACAACGGGGGTGATCGCACTGAACTCGCGGGTTTTCCTCATCACTCCCTGAACACTTATTTGCCCAAACTGGTGAAAGCGGGTCAGCGCGTAGCCATATGTGACCAGCTCGAAGACCCGAAACAGACCAAGACCATTGTCAAAAGGGGCGTCACAGAATTGGTTACCCCGGGGGTCGCCCTTAACGATGATATCCTGTCCTCAAAAAGCAATAATTTCCTTTGTGCCCTGCATTTCGGTTCTTCGGGTTACGGTATCGCCATGCTGGATATTTCCACAGGGGAATTCCTGACCTCTGAAGGCAGTACAGAGGAAGTGGATACCTTGTTGCAGCATTTCAATCCCAGCGAGATCCTTCTCTCCAAAAAACACAAGACCGATTTTGCAGAGACCTTCGGCTCCTCTCATCATACTTTTTTAATGGAAGACTGGATCTTCCAGGAGGATTATGCCACAGAATCCCTTTGCAAACATTTCAAGACCTCTTCCCTGAAAGGATTTGGGGTTGCAGGCCTCACTTCAGGGATCATTGCTTCCGGTGCGGCATTGCATTACCTCTCGGAGACAGAACACAGAAGACTGCAGCACATCAACAAACTAGTGCGTATCGCGAATAAGGAACACGTTTGGATGGACCGCTTTACGATCCGAAATCTGGAACTCTTTCATTCTCCTCACCCTGAGGCTGTAACCTTGCTCGAGGTCATTGACAAGACTAAATCCCCAATGGGGGGAAGACTGTTAAAGCGTTGGCTCTCATTTCCATTGAAAGACCTTGAAAAGATACGTGCCAGGCACAGGGCCGTCGGGCATTTCCACAGTGAGGAAGGGGTGTTGCGAAAACTCCAGGCGGGAATTGGAAAGATGGGAGACCTCGAAAGACTGGTCGCCAAGGTCGCAACAGGCAGGATCAACCCCAGGGAGACCATACAGCTCAAGAATTCCCTGGAGGCCGTTGTCCCTATAAAGCAAGTGATCAGCCATACAGGTAACGAGTCCGTAGATGTACTCGGACAGGGACTGGACACCTGTGAAGAACTCAGGAAACGGATCAAGGAAGTGCTTAATGAGGAGGCCCCGGTACAACTGGGAAAAGGCAGCACGATCGCCCCGGGCTTCTCGGCAGAACTGGACGAGCTCAGAGGTCTGGCCACCTCAGGAAAGGACTATTTGGACCAGATGCTGGCCCGGGAAACGGAACGCACAGGGATCACCAGCCTTAAGATCGCTTCCAATAATGTTTTCGGGTATTACATTGAGGTAAGGAATACACATAAGGACAAGGTTCCGGAAGACTGGATCAGGAAGCAAACACTGGTCAGTGCAGAGCGTTATATCACGGAAGAATTGAAGGAATACGAGGCAAAGATCCTGGGGGCGGAAGAACGTATCCTGGAACTGGAGCAGCAGCTCTTTTCCCAGCTGGTCTTGTGGATGCATGCTTACATTAATCGCATACAAGAGACTGCAAAAGGTATTGCCTCCATAGATTGTCTCTGCGGATTTGCCGAGCTGGCCCGGGAGAACCGGTATATAGCTCCTGTTATGAATGATTCAACCGCACTCCACATTTCACAGGGCAGGCACCCGGTCATTGAGAAACAACTCCCCCCGGGAGAAGCGTTTATTCCCAATGATGTGGTCCTTGACCGGGAGAATCAACAGATCATTATGATCACCGGACCCAACATGAGCGGGAAGTCGGCTATTTTGAGACAAACGGCCCTGATCGTCTTGCTTGCCCAGATAGGAAGTTATGTCCCTGCTGAGGAAGCGAACATAGGGTTGGTCGATAAGATATTTACCCGCGTAGGGGCCAGTGACAATATCTCTCTGGGAGAATCCACTTTTATGGTGGAGATGAACGAGACAGCCTCCATTTTGAACAACCTGTCGGAGCGCAGTTTGCTGTTACTCGATGAGATCGGGCGGGGGACCAGCACTTATGACGGGATCTCAATTGCCTGGGCTATTGCGGAGTACCTTCACGAACATCCTACGAGGGCTAAAACCTTATTCGCCACTCATTACCACGAACTCAATGAGATGGCCGCCACTTTTGAACGGATAAAGAATTACAATGTCAGCGTAAAAGAATTAAAGGACAAGGTCCTTTTTCTAAGGAAACTGAGCCCGGGAGGAAGTGCCCACAGTTTTGGCATCCATGTCGCGAAGATGGCAGGCATGCCCCAGCAGGTTGTACACAGGGCAAACAAGGTCATGAAAAAACTGGAACAGAGTCATTCCAGTGAGGAGATTACCGGCAAACTTCAGGCGGCGGCTTCTGAAATGCAATTGAGCTTCTTCCACCTGGATGACCCCCTGTTGGAGGAGATCAAGGAGGAGATCCTCACCCTTGATATCAACACCTTGACTCCGGTGGAAGCCCTTATGAAACTCAACGAGATCAAGCGGTTGCTTACCAAGAACAAGAAAGCAACTTCCTGACAAGAGTAAAGGCTCAACTCCTTTCTTTTTCCCCTGAAAGTTCTTTGGATTTTACGGAATTGTATTAAATTTGCATCCGCATCTGTCGGAGATGCGTTATTCTGACGAATTGCGAAAATAGCTCAGTTGGTAGAGCGCCACCTTGCCAAGGTGGAGGTCGCGGGTTCGAATCCCGTTTTTCGCTCAGAGAAAACGCTGCCTGCCAGCGTTTTTTTGTTTGATTAAGTCCCTTTAGGCTCGAGTGGTGGTCCCGATAGTTATCGGGAGGTAGACACGTTGCGACAGCGGCGTGTTAAGCATCACTAGTTTAGCAGAGGCTCGAGTGGTGGTCCCGATAGCTATCGGGAGGTAGACACGTTGCGACAGCGGCGTGTTAAGCATCACTAGTTTAGCAGAGGCTCGAGTGGTGGAATTGGTAGACACGTTGGACTTAAAATCCAATGGCCATTACGGCCGTGCGGGTTCAAGTCCCGCCTCGAGTACAGATGCGAGAAAAAGCCAGCGCTATGCGCTGGTTTTTTATTTCTTAACGCCGAGCCAAGCTCGCTTGAGCGAAGGCGGCTGAAATAAAAAGCCGGCATGAAATGCCGGCTTTTTCTCGTTCAAGATGTTCGGGCGGGACTCAACGACGAAGGAGTTAATTCCCGCCTTTTTAACTCTTAAAGTTATTCAGAATTTGTGCGATGTATAATAATTCACAAGACAGAATTGAACTTTTATCTTAAAAATTCCCATTATTTAAAATCTCATCAATCTTATCTTCACTCGCTTCTATTTTCGCCAACATCCTTAGAACTTCAAAAAAGGAGTCCATGGCTCCTTGTTTGGAGGTCATTATAAAGGCATTAAAGCCATTCCCCGAAGCAATCGAATATTGGGAATATAAACAGACGGGCAACCTCCTGTTGTTAGAGAAACGTCTATCAGGTCCACCATCTTTATTTACGTATTGAAAGGTAAAATCTATCTCATTGGCATCTGATAACAGTCTGTCACTTTCAACAAACCTAGTCATACCTGATTCCAAAATAATATTGTCATATTGTAATCCCGCGAGTTCATTCCCCCTTTTTAAAAGAAGAATATCTGGAAAGAAAAACAATTGGGTGGTCATCAATTTAATGACTGGAACCTTTACATTGGTTTTGAAATACTTAAATGGCATTTCATTACTACTATAACCTTTTATGAGTTTCCTATTCACCATTGTACCAGCCCCAGAAGAGTATTTTAGGTCCAAACTTTTTTGAGAGGTGATTATCTGCCATTTTCCTTGAGATGACATAAAATCATCGAAAGAGGACTGAATTTGGGATTCTATTTCACTCAACAAATCATCTTTTTCATAAATCAGATTAACTGATTTTCTTCTTTTATCTAAGTAACCAAGAAAAAATATCCAAAACACGTATAACACCCCTCCTCCTGCCAAAAAATACAACTTCGTATCGGCCTCTGGATTTTTTTCAATTCTTTGGTTCGTTCCGGTCTTTACTTTAACGGTACCTGCAAGGTTTTTATGAACATAAAGAGTGTCTCCTGGTCTTCTCAAAACTTTTATCCAGTTGCCCTCGGCCGAATCAAGAAATAAAAATTTTTCACCTCGTCTTGCTTGATAAACAACATCAGAATTTGACGTGGATGGCTGATTTCTTAAGTTGGCGATGGAATTCGAAATTGTTGTTACATTTTCATATACATCCTCTGAAACCTTCTTTTCACGCTCTTTAAAAAAAAGTATACCGAAATAAAAAAATAATGGCACTACAATGAGTAATGGATATGACCCAAGAACATGTATTAAGTCAACTTTGTTTGCTTTTTTTTGTACCTCAGTGATAAACTCTTGTGATTCAGAATCCGTGATTTTATCAAAGTTTTGTGTGATATGAGAAACTGGAATATCACTTAATCCTAGTTCCTGATATTGTTTATTATCATTCTGGGATTTTCTTTTTGACGCGCCTTTTCCTAAGTATTTTCTATAGTAAAAACCATTTCTGCCTAAATGAACATACGTCCCAGCGGGACCAAAAACCAGTCTAGCTCCCTTTACACCAGTCGAAATACCTATTCCACTTTTAGAAAAATTCAATTTTAAAAGATTGCCAAGTATTCCTAAAGACTTTCGGAAATAAAAACCCATACCTAATTAGTTACTTTATTATGAAAATAAAATTCATATTTGAATGATCCCGAAACATACATTATTACTAAATTACTTCTATTCTATAAAAATAGACATACAGAAATGAGACCATCAAGATTTATAATTCCAATAGCCATTTTAGCGCTATTTTCACTTTTAGGATTTTCCGAGAATGAAGGAAATAAATTAGAAGTAAAGCTGTCCAATTTGGCTAAAATGGAGGTAGTCAAGTGCAAATACAGGCAGTGCAATGCCGTGGCCAAATCAACAGGAAAAAGATGTCAAAAATGTGTCTCTAAATCTTCTGATACGAAGTGATCTCTGCACAAAAAATGACTTTCAAAATTATTAATTGGACTATATTTTAATATGCAATAAAACCGGCATTTCATGCCGGCTTTTTCTCGTTTGAAATGTTCGTGGCGTTATAAATCTGCACTATCAATCTGACTTATCTATTTGGTATAAGGAATCCTTCTTGACACTTTCCGCATCAGTACATTGATAAGATCATCTGCTGAAGAGCCTAAACCGCCTTTTACATTCTTGTAGTAGTTGACCACAACTTCGTTGTCCTTATGAATGAAGTCCATGTTTGCAGTGGCATTCTGTGTTGCCCCAACAAAGCCGATCACAGCCAGGCCTAAGGCCGCGGCATCCGACATGGGTTTATTCGTAGAAAATTTGCCGGTGACAACCACATCCACCCCCAGAATCTCACAGAGATTCGCAGGTATTTGCTCAAATGCCGTTAAAGGTTCAATCCCAGCGTCTTTTAGCAAGGAATTAGTCACCGTTGGGTTTTGGACTCCAACCAGAAGTTCTCCCCTTTTCTCCCTTGTCAGAAACCAAGAGTACATCGCCTTTTGAATATTAAGCGCTTCCTCATTTTCAATTTCCTTGATCTGTTCGGGTGTGAAATCCTTTAATTCCTTTGGCCTTAATTTCACCGAAGTGTCTAATGGCAATATCGCGATTGTCTTGGTACCGGCGACATAGGTTCCGGCATCAGGGTGCACGTACAGTTTTGTCTGCGACTGCAAGGCGAGCGCAGAGAGTATCAGCATACTCGACAAAAATTTTTTCATGATGAGACTCGTTATGGACGTTAGTAAATCACAAGAGAGCGTCAATTATTCTTTAAAATTTATATCCAAGCCCTAATTGGAAACCACTCAGCTTCAAAGAGGCGTCAAATTCGTTATCTTCCACCAGGTTAGACAAGCCCAAGGTATACCTTCCCTCTACCAGGAAGTTCTCTGAAAAATCAAATGACAGTCCCAATGCAGCCCCGAAATTGAAAGATTTTTCCCCTTCTTCCGTATTGAGTAAGAATCCGAAACTGGGTCCTGCCACAACATTGAACTTATCTACTAAACCGAACTGTGCCAAAACGGGAACCTGAATCTGGTCCAGGTCCTTTATTGAGATGTAGTTGATCTCCGGCCTGATATTCAAGGTCTCTGCTGCCTCTATCTCGGTGAATAACCCCAGGTAAAATCCCGTCTCATTGTCACTGATCTTAATCCCGTCAAAATCCGCCTTGGCCGTCGCAAAATCGGCTCCTGCACGTACCCCAATACTCTGGGCGTTCACGCTTATTAATCCTGTAATAATGCACAATGTGAAAAAAAATGTTCTCATAGTCGACGTGTTTATTTAATTGATTGTTTTTATGGATTAAAGCAAATACAAAATCAGAACACTAATAAATCTATTCGTCGAACACAATAATGATCATGGCAAACAATGGAAAATAACCGACATTCAAATTCCCGTTTGCTACATTGAGGAATCGTCATTTCACAAATACGGGAATAGGGGAAATTTCAGGATTTATGTTGATTGAAAATATCAGTGGTTGTTCAGGATCTTTAAGAAATCGGATTTAAACTTCTGACCTATGGGTATCTTGTGTTTCCCGATAAACAACTGGTTTCCGCTGATGCTATTGAGCTTGTCGAGATTGATTGCAAAGGATTTATGGGAACGAATAAACTTTTTATCGGGTAACAGATCAAGGATATTTGTAAATGTACTATTGGTCATCAGGAAATGGTCTTCCAAATGAATTTTTACATAATCCCCAAAGGCTTCCACATACAAAATTGCATCTATAGATACCTTATGCAGTGTTTTATCCGCCTTGACCATTAAATATTGATCATATCTGCCGGATGGACCTAACTGAGAGCTCTTTTCAAATGCCTTGGTGACCGCCGCATAAAATCTGTCAAAAGAAAAAGGCTTCAGCAGGTAGTCCACCGCATTTAATTCAAAACCGTCAACCGCATATTTTGAGTATGCCGTAGTAAAGATCACGGCCGGAGGGTTTTTCAATGATTTTAAGAATGTCAATCCGGATATCTTAGGCATATTGATATCTAAAAACATGAGATCGATCTTATCACTTTTAAGTTTCTGCAACGCCTCAACCGCATCACCACAAATTCCGGAAAGGGTTAAAAAATCCACCTTATTTACGAAGGTCTCCAGTACCTTTTGTGAAGTTGGCTCATCGTCTACGATCAAACAATTAAGAAGCATCTCTGAATAATTTAAGTGATACGCTAAAGACGTTATTATTTCTTTTAATCTCCAATTCGTGAGTGTCAGGGTAAACAATTTCAAGATTCTTTTTAAGATTTGTCAATCCCACACCCGAATATCCCCCATTGGATCCCTCAGTATCGCCACTTATATGATTCTCTATTCTGAAATGAAACTCTTCACCCTTTTGAATAAAATCGATGGAAATAAAATTCTCATCTTCCTTACCGGGTACCCCATGCTTAAAGCTATTCTCTACAAGTGGCAATAAGAGCATGGGATAGATTGAAAAATCTTCGTTCTCTACATCCTCCCTGAATTGAATCTTATCCCCTTCTTTCTTCCTGTATTTTTGAAACCCTATAAAATTTTTCAGCAATAGGACCTCTTCTTTTAAGGTCACTCTGGAAGTGTTAGAATCATAGATGATATATCTCAGAACTTCAGATAACTGGACGATGGCATCTTTGGTCGTCTTTTTATTTTCGAGGGCCAGAGCATAGATCACATTTAGTGAATTGAATAAAAAATGAGGGTTGATCTGGGCCCTTAAAGAAGCCAACTGCATCTGAATCTGCTGATTCTTTATTTTGAGCTGACGGTTTTCAGCGGTATTGAAATGGATCCAGTCCTCAGCGAGCTTCAGCAGGCTTGTACCCGTGAGGAAAAGAAAAAATATACCTGTTAGTTCTGGAATGGAGTAGTAGGATATAAAGAAATAATCCGGAAAAACGTAATCGATCAAAGAATTGAAAACCCACCTGTTAAACAGTGTAAAAGCAAGTATATTGATGACAAAAAATAGAGCAAAAAGCAGATACCTTTCCTTTTTCAGAAAAATGGGTATGATCAGATAGAGGTTGATGAGAACGGGTATGATGATCGTAACCAGGAAACTTCCCGTATAGATATAATCTATTTTTTTTGGAGAATTGAAATGTGAAAATGAATAGAGCAATACCAGGAATATCACAGACCAAAGTATAGCATTAAATACCAGTGGCCTGTGGTAACTTCCCGATATTTTCAATTCGGCAGTATTCATTTACCGCTTAAAATAGTATTGTATTGATTCTCCTTCCCATTTATCCTCAACATCGGAATCCATGTATTTGGAAATAAACCTCTCCAATTCATCCGATGAAGCCGTGAGCAGATATCCCGTATTATCTACCCCTGTTCTTTCGTGTTTTATCTTTATTCGATCCTCTTCCAACAACTGAACCAGTTTCTCTTCTGAAAACCACAGCAGATTTGCCGAGTTGTAATCATTGGAGAATTCGAGTTTTGCCAGTGTATGCATGCCTACAAAATGTCCGGTAGCTACTGGATTAATTGTCTTCATCTCGACATCCAGGAGAGAAAAATCGAGAAAAAGCTGTTCCCTGACCTTAAACGGCATTGCCACAAAGGTTGCGATTCTACCCTCATCATTAAGCTCTACATAGTATCCATCCTTGTACTTGTTGTATTCTTCCAGGTTTTCCGGGGACAGGTTCTCGGGGGATGAGACATTTTTGTCAATAAGATATCTATCACCGAAAGAAATCACTAAACATGAGTTATCCCTATCATCATGCCATGATCCTAAGAATTTACTTTCAAATGAGATACTGTCCTTAGTGTAAAAAGGAAAGAGTGACTTAACGATACAGGAGTTAAGTAAGAATACTCCCAACACAAAAATTAATCGCCTGGTTTTCATGAATTCCTATTTTAGATTGTCTATCAAAAAAAGAATTAAGAAGAGGTAAAGGCAATAAATTTCGACAAACACGGTACGAGGGCCGACATTCAATGATTCTATTAAATATTGCAGGCATACTGATAATCATGAATTTAATTTTCTAATGACTATTCGTATCTAATTACCTCAAACCCAGACCCGAGAGAATCTACCCTAAATGTATTGAAGTTTTTCTTACCTAAAGAGAATTTAACTCTTCCGTACTGTATAACCGGTATAAGGCCGGATGCAGGCCATTTCAACTACACGCTGGCACTCTTCGCAAAGCGTACAAAAAAGGTTACCTTTTGCCCCATAAACTCATCTTATGCAATTAAAGTTCATCAAAGAATTCAAGGAATTTGCCGTCAAAGGAAATATGATCGATATCGCCATCGGGGTGATCATAGGGACGGCCTTTAACAACGTGGTCAATGTTTTGGTTAAGGAGATCTTCCTCCCTCCTCTTTCCTTTATGACCGACGGGATCAACTGGGAGAACAAAAAGATCATCCTCAGGGAAGCGGTCACCGTGGATGGGGTTACCAGGCCCGAGGAGATCGCTATAGGTTATGGAAAACTGTTGGAAGCCGGAATCGATTTCCTCATCATCGGGTTTACCGTGTTTTTAGTGGTCAAGGTCATGAATAAGGTCCGAAGCAAAGCCGATGATCCTAAAAATACATCTGAGGCCACTCCCAAGAACATCGAACTGCTAAGCGGAATTTCGGATCTTATGGAAAAGCAGGTAGAAATATTGGAAAAGATAGAAAAGGGAAGAAAAAAGTAATTCTAGCCGGTGCTGTTAAAAATATTACCACAAGTCGCAGACTTGCGGCATCGGTGCCGAAATACTCTAAATCATTATAAACCAGTGTATAACACCTAAATATTTCATATATTTATTAGGATCAATGGAGTCCGAAACCATTCCAAAAAGGGGGTATAACCGAAATACCATAATAGTAGGAAAACCAAAATTCCAGCCATGCCAAAATTCGTTATCGAGAGAGAGATCCCGGGAGCCGGGAAGCTCACCCCGGAACAGCTCCAGGGAATTTCACAAACTTCCTGTGGTGTATTGAATAATCTGGGGCCCAAAATCCAGTGGGTCCACAGTTATGTAACAGACGACAAGATCTATTGCGTATACAACGCCCCTGATGAAAAAATGGTCAGGGAGCACGCCAAACAGGGCGGATTCCCGGCAAACCGAATCAGCAGGGTGGCGACCATCATAGATCCAGTTACTGCTGAATAAGATTGAACTTATCAGAAAATCGACGCTTGGCGAAGATTGTATCTTCGGACTTTTTTTAATTAAAAAGTCAAAGATTCTGCTTTAGTATACCACAAGTCACAGACTTGCGGTAACTCATCATTTTTGCATCAGACTCAGGGCAAACCCGCCTCCTGGAGCCAAAATTACCTCAACTGAGTCCTCTGAGGTCACATCCATTGAGGTGATCTCGTAGGCCTGGGGATTGCTATCCCAATGTGCATCTGCTGCATCCTTATATAGAGCAGCCCTGTAGGTTTTTCCGGGTTCCAGGAAGTCGAGTTGTATAACCTCTGTCCTACTTTCCTCATCAGTGATCCCACCGACGAACCAGTTGCCTGTTCCCCTTTCTTTACGGGCGATGGTTACAAACTGACCCACTTCCCCGCTGAGCACGCGGCTCTCACTCCAGTCGACCCCCACGTCACGGATAAACTGCAGAGCAGGATGGATTTTCCCATTCTCCGTATAGTGTTCCGGCAGGTCGGCGAGCATTTGTATGGGACTGTAGATAACCACATACAGGGCGAGCTGGTGTGCAAGAGTGGTCATGACACGGTTATCGGGCTTGTATTCGTCGAACCTGATGTTGAAGATCCCGGGGGTAAAATCGATGGGGCCCGACAGCATTCGGGTAAAGGCCACCGTAGGCAGGTGATCCGGGGGATTACCCCCATCAGCAGACCAGGCGTTAAATTCCTGGCCACGTAGTCCTTCCCTGGCGATAGCATTAGGGTAGGTCCGCCGTTTTCCGGTGTCCTTGATGGGCTCATGGGCGTTGATGGCTATCTTCATCTTTGCGGCCTCCTCGAGCACCTTGTGGTAGTGCCTGACCATCCATTGTCCGTGGTGATATTCGCCCTTGGGGATGATCTTGCCCACATATCCCGTCTTGACGCTGTTCATCCCGTTGTCTTTCATAAACTGATAGGCCACCTGCATTTGTTTCTCATAGGTGAGGGGAGCCGCAGAAGTCTCGTGATGCATGATCACCTCCACTCCTTTCTCCCTGGCATAGGCCATCACCTTGTCGAAGTCGTAATCGGCATAAGGGGTCATGAAGTCGAATACCCCTTCCCGGTCGTCCGTATTGATCCATTTGTCCCAGCCTGTATTCCAGCCTTCCACCAGCAGGCCTTTGATCCCATTCTCAGCGGCAAAGTCGATATACCTCATCGCGTTTTCCGTGGTCGCCCCGTGGTTGGGCCTGATCTCCCCGCTTTTGGTAAAGGTGTTCATACTCTGGCTTCCTTCCATATCCCAGGTGGATTTCCCCAGGTGCATCTCCCACCAGATCCCCACGTATTTCATAGGGGTGAAATAACTAACATCCCCTATGATGTTGGGGTCATTGAGATTTAGTACCAGGGTGGATTCGATGAGGTCCCCGGCCCTGTCTGCGATCTGTATTGTCCGCCACGGAGTATTGAAGGGGGCCGAGATCACGGCCTTCCCCCCCGTCCGCTCGGAGCCCACCAATTCACTCACCATGCTGTTGTTTGAGGTGTCGACCTTCAGTGTCATCCCGGCGTAATCCGTCAGGTCGGCCTCGTGGAAGCTCAGGTATATTCCTTCGGACGTCTTCATGGTCACGGGAGTATTCACCGCATTCTCCGGGATATAAGTAGCCTTAAGGTTAGGGTCGTTCCGCTTGGAGATGGCGTCGATCTCCGAGAAGTTGGTCTCGTTGTACAGGTGCTCATAGATATCCCAGTCGCCCGGCTGCCACCATACCCGGTGGTCTCCGCTAAGATTAAACTGAGTGTGCTCATCCGTAATCAGGACCTCTTGCATGCCGGGTTGGTCAGGGAACTCATAGCGGAACCCAATGCCGTCATCAAAGGCACGGAAGACGATATTTATTTTTCTATTAGGTGCCTGGGTCTCTTCCAGGGCTATGTGCATCTCGTTGTATTGGTTGCGCACACTATCCCTTTCACCCCAAGGCATAGGCCATGTCTTATCTTCTGAATTGAAGTTGATATCCAGGATCTTCAACCCCTCCTTAAGAGAAGGCATCTCCTTAAAATCAAAGCCCATGGAAGAGGAAAGGATGACCGGCTGATCCTTGTAGAAAACCTCATAGGCAGGCGCTCCTGCATCGTTGAGGTTAAATGCCACCCTGATCTCCCCATCTGGCGATTCAACGACCGTATCCGGACTGACTGAACATCCTGTTATCAGGAGTATCAGTACACCTAGAATTAATAAATTGGAATTTCTGATCAATAAGGATCTCATTTCTTCGCTTTTTAGTGAACGGTCCTAAAGATAAAAAAGTAAGGGGAAAACAGCTAAAGCGTGCACGGTCACAAGAGATCTATCAGGGATCAAAGCTCACCTGCGCCTCCAGTTCGGATTCTGTTGTGGCAAGCTCATAAAAGCCGTCACGGGATACAGCTACTTTCTTGCTTATTATGTTCATAGATGCCTTTCTGTCGCTTTCATCTCTGAGCCTGAGAAGGATCTCCCACCCGGGTTGCTCCTGTTTCACCCGTACCTTATACCCGTTGGTGGTTGCCTCATAGTACACAGATACGGCGTTGTCTGCCACCACCACATTCTCTAGGGAGGCATTGGGCCAGGCCTGCGGCATTTGTGGAGTGATGACCACCTTTTTCTCAGCAGCCCTGGGTTGCACCCCAAAGAATTGTTGCACGATGGGAATGGCAAAACTGTAGATATTCCAGGCCTGAACGATCATCCCGTAATCAGGGGACACCTCATACATACTACCGGGAAGGGCATAACTAAAAGTCCGTGCCATGCGCTGGAGGTAATTCAGTGCCTTGTCGGGCCTGCCGTAATTGTTCTCGGCCACAGCCTGCACCCCTGTGGGCAGGGTCATCACAGCCCCTGTATAGGAAAATATCTTTGACCCTTTAAAAGAGCCGTCATCAGAGCCGGCCGACTCGTCCCGGTCGATCCCGGTAACAAATACACCAAAGGGATTTACAAAAGATTCAGCGGTTTCCAGGGCTTTAAGCGCCTTATCAGAATCGGCGATCCCCATCTCCATGGGGGTATTCACCACCCAGTTGTGATGGAGCACAAAGGGCCTGGGGGTAGATGACGGATTGGCTATGACAGCTTTTTTGGTCGCTTCGAGTTCCGTTACCGCCCAGGGTTTGTCCAGGGTATCAGCGCGGACTATGGCATCTTCAATCAGGTGCAATGCCTGCTGGTCTGTTCCGATAAAATCGGCATAGGAATTGAATTCCTCTGACCAGAATTCGGCATTGATTGCCTTTTTTAATTGTGCAGCTTTTTCCCGGTATACTCCAGCTTGTTCAATATCCCCTAACTCCTCCGCCATTTTAGAGGCATCCGCAAATGCGCGTTGCGTATAAGCCGCCACATCTATCATCTCACTGTCCAGCCCATGGATCTCCATCATCCCGAAACCGTCCGGGAATCCATTCCCATCGATATCTTTTTCTGCCATCAGCCACTCCATTCCCTTTTTGACTGTGGGAAAGTACCGCTCCAGGAATGCCTTGTCGCCATTCCATTGATATACCTCCCAAATCAAAGAGGCAAACTGGGGCGTCTCATTGATATTCCCTGGGTTGAAAACCGCCCCGTTGGTGGATACCTCATGTACGATCCTGCCGTTTCCGTTGGTCGCTTCCGACAGGCTGTCGAGCAGGGCGATGGTATTGTATACAGCCTCGGTCTGACCTATCGTCATATAGCCTTTTAAGGCATATTCACTGTCTACTCCGAACCACCAGGGGTAATCGGGAATTCCGGCAGTGATGCCACTACCGATCTCAGGGACGGTCCTTACCAGCCAGTCGCAATTGTACTTCAGCCATTCAAAGGTCTGCTGCAAAACAGTATCGGGAATGGTGAGCCTGGATTGAGCCGCGAGCTTTTTGTATCGCTTTTTCTTATCCTCGAGCATGGCCAGTGAATTTGCTTGTATCGACCTGTAAGTCTCAAGGGCAGCTTCCCGGGACAGATAGGACCCCGCAATAGCAAAGGTTATAGTGCGGGATTCTTTTGGCGGTATTTCAAGGGAATATGAGATCATTCCCGAAATACCTTTGCCTTCGTAAGTCGACTCTGACTCATTATGGGAATCCGACTCCAGATCGGCCCCGAAGGTCACAAACCAGGGGTTGTCAACGTCTTTGGCTATCCATGTATCCGTAGCCTCATCAAATGTGATCGAATCCTGTCCGTCTATCATCTCTGTCCTTTCCCCCAGCCAGGTAGGTCGAAGATCGGCATGACCGGTAAAGTCGACCTGTATTTCCTTTTTCCGATCTTCCTCATTGGTAAGGACCAATTGTATCAGGATCCCTTCTTCCCCATCCGGCGCGAATTGCCAGCGCTCAGCGCTTATCCCTGCCTGATCTAAAAGATAACTATGCCGGTTGGCCATGGGATAGTTTGTGAATACTTGTGCCCGGTTCAGACTAAAAGATTCATCACCCATCTTCAAAACGATGTCGAATCCGTCAAGCAATTTGATGGGGTGGTCCCAGAGTCCGCCCATTTCCCCTTGTATATGCCATCCTATTTCGGGAAAACTCCCGTCCTGGTGACCGACCAGGTAGACGCGGTCCCCGGCGGTGACGAAGGGCGACTTAAGATAGGATTCCTTCCCTGCAATAGAAGGACTATCCTTTAAGAGGTCCCCGAATTTACCAGGGCCCGGGGATGAACATGCCACGAACATCAAGGTCGTAAGAAATAGCAGTTTTTTAGTCATATCCATACTATTTGAAATTCACCTGCGAAATAAAAGTTCAAACCAGGTGAGGCTATGCAGGATTTATCGCATTGATCATTCGATACGCTGTCCGGAAGTGGCAAAGGAAAGTCCTTGTTGTCCGGAGGTCGAGATCATGACCGCCTCAAAGTGGGGTTCAGCAACACCTGGTGCTATCGCCCAGTCGAAGATAAAATTAGCTCCGGTACCTCCCTCCCGGTCATTTTCATCTATAACGATCTCGATCGTCTCCATAGGAGCTATGTAGATCACATTTTTAAAATAGGTGCGGATCAGGTTGCCATGAGTATCGAAGTATTCTGCGTTGGTCAAATATACCGTATCCTGCCGGTTGATATTCCGCATGCTTACCGTTGCCGTAAGATCGTGAGTTACGTGCTCTGTCTGACTGTAGATCTGTGAATAAACAGACAGGTACGTGCTTCCGGTCACCAGTGAATCCTTAGGCAATTCAATGGTGCGTTTTCCCCAGTTCACCGGATCTACGGAACTGTATTCCTTCTGTTCCTGACAGGATGCCAGGGAAAGGAGGATCAACATGATGTAAACAGCGTATTTCATCAGAATGTGAGACGTTTATTGATTAATTCCACCTACAGGGGTTGCTATGGTGATGTTCCTGTATTCCACCGGCCCGTGATCACCTTGCAGGTAAATGGGTCCTGGCGTTCCCTCTTTACTGTCGAGGGCACCTCCTGTAATTCCCGGGATGATCTGCCTGTGAATAATGGTCTTTCCATTCGCCACAACGGTGACCCGTCTTCCTACCAGGGTAATATCATATTCCTGCCATTCTCCGGCTTTTTTGGCGACAATCTCATTGGGCATCAGGAAGCCATAGACGCCCCCGAGATATACCGAAGACGGCTCCTTCCCGTAGCTGTCTTCCACCTGCACTTCATATCTCCCCCTGAGGTATACTCCGGAATTGGAATGCTCGGGATAACGGAACTCTATATGCAGTTTAAAATCCATAAACTTCTCTTCCGTCATCAGATTACTTCCCGAGGCCGGACTGGTGAGCACCCCTTCCTTTACAAACCACTGATTCGTTCCTTCCCCCTGGATCTTCCACCCATCCAGGCTATTCTCCTTGAGTAGTGACCTGGGTTTGGACCATTTTTCTGGATCAGGATACAGTAATTTTGGTGCCCGTTCCCCCCTGAATGCATGCGGCATTCCGGTATGGTCCAGGATGGTACCCTCCATAGCATCCCCATTGACCGTCCCTGTAAACATCATATAGTGGGTGCCTATCCATTGAGGGGGGATGCTGAAGCTGATCAATCCCTCCTTATAATGCACTTCGGAGACCGGCCTGGCGCTCCCGGCGAAACTCACGTAATGGCCCACCAGCGCCTTGGAACCCGACTGTTTGACTTCCAGCCAGGAGGGCACCCAGTTATCTCCCATCTGCACTTCGAGGTCCCAGTGACCCACGGCTTCGGGGGTCTCCTGTGCCAGCAGGAATCCCTGAAAAAAGAAACAGAAAATAATACAGTTTGCGAATTTGTAATTCAGGAGAATCTTCATTGTACTCGGTTTTAGGATCAGTAGCTAAAGATAGAAAATAAATTGCCTTTGAGGACAGTGTGGCCTTACCCTTTCCCTTGCTTTCACCAGGAGGCAGCCACTAAATGTAATCAGTGGTTCCCTGGGTAAAAAGATTCAAACCTCATCACCGGGATCAGACACTTTTTAGGCTTAGTCGCAAAAACCAGATCTGTTGATCATTATAAAATGTTACTTACTTAATATCAGTTATTTACGACTTGTGTAACTCAGGTTACACTGGTAGTATCCTATGACATTCATCAGGAATTTACCCCTTTCTTGGATTTAGCTTTGTACCGATATAACAGCGATCATGATTCAAATACGCATGAACTTTTGATCGCATAAAACCAGAAACTATGAGAAACTATCTTACCTCCTTTGCTATGAGCATATTTACCGCCGCTGCCTTCTCTCAGGCCGGACATATTATGCAGGGAGTGGGTTCCGTAAACATGTCGATGGGGGGAGCTGCCACTGCCCAACCCCTTGATATTTCCGGCGCCCTGCAATGGAACCCTGCCTCTATCTCCGTATTCAACGAAAATCAATTAAAGATTGATGCCGGGTTCTTCTTTTCTTCTCCTGAGCTAAGTTCTACTGTCCCCGAATTCGACAGCAATGGACAGCCCACCGGAAACTTCTTCAGCGGGACCACAGCAGATGACCGTGGTGTTTCCATTCTTCCTTCTGTGGCCTATCTCTGGACCTATCCGGAAAGCAAACACACCCTGGGAGTCTCTGCCTTCGGGATCAGTGGTTTTGGAGTAACCTTCCCTGAGAGCACGACCAACCCAATAAATATGCCTCAAAGCATGGGAGGATTTGGCAGGGTGGAATCAGATTACAGCCTGCTGCAGGTGGGTCTAACCTGGGCCTATGAGGTTTCTGATGAATTCTCTATTGGAGTTGAACCTACTTTTAATTTTGCCACCCTGGAACTCATCCCTAACCCTACAGCCAACCCGACAGGAGCTGGTTATCCCAATGCAGATAAAGCTTCTGCCGTAGGATTTGGCGCCCAGTTTGGCGTGTTCTACAACAGTCCGTCCGGTTTCAAAGCCGGGGCCTCTTACAAGACCAAACAGGTATTTGGAGATTTTACATTGGACAATACCTACCTGGACAATACCACCTCTTCCAATGAATTCAAGATCAACTATCCTGCAATCTATTCTGTAGGTCTCGGGTATTCCCTGGGCAATGTGGACCTGGCCCTGGACTACAGACTCGTAGACTACGAGAATACCGAAGGTTTTGCAGAAGCAGGATGGACCAATACCTTTTCCGTTGCCGGATTTGGATGGGAAAATATCAGTATTGTATCAGCCGGAATTCAGTATAAAGGCGTGAATAAGTTACCATTGCGATTGGGTTACACCTACAGTTCAAACCCTATCAATAGTGATCTGGCGTTTTTCAGCGTGCCCGCCACGGCCATCATTAAAAATGCATTCCAGTTTGGGTTGAGCTATGAGTTCAGCGAAAGCTTCTCCCTGGATGTCGTTTATCACTACGGTTCGAGCGGAGATGCTACTTCCGGTCCGCTACTGAATCCTCAGTTCATCCAGAACTCTCCACCCTACGGAGCCATCCCACAAAGTGAAGTCGCTTATGATATGACAACTTCCATGATCATGTTCGGCGGGAGCTTTACGTTTGGAAAGTAATAGTACTCGGAAGAGCTAAAAGATGGCGGTTCTAATTTATGAATCGCCATTTTTTTATGAATATGATGAGTATTAACAATATCTTTTTATTCTCACTATTTGCCTTTGATCAATTCCTTACCTTTATCGTCCAGATTACCATCTGATGAAAAGACGCTTGCGCAATTTTATCCTCATCCTCTTCATCCTTCCCTTATCAACACTACTGATCTGTGATGCGATTATAGATAAGGGTGCGGAGGGCAGGACCTTTAATTCGATCAACTCCATACCCAGAAATAAGGTCGGTATTGTGCTCGGTACCTCGAGCCGACTCATAGCCGGGGGGAATAACCCATACTACACCCACAGGGTCGATGCCACACTAGCCCTGTACAAGGCAGGGAAGATCGATCGGGTGCTGGTGAGCGGGGACAATGCCACCCGATACTACAATGAACCTGACACCTTTAAGAAAGACCTGGTTGCCGGGGGCATTCCGGAAGACAGCATCATGCTTGATCCTTCAGGTTTCCGCACTCTGGACTCCATGGTGAGGGCCAGGGAGGTTTTTGGGCTGGACAGTGTGACGGTGATCTCCCAAAAATTCCAGAATGAAAGGGCCATCTACCTGGCCTCAAGGAAAGATCTATACGCCATAGGATTTAACGCGACAGACGTCCAGGGCTCGGATGGGCTCAAGGTCCAGGTAAGGGAATATTTTGCCAGGGTAAAGGTCTTTATCGACCTTGCGCTTAACACACAACCCCGCTCCGGTCAGGAGATGTAATAATTTGGATCTCCAATATGCATAAAATGTCCTACTTTAGAGCAGATCACTACCTATGCCTAGTATAAAAACGCTGATCAGGAACCTTGGACCCGGCTTGCTTTTTGCCAGTATGGCCATAGGCACCTCACACCTGGTCCTCTCCACCAAAGCGGGCGCACAGTATGGCTGGATAATGGTTATCCCCATCATACTTGCCAATGTATTGAAATACCCCTTTTTTGAATACGGCATTCGATATACCACTGTGACCAATACCTCCCTGATCGAGGGCTATCGCAATCGTGGAAAGGCTTACCTCTGGCTGTATACTTTTATCACCCTGGTCACTACATTCACTATTCTCGCGGCATTGTATGTGGTAACAGCCGGGCTGCTGATAAACCTTTTCAAGGTCGACGGCCTCTCCGTCAGCACCATTGCCCTGGGGTTGTTTATTTTTATTTCAGCCGTCCTGATCATCGGGCGATACCGATTCCTGGAATTGTCCCTGAAGTTCGTGGTTACCATCCTGTTCATCGCATTGCTCGTCACCACCGTGCTGGTGTTGTTCAAAGGGCAGGCGGAGGCGGTAGCAGATTTTACGCCTTCTCCGATTTTTGATGAGGTCGGAATACTTTTTTTGATCGGACTTGTGGGTTGGATGCCAACCGCTGTGGAAGCAAGCAGCTGGATCAGCCTATGGACCCTGGAAAAGCAAAAGGTTACCAAAAGACGCTTACCCCTGAATGAGGCCTTACAGGAATTCAATTCAGGGTATTATATGACGGCCTTGCTGGCTATTTTCTTTTTGATCATTGGCTGGATGACCCTTTATGGATCCAATACCATCCTGAGTGATAATGCGGTTACCTTCGCCGATCAGGTAGTGCAACTCTTCACCACCCATATAGGCAAATGGGCCTATATCTTCATTGCCGTCTCTGCCTTCGCGACCATGTTCAGTACCTGCATGACAGCCCACGACGCTATTGCCAGGGTGAGTCTGGACATCCTCAAACACCTGACCCCGGAACACAAAGACTACTCGGGAAAGAAATACTTTGCCATAGGCATTATAGGCTTAGCCATCGTGAACTATATCGTCCTCACGGCCTTTGGGGCCAATATGGGTCTACTGGTCGCTCTCGCTACTTTTATCTCCTTCGTGATGGCACCCATCGTGGGCTATATGAATCTGAAGAACGTGATGAGTGACGACCTTCCCAAAAAGTTTCATCCCGGGAAAGGGTTGCAGTATCTAACCTATGCAGGGATTGTATTCCTGTCACTTTTTGCCCTGTATTATTGCTGGATCGTCCTGTTCTAGAAAAGGAGGTCGTAATTCAGAACTACGATAAGTTGTCTTTCATTCTTTTTGTGGAAGCTATCCATACAGAAAGCACCATCAGTGCAATCATTGAGCAGCTTATCTTCCCCGTATCCTATAGAGTAGAGAATATTTGAGGGTGATACGCCATTGTTTTCGAGGTAGTTTTTGATTGCATCTGCCCTGCTCTGGGAGATCCGGAAATTAGTGGCAGACCCTCCACGGCTGTCCGTATGGGATTCAATCCTGAGTTGCAGCTGGGGAAAACGGGCTACCGCATCCACGACCTTGTCTAGTTCCTGGGCGATCTCCGGAGTAATGGTGCTCCTGCCTTTATCGAAATAGAATTTATTCAATTTCAGCACGGCCTGATCTTCTGTCTCCTCTACCAGGTCATCGATACTCACGATCCCCATATTGAAAGGTGTACCTTGAATCGTTTGCAGATCGTCCTCTAGAAATGATTCCGAAAAAGTAGAATGTCTTCCTTTCGCGGCCTGTACTTTTATCGATTCCTGCCAGGGCACCTCAATCCTGAAAGCACCTCTATCATCCGTAATCACCTCCTTTAATACCTTCCCGGTCTGATCGAGTAAACGGACCTCCGCCTGCGAAATCCGATCATTCGTACTCAAATTTACCACGCTGCCATACAACGTAAAAGTTTTAATTCCTGGTTTGTCATCTATAACAAACCCATAAAGATCATCACTTCCCTTACCTCCTGGCCTGTTGGATGCAAAATATCCAATAAGACTATTCTCCTGATAGTTCTGTATGATCAATCCAAAATCGTCTTTTTCAGAGTTCAAGTCTCTTCCCAGATTCACGGGGATGCTATACTCATTGTCTTCCAGTATTTCGGATTTGTAGCTGTCCATTCCCCCCAGACCGTAGAAGATATCGGAAGCGAAATACAGGCTACCCTCAAAAATATACGGGGCGATCTCATTTCCGGGGGTATTGATATGCGGGCCCAGATTTACTGGAGAGGACATGATCAGTCCGTTGTTGGTATATACGAAATACAGGTCTGTCCCGCCATAACCCCCTTCAAAGTTTGCGGCAAAATAAAGCTTCCCACTTTCGGTCTCATAATAAGGGTAATAGAAGGAAATACTAAGGTCTTTCAGTAAAAACCGGAAGTTGCCATTCTTGTCAGCAGAACCCAAGGCCAGTGAATTTTTCCCATATTCATCGAACACCAGGTTTCCATTAGCCTCATTGGATCGGATATAGAAAACCGCATCCAGGTCCTCGGAATAAAAAGGGGTTCCCTGGTGATAATCAAAGCTGGGGATATTGCTAAAGGTCCTAGTTCCTATAGCATCACCTTTATTATCAAGACGTGCATTAAATATATTCAAGAAGGAAGAAGGCTGATCAGCACCGCCCCTTCGCTGAGACTCGGATCCTCTTGCGCTGGTAAACAACAATTGATCCCGATAAAAGGAAGGTGCAAAATCCGCGAAGGGACTGTTGTTGTTGAGATTAAAGATCTTAGCTGTCGAGCGGGTATCCCCTGAAGAAGATTGCAGATCAATATTTAAAAGGGCATTTTCAACCAATTCAGGCGATAATTTACCCGGATTCTGCTGCAAAAACTCCCGTACAGATCCTAATCCCCCGGTCATCTTGAATGCCTGCAGCATTTTATTCAAGTGATAAGCGGGCAAGACTGAATCCCTTTCATACACTTCTGAATATCGCAAGCTTGCCTGTTCATAATTTTCCATTTTTAGGTAAGCCTCTGCCATATTGCAGTATTGCTGATTTGTCAGTGGTTTCACCCGCATCTCTTTGATATATTCCCTGACGGCCAGTGGATAGTTATTCTCCATGAAAATCATATCCGCCCTTGAAAGATCCTCCTGTGACCGGAGAAACCCGGACAGGAACAGGAAAATCAGGAATACTAAAGATTTAGGCCTCATATATTATTACTTAAAAGAATCTGGGAGAATCTATTTGTTTTTGTTTTCCTTTTGGTCGTTTCGTTCTGTCAGGTCTTACCCGATTACCCCCCTCGCCGAGGAAGAACTTAAGGATCATTTCATGTGAGCCCTGATTGTACTGACCCAGTGGCGTTGTACTATAATCGTAACTATACCCCAGGAACATACCTTTTGAAATCTGAAATCCAGCCAAACCACTTACAGCGTTATTCACCCTGTAAGAAGCACCCACAGTAACCACATCGCTGATCAGGAAATTGGCAGAGAGGTCGAATCTAAATGGAAGTCCCTCAAAATAACTTGCTAAAAAGGCTGGCTTAAATTTCAGGTTATCCCCAAGTTCAAGAACAACTCCTCCTATCATATTTACCTGAATGCGATCATTGAAAAAAGATTCCACTTCCTCATCCTTGGTCAATCCTGTCAGGAAATTAGGGGCAGACACTCCCAAATACCAATCTTCACCGTACATAAACATTCCCGCACCCACAGTTGGATAGAATTTATTAAAGGTATTGGTTGTGAGCAACGGCTCATCAGGGTTTTCGAAGTTGCCCTTAGAGAAATCAATATCGAGAATCCCACCCCCTGCATTCACTCCAAATGACAAATAGGTATCGGATGAAAGGTTTACCTGGTACGAATAGGCCACATTGAAGAAGGTCTGACTGGTGGGACCAAATTGATCACTTATTACGTTGATGCCCATACCCACTTTACCATTATTGAAAGGGATATTGGTCCCAAAGCGAAGAGTACGGGGAGCTCCTTCAATATCAATCCACTGTGCCCGATAAAGTGCAGCGATTTCTGCCCTTTCTACCGAACCCACATAAGCAGGGTTGAAACTGCCGATATTATACATATACTGGGTATACTGAGGCTCCAATTGTGCCATACCCAGGTAGGAGGACAGCGCTGACGCTAAGATCAGGAACAGGGATTGGCTAAATCTCAAATTACCTCTCTGCATTACCTTATGATTTGAATCCATCCTTTCCTAACCTCTTGACCCTCACCCAGGTCCAGGATATAATAATATGTCCCTTTTGGGAGATCTCCGTTATTCCCCCGGCCATCCCAGGAATTGTCATATCCACGGGCTGAGAACACACTATTGCCGTAACGATCAAAGATTTCCAGGGTATTATTCGGGAAAATCTCAATACAATTTACTTTTAAGAGATCATTAATCCCATCTCCATTTGGAGAGAACTGGTTAAATTCAATACCGCAATTATCCGGTATATCCGGACTCACTTCAATACCTACGGTTGAACTGTTATTATCATTATTGTTATCCAGAGGGACCGACGAGACCAGGGCTGCTGTATTTTCCAATATAGTGAAAGAGGACAGTTCCTCAGAAACCCTCACAATTACAATTAATGTTGCCTCCTGGCTGTCAAGCAGTTCAGGAACCGACCAAATACCTGTGACAGGATCGTAACCTCCCAGGGATTCGGTATGGGACACATACACAAAGTCAGGATCCAGCAGGTCCTCTACCTCAATATCGATGACTCGTTCTGTCGTTAGGTTCGAGAGGAGTATGGTGAATACCACTTGCTCACCTGCAAGCGCTTCTGTTCTATCTGCTGTCTTTTCAACGCTTAGGTCAATGGGATCCGGATTACACTCAAGAGACAAAACCGGATCACAAGGATCAAGAGGATCTGAAACTCTTTCAGGAACTGCAACCGTGTTTGGGTCATCAATATTATTCACTTCTTCCCCATCTGTAAGGCCATCTCCATCCGTATCCGGATTGTTTGGGTCTGTACCCAGAACACCTTCCTGTCCGTCGGTCAGACCATCATTATCCGTGTCTACTGCACAATCCGTAACTGTGACCGTCACGGAGACCGAATCATTGGGACAGGGTGCCTGTGCTCCGGTAGTGGTATAGGTAAACACATAGTCTCCGGCCGCAAGGTCTTCAAAGTCCACTACATTTTGCCCGTTGATGGCCACACCCCCGTTGGAAGGGTCTGTGGTTATCGACCAAATACCGGGATCCGCACCATCAAGGAGATCATCAAGATCAAGGGTGGTTGGACCATTGATCGCAGTATTACAGGAAGATGTATCATTGGGGGTACCTGTATCGGGAATATTATTCACTGTGGCAACCACTGCTTCTCGTTCGGAGGTACATCCATTTGCAGTGGCTTCCACATAGTACGTAGTTGTTGTATCCAGCTCGGGAGTCACAAACGTATCCCCCGTGGCAACGAGATTGCCACCTGTGGGAGCATCATACCAATTAATATCAGGATCACTGGAATCCGGGGTGGAAGCAAAGGCCCTTAGTGTCATGGACCCGGAGCCACAGGTGGCATCCTCTACAATTGAATCGAATACTGGCGTCTGGTTAAGGACGAGGGTGATCTCCAGTAACGGACTCGCACAATTGTTAGCCGCATCATAGAAGAACCCGTAATATGTTCCGGGGATAGATACCACTGTATTGGTGATATGGGCGTTGGTGACCAGGGGATCCGGATTAGCACTCCAGGTTAGGGTAGTACCAGGCGGGGGAGTACTGTTGGTGTATTCATTGAGGTCCTGGTTAATCACATCACAGAACAGGGTTGGGATCCCTGTGGGAGCCGGAGGTGTATTCCCGGCATCACAGTTGGGCGGATTGTCATCGTTCAAGATGGTGACTGTGGCAGTATCAGTGATGTCTACAGGCAATATGGTGCCTGAAAGATTTGACATAAATACGGTAAGGGTCTCATCTATTTCGACGGTAGTGTCGGCGGTCGGACTAACCGTAAAAGTTTGCTGCTCTCCCGGTGTTCCTATGAAGGTCAAGGTCTGCCCAATAATCGCAGTGTAATCTGACCCGGCTACGGCTGATCCATCGGACGTAGACACGTCTACAGAGAATCCCCCGGGGGTCGCATTATCTAGAGTTGCAGTAAGCGTTATGGGCCCATTATCCTCCAGACCGCTGGCGTTTGCGATGGTTACAGAGGCAGAATCATCATCAGTATTTGTCACGGAAACATCAGAAACATCGGTTCCCGTCAATGCGTTGAAGGCCGGGTCACCGGAAGAAACCTCACCGGTAATAACTGTATAAGCAATATCTCCATCAAGCAACAGATCGTCCTGGCCAGTAACGATCACTATTACCCCGGCATTCCAACTGGCCGGAGGTATCGTTACACTTGCAGGAACTGTTCCTTCACTAGTATCAGAACTGTTGAGGGTAATCACCACATCGGCGGTAGGCTGAGCACTCAATGTAACCAGGAAGGTATCGCTCTCCCCGTCTTCCGTGGTGACCAGGCCTGAGGTTGGATTCACTAATACCCCTGCTGTATCGTCATCGGTAATGGTATAGGTCGAAGTTGTCTGCCCGCCCAAGCCCGCATCTCCTGTAGGAGCGCTTAACCCCAGGATAATCGTCTCACTGGGATTTTCCACTATTGCATCATCCACAATCGATAAGGTCGGGATCGCGATCTCCGTGCCCGCTGTCCCATCATAGGTCCCCGCCGGGATATTAACCACCTGAGGAGAAGT
>NZ_BMFH01000001.1:1249226-2389011 GCF_014638095.1 Muriicola marianensis
GCCTCCACTAGCCTCCAAATCCGAGGCTGATGCCCCGGAGAATTCTACCGTAACACTATCATCATCGGTAATGGTATAGGTAGTGGTGGTCTGTGCACCTAAACTCGCATCCCCCGTAGGTGCACTTAAGGTTAATCCAATCGTCTCACTGGGATTCTCCACTATTGCATCATCCACAATCGATAAGGTCGGGATCGCGATCTCCGTGCCCGCTGTCCCATCATAGGTCCCCGCCGGGATATTAACCACCTGAGGAGAAGTAAAACTGTAATCCGTGCCCCCTCCGGTAGCCGTACCGCCCGTGGCCGTCACCGTCACCGTAGTGGCCGCCGTGACCGTTCCGGTAACATACAACGTTGGAAGATTACCTCCACTGGCCTCCAGATCCGAGGCCGTAGCGATTGAGAACTCCACCGTCACACTGTCATCATTGAGAATAGTACCTATACCTGTGTCGTCTGTGATCGCACCCTGATCGGTATTAGTCAAAACCACGGAAAGTGTTTCATCCGGTTCAACTTTTAAATCAGAATTGGTAACAACTGTGATAGTCGTCGACAAGGACAATGCGGGAAGAATGACCTGGGAATCATTATCTACATAATCTGAATCTGCAACAGTCGCGGATCCGTCATTTGTTATGTAATCTATCGTCGTATCAGAAACAAAAGCTAATGAAGTTGAGACTGTAAAAACGAGATTCCCTCCTTCTGACACAGAAACATCATCTATTGTGATATTCTGGCCAAGGACAGCGCTACTGACAAACAAAATTGAAAAGGTAAGGAAGCCCGAGGACCGAATTGACTTGACCAGATTACTTGCCCAGTGAAATAATGAATTTCTTTTCATATACAATCCCAAACAGGTAATGTATTTGCACTTTCATCGACAAACAACACTCCAAAAAAAGGGAATCAATAATAAGAAAAATACATCCCCTACACTAATAAAAAGGCCATATTAACCTTTTTTCAGTTATACGGTGTGTATTCTCAGATATAAGCTGGTTTTAACCTTCCGGGAGCTCTGCAGAAGAAGCGACTGCATTGGGGTCGATCTTTTTCACCAGCCCCTGCAATACCTTGCCCGGGCCAACCTCGGTAAAATCAGAGGCACCGTCTGCGATCATCTGCTTCACGCTCTGTGTCCAGCGTACCGGTGCCGTGAGCTGGGCGATCAGGTTCTTCTGGATTTCGGAAGCCTTTTTTACTGCTGCAGCAGTTACATTCTGGTAGATCGGGCAGGCTGGTTCCGCGAAGCTCGTACTTTCTATAGCCGCAGCCAATTCTTCCCTGGCGGGTTCCATCATCGGCGAATGGAAGGCCCCACCTACCGGCAACACCAGTGCTCTTCTCGCTCCGGCTTCCTTTAGTTTTTCGCAGGCTTTTTCCACGGCACTGATCTCTCCGGAGATCACAAGCTGGCCGGGACAATTGTAGTTGGCGGGTACCACTACCCCTTCGATAGAAGCACAGATCTTTTCCACTACCTCATCTTCCAGCCCTAAAACTGCGGCCATGGTACTCGGGGTCTTTTCACAGGCCTTTTGCATGGCCATCGCACGTTTTGATACGAGGGTAAGCCCATCCTCGAATTTGAGGGCGCCGTTTGCAACCAGGGCAGAAAATTCTCCCAGGGAATGACCGGCCACCATGTCGGGCCGAAAACCATCGCCCAGGACCCTGCTGAGAATGACAGAATGTAAAAATATCGCCGGCTGGGTTACCTTGGTCTCCTTCAACTGGTCTGCCGTGCCTTCGAACATGATATCTGTGATCGCAAAGCCTAAAATGTCATTGGCTTCCTCGAATAATTCCTGTGCCTGTGGGTACTTCTCATACAGGTCGAGCCCCATCCCACTAAACTGTGCCCCCTGCCCGGGGAATACGTATGCTTTCATCCTCGATCGAGTTTAATTTGAATTCAAAAATAAGTATTTCAGGTCGATCCTATTCCGGTTCCTTAAACCAACTGGCATATTTCACGTAGGAATTCGCGATCCTTCGGATCTCTCCTTCACTTAGATCCTTGTTCACCTCCTTGATCTTCCTGGCCGGCATGCCGGCATATACGCTACCCGGAGGAACTATCGTTCCCTTGGTCAGCACAGCCCCAGCTGCGATAATGCTATTGGATCCCACCACACAATCGTCCATAATGATACTGCCCATCCCGATCAGTACATCATCCTCGATTGTACAACCGTGGACAATAGCATTATGCCCTATGGATACGTTATTGCCAATGTTCGTTGGGGCCTTCTGATAGGTACAGTGAATAACGGCTCCATCCTGTACATTCACCCTGTTACCCATCCGAATATAATGTACATCACCCCGAACCACAGCGTTGAACCAGACGCTGCATTCATCTCCCATCACCACATCCCCAACAACTGTCGCATTTTCAGCAAAAAAACAGTCCTTTCCGAATTCGGGCGACTTACCATTAACCGCTTTGATGATCATAACTTCACTTTGAATTTTATGTCGAATCGGGCAAACCGATTCATTCGTAATGCGAAAGTAATATCTTTTTCCTGGAAGCAGAGACCGTGAGTTCCTTTCCATTGGAAAGAATTACACTGCCCCCTTTACCTTTTTTATATCTGACCACCTCGTTGATATTTACCAGAAACGACTTGTGAATTCGAACAAAGGGGAAATCAGAAAGAGCGTCCTCGAAATACTTAAGTGTCTTGCTTACCAGAAGTTTCCTCCCTGCCAGATAGATCTCCGTGTAATTATCATCGGCCTTGCAAAACAGTATTTCCGACACATCCAGCACCTGGAATCCGTCCTGCTGAGGCAAGGTGATTTTACCCTCTACCTTCGGCGTCATGGAGGTGAGTACCCGATCCTTTAACGTTTCTTCCCGCCTGATGACTTCTTCTACATAGGTCACAGCCCTGATCAATTCGTCTATATCGATAGGCTTCATAAGGTAATAGGCCGCATGCTGGTTGAGGGCGTCCATGGCGTATTGGTTGTAGGCGGTCACAAATACGGTCTCAAAATTTCTGTCCGGCAGTGCCTCCAGCAGGTCAAAGGCATTGCCGAAAGGCATTTCAACATCGAGAAAAACTAACTGCGGATTTACCTTCCGGATAACCTCTACCCCTTCCGCAACCGTACCAGCCTCGCCTGAGACGGCTACCTGAGCACAATATTGTGAGAGATAATTCCGGAGGATTTCCCTGCTGGTCTGCTCGTCGTCGATTATGACTGCTTTCAGTTTCATCTTCCTTTACCTAAGTTAAGTACTACACGGGTACCGGTTCCATTTTGTTCCAGATCCTCTACAATGACCTCAATCCTGGTCTTATACATATCATTGAGGATGGCTATACGCTCCTTTATATTGCGCATGGCTGTGGATCGCTGCCTTTTTTGGTGGTCTGTCTTTAATTCCGCGGACTTCTTCCTGCCTATGCCATTGTCCTCTATACAGATCTCCAGGGTATCGGTATCCTTTTTACTGACCTTCATGAAAAGTAAACCTTTATCCTCTCTGTATCGAAGTCCGTGCCAAACCGCATTTTCCAGATAAGGTTGCAGGAGCATTGGAGGAATTGTGTAGGCTTCCCTGTCTATGGATTTGTCTACCTCCACCTTGTATTCAAATTTGTCCGGGAAACGGGAATGTTCCAGTTTTAAGTATAATTCGAGCAACTCGAGCTCCTTGCTTAAAGAGATAAAGTCCTTTTCGGAATTCTCGAGGACGGTCCGCATCAGCTTAGAGAAATCACTCAGGTATCTGTTAGCACTCCTTTCATCACGGTTAGATATGAAATTGTTTACCGAATTCAGGGCATTGAATATAAAGTGAGGATTCATTTGAGACCTAAGTGTCTTAAGGGCCAGGAGGTTGTTCGCCAATTTCTGTTTCTGATTGCTGCGATAGAAGAAAAATGCCGTGAGTGACATCAGGAACATCCCGAACAAAAGGGAATAAATGATCCAAAGTTGCCGCTTATTGCTCTCTTCCGTAAGGCGTTGTTCTGCCAGTGCCAGATCGTATCTGCTTTGTGACAGTTCCCTCTCCTGCTCCAGGCCTGTGATCCGGTTCTGGATTGAGGCAATTTCCCGGTTCAGTTGAGTCGCTCTTGAGATCTCCTGTTCTTTTCTCAAATACAGGGTGTCAACCACCGCCACGTATTTCTGATAGGTCTCCAGCGCCTTGGTAAAATCCCCTTGCTTGCGATACACTTCAGACAGGCTCCGGGTAGCCTCTTTTTGAACCACGAGGTCCTCTTCCAGATCTGCCTCTGCAATACTCCGCTCTAAAAAGGGAATTGCCTGCGCATACTGGTCCTGAGCTATATAGGCATTTGCGATCTTATAGTTAATGCCTTGCCTTGTGACAGAATCAGCGTTCACTGCCATTCCCATCTCCGGTTTTGATGGTTTTGGGATGGCCTCCAGATCTTTCAGGCTACTTTTGCGAAGCTGGATCTCGTCCTCATACCGGCTTCTCTTATTCAGGAAATCTGCCACCTTTTCCTTTTCTTTCACCGCTCTTTGAGGGGCCTGTTTCTCTGCCTCCTTCAGTGAATTATCGTAGTAGGCACCTGCTTCTTCCATTCGATTTACACTGGCATAGGTATCCGCGATTTTGGAATTCAGATCCGGGATCTTTGGGGTGACCTGATTTTTTGTAGCTATGGTCAGGCCTTCCCGGTAATAGGCCAGGGCCTTGTTCACCTCCCCTAACCCGGCCTGGGCTTCTCCCAGGGCTTCAAAGATCTCTACCCTGTTATAAGGGGCTAAGGTCTTGTTATCCTCCAATGGTGAAAGAATTGCGACAGCCTCCCCCCACTGACGGTTTCGGACATAGGTCTTCCCCAACGAAAGGGAAGTCATATCACTGTATCGGGTATCAAGAGCCTCCTTGTAATTGGCAATTGCCAGGTCAAATTGCCCGTAGAATGTATATACCTCCGCCAGGAGCACAAGGGATTCAGCCAGTTCCTTCCTGTTCTCCCGTGCGTCAAGTTCAGAAATGGAGCGGGAAATATAGTCTATGCTCTTACGGATGTCGGTCGTCTTAAATGTCCTTGCAGAGTCTAAATATGCCCAGTGCCGACTTACCCTGACCTCCACATCTGCCACGTTGCTGACAGGGCTCTTGTCCTGCGTTCTCCCGAAGGTGGTCATGAGCAGGGCAAAACCGATCAAAATACATTTGTACGAATTGCGTATCATCAAGTAAACTTAGTCCATTTACCCCGATTTGAAAAACGGTCTCTACCGTGTTTTATCCAAAATATCAATGAATTACAGGCTTTTACTAGGCGAGAGGACTCATTCCCTCAACCAGAAGTTGCCTTCCCTCATTTCCGTTTTTTATTGAAGTTTTTCCGGTCTACTTTTCACCTGAAACAAATCCAAAAATGATGAAGACGATGAAAAAAATTGCACTAAAATCAATGGTATTCCTGGCCCTGATGTTCATGGGAACAGGTCTTGCTTCCACAACACATAAGGAAGACAAAACGAAGCCTGAGCACCCCACCGTAAGGATCGCTCTGCTGTTGGATACCAGTAACAGTATGGACGGCCTCATCAACCAGGCCAAATCACAGCTCTGGGATATCGTAAACCAGTTCACGTATGCAAAATGCGGAAATGAAGGACGTCCCAGGCTGAAGATCGCCCTTTACCAATACGGCAACAATGACCTTGCACCTGAGGAAGGTTATATTCAGCAGGTCCTGGGATTTAGCTCTGATCTGGACGAAATATCCGCTAAACTTTTCTCTTTGACCACCAACGGAGGTGAGGAATACTGCGGACAGGTGATCCATCGATCCATGAAGCAATTAGACTGGGGGAAAAATCCCGATGACCTGAAAATGATCTTTATCGCCGGTAATGAACCCTTTACTCAGGGCAGGAAGGATTTCAGGGAAGCCGTTTTAAATGCGAAGGAAAGCGACGTCATCGTCAATACTATTTTTTGCGGGACGTATACCCTGGGGATCAATACCCACTGGCAGGAAGGCGCACGTTTGGGAGGGGGAGAATATATGGCCATAGATCACAACAGGCAGGTTGTACACGAAAAAACCCCTTATGATGAGATCATCATCAAATTGAACAAAAGGCTTAATAATACCTATGTCTCTTACGGCAGCAAGGGGGCGGATCGAATGGCCGTACAGGCACAGCAAGACGCAGAGGCGATGGAGTTACAGGAAGCGGTAGCCGTCAAACGGGCCGTTAGCAAGAGTTCCGCCTATTACAACAATTCAGGATGGGACCTGGTTGATGCATCTTCCCGGGAAGATTTTGATCTGGACGGAGTGCGTAAGGAAACGCTACCTGAAACGCTGAGGGGAAAGTCGGATCGTGAAATAAAGGCATATCTGGATGAAAAAAGAGAGGAACGCAGGAAAATCCAGGCAGAGATCCAACAGACCAACCTTAAGAGAGAAACTTATTTAAAGGATCTCCAAAAGAATGAAGCGGGAGAACTGGAAAAGGCGATCCTAGAGGCAATCAAAAAACAAGCTTCGAAAAAGAACCTGTATTGGGAGTAAGGAAAAGGAGTATTGGAAAAGGACTTCGGGATGATACCAGGAGTCCTTTTTTAATTCGCAGCAGGGCAGAAACAGTCGTACCTGTTCTGCCTTTCCGGACCGAAATCATACCCGAGAGTGATCTGGTGGAAACCGCCGTTATCGAAACGAATATCCCCATTCTGGTAGGAATAATTATAAGAGAACATAAAGCGGTTGTAGTTCAGTCCGATGATAGGCGTAAAAAGCTGAAGCCGTTGCTCCCCAAACTGACCGTTGGCCTGGTATTGAGCCCCGTCAAAACTGCGGCGATAGGAAAGTCCGGCCCATACCGTTCCGAAGGATACATCCCTGTACACCTTCGCATTGATATCTACGGTTTCCTCCTCTGTAAATTCTGTTAACTGGAAAAGAACGGAAGGTTCGACCCTCCAGTCGCCCTTTCCGAAAATATAGCCCACAGAGAATAAATATCTTCTCAAATTGTCGAATTCAATAGCCGTATAGAGGTCCCGACCTGTACCCAGTGCATTGAGAAGGGTGGCATGGGCATAGAATTCCATGTAGTTGTAAGACATCCCGAAATCGACATTGAAATACCCCACGCTGTTCCTGGCTCCACTGATAATTGGATCCGGGATCACGGACCTGAATTCCGTTTCATCCAGACTGCTCAATATAAATCCGGCGCTGAGACCAAAAGACAGCTGGTTGAGTAGTCTGATATCCTCACCAAATTGCAAATGGTGAGCGTAGGTCGCCTTTAATCCGGTTTGAGAATGGTAGCCGTTGGCATCGTTAAACAGGATGGCCCCTACCCCACTGGGAGTTTCACCTATTCGGTAATTCACACTTAATGTCTGTAGATTTGGTGCCTCATCAACGTTGAACCATTGCTTTCGGGCTGTAAGCCTGATCTTACCTCCGGGACCGATCCCCGCCATGGAGGGGTGCACTAGGTAATAATTGTCTGAGAGATAATCAAAATAAACCGGAATTCCCTCCTGCGCCTGGACAGCACCGAGATAACTCAGGGAAGCGAGCAAAAATAAAAGGATTTTTCTCATCTAGGATGGAACAAGGTGATTGGCCGGGTGTTCAAATATAAAGTATAACGGTTCAATACAGACATTATTATATCTTCTCCAGCCCGAAAAATGGTTGTATTTTTGCATAAAATAAGGACTATGAAAGAGTATGTCATTACGGTGAAGGAAACAAATAACAAGGCCATCCTGAAATTCGAGGCCAACCACTTCCTTACAACCCAGTCTAATTACGAATTCAAGAACATCGATGAGGCTAAGGCCTCTCCCCTTGCCCAGCAATTGTTTTACCTGCCTTTTATCAAGACAGTCTACATTTCGGGCAACTTTATAGCCCTGGAGCGATATGACATTGTGGAGTGGGATGATGTAAGGGATGAAGTGGCGCAACAATTGGTGGAATATTTGAATTCCGGTGCCCCCGTGATCATTGAGGATACACCAAAGGCCAGTGTTCCTGTAACCCTGTACGCCGAGGTGACACCCAACCCTGCGGTCATGAAATTTGTAGCCAACAAGAAGCTGGTACCCGCTTCTTTTGAATTCAAGAATATAGACGAGGCCAAAGACTCAGAACTGGCCCGGGCCCTCTTCCATTTGCCCTTTGTAAAAGAGGTATTCATGGATGAGAATTACATATCAGTGACCAAATTTGAGATGGCAGACTGGAATGAGATCACCATGGAACTCCGTGAGATGATCAGAAACCATATTGCCCAAGGAAAAGAGATCGTTTCAGACAAGGCTGAAAGTACCGTTCATAAAAATGCTGAAAAAAATGGTGCTCCCCTGGCAGAAGATGAGACTTCCCTTCAGATCATACAGATCCTTGAAGAATATGTAAAACCGGCGGTGGCCAGCGACGGTGGAAATATCCTTTTCCAGTCCTATGATGAAAAGGACCGCACCGTCAATGTTATCCTTCAGGGGGCATGCAGCGGATGTCCATCCTCTACCTTTACCCTGAAAAATGGGATAGAAACCATGTTGAAGAACATGCTGGGTGATAAGGTGAACGAAGTGGTTGCCATTAATGGTTAATAGGCTCCTGTTTATTTGTATTTGTCTCAATTTCTTTCGACCTTTAAAAGAACCATAAAATCAATACAACATGGCAATTTTAAAAGTTATAGAAGTGCTTGCAAATTCCAGTAAAAGCTGGGAAGAGGCAACCCAAAACGCAGTAGAACAGGCGTCCAAAACCGTTAAGAATATCCGCTCTGTCTATGTGCAGGAACAAAGCGCGACCGTAAAAGGTGGAAAGGTCGATGATTACAGGGTCAATGTGAAGATCACATTCGAAGTCAGCTAAAAAATCAACGCATACGAAAAGCACCTTTGAGGGTGCTTTTTTTTTGCCGAAAAACCATTGCAGCCTTGAGCAAATCTCAAAAACATACCAACTCCCTGATCCATGAGACAAGTCCGTATCTCCTGCAGCATGCTCACAATCCGGTAGACTGGTGCGCATGGAGCACAGAGACCCTGGAAAGAGCTGAAAAGGAAGACAAACTCCTACTGGTAAGCATAGGGTATGCAGCTTGTCACTGGTGTCATGTAATGGAACACGAGTGCTTTGAGGACGAGGATGTTGCCAGGGTTATGAACCAGCACTTTATCAATATAAAGATCGATAGGGAAGAGAGGCCGGACATCGACCATATTTACATGGATGCTCTGCAGATGATGACGGGAAGCGGAGGCTGGCCGCTCAACGTCGTCACCTTGCCGGACGGGCGTCCTTTCTGGGGGGCTACTTACGTGAAAAAGGAGCAATGGATCAAGGTACTCGAACAGCTCTCCCAGTTATACAAAAAGGACAAAGCCCGGGTGCTCGAATACGCAGACCAACTCACTCAGGGCCTAAGGTCCATCAACCTCATCCCTTCCCCGGAAAAAGATGAACCCATTGACCTGGAAGAACTAAAGTCTGCTGTCAAAAATTGGTCCCAATATTTCGACACTTTCCTGGGGGGTTACCGTAGAGCCCCAAAATTCATGATGCCTGTGAATCTGGATTTCCTCCTGCATTACGGCAAGCTCACAGGAGATTCCGAGATCGAAGACTATGTACACACCACCTTGAGACGGATGGCTTACGGCGGGGTATACGACCATATCGGAGGGGGTTTCTCCCGTTATGCGGTCGATGTAAAATGGCATGTGCCTCATTTTGAAAAAATGCTATATGACAACGCCCAGCTGATCTCCCTGTACGCCAAAGCCTATGCAGCCACAGGGGAAACCTTGTACAAAAATGTGGTTGAAGAATCCATAGCCTTTGTATGCCGGGAACTGAGATCGCCAGGGGGTGGGTTCTATTCCTCCCTGGATGCGGATAGCCTGGACACGAAGGGAGTTCTGAAAGAAGGTGCTTTTTATGTTTGGAAGGAGGAAGAACTTAGGGAATTACTCAAAGGAGATTTCCCCCTCTTCGCGGATTATTACAACATCAATGATTACGGACTTTGGGAAGAGGATCTCTACGTGCTTATCCGCGATGCTTCCAGGGAAGAGGTTGCAAATAAACACGGACTGACGAAGGAGATGCTAGACCAAAGAATCCATGCCTGTAAAGAAATACTCTTGGCAAAGCGTGAGTCCCGATCGAGACCCAGGCTGGACGACAAGATCCTCACCTCATGGAATGCCCTGATGGTCAAAGCCCTAGTCGAAGCTTCCCGTTACCTGGATAACGACACCTACCTCAACATGGCAATGGAGACCACTGAATTTATGGAACGTAGCATTGTCAGTGAAGATGGGAGCCTGTATCACAATCACAAGGAAGGGAAAAGTACCATTGCCGGGTTTTTGGAAGACTATGCCCTCCTCATAGATGGTTACATACATCTATACGAAGTGACCTTCACAGAACATTGGATACACAGGGCCCGGGAGCTTACAGACCACTGCCTGGACCATTTCCTGAATCCGGCGGGAGATCTCTTCTTTTTCACTTCAGATAAGGAAGCGGTGACGGTCAGGAGATCGGTGGAAACGGCTGACAATGTCATCCCCGCTTCCAATTCGGTCATGGCAACCAACCTGTACAGACTTTCCCTCCTTTTCCCAGACCGGAACTATGATGAAACTGCCAGCCGGATGCTCAGGACCATGAGGGAGAGCATCCTGGAAAACCCTAACAGCCATGCGCACTGGATGCATCTGCCCCTTTATAACTCGTATTCCTTTAGGGAAGTAGTTATCACCGGGGAGTCGGCTAATGATTACCGAAAGTCTTTGCAGCACCATTATCTTCCGAATACCCTCTTCGCAGGGGCTGTTCAGAAGGGGTCTCTGAGTTTGCTCCGCGACCGAATCCAAAAGGACAAAACCCTGGTCTATATCTGTGAAGCCGGTGCCTGCAAGCTGCCGGTTTCCTCTCCCGAAGAGGCCCTTGTACAGCTTCAGGCCGGGGGCTGACTTAACAAGACTTTATAGTTCCTGATTTGATATTGGGCCTTATTTTTGTTTGTTTTGCACAAAAACAGACCCATATGGCATCATTTTCAGAATATACAGAATATCTAGATCAGGGAATGAACTGGGTGATGGAGATCATTCCAAATCTCATCACCGCAGCTATCATTCTGGTTGTTGGTTGGTGGATCGTAAAGTTTATCAACAGAATGGTCCGCCGTTTTTTCCAGAAGAAGGACTACGACCAGGCGCTGGAGACTTTTCTGCAAAGTTTTATCAGTATTGCCCTGAAACTCCTGCTGTTTGTCCTGGTGATCACTCAGCTCGGTGTAAAATCTTCTTCCCTGGTCGCCCTGGTGGGTGCCGCAGGTCTTGCCGTCGGTCTGGCACTGCAGGGATCCCTTTCCAATTTTGCCGGTGGCGTTCTCATCCTGATCTTTAAACCTTTTAAAGTAGGGGATTTTATCTCTGCACAGGGGGTTGACGGGACGGTAAAGGAAATCACCATTTTCACCACTAAACTGAATACATTCGGGAATCAGCTTGCCATTCTTCCCAACGGGCAGTTGTCTAACAACAACATCATAAACTACAATGCTGAAGATACCCGAAGGGATAAGATCGACATCGGAATTGGTTATTCCTCCAACATTAAAAAGGCCAAGGACATTCTTCTTGAGATATGCTCGGAACACAGTGGAATTTTAAAAGATCCCGCGCCAGTAGTTTTTGTAGGGGAACTCGCCGACAGCTCGGTAAACCTGACACTCAGATTCTGGGCTAAGAACGAGGATTTCTGGGCAGCCCATTTTCACGTCATAGAAGAAACCAAGTTGAGGTTTGACAAGGCCGGCATTGAAATCCCGTTCCCACAGCTCGACGTGCATCAGAAAGCCTAAATGTATGTAAAACTTTTGATCCGGGACTACTTCGACTTGGGTTTCAGGATAAAATCCTTTAAATAATAAGGTTCAAAATAGGCGACGTCTTCAAACTGTTTCGCCTGAAACTTTTCATAGGCCTCTTTGCACATGGTCGTAGATGTAGGGACCAGGTGATCCAGTATCCTGAAGTTGGGGTGCTGCAGAAAATCCCTGCATTTACCGGCCCCACTGCCTACGAGATAGACCGGACCTTTTTGAGCGTAATCCTGGAAGGAATCCGTTTGTAGGATCAGGGCCTTAGTTGGTTCCAGTTCTTTGTGATCGACAGAAAATACAGCCGTATACACCTCCATTCTCCTGGCGTCCAGCATGGGGATGATCACCCCTTTCTCTTCTTTGATTTGAAGGGCAAGGGACCTGAGGGTCCTGGTCGAAATCAGGGGTATGTCCAGGGCGTAACAAAGTCCTTTGGCGCTGGAAACCCCGATTCTAAGTCCGGTATATGATCCCGGTCCCTTACTCACAGCGATGGCATCCAGATCCTGGAGAGAGATCCCTGATTTTGCGATCACTTCCTCAATGAAAATGTGCAATTGCTCGGAGTGGGAAAAAGACGGGCTGTTATGCTCTCTGCTAGAGAGGAGAATACCGTCTTGAGCCACTGAGACCGAACAGTTCGTGGATGCCGTTTCTAAATGCAGTATATAGGCCATAGGGCCGCAAAGATAGTCTAGTTCAGGACAATCGGAAGTCCGTAGAAGAATTCGAGAACCTTGATCCTGAATATATAATTGTACTTGTTTCGCACCACCTCAGCCTCGGCGTTGTCCACTCGGGACTGAGCCTGACTGAAATCAAAGGCATTCATGAGTCCAACCTCAAACCGGTCCTTGGTATATTCATATGCTGTTCTTCTGGCATCCAGGGTTTTCTGGGAAGCTTCATAGGCTTTGGCCGTATTCTGTACATCCACATAGGCCTGATTGATCGTCGTCTCCAGGTCGAGCTTGGTTTGCTCCAGTTGGAGTCTGGCCTGCTCTACGTTGATCTGGGAACGGCGGATATTGTTCCTCGTACTGAATCCATTGAATATCGGAATCGAAAGCTGAGCCCCGTAAGAGATACCGTCATTGATCCAGAGCTGGTCCTTAAAGGCAATCTTTTCCCCGGTAATAAAATCCCTGGTCTGGTCGGAATACCTTGTGTTGTAATTGAAAAAGGCCCCTATGGTAGGATATACGGCACCTTTGGCAATCTGCAGGTCCTTTTCTGCAAGATCTACTCCTGCCTCGGAAAATTTAATGTCGTTTCGAAAGGTCAGGGCCTTGTCGAAGATCACTTTGGGAGAATATTTAAGAATGTCCGAAGGAGGGACATCGAATTCCTCATCGGCAATGTCAAAATTCTCGTAATCCGTGATCTGCAGTAACTGTGCCAGGGCGATCTTTGACAGCAAAACCTGGTTCTGGTTATTGATGATGGTCTGTTCCTGTGTTGCCGCGGTGGCTTCCACCTCCAGGAGATCCCCCCTGGGAACCACCCCTGATTCTACCAGTTCCCTGGTGCGCTTCAGGTCCTCTACGGTCACAGCGTATTGGGCCTCCGCCACTTTCAGGGATTCCTTGTTGGAAAGGATGTTCAGGTAACTGTTCGCCACGTTGAGGCGGATATCATCTACCAGATTATCCAGTCTGTACTGATTGGCGATCTCATTGAGTTTGGCTCTGTTAAGGCGATGAACATTCCTAAGTCCGTCAAAAAGGTTAACTCCTGATGTAACACTACCATTGGCAGAAAAAATGGTGGACGTGACAAAAACGTTGGTAGTAGGGTCCAGGACAAGACCGGTGTTCCCTGCGGTGCTCATCTGAGCGTTCAGGCTGGGCAGGAAATTGCCAATGGCATCAGACCTGTCTACCCGCGCATTCTCTAGGTCGAGTTCAAACTGCTCTACCGTCAGGTTATTATCTACAGCATAGGCCACGCATTCCTCCAGGGTCCACTTTCTCATTTGCGCGGTGAGTGTCCCCACCGTGAGCAGGAATAAAAAGAGGGTGATTCTATATCTCATGATCTCGTTTCTTTTTTTGATTGCTTATTTATTTGATTACGGTTTTCATTCATTATGATCAGCTGGTGGCTTCTTCTTCCTCATCCTCCCCGCGTTTGATCGGTTCGGTCTTATTCCAGACCTTCACCTCGTCCTCTTCGGTCAGGCCGGAAATGATCTCGACATTCACCCCGTCGGAAATACCGATCTCGATATCCCTTCTTTCAAACTGCTGATCGCCGGTGGCTATCTCCACATAGGGCTTATCCGTTTCCTTATCAAATTGAAGCAAGGCTTCCGGGATCACCATGATACTGTCCTTTTTCTCAAGGACGAGTGAAGCGTTAGCGCTGTATCCCGCCCTGATAAAGATGGAATCATTCAGGGCCACATCCCCTTCGATCTTGAATTGAACTGCCCCGGCCTCTTCGATACCTTTTGGGGCGATAAATTTCAGTTTAGCCTCCAGTTTCTGATCCTCAATGGCGCCCAGGCTGATCTCCAGAGGCATCCCGATCTTCAACTTTCCTACTTCCCCTTCGTCTACCTTTCCTTCAAAGATCATGGTCTTGAGGTCTGCGATAGTGGCTATGGTAGTCCCGTCATTGAAGTTGTTACTCTGTATGACCTGGTCTCCTACCTCTACGGGTATCTCGAGGATGGTACCGTTCACTGTAGCCCGGATATTGGTATTGGCACTGGCCGACCCCCCTGCTGATCCCAGCCTGATGATCTGGTAATCGGCCCTTGAGTTTTCGAGTTCCAATTGAGCCTGATCATATCTCAGCTGCAGGTTATTGAAATCCTGGCTGGAAATCACACCACGATCAAAGAGCTGCTTATTCCTATCGTACTCAATCTTTACATTACTCAGTGCTGCCTCGGCATTCCTCACCCTTCCCAGGGCTGAATTAAGCGCCTGTTCGTTCGGCACCACCTTGATAACGGCAATCAGGTCTCCCGCTCTGACATCTTCGCCTTCCTCCAGAAAGATCTTGTCAATGATCCCTGAGATCTGAGGTTTGATCTCCACCTCTTCCTGGGGGATGACCTTACCCGTCGCAACCGTTTTCTTCTCAATACTGGAGATAAAAGGTTTTTTGGTATCGTAGGTAATGGCTCCCTTGCTGTTCGATTTGATAAAGAAAGCTGCCGCCCACAAGGCGCCTAATACCAGGACTCCGATCAGTCCGTATTTTACATATTTGTTCATCTTCTTACCGTGTTATTTATTTAAAGTTGTTAGTTATTATTCTTCTCTCAATGCGTCAATTGGTTTGATACTGACGGCTCTCTGAGCCGGGATAAGACCGATAAGTGTTCCCAGAACCACCATCACCAGAAGTGCTCCGATCACCAGGGGGATAGGCACCGTTGGATTGGTATAGGGAAACTCAATGTCTTGTGTGGCATTGTTGATGAGGTTGAGCACCCCGGCACCCATAATGATCCCCACAATACCGGCGATCATGGTCAGGAATACCGATTCCAGGATGATGAGCGACCTCACCTCCCTGGGGGTGGCCCCCAGCGCCCTTCTGATCCCCAGTTCTTTGGTTCTCTCCTTGACCGAGATGAGAAGTATATTGCCAATACCAATGACACCAGCTAAAATAGTGGCCAGGCCTACAATCAGGGATACGAACGTCAGACCATTGGCAAAGCCCATGATCTTACCGAATACCTCCCCCAGGTTAAAAGCCCCAAAGGCCCTTTCATCGTCAGGGTGTACATTGTGTATACTCTTCAAAACCGATTTGATGTCTTTTTCCACCTGTACCACATCGGCATCATCAAAGGCGGCTATTGTAAAGTACTGGGCATTGTCTCCCGTGTTGTAAAGTTTTCTGAACGTCGAGAAAGGTATGTAGACGTCACCGTCTGTGCCAAAAGGGGTGGTCTGCGTAAATTTATGGACCCCCACTACCTGAAAATAGATCCCGTCTAACCGGATATACCCGCCTATAGGATCCTCGTCCTTTTCGAACAATTCCTGCTGGGTCCGTTCCCCGATCACACAGACCTTACGCGCCTGATCCTCGTCCTCTTCATTGATAAATCGGCCGTTGTCGTAGATCTTCTGGGTGGCCATCTTGGCAATTACCGGGAAATACCCATACACAGGGTAACTGTTAGACTTCAGGCCCCGAACGCCCAGGGCGGCCTCTCCCCCAAATACGCCTTTGGTATTTACAGGGGCGATATATTGGATCTCAGGAATACGATTTTGTAAAGTAGTAGCGTCCTGTACCTTAATGGTTAACCTCCTGCCGGTTTTATAACCCGCATAGGGCATGCTGGTCGACTGTGACCAGGTCCAGATACTGTTTTTGGCTACCGATTCAAAATTGCGCTCGAAACCGTTGTCAAGTCCGGTCGAGGCACCGGCGAGGACGATATAGATAAAGATCCCCCATAAAACGCCGATAACGGTTATGATCGTCCTAGTCTTGTTCTTCCCAATAGAACCGAAGATCTCCTGCCATGTATTCTTGTCAAATAAAAACTTCATGCTATTCGTCTCTAAGTGCTACTATGGGTTTAATTCGGGCAGCCCGTTTGGCAGGGACATAGCCCGCCAGGGTGCCGAAAATGATCAACAGGAGGGTGGCGAAAACAGCCAGCCCGGTCCCGATTCCCGGATTTAGGATAAAATAATCATCCATGAGCTTATCCCCCAGGGTACCGAGCAGGGCGATACCTATAAACATCCCCAAAAAGCCCGATATGGTGGTGATAAAAATGGATTCAAGCAAGATCACGGAGATCACTGATCTGGGGGTAGCCCCGATCGCCTTGCGAATACCGATCTCCTTGGTCCTTTCCTTGACCACATAAACCATAATGTTAGAGATCCCGATGATCCCGGCTATGATGGTCCCGAAGGCCACCAGGGCCGCGATAATGGCCAGTACAAAGGCAAAATCCTGGTTTTGCTTTAACTGATCTGCTACATTTCGGATGAAGAATCCGTTGTTGTCCTCCGGACTGATAAATTTTTTCTGTTTCAGGTATTTCTCCAGGCTCCGCTGAAAGGCCATGGCCCCGGTATATCCCAGTTCTTCCTTAAACCCGATCACGATCTGGCCGATCTTATCAGTGTTCTTTTCTATGAGCTGGCGGGTGGTGTACGGAATATACAATTGTCGTTCTTCATTATCTCCCCCATCGTCCTGGAATACGCCAACGACCTTGAAGACACTGCCACCCACATCGATATACTTGCCCATGGAGTTCATGTTGCCAAAGAGGTCCTGTTCTACCAACCTGCCAATGACGGCATTCTTGGTCCGGTTCTTTACATCCTCCTGGTTGATATACCGGCCTTTCATCATAATGGTCTTTTCAGCGAATTGCTGCCCCCAGTCGACCCCGATCGTGGTGTAGTTATTGGACTCTTCCTTGTACTTGACCAGTGCGCTGCGGAAGATCCTGGGAGAGATATACTCCACGAACATGGGAAAGTCCTTTTTGATGTCTTCCAGGTCACTGTTCTCCAATTCGATCTGCCGAAGTGCCTTATATCCTTTGTAGGGCATTGAAGTACGGCCCGGGAAGATGTACATCACATTGGTGGCATCCTGGGAAAAGAAATATTCAAAGGTGTTCTGGAGCCCGTTCGTCAGCCCAACAAGGCCTACAAAGATGAGTATCCCCAAAGACACCGTAAACCCGGAAAGAACGGTTCTGAGCTTGTTCTTCCGGATGGTGAGAAATATTTCCTGCCAGGTATCTCTGCTAAACATTTACTTTGGCCCTAACTTGTTTGACTTTTTCATCCTTGACGATCACTCCGTCCTTCAGGTGGACAATGCGCTTACACATCTGCGCGATATCCGGCTCATGCGTTACCACCAGGATGGTATTTCCCTGGTCGTTGATGTTCTGTATAAGTTCCATCACCTCATAGGAGGTCTTACTGTCCAGTGCTCCTGTTAACTCGTCCGCAAGCAGTACTTTGGGTTCTGCAACCATAGCCCGGGCGATGGCCACCCTTTGCTTCTGCCCTCCAGATAATTCGCTGGGTAAATGGTGCGACCATTCTTTCAATCCCACCTGCTCCAGGTATTTCATCGCCTTCTCTTGTCGCTGCTTTCTGGGCATCTTCTGGTAGTAAAGCGGAAGGGCCACATTTTCCAGGGCCGTTTTATAGTTGATCAGGTTAAAAGACTGGAAGATGAAACCCAGGAACTTGTTGCGGTAGTTGGCAGCCTTGGTCTCGTTGAGATTCTTAATAGGGATGCCATCGAGGACATACGTACCTGAGTCAGCTTCGTCAAGCATCCCGAGGATATTCAAAAGAGTTGACTTGCCGGAACCCGAAGACCCCATGATGGCTACCAGTTCACCATCTTCAACATTAAAGTTGATCCCTTTGAGTACGTGGAGGGAATTGCTTCCCATTTTGTACGATTTGTGCAGATCTTTTATTTCAATCATGGTTGGTGCGTTTCTTTTTTCAGATTCCGTCCTGTCATTGGACTGACAAGGTGCGGAAATGTTACAAGATTTAATTAAAAATAGTGTTAAAATAGCCTAGCCGCCGAATGATTCGGGTTGAATGGCATTCCAGACCTTGATCCTGTCTTCGGAAGAGAGTCCGGACTGTACCTCCACATAGATCCCGTCGCTGATCCCCAACTCTATATCCTTGCGGGTAAACTGCTGTTCTCCTGTGGCCACTTCCACAAAGGGCTTCTTGGTCTCCGGATCGAATTGTACAAGGGCTTCCTTGATCGCCAGAACACTGTCTGCCCTGGCCAGGATGATAGATGCGTTAGCACTCAGACCGGCACGGATAAATACTGTATCTCCCTTCTCCAGGGTCCCTTTGATCTCGAACTGTATAGCGCCATTTTCGGCCTTCCCTTTGGGAGCGATGTAATCCAGTACTGCATTGAACACCTTGTTCTCAATAGCTCCCACGGTAATTTCGAGAGGCAGATCTTCTTTTATTTTCCCTACTTCCGATTCGTCTACCTTTCCCTCAAAGATCATCTTGTTCACATCGGCAATCGCTGCAATGGTAGTGCCTTCATTAAAGTTGTTGCTCTCGATCACCTGGTTGCCCACTTCTACAGGCACTTCCAGGACCATCCCACTGACGGTCGCACGGATCAGCGTATTGGCCGCATTGCTGAGTCCGCTGGTTGTACCGGTCTGAACGATGTCATAGCGTTTATTGGCAGCAGAATAGGCTTGTTTGGCCTGGTCATAGGTCACCTGGGCCCGCTCCAGATCCACCTTCGAGATCACGCCCCGTGAGAACAGCTCACTCTGGCGATCGAAGTTCCGTCTTTGGTCCTCCAGGCTGATCCTGGCATCTTCAATCGCATTTTTTGCATCGTTCAGGGCATTGAGGTTGGGCACCACCCTGATCCTGGCGATCAGATCCCCGGATTTAACATAGTCTCCCCCTTCCACATAGATCTCGTCGATGACCCCGGAAATATTAGGCTTGATCAGGACCTCTTCCAGGGGAAGGATACTGCCCGTCGCCACAGTTTTTTTGATGATGGTTCGCTTCTCTGCCTGTTCAGTCTCATAGACTACCGGATCCTCAGCGTTCTTTTGATAGAGGTAGATCATGGCTCCGCCGAAGGTGATCACAATAAGCAGGAGGATGATAACGGTAACAGATTTTTTCATTTTCAATTGGATTATTTCAGTTTGATTCTTTATTCAGTTCTCAGGGCGTCTATCGGTCGGACCTTGATCGCGCTCTGGGCCGGTATAAATCCTGCCAGGAGTCCGGAAATGATCAGGATAAACAAAGCCGCGGAGACCACTCCGAGGTTGACGCTGGGATTCATAAACATATCTACGGGCCCGTTGGCATCGAGAAGGGCGTTGACCCCGTAGATGAACAAGGCACCCACTACGATACCGGCCATACCGGAAATAATGGTCAGGAAGATCGACTCGAGCAGGATCTGTTTCCGGATAGACCAGGGATCTTCCCCCAGGGCCCTTCGGATCCCGATCTCCTTGGTACGCTCCTTAACCACAATAAGCATAATGTTGCTCACCCCTATGATCCCGGAAAGAAGGACGAGAATACCCACAAAATATCCGATAAAGCTCATGGCACCGAACAGGCTTTCCACCCTATTGAATTCTTCATAGAGATCAAAAAAGCCAATAGCGCGGGTGTCTTCAGGGTGTATTTTATGCACCCGTTTCATCTCATTAACAATCCCCATCTTCAGGCTGGTAATAGGGAATTCATCCTTTGCCGTAATGGCCATCCAACCCACATTATTTCCCCGGTTAAAGGCCTGGGAAAAAGAGGTAAAGGGAACATAGATCTCTTTCTGGCCTTCTTCGCCATTTCCATTTCCGGATCTTTTCTTGTAAGTCCCGACAACTAAAAAGTTAACTCCCTGAATCTTGATATAGGAACCCAGGATCTCTTCTCCTGCCTCGTAAAGTTCATTCTTAACACCAAGACCAATCACAGCCACCTTCCTCTTGTTCTCTATATCGCTCTGGTTGATGAACCGTCCAGCAGTAATAGCCATAGGTTCTTGCTGGATAATCTCAGGATAGTCGCCATAGACGTTATAAGCACCAGTCTTAAGGCCCCGAATCACATTGTTATTCCCGCCAAATCCCCCGAGTTGGTTCCGGGGAGATATAAATCTAAGCTGTGGAAATTTCTCCCAGAGGGTTTCGACATCTTCTGTTTTGTAATTGAAGTTCCGGCCTATCGGCAGTCCCATATGCGCCTTGGTCGTACTCCGTGTCCACATGAACATAGTGTTGGTCGCAATGTCACCAAAATCGGCTCGTATCCCATTTTCCAGCCCCTTTCCTGCAGAAAGCAGGATGATGAGAATAAGGATTCCCCAGAACACCCCAAATGCGGTCAGGACCGTCCGGAACCAGTTGGTGGTCAGCACTTCTAAAATCTCTTTCCAGCGATCCCGGTTAAACATCTTTTATATCTTTTTATTCATCCCTCAGGGCATCAATGGTATGGATATTGGCGGCACGCCAGGCTGGAAAGAATCCTGCCACCGTTCCCGCCAGTATCAGAACAAAAACCGTCGCCAGAGCGACATTGAAATTTACTGAGGGGTTGACGACGTAATCCACCTGTACATGGGGTCCGACGATCTCAAGGATAGCCATGCTGAAGATAAGGCCGGCAAAACCTGAAATAGCCGTTACAAAAATGGCCTCGTGCAGGATCATGAGTATGATCGACCAGGGTTTGGCACCCAGAGCCTTTCGGATCCCGATCTCCCTCGTCCTTTCTTTGACCACAATGAGCATGATATTGCTTACCCCTACCACCCCTGCGATGATGGTGCAGATCCCGACAAACCAAAAGAAGAACTTGATATTGCCGATAAGGCTGAAGTAGCGTTTGGCTTCCTCAAGAGCACTCCAGACCTGAATGGCACTCGTATCATCGGGAGCTACGGTATGTGCCTGCTGAAGATAGGAGCGGAGATTTTCCTTAAAGGAAACGGCCTGTGCCACGGCCTGGTCAAAATTATCGACCTTAGGCAGGGTGTAAGAAATATTGCTGATCCTGTCTGCACCATTAAATACCTTCTGAGCGGTTGTGACAGGAATATAGATACGTTCTTCCTCCCGCTCTTCCCGTTCGTCAAAAACACCGATGATTTTAAAAAGAACCCCTGAGATATTGATAAATTCTCCAATGGGGGTTTCCACATCGAGGAACACATCATCCTTTATCTTTTTACCGATGACCGCCACCTTGCCCGTACTGGTCATATCCTTGAGATTCAGGAACCGGCCTTCGTGCAATCTGGCATTTTCTATAAACTGGTAATCCTGAGAAACTCCTCGCACGGAATAGACGAGCGCTTCCTTCCCGTAGTTGACACTGACATTATTGACAAAGACCAGGGGCGATTTGTATTCAATTTCTTTACTGTAAAGCGAATTTGCAGTTTGGTAGTTCTCGTTCCGCAGCTGTATCCTCCTTCCAGGGTTTAACCCCATATATCCCTTTGTAGTCACTCCTGGCCAAACCTCTACTTCTGTAGTCGCATCCTCTTCGAACTCATAACTGATCCCATTCTGCATCCCTTGGCCAAATCCCAGGAGGATCACAAGGATAAAGATCCCCGAGGCTACAGATAAGCCGGTGAGAAAGGTGCGCAGTTTGTTTTTGCGGATGGTGTCGAAGATCTCTTGCCATCTCTCCAGATCGAACATTGGGTTAGTGTTAGGATTCCCGGGATACTAAAGAGACTCTCCAAGGTCCGATTTGTTACAGGAAGTTACATTAAATGAATGTTAAAATTCAGGCTGAGGACCTCATCTTCCGATAGATAAAGAAAAACAATGCCCCGATCAGGATATAGGGTATGGCCATCAGGTAGACGATCCCATTGTTGATGCCCTCGGCTACCGACGTATTTCCTTCGCTCTCCAGTACTGCGCGGCACATGGCACATTGGGCCTCAGCGATCCCAGGGAAAGCCAGCACTGCCAAAAGAAGCAGGAAAGGCAGAATTTTACGGGAATTTATTGGAAGCGTTTTCATCGCGTTCAAAGGATCCTTAGGTGTAATAGGGAGAGATCATCAAATATACAACAACCCCTGTAACGGCTACATACAACCACACCGGGAAGGTGATCCTGGCGAGTTTTCTATGTCTTTCGAAATTTTTCATGTACGCCCTGGCATAGGTATGAAGTACCAGAGGAATAATCGCGATGGAAAGAACTATATGTGAGATCAGGATAAAATAGTACAAGTATCTAATCCAACCTTCCCCTCCGTATGGGGTGCTGTCAGAGGTCATGTGATAGGCCACATACATCACCAGGAAAACCAGGGAAAGACCTATGCAGGTGGTCATCAATCGCTGATGCAACAGTCGTTTTCCGTTTTTAATGGCCCATACTGCCGCTATCAATAATACGGCGGTTAATCCATTGATCCCTGCATATATGGGGGGCAGGAAACTCAGGGGTTCCACATCAGGTAGTCTTACGCCAAACAATACAGCAACTACAATGGGGATCAGGATAGAGATAATTGTAATTCCCCTGTTTACCTGTTTTTCTGTTAATGTCATTGTACTCATCTTATTCTAGCAATAGTTTTTTTATGTCTTCTTTGAGAATACTTATCTGTTCCTGTTCTCCTTCAAAATTCTCACCCTGGGATTCGGTGATGGTTCCACGGTAATAGACTAAGGGATTACCGTAGGGGTCCTTTCTGGATCGGATATATCCGTTTTTGTCCACCAGGGCAAAAAGACCTGAATGCTCAAATCCGCCAGGGACGTTTGGGTCGCTTGCCGCAAAGATGTTAAAGCCTTCATTGGCCAGTTTCATCACTTCCTCCTGACTGCCGGTAAGGAGGTTCCAGTCCATATCCGTAATCCCGTACTTTTCCGCATAAGCCTTGAGGACGATGGGAGTGTCATACTCCGGATTGATGGTAAAGGAGGCGATCCCGAAATTGTCGAATTCGCGGAATTCATCCTGTATCTCTACCAGGTTCTGATTCATGATGGGGCAGATGGTGGGGCAGGTGGTAAAGAAGAATTCCACAACGTAGACCTTGCCTTTGTAATCCTCATTTGAGATCAGGAGACTGTCCTGGTTGAGAAAACTGAATTCAGGGACACGCCTCTTCTTGTTGTTGAGGGTGATATACTCCAGGGGCCTTTCCGTACCCTGGACTACGTTCATCCGGGTGTTCTCAACAACGCTGCCCGACTTCACCCTTTCTATGATCCTCGGGATAAAAATGATACCGAAGACGAGAATGACGAGAGAGACCCAGACGTAGGTGTACTTGTTTTTCATCCCTTCTTCCTTTGGGCGTTATTCTTTTTAAGGGCGAGGCGGTATTCGGCAAGGATGATCTTTACATCGTCTTCCATCTTGTTGTTCAATTCTGCTACGGAATTGGTATTGAACCCGTATTTGGTCCCTTCGTCCTCATCGTCTTTTCTCCCCCTAAGGTTCCTGTCTTTGTCTATGATAAAGACATAGGGGGTGCCCAGGCCTTCATCCAGCTGCAGGTCCGAATTCAGAGATGTGAACAACTCCTCGATCGCCTTGTCTTCTGCAAAGACGAAATTCCAGTTAGATGTATCGGTAAGGTTGCTGAGTTCCTCCCTGATCTCGTCCGCTATGTCCTCCGTTCCCTTCGGCATGACCATCACCATCTGAAAATCGTTGAATTCATAGAAGCGTTTGTAGATCTTCTGATTCAGGTTAAAGGCGTTTCCTTTCCTCAGAGAAGCATCTCTCCCCAGAAAACCCAGGATGGTGATCTTGTCCTGCAACCTCACTTCTGTATCCATCGCGTCCAATTCGGAAACGTTTTCGGTAAGGGTGGGAAGGCGTCCAAAGTTGTTTACCCCCGAGGCAAAAAAGAGGTAGGCCACCAGGGGAAGAATAAACAGGACAACAAGTACAAAGGTCTTTTTCATGCTGCTTCAAAAGCTTTACAAAAATAAAAAAGACGGTTGTGATACCGTCTTTTTAAGTTGTTAATTCAATGTTAGAAATTCCATTGCAAATACCCGTCCTTAAAGACATTATAGATATAATCGGCCTCGAAGAGGAGGATAAAGATCAGGTAGCTTACCAGGAAGATCGGGGTCCATACTATAGCCCTTCTCAATGAACTCTTCTCATCCCTGAGGTGCATAAAATCCCAGGCTATGTAATATGCCTTCACCAGGGTCAGGATGATGAAGATCCAGTTGAGTAACTTCATCCCAATAAGTGTATTCCCGGTGAGTATCTCAGGTTTGGTGATACCCAGGGCTACTTCTACGGTTGTCACAATCGAGAGGAAGATCAGGACACCCCAAATTTTTTGGGTGTTCGACTTAAATTTCAGTGTTCCCCTGAAGATTGCTAATTTATGTTCGTGTGCCATGCGAGATGCTTTTTATTCTTGTATTTATATGATTTAAACGAGGTAGAAGAACGTGAAGACGAATACCCAGACAAGGTCTACAAAGTGCCAGTACAACCCTACCTTCTCCACCATTTCGTAATGTCCCCGTCGCTCATAGGTTCCCAGGATGATATTGAAGAAGATGATCACGTTGATCACTACCCCGGAGAACACGTGAAATCCGTGAAAGCCCGTGATAAAGAAGAAAAAGTCTGCGAAGAGCCGGCTGCCGTATTCATTTCGGATCAGGTTGGCGCCTTCCACAACGAGCGTGGCATCCTTGATCTTGGCCAGGGATTCTTCCCGGGTCAGCAAGGTTTTCTCCCCTTCGGCGTTCAGTGTCTCTGTGCGGATCAGGATATTGGGATTAGACAAAAATCCCTGTTTTACCTCTTCCAGGGAATAAGAGGGAAGTGAGGATTCACTGGAGAACCATACTCCGTCATTCCGTTGAAGGGTTTCCCTTTCTGAAGGGATCACCTGAGCGAAGTCGGCCAGAGCCGCACGCTGTCCTGTATCGGCTTGTACAAACTGGAGGATACGCCCTCCTTTGGTCTCAAGGGCTCCGTAATCTCCTTTGATAAAGGTAGCCCATTCCCATGCCTGTGAGCCCACGAATATGGCCCCGCCTATGATGGTCAGGAACATGTAGAGGATCACTTTGTTTTTCATCATCCTGTGGCCAGCGTCTACAGCCAGTACCATTGTCACAGAAGACATGATGAGGATAAATGTCATAAAGGCCACGTAGTACATGGGGAAATTCCCGTGTATGAAAGGCACGTGGGTGAACACCTCATCGGCAATAGGCCAGGTCTCGATGAACTTGAATCTGGAAAATCCATAGGAAGCCAGGAAACCGGAGAAGGTAAGGGCATCAGAAACGATAAAGAACCACATCATGAGTTTGCCATAACTCGCCCCCAACGGACGGTTACCGCCACCCCATACACTTTCTTCTTCAGCTCCCGTAGAGATTGTCGTATCCATATAAATTTGGTCTTGTTAAGATAAGTTTAGCAAAAATACATTTTTTTACAGGAAAGAAAAGCGAATCCCATGGCAATGGGAGTGTTTTTTTTCCCTCTATTAGAAGAAATAGAAAAAGAGAACCAGGTATACCCATAAAAGGTCCAGGAAGTGCCAGAAGGTGGCCCCCAAATCCATCCCCAGCATATCATCCGGTATGTACTTGCCCCTGATCTGCCTGAACAGGACCACCAGGAGGGAAATGATCCCGGCTACCACGTGCAGGATATGCACGGCTGCGATCAGAAAAATATATGACATGGTGATATTGCTGGTCGGACCGGTAAAATAATACCCCTGTGCAATGATCTCGCTGAATCCCGCAAATTGAAGTACAATGAACACGATACCCAGTACAAGGGTACCAACCAGCCACCCGGTGGCCGATTTCTGGTCTCCTATCTTTACAGACTTTCGGGCGAGAATATAGGTAAGGCTGCTGAGCACGATCACCGCCGTGCTGTAATAGAAGGCTGTGGGCAGACTAAAATCGGTCAGCCAGTCTTCACGGGAGCTGCTCACGATAAAAGCACTGGTCCATCCGGCGAATCCCATCAGCAGACTGATGATCCCGAACCAGAGCATCATCTTCTTGGCTCTTTCGTTCTTTTGCTTTTGTGTTCCTTGTGTCAGATCCATATTAAGAAATGAATTTATCAGCTACGTATACCAGTTGCATAAGACTTATGTAGGAGACGCTGGCGAGCATGAGTTTCCTGGCAGAGGCATTGTCTCTTTTCTCGAAGAGCCTGAAGGCAAATCCGAGCATAGCCAGCCCCATCATCAGGATGACGATACCCCCCGCCAGGGAGAGTTGCAGGCGCCCGGTGATCCCAAAGTAGGGTATCACTGAGATGATGATCATCCAGACGGTGTACATGATGACCTGTACAGCTGTACCCTTGTCCTTTTTACCCGTGGGCAGCAAGCGGAAGCCGGCTTTCCTGTAGTCATCATCCAGCATCCAGGCCAGTGCCCAGAAATGGGGAAATTGCCAGAAGAACTGTATCATGAACAAGGTACCGGGTTCTATGCCGAAATCATTCGTAGCCGCCACCCATCCCAGCATAAAGGGAATGGCCCCGGGGATCGCACCCACAAAAACTGCCAGAGGGGTAACGGTCTTCAGGGGAGTATATACACTGGTATAAAGAAAAATCGAAATGGCCCCGAACATGGCCGTCTTTGGATTCAGAAAATAGAGGATGATCACACCCAGGACGGTCATACTCACGGCAATGGTCAGCGCGGTTCTTGTAGACATTCGCCCTGAAGGCACAGGCCGGTTCCTTGTTCTTGACATTAGGGCATCCAGGTCTTTTTCGATTACCTGATTATACGCATTGGAAGCCCCGACCATGCAATATCCACCTACAGCCAGTAGTGCCACGGAGGTCCATTCGATCTCATACGCTCCCAAGAAATATCCGGCGATCGAGGAAAAGACCACGCTCAAGGCCAGCCTTGCTTTGGTGATCTCCTTAAAGTCAGAAAAATTCAATATCCAGGAATATGAGGTTACCGTGCCTACTGCCGACTTCATCCACATTTTTATAAGGCTGCAAAGATACGGTCCGCAGTATATTTTTGCAACGAAATGAAGGGCTTTATACTATCTTTAGGATTCAGCACAAATTCCTGCCGATCAAAGGCTTTATACCCCGTTTCATCAGGTGAACTCTCTGCAAATTTCAACTCTATTTACAGGGTGATAAACGTTTATGTAATAATCAAAAAAACCCCGACTATCGTCAGGGTTTTCTGAATTGAATATGCTTTTCTTTTACTGAAGCTTAAACACGATCGGGATACTGAAGGGTACCCTTACCGGTCTTCCCCTTTGCTTCCCTGGAGTCATCCTCGGAAGCTTTTCGATAATTCTCAGGGCTTCAGCCTCCAGGTTCTTGTCCGGACCTCTGTAGCGGATATTACCAATCGTTCCGTCTTTTTGGATAGTAAACATCACGTTCACCCTTCCCTGTACTCCCATCTCCTGGGCGATCTCGGGATAGCGGAAATTCTTGATGATATGCTTCTGCATCATTTCGTTAAAACAAGCCCTCTTGTCACTGGCTCCTTCACAGCCGGGGAACACAGGTACGTCTTCGATGACCGCAAAGGGCACATCCACATCGATGTCATCCTCTTCAACAGCAACATCTTCTACCTCGATGATCTCTTCTTCCTGACTGGTCTCAGTAGACTCGATGATGGTCTCTTCCACTTCTTCCTCATCTTCTACAACTTCGATCACTTCAGGTGCTGCAGGTGGCGGTGGTGGCGGTGGGGTTTTGATCTGTTCCGTCATAGGAACTTCCTCATCCAGCATGTCTTCCACGTTTAGGGAGATATCGTAGTCAGCTACCTTGTCATAGGTCTTCCATTCGAAGGCGATGAAGACCAAAAGCATAACTACAGCCAGCCCGAGGACAAAATAGAGTCCGCTGTTCTTTCTTAAATCGGCTTTTGGATTCTTTTTCAGTTCCATATTTATTGATTTACAGGTTCGCTAATTTAACCATTAATTTATAAAAACCGTAATTTTTTTCAATTCGCTACGGCTCCTTTCCTATACACTACCCGGATTAGCAGTATTCCAATTATCGCCCCGACAGAATTCGCGAGGATATCCAGTAATTCGGCACTCCTGTAGGTCGTAAAGCTCCCTTGAAATACTTCAATAATTATACCATACCCTATGAGTCCGAATAAGAATTTCAGGAACAATTGTTTGTTTGCTTTTACCTTTTGTTTTGAGGAGAGCAAGAAAAGACCCCCCAGGACAGCGGCAATAAAGTAAAAGGTAAAGTGTACAATCTTATCGAAATATGGAATTTCCAGATCCAAAGAGGTGTCATCGTCAAAGGATACGAGACTTAGGACAGTGATGAACACCATCCAGGTGATAAAGGCAATACCGAAGAGGTTCCGCTTAGGCACCCACGAGTTCCTTATAATCCGAATCGCTCATTAAATCCTCGATCTCGGCTGCATCACTGAACTTGATCTTGATCATCCATCCTTCTCCGTATGGATCAGTATTTACCTTTTCAGGCTCGTCTTCAAGGGCTTCGTTAAAGGCGATGATCTCCCCGCTCAGAGGCAGAAAGAGATCAGACACTGTCTTTACGGCTTCCACCGTACCGAATACCTCTTCCTTATCGAGGGTCTCGTCCAGGGTCTCTACTTCCACATAAACGATATCGCCCAGCTCACCCTGTGCAAAATCTGTAATGCCTACCGTTGCGGTATCCCCCTCAATCCGGACCCACTCGTGATCCTTGGTATACTTCAAATCGGATGGTATGTTCATCTTCTGAAAATTAGTTGTGCAGGCAAATGTAACGGATTCTGTCTTGGTTTTCAAAAAACAAAACCCCTTAATTTCCGAAGTTGTAGCGCAGGGTAAAGCCCGTGTTGATCGTGGTCTGGGGAAAGGCTGTGGAGACCGCGAACTGGGAGAAGGAATGGTCGTAGAAGAAGAGGGCATTCAGGCTCTTGGTCAGGGCGTAATCTGCCGTGAATTTGATCGATAATAAATTCTGCCCTGAGGTGATCTGGTTGTTGTCGAGGTCAAGGTTTCTGATGATAGTGATGTTGTCCCTAAGGCTCACATCTGCCTTAAGGTTAAGGTCCCCTTTAAGCCTCTGTTTTTCTCCGCCGATGTTGGTCACAAAAGTGACGTCCTTGAACCGGTATCCGAGTCCCACCGTGTATTCCTTCCCGTTGATCTCCGTGAGCAGGTTGTTGTCAAAGCTCAAAGACAGGGCCCTGTCTGCCCTGACTTCTGCCACTACACTCAGGGAATTTTTCATTTCGAAGTCGACTCGCATCAGGGGATTAAACTGGTCTGTCAGGACCACATTATTGATGATGTTCGTGGGAAGGAGATCCTGAGTCTCCGGATCTATTGTCCCGTTCTGCCGTTCGAGGTTGGTCTGGAAGCTATTAATACTGTAGGCAGCCCTGTACCCATGACTGAGGGAAAAACGCTTGAACTTGCTCTTAAACCATTTGTTGCGCATGAGCCCTGTGTATTTGATATTCCAGTTGGGGATGGGGATCTCCCTGAATGCATCCAGGTTCACCCTGTTCACATCCTGACCCGTATAGGCCGCAAAAAATGCAGGCAGGAGTACGTCTTGGCTTGTTTTCCCATAACGGAGTGGGAACCCATCGGCGTCCAGGCCTTCATCGGCCCCGCCCCGGTCTGAAAGAATACGATTGGCGATGACGATCCTGTTCTCCTTAAAGGTCTCGAAATTTTCTGAGGTAAATTCATCGCTCTTGGAGAAGAACGTACCGAGCATCATGGTGGAGATACTAAAATTCCCAAAGGTATTCGGGGTCTGTACGATGTACTCCCCGTCCTGCACCTTAAAATTCTCCTGCAGGCTGCTAGAGAACTGCCTGTCTGCTACCAGGTCAATAGTGAGGTCCTGAACAGGCTGGGCAGTAGCGGTTACGTTTAATTGCTTGTTGGTCCTTTTGATGAATTGCTGATTGAATTCCGGGAAGACCGTTAACCAGCCGTTCCTGGCAGCTTCGAAACGTACATCGGCCTGGCTGCCGAATACAAATCCAAGGGAAGGTCTCGTCGTTCCAATAAACCCGATGGATTGGGTATATCCCGGCAGGACCTGCCCGTTGTTTTCGTTGTAGTTGATGTTCAGCCTCTTGACCATGGTAAGCACATCTACCGCTGTATTCCAAAGTCCGCTCGTCTTCTTGGGTGCGGCCGCTGCCTGGGCACCGGTGGGCAGGTTGCCTGCCTTATCTCTCCTTACAGTTGTCGCCGACACCTTTCCGGTTTCTTTCTTGAGTCCGATCTTGTCGTAAAACCGCTGCATGTTCAGGGTGGCGGTCAGGTTATGCGTATTGGCATTCTGAACGGTATTGATATCCTCTCCGGTCACTTCCCGAATGGCATCTCCCCCCCTCTGCCAGTCGAAGTTACTGGTATAGGTGTACTGTGCATTGATAAAATCGAGGATGGGTACCTTGTTGAGGGGCAGCTCGTAGTTCAGCTGCATCTGTTGTGCATGGCGGTTGGGTTCCCCTATGTCAAAGAAACCATCCCAGATGTTGAGTTGCTGATCGATCAGGGAGTTAGGATTCCCTTCTTCTTCGAAATAATTCCTCACGATGTTATTATTGGAGGCTGTGAGGTTGAGTCGAAGCGATCTCGTAATGCTGTAATTGAGTGCGTATTGCCAGTTAAACAGATAATTCCGCTGCTGCAGAAGGGGCAGTTCGAGCCTTTCAACCCCGGGTTCCAGTACGTCCCTGAATCGCTGCTGGTTGAACTGACGGTTGATGTCTGACTGGAGGGAGATACTCGTCGGCAGCAAGTTGAAGTTGAGGTCCTTCAGCCATTTCCAGTAATTCCCCCTGAAGAGTGAGTCGTTTTTGGCGAAGGGAGCCACGTTGGCCGGCCTGAAATTGTGGTTGTAGACAAAGCCTGCCCTCACATTCTGATCCCTGAGGCTGGCAACCTCAAAATCGCGATGCTCGGTTTCATTGTAGGAGTAGTTAAAGGTAAAATTCTCCACATCAAAGAAATTCGCCTCGGCTTCTTCCCCACGGTTCTTTCTGACGCCGATAAAGTTGATACTAGTGCGTTTGGTATAATCTTCGGCCTGCTCCCTTATCTCTTCGGCTTCCTGAGCAGTATTGGCTGCGGCAATCCTGTCTTCCAGCTTGAGATCGTCATAAACCGGGTCGAATTCAGGGGTGATCAATTGCTCGGAAATACCGTAGTTAAATGGAATCTGCAGATTCCAATTCCTCGGGAGGAGCTGACCCAGCTCTACGTTTGTCACCACGTCATAGGAGATCGCATCTTCCCTGGCCCTTTCATTAGGCATCTGGTCTATGGCTCCAAAGCCAGACGTACTCTTGCTTCCCGTAGCGGAAACATTGGCAAAATCGGCTATATTTCCATCAAAGGCCGCGATAGCTGCCCATCCGCCTTGGTTGTCAAGTCCGGCCAGACGGAGTTCGTTGAACCACACTTCTCCCCGTGCGGGGACATTGTCTATGTTCTTAACACCCACCATCATGCTGCGTATGCTTCCGAGGGAAGGGTTACCCCTGATCCCGATCCGGATCTGTCCCGGGGTCCTCGGTGCGAATTCTGTCACGGGGACTACGGTCCCACCGATGATCTCGTAATAGCTTATATCTCCGAGAGTCTGATCGGCAATGCCCTGGGATTTTACCTTTTTCAGATCGTCCAGGGCAATGTCCAGCTCGTTGATGGCGGGCCAGATATCTTCAGCCTGGGAAGCACCAAAAGATGTGAATTGGAGGGGAACCTCTATCTGGTAAAAGTTCTCAGAAAAATCAGTTCCTATCCTCAAGAAGCCCACCAGGGGAACATCGTCATCGAGGTAGTCCGAATCCAGGATCTTTTCGGCGTGCATGAACATTTTCAGGCGCTCATATTGCCTCAGGTCCATATTCACGTTCTTGAACACCCCTCTTGAATCCTCGGGCTCCAGGTTTTCCAGCAGGAAGGAAAGCGACTGCTCATTCTGGCGGATGATGGTATTGTTGTTGTTCAACTGTTCCCTGAAGACTCCCGGGGGCAGTACATAGGGGATAGGTATACGGGAATTGTTCTCTTCGATGTTGACTGTATTCACATCCACCAGCGTTCCATCGTCCGAGGGGTCGTCCCCGTTAGATTGCAGACTTTTCAGATAATTTCTCCAATCACCCCTGACCAGGTCGAGAGTGGCAAATCGAAGGACCACATCATCGGTAAAGCCCGTGAGGTACATCCGCATAAAGCTGATGGACCTGAAATCAGAGATCCCGCCAACTGCATTTGTAAAATCACTCAGGGGGATCTTGTACTGTATCCAGCGCCGGTTCAGTTGCGAGCCATTGGGCAGGTTGGGGGTAATGCCCTCCTTGATGTCAGTAACATAGGGATCATTCACTGTTGTGTTGGGCCTTATCTGAATTCGGTACTCGTAATAGCTGTTAATGGTATTCATAGTCAGGTCGCGGTCTATATCCTCCACGTCCGGTAGGGTTGTAGAACCCCGGTTCGTATTGCTTACTGCAACCGGTGAATTGCCATCAGGGTTATTGAAGTCGAAATAGCGCTCAAGGATGCCCCCTTCCCTGTTGAGGTAGTACTGGTAGTTGTCGAGGGCAGGGTCTTCGGGCGGACCGTTATATCCCTGTGTAGCTTCCTGGCTGTCATCCAGACCGTCAAAACCGAGGTCCTGCAAGGTCCTGTTGGTCTCGTCTGCATCGAAGGCATAGACCAGGGACTGGGTGGCAGGGACCCTACCCCAGATGGTACTGGTGGTCAGGTCATTGCTGTTCACCCCGGGCAGGCCATTCTCGTATTGCTTGCGCCCGTCGGCGAGGATATCTTCCGAAATGTTCCCCAGGTTGATAACCAGTTCCCCCGGGCCGGTAGCTATACCGTCCACATAGGGATCCATCACCCAGAACTGTACGAATTCCACATTCGACTGTTCAAAATTGGTACTGCTGAGGGAGCGCATGATCCCCGCCCACTTTTCTGTGGGTTGCTCCCCGGCAAAATTGGGGTTGGCATTGTAGGGACCCTTTTGGTTGGGGTAATAGGCGATATCCAGCGTATTCTGTACAGTGGTCTGCCCCTGTGCGATGTCGATCTGGGGGAAGACCTCATCAATAAACACCCTCCGGGTCTCATTGGTAGAGAGGTCGTTGTCCGAGATTCCCGGGGGTCTCTGGTTGGTAAAGAATATAGGGTCTATGGTGTACCAGGCCATTTTTGCCCTTTCATATCCGGTTTCCAGGCCCGTTTCCCCTTCATCTAAAAATTCAAGTGGCGTACTCGCCAGGGTCCAGCCCAGGGAAGCCCGTATATCGATCAGCGCCTGCGCCCCTTCAAAATCATCCAGATAGGTGGTCGTTTCTCCACGGAAATCTGCATTCTTTGGCGAATTCGGGATGAGATAAGCCACCTCGCTCCTCAGGGAGATGTTCGAGGGTACATCTGTGTCGATATTCGGCAATTTATTGACCAGGCGGGTCAGGAAGGGAACTTCGGTTGAGAAATTTCCATTAAGGCCAAAGATGGTATTGTTAACAGGCTCTATCCCGAAATTGGATTTTTGGGTGAGGGGTCGCTCATTCAGGTTAAGCAGGGTCCCTCCCAAAACGAACTTCTCATTGAACTGGTGCTCTATGTTCACCCCGGTGAATCGGCGGGTCTGCTGGCCAAACACCGCATTGTTCTCCACCGAGATGTTGATGGGCGTATCGGAATTCTGCAGGCTCGGATCGAGGATCTGTACCGTTCCTGCCTGGTAGTTGACCGTATAATCAATTCCTTCCTGCAATTGCCTTCCCCCGGCCGTGACGCGCACAGAACCCCTGGGTACGTTAAAAGCCCCGATGGGAATTCCGTTGCTGCCTTCCGATTTATATCGTCCCTTGAGCCGGAACCGGTTCTTTTCCGCATCCTGTAGGGAGGCTGCCTTCGTATTGGCGTACATATTCCGGAATACATATTTCTGTTGATTTACATTGTATCCCTGGTCATTATCGACATCATAGGTTCCACCCCCTAACAGGTTAAACAAGTACTCCCCGAAAGGCTCTACCTTGGTAAAGATGATCTGCCCTCCCTGGGTGTTGACCGTGATCCCGGGGACGAAGTCGAAGAATCCATCTCCTCCGGGTTGCACATCCCGATACACATTCAGGCGATCCAGGTTGAAGACATCCAGCAGGATTCGGTCTTCCAGGGGTTTGGGCACATCGGGCCAGCCCGCGTTGGGGTCAACAGGCGTGATATAGTTCCTGGGCGTGGGATCTGAGTAAAGGATATTCAGCTTAAAATCCTCCTCGCTCAACTGAAAAGCCCCTGTGGCGTATATGTTTTTCATCATGAGGTCCCAGATAGGATCGCCCACATTGGTGATATTGCTCTTGAGCAACTTCAGGACCAGGGTATTGTTGGTGATCTCCGGGGTCACTCCTCCGGCTACGGTAGTCGCGTCGAGGCCCCCGTTGGCAAATTCACCCACCTGGTAGACCTCTCCGTTGAAGGTGTACTGGAAAGCCACGGCCAATACCTCATCATTGCTGAGGCGCTGGTTGAGGGAAATGTACCCCAGCTGGGAATTGAACTGGTAATCCCGGGTGGGTTCCAGCTTACGGGCATTTTCAAGGATGGCGTAATCAAACCCCTGGTTGATCTGGTAGCCGGTAGAAATATTAAATCCGTTATCTACGGTCGCGATATCCCGGATATCCTCCGTCAGGACTCCTCCGCTCCCGATTAAAGCCGGGTCAAAATCGTTTGCCCCGTTCCTGGGAAGTTCCGGATTGGTGCCCGAGACATTAAAGAATCCGGCGGGTTCGCCATTGAGCCTGCCGATCCTGGTCTTCTCATCCAGGGCCTCTCCAAGGTCCTGCAGAGCCACAACATTCCGGACATTAAGGGTTTGCTGGCTGCGGTTGGTCACCCATACCTCGAGCCGGGTGATTTGCACCTGGCTGCGGATAAAAGGATAGTTGGCCAGGGCCTGATCATACTGGTCCCTGAAGTACTGGGCTAGGAAGAAGTGGCGATCCTCATCATAGTCGAGGGCGGTGAGTTCAAATTCGTTTACGGTTCCTCCCCCCTGCGCCACTACAGTATTGTTCTGCGAACGCTGCTCGGAAAAGACCGCGGTAACCGTGGTCTTACCGAACTGCAACTGGGTTTTCACCCCGAACAGGCTTTGGGCGCCTGTGATCAGGGAACTGTTCAGGGGCATGTTGACATTTCCCACTTCGATCTTTTGGATGATATCATCCTCAGTCGGGGTGTAATCCAGTTTTACAAGGTTTTGAAAGTCGAAGGTAGCCTCCGTATCGTAATTAGCTGTAACCTGCAGGCGCTCCCCTACCTTCCCGAGCATGCTCAGGCTGATACGCTGGTCGAAATCGAAGGAAAGGTTGGTCCTGTTCCTGGGAGAGAGGGCCGGGTTGTCATTCTTTTGCCAGATCACCCCGAGGTCCATGGCTACAGAACCCTGAGGTATCACTTCGATGGTATTTCCCCCGAAGACGGACTCAAAGAAATTGCTGTTGACATAGAAATTCGGAAGTAGGTTTCTCCTGGCTTCCTCGCTACCTTCTTTTTTCCCGGAATAGGCATCGATCTTGTCCTTGAAATAGCTTTTCATATTCTCCTTTCGCACCAGGGCCAGGTACTGGGCAGGAGTCAGGATCACAGGATATCCGATATCGTAATCGCCGATGGTCTCGGTGTAGATATAGCGATCTAACTGGGGGTCGTACGTATATTTGGAAACAATGCTCTTGGGGTTGGGCATCTTTATTTTCCCAAGGGCTATTCCGGTCTGGACTGAATCGGCAGCCGGTTCATCGGTTTCCTGGGACGTGGCAGTTCCGGTCCAAAGGAAAATGAAGAATAGGAAAAAAAGCTTAAATGAAAATTTAAGAAAAGTCTTTGCCCCTGTTTTCAAACTTTTTACAAATTTTTCAGCGCATGTTTGATAATGTTCTCTACGCTAAGCGAAGCATCCTGACTGATCACTTTGTCCACCGCCTTTTCGGCCTGCTTTCTCGGAAAGCCAAGAACCTCTAAAGCAGATAACGCTTCATCTTTCTTTGTATTGTTTGAATTTGAGTAAACTTCGTCCTGATCGTGAATTTTTAAAATCTTGTCCTTGAGGTCCAGGATCACCCGCTGGGCGGTCTTTGCACCTATCCCCTTGATTCCCTGGATCACAGGTACATTTGCCTGGGCTATGGCGTCCATGATCTGGTGTGGATCCATAGAGGAAAGCATGGTTCTCGCAATACTGGTTCCTATTCCCGAAACCGATATCAGCAAACGGAACAACTCCCGTTCGGATGCTTCCATAAACCCGAAAAGAGTATGGGAGTCCTCCTTTACCTGCAGATGTGTGAGCAGGCGGATGTTCTCACCCTCGGGCAACTGTGAGAAGGTATTCAGGGATATATTCACAAAATATCCAATGCCCTGACAGTCGATGACCACGTGTGTGGGGTGTTTTTCAACGAGTCGTCCCTGAAGGTGTGTAATCATAGGTCAATCCTTAAGGCAGACAGGTAACGGTCTTATTGTTTGTTTTGTTTTTTCTTCGCATTCCTTCGCTTTTCCCTTTCCTGAGCATCGATCACTGCCACTGCCGTCATATTGACCATTTCCTCCACGCTGGCGCCCAGCTGTAAGATATGTACAGGCCGTTTTAACCCGAGCATGATGGGTCCGATCGTGTCGGCGGCGTGCAATTCCTTGAGGAGTTTATAGGTGATATTTGCGGCTTCCAGGTTGGGAAAAATGAGGGTATTCACTTTCTTTCCTGCCAGCTTGGAGAATGGAAACTGGCTTTCGTGCAACTCACGGTTGAGGGCGAAATCTGTCTGGATCTCTCCGTCTACGACAAGTTCAGGATGGGTCTCATGCAAGATCCTGACTGCCTCTTTTACCTTGCTGGCGTGAGGGTGGTTAGAAGAACCGAAATTGGAGTAGGACAGCAGAGCCATCACCGGGTCGAAACTGAATGCCTTGGCCAGGTTAGCCGTCATGACAGCGATTTCAGCCAATTCTTCGGCGGACGGGTCGATATTGATCGAGGTGTCAGCCAGGAACAACGGACCCCGGCTGGTGATCATGATATGCACCGTAGCGGCCTTAGAGACGTTAGAAGCCCTGCCTATCACTTCAAAAACAGGTTTGATGGAGGTGGCATAAGACCTGGAATACCCGGAGATCATCCCATCTGCATCCCCTTCCAGGACCATCATGGAACCGAAGTAATTCCGCTCCCTCATACGGCTTTTTGCACTGTATAGGGTGGCCCCGTTCCTCCTTCTGGCCTCCCAGTATTTTTGGGCGTAATACATGCGCTTTTCGTAGGAATTCTGCCCGTACTGATCGATAATGGGAACCTCCGCATCGAACTCGAGTTCCTTTTTTAGCTCTTTGATGACCTCAGTGTTCCCCAGCAGGATGGGCATGGCGATCCCTTCCTCGTAAGCGATCTGCGCAGCCTTCAGAACATCCAGCTGATCTGCCTCGGCAAAGACGATTCGTTTGGGATTACTCTTGGCCCTGCTCATCAGGAGGCGCATTACCTTGTTGTCATCCCCGGAGCGCTGCAACAATTCTTCCCGGTATTTCTCCCAATCCGTGATAGGCATTTTCGCAACCCCGCTTTCGATCGCTGCCTTGGCAACAGCAGGTGGGATCTCCGAAATTAGCCGGGGATCGAAGGGTTTAGGGATGATATATTCGCGGCCAAAGGTGAGGCGGGTTTCCCCATAGGCTATATTCACCTGTTCAGGAACCGGTTGCTTTGCCAGCCTGGCCAGGGCTTTTACCGCGGCCATTTTCATTTCTTCGTTGATCTTGGTCGCCCGAACATCGAGCGCCCCCCGAAAGATGAACGGGAAACCCAGCACATTGTTCACCTGGTTGGGGTGATCAGACCTGCCTGTGGCCATGATCACGTCCTTCCGGGTCTTAACGGCCAGGCTGTATTTGATCTCGGGGTCGGGATTAGCCATGGCAAAAACAATGGGATTCTCGGCCATGGATTTCAACATGGCAGGAGTCATGATATCGGCAATGGAAAGTCCGATAAACACATCCGCATCTTTTAGGGAATCCTTGAGATCGTGGAAGTCGCGCTCCGTGGAGAACTCCAATTTCTCTTCAGAGAGGTTTTCCCTGTCCCTGCGGATTACCCCCTTGCTGTCTAACATGATAATATTGCCGGCCTTTGCTCCCAGGGCCTTGTACAGCTTGGTACAGGAGATCGCTGCGGCACCCGCACCGCTTATCACGATCCGCACATCTTCTATTTTCTTTTTAGCCAGTTCAAGTGCATTGAGCAGCGCAGCAGCTGAGATGATCGCGGTACCGTGCTGATCGTCATGCATCACAGGTATATCGAGTTCTTCTTTTAGCCGGCGTTCAATCTCAAAGGCCTCGGGTGCCTTGATATCTTCCAGGTTGATACCGCCAAAAGTGGGGGCTATTGCCTTGACCGTTTCGATGAACTTGTCGATGTCCTTGGTATCTACTTCAATATCGATCCCATCAATATCCGCAAAGATCTTGAACAGGAGGGATTTCCCTTCCATCACGGGTTTAGAAGCCTCAGGGCCTATATCTCCCAACCCCAAAACCGCCGTACCGTTGGAGATCACCGCTACCAGGTTGCCCTTGGCCGTATACTTGTATACATTTTCAACATCCTTGGCTATTTCCAGACAGGGCTCGGCCACCCCGGGGGAATAGGCCAATGCCAGGTCTCTTTGTGTGGAATATGGTTTTGTCGGGACTACCTTGATCTTACCCGGAGTGGGTTTCGCATGGTAAATAAGGGCTTCCCGTCTCTTTTTATCTTTCCCCATATGGTAAATGTCTTTCGCAAATGTAAGGGTATTTCCCTTTAAAATAAACCGGTCAACCCTCTTCAATGCAATTTGAGGACACCGGGAAGTGTATTCGAAAAATTATAGCAATATCCGAATTACTGGTGCTCTTTGGTGACCCTGAGTCGGGTCGCTAGAAGCGCCGCTATCACAAAGAAGGTCCCGGCAAAAAACATGGCATTCACAGAATTGGCCCCCAGCAGATTCTTGAAGATGGGACCAAAGGTAAGGGTCTGTATCCCCATCGGGATCACTATCATCATGTTGAGAATCCCCATGTATACCCCTCTTCGTTCCTGAGGTACGATTTTGGAAACCATACTGTACGGAATCCCCATCATGGCCGCCCATCCTATCCCAAAGAATACCATGGGGTAAAGCACATAAACAGGGTCTGTGATATTCGGAATGGTGAATAGGGCAACAGCTGTTCCCAGGAGACTTAAAGCATAGATCTTTTTTCCTCCAAATCTCATGGTCAGGGGTACCAGGACCAGGGCCACTACCGTGGTTACCACATTGTAAGTAGTGCTCATTTTGGCCGCCTGCGCAGCTGCCTGTGAAGTGTCGAAGCCCATGGTGGCCCTGAATAGCGGAGTGATAAATTGCCAGTAAATAAAAAGCGCATACCACTGAAAAAGATATACCGCCGAGAGTCTCCACATAAAATTGGGCATATCCTTGACCGCCTCAGCAATCTCCTTAAAGGGCAGTTTAAACCGGGCTGAAAAGGACATTTGCCTGTGGCTTCTGATCTCAGCTAATTCCTCATCTGAAGGGGGTATTTCCGGGGTTTTTAAGACCGACCATAAGATCGTGGCTATAGACAGGAAAGAGCCGATAAAGAAAGAGTAGTACAGCCATTTTGGAACTTCACCGGAAATTTCCTCTCCTCCTCCAAACCAGTCCTGGAACAGGAAGATTGAAGCATTGGCCAGCAGTATCCCGGCCCCTACGAACAAACTTTGCATCTGATATCCAAGGCTTAATTGCCTGTCCGGAAGTTTATCGCCTACGAATGCCCTATAGGGTTCCATGGCCATATTATTCCCCACATCGAGGATCCAGAGTAAACCCACTGCGAACCAAAGAGCCGGACTCAGGGGAAAGGCGAACAAACACATACTCCCCAGCAGGGCCCCTATGAGAAAAAAAGGTTTTCTTCTCCCCCATCGCGGAGACCAGGTCTTATCGGAAATTGCGCCGATCAGGGGCTGAACCACCAGTCCGGTAACCGGCCCGGCGATATTAAGGATGGGTAGTATTTCTTCAGACGCCCCTAAAAACAGGAAAATGGGATTGATCGCACTTTGCTGCAGTCCAAAACTGTATTGTATCCCCAGGAACCCGACATTCATATTAAATATCTGCCAGAAACTGAGTTCGGGTTTGCTGATCTTCATACTTTCTAGAATTTACCCGGTGCCCGGGGTGATTTTCGAGGTTAAACAGCTGTCAAGATAGTATTTTATCTCCCTCTTCCTAAAAATTCTTCCTAAAATACGGGGCATATCCCCCTGTTGGGCGGCTAATCTCCGGAGCCCAGGAAGGCTATATTCCTTTTCAGGCCCAGGAATTTGGTCCGCTTGACTGCCGATCCTTTAAACACCTTCTGGAATACCTCTTCCGTGATCTCCTCCCAATCCCTCTTGCTCATCCCCAGCAGGTCCGGATGGGGCTCAAATTCAGGCTCTGTGTGGGGCTTGGAGAATCTGTTCCACGGGCACACATCCTGGCAAACGTCACACCCAAAAGCCCAGTCGTCCATCTTGCCCCTGAAAGAGGTTGGGATCTCATCCCTCAATTCAATGGTGAGGTAGGAGATGCATTTGCTTCCGTCTACCACATAGGGTTGTATTATGGCCTGGGTCGGGCAGGCATCGATACAGGCGGTGCAGGAACCACAGTGATCTGTTACAGGGGTATCGTACTCCAGTTCCAGGTCTACGATCAGTTCGGCGATAAAGTAAAAGGACCCCACCTGCTGGGTGAGCAGGTTGCTGTGCTTGCCTATCCATCCTAGGCCGCTTCTGGCCGCCCATACTTTGTCTAAAACGGGAGCAGAATCCACGAAGGCCCTGCCTTGCACCTCCCCGATTTCCCTGTTGATAAACGCGTGTAACTCCCGGAGTTTGCTCTTGATCACCTGGTGATAGTCCTTGCCGTAGGCGTATTTAGAGATCTTATAGGTCCCTTCCTCCTGTTGCTGAGAAGGGTAATAATTGAGCAGGAGGGAGATTACAGACTTTGCCCCATCGACCAGCTTTCGGGGATCGAGCCTTTTGTCGAAGTGATTCTCCATATACCCCATCTCACCGTGCATGCCTTGCCTGAGCCATTTTTCAAGCCTGGGTGCTTCCTCCTCCAGGAATTCTGCTTTGGAGATCCCACAGGAGAGAAAACCAAGTCTATTGGCTTCCCTCTTAATGAATGCGGTATGTTTTGAAATGGGATTGCTCAATGCTCAGTAATTGATTTCAAACGAAAATAGGAAATTAGTATTATGCAGCCTCCCGAGCAGAGCGTGGTGCTGAATAAAAAAAACGCCCCGATTACTACAGGGGCGAAATTTTTTAAAACACTCAAGGTCTTATCCCATCGATTCCCCTTCCACACTTAGCTTCAGGTTCTTTTTGGCGCCGTCTTTTACGATCGTCACGGTGAATACTCTTCTGATATCACGGCCATCTTTGAATCGAACCAGGTAGTTGTTATCGGTAAGTTCCCATCCTGGATACTGGGAATGGACAGTATTTCTTACACCCGAAGGCAAGGAAATATCCTTATACCTCTCAACTGTGGTCAATATCTTGCCTGTTTTATCATAAGTCGCGAGGATACTGCCTTTGGAATTTTTAAAGATGATTTCATAGGCATCCATACTCTTGTCGTATACCGATGATTCATTCACATTATATCGGGCGGCAATTTCTTCCAGATCAACAACCGCTTCTGAATTGATTCCTTTAATTGCCATGTTCCTGTAGCTGTGGTTCAAAATGGGAGAAACGGTAACCGCCGCCAGGCTGATCTCCTGTACCTGAGGTTTCGCGTCCTGGGCCAGCCCTGTTCCGGAAAGTCCCAGAAGAAGGGCGCTGAAAAGAATTTGCTTCATGTTATTTGATATTAGGAGTTAATAACGATACAAAGTTGCGAAGGATCCCTGCTCTCAACCTAACAATTTTGATGCATTCTATTCCAATTTAAAATGGAAGTCTTCCGGTTTTGGCGGGTAGTTTTTTGGCCGATCTCGGTGACTGGCGACGGCTTATGTAACCCTGGATCGACTGGGCAATCTGCAGGGAGATGGATTGTTGAATTTGAACGGCATCGTACTCGCTCCAATGCCTTGTAAATTTCTCAGACCACAGGATATCATCTGAGTAGACATCGATCAATTGTACACTGACCAGGATCTCATCCGACGCAAGTTGAATATTTCCCTGCGTGATCAGATCCACCTGTAGCTGTCCTGCGATCTCTGTGGCCCCTAAGGTAGTCTCCTTGTATTTTAAAACTGAGGTGAAGGGTACTACCTTGGGCAAGGTGCTGATCTCTGAAAGTGTTGAACTTACCGAGTTGGTTACCCCGTCACAAAATCGATCCAGCCCGCTACGGTCACTCCAGTTCCTGAAGGGTAAAACTGCGATTGAATTCTTATAAGGAAAAACTGAATTGGTCTGTACATTACTGGAGGGGGACTCCCTATTTACATAGCGGTAGATAAAAACCCCGGCAAACATGGAAAGAAAGGCCACAATAGCCAGAATTCCAACACTGATAAACCTAGCCTTTTTGGGGACAGATAAGTTCTCAGTTATTACAGCCGGGGATAACACCTGAGTATTCCGGAACTTTGCCTCTCCCGGTGGGTATCCGAAGTGATTGTGGAAGCAGGTGTTGAAATAGGTAGGACTGGCAAATCCAACCTTGTAGGCAACCTCAGATACCGTCAGAAGGTCTTCCTTTAATAATTCCAGCGCCACTGACAATCTGTATTCACGGAGAAAGGCGCTTGTCGACTTGCCAAGGATGGAGGATACTTTTCGGTGCAGGTGAGGCCGGCTAAGACCTATTTCATTCGCCAGCTCCTGCACCCCGAACTGGTCGTTTCCCAAATGGGCCTCGATGATTTCGATCAGCTTTTCAATAAAAACTCGATCTCTTGAAGAATGTGAACCCATTGCCGTTTTCGTGTACCTAAGATCATATCAATTCCCAGTTTCAAAAACAACAAATCCTAGAATTCCTATATAAAGGTAGATAATTCCGGGGTACGGAATTGCGTCCTTCCAGGCAGGATTTCCCAAATTATTCATAAATCTGCAAACCGGATGGAACTGTATAAAATCCAGGGCAGGAAAAGATCAAGGTAACTACTCCCGCGGAATAAAGTTAAGAGCTACACTCACTGGTTTCAGGGAAATAAGGGGGTTGAGTACCACTTCCTCCGAATCACTTTCGATCCGGTACTTCGAAACGATCTCCACAAGGGTAAGGACCATTTCATACATCGCAAAGTTATTGCCGATACACATCCTCGGCCCTGCACCAAAGGGATAATAGTACGGCCCCATCTCCTTTTTCCTTTCCCTGCTGAAACGTTCCGGCATGAAAAGCTCCGGATTCTCCCAGAAAGACCGGTACCTGTGCAACTCGTATACGGACATCAGCAACAATGTGCCCTTTGTAAATCGGTGCCCTGAAAGCTCTACGGCCTCCGTCGCCATCCGGTCTATCACATAGACCGGTGGATACAATCTCATCGCCTCTTCTATGCATTGCTGGGTGTATTGAAAGCGTGCGATCCATTCCAGGGTGTCCACATCCCCGCCTTTATTTTTTTGGACCTCACGATATACTTTTTCCTGTATCTCGGGATGGGTAGCCAGAAGGAAGAGGGTAAAACTCAGGGCATTTGCCGTAGTCTCGTGGCCGGCAGTAAAGAGGATCAGGACTTCGTCTATAAGCTGGCGGCGCTCCATATGCGTACCGTCCTCATAGGTGGCTCCGAGCAGCATATCGAGGAGGTCATCCTCCTCCCTCTGTTGGGATACCCGTTCCTCGATAAGGGCATTGAGCAGCTCCCTTCCCCTTTCGGCATACCCCAGGTGTTTCCTGATTTTTCCGCTGAGTTTAAACCACCAGACCAGGTAAGGCTGCCTCATCTCGCGGATGAGCATTCTCTGATTGGTCTCAGTGATTTCCTGCAATTCTCGCATCTCTTCCCGGATCTCTGTATTGCTGAAAAGGGATTTAGCCACCACCTGAAAAGCGAGATCCCCCATAAGGGGAAAAATATCCTGCTCCCTGCCGGGTTGAATGCGCTTGATTTCTTCCCTGATCGCACTGCGCATAGTTCCCAGCAGACCCTCGAGTTTTTTCTTGTGGAAGGCAGGCTGGATCATCCTTCTCTGTACCCTCCAGTGTTCACCCTCTGCCGTGAGGAGTCCGTTCCCTATATACTTGGCCAGGTCCTTGGTCTGCAAGGGCGATTTTCGGAACTTTTTCTGCTGTTTCTGAAGTACCTGCTGTATGATCTCAGGATCCCGGGTAAACACAACAGGCCTGCCGGGTCCGACACGGACCTTAAATGTGTCTCCGTATTTTTCAAAGTTCTCGGAATGGAAAGGAAGGGGATTGGCCAGGATGCGTTTCCTGTTCTTCAACACCTCCAGCAGGGAAACGGTCTTGATTTCTCCCATCTAGAAAAGACCGGGTTGTGTTCCGCCTTTGATCCGCCCGAGGTGCTTGTAGGCGAGTTCGGTCACCTCCCGCCCCCGTGGAGTCCTCATAATGAATCCCTGTTGTATGAGGAAGGGTTCATAGACCTCTTCAATGGTCTCGGCACTTTCGGAAACCGCTGTAGCCAGGGTTGAAATCCCCACAGGTCCCCCTTTGAATTTATCGATGATGGTCATCAGGATCTTGTTGTCCATTTCGTCCAGGCCATGGGTATCCACATTCAGGGCCTTGAGACCAAACTTTGATATGTCTATGTCGATCTTACCATTCCCTTTGATCTGGGCAAAATCCCTGATCCTTCTCAGGAGCGCATTGGAGATACGGGGGGTTCCCCTGCTCCTACCTGCGATCTCAATAGCAGCCTCCTGGGTAATAGGCACCTTCAGGATATCCGCACTGCGCTCCACGATGGTGGAGAGGAGTTCCGTATTGTAGTACTCCAGCCTGCTTTGTATGCCGAAGCGCGCACGCATGGGAGCCGTTAGCAACCCCGACCTGGTCGTAGCACCGATAAGCGTAAAAGGGTTGAGGTTGATCTGTACTGACCGGGCGTTGGGGCCAGTTTCGATCATGATGTCTATCCTGTAATCCTCCATGGCAGAATACAGGTATTCCTCCACTATGGGGCTCAGCCTGTGTATCTCATCAATAAAGAGCACATCCCTTTCTTCCAGGTTGGTCAACAGGCCGGCCAGGTCACCGGGTTTGTCAAGTACTGGACCCGAGGTCACTTTGATCCCTACTCCCAGTTCATTGGCCAAGATATGTGCCAGGGTGGTCTTTCCCAGGCCGGGAGGACCGTGGAACAAGGTATGGTCCAGGGCTTCATTCCTCAAATTGGCAGCCTGCACAAAGATCTGCAGGTTTTCCAGGACGGATTCCTGCCCCGTAAAATCATCAAAGGATACGGGACGCAGCGCTCTTTCTATATCGAGCTCTTCCTGGGAAAAATGATCTGCAGTCGGATCGAGATGTTCGTTCATATTCTCAAAGATAATGAAAAACACAAGGGATTATCACGGTTTTAACCGGCTCTAAATCTTCAAAGATTTTCGCGGCATGACAAAAGTCATCTTTTAGCTGTGTTTTATTTCCAAATTTTGCAGTAGAAGTTCAACCAAATATTAAAAATATCATTTTCATGGGAACATTTGATTTAACGAAGTACGGAATTGAAGTAAAAGAGATACACCGAAATAGCAGTGTACCAGTTCTTTACGAGCTGGGATTGCGACTGGAAGAAGGAACTGCCATCTCCGATGTGGGTGCCCTGCTGGTATATTCCGGTGAGAAAACGGGACGTAGCCCGAAGGACAAGCGTGTGGTAAGGCATCCCGACTCTGAAAAGAATATAGACTGGGGGCCTATCAATATCGGCCTTGATGAGCATACCTATATGGTGAACAGGGAACGCGCCCTGGATTATCTCAACACCAGGCCCCGCATCTATGTGGTAGATGCCTTTGCGGGATGGGATCCCAAATACAGGCTAAAAGTAAGGATCATCTGCACACGTGCCTATCACGCCCTGTTCATGCAGAATATGCTGATCATGCCGACCGCCGCTGAACTCGAGCAGTTTGGGGAACCAGACTACGTGATCTTTAACGGAGGAGGTTTCCCGGCCAACCGCTATACTTCGGAGATGACCTCCAAGACCAGTGTGGACGTGAACCTGGAAGCCAAAGAAGTGGTCATCCTGGGTACCCAATACGCCGGGGAAATGAAGAAAGGGATATTCTCTATCATGAATTACCTCATGCCCCTGGAAGAAGTATTGCCTATGCACTGTTCCGCCAACGTGGGTGAGGAGGGTGATGTATCCATCCTCTTCGGACTCTCAGGAACCGGTAAGACTACGCTGAGTGCTGATCCAAAACGAAAACTCATTGGGGATGACGAGCACTGCTGGACAGACGACGGAACCTTCAACATAGAAGGCGGTTGTTATGCCAAGGCGATCAACCTGTCGGAAGAAAATGAACCGGACATTTACAACGCGATCAGGTTCGGTACCGTCCTTGAAAATGTGGTCTACGATAAGAAAACCCGAAAGGTGGACTATACGGATACCTCCATCACACAGAATACAAGGGCATCCTACCCTATCAACTTTATTGATAACGTACAGATCCCATGTGTAGCGGGTCATCCCGAAAATATCATTTTCCTTACCTGTGACGCCTTTGGTGTACTGCCTCCGGTAAGCAAACTCACCCCTGAACAGGCGAGCTATCACTTTATTTCAGGTTATACCGCCAAGGTAGCCGGTACCGAGATGGGAATTACCGAACCCCAGGCAACATTCAGTGCTTGTTTCGGTGCTGCCTTTATGATGTGGCATCCCAACCGGTATGCAGAGTTGCTGGCCGAAAAGATCAAGAAACACAATGCAACTGCCTGGCTGGTCAACACAGGTTGGACAGGCGGGGCACACGGTGTGGGTTCAAGGATTAAACTGAAGTATACGAGAGCAATGATCGATGCCATCCACAATGGAGATTTTGACAATGTCTCCTTTGTGAAGGATGAGGAATTTGGGTTTATGATCCCTGAGAGTTGTCCTAATGTGCCGTCTGAGGTCCTTATCCCCAGAAATACCTGGGAAGACAAGGAAAAATACGAGCAGGTGAAGGACAAACTGGTCGCCCTTTTCAATGAGAACTTCAAAAAGTTTGAAAAGGATGTGAACGGGGAGATCGTAGACGCCGGACCTAAACGTTCCCTGTCCGTAGAATCCTGATCTCAGATGGATCAGATCAATGAGGTTCCCTTTTCCATTAGGAAGGGGGAACCTTATTTATTTCGTTTAAAGAATTCAGAATTGTCCCTGAAGGCTGTTAGGGTGATATCCGGTTCACTGAAGAGGTAACATCGCGCATTTCCTGTCAGGCCTATCTGCAACCGGGTCCTCGCGAAGATGCGGGCATCCCCCGAATCCGATATCCCGGCAGTAAGGTCATCGACCTCAAAATCCTGACCCCGTAATTTGCCGTTGCCACTAACTTTCATGTCTAAACTACCCGAGGTACCCTCGAGCTGCAATGAGCTGTTGTCCTGAATGTCGACCGATCCTGAAAAAGCGTTCACATAGAGTTGTGCATCTGATTTTTGACTCATCTTCACCGACAGGCTGTCAGCAGTCATGGTATATTCCCCTTTGCTGTTGTCCTTCATCGCGATGGTGAGTGTCCCGACATCCCCATCGAAATGAACTCTTGAATTACCGAAGGTCTCTATTTGGAGAGCATCTGTATTGATCCTTTCCCCTTCGGCCGTTTCTACTCTCCCTTCCTGTACAGTGATGGTGTTGAGCTGAGAAAAAGACACCACAATGGTCAGTTCTTTTTTGGAAGTGATCTCGTAAAAGGAAGAGATCACGAGGGTACCGTCATTTACCCGGAATTTGATCACATCCACCAGATTGTCGTCTGCAGTAATGGTATAGGATTCTTCCGCAGACCTTTTCAGAACAATATCCAGGTCGTCCACCAGTTCAAGCCTGGAGAAAGGAGGCAGGGCTTCCGTGACCGTTGTGACTTCCCGGTTGCCTTTTAGCCGGGGTTTGCGTTGTGCGTATACTCCTGTGACCATTGTGAATACGAGGGTGATCAACAGATATCTCAGGGCGATCTTCATAGATTTGACGGTATTTATTCGCTTAATATGAAATAAAGATATTACAATTTCCTCAAGAACAGGGCCAAACTAACCATTGCCCTCAGGCAATCAAAAAACCCATCCACCGGTGCTACCGAGGGATGGGTTTGATATTTATAAATGAAATGATCTAGTGATGGAGTTCCTCTTCATCCTTATGGAGAGGGACGTCCTGAGGCACGAAATCCTGTCCTTTGATCACGTATTCCCCGTTAGGCAATGTCTTGCTGTAATCATAAGCCCATCGGTGTACGTGGGGGATCTCACCTTCCCAGTTACCGTGGAAGTGCTCAATAGGCGCAGTCCACTCCAGCGTATTGGAGTTCCATGGATTTTGTACAGTGGGCTTACCGTAGAACATACTGTGAATGAAGTTGTAGAGGAAGACCAGCTGAGCGGCTCCTGCGATCAGGGCGAAAACCGTGATCAGTACATTCACATCTGTGAGTTCGTCGAACATAGGGAAAGCTGTATTCTGGTAGTACCTCCTCGGTACACCGGCCATTCCCACAAAGTGCATGGGGAAGAAGACCCCGTAGGCACAAACAGCTGTCACCCAGAAATGTACATAGCCCAGGTTCTTGTTCATCATACGCTTGAACATTTTCGGGAACCAGTGGTAGACCCCGGCAAAAAGACCATAGAGGGCTGAGATACCCATTACAAGGTGGAAGTGAGCCACTACGAAATAGGTGTCGTGTACATTGATATCAAGGGTACTGTCCCCGAGGATGATCCCTGTGAGACCTCCTGTGATGAAGGTCGATACGAGGCCGATTGAGAACAACATGGCAGGGTTCATCTGCAGGTTCCCTTTCCAGAGGGTTGTGATATAGTTAAACGCCTTTACCGCAGATGGGATAGCGATCAATAGGGTCGTGAATGTAAATACGGATCCCAGGAAGGGGTTCATCCCGGAGATAAACATATGGTGTCCCCAAACAATGGTGGAGAGGAAGGCGATAGCCAGGATTGAGGCTACCATCGCCCTGTATCCGAAGATGGGCTTCCTTGCGTTGGTAGACATTACTTCTGAAGTGATCCCGAGAGCCGGGAGCAGTACGATATATACCTCAGGGTGGCCCAGGAACCAGAACAGGTGTTCATACAGTACCGGAGATCCTCCCTGGTAATGCAGCACCTCCCCCTGAATAAAAATATCTGAAAGGAAGAAAGATGTTCCGAAACTCCTGTCCATGATCAGCAGCAGGGCTGCAGAGAGCAACACCGTGAAAGAAATCACCCCGATAATGGCCGTTACGAAGAACGCCCAGATGGTCAGGGGAAGTCTGGTCATAGACATCCCTTTGGTACGAAGGTTTATGACGGTTACGATATAGTTCAGTGATCCCAGGAGGGAGGAGGCGATAAAGATCGCCATAGAGACCAGCCAGAGGGTCATCCCCATTCCGGATCCCGGTTGTGCCATTGGCAGTGCACTAAGGGGAGGATAGATGGTCCATCCTGCCGCAGCCGGACCCGCTTCCACAAACAATGAGATCACCATGATGACACTGGAAGTAAAGAACAACCAGTAGGAGACCATATTCAGGAAACCGGAGGCCATATCCCTGGCACCGATCTGCAATGGGATCAAAAGGTTACTGAAGGTACCGCTCAACCCGGCAGTGAGCACGAAAAACACCATGATGGTTCCGTGTATGGTCACCAGAGCCAGGTAGATATCAGCGTCCATTACCCCATCAGGGGCCCATTTTCCCAGCAGGGCTTCAAAGATGGGGAAGGATTCCCCGGGCCAGGCCAGCTGCAATCTGAAAAGCAGGGACATTGCGATCCCTATGATCCCCATGATCAGACCTGTGATCAGGTACTGCTTGGAGATCATTTTGTGATCCTGGCTAAAGATATATTTAGTGACAAACGTCTCTTTGTGATGATGATGTCCATGATCGTGTGCGTGATCATCAACATGTGCGTGTGCTGTAGCAGACATAATCTTGTTTAATTTTTATTAATTTTCTTTTCTAGCCTTGTTTTTATTTAATTCATGGATGCCATGAGCTGGGAGAAGGTCTGTTGACTTTCCATCCACGCGTTGTATTCTTCTTCGGTCTCCACTATGATCTTCATCTGCATGTTGTAATGCGACTTACCGCAGATCTTATTGCATAGCAAGACATAGTCGAACTCCCATGGATCGGAGTTGGGTTCGCCATTGGCAGCCCTTTCTGCCCTGATGGCGTTGGTACGCTTCACTTTGTCGACCACATCCGGATTGAGACGCATCTCTTCGGTAGTGATAGTCGGGGTGAAGGAAAATTCAGTGATCATTCCGGGAACGCAGTTCATTTGTGCCCTGAAATGCGGCATGTAAGCCGAGTGGAGCACATCCTGTGAACGGAACCTGAAATTGACTTTGCGTCCTACGGGAAGGTGTAATTCCTTTACGATCACATCATCACCTGCATAGGGATCAGATTCGTCCAGCCCAAGCACATTAGCGCGATCGATGTCGATCATACGCACGTTAGCTCCTCCCAAGACGTTATCTGCCCCGCCGTAGCGTGCCGTCCAGTTGAACTGCTGGGCGTATAATTCCACGATCAGTGGGTCGTCCTCATCATTCACGTCCATGATGTTCGTCCAGGTGTAAAGTCCCCAGAGGATGAGTCCGGCCAGTACGATCACCGGGATGATGGTCCAGATGAATTCCAGTCGGTCATTATCCGCATAGAACAAAGCCTTTTTGCCTTTTTCTCCCTTGTACTTATAGCCAAAGTAATGCAGGAGGGCCTGGGTTACGGTTTGCACGAAAAAGATGATCACGAAAGACCACAACATCAGATCGTCATAATCCCCTCCGTGTTCTGATGCGGCTTCCGGCAGCAATACCTTGGTGTATTTCCAGAAACTGAAAATGGTGATCCCGTAAATAAAGATCAGGAAGGCGAACATCAGGTAGCCGTTGTACTTGTTGTCCTTATCGCTGGCAACCTGGGTATTCTCTGCCCTGATCTGAGACAGTTCAAAGATCTTGGTCATCTGCCAGATGGCGATGGCTACTAGGATTAGAACAAGTATCGTAAGTAATGTCGTCATTATCTAAACTAAATAAGTTACTGTATTCATTAATAGTGAAAATGTCTGCTCTCCTCTATAAATGGGTTTCTTTTCGGTTGGAGCGGGACCTTGGTCAGCGTCCTGAACGTCCAGAATATGAACGCACCGGCAAAGAAAGACAAGGCTCCCAGTTCAGGAATACCGATGAACCACTGGTCGCCCACAGTACCGGGCATCACCATGTTGTAGACATCGAGATAGTGTCCTGCCAGGATCACGATTCCTGCCATGATCACGAACCAGTTCACCCTCTTGTAATCACTGTTCATAAGGACGAGGAGGGGAAACACGAAATTCATAACGATCATACCGAAGAAAGGCAGTTTGTAATCCTCAATCCGGGTCACAAAATATGTCACCTCTTCTGGGATATTGGCATACCAGATCAGCATGAACTGGCTAAACCAAAGATACGTCCAGAAGATACTGAATCCAAACATGAATTTAGCCAGGTCGTGTATGTGGCTGTCATTCACATCAGGTAAATATCCTTTTGATTTTAGGTAGATGGTTACCATGGCGATCACGGTGATCCCGGAGACCATCATGCTCGCAAATACATACCACCCGAACAAGGTACTGAACCAGTGGGGATCAATACTCATGATCCAATCCCATGACATCATGGATTCGGTAACGAGATAAAAGACCAGGAAGCCAGCAGACCACCTGAAGTTCTTCACAAAGTTTTTGTTGTCCTGTGCTTCGTCCTGGGCGAGGGACAAACGCCTGGAAACTTCCCTGTAGAGGATCCAGCCACCAAGGAATACAGCGGCTCGAATCAGAAAAAATGTGGGGTTCAGATAACCCGATTTTCCCTGTATTAAAGCATCTTCCGCTACCACTTCAGCATCCATCCAGACGAACATATGGTTAAAGTGCATTACAGAGAGCACGAAGATCACGAAGATCACGATACCCCCGGGTACGAGATAAGCAGTAATTCCTTCCATAACCCTGAATAAAAGGGGCGACCAGCCGGCCTGTGAAGCTCTCTGAATGGCGTAAAACGCCAATACCCCCAGGGAAATCATAAAGAAAAAGAACGCAGCCACGTACAAGGCAGACCAGGGCCTGTTTTGCAACTGGTGCATCAGGTGTTCGTCATGTGAGGCTCCATGGTCAGAAGCAGCAGCATGCTCAGCGTCAGCAGCCGGATGCTCACCTGCAGGATGCTCCCCTGCGGGATGTTCACCCGCCGTGGCGGGATGTTCGCTTTCCTCTGCGTGACCTCCACCATGACCGTCATCATGTGCGGCTACCATCGCCTTGGCTTCTTCCGGGGTGGAAGGGACCGATACAAACCCGACACCCATCCCCAGGATTCCGAGGGCCATGAGGACAATTGCTCCGATCTTAAGTCTGTTAGAAAATGTATACATAGTTGCTGTCAGTATCTTATTTAGTTAGGTCCTGCTTAAGTTTCATGACGTATTCCGCCACCTGCCACCTCTCTTCAAAATTGAGTTGTCCGGCATAGGATCCCATGGAGTTAAGGCCGTAATAAATTGTGTGATAGGTAGAGCCAACCGTAATATTCCGGGCTACATCGGCATAACTGGGCACTCCGAGGATCTTCTCCCTTTTTACCAGTGTTCCCTGACCGGCCCCGTTGGCACCGTGACAGATCGCACAATAGATATCGTATAATTCCTTTCCTTTTGCCAGATTGGCCTCAGCATTGAGGGAGTCAAGCGGACTAGCCTGCAACCTCGCCATGTCCTTTCCGGCCAGGTCATTAGCGAATTCGTAAGGCAGCCACCCCCTTGAGATCGTATTCTCAGCAGGCTGAAGGGCTTCAGAACCGCTTGGCAAAAAGTCTACCTGCTGATAGGTCTCATAGCCCACCGGAAAATACATGTTGGGCATGTACTGATAGTTCGGGCTGTCCTTGTCTGCACAGGAAACCATGGCCAGTACGGCCGTAAATACAATTCCTATTTTGAGTATATTCTTCATAAGTCCGGTACTACTTTTCTACCTTGTTAATCTCAACGGCGCCTGATTCCTGCAAGAGGGTCATCAGACCTTTCTCATCGCCGTGCACTTCTATTTCCATTACAAAATGGTCATCTGTGGTCCTGACATCAGGGTTTTCAGCTTTCTTGAATGGCCATAGCCTGCTTCTCAGGTAAAAGGTGATCACCATCAGGTGGGCTGCAAAAAATACGGTCATCTCGAACATAATTGGAACAAAGGCCGGCATGTTCTCGATATAGCTGAAACTCGGTTTCCCTCCGATGTCCTGTGGCCAGTCTTCGATCATGATATAATTCATCATAACGATCGCAACTGTAAGACCGAGACAGCCGTACATAAAGGAGGTAATAGCGATCCTCGTTGGAGCCAGCCCCATAGCCTTGTCTAGCCCGTGCACAGGGAAAGGGCAGTACACTTCCTCTATATGATGTTTGGCAGCCTTTACCTTTTTGACAGCCTGCATCAGGATGTCATCATCGTTGAAATAAGCGTGTATAACTTTAGAGGCCATAATTACGATTTCTTATTTAATTTCTTTGCCTGACCGGCCCAGTCGTCCCGCTGAGCCCTTCCCGGGAATGCCCCCGTCAGTTCATCCAGCATATTGTATTCGGCCTCGGTCATCCTGCTGACCTGGGCAAAGGTGTATATTCCTATCTGATTCAGCGTCTTTTCCATTTTGGGTCCGATTCCCTTCACTTTCTTAAGGTCGTCTGCCTTGTCTTTGGAAGGATCAAAAGTCCCGAGTTTGGAAAGCAAATCAGAAGCTTCAGCCCTTGGTATTTGTACAGAAGCTGATTCTGCTTTCGTCTCTTTCATCTGAGCCTTACCCGAAGGCATTTGATAAAGGGGTTTCCCGGCATCCCTCAAGGTCTTGTATTTGGACCCTGAAGATTTCAGTATAGATTTTACTTCCGCCTGCGCGATCACAGGGAAGGTCCTTGCATAGAGCAGGAAGAGGACAAAGAAGAACCCGATGGTACCGATAAAGATTCCGATATCCACGAAGGTCGGGGAGAACATGGTCCAGGATGAAGGCAGGTAATCCCTGTGGAGGGAGGTCACGATGATCACGAACCTCTCGAACCACATCCCGATATTCACAACGATGGAGATCACAAAGGAGATCACGATGCTGGTACGGATCTTTTTAAACCACATCACCTGAGGGGATACCACGTTACAGCTCATCATGAGCAGGTACGCCCACCAGTAAGGTCCGGTGGCCCGGTTCAGGAAGGCGTACTGTTCGTACTCTACCCCTGAATACCAGGCGATGAAAAGCTCCGTGATGTAGGCACATCCCACGATGGAACCTGTCACCATGATGATGATGTTCATCAATTCTATATGCTGAACCGTGATATAGGCTTCCAGGTTGCATACCTTCCTCATGATGATAAGGAGGGTCTGTACCATAGCGAACCCTGAAAAGATCGCCCCAGCCACAAAGTAAGGCGGAAAGATGGTGGTGTGCCATCCCGGGATCACGGAAGTAGCAAAGTCGAAGGATACGATGGTGTGTACAGAAAGTACAAGGGGCGTGGCCAAACCAGCGAGGACGAGGGAGACCTCTTCAAATCGCTGCCAGTCCTTGGCCCTGCCCGTCCAGCCGAAACTCACCAGGCTGTAGATCTTTTTCTGGAAAGGTTTAACCGCCCTGTCGCGTATCATCGCAAAGTCGGGTAACAACCCTGTCCACCAGAAAACCAGTGATACTGATAAATACGTTGAGATCGCAAATACGTCCCAGAGCAGAGGGGAATTAAAGTTCACCCAAAGGGAGCCGAACTGGTTGGGAATTGGAACCACCCAATAGGCAAGCCATGGCCTACCCATGTGGATGATAGGAAATAATCCCGCCTGTATCACCGAGAAGATGGTCATGGCCTCAGCCGACCGGTTGATCGCCATTCTCCATTTTTGTCTGAAGAGCAGCAGTACCGCCGAGATCAGTGTTCCGGCGTGACCGATACCCACCCACCATACGAAGTTGGTGATGTCCCAGGCCCAGTTGACCGTCTTGTTGAGTCCCCAAGTACCTATTCCCGTGGAGATCGTATAGATTATAGCACCTATTCCCCATAGGAGTGCCGCAAGGGCGATGGAAAACACTATCCACCACTGCCTGTTGGCCCTGCCTTCTATTGGAGCTGCAATGTCTACCGAAACGTCGTGGTAGTCTTTGTCTCCTATAACTAGGGGCTTCCTAATTGGTGCTTCGTAATGCGACGCCATAGATTTCTGTTATGTTAGGTTTTTTCTTCTTGTTTATGCTTCGTTGGTATTGCGTACCTTGACCTGATAGAACACATTAGGCTTGGTTCCCACTGCTTCCAGCAGGTGGTACATCCTGTCCTCTTTCTTGAGAGCTGCCACCTGACTCTTCTCGTCGTTGATATCTCCAAAGATGATAGCCCCGTTGCTACAAGCATTGGAACAGGCGGTCTGGAATTCCCCGTCCTCGATCTCGCGTCCTTCCCTCTTGGCATCCAGGATCGTCTTTTGAGTCATCTGGATACAGAGTGAACACTTCTCGATGACTCCCCTAGACCTTACAGTTACATCGGGGTTGATGACCATCTTACCGAGGTCGTTGTTCATATGGAAATCGAACTCGTCATTATTATTGTAAAGGAACCAGTTGAATCTTCTCACTTTGTAAGGACAGTTGTTTGCACAGTATCGTGTACCTACACAGCGGTTGTACGCCATATGGTTCTGACCCTGACGGCTGTGCGAGGTAGCGGCCACCGGACACACGGTCTCACAGGGAGCATGGTTACAGTGCTGGCACATCACGGGCTGGAAGGCTACCTGAGGATTCTCAGCGGCCCTCTCCATTTCTTCAAACCCGGCCTTGGAATCAAAAGCTCCGGAGAACTCGTCTTTTTTGATATTGTCATCCTGGAAGGTGTCTTCTGAAGAATAGTACCTGTCTATTCTAAGCCAGTGCATATCCCTTGACTTCCTCACCTCTGATTTTCCGACTACCGGGATGTTGTTCTCAGCATGGCAGGCGATCACACAAGCCCCGCATCCTGTACAGGCGTTCAGGTCGATAGACATGTTGAAATGGTGGCCTACTGACCTGTCAAAGGATTCCCAGAGGTCGACTGTGGTGGCCGGCACCTCCTGGTGGTTGAGAGATACCTCAGGAACGTGATTCCACTCATGAGGATCTTCTGTGTTGTATTTTTCGAGGGTGGTCTCCTTGATGATCTCCCCCCTTCCCATCAGGGTGTTTTGAAGCTGGATACAGGCAAATTCATGCATGCCTGCCGCTTTCTCCACTGTGACGGATTGAATGCTGTTGAAGTCGTTGTAAAGCGCATAAGCATTTACCCCGGTCTGCATCTCCTCCTTCATCCCCACTTTCCGGCCATAGCCAAATGAAAGTCCGATGGTATTTTTCGCCTGCCCGGGCTGTATGATCACAGGAACGTTGCTTAGGGTAACTCCATTGACGGTCACATTGGCGTAGCTGCCGTCGAGTCCACCATTGGCCGCATTCTCGTTAACAAGGCCGAGTTCATTCGCATCAGCCCTGGAGATAGTGAGATAGTTATCCCAGGTAACCCTGGTGATGGGATCAGGAAATTCCTGAAGCCATGGGTTGCTGGCCTGCTGACCGTCTCCCATCCCTACTTTGCTGTAAAGGGTAAGCTCCATTCCTTCTGAAGAGGCCGAAGCCAGGCTTTGAACGGCGCCGCTGAGCACCCCATCAGAGGCGGGCTCTGATGCAGTTTCCTCCTGGGTTACTTCCATGCTCATTTCAGAGCTGTATACTCCGTCGTGTAACGCTTTGTTCCAGGAATCGGTACCGAGGACGCTCTCCGTCCAGTTAGTTTTGATATAATCGTAGTAGCTCTGATCGCTGCCCATCCAGTTCAGGAGGGACTGCTGAAATTGACGGGTGTCAAACAGCTCCCTGATGGTAGGCTGGATCAGGCTGTAATGTCCTTTTTTCAATTGAGTATCTCCCCAGGATTCCAGGAAGTGATTGGCAGCTGCCGCGAATTGTGTGCGCTCTGTGGTCTCGTTCCAGTTGGTGGAGAAGGTGACAGATAGATCTACGTTCCCAAGGCCTTCCGCGAAGTCAGAAGCATTGGGCAGGGTGTACATAGGGTTTACCCCATCCATGATGAGCATACCCACATTGCCCGATTTCATATCGCTGATCAGCTGTTTTACGGTAGCCGTATTTCCCTGGCGAACATACTTGGGTGCAGCTGTATCCATAGCTTCGCTGCCGAGCATTTTATTGATAGCCAGGACCAGTTGCTGCGCATTCACATCGTCCAGTCCGGTAACTACCACAGCCTTGCTCCCTTTGCTACGGATTTCAGCAGCCGTGCTGTCTACCATGGCGAGGACCGCCTCACTGAGGTCAGTGCTTACCCTGCTGTTGTTCAGTTTGCCGTACAGGGCGGCCAGTGCTTTTTTCTGTTCAGACGGCTTCAGGGGCACCCGCTTGTCGGCATTTGCCCCGGTAAGCGTCATATTGGCTTCGAATTGGATGTGCCTTGACATCTTTCCGGCCTTGGGTACGCGCCCTTTGGAATATCCGGCATCGTATCCGCCTCCCTGCCAGTCGGACAGAAAATCTGCCCCGAAGGAAACGATAAGTTCGGCCTTGTCGAAATGATAATCGGCAAGCGCCCTTTCCCCGTAGGCCATTTCGAAAGCATTCAAAGCGGCATCCTCTGAAATGGCATCGTAGGTGACGTGTTTTGTATTGGGATAAGCAGCCGTAAAATCGGCGATCAATTTATCGGTAGACGGACTGGCGTAAGTCTGGGTAAGGAGGACCACTTGTTTCCCCGAACCGGCCAGAGCTCCCAGTTTGGATTTAACAGAGGCGTCCAGGATAGCCCATTCTACGGGCTCCCCGTTGGAAAGGGGCCCCTGGAGCCGGGTGCTGTCATACAGGGAAAGGACGGAAGCCTGGACCCTGGCGTTAGCACTGCCATTAGTAGCCGCTTCCTTGTTGTTTTCTACTTTGATAGGCCTTCCTTCCCTCGTCTTAATGAGGATACTGGCGAAATCAAAACCGTTGGCGATGGTAGTGGCGTAGTAATTGGCCACCCCAGGTACGATCCTTTCGGGTTGTACCACGTAGGGGATCGATTTGATAACAGGGCCCTCACAGGCAGCCAATGAAGCAGCTGCAGTGCTGAAGCCTATATACTTCAGAAAATCGCGCCTGTTTGTCTTGGAATCTGACAATCCCTCCTTGTCGCCGAGAAATTCATCTACGGGAATTTCTGTCGGAAACTCGTTATCTCTCAGCTGTTGAATATTGGAATCCGCGGGGAGCAGGTCCGCCTCGTTCTTCCAGTATACCTTATTTGATGCCATACGATCTATCTGTAATTAGCTTCTGTATTGTTCTTAATAATGACATTTTCCACATTCGAGTCCGCCCAGCTGCGCAGCTGTCAGTTTCTCAACGCCGTATTTCTCGGAAAGTGCCTTGTGAATCTTTTCGTAGTATTCGTTATCCTGAAGGTTTACCTCGGTCTCCCTGTGACAGTTTATACACCATCCCATAGTGAGGGGAGCATACTGGTACATGATCTCCATCTCTTCTACCGGGCCGTGGCAGGTCTGGCACTCGATGCCAGCGACTGATACGTGCTGGGAGTGGTTGAAGTACGCGAGGTCAGGGAGGTTGTGAATGCGGACCCATTCCACAGGTTTGGATTCACCGGTGTAACGCTGTTCTTCTTCATTCCACCCGACAGCCTTGTAGAGCTTTTTGATCTCGGCGGTGTAGAATTCGTTGGTGTATCCGTTTGCCAGATCCTCGGCTGAAGGGCCTTCCGGGTTGCCCTTGTATTCGTAGATCGACTTATGGCAATTCATACACACGTTGAGGGATGGGATCCCTGAGTGTTTTGAAACCCTGGCGGAAGAGTGGCAATACTTACATTCGATCTTGTTGTCTCCTGCGTGAATCTTGTGAGAATAGTGGATAGGCTGAATAGGCTGGTAACCCTGGTCTACCCCTATCTGCATCATCCAGCCATATGCGTAATAGGCACTGGCCAGAAGCAAGAAGATGACAGAGCACAGGACCAGAAACTGATTCTTGGCAAATGCCTTCCAAATCGGCATGCGTTTCTCGGCCTTCGCTTTTTCGACAACCACACCATTGGCCTCAGCGATCCGCTTCAGGGTGGTGTTTACCAGGATCAGCATCATGACCAGCAATCCGAAGACCAGTACAAGTGCACCCAGGATCACTTCATTGGTGATCCCTGAGGATGAAGCAGCGCCTCCGGGAACTTCTGCCGTTGTAGCGACTGCCTGTACAGGTGCCGGAGGAGGGGCCGCCGTATAGGCCAGAATATTATCTATGTCTGCGTTGCTCAGAGTAGGGAAGGCCGTCATGGCAGCCTGGTTGTATTCTGCATAGATCTTGTTGGCGTATGCATCTCCGGATGAGATCATTCCCGCACTGTTCTTGATCCAGGAATAGAGCCATTCCTTATCCAGGCCTTCTTCTTCAGCGAGGCGAGTCTCCACATTGGCCAGCGCTGGTCCCGTCATCTTGCGGTCCAGGGCGTGGCAGGCGGCACAGTTCTGATTGAACAACTGCTTACCTTTTACGGGATCACCTCCCAGTGAGGCATCGGCTTCCGTCGCCACAGCTTCGGCAGCAGCCTGATCCTGCGCAAAAAGATTGTTCGTGAGTAGTAGACTACCAACCAATAAAAAACTGAAAAGAGTAGAAATCTGAGAGCGGTACAGAACCTTTTTCATATTGAAATTATTTCTATCGAAATCCTGGCACGATATTTTCTCAATCCTAGGAAAATGGGTGAGTTATCGCCCGTGAAATTGGGGACAAAAATACGGAATAGACTTTATTTGGGAAATCGTTAACTATTGATAATTTATAATTTATAACTATTCTAAATAAGGCTTGTTTATTCTGTTTAAGCCCTAAAAAATTACCTTTGCAAAGAACGTTTTTTTACAAACCCTGAAACACATGAAAACTGCCTTATACACGTTAATTCTACTGCTTTTACCCCTGGGCATGAACGCTCAGAAGGGGATTGCAAAAGTTGAACAAGATCCTGATATCACCAAGCTTTTGGAGATCTACAAAAAGATGAATTCCAAGACCGAATATTTCACCATTCAGATAGGTTTCGGGTCCTATGCCGAAGCGACAAATCTCAAGGATGATGCCTCGGTGGATTTTCCTCAGTACGGGGCCAGAATTATCTTTGACTCCCCTACCTACAGGGTGCATTTGGGAAGATTCGCAAACAGGTTGGATGTGGAGCGGACTTTCGCGGAGGTGAGGAAAAAATATCCGCAATCTATCATCCTCCGGCCTCAAACAGGAAACTGAATCCTTAATCCAATAGAATAAAAAAACCTGCCGCTCGGCAGGTTTTTTTTTCTTCTTTACTTTCCCTAGAGGGTCTTTTTCACAGCCACCTCCTGGAAGGCCTCCACGATGTCGTTTTCCTTGATATCGTTGTAATTCTTGATCTGCAGTCCGCAGTCGTATCCTTTGGAAACTTCCTTCACATCGTCCTTGAATCGCTTCAGGGAGGCGAGCTCTCCTGTGTAGATAACTACTCCATCCCTGATGAGCCTTACGTTGGAATTCCTGAAGATCTTTCCGCTGGTCACCATACAACCTGCGATCGTTCCCACTTTGGAAATCTTGAAGGTCTCCCGTATTTCCGCAGTTCCCGTGACTTCCTCTTTGATCTCCGGAGACAGCATTCCTTCCATGGCGTCCTTGAGATCGTTGATAGCGTCGTAGATGATGGAATAGATCCTGATATCGATCTCTTCCTTATCAGCGATATCACGGGCATTGCCCATCGGCCTTACATTAAATCCGATCACGATAGCGTCTGAGGCCGAAGCGAGGAGCACATCCGATTCGGTGATGGCTCCCACACCTTTGTGGATGATGTTGACCTGGATCTCATCGGTAGACAGTTTCTGGAAACTGTCTGTGAGAGCTTCCACAGAACCATCCACATCACCTTTGAGGATAATGTTCAGTTCCTTGAAGTCGCCAAGGGCGATCCTTCTTCCGATCTCATCCAACGTGATATGCCTTTGCGTCCTTACAGATTGTTCTCTGAGGAGCTGACTTCTCTTGGCGGCGATCTGTTTGGCTTCCCTCTCATCTTCGAGAACATTGAACTTATCCCCTGCCTGAGGCGCTCCATCTAATCCCAAAATGGAAATGGGGGTAGCCGGCCCGGCAACTTTAACGTTCTTGCCTCTCTCATCCTGCATGGCCTTGATCTTTCCGCTGTGCGTACCCGCGAGTACGTAATCCCCTATTTTCAGGGATCCCGCGAGTACCAGCACTGTAGAGACATAACCCCTTCCCTTGTCGAGGAAGGCTTCCACCACAGTTCCTGAGGCCAGCTTGTCCGGGTTCGACTTGAGTTCGAGCAATTCTGCCTCCAGCAAAACCTTCTCAAGCAATTCCTTTACACCTTCCCCTGTTTTGGCTGAGATGTCGTGCGATTGAATCTTACCTCCCCAATCTTCTACCAACAGGTTCATGGCAGCCAGCCCTTCCTTGATCTTGTCCGGATTGGCATTGGGTCGGTCTATTTTATTGATGGCGAATACGATCGGTACCCCGGCAGCCTGTGCATGGCTGATAGCTTCCTTGGTCTGAGGCATGATATCGTCGTCTGCCGCGATCACAATAATGGCAATGTCCGTTACCTGAGCACCCCTCGCCCTCATGGCGGTAAAGGCCTCGTGACCCGGAGTATCCAGGAAGGTGATCTTCTGCCCGTTGTCCAGTTTCACCCCATATGCACCAATGTGCTGGGTGATACCACCGCTTTCTCCTGCGATCACGTTCTCGTTTCGAATATAATCGAGCAGGGAGGTCTTACCGTGGTCTACGTGTCCCATAACTGTGACGATAGGGGCCCTTGGTTTGAGATCTTCCGGTGCATCCTCCACCTCTTCGATCGCCTCTTCGATATCCGCGGTGACAAATTCCACCTCATAACCAAATTCATCGGCAACGATAGAAAGCGTCTCCGCATCGAGGCGCTGGTTCATGGTAACCATGATCCCCAGCGACATACATGCGGAAATGATCTGGGTGGTTGGCACGTCCATCATAGTAGCCACTTCTCCGACGGTGACAAATTCTGTGACCTTGAGTACTTTGTTTTCAAGTTCCTGTTGTTCGAGGTCCTTTTCAGACTGTTGCCTGTGCATGTCCCTCTTGTCCCTTCGGTATTTGGCTCCTTTTCCTTTCTTGGATTTTCCCTGTAGTTTTTCCAGGGTCTCTCTTACCTGCTTTTGTACTTCTTCTTCCGTAGGCTCTACCTTGGCACCACCACCGGACCTGGAGCGTTTGTCGTCAAAACGTCCCCGGCCACCACCACGGGAACCGGAATCGCTAACGATGCGCTTTCGCCTCTTCTTGCGGTCTGACGGATCGGCCTTGGCCCCGGCTTCCTTCTTTTTCTTGGGCTTTTCGAATTTTGACAGGTCGATCTTATCGCCCATGATCTTGGGCCCTGAAAGTTTCTGGTACTTTGTCTCGATAGCCTCTGGCTTTTCTTCCTTGGGAGGTGCCTCAGCTTTTTTCTCTTTAGCTTTCTTGGATTCTTTTTTAGCCGCAGGTTTGGCTACAGCAGGTTTTTCTTTTTCAGGTTCTGCCGCGGCAGTTTCTTTAGCCTCTTCCTTCTCTGCCTTTTTCTCCCCGTCGAGGTCGATCTTACCGACCATCTTGGGACCAGACAATTCGGCCTTGGCCTTCACTACTTCGGAGGCAGCATTCCTCTTCTCCCGGGCAAGGCGCTTTTCCTCCTGTTCCTGCTCGAGTTGCAGTCTAATGGCCTCCTTCTCCTTGCGCTTCTCCTCCCCGACCTCTATGGAAGCAACTTTCTTGCTCATGTCGGTCTGGAATTCGTCCAGGAGAATCTGATGCACCTCCTCCGTTATCTTGGTGGTAGGACGCGCGTCAATCTTATGCCCTTTTGAGGCCAGAAAATCGACCGCCCTGTCCAGGGAGATGTTGAGTTCTCTCAGAACTTTGTTAAGCCTTATTGTTGAGTTGTTTGCCATAAAAACTGTTTACTCTCTTTTTATTTTGTGCTAATATATAGCTTAATCTTCAAACTCGGCCTTGAGGATACGCACCACGTCGAGGATGGTTTCCTCTTCCAGGTCTGTTCTCTTGACCAGGTCTTCCACGTCCTGTTCAAGCACACTTCGCGCTGTATCCAGGCCTATTTTCTTCAATTCCTCTATGATCCAGCCTTCGATCTCATCTGAGAATTCTGTCAGTTCCACATCTTCCTCAACCCCTTCCCTGAAGACGTCGATCTCATATCCGGTAAGCTGCCCTGCCAGTCTGATATTGTGTCCGCCCCTACCGATGGCTTTTGAAACCTCTTCGGGTTTGAGGTAGACCTGGGCGGTCATATTCTCATCATTCAGTTTTACGGAAGTGACCCTAGCCGGACTCAAAGCCCGGGTGACCATCAGCTGGGGATTGTTGGTCCAGTTTATCACATCTATATTCTCATTGCCGAGTTCCCTTACGATCCCATGAATACGAGATCCTTTCATTCCGACACAGGCCCCTACCGGGTCGATGCGGTCATCATAGGAATCCACTGCTACCTTGGCTTTCTCCCCTGGGATGCGCACTGCCTTTTTGATCGTGATCAGACCATCGAACACTTCTGGGATCTCCTGGAAGAAGAGTTGCTCCAGGAAGATCGGTGAGGTGCGGGACATGATGATCATGGGCTTGTTCCCCTTCAGCTCCACGCTTTCGATGATCCCCCTCACATTGTCTCCCTTGCGGAAGAAATCGGATGGGATCTGTTTGTCTTTGGGAAGGATGATCTCGTTCCCCTCGTCATCGAGCAGGATGATCGCCTTGTGCCTGATATGGTGTACCTCAGCAGTGTAGATCTCCCCTTCGAGATCCTTGAACTGCTTGTAAATGGTCGTATTGTCGTGTTCGTGTATTTTGGAGATCAGGTTTTGTCGCAAGGCAAGAATAGCTCTCCTACCGAGGTCGATCAGTTTCACCTCTTCGGAAACGTCCTCCCCCACTTCAAAGTCGGGCTCGATCTTTCTAGCCTCAGACAGAGAGATCTGCTCATTGGGTTCCTCTACCTCTCCATCCGGAACTACCACACGGTTTCTCCAGATCTCAAGGTCTCCCTTATCCGGATTGATGATAATGTCAAAATTGTCATCCGATCCAAACTTTTTCTTCAGGGCATTTCGGAAGACGTCCTCCAAAATGGCCATCAGGGTTACCCGGTCGATGAATTTATCATCCTTGAATTCCGAGAACGATTCGATCAATGCGATATTTTCCATGCTGATCCTAATTAAAATTTAAGTACTACGTTCGCTTTTACAATATCCGTGAAAGGAACTTCTGCCGATTTCAATACGGTGGTCTTTCCCTTTCCAACGGGTTTGGGTTCCCTTGCTTTCCACTCCAGTTTTATCCCTTCTGCAGAAGCGGAGACCAGGGTTCCCGTTATGGTTGTTTCGGAGGTTTTCACCTCCAGTTTTCTCCCGATGTTCTTTGTGTACTGCCTGGGCATCTCCAGGGGTTCCGTAGCCCCGGGGGAGGTCACTTCCAGGGAAAAATCAGTCGATTCCCTGTCCAGATTGTGCTCTATCGCCCTGCTCACCTTCATACAGTCTTCCAGTGTCACTCCCTCATCCCCATCGATCACTACTTTAATATGCTGTGACGGACTCACCGAAAAATCGATCAGAAAAAGCGATGGATTCTCCAGTAAAATCTGGTCCAGCCTGCTTTTTACCTCTTCCTTCAACATAAATATGAGTAACAAAAGAGGGGACTTAACGGTCCCCTCATGAATACTTTACTATCCTTTCAGTGGCGCAAAGATACACAATTTTTCTTAATCGCGTTCGACTCACGCACATACAATTTCCAGAAGTTCGGAAGATTACCTATTTCCATCCTGTATGGAATAAGTCGTACATTTAACTCGTACAAATCAACCTGACCCCATGGATGTATTCTCTTCCTACAACATCATCATCGAGGCATCGGTAATCCTCATTCTCTCTTTTATCTTTAACGGTATTTCCAAAAGGACGAATATCCCCTCTGTACTCTTGCTGATCTTCCTGGGGGTGATCCTGCAGTTCGTGCTCTCCTACCTCTCCTCAGACGAGGTCGATTTCTTCCCGGCCCTGGAAGTTCTGGGTATTATCGGACTGATCATGATCGTGCTGGAGGCGGCCCTGGAACTGGAGCTGAAAAAGGATAAACTCGTACCTATACTCAAGTCGCTCGCAGTGGCCCTGGTGGGCCTGTTGGGCTCGGCCTACCTGGCAGCTATGATCCTGTATCAATTTGTGCCTGAGATGAGTATGCAGTCGGCCTGGCTGTACGCCACGCCCCTGTCTATCCTTTCCAGCGCCATCATCATCCCCAGTGTAAGTGGCCTTGATCCCTCCAAAAAAGAATTCCATATCTACGAGAGCACCTTCTCCGACATCATGGGGATCATGATGTTCTATTTCCTGGTAGGCGAGCTGAACCCGGCTTCCCAGGGAGGGGCCGGTGGGTTTGCATTGAATATCATCCTGACCATCGTGATCTCCGTGATGGCCAGTTATGCCATCATCCTGATCTTCCAGGAGATCAAGAGCCAGGCTAAACTCTTCCTCCTGATCGCCGTGCTTTTGTTACTATATGCCATAGGGAAGCAACTACACCTTTCGTCCCTGCTCATCATCCTGATCTTTGGACTGATCATAGCCAATATGAAGCTTTTCTTCAGAGGGAAGCTCGCCAACTTCCTGGACTACGAAAAAGCGCACAGGATCTACCACGAACTCCATATCGTTACCCTGGAGACCGCCTTTGTGGTCCGCACCTTTTTCTTTGTGATCTTCGGACTGACAATCGCTATCGCCTCCCTCTTTAGTTTTAGCGTCGCCCTGGTAAGCCTGCTTATTATCATCTCAATCTACCTCGTGCGCTTTGTGCTGCTCAGGACCTTTTATGGGAGTGATATCCTTCCCCAGCTATTTATAGCCCCCAGGGGACTCATCACTGTACTCCTCTTCTACGCCATCCCGGCAGAAGCTCAGGTGACCACCTTTGAGCCCGGAATTCTCCTTTTTGTAATTATCGGTTCAAGCCTGGTCATGACATGGGCGATGATCCGGGACAAGAAAAAGACCAGGACCCTGCTCGATCTGGCAGAAAAAGAGGAATTGTCAGGAACGCAGGAAGCCAGCGGGAGATCCACTCATGAAATTGCCGAGAGTGAAGATCCCTTTCCCGAAGAAGACCCTGAAAATCTCTAGGACTTTAAAGAAAAAGGCCCCTTTACAGGAGCCTTTCATTATTAGAGATATTTGTTGAGGTGTTCTAATTCACCCCTATGGTATCTGCATTTCCATCAGGATCCCCATTGACATTTCCACCGTTTCCTATATTACCCAAAAGCAATATGCCGGCCGCGTGGGGAGAGGCCATGGAAGTACCGCTGATGGTATTGTATCCCCCGCCTTTCCAGGTCGATTTGATCGCCACTCCTGGCTCACAATAATCGACCGGAGGATTGCCGTAATTAGAAAATGATGCCCAATTGTCACCCTGAGACATGGCCGAGATGGTATAGATATTCGGACCATTGGCAGAGGCAGGAGATTTAGTAGCTGCATTCGTGCTTTCGTTCCCTGCCGCGAGCGCAAATTTTACTCCAGTTCCTGCCGCGGCGATCACCGCATCATTGACAGCCTGCGAAAAACCGCCCCCTAAGCTCATGTTGGCGACATCGCCGTTGCTGCCATTGGCGGCTACGTGGTCTATGCCGGCAATCACACCGGAGTAGGAACCGCTACCACGTGAGTCAAGTACTTTTACAGGAATAACTGTAGCTCCTGCGGCCACACCTATTACACCCACTTCGTTATCGATAGCTGCCACAGTACCTGCGACATGAGTTCCGTGACCGTTTCCGTCTGCAGAAAGATCAGAGTCCTTGCCCTTTGTAAAGGCATTGAAACCTCGATTCACATCTACGTTAAGATCTTCATGCCCGGAATCGATACCTGAGTCAATGATCCAGGCAACTCCATTTCCGGTATAGGTAGCTCCGCCATTGACACGGGAAATCCCCCATGGGATCTCTTCGGCGGCAGAACCGCCTCCTCCACCGCCGCCGGGACCTTTTCCGGGAGGTGGGGCCAGGGTGAACATCTGGTCTCTCTCTACATAAGCAACACGTTCATCCGCCTCGAGTTCTGCCGCCTTTTCTTCGCTCATCTTGACAGAGACTCCGGTCAGAGCTTTGCTGAATACATGGCCGATGGCGTCTTCCTTCAGCTCCATACTACCCAAGATCTTGGTAGCCATCTCCCTGACGGCATTGTTGGCTGCTTTGTGATCATTGCCGAACCGGGCACCGACATCCCCTGTGACCTTGCGATCGAAAACCACGATATAAGAACCTTCGATGACATAACTCCCCTGATTAAATACAGCGGGTTCTTCCATTTGCTCCAGGACATTCTGAAGTTCGAGGTTCTCTTCCTGATTGAATGTATCGTCCGAACAGGAGAACAATACGATACCTGCGCCGGCCAGAACAGCCATACGCTTAAACATTGATTGCTTCATAAATAGAATGATTATGTTGTTAATGGCAGGAATTTAAGAAAATTTTAAGAATTTCAAAGAAAAGATATAAGATTTACTCTCCCTGTTTAAGGGGTGTCCGGTGTACATTGAACTAAATGGTTACAGGAAGGCTCTTGAGAAGATCTAAAATAAAAAACCCCGGAGAATTTCCGGGGTTTTGTTGGCCTACTAGGACTCGAACCTAGAATGACTGAACCAAAATCAGTAGTGTTGCCAATTACACCATAGGCCAATGCCTCTTAAGAGCGTGCAAATTTAAGACAAAGTTTTGTTTGCACAAATAAATTTAAGGACAATCCACACGGGGATCTGCCAATATCATAATGATGTTAAACCTTGGGAAATATTGATCCCGATAAATTTTTTAATTAGTAATTTCGCCTCTGTTGGTAAAAGGAAGACCTGATGGTATCAAAAAACTTCGCTAAATGGGACTCTCTGACCGGTTGGGGGGTCTTTTTTATATCCCTGATCGTTTATGGCCTCACCGTGGAACCTACCGGTAGCTGGTGGGATGCGGGAGAATACATCACTACATCGGCCAAACTTCAGGTGGCGCATCCACCAGGAGCACCCCTTTTTCAAATGATAGGTGCCTTTTTTGCCATGTTTGCCATGGAGCCTGAGCAGGTGGCCAGGATGGTGAACTATATGTCTGCTGTGTCCAGTGCTTTCACCATCCTTTTTATGTTCTGGACCATTACCAACCTCACCCGCAAACTCATTGCCGGGTCCGGGGCGCTCAGCAATCCCCAGGCCATCGCCATCCTCGGGAGTGGTTTGGTAGGCTCACTGGCCCTGACTTTCTCAGACAGCTTCTGGTTCAATGCTGTGGAGACCGAGGTGTACGCCATGGCGAGCCTGATCATGGCCCTGTTGCTCTGGCTGGGGCTGAAATGGACAGACAACCTTGATCATCCCAGGGGCAACAAATACCTTATCTTGATCTCTTTTGTGGTCGGACTCACCTTCGGGATTCAGTTTATGGGCTTCCTCGCCATCCCTTCCATTGGCCTGCTCTATTACTTTAAAAAATACAAACAAACCACCGTCAAGAATTTCCTGCTCGCCAATATCACGGTGGTAGCTGTACTAATGCTGGTATATAAATTTTCCCTGACCTATGTGCTCAAGCTTTTCGGGTGGAGTGAGGTCTTCTTTATCAATAGCATAGGCCTGCCCTTTAATTCAGGGACCATCATCATGGGTCTTATCTTTGTCGGTGTTTTCTATTACGCCCTGAGGTACACCCGTAAAAACAACTACGTAACAGCCAATACCCTCGTCCTCTGTGCGATGTTCCTCTTCCTGGGCTTCTCTTCCTGGCTGATGCTGCCCATAAGGGCCAACGCCAACGTGGTGATCAACGAGAACAACCCATCGGATGCCAGGTCCCTCCTCGCCTATTACAACAGGGAACAGTATCCCGGGGTAGACAGCCCTTTTTACGGTACCTATTACTCCGATGCCTTTGCCAAACCCGGACCTGACAAGGACGATAAACCCAAATACGAGAAAGACGAAGCCCTTGGCAAATACATTATCGTCAACAAATATGAAGATGCCATACAGGGGCCTAACCCTGATCACCAGGGTGTTTTACCCAGGATGTGGAGCGACCAGCATGCGGAGAACTATATGAAGTTCTTTGGCCCCCTCGATTTCAGGATGACCACCAGCAATGAGGAATTGCAGAGGGCGGTCAACCAGATCAAAACAGGCTATGCCAACGGGGAGATAGACGAAGGGCAGTACATCAGTTTCCTCCGGCAGTTCAGCGAATACCTTGAAGTACAACCCCCAAGTTTGTGGGACAACATCAATTATATGTTTCAATTCCAGTTCGGCTACATGTACTGGAGGTACTTTATGTGGAATTTTGTCGGAAAGCAGGACGATGTACAGGGCCGTTACAACGGGAACGGAGAATGGCTGAGCGGGATTGGCTTTATCGACAGCCTTCGCCTGGGGAGCCAGGAGAACCTGCCCAAAGATGTGCTGGAAAACAAAGGGAGGAACACCTACTTTTTCCTGCCGTTACTCCTGGGGATCATTGGCCTGGTCTTCCAGGTATCCCGAAACCCTAAGCAATTCTGGGTGCTCTTTGTCTTCTTTATCTTTACGGGGCTCGCCATACAATTCTATACAAACCCATATATCTTTCAACCGAGGGAAAGGGATTATTCCCTGGTCGGATCTTTCTACATCTTCGCCATCTGGATAGGGATTGGGGTCTATGGCCTGTATGAGGAATTCAGCAAACTCCTTACCCCGAAAATATGGGCACCGGTGATCACCGCGGTTTGCCTTCTGGCTGTTCCGGTGGTGATGGCTTATCAGAACTGGGACGACCATGACCGCTCGGGCCGATACACGGCGAGGGCAGCGGCAAAAGCCTACCTGGATTCCTGCCAGGAAGATGCCGGGGCCATGCTGTTCACCATAGGAGACAATGACACCTTCCCGCTCTGGTATGTGCAGGAGGTGGAAGGGCACCGAACCGATGTCAGGGTGATCTGTACAAGCCTTTTTGCGACAGACTGGTACGTAGACCAGATGAAGCGAAAAGCCTACAAGAGTGACCCCATCCCCTCTCAACTCACCCACGACCTGTACCGATACGGTAACAGGGATGTGATCTATTACCAGGGGATCACGGAAAAGCGATGGGACATCAAAGACTTCATGAATTGGGTAGGCAGCAACAACCCCCAGACCAAACTGGGATCACTTCTCGAAAAGCAGGGGGCTGATACCAGCGGATACTCCGAAAGCACTCTTGACCTGGTCTACTATCCCACCAACAAGATCCGGATCCCGGTCAACAAGAAAAACGTGCTGGAATCCGGACTGGTCAAAGAAAAGGATTCTGCCCTGATCGTGGATTATATCGATATTGACCTGCCTCAGGCCCTGCCGAAAAACCGCATCATGATGTTAGACATTATGGCGAATAACGACTGGAAGCGGCCTATCTATTTCTCAGGGGGAAGTTTTGACAAGGCAGAATACATCTGGATGAAAGACTACCTGCAGCTGGAGGGGATGGCCTACAAACTGGTGCCCATCAAGACAAAGAATCCCAGTTCCTATGAGATGGGTCGCATCGATACCGAGATCATGTACAATATCGTCAAAGGCTGGGAATGGGGAAATTCGGGTAGTCCGGATATCTATCACGACCCTCAGACCCGTACTCAGGGGCTCTCATTCAGGAGCAACCTGGCCAGGCTGGTTGAGGCCCTCATCGATGAGAATGAGATCGACAAAGCCAGGGAGATCATCGACCTGACCATGGAAAACCTGCCGGTGGACTATTACGGCTTCTACACTTTTGTGGAACCTTTCCTCGACGGGTATTACAAAGTGGGGGAGACCACCAAGGCAAGGGCCCTTTACGAGCAGCTCAAAGAGATCTACCAAAGCAGGTTGAATTACTACGCGGGCACCCCCCTGGACGAGCAGTATGACAATCTCGAGGATATCATCGGGGACATGGAGGGATATCGAAGGATCATCGATATCCTGATCGAGAATGACGACAGGGAAATGGCGGAGAAGGAAACCTCTGTATTCAATGACCAGATCGATCAGTTCAGCCATTTCTACCAGGACGACCTCCTTGAGGAACTTCCGGAAGAAGACATGGACACCCCTGGCATCATAGATACGCTTCCCGCATCAGATACCATCAATGCCGATGCGACACAGGTGGAAGAAATTGAGGTTCCTGAAAATTAGATAGCTCCGGAAGATTTTCCCGGGTGAAATAAATGGAAAATTCAGATTAGATGTATTCGTTGAGAATACCGATCAAAGTATTGGCATCCTGCTCCCCACTCTGCCGCCAGACCATTTCCCCTTTTTTGTAGATCATTAAGGTAGGCAGGCCTTTAACTCTAAGTGCCTGGGACAATTCCTTGTTCTTGTCCACATCGATCTTGATCACCTTGCCCTTGTCACCGAGAGCTGCAGCAACATCCCTCAATACGGGGTGCATGGCCGTTGATTGCTCATTCCATTCTGCGTAGAAATCGAGTAGAACCGGCACATTGAGATCTATCAGTTCACCGAATTTAGACATAGGTATTGAGTTGGGTTACGATCCAAATGTAGTAAAAATTGTTAAACACCACGGAAATCAAAGGCTTACACGGTATTCTTTAACGTATTTTTTACACAATTCCCTTCTTCTTGAGACGGATCACCGTGATCTCGGGCCAGATCCCTACCCGACCCGGATAGCCGAGAAAGCCGAACCCCCTGTTCACATTGATGTATTGCCCCAATTCCTCATAGATCCCGGCCCAGTATTTATAGCGCCATTTAACTGGGCTCCATTTTACCCATCCCGGGATCTCAATCCCGAATTGCATACCATGGGTATGTCCGCTCAGGGTGAGGTGATAATGGTACTCATCCTGTATCACCACATCCTCCCAATGGGAAGGGTCATGGCTCATCAGGATCTTGAAGTCATCTTTGTCGATCTGACTGACCGCTTTCTTCAGGTCGCCTGCTTTTTTAAAACCGCCCCGACCCCAATTCTCTACGCCCACGAGGGCGAGTTTGTCCTGGCCTTTTCGCAAGTACCGACTTTCATTCAGCAACAGGTCGAAGCCCATCTCCTTCTGCATATCCTTTAAGGCCTCGAGATTCTCCGCTTTGAGTTCAGGAGTATCCCACCGCACGTAATCCCCGTAATCGTGGTTACCCAGGATTGAGAATTTTCCATCCCTGGCCGTAAGGGTGGAAAAAAGATCTTTCCATGGAGCCATCTCCAGGGCCATGTTATTGACCATATCACCCGTAAAGAGAATCACATCGCTCTCCTGTTTATTGATCAGGTCGACGGCGTATTCAATCTTCTTCCTGTTGTCGAAACTCCCGCTGTGGATATCCGAGATCTGAGTGATCTGATAGTTGTGAAAACCATCCGGGAGGTCATCAAACTCCAGGTCGTATGTCAGGACCTGGAAATTGTATTTACCCCTGTACATTCCATAGAGCAATGCACTGAAGGGAATGGCAGCAATCCCCATGGCGATCATACTGAGAAAACGCCTCCGTGCGGGTAAACTGAACTCTGTGGAAGAACCGAACATCCGACCTAACCCGGCAGAGATCGTTCTGAATATGTCCTCTGAGAACAGGAAGATAATGGTTATGACCTCAAAGGTGAGCATGGCGATGAGGAAGCCGAAGGCATAGCTCTTTGGCCGATTCAGCACACTGCCATCACTCTCCCCGAAGGTGAATTGATAGATAAAATTTCCAAGGACCAGAAGCCCGAGAGCCATAAATGAGTAATAGACCCAAGGAAAGCGGGAAACCGTTTTGATCGCCTGAAGGGAGTAGAACCCCATGATGCAGTAAATGGCAATAAAAACAACCCAGCGAAGCATATTCCTTTTTTGCAAATATATTTTATTACGCAGCCATGAGGGATTCTTTTAGACTTAATTAACGCTTTCGATCACTTTTCTGAGGATTTCAGGATCCGTTTGTAGGACGTGATTCTCCGGCGGGAAGTTTGATGACCTCATAATTAATGGATGCGTTTTCGGCGTGTTGACAACCTGTCGGCTGGCGGAAAGATGCAGTGCTGCGAAGCCATTTTCCTCAAAAAGTGAAGCGTTCCGGGCATTGATCCCTCCTCCCGGCATCACAACACACCCGGATGAAAGGTTCAATAACTCCTGAAGGACTCCAATCCCTTTTTCGGCTGTTTGTGCCTGCCCGGAGGTAAGTAAGGTGTGCACCCCCAATTCCTGCAACCTGAGAAAGGTTCCGGCTGGGTCAGGTACCCAGTCGAATGCCCGGTGAAAGGTGAAGGACATGCCCTCACTGTGATGCAATAGTTCCGAGGTCCTTTCCCAATCCACTGTCATATCCCTTTCCAACACTCCAGCTACGATCCCATCAACACCCTGGGACCTGCAGCTCTCTATGTCCCGTAACATAATCGTGAACTCTTGTTCCGAATAGGTAAAGTCGCCGCTCCGGGGCCTGATCAGGACGTGCACCGGGATCTGAATAGCTTCCCTGACCGTGCTGATAAGGCCGATGGACGGGGTGATCCCTCCCAGTGAAAGTTCCGCACAAAGTTCTATCCGCTGTGCCCCTGCCTGTTGAGCAAGCAGGGCGGATTCCAGGGAGGTCACACAAACTTCTACGGTCATTATCCCTATCTTTAATCGCATAAATGTAATCAACGCAAACGGTATGGACAGAAGAAAGTTCATTAAAAACGGAGGCCTGGGCGGAGCAGCCCTTATGGGAGGTGCCTGGGCGTCTTCCTGTAAGGACGATCCACAGGAAATGGAGAATAAAACTAAATCCCTGTCAGCACCGATGGTAATCGCGACCTGGGATGTGCCAAACGCTACGGCAAAGGCCTATGAAGTTCTGGAGGGAGAAGGTTCTGCCCTGGATGCTGTGGAACAAGGCGTTATGGTGGAGGAGGCCGACGTGAACAACCAATCGGTCGGGAAAGGTGGAAGACCAGACCGGGACGGTCACGTGACCCTGGACGCCTGTATCATGGACAAGGACAGCCGATGTGGGGCCGTGGTGTATTTAAAGGACGTCGTTCATGCCGTATCCGTCGCAAGGAAAGTCATGGAGGAGACTCCTCATGTGCTTCTGGCCGGGGAAGGCGCCAGGAAATTTGCCCTGGAGATGGGATTTCCGGAGGAAAATCTGCTCACGGAAAAATCGCGTCAGGAATGGCTCGAATGGAAAAAAACCTCTAAGTACGAGCCCGTCATCAACATCGAGAACCACGATACCATCGGCATGCTGGCTATTGACTCAAACGGGGATATAGCAGGGGCCTGCACGACCAGCGGCATGGCTTACAAAATGGCCGGAAGGGTTGGCGATTCCCCTATTATCGGGGCGGGATTGTTTGTAGACAATGAAATAGGAGGCGCCACAGCCACAGGCATGGGAGAAGAGGTGGTGCGCACAGTGGGCAGCTTCCTGATCGTGGAGTTGATGAGGCAGGGCAAATCCCCCCAGGAAGCCTGTGAGGAAGGAGTACGGAGGATCATTGCTAAAAAGGAGAATTATCGTGACATACAGATCGGCTTTATCGCAGTCAATAAGGCGGGTGAGACAGGGGCCTATTGTATACATCCGGGCTTCTCCTACAGGAAATTCAGTGAGAGAGGACATGAAAATATTCCAGCCCCCAGTTATCTGCAAAGCTGACCCTTTAGTTTGGCGGATATTCTTCGTAGTTTTGGTACCCTTATAAAAAGCAGTTATGGCCGAACAAAAGCGACTTTTTTTACTGGATGCCTATGCCCTGATCTTCAGGGGCTATTACGCCCTGATCAAGAACCCCAGGATCAATTCAAAAGGGATGGATACGTCGGCCATCATGGGCTTTATGAATTCCCTTTTCGATGTGATCAAGAGGGAAAAACCGGACCATCTCGCTGTTTGCTTCGACAAGGACGGCAGCACAGAACGCACGGAGCTGTTCCCCGAGTACAAGGCTAACCGCGACGAGACCCCGGATGCCATCAGGATCGCCGTCCCTTATATTCAGAAGATCCTCAAGGCCATGCACATCCCCTGTGTGGAGATCTCGGGCCTGGAGGCCGATGACATCATTGGAACCCTGGCCAAACAGGCCGAACGGGAAGGCTATAAGGTCTTTATGGTCACCCCTGACAAGGATTTCGGTCAGCTGGTCTCAGAGAACATCTTTATGTACCGCCCGGCCCGGATGGGAAATGGGATTGAGATATGGGGCATCCCTGAGGTGCAAAAGCGGTTTGGAGTAGAACGACCCGAGCAGGTGATCGATTACCTGGGGATGATGGGAGATTCATCGGACAATATACCCGGCTTTCCCGGAGTGGGTGAAAAGACCGCCAAGAAATTCATCGCGGAATTCGGTTCCCTTGAGGGCTTGCTGGAAAATACGGACAAGCTCAAGGGCAAGATGAAGGAACGCATCATCGAGAACGCAGAACTGGGAAAGATATCAAAGCAACTGGCCACCATTTGCGTGACCTGCGATGTCACCTTTGATGCCGAGGACTACGAACTGTCAGCCCCCGACAATGAAAAAGTGCAGGCGATCTTCGAAGAACTGGAATTCAGAAGGCTGAGGGAGCAATTCATCAAGATATTTTCCGGAGAGACCGAAGGCACACCTACCATGGTCACCAATACAGAAACCGGGAAACAACAAGCCCAGGCAGCGGGAAGCGGGCAGTTCTCCCTTTTTGGCAACAAGGGGGAGGAACCCGCCACACTCGAAGTGGTTTCGAGCAGGAAGACCATTGAAGAAGTCCCCCATGTTTACCAGAGCGTACAGGGCGGTATGGCCCTGGATCTCTTTCTGAAAAACCTTATGAAACAGGAGAGGGTGTGCTTCGATACCGAGACCACTTCCCTGAACCCGATTGAAGCAGAATTGGTGGGGATCGCTTTTTCATGGGAAACCGGCAAGGGATTCTACCTGCCCTTTCCGGAGGCAAGAGGTGAAGCCGATGCGCTGATCGATAGGCTCAGGCCATTCTTTGCCTCCGAGGACATAGAGAAAGTAGGACAAAACCTGAAGTATGATATCAAGGTGCTTCGCAAATACGGGGTAGAGGTAAAAGGACCGCTTTTTGACACTATGCTGGCCCACTACCTGATCAATCCCGATATGAGGCACAATATGGACGTGCTCTCGGAGACCTACCTCAATTACACCCCGATCTCCATCAGTGAACTCATCGGGAAAAAAGGCAAGAACCAGCTGAGCATGCGAGAAGTACCCCTCGACAAGCAGACGGAGTACGCAGTAGAAGATGCAGACATCACCCTGCAGTTGGCTCAACATTTTGAAAAGGAATTGAAAGAGGCCGAAACCATGGACCTGTTCAGGGATATAGAGATACCCCTGCTCAGGGTCCTTGCAGATATGGAACTGGAGGGGATCAACCTCGACAAGGATTTTCTGAAGGGCTTGTCGACCCAACTCGACACCGATATCGCCTTCCTGGAAGAAAAGATCTACAAAGAAGCCGGAGAGACCTTCAATATAGGTTCGCCCAAGCAGTTGGGGGAGATACTCTTTGACAAGCTGAAACTGGTAGACAAACCCAAAAAGACCAAAACCGGGCAGTATTCCACGGCCGAAGATGTGCTGTCCTACCTGGCTAAAGACCACCAGATCATCAGGGATGTACTTGAGTACAGGGGACTTACCAAATTAAAGAGTACGTATGTGGATGCCCTGCCCACCCAGGTGGAGGAACGTACAGGACGGGTTCATACGGACTATATGCAAACCGTGGCAGCTACAGGACGTCTCAGCAGCAACAATCCCAATCTGCAAAACATCCCCATCAGGACCGAAAGGGGACGGGAGGTTCGCAAAGCCTTTATTCCAAGGGATAAGGACCACGTGTTGCTCGCGGCAGACTACTCCCAGATAGAATTGAGGATCATCGCAGCCCTGAGCGATGAGGACACCATGATAGAAGCTTTTAAGAACGGAGAGGATATCCACGCATCCACGGCTTCGAAGGTCTTTAACATACCCCTGAATGAGGTGACAAGGGAGCAGAGGGCCAATGCCAAAACCGTGAATTTCGGAATCATTTACGGGGTCTCGGCCTTTGGGTTGAGCAACCAGACAGACCTGAGCAGAACGGAGGCCAAGGAACTCATCGACACCTATTATAAGACCTACCCTAAATTGAGGAAATACATGGCCGACCAAGTCGATTTTGCCAGGGAGCACGGCTATGTACAGACGGTCCTTGGCAGGCGCCGGTACCTCAAGGACATCAATGGCAGCAATGCAGTGGTCAGGGGAGCTGCGGAGAGGAACGCTATCAATGCGCCTATTCAGGGAAGCGCCGCCGATATCATCAAGATCGCCATGATCGATATACATCGCAAACTGGAAGAAGGGAATTTCAAGACCAGGATGTTGTTACAGGTACATGACGAACTGGTCTTCGATGTGCATGAACCGGAGCTAGAGGAGGTCAGTACCCTAATAAAGAAATCCATGGAGTCTGCCTATGCCCTGAAAGTACCCCTCGATGTAGAGATCGGAGTAGGACACAATTGGCTCGAGGCCCACTGAGTCTAGCAATAAACCCTAAACAAGAGAGGGTAAATGTATACTATGCGGGTTATCTACGTGAAAATACCAGATTCCCCTCAGAGTTGAAGTTTTCCACAGCCAGATCCCGGGCTGAGATGACCATCGTATTCCCATTTATTAGGGCATCCACAGTAACGGATTGCTGATTCTCGTCAGTAAAGGTCAGCGTTCCCTCTACATAGGTATAGCTGGTCGTAAAGGTATCCCGCTGAACAGGACAAGGTACATCCAGTCCTGTTCCCGAACTGTTAACTCCTATCTCAAGGTAGTTAGTAGCATCCTGGGTGACCAAAGTAAGGTCTTCGTTGAAGATCAGGGTAAGGAGATAACAATCCGAAGCAGAAAGAACATCCAGGATGTCCTGTGCAAATTCTGCTTCAGAGCTTGCCGAGCCGTCATTGATCTCGAGGGCAGTGAGCTCCCATGTTCCGATGATTCCATCAATACCATTATCTGCCATCTTATCAGTGGAACAGGCTGCAATAAGGAACCCCATCAGCAGATAATAAATCGCCATCTTTTTCATAACCCATGAATCTTGTTACCCTGTATAACGTGGGAAACAGGTGAAAATTATAGTTTATCGGGCTCAGAAATGACCATTGAGAACAGATCATCGGTTTACGCCCCGGTAGGAGGGTTGTCAAAACCACTGAAAAAAAATAAAAAAGAGGAAAACAACCATTTGTAATTCAACTTAATAATTGTACATTTGCAGCCCGATATTCGGGAAGAATTGTTTAACAATAAAATAGAACGTAGTGGATACATTGAGCTACAAGACTGTTTCGGCCAATAAAGCTACCGTGCAAAAGCAATGGTTGCTGGTAGATGCTGAAGGGCAGACCTTGGGAAGACTGGCCTCAAAAGTGGCTACCATCCTGAGAGGGAAGAACAAACCCAACTTCACCCCTCACGTGGATTGCGGGGACAACGTGATCGTGATCAATGCCGAGAAGGTACAGCTATCAGGCAACAAATGGGACCAGAAGACCTATATCAGACATACAGGTTACCCAGGTGGGCAGCGTTCCCTGACCGCCAATGAGCTGAAAGCAAAAAATCCTGCGGCCGTGGTGGAAAAAGCTGTAAAGGGCATGTTGCCAAAGAACAAACTGGGAGCAGACCTTTTCAGGAACCTCAAGGTGTATGCCGGAGCCGAACATCAGCATGAAGCACAAAAACCCACGACTATAAACCTCAACGATCTCAAGTAATGGATGTAGTACATAAAATAGGCAGAAGGAAGACAGCAGTAGCCCGTGTATACCTCTCTAAAGGAAAAGGTTCTATTTCCGTCAACAACAGGGACCTTGCAGAATATTTCCCAACAGCAACCCTGCAGTACAAAGTGAAGCAGCCTTTCGCCCTTACCGGCAACGACGATGCCTTTGACGTGAAGGTAAACGTTTACGGAGGAGGGATCACCGGACAGGCAGAGGCCATCAGACTCGCCCTTTCCAGAGCGCTTTGTGAGATCGACGAAGAGAACAGGCAAACGCTGAAACCTGAAGGGCTCCTTACCAGGGATCCAAGAATGGTGGAGAGAAAGAAATACGGTCAGAAAAAGGCCAGGAAGAAATTCCAGTTCTCCAAGCGATAAGAATTTAATGACCGGGCTCTTTAGGCCCAAACCCAGTAATAACTCAAGTTCATTGAAAGTCCCTTGTCATGGGACAATTAAAATTCCGGAATTAAAACTGATCTCCTTTGGGGATTCGAGGATCCGGATACATTTAGTTTAGCATCTAAATGACAGAGGCTTTCCCAAAAGGAATACCACTCTAGCATTGCTAATTCAAAAGAACGTAAACTAAGAAAAATGGCAAAAAAAGTAGAAGTAAAAGACCTCCTTGAGGCAGGTGTACACTTTGGTCACCTTACCAGAAAATGGAACCCAAACATGGCCCCGTATATCTATATGGAGCGCAACGGGATCCACGTAATCAACCTTTACAAAACCGCTGCAAAATTGGAGGACGCCTGTGAGGCCCTCCAGAAGATCGCATCTTCAGGAAGAAAGATCCTTTTTGTCGCAACTAAAAAGCAGGCTAAGGACATCGTTGCTGAAAAAGTAGCGAATGTAAACATGCCTTATATCACTGAAAGGTGGCCCGGCGGAATGCTGACCAACTTTGTGACCATCAGGAAGGCTGTGAAGAAAATGGCCTCCATCGACCGAATGAAGAAGGATGGAACATTCAACACCCTCTCCAAGAAAGAAAGATTGCAGGTTGATCGTTTGCGGGCCAAACTGGAAAAAAACCTGGGTTCCATCTCGGAAATGACCCGTCTTCCGGGTGCCCTCTTTATCGTTGACACCATGCGCGAGCACATCGCCGTAAAAGAGGCACAGAAACTGAACATCCCCATCTTCGCCATGGTGGATACCAACTCTGACCCGAGGCCTATCGACTTTGTCATCCCTTCCAACGATGATGCCTCCAAGTCGATTGAGATCATCATGACGCACGTGACCAACGCTGTGGCAGAAGGATTGGCAGAGCGCAAATCAGAGAAGCAGGCCGATGAGGAAGGAAAAGAAGTAAAAGCTCCCAAGGCCAGGAAAAAAGTGGTAGTGGAAGTGGAAGAAGACGAAGAGGAGACACCGAAGGCCACAGCTGCTCCGGAAGTAGAGGACATGGCCGAAGAGATAGAGGAAGAAGTACAGAAAGAAGCTCCCAAGAAAACCAAGAAGCCAGCCGCAGACGACCTGACCAAGGTGGAAGGGATCGGTCCCAAGATTTCAGAAGTCTTTAAAAAAGCCGGTATCAGGACCTTTGGTGATCTGGCAGATAAAACAGAGGACGACCTTAAAGCCATCCTTTCGGAAGCCGGTTCGCGTTATGCTTCCAAGAATCCGGCATCATGGCCAAAGCAGGCTAAAATGGCTGCTGAAGGCAAATGGGATGAACTGAAGGAATGGCAGGACAATGCCAAAGCCGGCGTAGAATAAATTAAACACATTCAATAATAAGGATAGCCTGAGGCATCCATAAATAAAAAACGACATGATGGTAAAAATTACCGCAGCTGACGTAAACACACTGAGAAAGACCACCGGAGCCGGGATGATGGATTGCAAGAATGCCCTGGTTGAGGCCGAAGGTGATTTCGACAAGGCGATTGAGATCCTGCGCAAAAAGGGTCAGAAAGTTGCCGCGAAAAGGGCAGACCGGGAATCTTCAGAAGGAGCTGCTATTGCCAAGGTCAACAATGGCAGGACTGAAGGAGTGATCATCTCCCTGAACTGTGAAACAGATTTTGTCGCCAAAAATGAGTCCTTCGTAGCTCTGGCCAATGATCTGGCGGAACTCGCTTTGGGATACAATGACCTGGATTCATTGTTGCAGGCAGACTACAACGGGATTACCGTGCAGGAAAAGCTTACTGAACAGACCGGGGTGATCGGAGAAAAGATCGAGATCGGTGGTTTCAGGAAACTGTCTGCTCCCTTTGTTGGCTCATACATCCACGCAGGAAACAAGATCGCCACGCTCGTGGGGCTTTCCGCAGCCGTCAACGGAGCTGAAGAAGCCGCCAAGGACGTTGCCATGCAGGCGGCAGCTATGAATCCTGTGGCCCTGGATCCTTCCGGTGTTGATCAGGAGACTATTGACAAGGAGATTGAGATCGCGAAAGATCAGCTCAGGCAGGAAGGAAAGCCTGAAGCTATGCTCGACAAGATCGCCCAGGGAAAACTCCAGCGATTCTTTAAAGACAATACGCTGGTGAATCAGGATTTTATCAAGGACAGTAAAGTAAGCGTAGCCAATTACGTAAAATCTGTGGATAAGGACCTCGAGGTAACCGGATTTGAAAGAGTTGCCCTGGGATAATGATCCCGGAAAAGAACAAAGACCGCCTCCCTGAAAAGAGGCGGTTTTTTTATGGATTCAGCCAGGACTTCCTCAGGGAAAGTGCTTCTTCACCAACCCCTTCAATTTCGGTGATCCTGCGTTCGGTGTAGGTAGGCATTCCGGCCTTTCCGCTCAGTTCGATCGTATTCCCATCACGCAGTACAGTCATCCGGATATCTTTCTCTGCGTCCCAGCTAAAACTCTCCCCTATGATAACCCTTATACTGTCTAAGGTGATGAGGGTATCATTAATTTTTAAGATCACGTCCCCTCCCATGGCTCCAAGATCCCTGAAAAAGGAGTTCAATTCCATCCCTTTTTGGACAAAAATAGTATCCAGGTCTGCCGGATCTGCATCTATATAGGGAATCTGCCCCATAAAGAAAAAGGACGCCGGAGCCTCCGATGTCTCCACCTTAAGGCCTGTTCTCTTCAGGTAATCACCGTAAGGGATGGGCTCGTTGCCCTGCACATGCCTGCTGAAGAACTGGCCGACCTCAGGATAGGTCATAGCCGTGATCTCTGCGATCAGATCTGCGTCTTCAAAGGGCGTATTTTCGTTGTATTTAGCAGCGAGCTCCCCCATAAGCCAAAGCACTCCCTTCTCCCCTTTGCTCTTTTCCCTGAGCAGGATATCCAGGCACATATTGATCAGGGCTCCTTTTTCATAGACGTTTAAATAGTTCTCTTTGTAGGGCGAACTCAGCACATTCTTACTCATCTCAGTGAATGACATCCTATCCTCATAGGCTTTGGAATTGGAGATCTTTTTTGCCATCCTATCATAGAAATCCGACTCTGTGATCAGGCCTTCCTGTACCTGGAACAGATTGGCAAAATACTCTGTCGTTCCCTCGTACATCCAGAGATGCATGGACATTTTAGGCTCGTTGAAATCAAAAAACTGTATTTCCCTCGAATGGACAGACAGTGGTGTAAGGGTATGAAAAAATTCATGTGATACCACATCCACCATGGCTTCCTCCAGGGCAGGTCTGGGCAACATCTCGGGGAGGACCACTACGGTTGAGGTATGGTGTTCGAGTGCTCCGTAGCCAGTGGCATCGGGATTATCAAACTGGGAAAGGTACAGCAAGATAGTATAGGTCTTGGTACCGCTTAGTGTTCCCAGAAATTCCTTTTGTGCCTTCATCATGGCTTCCATCTTGGGCTGCAGATCCTTTGCCGAATAAGTCGCATTAGGGGAATATACACTCAGGGTTACATCGATATCCGCCAGGCTAAAGGTCACCGAGTTGGGTTTAGCGAACATGATAGGGTTGTCAATGAGTTCAAAATACCTCCTGGCCAAAAAACGATGTGTCCCCTTACCTTCGCGTTCGGTTGCCATACGAGGCAAGGAGGTGGTGGCTTCCAGGGATGCAGGGGAAGCGATGTTCAATTCATAAGGCACTTCCTTAAAACTCTGAAAATAACCAACAAATCCGTGAAGATTGAGAAGGAAGTTCTCTCCATCCAGGATATTGGTACCTGCAGGTGAAAACACAGGATCCTCATACTCCGTTTCCGTATCAAAAGTATCATTCACTACATACTCCAGCAGGTCCAGGTTTCGGGCATTAGGGATCCGCCAGGTATTGAGATCTTTTTGTTCAATCTCCAGGGGATTCCCCTGATAGTCCAGAGCAACCAGTTCTGATACGAACTGGCCAAAATCGTTCTCGCTGTAGGTGCCGGGCACTACCTTGGGGAGAAAGAAATGGACCTCATCCTCAGTGAACGGCCCGGGATCTACCCGCACTTTTACCTTATCATCCACCACCTGCAAAAGGTCTATGCTGACCTGAACCGGGTTATTGCAAGCAGCAGTACCTGTACTAACTGTTTTACAACCCAGGAGCAGGGCCAGGGAGAGTAACGGAGCGATCTTTTTGTACATCCGTAATGTTTTTACAGCGGGAAACCCTTCCTATTCGCTCGATGAATGGCGGAAAGAACCCACAAAATTACTTCGGGTTTAAGGGGTAAGATAGAGAATTGTCCTCAATAATTTTGATTATTTTTGTCTGCAAATCAAATACGCAAGATGGCTTACAAACGAATCCTCCTCAAGCTCAGCGGTGAGGCCCTGATGGGTGAAAAACAATACGGGATAGATCCGGGACGACTGGCAGCTTATGCCGATGAGATCAAGGCGGTCGTTGACAAAGGCATCGAAGTGGCCATAGTCATCGGAGGCGGTAATATTTTCCGCGGTCTGGCCGGGGCCAGTAGTGGTATGGACCGGGTGCAGGGAGACCATATGGGAATGCTGGCTACTGTGATCAACGGACTTGCCCTGCAGAGTGCCCTCGAAAACAAAGGGGTGCAAACCCGGTTGCAATCGGCTATCAAGATCAACGAGGTGGCCGAGCCTTTTATCAGGAGGAGAGCTATGAGACACCTTGAAAAAGGACGGGTAGTCATCTTCGGAGGGGGGACCGGAAACCCCTACTTCACAACTGATTCGGCAGCCGTACTCAGAGCGATAGAGGTAGAGGCCGATGTGATCCTCAAAGGTACCCGGGTAGACGGAATATACACCAGTGATCCGGAAAAGGACAAGAACGCCACAAAATTCGACACTATATCCTTCAATGAGGTCCTCCGAAAGGGCCTGAAGGTCATGGATACGACAGCCTTTACCCTGAGCCAGGAAAATGAATTGCCCATAGTTGTTTTTGACATGAACAAGAAGGGCAACCTGCTCAAGATCGTTTCGGGTCAGAACATCGGAACGGTCGTAAACCTTTAGTTTTTCAAAAATTTGTGTTACTTTGTTTTAAAATCAATTCATGAACGAAGAGGTTACATTTGTCATTGATTCTGCCAAGGAAAGTATGGATGCGGCCATTGCGCATCTCGAAAAGGAACTGGTAAAGATCAGGGCCGGTAAGGCGAGCCCGGCCATGCTTTCTTCCGTTATGGTCGAGTACTACGGTTCCATGACGCCCCTCTCTCAGGTCTCCAACATCAATACTCCGGACGCCAGGACCATCTCGGTTCAGCCCTGGGAGAAAAGCATGTTACAGGTAATTGAGACCGCGATCATGAATGCAAATTTGGGCTTCAACCCCATGAATAACGGCGACTTCGTTATCATCAATGTTCCGCCCCTGACAGAAGAACGAAGGATACAGCTGGTCAAACAAGCTAAGGCAGAAGCCGAGGACGCCAAGGTAAGCGTGCGCAGCGCAAGGCAGGAAGCCAACAAAGAGATCAAAAACCTCGACATCTCAGAGGATCTTGAAAAAAATGCCGAAATCGACATTCAGGAACTTACAGACACCTATGTTAAAAAGATAGACAAGATCCTGGAAGTGAAAGAGGCAGAGATCATGAAGGTCTGATCTCAGATTCCGTAATTCAGGGATTCCCTGATTCCCCCAGAAAATACCAGGCCAGTATAGCGACTATCAGGGCCAGAGTACAGAGTACGATCAGCACCCGATAGACCCTGCGTTCGAATTTCCAGAATTTCTTGTGTTCAGACACCCTTCTTCCCTTTTTGAACCCGGCGGTAATCTTATAAAGATAGTGGATTCACAAGGCTTAGACTAGGAACACTGCACTGCATTTTCTACCTTTGACCCGCTTTAGATAAGCCCCCTGGTCCCATACCCTCACGGAGTATTTGGAACTGGGCATTTTAAAGAATCGCATGGTAGCTAAGCTCTCTCAAAACTTTTGGACAAGGACCGCCAGGATCATTCTGAGGAACCGTATCCTGATCCTGATCATCATTGCTGCCATTACGGTGTTCTTTGGTTTCCAGTGGCAAAATATGCGCTTCTCCAATACGGAAGCCAATCTCTTGCCTGATGATCACCCTACCAACCTGGAGTACGAGGAATTCCTCGACCGATTCGGAGAAGAGGGGAACGCCATTGTGATCGGCGTCCGGGATTCAACCTTGTTCACCCTTGAGAAATTCAACAGCTGGAATATCCTGAACAAACAACTCGCCGCCTTTCCGGAGGTAGAATTCGTGGTCTCTACAGATAACCTGCAAGAACTGGTGAAGGACAATGAGCTGCAGGAGTTCGTTCTCAAGCCCTTTATGGAAACCCCTCCTGAGACCCAGGAGGCTCTGGATAGTCTTAGAACCCACCTGTTCAACGACCTGCCGTTTTATGATCAGCTACTGTTCAACAAAGAGAGTGAGACAGTCAGGACCATCGTCTATCTGGATAAGGATATCGTCAATACCTCGGTGCGGAAAGACTTCATTCTAAATGACTTTCGAACCCTTATCCACAATTTCGAAATAGAATCCGGCCTGGATGTACGCGTCTCAGGAATGCCCTATATCCGGACCATGAATTCCCAGAACATCATCGATGAGATCGGGATGTTCATCACGGCAGCCCTGGTTGTCACCTCCCTGATCTTCTTTTTCTTCTTCAGGAGTTTCCGCGCCACATTCATTTCCATGTGTGTGGTGATCATCGGTGTGATGTGGGCTTTCGGAATCCTCGGTTTGCTCAGGTACGAGATCACCGTCCTCACCGCCCTGATCCCTCCCCTGATCATCGTAATCGGGATCCCTAACTGTATATTTCTGATCAACAAGTACCAGCAGGAGGTAAAGAAACACGGTAACCAGGCCCTGTCCCTCCAGCGGGTGATCTCCAAGATTGGAAACGCTACCCTGATGACGAATATGACCACGGCTTCAGGCTTCGCCACCTTTATCATTACAGACAGTAAACTGCTGACAGAGTTCGGGATCGTGGCTTCCATCAACATCATATTTATCTTTATCCTTTCCCTCCTGATCATCCCGATCATTTACAGCTTTATGGCCCTGCCTAAAACGAAGCACCTGAAACACCTCAACAAGAGGTGGATCGACGCTTTTGTCAACTGGATGGAACGCATCGTACGGGAAAAACGGATCAGTGTGTACGCAACTTCCGTGATCCTGCTGGTTGTCAGTATTATCGGTATTTACCAGATTCGTATCTCGGGAAGCCCCATTGAGGATATGCCCAAGAATGCCCAGTTTTTCAAGGACATACGATTTTTCGAGGAGGAGTTCGACGGCATCATGCCCGTGGAGATCGTCGTGGACACCGAGAGGAAGAACGGCGTACTGAGGTCGGCCAACCTCCGCCGCATGGAGGAATTGAGTCAGGTGATCCGGGAATTCCCGGAGCTGTCGAGGCCTACCTCTGTTGTCGACCTCGTAAAGTATTCCAAACAGGCTTTTTACAACGGTATCCCGCGTTACTACCAACTGCCCACCTCCCAGGAAAACACCTTTATCATGGACGTTGCGAGGAAGTCGAAGGGAGAGAGCGACCTGCTCAAGAATTTTGTGGACAGTACCGGGCAGGTGGCCCGCATCACCACCTACATCAGGGATGTCAAGACCGAACGGATGGAGGAGATCGAGATGCGGCTGAAAGAGAACCTGGAAAAAACCTTTCCCGAAGACCGGTACACCACATCAATGACAGGTAAGGCACTGCTTTTTTTAAAAGGGACTAAGTACCTGGTGAAAAACCTGATCCTGTCCCTGACCCTGGCCATTGGCCTGATCGCCCTCTTTATGGCGTACCTGTTCCGCTCTTTCAGGATGATCATCATCTCCCTGATCCCTAACCTCCTACCCCTGGTCGTCACTGCCGGGGTCATGGGTTTTGTGGGGGTTCCGATCAAACCTTCAACCATACTGGTCTTTAGTATCGCTTTCGGAATATCCGTAGATGATACTATCCATTTCCTGGCAAAATACAGGCAGGAACTCACGGCTAACCGATGGAGGATCCAAAAATCGGTTTACGCAGCCCTAAGAGAAACCGGGGTGAGTATGTTCTATACTTCCATCGTCCTGTTCTTCGGTTTTTCGGTCTTTGTCCTGTCGAGTTTTGGCGGAACGGTGGCCCTGGGGGCCCTGGTCTCGGCAACCCTTCTTTTTGCCATGCTGGCCAACCTTATCCTCCTGCCTTCCCTGCTCCTGTCACTCGAGAGGAGTATCGCGAACAAGGCGGTCCTGAAAGAACCTCAGATAGACATCCTTCCCCTGGATGAATTGCCCGAAACAGACAGCCTGGAAAACTGAGGCCCGAGGGGTCGATTTATGAGTTTTCATTTCCTGATAGTTCTATCCAATGGACTATCTTTGCGGGGTTAATCAGAATTTAGAATTACATGGTCAGGACACAGATCAAGACATTGTTGCAGGAATCCCCAAGGAGTCAGGAAGTTCAGGTGAATGGATGGGTGAAGACTTTCAGAAGCAATCGGTTCATTGCCCTGAATGACGGATCTACCCTGCAGAATATACAGTGTGTGGTCGACTTTGAGAAATTTGATGACGGCCTACTGAAGCAGATCGCGACTGGAGCGGCTATTGGAGTAAAGGGAAACCTTGTGGAGAGTCAGGGAAAAGGACAGGCTGTGGAGATACAGGTTACCGAGCTCATCGTTCACGGTTCAGCAGATCCGGAGACCTACCCCATACAACCCAAGAAACACTCTATGGAGTTCCTCAGGGAACAGGCGCATTTGAGGGTGCGCACCAACACCTTTGCCGCAGTGATGCGGGTGCGCTCTGCCCTGGCCTTTGCCATTCACGAGTATTTTCGAAAGAATGGGTTCTACTATATGCACGCTCCTATTATTACCGGATCGGACGCAGAAGGGGCCGGAGAGATGTTCCGGGTAACCACCCTCGACCCCAAGAACCCTCCTCTCACTGAAGAAGGAGAGGTTAATTACCGTGAGGATTTCTTTGGCAAAGAGACCAACCTCACTGTTTCGGGACAATTGGAGGCCGAGGCCTATGCAATGGGCCTGGGGAAGGTATACACCTTTGGACCCACCTTCAGGGCTGAAAATTCAAACACTTCGAGGCACCTTGCTGAATTCTGGATGATAGAACCCGAGATGGCATTCTATGATCTGCACGACAATATGGATCTGGCAGAGGATTTTATCAAAGAGGTGCTGCGCTATGTGATTCAGCAGTGCGGGGAAGACCTCGAGTTCCTTGAAAAGAGGCTGCTCGATGAGGAAAAGACAAAGCCCCAGGCCGAAAGAAGCGATCTCAGCCTAATGGAGAAACTGAAATTCGTTATTGACAACCAGTTCGTCAGGGTAACCTATACGGAGGCGATTGATATCCTGCGGAACAGCAAGCCGAACAAGAAAAAGAAATTTCAGTACCTGATCGAAGAATGGGGTGCAGATCTTCAGAGCGAACACGAGCGGTATTTAGTGGAAAAACACTTCAACTGCCCTGTGATCCTGTACGACTACCCGGCCAAGATTAAAGCGTTCTACATGCGCCTCAATGAAGACGGTAAGACGGTCAGGGCCATGGACATCCTTTTCCCTGGAATCGGAGAGATCGTCGGTGGGTCCCAGAGGGAAGAACGGCTGGATGTGTTAGTGCAGAAGATCAAAGATCTCGGGATAGACGAGAAGGAACTCTGGTGGTACCTCGACCTGAGAAAATACGGTACGGCCGTACACAGTGGTTTTGGACTCGGATTCGAAAGACTGGTGCAATTTGCCACCGGTATGGGCAACATTCGGGACGTTATTCCGTTTCCCAGAACACCGCAGAATGCGGAGTTCTAACGGTAAATTCGTTATTTTTATATAACGAGAATGTAATGCCCCCATGCTGAAGCAACACTTACAATTTAAACTTTCTCAAAAGCTTTCTCCTCAGCAGATCCAGCTGATGAAACTCATTCAATTGCCTACCCAGGCTTTTGAACAGAGGCTGAAACAGGAACTAGAGGAAAATCCCGCCCTGGAATCCGGGAAGGAGGAAACAAATTCCTTTGAGGACGAGTTTGAAGAGGTCTACGAAGGGGACAACGACAATGAGACCATCAATACGGAGGACATCAATATTGATGACTACCTCAGTGATGATGAGATTCCGGACTACAGGACCCGTACCAGCAACTACAGTGCCGATGATGAAGAAAAGACCGTGCCTTATGCGGCCGGCATCTCCTTTAACCAGTACCTCATCAATCAATTAAATACCTTTTACCTGAACGATGAAGAATGGGCTATTGCCGAGTTCCTGGTAGGAAGTGTGGACGAGAGCGGGTACATCAGGCGGCCTGTAAACGACATCATGGACGACCTGGCCTTTACCCAGAATATATATACGGACCAGAAGACCATTGAGAAAGTGCTGGAGATCGTGCAGGAACTCGATCCGCCGGGCGTCGCAGCCCGTTCACTGGATGAATGCCTGCTGATCCAGCTCAGAAGGAAAGACCCTAGTCCGGCCATAGAACTGGCCATCCTCATCCTGGAGAAATCCTTTGATCATTTCACCAAAAAGCACTACAAAAAACTCCTTCAAAAACACAACATTACCGAAGAGGAACTGAAAGAGGCCATCACGGAGATAGAAAAGCTCAATCCAAAACCGGGCGGTTCCTATTCGGGCAGCAACCGGATCATCGAACACATCGTGCCCGACTTCTCTATCCGGATCGTAGACGGGGAACTGGAGCTGAGCCTCAACAGTCGCAATGCCCCCGAACTCCACGTGTCCAAGGAGTACAGCAATATGCTGGCGGGATATAAGAGCGCCAAAGAGCGATCGAAGTCACAAAAGGATGCCGTGCTCTTTATCAAGCAAAAACTCGATGCAGCCAAATGGTTTATCGATGCGATCAGACAGCGGCAACAGACCCTCTACGTAACCATGAACGCCATCATGGAATACCAGAAAGAATATTTCCTGACAGGAGATGAGCGGAAACTCAGGCCGATGATCCTCAAGGACATTGCCGATGCTATTGATATGGACGTGTCCACAGTTTCGAGGGTAGCCAACAGTAAGTACGTAGACACCCCTTATGGTACCAAGCTGATCAAGGAGTATTTTTCGGAATCCATGAAGAATGAGCAAGGCGAAGACGTGTCTACCAAGGAGATCAAGAAGATACTCGAGACAGTCGTGAAGGATGAGCCCAAAAGAAAACCCCTTACCGATGACAAACTGGCTGCTATCCTCAAAGAAAAAGGCTATCCTATAGCCAGAAGAACGGTGGCCAAGTACAGAGAACAACTGGGAATTCCCGTGGCACGTTTAAGAAAGGAGATCTGATGCGATTTCTCTCTCAACTGGTGTCTTATATCTTTCACCCCATCTTTTTGCCTTTGGCGGGAACGGTGTCTTATTTTCTGATCACCCCCAAATACACCTCCCTGGAGATGAGGAGTGGGAATATCCTGCCGGTCTTTATTCTGACCATCATCATACCCATCCTGAGTTTCTTCATACTCAAAAACCTCGGGGTAGTGGGATCGATTTTCCTCAATAAACCGGAGGAAAGGAAATACCCGTTGATGATCAGCCTTATCCTTTTGTTCCTGATCCTGCTGAAGGTCATCCCCGACAATTACAACATAGAATTGTATTTTTTCTTTCTGGGACTGATCGCTGCGAGCAGCACCTGCCTCTTACTGCTCTACATTCCTTTTAAGACCAGTCTGCATATGATGGGAATGGGCAGTATGCTTATGTTTCTCATAGCCCTGAGTTACCACTTCGAACGCAACATTGTACTGGCCATCAGTTTTATGTTCTTTGCTTCCGGCCTTGTAGCCTCCTCCAGGTTATACCTGAAAGCCCATTCGCGTTCAGAACTTCTCATAGGATTTCTCGTAGGGCTGGTCTCCCAATTACTTACCCTGAAATTCTGGCTCTAAATGACAGCAATGTTCAAAGGATGTAGAAAATCAAACCGATCCTAAGGGGTTTAAAGGTGAGGTCCTGCCCTGTATCAAGTGTGAGTCCATCCTTAAACAGATTGTTAAGGGCGTAATAGACGTGGATGTTGAAGGTGTTGTACCCGAAATTGGCCATGACTCCATATCTGAACTTTTCTATGTCCGTCACGTAGAAGGAATCTTTAAAGTCTGCGGTCACGGTCTTTGCTCTTCCCCCCAGTACGTAGCCCAGCTTAGCACCGAAATACAGTCGCCAGAAACGGTATTCTGAGGGGGTGGAATTTCGAAAACGAATCTCGAAAGGCACCTCTATAAGATGGGTCTCTACCTTATTGCGTTTTGCCCCCAGATCACTGCTTAATAACTGATACCGGAAGCCTTCTTCCAGCTCAACTACCTGCAGGTTGGAATAATAGGAATTAAAGGCATATCCCAGGCCCAGGCCCAGGCCAATATTTCTCTCCTCATTCAGGGGCAGGTCTTTGATAAAACCGAGTTGCAGGCCATAGGAAAGATTCTGCTGGTTGACTGTCTCTGGTTTGTTCAATATGAAATTATAGGTAAGACCCACATAAAACTGATCCTCCAGGTAGTTCAGATCAGGTGGCTGCAAAGAATCCTGAGCTGAAGTGAAGGATAGAAAAAAGAGTGACAATAAAATTAGCGGGAAAAGCCTCATGCTAATAAAGGTAGGACTTTTGGGTTAATGGAAATAAAAAAACGCCCCTGAAATAGGAGCGTTTTATAAGAATGTTATGTAATGGATCTACTGGATATTCCTGAAAGCGTCCCCTTCATAGGTGGTATAGTTCACCTTGAGGGCATTCACCTTCCGCAATTCCTGTTTGATGTCTGAGATCAGACCCATGTTAGCGTCCTTATCCACCTTGAGAGCCGTGGTCAGTACGTTTTGTAATTCCTGAGGCTTTTTGGCCCTTTCTTCAAGGATGAAATCACCTACATCGGAAACGTTGGCGAATTTATCATTGAGCTGAATCTTGGGCTCGGTCCCGAACACCTTCTGGTAATCCCTCGTCGGTTTACCTACATAGATGTACAGCACCCTGTCCTTCTTTTCGAGCTTTTTCACCTCACTCGCATTGGGCAAGGTATTTTCCACCATCAGGGAACTGTCTTTCATGGTGGTAACCGTCATGAAAAAGAACAGGAGCATAAAGACAATATCCGGCAGGGAAGCTGTGGATACAGCTGGTAAATCTCCGTCTTTTTTCTTTGTGAATTTAGCCATAATCGATTGTTCCTAAAGGTTAATTTGATGTTGAGGTTTCCGCTTCAGAAAGTTTCTGTGGAAACAGGTCCTGTATCCTTTGCACCTTGTCTTTCAGGTCATCGCGAATACTGGATGGCGTTTCCGGATTGAGGTACTCTGCCTCCATATCCGTAAAATCCCTTCCGAACAGCCTCTGGGCTTCCCGGTTCCTCAATTCGTTATAGGCGCCCACCAATTCATTCTGCACGGTAATATAGGTACCGTACTTGGTCTCCCGGTCGTTCTTCAGGGAAATGATCGCCTTGGTCGGGTTATCCGATGAAGACTCATCTCTCCGGCCCTTGCAATAGTTGCAGGTACCGTCTCCCCCGTTGTCGAGGAAGGCAACCGCTTTCTTGCGAAGATCTTTCAGGTTCGTCAACTCCTCTTCTACCAGAAGTTGGCCGCTTTTATTGATGTTTACCGTAAAAATATTCTTCTGCTTGATCACCACATTCTCGTCTGGCGGTTCCATTGGAGGCAGCATCCTGTCCAATCCCGCATCTGTTTCGATGGTTGTGGTAACCAGGAAAAAGATGAGCAGCAGGAAGGCAATGTCTGCCATAGATCCGGCATTTACTTCTGGTGGTCCTCCTCTTCTTGACATAACGCGTCTATTTATTATTTACTTGTCATCTTTTTTATCCCTCCCCATAGCATGGAACCTACTGCAACGATTACCAGCACGAAGAACAGATTCAACCCTGTGCCGATATTCTTAACAGTTTCTTCCGTAGTGGGAATTCCCCTTCTGGCCATCTCATCCAGGTTTACATCGGAGCCCGTTGATATCGCCCAGGAAAAGCCCAGGAGAATCAGGAAAACACCAATGGTGATGAGGGTTTTTTTCAATTTTTGAGGATGAGCGAACAAATTGATCAGGGTAAAGAGCAAACTCGCTACCACGGCTACAGCCAACAGGATGTAGGTAATGGTAAACATCCCCGTCAGAGCGCCACTTTGGACAGCCTCTGAGGCCGGCATATCCTGGCCCGGAAGCTGATACCAGAGTATCGCCGAGACTAGACCTAAAACGGCCAGTACTATTTTAACTATCTTATTCATATTCTTTCGGTTTTAGGCGCTTATTATTTCTTGTGATCTACCAGCATGTCGATCAGGGTGATCGAAGAATCTTCCATGTCGTTCACTATACCATCGATCTTGGCGATGATGTAGTTGTAGAAAATCTGAAGGATGATCGCAGTAATAAGACCAAATACCGTGGTTAAGAGAGCTACCTGAATATCACCTGCAATCAGGGAAGCACTCAGGTTACCTACCGCACTAATTTTCTGGAAGGCCTGAATCATACCGATTACCGTTCCCATGAATCCAAGCATAGGGGCGATAGCGATAAAGAGAGACAACCAGGAGACATTCTTCTCCAACTGTCCCATCTGTACTCCACCGTATGCCACTACTGCTTTTTCCGCAGACTCTACTCCTTCACCGGCCCTGTCCAGACCCTGGTAGTAAATAGAGGCAACCGGACCGCGAGTGTTTCGGCATACTTCTTTGGCAGCTTCAACCCCACCGGAGGCCAGGGCGTCTTCAACCTGTTGCTTGAGTTTATCAGTGTTGGTGCTCGCCATATTCAGATAAATAATCCTTTCAATGGCTACAGCGAGACCCAGGATCAGACAGAGAAGTACGATTCCCATAAAGCCTGCACCCCCCTGGATGAACTGCTCTTTCAAAACTTGTTGGAATCCTTTTTCTTCCACCATCTCTTCAGCTGGCGTTTCCTGAATCATCATTGCCGCGGAAGCAACAGTCGCAGAGAGATTAGTTGCCATTGCATTCGCTTTTGCGCTTACCGTATTTGTGCTTAGGACAAATAGCCCAGCCATAGCCAGGATCGAGAATAATCTTTTCATTTTGTTTAACTTGAATTTAGTTAGTTAATAGGTTTTAAAGATATAAAAAATAAACAATTAAAAATTAAAAGATTTGCACTTCAGGACATTAAATCCTTACTATTTTGCCAACTTGACAAATATAAGTGGAAAAATTAGAAATCCTAATTTTTGTCCGCGGAGTGAGGCTTCTCCAAATTGGCATTTGCAGAGAGGAAGGGATTCGAACCCTCGATACACTTTTGGTGTATACACACTTTCCAGGCGTGCGCCTTCGACCACTCGGCCACCTCTCTATTTTCCGTTTGAAACGGGCGCTCAAGAAACAAAAAAAATCGGGATCTTTAAAATTTTAAACCTTAAAATTTAGGTCATTTCCCCCCTCAGTGAAGTCTCGAATATGGTTCCGAATGAACTGACGGAAACCTTGCTGCCCAGGAGGTACATCAGCTTGGTGATAGCCGCTTCCGTGGTGATATCCCGACCGTTGATCACAGACATTCTCTCCAGCTCCCTGCTGGTCTCATACTGCCCCATGATCACACTTCCTCCGGAACACTGGGTAACGTTCACAATATACAATCCACTGTCTATAGCTTTCTTCAGATCGTCCAGCAACCAGGTTTCGGTCGGGGCATTTCCAGCCCCGTACGTCTCCAGGACCAGGGCCCTCAAACGTGAAATCCCCAATACCCCCCTGAGCAGGTCGCGGTTAAAGCCCGGGAAGAGTTTGAGGATGGCCACCCGGTCATCGAGTTCCTTGTGCACTTTCAGGGGTTTTTTGATGCGGTTTCGCCAGAGATTTTCCTTGTGCACTTTCAGATGTACCCCGGATTCTGCCAGGATGGGATAGTTGAGAGAAGCAAAGGCTTCGAAATGTTCTGCGTTTATCTTGGTTGTTCGGTTTGCCCGATAGAGCTTGTTCTCGAAATAGAGTCCGACTTCCCTAACCACCGGCAAGCCTTCTTCCTTCAGCGCAGCGATCTGTATGGAGGTGATCAGGTTCTCCTTTGCGTCCGTTCGCAGGTCCCCTATAGGTAATTGGGAGCCTGTAAAAATAACAGGCTTCTCCAGGTTTTCCAGCATATAGCTCAGGGCCGATGAGGTATAGCTCATCGTATCGCTCCCGTGCAACACCACAAATCCGTCGTAATCCGAATAATGCTTCTCCACAATGCTGGCAATGGTGACCCAGTGTCCGGGGTTCATATTGGAGGAGTCGATGGGAGATCTGAAGGAAACACTGTCTATCGCACAATCGAGCTGACCCAGTTCCGGGATACCCTCCACCACTTTTGCAAAATCAAATGCCTTCAGGGCTCCCGAGTGATAGTCCTTGACCATCCCTATGGTTCCTCCTGTATAGATCAGCAGAATCTTGCTGTGTTCTCTTTTGGCAGCCATACAGAAAAAGGTGTTTTACAATATTGTAACCGTTCTATTTGTTCTCAAATCCCGAAAACCTGTTTGGAGTTCTCCGTGGTGATACGGGCTATTTCCTCCTGAGAAACTCCGTAAATATCAGAAAGTTTGCGCAGAATCTCCATGAGATAAGAGGGTTGATTGCGCTTCCCGCGATAGGGCGCGGGCGCCAGGTAGGGGGCATCCGTCTCCAGGACGATATGCTCCTTCCCTATCTCCTTCAGAAACCTATCTATCTTCCCGTTTTTAAAGGTCGCAACTCCGCCGATCCCCAGTTTCATATTAAAGCCTATAGCCCTTAACGCCTGTTCATAGGTCCCGGTGAAGCAATGAAATATCCCGAAAAGGTCGTCCCCTCGTTCTTCTTCCAATACTTCAAAGATCTCATCGAAGGATTCCCTGCAGTGGATCACGATGGGCAGGCCGTACTCCTTCGCCAGGGCGATCTGATCCTTAAATGCCTGTCGTTGCTGAGCAAAAAAAGTCTTGTCCCAATAGAGGTCGATCCCGATCTCTCCGATCGCGCAAAATTTCCTTTGCGACAGAAGTTGGCGAACGTGGTCGAGTTCTTCCCGGAAGTTCTCTTTCACATGGGTAGGATGCAGTCCGGCCATCAGAAATACCTTCCCGGGGAAGTCTTTTTCCAGTTGGAACATGGCCTCGGTATACCCGGAATCAATAGCCGGAATAAAGAAACGATCTATGCCGAGGGCCAGCGCCTCTTCAACTACTTGGGTACGGTCCTCATCAAAGGCCTCGGAATACAGGTGAATATGAGTGTCCGTGATCTGCACGTGACAAAAATAGGATTATCTTTAGCACAAAACACGGGAATGGGAAGCATAAAATCGTTTTTGAAAAAAAGGAAATACGTATCAGTACCTCTGACCCTGACTGCAACCCATCACCTCGAACTAACGGCTGCGATCAACGGAGTAAGTGGGAGGTTTATCCTTGACACAGGGGCTTCTAATACCTGTGTAGGAGTAGACAAAATGGAGTTCTTCAAACTCAACTCCAAAGCCTCAGAGGTTAAGGCAGCGGGAGCAGGCGCCACGGATATGGAAACCCAGCTGTCTACAAAGAATACCCTTGAGATAGGCGATTGGAAAAGAAAGAAGATCAAGATCATCCTTTTTGACCTGAGCCATATCAACGAGGCCCTGACCTCCCATGAGGCTCTCCCAGTAGATGGCATCATCGGTGCCGATGTCCTGGAAAAAGGCAAGGCTGTAATCGACTATAAATCGAGTAAACTATACCTAAAAAAGAAAAAGCGCTCCTGAGGAGCGCTTTTCAAACTTTATTTCACAGGCCTATAATTCCAGGGCTTTTTTCACATCTCCGTCCATCAGGAGTTCTTCCGGACTCTCGAGGGCTTCTTTGACAGCCACCAGGAAACCTACAGATTCCCGACCATCAATGATCCTGTGATCATAGGACAGGGCGACATACATCACCGGGGCAATGGCGATCTCTCCGTTCTTCACCACCGGTCTTTCAACAATATTGTGCATCCCCAGTATCCCGCTTTGCGGAGGGTTGATGATGGGCGTCGACAACATGGAACCAAAAACACCCCCATTCGAAATGGTAAAAGTACCCCCCGTCATCTCATCTACAGTGATCTGTCCTTCACGGGCGCGGATAGCGAGGCGCTTGACCTCGGCTTCAACTCCCCTGAAAGTGAGGTTTTCTGCATTCCGGATCACAGGGACCATCAGGCCCTTGGGCCCGGAAACAGCTATGCTGATATCGCAAAAGTCGTAAGTGATCATGTCCTTGCCGTCTATCATGGAATTCACCGCGGGGAATTCCTGCAGGGCACGGATGACAGCTTTGGTAAAAAAGGACATAAAGCCCAGGCTTACCCCGTGTCTTTCCTTGAATTCTTCCTTGTATTTGCTCCTGAGTTCGAAGATGGCTGACATGTCGACCTCGTTAAAGGTGGTGAGCATGGCCGTTTCATTCTTGGCAGAGACCAGGCGCTCTGCAACCTTCCTCCTGAGCATGGAAAGTTTGGTCCGGGTCTCTCCCCTCTTGCCTCCGGTGGGCGTTCCCATAGACGGAACGGCACTGACGGCATCTTCCTTGGTGATCCTCCCATCCTTACCTGTTCCTTTTACTGAGGAGGCCTGAATACCTTTTTCATCGAGTATCTTCTTAGCTGCCGGAGAGGGCGTGCCGCTTGCATAGGTCTTCTTGGTCTCTTCAGGCTGGGATTTCTCAGCAGGCTTTGGCTTCTCTTCCTTCGGCGGTTTTTCAGCTTTGGTTTCTTTGGCTTCCCCACCCTTTCCTTCGGGTTTGGGAGCATCCGTATCAATCAGGCAAACCACCTCCCCAACAGCTACGGCATCGCCTTCCTCTGCTTTCAGGGTGATCACCCCGCTTTCCTCAGCCGGCAGTTCCAGGGTTGCCTTGTCCGAATCCACCTCGGCTATAGCCTGATCCTTTTCGACATAATCCCCATCCTTGACCAGCCATTCAGCGATCTCAACCTCCGTTATGGATTCTCCCGGAGAGGGAACTTTCATTTCTAATATCATGGTCTTGCTTTTGTATGTATGCGTTATTCCAAATTTCTGATAAAATCTTCTTTTACCGGTAGATAATCGGTATTTATTTCGCCATTGACATAAATCTGGTCAAAATACAGCCTGGCGCCCGTCGCCTCCTCCTCTTCCAGGGTATTCTGAAGACTCAGGTGTAAATGGGGCTCGGTGGTATTGCCCGAATTCCCGCATAGGGCCAGAAGTTCACCCTGTTGCACGTCCTGCCCTTCCTCCACCACAATGGAGTCGAGCATAAGGTGGGCCAACACAATGTATTCCTCGTTATCGGTTCGCAAAATGATGTGATTACCCGCGTGTTGTACCGGGTTGACCTCACCGGGGACATTATCTGCTATCCCATTCACCACTCTCACGACCCTCGCCGCGCAGGGGGCGATGATCTCCTTCCCGAAAATAAAATAACTGTTATTGTCCTTTGGGTCGCCCTGATAGGAACTCCCATCTGCTTCCATAAGTATATCATAGGCGTACTGTTGAGAGATCTCAGCCAAGTGGTAATTCTGTTCGAGCGTAGTTCCTCCCCAGTATACGAATACCTCTTCCTGCAAGGGAATGATCATTTTGGTGGTATTTCTTTCCAGGACGGGGATCCCAATAGGTCTGGCAGGGGCAATGTAGAACCCGACGATCCTGTTGTTCTGCCCGCTGATGGTCAGCATCAGGTTGGTCAGGGCCCGGTCAAAAAGGGTGCGGTACACATGCGCTCCTCTTTGAAAGCCGATAAATTCCCATTCTTTGATATTCCCCATGATCCTGTTGACGTTATCAGTAAAGAACTTGCGGTTCTCCTCCTGTGTGATCGCCTTCTGCATGTTCTCATCGTACAGCCGATAGATGCCCTGATAATCCTGGGCATTATACAGGCTGGCGATCTGTGAGATCATGTTGGAATACTGGGGCAGCTCGGTTTGGGAAAAAGCAAATCCGGAAACGAGCATCAAAAGAAGGAGTATCCTTATACGCATGGATCAGTTTTTCGTCGCAGGTCGGGTCATATTATCCTTGGTCTTGTCAAAGACGTAATCGATTACCTGCTGGTGCCTCAGTTTGGACCTCACCGAACTTCCGGCCGCCGGGGCAGCATAGATTCTCCTGGAGGCGACCCTAAAGGTCCGCGCTTCCTCAAAATGCATGAGAAGATGGGCCCATGCCCCCATATTCCTGGGCTCTTCCTGTGCCCAGACCACTTCCTCGGCCTTTTTGTATTTGGCTATGATCTCCCTCATCTGTTCTGCCGGCAGGGGAAACAGCTGTTCAACCCTGACCAGTGCCACATCCTCCCTGCCGAGTTCCTCTCTGGCCGCCAGGAGGTCGTAGTAGAATTTCCCCGTACAGAAGACAAGGGACTTCACTTTGTCTGCCTTCACCGATTGATCATCAATTACCTCCATAAACCTGCCATCGGTCATTTCGCTTACGGACGATACGGCCCTGGGATGCCTCAACAAGCTCTTGGGAGTAAATACGATCAGGGGTTTCCTGAAATTGCTTTTCATCTGGCGCCTTAGCAAATGGAACATATTGGCCGGGGTGGTCACATCGGCCACGTACATATTGTCCCGGGCGCACAACTGGAGATATCTTTCCATCCTGGCAGAGGAGTGTTCTGCTCCCTGCCCCTCGTATCCGTGAGGCAGGAACATGACCAATCCGTTCTGCAACTTCCATTTGTCTTCGGCTGCCGAGATATACTGATCTATCATGATCTGGGCCCCGTTGCTGAAATCCCCGAACTGGGCCTCCCATATTGTCAGGGTATTCGGGCTCGCCATGGCATAGCCATAATCGAAGCCCAGCACCCCGTATTCTGACAGAAGGGAATTGTAGATCTGAAATTCACCCTGGTTCTCAGCGATGTGATTTAAGAGCATGACCTCCTCTTCACTCTCTTCAACCTTCATGACCGCGTGCCGGTGTGAGAAGGTACCCCTTTCCACGTCCTGCCCGCTCATCCGGACCCCAAACCCTTCCTGCAAGAGGGAACCGTAGGCGAGTAACTCTCCCATCGCCCAGTCGAGTTTATCGGTCTCAAAATACATGCTCTTCCGGTCGCTGACGAGTTTCTCAACTTTCCTCAGGAATTTCTTTCCTTCAGGCAGAGTGGTAATGGTCTCAGCTATGGTATCGAGTTTCTTTCTGTCATAGGTTGTATCTACGGGATCCATCATTTCCCATTCCCGTACATTCTGGAACCCACTCCACTCATCCGCCATAAATGGGGTGATCTCTGTCTTTTCCTCTTTTCTGGAATCCTCGAGTTCTTCTTCCAGGGTGCCTTTGTACTCTTCTTCGAGCTGACGCACATAATCCTTGTCGATGACTCCTTCAGTCATCAATTTCTCCGCATAGATATCCCTCGGGTTCGGGTGTTTGGCGATGGCCTTATAGAGCTTTGGTTGGGTAAATCTGGGCTCATCCCCTTCATTGTGCCCGTACTTCCGGTATCCTAGCAGATCGAGGAACACATCCCGCTGAAATCGCATGCGGTATTCCAAAGCAAATAAGGAAGCGTGCACTACGCTTTCCACATCGTCTGCATTGACGTGGAGGACCGGACTCAGGGTAACTTTTCCCACATCCGTACAATAGGTAGAGGAACGGCCGTCGAGATAATTCGTCGTAAAGCCGATCTGGTTATTGACGACAATATGGATCGTCCCGTTAGTTCTGTACCCGTCGAGGTCTGCCATCTGCACCACCTCGTAGGCAATCCCCTGTCCGGCGATGGCTGCATCCCCGTGAACGACAATGGGCAGCACCTTGGAGAAGTCCTCCGGAAAATGCGCGTCCTGTTTGGCCCGGGTGATCCCTTCTACCACCGCTCCCACTGTTTCCAGGTGAGAGGGGTTGGGGGCGATGTTCATATTGATCTTGTTGCCGTTCTCTGTGGTTCTTTCAGAGGTCCACCCAAGGTGGTATTTCACGTCCCCGTCAAAGATCTCCTGTTCGTAATCCTTCCCGTCGAACTCGCTGAAAATGTCCTTGGGCGCCTTCCCGAAGATGTTGGTCAGCACATTGAGCCTTCCCCTGTGAGCCATCCCCATGACGAATTGTTTTACTCCCATCCGGGCTGCCCTTTCAACGATGGTGTCTACCGCCGGGATGAGGGACTCGTTCCCTTCCAGGGAGAATCTTTTCTGCCCCACGTATTTGGTGTGCAGGAAACCCTCAAAGGAGACGGCCTGGTTGAGTTTTTTAAGGATGTGTTTTTTTTGATCGGAGCTGAAGTCCGGGTGATTATTGTTTCGGTTCAGCCAAGCCTGGATCCATTCTACCCTTTCGGGACTCCTTATGTACATGTATTCCACCCCTATGGAATCACAGTAGATCTGCTCCAGGTGAGCGATGATATTCCTGAGGGTATTTGAACCTAACCCTATGATCTCGCCGGCATTGAAAACAGTGTCGAGGTCGGCTTCCGTCAGGCCAAAATTCTCAATATCCAGGGTGGGGGAATACTTCCTCCTTTCCCTTACCGGGTTAGTCTTGGTGAAAAGGTGACCCCTGCTTCGGTATCCGTCGATCAGGCGGACGACCTGAAATTCCTTTTGCAATGTCTCCGGGATCTCCACAGCATGGCCGTTAGACAGAGTTGCTGTCCCGGATTGAGTATCGATACCGACTTCATCCAGCGCGCTCTCCATCCCGAAATCAAATCCCTGGAAGAAAGCCCTCCAACTGGGTTCCACACTATCCGGGTGAGTGAGGTACTTGTCGTACATCTCTGCAAAAAAGGAAGTATGAGCAGCGTTTAGAAAGGAATATTTGTCCATATATTCAGGTGGTCTTAACCGTTTGAAAAATTTATCAAAAATACAATATTTAATACTATTTACAGGGATGTCCCGTTCTAATATTTGCTAAGTCGAATCCATGACCCACTGTCGGAAAATAAGAAGATCTGTTTTTATAATTGCCTTCATCCTGGCAACTGTTCCGATGTGTCTCAACGCCCAGGGAATTCCTTCCGGCAGCCCTTTTTGGAGCAAGGTGAGATTTGGAGGCGCCATCGGACTCGGTTTTGGCAACAATTCATTTAATTTCATCGCCTCCCCCGCAGCCATTTACCCCGTGAATCCTTACGTGGCTCTGGGTACGAATGTCAGTTTCTCCTATGCCAAATTCGGGGAAGACAGATTCACAGCTTATGGGGCGGGTGCTTTGGCCTATTTCACTCCGGTAAGGGGGCTTCAACTATCTTCCGAGTTTGAACAATTACGCGTACACCGGAGGTTTCAGTTCAACGCCGTGCCCGTGGAGGAAGATTACTGGTTACCCATGCTTTTTCTCGGGATAGGCTACAATTCGGGGCCCGTCACGTTTGGGATTCGTTACGATATCCTGTACGATGAGGATAAAAGTATCTATGCCGATCCCTGGATCCCCTTTATCAGGGTCTTCTTTTAAGATTTTACGAATTTCCTCCCCCGTAAGAATCCTTAAACCACACCTTTTGCCACTCTCTTTTCAGGATGAGATATGCAGCTTCATCGGCCATATCTGCAGCGTCCTTGATGTCTCCCTCGGAAAATGACTTTTCAGGCACGTCGATGATGTACAAAAGGTTGAGATACTCCGGGAACTGTTCCATCAGCAAGACATAGATCTTTTCCCTGAGCAGGGAGGTGAGTTCGATGGGGGTTACATCCTCCCGCGGATGGAAAGGGATATTGGCCAGGGCAAAATCCTTTTTTAGCTGAACCAGCAGTTTGTGATACAGGTCGAGGGAGATAGCCCGTTGCAGTACAGATGCACTATTGATCAGTTCGTCACCCATATTCAATATACGAGGAGTTGGCTTCCCTGGGATCTTAGCTCGATTTGCAGAAAGAGATCAGGATCTGATCTTCTGCTCCCATTTCCAGGCGGAGCGCATGGCGTCGTCCAGGGTCGACTCTGCTTTCCAGCCCAGCACCCGATTGGCCAAAGAAGTATCGGCATACGCCTGAGTAATGTCTCCTGCCCTTCTTCCGACAACCTTGTAATTCAATTTTGTGCCTGAGACCCTTTCAAAACTGTGGATGACCTCCATCACTGAACTTCCGGTACCGGTACCCACATTAAATACCTCGTAGTTTTCCTCGTTCTTCCCATCCATCAGTCGCTTCAGTGCCACCACATGAGCACGGGCCAGATCCACCACGTGGATATAATCCCGTATACAGGTACCGTCTTCAGTGGGATAGTCATCCCCGAAGACAGAAAGTTGTTCTCTGAGCCCGATCCCGGTCTGGGTTATAAAAGGCACCAGGTTTTGCGGAACCCCCAGGGGCAATTCCCCTATCTCTGCACTGGGGTGTGCTCCCATGGGATTGAAATACCTAAGGGAGATGGCCTGTAATTGAGGACACACCCTGCAGGTATCGCGAATGATCTCCTCCCCTATCTGCTTTGTGTTCCCATAAGGCGACTCTGCGGGTTTTACCGGGGCGTTCTCCGTGATAGGCATTTCATCGGCCTGGCCGTAAACCGTACAGGAAGAGCTGAAAATAAAATGGGCCTTTTTCTTTTGGGTCAGTTGTTGCAGCAGGTAAACCAGGGTAGTAAGGTTGTTCTCATAATACAACAGAGGTTTTTCCACACTCTCCCCCACGGCTTTAGACGCTGCAAAGTGTATTACCCCCGCCACGTCGGAATGTCGATCGAAGAAACTGATCACATCGGCCTTATCTCTCAGGTCCATCTTTTCAAAAAGAGGTCTTTTCCCGGTAATGGCGGTGATACCCTCCAGGACCTCCTCCGAAGCATTGGAGCAGTTGTCGATGATCACCACTTCATAGCCTTCCTTTTGTAGTTCAACAACAGTATGCGAGCCTATGAACCCAAGGCCTCCGGTTACCAGTATCTTCATATCGATTTATATAAAATTCAGGACAGTCGCAGTTATGAATTCGATCTGGTCGTCGTCCAGTTCGGTATGCATGGGCAAGGAGATCACCTCCTTCACCAGCTGGTTTGTGACCGGAAAATCGGCTTCCCTGTACCGGGGATCCGTATATGCCTTTTGCCTGTGCAATGGGATGGGATAGTAGATCCCAAAGGGAATCCCTTTTTCCGACAGGTGGGCAGCCAGGGCATCCCTTTTGCCGTTTGTGATCCTCAGGGTATATTGGTGGAACACATGGCAGTCGCATGTAGGACATATCCCGTCGCAATTATTCACCGTTTTAGGAAGGATGAGGGCACTATTCCCTTTAAAAGCCTTGTTGTACTTCCTCGCAGCTTCCCTCCTTCTGCTGCAATAGTCATCCAGGCGGGGTAATTTAGCCCGAAGGACTGCAGCCTGAATAGAATCCAGGCGGGAGTTCACCCCTATCACATCGTGGTGGTACCGCTCGTACATTCCGTGGTTCACGATCCCACGGATGAAATGTGCAAGGTCGTCATCATTCGTAAAGATCGCCCCTCCATCGCCGTAACATCCCAGATTCTTAGATGGGAAAAATGAAGTGGCTGCTACGTGACCCATCGTTCCGGCCATCTTCTTGCTCCCATCCTTGAAAGTATGGGTTGCCCCGATGGCCTGGGCGTTATCCTCGATCAGGAAAAGCCCGTTTTCTTCGGCTATGGCTAGGAGTTCGTCCATGGGGGCACACTGGCCGAAGAGATGGACGGGAACGATCGCCTTTGTTTTTGGAGTGATCGCTTTTCTTACTGCTTCGGGGTTGATATTAAAGGTCTCGGCATCTACATCCACCAGGACGGGGGTAAGGCCCAAAAGGGCGATGACCTCCACTGTGGCCGCAAAGGTAAAATCAGCCGTGATCACCTCGTCACCGGGCTTCAGGCCAAGTCCCATCATGGCGATCTGCAGGGCATCCGTGCCGTTGGCACAGGGAATTACGTGCTTTACGCCCAGGTAGTCTTCCAGTTCTTTTTGAAAACCGTGGACCTCAGGACCGTTGATGAAAGCTGCCGTTTCCATGACCTGCTGGATGGACTTGTTGACTTCCTCCCGAATGTCTTCGTACTGACCCGTAAGGTCAACCATTTGTATCTTTTTCATGCCTGAATCTATGCCCGCAATATTACGAAATTACGGAACGGCGACCAATGTAATTCCCTAAAGAAGCTTATTTTAGCGACAAATGAACCCTTGTGTATTCCCTCTATAATCTTCTTATCTACATCACCTGGCAATTCCTGAAGATCGCGGCCTACTTCAGTCCAAAATTGACGCTTTTCGTAAAGGGCCGGCAGGAAGTTTTCGGGTATCTCAAAGAGAACATACGGAAAGGGGAGCGCCTCATCTGGGTACACACGGCTTCCCTTGGAGAGTTTGAACAGGGGTTACCGGTGATCAAGGCGCTCAAAAGTACTTACCCCCAACACAAAGTGCTGGTAACTTTTTTTTCTCCCTCCGGATATGAGGTCAAAAAGAATTCCCGGGAGGCCGATCTTATCACCTACCTGCCTGTCGACATCAGGAGGAATACCAGAAAATTCCTGGAGCTTACAAGGCCTGAGATCGCGCTTTTTGTAAAATACGAGATCTGGCCTAATTACCTCAAGGAACTAAACCTGAGGGAGATTCCTGCGGTACTGATCTCCGGGAGATTCACCCCGGACCAGGTGTTCTTCAAAGGTTATGGAGGATTTATGAGGAAGGCCCTGAGGAAGTTCTCTCACTACTTTGTACAGGATGAGAGGTCTGTCCAATTGCTGGAGCGATTGAAAATCAATGATGTTACCCTCTCCGGGGATACCCGTTTCGATCGTGTAAGCGAGATCCTGGAGCGCGACAATACCCTGCGATTTATGGATGATTTTAAAGGGAAGGACCTGTGTTTTGTTCTCGGCAGCACCTGGCCGGAGGACGAGGCATTGCTCATTCCCTTTTTACAGGATCCGCCACCCGGTATCAAGTTCCTAATAGCCCCCCATGATATCAAGGAGGCGCATCTGAGTTCCCTCAGGGAAAAACTTCCAGGGAATGCGCTGTTCTATACAAATATGGAGAATCAGGATCCTTCCCGCTACGATATTCTGGTGCTGGACACCATTGGCCTGCTTACCAAAGTGTATTCCTATGCAGACCTGGCCTATGTGGGAGGAGGCTTTGCTACCGGACTCCACAACACCCTGGAGCCTGCTGTCTTTGGCATCCCGGTGATCACGGGTCCGAAGTATCAGGGATTTGCTGAAGCTGAAGAACTCGTAGCACTTGGGGGTATCACCGTCGTGGACAGTCCGGATACATTTGCCGCTGTTGTTCGCGACCTATTGAGCAACGAAAATACACGTGAACGGCAGGGTAAGATCAACACTGATTATGTAGCCCTGAGAAAAGGGGCTACACGAAAGATCATGGAATTCCTTCAAAACCGGATGGAATTTTGAATCCGCTGATCCTGGAGGCAATTGACAATTAATTTTTCTAGATTTACAGGAAACCCTTAGGTATGGACCGGAAAATTCTGCGCTTTTCTGTTACGGCTGCCTTGGCCGGATTCTTGTTTGGCTTTGACACCGTGGTGATTTCCGGAGCGGAAAAGACCCTGCAGACCCTGTGGCAATCCTCGGATAGTTTTCACGGCATCGTGGTCATCGGCATGGCCTTATGGGGAACTGTAGTCGGCGCTTTACTCGGAGGCTTCCCAACAAATCAGCTTGGAAGGAAAAAAACCCTGGTGTGGATAGGGATTCTCTATACCGTTTCGGCTCTTGGCTCGGCATTTGCCAATGACCCGGTGACCTTCGCGATCTTCAGGTTTATAGGCGGACTGGGCGTGGGTGCCTCAACGGTGGCAGCCCCCACCTATATCTCAGAGATCGCCCCGGCAAAAAGAAGGGGGAAACTGGTCGGCCTCTACCAGTTCAACATCGTCTTTGGAATCCTGATCGCCTTCTTTTCCAATTATCTGCTCAGCAATGTGGGCGAGAATTCCTGGAGGTGGATGGTAGGGGTAGAGGCGATCCCTGCATTCATATATACGGTCATGTCCTTCGGACTCCCTAAAAGCCCGCGTTGGCTTCTCAGCAGGTCCCGATTCGATGAGGCCCGCAGCGTATTACTGAAGATAAATCCACAGGGAAACATAGAACAACTCCTTGAAGATGTAAAGCTCGAGAATATGAACACCGTACCCGGAGAGACCATCTTTATCCGGAAATATCGCTTCCCCCTGATCCTGGCCTTCCTGATCGCCTTCTTTAATCAATTCTCAGGGATCAATGCTTTCCTGTACTACGCTCCCCGTATCCTGGAGGAGGCCGGACTCGGATCGAGCGCGGCCCTGCTCAGCAGTATAGGGATTGGGATCACCAACATGGTCTTCACCCTGGTTGGCATCAACCTGATAGACCGCATGGGAAGGAAGCAACTCATGTACATTGGGTCTGTGGGATATATCGTTTCCCTCGCGCTCGTAGCTTGCGCTTTCTTCCTCAACTGGGAAGGACTGGCCGTAGCCGGCTTCCTGTTTGTTTTTATCGCCGCCCACGCCATAGGGCAGGGAACGGTTATCTGGGTGTTCATCTCCGAGATCTTTCCCAACCACCTCAGGGGCTATGGCCAGAGTTTCGGGTGTTCGGTCCACTGGGTATTAGCTGCTATCATCCCCTCCTCTATCCCCTTCCTTTTCAGCAGTGTGGGGCCGGGGATCGTCTTCAGTATTTTCGCTTTCATGATGGTACTCCAGTTGCTGTTCGTGATGTTTATGATGCCGGAAACCAAGGGGGTTTCCCTGGAGGAACTCAGTCTTAAGCTGAGTCCGCAATCAGTTGAAGGTGACCATAGCTAAGCCTCCATTTATCGAAAATTTTGGCGGCATACCCTTTAAATGCAATAAGCCGTCTTTTTTTGATCAAATTGGGGGGTGCAAATAAAAACCGGGCGTTGGTTTTTTTTGTAACTTTCACCTAAGCACGAGAACAATGAATGAACAACTGAGCTTCGGCACCAAACTCCTGAATGGTTTTTTACGTGTAATGGTCATTGTACTGGTGCTCATCCTCGCATCCGTGGTAGTGGCACTCATTCTGGCCCTGTTCGGTGTTTGGTCTTGATCAAGACCGTTTCCAAATCCTCGATTTTCATACAATTCACCTCGATAGGAGGAGTGTAAAACTACATCGCTATAGCCGGCCAATCCGGTAAAGGAGCTGAATGTATTTCTTGTCCATTACCCTGAAAGGTTCGGCTACGCCAAGATCCATTACCCGCATTTTGAAGAACCGCAGTCCTTGCAGGTAAGGCAGCCCTCCTGGTAGACGAGGTTGGTCGACTCACAATTGCTGCATTTCTGTCCTTTTGCCGCTACACCATCGGCCACATATCGCTTCAGGGCGCGGGCAACACCGTTCTTCCAGGTGTTGATCTGCTCGCTGTCGAGATGCAGGCTGTTGATCAGGTCGACGACCTTTTCTATCGGCATCCCGTGCCTGAGAGTACTCGAGATGAGTTTGGCATAGTTCCAGTACTCCGGATCGAATTTGTGAGACAGACCTTCGATGGTGGTCTTATACCCACGTGTATTCTTGTACTGGAAGTCGTATCGCGAATTCCCATCCTCATCCCTGCCTTTTATGATCAGGCCTTTGGTCACCCATCGCGGGATAAGGATTCCGTCCTCATCATCTGCCAGCCCGGTGAAGATCTCGTACGGATTGTCATCGATCAAGCCGATGAAGGCGATCCATTTCTCCTTGTTGTTCTGGAACCTCACCACATCGGCTTCGAGAATTTGAGGCCTTTTGGTAGGGAATGGGGTCAGGGTGTTGGCCTGTTCCTCTTTCTTGTCCTCGTTCGAGATCAGTACCCCGGAACGAGAGCCATCGCGGTATACGGTCACCCCTTTGCACCCTGCTTTCCATGCTTCAAGGTAAAGTTCTCCCACCAGCTCTTCAGAAACCTCATTCGGAAGGTTGATGGTGACACTGATGGAATGGTCTACCCATTTCTGCACGGCTCCCTGCAAGCGGACTTTGCTCAACCAGTCTACGTCATTAGAGGTGGCTTTGTAATATGGAGATTTTTCTACCAGGGCATTGATCTCATCCTGGGAATAATGCTTTTCGGTATCGTAGCCATTGGCGGTCATCCAGGCTTTAAACTGATGGTGAAATACCGGGTACTCTTCCCAGGAGTCCCCTACCTCATCCACAAAATCAACCCGAACACCTTTTTCGTTGGGGTTTACCTTCCTCCTCCTTTTGTAAACCGGAAGGAAAACAGGCTCAATTCCGGAGGTAGTCTGGGTCATCAGGCTTGTGGTTCCTGTCGGAGCGATGGTCAGTAAGGCGATGTTTCTCCTGCCGTACTCCAGCATTTCGTAATACAACTGTTCATCGGCCTCCTTCAAACGAAGGATAAAGGGATTGTCCTTTTCCCGTTCGGCATCGAAGATTTCGAAGGCACCCCGGTCCCTGGCTGTGTGAACACTGGCCCTGTAGGCTTCCACGGCAATGGTCTTGTGCACCCTCACAGAGAAATCATTGGCCTCTTCGCTTCCATATCTCAGGCCCAGAGCAGCCAGCATGTCTCCCTCTGCGGTGATCCCGATTCCGGTGCGCCGGCCCTCCTGCGCCTTCCTTTGTATATTCTTCCATAGCTTGTGTTCTACCATTTTGGTCTCTTCCAGTTCAGGATCCGATTCGATCTTCCTCAGAATGGCGTCGATCTTTTCCAGCTCCAGGTCGATGATATCGTCCATGATGCGCTGAGCGGCAGCCACGTGTTCAGCGAAGAGAGTAAAGTTAAATGACGCCTGGTCCGTGAATGGGGCCTCCACATAAGAAAGGAGGTTGATGGCCAGCAGACGACAGGAGTCATAAGGACACAAGGGAATTTCCCCACAGGGGTTGGTCGATACGGTCCTGTAGCCCAGATCAGCATAGCAGTCCGGTACGGATTCCCTGGTGATGGTGTCCCAGAACAGGATTCCCGGTTCTGCAGATTTCCAGGCGTTGTGGACGATCTTCTTCCAAAGGTCTGAGGCCTGAATTTCCTTTTTGTACTTGGGTTGGACGCTGTGGATGGGAAATTTCTGTGTGTAGACCTGATCCGTTTCCACCGCCCTCATAAATGCATCGTCTATGCGTACAGAAACATTCGCACCTGTGACTTTTCCCTGTTCCATTTTGGCGTCGATAAAGTCTTCAGCATCGGGGTGATTGATGGATACAGAAAGCATCAATGCCCCCCGCCTGCCATCCTGGGCCACTTCGCGTGTAGAGTTTGAGTACCGTTCCATAAAAGGTACCAGTCCGGTGGAAGTCAATGCCGAATTCTTTACCGGGGACCCTTTGGGTCGAATATGGGAAAGGTCGTGCCCTACCCCACCCCGGCGTTTCATCAACTGCACCTGTTCCTGGTCGACCTTCATAATGGCCCCATAGGAATCCGAGCTCCCATCCGTACCAATCACAAAACAGTTGGATAGGGAAGCGATCTGGAAGGGGTTACCGATCCCTGCCATCGGACTACCCTGGGGGACGATATACCTGAAATTCGCAATGAGGTCGAATATCTGCTGTTCTGACATAGGATTCGGATATTTCGCCTCGATCCTCGCGATCTCACCAGCGATCCTTCTGTGCATATCATCCGGGGTCTTTTCATAAATGTTTCCTTCGGAATCTTTGAGGGCGTACTTATTTACCCAGACCCGGGCGGCGAGGTCATCCCCGTCAAAATAAGTCAATGAGGCCTTAAATGCCTCCTCTTGTGTATAGGTTTTGGAGAGGGCAGTTTTGGAAGTCGTTTGCATGTTTACAGTGTAAGGTTGATGGATAATTTGGAGTTAAAATTAGAGAAGAATTACCAAACCCTTTTATGATAAATATCATATAGTTTACCAAACAAAACAGTATTTAACCTGATTATCAGGTATTTAAAAATTTATCAACACAAAAAAGTTGACAAATTTTTTAAACTTCTTTCGAGTGGTTGAATCCCCGGAGTTTAGGTGATTCCACCGGATTAAAGAGTGTGATTTTGGCCATAAAAAAACCCTCCGTTTCCGAAGGGTCATTCTCTTTTTGTACAGGTGGGGAGACTTCCCGAGCTTGCGCTCGGGACAGGCCTCTCGTCTCCCTGAATTAGACGAAACATCTTCAAATAAATAACCCTCCGTTTCCGAAGGGTCATTTTTAATCTGTACAGGTGGGGAGACTCGAACTCCCAAGCCTCGCGGCACTAGTTCCTGATACTAGCGTGTCTACCAATTCCACCACACCTGCAAACAGGGCAGCAAAGATACAAAAGTTGAATTATTATGTAAAAGGAATATTACCATAAAAATTACAGGTGTTAGAAACAAAGACAGCACTTTTCTACTTCAGCATTTTTAAATATCCTCAACTTGTCCCTTCCCAGAGCGACAATCATTCTTCCGCTGAGTAACCCAGGTTACCGGGGAAGTCGGATCCCAACCCTAATTTTACCTGCAATTATGCCACACCCATCCTCTCAGCACCCTGTGTCTGCTTGCATATGAAAAAGACCTTGCTTCTCGCTTTGATATTGCTATCCACCCGACCACAGGCTCAGGAGGCTGAGCGAAATGAAGAACCCAAAAGTTTGAAAGAGATCTTTACAGGTTCGGAAGTGGAAGGGCATATCCGGAATTTCTTTATGACCACCCTTAATGAGGGTGATTTGAAGGACTACTACACCAACGCGATAGGGGGAGCGCTGGCCATCAAAACAAAAGAATACAAAGGGTTTGAAATAGGCGTGAAAGGGATCTTTACCTACAAGGGATTTTCTGCAGACCTCAATGAAGCAGATGAAACAACTGGCCGGATCTCCAAATGGGAACACGAGCTTTACGACATCACCGATTTCGATAATTTCAATGACCTGGATCGCCTGGAGGAGCTTTACCTCCGATACAATTTCAAAAGGGGATATATTACCTATGGCAAACTTGCTGTTGAAGAAACCCCCTTGCTCAATGAAAGCGATGGCCGCATGAAACCCTTTGCCTTTAAAGGCATCTGGCTTCAGCACAAGACCCGTGACCACCTTATCAATCTCAGCTGGCTCGACCGACTCTCTCCACGGAGTACAGTTGAATGGTACGGGTTCAACGAGGCAATAGGGCTGGTGAACAACGGTTTCCAGCCCAATGGGGAAATTGCAGATTACAGGGGTAAGACAGAATCCAAAGGAATCGCCCTGCTGGAGTATGAGTACAACCTTCCCTACCTTAACCTGCGGGTGAATCATTGGTACATTCACCACATCAGTCATACCGGCATGGTGGAATTAAATCTACTCCGGAATAATTGGGAACTCGGAATGCAGTACGCCTATCAGTTTCCGGATGGATTCCAGGCAGACCTGCCTTATGTCAACCGTTACGTACAACCCGGGGAGAACGGGCAGGTACTAAGTGCCAGGGTAGCCTACGATCCGGAGCGGTGGCAGGTAAGTCTCGGGTTTACACGGGCCTTCGATTCGGGAAGATTCCTGTTTCCCAAAGAATTGGGACGAGACCATTTCTTTACTTCTATCCCCCGTTCACGGCTCGAGGGTTTTGGGGATGCCGAGGTCCTTACCCTTTCCGGGGAGTACCGCTTCAGAAGGGAGGGATTCTTTGCCCGGGTTGACCTCACTGAGGTTTTTGGCCCCAGGGTAGGCGATTTCGAATTCAACAAATACAATCTGGATGAATATTACCAGATGAACTTGCGATTACACTATGAATTAAAGGGATTTTTAAAAGGCCTTGCTTTTGACCTGCTTTACATTCACAACAAAAACAGGAATACATCGACACCGGACGTGATCTTTAACAGCAGCAATTTTCACCAGCTGAGTTTTGTGACCAACTACAATTTCTAAGCTCTGAGTGCGATCCTATATCCAGGGATCACCGGTTCAGATCAGCCCCGAAGCGCGCATGATCCCTATAAGTCCGACCCCAATCCAAAACACGTTTAACAGGGTATAGGCATTGTCCTTCTTTAATATGGAGGTCCAGGACAACAGGACTGCATCGGCGGTATTGAAGATCCAAACAAAAAGAAAGGGGCTGTCCTCCCCCAGCCAACTCACCAGGGAAAAACTGAAGATCCGCATCAATACGCCAAGCATCTCAATGGGCCGGATGTATTGCAAGACAAAAGTGTTGATCATATTCATAGCTCGACGTGTTTAAAACCTCTAATCACATCCGATGTCACTAACGCCCAGATGCACAGTAAAAGTAACTAATTCACAGGCTAAGCCTGTGGAATATTATCAGGCAACAAATCATCGGTAGCTTCTTTATGACATCAAGAGTAACCAAAATGGAATAAGACCTCGAAAAGCGAGTTGTATTATCCGTACCTTTCATAAACAAGATGCACTGAAATGCCACGTCCCAAGAATAAAAAGGAGTTACTCGAGCTGAGTAAAAGTACATTTGGCGAACTGAACAGATTGATCGATTCACTTCCTCCCGGAGAACGAAATAAAGAGTTTACTCCAGGCACAATGAATCGAAATGTTCGGGATGTTCTGGCCCATCTGTACCATTGGCACCTGTTGTTCTTCGACTGGTATAAGGTTGGTATGGGAGGTGGCAAGGCTGCTATGCCGGCAGATGGCTACACCTGGAAAACCACCCCTGCTCTCAACAGATGGATCTGGCAGTACTATCAGAACACGGACCTGGAAGAAGTACGGAGATTATTTAACCAATCCCATAAAAAGATCTACGGCATCATTGAAAGGCATTCGGATCCTGAACTCTTTGAGAAAAAGAGGTATCTGTGGACAGGATCGACCTCCCTTGGGTCGTATCTCGTCTCCTCTACCTCGAGTCATTACGACTGGGCCCTGAAACTCATAAAAAAAGGAATGAAATCGCAAGATTCCTTATCTTAGGAAGTGTGTCTGTTCAAGTCTGTCAAGAAGGCCCCTTAGGCACCATGGGGTCTCAGTAACTCAGAGTCCTATGAAAGACAAATTGAAGTTTTCAAGAAGAGTCATGGTCAGAAGCAGCCTCTTCGGGCTGTTGTCTGTCCCTTTTTCCAGCATGTTGTTTGCCAGCAACCCGTCAGCCGCCGGAGAGGATATCCCACCAGACGACCCCCTGTTTCACAGGTATCCATCCATTGATGATGCCATCGTAGCGGAGGTGGTAGGAGCCTCACATTTTAATTTCGACAGGGTGAAGGAATTGGTGTCCCAAAGGCCGGAACTGGCGAGGGCTACCTGGGACTGGGCCTTTGGCGACTGGGAAACAGCACTGGGGGCTGCCTCTCATGTCGGAAGAAGGGACATTGCAAATTTTTTAATGGCAAATGGTGCTAGGCCGGATATTTTTACTTTCGCCATGTTCGGAAAATATGAAGTCGTTAAGTCAATGATCGAATCCACCCCGGGGATCGAATCCATTGCCGGACCCCACGGGATCTCCCTGCTCAGCCATGCCAAAGCCGGACTGAGATCGAATTACGGAATCACTCTCACTGACCAAGAAATACAGGCATCTGAACAATTGATCGCCTATCTGGAAGAGCTGGGGACGGCCAACAGAAAGGAGAAGGACATCCCCATGAGTGCGAATGACAAGGAAAAATATCTCGGAGATTACCGCTATGGGGATGGGGAAAACGAAGGTTTCACCGTTAGACTCAACATGAGGGAAAACCTCTCTTTGGGTAAACTGGGCAAATCTGGAGGAGCCCTCTTCCAGAAAGAGCCGAACGTCTTTACCTATAATGGGATCACCTCAGTGGAGGTACATTTTGAGGTGGAGGGCGACAAGGTCATTTCACTGACCGTTTATGAACCCGATCTGATTTTGAAAGCTGCAAAAACGTGAGCCATTTCTCAATGGTATATCATTAAAATCAGTCCTTAATACTTCATTATTAGGAGCATTTAGTCTAACAGACAACTATTTATTTCAGAAGATCAGATCTTTATAAGGACGTAAGAGTACACTTACCTAAGAGTTCCAAAATAAGGATCATGACCTTTACTTGTAAAGGTTTATTTTGAATGTATGCGGAGGGCATCTCCTGGCAAAAAAATTTATTTTTAAAACCGGTCAGGCTCTTTTGTAGTGATAATAAACTTGCGTGGGTCCCCATAGGGAGTTCGGAAATGCCCAGTCGTATTTAAGGATCAACTCCGTTGCGGAAAGGTTGACCAGGAATATGTTGTCGTATACATAGATCTTTAAGCGATCAGAATCAATAAACTCGTATGTGTCGATCTCAGAGTAAAGGATACAGTCTTCGGTATTATTGTAATAACTGTTTTCAAAGACTACACCATCGCTATTGAATTGAAGAAAACTCTCACCGCAATCTTTATGATCATAGTCCTCATATCGGTAGTAGACTATATTTCCATCGTTCGCCTCATCTATTCCCAGTTTCGTGATTTGCCATTTACCAATCAGCAAATTCGCTGAAGAACTCTCCACAGGCATTTCCATGTAAGTGTTGGAACTTCCCTCCCCATCCAGAAACCCAAAATAAGGTATTGTGCCCGAACTTATTTTACCCGGATCGACCAGCATATCAGGATTCAATGGGGTTTGAGAATCAGTGGATGAGTCTTTTGAACAGGATTCCATAGCGATAAAAAACAATAACGCTACAGGCATTGCAACTTTGTTTTTCATACGTGTATTCGATTAGATTTCCTTTACTAAATGTAGTTCAAATTCCAATCCAATTTTGGATTTCTAAAGAAATATTTTATTGATTTAAATAGGTCCAAAAATTCCTTTCAGGGCTTCGATTTCCACATTGAAAATATTTTACATGTAATCATTACATCTTATCCTTTTTTACAAGATATTTATCTTGGTATCAGTAATTCAATTAATGGAACAACCCAGATTCAACGAATTAAAAGTGCTTTACCAAACAGCCTTTGGCCTCGCCATCTTCACTATTATCTATAACATAGCCGAAGGCCTGATCTCCACCTACCTGGGCTTTGAGGACGAGAGCCTGGCACTCTTTGGATTTGGGACCGACAGTTTCATCGAAGTGATCTCAGGCCTCGGGATTGCCCATATGGTCGTCCGGATCAGAAAAAACCCTGACAGCAGTCGGGACCCATTTGAAAGGACCGCACTGAAGATCACAGGAGTTGCCTTTTACCTTTTAACAGCAGGTCTGGTAGTCACCTCTATCTTCAATATCTGGACGGGACATAATCCCATTACAACCTTTTGGGGCGTGGTGATCTCCCTGATCTCCATCCTGGTGATGTGGATTTTGGTGGCCTGGAAAAGGAAGGTTGGAAACCGGCTGGATTCAGCTCCCATCCTGGCGGATGCCAACTGTACCATGGTTTGTATCTACATGTCCGTCATCCTGCTGATCAGCAGTGGGATCTATGAACTTTTCGAAATAGGGTATGTTGACAGCATTGGTACCCTTGGTCTCGCCTATTTTTCTTTTAAGGAAGGAAGGGAATGTTTTGAGAAAGCGCATTCAGACATCCACTGCAGTTGTGACTAAAACCACTGCCCCCCTTTAATTACTGTTAGGCCCAATCCTCTGATAGCCTGGTTCCCTGAAGGCTATTTCTACTTCCCCCGTGCACATAAATCTGTTAACAAAACTTTAACACTTCAAACTGAACCTCCCTACTATCACTGCGTAGGTAAGGTGAAACTTTTTCAAACTAAAAACATATTCAACATGAAAAAAACAAGAAAATTACTAGTGGGGCTTGGGGTATTGGCTGTTGCCGGCCTGGTACTGATAGCTGCCGACCACATTGACGCCCCTTCCTCGGCGGGCACCTCGGCTGATATAGCCGACTTCTTTGCCTTTGAACCTTCGGAGGGTTCAGACAACACCGTGTTTGTCGTAGACGTTCAATCAAACGTCCTTCCGGATCTCGCATATGGCACCTTTGACGAGGACGTACTAACCGAGATCAATGTCGATCTCGATGGAGACCTTGTCGAGGATGTGGTCATACAGGCCATCCCCAGAAATGGCAGGATGTACTTCTTCGGACCTGCTGCACCCAGCCAAACAGGCTTAACCGGAACAGTCCTGGTCGATGCTCCCCTGGGAGATGTAGAGATCTCTGGTACAACTGCTATTGTCGAGACAACATCTGAAGGAGTTTCCCTCTTTGCAGGACCCCGTCAGGATCCTTTCTTTTTCGACTTTTTTCAATTCAATGCGGTCATCAATCCGGATGTGAATTCGGCCCCCAGAGGTTTTTCAACCCCGGAAGAAGCAGAAGATACCTTTGACGGCGCCAATACGATGTCTATCGTAGTGGAGATACCCAATAGTCTTCTGGGCAGTCCGACAGCAACCAATGCCTTAGGACTTACGGTTTATAAAACATGGGTAACCACTAACAGAAAACAATAATCAAACTGAAAAAGAAAGTAAAGATGAAAACAAGTAAAATAGTATTAAATGTAATATCAGTTGTTACCCTGGCCTTTCTGGTCTCATGTAGCAACGATGATGCCGATATTGTGATGGAGCCAATGGCCACATGCAGTGACGGGATCATGAATGGAGACGAAACAGGAACGGATTGCGGCGGTTCCTGCAACCCCTGCGACACCATGTCCATGGACCCCGACTTCAGTGGCACATATGCCCAGGTTGATTTTATGGGCCGTCCCGGGATCAATACCGTTCTCAGCTTTGATATGGATGGCGAGCCCAGTGTAAAAGATGTTCACAACAATTCCATCCCATCGGAGATGACAGCGACTTTCCAGGCAGGTTTTCAGGCGAGGCTGGAGCAATATCACGATGTCTATGCGATGAAATTGGGCCTGGACCCGGCTGATGTGAACTATGAGCCCAATATCCTCGGACTTGATGCGGCCACCCTTACAACCGTTCTGGCAACTGATGTGCTGGAAGTGGCTCCGGATCTCCCAACTACGTATTTTGATCCGGGAACCGACGCTGACAATGACGGAAGGATCCTTGTTCCAGACGGGGATGAAGTGGCCCTGACCGGAAGAAGACTTACCGATGATATTATCGATGTTTCCCTGATCCTTCTCTTTGGAGGAGCAGAGGGAGACCGGTTCAGCGGACAGGACCTGGACAATGATGGAATGGCAGATCTGCCACGCCTCACTTCTGATGGTGTAAGCCTAACCGCTGACATCTCGGCCCAGTTCCCCTACGTGGGCAATCCTGAATAAAAAGGAGCTATGAAATGAAATAGGAGAGGGTTATCCCTCTCCTACTTCTAAAATCTCATTAATCCACTAATCCACAACCATGAAACCTTATATCTTACTCATTATTCTTCTGGCGGTGATCTCATGCCAGACAGAGACTGAATTTTCCAGTAAATCTTCAGACTACGAGAAGTTCTTGTCATCGGAAAGTCCAAAGGTTACTTCCAAATATTTTGAGCTTTGGAACTCGAAAATTAAAGCCGACAGTCTTCAACTCCTTAGCCTGGGGAACGTAGCCAGTGAATACGCGCGATTCTTTTCAGAAAACGGAAATATCAATTACCTGAAGAAGGCCGAAAAAGCACTGACAAAGGCCGTGGAGATCGCAGCGGTCAACCGATCGGGATACATGAGAGCCTTGTCCAGAAACTACATCTCTCAGCACCGTTTTAAAGAGGCCCTGACTCTTGCAGAATCTGCCAGAGATCTGGGAAGCGGGATCAGAGAATCACAGAGTCTGCTCTTCGATATTCACATGGAATTGGGAAACTACCGGTTGGCAGAAAGATACCTGGACAGCATCAGGAACATCTCGGACTTCGGATACCTGATCCGTGCGGCTAAATGGAATGACCATAAAGGCGATCTCGATACCACCATCATGCTGATGGAAAAGGCCATGCAAAAGGCAGAATCTGCAAACAACAGAACCTTGAAGATATGGTCCTACTCCAACATTGCAGATTACTATGGGCACGCAGGTCGAATAGCCGACTCCTACCGGTATTATCTGAAAACCCTGGAATTGGATCCCGGCAACGCCTATGCAAAAAAAGGCATTGCATGGATCGTTTTTTCTCATGAAAAAAACGGGATGGAAGCGCTGAGGATCCTCAATGCCATAGAACGTACTTACGCCTCACCGGATCACTATCTGCTGAAATATGAGATTGCTCAATACTCAGGATTGGAAGAAGAGGCTGCACTGTACCTGGACCAGTACTACAACCTCGTACAGAACAAGGCTTACGGAAGTATGTATACCAGCCATCAGGTTCAATTCTATATCGATGAGACCACAAACTATCAAAAGGCACTAGAGCTTGCCATGCAAGAGGTAAACAACAGGGCTACTCCTGAAACGTACAGCCTCCTGGCCTACGCCTACTTCAATAAAGGAGAGCTGCAAAAGGCCATGGAGATCGTCCGAGAGCACGTGGATGGTAAAACGTATGAACCGGCAGTTCAATTGCGTCTCTATGAGATGTACAGGACCATTGGCGAGAAGGATCGATCTGTTGAACTGGAAAAGGCGATTGTGGAAGCCCGGTATGAACTGGGTCCCTCAGCGATAACCAAAATAGAATCCCTCGCGAGGCTATAAGCAGACTACTCCAACTCCAGTCTATTTTATAAAACCTTTCATCATGAGAACCATTCTCATCACCTTTTGTCTTTCACTGCTTGCGACAAATGTCGCCGGGCAACAGATATCAGGTACACTGGTCAGTAGCGAGAATACTCCTCTGGAAGGAGCTTATGTGTTAAATCAGAATTCGAACACTCACGCACACACCAATGAGAATGGTTACTTTACTATAAGGGATACACGGGCAGGAGACACTCTGAAATTAGGAGCTTTGGGATACCAAAAACTCGTGTTGCCCTTGAGTGAGGAGCAGATCTCGGAGGGTCTCACCGTTGTCCTGGAAGAGGCTGCACTTCAATTGAGCGAGGTGGTCATCCAACCCGAGATCAATGCTCTGTCAGTCCTGGCTGAGGTCGACCTGAAGGTACAACCCGTGAGTTCCTCCCAGGAAATTCTGCAAAAGGTGCCCGGTCTGTTTATAGGTCAGCATGCCGGAGGCGGCAAGGCAGAACAACTTTTCTTGAGGGGTTTCGATATAGATCACGGAACCGATATTGCCCTCAGTGTAGACAACATGCCGGTGAACATGGTTTCCCATGCGCATGGTCAGGGGTATTCCGATCTTCACTTCGTCATCCCGGAAACACTGGAAAACATAGATTTCGACAAAGGTCCGTACCATGCAGACAAAGGCAATTTTGCCACTGCGGGCTATGTGGATTTCAGGACCAGGGATCGACTTACCAAGAATTCGTTGCAGGTAGAATACGGGGACTTTGGATGGAACAGGAACCTGGGTCTGTTCAACATTTTAGATGAGGGACAACAGAGCGCTTATGTTGCTACTGAATTTCTTCAGTTTGACGGTCCATTCGAGAGCAGCCAGGATTTCTCCAGGATCAATTTATTTGGTAAATACACCCTTTCTTCAGACCGGGATTCCCGTTTCTCGGCTACTATCTCTTACTTCACCAGCAGCTGGGACGCTTCGGGGCAGATCCCTCAAAGAGCTGTTGATCGAGGGCTCATCAGCAGGTTCGGCGCCATAGACGATACAGAAGGGGGTACTACCTCGAGAGCCAACCTCAACCTGGAATATGTCAAGGCAGCCGAAGATGGAAGTATTTTCAAGGCTAATGCTTTTTGGAGCCGATACGACTTCGAACTTTATTCGAATTTCACCTTCTTCCTCGAAGATCCGGAAAATGGCGATCAGATCGCTCAGCGGGAGTCACGGGACGTATTTGGCTTGAATTCGTCCTGGAATAAGGACTTCAATCTTGGCAATACTGATATTGAATTGAGAATAGGTTCAGGCTTCAGGAAAGACCTCATCCAAAACAATGAGCTTTCCAGAACCGCTAACCGGAGGGAGATCCTCGAACGTTTGCAATTGGGGGATGTGAAGGAATCGAACCTGTATGGTTATGCAGATGCACGAGTAAGGTGGCAACGTTTTACACTGCTCTCGGGACTTCGCCTCGATCACTTCGAATTCGGCTATGTAGATGCATTGAGCAATGTGTATGAGAACCAGCGCGAGGTCAAAACTATTGTTTCTCCCAAATTGAGTTTACTCTATAACCCTAGTAATAACTGGCAGCTGTTTTTAAAATCGGGTATCGGATTCCATTCCAATGATTCACGGGTCGTACTTCGGGAAAATACGGATGAAATACTGCCAAAAGCATATGGTATAGACGCCGGGACGATTTTTCGCTCGGGATCCCAATGGGTGTTCAATGCAGCCCTCTGGTATCTCTATCTGGAACAGGAATTTGTCTATGTTGGGGATGCCGGAATCGTAGAACCCAGCGGGCGTTCTGAACGCCGGGGAATAGATCTCGGGCTGAGGTATCAGATCAGCGACTGGTTGTATTTTAATTCGGACCTTACCTATTCAGACGCCCGAAGCCTGGATGATGAAGATGGAAATGATCACATTCCCCTGGCACCAAAAATTACTCTTGCAGGAGGATTATCTGCCAGCGGTCTTCGCAAATGGTCAGGAGGCATCAGATATCGCTTTCTCAGTGACCGGCCTGCTAATGAAGATAATTCCATCGTAGCAGAAGGGTATTTGGTCTTCGATGCCAATTTAAATTACGAACTTCTACCTGATCTCACTCTGGGGATCTCCGTTCAAAACCTGTTCAACACTGATTGGAATGAGACCCAATTCGCAACTACTTCGCGCCTGCGGGAAGAAGCCCAGCCTGTTGAAGAGATCCATTTTACGCCCGGGGCTCCTTTCTATTTACAGGGAAGGATCCGATACACCTTCTAGGAAATCGGTACGAAAATCTCTTATTCTTTATAGGACTGTGACTAGGAGGATACCTTCCCGAGGACATAGAGTTGTTCCAAAGTCGGGAATTCACTACCTCCTTCAGGCTCCAGAGTGATCCCAAAGGCCTGGGAGTCATTTGGATTGCTCAGAGCAAAAATTCCGTTGTCATCATTGGCAAAATCTTCCAGGAGTCCCACGCTGGTAGGGCTAAGTGGATCCAGTTTTAGCGACCACACCTGGTAGGTCATGCCTTCCGGTGGTTCAGGCAGCCCTTTGGCATCGATAAACAATTGGGATTCTTCCTTATTCCAATACGCCTTTGCGTAAGATTCCGGCGAGACTGTTTGCCCCCCGAGGGCCACGACTACCACATTTTTATCCCGAATGGTGTTGAGGAGTCTTTCTGAGTTTTCCAGAGAGTTTTCTGCTTCCGCAATCTGCTCTTCCATCATGAGGATCTCAGTTTCAGCCCCTTTTACTCGATCACTTAGTTCGCGGTTTTGAAAGTACAGATAAGTGGTCCCGATAGCCAGGAGGAAGGAGGCTGCCCATCCCAGATACTCCCTTCTTAAAATTCGGGAACCGCCTATGGACCTGACATTGTTGTCATCCCCTTCAGACAAGGATTGGGATATCTTGTCGAAAGAAGGTTTGAATCCCGGTGCCGCTTCCCTGCTCAAAGCGAGGATGGCCTTTTCGATCTCGATGATCTCGGCCTTTATCTCCGGATATTCTTGAGCATACCTGGCAACTTCCAGATTTTGCTCTTCTGAAAGTTGTCCTGCAACGTAGAGTTCCAGAATACCAGATTCTATGTAAGCCTTAACGTCTATCATGATGCCGACATATTTTTCCTCAATTGGGAAATACAGTTTCGATTCCTTGTTTTAACTGTACCCACGGGAATTTGGAGAACTTCAGAGGCGTCTTGTTGGGTATATCCCCGGAAATACAACATTTCAATAAGCTCTATGCATTTCTTTTTGAGCTTACCGAGCATTTTTTTCAATCGGGTGCTATCGAAATCCCTTTTATCATCCTCCTCCGGACGTTCCAAGATACCTACGAAGAAATCTGTTGAAAGGTTCAGTTTTTCCCGTTTATGCGATTTTGAGCGCAGTTCGTCTATGGCCGCATTCCTGGCGATATTCAGGATCCACGTGAAAAACCTCCCCTTGGAAGGATCATACCGGTCTGCATTGTCCCAAACCTTGATAAAAACATCATGACAGATCTCCTCAGCCCTGGCCTCATTCCTGACAATGGTATTGATCACCCCGCAAATGTTGACCGCATACATCTCGTAAAGCTTTCCAAAGGCCTTTTTGTCCTTTTTTTGGAATTGTGAGATCAGTTCTTCAAGTCGCATTCACAGATTTTGTTTAAAATTAGGTGTTGGGATTTATTCAGACAAAAGGAGAAACCTCTGCAAGGTAGTTAAATTACCCGTTCGTAATGGATAATTTGACAGGAAAGAGTACAAAAAAACCCCTGAAAATTCAGAGGTTTTACTTTGTACAGGCGGAGAGACTCGAACTCTCACACCTTTCGGCACTAGATCCTAAGTCTAGCGTGTCTACCAATTCCACCACGCCTGCATCAATAAATAAAAAAAGGCACTAGTCTTCTTAAGTCTAGCTGGCTACCTCCCGATAGCTATCGGGACCACCAAGCCTGCATTTCCCGTTTGATCGGGCCTGCAAATATAACCCAATTTTTCAACTTTAAAATCCCCGGACTTCAAATTTAATACCCGCGGTTTTCGTAATTTTAGCCCCAATCAACGAACACACCATGCAAGGACCTAAAGCCTATATCGAACAGAACAAAGACCGATTCCTCAATGAACTTATGGATCTGCTTAAGATCCCTTCCATCAGCGCCGACTCTGCCTTTAGCCACGATGTACTCCACATGGCCGAGACCGTGGAAGAGGCCCTGAAAGCCGCCGGGTGTACCCATACAGAGATCTGTGAAACCGATGGATATCCCATCGTATACGGAGAAAGGACCATAGATCCATCCCTACCCACCGTACTCGTCTACGGACATTATGACGTACAACCCCCGGATCCGCTCAACCTGTGGACGTCCCCTCCCTTTGAACCCGTTGTCAAAAAAACAAACCTCCATCCCAATGGGGCCATTTATGCCAGGGGCGCCTCTGACGATAAGGGTCAAATGTACATGCACGTAAAAGCACTTGAATATATGGTGCAGAATGACAAACTGCCCTGTAATGTTAAATTCATGATCGAGGGGGAAGAAGAAGTGGGCAGCAACAGCCTTGTCACCTTTGTAAAAGAAAATCAGGAGAGGCTGGCCAACGACATCATCCTCATCTCAGATACCGGGATGATCGCCAAGGATGTACCTTCGATCACAACCGGACTCCGGGGATTGAGTTACGTAGAAGTGGAGGTCACCGGACCCAACCGCGACCTGCATTCGGGCCTTTACGGTGGCGCCGTGGCCAATCCCATCAACATCCTCGCCAAGATGATCGCCTCCCTTCACGACGAGAACAACCACATCACCATACCGGGATTCTACGACAAGGTGCAGGAGCTTTCCAAAGAAGAAAGGGAAGCAATGGCCAAGGCGCCATTCGATCTAAAAGCGTACCAGGATGAGATTGGGATCGAGGCTGTATACGGAGAAAAGGGATATACTACCAACGAGCGAAATTCCATCAGACCCACACTCGATGTGAATGGGATCTGGGGCGGATATACGGGGGAAGGCGCCAAGACCGTGATCCCGAGCAAGGCCTACGCCAAGATCTCCATGAGGCTGGTCCCCAACCAGGACTGGCACGAGATCACCGAACTCTTTTCAAACCACTTCAAAAGTATAGCGCCTAAAGGGGTGACCGTAAAAGTGACCCCGCACCATGGCGGACAGGGGTATGTCACCCCAATCGATTTTGTGGGATACAGGGCAGCCGAAAAGGCGTACGAAAAGACCTTTGGCAAAACACCCATCCCTCAACGAGGTGGAGGAAGTATTCCTATTGTAGCCCTCTTTGAAAAGGAACTGCAAAGCAAGACTATCCTGATGGGCTTTGGCCTGGACAGTGATTCCATCCACTCCCCCAATGAACATTTTGGCGTGGAGAACTATTTAAAGGGGATAGAGACGATACCGTATTTCTACCAGTATTTTACGGAAATGTCTAAATAAGGAAGCTTTAACACATTTACTTCCCTTTTTATGTAACAATTTTACCGGGGTTGCGTTCTAATAGTCTATCAATCACTTGAGAACACTATTATGATACAACGCTTTTTTATCCTCTGCTCAGGGGCAGACGCCTCTATTCTCGAAACTTGTTCCCCCGGAGAACGCAACAAATACGCCGGTATTGGTGCGACCGTTTTCTTTACAGCGGTCATGGCGTTTCTCGCTGCGGGTTATGCGCTTTACACCGTTTTTGACAACGTCTACACCGCCCTGGGCTTCGGGCTTATCTGGGGTCTTCTCATTTTCAACCTCGACCGTTTCATCGTGTCCACTATCAAGAAGCGAAACAGTTTTAGAAGTGAGTTCCTCCAGGCCACCCCGCGGATCCTGCTGGCGGTCATCATCGCCGTGGTGATCTCCAAACCCCTGGAGATGAAAATATTTGAGAAGGAGATCGACCGTGTACTGCTCGAACAAAAAAACGAGTTTACCCTGGCCAACAAGAACCAGATCGCTCAGCAATATACCCCGGTGGTGGAGGATCTGGAACAGGACATCGCTAACTTGAAGGCAGAAGTGGCCACCAAGGAAGCTGAGACCAATGCCCTGTACGATATCTATATCTCCGAGGCAGAAGGTACCGCCGGCACCATGCTGCTCGGAAAAGGTCCGGTCTACAAAGAGAAGAGGGAAAAGCACGATGCAGCCCTCCTGGAACTGAGGGAACTCAAAGCAGACAATGCCGAACGCATCGCCGCTATCGAATCCCAGATCCAGCAACTCAACACCGATTACGAAACCGCGGTAACAGACTCCCAACCCATCATCGACGGGTTCGATGGCCTGATGGCCCGGATCAGCGCCTTAGGTGAACTCCCCTGGTTCCCCTCCTTTTTTATCTTCCTCCTCTTCCTCGCCATAGAGACCGCGCCTATTGTCGTCAAATTACTGGCTCCTAAAGGACCCTATGATTTTAAACTGGAAGAAGAAGAGAGTACCGTAGAGGCCTGGGTGACCCAAAAAGTGGAACAGCGGCAACACATTATGGCTACGGATGCTGCCTTGAATGAAAAGATATACGGGGAGATACGGGAAGAGGAAAGAGTGTACGCCCACAAGAAACAAAAGGCCGAAGAACTCCTCAGGCTACAGGCCGATGCCTTCCACGAATTGCAGGTGAAGAGTCTATAGCTCAGAGCGCGTCCAGGGCAGCCTTAAGTTTTTTTGTGAATCCGGCCACCACCAGGTCATAGCTGAGATCAGTGAGTTCCCTGATCAGAGTTGCAGGTAGCTGCTCCAGATAAATTGTATTCCAGTGGGTCTTGCTCATGTGATAAGCGGGCATGACCACCCCGTCGTATTCCTCCCTGAGTTGTACTGCCCTTTCGGGTTCACATTTCAGGTTGGCCTGGGAAGGTATCCGCTCAAGGGGGACCAGGGCAAACATCTTGCCCATCACCTTGAAGACCAGGGTGACCTCATCAAAGGGAAATTCTTCAGTGACCCCTTTTTTAGCAAGGCAATATTGCCTGAACTCTTCCACATTCATCTAATGCAGTTTTCTTTATTCTGAGGGCAGTCCCAGGGCATCATAGATGACGATCTTATCCCAAAGGTGGTTAGACTCCTCTATAAAGTCGAGGTGTGCCTTTTCTGTTTGATATCGATCCTGATCTTCCGCGGAGGCAAAGGTGACAATGAGGTTGTAGGTATAAGAGTCGTCCACGATCTCCCGGGTGGCCTTGGGCGGTGTTCCCAGGAATTTGGTCTTGGCGTAAAGGGAATGCTCCATAAACCGATCCATGGATGCCTCAAAGGCTGCCCTGTCTTCCGCACTATCCGGATTCTTCAACCAGATGTAGACCGAATGCACAAAGGCAGGATCGAAATCAGAAGCGGCCTTCTCTTCCCTGCAGGAAAAGGAAGCCGTTAGTAAGACTACAATGAGGATGATCTTTTTCATATGGTGAGGTAATTAAATAGTTCCGCTTTCCAGGGACTGCCGTTCGCTTTCCCGAAGTTCCAGGGCGGAATAGTCGAGTTTCCAGCCGATGGTCTCTACCAGTTTGCTCATCAGCAGCACTGCTTCCAGGGCCTCCCTCCGGGCGGTATCCATGAGTCCGCTTTTCGGTATCTTTTCCCTTATGTGCTGTATGGCTTCCTGGTTCAGGGCCGTAAGGTCGTTGGGTTTAAAGGCGTTGAACAGGCCGTTCTGTATATCGTAGAATTCGAGGTTAGGCTCTATGGAGAGGACCTGAGGTTGCGGGAAATTTGCCAGGATGATCTTCTTGTTCGCGGCATCTGCCCGGAGTTCGATCTGTTGCAGGTCGTAGCCGATATGGGCCTTGGCATTAATCACGATCAGGGCTTTTTTGGTACTGCTCACCAGGCTCAGGAACCGTTCCCTCCTGTTTTCGTATTTGTAGATCTCGGCAAAATCCCCTTCCACGGAGATCAGTTTGCAGACGCTTTTGATGCGTTCCAGCAGGACGGTAGACTGCCTTTCGGTGGTCTCCCTATTCTGTCTTTTCCTGAAAAAGGAATACACCCAATACATGGTAATTGCCCCCAGTATCAGGCCTAATACCGCTTCTATAAAGCCATCCATAATGCCGACTATTCTGTGTTGTCCTTAAAGGTAAGGAAAGGTGCAGACATAGGACTTCCTTACCGAATTTTATAGAGTACGGGCCGACTTGGGCTGGCATCGTTCTCGATAGGGGCGAATTGTATCTCCAGCAAATACTCCCCGTCTTCGATCATGTGGGGTACGTAGATAAATTCGGTGATAGTAGATCCTGGCCGCATTTTGGCATTGAGCCCCCAGAAGGCCTTGTGGGCGAGTAATTTACCCTCATCCTTTTCCCTGTCTACCGAAGGCAGGTCTACCAGGAGGTGCTCAACCCCTCTCTCCACCAGGAGTTCCATTGCCTCTTCCGTGAAATAGGGCGGATTGGTATGGGAGTACTGTCTGTTCAACTTTCCCCGGGTATTGGGAAGTGTCCTGATCACGAGTGCCTCGTACCGGTCCTCTTTAAGGGTTCTCTCCAATTGTTTTCGGGATATGATGTGATCATCCCCCTTTTTTTCCGGAGCAAGGGTGATCAGCCAGGCGTGGAAAAAGAAGTGTTTCAGGGTCTGGTTTACAGACTGATTCTCCGGGGTGATATGGCCCAGGCATTCCGTATGCGTTACATGGGCGTGGGGGTTAAAGGAGATGTCATTGAAATTCGTGCTGGCCCCTTCCCGAATGCTGCCCGTAAAATCCCCTTCCCGGTGAGGTTCGATCCTCGGTGGATCCACATACCAGGCATTCACGTTCTCCGGGCCGCTGCGCAAGGGGATAGAGATGTCCATGGGTTGGTTCAGGTCTGCCTCTACGCTACGCTCCCCGATCTTAAAGGAAATGATCATCTCTGATTATGTATCAGGGTTTATTTTTTCTTTTCTAAAGGTAGCATAAATAAATCGGCCGCCAGTCCGTCACTCAGGAACTTCCCTTTTTGGGAGACCCTCAGGACATCCCCATCGAGATAAAGATACCGGTCTGCAATATGCCTTTCAGCCTGCTCCAGGAGGTACTGCCGGAAGTGGTCTCCAAACTCATTTTCAACCCTATGAAGAGAGACCCCCCACATCGTCCTGAGGCCGGTCATCACGTATTCATTATACCGGTCTCTCTGACTCAAACTTTCTACCTCTAAAGGCAGCTCGCCGGTTTGTATACTTTTGATATAAAGGGAATTGTTTGAAATATTCCAGGCGCGTTCCCGTCCGTTGAAGGAGTGGGCTGAAGGTCCGATCCCCAGGTAGGTTTTCCCCTGCCAGTATGCTGTATTGTTCCGGGAGAAATACCCGGGCTTCCCGAAGTTCGACAATTCATAATGTACGAACCCTTTTACCTCTAGTCTGCGAACCAGATGTTGGAACTGGGCTTCGGCCTGTTCATCATCGACCCCGGGGACAACCCCTTTCTCGATAAATTTCTTAAGGGCTGTGCCCGGTTCTACCGTCAGGGCGTAACTCGAAATGTGAGGCACCTCATAGCTGAGGGCAATAGAGATGTTCTCCTCCCATCTCTTGTCATCAGAGATGGGGATACCGTAGATCAGGTCGATGCTGATATTGTCGAATTTTTCTCTGGCATTGTGAAGGGCAATCCTGGCCTGCTCTGCATTATGAGCCCGGTTCATGAACTTGAGGTCCTCTTCAAAAAAGGACTGAATCCCAATGCTCAATCGGTTGACTTTTGATGCCGCGAGTCCCTGAATTTTTCCCTCTGTCAGGTCGTCGGGATTGGCTTCCAGGGTTATCTCCGGGTTTGACCCTACTGCATAGTGTTGCAATACGGTTTCTATGAGTCGGTCCGTCTCATCTATGTCCAAAACCGAAGGGGTTCCGCCTCCGAAGTAGATCGTTTCCACAACCTGGTCCTTTAGCTCATCCCTTCGCATCACTAATTCCTTTTCGAGAGCCTGCAACATCTCTTCCTTCTTCTTCAGACTCGTGGAGAAGTGGAAGTCGCAGTAATGACAGGCCTGTTTGCAGAAGGGGATATGGATGTAGATACCTGCCATCAGCCTTGTCTTGACAAAACGATGAGATAGGACAGACCAAAGGATGTCATCCCATAGGTTATAAAGGCGAGGAGAAAGACAAAGATGGATTTCAGACCCACCCAAAATGCCGGTCGCTGGAGAAAAGTAACCATCGCGAAGATAAAGTACAGCCACATGATGGTGATACCCAATGGCTGCAAATAATCTCCCACATACTGGACCATAAACATATTGCCGGTCACGAGTATCGTATAGATCCCCAGCAGGTAGAAGGAAACTGCGATATATTCCGCGAGGGAATACCTCTTAAAGAAAAACAACTTCATAAATAAGGCCAGCGTCATCACGAAGACAAACAGAAAATTGTTGATGTTGATCAGCATAAAATTCCTGGCCTCAGTCAGGAGGCTGGCAGTCACCTGATCTCCTTCTACCACCACCGTGCTGTCCCTGAACGGATCGAAACCTATAAGGGATCTTATCACGATATATAGAAAAGTCATCAGCAGAAAGAAGGCCACCGGCCGGTAGTACCTTCTACGCTTGCCATCCAGATAATTTCTAAGGAGGTTCCCCGGCCTTAGGATCATGTCCCGGACAGTACGGAACAAGGGTGCATTTACCGAGAAAAAGGCGTCGGCCAGATCTTCCAGGGTCTCCCGGAATGTTACCTTGTGCACACTCAGGCGCTGCCCGCACTGCGTGCAATACCATCCTTCGGAGACCGTACCGCAATTTTTACAGGATCTTGCTTCCTCTGCCATTACTAATCGATTCTGTCTCCGTTCTGTTTCACAAAAGCGGCCCACCCTGTATAGGACTTACCCTGGCTTATCTTCCCCTGGTTGTAGAAATGGCAGACAGCAGCCGCAAGGCCGTCCGTGCTATCTAGATTTTTAGGAAGTGTCTTCAGTTTGAGTAACTGCTGCAGCATCTTAGCCACTTGTTCCTTGCTGGCGTTTCCATTTCCTGTGATGGACATCTTGATCTTCTTGGGGAAGTACTCCGTGATGGGGATCTGCCTGCTGAGGCCGGCAGCCATAGCCACCCCCTGGGCCCGACCTAATTTCAACATGGATTGTACATTCTTGCCGTAAAAAGGAGCTTCAATGGCTATCTCATCCGGGTGATAGGTCTCTATAAGGGAGATCGTCCGGTCGTAGATCATCTTGAGCTTGGTGAATGGGTCATCGTATTTTTTTAGGATGAGTTCATTCATCTGAATAAAGGTCATTTGCGATCCCACCACCCTGATGATCCCGAATCCCATGATCGTGGTCCCCGGGTCTATTCCCATGATGATCTTCTCCTTCTTCACCCGTTTCTGTTTGTGGTTATTTCCATAGGCAACCTGAATCTACTTCTCACCGGAATCCCTCTTTTTAAGGCCGGTTCAGGCCTTGGCATGCTCCTCAGGCTTTTTATGATGACCTCCCGGAACTGGGGGATCTGTCCCTGCAGCACACTGTCATTCTGCATCTCGACTACCTGTAATTCACCCGTGGTCTCCACCATAAAGTCGATATAAACCGTACTCTGAAGATCAGAATCAGAAGTGAACCTGAAATCCTGCAGGCTCATCGACAGGTTTTCCATGAGGTTCCTTTCAAAGCACAGTCGCTGGTCGGTCTTTGATGCGGTTTCATCACATGCCTCGAACAGGGGATACTGATCCACATCATTCCAGTCGATCCCCCTCAATTCATCCTCAACCAGCTTTTGGGTCCTGGTTTCAGTATTGGTCAGCCAGTCACAAGAAAGCAGGAGGAAAAAACTGCAGCATAATATGAGGGTCCTCATAGAAGTCTGTATTCAGGAGTGAAAATTACGCTTTTTTAGTCAAACCGAATTCACAGCCCCGGTGTAACAAATCTGCATTACCTTAGTCTTATCGGAAAAACAGGGATATGGACATCTTCTTGCTGCTCTTGGGATTTATCCTCATGCTCACAGGTATTCTGGGTAGTTTTTTGCCAGTTCTGCCGGGTACGCCGGTGAGCTGGGTGGGCCTGCTGCTGCTCTATCTGACAAGTGCAGTGCCAAACGATTGGTGGTTCCTCGGGATCACTTTGGTAGTGGCCCTGGTCGTCTTTGCCATGGACTATATCATCCCGGCTGTAGGGACCCGGAAATTCGGGGGTACCAGATCGGGGATGATCGGCACCACCCTGGGACTCGTGGTTGCGATCATTTTTCCCGTACTCGGGATATTCGGTATTGTCTTTTGGCCCTTTCTGGGTGCTTTCCTGGGAGAATTGCTCAATAAGGCCGACCAGAAATCAGCTCTGAAAGCCGCCTTCGGATCCTTTATTGGATTCCTGACCGGGACCTTCCTGAAATTTGTAGTCACCGTCATCTTTTTTGGTCTTTTTATCGCAAAAGCCTGGGAATTCAGGACTGAGCTCTTTCCCTGGTTCAATTGATCCGTTTTTTTTACCCTAGTTAAGCCAGACCGTTTTGTCCTCAATGGGTGTTCTGACCCCGGGTTCAGGATCTTCCTCATAATACCCCATATAGAAAAATCCCAGACATCGTTCTCCTTTTGCGAGGGGAAAGAACTCGTCCATAAATTGGATGAGGGAAGGCGAACTCCAGTAGGCCCCGATCTTCATGGCCGTACAACAAAGCCACATGTTCTGAACGGCCATGGCCGTTGCTGCGATCTCCTCCCATTCAGGGACGCTCTCAGCAGGGTCTCGCTGCATGCAAATAGCGATCATAGCAGCCGCTTGTTGAGTCTTCTCGATCATTTTCCTGGCCTTGAGTTCCTTGGGTTTGGGGTCTGTTTCCCTGTACTTTTGTGAGAGAAAGTACCCCAGGCTTTCCTTGGAAGCACCCGTAAGCACTTTAAAGCGCCAGGGTTCGGTCTTTCTGTGGGTGGGCGCCCAGTTGGCCGCCTCGAGTATTTTTTCCAGGTCTTTCCGATCTATGGTTTTGTCGTTGTACTGGGCCGGGAATACTGCCCGGCGGTCTTTGATAAGGTCAAATATCATAGCGATTTTTCAGGTCTTCATTTAGTGATGGCCCTTCTTAGAGGGCACAATGCATTTTCTGGCTCATCTCAAACTTAATGAATACATTTAGGGTATTCAAATAATCAGCCGAGGTGGAAAAAAATTCAGTGTTTTATTACGGGGAAGACCGACTGACAGCAGGGTTGGCTCTCTCTCTAGCCAGGCGTGAAAGGAAGGGCGAAATCAGGGAGGAGACTTGGAAAAGGATAGGGGAAAGCCATGAGGTCGTCCAGCAGATCGTAGATGCAGGAGAACCTGTATACGGAATCAATACGGGGTTTGGACCCCTCTGTACTACAAGTATATCCAGAGAAGAAACACGGATCCTGCAGAAAAACATCCTGCAAAGCCACAGTGTAGGTGTTGGAGACCCCGTAGACCCTGAGATCGCCGGGCTTATGCTGGTGCTCAAGATCCATTCCCTGGCCAAAGGATATTCAGGGATCTCTGAAGCAACTTTGAAGAGGTTACTCTGGCACCTCGAGAACGATGCCATCCCTGTGGTACCCTCCAAAGGATCCGTCGGGGCATCGGGAGACCTCGCTCCCCTGTCACACCTCTTCCTCCCTTTGCTCGGTCTCGGTAAAGTACAGTACAAAGGAGAAGTGATCACCGGAGAAAGGCTGCTGGAAAGAACAGGAATGAAACCGGTAGAACTGGGGCCAAAAGAAGGCCTGGCCCTGATCAATGGCACTCAGTTCATCGCCTCTCATGCCGTTAAAGTACTTGACGGATTCCACAATTGCCTGACCCACGCAGACATCATAGGGGCCATGATGATAGAAGGGTTGCAGGGCTCCATCAAACCATTCTACAGGGAGCTGCACGACCTGAGGCCTTTCAAAGGCACTCAGCATGTGGCCAAACGCATCAAATCCCTCCTTGAAGGATCAGAGATCATGGAGGACCATATCGATTGTGAGCGGGTACAAGACCCTTATTCATTGCGCTGTATTCCCCAGGTGCACGGAGCCTCCCGAAATGCATGGCTTCACCTCAAAGAACTGCTCGAAGTAGAACTGAATTCGGTAACCGACAATCCCATTATTATAGACAGGGATCTGACCATCAGTGGGGGAAATTTTCACGGACAGCCCCTGGCCATGGCCCTGGATTATGCTTGCCTGGCGGCCGCGGAACTGGGCAACATATCAGACAGGAGGGTGTATCTGGCCCTGGAAGGCAACAGTCCGGGTATACCCAAACTCCTGATGAAAGAGACCGGAATCAATTCGGGTTATATGATCCTCCAATACACCTCAGCGGCACTGGCCAGTGAAAATAAAACACTTTGTTTCCCCGCGAGTGCAGACAGCATTCCCACCTCCCTGGGGCAGGAAGACCATGTGAGTATGGGCTCCATTTCAGGAAGAAAGGCACTGCAGGTCATAGAGAACGTTGAGAAGATCCTGGCTATAGAATTGCTGACTGCAGCCCAGGCTTTCGAATTCAGGAAACCTCTGAGGTCGGGGGCTATCCTCGAAAAGGTCCACATGGAAGTGCGGAAACGGGTCTCTTTCGCCTCTCATGACCGTGTCTTTGCAGACGACATAGAGGCAGGGATTCAGTTGATCCGGGAACGCTCAGCCATTGAGGCCGTAAAAGCAATCAGCAATAAGAAGGGGTATTCACTGAAAACGCCTTTTTCTAAAGAATTTGAAGTATACTGACCTATGGCTGCGTATTCCTATTTTGGTCCGATCACCGAACTCGTTTCAATGGATGCCCTCCCGCTCAAAGGGGCCATACCGGAGGATCACCTGCGCATTTTAAAACAACAGGGTATCCTGACCCGTGATGGGATGATACAAGAGATCGGAGGGCACGAAAAACTACTTCCCCTTGCAAAGGAGAACGGAGCAGAGGTCACGATTTTTGATACACCGGTAGTAGCCCTTCCGGGGCTCATCGACTGCCATACCCATATCTGTTTCAGCGGCTCACGGGCCAGGGACTATGCCCTCAGGAATGCCGGCAGTACCTACCTGGAGATCGCCAAAGCCGGGGGAGGGATCTGGGACACGGTGACCAGGACCAGGCTAGCCTCAGAGCAAGAACTCATAGAAGGTATAGCTGCACGAGCCGGGAAGCACATCACTCAGGGCGTGACCACAATCGAGGTCAAAAGCGGATATGGCCTCACCGTTGAAGAGGAACTCAAAATGCTCAGGGCTATCAGGAAGGCAGATCATTTGGTTTCTGCAGACCTGATCAGCACCTGCCTTGCGGCTCATATGCTGCCGAGGGATTACCCAGGTTCATCCAGAGAATATCTGGAGATGCTGGGGAATGAACTCCTTCCCCGGATCACTAAAGAAGGCCTCTCCAAAAGAGTAGATGCCTTTGTTGAAGAGGGCGCTTTTTCTCCTGCTGACATCCTTCCCTATTTTGAAAAAGCAAGGGATCTGGGTTTTGAGATTACCGTCCACGCCGACCAGTTTACGACCGGAGGAAGCCAGGTGGCCATCGACTGCGGGGCACTCAGTGCGGATCACCTGGAGGCCAGCACGCCAAAGGAGGTTTCTGCCCTGGCTCAAAGCGACGTAATCGCCGTGGCCCTTCCGGGTGCAAGCCTAGGCCTGGGTTGCGATTTCACCCCGGCCCGTGCTCTCCTGGATGCCGGTGCCGGCCTGGCCATAGCCAGTGACCATAATCCCGGTTCTGCCCCAATGGGTCAGCTCCTGACCCAGGCAGCCATACTCGGGGCTAAGGAAAAACTGACCACCCCTGAGGTCATCGCAGGGATCACTTGCAGGGCTGCCGCAGCCCTTAACATTTCAGACAGGGGCATCCTCAGAAAAGGGATGCTTGCAGATCTCGTCCTGTTTCCTACCCATGACCATCGAGAGATACTCTATCACCAGGGGAGTCTCCAGCCCGCTTACACCGTTAAAAAGGGAAAAATCATCCATTCCAAACCAGAAGCATGAGAACTACCACAGATAGATCGTTCAGAGAGCAACTGCTCGAGGGAATACCGGCCAGCCTTCCTCCCAGGCCCAAAGGCAGGAGTGCTCTGAGCCATGCTCCCGCTCGAAAACAGATCCTTTCCAGGGAGGAAAAACGCCTGGCAGTGCGGAATGCACTTCGCTATTTCCCAAAAGCCTGGCATGAAGAACTGGCACCTGAATTTGCAAAGGAATTAGAAGAGTACGGAAGGATCTACATGTACCGGTTCAAGCCCGCTTACGCCATGTACGCCAGACCTATTGCAGATTATCCTGCCAAGACACCGGAAGCCGCCGCCATCATGCTGATGATCCAGAACAACCTGGACCCCGCAGTGGCCCAGCATCCGGATGAACTCATCACTTATGGGGGAAACGGAGCCGTATTCCAGAACTGGGCCCAGTACTTACTTACCATGCAATACCTGGCGACCATGACAGATACCCAGACCCTGCATATGTATTCAGGCCATCCCATGGGCCTATTCCCTTCCTCCAAAGATGCTCCCAGGGTTGTGGTCACCAATGGGATGATGATCCCGAATTATTCCAAACCAGACGACTGGGAACGCTACAACGCCCTGGGTGTTACCCAGTACGGACAGATGACCGCTGGATCTTACATGTATATCGGCCCTCAGGGTATCGTTCACGGAACGACGATCACGGTGATGAATGCTTTCAGAAAGGTTCTCAAAACCGGGGAAAGCCCCAGGGGCAAACTCTTCCTTACCTCCGGTTTAGGAGGTATGAGCGGGGCCCAACCCAAGGCCGGGAACATTGCCGGATGTATTACCATTTGCGCCGAAGTAAATCCTGCGGCAGCCAGGAAAAGGCATGAGCAGGGATGGGTGGACGAGCTTCACGATTCCCTCGATGAGCTTGCCCTGCGAACACACCGTGCCATGGAAACTGAAGAAGTGGTTTCCCTGGCCTATGTGGGCAATGTGGTGGATGTATGGGATCGCTTCCTGGAAGATAACATCTACATCAGCCTGGGATCAGACCAGACCTCCCTCCACAATCCCTGGGCCGGGGGATACTATCCCGCCGGTTTGAGTTTTGAGGATGCCAATGTACTGATGGTGGAAAATCCCGAAGCCTTTAAGATCAAGGTGCAGGAATCACTGAGAAAACAGGTCGACCTGATCAACGCCCATACCGCAAGGGGCACCTATTTCTTTGATTACGGCAATGCCTTTCTGCTGGAAGCGGGTAAGGCAGGTGCAGATGTGATGGCAAATAATAAGATCGATTTCAGGTACCCTTCCTATGTTCAGGATATCCTCGGGCCTTTGTGTTTCGACTACGGCTTTGGTCCATTCCGATGGGTCTGTACCTCCGGTGATCCCGAAGATCTGAAGAAGACAGACCGGATCGCCCTGGAAGTCATGAAGGGGATTCAGGATAAAGCCCCTGAGGAGATCAGGCAGCAGATGCAGGACAATATCCTGTGGATAGAGCAGGCTGAAGAGAACAGACTTGTAGTGGGGTCCCAGGCCAGGATCCTCTATGCCGATGCCGAAGGGAGGACAGCCATTGCGCTGGCCTTCAACGAGGCGATCAAAAAAGGAGATCTGAAAGCACCCGTGGTCCTTGGGAGGGACCACCACGACGTAAGCGGAACGGATTCCCCTTTCAGGGAGACCAGCAATATCTACGACGGCAGTAAATTCACGGCAGACATGGCCATCCACAACGTGATAGGCGACAGTTTCCGGGGTGCCACCTGGGTATCTATCCACAATGGGGGAGGTGTTGGCTGGGGAGAAGTGATCAACGGGGGCTTTGGAATGGTCCTCGACGGGAGTGAAAGTGCCGACCGGAGGATCCGCAGCATGTTGTTTTACGATGTAAACAACGGAATTGCCCGCAGAAGCTGGGCCCGGAATCCCGAAGCTCTGTTTGCAATCCGGCGGGAAATGGCAAGGACTCCGGAGCTGAAGATCACCCTGCCATCCCTGGTAGATGATGGGATCATAGATAAGGCCATTGAAAAATAATCTTTCGAGAGAAACCTAGTAGGATGAATGAGCTCCATAGTAAAACGAACCCCGCCCTTTGGTCGGGTCGCACCTCAGACAGGCAGGAGTACCTGCACGAAAAGGTCCGCCTAGCCGGCCCCGGCTTGAATACAAAAGTCAGGACTGATGCCCATTCCTTTGTCCTCCTGGGTTATGCCTGCGATGAAGGGGTCAGGCGGAACGGGGGACGTGTCGGCGCTGCAGAAGGGCCGGATGCCATCCGCAGAGAATTGGGGAAAATGGCCAACCACCTCCCATCGCGGGTCGAGTTGATCGATATGGGAAATGTAGTCTGTCCTGAAGGTGATCTGGAAAAGACCCAGGAGGTCCTTTCGCGCCTTGTTGCAAAGACGGTTGGACAGGGAGGTATCCCCCTGCTCCTGGGAGGCGGACATGATATTTCCTACGCCCATTACAGTGGCCTACGATCGGCCCTGCCGCGATCACAAAGCCTGGGCATCATAAATTTCGATGCACACTTCGACCTCAGGACTAACCAAAATGGCAACCATTCTGGCAGTCCGTTTTATCAGATCGCCATGGATTGCCAGAAGGATGATCTCGACTTTCATTATCTCTGCCTGGGGATACGCAGGGAGGCAAACCCACCGGAGTTATTCCAACGGGCAGAGGAACTTGGGGTAGACTATATGGAATTGCAAGAATTCAGTATGCTCCGATGGGATGAAGTCTCAAAAAGGCTTGGCAACTTTCTAAGTACAACAGATAAGGTGTATGTCACCGTAGATATGGACGGCTTCTCCTCAGCGTTTTCGCCAGGGGTGAGCGCCGCCTCTCCAGTAGGCTTTAGCCCGGAGATCGCATTGGCCTGCCTGCATCAAATTGTTATATCAGGAAAATTGCTGGGGATGGACGTGGCTGAGACCAACCCTAAATACGACAGGGACCAGCAGACCGCTAAACTCGCGGCCGGGATCATTCATCGCGTCATGCATGAGACAAGTCTACTCTAGCCAGGACTTGTAGTACTTCCCGTCATCCAGATTGAGGGCAGTCTGTGTGAGCTGTAGAGGTTTGAAGGTGTCGATCATCACCGCCAGCTCCTCCGTGCCCTTCTTACCAATACTCGCCTCATAGGTGCCCGGATGTGGCCCGTGAGGTATCCCCGCCGGATGCAGGGAGATATACCCCTTGTCTATCCCTTTCCTGCTCATAAAGTCCCCGTCCACGTAATACAGTACCTCATCCGAATCGATATTCGAGTGGTTGTAAGGGGCTGGAATCGCCTCAGGATGATAATCGTACAGCCTGGGGCAGAATGAGCACACCACAAAGGCACCTGTCTCAAAGGTCTGGTGTACCGGTGGTGGCTGGTGAACTCTACCGGTGATAGGCTCAAAATCGTGTATGGAAAAGGCGTAGGGATAATTATATCCGTCCCAGCCTACAATGTCGAAAGGATGGGTGGCATAAACCAGGTGGTGCAGATGGCCCTGTTTTTTGACCTTGATTACAAAATCTCCTTTTTCGTCATGGGTCTCCAGGTTTTGTGGCAATCTGAAATCCCTTTCGCAAAACGGCGAATGCTCCAGGTGCTGCCCAAACCAGTTGCGGTATCTCTTCGGGGTATAGATCGGGTGGTAGGACTCTGTGATCAACAGGCGGTTGTCCTCCGAATCGAATTGGATCTGATAGATCATGCCTCTGGGGATCAGGATGTAGTCACCATATCCAAAGGGGATCTCTCCCAGCATGGTCTTCAGGGTACCCGAACCCTGGTGGATAAAAAGCAACTCATCCGCGTCTGCGTTCTTGTAAAAGTAATCCTTCATGGACTTTCTCGGAGCCGCCAAACCTACGTGCACATCCCCGTTGAAGAGGATCACTTTCCTGCTCTGCAGGTAATCATCCTCAGGGGGGAGTTCCAGGCCCTTCAATAAACGCGATTTCACGTGGTATTGCACGGCGGCCTTTGGACTGATATCGATCGTCTTTTCTATCTCTTTCACCTGCGTAGGCCGATGGATATGGTACATAAGAGAAGACATCCCATCGAAACCTATTGTTCCGAATAATTGTTCGTAATACAGACTGCCATCAGGCTTTTTGAAGGTGGTGTGTCTCTTGTGCGGAATCTTCCCTAATTTGTGATAAAGCGGCATGGTGCAATGGCTTTTAATTAGGCTATAAAATTACAACAATTACAGGCGACTAAAAAATTGGAGACCTCTCTATAAACCCGGGGAAATTTTGCTGCTTCAAGCGGGAAAAATAGAACCGTATCCCCCTGAAAAGAAAAAAGCCTCCCAACTTGGAAAGCCTTTCATTGGTGGTCACTGATCGCTCAGTGTACAACACCGGTCCCACTCTCGTGGAACCCAACACAACAAGGCAAAGATAGGAAAGGTTTTCTAATCGCACGATATTGCTTCCATTTATTTATGGCCATCTGGCCGATTAAATGACAGAATTCTCAGACAAACTCATTATAACTTATTGATTATTAGCGCTATTTGACTGTCACACATCGACAAAGTACAGCTGTTCACTGAATTTAGAAATTCGGTCTATGTCGATGAAAAACCCTCCTTCAGGTTTAATCGCAGTTTTAGTATTCCTTCACCGAACAACCTGGTCCATTCATCGATAGCTTAAATTTTTTGAGAACACCAAAGTTAATTTTAATGAAGGTTGACCCCAAATCGGCCTGTAAACACCTACAACTATGAACACAAGAAATTTTATAATAGGGATTATCGCATTCTCCATGATTTCCTGTATGGAAGACGTGACCACAGTATACGAGCAGCCCTTGCCTGAAACTGTTGTCCCGGATATACCCGAGGAAGAATCCGCACAACCAGCCCAGGAAGCCAATCCCGAAAAGGCATATGAGTGGCTGATCCACATGCAGGGCACCAATGGACTGGTAGAAAGCTCTGAGTTCACAAACTTTGTTTCACTCTACGACAACGCATTAGCGGCCCTGGTCTTTATGGCTGAAGGAGATCTTGAGCGTGCAGAACAAATCCTTGATTTCTTTAATGACAGGCTACATTCAGAATTTGAGTCCAATCAGGGAGGGTTCTTTCAGTACCGGGATACCTCTGGCGAACAGGGATCCAGAATCTGGATGGGAGACAACGCCTGGCTCTTGCTGGCTCTGAACCAATATCACGAAATCTCCCAAACCAACCGATATGAAATCCTGGCAAATGAACTGGAGACCTGGTTGCGTTCCCTGCAGGAAGAAGACGGAGGACTTAAAGGTGGTACAAATGAAGACGGGAGTGCCATTCCCAGGGTAACGGAAGGGATCATCACTGCTTTCAACGCAGTAAAGGGTTTTGATGAATTTCACGAAAAGATACTCCTGTTCCTCAGTGAACAGAGATGGGATACCGAATGGCAGGTGCTTACCACAGATTCTGAGAATCCAGCATACGAACATGCCCTGGATCTTTACTCCCTTGGCTATCTCATTCTGGAGGATTTCCCAAAATCAGTCCTGCACAAAGCAGATCGATTCCTCACAGCACATACTCCTGCTTCACGGAGTACGATGATTACCGGTTATTGCTTCGATGAAGACAGGGACGTCGTATGGCTTGAAGGTACTGCCCAGATGGCTCTGGCTTTTCAAACTGCACAGGAGACTGGGAAAATGGAAGAAATTCTGTACGACCTTGAAGGGACATTTTTAGTCAGTGAAATTAATCAGGAGGTCATAGGATTACCCTACACCACCAATCCCGGAACTAACTTTGGTGCCGTTGCCTTATGGGATCACGCGGATAAAGCCGCCACTGTTTCCTCCACGTCCTGGTATTTATTTGTGAAAAACAACTTCGACCCCTTCCGGTTAGAGAAAAACAAACAAATTCCCGAGCATTTGAAATTCTGGTCGGCTACGGAAGCTGATTAATGCGGGCTCGAATTTTGCCATTTCCTTAACAGCAAAGCCCTTTCAAATCCTTTAATTTTACGAAAAAGAGGCTATGAAAGATTCTGCAATGTTCTGGGTAGGGAGTACCACTCTCGTCCTGCTGACCGTCACCATCATGGCAGCTATGGACTTTCCCTTTAACTGGGTATTCTATATCACCGTCTTGGGTCAGGTTATGATCGTCTATATGGTATACCGTGTCCTGACGGATAATTACACCACCTCAAAGACCTTTGAGGATTTCTATGAAGATCACCCGATCAGGGAGTAATTTACTTTGCTAATTGCAATTCCTTATCCTTCTTTGATTTACCGGGGGCATTCATGCCGAGTTCAGGGATCACTAACAACGGCACCTGGGTGTGGAAGGCCATCCTGCGAACCACGGGTTCTCTGGTCATTCGTTCCATATAGCTGTGCTGGTAATTCAGCATGGCCAACAGGTGAATATCCAACTCGTCTGCAAAGACTTCCAGGGTCTTGGAAACGGAATTGAGTTCGGAAACGGTGTGGACATAATGATCGATCTTATCGAAATACTTCCTCAGCATGTTGAGGTTAAACTGCTGTATCTCTGATAGCGCGCGAATTTTGTTCTGAACATAGACGATCCTAATCGAGGCCTTAAAGCTTTTGGCCAGTTCAATAAGAGGCTGAAGTTCCGAACGACTGTAATAACGCTTGAAATCCGTCGCAAAGACCAGTTCCTGTGGTTTTACGTAATCAAAATCCTTAGGGATGGTCAGCACCGGACATTCCTTTACTGCCTTGATGATCCGAACCGTGTTACTACCCAGGAAGACCTCATCTACTCCTGAGGCTCCTTTGGTCCCGGTTACCACCAGGTCGATCCCCTCATTCTCCACCATATTCCTGATCTCTTCCACGAGGATGTTAAAAGACGATCTGAGTTTAAAGGTGTGCTTTTTATTCCTGAAATTCTCTTTGATCTTGGTCAGGATCTCTTCCAGGCCTTTTTGGGAGTTCTCCCTACTACCCTCATCCAGTGGGCTCGACTGGGCATTGGAGGCCATAAACCTGCTGCTGGGAATCACAGGGGTGTAGGTGTTCAACAAATGGAATTCACATTCCTCTTTCTTAGTCAGCTCAAGGATATACCGGATGGCATTCCATGAATTATCCGAAAAATCTGTGGGTAATAAGATGCGTTTCATAGGGATTTCTCTACAGTCACAGGGGTAAAAATAGAGAAGCCGTCCAGCGGAAACAATGACATTTATCAGGTTTGACAGGGGCTCCCGGGAGATGGAGAAATTGTGATATTAAATCGGTAAGGAACTAGGTAGAGAAGATCCTGTCAGAAGCCGTCCACCAGATCGCGGAGTTTCTTTTCATCCTGGACTCCGATCTTTTTCCCGGAAGTCTTGATGTATTTCTTCTTCTTGAATTCAGAAATGATTCTGATACAGGACTCTGTGGCGGTCCCCACGACATTGGCAATATCTTCCCTGGAAAGGGTAATGCTCAGGTAACCCTCTGCGTCTTCCCCAAAATTGTCTCTGAGATATAAGAATGCCTCTGCGATGCGTTGTTTCACTGTTTTTTGCGACATGTTTACAATCACGTCATCAGCTTCACGAAGATCATGCGCCATGTGCCGGAGTACCTCCACCGTAAAATTCGGGTTTTGATGCAAGGCGTCGACGATTCCCTCTTTAGGGATGTAACAGACCTCCATATCGCTCACAGCCACAGCGCTAAGATTGGAAGATTCCTCAGCGATCACAGAGCGTTGTCCCATGACCTCGCCCTTGCTGGCGAGTTTAACGATCTGGTCCTTGCCATTGGCGCTGAGTTTGGAAAGCTTTGATACCCCATCTCGAACACAAAAGACACCATTGAGTTTTTCACCTTCGGAAAATATAGGATCTCCCTTCTTGATGATCTTGGTGGTTTTGGTATCCGAAACCCGTTTTAGCTCTTCTTTGCTCATAGCCCGCAAAGAATTGAATTGCCTGATGATGCAATTCTCGCATCTGCTTTTCATGAGGTACTTATTTCAATATTCTAAGGTACGACAATTTGAAGATTTCCCCATGGAACTCACGGGATTTTTCTGATTGGTAATACCGATTCGCCCGAGGCGAGGTGAAACGCTTTAACCTGACTAATATCATGTTTTAGGGCTTCTCTTAATCGCATCTTTGCACCCAGGTATGAAGCAAATCTATGGATAAAGAGCTCTGTTTTCACTGTGGGCTCCCCTGTGATGATGATACGGTCCTGTTTCAGGACAAGTCTTTTTGTTGCCCGGGTTGCAGAACAGTGTATGAGATATTCGACTCAAATGATCTCAGGTATTATTACGACCTGCAATCGGCTGCGGGAATCACTCCCAATTACACTCCGGGGAAATTCGATTTCCTGGGTGAACCCGAGATCGCAGAGCAACTGCTCGAGTTCAATGACGGAAGGCACGGGATCATCAACCTCTACATCCCCACCATGCATTGCAGTTCATGTATTTGGGTCCTGGAGAACCTGCAAAAACTGGCACCCGGGATTGTTCAGTCCCAGGTCGACTTTCCCAAAAAGACCGTAAGGATAACCTTCAATACAGATGAAGTATCCCTAAAGGATATAGCCATTTTGCTCGCCCGGATCGGGTATGAACCCACTATATCTCTTGCGGATTCAGGGCGAAAGGAAAAAACGGAGGACAAGAAACTTATCTATCAACTCGGGGTAGCGGGTTTTGCGTTCGGGAATATCATGTTCCTTTCCTTCCCTGAATACTTTGAAGTTGAAGAGTTCTGGCTAGAGCAGTATAAAGTTCTTTTCCGATGGCTGATGTTTGCCTTCTCCCTTCCCGTAGTATTCTACGCGGGACAGGACTATCTCATATCAGCCTACAAAGGTCTCAGGAGCAAATTCATGAATATAGACGTGCCTATTGCGCTCGGGATCCTCGTCCTCTTCATCCGCAGCACCCTGGAGATCACATTCGACTGGGGCAGTGGATTTTTTGACAGTTTGAGCGGACTCGTCTTCTTTCTCCTGCTGGGGAAGTATTTTCAAAAACGCACCTATTCCTTCCTCTCTTTTGAAAGGGATTATAAATCCTATTTCCCGGTAGCAGTTACCCGAATCGACCAGCAGGGTAGAGAGGAGATCGTACAGGTGAATCGGGTGATCAAAGGCGACCGACTCCTGATCAGGCACGGGGAGATCATACCTGTGGACGGGGTACTCGAGACCGGAGATGCAGAAATTGACTACAGTTTTGTCACCGGGGAGGCCAGGCCTGTCAACATAACAAAAGGTGAAAAGCTGTTTGCGGGCGGTAAGCAGCTCAGGGGACCCATAGAATTGCTGGCTACAGAAAATGTCTCACAAAGCTATCTCACCCGGCTGTGGAGCCACTCCGTTTTCGGTGAGAAATCTGAAAGCAAGTTCAAGACCCTGACAGACCGCATCGGAAAAAGTTTTACCCTGGCGGTCCTTACTATTGCCCTTGTATCAGGGCTTTATTGGGCATTCACCGATCCTGCAGTGATCTGGAACGTCGTCACCGCCGTCCTGATCATTGCCTGTCCCTGTGCCATTGCCCTGGCTGCACCCTTTACCATGGGCAATATGTTGCGCATTTTCGGCAAGCGCAAATTTTACCTCAAGGATGCTGTCGTGATCGAAAAATTGGCAACAATAGACACAGTGATCTTTGATAAGACCGGGACCCTGTCCACCCGAAGATACGACCAGATAGAGTACGAGGGGAATGAACTTTCACCCCGGGAGAAATCCCTCTTGAAAAGTACCCTGAGAGCTTCCAACCACCCCCTGAGCCGTTCCCTGTACAACATGCTGAAAGAACAGGATATCACTGTTCTCGACTCTTATGAAGAACACATGGGACAGGGGCTTTACGGGAGCAAAGGGGATGCCTCTATCAAAATAGGGTCTTCGGAGTTTGTCGATAACTGCACCTCTGCTACTCCTGACAAATCGGTGGTTCACCTGAGTACAAACGAACAATACAGGGGACATTTTATCCTTCACAGCCAGTACAGGGACGGGGTCTCCCAACTCATGTCAGAACTTGGAGAGCAGATGGAAATAGGGGTACTTTCAGGAGATCACGAGGGGGAGAGAAACCGCCTGGAAGCCTTGTTGCCGAACCTGACACCCATGTACTTCAACCAGAGTCCGGAAGATAAATTGTTCTTTGTCCGATCCCTGCAGGATTCAGGCAAAAAGGTCATGATGGTAGGTGACGGTCTGAACGATGCTGGAGCCCTGGCACAAAGCGACGTGGGCATCGCCCTCTCAGAGGATATCAATGTCTTTTCCCCTGCTTGTGACGGTATCCTCGATGCGTCTAAGTTCAAATTCCTGGGCACCTATGTTGATGCCTCAAAACAGGCCATGCGCATTGTCAAAATTAGTTTTGTGCTGTCTCTGTTCTACAACCTCATCGGTTTGTATTTCGCCGTAACCGGCCAGTTGATGCCCGTTGTGGCAGCCATCCTCATGCCCCTGAGTTCGATCAGTATAGTGGCCTTCACCACCCTGGCGACCAACTGGGCAGGAAGAAAAATTAAATAAGAAAACCTGATTTATGTCATTTTTTAAGGGTTTGAGCCAAAGTAGTTTTACGCCGGAATTCAGGTAGGTATGAGTGTTATTTATGTGTTACTCACCATTAGTATAGTGGTAGCAATCCTTTTTTTTATTGCCTTCATCCACTCTGTAAGGAGCGGCCAATACGAAGATTCCTATACCCCATCGGTAAGGATGCTCTTTGAGGATGAATTGCTCAAAACCGATGATTCCAAAGACCCCACCGCCCTTGAAACCCAAAAGACCAATTCTAAAAGCAAACAATTGTAATTATGGAAGTACAGCAATTTAGTTACGACAACCAGATCGTAAAGAAATTTATCTATGCCACCCTTTTCTGGGGGATCATTGGTATGCTGGTAGGCCTTCTGCTGGCCTTTATGTTTATGTTCCCCAACCTCACGGATGGGATCTCCTGGCTCAGTTTCGGGAGGCTGAGGCCGCTGCACACCAATGCAGTCATCTTTGCCTTTGTCGGTAATGCCATCTTTGCCGGGGTCTATTATTCCACCCAGCGATTGCTCAAAGCTCGCATGTTCAGCGACTTTCTGAGTAATCTGAATTTCTGGGGATGGCAGGCCATCATCGTGGCTGCGGCTGTTACCCTGCCCCTGGGATATACGACTTCAAAGGAATACGCAGAACTGGAATGGCCTATAGATCTGGCCATTGCCGTGATCTGGGTCGCCTTTGGCTTGAACCTCATAGGCACCATGATCAAGCGGCGCCAAAGGCACCTGTATGTAGCCATCTGGTTCTACCTGGCCACCTTTGTGACCGTTGCGGTGCTTCATATTTTCAACAGCCTGGAACTACCCATCAGCGCCCTTAAGAGCTATTCGGTTTACGCTGGTGTACAGGACGCCCTGGTGCAGTGGTGGTACGGGCACAATGCTGTTGCCTTCTTCCTGACCACTCCCTTCCTGGGGCTTATGTATTACTTTGTTCCCAAAGCAGCCAACAGGCCGGTCTATTCCTACCGCCTGTCTATCGTGCACTTCTGGTCCCTGATCTTTATTTATATCTGGGCAGGACCCCACCACCTGCTGTACTCTGCCCTGCCAGACTGGGCACAAAACCTGGGAGTTGCCTTCTCCGTTATGCTGATCGCACCTTCCTGGGGTGGTATGATCAACGGACTGCTGACTCTCAGAGGAGCCTGGGATAAGGTTCGCGTTGATCCTACCCTGAAATTTATGGTGGTCGCTATCACAGGATACGGGATGGCCACTTTTGAAGGCCCCATGCTCTCCCTGAAAAACGTAAATGCAATTGCGCATTTCAGTGACTGGGTCATTGCACACGTGCATGTGGGAGCCCTCGCCTGGAACGGATTCCTGACCTTCGGTATGATCTACTGGTTGGTGCCAAAGATGTTCAAGACCCGCCTCCATTCGCTGCCCATGGCCAATTTCCATTTCTGGATTGGCACTCTTGGGATCATCCTCTACGCCCTGCCCATGTATGTGGCTGGATTCACACAGGCCCTGATGTGGAAGGACTTCAACCCGGATGGCAGCCTGGTGTACGGAAACTTCCTGGAAACTGTAAATGAGATCATGCCCATGTATTGGATGAGAGCCATAGGAGGATCCCTCTACATTATCGGCTTTATCGTAATGCTGTACAACATTGTGGTCACCGTACGCTCGGGCAGTGCCGTGGTCGATGAGCAAGCAGAAGCCCCTGCCCTCACCAGGGTGTCCTCCAGAAGAACGGTTGGAGAGACCTTCCACACCTGGCTGGAGCGCAAACCTATACAGCTGACCATTCTGGCCACTATCGCCATTCTCATTGGAGGGATCATACAGATCGTTCCTACCATCCTGGTGAAATCCAACATCCCGACCATCACCAGCGTAAAACCCTATACGCCTCTTGAATTGGAGGGGCGCGACCTCTATATACGCGAAGGCTGCGTCAGCTGCCACTCCCAAATGGTTCGTCCTTTCAGAAGCGAGGTGGAGCGATACGGGGAATACGCCAAAGCAGGGGAATTTGTCTATGACCATCCCTTCCTCTGGGGCAGTAAGCGCACCGGGCCAGACCTGCTGCGCGTGGGAGGCAAGTACTCCGATAACTGGCACCTGAACCATATGTACGACCCACAGAGTATGTCTGCCGGTTCCATTATGCCTGCCTACCAGTGGCTGGTAAGGGATGAGCACGACCGAAGTGCAATTCAGGACAAGATGCGGGCCATGGTATCCCTCGGTGTTCCTTATACGGAGGAGGACATCAATAATGCCTTCGCCTCCATGGAAGAACAGGCATTGCAGATCGAGATGAACCTGTATACAGATCCCGATTTTGCCAGGACATACGAAGAAGACAAGGCCAGGGCCTTGGAGGAAGGCAGGGAATTCGTGGAAATGAAAAACCGGGAGATCGTAGCCATGATCGCCTATCTCCAACGCCTGGGCACGGATATAAAGGTCAAGGAGACCGATCAACTCTTAACTGAAAACAAATAAGTCATGCTGAAATTCGTCAAAAACCATATGGAGAGTATAGATGGAATAGCCACATATCCCATGATCTCCCTGCTGATCTTTTTTGTCTTCTTTGCCCTGTTGTTCTGGTGGGTCTTTACGGCCTCCAAAGAGCATATCAAAGAAGTAAGTGAAATCCCATTAGATGATAATCAACCAAAATAAAAGGACATGAGAAATTCAACACCCTGGTGGATCAGGATCCCATTAATTTTCTTCTTTATTTTCGGCCTTGTCGAATACTACGTGGATTCGGGCGATAAGCCAGCCTTTATCGAATACCCCATGGTACAGTTGTTCCTGTTCATGGTGCTACTTATCCTGATCGCCATTGAACTCATCGTGAATTCGGTAGAAAATGTGCTCTTTCAGACCCTGCCGGAAGACGCCAAGGAACGATACCTCAACGCAAAGTCCGGTTCCTGGTCCTGGGCTTGGGGCAAGAGGATGTACAAAAAACTCCTGGGATCAAGGCCTATTGAGGAAGAAGGGGAGATCATCCTGGACCACAACTATGACGGCATCAAAGAACTCGACAACAAACTTCCGCCCTGGTGGGTGTATCTCTTTTATGCCACCATCCTGTTCGGGGTGGTCTATATGGCCCGCTTCCACGTGTTCAATGACTACACACAGGATCAGGAATACGAGATGGAGGTAGCCTCGGCCCAGGCCGCTATAGAAGAATACCGAAGGACCGCCAAGGATCTGGTAGACGTCAATACGGTGACCCTCCTGACAGATGCATCCGACCTGAATGCAGGTAAGGTGATCTTCGAGACCAATTGCGTGGTGTGCCATATGGCAGACGGTGGCGGGGGTATCGGACCGAACCTTACAGATGATTACTGGATCCTCGGAGGAGGCATAAAGAATGTCTACCGGACTATCTCAGAAGGGGGACGGGACGGAAAGGGAATGATCGCCTGGAAACAATCGCTTAAACCGGCCGAAATAGCGCAGGTAGCCAGCTACCTGCTCACCTTCCAGGGCACGACCCCTGCCAATCCCAAGGCTCCTGAAGGAGAGATCTGGATAGATGAAAACGCCCCGAAAGAGGTGAGCCCACAGGAAGAGACTCTATCGGATTCTACTGATGTGGTCATGAACGAATAAGAGAGTAAAGGGCTGTACTTGTGGCTGATAATGAACGATTCCGGGATTCCATAGGGACCATCAATGAAGAAGGCAAGCGAGCCTGGGTGTTCCCAAAAAAACCTGCAGGCAGGTTTTACGAGTATCGGAAATACGTCAGTTATGTGCTGCTGGTATTCCTTTTTGCGGCTCCCTTTGTCAAGATCAACGGAAACCAGTTCCTGATGTTCAACGTGCTGGAAAGGCGGTTCAATATCTTTAGCTACCCATTCTGGCCCCAGGATTTTCACTTATTTGTCATCTCCATGATCACAGGGGTGATCTTCGTGGCCCTGTTCACTGTGGCCTATGGCAGGATATTCTGCGGATGGATGTGCCCCCAGACTATTTTTATGGAAATGGTCTTCAGACGGATAGAGTACTGGATAGACGGGGACAGGGGAGCCCAGATGAGACTGGCCAGGCAATCCTGGAATGGGGAAAAGATCCGGAAGCGAGTCTTGAAATGGAGTATTTTTTTCCTTATCTCCTTTCTGATCGCCAATGTGTTCCTCGCCTACCTCATCGGCAGCGATACCCTGATCCGTTATATAACCGAAGGGCCATTGCAACACCTCAGTACCCTGGCCTCCCTCCTGATCTTTACGGGAGTATTCTACTTTGTCTTTGCTTGGTTCAGGGAACAGGTCTGCATCATTGCCTGCCCCTACGGCCGGTTACAGGGGGTTCTGCTCGATAATAAATCCATCGTTGTGGCCTATGACCACAAAAGGGGAGAAGCGGAAAAGGGCAGGAAGAAATTCAGGAAAGGAGAGGACCGCGAAGCCCTTGGATACGGGGATTGTATCGACTGCTTTCAATGCGTACACGTCTGTCCGACAGGGATAGACATCCGCAACGGCACCCAACTGGAATGTGTGAATTGTACGGCCTGTATTGATGCCTGCGATGAAATCATGGAAAAGGTAAATCTTCCCAAAGGGCTGATCCGCTACGCCAGCGAGGATAATATAGAAAAGAAAGCAAAGTTCTCCTTTACGCCGAGGATGATGGGATACTCCGCAGTGCTTGTTGTCCTAACCGGGATTTTGGTCGGGATGCTCTTCCTCAGGAACGATCTGGAAGCTGCTATTTTGCGCCTACCGGGTCAGTTGTACGAACGAAAGGAGGGGAATATCATCAGCAATGTGTACACCTTCAAACTCATCAATAAGACCACCCGGGATGTGGAGGATGTCAGCTTTAAACTGCTCTCCCACCCCGGTAAGATCGAGGTGGTCACGCACAGGAATTTCAAGGTTCCAGCAGAGCAGTTAACGGAAGGCACATTATTTATAGAAATCAACACCGGAGACCTGGATACAGATAAGGATAAACTGAGTATTGGAGTGTTCAGCGGGGAAACACTGCTGGAAACTGCTACGACGCGTTTTCTAGGGCCGAGGAATTATTATTGAAATCAAAATTGAACTGGTAAAACAAAGATTATGAAACTGAATTGGGGAACGGGTATCGTACTGGCCTTCGTAGGATTTATAGGGTTTATACTGTTTTTTGTAGTCAGGATGAGCCTGGATGACAGGTCGAATCACGACCTGGTGACGGAAGACTACTACAAAAAAGAACTGGTATTCCAGCAGGATATCGATGCGATGAAAAAGGCGAAGGCTCTGTCCTATCCACCCCGAGTGGAAAAGACCGAAGCCGGCATGCTCATCCATTTCCCGGAAAATATGTCTCCTGAAAAAATAGAAGGTAAAGTGTCCCTGTACAGACCGTCCAATAAACACTTGGATTTCGACTTACCCATAAGTGTATCCAAACCAAATTTGCTCATACCTGACAAACGTTTATTGGATGGTCGCTGGGACATGGATGTAAGGTGGACCTATGAAGGAGAAACCTATCTATTAAGGGAGCATTTTACCTATTGATTAAACGTAATGATCTACACTGCATTTCTATTAGGGTTACTTGGAAGCCTCCACTGTGTGGGAATGTGCGGCCCTATTGCCTTTATGCTTCCTCTTGATCGGGGCAGCAAGCCCAGGATGTTCGGGCAGCTATTCCTGTACCACGCTGGCAGGATCTTCTCCTACAGCCTGATGGGGCTCATTTTCGGTTACTTTGGCAAGGGACTTTACCTCTTTGGTATACAGCAAAACCTGTCCATAGCAATTGGTATCCTGATCCTTCTGGTCCTGGTGATCCCCAAGAAGTTTGTCCGGCGTTTTGAGATATCCCGACCTGTCTACCGGTGGGTCGGCAAACTCAAATCCGGTCTTGGAGATGCGTTGAAAAAAAGAACAGCTGATACCTTTCTCACAATCGGAGTATTGAATGGCTTTTTGCCCTGTGGACTCGTCTATATGGCAGTCTTTGCTTCCATCGCAATGAGTTCTCCTGTACTCGGAGCTTCATATATGGCCTTGTTCGGTCTCGGAACCATTCCGCTCATGAGTTCTGCCGCCTATATTGGCGGAATCCTTCAGCCTGCGGTCCGGGCCAGGATCCGAAGACTAATTCCTATCTTCGTGGCAGTATTGGGGCTTCTGTTTATCTTAAGAGGCATGGGTCTTGGCATACCCTATGTTTCACCCAAACCGGCATCGCCCCAGGTCACAGCTCAAATGGAATGTCATCAACCCTAATGTACCCGTGTGATACAAACCGTATTCTGTAATAAAATTAAACTTACCCTATGAAAATAGTTTCCAAGACCGAGGCTGCTGCCATGGTCAAATCAGGAGACAGGGTGTTCCTTCAGGGAGCAGCCATGACCCCAAACACCCTGATGAATGCTGTCTGTGAACGGTATCAGGAATTGTCGGATGTAGAGATTATTTCCATCCATACCGAAGGAGATGTCCTCTATGCCACTCCACCCTATAACAAGGCTTTCAGGATCAATAGTTGCTTTGTCGGCGGGAATGTGAGGAAGGCTGTGAATACCAATAAAGGAGATTATATTCCCATTTTCCTCAGCGAGATTCACCTCCTATTCAGAAGGAATATACTTCCACTGGATGTTGCTCTTATTCAGGTATCGCCTCCGGACCGGCACGGGTATTGTTCCCTGGGTGTTTCTGTAGACGTGACCCTGCCGGCCATTCAGACCGCCAAACTCGTCATCGCCCAGATAAATCCCAGGGTACCGAGGACTCATGGAGATGGGATCATCCACCAGAGTGCGATTGATGCTGCCATAGAGATAGATAAACCCCTTCACGTGCATCCCATGGGATCCATTTCGGAGATAGAACACAAAATTGGTAAACATGTGGCCGAGCTGATCGATGACGGAGCCACCTTGCAGTTGGGAATAGGCAATATCCCCAATGCGGTACTGACGAACCTGGATAATCACAAGAGGCTGGGAATTCATACCGAGATGTTCTCTGATGGTCTCTTGCCCCTTGTGGAGAAAGGGGTGATCACAGGGGAGGAAAAAACCTTGAAATCAGGTCGAATCGTTACTTGTTTTGCGGCAGGTTCCCAAAAACTATATGATTTTGTAGATGACAACCCCATTGTTAATTTCAAGGAAGCAGCCTATACCAATGACACTAATGTCATCCTCCAAAACCCGAAAGTAACAGCTATCAACAGTGCCGTGGAAATTGATCTCACCGGACAGATCTGTGCTGACAGTGTGGGAACCAAACAGATCTCAGGGGTTGGAGGGCAAATGGATTTTATCCGGGCAGCCTCCCTCTCCAATGGGGGTAAACCCATCTTTGCCTTCACCTCCCAGACCAAGAACGGAGCTTCCAAGATCGTTCCCCTCCTCAAGAATGGAGCGGGAGTCACCACCACCCGTGCCCACGTGCATTATGTGGCTACGGAATACGGGGTGGTGAATTTATTCGGCAAGAACCTCCATCAAAGAGCCAAGGCCCTGATCTCAATTGCACATCCTAATCATCAGGAAGAGTTATCCAGGGCTGCATATGACAGGTTTGAACGCGACTAAAAATACAGAGATGGGACCTTTGAATACTTACATTGACCACACCCTGTTAAAACCGACTGCCACTGCAAAAGAGATCATCGATCTCTGCGAGGAAGCCAAAACGAACAGGTTTTTCGCTGTCTGCGTCAATAGCGGTTACCTGTCGCTGGCAGACAAAAACCTCCGTAATTCCGGAGTGAAACTCGCTGCGGTCATAGGGTTTCCCCTGGGTGCAATGGCGACTCAGGTCAAACTGAGTGAAGTACGCTATTGCCTGGACCAGGGTGCAGAGGAGATCGATATGGTCATAAATTTAGGCTGGCTGAGGTCCGGGATGCATGAAGAGATCGTTGAAGAGATCCGGCAGATCAAGGAACTCATGGGATCACACACCCTCAAGGTCATCCTTGAAATATGTTACCTTTCGGAAGAAGAAATCCGGAAGGCCTGCGACCTTGCCCTGAGGGGAGGGGCCGACTTTGTCAAAACCTCCACGGGGTTTGGACCGGGCGGCGCAACCCTGGAAGCAGTTCGCATTATGAAAGAAGTAGTTGGTAATCGGGCAGAGATCAAGGCCTCCGGAGGTATCAGGGACAGGGAGACCGCCCTCGAATACATCAAGGCCGGGGCGACCAGGATAGGTACATCATCGGGAATAGAGATTGTAAAGGAACAATAAGAGAAATTATGGGTACGCATATCAATGCCCGCAAAGGGGATGTAGCCGAAACAGTATTATTACCAGGCGACCCTCTTCGGGCAAAATGGATAGCAGAAACCTTCCTGGAAGATGCCATATGTTACAACCAGGTAAGGGGCATGCTGGGTTTTACAGGGCATTATAAGGGGAAGCGCATTTCCGTGCAGGGAAGCGGCATGGGCGTTCCGTCTGCCTTGATCTATTACCACGAACTGATCACAAATTACAACGCCAAAACCCTGATAAGAGTGGGTACAGCAGGGAGTTTCCAGAAAGACATCGGTCTCAGGGATGTGATCCTCGCTATGTCTGCTTCTACTACCTCATCTATCAATGACGAGCGTTTCCCTTCTGCCCACTTCGCACCCACAGCCGATTTCGAACTCTTTCAGAAGGCCGTGGAATTCGCCAGATCGCAAAAAATACCCATCAAAGCCGGGAATATACTCACACACGACATGTATTATGAAGATGATATGGAGGATTACAAACGATGGGCTGCCTATGGAGTATTGTGCGTGGAGATGGAGACAGCCGGGTTGTACACGATTGCTGCCAGGCAGGGAGTAAAGGCACTTTCTGTCCTCACAATTTCAGACTCCCTGGTAACCGGCAAGGTTACCTCCCCTGAAGACAGAGAGCAGAGTTTTAGCGATATGGTAAACATCGCTTTGAATATTGCCTGAAATACATCTCATGCATTTATGAAATGAAAGAAAACCGAGATAAGTACCGCCTTCAAGCCCCTGAATCAGCATTCCTGGAAGGTCCCTTATCCCGAATCCGGGAGCTTTTGTTCACCTTCAGGGTGCAGTGGAGTTTTATTAAAGGTTTTCGCAAGATGCACTTTATCGGGCCCTGTGTGACTATTTTCGGGTCTGCGAGGTTTGATGAGGAGAACCCCTATTACAAGAAAGCTGAAGAGATCGGAGCGGAAATGGCAAAGCTGGGATTTACGGTCATGACGGGCGGAGGACCCGGGATCATGGAAGCGGCCAACAAGGGGGCCTACGAGGCCGGAGGGTATTCGGTAGGGTGCAATATAATCCTCCCTTTTGAACAAAAACCCAACAGATTCCTGCATCGCTGGATCGATATCCGCTATTTCTTTGTCCGCAAGTTCCTGCTGTTGAAATATTCTTACGCCTTTGTGGTCATGCCCGGAGGGATGGGGACCCTGGACGAGCTGTTCGAATCCCTCACTCTGATACAGACCAAAATGATCCAGAATTTCCCGGTGGTCATCTTCGGATCTGAATACCACAAAGAACTTTGCCAGCACATTGAAGTGATGGCAGAAAATGAAAGTATCAGCCCGGAAGACATGAAGCTCCTCTTTGTTACAGATTCCGTGCCCGATCTAGTGGAACACATCAGGCTCTACGCCATTAAACGTTTTCACCTCGTGAAAAAACCTGTATCCCCAAGCTGGTGGTTGGGGGAAAAGAAAAAGAAAGGGACTTTGCATTCCCTCCCAGTGGAATAATGATATACCGCCACCTCCCAAATATTGGTGTGAAAGCTGTATTCTCTGAGTGCAGGAGATTCAGATACCTCCTGAACCTCACCGATACCACTCGTCATCCTTCTAAAACGGTTTGTGTGGTCATGCAGAACCCGAGTATAGCGGATGAAGAAGTGGCCGATAAATCTGTACAATTCCTTGAACAACTGATCTTTAAAAAGGACTTGCCTGAATTCAAGGGGGTCCATAGTTGCAGCATCGTCAACCAATTTGGGAAGGTACAGACCACAAACTTCCGGGGCGGAACGGGGGATATCGGCGTGGAAAACGACCGGCATTTGGAGGAGGCCATTGAAGAAGCAGACATCGTTCTTATCGCCTGGGGAAAGAAAAATGCCTATGAGTCACGGAAGGAGTTCATAATGGAACTCCTCAGGAGATCGGGTAAAAAGACTGTTCTGGAAACAAGGAAGCATCCCTCCAGGGGCCATTACCGGGACTTTATCGTTCCCCTGGCTCTTTAAAAATCTTTTCTTTTAGCAACAAATACAATCCGCCATACAGGAAGGACCGTCCACATCAGTAGCATTAGGGCAGAAATGACCAGGCCGGCATTCGTCCCGAAGAATTGTTTGAATACCGCACCTGTGTATCCCAGCAAGGCAGAGATATCGAGCTTTAGGAGAATGAGTGTCCTGGACAGGTCGACGGGATTCAGCAAAGTAGCTACCAGCGAAAAGTTGTCGAGGGGATATTCTTCAAATAGGATGAGAGAGATCAGGAACAGGCCGTCATAGATCACTGCCATAAACAGCCAGAGAAGCACCGCATAGCCAAAGCCTTTAATCCTGTTCTCATTGGAGATGGCAATATTGAAAGCCAGGGCCGTAAAGATCATGGTCAGGAACGCCCCGGTAACCAGAAGAAGGGTAAAGTCGAATATAGCATTACTCTTAAACAAGCCATAGATCACAAAGGGTATCCCCAGGCCAAAAACCAGACTAAACGTAAGGGAGCCGGCCACTCCTAAATACTGTCCTAGAAAAATGGATCGGCGGGGAATTGGCTGGGCGAGCAGGAGTTCTGTGAATTCCTTGGAATTGTAGCAGTACATGATCCCAAAAATGGTCCCGATCAGAGGGACCAATACAATGATAATATTCATCAGCGTAATCACGGCCTTGGAAACATCGTTATTCAAAAAGAGAAGCACGAATCCCAGCAAGAGGTAAAACAAAAAATAGACGTAGCTCCACCGGCTTCGCATCAGATCGTAAAAACTGTATTTCAGTATTTTAAGCATCAGCAGTGGTGGTTGTTAAAGCCGCTATGGCGTGTTCCAGATTCTTCTGTTTGGTCATCTTTTTCAATTCCTCCACGCTGCCCTGAAAGTAGATTCGACCCTCCAGAAGGTAGATGACCTCATCCGCTATCTCCGCGACGAATTCCATGATATGCGAGGTGATCAGGATGGTCTTCCCCCGGGAGTGTTCTTCCCGGATCAATCTCTTCAGCCGGATCAGCGCAGCAGGGTCGAGTCCGGTCGTAGGTTCATCGAGGATCAGCAGGGGGCAGTCGAACATAAAGGTAAGGACGATATTCACCTTTTGTTTCGTCCCTCCTGAAAGGGTGGAAAGCCGTTTCTGCATATGGGGCTCAAGGCCAAAAAGCTCCACGAGTTCCTCCTGCCTGTCGGGCCTTTGCCTTAGGTCCCTGATCATGTCGAAGAGTTCCCTGACCCTCACATTTCCGGGAAAGTCAGCGATCTGAGGCATATAGTTGATCTCCGACCTGTATTTCCAGGTACGCCTGATCGGGGTATCCATGACCTCTATAGAACCCTTATCGGGGATGACCATGCCGAGTATACACTTGATCAATGTGGTTTTACCCGATCCGTTTGGCCCCAGGACAGCAATGATGCCACCCTTCCCGATTTGAAGGTCCAGTCCGTCGAGGACCTGATTCTTACCAAATTTTTTATAGAGGTTTTCTACTTTGATCATTGCTGTTTCTTCATCATTGGGTTCGCATCTACCAGGTTATCCGGGGTAAAGACAGGAGATACTTTTTCTGAAAAGTCGATGATATCCATAAAAAGGCTGCGCAGTAAAATAATGGTCTCCGGTGTTCGATTCACAATATAGGAAAACAGTTTTACCGGGCGATAGGGCACATCCCCTACCCCGTCCTTATCCAGGTCATAGCCTGTGTATTCACTCCAGTAATTCCCGTCGAATATATTGTCGTTCATCTTGCTATTGTATGAAATATCAAAGGAGTTGTAGAGGAAGTTGTTCCTGCTGAAGGTATTCGTGTAACAGGCCCCCAGGACTTTCACGGCCCAGCCGTTCTTGATAAAGTCATTGTCTGAATAGACCACCCTGTTGGATCCGTCTATATTGATGCCAATCGTATTTTCCTCAAAGGTATTCCCGCTGATCTCCGCATCGTTGATCTCCTTGAGTAACAAGCCGAAGGACGCACTGCCCCAGTTCTTGCGAAAGGTATTCCCGACCATCCGGATATTCCTCGAGAACATGACGGCTACCCCAGCCCCGTTATCCTCGAAGGTATTCCCTGTATAAATGTCGTTGTTTGAAAACATAAAGTGCAGGCCGTACCTGAGGTTTTTGGTGCTGACATTATCAGCGATCCTGACCTCATCGGCAAACTCTAGGTAGATCCCATCCCTCACACCCTGTACGTGATTACCTTCTACATCCACATGTTTGGAATACCAGAGCTGAATCCCATTGCCCGAATTGTATTCATCAGTAGCATCTCCAAGGATCCTGTTGTTCACGACCACGCCGTGGTCGGATCTTTCCAGGTAGATTCCGAAAAAGAGGTTCTCGAGGGTCACGTTCTGGATGCGGTAATGCCGACTTTTAACCACACGAATGGCTGCCCAGTCGGTCATATAGCTGGTGCCTACATTCCTGATCGTCAGCCCGTCAACGGTTACACTGTCGGAAACGATCCTGAGGATCTCCCCCCTGTCTTCCCCATCTATTACAGATCCGGGTTCACCCTGGAGGATTAGGGGTTTGTTTACCACGATATTGAATTCTTTATAAATTCCCTCACGGATCAGCAGGGTATCCCCCTTCATCCCAGCCTCTATTCCGTCTTTCAATGTTTTCACCTCACAAGTGGGACAGATTTCAATACGCCCGGGATTTTGAGCGAACACAGAAGTCGCAAATGAGAAAATCAGAAAGTAGAAGGTGGCCTTCATCCGTTCTTTATCAATTATTCAAGGTATTTCTTTTGAAGTTCGGCCCAGCTTAACAGGATCCCGGTATTGGCTTCCCGCACCCTTTCTGCATCCACCTGATTCTCAAACGCCGAGAGGAAGGCTCCCATCGGACTCGGAATGTCCTCACTGATCAGGTAGGTGGCTTCCTGAGCGCTGACTAGCTTCCCGGGGGTCACATAATCATTTACCAGAAACAGGGCGATCTCAGAAATATCCTCTTTGTTTAACTGATTCATCATGCACTCTACTGCATCAAATTTGAACACCTTGCCCTTGGAGGTTACAAATTCTGCGGCGTGCTGCCTGTCTACAATGGTCATGCTGCAAAAATGGCAACCGTCCATCCCGTACTGAATGGGTTCAGGCTTGATCTCACAGGAGGTCAATAAGATCAGAAAACTTAGGAATAGGTATCTGAGTATTTTCATTTCTTCTCAAGTTCAGGTGAACAATCGTTTCGATCTCTGGTGTTTCCGCCCGAGGAAAAAGGCAACAACCGTCAGCATCATCCCTGTGAACATGAACCAGGCTCCTGTTGCAGGCAGGGAGGTGACATCGAAATTCAGCATCTTCGTATGCCCAAACAGGGGTGGCTTATAAGTCATGGGCGTACCGTCCGGATTGGCGAGCTTCATAATGGCATTGGGATCCAGATTGGTTCCATAATCTACCATCCAGGCGTTGAAGTCATACATCCCCAGTACCCCCAGGACAGACATGATGAGGAACCAGCCCAGGAACCATGGGTATTTCAGCTTACCGATTAATGCCAGCAAGCCGATCAGGGATCCCAAAAATACCATGACACCTATGATGATCGGAAAGGTACTGAATTCCCACATGTCTTCAGGTTTGGGAAGTGTCTTCATCCCTATATAGTGGTTCAGGCCATCGATATTCTGGATATCGAATTCATTGACGTCCCTGATCCCGTCTATGTGGATATGGATCCCCAGAGGATCGGGATATTGGGGCGCCCCGAGCATGATTGTCCACAATGGAAAGACATACAATCCGACCAGGAACAAAGGACCCAGGATCATCAGTATACTCGCTTTTTTCATGATCTTATTGCATTTGAAAGATTCTTTTACCCAGCAAAAAAGCGGGCAGGCTTACGCTTCTACCCGCTTTTCAACTCATGGGAAATCAATATTATTCACCCAGTGACCAGGACAATTCCACATTGGAATTAGCCGGAGATACGCGAACATATCCCTGCATTTCCTGGTGCAGAGCCGAACAGAAGTCGGTGCAATAGAATGGCCATACCCCTACTTGTTTGGGTTCCCAAAGCGTGGTCTTGGTCTGGCCCGGCATCACCAGGATCTCAGAGGTATTTTGCCCGATGATCGAAAAACCATGGGGGACATCAAAGTCCTGTTCGTGGTTGGTAATATGGAAATACACCTTATCCCCTACCTTGATACCCTCTATATTATCAGGAGTGAAGTGGCTTCGGATGGTCGACATATAGACATGTACCTCGTTTCCACTGCGCTCTACTCTTGCCTGATCCGGACTCGGGGTGACGTATGCGTGCTTGTTCTCGTCTAACCGGTAAATTTTCTTGGATCTTGGCTCCAGCAACTCAGCAGGACAACCCGCAGCATAGTGGGGTTCCCCGTGGGTTGGGAAGTCGTACAGCAACTCCATCTTTTCACCGGAAATATCATAGATCTGGGCAGAGTGCTCCATTTCCGGACCTGTTGGCAGGTAGCGGTCCTTGGTGATCTTATTCATGGCCACCAGATACTTGGCAAAAGGTTTCCTTGAATTTCCTCCCGGGATCATCAGGTGTCCCACGGAGTAATAAGTGGGTTTCCTGTCGAGTACTTCCCAGGTACCCACATTCCATTTCACAACTTCGGAAGAGATGAAGAAGGTGGTATAAGCGTTACCTCTGTCGTCAAATTCGGTGTGTAATGGGCCTAATCCTCCACTTTTTACGGTTCCTGCAAGTACCTCTTCGAACTTGAGAATAGGAATTCCATAGGCCTCTCCGTCAAATTTTTCACCTTCTATCGCTGCCATCATCTTATCAAAGGAATGTACAGTTATATCGGCAGACAACTTACCGCTACCAATGATATACTGACCTGTGGGATCCACGTCACATCCGTGAGGGGATTTTGGAGTGGGAAGCAGGTAAATCGCTCCGGGTACTTCTGTTGGATCAACGGTAATGACCTCTTTTTTCATCGTAGAGGTACCTGTATGGGTGTGTTCATCGTAGACGTTATGGGCGTAATTGGCAGCCATCTTTGTACCGCCGCCGTTCTTCACATACTCTTCTATCTTCATCCAGTTCACAGCGGCAATAAAATCCTTGTCATTCTGTGAAGCCATAACTTCCAGGAGGGAATTGGCCTCTTCGGTATTATAGGTGGAGAAGAAGAACCAACCGTGAGATTTAGCTCTTCCCGGACGAGAAAGGTCATAATTGAATCCGGGCATCAGAACCTGAAATTCAAGGTTGAGACGGCCATTATCAGGAGCCACACTCACAAAGGAAAGGGCTCCCTTGAAGTTGCCTTTGTACTCATTGATCGGCATATCTCGTTGTGGAACTGGTACTGAAAAACGGGTTCCCGCCACGACATACTCTGTATTCTCAGTGATAAAGGAAGAACTGTGGTTCCCTGCACTATTGGGGATCTCGATGATCTCCTCGGTCTCAAAAGTGCTCAGGCTCACCCGGGCCAGACGGGGCGTATTGTTTCCGTTTACAAAGATCCAGCGACCATCGAGTTCTCCATTGGTCTGGGAGATATCAGGGTGGTGCAGGTCATCCCAGGGCACAAAACCAAAGGAGGTGTTGAGCATGGGCTTGGTCTCTTCAGAATAGCCATATCCGGAAGTTGGGAACTGCGAGAAAACGGGGATTTCTTTGAACATACGTCCGGAAGGTAATCCGTATACTGTTAGGTTACCACTATAACCCCCGGACAGGAAGGCGTAATAGGTATCCCTTTCACCGGGCGCGACGTACACCTTTTCGGCCGCACTGGAGGATAAGGCCCCATTTGATTTGCCCGAGTCGTTACAGCCGATGAAGACCATCGCCAGTCCGAGCAATCCAAGTATTGAATATCTGACTTTTTTCATTGTATTTGATTTAATTGATTCATGGTTTCTTTATTATTCTGAAGGAGGCAACATTACCTTGTCTACGACATGGACAATTCCGTTCCCAGCTTCAATACTGGCAACGATCTTTGCACCGCCTACATAGACTTCACCGTCTTTCACTTCGATACCTACACTTTGGTCGTTGGCCTGCCCCAGCTTTTTGAATTTCATCAGGAAATCCTTGCTATAGTTACCAGGTGTAACATGGAATTTGAGGATGTTGGCCAGGGCATCTTTGTTTTCCGGTTTCAAAAGGTCTTCAACGGTTCCGGCAGGCAGGGCGTCAAAAGCTGCGTTGGTTGGTGCGAATACCATTAATGGTCCCGCGTTTACCAGCGCATTTTCCAGGTCAGCTGCCTGAACCGCGGCTACCAGAGTGGTGTGGTCCGGCGAACCGATAGCAATCTGAAGCACGTTGGGAACAGATTCATCATCTTCGATAAAGGCCTGTCCCTGTTCTTTGGCTTCAGAGGTGGTCGCCGAGGGAGAAGCGGTGTCTCCCGAGGTCTTTCCTTCATTCTTGCAAGCCGTAAAAGCTACCAGAACCAGGAAGGATACCAGTATCAGTTTTAAAATGTTGGAAGTTTTCATAGGAATGTATCTTAAAGGGTTCTGAAATATTCTAGGATAGCACGGGCCTGTTCCTCGGTCAGATTCTGATTGGCCATGGCCGCTCCGTTAAACTCAACCAGGAGGTCTTTAGCGCAGCGGTCCTGCTCTACCATCAATTGTGGGTCCAGTATCATATTCATGATCCATTCAGGGCTGCGCCTTTCCATGATGCCTTTTGGGCTTGGGCCGATAAACCGCTTGTCTATCTTGTGACAGGCCGTGCAATTGGTCTTGAAGATAGCTTCGCCTTGGGCGACCATCTCGGTATTGATCTCAGGGTCCAGGGTAAGCTCTTTGATAGGCCCCACCCCTTTTTCATCCAGGGTGATTCGCTGGGAAGCAGGTACCTCATTGGTGGTCGCAGGTGTTTCTGTATTGACCTCAGAGGATTTGCTCCTTTCGACGCTGAATCCTTCTTTTTTTTCTTCTTTGTCCCCACAAGCGAACAGTAGCAGGGAGCATAATAAAACAATAGATCTTACAATGATTTTCATGGATTTACGGATTAATTTTCGGGGCTAAATTAGGGGTGGAGGAAGGGATAAAGTATGATAAATATCATATTTCGGATAATAATATCCTTTTATATTTTTCCTGAATTTTTAAGTAATACCCTTACCTTTATCACATGCTGAGTAACTCCTCAAAATACGCCCTCACAGCCGTCCTTTACCTCGCAGCGCATACGGATGACCGTCAAAAAAAAATGGTGAAGGACCTGAGTGCCTCCACCAATATCCCAAAAGCCTATCTGGCTAAACTGTTGCAACAACTTTCGAGACATAACATAATTTCAGCCACCAAAGGACCAAAGGGAGGGTATTACCTCACGGAAGAGAACAGAAACCTGCCGGTCTACAGCCTTATAGAGGTGATCGACGGCACGCAGCGGATGGAATCCTGTGTACTGGGAATTGAAGAATGTAATGCAGAACGGCCCTGTCCCCTTCACGACCATGTGTATCCGGCTCGAGATGCATTTCTGGGGACATTGAAGAAAATGACGATCGGAGACCTGTCACGGGACCTGAAGAACGGGAGTTCTTTTTTAACCGCGCAGCAATAGAATCACATCCGACATATAACTAATTATGCCGGAATCAAATACTGGGTTCAACCCCCATGATCTTATTTACAGAAAATCCTAGATCTTAAAAGTGATCACAGGCACCTTGGAATGGTTAGTGATGTCTTCCCCTATACTGCCCATAAAGAAATGTGACAATCCCTTTCTGCCATGGGTGGGAATACCGATCAGGTCGGCATTGATACTCTCACTGAAATTCAGTACGCCCTTCTCCACACTGTAGTCATTGTAAATAGTCACTTCCTGTCCGGCACCTGCCATTTCCAGGTATTTGTTGATCTTTTCATAGGCATCATTGGTGCTGAGAAAATCATCTCCCGGGGTATTGATATAGACCATGTGCAGTTTAGCCCCGAGCTTGGAGGCGAAGTCCCTTGCCTTTTGGAAAGCGCTCAGGCTTTCGCTCTTGAAGTTACAGGCAAAGACGAAGTTGTCTATCTTGAAACCCGGTAGTTCACTCTTTACGACCAGGACGGGTATCTCGGAATGCCTGACCACCTTCTCGGCGTTAGATCCCACAAAAATCTCCCTAAGACCGTCTGATCCGTGAGACCCCATGATGATCATATCGGCATTGTGTTTCTCCGCAATCTCATTCACCTCTCCAAAAACTTTAAAGTGCTTGATCACCGGAGTGAGCTTGATCCCTTTCAAATAGTCCTTATCCAGAAATTCGCTCAGCCTTTTCTCTGCGAGCTTCAGCAGGAAAACAGTTTGTTCCGGATGGAAGCCTTCTGAGGAGGTAATCATGGCCTCGTTCAATTCGAGCATGTGCAGTACCAGGATCTCAGACTGTTGTTTTTTAGCAAGGGAGGCTGCTACTTTAAGGGCGTATTCTGATTGTTCTGAGAAATCGACAGGAACGATAATAGTTTTCATGGATTAGGATTAAAGGGTTAAATCGTCATTGAAAATACTCTTTTTTCCGGAGCTTTTCTATGCAGTAACAGGTCAAATGCCATACAGACATTCCGGATAAATGGACGCCCCGCTTCAGTAACGCGAAGAGTGGCATCATTAGTATCCACCAGTACGTCTAATTTCATCTCTTCCAGATGATCCAGGACGAGGTCGAGTTCGTCAAATTTCATGTAATCCTCTTCCCAGGATGTCTCCAGCCTGCACATCAAGTTAAGGATGTGGCGGCGGATTACCAAATCTTCCCTGTTGAGAATGTGCCCCCTGTAAATGGGGATGATCCCATTCTCAATCAGGTGCTGGTATTCCTCTATACTCTTGACATTCTGGGCAAATCCATACCAGCTGTCGCTGATACTTGAAGCTCCAAGCCCTATCATCAACTGGGTCTTTGAAGCCGTATAACCCATGAAATTACGATGCATTCTCTTCTCGGTGAAAGATTTGTACAGGCCATCCGACTGCAGTGCAAAATGATCCATACCAATCTCAAAGTAACCCGCCTCCGTCAGTCGTTTTTTTCCATATTCATATTGCATCCTCTTCGCTTCGGGAGAGGGCAGGTCCTCGTCTCTGAATCCTCTCTGTCCATTCCCTTTCATCCAGGGCACATGGGCATAACTGTAGAAGGCCAGCCTGTCTGGAAGCAATTCCAGGGTACGGGCCATGGTCTCCTCAATATCTTCAATCCTCTGGTGAGGCAGGCCAAAGATCAGGTCGTGCCCTACGGATGTATACCCTATTTCCCTTGACCATTCAGTTACCTTTTTTACATTTTCAAAGGGCTGGACCCTCGAAATAGCTTTCTGTACCTTTAAACTGTAATCCTGTACCCCGTAACTCACCCTGCGGAAACCGAGGTCGTACAAGGTCTGCAAGTGTTCCCGGGTCGTATTGTTGGGGTGTCCTTCAAAGCTGAATTCACAATTTTTGTCGATCTCCGCGTTGCGAAAGAGGCCTTTTATCAGCACCCCCAGGTGTTCGGGTGAAAAGAAGGTGGGAGTTCCTCCCCCCAGGTGCAACTCCTTTATTTTGGGCTTGGAAGAGAATAGATCGCAGTACAGTTGCCATTCCCTGAGAACAGATTTTATATAGGGGATCTCTACTTCATGCCTCTTGGTGATGCGTTTGTGACACCCGCAAAAAGTACACATGCTCTCACAATAGGGCAAGTGGATGTAAAGGCTTATACCCTCTTTGTCATTGCTCTCCTCAAAGCTCCTTTTCACGGATTCTTTCCAGGCCTTACCGGAAAATGTGTTGACATCCCAGTAAGGTACGGTGGGGTAACTGGTGTACCTCGGACCCTGAACATTGTACTTCTGGATCAGATTGCTCATAGAAATCGATTTCTTTCAAAATTACACAGAGGCCGGCAGGTAAAACATGACAAAAATCATCTGAGGTCGACGCTCGTCGAATTGTGTTCAGGACAGTTCCCAGGGAAAAGGCTAATACGCATCCTTCATCCAGGAATAGGGCTCCCGCTTTATCCACGACCCACGCGTAAAATCAGGAAAATCCTGGGGTTCCCCTTTCCTGTTGATAGATGCTTCTGATAGAGGGGTTACCGCACTCCAGGCTGCCGCATCATAGGCATCCATCGGTGGAGCCACATTGGCCTTGGCCGATTCCACAAATGCGTTGAGCACAAAGAAGTCCATCCCACTATGGCCCGCGCCGGCCGCGTATTCCCCGTACTTCTTCCATAGAGGGTGATCGTATTTCTCCAGCCAGGCGGTCGCCTCATCCCACTTGTGGGGTTCAGACATGCCTTCGATATAGATGCGGTTCCCATCGACCTCCCATAAACCATTAGCTCCCTGAACCCTGAATCCCAGGGAATAAGGCCTGGGCAGGTTACAGTCGTGCGTAATGATAATGGTCTCTCCCCTGGCTGTATCTACAGTCGTGGTGATCACATCACCCTGTTTAAACTTTACTCTGGCGTTGGGATGGTCTTCTCCCCCCTGCTTTACAATATGATTGTGCAGACCTATGGCCTTACTCGCATGGGAAGTGAGAGATACCAAGCGGTTCCCCCTGTTGATATCCGCCATCACGGCCACCGGACCCAGTCCGTGGGTAGGATAGACATCGGCATTCCTCTTTACAGAATGCAGGGTACGCCAGCGTGCTTCTGAAACGGCCTTTTCTCCGAATTCAACCCCACCCCCGTAGGGTTGTTTCCCATTGTTGAATTTCACTTCCCGCAAATCGTGCTGATATCCGCAACGGAAATGAACCAGTTCACCAAAGATCCCCTGTTTCACCATGTTGAGTACCGCCATGACATCCCTTCTGTAGTTGACGTTCTCCAGGATCATCATATGGGTGCCGGTGGCCTCATGGGTATTGACCAGGTCCCAGCACTCCTCCAGGGTATTGGCCGCAGAAACCTCGACCCCAGCATACTTTCCGGCCTTCATGGCATCGACGGTCATTCGGGTATGCCAGAGCCAGGGGGTGGAGATAATTACCGCATCCACCTTATCTGAGGCCAGGAGGTTTAGGTAATCATGATCATTTTTGCCAAATACCAGTGCTTTTGACTTTCCCATTTCCCTGATAAGGGCTTCACAAAGGGTGATCCGATCTGGGTCGATATCACAGATGGCGGTCACCCTGACATCTTTCCGCTGCAGGAGGTTCCGCAGATGGTTGGTTCCCCTGAGCCCGACCCCGATAAGTCCGACCCTTAGTTCTTCCCTGGCGGATTGCTCGTGCATGGCTGCCACGTACTGCGGCAGGATACTCATCCCCGCCCCCGCAATCGCGGTATTTCGGATAAAATCCCTTCTGCTTGTCATATTCCTATTTGATTTGATGGGTTGCTCATCGATGAAAATATGAAATTCTCCCTGTCCCCCTTCGTTTTCTTTTCTAAAAACTTATTTTTGGGCCCAAAGAAAAATAGATGACCTTATTACTGATGGCTGCCGGCAGAGGCAGTCGATACGGAGCCCTCAAACAGTTCGATGGGCTTGGCCCAAAGGAAGAATTCCTGATGGAGTTCAGCATATACGATGCCCTGGAGAATGGCTTCGACCATATCGTGGTGATCACCCAGAAAGACAATGTCAGTTTCCTGCAGGAATATCTGTCGGCCAGGATCCCGGCCGGAATAAAACTCGATGTGGTCTCCCAGGACCTCAATGATCTCCCGGAAGGAGTGTCCTATTCGGGAGAAAGGGCAAAACCCTGGGGTACCGCCCATGCCGTTTGGTCTGCCAGAAAGGTTATTGACGGTCCTTTTTCCGTTATCAACGCCGACGATTACTACGGAAAGAAGGCCTTCGAAAATGCAGCGGCCTTCGTGGAGAGGGATGAGGATAACAACTCCTTCGGCCTTGTTGCCTACACCCTGAAGGATACACTGTCCCCCTACGGTTCTGTCTCCAGAGGCGTCTGTAAACAGGAAGGGAAGTACCTGAGTTCGGTACAGGAGCGGACGGAGATCGCAGAAGGTGAAAACGGGATCGTGGATGCCGATTCGGGAATTGAATTTAAGGGAGATGAGCTGGTCAGTATGAACTTCTGGGTGTGCAGACCCTCTGTTTTCGACCGGATCGAGCAGGACCTCAGAAGCTTTATCAAAAAAGGTGAGAACCTCGAAAAAGGGGAAGTCTACCTGCCCTTTGTGATCCAGGCTATGCTGGAGGAAGGTGCCACCCGCGTGGAAGTCATTCCCTCTAAAAGTATGTGGTTTGGGGTCACCTATGCCAATGACAAGGAAACGGCCATGGACCACCTCAGGAAGATGACGGAGGCAGGACAGTACAGGTCGCCCCTCTGGAACTAACCGGTTAGTCTTTATAGCGATGGGAGGTATCACCCCGAAAATGGCCCTGGATCATTTTGTGATCGAAAGAAAAACCTACGGTGTAAAACCCCTGTCTACGGGCTATATCAACGATACCTACACCATCTTTGACGGACATGTCCCGGTTTTTCTCCTTCAGCGTGTAAACGAAAAAGTTTTCCATGACATTCCCGGACTCATGGAGAATTTGGAGGCTGTTTTACCCGCTCTCAAAGGTATGGGCTATCACCCCGTATCCTTTTACTACACCAAGGCACGTCATCCTTATTATTGCGATAAAAATGGGCAGTACTGGCGCCTGATGTCCTTTGTGCCAAACGGAGTTTCTTACGATTTCACTACCGATCCGGATATTGCCTTTGAATCAGGCAGGATCCTGGGAATATTTCATCGACTTACCGAAAAAATCGCTACGAAATCGATCAAAGAAATACTGGTGGGTTTCCACCACCTCAGTAAAAGAGAAGGAGAATTCAAAATGGCAGTTGAGAATGCTTCAGAGGAAAGGAAACAAAAAGCCCGGGAAGAGATCTCATTTGCAAACGATTTGCTCGAGAAATTACATGGGAATAGACCCATTGACCTTCCCCTCCGCATTTGCCACAATGACACCAAGCTCAATAATTTCTTATTCGATTCCAAAACAGGGAAAGGGCTGTGCCTGGTCGATTTGGATACCGTCATGCCGGGTTACCTGCACTATGACCTGGGGGATGCGATCCGGATCCTGGCCAACCCAAACCCGGAGGATGAGCGGGATTTAGAAAAGATCACCTTCGATCTGCACATGGTCAAAACCTTCCTGGAAGGGATAAGGGAAAGCGGACTGGAACTCAGCGAGAGCGAAAGACTCGCAATACCCTATGGTGCAATCCTCATGCCTTTTTTGCACGGGATCAGGGCACTTACGGATTATCTGCAGCACGACCGCTATTATCGGGTGACCTACCCGCAGGAAAACCTCAACCGAGCCAGAAGCCTCTTCGCAGTGGCTCTCAAAGCCTCAGAGAACAGCGCAGCGCTCGCTGGGATCGTAAAAGAAGTATTTTGAGAAACAGATATTTTATTTGAATGCCTGGTGACCGGTAATGTCTGCTCCTGTGATCAACAGGTGAATGTCATGGGTCCCTTCATAGGTGATCACCGATTCCAGGTTCATCATATGCCTCATGATGGAGTATTCTCCGGTGATGCCCATTCCGCCCAGTACCTGCCTTGCTTCCCTGGCGATCTTGATCGCCATCTCCACGTTGTTCCTTTTGGCCATGGAGATCTGCGCCGTGGTGGCCCTGCCCTCGTTCTTCAGTTGTCCCAGCCGGAAGGCGAGCAACTGGGCCTTTGTGATCTCGGTGATCATCTCTGCCAGTTTCTTTTGTTGCAACTGGGTAGCCGCAATAGGCTTGCCGAATTGTACCCTCTCCTTGGCGTACCTCAGGGCGGTATCATAGCAATCCATTGCCGCTCCTATCGCTCCCCAGGCAATTCCGTATCGGGCAGAGTCCAGGCACCCCAGTGGAGCCCCCAGGCCATTTTTACCGGGAAGGAGGTTTTCTTTTGGTACTTTGACATTGTCGAAGATCAATTCCCCGGTCGCTGAAGCCCGCAACGACCATTTGTTGTGCGTCTCGGGGGTTGAGAAGCCTTCCATCCCTCTCTCGACGATCAGGCCGTGGATCCTGCCTTCCTCGTTCTTGGCCCATACAATAGCGATATCGGCAAAGGGAGAATTGGAGATCCAGAGTTTTGCCCCGTTGAGAAGATAATGATCCCCTTTATCCTTGAAGTTCGTGGTCATCCCACCGGGATTGGAACCGTGGTCTGGCTCCGTGAGCCCGAAGCATCCCATCAGTTCTCCCGTTGCCAGTTTAGGCAGGTATTTCTTTCGCTGCTCCTCTGTACCGTATGTGTATATGGGATACATCACCAGGGAGGATTGTACGGAAGCTGTGGACCGTACCCCGCTGTCTCCCCTTTCGATCTCCTGCATGATCAGACCATAGCTGATCTGGTCCAAGCCTGCACCTCCGTACTCTTCCGGGATATAAGGGCCAAATGCCCCGATTTCAGCCAGGCCTTTAAGGATCTGGGTGGGGAATTCTGCCTTTTGTGCATACTCCTCGATAATGGGCGAAATATCGCGTTTCACCCATTGGCGGGCAGCATCCCTAACCAGCAGGTGCTCCTCGCTCAACAGATCGTCCAAATTGTAATAATCAGGTGCTTCAAAAAGGTCGGGCCTCATAATAGAAAATTTTGTCAAAGGTACTCAAAGAAACCCATGGATAAAACAGATTATCGGGGGAAAAAGATAACCTCAATACTCCCCTTCACGATTGAGGTAATGCGCCAGAAGGGAATGGAAATGGTGCACTCCTCTCTCCCGTGTAGGGGAAAAACGCCCGGCCTGATAGAAGCGGGAACGTATCCCCTTATGTACTCCTTCCACCACCGCCTCGTCTTCCATCTCCACCTTGTCCAGACCGGTACCCGCACCCTTATCGAGCTTAGAGGCATCGTATACATAGGTGAGGAATGACACTTTAGTCTTGGAAAGGTCGATGGGGTTGACGATGTTGACCGAGAGTCCCCAGGGATAAAAATTGAACATCATGTTAGGAAAGACCCAAAAGTAGTAGGCAGCCACTTTTTTACCGTGATCTACATGGCCTTCAGGCAAGTCGAATATATCGTCTGTCCCTTCGGCGTAGCCGATCTGCAGATTACAGTGGTCAAAGAGAACTGTCTCGTAATTGCCGTAATCCAGTACCTCATTGAGATCCTCGTGAACAAAGGGAATGTGAAATCCCTCGAGGTAATTATCGCAATACAGGGCCCAATGGGCGTGGATCGCATATTCTTTGTCCCTGGATGCATCCCTTTTAAATTTATCCAGGGGCATGAATCCTATACGCTCTTCCATACGGTCGATGACCGATTGAAAGTCGAATGCCGGCGTGAGTCCGGCAAAAATGAAGGGACCCCATTGGCGCACTGGAAAGGCATGGAGATCGTCGCAGGTCCTGGGAAAATCAAGGGTTTCCGCGAATTCCGGCATAAATTCGAATTTGCCGTCAAGGCCGAATCGTCTGCCGTGGTATCCGCAGACCAGTTTTCTGTATTTGCCTGCATTCTCAACGACCAGGTTCCCCCGGTGGGTACAGACGTTGCTCAGGCAATGGACCCTCCCTTCCCCGTCTTTTGAAAGCAACAAAGGTTCATCCAGAAAGCCCGGAAGGAGGGTTGAAGGAGTCGCATAGCCCTTTTCTTTCAGGCTGGATGTGTCACCCATCCAATGCCAGGATCGATAGAATACCTTTTCCCTCAAGGCTTCAAATACTTCAGGATGGCGATAAAAACTGGTAGGCAGGGTACTGGCTTTCCGAATATCCGGATCGATAGAGAATTTTGGGATCACAACCCTATTAATTTGTACTTTTAAAAGTATGGAATTCTTTTCGATTAACTGCCCGTCTGATGTCATCGAAACCTAAGAAGGGCAAATTAGGAATCTGGATGGCCACCTCTCTGGTCATCGGGAATATGATCGGAGCGGGGGTCTTTATGATGCCGGCCGCACTCGCAGAATTTGGCGGGATAAGCATCTTGGGCTGGCTGGCCTCCTCCATAGGAGCTATCCTCCTCGCCCTGGTTTTCAGCAGACTTAGCAACATGGTCCGTGACAATAATGGCGGACCTTACGCCTTTGCAAGACAAGGGTTCGGAGACTATGTGGGTTTTATGGTCGCTTGGGGATACTGGATCGCCGTCTGGACCGCAGTCGCAGCCCTCTCCATCGCCTTTGTCAGTGCTATGAGTATTTTTTTTCCGGTTTTAAATCAGGAACCTGTGGCGGCCCTGATGACCGGCCTTTCTGCCATATGGTTCCTCAGCTGGGTCAATTCCAGAGGAGTTCGGTCTTCCGGAAAGATGCAGGTTCTGACCACCATTCTTAAGCTTTCTCCAATACTGATTATCATACTTGGAGGATTTTTCTTTTTTAATGCGGATAACTTTATCCCGTTCAATGCCAGTGATACATCCTCCTTCAATGCCATTGCCATCACTGGAACAATGACTCTTTACGCCTTCCTCGGACTCGAATGTGCAACAATCCCGGCAGATAATGTCAAGGACCCGGAAAAGACCATCCCCAGGGCTACCCTTCTCGGAACATTGATCACTACCGCGGTATATATCCTCGGTACTGTGGTGGTCATGGGTCTCGTTCCACTCGATAAATTGACGAATTCTCCGGCTCCCTTTGCCGATGCGATGAAGGTCATGACCGGAGAAACAGGAAGTTATATTGTGGCCGGAGGTGCTGCCATTGCTGCCTTTGGCGCACTCAACGGTTGGATCCTGATACAGAGTCAGCTGGCCAGGGCCATCTCCAATGATGGACTTTTCCCTAAGGTATTTCAGAAAGAAAATTCTAACGGGGTCCCGGTCTGGGGAATTGTCATTGGCAGTGCCCTCAGTTCCCTGGTCATGCTGATGAATTATACGGAAGGACTGGTGGAACAGTTTAAGTTCATTATTCTTCTCTCTACCCTTTGTACCCTGGTACCCTATCTGTTCTCGGCCGCTGCCTATGTAGCTATTTCCCTGGACAGGACCGGAACCAACAGGCCGGGGTTGCGGATCTTTATCCTGGGCGGACTCACATTTTTGTATGCGATGTGGGCCGTTTTCGGTGCCGGGGAAGAGGCTGTTTTCTGGGGCTTTATCCTGTTGCTGGCAGGCACACCGTTCTACGTCTGGCTGAAATGGAAAAACGACCTATCAAACAGGTAAAGATGCCCGAGAAATATACAAGTCAATCCGAATACTTACCCCTGGACCAGGTGTTGGTCATGCCGGTCGCTGAGGCGTTTCAGGATAGGAGTAAAATAGAAGCAGAATGGGAAAAGCTGAATTACCTGGAGCTTCCGGACCTGCCACTCGCGCTGGCAGAATATCAGGATTTCATGAGCCTTTTGCGTAAGAGCGGAGCGGAGATATTCTCTTTTGCCAAAGGGGATTCCCTTACCCTGGATGCCGTTTATTGCCGGGATGCCAGTATTGTGACCGACCAGGGAGTGATCCTTTGCCGGATGGGAAAGGAACAGAGGCAGGGTGAGCCTTTGATCCAGGAAAAAGTCTTCGAAACATTGGATATTCCCATTCTGGGGAGGATCGAGGCGCCGGGTACCCTGGAGGGGGGTGATGTGGCCTGGCTCGACAGACAAACCCTGGCCGTGGGCCGTAGTTACCGTACAAATTCTAACGGGATTGAACAACTGACCGGTATGATGAGGGCGATAGGCGTTGATGTGATTACGGTCGCCCTGCCCCATTTCAGGGGTCCTTCGGACGTATTTCACCTTATGTCTATCCTGAGTCCCCTGGACCGGGATCTAGCCGCGGTGTATTCTCCCCTCATGCCGATAGCCTTCCGGAATATTCTGCTGGAACGCGGGTATCAGCTGGTTGAAGTGCCGGAATCCGAGTTTGACAGCCTGGGATGCAACATCCTGGCTACCGGACCCAGACAGTGTGTGATGGCCGAAGGAAATCCCATTACGGAAGCGGCCCTTCGCAAGGAAGGATGTACGGTATCCACCTATACGGGAAATGAGGTCAGTGTTAAGGGAGGGGGCGGACCTACCTGCCTGACAAGGCCCTTGAGAAGAAGAATATAGGCTACATTTTCAGATAGAAATCCCTGCACAGGGCCTTGTAATCCTTCGTATACTCGTGCCGCCGTTTTTCTATGGTCAATTGGTCTTCCTGAACCTCCTGTTCTCTTCTTGAAAACGCGAGCAAACTGCGTTTGATGGGGGATTTGGGAGTACCTTTTACCCTTGTAGCCTTGAAAAGGTTAAGTCCGGCTTCACGGGCCATCTGCCGAAATGAAGTTTCTGTATGGAAAGGGATAATAGTTGCAAAGACCCCCTCGTCTGCTAAAAGCATCTCCACCCCATGGATGAGTTCACTGAAAGGCAGGGCGATGTTTTGTCGTGCCCTGTCCCGGGACTCGGAACCACTGGTCACGGTCTCGGAATGGAAAGGAGGGTTGGAGACGATCAGATCATAGGACGCATCGCATTCTTCAACCATCTCATCCAACCCTGCGTGGTAACAAAAGAGTCGGTCTGACCAGGGTGATGCCTCAAAATTTTCCACACATTGCTCAAAAGCATCTCCATCGATCTCCACCGCATCGATGGTATCAGCCATAGTGCGTTGTGCGAGCATAAGAGCAATGAGGCCGGTACCTGTGCCTATATCCAATATAGATGCCGGTTCAGTATCCACCGGTGTCCATGCACCGAGAAGGACTCCGTCCGTGCCAACCTTCATGGCACATCGGTCCTGACAGATCTCGAATTGCTTAAAACGAAACGGACTTTCCATTCCCTGCATTAATCCTCCAGATATAAGGAGACCAGTCCTTCAGGAGTTTTGACAAAGATGGTCTTTTCTGTGCGATCGATCTCGGTAATGATCTCGTCGTTTATGGGGATGAGGAGCTGTTTACCGTCCTTGTCCGCAACGAACAGTGCCTGTGCAGCTGAATCATTGATGGAAACGATAGTCCCAATATCTCCATATTCACTGTCGACAAGACTGAAGCCGATGACTTCATGGTAGTAAAACTTCTTCCCGCTTAAGGGGGGTAATCGATCCAGCGGCAGGTAGACCTCTGAGCCAATGATCTTGTCTGCTTCTGCCTCATTGCTGATCTCCTCAAAATCTACTCGCAGGAGATTCGACCTGTGGAGTCGGCTTTGCGCAATAAAAAAAGGAACCAGGCTATTTCCGAGGGAAATGAACACTGATTCCAGATTTTCGTATGTTTCGGGTTCGTCTGTATCTAATTTGATAAGAACTTCCCCTTTAAAGCTGTATTTGGAAACGATCTTGCCCAGGTAGAAACACTCTTCCTTTCGCATAGACCGGGTTGCCATTACTCCTTCTCCTCAGCCGGCTTGGTTTCCTCAGCGGCAGGGGCTTCTTCTACAGCGGCTTCAGGAGTTTCCTCAGCGGCTTCGGCAGCTTCCTCTGCAGGAGCCTCAGCTTCCTGTGCTACAGAGTCTTCTGGAGTCGGAGCGGCTTCAACAGCAGCCACTTCTTCTTCAGCAGAAACGGCTTCAGGTGTCTCCGGAAGTTCAGCTTCTGCGGCAGCCTGGGCCCTCTTCTCAGCTACTTCTTTTTCGGCTTCCAGGGCTTTTTTCTTAGCCTCCTCCTGAGCTTTGCTCAAATTCTTTTCTTTATCGGCTACTTTTTTCGCCTTCTCATCCAACCAGGCCTGGAATTTCTTTTCAGCCTCTTCTTCCGTCAGTGCTCCTTTGCGGACACCTCCCATGAGGTGATGCTTTAAAAGGACACCTTTATATGAGAGGATCCTGCGAGCGGTATCGGAAGGCTGAGCCCCGTTGTTCAACCACTGTACGGATTGATCTACATTGATGTCGATAGTAGCAGGATTGGTATTGGGGTTGTAGATCCCTAATTTCTCAAGGAATTTCCCATCCCTTTTTGCACGGCTGTCGGCGGCTACGATCCAATAAAAAGGCTTTCCTTTTTTACCGTGTCTTTGAAGTCTGATTCTAACTGGCATATCACATTAATTTTGCAGGGTACCCGACCCTCGGTTATTAATTCTTTCACTCGCTTTGTCCTAAAGCGGGTGCAAATATACATTTTCTTATCCAAATTACACCAAAGAGTTCCCAAGAAAAATCAGGGCTTATAAATAACTCTAAATGTCCTTGGTAATCCTATTTTTTGGCGCGTTTCTTTTTTTCCCTTTTGGACATTTCCTGGGTAATTAACTCCTCACTGATCGCAGCTGTTGCAAAATCTCCTTTTTTAAGTTTACTCAGGCCTTCTGCGGTAAGAAAGACGGGGTTCACATAAGAATAAAAGACATTGCCATCAGCCACAGTTCGGGGGTTATTTAATACAACCTTGTCTACCTTGTTGAGATAATACACATAAAAACGAAGCTGTTTATTTTCCAGCTTGTCATAGGTTCCGGCCATGGCAAGGAAATCTCCGGGGAACACTTCATCTCCTACTTCAGGAACCACACTGTTCTTTTCCAGCACTCCATACCTGGCCAGGGTGCCATCCCTGTGCTCTATGATCACGTAGTTCGCCTCTTGTTTAAAGGAGTACTCCTGATTGTAATCCCTGTTCATGTCTTCTACCACTTCAACAACAAGGCCTTTTCTGGCCACGAAAACGCTGTCTGTTCTGGACGAAGTGGTGAACTGAAAGGCCTTCCAGTTTCCCTTTTTAGCAGCACCTGCACTTTCCCGAATGTTGGATAACTCATCAACCTTTATCTCCTTCCCGTTCCGAAAAGGCAGGGCGTAGACAAAATCGAAATCGGGTTTTGGATTGTATTCTCCCCTGAGGTATCCATAGCTGAACCTGAAATTTATTCCCATCTTTTCATTGATCGGTTTCAAGGTAAAGAGGTTGCCACTCCGCCCGGATACAGTCATGAATTCTCTGGGGGCTATCGCGTTGCCGATCTGTTGGATATCCAGGTATATAAAATGACTTCCAGGAGTATTTTTCTGATAGGAATACGTGATGGAATTATCATCATTACGCTTGGAAGTGATTGTGATCTTATCCTGAAATGAACCTTCAAAAGGCAACAGGGCTATCAGGATAAGTAGTGGTCTTGAGAAAAATTTGATCGGCTTCATAAAAATGATTTAAGTAACGGAAATTCAATTGAGACGGCACTAATGCACGAAAGCTCAAAATAGAAAGATTTCCGTACCCGGTCCTGTATGAAAACCATAAAATAATTAAGGGATTTATTTATTGTAATGATCTCTTTCACAAGAGCGAAGAAGTGCTTTAACATTCATTAAGAGAATCCGTTAAATCCCTTTTAAAGTCCCGTAATTCCTTGGTTTTCTGAGGATTTCTTATATCTTATTAACAGTTGTCGAGAGTCGATAACACTTGAATTTTAAAATGACGATTGATTAATGAAGTATTCTGAAAAAATTTCAAACAAATTAAATGATTTACTAACTCTCACCTATGATGCTAAAAGGGGCTATTCTCTGGCAGCTGAAAAGGTAGAGAACCCATCCATTAAAAAATTCCTTGAAGACAAAGCGAATCAGCGATACAATTTCGGACAGGAACTTAAATCCGAAATCCTGACCTATGGAAACCTGCCCGAAGACAGTGGAAGTATAAAAGGAGATTTTCACAGGCTGTGGATGAAATTCATTTCAGGAATAAGTTCCAATGAGAGTGAAAAGATCCTGGATGAAGTAGAGCGAGGAGAAAAGAAAATCCTCAACGCCTATAAAGATATCCTCGAGAACAAGGAATGGATCCTACCAAATTCGACCCGCGATCTGCTGAGCAAACAGCGAAACGCGATCGAGAAGGCACTGCAGACTTCCAGAATGTATGAGGAAGCAGTCTCCTAGTTTAAGGTAACACCCAAATCGAAAGATCCGGCTTCGGCCGGATTTTTTTGTGGTTGATAACTCCTGAAAAGAAGGTTTTCCCGGGCCTCCTTAAATATGTATTTTTAACCCTTCGATCATCCCACGAAACACGCCTTATGTACCTTATTTTTGATACAGAGACTACCGGATTACCCAAACGCTGGAACGCCCCTGTCACCGATGTGGACAACTGGCCGCGATGCGTGCAGCTCGCCTGGCAGCTGCACGACGAGATGGGAGAGCTCATCGAGCAGCAGGATTTTCTGATCCAGCCGGAAGGGTTCGACATCCCCTTTGATGCAGAACAGATCCACGGCATCTCTACAGAACTCGCGGCAAAGGACGGGATACCACTGCTTGAAGCCCTGGAACTATTCAACGGTGCACTGGAAAAGGCCAGCTTTGTCGTGGGCCAGAACGTGGGCTTTGATATCAACATCACAGGAGCCGAATTCCACAGGGCTGGAATAGACACCAAACTGCTGGAATTGCCGGTACTGGATACCTGTACTGAAGAGACCGCAGCCCTGTGCCAGATCCCGGGCGGACGCGGCGGGAAGTTTAAACTCCCCACCCTGACCGAACTGCACGAACACCTTTTTCACGATTCCTTTGCCGAGGCGCACAACGCAGCAGCGGATGTGGAGGCAACCAGTCGCTGTTTCTTCGAATTGATACGGAAACAAGTATTCACTATTCAGGAGCTGAATACCCAGCCCGACTACTTTGTAAGATTCAAAAAGGAAAATCCTGATACCATTCCTTCTTTGGGCCTGAGTCACAGAAACCTGAAAGAAGCTTCTGATAAGATCAAATCGAAACAGGAGAGCGATCAGCCTGAAATATCCAGGGAAGACATCAGGGCAAACCTCAAAAGCCTTGAAGAGACTCCCTTTGTCCACCTTCATAACCACTCCCAGTTTTCCGTCCTTCAGTCTACAATCAGGATTAGGGACCTTGTGGCGGTTACTGCAGAACAGGGGATGCCCGCCGTGGCCCTTACAGACCACGCCAATATGATGGGTGCCTTCCATTTTGTCAAGGAGGTCAAGGCTCATAATGCTTCACTCGAAAACCGTAGGGCAAAAGCTGAAGAATCAGGTGAAGAATTTCAGGAGAAGCCGATCCTGCCGATTCTGGGTTGCGAATTCTTTGTATGTGAGGACCATCAGAATAAGAATCAAAAAGACTACGGCTACCAGGTGGTTTTCCTGGCCAAGAATAAAAATGGATACCACAACCTGGCAAAAATGGCCTCCCTGGCGTACACGGATGGGTTCTATTATGTCCCCAGAATAGACCGGGAGATCATTACCCAATTCAAGGATGATCTCATCGTCCTGAGCGGAAACCTATACGGGGAGATAGCCTCCAAGATCCTGAACACGGGAGAAAAACAGGCCGAGGAAGCCCTGGAATGGTGGCATGGCATGTTTGGGGAGGATTTCTATATCGAACTCATGAGGCACAACCAGGAGGATGAAGACCGGGCCAACCCGGTTTTGCTCTCCCTTGCCCGAAAGCATGGCATCAAGGTTGTAGCCACCAACAATACCTATTACTGCAAGAAGGAAGAAGCGGAAGCACATGACATCCTCCTATGTGTAAAGGACGGGGAAAAACAGGCCACGCCTATCGGAAGAGGTCGCGGGTACCGCTATGGCCTGCCCAACCAGGAATACTATTTTAAGTCGGCCGACGAGATGAAAGTCCTCTTCAAGGACATACCCGAGGCCATATCCAACATCCAGGAGATCGTAGATAAGATTGAACCCTATGACCTGGCAAGGGAGGTACTGCTACCCAAATTTGAGATCCCTGCTGAATTCAGGGTGGCTGAAGATGAGGAGGACGGAGGCAAGCGGGGAGAAAATGCCTATTTGAGGCATATCACCTATGAGGGTGCCAGAGAGCGCTATGGGGAGATCTCTTCAGAAATAGAGGAGCGAATCGACTTTGAGTTGGCTACCATAGAGAATTCCGGCTACCCGGGATATTTCCTCATCGTGGAGGATTTTATTCGGGAGGCGAGAAACATGGGTGTATCCGTAGGTCCCGGGAGGGGTTCTGCCGCCGGATCCGTTGTGGCCTATTGCCTGAAGATCACCAACATCGACCCCTTGAAATACAACCTCCTGTTCGAGCGGTTTCTCAATCCGGACCGGGTATCCATGCCCGATATCGATATCGACTTTGATGACGAGGGCCGGGGCAAGGTTATGGACTACGTGATCCGCAAATACGGGGCGAACCAGGTGGCACAAATCATCACCTATGGCACCATGGCCGCCAAATCCTCCATCCGGGATACGGCCAGGGTATTGGATCTGCCGTTGCCTGATGCCGATCGCATTGCCAAACTCATCCCGAACATGTCAAAACTCGGCAAGATCTTCGGCGTACCTGAAGAAGACCTGAGAAAGAAATTCAGGGCGGATGATATGGAAAAGATCAATCAGCTTCTGAATATCTCAGAGGGAGACGACCTGGAAGCTCAGACCGTCAATATGGCCAGGGTACTGGAAGGATCTCTGCGAAACACCGGGATCCATGCCTGCGGGGTCATCATCACCCCTGATGATATCACCAATTTTGTCCCTGTGGCCACTGCCAAGGACTCCGACCTCTACGTCACCCAATTCGACAACTCCGTGGTGGAAAGTGCAGGTCTGCTCAAGATGGATTTTCTCGGGCTGAAAACGCTGACACTCATCAAGGACACTGTAAAGATCGTCAAGGCCAAGCACGGGGTAGAACTGGTCCCTGATGATTTTCCGCTGGATGACCAAAAAACTTATGAACTCTTCCAGAGGGGGGATACGGTCGGGATATTCCAGTATGAATCCCCCGGGATGCAAAAACACCTGAAGGAACTCAAACCTACGGTATTTGACGACCTGATTGCCATGAATGCCCTGTACCGTCCCGGGCCCATGGAGTACATACCGAGCTTTATCGCCCGAAAACACGGAAAGGAAGAGATCACTTACGACCTCCCGGAGATGGAGGAATACCTGCAGGACACCTACGGGATCACTGTATACCAGGAACAGGTGATGTTGCTTTCCCAGAAGCTGGCCGGATTTTCCAAAGGCGAGGCAGACATTCTCAGGAAAGCCATGGGTAAGAAGATCTTTTCCCTCCTGCAAAAACTTAAACCTCAGTTCCTCGATGGAGGGGAAAAGAACGGTCATCCAAGAGATGTTCTGGAGAAGATCTGGAAAGACTGGGAGGCCTTTGCGTCCTATGCGTTCAACAAGAGTCACTCTACCTGTTATGCTTACATCGCTTACCAGACGGCTTACCTGAAAGCCCATTATCCTGCGGAATACATGGCAGCCGTACTGTCCAACAACATGAATGACATCAAACAGGTTACCTTCTTTATGGAGGAATGCAAGCGCATGGGGCTGGAGGTACTGGGCCCGGATGTCAATGAATCCTATTACAAGTTTGCCGTGAACCAGGAAGGAGCTATCCGCTTTGGAATGGGAGCCGTCAAGGGAGTCGGGCGTTCTGCGGTAAGGACCATCGTTGAGGAACGAAAAGCCAACGGAGCGTACAAATCGGTTTTTGATCTGGCTAAGCGCATCGATCTCAGGGCAGCCAATAAAAAGGCCTTCGAAAACCTGGCCCTGGCCGGCGGGTTCGACTCGTTCGGTGATACGCACAGGGCACAATACTTTCACATGGAAGGAGAGGGAATCACCTTCCTGGAAAAAGTGATCCGGTACGGGGCCAAATACCAGGAGAATGAGAACTCTGCCCAGGTCAGTTTGTTTGGTGAGGCCAGCGAAGTACAGATCCCGGAACCTGTGGTACCCCCCTGTACGGAATGGGGGACCATGGAAAAACTCCGCCGCGAAAAGGAGGTAGTGGGAATCTATATTTCTGGCCATCCTCTGGACGATTTTAAAGCAGAGATCAAGGCTTTCGCCAATGCCAACATTTCCTTTTTCCACCATTTGGATGACCAGATCAACCGGGAATTGAGCTTTGCAGGCGTGATCACCGATGTCCAGCACCGGGTTAGCCGTAACGGGAAAGGATGGGCCCTGTTCACCCTGGAAGATTATACAGATTCTATTGAATTCAGGATCTTCGGGGAGGAATACCTCAAATTCCGGCATTTCCTGATGATCAACTCCTTTGTCTTTATCAAGGTCTTCGTCAGGGAAGGATGGGTGAACCGGGAAACCGGGAAAAAGGGAGATCCCAGGCTGCAGTTCAACCAGTTCTTATTGCTGCAGGATGTGATGGAAAATTTTGCCAAGAAACTCACTATCAAACTCGATATAGATCAACTAAGAGAAGAGCGTATACTGGACCTGAAAGACACGCTGAGGTCCCATAAAGGAAAACAACCCCTGCATTTTACGGTTTACGAAATGCAGGAAGAGATCAAGGTTACTCTTTCAAGCAGGAAGCAGAAGGTAGAGATCAGCAGTGAACTGCTGGCCACCCTCGAAGAGAAGGAGGTACATTACAAACTCAACTGATAGCCTCGGGTAATGGTGTTATAGGGAAAACGAATATATCTCATGTAAGGAATTAGGTAATTAATTGTCTAAATTTGCGTAATCTAAATCAAAAAAACATGGCATTAGAAATAACAGATGCAACCTTTGACGAAGTGGTTTTGAAGAGTGATAAACCGGTGGTAGTCGACTTTTGGGCGGCCTGGTGTGGTCCATGCCGAATGGTTGGACCCATCATTGACGAGGTGAGCAGTGAATACGAAGGCAAGGCTGTAGTCGGTAAAGTGGATGTAGACAGCAATCAGGAGTACGCGGCCAAATACGGCGTAAGGAACATTCCTACCGTACTCGTCTTCAAGGATGGCGAGATCGTGAGCCGGCAGGTTGGGGTCTCTCCCAAAAAAGTATACACAGACGCTATTGACGCGGCGCTCTGATTATAATTTTCAAATTTTTAAAAGCCCGGATTCTCCGGGCTTTTTTTGTTTCCGAACGGTATGCCGAAATGATGGGTAAGAATTGGGACCCTCTCCGTATCTTTGAAATATGGACCTGCAGCAACAGATAGAACAAAGCGGTTTATTTCAAAACCTGGAACTCCTGGCTAGGCAGGTAGTGGAGGGCTTTATCAGTGGGATCCACAAAAGCCCCTTCCACGGGTTCTCGGCAGAATTCGCCGAGCACAAGATCTACAACACAGGGGAAAGTACCAAGCATATCGACTGGAAGCTCTACGGCAAAACAGACAAACTCTACACCAAGCGATATGAGGAAGAGACCAATCTGAGGTGCCATATGATCCTGGACAACTCGGCCTCCATGTATTATCCAGAGGTGAAAGAACTCCGTTTAGATTCCCTGAATAAGATCGGTTTTGGGGTACTGGCCATCGCAGCCCTGATGAATATATTAAAAAGGCAGAGGGATGCCGTGGGGTTGAGTATCTATTCGGATAAGTATTCGCACTATTCCCCCGAAAAAGGGAGCGAACGTCACTACCAGATGTTGTTGGCCAGATTGAACGAAGTGGGTAAAATCAAGGGAAGCGGAAGTGGAACAAAAACGTATACCTACCTCCACCAGATCGCGGAAAAATTAAAGCGTCGCAGCCTGGTCTTTTTATTTACGGACATGTTTCAAACGGAAACCGAGGACGAACAGTTATTCGATGCCCTGCGCCATATGAAATTCAACAAGCACGAGGTCGTACTTTTCCATTTACTCGACAGGGAGACGGAACTCTCTTTTAATTTTGAAAATACTCCTAAGCGATTCAAAGATGTAGAAACAGGCGTGCATGTAGACCTCTTTGCAGATACCATCAAGGACGCATATGAGGAAGAGGTAAAGACATTCATGGCCGAATTAAAACTGACATGCGCCAAGTATAAGATCAAGTATGTACCTGTGGATATCAGGGAGTCCTTTGCCAAGGTGCTCAACACCTTTATGATTGAAAGGCAGGCATTTGGATAGGGGGTTTATTTTGAAGAAATTGTTTGTGTAATTCGAGAAGCGACGTATATTTGCAACCTCTTAAACACCTAAGCAGGTGTGGCGGTACATGAACTGGCTTTTTCGGAAGCAGTTGCAGCAAGATTTGAACCTGACTGTCGTCAGGATTCCGATAAAAAGGAGTAAAATCATTGGTCTGGTAGTTCAGTTGGTTAGAATACCTGCCTGTCACGCAGGGGGTCGCGGGTTCGAGTCCCGTCCAGACCGCATAGAAGTAGAGCCCTTCGCACTATGTGCGAGGGGCTTTTTCATTTCGCAGCGCGCAAGCTCGCTTGCGAAAGCGGAGAAATGGAAAAGTCTCTAAGGCTGCGCAGCAGCCGGAGGGGCTCGGGCACACTTCTCTGCAGGACCACCTCCTTGGGCCGTTTCCGAGCTGGAAGCGAGGAAACAATCCCAACCTTTTATTCCCTTGAATCGCGGAGAAATGGAATAGACTACTGCCTGCGCAGCAGGCAGAAGGGCTTTGATTCTCTGCAAGGCCCCTTATTGGGAGGCTTCCGAAGTGAAACGAAGGAAGCAATCCCGTGCTCAAAATCGGTTGGATAGACAAAAAGAAAAAAACTACCGGCTGCGAAAGCAGTCGGAAGGGCTCGGGCACACTTCTCTGCAGGACCACCTCCTTGGGCCGTTTTCCGAATATAGTGAGGGAAACAATCCCATCAAAGGGGCATTGGCAACGATCAATATGCCGGATTTAAGTATCTTTCTCGTAATTAATCAGAGATCATGAAGAAGTTAGCCTGTTTGCTCTCCCTATTATTTTTGGTTGTCAGTTCCATCAGGGCTCAGGACCAGGTATATGAACTCAGGATGTATGAGCTGGAATTCTTTCGGCCTGCGGAGGTGCTGCACTCGTATTTTGAAGATGCACTCATCCCCGCCTTAAACAGACAGGGAGTAAGCAATGTGGGAGCCTTTGAAGAGATCGGCGAGTCACTTCCCAAAAAGATTTACTTGCTTATCCCCTATAAGGATATCACTTCCTTTCAGAATAGCAGTAGTGAGCTGTCCACAGATGAGGCCTACCAACAGGCCGCGAGCCCCTATCTGACCTCAGGCCAGGACATGATTCCTTACAAGAGGATTAATGTGAGTCTCATTCATAGTACAGAAAGCTTTCCGGAACTTCAGGTCCCCGCAGATCCAGGATTATTTGAGCTCAGGATCTATGAAAGCCATAATGAAGATGCCTTGAGGCGAAAGTTGAAGATGTTTGAAAGCGAATTTAACATCTTCGAGGATGCCGGATTATCCATGGTATTCTTTGGCAAGAATATTACCGGAGACCAGATGCCTTGTCTGACCTATATGCTGGCTACTGCTGATATGGAAGAAAATAAAAAGGGCTGGGCTAATTTTGTTGAACATCCTCAATGGAAAAAACTTCTTGCTATGGAAGAGTTTAAAAATTCCATGAGTGACATCACACGTGTATTTTTAAAACCATTGAATTATTCCCAATTGTAATATGTAGTTCCGTTTTTGTCTTTTTGTTTCTAACACGGTCCATTTTAGCCGATTAGGTTCTGCTTTGTGATTCCACGACGATCACCTTTCTTCCTGCTCCTCACCTTTATCGATTACTTCTTCCCTCCTGTCATTCAGCAGCCTGCTTTGAGTAGCCGTCTTCATTTCCGCATATCTCGGATCCTGTATATAATCCTCCTTCTGCATCTTCATCACCTCAATGCTCAGAAACCCGAATTCACTCACCACCTTTCCGTAAAAACGATAAATACCCCGCCCCCGGAACCGGTATTTGGCGGCCACAGGCGGGAAGAGGACCGTGTCGAACACCTCCCCCTGCTGGTCGACCAGGGTGGCGAAATTCATCCGCTTGCCGGTATGGGTCTTGGTATTCTTGACCGTGACCAGGTAGCCATAGATGTCTATATAACGCCCCTCGTACCGGGGGAGGTCCTTGCTGCCATGGTCGTTCTTCGGAGGCTCCTTCAGCAAACGAAAGGGACTGCACAGGCAGAACCCCAGAAGTTCCCACTGGGTAAAGGCTGTCTCCAGCTCCGTAGAGTGGAGATGGGGAATACTGAAATCCTGGTGGACGGGCGGGAACAGCTTGGGGTGGTCTATGGCATTGCCTTTGTTCAGAAACAGATGAGCCTCCCACAGGAGTTCGTGCTTATTAATGCCCGTAAAGCGGAAGGCATCGATACGGATCAGGATGCTCACCTGCTCGATAGAGATCATCACCCGGTCCAGGAAATCTTCCAGGGACAGGAAAAGGCCGCGGGCCTTCCGCTCCTTCAGGATGCGGTCCATCACCCGGGCCTCCAGTTCCTTAAGGTATGCAAAGCCCAGGTAAATCTCTTTTCCGTAGATGCAGTTCACCGCTATACTCCTGTTGATACAGGGAGCATGGATCACCGCGCCCAGCATCCGCGCTTCATGCACGTAGAATTCCGGCCGGTAAAAACCACCCCCGTTGTTAAGTACGGCTACCAGGTACTCTAACGGGTAATACGTCCTCAAAAAGAGGCTCTGGTAGCTTTCCACAGCATAGGAGGCCGAGTGGCCCTTGGCAAAGGCATAGCCCGCAAAACTGGCCACCTGGTGCCAGACCTCGTCGATCAGGGAGTCTTCGTACCCCTTCCGACGACAGTTCTCCACAAACTTGTCTTTGATCTTCTGGAACTCCTCCCGGGACCTGTATTTCCCGCTCATCCCCCTGCGAAGGACATCGGCTTCCCCCAGGGTAAGGCCCGCAAAATAGTGGGCCACCTTGATCACGTCTTCCTGGTAGACCATCACCCCATAGGTCTCGGGCATAATGTCTAGCATCACGGGATGCCCCTTCTCCTCTGCCCTTCCGGGATTGCGGTGCCTCATGATGTACTCCCGCATCATCCCGCTCTGGGCCACCCCCGGCCTGATGATGGAACTGGCCGCCACCAGCCCCAGATAGGTGTCTACCTCCAGTTTCCTGAGCAGCATGCGCATGGCGGGCGATTCCACATAGAAGCAGCCCATACACTGGGCAGACCGGATCATGCTGTTGACCTTCGGGTCCTGTTTAAAGGCCTTGATGTCGTGTATGTCGACAGAGGCGTATTCCTCCGGGCGGTTCAGGGCCAGGATCTCTATGGTCTCCTTGATCTTGGCCAGGCCCCGTTGCCCCAGGATGTCGAACTTATACAGGCCTACGTCCTCCGCGATCACCATGTCGAACTGGGTGGTGGGAAAGCCCTTGGGCGGAAGGTGAGTAGCTGAGAATGCGTGCAGGGGTTTCTCGCTGATCAGGATGCCCCCGGCATGAATACTGAGATAATTGGGCATGTCCTTGATCAGGTTGCCGTATTTGAGGACCAGGAGGGAGACCCCGTCCAGTTCCGATGGGTTGTAATGCCCCTCGCACAGGAAGTCGATCTCCGCCTTGGGCAGGCCAAAGACCTTCCCGAGTTCCCGGATCACACCCCTTGATTTAAAAGTGACATAGGTCCCCAGCAGGGCGACATGCGGGAAGCGATCGAAGATGTACTGGGTGATCTCCTCCCGGTCCTTCCAGGAAAAATCGATGTCGAAGTCGGGCGGGTTGGTCCGGTAGAGGTTGATAAATCGCTCGAAGTAAAGATCGAGTTCGATGGGGTCCACATCGGTGATACGCAGCAGGTAGGCCACAATGCTGTTGGCGCCACTCCCCCGACCCACATAATAAAAACCCCGTTTTCGGGCCTCGGAGACGATGTCCCAGTTGATCAGGAAATAGGAGACAAACCCCTTGTCCCTGATGAGCTCCAGCTCCTTGGCCAGGCGGTTGCGGATACGGTCGTCTACTTCCGGATACCGATAGGGCAGCCCCTTTTGGCAGAGCTCTTCGAGGAGGGCCTCATCTTCCTCCCGGCTCCCGAGGTAGGTCCTCAGGTTCTGCGACTCTCGCTCCGGGGAAAAATCGAAGTGGATGCTGCAGGCCTGCATGAGTTTTTCAGTATTCTTCAGGATAAAGGAGTGTTCGGAAAAGACCTCCGCCAGGTTGCGGACGGGGAACATCTTCTCTTCGGGGGAGGCCTGTTCCTCTTGGGGCAGTTTGCTCAGCAGGACGTTGTTGTCTATGGCCCGCAGGAGGCGGTGGGCATTAAAATCCCGCTTGTTCCTGAAGGTAACAGGCTGCAGGACCACCAGCTTGTCTTTGTATTCGATAAGCCTGGAGAAGGGCAACCGCCTCAGGTCTGCCACCGAGATCCCGATATACTCGTGGTCCGAAAAGTGATACTGGTCATTGAGGAGGACCTTCTCGAAGGGATAGATCACAAAAGCGTGTTGAAAAACCGGGGCCTTTGAAGGGATCTTTTTCTCCCGGTGCAGGTGGTGAGACAGGAAATCATTGAGCTCCCGATACCCTTCATTGTTTTTAGCGATCCCCACAAAGCAGGAGTCCACCCCGTTCCGGAAATCGATGCCCAGGATGGGCTGTATCCCAAAGTCGGCTGCCCGGCGGACAAAGTTGAGGCAGGCCGAGGTGTTGTTGATGTCGGTAAGGGCCAGACGGGCGACCTCGTTCTCCCGGGCGAGTTCCAGGAGGGCCACCTCGGAGAAGGTGCCGTAGCGGAGACTGTAGTATGTATGGCAATTTAAATACACAATAATCTTTTTTTCTTTTCATTTCTTTTGCTTGCCCAAAAGAAATGAAACAAAGAAAAGGGCACTTTCTCGTAGGCGATTTTAATGCAAGCATTAAAACCAGAGCCAATCTCCTAGATCGCCTCCAAGGCTTCGGCGATCCTTAACGGAGTTTGCCTCTTTCGCTGACGAGAAAGGATCTTTTTTTCAAAATTTTGGATCAACATTTATACTCAGCAGAGTTTGTTTATCTCCCTTATCTGCAGAATAGGCTGAGAAACTTCGGTGGTACTCGTCCTGCCGAAGGCGGGATGGCGAAGTTTCGATGCCGGTTTTAGCTACCCTGTGTAGCTAAAAATTCCTCAGATAAGGCGTCTTTTCTTTTCTCCCTTTTCTTTGGACGAGCAAAGAAAAGGGATGACAATAATTATTGTTTTCGATGTGCCAGTACAATGGGAGGTTGTCCATTAAACGGATTCACCATCCTCCCTATGGTCTTCGCCCCCATGCCCGAGGCGCGGATGACGCTCTTGTCTCCGAAGCGCTCCCGGATGCGGTCCATGGCCGCATAAAGGTTCAGGGCCTCTTCCGTATCCTCAAACAGGTTGATCTGGTAATTCCCCGGTACCAGGTGACTGAACCTGATCCCGACCAGGCGGACCAGCATCCGCCTGTTATAGAGGGCATTGAACAGCTCCAGTATCCTCGGGATGAGGATGTGGTCTGCACTGGTATACGGGATGCGCATCTGTTTGGAATAGGTGTTGAAATCCGAATAGCGCACTTTTACCGCGATGCAGGCGGTGAGCTTTTCCCCCCGCCTGAGCTGGTAGGCCAGGTTCTCCGTCATGGCGATGAGGATCCCCCTGAGCCTGGCCACATCTATGGTATCCCTGTCGAAGGTGCGTTCCGTAGAGATGGACTTGCGGTCCGAAAAGGGGATGACGGGGGTATTATCTACCCCGTTAGCCCGCTTCCAGATCACCTTCCCGTTGGCTCCCAGCACACGCTGCATCACATCCACAGGCATTTCCTGTATGGTCCTTACCTGCCTCAGCCCGAGGTTGCGAAGAGTCTGGTAGGTCTTGTCGCCCACCATGGGAATCTTCTTGATAGAAAGGGGGGCCAGAAAGGGCTTTTCATAACCAAAATCTACCTTGAGCTGGTTGTTGGGCTTGGCCTCATTGGTCGCCACCTTGGAGACCACCTTGTTTACGGAAAGGCCGAAGGAAATGGGCAGGCCCGTTTCCTTCATGATGGTCCGCCTCAATTCCGTGGCATAGCGGTAACAGCCAAAAAAGCGGTCCATGCCCGAGAGGTCTGCGTAAAATTCATCTATGCTTGATTTTTCGAAGACAGGCACCTTCTCCTTGATGATCTCGGTCACCAGGTCTGAATGCTTGCTGTAGGTGCCTGCATTACCGCGGATCACCACGGCCTCAGGGCAGAGTTCCCGGGCCATCTTCATGGGCATGCCGGAATGCACCCCGAAACCCCGGGTCTCGTAACTGCAGGCAGCCACCACCCCCCGGTCGCTGGTACCCCCCACCAGGATGGGTTTGTTCTTCAGCTCGCTGTTGATGAGCCGCTCCACGGACACAAAAAAAGTGTCGAGATCCAGATGTAAGATCGTCTTTTGCATACCATGAGAAAAGGATAGCTAAATTATGGAATATTTCCATTTATTTGGATTTTTTCCATGTTAAAATTTGTATGCAAAAATGAGAAAGGCCGTGCACTGGGTACACGGCCTGTAGGAATATTGAAACGTTTGGTCGTTATCGCCTAGAGCGACTGAAAAGCCTGGATGATCATGAACACCATAAAGGAGATGAACACGCATCCCACCAGGATAAACAGGTCGATCAGGTCAAATTTCTTTCGCACGGAGCAAACGCGAATCAAATTCAGTTTTTAGTCGAAGGGATATCCCGTCACAAGGCGAAACACAAAAGCGTACACCACCACCAGGAACATGATAAAGCTAAACCAGGCAAAGATTTTAAAGAATTTCCTGAGGAAGAAATTCTCCAGAGCCTTGAACGCTTCCATGTAAATCTCCTTCATGAGTAAAAGTGTCTTCATACCTAACATTTAAATGGTTAAATTCATAATTGTTTGTACCTCCAAAGCTATAATAGAGCCCAAAGTGAAGGGGGAAAATTGGCTGATCGTACCTGAAATGCAGATTAACGACCTATGCACAGACCTTTATCCCCGGGATAACGCTGTTCATCGACAGGCCCCGATTTCTCCTCATCCGTTGTATAGCTGAAGATGATCGATGAACTGCATCAGTGCGAAAATCGTTCTGGAAGGATTTTAAATAATAAGATTGACTGCCACTACAGGTGTGGACTTGTAAATCCAAGAGCAGTTAGCCCTGTCTTTACCTCGGGACAGGACATAAAGAGCTCCCACAACAACCCGGTCCGGTGGTTTTCGATCATGACCACGATGGGTCCCTGATCAATGGCCAGGTAATTGTCCGCATACCAGTCCTCGGTAAGGTTAAAGGCATCGTAAAATCCGTAGGGGCCCCACAACCGCTCCCTGTGGTTCTCATAAAAATTTCGAAGGGCCTCCATGGAGTATTCAGGGGTATAGGGCAGTGATGAAATAGCGGCAGTCGGACTAATCACTCCCAAGTCGTTGGTGGGGCTGTGGGCCGAATATCCCTGGTGGTTGTCGCTGGCCGTCAGCCCCCAGTTTAACCTTCCGTATCCGACATAGCCCCTGGGATTCTCCACACAGTACGCCCGGTTGATCAAACTGTGGTTCACGTTCTGAAGCCAGTAATCGGCGTAGGCGTCCTCAAGCCCCCTGGGATCGAGCCCAAGAAATGAATAATGCGCAAAGAACAGAGGTCCCCCGTAATCCGGTCCAAGCGGCAAGGTCCACTGGCTGTAGTATTCCTGCCCGTTGGTAAAGTCGGCTCCCGAGGTCCACCCATTGTGATACACAGAAGGCGATATGGGATGGGTAGGTGATGATGCAGCGAGGACATAGGTGATCAGGGCTTCGTTATACCCTTTTATCTGGTGGTTGATGGTCCATTCGTATTCCGGCGACCAGTGCCAGGTAAGCACTTCCTGCCCCTGGGTGTACCAGTCCCATTCCACCTCCTGCCAAAGCCGGTTGATCTTTTCCCTGAGGAGAATTTCCTCTTCCGTATCCCCGTCAAAATACTGGCGGGCGGTGAGTAATCCCTGTATCATAAAGGAGGTCTCCACGATATCTCCCCCGTTGTCCTCGGTAAAAAAAGGCCGTACTCTTCCGGTACTGCCATAGTACCAGTGAGGGAAGGCCCCGTGAAATCGATCGCCCGTAAGCAGGAAATCGACTATCGTATGCAGGCGTTCTACGGCTTCGGTTCGACCTATATAGTTGCGCTCCACTCCTACGACCAGTGCCATCACCCCGAAACCGGACCCTCCTGAGGTCACGATCTCATATCCTTCAACCCCGTATGCATCCTTGTTAGACCGCTCAAGTGCCATCCCGCTTACAGGGTGGGCAAAATCCCAGAAGTACTTGAAGGTTTGGGACTGGACCAGGTCCAGCAGTTCTTCGTCAGTCAGTACTTCGGGCGTATTTGATTGTTCCTCTTTAGTCTCCGGGCTTTTCTCTGAACACATCAGGAACAGGGCAGACAACAGCCCTATGGTAAACAAACGAAGCCCCGATACGTATTGTTTCACTTGATCTAGCATTTAGTGCCCCTAAAGTTAGGCCATTATCTGATCAATGTCATATTTCTGTTCCTCAGAAGGACTTAGATTTAGAAGTTACGCCCGTGTCATGAAAAGAAAGGAATATTTTCTGTACTGGTCGCCCCGCGTCCTGGGGATCCTGGCCATCCTGTTTATCAGCATGTTCGCTTTGGACGCCTTTGAACCAGGGCTGACGATCTGGCAACAGCTCGGAGGTTTTCTGATGCACCTCATTCCATCTTTTGTTCTGCTGCTGGTGCTTCTCATCGCATGGAAACGCGAAATGCTGGGTGGCATCATCTTCCTCGTCCTGGGGCTTGGCCTGAGTCCGATTGTCTTTACCCTGAACTACAACATGAATCACTCGGTCCTGATAAGCCTGGGGATCATTGCGCTCATTACCCTTCCCTTTGCCATTGTGGGCATCTTGTTTATTTGGAGCGCCAGATATCAAAGAAGACAATAGAATTAAGGTGCCAGCAACCTGTAATCCGAGGATGCTCTGCAAAGGATGTCAATTCACAGGCAGTCAAGAAAGGATTCAAATGACAGAAATGAGAAGTTGCAAATTCAACAAAGCATGTTGGCTAACCCACAAACAGAGAAGCCGTTCAAGCTATGATAAGCTCAAACGGTATGGGTGTACCTCCGGCGACAATCAGAAGTGGAACCTTTAATTCTTGGTATCTACTTCTTCGTGATTTTGGTTCTTCTTTTTCCTGCACGCGGCGATCTCTGCCGGAGTACAAGGTCTGTTGGGACAAATCAAACATTTATCAACGATGTTGTCATCACTAATCTCATCGTATACAACTTCGTCATTGTTTGTACATGCCAGGGCCAACAGGAGGAACAAGCCATAAACATAACGAATAGGAGAGTATCTTAGCTTCATAGGCAAGTTTTCTAATTAAGATTTGGATCTCTAAGAACTTGTAATCTACCTAAAAAAGCGCCAAAAAGCACAAAAGCCCCGCCCAAAGGTCCAAATTCAGGACAAAATGCACGATATCCTGTGAGGATCAAGGGTTTATAATACCTGCCGAGTCTTCACACCCTCTTTGCGGGACATGAGGTTTTGAAAGCTTATTCCCCGCCCATCTGCCTTTCAAGTTGGCCTGCATCCCGGGTTCGGAATAGAAAAATGAATATGAAATTAGAGTAGCGGCCAATGGCGACCCTGAGGTACTCTGCAAAATTTAGTTTTCCGTCAAAACTCCAAGGTGGGAGCAAAATCATCACTACCAGGGGCTTTCAACCCCAACCCCTTCACTTTCTATGATTATGAGCCCAACTATAAGGAACAGAACAGGTGCACTAATAAGTCCAACCGTTAGCCATGTAGAGGCTTTTTTGTTTTTGGTAAGGACCTCAGTAATATATTCCTCATCCAAAGGGGTTTTAATAAATTTCCCCGATTCCTCATTAACACCATAATAAACCCCATCCTCATAGGAGACGTATTGATACTTGAAACGTTCCCCGTTGGTGTTGGTGATTTTGGTTTTTAATTGTTCCTGAGAGGCCCTTTGCAGTGTTGTGGGCGTCTTGTGATAAACCACACAGCTTTGGAGTAGGATTAATCCAGAGAGAAAAAGCGCAATGACCTTTAGTCTTTTCTTTATCTTTTTCATGACCCCAGTATTTCTATAAAGGTAATGTTGAGATCAAATTTTTCCTATGATATTTGTCATAACGACCTAAAAATCAATGGTCAAAAAGAGACGCTAAGTTCAATAAACGAGGGATCCGTGCTAGAAGAAACAGCAAAACTGGCCGGGATTGCTCGCCTGGCGGCAAGCTTCCCTTCAAGCTCGTTTTGAAAACCGCAAAAAGAAACGCTTTGATTGCTTCAAAAAAAGAAGGAGATCAAACGGCCAAAAGAAGCTGTCAAAACTCGCAGGGATTGCTTGCCTGGCGGCAAGCTTCCCTTCAAGCTCGTTTTGAAAACCGCAAAAAGTTACGCTTCGCTTGCTTCAAAAAAAGAAGTGATCGATTGACCAAAAGTATATGTCAAAACTCGCCGGGATTGCTTGCCTGACGGCAAGCTTCCCTTCAAGCTCGTTTTGAAAACCGCAAAAAGAAGTACTGTATTAAATCGAGGAAAATCTCACTGCCAGAAGTCCGCATCAAAACTCGCCGGGATTGCTTGCCTCTCGGCAAGCTTCCCTTCGAGCTCGTTTTGAGAATCACAAAAAGAAACGCTTCGCTTGCTTTAAAAAAAACCCACTGCACAACTCTTGCATCAAAACTCGCCGGGATTGCTTTCCTCAAGGAAAGCTTCCCTTCAAGCTCGTTTTGAAAACCACAAAAAGTTACGCTTCGCTTGCTTCAAAAAAAGAAGTGATCGATTGACCAAAAGTATATGTCAAAACTCGCCGGGATTGCTTGCCTGACGGCAAGCTTCCCTTCAAGCTCGTTTTGAAAACCGCAAAAAGAAGTACTGTATTAAATCGAGGAAAATCTCACTGCCAGAAGTCCGCATCAAAACTCGCCGGGATTGCTTGCCTCTCGGCAAGCTTCCCTTCGAGCTCGTTTTGAGAATCACAAAAAGAAACGCTTCGCTTGCTTTAAAAAAAACCCACTGCACAACTCTTGCATCAAAACTCGCCGGGATTGCTTTCCTCAAGGAAAGCTTCCCTTCAAGCTCGTTTTGAAAACCACAAAAAGAAGCATTTCGTTCGCTCCAAAAAAAGAAGCGAGCTTCTTTTTTGAAGCTCGCTCATACTTCCACCTTTTTGTGGTTTATCCGTACCTCGGGTGGGAATCGAACCCACACGATATTGCTATCACTGGATTTTGAATCCAGCGCGTCTACCAATTCCGCCACCGAGGCTATTCAGTCCCTATAAAGGAACTAAAGTATTTTTAATTTTTCTTTACCAGAACCAGACTTCCAGTACTTCTCTCTTTGTCTGGCCAACTTTCTACTTGCACATTCCTCTTTATAGATCAGGTTAAAAGGTGCATAAGGCCTGGTTGTCTTTTCCCAACCTCTATTATGCCTTCTCAACCGATCCTCCAGATTGGAAGTCATTCCCACATAAATATATTCATATGAGATACTCCTAATGGCATATACCCAAATCATACATCATCATCTCCAGCGCGCCTGCCTGCCGGCAGGCAGGTCTACCAATTCCGCCACCGAGGCAAATGGGTGTGCAAAGCTAAAAAATAATTTGGTTTGCACCCTGAAAATTCTGCCCATTAATCAGCGGTAACACAAATAATTGTTTAAATTTGCACCTCCTTTGAAAAAAGGCGCTGTAAAAAACTAGCGAACAAGCATTTAACCATGCCGTATCAAGTACCAGAACCGAAGATCTTTGCCTGTACCCAGAGTATGGAACTGGGGCAGAAAATTGCCAAGTCCTATGGAACGGACCTGGGGAAGGTTCTGTTCTCTCGCTACAGCGACGGTGAGTTCCAGCCCTCTTTTGAGGAATCCATCCGCGGGACCCGCATCTTTATCATCGGCTCAACTCACCCGGGCCCCGAAAACCTGATGGAGATGCTGTTGATGATCGATGCTGCCAAAAGGGCTTCGGCCAGGCACATCACCGCGGTAATGCCATACTTTGGATGGGCCCGCCAGGACCGCAAGGACAAACCCAGGGTACCCATCGCTGCCAAGCTGGTAGCCAAAATGCTGGAGACAGCCGGTGCTACCCGCATCATCACCATGGACCTGCACGCAGACCAGATACAAGGGTTTTTTGAAAAGCCGGTAGACCACCTGTTTGCCTCTACCCTTTTCCTGCCCTACCTGAAAAAATTAAAATTGAAGAACCTGACCATAGCCTCTCCGGACATGGGCGGTTCTAAAAGGGCATACGCCTATTCCAAAGCCCTTTCAAGCGATGTAGTGATCTGTTACAAGCAGAGGGCGAAGGCCAACAAGATCTCCCATATGGAACTCATAGGGGAGGTGACTGACAGGAACGTGGTCCTGGTAGACGATATGGTGGACACGGCAGGTACGCTGACCAAGGCCGCAGACCTGATGATGGAAAGAGGAGCGCTGAGTGTTAGGGCTATCACCACCCACGGCCTGCTCTCCGGAAACGCCTATGAAAGGATAGAGAAGTCGAAATTACAGGAACTGATCATTACAGATTCCATTCCGACAGATGCTAAAAGCGACAAAATAAAGGTATTGAGCTGTGCAGACCTGTTTGCAGATGTGATGCACCGGGTACATCACAACACCTCAATCGCCTCAAAATTTATTATGTAAATTTTTATCTAAATCAATATAATGAAGTCAATTACAATCAAAGGATCAGAAAGAGAAAGCGTGGGCAAGAAGGCAACGAAGGCCCTACGTAATGCTGGAAAGGTCCCTTGCGTGGTATACGGAGGGGAAAAGCCATTGCACTTTGCAGCAGATGAACTATCGTTCAGAGATTTGGTGTACACCCCAAACGCCCACACTGTTGTGGTTGAACTGGAAGACGGGAAAAAAGTGAATGCCATCATGCAGGACATTCAGTTTCACCCTGTGACGGATAACATCCTTCACATCGATTTCTACCAGCTGTTCGAAGACAAGGAGCTCACCATGAAAATCCCCGTACGCCTGCACGGAAACTCCCCGGGGGTACGGAATGGAGGCCGACTCTTGTTCAGGAAACGAAAGCTGGCTATCAGGGCCCTCCCCGGGAACCTGCCGGATTTCTTCGACGTAGACATCTCTACGCTCAAGATTGGGGACAACATCACTGTGGAGTCCCTGCTGAGTGATAAATTCACCATCCTTCACCCAGACACTACCGTTGTGGTACAGGTGAAAATGGCCCGTGCTGCTGTGGTGGTCGAAGAAGAAGGTGAAGACGAAGAACTCGAAGGAGCAGAAGCTGCTGCTGAAGGAGAAGCCGCTCCTGCAGAAGCTGCCGAAGCCGCTGCTGAAGAGAAGGAATAAATTTTCCAGCGAACATTCACAAAGCATCCCCGGATTTTTTCTTGGGATGCTTTTGTATTTTAGCAGAGTGAGATCCATTTTATGCGCTCCTTACTCTCTTTCCTGTTCGGTACATCTTCATCCCTCCTTAAAGAAGAAGACCCCATGAAAAAATATCTGATCGCAGGCCTGGGCAACATAGGGCCTGATTACGTGAATACCCGTCACAACATTGGCTTCCAGGTGCTCGATGCGCTTGCAGAAAAAAAAGAGATCCCCTTTGCACCCAACAGGCTCGGAGAAACAGCCACCTACAAAATCAAAGGCCGCAGCGTTCTACTGCTCAAACCTTCGACCTTTATGAACCGGAGCGGGAAGGCCGTGCATTACTGGCTGGAAAAAGAAAAGATCCCCCGGGAACATTTATTGATCATCACTGATGATATCAACCTGCCTTTCGGGACGCTCCGACTCAAGACCAAAGGCAGCGATGGGGGGCACAACGGCCTGGCCGATGTACAGCAAACCCTCCAAACAGCTAACTACAACAGGCTGAGGTTCGGGCTCGGCTCCGATTTTCCGAAAGGGAGACAGGTAGAATACGTCCTTGGGAGCTGGAATGAGGAGGAAATTAAAGCCATGCCTGAACGCCTGAACAGATGCGTAGATCTTGTGGAATCATTTGTATTGCAAGGGGTGAATATCACCATGAATACCTTCAACAATACCTGATCAGCGGATCACCCTGAAGGAATACACTCCGGAATCGGAAGTGTTTCCTTCCCTGTCGATGGTTACGACCCTCCAGTAATAGACCGCGTCTATCGCTACGCTCGTATTCACCTGGGTGATGCTTACCGATGGTGAAGCCACCAGTTGCTGGGGATCCGGATCTGTGTCCAGATAAACCTCGTAAGACTGTATATCGTTATCTGCGTCGGCCCCTGTCCACCTCAGTGTAACCTCATTGTTGATATCCCTCACGACCGAGGCTCCTGAGGCCGGTTCCAGCAACCTTGCCGGAAACGGCGGGTAGGTGGTCTGTGTCCCCGCATTGTAGAAGTACCATTCCTCACTTACCGCGATCTCCTGCGTCTCCGCATTTCTGGTAGTAACCCTCCATTTGTAAGGTGTACCTTTCAGGATCGGAACGCGAGCACTTAAGGCAGTAGTAGGTGCATTGGTAATGGAAATCCCCGTGAGAATATTGGTCACCCTCAGCTCATAAGTGTCGGCATACCTGGCTTCCTGCCAGCGGAATTCCACCTGGCTCGTCGTAGTGTTCAGGCTAACGCCTGTTGTACATTCCGAATTCTGCAAAGGAAAACTGAGCAAAGTAGCCTCCGGCGGTTTGGGCGAATCCTTCCCGCAAGCCATCGACAATAACAACACGAATAGATTAAGCTCTTTTCTCATCGCTTTATGACCTTAGTTGTGTAGTTGATTTGCTCCCCGCTTACTCTCAGAAGATAAACCCCTGCTGGCAAATTGCTGAGTTCCATCCTGACGACCTCTTGGGTCGAAGAAAATATATCGGTGTATACCTCCTGCCCCAGAAGATTGTACAATCTGACTTCAACCGGGGTATTTGCCGGTGGTACAAAAACCTCGAGTTCTCCCTGGAACGGGTTTGGATAAACCACGGGGTTATCACCTACGAAGACCGACTCTTCAAATACCCCCTGGCACGGAAGGGCACCCGTGACCTTAATGGTATTCAATCCCTGTCTGAGGGTTAGTGTATACTCGCTCTGGGTGGTCTGGGTGAGGATTCCATTCAGCTCCACGTTGTAGAGCTCGGAACCGCTTAGGCTCAATGTAGCCAGCGATGCATCCTGGTCAAGGGATATCAGGACCGAAAGGGGATCCGGTTCTGAGATCACAAAGTCAAAACAGTATTCCTCATAGGTGATGCTTCCATTCGTAGCCCCGATGCAGGCCGAATAGGTACCTGCGGAAAGTCCGGTCAACCCATAGGTTCCGGTAAAGCCAGCAGATTCATTCACCCCGTTTCCAATTACAGATATCGTATAATTCAGCGAGGCATTGGCCGTAATATCAATGCCCCCATCATTGCTGCTGATACAGGACTCACTGGTGAGCATCACATTGAAATTGTCCTGCTCAAAACGGTAGACCGGGCATCCGTCTGCATTGACCTCCGTATTCGGAGGGGTACCAAGGCAGAGGTCATCTCCGTCATCGAAGACGTTATCCCCATCCGCGTCTGGCCTGAAAACACCTTCAACACAGAGCTCTAAGGTAAAGTCCTGAATAAAGCCGCCATCGGCAGGGGCAGTATCCCTTACCAGCAGGATCCATTCCCCGAAGGAGGATTCCCCATTAAATGAAGCCAGGGACCCCAGGGGTTTTACCGTACCGCTGATGGCTGGGTCTCCACCACATACGAAAGGCGAAGCCGAATCGTCAAAAACAGCATTGATATTTTCGAGCTGAGAACAGGAATTGGAGGTTAGGATCACCTCTGTACCAGCAGGAGAGATCAGGCTGATGATCAGGTCTGAAAGATAGGTGTGTTCTATATCCAGTGAGACATTGATATCTGCCACCGGGAGATCGTCCACCACCATGATACTGGCCTGAACCGTAGGAGTACCTGTTGATGAAATGGATATGGGAAGACCCTGGGCACTCTTAAATTTACAGTTAACCGGCAGGGTGGTAAAACTAAAGGCGCTTCCGAACACCCCTTCCCCGCAATTGGTCACAGGCTTGACCCTCCAGTAATAAGTGGTCTCCGGCAAAAGGGTTTCAGGGATATAGCTCTTGGATATAACGCGTGCACTCTGTACGACCGAGGTAAATGCCGCATCAGTAGCGATCTCCACGTCATAGGCGTTATTGATGGCCGGAGTATCCCAACTGAGGATAGGCCTCAGGGGAATATCTGCGGAGGCATTGGTTGGACTGATCAAAGTAACTTCAGGAAAGTCCGTATCGAAAACATTCAGGACAATGGTAACCTCCTGGGTGAAGGAGGGGGCAGTAGCCCGTACTTGAATGGGATATGAACCTTCTGCCACCGAGGTTGCGTTAGAGATGGTCATATCTACAGGGGTACCGTTTGCAGTGGCCGTACCCGGAGCAAAGGAAGCCGTAAGCGCACCGGGAAGCCCGAGAGCACTGAAGGTCACTTCCTCGTTAAAACCGCCATACGTTTGGTAAACAAATGGAATAATCTCATCTGTAGGCTGACATACATCAAAGTCCAGGTCGTCAAATTGAAGGACGATGGGTGACTCCTCTATCGTAAAATTACCGCTGTTGACCCCAAAGAATATATTGTTCCTGCCCTTGACCATGATCCGGGCAGTAGTGGTCGCATTTCCCGGTAAGAGTACTTCGTGAGAGCCGTCATTGGCTGCCTTTTCCGACAATTCGAAAGGAAAGGTAACTCCGCCGTCTATCGACAGAAAGATCTGCACGAATTGGGCATTTATAGGGGGTGAGTCGGTATTTGCCACATCCCAGGTCACAGTCTGTATGGATCCCGCGCTATAGGTCTCAGCAGCTGCCTGGGAGGTCACGACAAAAGGGCCGGCTGCATTACTGACGCGTACATTCACGACATCAGAGGCCACCTGGCCTCCTTCCGGCGAATTGTCCCGTACAGTAAGGGCAAAATTCATCTCCCTCTCTATATTGGAAACGGTTTCCCAGGCCGAATTCACAGGAGGGTTGGTCTGGGTCAACTGTCCCTGCACCACTCTTGAGAGTCGCGGGAAATACCGCACTGTATCCGTGGTAGGAGGTAAAGACCTGAAATTGGCCCCACTGGCATTCTGGGGGCCGAAAGTGCTGGTTGTAACCACCCCGTTGTCTACCTGTTCCCAGGCAAAGGTGAGCACGTCTGTGGGATCGGGATCTGTAGCTGTCCCTGAAAGCAGAAAGGCGGTCCCTTTCGGGATCACATAATCTACGGAGGGGGTGATTACCGGTGGTGAATTGGCGATGGCAGTCTCAACGGCACAAGTGGTGCTGAGTACGTATTCCGAGATCTGGAAAATACTGATGTAATGAAAGTAATCATCCCCATTACTCTGTACATTTTCCCCCTGTACGATCCCTGCATAACCCATGATGGTAGATCCGCTTGCAGGCTCTACCTGTACTCCTGTCCCTTCCGAATCGAAGGACCAGGTATGATTGGCCCCGAACTGGTGTCCCAGCTCATGAGAAACATAGTCGAGGTCAAACAGATCGCCCTGGGGATTCAGTGCAGCCGAGAAGGCACTTCCTTTCTGGTTGGTACGGCACACGGATCCAATAAAGCCCGCATTCCCTCCATTTGTATCTTCATGGAAAAGGTGTCCTACATCATAGTTGAGATCTCCGATAAGATTGTTCAAAGTGGTCTGGACCTCCGAGTTCAAATTGGCCTGGTAAGGGTCGGTTTCCGGGTCGGTATAGATCACCAGGTCATTGTTGGCAACCAGTTCAAGGGTGATCCCCAGGTCCCTGTGAAAAACTTCGTTCACCCGGGTCAGGGTGGCGTTGATGGCAGCCAGGGCATCGGGGACGGTACCCCCGTGGTACTGGGTGTATTCGCCTGTGGCGGAAACGGCGATCCTGTATGTCCTGAGGCGCTGGTCATCAACGAGTTTGGCAGTGCTTTCACGGCCTGCCTGCATCCGTTTGTCTTCCGTGGCACAAATGAATGATTCTGCTTCCCCCGTGTCCCCTTCCCGGTTGTAAAGCACATAATCCTTTGACTTACGGGAAACTTTCTGCAAGAACCATTTGTTTTCTGTTCCCGGGTTAACAAACATGGCTTCCAATCCGTTCTGGGAAACGCTAAAACGTACTCGTTTAGTTCTGTCATTGACAGCTGTACCGGTATAAGACCGGATTTGCGGATATCGCGCGGTGAGTTCTGGTGCAAAAACAGGCGTTTCTCGCACAGTATAGGCCACAGGTACACCTTCCGGGGTAGGAAAATAAATTAGCGTCCTGTCTGTAATTTTGGAAGTGATACGGGTCAGCTCCCGGCTAAGCGATTCATCCTCCAGCGAATAGAATTGGACTTTTTGATTCTCCAGTCGTTCTATATCAGGAGGCAGGAGCTGGGTTTGTACCTCGGCAGGTTGCCAGTATCCTGATTGTGCTGCAGTATAAAAGCAGGCAAACAACATGGTTATTGGCAAAACAAGACGTAGTTTTGTCGTCATTCGGGGACTTTAAAAAATTAAAAGTAAGTCTTTTTATTGATCCAAGGGGGTGATTACAGTCCAAAGCATTTCTAAATACGATAAAAACCAGGCAGCCGTCATAACCATCGGGACCTTTGACGGGGTCCACATTGGCCACAGGCTTATCCTGGAACGCCTCATAAATGATGCCAGGGTGAACAACAGGGTGGCTGTAGTTCTCACTTTCTTTCCCCATCCCCGTATGGTTTTGCAGAAGGATACTGACCTGAAACTCCTCAATACCATTGAAGAAAAAAAGCAGATTCTCGATGAACTCGGACTAGACTACCTCATCATCCAGCCCTTTACCAAGACCTTTTCCAGGATGAGCGCCACGGCCTTTGTAAGGGATGTTCTGGTAAATTCCCTGCATACCAAGAAGGTTATCATAGGGTACGATCACCGTTTCGGGCGTAATCGAAACGCCAATATCAACGACCTGATCGCCTTTGGGAATGCCCTCGATTTTGAGGTAGAAGAGATCCCCGCCCAGGAGATCGAGGCTGTTGCTGTAAGTTCGACGAAAATCAGGAATGCCTTGCTGCAGGGGGATATTGCCACTGCAAATTCCTATCTGGGATATGACTATATGCTCAGCGGGAAGGTCGTCAAAGGAAAGGGACTGGGCAAGCAACTCGGCTTCCCAACAGCCAACCTGCTCATAGAGGAGTCCTATAAACTGATCCCCAAGAACGGGGTTTACGTGGTTCACAGCCATTTCCAGGGCCGAAATGTTTACGGGATGATGAATATAGGATTCAACCCTACGGTAGACGGGCAGGAACACAGCATAGAGATTCATTTCTTCGACCTCGAGGAAGACCTCTACCACAAATCCATTCAGGTGGGGATCATGGATTGGATACGGGAGGAACAGAAATTCAATTCACTGGATGAACTCAAGGAGCAGCTTTCCAGGGACAGAGCAACAGCACGGAAAGTAATTTCGGGTTAGATGTGGCATCAGCTTCTCTTTAAAAGGGTAGACAATTCTTCCCTGGCCGTCTTCAGGATCTTCTTTGGCTTGTTGATCAGCTTCGAATGCTTTGGGGCGATCCTGACCGGTTGGGTGAGGCGAACCCTCATCGACCCCTCCTTCACCTTTACCTTTATTGGATTTGAATGGTTACAGCCCCTGCCCGGATACGGGATGTACTTTTATTTTGGGATGATGGGCATGCTGGGGATTTGCATCGCCCTGGGGTACAAATACCGGTGGAGCATTGTCCTCTTCACCCTGCTGTGGACAGCAGTCTACCTCATGCAAAAAACCGCCTACAACAATCATTACTACCTGCTCATCCTCATCTCTTTCCTGATGTGTTTTACTCCGGCGGAACGCTATGCTTCCATCGACAGTAAACTGAATCCATCCCTGCAGGCCAACCATATGCCGGCGTGGGTCAGATGGACGGTGATCCTGCAACTCTTTATTGTCTACACCTACGCCTCCATCGCGAAACTTTACGGCGACTGGCTGGATTTTTCCATCATCGCCATCCTGCTGAAAGGGAAGGCCTCCTACCCCCTGATCGGGGAGTGGCTTCAACATCCCTGGGTGCATTACGCCGTGGGTATTGTCGGCATCGCTTTCGACATGCTGATCGTCCCGGCCCTGCTCTGGAAGCCTACTAGAAAATGGGCCTTTGGGTTTTCGATCTTCTTCCACCTGTTCAATTCCATCGTGTTTCAGATAGGTATTTTCCCATACCTGGCCCTGGCCTTTACGGTCTTTTTCTTTCCCCCTGAAACGATCAGGAGGATCTTCCTGCCAGGGAAAACTTTGTACACAGAGGAGGAGATCAGCGTACCATCATACAGAAAACCCCTCCTTTGGGGGTTGGGTGTCTATTTTATACTCCAGGTGGGACTCCCGTTGCGGCATTACTTTATAGCAGATGATGTCCTATGGACGGAGGAAGGCCACAGGATGAGCTGGAGGATGATGCTCAGAACAAGGGCCGGACTGGCCCAGTACAGGGTAGTGGATAAAAAGACAGGAGAATCTACAGTAGTTCCCGCCGGTCTGTATCTCAGTTCCCAGCAGCTGGAAAAAGTTACCTGCTACCCCGATTATATCTGGCAGTTTGCCCAATTTCTGAAAAAGGAATACGCCAGGGAAGGAAAAGATGTATCTGTGTTTGTGAAGTCACGGGTGAGCATCAATGGCCGGCCCCTGGAGGCATTTACGGACCCTTCAATCGATTTGGCAGCCGAGAAGTGGGACCCCTTTAAACACCACACCTGGATTCTGCCCTCCCCCTTAAAATCGGATTGAAAATCCCTTGACGACGCCCCTTTTAAACTCCGTCAATTAAGCGTAAATTTGTGGCTTAATCTGAGGAAAATGCTAGTACTTCAAGCTGTACGGGAAAACAGGGAAGACCTTATCAAAGCGCTGAAAAAAAGGAATATCGATCCAGAGCCCCTGCTCAACAAGGTGTCCGAGCTGGATGAAAAACGCAGGGCCATACAAACACAAATGGATGCCACCCTGGCCCAGTTGAATGCCACCTCGAAAGAGATCGGGATCCTTTTTAAATCAGGTAAAGCTGAAGAGGCTAAGGAACTCAAGGAAAAATCCGTTCAGTTCAAGGAAGAATCCAAAAAATTGGGGGAGGAATTAAATGCCGTGACCTCTGCTCTGGACGAGACCCTGTACCTGATTCCCAACGTGCCTCACCACCTGGTCCCCGATGGCAAGTCTACTGAAGACAATGAGGAGGTGATGCGGGAAGGAGACATCCCTGTTCTAAAAGAGGGAGCCCTGCCCCACTGGGAACTGGCCAAGAAATACGACATCATAGATTTTGAACTGGGCGTGAAGATCACAGGGGCCGGCTTCCCTGTCTACAAAGGGAAGGGCGCCAAGCTTCAGCGAGCCCTTATCACCTACTTCCTGGACAAAAACACGGCAGCAGGCTACCGGGAAATACAGGTACCACACCTGGTCAATGCGGCTTCCGGCTTCGGTACAGGCCAGCTTCCCGACAAGGAAGGCCAGATGTACCACGTGACCGCAGACGACCTCTACCTTATCCCGACTGCAGAGGTGCCCGTTACCAACGTGCTCCGTGATACCATCCTGCAGGCAAAGGATCTGCCGGTTTGTTATACGGGATATACTCCCTGTTTCAGACGGGAAGCAGGCAGCTATGGGGCTCATGTACGCGGACTCAACCGCCTGCACCAGTTTGACAAGGTGGAGATCGTGAGGGTCGAAGAGCCGGCTAATTCCTATAAAGCCCTCGATGCCATGGTTGAACATGTAAAGGGGATTCTGAGGGAATTGAAACTCCCTTTCCGTGTACTGCGCCTTTGCGGTGGCGATCTTGGATTCACCTCTGCCCTTACCTATGATTTCGAGGTCTTCTCAACGGCACAGGACAAATGGCTGGAGATCAGTTCCGTGTCTAATTTTGAAACCTATCAGGCAAACCGACTTAAGCTCCGATACAGGGATGAAAATGGCAAGACCCAGCTAGCCCATACCCTGAATGGAAGTTCCCTTGCACTCCCGAGGGTGCTGGCCGGGATCCTGGAAAATTACCAGACAGAAAAGGGTATCAGAGTGCCTGAAGTTCTCATCCCATACACAGGTTTCGAGATCATAGATTAAGATTTCCTAAATAGTATTTCTTCTCTTATTGGATTACCTTTGAGGAAGACCATGAAGAAGATATTCATATTGTTGTTGTGTTCTCTGCTCTCCGTTACCCTTTGGGGGCAGGACGATTTCCTTGCCAAACAGTATCTGAATAACGGGGAATACGAGAAAGCCAAAGCCTTTTATGAACGCCTCGTCGCCCAGAATCCCAGGAGGATGGACTTTGCCGAGAACCTGGTGAATTGCTATCAGCAGCTGGAGGAATTCGAAAAGGCGGAGACCTTTTTACAGGACCGAATCGCAACAGGCAGCGCCTACCCAACTATCTATATCGACCTCGGTTACAATTACCGCTTACAGGACAGGATCGAGGAGGCCGGGGAGAATTATGATAAAGCCCTGCAGGCCATCGAAAAAAACCCCAACTACGGTTATGGCATTGGCGTGGGATTCCAGCGTTATGCCTTGCTCGACTATTCCCTGAAAGCCTACGAAAGGGCCATGGAACTCAATCCGGACCTGGACTACAACTTCCAGATAGCCTTGATCTACGGGGAGCAGGGAAACATCGAAAAAATGTTCCGTGCCTATGCAGACCTTTTGGGCAACGGAAGGGCCAGCATTGACAATGTACTCGGTAAGGTCGGGGATTTCATAAGTGAAGACCCGAAAGACGAGAATAACCAGCTGCTGAAAAAAGTGGTGCTGGAAAAAGCACAAAAAGAGCCGGCCGTCTTGTGGAATGAAATTCTTAGCTGGCTCTTTGTACAGCAAAAACAATTCAATTACGCCTTTCTGCAGGAAAAGGCCATTTATAAAAGGACAGGGGAAGCTAGCATGGAGCGGCTGATCGCCCTGGGAAATAACGCCCTGGAAGAAGGAAGTGAAACAGTTGCCACCGATATTTTCGAATACATTGAGAAGAATACCAATGATCCCGTGACACGCCTCAATGCGCAACTCAACCTTTTGGACATCAAACTCCTTGCGGCAACTGCTAAAGACTATGCGGGGATCGACCAGCAGTACCAGCAGCTGGTAAATACCTACGGCTACCAATCCAATACCCTGCAATTGCAGGTGGCCTATGCCAATTTCCTGACTTTCAAGCGGGGCGAATCTGCCAGGGCCATTCCCATCCTGAAAAAATCACTCGAAATTCCCATTCCAAAATACGGGGAGGCCTTTATCAAGATGGCCCTTGGTGACATCCTGGTCTTCGACCAGCGATTTAATGAGGCCCTTATCTACTTTTCCCAGGTCCAGAAAAACCTCAAGAACGATGTGCTCGGGCAGGAAGCCCGGTTCAAGGTAGCCCAGACCAGTTTCTACAAGGGGGATTTTGAATGGGCACTTACCCAGCTGAAAGTACTCAGGGGATCCACCTCCCAGCTAACTGCCAATGATGCCATGCAGCTCAGCCTGCTGATCTCGGATAATTCCCTGGAGGATTCTACCCAGACCGCCCTGAAAAAGTACGCCCGGGCAGACTTGCTCGCCTATCAGAACAAAAAAACAGAGGCTATTGCCGTGCTGGAAGAGATCCTGCAACAACACAAGGGGGAAAGCATCGAAGACGAAGCCCTTTTGAAGCAGGCTGAACTCCTGGCCGGAGAAGGCGACCATGAAGCCGCATTATTCAATTACACAAAGATCATCGAGTTCTATGGGGATGACATACTCGCAGACGATGCGCACTTCGCCATGGCAGAATTGTTCAGAACCGTACTCGATCAGCCGGAAAAGGCCAAGTACCATTACGAACAGATCCTCTATAAATACCAGGACAGTTATTTCTTCCCCCAGGCCCGGAAGTATTTCAGGATCCTCAGGGGGGATGTGATCAATTAGCAATTTTATGCTCATATACAATGTTACCCTGCACGTGGAAGATGCCATCCTCCCTCAATGGCTCGATTGGATGAAATCGATCCATATCCCGGAAGTACTCGCGACCGGGAAATTCCTTGAAGCCACCATGACGAGGATTCTCTCAGAAGAGGATTCAGGAGGCAGTTCTTACTCCGTGCAGTACAAGGTCAGGGACAGAACTGCCCTCGAGAGTTACTACAGGGAAGATGCGGCACGCCTGAGGAAGGAGACCGAGAAACTGTTCGGGAATTCAGTGATCGCCTTCAGGACAGAACTGGAAGTACTGTCAATCGACAAACCTCCCATAAAAAGTGCAACCGCCTATCTGTTTACATACGGCACCTTGCAGGAGAAAGATGTACAGAAGATGATCTTTTCCCGAACCTTAAACGGGAAGAGGGACAGTTTGAGTGCCCACAGGATTTCGGAGGAAATGGTGGGCGGACTCTACCCCACCATCAGACGGTCCGAAAACCCCAATGACAAGGTCGAAGGCTTAGTTTATGTAATCAGTGAAGAAGAGCTGACCCTTGTAGACGCTTACGAAGGGGAGGCCTATGAAAGGATGAACATAACGCTGGAATCAGGGGTAAAGGCCTGGGTCTATCTGGGCAAGACCGGAATTTAAAACAGTCCTCCATGAACAAACGCAACAGGAAATTTTCAGACGGATCGAAGAGGAAATACAAATCCCGGGGCACAGAGGAAGGACAGGTCAGAGCCAAGAAACACCTGGGGCAGCATTTTCTGAAAAATGAGGAGATCGCAAAGAGGATCGCCTCAACACTTTCCATGGAAGGATACCGGGATGTCCTTGAGATCGGGCCTGGAACCGGAGTGCTGACGAAGTATTTGCTCTTGAGGGATGCCGATCTCGTGGCCATGGACCTCGATTCGGAGTCCATTGTCTACCTCAACCACAGCTTCCCCCTGGAACACCCTAAGGTGATGGAACGGAATGGTTCGTTTCGTGTAATTGAGGCCGATTTCCTGCAGGCCGACCTGAGCGATTACTTCTCAGATCGTCCTTTTGCCATCATTGGAAATTTCCCGTATAACATTTCTACCCAGATCATTTTTAAATTGCTTGAATACCGGAGACAGATCCCGGAATTTTCAGGAATGTTCCAGAAGGAGGTTGCAAAAAGGATATGCGAGACGGAAGGCAGTAAAACCTATGGTATTTTATCTGTGCTGGTGCAGGCATTTTACCATGCCGAATATCTTTTTACAGTTCATCCCGAGAATTTCGATCCTCCTCCAAAAGTACAGTCGGGTGTATTGAGACTCACCCGGAAGGAACAACAGGAGATAGGGTGTGACGAGGCCTTGTTTTTCAAGGTGGTAAAGACCGCTTTCAACCAGAGGAGAAAGACCCTGAGGAACAGTTTAAAAACCATGAACCTCTCCGATAATCTCAAAGAAGATGCTATCTTTGACCGACGCCCGGAACAACTGGGAGTTGCGGAATTTATTTCGCTGACGAAGAAGATAGGCCATGACACCGTTTAAGCTCACAGAGGAATTACTGGTTGAGATCGCTGAGCTCATTGATGCCCGCAGTGATGATACCCTTCGTGAGCTGATGAAAGAGGTGCACTTCGCCGATGTGGCCGAGATCGCAAATGAACTCGAAGAAGAGCAGGCCACTTACCTCATCAAACTTCTCGACAGTGACAAAACCTCAGACGTCCTAACAGAACTGGATGATGACGTCAGGGAAGCTATCCTGAACAACCTTTCCTCCAAAGAGATCGCAGAAGAGCTGGCGGAACTCGACACGGACGACGCGGCCGACATCATTGCAGAGCTCCCCAAGGAGATCGTGCAGGAGGTCATTTCCGAGATTGAGGACAAGGAACACGCCAAACATATCGTCGATCTCCTGCGCTACGATGAGAATTCGGCCGGGGGGCTTATGGCGAAGGAATTGGTGAAGGTCAATGAGAACTGGACCGTCCTGAGATGCGTGAAGGAAATGAGGGCCCAGGCAGAGAATGTCACCCGTGTACATTCCATCTATGTAGTTGACGACGAAGAAAAATTGAAGGGTCGGCTATCCCTGAAGGATCTCCTTACCACTTCCACGACCAACCCGATCAAGAATGTATATATCCCGCAGGTCGACTCGGTGAATGTGAACGAAAAACCGGAGGAGGTCGCCAAGATCATGTCTAAATACGACCTGGAAGCCATTCCCGTTGTGGACGAGATCGGTCGGCTGGTGGGCAGGATCACTATCGATGATATCGTGGACGTGATACGGGAAGAAGCGGAAAAGGATTACCAGCTCGCCGCCGGTATCTCCCAGGACGTGGAGGCCGATGACAACATCTGGATCCTCACCCGTGCCAGGCTGCCCTGGTTGTTCCTCGGCCTTTTGGGTGGACTCGGGGCGGCAGCCATCATGGGTGGGTTTGAAGAAATGATCAGCAAGCACGCCATCCTGTTTTTCTTTACCCCTCTGATCGCGGCTATGGCGGGCAACGTGGGCGTGCAATCCAGTGCAATCATCGTACAGGGTCTGGCCAATGACGACCTCAAAGGAAGTATGGGCAACAGGCTCGTCAAAGAGATGTTCCTCGCCCTGCTTAACGGCTTCCTGCTGGCTGTGGTACTCCTATTCTTTACCTGGGTCTGGAAAGGGGCCTTTATTACGGCTCTGGCCATCTCCATCTCCCTCATCGTCGTGATCGTCGTGGCCGGCATCATAGGTACATTTACCCCTCTCTTCCTGCACAAAAGAGGTGTAGACCCGGCAATAGCCACAGGGCCTTTTATCACTACCAGCAACGACATCTTCGGGATCCTGATCTACTTTACCATTGCCAGGCTGTTGCTGGGGATCTGAATGTGATCGAAATATCATACCTTACCCTTTCATAAGGCAATCCTTCAATTATTTACGCTATGGCTATAAAAGTAGGAGTGATCCAGGACAGTCCTGTCTTCTTCGACAAGGAAAAAACACTTAAAAAGGTGGAGGAGTTGCTCGACAAGCATGCCGGTCTGAAATGTGACCTCCTCGTGTTCCCGGAATCCTTCATCCCGGGGTACCCCCGGGGTTTCTCCTTTGGTGCCAGGGTCGGAGACCGGACTGACGAGGGCCGCAAGTTCTATGCAGAATACCATAGGAACAGTATTGAGGTGGGTTCTGAGGAGATCCGGAAACTGGAAGAATTGTCCAAAAAGCACAAAGCTTACCTCGTCATGGGCGTGACTGAGAAAAAACAAGAGAACGGAAGTTTGTACTGTTCCATGCTCTATATTTCGCCTGCCAGAGGGTTGATGGGCGTACATCGGAAAATAAAACCGACAGGTACGGAAAGGGTTATCTGGGATGAGGCCGGGGGTGAGGACCTGGTGACGTTCCGGACGGAGATCGGCAGGATAGGCGGACTCATTTGCTGGGAGAATTATATGCCCCTGGCCAGGATGGCCATATACAGGCAGGGTGTGGAGATCTACATCGCACCTACGGCGGATGCACGAGAATCCTGGATCCCTACCATGAGGCATATTGCCATGGAAGGCCGATGCTTTGTGCTGGGATGCAATGAATACTATTCTGAAGAAATGCTGCCGGCAAAATATAAAGACCGGCTGGAGGATGCGTCTTCTGTGAACTGCCCCGGGGGCAGTGTGATCGTTTCCCCCAGGGGAGAGATCCTTGCCGGACCTCTCTGGGGGGAAGCGGGGATCCTGACGGCTACTCTCGACCTGAATGAGGTAACGGCCGCCAAACTGGATTTTGATGTAAACGGACATTACAACAGAACCGATATTTTTAACCTGAAAGTGAATGGGCAACCTCCAATCCAGGATGAAATAAATCCCAAAAATTAAATATGAAGCCAATCAACCTCAAAGAGAAACAAGCCTTGGTCAAGGAAACATGGCATCCTCACCAGATAGCTCAGGTAGATGATATGCACGTTTTGCTTGCCCGCCTGAAGGGTGAATTCGTATGGCATGCCCACGAGGAAGAGGACGAGCTTTTCCAGGTCCTGAAAGGCACCTTGTACATGCAGTACAGGGACCGCACTGAGATTGTAAAAGAGGGGGAGATCATCGTTGTGCCCAAAGGGGTGGAACACTGCCCTGCTACTAAGGATGAAGAGGAGGTGCTGGTAATGCTCTTCGAGAAACAATCTACCGCCCACACCGGGAATGTGATGGATGCCCGGACCAAAACCCAATACCCAAAGATCTGAGCCGTGAAAGTACTGCACCTCGACACCAATCACCCCTTACTGCTGGAACAACTGGCAGCGTTGGGCTGTGATAATACAGAAGAATACAAGGCCTCGAAGAGTGAGGTCGAGCAGATCATCCATGAATACGACGGGCTTATTATACGGAGTCGATTTAAGATAGACAGGGAATTCCTGGATAAAGCCAGTAATTTGAAATTTATCGGCAGGGTTGGGGCCGGACTCGAAAATATCGATGTGGACTTTGCAAGGGAAAAAGGAATCTTCCTGGCTGCCGCTCCCGAAGGAAATCGCAATGCCGTCGGGGAACAGGCCCTGGGGATGCTGCTTTCCCTGATGAACAACCTGAACAAGGCAGACCGGGAGGTCCGCCAGGGTATTTGGGACCGTGAAGGTAACCGTGGATGGGAATTGGAAGGCAAAACAGTGGGGATCATAGGTTACGGAAATACGGGTCGTGCTTTCGCTAAAAAACTCTCCGGTTTTGATGTGGAGGTGCTGTGCCATGACATCTTGGATGAAGTGGGTGATTCCTTTGCCAGGCAGGTATCCCTTGAGGAAATTCAAAAACAAGCAGATGTTCTCAGTCTTCACGTACCCCAGACAGAACTCACCTTGGGGATGGTGAACACACCATTTATCAACCGGTTTGCAAAACCCTTTTGGTTCCTGAATACTGCCCGGGGCAAGTGCGTGAGAACAGCAGACCTGATGGAAGCTCTCAAGTCAGGTAAAGTGCTGGGTGCTGGCCTGGACGTCCTGGAATACGAGAAAACCTCTTTCGAAGACCTCTTTGAGGAAGGGGCTATGCCAGAGGAATTCAAATACCTGGTAAGTTCAGACCGTGTCCTGCTGAGCCCCCACATAGCGGGATGGACGCAGGAAAGTAAGGTAAAGCTGGCCCAGACCCTGGTGAACAAGATCAAGGCCAGATTTTTCGTATCTTAGAGAGATTAACCGGTGACCTGAAGGTCACGAAAACCAATCGAAGATCATGACCTCAGATGCCAAAACCCCTGATGAGTATATCTCCCAGCTACCGGAAGATCGCAAGGGACCAATGAGCGAATTGAGAAGTACCATCCGTTCCCATCTTCCCGAAGGATTTGAAGAAACCATGAGTTACGGAATGATAGGTTACGTGGTTCCTCATAAAATCTATCCTGACGGGTATCACTGTTCCCCCGAACTCCCCCTGCCTTTCATGAACATCGCCTCCCAGAAAAACTTCGTCGCCCTCTATCACATGGGGGTGTACGCCAATAAAGACCTTCTGAACTGGTTCACGGGGGAATACCCCAAACACTCCTCCCGTAAGCTGGATATGGGGAAGAGCTGTATCCGATTTAAGAAGATGGATGATATCCCTATGGATCTGATCGGACAACTGTGTGAGAAAATGACTGTGCAGGATTGGATCGAACTCTATGAGAAAAATATAAAAAAGATGTCATGAAGAACAGGGTGACCGGCTTGGGCGGATTTTTCTTTAAGACAAAAGATCCCGAGAAGATCAGGGACTGGTACAGGGAACACCTGGGACTGAAAACAGACCAGTACGGCTGTACGTTCTGGTGGAAGGACAAAGAGGGGAAGGACTGTTCTACCCAGTGGAGCCCGTTTAAAGAGGACACTAAGTATTTCTCTCCCAGTGAGAAACCCTTCATGATGAATTTCCGGGTGGAAAACCTGGTAGAATTACTCACGGCTCTTAAAAGAGAAGGGGTAACCATTGTAGGAGAGGTGGAGGAATACGATTACGGGAAATTTGGATGGATCCTGGACCTGGAAGGGAACAAGATCGAGTTGTGGGAACCTGTTGATTCCGCATTTCTCTGAAATCAAAAAAAAGCCTACATTTATTCTCATTCTAACCAACACAGAAAACATTATGTCTGACGATAAGAAAGATCTGGGCGACAAAGCCAAGGAGGCTTTTGACGACGCCAAGGAATCTGCAAAAAAAGCGGCAAAAGAGGCTAAAGAATCAGCCGGTGAGTTTAAGGAGGAAGCCAAAAAGACAGCGGAGGAATTCAAGGAAGGCCTTCAGTCCGCTGGTGGGGACAACAAGAAGATACTGGCCGGGATCCTGGCCATACTCTTTGGTTCTCTCGGGGTTCACAAATTCATCCTGGGTTATAATAAAGAAGGGGTCATCCTCCTGGCAATTACCCTCCTGGGCTATGCCACCACCTGCATTGTCATCGGGGCCTTCTTCTTCTGGATCCCCGGCGTGATCGGGTTGATAGAAGGAATCATTTACCTCACCAAGTCTGATGAGGAGTTCTACAACACCTATCAGGTAGGAAAAAAACCCTGGTTCTAACATTGTCAAAGTCGGATTTTTAGGATCCGACTTTTTTATTTCAATGCTTTATCGTAATATTGCGATATATAAATATGATATGGGAGTTACCAAAACACAGATCTTCGATACTTCCCAAAATGAACTGGCGGTTCTCTTTAAGGTCCTCGGGCATCCGGCCCGTATCGCCATACTGCAGTATATCGGGAACCAGAATGCCTGTATCTGCAATGATATCGTAGAAGAGATAGGGCTGGCTCAGCCCACCATCTCCCAGCATCTCAAGGAATTGAAGCGCATCGGTATCATAGAAGGTGAGATCGAGGGGAACAAGGTTTGCTATTGCATCGCTCAGGAAAGATGGAAGGAGATCCAGTCTGTCCTGAATAATTTCTTTAACGAAACAGGAATTCACTGTTGCTAAATCCAATCCTATGAAAACATCCGACTTTCTGCAACTGCTCAAAGAACAATCATCTAAAGAACTGATTTTTGAATATGCCCCCGGACAAAAGGTAGGGGCCAACTACCACATCACAGAGGTAAAGAATGTAATTATCGAGTCCGTCGACTGCGGAGGCAGAATGGATTCATGGCGGGAAACGGTCATCCAGCTATGGGAAAGTCCTGCAGAAATAAACAAGACCTCCTATATGTCTTCATTTAAGGCAAAGTCCATACTGGATAGGGTCCATTCCCTTAAACCTATGGACCAGGATGCCGTTCTCAGGTTTGAATATGGCAATCCCTCCTTCCATACGGCACAGCTCTACGCAAACGACATCAGAGTGGGCTCCAGGGACATCACAATTGTTCTGGACAGTTCCCCAACCCGTTGCAAGGCAGAGGATATCTGTGGAGTTGGGGCGGTGCCCGAACCCGTTGAGAGCGGTTGTTGTGAACCAGGAAGTGGTTGCTGTTAATCTCCTGAGACATGAAAATCAGGACTATGACCCCTGTTGATTGGCCTGAGGTGGCACGGATCTACGCCGAAGGGATCGCTACGGGATTTGCGACCTTTGAAAAGGAGGTTCCGCCTTACGAAATTTGGGATAAAGCGCATACTTCTTCTTGCAGGCTCGTTGCAGTTGAGCAGGACACTATTACCGGTTGGGCAGCCCTTTCCCCGGTATCAGGTCGTTGCGTATACGGAGGGGTGGCTGAAGTGAGTGTGTATGTCGGTAAAACCGGTCGGGGAAAAGGCATAGGAAAATTACTCCTCTCTGCCCTAGTGGACGAGAGCGAAAAGGCAGGTTTCTGGACCCTGCAGTCGGGTATATTCCCAGAAAATGAAGGCAGCGTGAGAATCCACCTGCAATGCGGTTTCAGGCAGATAGGCTACCGGGAGCGTATCGGGCAATTGGATGGAGTCTGGAAGGACAACCTCATCTTTGAGCGCAGAAGTAAAAAAGTAGGTGCATCATAAATCATAGTAAATAAATGAATAAGAAGAACATACTGGTCCTCTGTACCGGAAACTCTTGCCGGAGCCAGATGGCCCATGGATATCTTAATTACTTATTGGGAGATCGGGCGAAGATTTACAGTGCTGGCATAGAGACCCATGGTTTGAATCCCGGGGCGGTGGCTATTATGAAAGAAGATGGTATAGATATTACCGGCCATACCTCCAACCATGTCGATGAATACAAGGGGGTGGAATGGGATTACATCATTACCGTCTGCGACCACGCCTACGAGAATTGTCCCTTTATCGCGGCTCCAAAAGCCATACGGTTACATCACAATTTCTTTGATCCCTCCAAGGTAGAAGGAAGCGAGGAGGAACGCCATCAGGCATTTGAGAAGGCCCGAAATGAGATCAGGACCTATTGCGAAGAATTTGTAAAAAAGGAATTCTCCTAATCCGCTCCGTTGTTTTCGGCCAGTTTTCGCTCCAGTTCGGCCTGGAATTCTTCCATTACCGGTTTTACAGTGCTTTCGGGAAGATCGGCGATACGGATATACATCAGTCCGTCTACTGCATTGTTGAATAAGGGGTCTACGTTGAAGGCCACTACCTTGGCGTTCTGTTTGATATACTTTTTGATCAGTACAGGAAGGCGCAAACTACCAGGTTCCACTTCTTCTATCAGCTTGTCGAACTTATTGAGATCTGCCTCGGTCTCGTCAAAGATAAATTCCTTGTCCGCATCCTTGAGCTTTACCTTAAATTCCTTTTTTGGGTGGATGTACTGGGCCACATAGGGGTCCCAGTAATTCGATTTCATGAATTCTATCATGAGGGACTTCGAGAAGTTGGAGAACTGGTTGCTGATACTCACACCCCCGATGAGGTATTTGTGTTCAGGATATCGCAGGGTCGTATGCACAATACCCTTCCACAAGAGGAAGAGGGGCATAGGCTTTTGCTGGTATTCTTTCACGATATAGGCCCTGCCCATCTCGATAGACTGAGACATCATGGTATAGAGTTCCGGCTCAAAACCGAACAGGTCCTGCAGATAGAATCCGTCTATCCCGTACTCCGGGAAAATATGTGACCCCAATCCCATACGATACGCCCCCACGATGCATTTGTCATCATCGTCCCAGAGGAAGAGATGGTGGTAGTAGTCATCAAAGCGATCGAGGTCAATAGATTTATTGGTGCCCTCCCCAATGGCCCGGAATGTCAGCTCCCTCTGCCTTCCTATCTCATTCAGGATAAAAGGCATATCCTTCTTCTGGGCGAGGAATACCTCATAGTTCTTGCTCTGCAGCAACCTGCAGTCCTTTTCCCTCAGCTTCTCGATCTCTCCCTGTATCACTTCGGTCCGGACCGCCGAGGCGATCTTCCTCGGAGGTTTTGGGATCTTGAGGCTGCCTGGGATCTGGTCAATCAGGCGTTCCTTTTCATAGGCATTGGACAGGATATAAGTTTTCCTCCTGAGAAGGTCCGTAAACTCTTCGAGGTCTTCCTGTTCCTTCTGCACAGCGACGGAAATAGGCTGTCCTATCCTTACCTTGATGGCCCTGTTCCTCTGGGTGGTCAGCTCCGAAGGCAATTTTGCCGTCCTGAAGATGTCATTGATCCGGGAGAGGCGATAAAACAATTTGCTGTTTCGCGCGTGGAAGTAGATGGGTACCACCGGCACCTCAGCCTTCCGGATGAGTTTTAGCGCCGCTTCCTCCCAGGGACGATCCACGATAAGTCGGCCATCTTTGTAAGTAGACACCTCCCCGGCAGGAAATATGCCCATGGGATGACCCTCCTGAATATGCTGAAGGGCGCTTTTGAACCCGGCTATACTACTTTTGACATCCTTGCGGGTCTCAAAGGGATTTACCGGCAGGATATAGGGGGCCAAGGGCTCTACCCTATGCAGGAGAAAGTTGGCGATGATCTTGAAATCCGAGCGGTGCTGCAGGAGCAGCTTAAGCAATAGAATACCATCCACGCCACCCAGGGGGTGGTTGCTGATTGTGATAAAGGCTCCTTCTTTGGGAAGCCTTTTGATATCCTCTTCCGGGATCTCGAATTTGATCTCGTAATGTTCCAGGATGGAGTCTATAAAGGAGACCGCATCCAAATGCCTGTGCTTGTCGTAAAAGGCATTCATGGAGGAAAGCTTGGTGATCTTCATCAGGAACCAGCCCATGAAGGTTCCGAAAAAACCATAGCGCTCAAGATTGATGGCTTTCGCCACTTCTTTGGCGGTCACTAGACCCATATACAGAAATGTGTTTAAAGGGTAAAGATAGGAAAATAGCCTTTCTGCATGGGAGGGGCAGGTACAATTCCCACAATCCAATTATTGCTTCACAACCAGCTGGACGGTCTCCTTACCCCTCTGTTCGAGTAATACCTCTTTCCCATTCTGAAGGGACTCAATGGATTGCGTATCAAAATGACGGATGGTGTACAGGGAAACCCCTTCGTGGCAAACCACATTGAATTTTCCCTTTAGGTGATTGAGGAGTTCTTCAAGCCGACCAAATTTATTGTCGACACAAACCGAGAAGCTGATCGCGGAGTTCTGTATCATGTCTACCTTCATCCTGTAGTCGTGCAACAGTTTAAACAGATCACTGATGTTGTCCTCCACGATAAAGGAGAAGTCGAGGGAAGATAGCTTCATCAGCACCTGGTTCTTTTTGACGATAAAACAGGGCACCAGAGGGTCTATTCCTTCCCCTTTTCCAACGGTGGTCCCGGGATCCAGGGGTTTCAGGAACGATTTCACATGCAGGGGTATCTCCTTTCTCTGCAGGGGTTGCAGAGTTTTAGGGTGGATCACGGAAGCCCCGTAAAAAGCGAGTTCTATGGCTTCCCGGTAGGAGATCTTATTGAGCAACTGAGACTTGTCAAAATACCTGGGGTCTGCGTTCAGTACCCCCGGGACATCCTTCCAGATGGTCACCGAATTAGCGTCCAGACAATACGCCAGGATGGCTGCGGTATAATCAGATCCCTCCCTTCCAAGGGTGGTCGTAAAGTTGTTCTCGTCACTGCCGATAAAACCCTGACTGACGTATAGTTTGCCGCGATCCAGGCCTTTGGTGACCTTTTCCTGCGTTTTTTTCCAATCGATCCCGGCATCCCTGTATTTATTATCTGTCTTGAGGAAGTCCCGTACATCCAGCCAGGTATTCTTTACGCCCACCTCATTGAGGTAGGCGCTCACGATGGTGGTGGAGATCAATTCGCCGTAGCAGACCACCTGGTCGTAAACGAAGTTGTATTTAGGCGATTTGTTCCAGGCCAGGAAACCCCTGATCTCATCAAAAAGGATCTGCACGTCCCTGTAGACCTGGTGAGATTCCGAATTGAAGAGTCCGCCCAGGATCTGCTGATGGTAGTCATACACCTCCTGAATGGCTCCGGGCAATGCCGCCTTCTCCTTAAAGTAGGCATCGACCACCCCTTCCATGGCATTGGTGGTCTTTCCCATGGCTGAGATCACCAGGAAAGTATCTGTCGTTCCTGTCTCACCCAGTACCCTGACCAGATTTTTAACCCCGTCCGCATCTTTTACCGATGCTCCTCCAAATTTGAATATCCTCATCTGTTCTTTAAAAATTGTTCAATTCCTTGTTCATCGAGCTGTACGACATCCCAGTCGCGCATGACCCTGGCTCCTTTGCGTTCATAAAAGGATATGGCAGGCTCATTCCAGTCGAGCACTTCCCAACTGATCCGTTTTACCCCCAGGTCGTGTCCGTATTGGACCACCCTTTCTAGGAGTGCATTCCCCAGGCCTTGCCCCCTGTACTTTTCTTTTACGATAAGATCCTCCAGGTGGATCACTTTCCCTTTCCAGGTGGAGTAGCGGGGATAGACCAGGGCCATCCCGCCTATGGAACCATCCACCTCCCCGATAAAACAGGTAAAACAGGGATCTTTCCCAAACCCATCCTCCACCAGCTCTTCCGAGCTGATCTCAACGGCATCAGGTTCCCGTTCAAAATGGGCAAGTTCTTTGATCAGGTCGAGAACCGCTGTCATATCTGACGGTCTCGCCTCCCGGATGTCTATTTTCATAATTGTTACAAATAAAACACTAAGTTATAATTTTAAAAAACGAATGCCCTACGAAATCGTTTTAGTTTCACAAAATATGCGATATTTGTGCGCAAATAACACAGCCCCGGAATGGATAGAAAAAATACAACCCTTGGAGAGTTTATCATTGAAAACCAGTCGTCTTTCCAGTACTCTTCAGGTGAATTATCCAAGCTTATCAATGCCATTCGGCTTGCGGCAAAGGTCGTAAATCACGAGGTGAACAAAGCCGGACTAATAGACATCCTGGGGGCAGCCGGAGACACCAACATACAAGGGGAAGACCAGCAAAAACTGGACGTACTGGCCAATGAAAAGTTCATACAAACCCTTAAAAACAGGGAAATCGTCTGTGGGATCGCCTCTGAGGAAGAAGATGATTTTATCTCCGTCAACAGCAACGATGAAAAACACCAGAACAAATATGTGGTTCTGATTGATCCCCTGGATGGGTCTTCCAATATCGATGTGAATGTATCGGTGGGTACTATCTTTTCGATCTACCGCAGGGTCACCCCGATCGGGACACCGGTAACTCTGGAGGACTTCCTGCAACCAGGAGTAAATCAGGTGGCGGCAGGTTATATCGTTTACGGCACCTCCACCATGCTGGTATATACTACGGGAGACGGGGTGAATGGATTCACCTTGAATCCGGCCATTGGCACATTCTATCTCTCCCACCCGCGCATGCAGTTTCCTGAAACCGGTAAGATCTACTCTGTGAACGAAGGGAATTACATCCATTTCCCACAGGGAGTAAAGAATTATATTAAATACTGCCAGTTAGAAGAAGGTGACAGGCCATATACTTCCCGCTACATTGGTTCCCTGGTTTCTGACTTTCACCGGAATATGATCAAGGGAGGCATTTATATCTATCCCAAGAGCAGTGTAGCAATGGAAGGTAAACTCAGATTGCTGTACGAATGTAATCCCATGGCTTTCCTGGCCGAGCAGGCACAGGGTAAGGCCAGTGACGGGTTCAAACGCATCATGGAGATTCAGCCCACAGAACTGCACCAGCGGGTACCTTTCTTCTGTGGCAGCAGGAAGATGGTAGAAAAGGCCGAAGAATTCATGGCCGCACAAAAAGCCTAGAGGAGGGAGTTAATCCCTTTCGCGCTCCATCATGTATTTGTAATCCTCAAAGTCGAATTTACCCCTGAACAGGATAATAGACTTGCGTATCACCTTTTCAGCCTTTTCGGGAGAATATCCGAGTGCCAAAGCGTATTTTTTGATGAGCCGAACTTCGTCCTCATCTATCTGAGCGTCGGCAAAGATGATCTTGAACAGGTCAAAGAGGCGTTCCAGTCTTTGGTCAGATTCGTAAGGGGCTTCGATAGGATACTTGTTCTCCTTCTTCATAACCTCCTTGATCTCCTCTCCGGTGATATCGAGTTTCACTGCAAATTTATCGATTACCTTTTGTTCCCGCGGGTTGATCTCCCCGTCAACGGCAGCCAGTGAAGCAATGGCAGCAAAGTGGGCCAGATTATTCCTCTTTTCGCTATGGTCGTATAAATCTTTAATGGGCATAATACATGATATTCTAGACTACAAAGATACTCCATTTCACGGTGAAAAGTCCAATTTTGAGATTCGAAATTTGAACCAGCACGCCAAATCTCATCCTGCTTTTAAACCTGAATTCTCCAGTCATTTTTCTGAGCACCAGGGGTCTTTGACACAGGGCTTCCCCATCTGATTGGCCGGATATTTTCGTAACTTGCCGCTGCTATGGAAAAACCGCTATTGGCCTTCACCAAAAAGGGAATCTATTGTGAGAAAGCCGGTGTCTATCTCGATCCATGGAAGCCGGTTGACAAGGCCATCATTTCACACGGACACGCCGATCACAGCCGCTGGGGTCACAAGCAATATATCACCCACAAGAGGAACATCCCAATCATCGAGCACCGCCTGGGAAATATCAACAGCTCAGGGGTCTCCTGGGGGGAATCATTTGTGGTCAATGGTGTAAAATTCAGCCTGCACCCTGCCGGGCACATTCCGGGCTCCTCCCAAATACGAGTAGAACACAAAGGGGAGGTGTGGGTGTTTTCCGGGGACTACAAAACAGAAGATGACGGCCTGTCTACCCCGTATGAATCTATCCGCTGCCATTCCTTTATTACCGAATGCACCTTTGGCCTGCCGGCCTTTTCGTGGAGACCCCAAAAGGAGGTCTTCCGGGACATCAATGAATGGTGGGCCGAGAACAGATCGGAGGGGAAAACCTCCGTGCTTTTTGGTTACAGCCTGGGCAAGGCCCAGCGCCTACTGAAACACCTCGACACCTCAATTGGTAGGATCTACACCCACGCAGCCGTCGAAAATTTAAACGAGGTTCTCAGGACCTACCTCGATTTACCGGACACCATCCGAATTACAAAGGAGACCAAAAAAGAAGATCTGAAAGGGAACCTGGTCCTGGCTCCTCCCAGCGCACACGGCAGTCCCTGGCTTCGCAAAATGGTGCCTTACGAGACGGCCACAGCCAGCGGCTGGATGGCGTTCAGGGGTGCCCGCAGGAGGAGGGCAGTTGACAAGGGCTTTGTCCTTAGTGATCACTGCGACTGGGAGGGTCTCCTGGGAAGTATAGAGGCCACAGGGGCTACCCGCGTGATTTGCACCCATGGGTATTCCGATATATTCTCCCGTTTCCTCCGGGAAAAAGGATTAGATGCACGTACCGAGGAGACCCAGTATGAAGGTGAACTGGCCGAAATAAATTCCTCCGGAAATGACGAAAAGGACTAGTTGAGAATGAAGGATTTTGCCCAGCTAATTAGAAAATTGGACAGCACCAACAAGACCTCCGCAAAAGTAAGGGCTCTGGCTTCCTATTTTGACAGGGCCTCCGATCCGGACAAGGTCTGGACCATCGCCATCCTTTCTCACCGGCGCCCTTCAAGACCTGTCAACACCACCTTATTGAGGGAATGGGCGGCCGAAGCAGCCGGAATCCCACACTGGCTTTTCGAGGAAAGCTACCACATCGTGGGCGATCTTGCAGAAACTATCGCCCTGGTGGTGCAGGGTGGGCGAGAAAATGTCGACAAATCGCTGGCGCAGGTTCTCGACGAACTCATCACCCTAAAAGGCCGTGCTGAGGAAGAGAAAAAAGCCTATGTTACCAAACAATGGCAGGGTTTCACCTTTTACGAGCGCTTTGTATTCACCAAATTCATCACAGGAGGATTCAGGATAGGGATCAGTCAGAAACTCATGACCCGTGCCCTGTCTCAGTCGACCGGGATCGATGAGGACATCCTCGCCTATAAACTGATGGGTAACTGGGATCCGAAGTCCATCAGCTTTCACGATCTGGTCCTGGAAAAGAACAAATCCGACCTCCTCTCCAAACCCTATCCTTTTTACCTGGCCTACGCCCTGGAAGGGGAACCCGAAAGCCTGGGGGACACCTCCCAATGGCTCGCCGAGCACAAATGGGACGGTATCCGCTCTCAGGTAATCTTCCGCAACGATGAGATCTTTGTCTGGAGCAGGGGCGAAGAACTCGTGACGGATAAGTATCCGGAATTCTCTGGCTTGGTAGATAAAATTCCGAACGGCACCGTGATAGACGGGGAGATCCTGCCCTACCCCGGGAACACGATCGGCACTTTTAATGACCTGCAAAAGCGCATAGGCCGGAAGACCGTTTCTAAGTCCCTGCTCACCAAAACACCTGTGATCCTGATGGCCTATGACCTGTTGGAATGGGAAGGGAAGGACCTCAGGGAGCGGCCTTTTTCAGAGAGAAGACAGTTTCTTGAAGACTTCTCAAAACCTTTTGTTTCAGACCGTTCACTTCCCCTTTATCTCTCTGAGACGATGAGCTTTGAGAGGTGGTCAGATTTTGCAGCCGAGCGGGGCAGGGCCAGGGAGAAAAAAAGTGAAGGCCTTATGCTCAAACGCAAGGATTCGCCGTACAGGGTAGGACGGAAAAAGGGTGACTGGTGGAAATGGAAGGTGGATCCGCTGACCATCGATGCCGTCCTGACCTACGCTATGCGCGGTCATGGAAGGCGCAGCAACCTCTTTACGGATTACACTTTCGGACTCTGGAATACAAATGAGGAAGGCGAAAGGGAACTGGTGACCTTTGCCAAGGCGTATTCCGGACTCACCGATGCAGAATTCCGAAAGGTCGACGCGTGGATAAAAAAGAATACGCTCGAGCGATTCGGGCCCGTCAGAAGCGTTACGCCTTTCCACGTCTTTGAGATCGCTTTTGAAGGCATCGCACCTTCTGGGAGGCACAAGAGCGGGGTGGCGACCCGTTTTCCCAGGATACTCCGTTGGAGGACAGACAAAAGCATTGATGAGGCCAATACCCTGGAAGATCTGAAAAAACTCATTCCCTGAAGTGGTCCTATGAACAGTGAAACTCCATTTTCCATTGCAGAGGATTGGTTCCAGAAACAGGGGTGGACCCCTTTTCCCTTCCAAAAAAAGACCTGGCAGGCTTATCTCGACGGAAAGAATGGATTGTTGAACGCCCCCACCGGTAGCGGTAAGACCTATGCTCTTTGGTTCCCCATCGTCCTGGATTATATCAGGGAGAACCCCAATTACAAGAAGAAGCACCCCAAAGGCCTGAAAGCTGTCTGGATCACCCCCCTGAGGGCCCTGTCGCAAGAGATCAGGCAGTCCGCCGAACGCATCATCGAAGACCTCGACCTGCCCCTTACGGTGGGAATACGGACCGGGGACACCTCTACAAAAGAGAGAAATGCCCAGCGCAAGTCGATGCCCAACCTGCTGATCACCACTCCCGAAAGCATGCAACTCCTGCTGGCGAGCAAAGGATACCACAAAACGTTTCGAGACTGCAGGGCTATCGTTGTGGATGAATGGCACGAACTGCTGGGCACAAAAAGAGGCGTGCAGATGGAACTCGCCCTGTCGAGACTTAAATCCCTTTCTCCCCATATGCGCATATGGGGGATCTCAGCCACCATCGGGAACCTGGAACAGGCCCGGCAAGTGTTGCTGGGTCCTGAAAGTGCAGCCTACCGGAATTCCGTCATGATAAGGGCCAGCCTTAACAAAAAAATACGGGTGATCAGCATTATCCCCGAAGAGATCGAAACGTTCCCCTGGAGGGGTCACCTGGGCCTGCGTCTCCTGGATAGGGTCATCCCCATTATTCAAAATAGCAAGACCACTCTGATCTTTACCAATACCCGCAGCCAGTGTGAGATATGGTACCAGAAAATCCTGGAGCGTTATCCGGAACTCGCAGGGGAGATGGCTATGCACCATGGCAGTATCAATAAAGATACCCGTATCTGGGTTGAGGAAGCTATCCGTAACGAGGAGCTCAAAGCCGTGGTTTGCACTTCAAGCCTGGATCTGGGAGTAGATTTTGCCCCGGTAGAGACAGTCATCCAGATCGGGGGGCCCAAAGGAGTAGCCCGGTTTATGCAACGGGCGGGCCGGAGCGGCCACCGGCCCGAGAAGGAGAGTGTGATCTATTTCCTGCCTACCCACGCCATAGAATTGGTGGAAGCTTCAGCCCTGGAACAGGCAGTGGCCAAAAATGCTGTTGAGGACAGAATTCCTTATCTCAGTAGTTTTGACGTACTGGTGCAATACCTGACTACCCTGGCCGTGTCTGAAGGTTTCTATCCCTCAGAGATCTTTGGGGAGGTGAAAAGCACTTTCTGCTTTCAGGGAATCACGGAAGACCAATGGAGATGGCTGCTGAATTTTATCGTGATGGGAAGCCAGAGCCTCCAGAGTTACGATGAGTACAAAAAAGTGGAGGTAGAAGCCGATGGACGGCTGGTGGTCAACAACAGGGGGGTGGCGATGCGTCACAGGTTCCAGATCGGGACTATCGTTGGGGACGCCCACCTTACTGTCCGTTACCAGAAAGGGGGGTACATCGGCTCTATAGAGGAGTACTTTATCTCCAAACTCACACCGGGTGATGTATTCACCTTCGCCGGCAGGAATCTGGAATTCATCAGGATCAAGGAGATGCAGGCCCTGGTCAGGAATTCCAGTAAAAAGACGAACAAGGTGCCCAGCTGGATGGGTGGGCGGCTCACTCTCTCAGCGCAAATGTCCCAGTTGCTGCGAGAAGAACTGTACTCTGCCAACCTGCCCACCGCGAAGCAGTCGGACGCGATTCAATGCCTCGCCCCTATTTTCCGCAGACAGGAAGAGGAGAGCCTGGTCCCGGGTCCCGACACTTTACTCATTGAAACCTTCAAGACAAGAGACGGGTTCCACCATATTTTTTACCCCTTTGAAGGACGTTTCGTACACGAAGCCATGGGCAGCCTGCTGGGATTCAGGGTAAGCCTGCTCTCCCCCATCACCTTCTCCCTGGCCTTCAACGACTACGGCTTTGAATTGCTGTCAGACCAGGAGATCGATATTCAGGCGATTATTGACAATGACCTATTTACTACTTCCTATTTGCTGGAAGATCTGCAGAAAAGTCTGAATTCCACAGAAATGGCCAGGCGTAAATTCAGGGATATCGCAGTGATCAGTGGCATGGTCTTTACAGGCTATCCTGAAAAAGGTGTCAAAATGAAGCACCTGCAGAGCAGTTCCCAGCTCCTGTTCGAGGTATTCAAGGACTACGAACCGGACAACCTGCTCTACCTGCAGGCATACAGGGAGACCTTTGAACACCAGCTGGAAGAGGGGAGATTGCGCATGGCCCTGGAACGTATAAGTCGGCAGGAGATTGTTTGGAAGGCCTGCAACAAACCCACTCCCTTTTCCTTTCCCATCATTACAGACAGGCTGCGGGAAAAAATGTCGAGCGAGAAGCTGGCAGACAGGATCAAAAAAATGACGGCCCTGTTGATGAAATAGACCTCCAGAAAAGACCTTTCTTCTTACCTTTGAGAGCATGACAACCCAGACCCTTATAATTGCAGGTCAACACCTTGAGCTTCATCCCTCAGGCGCTGTGTTCTGGAAGGAAGAATCTGCGCTGCTCATCAGTGATTTGCACCTGGGAAAGATCACCCATTTCAGAAAATTTGGATCTCCTGTGCCTCAAAAAGCCATCGATCAGAATTTTGAAGTACTGGAACAGAACCTGAACTACTTTATGCCCGAGAAAGTCTGTTTTCTGGGCGACCTGTTCCATTCCAGCATGAACAGTGAATGGCATCGGTTCGAGTCCTGGGTAAAAAAATCTCAAGTTGAATTCATTCTGGTAGCAGGCAACCACGATATTATCTCTCCCCTGAAGTATGAAGCGCTGGGTATCGACCTGGTACCTGAACTCACCTGGGGGCCTTTCCTCCTGACCCATTATCCGGAAGAAAGGCAAGGGTATTTCAACTTGTCAGGTCATATCCACCCCGCCGTCAGGCTCAGGGGACATGGGCGACAGTCACTGAGGCTCCCCTGCTTCTTCAAGAACAAACACCAACTGATCCTTCCCGCCTTCGGTACGTTCACAGGATCCCACATCCTCGAAAAATGCGAGGGAGACGAGGTCTATGCCATTGCCGAAGCTTCAGTTATAAAAATATAACCCCACTTTGCAAGGGCACAGTCTGGACCGTATCTTTGCACAAAAATTGCCGGTGGCGAACCACACCATCCCGTCAGTCTACGATCAGTCTCCCCAACTCGGGAAACTGGGAAAAGCTATTGCCCAATCTCAAAAGAAGACAACCCTTACCGGACTGGTAGGATCTGCCAGGTCTTTTGTTGTGGCAGATGCATTTAAGACATCAGACCACCCCTTTCTCTGGGTGCTTCGGGACAAGGAGGAAGCCGCTTATTGCCTGAATGACCTGGAACAGCTCATAGGTAAGGAAGAGGTCCTTTTCTACCCGGGAAGCTATAGAAGACCTTATCAGATAGAAGAAACGGACAATGCCAACGTCCTTCTCAGAGCGGAAGTCCTGAACCGCATCAATTCGCGAAAGAAACCGGCTGTCATTGTCACTTATCCCGATGCCCTTTTCGAAAAGGTAGTCACCCGTAAGGAACTCGAGCGCAACACCCAAAAATTAAAGGTGGGGGATTCACTTTCCCTTGACTTTCTTAACGAGGTGCTCTTTGAATACCAGTTCCACCGGGTGGATTTTGTCACTGAACCAGGAGAGTTTGCCGTTAGGGGCGGTATCCTGGACGTCTTCTCTTTCTCTCATGACCAGCCCTATCGAATTGAGTTTTTTGGCAATGAAATAGATAGCATCCGAACCTTTGACGTGGAAACCCAGCTTTCTGTAGACCCAGTAAAGAAGATCACGATCATTCCCAATGTGGAAAACAAATTCACAGCGGAAACCAGGGAAAGCTTCCTTAAATACATAAATCGAAATACTACGGTATTTGTGAGCGATGTAGAGGTACTGCACGAGCGGATCACTTCCTTTTTCGAAAAAGCCAAGATCGCTTTTGCATCCCTCTCGGAGGAGATCAAGCACCAGCATCCCGAGGAATTATTCATCAGTGCCGATACCCTGGAATCTGAGCTGGGGCTGTTTCCCCTGGTCACTTTCCGCAGCGGATCGGAGGACGATGTCACAGAGGAAATCATTTTTAATACAAGACCCCAACCCGTCTTCAATAAGAAATTCGACCTTCTCCTGGAAAACCTGAACGAGAATGAAAGTCGGGGGTACACCAACTATATCTTTTGTTCTTCGGAACAACAAGCAAAACGCTTCCACGATATCTTCGACCAGATCGGGAAAACCGTTCATTACCAGACCCTGGTAACTCCCATCCACGATGGGTTTGTAGATGACGACCTGAAGGTTGCCTGCTATACGGACCACCAGATCTTTGAGCGATACCACAAATTCCAGATCAGGAACGGATACGCCAAGAAACAGGCCATCACCCTGAAGGAGCTCAACAAACTGAGCGTTGGCGATTACGTGACCCATATCGACCATGGGATCGGGAAATTCGGGGGACTGAAGAAGATCGATGTGGAAGGAAAGACCCAGGAAGCCATCAAACTGATGTACGGAGAAAGGGATATCCTCTATGTGAGTATCCATTCCCTTCACAAGATCTCAAAATACAACGGGAAGGACGGGGCGGCGCCGAAGATCTACAAACTGGGCTCGGCTGCGTGGAAAAAGCTCAAGCAAAAGACCAAATCCAGGGTTAAAAAGATCGCCTTCGATCTGATAAGTGTTTATGCCAAGAGGAGGCTGGACAAGGGTTTTGCCTACGCTCCGGACAGTTACCTACAGCACGAGCTGGAAGCCTCCTTCCTGTATGAGGATACCCCGGACCAGGTGACCGCCACGGAGGATATCAAAAAGGATATGGAACGTGAACGGCCTATGGACCGCCTAATTTGCGGGGATGTTGGTTTTGGCAAGACTGAGGTAGCGATCCGTGCCGCCTTTAAAGCCGTCGACAACGGAAAACAAGTAGCGGTACTGGTTCCCACTACCATTCTGGCCTTCCAGCATTACCGGACCTTTACGGAACGCCTCAGCGATATGCCGGTACGGGTGGAGTATTTAAACCGTTTCCGGACCGCCAAAGAAAAGAAAGAGACCCTCGCCGCCCTGGCTGAAGGGAAGGTCGACATTATCATAGGTACGCATCAGCTGGTCAACAAGAACGTGGTCTTCAAGGACCTGGGCCTACTCATTGTAGACGAGGAACAGAAATTTGGGGTTGCCGTGAAGGACAAGCTAAAGGCAATGAAAGAGAACGTGGATGTCCTCACCCTGACCGCAACTCCTATCCCCCGAACCCTACAGTTCAGCCTGATGGCCGCCCGAGACCTCTCAGTCATCACAACACCGCCGCCCAACCGATACCCCATCGAAAGCCATGTGATCCGGTTGAACGAGGCGGCGATCAGGGATGCTATCTCCTATGAACTCCAGAGAGGCGGGCAGGTATTCTTTATCCACAACCGGATCCAGAATATCAAAGAGGTTGCCGGGATGTTGCAACGACTGGTCCCGGATGCTAAGATCCGGGTGGGCCATGGGCAGATGGAAGGTAAAAAACTGGAAAACCTCATGCTCAGTTTTATGAATGGGGAATTCGATGTGCTGGTCTCAACTACCATTGTGGAGAGTGGCCTGGACGTGACCAATGCCAATACTATCTTTATCAACAACGCCAATAATTTTGGGTTGAGCGACCTCCACCAGATGAGAGGCCGGGTTGGGAGGAGCAATAAAAAAGCATTTTGCTATTTCATCACCCCGCCCTATGACGCTATGACCCCGGAAGCCCGCAAGCGCATACAGGCCCTGGAAGAGTTTACAGAACTGGGCAGTGGATTCAACATCGCGATGAAAGACCTGGAGATCCGGGGGGCTGGTGACCTTTTGGGTGGGGAGCAAAGCGGATTTATAAACGAGATCGGTTTCGAGACCTACCAGAAGATCCTGGCCGAGGCTATTGAAGAACTCAAGGAAAACGAATTCCGGGACCTTTATGAAGAGGAAGGTACTGAGAAGCAATATGTTAAGGATACCCAGATCGATTCAGATTTTGAACTCCTTTTCCCGGACGACTACGTAAACAACGTTACCGAGCGACTTACCCTGTATACGGAGCTCAACGAGATCACTGAAGAGAAGAATCTACTGGAATACGAAGTGCATCTCCGAGACAGGTTCGGTCCCCTGCCGGAGCAGGTATCGGATCTGCTGAACTCGGTCCGTATCAAGTGGCTGGCGAGTCGGATTGGGCTTGAAAAAGTAGTAATGAAAAAAGGAAAGTTCCTGGGTTATTTTGTAGGCGATCAGGAGTCGTCTTTTTACCAGAGCAAGACTTTTACAGACCTGCTCAAATACGTGCAGAAACATCCCGGGGTTTGTCGGATCAAGGAAAAACAAACGCGAAATGGCCTGAGGCTATTGCTGATCTTCGAAAAGATCCATTCTACGACCGAAGCACTGGAAGCCCTTCGCTCCCTGGTCGGGGAGACTGCCCTGGCAATTCCGAATCTCTCCTGAAAATACCTTTTAAGCACATCACAGATTTTTGAGATCCTTTATGGTCTTAAAAGCCATATCGACCTGCTCGTCATTGACGATGATAGTAAATTCATTGGTGGTGGAGATCACCTCGTACAAAACGATGCCCTCCCACGCCAGCCTTTGGAAGATAAAGTAATAGATCCCGGGAACGGACACATTCTCAGCCGGTAACTTCACGGTGATGGAGGAAAGATTTGTAGCCTTTTGGGTGCATTTCTCGGCCTTGAAGAGTGTCTCCACAACACTGTCCAGGCTGTTGCTGACCACGATATTCAGTTCATTCACGCCCCGGGAAGAAGTATAAAATACCTCTTTGTTCTTGCTGACCTCTTTCAGGAGCTGGGTCTGGTTATCGAGTATGGTCTCAGAGACGAGGAAGGTGAAATCGGTAAGGGACGACCTGACGGTGATCTCCCCTATATTCTTGAGTACTTTAAGGATCCTGTGTGTCGCCCTGAATTCGAGATCGTCCGAGAGTCTTTTCAAGGCCATGACGATAGCTCCGTTCCGGACCTCTTTCCCGAGTTCTTCCTGGATCTCAGGTTTTATGATGCGGGAAAGGGAGGTAAGGTTTATGATCCCTTGCGAAAGGGCACTTTGAAGAAAGGGCTTCTTCCGGATATACTGCTCCACCACTGAAGAAATGGTCTTCATGTTTTATTTCAAATATAACAATTTGTTATAAATAGAACGATTCTTCAATAGGGAGAAAAGGCCCCTTCCAGGTGTTCCAGGGAATGCCTTGTATCGTGATGCAGAATGTAGACAATATCGAATCGGACCTCGACCTCCAGTGTATTTGCCAGCACGTAATGGTCGGCGGCCTGAATAAGAAGGCTTTTTTTCTTGTACCCTATCGTATCATTCAAGGATTGCAGGTGCCCGGCACGCCTCATCTTAACTTCCACAACAGCCAGAGTGTTGCCTTTCCTTGCAATAAGGTCTATTTCTGCTTTACCAAAGCGGTAATTCCTCTCCAGGATGGTATATCCCTTCATCTCCAGACATCCGGCAGCCAAATCCTCCCCCTTTCTCCCCAACTCATTTTGCAGCCTCATACTCCCCTGAAAATTAACAAAATAGGGTATTTCATCGAAAAAAGGATGCATTAGACCCTGATTTCGACCCTGAGATTGTACATTAGAATTCCGGATATCGAATATCCGCCCGTTTCCATACTAAGGAATTGTATTAAGCGTTAAGAATTTGCCCCTACACACATGAACGTTCTTAAAGCCTAAAAAACAACTATGGAATTTTTCGTTAATTGTAACATCTCTACATTAGCGCCCTACACTACACCCCTGGACAAAGTCCGGGCGGCGCATTTGTACAGAAGACTGGGATTTAGTGCCTCCGTTCAGACCGTGGATCAGGCTGTGGGCCAGAATGCAGGAACCCTGGTAGACTCCCTGATCAATGAAGCCGTCAACATGCCACCCCTTGCCCCTCCGGCATGGGCCGACTGGAATAATAGCAATTATCCTGACGACGATGACCTGGCCAGGCAGCTCAGGCGTACCCAGGCCGAAGAATGGGCCGTCACCTACACCAATGCCCTGTTGAACAACAACCTCCGAGACAGGCTGAGCTTTTTCTGGAGCAACCATTTCGTCACCGAACTGGATGTATATGACTGTACCAGCTTCCTGTATTATTACACAGACTGCCTGCAGCGAAATGCTATTGGGAACTTTAAAACCTTCGTCAGTGAGATCGGCCTCACAAGTGCCATGCTCTATTACCTTGATGGGGCTTACAACAATGGGAACAACCCCAATGAGAACTACGCCAGGGAATTATACGAGCTCTTTACCCTCGGAGAAGGGAACGGATACACAGAACAGGATATCATTGAAACTGCAAGAGCCCTGTCCGGTTATACGGAAAGAGGAGATATCGGTTGTACTCAACCGCTGTTCGACCCTACTAGTTTCGACGCAGGCTCCAAGACCATTTTGGGACAGACCGGGAACTGGAATTACGATGACGTAATCGACATCCTGTTCCAGGAGCGCCCGAATGAAATCGCAACCTTCATTTGCGGAAAACTATACGAATTCTTTGTTCACCCGGATGCTGACGATGACGCAGGCAACGCTCAGGCCATCATCAGCGGAATGGCAGCGACCATGGTAGCCAACAACTTTGAGATCGCCCCGGTTCTGTCGCAACTTTTCAGGAGTGAGCACTTTTTTGACGATGAGGCAATCGGAGTCATTATCAAGAGCCCATTCGACCTCTACCTCAACCTTATCAATGAAACCAGCTTTGCATATAATGACAATACGTTACTCAACGTAGTAGACACCACAAGACTGCTCGGACAGGAGTTGTTCGATCCAGTGGATGTGGCCGGGTGGCAAAGAGACCGCACCTGGATCAACACCAACTTTATCATCGGAAGGTGGCTGACCCTGGAAGTATACCTGGAACTCTTTTTCCAGGCAAACCAGGAGCAGTTCAGGACCCTGGCTATGGATGCCGTTGGGCCTGCAGACAGCAATACCAGCAATCCTGAAACCGTGGTCCGCGCCCTGGTGAACAAATTCACCCCCCTGGGACTGCTTACAGAACAGGATTTCCAGAATGCTCTGGATGTCTTTAAGATAGACGATGTTCCGGAAGAATACTACGGGCCGGACTACACCCCCGGAGGCCTTGGTCTCTGGATGCTCTCCGTGAGCCCTGAAGTTCCCCAGCAGGTCTTCTTGCTGCTGATGCATCTGTCAAGACAACCCGAGTTTCAACTAAAATAAACCTACTGTTATGTGCAACAATCATATACCCATCGATATAAAGAACAACAACGGCCACGACGAAGAACACAAGTTCTGGAGTCGGCGCTCCTTCCTGCAGGCCCTGGGAATTGCAGGATCGGGTTCCATGATGCTGGGCAGCCATATGCTCACCGCCTCGGCTCCGTCTCCTCTGACCGCCGCCATTGCCAACGCAGATTCTGACAACATTCTGATCCTGATCCGTCTTTCAGGAGGTAATGATGGTCTCAGCACCGTGATCCCCATCCAACAATACGACGTCTACGCAAATGCCCGTCCCAATATCTACATCCCGGAAAGCAAGGTTTTGAAGCTTACCGATGATTTTGGAATCCCTTCCTATATGGGTTCCCTCGAAGCTATGTGGGGTGAAGGCCAATTCAAGGCCGTACATGGGGTAGGATACGAGAATCAGAGCCTGTCTCACTTTACCGGATCTGACATCTACGCCAATACAGACCTGACGACCACAGGATTTTCCGGTCTCAACACGGGATGGATGGGCCGATACTTTGAAAATATATACCCGGATTATCTGATCAATCCGCCTGCCTCTCCGGCAGCCATACAAATCGGGCAATTTGGAAACCTGGTCTTCCAGGGTGAAGAGACCAATTACGCCTTTGTAACCTCCAACATAGACCAGTTAGAGGAGATCGCGGAAACAGGTGTACAGTACAGCCTGGACCCCGCCCTGTTCAATGAATGTATGTACGGAGATCAGCTCCGCTTCCTCCGGGGGGTAGCCAATACCACCTATGAATACGCCGGACTGATCCACGAGGCTTACATGAGGGGGCAGAATCAGGTAGAATACCAGGACAACGGATTTGCCCGGCAGCTGGCCCTGTTGGCGAGACTCATCAAGGGAAATCTGGGAACAAAAGTATACATGATCTCTATGGGAGGTTTTGACACCCATGGAAATCAGCCCCTTGCTCACGAACGCCTCATGACCAACCTGTCTATCGCAGTCAATAATTTCTATGACGACCTGGCGTTCACCCAGCAGGATGATAAGGTCCTGAGTATGACCTTCTCCGAGTTTGGAAGGAGGATCTTTGAAAATGGCTCCAATGGTACCGACCACGGTAAGGCGGCTCCTACTCTTTTCTTCGGTTCAGGGTTGAACGGAAGCGCCTTTGTCGGGGATCATCCATCCCTGGAAAATCCCAACGGCAGGGGTAACCTAGAATACACTATGGATTTCAGGGATCTTTATGCCACCGTACTGGCAGAATGGATGTGCGTCCCCATCCCTCTGGTGGAACAGCACCTGCTGGACCATCCGTATAACCCGGTCAACCTCGGATTTAATTGTAGCGGAGTGGAATTCCCTGACATCGCCTACAGCGATGAACCATTCACCCCGCCTACCCCGGACGACCCGAATTCGGAAGATCCCAGTGATGAATTGCTCAATGCCATCGTACATAAGCCTTTTTATCCTACCCAGCAGACGCCTCATATCTATCTGGAGATGCCGTTCAGTGCTCATGTGGATATTCAGTTGTACAATATCCTCGGACAGAATGTGGGGACGATTTACAACGAGATGATGTTCGAAGGGTCTGTGGAGATCAACATACGCGAAAGGATGCCTAAGCATCTCTCTACCGGTAAGTACATCTACCGCATCCAGGTGCAGGACCGAAAGATGTCTAAATCCGTTATGGTAGCATAAGCTGCCCCTACGTCGCTATAGCGGCCCTTGTATTCCCGGTTCATAAAAACAAAACGAGCTGATGAATACAAGGGCTTTCTTTTTTCTCCACGGGGGAAGGGAGCGTGAAAAAATACTTATTTTTGTGCCTTAATCCACGAGCTTGATGGCGTCAAAACCCAAGGAATTCTCTCGATATACGATCACTGCTGCCCTGCCATATACCAATGGCCCGATCCATATCGGCCATTTGGCCGGGGTCTATATCCCTGCCGACATTTATGCCCGTTTCCTGAGGCTTACCGGAAGGGAGGTCGCCTTTGTCTGTGGCAGCGATGAACACGGCTTTGCCATCCCCATGAAGGCAAAAAAAGAGGGTGTCACTCCTAAAGAACTCATCGACAAATACCATGGGATGATCAAAAGATCCTTTGAGGATTTTGGGATTACCTTCGATAATTATTCGCGCACTTCGGCACCTGTTCATCATAAGACCGCAAGTGATTTCTTCCACAGGATGTACGAGCAGGGTGATTTTGTGGAAGAGACCACCGCACAATTGTACGATGAGAAAGAGCAGCAGTTCCTGGCAGACCGGTTTGTCACAGGAACATGCCCTAAATGCGGTTTCGAAGAAGCATATGGAGATCAGTGTGAGAATTGCGGGTCTTCCCTCAACGCCACCGACCTCATTAACCCGAAATCGACCCTGTCCGGGGCAAAGCCCACTTTAAAGGAGACAAAACACTGGTTCTTACCCCTGGAACGATACGAGGACTTTTTGAAGAATTGGATCCTGGAAGACCATAAAACCGACTGGAAACCGAACGTTTACGGTCAGTGTAAATCCTGGATAGACGACGGACTTAAACCCAGAGCGGTTACCCGTGATCTGGACTGGGGTATCCCCGTTCCGGTGAAAGGAGGGGAAGGCAAGGTACTATACGTATGGTTCGATGCTCCTATAGGATACATCTCCTCCACCAAGGAATGGGCAGAACGAGAGGGCAAGGACTGGAGGCCATACTGGCAGGACAAAAACACCAAGCTCGTTCATTTTATCGGGAAGGATAACATCGTTTTCCATTGCATCATCTTCCCTAGCATGCTGAAGGCGCATGGCGATTACATTCTGCCCGAGAACGTACCGGCCAACGAATTCCTTAACCTGGAAGGCCAAAAACTCTCGACATCCAAGAACTGGGCCGTCTGGTTGCACGAATACCTCGAAGACTTCCCTGCATCCCAGGACGTGCTCAGGTACACGCTCACGGCCAATGCCCCTGAGACCAAGGACAATGATTTCACCTGGGCAGATTTCCAGGCCCGTAACAACAACGAGCTTGTGGCCATTTTTGGAAACTTTGTGAACCGGGTTGTCGTACTCTCAGGAAAATATTTTGACGGCACGGTCCCCTCACCTGCTGCCCTGAATGAAGAGGACAGGGAAACGCTTGATAGTATGCGGAAGTTCCCGCACAGCATAACGGATTCCCTCGAGCGCTACCGCTTCAGGGAAGCCGGACAGGAGCTGATGAACCTGGCCCGGCTCGGCAATAAATACCTGGCCGACCAGGAGCCATGGAAGGTGATCAAATCAGATCCCTCTAGGGTTGGGACCATCATGCATACAGCCCTGCAGATCGCAGCGGCCCTGGCGGTCCTCAGCGAACCCTTTTTGCCTTTCTCATCTGAAAAATTGAAAAAGATGCTCAACTTTGGCAGGTTAAAACCAGGGCTTAACTGGGACAGCATCTCTGCCATGGAAGTCCTTTTACCGGAAAACCACAAGCTGGGAGAACCGGAGTTGCTCTTCCGCAAAATTGAGGACAAGGAGATAGAAGCACAGCTTGAGAAACTCCGGGCTACCCGGGATGCAAACGAATCCAATAATAAGAACATCATGCCTCAAAAAGAAACGATCACGTACGAAGATTTCTCCAAGATGGACATGAGGGTAGGTACTATCCTCGAAGCTGAAAAAATGCCGAAAACGAAAAAACTCATGGTCCTCAAAGTGGATACCGGACTCGACCAGCGTACCATTGTTTCGGGTATAGCCGAGCATTTTACCCCTGATGAGATCCTTGGGAAAAAGGTGACGGTACTGGTAAACCTGGCTCCCAGGCCCCTGCGAGGGGTGGAGAGTCAGGGCATGATTCTGATGGCAGAGGATTCGGAAGGCAAACTGACCTTTCTGAATCCCGATCAGACTGAAGTTCCAAACGGGACTACTATCTCCTGATCCGGTTTATGACGGTTTTAACAAGCCCAGGCCTTTTATAATTTGTAAGAATCACCTTTCTTTAGGCAACCTTACGTTTTATATCCGCTCTGAATGAAGTATTTCTTCTGTACACTTGCCGTGTTGACCACCCTTTTTACCCATGCCCAAAATCCCGGATCCTTTGAAGATGTTCTGCCTGCTTTCGAGGCCTATTCAGAATTGCCCCGTGAAGTAGCCTTCGTCCATCTGAACAAATCCGTTTACATTAAAGGGGAAGGGATTGGTTTTAAAGCCTATGTCCTGGACAAGGACACCAAGAAAAGATCCCTGGAGACGAAAAATTTCTACTGTACGGTCACTGACAGCCTGGGTAAGGTTGTAAAACAACAATTGATCCGGATTGAGAATGGGGTAGGCAGTGGGGTCATCCGGCTGGATAGCACCTTCACCACCGGAACCTATCACTTCAGAGGGTTTACAAATTGGATGCGGAATTTCTCTGAACCCAACTATTTTGAACAGGTTTTGACGGTGCTCGACCCGGAGAAAACCGAGGAGATCGCGCCTGTTGAAACGGAACTGTCAGTAGATGCCCAGTTCCTTCCGGAGAGCGGCCATGCCCTGGTGGGAGTAAACACCAATTTCGGAGCGATCATCAAAGACGACAAGGGCTTTGGGTTCCCTTTTTTGGAAGGGGAGATAGTCAGCGATGACGGCGATGTAGTCACAGGTTTTAAGCTCAATGCCTTCGGAATCGGACGATTTTTGCTGATTCCCGAACAGGGCAAAGATTATTATGCCGTATTTCGGATCGCGAACAAGGATTTCAGGATTCCCATAGGGTATATCGAGCCCCAGGGGGTTACCTGTACACTAAAGGATCTGAGAGATAAGTTAGGCCTGATCCTCAATGCCAGGTTCAACAACAAATGGCAAAAAGACCAGGATTTTATGCTGAGCATCCACAACGGGGACAGCATCAAGGCCATCGACATATCATTCCGGGACAACCCCAAGGTGGTCAAGGTTTTTCCCAAAAGCGACCTCTATCCGGGCGTGAATGTTATTACCCTCTTTGACGCTTCCGGAACTCCCGTCCTGGAACGATTGTATTTTAATCATGAAGGCATAGTCATTCACGAAGCAACTGCCCCGGAGATAAATTTTGCAGCGGATTCAGTCAGGGTTTCTTTTTCAGTTGAAGGGCTGGATCCAAAGTACTGGAACAGCCTAAGCGTCTCCGTCCTGCCCGAAAGGACGGAAGCCCAGGAAAGTCATCACAATCTGCCGTCCTACACCCTGCTCAATCCTTATGTCCGCGGACCGGTGGAGAAGGCCTCCTATTACTTCAGCAACATCACCCCCAGGAAGATCTACGAACTGGACAACCTGCTAATCACCCAGGGGTGGAGCAGCTATCAGTGGAATACGGTGCGAAATAAACCTCCGAAATATCTGTTCGACTTTGAAAAAGGACTTACCTATAAAGTGACCTTCAATGAGAAGCGAACGAACGAATACTTTATATCCCCAACCTTATACAATGATTCGGAATTTGTGACTGTCGGGGAAGAGCAAAAATTCTTTTCCAGAGATAATTTTTTCCCCATCAACGATGAGAAACTGGGTGTTGCTGCTATTGATAAAAACGGAACTTGGTACCCACCCAGGGTCTTCGTCCAATTTAAACCCTCTTTCGTACCTAACCTGGGGCTGAATGAAGTGTCCCTCCTTGGAAACAGGGAAAACCGGATCTTGAAAGAAGCTGAAGAAACGACAGCCTTTGAAGGGTTTTATGAAGTACAGATGCTTGACGAGGTATTACTTCTGGAAGAAAGCAAAAAGAAACGGATTGAGAAGATCAGGAATAAAGCAATAGGCAGGGTGGAGTTTTTCGAAGATAATGACTGGAGGCGCAATATGTGGTTGAGTACTTATTTGAGTTCCAGGGGGTACATCGTGAACGATAATTCCGGTACCTTTTCCATTGTCGCCAGGACCCCTAATTCACTAAACAATGCAAGACCTGCTATTTTTCTCGATGGGGTGTTGCTGACAGACTTCAGTGTACTGTACCGCTTTAGCATGGACATTGTCGATTATATCGAAATCAATCCTTCCGGGGTAGGAGAAGGTATCAGGGGCGGAGGTGGCGTTATCCGGATCGTTACTGACCCTTCTAAGTTGCAGAGAAATGGCCTGGGAGGGGAAAGTCTGGTCGATTATGATATCCCCCTTACCTTTTCGTACGACAAGCGATTCTACAACCCTATTTACAACAATCCCTCCGGGGAATTCTTCAACTCTTTTGGGGCGATCGACTGGCATCCCAATGTAGTGCTGGACACTGAAGGAAAAGGGGAGTTCAGTTTTCTGAATTACGGATTGCCGGCTGTAAAACTGTTTATCGAGGGGATCGTCAACGACCGCGAATTCGTAACGGACGTAGTGGAGGTAAAGATTCAGTAATCTGTGCTTAAGATCGCTTTCCATCCCATCTATAAACACCCCTTGCCGGAGGGGCACAGGTTTCCCATGATCAAATACGAGTTGCTCCCCCAACAACTCATATACGAAGGCACCTGTACCCCTGAAAACTTCTTTGAACCGGAATTCCCTGACGACAGATATATCCTGGCCGTACATGATCAGGATTACTATACCGACCTGGTCAATATCAGGATCCCTCCCAAAGAGGCTCGTAAGATCGGTTTCCCGCTTAGCAAGGAACTAGTGGAACGCGAGCGTATCATCGCCGACGGCACTATCAAAGGATGTGATTACGCCCTCGAAAACGGCATCGCGATGAATATTGCCGGTGGAACACACCACGCCTACACGGATCGGGGGGAAGCATTTTGCCTCCTCAACGACCAGGCCATTGGTGCGAGATATCTCCTCAAGGAAAAAAAGGCCAAAAAGATTCTGATCGCAGACCTGGATGTTCACCAGGGTAACGGTACGGCTCAGATCTTCAGGGAAGACCCTTCTGTCTTTACCTTTTCCATGCACGGCAGTTCCAATTACCCCTTCAAGAAGGAAACTTCAGACCTGGACATAGAGCTGAAAAAAGGGACTACAGACGAAGAGTATCTGTCCATACTAAAGGACGTCTTCCCGAAGCTTATAGACGAGGAAAAACCAGATTTTATTTTCTACCTCTGTGGGGTAGATGTACTGTCGACCGATAAATTGGGGACCCTGTCCATGACCTCTCAGGGCTGTAAGGAACGGGATGCGTTTGTGCTGGATACCTGCAGGAAATTGGGGATTCCCCTGCAATGCAGTATGGGAGGTGGGTATTCGAAAGAGATCAGGGTGATCGTGGAGGCACATGCCAATACCTTTCGCCTGGCAAGGCAACTCTTCTTCTGATCGATCGATATTCCTGAATTCTTTTTTAAACAACTGAAGAATGTCATAAACTCATTGACAGAGTTTCTTTATTTTTATGGAAAATATATTGTATGCTCAGTAAAAAAATGGAAAAGGCCCTGAACGGACAGATCCGAGTAGAGGCCGAATCGTCACAGGTATATCTCTCAATGGCCTCATGGGCCGAAGTAAAAGGACTGGAAGGGATTTCTCTGTTTATGTACCGTCACTCCGATGAGGAGAGGATGCACATGCTCAAGCTTATAAAGTATGTGAATGAAAGGGGTGGTCACGCCCATATCACAGACCTCAAAGCCCCTAAAAAAGATTTTGGCAGCTTCCAAAAGATGTTCCAGGAACTCTACGAACACGAGATTTTTGTCTCCAAAAGTATCAACGAATTGGTACAGGTATCCCTTGATGAGAAAGACTACGCCACCCATAATTTCCTGCAATGGTATGTAGCTGAGCAAATTGAAGAAGAAGCGCTGGCACGAAATATACTGGATAAGATCAACCTGATCGGGAATGACAAAGGCGGACTCTACCTCTTTGACAGGGATGTGCAACAGATCACTGCGGATAGCGCTGCTTCGGATATGGCCCAATAATTTAACACGTTATCTTTATTGATTCTAAATAAAAATAATTATTTTTGACTCGTTCAGCATAGCCGAATGGGCAAGAAGAAAAAGGAAATCAAGAAGAAGCTAAAAAAACAGGTCAAGGCCTACGAGGCCACAATGCGAGCCCTCTCCTGTGATAACTGCAAATCAAAATGCTGTAAGAAATACAAGAAGTGCGAGACCAAGCGCTGTAAACGCTGTCCTTGCTTCGACCTTCTGAAAAAAGTTGCCTGATATTCAATGCCACCGGGTTACCAGGGATACGGGTTTGAGATCACCCGAAGCATTCATCTTCTCCTCTTCCTCTGTACTCCCATGCTTATGGTAAAAACGGGCCTGTAAGTTATAACCCTTCCCGTGGTTGGCCTTTATATCGCATCCCTCCTGATGCATTCTATACGCCTTTCTCTTGTAGAAAATATAAGTTTTGTAAGCGGTGTATTCTTTCTCCTTTAATTGCTTTTCAAAAAAGAGCTGATCCTTCCAGTAATCGGCTTCATCCTCTGGGGAAGAAAACCTGAGAGATGCCTCCATCTGCGCATCGTTTAGTGCCATTTCCTGGTAAAAATCCAATATGCTCACAGGCGTTCCATCTCCTTGCGCATACCCCCAAACCACAGAGAGGACGCAAATAAAGATCAATATAGATTTAAGAGTAGTCATTCGCCTAATCTCTTGTTTTTCAGTATTATAAATTTTCTGCAAGAGAATATAAAAGGTAGCTATATTCCATGATTCCTAAAAGAAAAGGGGGTAAAATACCCCCTTTATCGACCATGTGACGGATCACTGTTTCCCGAGCATCAGCAGTTCGTTGCATTTGACCTCAGAAACGTACCGCTTCTCTCCTTCCTTAGTCTCATACGTCCTGTGGATCAACTTACCCTCAACGGCCACTTCACTGCCTTTTAACAGGAATTTTTCCACCACATCGGCCAGCTTCCCCCAGACCACAACATTATGCCATTGGGTCTCGGTGATCTTTTCTCCCTTCGTGTTCTTATAGGTTTCATTGGTGGCGATGGAGAATTTGGCCACCTTGTTGCCACTTTCCAGGTTTACCACTTCAGGGTCCTGCCCGAGGTTTCCAATCAACTGCACTTTGTTTCGGATTGCATTCATCATTTCTTCATTTTACGGTTAAACAGTTAATACAATCGGTTCTTATCCCGACCCTGCAAACTTATCCTCACCGGGCAGATATACTTGGTTGTTACATGCTTATTTTCGTTTGTAAACGATTGTAAACACTTGCGATAGGCTGATGGGTTTTACCCTCTCTCAAGCGGGCGGCATACATCATAATTATTTATATATTGGAGCTTCTAAACAAATTCCTGTTCTTACATGAAAAATATACACTTCCTTCTGTTTCTTTTCTCCGGCTTCCTGCTGATCAATGCACAAACTCCGGCCGAAATGGCCTCTGCTATTGAAAAAGAGGCTACAGAGAATTCTCAGCTTCCTGCACTCGCTCATGAACTCATGGACGTGGTCGGACCCCGACTGGTAGGGACGCCTCAAATGGAAAATGCACACGAATGGGCGGTCTTCACTTTTTCTAAATGGGGGATTTCCGCGGAGAATGAAGCCTGGGGCACCTGGAGGGGATGGGAAAGAGGGATCACCCACATCGATATGCTCTCTCCCAGGGTGGTTTCCCTGAGCGGGCGTCAACTCGCATGGAGTCCGGGTACCTCCTCGAAAGGTATTACTGCTAATTTGATCACGATTCCGACCATGGCCGACTCTGCAGCCTTTGCCAAATGGGTGCCGGCTGTAAAAGGCAAATTCGTTTTGGTATCTATGCCTCAGCCCACGGGACGCCCAGACTACAATTGGGAAGAATTTGCCACCCCTGAGTCCTTCGAGAAAATGAAAGCCGAACGGGATGCCATGGAAGATGCATGGAACCAAAAAATAAGGAATACGGGCTACAACAGCCGGACTTTCAACGAAGCCCTCGAGAAAGCCGGTGCCGTGGGTATCGTCCAATCGCGCTGGTCTTCTGGATTTGGAGCTAACAAGATCTTTAGTGCAGGCACAAAAAAGATCCCTGTAGTAGACCTGTCCCTGGAAGATTATGGTATGCTCTATCGCCTGGTGGAGAACGGTCGTGATCCCCTTATCAGGATCGTCGCAGAATCCAAAGAACTGGGCAGGGTACCTACCTTCAATACCATAGCCACTATACCGGGAACGGAATTTCCCGATGAATACATCGTGCTTTCAGCCCATTTCGATTCCTGGGACGGAGGCACGGGGGCTACAGACAACGGTACCGGAACCATCACTATGATGGAGACAGCCCGCATCCTTAAAAAACTATACCCTAACCCAAAAAGAACCATTATTGTCGGTCTTTGGGGCAGTGAAGAGCAGGGACTCAATGGCTCCCGTGCCTTTGTGGAAGACCGTCCTGAGGTGGTCGAAGGCCTGCAGGCCCTCTTCAACCAGGATAATGGAACAGGTCGGGTTGTCAATCTTTCCGGACAGGGTTTTCTTCATTCCTATGAATACCTCGGAAGGTGGCTGGAGGCCGTACCCGAAAGCATTACCCGCCATATCGAGACCACATTCCCGGGGAATCCCGGGAGAGGAGGATCTGATTACGCTTCCTTTGTAGCTATGGGCGCACCTGCATTTTCCCTGAGTTCCCTCAGCTGGAGCTACTGGAATTACACCTGGCATACCAACCTGGATACCTATGACAAGATCGTTTTTGACGATGTGCGCAATAACGTGATCCTGACAGCCATCCTGACCTATATGGCCAGCGAAGACCCCGAAAAGACCTCCAGGGAAAAGGCCGTCCTCTCAATAAACCCCAGGACCGGGGAACAAAGAGAGTGGCCAACTCCTCGATCCCCTAACCGTGAAGGCGGGATAGATTAACCTGAAAATCGAGCATACCATGAGAATTATTCAGTTCCTTTTGATCGTCATCCTGATCATCCCTGCTTCTGCAGAAGCACAAAGGCGAAGGTCACGCCAGGCTCCTGCCCCTCCTGCTGTAGAAGATTCTTTGTTTCAAGGCCTGAAATGGCGTAACATCGGACCCTTCAGAGGCGGACGTAGTGTGGCCTCCTCAGGGGTGGTCAAAGAACCTATGACCTATTATATGGGAAGTACAGGGGGAGGTGTATGGAAAACAACGGATGACGGCATTACCTGGACAAATATCTCGGATGGTCACTTCAAGACAGGTACTGTCGGCGCCATCGCCGTTTCTGAAAGCAACCCCAATCTGGTCGTGGTCGGGATGGGAGAACACGCCGCCAGGGGGGTCATGACCTCTATGGGTGATGGAGTCTATAAATCGACAGACGCCGGGAAGACCTGGAAACACATAGGTCTGGAATTCACCAGGCATATTTCTGATGTGGTCATTCATCCCACTAACCCCGACATTATTTTCGTAGCCGCCCAGGGTGCACAGTACGGTCCTTCGGAAGAACGCGGCATCTACAGGTCCTCAGACGGAGGACAAAACTGGGAAAAGGTCCTCTACCTGGATGAAACCACGGGCGCCTCTTCCCTTTCCATGGACATAAAGAATCCCCTTATCCTGTATGCCTCCATGTGGCAGCACAGGCGCTATCCCTGGACCATGGAATCAGGCGGGCCCATGTCGGGGCTCTTTAAATCCACTGACGGGGGACTTACCTGGGACAAGATGAAGGCAGGGTTGCCCAAAGAATTCGGAAAGGCAGGCATTTCGGTCTCAAGGGCCAATCCGGAGCGTGTATTTGCAGTGATAGAAGCGGAGGGTGAAAAGGGAGGTGTATACCGCTCAGACGATGCAGGGAAAAAATGGACACAGATCAACAAGGACCGGATCAACATAGCCCGATCCTGGTACTATATGGAGATCCTGGCAGATCCTCAGGATGAGAATACGGTTTATGTATTAAATGCCCCTGTCACCAAATCCATAGATGGGGGGAAAACCTTCTCCAACCTCCCAACTCCACACGGGGACAACCATCATTTGTGGATCCACCCTTTTGACAACCAGAAAATGATCAACTCTAACGACGGGGGCGCCAATATCTCAAACAATGGGGGCCGGAGCTGGAGTTCCCAGGCCATTCAGCCAACCGCTCAATTCTATCGCGTGATCACAGACAACCAGGTACCCTACCGGGTTTATGGCGGGCAACAGGACAATTCTGCCATTTCTATCGCCAGCAGGACCAACGATATGGGCATCGACTGGAAGGACTGGTATTCCGTGGCCGGGTGTGAAAGTGCTTTCCTCGCCTTCGACCCCGACAATCCCGAGATCGTATACGGAGGGTGTTACCAAGGCATCATCGAAAAATGGGTAAAGGCCTCCCGCGAAGGGAAGGCTATCAAAGAATACCCGGAACTGGCCCTGGGGAACGTCCCTTCGGATTTTAAATACCGCTATAACTGGAACGCTCCTATCATCACATCCCCTCACGACAGAAATACGATTTACCACGCCGGCAACGTCGTATTCAAATCGACAGATGAAGGACAGAGCTGGACCGTCGTCAGTCCGGATCTCACCCGTGACGACAGGAGCAAACAGGGCCCCGGTGGAGGTCCCTACACCAATGAGGCTGCCGGAGGGGAGAACTACAACACCCTGATGGCCCTGGTGGAATCCCCCCACGAACAAGGCGTCCTGTGGGCGGGTTCCGATGATGGGCTGGTCCATATCACCAGGGACGGAGGGAAGACCTGGAAGAATGCTACCCCTAAGGAACTGGGGGAGAGCATCATCAACAGCATAGAAATTTCACCCCATGACCCGGCGACGGCCTATGTGGTGGCCATGCGTTACAAATTCATGGACCTGAACCCTTATATTTTCAAAACCTCAGACTACGGACAGACATGGACCAGGATCACCAATGGGATCTCCGGCCCTCATACCTTTGTAAGGGTTGTACGGGAAGATCCCAAAAGACGTGGGTTGCTCTATGCAGGAACAGAGACCGGACTTTTCATCTCGTTTAATGACGGACAAAACTGGCAGCCCTTCCAGCTCAACCTGCCCGTGGTTCCCATCAACGATATGATCATTCAGGACAATGACCTCGTGGTGGCCACTGCAGGTAGATCCTTCTGGATTCTGGACGACCTGGGTGCGATACAGTCAGCTCCCCTCAGCGGTCAGTCCCTGACGATCATCAAACCCAAAGACACCTACATGATCTTCGGGGGTAGTACAGACCGGCCAATTCCGGGACTAGGTCAGAATCCTAAACAAGGGGTGACCATCGACTATTACCTGGATGAGAAAGCAGACAGCATCCCCCTTACCCTGGAGATTATGAAAAACGGGGAGACCCTTCGAATTTACTCCAGCAAGCCCGACAAGGAATTTAAGTCGTGGCCGGGAGGCCCTTCAAAACCTGAGGTCATACCGGCCAAGCAAGGATACAATCGGTTTACCTGGGATTTCAGGCGGGATCCTTTGCCGGCGGTGGATAAAGTGTTTGTTTACGGAAATTATGCCGGTTCAAGGGTAGCCCCCGGCGTCTACCAACTCAGGCTTTCACTCGGGGATAAGACTGCTGAGACAGAAGTAAATGTGCTGAAAAACCCGCATGTAGAAGCCACTTCAGCAGATTATGCAGAACAGCAGAAATTGCTCACGGATATCGAAACCATGATCTCGAACATCCACAGGGCCGTCAATGAAATGCGGTCGGTCCGCAAGCAGGTCAAGGCATACAAAGCCCTGCTTAAGGACAACGGTCGCGCCAAGGATCTCCTTGCCATGGGCGACAGTCTGGTTACACGCATAGATCGATGGGAGGAAAACCTTATCCAGCCTAAGCAAAAGACCTTCCAGGATGTGATCAATTTCCATAACCAGCTCAATGCCGAGCTGATGAACCTGAAGGATTACGTGGATGCCGCGGAACCCAAAGTAACAGCAGGAGCAAAGGAACGGTACGCAGACCTGTTGAATGAGTGGGTACAATTCGAAATGGAATGGCAGATGATTATGAAGACAGAAATGCTGTTGTTTAACACCATGTATAAAGGTCTGGAATTACCGGCCCTGATCATGAAAGAATGAGGCTCCGAGATGGATTACAAAAAGGATATCATAGAACAGATCGAACTTCACGATGTGGATGGTATCCGAAATTGTTTTGAACACGGCGTAAAGCCAAATGATACCTTCAGGGGTGAACCCCTTATCTACGAACTGACCAGTGAGTATCTGAGAAGCCCGAGGTTTAAGGAGTGTGTTCGTCTCTTCGTGGACTACGGCCTGGAGTTTGAGGATAAAGCGCTTTTGGCTGTTCTTCTGGATGATCAATCATCCCTGGAGGAAATCATTGCAAAGGACCCCGAGACTCTCCATCGATCCTTCGACCTTCGATGTGCTTATACGCCTCTGACTGGGGTCAACCTGCTGCACATTTGCGCAGAATTCAATCATGTACAATGTGCGGAGGCCCTCGTAGAACACGGAGCAGATGTAAATGCTACCGCAGGTTTGGATTCCCATGGCTTCGGAGGACAATCCCCTATTTTTCATACGGTCAACCAAAACGGCGATCAGTCGGCCGAGATGCTCGATTTCCTCCTGTCAAAGGGTGCCCGTTTAGACTTGACTGTCAAAGGTCTTATCTGGGGAAAAGGGTACGACTGGGAGACCTTTATACCTTCTGTAAATCCGATAAGCTATGCGATGATGGGTTTGTTACCGCAGATGCATCGCAGCGAAATAACAATCAGCAAAACGATCTCCAAATTGCTGAAACACGGTTATGGGATAGCGTATACTCCCCGGAATGTTCCCAATACATATCTCAACTCCTGATCAGGACTGCTTCACCTTGTAATTCTCTGCTTGTTCTTTTCGGTCCCGGGGAGCATCTTTGACACTTCTTTTGCTGAGAGATCCAATGGACAGGAGGTGTTTGGAATGCGGGGAGCCGATTAGGGGACGAACAGACAAAAAATTCTGTGCGGATTACTGCCGTAATGCCTTCAATAACAAACTCAACAAGGACAGCAGAAACCTCGTTCGGAACATCAACAACAGGCTGAGAAAAAACTACCGAATCCTGGAGAGTGTTTTTCTGGAGGGCGGAAAGGCCAGAATACCGAAGAACAGACTGCTGGACAAGGGATTCCATTTTGAACATATCACCAATCTCTACACCACGAAAAAAGGTAATACCTATTTCTTTGTGTACGACCTGGGGTACCTCCCCCTGGGGAATGACTACTACATGATCGTAAAAAGAGAATAGCCCCTGAAAGATCAGAGGCTATTCAATTTACTTGAACAGGGTCTATTATTTATAGTTGTGACTGCTGAGTTTCAGAGCAGCAACAACAATATCTTTTCTGCTGATTTGCCCAACCAGGAGTCCGTCTTTCATCACGGGTAATCTTCTCCTTTTATTCTTGTGGAAAACTCCTGCCGCATCAAATATACTCATGTCGTGGGGGATGGTCTCCACGTCCTTGGTCATAAAGCGCTCCACACTTTTATCCAGGATAGGCTGATTGAAATACCGGCTTTCAGAGATCTCCTTCATACAGTCGGCCTCAGAGATGATCCCGACCAGAAAACCATTGTCATCCAGCACAGGGCCCCCTGAAATTCGGTTCTTGGCAAAGGATTCCATGACCTCCAGAACGGATTGCTCCGGATTGAAGGTGATCAGTTTTTTGGACATATAATCCTCCACCAAAATAGGGGCATTGTACTCTTTTTTGGACACTTCCTTGGCTCTACGGCCCATAAAACTTTTAATCCCCATACCTGTTTGTTTTTAAAATGGTTAGCCTTAAATATAGGAATTTTGGGCATACCTTTTAAAATTAGTCGACAAACGGCAGCGGGCCCGCAGTTTTTTTTACTTTTAAGGAAGATTAAAATCCGATGAAAAACACCCGGCTCTGGATCACCCTGCCACTGCTTGTTCTCGCCGTTTACTGGAGTTTTCACTCCCTCACGCCCTCCGGATCGAACAAGGATATTGAAAAGACCTATGGCTTTTCCACGGACCGCGCCCTGGAACACGTAAAGGAGATCTCCAGGAAACCCCATGCGGTTGGCTTTCCTGCGCATGCCGAAGTGAGGGACTACCTGGTGCAGGCCTTGGAAGAAATGGGCCTGGAGGTGAGCCTGCAAGAGGGATATACCGCTGGCGACTGGGGTAACTTCAGCAAAGCGACCAATATTGTCAGCCGGATTAAAGGCAGTGGAGAGGGCAAGGCATTGCTCCTTCTTTCTCATTATGACAGCAACCCGCATTCCTCCCTGGGAGCCAGTGACGCAGGAAGCGGGGTGGCCACTATCCTCGAAGGGGTCCGCGCATTCCTTTCTGAGAACAAAAATCCGAAGAACGACATTATCATCCTGATCTCAGACGCAGAAGAACTGGGCCTCAACGGAGCCGATCTCTTTGCCAATCGCCATCCCTGGACCTCAGACGTCGGACTCATCCTGAACTTCGAGGCAAGGGGAAGCGGAGGCCCCAGTTATATGTTCATGGAGACCAACAGGGGGAATGAAAAACTCATTGAATCCTTCATCTCAGCTGACCCGAAATACCCCGTTTCGAATTCCCTGGCCTACAGCATCTATAAATTGCTCCCCAATGATACGGACCTAACCGTCTTCAGGGAGGACCGGGATATTGAAGGCTTTAATTTTGCCTTCATCGATGATCACTTCGACTATCATTCAGTCCGGGATTCCTATGAACGCCTTGACCGCAATTCCCTCACCCACCAGGGAAGTTATCTCATGCCCCTGCTCCACTATTTCAGCGAAGCAGATCTAGGGCAAATGAAAAGCCTCAACGATCATGTCTATTTCAATATCCCGGTGTTTAAGATGGTCTCTTATCCCTTCGACTGGATATGGCCTATGTGGTATCTCGCCCTGGCTATTCTGGGAGGTCTACTGGTTTTTGGTTTCAGAAATCAGGTCCTGAAGATCAAAGGGGTACTCCTGGGATTTGTCCCCTTGTTGATCACTCTGCTGATCAATGGGGTCATAGGGTATTTTGCGTGGACGGTCATCACAGCCGTCTATCCGCAATATACAGACATCCTGCATGGATTCCCTTATAACGGACACATCTATATACTGGCTCTCGTATTCCTGTCACTCGCGGTAAGTTTCTGGGCATACCGCCCCTTTACCACGATCAGCCTTCCGGAACTTCTCATAGGTCCCCTTTTCATTTGGCTGGCCATCTGCTGGGGCGTGGCCGAATACCTCCCGGGTGCCAGCTTTTTTATCATTCCTGTATTCGCACTACTGGCATCTCTCCTGCTCCTCCTCTACCAAAAGGAACCGGATCCCTTGCTACTATTGTTCCTGGGCCTGCCGGCTGTGTTCATCTACGCCCCTTTTGCCTCCATGTTCCCCGTAGCCCTGGGCATGAAGATGGTCATCACCACCACCTTGATCACTACCTTGTGTTTTGTCTTGCTCCTGCCACTGGCAGCCCGATATAAGTACAAAAAAACCCTGGGCATCATTGCTTTTGAAGGGTTTGTCATTTGCCTCATTGTGGCACATTTTCATTCGGATTTTACACGTGAAAGAGCGAAACCAACCAGTCTTGTATACCTGCTCAACACCGACGAAAAGCAATCCATGTGGGCAACCTATGAGAATAAGTTATCTGAGTGGACGCGAGGGATCATGGGTAACGATATCAGGGAACAGGGCTCAGCGGAGAACAATGTTCCGGGGAGCAAATACAATACCCGCTATTCCTACTGGGCACGAACGGGTGCCAGGGATATTCCCGGGCCTGTGGTGACCATTGAGAAAGATACGACCCTGGGAAATACCCGCTTTCTGGAGGTAGGGATATTTCCCCAGCGCCCTGTAAACCGATTGGAAGTATTCTCGGGTGATACTCCCATTTTATCGGCATCAGTGAACGGGGTGGAGCTATCTCCCTATTATCTTAAGGAACGCAGAAATTACAGGCTGCTCACTCATTACATCAGTGACAACGATTCCACCTATCTGGAATTGAGTCTTCCCAAAGGGAAAGAATTAAACCTGACCCTCTATGAGGCCTCGAATGACCTCCTGAAGAATCCGTCATTTGCTATCCCTCCCAGGCCGGAAGAAAATATTCCCATGCCCTTTGTGCTGAATGATGCCGTGATCACCGTTAAATCCATCAGGCATTGAAACCGCGTATTGGAATACTGGGTTGCGGATGGCTGGGGTTTCCCCTGGGAAGGAAATTGATCTCCCTGGGATACCCGGTATCCGGAACTACCACCACCAAGGCCAACCTTGAGGTGCTGAAAGAGGAAGGGATCAATCCCTTCTATATAGAACTCTTCCGGGATGGGGTGAAGGGACACCTCATCGAATTCCTGAACGAGATCGATATCCTTGTGGTCAATGTACCCCCGGGCCGGAAAAATGGTACATCGGATTATGCCGCCAAGATGGAACAGTTATTCGAGGCTTGCAGGATCACCCATCTTGAAAAAATCCTTTTTGTCAGCAGTACTTCGGTCTATGGGAATATTCAGGGAGAAGTACACGAAAAGACGGAAGTACAACCTTCATCCGATTCGGCCAAAGCCCTTGTCTCTGCGGAGGCTCTCTTCACAAAAGACCCTTCAATGGAATGTACAGTAGTTCGGTTTGGAGGCCTCATCGGCCCGGACCGCCACCCGGTGACCTATTTGTCGGGCCAGCAAAACCTCTCCAATGGAGATGATGCGGTAAACCTCATACATCTGGATGACTGCCTGTCCCTCTTATCGACCATCATCACTGAAAATTGGTGGGGTAAACTGTTCAATGCCGCATATCCGGACCATCCTCCAAAAAGAGAATATTACACAAGGGAAGCGCACCTCAGGGGCCTGCCTGTCCCGGTCTACAAAAAGGAGTACGCGGGCAGGTCGGGGAAGGTCATCACGTCAAAAACTCTGAAATCACTGGAATTCGAATTTAAGACCCCCATAGACCATCCTGTCGAATAATTCATCTTCTGGCTTAATTCAATGATTTATAAGGATATGCTATCTGATGCGAAAAATTAATAGTAATTTTGCGCACTAAATTCTTAGATATGAAAGTGAGGTTGACCATCCTTTTGTCCATGACCGTGTTATTAGGCTTTAGCCAGAGTAACACTGATATGAAGTCGCATTATGAAGCCTATTACAAGGCGATGAAATCACAGGGAGACGTCAATGGGGTGATCAGCGCCCTCACCCATCTGAATGTGATCGCTCCCTCCAAACAGCGAACAGATACACTTGCCTTCGTCTATGCCAATAACAACCAGCATATTCAGGCTCTCAATACTATTGGGATAGAAAAGAATGAAGCGGATTCTGACCTGGCCATACAGGTAAAGGCTATCAGCCTTAAAGCTATCAATCAGCCCAAAAGAGCCCTTGAACAGTTCGAGATCCTCAACAAACGGTCACCCAATGCCTATCTGGCCTATGAACTGGCTGATCTGAAGATTCAGACCGGGGATAACGAAGGGGCCATGACCGATATAGAAGCCGGTCTTGCAGAGGTGCAGGAAGGAATGACCTATGCTTTCTACGAGCGCCAACAGCCCTATGAGGTTTCCCTCAAAGCAGCCTTGTTACATCTCAAAGGCCTTGCTCAGTACAACACGGACCGCAGTAACATCGACGCCGCCATTGCCACGATCGATGAAGCCCTGGCCCTTGAGCCGAATTTCAACCTGGCGAGCCTGAGCAAACAAGCCCTTGAATCCAGGAAGGGCAGCGGAGAGAAAAAAGAAGAGTAAACCATTTCGCCCCCGGAGTAGTTAAAATGGGATCTATTCTCCGGGATCCATAGCATCGAGCAATGACCTGAAGACAAGGGCCACTCCATTGCTCCAGCCAAATCCATCCTGGGTCTCGTATTCCCCTCCCCCGGAAAGGAGGCTGATATCCTCCACATTGTATTTTTCCATCATCTTGCCTGTATCCCTGTACACCCTTTCATTAAGGGCCAGCCATCGCTCCATGATGGTTCGTGCCTCGTCTACATAACCGTAGTTCAACAAGCCCTCTACAGCGATGTACTGTAATGGTGCCCATCCATTGGGCGCATCCCATTGCTGGCCGGAATGTTCAAGGGTGGTGACAAGTCCGCCGTCCTTTAAAAAGTCCGACATGAGTTTGTTCTTTACAGCTTCGGCCTGTTCCGGAGTGGCCAGTTCAAAGAAGAGAGGAAATGCCCCGGCCAGTGTAGCAGTCCTTCCGAAATTCCCGGAAGCGAAGTTGTAATCGTAATAATAACTCTCAGCAGGATTCCAGAAGACTTCCTGTATCAGGGATCTCCGTTCTTCGGCCAGGTTGAGAAAGAGGGCCTCATTTTCCCCGTCACCCGCTTGGGCATATCCCCTGGCAATGCTTTTCTCCATAAAATACATAAGGCAGTTCAAGTCTACCGGAAGAATATCTGCCGTCCTTGTAGAGCCAAAATCCCCTTCCTTCAGATACCACCTGCTGCTGAAATCCCAGCCAGAAGCGGCCCCTGATCTCAGATGGGTATAGAGCGCTCTTTTGTCAGCCTCAGATTTCAGGTCAGAGGCGAGGTGATGGTCTTCCTTGTATGCTTCAGGCCTCGGAGTGGTTCCGCTGTCCCAGTATCGGTTCAGGGTTTGATCCCCTTCTAATCTGACCACATATTTACTGGCAGAATTGACTCCTTTGATTTCTTTTTTCCCTTCCATCCAGAAACTGTACTCCTTCAAAATATACGGGAAGTAGTCAGGAAACAGACCCTTTTCTTCCCTGCTGATCGCATCCACCATAAGGGCATAAAAAGGGGGCTGGGATCGGGTCAGGTAATAGGCACGCGTGCCGTTGGGTATAAATCCAATGGAATCGATCAGGAAACTGAAATTGTCGACCATGCTCCTGGCCAGGTCATCCTGTTCATCTACCAGCAGACCTTCCAGGGTAAAATAACTGTCCCAGTAATAGATCTCCCGAAATCGGCCTCCCGGCACCACATACTTGTGAGGAAGTGCTATACGGGAAGAGTAGTCAATCGCCTGGTCGGGGCCTCTGGTGAGTTTTCCCCACATACTACTGATGTGCTCATACATGTTCTTGGTAGTATCGGTCTCAATGGCCTGGCCGGAGACAAATGCATCCCTGAAGTGGTTCTGTACGAATTCGCGCAGTTCAAAACCGGGATTTCCCTTTTCTTCCCGGTAGAGGTTTACAAGCTCTTCGTAGGGCCTGTCCGGAACGAGGTCCACAAAGGTTTTGGAATCCTTGTAGATCCCTTCCAGCTGAATATCCCTGAACAATTCCGTATCGTAAAACTCCGTGACCGAAATTGATTTTATTTCCTCCCTGCAGGAAGTGAGGATGAGAAAGAACACGAGCATTGCGGAAAGGAATCTTTTCATGGAATTCGAATTTACATTTGAACATTCTACAAAGCTGATCAAGGCCACAGAGCAATTGATTATTGCTTCCTCAGTTCCTGGATAAGCGTACTGTCTTTTTCTTTTTTCAAGGCGATGACCGAGTCGATATCTTCATTAGGCACGGTCAGGGAGAGCACGTAGTGGGCGATCTTCCATTCCCCATCTACCTTCCGCACCACTCCAGATCCCCTGCAGATTTGCATCCAGGTATCGAGCAGTTCATCAAACCACGCAAGATCTCCTGAGGCATCTATATAAATATGGCGGTCTACAGAGGTAAATGCCCAAGCTTTCCCCTGGTCGAAATAAGGTTTGGAGAACTGCATGAACTCATTTTTTTCCCAAACCTCAGAAGCATCAGTCCCAATGAATACGGCATCTTCAGACATCAAACCAAAATATTTCTCAAAATCCGCATTTGCCGCTGCCAGATGCCACTGGTCAATGACCTCCCCTATCTTATTTATTTCCGCTGTCTGGCCTAGCAGACCGGAACTAAAGGCCAGAAACACGAATATGGTTATCAGTCTATTCATCCGTGATCAATAAGGTGTCTAATTGATTATTTACAATCACATTCAGCTGCGTCCTCAGGGCATTGTAGGCCTTCATCATTTCTATAGCTGGGGGTGTGGCATCAATCCTGTATTCTGCCGCAGCCCTTGTCTTGAGGAGGAAGGTCTTCACTACCTTTTGCCTGCTCTTTACCTGAGGCAGGTCAAATGCTTCCGGATACTCTCCTTCTTCTACCTTTTTCTGCCGCTCCACCAGGTCTTCCAGGACAAGGACAAGGTCTTCGTAATTCTCTATGATCGAGAGTGAATTGAAGCCCGCGTCCAGGTCGTTGAAGGTAGTCCAGTCTCTGGTGATCTCCACAGCTTTGGGATTTAAAGATACCCTCCCAGGCAGGGAATCCATAGAAAAGAAAGGTGTTTCCTCAGAACTTGTCTCAGCCCCGGTCGCCGGGTCTTTGCAAGCCTTAAGCAGCAAAACAACTAGGAGGAGGGGCATTAATTTTCTCATAGGACGAATGTACAAATTTTAATAAAAGCTATCTTTGGGTCGAACTTCAATAATTCATCAGTTTTTGCAGAAATCCATACTCATTTTAGGGGCTTGCGGGCAGATAGGAACAGAACTTACCCTGGAACTTCGAAAGAAGTTCGGGAATGAGAACGTGATAGCCAGCGATATCAGGGAAGGTTCCGAAAGCCTCATGGAATCCGGACCCTTTGAGATCCTGGATGCTACCAGTTACGATGCCGTGGAGGATACGGTAATGCACTATGAGGTGGAGGAGGTATACCTCATGGCTGCCATGCTGAGTGCCACTGCTGAAAAATTCCCGGAACGGGCCTGGAACCTCAATATGAATTCCCTCTTCAACGTACTGAACCTGGCCAAGGAAAAGAAGATCGATAAGATCTTTTGGCCTTCCAGTATAGCGGTCTTCGGGAAAAATACCCCTAAGGAGAACACTCCCCAGCATACGCTGATGGAACCCAGTACGGTGTACGGGATCAGTAAGCAGACAGGGGAAAGATGGTGTGCCTATTACCACGCAAAATACGGGGTTGACGTGCGCAGTGTACGCTTCCCTGGACTGATCAGCTGGAAGACACAGCCCGGTGGGGGCACCACGGATTACGCAGTGGACATCTACATAAAAGCGCTGGAAGAAGGAAAGTATACCTGCTTCCTGAAAGAGGATACCACCTTACCCATGATGTATATGGAAGATGCCATCCGGGCCTCCATAGAATTGATGGAAAGCGATGGCGACAAACTGAGTATCCGGTCTTCCTACAACCTGGGTGCCATGAGTTTTACCCCCGGGGAGATCGCTCGCAGCATTCAGGCTGTAGTCCCGGGATTCAAGATCGATTACGAACCGGATTTCAGGCAGGCCATCGCCGATTCATGGCCGGGCAGTATAGACGACTCCCAGGCCAGGAAGGACTGGGGTTGGAAACCCGAGTTTAACCTGGAGCGCACCACAGAGGAAATGATCCGGGAACTCCGTGCCCTAAAGGGCAGATAAACTCAATGATGAAATTTGAGCTTCTTTTCGATGGCGACGATCATGGCGTTGGCTATATCTTTCCCCGTTGCATTTTCTATCCCTTCGAGTCCGGGAGAGGAATTCACCTCCAGTAAGAGGGGGCCTTTATTCGACCTGATAATGTCTACCCCCGCCACGTGCAGATTGAAGATCTTGGCAGCCTTGATGGCCAGTTTTCGTTCTTCGGCCGTGATCTTGATCCTCGAGGCCCTGCCTCCCTGGTGAAGGTTGGCCCTGAATTCTCCTTTTTCGGCCTGCCTTTGCATGGACGCCACCACCTTGCCATTCACGACAAAACACCTTATGTCCTGCCCGTGGGCCTCCTTGATGAATTCCTGCACCAGGATGTTGGTCTGTACACTCTTAAAAGCATTGATCACGCTTTCTGCTGCTTTGTTCGTCTCGGCCAGTACAACGCCTTTCCCCTGGGTGCTTTCCAATAGCTTGATGATCAACGGGGCCCCATTCACCATTTTGATGAGGTCCTTGGTATCCATGGGCGACTTGGCAAAGCCGGTGATGGGGATATGCAGGTCGTGCTTGGCAAATAGCTGGGAGGCGAAGAGTTTATCCCTCGACTGGCTGATGGCCTCCGCAGAATTCTGACAATACACCCCCAGAAAGTCGAACTGCCGGATCAGGGCGCAGCCGTAAAAGGTAACGGATGGTTTTATCCTGGGGATAACGGCATCGAACTCCTTCAGGATATCCCCTCCCCTGTAGCGGATCTCGGGCGAATGAGCGTCGAGTTTCATATAGGCCAACTCCACATTGAGGAAGACGATCTCATGGCCCCGGGCCTCAGCCGCCTCCATGAGCCGTTTATTGCTGTACAGCTCGGGATTGCTCGCCAGCAGGGCGATCTTCAAACCCGTTTTTTCCTTCATATAAGGGGCGTAGGAGATCGATATGCTCTCATCGGAAAAGGTTTGCAAAAGGCAGGACTTGGCGGGATTTACCATATATCGGCCATTGAGGGCCTCCCTGCCCAGCAGCATCCTGAATTCCATGGTATCCCTGTTGGCCAGGGTGAGTTCAATGTCGAATGAATCCTCTCCAAGGGTGACCGCCGTGCGGATCACAAATCGTTCCTCCGAAATACCGCTAGAACTCTTTACGATACGCCTGTCTACGAGTTTCGCCTCGCATTCAAGGGTGATACTGCGATTGTCCTGTACCGGGTTTACCTCGAATTTCACCCAGTCCTGGTTCCTCTTTCTGATCACAGTGATATTGCTGGCCTGGATGGAGGAGGTCTTCGCCCCTGAATCAACCCTAGCCTTTATGGCCGGTATACCCAGGTCCTTGAAGACACACCATTCCTCACTGCCTATGATCTTTAACATGGAAGTACATTTTGAAAAGGCACGAAATAAAAGGGATCAATACGATTTAGATTGCTCATGAAGATCAGGAAACAAAAACTTGTTTTGCTTCTTTGAAACACTTGAACTCCACCACGTAGCCATTGGGATCCTCCACGAAGAAAGACCTATGTTCCCCTGCTTTGTCTTTCAGGAAAGTGATAGCCTCCGTCATGCCCTCTACTTCTACCGAAAGTCTCTGGTGGATAGATTTCCAGGATTTCTCGTCAAGGATCACCCCAAAATGAAATGAAGGCAAGACCTGGTCACCAAATTTGTAGGACTTATAGACAAAATTGAACTCTCCTGATTTGGTGAAAGTGATCTGGTTCCCGTAAAGGTCGATATCTGCCCACTGGGTAGAATGCCTTCCCAGTTTGGCTCCCACGACATCCACGTAAAAGGCTTTTGTCTTGGTCACACTGTAACAGGGCAGGGCGAGGTGAAAGGCGCTGTGTTTCATAAAAAAAGGCTGTTGGATAGTCGTTGATTAATCGTCCTGATCCTCCTCATCGTCCTCGATCTCCACGTCAGGTATGGCATCCGGATCATCGTCATCAAAATCCTCGTAATCGTCCTCATCGTAATTCGCCATGGTGACTTCGAGTTTCGCACTGATCTTGACCAGGTATTTGGTGTCATCTGTAGTTACCTCTACAGCCTCTATCCGCTCTCCATTGGCGTTCTTGAAGGTGATAATATGAGCATCGTCATACCCGTCGGGATACTTCTCCACAAGGAGTTTGAGCACCTCCGGTGTCAGCTTCTTAAAATCTACTATGACTCTCTTTAAATTATCCATAATTACATGTCTAAAAGATAAGCAAAAATAAGTGGTGCAACAATAGTGGCATCACTCTCTATGATAAATTTTGGAGTGTCTATTCCCAGCTTTCCCCAGGTGATCTTCTCATTGGGCACGGCACCTGAATAACTGCCGTAACTGGTGGTGCTGTCGCTGATCTGACAGAAGTAGCTCCAGAATGGCGTATCTGTGCGTTCCATATCCTGGTATAACATAGGCACCACGCAAATGGGAAAATCTCCGGCAATACCACCCCCAATCTGGAAGAATCCGATACCCTTCCCGGAATTAGCCGTATACCAGTCGGCCAGGAAGGTCATATACTCTATCCCTGACTTTACGGTGGAGGCCTTAAGGTCTCCTTTCAGGACATAGGAGGCAAAGATATTGCCCATGGTGCTGTCTTCCCAGCCCGGGCAAACGATGGGCAGGTTCTTTTCCGCAGCCGCATACATCCATGAGTCTTTGACGTCTATTTCGTAATACTCTTCCAGTACACCGGACAATAACATCTGGTACATGTACTCATGAGGGAAATAGCGCTTTCCTTCCTTTTCGGCCTTTTTCCACAGGTCGTATATGTGTGTTTGCAATCTGCGGAAGGCCTCTTCCTCAGGGATACAGGTATCGGTCACCCTGTTGAGCCCTTTTTCCAGCAGGTCCCATTCTTCCTGGGGGGTGAGGTCCCGGTAATTTGGCACCCTTTTGTAATGGGAATGGGCGACCAGGTTCATTAGGTCTTCCTCCAGGTTGGCTCCCGTACAGGAGATAATGTGCACCTTGTCCTGCCGGATCATCTCGGCAAATATTTTCCCCAATTCGGCTGTACTCATCGCCCCGGCAAGGGAAACCAGCATTTTTGCCCCATTCTGAAGTTGCAATTCGTATCCCTTTGCCGCATCCACAAGGGCCGCCGCATTGAAATGCAGATAGTACTTCGAAATAAATTCTGAAATAGGTCCTTTACTCATCGTCATCGTCAAATTTTTGAGCGGGAGCGCTGTTCCCGCCGATTGTGTTATCATAGGTATTGTCATATTCATCCTCCACGGCCTCATCGATGAATTTATAGCTCAGCATTTTATAGTACAGTTTTGCCGCCAGGAAGTCTGAGGATCTGTCCAGGTCGTTGGGGCAAAGCTCAACGATGTCAAAACCGACCACATTTTTCTCCTCAAAAACCTGCTTGAGGAAGTCCAGGGTCTCGTACCAGAGAAGTCCACCCGGTTCGGGAGTCCCCGTGGAAGGCATAATGGAAGGGTCGAGGGCGTCGAGATCAAAAGTAATAAAGACATTATCTGTAAGCAATTCTATGACCTTGTCCGTCCAGTATTCGTCCTCGACCATCTCATGGGCAAAAAAGGTCTTTTCCGTATCCATGACGGTCATTTCGATGGCGTCCATACTGCGAATGCCGACCTGCACCAGGTTGGTTTGCTGACTGGCCTCGTATACCGCACATGCGTGGTTGTATGGGGTGCCGTCGTAGGATTCCCTCAGGTCTGCGTGGGCATCGATATGCAGCACGGTGAGGTTTTCAAAGCACTCGTTAAAAGCCCGGATAGAACCTATTGAAATGGAGTGTTCCCCTCCGATAAGGGTAACAAATTTGTTTCTCTTGATGTACTCCTTGGTGATCTTATGTACACTGTTGACCATGGTCTCCGGGGAGGAGAGCTCGCTAACAGGCTCTGTTACGTACACCCCTTGTTGGTACACCTCAGTACCCGTCTCAATATCGTACAGTTCCATATTTTCTGAAGCCTCGAGCAAGGCATCGGGACCTTTGTCCGCACCTTTGCCCCAAGTACTGGTACCGTCATAAGGTACGGGGATCAACACGACTTTCGATTTCTCGAGCTGTGCAAATTCGTCCGGAATTCCAGCGTAATTCCTAGATTTCTTCATATCCTAAAATTTTAAGCATGTCCGATGCTTTTTGTTGTTCGCTAAACAGTTTGGTGGTCAGTTCACCCTTCTTATTCCGGTCAATCAGGACGTGTTTTGGGGTGGGGATCAGGCAGTGCTGTAACCCTCCAAACCCGCCGATTGATTCCTGGTAGGCGCCGGTGTTAAAGAAGCCTATATACAGGGGTTGATCCCTTTTATACTTGGGCAGATAGATGGCGTTCATGTCCTGAATACTGTTGTAGTAATCATCGCTGTCACAGGTGAGTCCGCCCAGCAGTACGCGTTCATACTGGTCGTGCCAGCGATTGATGGGCAGCATGATAAACCGCTTGTTGATCGCCCAGGAGTCGGGTAAGGTGGTGATGAAACTGGAGTCGATCATATTCCATTTCTCCCGGTCGTTCTGCTGTTTCTGGTAGAGCACCTCATAGATCGCCCCTCCGCTTTCCCCCACGGTAAAACTTCCGAATTCCGTAAAGATATTGGGTACAGGCACGTCTGCCTCCTTGCAGGCGGTATTGATTTGGTTAATGATCTCATCCACCATGTATTCATAATCGTATTCAAAGGCCAGGGAGTTCTTTGTAGGGAACCCACCTCCAATATTCAGGCTGTCCAGGGAAGGGCAGATCTTCTTCAGCCTTGTGTAGACCTTCATACATTTCAGCAGCTCGTTCCAGTAATAGGCATTGTCTCTGATCCCGGTGTTGATAAAGAAGTGCAGCATCTTAAGTTCTACCTTTTCATTGTCCCTTATCTGGTTTTCGTAGAAGGGGACTATATTTCGGTACCCGATCCCAAGACGAGAGGTATAGAACTCGAATTTAGGCTCTTCTTCCGATGCGATCCGTATCCCGATATTAAAGGGCTTATCGATCGCTTCGCTCAGCAGTTCGATCTCCTCGTAATTATCGATAACCGGGATACAGTTATGATGGCCTCCGTTGATCAGATCAGCAATGTTCTGAATATAGAGGTCGCGTTTAAACCCATTGCAGATCACGTAGGTATTATCCTTGATCTTGCCTTCCTTTTTCAGCTGGTTGACGATGTTGATGTCAAAGGCTGAGGAGGTCTCTATATGTATGTCATTTTTGAGGGCCTCGTGGAGCACGTACTCGAAATGAGAGCTTTTGGTACAGTAACAATAGATGTATTTGCCTTTGTACTTATGTCTTTCAATGGCCTTCGCGAACCATTCCTTGGCCCTGTTGATATTCCTGGAGATCTTTGGGAGATAGGTAAATTTAAGGGGGGTACCATACTGCTCCACCAGTGACATCAGAGGGATACCATGAAACTGCAGGTTGTCCTCGTCAAGTGTGAATTCCTCCTGGGGAAAATAATAGGTTTGATCGATCAGATCAATGTATTTGATGTTCATTAAATGAATTGTGGATTTATAGGGTTCTTATACGCATTTCTTTAAATCAGCCCTCTGTACAAGCGCCGGTCAGATACCTTGAGTACACGGTGTAAATGAAATCAAAAAAAAATAAAATTCAGGGATTTTAAGACAATTTTCTAAGTTGTAATATAGATATAATATATAGCGGTATAATATAGAGAATACACCATAAGAATCCAATGCCACATTAGAGATAATTCGTATCTTGAAAGACCAATCCCGATCCCATGAAACGTATATTTCTGCGCTTGCTCTCAGGTGGACTTATCTGCCTGTTTTCAGCAACCCTGTATGCCCAGCCTGAAGCAGGGGTTTATTCAGGGACAGACCCTGAGGATCCCGCTAAGGTGCATGAAGTCAAAATCAATGACAAGTATCTGGTATATACGGAATACACGAAGGCTCCTGATTTCATTCGTACCAGGGGTGGATTTTTTGAAGCAGATGGAACTTCACTCAAGGTGGATCTCGAATTCAATTCGGCTTATGAGCGGGATTCGGTGAAAACGCTCAGCCTGGCCTATGAAATGGATGGGGATAACCTAGTACTTGATGAGGGCAGGCCCATAACCCTGACCAGAGTTCCCGGCCTAAATCAAGACCTGGATGGCACCTGGCTTTTCGCTACCCGGGGTCCGGATACCGGGCAGGAACGCAGAGGAGATTCAAATCCGCGCAAGACCTTAAAATTTCTAATAGACGGACATTTTCAATGGATAGCCTACCACACGGAAACCATGAGGTTCTCAGGCACCGGAGGAGGAGCTTATACGGCCAGGGACGGTAAGTATACCGAAAACATAGAGTACTTCTCAAGAGATAACAGCAGGGTGGGCGCCGTTTTGGAATTTAATTACGAACGAAAAGGGGACGACTGGCATCATACCGGCAACAACAGCAGGGGTGAACCCATGTACGAGATCTGGTCGATCCGGTAATGGCGTTATAGGTTGTCTATATCTGATTTTCCTCCTGTCTTTTTCAGGAGTTTGATATTTCTGATCTCCACGCCTTTATCGATGGGTTTAAGCATGTCGTACATATTCAGTGCAACGATGCTGGCGCCATGCATAGCCTCCACCTCCACCCCTGTCTTGTAGTGGGTCTTTACCGTAATGAGGATACGGATCTGGAGTCTGTCGATTTCGTAATGGATATCCGTGTATTCGATCGGTAACGGGTGGCAGTCCGGGAGGAGATCTGCAGTTTTCTTGACCCCAAGAAGGCCTGCGGCGCGACTCATCTCAAAGACATCTCCTTTGGGAACTTTCCCTTCCTGGATGGCCTTGATGGTTTCCTGCTTGCTGACTTCAACAACTGCCTGGGCAATGGCCGTCCTCAATGTGCTTGATTTATGTGTAATATCTACCATAGCTCAGGTGTTGACCTTCCATTGATAGGATTCATCATCAAAGACCTCTTTACCGAAAACCGGGACCTCTGCTTTGATCGCTTCCACCACATAGTGCAGGGCTTCAAAGACCACCTTCCTGTGCGGACTGGAGACAAAGACAAAGAGGCAGATCTCCCCGGCCTCTACCCTGCCCAGACTGTGATAAATGTGCATGCAGCTGAGGTCGAATTTCTCGAAAGTAGCCTCCCTGATCTCATGGAATTTCTGGTTAGCCATGGCTTCATAGGCCGAATAGTCGATAGCCTTCACTTCTTTTCCGTCAATCACGTCGGCCCTCACCTGCCCCAGGAAGATATCGTGGGCCCCAATCCCGGTCTTCGACTGGTGTTTGGCGATGGAATTAGCGATGAATTCCGGCGTTACAGGACCTTCAACAAAGACGTTCTTTATCTTTGGATTAGCCATTTTAATTGGGTTTCTCACGAAGGTAAAGAGAATTTTACGATTACAATGCCGGCTGATCGCCAAAAGATATTCAGGCCGGAATCCCCCATCCAAAATTCAGACCGACCCAACCAAACCCGGGAAAACTTACATTTGTAACAAACACCTGTTGTCATATATGAAAAAAGGGCTAAAGACTACTCTCAAAGTACTTGGTATCATCGTTGTCGTTCTATTGCTTGCAGCCCTCGGGGGTTGGCTGTATCTCAAATCGACCTTCCTCGATTTTGAAAACGATTATGCCGAGAATAACCAGATCAATGAGATTAGCGTATCCGGGTACACTTTCAGGGACCTCAACGGCAACGGGGAATTGGATATTTACGAAGACGAGAGGAGACCTGCTGAGGAGCGCATAGACGATCTGCTGTCACAGATGACCATGGAGGAGAAGATACACCTGCTTAAAGGATCCGGGATTTCTTCTGCTATGGGCAGGGTTGAACCCGGAGAAGGGATCCCCGGAGCGGTTGGGACCATAGTCCCTACCCCAAGACTGGGTATCCCGACAATATATCTTTCAGACGGACCTGCCGGGTTGCGGATAGAACCCGTGCGCGAGGGTGAAGATCGTACCTACTACGCCACTGCCTTCCCTATTGGAACTCTCCTGGCTTCTACCTGGAACACAGAGTTGGTCTATCAGGTTGGAAATGCCATGGGAAATGAAGCAAAGGAATACGGACTGGATGTTATCCTGGGCCCAGGGGCGAATATCCACAGGCATCCCTTCTGCGGCAGAAATTTTGAATATTATTCCGAAGACCCTGTCCTTACCGGGTATATTGGGGCGGCTATGGTCAACGGTATTGAATCCAATGGCATCGGTACTTCTGTAAAGCACTATGTCGCCAACAACCAGGAGACCAACAGGAACTTCAACGATGCTATCATCTCAGAAAGGGCCCTGAGGGAGATCTACCTGAAGGGTTTCGAGATCATCGTGAAACAATCCCAACCATGGACCATTATGTCTTCCTACAACAAGATCAATGGCACCTACGTGGCGGAGAGCCGTGAATTGCTTACCGATATTCTGAGAAATGACTGGGGATTCCAGGGACTGGTGATGTCCGACTGGTTTGGGGGCAATGACGCCGTGGCCATGATCAAGGCAGGTAATGACCTGCTAGAACCCGGCACAAAAAAGCAATGGAACGCCCTGCTCGAAGGACAGGAAAACGGCAGACTTACAGAGGAAGAGATCAATACCTCCGTTCGGCGGATCCTGGAACTGGTATTTAAATCAGGTAATATGAAAGGATCGGCCTACACTAATGATCCCGACCTGAGTGCCCATGCGGAGATCACGAGAAACTCCGCTGCTGAGGGCATGGTCTTGCTAAAGAATAACGGTGTTCTTCCATTGAAGGACATCAGCAACATTGCCCTGCTCGGGGTAACCTCCTATGACTTTATCGCGGGGGGAACCGGATCCGGAGATGTAAATGAAGCTTATTCGGTATCCCTGGAAGAAGGGCTCCGAAATACAGGAGCGAACCGGGAAGAAGGGTTTAGCAGTTCTTCCTTTAAGATCACCCCCATCGCCAAGGAAGCCTACGATTTACATAAAAAAGCAAATGCGGAAGAATTCGTAAAACCAGAGGGCATCAACGCCATGTTCGAACCCTACAACCCTCCGGAGCTCACCTATACGGAAGAACAAATGGAGAAGATCGCCGCTGAAAGTGATGCTGCGATCATTACGATCGGCCGTAACAGCGGTGAAGGTGGAGACCGTCGGGAAAAAGACGATTTCCTACTCAAAGCAAAAGAAATAGCCATGCTAGAATTAGCAAATAAGGCATTTCACAAAGCCGGAAAACCCGTTGTCGTGGTGCTCAATATTGGTGGGGTAATTGAAACAGCCAGCTGGAAAGACCTGGCAGATGGGATCCTCCTGGCCTGGCAGGGCGGACAGGATGGCGGGAATTCTGTGGCCGACATCCTGAGCGGGAAAGTAAATCCCAGCGGAAAACTCCCCATGACCTTTCCCGTAAAACTGAGCGACCATGCTTCCCATGCGAATTTCCCTTTAGACGGCCGACCCATGAGTATGACGGACCTTATTTTCCCTCCTGCTGAAAAAGAGGATTCAGAAAAGGAACCCAATGTCGATTTTACTGTATATGAAGAAGGGATCTATGTAGGCTATCGCCACTTCGATAAAGCAGGACTGGAGGTTTCATACCCCTTTGGTTATGGCCTTTCTTACACAACTTTTGAACTCGACTCTCTGAGCCATACAGTTGAAAATGGTGCTTTGATCGTAAAGCTGGCTGTTCGCAATACCGGTGAGGTCTCGGGCAAGGAAGTCGTCCAGCTCTATGTTGGAAAATCAGATTCGAATATAGACAGGCCTGAGAAGGAACTGAAAGCCTTTACCAAAACCAGGGTACTGGCCCCGGGGGAGGCCACAGAGATCACCATGAATGTCCCGCTTTCGGATTTGAGTTATTGGGATGGGGACAACTCTGCCTGGAAATTGGAAGAAGGTACCTATGGGATACAGGTGGGGACATCTTCACGGGATATCCGGCTGAAAGGGGAGATCCAGATTCGGGAATAGTGAAAAGATAAGAACATCATGGGCTAAATAACTTCAGGACAGAGAGGGGTTCAACTATGCCAAAACCTCATAGACTGTAATACTCTTTTTCTTGTTCTTGAGCTGTACCTCGCCCACTTTTTTGCATTCAAAGGCTTCCTTGATCTTTAGGTAGCACTCCTCAGGGATCAGGATCTGGTTATCCTCAGCTGCAAACTCCAGTCGGGCTGCCGTGTTCACCGCATCTCCGATCACTGTAAAATCGAGTCTTTTCAGGCTGGAGGACCCGATATTTCCCGAGACCATCTCCCCGCTGTTGATCCCTATGGAGACACTAGGCCGGTATCCGCCCATCTCCTTGATCTCGGGAAGTTTCCCGATCTGTAGCCTTACTGCAAGGGCCGCATCTAGGGCACGGTCCAGGTGGTAATCCCCCCTGAAAACCGCCATGACCGCATCTCCCATGAATTTATCGATATACCCTTCCTGGGCTATGATCTCCTTTACCATGGCGTCAAAATAAGAGTTGAGCATATTGACCACGGAATCCGCACTGTTGGTCTCGCTCAAGGCTGTGAATCCGCACACATCGATGAACATGACCGTAGCCTGGATATTCTCGTTGGCCATGACCGCCGACTCAAATTCCTTTCGCCCCATAAAATTCAGTACATTTTCATCCACATACATCTTCAGGATATTGTTCTCCCGAACAGCCTTTAATGTTTCCTGCAATTCCCGTACATGTTTCAGGGTCTTTTCCATGGTGATGGTCAGGTCCTCGAAATTGATGGGCTTGGTAATAAAATCAAAGGCACCCCGGTTCATGGCCGTACGGATATTGTCCATGTCCCCATAGGCAGAAACGATGACCGATTTCAGGAGGGGATTCAGTTCCTGGAGTTTTGTCAACAGGGTAAGGCCGTCCATTTCCGGCATATTGATGTCACTGAGGACAATATCCACATCCGGCTCTTCCTTGAGCTTCTCCAGGGCATCTACCCCGTTGATGGCAAACCTGAATTCATACTCATTTTGCCTGATCTGTTTCCTGAATTTCTGTTTGATGAGGACCTCAAGATCCGCCTCGTCATCAACGACCAAAATCTTAGACATCACAGTATCGCTTTTAATTTTTCCTTTAACACTCCAAATTCTACCGGTTTAGTCAGAAAATCGTCCGCTCCTAAACGCATGGCTGTTTCATAGTTCTCCCGATCCCCATAGGCAGTGATCATCATAACTACGGGTGGTGGCTTCTGAAAATTCTTTTTGATCTGTTCAAGCAGTTCAAGCCCACTCATTCCGGGCATGTTGATATCAGACAGGATGAGGACGGCTTCATGGTTGTGTGCTTCCAGGTATTGGAGTGCCTCTTCTCCGGAGAACGCGAAGGCAAATTTCAGTTCCCCATTTCTGATCTCTCGTCTGAATCGCTGGCGGAATAACAATTGAACATCTTGCTCGTCATCAACTACTAAAATTTTCATCGGTACTGGTGGTTTGGTGGTTATTCTATTTTTTAGGTCGCTCTTCTATGGGCAGGATGATCTTAAAAGTGGATCCTTCTCCCTCCTTGGAAGATACTTTCAATTTCCCCTTGTGCTCTTTGGTCACAATTTCATAGCTCATACTCAGTCCTAACCCGGTGCCTCTTCCTGAAGGTTTTGTGGTAAAGAAGGGTTCAAAGATTTTCTGGATGATCTTTTTAGGGATCCCATTTCCATTGTCCATAACCTGGATCTCTACTGTATTAGCCACCTTTTTCGTGATAATTTGCACTTTGGGATCATAGTCGCCCCCAACCTGTTTCTTTTTCTCCTGTACGGCGTGGAAGGCATTGGTAATAAGATTTAAAATGACCCGCCCTATATCCTGAGGCACGACATTTATTTTTCCGACCGACTTGTCGAAATCAGTTTCCATGCTGGCGTTAAATGACTTATCCTTGGCGCGCAGGCCGTGATAGGCCAGTCGCAGGTATTCGTCTGCCAGTGCATTGATGTCTGTAGGCTCCTTTTGCCCGCTACTTCCCCGGCTGTGCAGGAGCATACCCTTCACAATTGAGTCAGCCCTCTTGCCGTGATGGGAAATCTTTTCCAGATTTTGATCAATATCTAATATGAGTTCTTCTTCAAGTTTTTCATCGCGTTCCTTTTTACTTTTGGCCCTTTCTTCTTTCAGCTCTTCGATCAATTCCTGGCTCACTTCTGAAAAATTATTGACAAAGTTCAGCGGGTTTTGTATCTCATGGGCAATTCCGGCAGTGAGTTCTCCAAGACTGGCCATTTTTTCGGACTGTATCAGCTGGCTTTGGGTGGCCTTTAGTTCCGCATAGGCCTTCTTGATCTCCTTAGCCTGTTTCAATTCTTTTTCACGCGCCTTTTCGCGCTCCCGCCGGATCGTCTTTTCTTTTTGGAAGAGATGTACGCGGTACCCAATAAACAAAAGAATCAAGAAGTAAATACCATAGGCCCACCAGGTTCGCCACCAGGGCGGTGCAATGGTGATCCTGATACTGGCCCTTTCCTCGTTCCAGATCCCATCGGCATTGGAGCCTTTTACCCTGAAGGTGTATTCGCCCGGCGAAAGGTTGGTATAGGAAGCTTTCCGTTCTTTGGAAGGTTCGGACCAGTCTGTATCGTAATTTTCCAACTTCCAGGAATAGAGGTTATCCTGAGGATTTAAATAATGTAAAGCCACGAATTCAAAGCTCAGATCACGCTGTCGGTGATTTAGTTTTATGTTCCTGGTAAAAGCAACCGATTTTGTAAACAGATCTCCATCAGGGCCACTATAAACGGTATCGTTTACTCCCAATCGGGTGATCACCATATTGGGACGGATAGAATCTTTCTTAAAAATTACTTCAGGGTCAATTTTATTGAGTCCTTTAAAACCTCCAATCCAGATCATCCCATCACTGGTTTTGATCATTCTGGACCAACCCGGTAAACTTTGCATACCTTCCCGCGAACCGTAATTATGAAAGGTGAGGGAACCGGTATCGAATACGGAAAGACCTCTTTGGTTGGGAAGCCATAGTCGCCCCCTTTCATCCTCCAATAATTGATCACTATACTGTGAGACATCGTTGTGCAGCAACCCTTGTTCCTCTCCGTAAAAAACTACCTCTTCAGGATTAGGTCCTACCAAGGCCAATCCTCCTCCGCTGTATGTCGATATCCAGATTTTCCCTTCGCCTGCCGGAGCAAAGGAAGTAACACTGGGCATTTTTAACGGTTCATTAATTCTAATAAAGGTGCCCTTTTCCCTGTCGAATTGGCACAAGCCGCCATCTGTACCTATCCAAAGCCGATCCTGGTCATCTTCTTCAATGAATCTTATCTCATTACTGATCAGGGATAAGCTGTCCTTAGGGTCATGGGTAAAATGTTTAAAGGCATTGTCTTCAGGGGAATAGGCATAAAGTCCAAACTCATTGTCTCCGCTATCACCTAACCAAAGAACACCCTCTGAATCCTGGTAGATGCTATTAACAAGAAGGCCGTTCATACCGTGTTTTTCACTATTGTCAACTTCAAACTTTTGAATGACCTCTTGAGTACCTTTCCCCAGTATGTAAATTCCTTGTCTCCAAACTGAGATCCACAAATTCCCTGATGTATCTTCCTCAATGAATTCAATATCGTATGAGAATTCCAGTTTGTTTTCCCCGGAAAAGAGATTTACCGGAGTCAGTTTTTTTTGCCTTTCCAGCAGCTTAAATAATCCTCTGCCATAAGTTCCCACCCAAATGCTGCCTTCCGAATCCTCGTAGATTGAACGTATCTGACGCAATTTTTTTTGATTACGTCCCCGCTCGAAGTTGATTTTTGTAAAATGATCGCCTTCCTTCAGGGACAATCCATTTGAAGTTCCTACCCATAATCGATCTTTACTATCCTCAAATAGGCTAAAAATAGTATCCGAAGGTATGCTGGTTTTATCCTCCGGGTTATGTCGGAAGGTCTCTATCTGTCTGATTTTTGGAGATTGCTTGTAAATATTCGGTCTGGTGGCATGCCACATCAAACCAGAATTATCAAGGATGGTTCTAAACTGAAAAATATGTTTTCCCTCAGGAAATGGATTAGAGTCATCGTTAAATTTTTCAGTATATATCGTAAACCTTTCCTTCGCAAAATCGTAATAGAGATAGGTTAAGGGTTCCCCTTCAGAAAACGGGCTTAGGTTGGTTGTTGCGAACCATATTCCACCATCGTGTTGGGCAAATACCGACAACTGATCTGTCCTTTTGGCCCCTTTGCTAAATTTTAAACTTCCTTCTCCATATTTTATTTGCTTTGATGTTCCACTTTTGAGATCGACCCGGGTAACGTTTCCCTCCTCCTGGAATACCCACAATTTGCCCTTGATATCTATGAATGCATACTGCAGATTATGAGGCGTTAGGGTATTGTCCCGGTCTGCCAATTTTGTAAATGATTCTACGCAGGATCGTTTTACGGGATCCCAGAGATAAACTCCTTTATCCCCCCGGAGTACATCGAAACTTTCCGTGCCACGAACGATCATTCGAATGGTATCTTTGATATCCGTACCCGGAATAGTGGAACCGGAAGCGATGACTTGTTCCATAGAGTCTTTCTCAGCATTGTAAATGTTGAGATTCCCGGGATGTAACAATTGCCAAAGACTACTGTCTTTTCCGGCTTCCATCAACTCCCAATTCAGCACGATATGATTAAACCTGGGATAGTTTCGCTTATGAAGATACTTGCTCATTTTTCCCGAACTGGAATTGATCTTAGCCAGGACGAGTGTATCCAGAACCCTGGAGTAATTCAAAAACCAAATGTTCTCTTTAGAGTCCTCAAAAAGCAATTCTGTATAAAAATCGTATGGAAGTTCTTCGGGATTATCGGGGTTGGGCAGGTAATTCTGAAATCGTTCCGTAATGGGATCATAAGAAGTTATCCCATCTCCAAAATTGGAGGTCCAAATTTTACCATCCCTGGCCTTGACGAATTTGAATCCGCCACGTAATTGCAGGTTTCCTTTTTTATCCGATTTGTCACCTCGAAATACTTTGAATTCGTATCCGTCGTACTTTACAATCCCGTTTTGGGTGGTAATCCATATAAAACCCTGGTCATCCTGAATGACATCTCGTGCAAACTCTTCCGGAAGTCCCTCAGCCACCCCATACTTTTCAAAGGCGATCTTCTCTCTTTGGGATAAAGTGATTGCATGAAGAAATAATGCTAAAGCCAGGAGGAAAATCCGGACGGTACGAAAAGATTCAGCTACAGGCATGGTTGGTTGCTTTGGTTGGTTAGGCAAAACTGATTCTCACATAATTACAGCTACATAAACTCTATTTTATACAGGTAAGGTAATGATAAATTCTGAGCCTTTCCCCTGCTCAGAAATGGCTTTGAGATCACCCCCATGCCCCTTGGTCACAATATCATAGCTCATACTCAGGCCCAAACCCGTCCCCTGCCCGGTAGGTTTTGTCGTAAAAAAGGGCTGGAAGATCTTTTCCCGTATGGCCTCGGGGATGCCGTTGCCGTTGTCCTTCACAGAAATTTCAACTCCATTTGCGTTCCTGCGGGTAGTCACCGTCACCGTAGGCGTATATCCACCTCCTGTCTTTTCCTTCTTCTCCTTCACCACGTGGAATGCGTTGGTGATCAGGTTGAGGATCACCCTGCCAATATCCTGGGGAACCACATGCACCTTGCCGAGGGATTCATCAAAATGAGTCTCCAGCGTGGCGTTAAAACTTTTGTCCTTTGCCCTTAGCCCGTGATAGGCCAGCCTGAGGTATTCATCGGCGAGAACGTTGATGTCCGTAGACTCTTTCTCCCCGCTGCTCCCCCTGCTGTGTTGCAACATTCCCTTGACAATTCCGTCGGCCCGCTGGCCGTGATGGTGGATCTTTTCCAGGTTCTGGACGATGTCTCCGGCCAGGGCTTTGGCCTCCTCTACATCGCCCTTTTGTATCTCCTCAAGCATCTCTTCTATGAGCTCCTTGCTCACTTCGGAGAAGTTGTTTACAAAGTTCAGGGGGTTCTGGATCTCGTGGGCGATCCCGGCGGTGAGTTCCCCCAGGGAAGCCATTTTCTCGGAATGCACCAGCTGCTTCTGGGTCTCTCTAAGCTCGCCCAGGGTGCGTTCAATACGCTCTTTGGCCATTTCGAGCTTTACGAAATCCTCATATCGGGCATAAGCGATCGAGAAGGCATCGGCCAGGGAACCTACTGCTTCCATCTGATCCTCGTCCAGGGATTTGGTATTCCCCACATAGAGCATCCCCTGTTTGAAAGGGAGAAAATGAAGGAAAAGGGATTCCGGAGGTTCTTCAGCTCCCTGGTATTCTTTTTTATTGCTCACCTGGCCCAGGTGCATCATGGTCTGCATAAATTCGAGGAATTGCTTTTTGTCCCAGTGGGTTCTGTACACTTCTCCTTTTTTCCAATGGGCGACAGTGGCAGCGGTATCCTTGTCGGCATCAAAAGGTATGCGCATGGCACCAAGCGATTTCCCATCCGGAGCAGATAAAAAAGCCTGTACCGTGCTGTCCGATTCATGCACTATAAATACCCCACAACGAATAAATGGGACTCCAAGGACGGTGAGTTCATTCCAGATGAGAGGAGTGATGCGTTCGAGGTCCTTTGTAGTACGCATGCTGGCGATCTGCCCCCGTATGCGGTCAATAGAGGCCTGTTTGACCGCCTCTTTGGCCTGGGCTTCCGCTTTTTGAAGATCCAGAAATCGGGTGTAGGTCTGCTCGAATACAGAAGCAAAACGCTTGAAAATATCATGAGCTTCTGGGACAGCCTCACGGGTGATAAACAGGAGATACCCGTATTTGAAGTAAACCACATGATCGATTTGGTAGGTGGGGAAGGCCCCGTTTGTTTCCTTGAGCTGTCTGAGTACATCCCCCACAACCGGAAGCGTGCTCATATACTCGTAATGGGCAACGCATTCTTCCCCTGCTATCTCCTTTACAAACAGGGATTCACCCCCTTGTCCCATTTCATAATACTGCTTAAAGATCCCTTTCCTGGGAACCGTATAGGTGGGAAGTAAGCCGGCTTCATTTCCAAACCATTCAATAGAGTCGTTCTCACGGAAAATATTAAATGCACAACCCCAGGTTTCAATTCCAAGGGCTCGGACCTCTTTGTCGAGCAAGTGGGACGCCTCAGCCAATTCGTCAGAATGCTGCATGGCCATGGTGCGGGCCCGCACCCGTTCCAGGGCCAATTCGATCTCTGCCTCTCTTTTCTGACGTTCGGATTCCTTCAGGTCCTCAAACCTGCGATAGGCCAGATCGAAAACCCCTGCAAACCGTACCAGGGTATTGATGTCTTCGGCCGGAGGGTTAGGAACTACCCCGGGAAGGCTGTATCCAATTTCTCCGTGGGTGGTACGGGCCATCACAAAGGTGAGTCCGCCTATTTTCCGGATGTCATCGGCCGAAGGAGCCTGTGGGTCTACCTGCTGGAAATCCCCCAGGGATACCATTATATCAACGTAGTCCACGGCCGCATCTGCATCCATTGCGTAAACTACTGTCGGCTCTTTACTCTTCTCCCATTTTGCCAGCAAAGGAACCTCGCCATGGATATGGCGTGGAAGCTTCATCACCATCCCGATTCGGGTACCGTCTCCCGAGGTCATGGCCTTCTGGTAGGTATCCGGCAACCAGCGCATATGCCAGAAGTAGTGTGCTTCATGACCAAGCCGGATAAATTCAGACCGCATGGTCACCACAATGTCCAGTAACTCGGAGGATTCCTGCATCCCTGTGACTTGTGAACGGATCCGTTCCAGCGCTGCTTCGATCTGGGCCTCCCGGGCCTGGGCTTCTGCTTTTTGCAGGTCTAAATACCGTGTATAGGTCTGGCCGAAAACGGAGGAGAAGCGTTCCAGGACCGAGCGGATATCATCCTGTAAGGGGGCCTCTGTAAATGCGAAAAGCATCCCGTCCTTAAATGCAAAACTATTGTGGTGCACAGTTTCGGGAATCTTATTGAGGTCGAATTTCACCGGGTAATCCGGCGCTTTGTTCAGGATACCAAAATATGTCTTCAGGTCTTCACCCTTTAGCACATACGAGAAGGTTTTATGGCGGTTGCTCCAGGCTTTTTTAACACCACTCAACAGGGGATGGAGCGACATATCGAGGGTTCCAGAATGCAGGACGGTCTGTGAATTTTTTTTGACCGAGGCTGTCCACAATTCCATATGCTTAGCCTTGCTTAAAATACCGATCCCACACCGTAAGGAACTGTCCGGATGCAACCCAAGGAGCTCGTTAAAAAATGTGGTGACCGTAACGCCGATGTCCTCAGTATTATGCATGGCCATTGCCTTGGTGCGGACGCGTTCGAGGGCGGCTTCTATCTGGGCTTCCCGGGCCTGGGCTTCTGCTTTCTGCAGGTCATTGAATCTGCGGTAGGTTAGATCAAACACCCGGGCAAAGCGTAGCAACAGTTGCACGTGTGGTTCTGACAAAGGTTCCAGGCTGGCCACTGAAAGGCAGCCAAAGGCGTTGAAGGAAGCAGACAGATACACCCGTTCAGGGGCTTTCATCCCCTTGATAACTGCTCCAGGCAACTGGCTCAAATCGGTCTCCCCGAAAATAAATTGATCCCATTTCTCCTTTTCCTTCCCTTCAAGTGTATAGGCGAACTGGCGTTCCTGCTCTTTCCAGGCCTTTTTATAGGCCCGGTAGGGCTTATGCTCATGGTTCTGAACCCAGAAATTCATAGGAGCTTCCGGAGTTTCCGAATTGGCCATCCACCACATCGACCCGGAGGTGGCCTCGTCAAATATCATGATGATGCATCGGGTGAGCGCCAAATCGAGTTGGGTAAGCTCTTTAAAGACAGTCCCTATGAGCTGGTTCAGCTCATCAGAGGTGTGCATGGCCATGGCCCTCGCACGTACTCTTTCCAGGGAAGCCTCAATTTCCAATTCACGGGTTCGTTCCCTGATCTTTTCTTCAAGCTCCTCATTTTTTTTGCGAAGACCTTCCATGGGAAGGGCTTCTTCCTCATCAATATTTGCATCGGGGGTTGAGCCGTGAAAATGCGTGACCATCCATTTACCGGATATTTTTTCAAGGATGGTGGATAACCTGAGCGGGACTACTTGATCGTTGTCTTCCATGTAGAGCTCAAAATCCTCCAGGATCAGGTAAACAGATCCGTTCGACAAAAATTTTTCATCGACAGGTTTCCGGGTCAGGGTGAATTTTGTCTCCCTGAGTTGTTCAGCCTGTAATTTGGCCATTTGCTTTACGGCCTCCCTGTCCTTAAAAAATTCATGTGCCGCAGTACCGTATCCAAGGAAATCCGGATAAACGAGCTCATCGAACCCTTCGATGGGAGCGAAAAAGAAAAAGACCTCGATCATTTTATCGTAAACAGCTCGAGCCTCAGCGGTACTTTTTCCCAGGGAGGTTGGTTTCATTGTTGGTGGTTATTGAGGTCTTACGATCGATTCGATCATACCCCTCGCTCTAAGATAAGTAAGATTTCGGAATAATCAGGGGGTACAACAAGGCCTCCTAATTTCACCAGGATTAGCCAGCCCCTGAAGCGTGCTGCGCTCTGCTTCAGGAATACTGTTTCATTTGGTTACAGGCTGCACTATTCATTCACCAGGATTAGCGGCCCCCTGTAGCGAGCTACGCTCTGCTTCAGGAATACTGTTTCATTTGGTTACAGGCTGCACTATTCATTCACCAGGATTAGCCAGCCCCCTGTAGCGAGCTACGCTCTGCTTCAGGAATACTGTTTCATTTGGTTACAGGCTGCACTATTCATTCACCAGGATTAGCCAGCCCCTGAAGCGTGCTGCGTTCTGCTTCAGGGGCGCTGTTCCTGAATGAGCCTCAGGCTGAAAATACAAAAGACCAACTGCTTCCGCAGTTGGGTTTATTTTTGGCCCGGGCCACTGGAAAACAAGTTTTCCGCGGCCCGTTCGCAAAAATAAAGGCCTTTGCTCATCGCAAAGGCCTTTTGTGCTTATCTGTAGCCTCACCAGGAATCGAACCTGGATCTAAAGTTTAGGAAACTTCTATTCTATCCGTTGAACTATGAGGCCAAATACTAGGCAAATCTACAACCTAATATCTAATTCCCAATTCTGACCAGGTTCTCGATTCGTTGAACCTGCCTGCCGGCAGGCAGGCTATGAGGCCATTATGGGGATGCAAATTTATGAATACTTTTTTAATGGAAAAGCATCATTTTTAAAGAAGGCAATAAACAGTCTGGGACCTACTCCTGAATTCCCAATTTTATCGTATTTTAAATTCCTTGAATTTTCAACTCAAAACCACTATCCATGAAAAAAGGAATACTCTTTTCCATTGTTTTTTTGCTTATCGCCTCCCTGGGATTCTCCCAAAGGAACCGGGGGAGTTCTGCCACTGCAGCCTCTGCAAATGAAAAACTTTCCCTTGACGGACTTAAACTCCGCAATGTGGGCCCTGCCTTTCTCTCAGGAAGGATCGCCGATATCGCTTTACATCCCGAGGACTCCAATGTCTGGTATGTCGCCGTGGGCTCCGGGGGTGTCTGGAAAACAGAGAATGCCGGGACCACCTGGACGCCCATTTTTGATAAAGAGTCCACCTATTCAATAGGCTGCCTTACCATTGATCCGAACAATCCCTCCACGATCTGGGTAGGGACCGGAGAAAACGTTGGTGGCCGCCACGTGGCCTGGGGTGACGGCGTCTATAAAAGTGAAGACGGAGGCAGTAGCTGGAAAAATATGGGCCTGAAAGCTTCCGAGCACATTTCAGAGATCATAGTACACCCAGAAAACCCTGATGTGATCTGGGTGGCCGCCCAGGGACCACTCTGGAACAAAGGCGGAGAAAGAGGCCTTTACAAATCCAAAGACGGAGGAGCTACCTGGAATAAGGTACTCGGTGGTAATGAATGGACCGGGGTTACGGACATCATGCTCGATCCCAGGAATCCCGACCGCATCTATGCCGCTACCTGGCAAAGACACAGAACCGTAGCCGCTTTAATGGGCGGTGGCCCCGATTCCGGACTGCACCGTTCTGAGGACGGGGGTGAGACCTGGGAAAAATTGAGTTCCGGACTGCCCAATTCCAACATGGGGAAGATCGGTATCGCTATCTCCCCTCAGCAGCCTGATGTGGTCTATGCCGCCATCGAACTCGACCGAACCCAGGGGGCCGTGTATCGCTCCGAAGACAGGGGCGCTTCCTGGAAGAAAATGTCAAATACCGTCTCTGGCGGAACCGGGCCGCACTACTATCAGGAGCTCTATGCGAGTCCTCATGCCTTTGACCGTCTCTACCTGATGAACGTTCGAATACTGACCTCCGATGACGGGGGAAAAACCTTTGTACAGCTCAGGGAAGAAGATAAACACTCCGATAACCACGCGATCGCCTTCCGTGCCGATAATCCGGATTACCTGCTGGTAGGTACGGATGCAGGGATCTATGAGAGCTTCGACCTGGCACAGACCTGGCGCTATATCAAAAACCTACCGCTCACTCAATTCTACAAGGTGGCAGTGAACAACCAAAAGCCATTCTATCATATTTTTGGCGGAACACAGGATAATGGTTCTGCAGGCGGACCCTCCCGTACTGATGAGCAGCAGGGCATCCGAAATGCACACTGGTATAAAACCCTGGGCGCAGACGGCCACCAGTCGGCCACCGATCCAGAATACAACCACATCATCTACGCAGAGACCCAGCAAGGGGGCCTGCACCGGGTAGATCTGATCACTGGAGACAGGGTTTTTATACAACCTCAACCCCGCGCAGGTGAACCTCATGAGCGTTATAACTGGGATGCACCCATCCTGGTGAGTCCGCATAAGCCGTCACGCCTTTACTTCGCCTCCTACAGGGTGTGGAAATCAGAGGACAGGGGAGACAGTTGGACGCCCATCTCAGGAGACCTCACGAGAAACGAGGAGAGGATCACCCTGCCGATCATGGGCAAACAGCAAAGCTGGGACAACGCCTGGGATGTGGGCGCCATGTCTAATTACAATACCATCACCTCCCTTTCAGAATCCCCGGTGCGGGAAGGCCTGATCTATGCAGGAACGGACGATGGGTTTATACAGGTTACCTCTGATGGAGGAGGCAACTGGAATAGCATTCCTGTAACCCGCCTCGGGCTGCCCTCCCGCTCTTTTGTCAATGACATCAAAGCCGACCTGTTCGATGAGAACACGGTATATGTAGCCCTGGATAACCACAAAGAAGGTGATTTTGCTACGTATCTGTACAAAAGCACGGACAAGGGTGCCACCTGGAGATCCATCAAAGGCGACCTGCCAGACAATACGCTTATCTGGCGCCTGGTTCAGGACCATGTCAAAAAAGAGCTCTTGTTCCTGGGTACTGAAAAGGGCATCTATGTCTCCATGAATGGGGGGACTAACTGGCATAAAGTTCCGGGTGCCCCTATGATTTCCTTCCGCGACCTGGTGATACAGAAAGAGATGAACGACCTGGTGGGAGCCTCTTTTGGTCGTGGCTTTTTTGTGCTGGACGATTACAGTGCCCTTCGCGAGATCACCGATGCCTCCCTGAAAAAAGAGGGAGCCTTGTACAGCACGAGGACAGCCCCCTGGTATGTCCCCAAGAACGTGGTCGGCAATACGGGAGCAGATTACTATTTTGCCGAAAATCCTGATTTCGGTGCCTGGTTCACTTATACCCTGGCAGAGGGTTTCACCTCCAAGACCAAGGCTCGAAAAGACCGCGAAAAAGATCTGGAAAAAAGGAACGCCTCTATCCCCTTCCCCGGCTGGGACGCCCTGGAAGAAGAAAGACGGGAGGCCGATGCCAAGATCTGGATCACCATCCGCGATGAAAGGAATAACGTGATCCGCAATGTGCAAGGTACTGCCAAAAAAGGCCTGAACAGGGTAGCCTGGGACCTCAGGCATCCGAGTTCAAGGGCAATAAGACCCGGAAGGGAATCAGGCGGTGGAAGTTCCTGGTGGAATTCCGGTCCCCTGGCCATGCCCGGTACCTACACGGCTACCCTTTCCAAAGAAGTGGACGGCGTGGTCACCCAACTCGACGGACCTGTTACCTTTAAAGTGGAGCCGTTGTTCGAGAGTACGCTGAAAGGTGTCTCCTATGAGGACTTCAATGCTTATATCGCTGCCTACAATGAGGTAGCCACCCAGGAGAACAAGATTTCCGATGTACTCGAAAGCAGCATGGACAAGGTTAAGGCCATGCAAGTTGCCCTGGAGAGGGCGCCTGCAGCTCCCGGCAAAATGGCGGGAAAACTGCACGACCTCCAGCAGCAATTATACGCCTTTGAGGAAAAGCTGGAAGGGAACAAGTCGAGAGATGAAATCGGGGAAAGAAATCCCCCTAACCCGGGAGATCATCTGAGCGTTGCAAGACGAGGCCTGTCTACCACTTATGGCCCTACTCCGCTGCACAAGCAGAGCCTGGGGATCGCCAAGACTATGATGGCCTCCCTTTATACAGAGATCAGTAATATCGCCAACACTACCATTCCCCAGCTTGAAAAGGAGTTGAAAGCTATGGGAGCCCCTTATATCCTGGGGCAGGGTATAGACTGAATGAAAGAAAGGTAATAAACGAAAAAGCGCTGCCCAAGGCAGCGCTTTTTATCGTTCTGTATGTCAGTTCAAAAAATTGCCCCGGTATGATAATGCGTCATCCAGGCGATCCAGGCGATCCCGACGCAGATCAGGAAACGCGCTACTTCAATAGGGTTAAGTTTAATATTCATAAGATAGGATTTGAGAAGGACAAAATAGATCGAATCCTTTATTAGATTACCGAATTTGGATAAACCTCTCTTTTTTCCGGATATGGTACCCTTTTGGCCCCGATCATGGAAGAATTTTGCATTATATCGACTTTTCAGCAGGTATTAGATACCGATAAGGGGCGAGAGATTATCGACAACCGGCGGGTGGAATGAAGTGTTTTCAATCTCTTTAGAGCTTTTTATATTTATCGTATCTTCGCCAGAGAATTACGCTTCATGGGCCTGTTACTGTTCTACGCTTTCCTCGCGATCTTCTTCTCCTTCCTTTGTTCCATCCTGGAAGCAGTATTGCTCAGTGTAACACCTACTTACATCAATCTGAAGAAAAAAGCCAAAAAGGGATATGCCCTGGCCCTGGAAGAACTCAAAAAGGATATCGACAAGCCCCTGATCGCCATCCTTACCCTCAATACCATTGCTCATACTGTAGGCGCTATTCTGGTGGGTGTACAGGCGAAAGTGGCCTACGCCGATCTATATGGGGAACGCTCTCATACCGTTTTCGGATTCCAATTCACCGAAGATCTCATGGTGGGAATCGTATCTACTATCATGACCATCCTGGTACTTGTTGCATCTGAGATCATCCCCAAAACTATTGGAGCTAATTACTGGAGGGAACTCACCGGGATCTCTACTCAAATACTTAGGGCCATGGTCTGGACCCTGCAGGTAACCGGGATTATGTGGACATTGCAGCTCTTCACAAGACTGCTGGGCAAAGGTCATGAGGGGAGTGTACTGAGCAGGGAAGATTTTACCGTGATGGCCGACATGGCCGAAGAGGAAGGCGTCTTTGAAAAATCAGAATCCAAGGTGATCAAGAACCTGCTGCAGTTCGACGAGATCCTGGCGAAGGACATTATGACGCCAAGGGCGGTGATGAAGATCGCACCTGATACTCAGACCATAGAGGAATTCTTTGAACAGAATCCTCACCTGCGCTTCTCCAGGATCCCTATCTACGGGGAAACCGTCGATACCATTACCGGCTTTGTCCTGAAAGACAATGTCATGGAGGAGATCATCAACGAGAACGGAAAGCTGACCCTCGCCGATATCAAAAGAGACATCCTGGTCACCCGAAGAGACACCCCCATCCCTCAATTATTCGAAAATTTTATCAGGAAAAGGGAACACATTGCCCTTGTTGTGGACGAATACGGGTCGGTAAGCGGCCTGGTTACCATGGAAGACGTCATAGAGACCCTGCTGGGGCTCGAGATCATGGACGAGAGCGACAATGTGGAAGACCTACAGGTCCTTGCCAGGCGCAACTGGGAAGAGCGCGCCAAGAAAACTGGGATCATCGAATAACCCAAGGCATTACAATTCTCTTATCGTTGAGGAAATAAAAAAGAGTCGGCCAGGCCGACTCTTACGCTGTATTTTACTTGAAGTTGTTCCTTTTCAGAAGTCCGAATCCTCGCTACCCTCACCAATAGGTTCTTTCCCTGTACGCACGTAGCCAAGTTTTAATTCGACATTGTAGCTGAAATAGATCGGTTTTTCATGTCTCAAAAGGTCGATTACATTGGGATACATAGAAATAGGGTACCGCAGATACACCAACTTATTCCTTTTATCGTAGTGATTTTCAGGCACCTTCCCATCGGGATAAAAATTGACCTGCACTACAAAATCCTCATCGTGATAACACTTGACGAGGGCCCGGGGATAGACTTTGTTCTTATCCTTGCCTCCGGACTGAAAGTGTACCCAGTATTGGTTTATTTCGCTAGTAATCGTTTTCATGTTCAATTGGTTTAAATTATTCAGAAAGATAACAAGTTAAAGAATAATTCCCAAGATTTAAATAGGAATCGAAAAAACAACGGATTTAGCTCCCGGCAGTTAGCCCGCCTGAGCTTATTCTCCCACGTGATCCTTATAGAATTCGAATGCGTGCCGGGCAACTTTCCTCCCCAGGGCCAGACCCTCTAAATTGTCGGCCTGGATATGGTATCCTCCCAAAACCCTTGAGATACCGGCCATGTTGGCTGTTTCAGTCAAGGTCGGGAAGTACAATTCAACCTCCACCCATTCAGATTCGGGTTCCGTATAGGATCCGGCTATAAAGGGAACCCTGACCTCAAAGCTGTCCGAATCCTTATAAAGCCTCAATGCCTCTGCGCAGGCCCCGCTGACCGTACTATGCCCGGAAACATAACTCGGAAACGGAGGGCAGAGGAAAGAGTCTGGCGAATAAGGCCGCCATTGTTCCCCTTTCATTTTGGTCCATCCCTTGTCAAATCCGGCCCAACCCTCTATTTCCTGCCCTTTGTAATACTCATGAACCAAAGCGTAGGGCCTTGCGTAGTCATAGAACATCTTGGCATCCCAGGAGGCGATAAAAGCATCCATGGCGGTGATCTGGTTGAGGAAATACATCTTCACGTCCTGATCCAGGTCGTATTGGTCCTTTTTGGATAATTCCTGGGCAAAGACCAGCCAGTGACCAGCCTGCTGCACAGACTTGGGGCCGTCCCTCATAAATTCGACGAGAGCTTTTTGTTCGGCGGTCAGCTCAGCCTGCATCTGAACCACTTCCTCTACTTCCTTTTGCAATTGTTCTGAGCCATACAGGGGCGGAGGGGGCGACCTGAACTGGTCTGCTGATTCCAGGGTGATAGGTTCCACTTTCTGCCAGTAAGGCGTCAGGCAACCCGGAGCATAACGCTCCCCTTCCAGGCTTATAAAGTATTTGGGCTGCCACCGGTTTATGTCGCTGTTGTCATCTACAGAATTCACGGGCTGGTATCCTGTGTAATCGAAATAAGGAGGATTGCCCTCCGACTCTTCTCCGTACTGGTTGGCACCATCACCCTTTCGGTTTTTGATGACCGACATGGCGGCGAGATAGCCTATACCGGCAGGGGTATCCTCTTCCATGTCTCTGGTCTCAGGATCGAGTCCAAGATGAGCCATCCGCTCCTTAAAATAAAGGGAATCGCTGTAATAATACTCCTTCAAGGCATAATAAGAGGCATAGGAGATGGCGATCTCTTTGTCCCTCAAGCTACCTTCTCGCTTCGACACTCCTTCCAGATATATCGGCCTGGCCTTATCATCATAGACTGACCAGGCATCAAAGGCAGCCGTAAAAATCAGGCCCAGGTAACGAGAAGTGATTGTCGGCCTCGGCAGAAATCGTTCCGTATCACGGGCTGTTGCTTCCAGGGCGACCTGCCCCCAGTAATAGGCTATATTGTCTTCTCCCTTTGGATCCTGCAACCCAGTGAGAGAGCCTTTCTCAGATGGATTATTGCATGAAAATAATAGCAGAGTGAGGAAAAAAATGGTTAGGTTGGTCAATCTCATTCTATCAAATCATTTATTAAATCTACAAATTTTCCCATATCCGATCAGAAAAAACTACTTTAGGGATGACCAACCACCGATATGAAAAAATTACCCAATGCTTTTACCCTGATGCTAGGGCTCCTTTGCATGACCTGGGCTGCCACCTTTATCATTCCCAAAGGCAGTTATACGCGCATCACGGATTCTGAAAGCGGACTTACCACTGTAGTGAATGGTTCCTATAAAGAGATCGAAGCGGAAAGCCTGGATATTTTTGATCTTTTGCTGATCGTACCCGAAGGATTGATCAGCAGGGCTGATCTCATCGTGCTCATCTTTCTGCTGGGCGGCTGTTTCTTTATTGTAGAAAAAACAGGGGTCCTGGGTCACGGCCTCCAATGGGTGGTAGACAGGCTTAAAGGAAGAGATTGGATAGCTCTCATGCTGGTATCGGTGATCTTTGCGACAGGAGGAGCCACCATTGGTATGCAGGAAGAGTTTATTGCCTTGACACCCCTCCTCATAGCCTTCAGCCGTTCGATGGGATATAACGCCTTTGTGGCTATCGGCATGAGTTTCGGGGCCGCCGTCATCGGCTCTGCATTCAGTCCGATGAATCCTTTTGCTGTAGTTCTCGCACAAAAAGAAGCGGAATTACCCCTGCTTTCCGGTCTAAATTTTCGACTTGCCTTTCTGATTCTGGTACTGGCCTTATACCTCCTGTTCCTTTGGAGATACGCTAGATTGAACCGAATGGAAAAGATTCCCATGTCGGATTCCGGAACTCCCATATCAATGCGTAGTGGTATCATCCTGGGCCTCATCGCCCTCACTTTCGGAGTGGTCACCTATGGGCTTCTGTTTTTGGGCTGGGGTTTTAACGAGATCTCTGCCTTTTTCTTTCTGCTCGGTCTGTTGACAGGCCTTATAGCCGGACTGGGCTTAGACCGTACGTGTCTGATGTACGTCGATGGTATGAAAGAAATGACCTATGCAGCTGTGATCCTGGGGCTGGCCAGCGGTATTCCTATCCTCCTGGAAAAAGGACAGATCCTGGATACAGTGATCCATACGGCTTTTACGCCCATGGAGAGCCTACCTCCTTCCATGTCGGCTCTCGGAATGATGGGTAGCCAGGCCTTGTTGCATTTCCCAATCATGAGCTATTCTGCCCAGGCATTGATGACGATGCCTGTTCTGATCCCTCTTTCGGATCTCGTTGGCGTATCCAGACAAGTCTGTGTTCTGGCATATCAATACGGAGCGGTGAACATGGACATGTTCGTCCCCACCAACGGAGCTTTGATGGCCATCCTTGCGGTGGCCGGTATCTCATATGACAAATGGGTGCGCTTTGTATGGAAACCCCTGTTACTCTGTTTTGCTGTAGCTACCCTGGGTGTGCTCACAGCTGTCTATACCGGGTTTTAATGCACCTTAGGATATAAGTAAACAAAAAGCCACCTGCATGAGCAGGTGGCGGGTGGTTCCCAACGGGTTTATTAATGGCTAATTCCCAGAGCCCACGGTTGGATTGTGGGCCGTAAAAATCCCTTCGGGGTTGTCTTTGTAGATCCACACATGCAACTGCCATTGCTGCAGGTTCGGGTTGATTTCCCATACATCCTCCTCCCCCGTAAAGCCTTCCGGGGCCGGTCCGGGATTATCCATATCTGCAATCGGCACGGCGTACTCTACCGCCACGATCTCCATGGCCCCACTGGCGTTTGGTGCATAGAGCAGGATCTCGGGTTTATCCAGTTCAATGGTCCCATCAATTCTGGGTGGCAGGATGTAATGATGCCCCATATTGGGTACAAATCCCGAAGCATCGAAAAATCCTTCTGCCGTTGCCACCTCAACATCCTGGTATTTTAGGGTGGCTGCCTTTACTTCATTCACTTCCACCTGCCAGGCTTCAAGTTCGTCATTGTCGTCGCTGCAACCCACGGTTATGACCAAAACGGCCAGTGTCAAAAGCTTAAATAATCTGAATGTGTCCTTTTTTTTCATGATTTCTAATTTTAAAGTTCTTTGGTTATTGATTTATACAAATGTGATCCCGTATCGGGTACAGATCGATGCCACCTTTTCAAAATCCGGTTTGCCTTCAGGCAATTGGCTCAGTTCGTGAAACATATGTTCCATACCGGAAGGGAATGCACTGACCCACATCTGAGCTTTTTCATTCCCAACCACCGTCCAGGAATGCACCAGGTTCTTCGGGGCATACGCCATATCCCCTGCTTCCAGGACGGTCGACTTATTGTCTACCATGATCTCTACCTTTCCCTTAAGTACACGAAAGATCTCGTCCTCCCGTGTATGGATATGAGGTGGTATCCCGAATCCGGGTTCCGCATTGTCTATCCATTCGAAGATCTGGTTGTCTGTGTCCACGCCCACGACCTTGTGCGTCTGAGGATTTCCCAATACGCGGAGCTCGATGCCTCCATCCGCCGGAACGATTTTTTCCTTGGCCTTCTTTTCTACTGGTTTTTCGAGGGCGGCCATCAGGGCATTAGCTGGTAATAGTGCCACGGCTCCCGTCCCCCCTAACCGCGCTAAAAATGTTTTCCGATCCATAATTCACAGTTTTTAGTTATTGATTCTTTCTTAATTGAATACTGAGTCAAATCTAAAGCGGCATGAATCTCCTTATTGGCAATGAGGTTGCAATTTTTGATTATTTTGTTTCAGAATTCGGCAGATGAAACATCTGTGTTATTTGATGAGACAGGGGTGTTAGAACCCTATTGGATTTCGAAGGATCTTAGCACAATCGAAATCAATCAGTTCTAAGCCCTGCACAACGCATGATCATGAGATACTCCTTTTTACTGCTGCTTTGTTGTGTATTGAACCTGTACGAAAGCACAGGACAGGAAGTCTATGATCTCGATCCTGCGTATCCCGTGCACGATCTCGACAAGTATCTTCGGGTGTATGAAGATCGTATGGAAAATCTGTCTCCTGATATTCTGTTGCAGGATGAGAACGATCTGGAATTTACAGAGGGGGATAAGCTTCCGCGATTTCTTGAAACCAATGTGCCCTACTGGGGTAAACTACGGATAAGGGCGCTGGATTCACTGAAAGGGTGGACCTTGCATTTTGAGGACAAAATGATCGGGCCGCCTGTTTGGACCAAAAGTAACGGGCGGGTAGATGTGTATGCCTACTCGGGCCGAACGCTGTTGTTCCACCAGAAAACAGGCGTTGGAGTTCCTAGAGCGGAACGGGCAACCCGCAATAATTGGATGCTAAACAGCATCCGCCTTGAAGAACTGCCGACAGATGAACCGATTACACTGATCATAAGGGCAGAAGGCAACGATTTTGGTTATCCGGCCTATTTTAATCTGAGCGCCCGTAGCCCCGATCAGCCCTATTACCATCAGATCAACCAATTTCATCATAGCTTTAATACGTTTATGTTCGGGGTGACCTTCATCATCTTCCTTTTCTTCCTACTGCAATATCTCTATCTCAAAGACCCGGTGTATTTCTGGTTTTCCCTTTGGTTGTTCTTCTGTACGCTTACCCAGGCCATGACCATTGGGTTGATCATTGACAGCCTCCCCACATGGAGATACCCATTTTGGTTTATCACTGCCAACGGTATCTTTTTCACCTTTTGGTTTTTCGGCAGGGCATTTGTCGAGTCTAAACAAAAATTCCCAAAACTCGATAAATTTATTCTGGGCCTGGCCCTGTTCGTCCTTGCCGAAATTGTGCTCACAGGCCTGTATGTGATCTTTTTCAACCCCGACATTCATTTCATCGAACCGGGGTTCCATTTCCAACTGTTAAACATCTATACCCTGGGTAGTCTGATCATTTCGGTGATCTTGTGTTTTAAAAAAGACCTCTTTGCTAGATACTTCGGGATAGGGTCACTGATTGCGAGTATATTCCTTGTAATTGGCACCCTGTGGTCTATGGGATGGATCATGCCCCCCTTTATGATCGATCCTTATGGCACCGGATTGTTCTTCCAGATCGTACTGTATTCCTTTGGTATGGCTTACCGAAGTCAGAAGATCAATGAAAGTATCCAACAGGAACGCCTGAACGCCACAAGATCCCTGGCCGAAATCCAGCGAATGAAGGACCTCGATGAGGTCAAGACCCGCTTTTTTGCCAACATCAGCCATGAGTTCAGAACGCCTTTATCCCTGATCCAGGGGCCTCTGCAGCAGGCCAGAAAGTCCTCTGCCAATGCGGGCGGACCTATCTTGATCGGACAGCGAACCTACGAGGTCATCAAACAAAATATAGTTCGGCTCCAAACCCTCGTTAACCAACTCCTCGACCTTTCCAAATTAGAGAGCGGTACGGTCCATTTAAAATTACAGCAGGGCGGACTAATCCAGTATTTGCGCTCCCTGGTGTATTCCTTCGAAAGTGTTGCCGAGCAGCGGAATATCAGTTTTACGACCCACTTCCCCCGGGAAATGGATAAAGCGTATTACGACAAGGACAAGCTGGAAAAGATCCTGAGCAACCTGCTCTCAAACAGTTTTAAGTTTACCCCTCCGGGAGGATCTGTTCGCGTAGATGTGAGCAGCTCTCAAAAGGCCCTGGTCATTGAGATCAGTGATTCCGGGAGTGGGATGAGCAAAAAAGATGTGGACAGGATCTTTGACAGGTTCTACAGGGTTGAAGGCACTGAGGTTGAAGGCTCCGGGATTGGCCTGGCCCTGACCAAGGAACTGGTGGATCTCCATCAAGGGCAGATCAGCGTACACAGCGAGAAAGGGAGGGGCACCACCTTCAGGGTCAGGATCCCGATCGAGTTGGAAGAGCTCCCCAAGGCGGTAATGATCGAACATTCGTCACCCGAAAAAGAAGCCGATTCATTATCAGATACCGGGGAAACCATCGCAAAAACAGAAGTTCAGGAATCTTTACATGACAAAGACCGAGAAGTGGTCTTACTGGTTGAGGACAATAATGACCTGTCTGTGTTTATAAGGGAAGTATTATCCCCCAGGTTTGAGGTGATCAGCGCCAGGGACGGCCTTCAGGGAGAACGCATGGCTTTTGAACATATTCCTGATCTGATAGTTTCGGATGTGATGATGCCGAAGAAAGACGGATACGAACTTTGCAATTCCTTGAAAACAAATATCAAGACCAGTCATATCCCGATCATCATGCTCACTGCCAAGGCGGGGCAGGCAAATAAGTTGGCCGGACTTACACAGGGGGCTGATGCCTATCTCACCAAACCCTTTGATCCGGATGAATTGCTGTTGAGAACAGAAAACCTCATTCAGGCCCGGAAAAAGATATGGGAACACTTTAAGACCCTTGAATTTGTGGAAGTGACAGACCTGAAACTCAATGCTGTGGATGATCAGTTCCTTCAAAAAGTGATTCAGGTGATCAAAGATAATCTGGACAATGAATCGCTTTCCGTAGAGGATATCGCATCCAAAGTGGGATTTAGCAGGGCACAGCTCCACAGGAAACTCAAGGCTCTTACCGATAAATCCGCAGGGCAACTTTTAGGCGAGATGCGGATGAACAAGGCCAAGGTCATGCTGCAGAACAAGGCCGGGTCCGTGTCAGAGGTAGCCTATTCCGTCGGGTACTCCAATCTGTCTTATTTTACCAAGAGCTTTAAGGAGAAATTTGGTGTATTGCCCAGTAAGGTCTAAGACTTAATAAGGAGTGTATTCAGACTCACTTCCCATCCTGAATGGGTTCAGAATCAGGCATCATCTTATTCAAAATAAAATAGACCGGACAGAACTTAGTGGCCGGACTTATCAGCTGCAATCCGCCGACAGCCACCGCTATCCACAAAAAATTAAGATTTTGAGTGTAGAGTGTCAGCCCGACACTGATCAGATAAAGCACGCCTACGATGGCATCATGTGCTCTTACTTTAGCCTTTACGTCCTTCATGTCGTCAGTTTTTTTGGTTGGTTGAATTTACGAATTAAAGTTCTGATATTCTATGGGTTAGGTGTCGACTTTATTCCCGGAGTTTTTCTGCGACGCTGTCGTAATACTCCTGGGTCAGCACCTCGGTCCAGATGGTAGGCTGGGCACCACCGTATATGGCCAAATACGTTACAGAACTGTTCTTCGTTGAACTGTGCCAGTGTTCCGTATCCTTGTCGCATTTTATTACGTCCCCTTTTTTTAGGATGACTGCTTCCTTTCCTCTTTCCTGGTAATAGCCTTCCCCATCCACGTAAATCAGGATCTGAGGTGAAGTGTGCTTATGCCAGTCGAGGGTAGAATTGGCCCTGAAAGTAGCTTTGGTGATGTTGTAATCGAGATCCTCATCTGCTGTGAGTAGAGAATTCAGCCAAGCTTCCCCTATATAATGGGTGTTGGGAGCTTTTACACCCTCTTCCAGATAGGAAGAAACGCTATAATCAGTAGTCTGGGAGCTTAGTAAAAACGAAGTAAAAATGAACAGGCCTGTGATCAGATTTTTCATGGGTAATTGATTTTATATAAAGATATAACAAATGTGAGTTTCACTGCTCAGCCGGTTCTAGGCAGTCCAAAAATATCTGCAAATATTTGGAGCAGTTGATGGAGCAATTCGCTTAGTGTTCTGAGCAATAGAAAAAGCCACCCACATTTGTGGATGGTTTCACTCTGCTTCTTGGCTCACCCTAAAATTCTATTCTCGAACCAATTCTATAAGGACGCCCATAAACTCTAATATGTAACGGAATCCCCTATCTGCCATAATCCAGACCTTTACAGATTTCGTCCACGATTACATCCAACTTTGTAATTGAACTTAATAGAATTCGAGCAATGGATTTTTCTGCTCACTCTATTTTTTTAAGTATCTCCCTTTTACCATCCACCTCTCTCATGTTTTGAATACCAATTAGCCCTATAACCTGCCCGTTCCCCCCATATACAGTCCTGAACATCCAATTTTCATCCTTATCTTTTGAATCCTGCCTAAATCCTATGAAATAAGACTTGGAATAGGGATGAATATCAAATCCTCTTATTATAGAATCATTTCTGAAAACTTTATATTTCAATTCATTAACTCCACTAATCTCCCTCTTTACCTCACCACGTCCATAAACACCCCTGACATGCTCAAAATCTGCAATGTCCTTTACCAGGGAGGTGTCTTTTTTTATGTTTAGCATCTCCGAAATCCTCTTATAGAGATTCAGTGCTTTGGTCCTAAAAAAAAGCATTCCATGATAATGCCCACCTTCAATATGTCTTATCTCACCCATTTGATTTAAGTAGTAAGGATTAGTCAAGGCATAGCGGGTTACTTCATCGAAGTTTTCATCGTTGATACTCCATACAATCGTAAAGCTGGAGTACCATGGTTGCTCATTCACTAATTTGTCTCTATAATTCATATGAGCATCGACCATTAATTGGTTATTTCGATCCACGATTACTTTTCTTTTGCCATATAAGTCTTTCAGTTCTGAGAATATAGAATCCTGTTGTTCAGTAAGATTTTCTTTTCCTGCTAGCAGCGCTTTAAAGTCGTCATCCACCAGGGTCGTTCTCTCCCATTCCATCAAAAGAGTAAATAAATTATCATTTTCTCTATAATCTTCGGGTTCAACCTTCTTATTGAGTACTTTGAAGTAAATTGGATCTTTTTCAAGATAATATTTCAATACTCGGTCTATATTATCAATATTCAGCACTAATTCGTCACTTACCTCTTTAAAAAGAAGCTTGGTGTTCTCAGCCCCGATCCTTTTATTATTCCAGTTGTTAATGTAAAGAGCTATCAGGATCCCCAACACAACCAGGAAGATTTCCCCAATGGCATATTTTAAATATTTAAATATTTGATTATTGTCTAATAAGTCTCGGCGAATTTTACGGAAGAAATGAAACATTGGAATCGGCTTGACCTTTAAAGGTAAGGGCTGACCAAATCAAATTTTATGATAATTATCAATATGGAGTCATAACCACAGAAGGCTCGGATTTGAAATTCAGGCCTTTTCGAAGTAAAAAAGCCACCTAAAATTAGGTGGCTTATCTTTTTTTTGGCCATGAAGTAGAACTGGCGTTCACTTCACAGCCAAGTAGTGAGCTCTGCTCTACTACTTGGCTCCCCCTCTTGGGCTCGAACCAAGGACCCTCTGATTAACAGTCAGATGCTCTAACCAACTGAGCTAAGGAGGAATAAAATCTCTTTTTAGAGGGGCCAAAGATAGCAGTTTCTTTCAAATCCCCCAATAGAAGACCTTAATATTTTTATTTGACTATTGCTTTGTAAATGTCATTCCCGTTGGCGAATAACAACAGGGCGATCAACAGGAAAAAGCCCGTCATCTGGGCGTATTCCATGAATTTATCACTGGGCTTCCTGCCGGAGACCATCTCGTAGAGCAGGAACATCACGTGCCCTCCGTCAAGTGCCGGGATCGGCAAAATATTCATAAAGGCCAAGATGATGGAGATCAAAGCTGTGGTATTCCAGAAGGCCGCCCAGTTCCAGGTATCCGGGAACATGCTGCCTATGGCAGCAAATCCTCCTACCCCTTTGTATGCCCCGGTTTCGGGGTTAAAGATCTTCTTGAGCTGTTTCACATAGCCGGTAAGCGTAGACACTCCCTTATCAATACCAGCCGGAATCGACTGGGCCAGGCTATATTTTTTTGTTTCCAACCTCAGGTACCCCCCTTTTTCAAGTTCATCAAAGGTCAACGCTCCAAGGTTTACTCCTATGGTTGCCGTGTCACTGATAACTACCGGTATTTGTTCCCTTCTCCCATCCCGGTCTACCGTAAGAACAGTTTCCTGTCCCTTGTATTTCTCCAATATGGGCTTGGCTTCATCAAAATACTTAACCTTGTCATCCCCGACCGCAAGGATCATATCTTCGACCTGCAATCCGGAATCCTTGTTTGAAGAATTCTCCGGAATTGCCCCGACCACAAAGGGCATACGCGGGCTCAGGAATCTCACCTTGTCTTCATCCTCTAAAAGCGTCGCTATGAAATCGACGGGAATCTCCTTTTCGATGATCTCCCCATCCCGCTCAATAGTAATGGAGTTACCATTCACGATCTCCAGGAACAGGCTGTTAAAATTTTCGACGTATTCTCCATCTACAGCGACGATCTTATCGCCTGTCTGTATCCCGAGCTTGTCTCCAATATTTTCCTCCGTCACCCAGACTCCGCCTTCCAGACTGTCGGTGGGAATAAATTGATCTCCATAGGCATACGCCATGCCGATATAAATGATCACTGCCAGGATAAAGTTTACGGTAACCCCGCCCAACATAATGATCAACCGCTGCCAGGATGGCTTGCTCCTGAATTCCCAGGGTTTCGGAGGCTGTTGCATTTGCTCCTTGTCCATGCTCTCGTCTATCATCCCGGAGATCTTTACATATCCTCCCAGGGGCAACCACCCGATCCCGTACACCGTCTCCCCTATTTTCTTTTTAAAGAGGGAATATTTGATGTCAAAAAAGAGATAGAATTTCTCGACCCGTGTCTTAAAGATCTTGGCCGGTATGAAATGGCCGAGCTCGTGCAGGATGATGAGCAGGGAAAGGCTCATAAAAAATTGTATGGTCTGTATGACGATGGGATTCATTAAAATCGGTTTGGACGCACAAAAATACGTTTTCCCATAGTCTTATAAAAAGAATCTCGGAACGCTCACCGGATTTTTAAGAAAGTTTTAGGAGCGCTCCCTCCCCCAAGTTTTGACTGGCTTGTTCCCCTGCAGTACCTTTGTGAAAAAAGAAGGATGAGGCGTTTCTTCAGAAAATTCAGATTCCTGGGCCTGGTCATGCTGGGCCTTTCGGCTGTTATCGTCCTCCTATTCTACAATGCCCTTCAGCCCAAAAAAACCCTCCCGGTATACCAACCGGCTGATTTTAACCCTGAACTGGTAGACGATTCTGTGCGCTATGTTAGGAAGTACCACACCATAGCCGACTTTTCCCTTGTGAACCAGAATGGAGATACTATCACCCAGGAAGACTACAGGGACAAGATCTATATAGCCGATTTCTTTTTCACCACCTGCCCCTCCATCTGTCCGATCATGACTGATAACATGGTCACCATACAGGAGAAGATCATAAATGACGATGAGGTCCTCCTCCTGAGTCACTCCGTGACCCCGGAGATCGACTCGGTTGCCCAGTTAAAAAAATACGCCCTTGAAAAGGGAGTCAAGGACAACAAATGGAACCTGGTCACCGGGGATAAGAAACAGATCTATGAACTGGCCCGCAAATCCTACCTGGCAGTGAAGACCGATGGGGATGGGGGACCTTTTGATATGATCCACACTGAGAATTTTATCCTGGTCGACAAGGAGAAGAGGATCCGTGGCACCTATGACGGAACGGACCCGAAGGACATGGAAAACCTGCTCAACGACCTTAAGATCCTCAAGGCATCATATCGAAACTTCTGAGCACTCATATGGATCAGGGGCAGGGCGACTAAAACCATTTATCCTTCTGTTATTCTATTTTTTTCACTTACTTTTGTCCTTACTTAAAATCAATCTAAATAAGAATTGAGCGCTACAGTAGTCGATCTTAAAATGGGGCAGCGCGGCATTATCAAGACCTGTGCTGATGATATCCTCCCCATCAAGCTTCTCGAATTGGGTTGCCTTCCGGGTAACGAGATTGAAATGGTTCAGATCGCCCCCTTCAAGGATCCCATTTACGTCAATGTAAATGGCTCGCACATTGCCATCAGAAGGGCTACTGCGCAACTTATTTTTATCGATATCCTCGAAGACGCCTAGCACCTTATGAGCAAGAGTATCAATGTCGCACTCATAGGAAATCCCAATACAGGGAAAACTTCGGTCTTTAACCAACTCACAGGCCTCAAACAGAAGGTGGGTAACTATCCCGGGATCACCGTTGAGAAGAAAGAAGGGATCTGTAAACTGCCCAGGGGCGTCAAGGCCCACATCCTCGATCTTCCCGGAACTTACAGCCTCAACACCACTTCCCTGGATGAAAGTGTGGTCGTGGAGCTTCTTCTCAACCGAAACGACAAGGATTTTCCGGATGTGGTGGTGGTGATCAGCGACGTTGAGAACCTCAAACGAAACCTTTTACTATTTACGCAGATCAAGGATCTGAGGATCCCGGCCATCCTGGTGATCAATATGGCCGACCGGATGCGAAGGAAAGGGATCACCCTCGATCTGGCTCTGCTGGAAAAGAAACTCGATACCCGGATCGCCCTGGTAAGTACCCGTAAGAATACCGGGATCGAGAAGATCAAGGAACTGATCGCCGACTATAAGAACCTTTCCAACAAGCCCAATGTAGATACAACGGTGATCGACCCGGAGTATTTCGAGAAATTAAAAAAGACCTTCCCCAACGAGGACCTGTATAAACTCTGGCTGGTCATCACCCAGGATGTGAACTTTATGCCAATCGAGAAAAAGACCATCCCGGATACTGCTTCCTTCAGCACCAAATCGAAGTCGGAGCTCAAAAGGCTTCAGCAAAAAGAAACGATCCTCAGGTACCAGTTCATCAATGGGATACTGAAAGAGGCCTATAAAGTAGACCTACAGGCGGCCAGAGGATTCAGGGCGACCCTGGATAAAATTCTCACCCACAAAGTGTTCGGTTACCTCATCTTCTTTTTCATCCTGCTGACCATTTTCCAGGCTATTTACGACTGGAGTAGTTATCCAATGGATTTCATAGATGAGCAATTTGCAGCAGCGAGTGAGTGGGTAAAGGATACCCTGCCCCCCGGGGTCTTTACGAATTTGATTGCCGAAGGCATTCTCGCAGGAATAGGAGGAATCGTCATTTTTATCCCACAGATCGCCTTTCTCTTTCTCTTTATAGCCCTCCTGGAAGAATCAGGGTACATGAGCAGGGTGGTATTCCTGATGGACCGGGTGATGCGACCTTTCGGCCTCAGCGGAAAAAGCGTGGTTCCCCTGATCTCGGGAACGGCCTGTGCTATTCCGGCGGTAATGGCCACGAGGAACATCGAGAACTGGAAAGAACGACTCATCACCATCCTGGTGACCCCTTTTACCACATGTTCCGCGAGGCTTCCTGTTTACCTGATCATCATCGCTCTCGTCATCCCCGAAGGACGGTTCTTCGGCCTGAGCTATCAGGCCCTCACCTTGATGCTTCTCTATATAATCGGCTTTATGGCGGCTCTTTTTTCTGCCATGATCCTGCACAGGGTACTGGAGATCAGGAGTCGGACTTTCTTTGTGATAGAAATGCCCAATTACAAGCTTCCGCTCTTGAAAAATGTGGCGTATACGGTCATAGAAAAGACCAAGAGCTTTGTCTATGGAGCCGGGAAGATCATCCTCGCTATCTCCATTGTACTTTGGTTCCTTGGTTCAAATGGATATTCCGATCGATTTGCCCAGGCAGAAAACCTGGTGAAGCAAAGGATCTCCGAAAATGGATTTACGACCTACAACCGGGAGGATATTGCTGAGAAATTCGAATCTTACAGGACAGAACTACAAACCGGACCTGCTCTCAGTGAAGCCCAGCTCAACGATTCCCTGACTTTAAAAATGGAGTCCCTCGAATTCAGGGCCCAAAGACAGGAGATCGCCAGTTTTAAACTGGAGAATTCCTATATCGGGAATATTGGAAAGGCTATAGAACCTCTTGTAAAACCCCTTGGCTATGACTGGAAGATCGGTATTGCTGTATTGACATCCTTTGCCGCCCGTGAAGTGTTTGTCGGTACCCTGGCCACCATTTACAGTGTGGGCAATGATGAAGAAGAGACAATTAAAAACCGCATGGCAGCTGAAGTCCGGGATGAATCAGACAAACCCCTTTTCAACCTGGCATCGGGAATTTCCCTCCTCTTGTTTTACGCCTTCGCCATGCAGTGTATGAGTACCCTGGCCGTGGTAAAAAGGGAGACAAACAGCTGGAAATGGCCGCTGGCACAATTAGCTATCATGAGTACTTTTGCGTATCTTATAGCATTGATCGCCTATCAAATTTTGAAATAAAACAATGAACCTGCAATCTGTACTGGTATACCTAACCCTCCTCGTAGCCCTCGTCTACCTGGTCAACAAGTTTTTATTGCCTAAAAAATACAGGATAGGTCGAAAGGGAACTTCATCCGGCTGCGGCCAGGACGACTGTGGATGCAGTTGATCTCAGACGATATGGGCGATGAAAGAGTAGAACAATAGCGCCCAGCCTGCCAGGAGTAGCAGGCCTCCCAGCGGAGTAACCGGCCCCAGGAACCTCCATTTTCTCCCCCGGGCTTCACTCAGGCACAGCCCGTAAATACTAAAGGAAAACAGTAATGTACCCAGCATAAAACTATAGGCCATATAGGTTTCAAGGCCTGTGTTGAAGCCGAGGTTAAACCCAAGTATCAAAAGCAGGATCCCGTGATACATCTGATACTTCACCCCTGTCTCAAAACTTCTCAGCTGGTCCTGACTCAACGTTTTTTTCAATGCATGCGCCCCCATCGCGCCAAATAAAACGGCAAGGAATCCAAAAAGAGCACCTACTACCTGTACTAATAAGATCATCGCTAAATTTTAGGTAAAGATATTCAATAAGTAAATCCATCTACTGATGTCAAATAAGGTTCGCAAGCCCTATCTTTAATTCTTAAATCTATAGTACGATGAAAATACGGGTTCTTATTTTACTCCTGATAACCCTTTCCTGTGGCACTTCAAAAAATTCATCCGCCGAGAATGGCCAAGAACTGGAAGAGTCCCTGCAGCAAAAGAACAGTGTCACCATTTCCCTCCTGAACAGGATCAGGCAAAAGCCGGGGGTCATTATCAGGAACGGAGTGCCTATTATCAACAAGACGAGCAATTCCCTCTCGAATCAATCAGATGACCCTTCTGGTATGATGTTAGGCAGCCCTGAACCCCTCTATGTCCTGAACGGCTACCCTGTGGGCAACTCCTTCCGGGATATAGACCGCCTGGTGGACAGCATAAACGTTACGGAAATTGTGGTCCTGACCGGTGCTGACGCATCGTCATACGGTGCCAGGGGAGCCAAAGGGGTGATCCTGATCACCACACAGTAAAGGCCACCTGACTGCTTATCATTAATTCCTATACCGGAATCCCCCATTTATCCGAAGTCGAGCGAATTGATTCTTTCGGCTTTTTTCTTTACTTTCCAAGGATAAATTAATTTCTATGAACACATTCCGGCACCTCCTGATCTTCCTCCTCTGCAGCACACTCAGCGGGCAGGGTACACAACTCCTCCGCCAGCCAACCCTATCCGGCGAACACATCGTTTTCGTCTATGCCAACGACCTGTGGAAAGTCTCCGCAAACGGTGGGCAGGCAGAACGTCTTACTAGCAACGAAGGATACGAGTTCTCACCCCATTTTTCGAATGACGGCACCTGGATCGCCTTTACGGCAGAATACGATGGCAACAGCGATGTCTATATCATCCCTGTAGAAGGAGGTGAACCCCGACGTCTCACCTGGCATCCCGGAAATGATGTGGTGCAGGGCTGGACCCCGGATGGCAAGGTACTGTTTCGTTCCGCAAGGGAGGCGCGTCCTACCCAGATGAATAAACTTTATACCGTATCTCCTGAAGGAGGCCTCCCTCAGGCCATCGCTGTTCCCCGAGCAGCCTATGGAGAGATCTCCTCAGATGGCAAATATGCAGCCTATACCCCCATCACCTCATGGGATCCGGAGTGGAGGAACTACAGGGGTGGTCAGGCTATGCCCATTTGGATTGTAGAGCTGGCTACAGGGAAATTGCAAAGAACCCCTCAGCCTACCTCAGAAAGACACCTCGACCCGGTCTGGTACAAAGGCAGGGTATTTTATCTCTCCGAAAGGGACCTGGCCAGCAATATCTGGTCTTATGATCCCGCTACAGGACAGGAGCAGCAACACACCTTCCACAAAAAATTTGATGTCAAAAGCCTGGATGCCGGCCCTCAAAGCATTGTGTATGAACAGGGTGGTTATCTGCATATCCTGGATCCGGAGACCAATGCCACAAGCCGGCTGGTAGTGGAGGTGAAAGGAGACATGAATTTTGCAAGGCCCCGATGGGAAGAGGCCAACGGAAATAACCTCAGCAATGCGGGGATATCCCCTACTGGGAAAAGGGCCCTTTTTGAATACAGGGGCGAGATCATCAGCGTCCCTAAAGAAAAGGGTACCTACAGGAACCTCTCGAGTTCTCCCGGAGTGGCCGACCGCTATCCGGTCTGGTCTCCTCAGGGCGACAAGATCGCCTGGTTCTCAGACGCCAGCGGGGAATATCAATTGGTAGTGGGGGATCAGGAAGGACAGAACACAAAAAGCTATTCCCTACCCAATCCCACTTTCTACTTTCAGCCCGACTGGTCGCCGGATGGAAATTATATCGCTTATACAGACACCGATTACAATGTGTGGATCATTGCCCTCAACTCAGGTGATGTCCACAAAGCTGCCACAGACAGGTATGCTCACCCCAACAGGACCATGAATCCCGTTTGGTCGCCGGACAGCAGGTGGATCGCTTATTCGAAGCAACTCGACAGTCATTTTAAAGCGATATTCGCATACAATATCCAGACCCGGAAGGAACTGCAACTCACTGATGGCATGGCCGATGCGATCAGTCCTGTTTGGGATGAGGGAGGAGAATACCTCTACTTCCTTGCCAGCACTAATTACGGCCTTCAATCGGGATGGCTCGATATGAGTTCCTATGATCCTCAGGTAACCCGGAGCTTGTACGCCCTGGTTCTGTCTGCCAAAGGCAAGGCACCAAATCTCCCTGAGTCGGACGAGGAAGAAGCAACCAGTCCAACAGAAACGGTAGAAAAGAAAGGCAAGAAGAAAGGAGAAGAGGCAGAGACTGACAAGAAGTTAGTTGTCACCATCGACTCAGAGGGAATCTACTCGCGAATCATTCCCCTGAAACTGGAGGACAGGAATTATGTAGCCCTTGCCAAGGGACCCAAACATCAGGTCTTTATTGGTGAGAACGTCCCCAACGAACGCAATTTTACCATTCATTCATACGATGTAAAAAAAGAGAAAGCAGAGGAATTCGGTTCTAATATTTCAGAGTTTATCCCGTCCTCAGATCGAAAAAATGTCTTGATAAAACAGAATGGGTCATGGTTCATCTCAGAGACTAAGGGCAGTTTTAAAAGCAGTGAGGGGAAGCTCGATACCGGCATTAAGATCAAAGTCGACCCCCGGGCCGAATACAAGCAGATCTTCCGGGAAGGCTGGCGGTTTATGCGGGACTTTCTCTATGTAGACAACGTTCACGGAGCTCCCTGGAACCTCATCTACGAATGGTACTCCCCCTGGATAGACCACGTGCGCCACCGCACGGATCTCAACTACGTGGTGGATATCATGAGCGGTGAAGTGGCCATAGGGCATTCTTATGTTTCCGGCGGAGACTTTCCGGATATCGAAGATGTGCCTGTGGGTCTTTTGGGATGTGACCTTGAAGTCGCAAACGGACTGTACAGGATCTCCAGGATCTACACCGGAGAACAATGGAATCCCGACCTCAGTGCGCCCTTTCACCTGCCCGGGATCGAGGTGAAAACAGGGGACTACATAATGGCGATCAATGGAAAGCACCTCAACTCTGGAATAAATCCCTACAGCTTGCTGGAACAGACGGCCGGCAGAGAGATCAAACTCAGCGTATCTTCCACCCCCGATGGAAGTGGCGCCCGGGAGGTCCTGGTAAAACCGGTGCGAAACGAATATATGTTGAGGACGATGGACTGGATCGAGGGCAACCGCCAAAAGGTTGATGCCCTGTCCGGCGGTAAGCTCGCCTACGTCTACGTCCCGAATACGGGGGGAAGAGGCTTTGAGTATTTCAACAGGTATTACTTCTCACAACAGAACAAGAAAGGGGTGATCATTGATGAGCGGAACAACGGCGGGGGCTCTGCGGCAGATTATATGATCGATATCATGGACCGGACCCTGTTGGGGTATTTCAACAGCAAGGCCAATGACAACCGTCCCTGGACTACTCCCATGGCTGGGATTTGGGGGCCAAAGGTCATGATCATTAATGAAAGAGCCGGTTCGGGAGGAGATCTATTACCCTATATGTTCAAGGCAAAGAATCTGGGGCCACTGATAGGCACGCGCACCTGGGGCGGACTGGTTGGTACCTGGGACACCCCAAGGTTTATAGATGGAGGCCGAATGGTCGCCCCTCGCGGAGGATTTTTCGATGTTGACGGGAAATGGGCCGTGGAAGCAGAAGGAGTGGCCCCGGATATAGAGGTGATTCAAGATCCTAAAAAAGTCCTCGAAGGCGGGGATCCACAGTTGGAAAGAAGTGTGCAGGAAGCTATGAGACTTTTGGAAACTCAAGAATTCATAATGAAACCGGAGCCCGAAGCACCCGTAAGATGGATGAGGCCTCCGGGATATAAGGATAGTAAGGATTAAGGGCTACAAACTGACCTCAACTGCCCGGTTGGAGGAGAGTGAGAAAGAACACTCATGAAAACTGGGCGGACCGAAGGTCTTCATTCTGGAATTGGAGAACCCTACAGGTTCTTTTGGGATGCCTAGCCAGTTGGTGTCCAGGATATTGTTCCCATTCTCATCGTGAAAGACGGCCAGGGCATATTCCCCGCTGGGAAGGTTCTCTATCCTGATCTTTGTTTTCCCGGCCACAGCCTTAGTGCTGTCTGATTTATAAACCCCTTCAAATTTCAGGAAGCCGTCTGCCTTGTTGTACACTGCCACATTGATATTTCCCATGGAGGACTGCACCCCCTGCACCTCTACAATAAGTTCGTTTTGAGCGAGAAGGCTCAATGGCAACAGGAAAGAAAGTAAAAAAATGTATTTCCTCATAAACTTTGAGTGCATTGGGTGCTTAACGCAGTTATGCCGTGCAAAAGTATTTGATGGAGTAGAAATTTCATGTCAGAAAACTGCTAAAAATTTCGGTCGATAGGAGAAATCTTGATCTGGCAAGGTTAATCCTCAGATGACTCGTCCATTTTTCCCTTAAGTCTCTCGAAAAAAACTGCCGTTCGCAGGGAATCTTTGAAATTGAGATAGATCGGAGGGTACTCCTTTTGCTCAATGAGTATCTTGGGATATTTGAGCTCGTCGACATACACCCTGATCCCTTCCACGCCTGACAGGGTATCGCGGAAAATCCCTTTCTCGACACCCCAGACAGAAAATCCCGATTTCCTTTCCATCTCCGGAATCCTGGGCACCATCTGCAAAGATTCTAGTGCCCCATAACGTATCTCAGAAACATAGAACCCTGAAAAAAGTACTACTCCTCCTTCTTCTTCTTTGATCCAGTTCTTATAATGTAGCACAAAAGCTCCCAGGCACACCAATACAGTGAAGCCTATGACCAAATTCCAAAGCCAGTGTCTTTTCTTTACTGCAATCATGAGGTTTGCGGATTGTATCTTTTGGTGCCAATATTGGCAACTTGGAAATAAACATAATCAATAGGCCTCAATCCTACAAGGGATCACCCGGGGATTGGAGTTCTCGTTTTTAATGCCTCAGGATTCCCAAAAGTAGTATCTTTAGGCATCCGGGTTCTTTTTCCACAAGGATATCCGGAAGACTAATAGATAATACTCTTCACATTTTATGTTTACCCTGGAAGACCTTTCAAGTGCCAAAAAGAGGAAAGACCTCATCGAAATTGCCGAAGAAAAAAAGATTCCTATAACCAAAGCCCTGAGAAACCTCAGATATGAAGAGGAACTACGCCTTCTGCAAACGGAGATGGTAAACTTCCAGCGATGGGTTAAGAAAAAAAATCTGAGGGTAGCGATCATTTTTGAGGGCAGGGACGCTTCGGGAAAAGGTGGTACCATCAAGCGGTTCAAGCAGCACCTGAATCCCCGATCCACAAGGGTCGTCGCCCTTTCCCGGCCTACCGAGGTAGAGCGAGGCCAGTGGTACTTCAGAAGATACATCAAGGAGCTTCCCAATCCCGGAGAGATCGTGCTTTTTGACAGGAGCTGGTATAACCGGGCTGTTGTGGAACCCGTGATGGGATTCTGCTCCCAGCAGGAATACAACCAGTTCATGGTTCAGGTCCCGGGTTTTGAGCATATGTTGTATGAAGACGGGGTTAAGATCATTAAATTTTGGTTTTCCATCTCTAAAAAGGAGCAGAAGAGAAGAATGGATTCCCGACTCCTGAACCCCTTGAAAAAGTGGAAATTTAGTCCGGTTGACCAGAAGGGGCAAGAACTCTGGGACAAATACACCTATTACAAAGAACACATGTTCTCCAAAACCCACTCAACTTTTAGCCCCTGGATCATTGTCAAGGCGAACAGCAAGAAAACAGCAAGGCTGGAGAGCATGCGTTATGTTTTGTCACAATTTGATTATACCAGGGCGCTTAAGGCCAAGACTACCATTCTCCCCGATCCCAATGTAGTACTGAGATATTACCGGCAGATAGAACAGATCGATATTTAAACTATGGCCAAAGAAAAAACCGACGAATTGAACATTTCGGAAGAGGACCTTGAGCTCCTGAACACCCCACTGGGAATCCAGTTCCTTATGGCCGACAAAAAGACTAACGTCCCCAAGGCTCTGAGGCTGCTGAAGGATGAACTTACATTCCATAATTTGCAGGCCGAGATGATCAAATTACAGCATTGGGTCATCGAGAAAAACCAAAAGGTTGTCGTGATCTTCGAAGGCAGGGACGCAGCGGGCAAGGGCGGAGCTATCAGGCGGATCACGGAACATATCAATCCCCGTCACTACAGGATCGTCGCCCTGCCAAAACCCACCGTTGAAGAGCAGGGGCAGTGGTATTTCCAACGCTATGTAAATCAGTTACCCAAACCAGGGGAAATGGTATTTTTTGACAGGAGCTGGTACAACCGGGCCGTAGTGGAACCGGTGAACGGATTCTGCACAAAACCACAATACCGCAGCTTTATGGAGCAGGTAAACAGTTTTGAAAGCATGATCATGGACTCCGGCATCTACCTGATCAAATTTTACTTTTCCATCACCAAGGAACAGCAGGCTCTTCGTTTTAAAGATATTCAGTCCAGTCCTCTCAAAAAGTGGAAAATGACGGATGTAGATCGAAAAGCCCAGGAGCTCTGGGACTTATACACCGAATTCAAACTGCGGATGTTTGAGCACACCAACCTCAAGAAATCCCCCTGGATCATCATTGAGGCCGACCGCAAGACGGAAGCTCGCATTAAAGCCCTGCAGTATCTCATAGACAATATTCCCTACGAAAAGGATGAAGAAGGTGAGGATCAGGAACGTGGTTAAGGCTGGTTGTCCTTAAAAATGGTATATTTGAATAGACAGAATACATCATGAAACTGCTGTCGGTGCTTTCAGCTTTTCTCATCCTGTTCCAGAGCGTGAACATCAGCCTCGGGGACCTTTCCGGTATGGATGAATTCCTGGAGCACGCCTCATTTCACAAAGAGCAATACGGGGACAACCTGCTGGTCTTTATCTCCAAGCACTACGGAGAGCTTAAAGCAGAACATGAAAAGAACCACCAGGAGGAACAGCATGAGCACGAGAAGCTGCCATTCCAGCATCAGTCCTGTACACATCACCTTGCCAACGTTTGTGTTTTGTTTTCTTCAGGTCCGGATAAGGTGAAAGTCGATGGCGAATCCGAGGAAAGTGCCAATTACTATTATTTGCAAAGTGATTCCGCAGGATTCAGATCCGGCATCTTCCAGCCGCCAAGAAAGGCCTGATCGTTGAGCCTTACGGGTGTGGTCTATCCGATCAGCCCGATTACCCATGGAAATTTAATTGCCAGTCGTCCCCTTAGCGGGGATCGGCCCTTTATCAATAGTTCAGCTTATCATGCTATCATCCATCATACATTTCAGTATCAGGAACAAATTCCTCGTCTTCCTGCTCGTAGCCCTGATCATTGGGTATGGTCTGTTTTCCCTCACCCAGCTTCCCGTCGGGGCCGTTCCGGACGTTACCAATAATCAGGTACAGGTGATCACCACCTCCAGAAGCCTCTCCACCCGTGAAATGGAAAAGTTTATCACTTATCCGGTGGAGCTTGAAATGGTCAACCTGCCAGGGGTAACAGAAATCAGGTCTGTATCCAAGTTTGGCTTATCATTAGTGACCATCGTTTTCGAAGACGAGATGGGGACCTACCTTCCCAGACAGCTTATAGCAGAAAAAATCAAATCGGCATCGGAAAAGATCCCGGAAGGGTTTGGGAGCCCGGAAATGGGCCCGATATCTACAGGTCTGGGGGAGATCTACCAGTATACCCTGGAAATAGAACCCGAATTCAAAGGGAAATATTCGCCTACGGAACTGCGAACTGTCCAGGACTGGATCGTAAAAAGACAACTGTCCGGAATACCCGGTGTGGTGGAAGTAAATACCTGGGGAGGTAAGCTGAAGCAATACGAAATAGCGATCGATACCCGAAAGCTCCATGCGATGGATATTTCGGCAGGAGATGTGTTTACAGCCCTGGAAAAAAACAACAGCGTCGCCGGAGGCGGGTATATAGAAAAAGAGAACCAGGCATATTTTATCAGAGGGGAAGGTCTGGTCGGATCCTTAGAGGATATCAGGTCTATCGTCGTAGATAACAAAGATGGAATTCCCATCCTGATCTCAGATATAGCTGAAGTAGGCTTTGGAAGCGCCGTTCGTTTTGGGGCGATTACAGGAAACGGGGAAGGTGAGAAGGTCCTTGGACAGGTGATGATGCTGAAGAATGCCAATTCCAAACAGGTCATTGAGGCAGTTAAAAAAAGAGTGGCCGAGATCTCCCGTACCCTGCCGGAAGGGATCTATATCAACCCCTTCCTGGACAGGAGTGAACTCATCGGGAGGACTACCACCACCGTTGTAGAAAACCTGATTTTCGGCTGTCTAATCGTAGTCTTTGTGGTTGTTTTATTACTGGGCAATTTCAGGTCGGGCCTGGTTGTTGCTTCCATCATTCCCTTAAGTCTGCTCTTCGCCCTTTCGATGATGTACCTGTTCGGGATCGATGCCAACCTGATGAGCCTGGGAGCCATTGACTTTGGGATAATCATAGATGGGGCGGTCATCATCGTGGAGTATATCGCTTACCAAATTACCAAAAACAGGTCGGAGTTCCTGAACCTCGAGGGAAGGGAACGGAGCCAGTTTCAGGACGAAATTGCCCGAACGGGGGCTTCCAAAATGATGAATTCTGCCATCTTTGGCCAGCTTATCATCCTCATAGTCTTTATTCCCATCCTTTCGCTTAGTGGGGTTGAAGGAAAAATGTTCAGGCCGATGGCCCTTACATTCAGTTTTGCACTGATCGGAGCTATCATCCTATGCCTGACCTATGTCCCGGTGGTGTCATCCCTCTTGCTCAAACCGGGCAAGGCAGGAGACAGGAATATCTCCATCCGCCTCATGCAAAGATTGACAGCCTGGTATGAACCAGTTCTCCACTGGGCGTTACAAAAGAAAAAATGGGTCCTGGGCGCAGCCGGGAGTCTACTTGTCCTGGCAGTTTTAGTGTTCACTACACTGGGAGGAGAATTCGTCCCTACACTGGACGAGGGTGATTTTGTCATTCAACCTGTTTTGAAAACGGGTACTTCTCTTAGTGAGACGATACATACTACCACACAGATCGAAAGGATCCTTCTGGAGAATTTTCCGGAAGTCAAACAGGTAGTGACTCGAATTGGAGCAGCTGAAGTCCCCACAGATCCCATGTCGATGGAAGAGAGCGATGTGATCATCATTCTCCATCCTAAAAGGACCTGGACTTCTGCACGAACCAAGGACGAACTGGCAGAGAAATTCAAAGAAGCCCTGCAGGTGATCGCCGGAATTCAGATAGAATTCACCCAGCCTATTGAAATGCGGTTCAACGAATTGATAACAGGGGTACGTGCCGATATAGCCGTCAAGATATTTGGCGAGGACCTCGACATTCTCGCGCGAAAAGGAGAAGAGATCAGGGCACTTGTTCAAGGTGTTGAGGGTGCCGCTGATATCACTGTAGAAAAGATCGCCGGACTGCCTCAGATGAATGTGGCCTATGACCGGTCACGGATAGCCCGTTTCGGCCTCAATATTGAAGACCTCAACAAAATGGTCGCGGCTGGATTCTCTGGCAGTACTGTGGGAAGCGTGTTCGAAGGGGAAAAGAAATTCGACCTGGTAGTCCGACTCGGTGAGGGTCAGAGACGTGGTATCGATGACCTGAAAAATCTGTATGTCGATACCCCTTCCGGAGATAAGATCCCTCTTTCCCAGGTTGCCGAGATCACCTACCAGAAAGAGGTTGCCAAGATCTCAAGAGACAATGGCCGAAGGCGGATTGTCGTAGGTATCAACGTCCGCAACAGGGACCTGCAGTCGGTTGTGGATGATGTGAAAGAGCTTGTCGACAACCAAATTTCACTCCCGGTAGGATATTCGATCAGTTACGGGGGTCAGTTCGAGAATCTTCAAAGCGCCAAGGCCCGGCTGAACATAGCTGTACCCATAGCTCTGATCCTCATTTTTGTTCTGCTATATTTCACTTTCAGTTCCATCAGGGAAGCACTCCTGATCTACTCTGCCATTCCCCTGGCCGCCATAGGAGGTGTATTCCTGCTATGGCTCAGGGATATGCCTTTCAGTATCTCGGCCGGGATAGGCTTTATCGCCCTGTTCGGGATTGCAGTGCTCAACGGGATCGTCCTCATAGAACATTTTAAAGAATTAAAAACCAAAGAATTCAAGGATATGGAAACGCTCATCAAGCAGGGTACAAAAGACAGACTCAGGCCGGTTCTACTGACGGCTTCCGCTGCTGCCCTGGGGTTCCTTCCCATGGCGATCTCGACCAATGCCGGGGCTGAAGTGCAAAGGCCACTGGCAACGGTGGTCATAGGCGGACTCGTATCGGCTACTTTGCTCACCCTGGTGGTGCTTCCTGTACTGTACTGTATGTTCGAGAAGATCAGCTCAGGTGGGCACGGTAGACGAAATCGCCTCAGAAAATCATTGGGAATACTAACGTTGCTGTTCTCCTTAGGGATACAAGGACAGACGGGGCCGAAGGACCTGGCCGGTCTCATCCCAGTTGCCCTTGAAAACAATGCCGGCCTCAACGCCTCCCGCCTCAGATACGAAAAATCCGAAGCACTGATGGGCACCGCATATGATTTTGACAAAACTGAGCTCTTTTATTCCTATGACGAGAACAACCTGGCGGTAAACGGGCTTCCCATAGATGTTTTTGGGATTCGGCAGGACTTTTTATTCCCCTCTGTTTACGGGGCAAAGAGAAAAGTGCAGAAAACAATGGCTGCCATGGAAAGGGATGCCTTTGAGATCAGGAAAAAAGGAGTCATTCGGGAACTGACCAGGGCCTATTTCGAATATCAGACCCGCCTTGAAAAAGAAAGAATCTACAGCAGTCTGGACAGTCTGTACCGCAAATTCGACTACGCGGCAAAACGGAGATTTGAACTTGGGGAAACCAACTATTTGGAAAAAATTACGGCCTCCTCGAAACAGCGGCAGATAGGAATACAGAAAGACAGAGCTGCAGAGGAGGTGCGTATTGCCAAAAGGGCGTTGTTGCAGATCTTGCAAATCGAAGATACACTCTCTATTCTGAAAGAGCCATTCAAAAAAATGGAATTAGAGGAGCCCAGCCTGGATGAAATGCCCGAAATACTGCTGTACAGAGATAAGGCGTACATGCTGAAAGCCGAGAATCAACTGGAAAAACAAAAGCTGTTGCCAGACATTGCGGTAGAGTATTTCCAGGGTACCAATGAGACTTTTGACGGAAACCTCAAAGGTTATTCGTTCGGACTTAAAATTCCCGTTTTTCTGGGCGGACAGGCCTCTAGAATAAAAGCCACCTCCCTGGAGAGGCAGGCCTTCGATTCCGAGACCGCAGAATACGAAAGCGTCTTGCTCAACAGGCTGGAAGCCCTTAAGGCGAACCTTTCGCAGAACCGGAAAGCACTCCTTTACTACGAGGAAGAAGGCCGTATCCTGGCGAATGAGATCCTCAGAACAGCCAACAGCAGTTTTAAAAGCGGGGAGATCGATTTTTTCCAGTACATACAGAGTGTGGAAAACGGTTATGGGATCCTGCTCGACTACCTCGACAGTCTCAACGAATACAACCAAACGGTCATCGATATTAATTACCTAACCCTTCAATGAATAGTACTATGAGTCGAAATGTCCTATTTACCTGTCTTATCCTGGCGGCAATCCTCCCGTTAGGATGCAAGAACAAAGTACAGGAAACTGAGCCCGGGAACGGGAGATCTGAGGAAATGATCACCCTGTCAACAGTACAATTTGATGAGGGCCAAATGCAACTCGGCTCCCCGGAGGAGCGCGATTTTCCCAACATTGTTCAGGCTACCGGCATGATCGATGTGCCTCCCCAGAACAAAGCTGTGGTAAGTGCCATTCTGGGCGGATATATCAAAGAAACTCCACTTCTTATAGGAGATGAGGTCAAAAAAGGACAGACGCTGCTGGTCCTGGAGAATCCGGAATTCATCAGCTTGCAGCAGGAATATCTAAAGGCCGGGCAAGATCTCAAATTCCTGGAATCAGACTATGAGAGACAAAAACAACTGCTGGCAGAAAATATCTCCTCTCAAAAGAGTTTTCTCAAGGCAGAAAGTGAGTACAAAGGAAATTTGGCACGTTACAGTGCCCTGAAGGAGAAACTGCTCATGCTGAATTTTTCGCTTCCCGAAATAGAAAGTGGAACCATCAGGTCTACATCGAGGATCTTTTCACCCATTTCAGGCAGCGTCACCAAAATAAATGTCTCAAAAGGGATGTACGTCTCTCCGGCAGACGAGATCATGGAGATCACGGATAATGACCACATCCACCTCGAATTGAATGTGTTTGAAAAAGACATCATGAAACTGAGCAAAGAGCAACCTATACACTTTACGATCCCCGAGGCTTCTGATGAAGTCTTTGAGGCCCAAGTCTACCTGATAGGTACGCATATTGAGGCGAATCGCACGGTGAAGGTACACGCCCATCTGAAGGAAGAGGACCACCACAGATTCTTAACCGGGATGTTCGTTGAGGCCGGTATCATTACTTCCCAGGACAAAAAACTTTCCCTACCGGATGCCGCTATTGCCGGGATTGATGACACCAATTACGTACTCAGGCTTGTTGAAAAAAAGGATGACGGCTATGTGTTTGAAAAAGTAAGGATAGAAACCGGGCAAAGTTATGGGGGATTTACGAGCGTAGAATTTGAAGCTGCGGGAGATGAGGATGAGACCTACCTTGTACAGGGAGCCTTCTCACTCTTGTCAAACGCTATGTGAAAACGACTTAGCCCAGACCCACATCAAGGGCCATCATAATGATAAATCCGCCGATAAAGCCCATGGTGGCGATGTCTGTATACTTATCCTGCTGAGTCTCCGGGATCACCTCTTCAACCACCACAAAGATCATAGCACCTGCTGCAAAGCTCAGGGCGTATGGCAAAATAGGTTGAAAAGTGAGTACGGCCCAGGCCCCTAACACGGCGGCAATAGGCTCGACTATGGCCGAAGACTGACCGTAAGTGAAACTCTTTAGCCTGCTGAGCCCCTGCCTGCGCAAAGGCATGGCAACGGCAAAACCTTCCGGGAAATTCTGCAGCCCTATTCCCAGGGCTAAGGCTACGGCTCCCCCTATATTGGCACCTTCGAACCCTGCGGCAACACCGCCGAATAAGACCCCTACCGCGAGGCCCTCCGGAATGTTGTGCATTGTGATGGCCAGGGTCAGGAGGGTGGTCCTGTGCCAGGGAGTTTTGATCCCTTCGGTTTCCTTGAAGTTGATATGTACGTGAGGCAATATCTTATCCAGCCCGTAAATAAATGCAGCCCCCAGGAGAAATCCTACCGCAGCCGGTATCACTTTTACGAACCCTTCACCCTCACTCATCTCTATCCCCGGAGCCAGCAGACTCCAGAAGCTGGCGGCCACCATCACCCCTCCGGTAAATCCCAGCATCCCATCGAGTACCGCCCGGTTCATGGTCTTAAAAAGGAAGACCAGGGAAGCACCGGCAGCGGTCAGGCCCCATGTAAAAAGGGTTGCATACAGTGCCCCCAGTACCGGGTTGATCGATTCGAAATACGCAATTACCTGTTCCATCATTCCGATTCTTGAGTTACGATAAGGTTTGAGGCGATGGTATGGGACAACTGGAGTTTCCTCCCGCCGATCTGTACCCGGATAGAATCGTCAAAATCCTCTTTCTCCGTTACCTGGATACGGTCTCCGAGAGCGATCTGGTTTTTATCCAGGTATCTTAAAAAAGAGGCAGATGAATCCCTTACGCCAATACAAACCCCGGAGGTGTTGATCTCCAGATTACTGAGCAGTTTAGATTTGCGCGACTGCACTTCCCCGTTCTTGTCAGGAATAGGGTCCCCATGGGGATCTACTTTTGGGTAGGCCAGGAACCTGTCGAGTTCATCGATGAGTTTTTCGCTTTGGATATGTTCAAGCTGTTCTGCGATCTCGTGTACCTCGTCCCAGGAAAAATTCATTTTCTCTACCAGGAAGGTCTCCCATAACCGGTGTTTCCTGATGACCATCAACGCTTTACGGACGCCGGATTCGCTGAGGTTTACTCCCTGGTACTTCTTGTACTTTAAAAACCCTTTTTCTGAAAGGCGCTTTACCATATCCGTAACAGAAGAAGGTTTGGTCTGCATCTCCTCGGCAATCGCGTTGGTGGAGATCACGCCGGGATTTTTCCTGCCCAGGTGGTAAATGGCTTTCAGGTAATTTTCTTCAGACTGCGTCATATACTTTTCAATAGAACAAAAATACATTTTTATTTGTAAAAACATATTTTTAGCTTTGTCTAAATATTTATTTTTAGTCATGGGTACTTCCATCATGGGAAAATGGGTTGGGGTGATGCTGCTGTTCTTGTGTTGTGGCTTACCGGTACACGCCCAAAAGGCGAGTATCTCCGGTCGGGTCACCTCAGAATCCAAGCCCGTTTCCGATGTAAATATCAGGATCAGGGGTACAGGAATGGGTACATCCAGTGATGCCGATGGTCTGTACCGCATCGAAAAACTAGAAATTGGACGCTATGTCCTCCTGGCCTCTGCCATAGGGTTTGAACCCTTTTCGACGGAGATCGACTTGACTTCCGATAAGGACCTGGTACTTGATATTTCTCTTTCCCCTTCTGTTGAAACCCTGGATGATATTGTTGTCAGCGGGACACTAAAACCGGTAAGGCGCCTTGAAAGTCCTGTCCCTGTGGAAGTCTATTCCCCGGCCTTCCTTCAAAAGAACCCAACCCCCAACGTGTTTGAGGCCCTGGCAAACGTCAATGGGGTCAGACCGCAGGTGAACTGCAACGTCTGCAATACGGGCGACATTCACATCAACGGGCTGGAAGGTCCTTACACCCTAGTGCTGATCGACGGTATGCCCATCATCAGCGGACTCGGCACCGTTTACGGCCTTTCGGGTATTCCCAATTCCCTGATATCCCAGGTAGAGATCGTCAAAGGGCCGGCTTCCTCCCTCTATGGGAGTGAGGCCGTTGGAGGCCTCATTAACATCATTACCAAACACCCCCCTGAAGCCCCGGAGCTTGTGGCAGATGCCTATGTTACGGGCTGGGGGGAGTACAACCTCGATGTCGGCTCCAAACTGGCGCTGGGAGACAAGACCTCCCTGCTTTTGGGATTGAACTATTTCAACTATGATATCCCCATAGACAACAACGGGGATAATTTTACGGACGTCACCCTCCAGGACAGGATCTCCCTTTTTCAAAAGTGGAATTTTCTGAGGCCTAATCGACGTATCTTTTCCCTGGCAGGGCGCTTTCTCTATGAGGACCGATGGGGAGGTGAGATGCAATGGACACCGGAATTCAGGGGGGGAGATCAGATTTACGGAGAGAGTATTTACACCAGTCGATGGGAGTTTCTGGGGAAATATCAGCTTCCGGTTGATGCCCCGCTTATGCTTTCCTTCTCCTATACCAGCCACAACCAGAATTCTGTCTATGGTAATACCACCTACCTGGCCGACCAGCGAATCGGATTCGGGCAGCTGACCTGGGGTCCCGTCCTGGATTCTCACGACCTGCTTCTGGGTCTGGCCATGCGATACAACTACTACGATGACAACACTCCGGCCACCGCAACGGTTCAGGAAAATAATCCGGACGAGGTATGGATCCCCAGCCTTTTTGTCCAGGATGAGATGAGCCTGGGTGAAAAACATTCCCTCTTACTCGGCTCGAGGCTGGATCTGGACCGAAGGCACGGTACCATCTTCACCCCCAGGCTGGCCTACAAGTGGAAGGTTACGGAATCAGATCTCTTCCGGCTGAACGCGGGGACCGGATTCAGGGTAGTAAACCTCTTTACCGAAGATCACGCTGCCCTGACCGGGGCACGGGAAGTGGTGATCAGGGAAGAACTCGATCCCGAGCAGTCGTATAATGTCAACCTGAATTACTCCAAAAAAATATACAGCTCCGGAGGTACTTATCTCAACTTCGATACTTCCTTATTCTATACCTACTTTACCAATCGTATCATTCCGGATTACGAGACCAATACAGATCAGATCATCTATGACAACCTCGACGGGAACTCCATCTCGAAAGGGATCAGTGCCAATGTGGACCTGGCCCTGCCAAGCGGACTAAAATTCCTTGTGGGGGCTACCCTCATGGACGTTTCGAGCACTGAAGATGGGGTTAGGACCCGGCAGATCCTGACTGAGCAGTTCACCGGGACCTGGAGTGTTTCCTATGAGATCCGTCCCCTGCGTCTTGCCCTGGACTACACCGGAAATTTATATGGCCCCATGCGTCTTCCCCTCCTTGGTGACCTCGATCCACGGAGCGAATACTCCCCCACCTGGAGCATTCAAAATATACAGTTCACCTATTCCGGTTTGGATAATTTTGAGATCTACGGAGGTGTCAAGAATCTGCTGGACTGGACTCCCAACAGGAGTGCCCCTTTTATCATTGCCAGGGCGAATGATCCCTTCGACCGGAACGTGACCTATGACGCTGACGGACAAGTGGTCGCCACCCAGGATAATCCCTATGCCCTCACCTTTGACCCCACTTATGTCTACGGTCCAAACCAGGGCATTAGGGCTTTTGTGGGTCTGCGGTACCGCATGTAGAGTACCGGCAAATTCGTACCTTAGCGCTTCTCAAGTGGTCCATGAAAGAATTCGACTTCATCATAATTGGTGCCGGGGCAGCAGGGCTCATGCTCGCCGATGGATTGGGAAAAGATCCGGCTTTTAGGGACAAACAGATCCTTCTTCTCGATAAGGACTCTAAAAACAAGAATGACCGCACCTGGTGCTTCTGGGAAAAGGGAAAAGGCTCCTTTGACGAGATCGTCAGTAAACGATGGGATCATATTTATTTTGGAGGAAAAGAACACAAAAAGTCCTATGCCATCGCACCTTATTCGTACAAGATGGTGAAAGGCCTGGACTTTTATCGCCATTTCCTGCCGAGAATTTCGTCCTATCAAAATGTGCATTTCCGTCAGGAGGCAGTAACCTCCATCACTGAAGAATCAAACGGAACCGCAACGGTAGAGACCCCCACTGCCAGCTATCGCGCCAAACAGGTGTTCAACAGCTCGTTTTCTTATAAAAGCCTGGGCGAGAATCCCAAGTATCCCATCCTACAACAGCATTTTATCGGTTGGTTCGTCAGGACCAAAGAACCAGTATTCAATGCCGGACAGGCCACGTTTATGGATTTCTCAGTGGATCAGAAAGGGAATACACGATTTATGTATGTCTTGCCCTTTTCAGAAAAGGAAGCCCTGGTGGAATATACCCTTTTCTCCACTTCCCTGTTAAAGGACGAGGAATACGAGCAGGCGATCAGGGATTATATGATGACAGAATTCAACAGTCCGGAGTACGAGATTACTGAGAGGGAAAAAGGGAGTATCCCCATGACCTGCTACGACTTTTCACAGCACAATACGGACCATATCTTCTATATCGGGACCGCCGGGGGATGGAGCAAACCCAGTACAGGGTATACTTTTATGAATACGGCCAAGAGAACGAAGGCTTTGATACAGCATCTGAAGGAGGGAAAAAACCTGTCTTACTTTCAACAAAAAAGCAGGTTCTGGTATTACGACCTGTTACTGCTCAACATACTTTACAGGAGAAACGATTTGGGTCGATCTATTTTCGAGTCCCTGTTCCGGAAGAGAAAACCTCAACTCATTTTAAAGTTTTTGGATGAGGAAACCACATGGTACGAGGATATCTACATCATGATGGCACCAAACCCAATCCCCTTTATCAAATCTCTTGGTCGGCATTTACTCTGGGCCTTTTCGGGCAAGAAAAAACAGTGGTAGCTTTTCCCTCTAAACCTTCCTCCCCATCAGGTCCTTTCCAAAATCCATAAGGATCTCCTTCTTTTCCTCAGGGAGGTCAAGGGCTTTGAGACAGGAGAATGCCCGGGCCGTGTAATCGGAAATGGCTTTTTTAGTGTCTGCCGTAGCACCGGTCTGAGAGTAAATCTCCTTCACCCGATCGATCTTTTTATCAGCTTTCTTCGGTTGGATAGAAAACAGGTCTTTTAATTCCCTCCCCTGGGAATCATCCCCGAGTTCCAAAGCTTTGAGGTAGAGGTAGGTCTTTTTATTCTCAATGATATCTCCCCCTACCTGTTTGCCGAACTTCTTCGGGTCTCCGAAGGCGTCCAGGTAATCGTCCTGTAGCTGGAAGGCGATACCCAGGTTCAGGCCAAAATCATAGATCTTTTGCTGGTCCCCTTCTGAGGCTCCTGCAGTGATCGCACCCATTTTCACGGCTGCTCCAACCAGTACAGCCGTCTTGTATTCGATCATCCTGAGATATTCCGGGACTGTGACATCATCCCTAGTCTCAAAATCCATATCGTATTGCTGACCTTCACAAACCTGCACAGCCGTCTCACTGAAAACCCTAGTAAGCTCTCTGAATACTTCAGGAGGATAAACTTCCAGGAACCGGTATGACTCAATAAGCATGGCATCCCCGGAAAGGATCCCCGTGTTGAGGTCCCACTTCTTGTGCACCGTGGTCTTTCCTCTTCGCAAAGGCGCTTCATCCATAATATCATCGTGGATCAGGGAGAAATTGTGGAAGTATTCTACAGCCATGGCAGCATCCATGGCACGGCTGTAGGTCCCTCCGAAAAGCTCGGATGAAAGCAGGGTCAGGGCCGGCCTGAGACGTTTTCCTCCCAGTTTGAGTATGTAAAACATCGGGTCGTACAGTGACCGGGGCTCACGGGTACCCATCCCTGAGTAGAGATGTTCTTCAAATCTATCCCTGTAAAATGAAACGGATTGCATGGGCAATTTTTTTTCAAAAATAGAAGAAAACTAAAGAAAGGGATTTTTCCTTCCCCTTAAAAAATCAGAAAAATTTTCCCGGAGCAGGGGAATGTTAATTAAACGTAAAACTTTGGAAACTTTTTTTGTTTTTAAAGTTTCCGAAATATATTTGCCTCCTTATGAGAGAAAAGATTCTGGATAAAGCGACCGATATGTTCCTGTCTCTGGGCTTTAAAAGCGTGACCATGGACGACCTGGCGCACGAGATGGGAATGTCTAAAAAGACTATCTACTCCCATTTCGACAATAAGACCAAATTAGTAGAGGCCTGCGCCAACAGCCTGTTCGACCAGATATCCCAGGGGATAGATGCGATCTGCAGCATGCAAAAGAACCCGATCGAAGAGCTTTATGAGATCAAGAAATTTGCCATGAAGCACCTGAAGGACGAAAAGGCGTCTCCCCAGTTTCAATTGCAGAAATACTATCCCCGTATCCACAGCGCCATGCGCATGAAGCAATTCGACCTTATGCAGACCTGCGTAGTAGACAATATTAAAAGGGGAGTCGAGCTGGAGATCTATCGCTCTAACCTCAATGTGAATTTCATTGCAAGGATCTATTTTACCGGGGTTACCAGCATCAAGGACCACACCCTATTCCCTGAGGACGAGTTTCCAAAGACCAAGCTAATGGATGATTATCTCGAATACCACCTCCGTGGGATCGTTACGCCTGAGGGGCGTAAAATTCTAAATCAAATTATTCAATCTAATCAGGAATAAATGAAACGGACCTGTTTATTTATCGCCTTATTTCTCATGTATTCCCTGCAATACGCCCAGGAAGAATCGGCATCTTTCACCCTGGATGAGGCCATTGCTTTTGCCCTGGAAAATAATTACAGCGCTGTAAACGCCGATAGGGATATCATTGATGCGCGTAAGCAAAAATGGGAGACCATAGCCTCCGGACTACCACAGATCACAGGAGACGTAAGCTACCAGAACTTCCTGAAACAACCCGTATCACTGATCCCTGCAGAGTTTTTTGGAGGTGAACCCGGTGAGTTTCAGCCTATCGTCTTTGGCCAACCCCAACAGGCCACCGCAACGGCTACTGTCCGGCAGCAGATCTTTGACGGGTCCTATATTGTGGGTGTTCAGGCTACCAGGGCCTTTCTGAGCTACAGCCAGAACAACAAGGAGAAAACCCAGCAGGAAGTGCGAAAGGCTGTGGTTGAAGCCTACGGAAATGTATTGCTGGCAAGGGAGTCTGTGAATATCCTCAACAACAATCTGGAAGCCCTTAGAGATAACCTTTATGAAACCCGCAAGCTATACGAAAATGGCCTGGCTGAAGAAGAAAGCGTAGAACAACTTCAGATCACCTTTTCGACTGTTGAGAGCCAGTTGAGCAATGCGCGACGGCTGGAGGGTATAACCCTGCAAATGCTGAACCTCGTCCTGGGCCTTCCCCTAGATACTGCAACCCAGCTGAAGGAAAACCTGGATGATCTGGCACAGTCCTACGTAGACCCAACCCTGATTGACTCTCCATTCGTCATGGAAAATAATGTCGATTACAAACTCGTCAACAACCTGAACGAACAGCGGTATTTTGAACTGAAATTGGCCAAGAGCAGAGCCCTGCCTACCCTGAATGCTTTCCTAAACTACGGGTCGACAGCCTTCAGCGATTCCTTTACCTTTTTTGACAGCGATCAGCAGTGGTTTGATTCCTCCATCCTGGGATTCGATCTCAGCATTCCCATCTTCAGCTCTTTAAGGCGGAGCGCAAGTACGCAAAGGGCAAAGATAGCCCTGGAAAAAGCCCGGACTCAGTTAAATGAGACCCAGGAGAAGATCAGGTTGCAACTGGAAAAAGCCAAAAGCGATTATCAGCTCGCAATAGAACAATACGAGACCACTCAGGAGAACCTCGACCTCGCTGAACGGATCGAAAGAAAAAATCAGATCAAATACAAGGAAGGAATCGCCTCAAGTTTTGAACTCAGGCAAGCACAGACACAATTGTACAGCGCCCAGCAGGAGTACCTCCAGTCCATGGTAGACGTGATCAATGCTAAAACTGAACTGGAAGTAATCGCCAACAACAAATAAGAACAATACAAATCCACAGACCAAAATGAAAACGAATATTCCAATCCTGGCCCTTTTGACCGTATTGATGTCCTGCGGAGGGAACCAGAATGAATCCATTGACAGCCTCATTGCCGGTGGGGATCTCGAAGCCATCAGGAGTAAAAAGGCCACTCTCACTGAAGAGATGAAAGCGATCAATGATCAGGTTCAGGCCCTGGATTCTGTTATCTCCATCCTCGATGCAGACACGAAACTGCCTCTTGTCAATACCTTCGAGGTAAGACCTCAGCAATTCGAGCATTTCCTTGAATTGCAGGGGGATGTTGCAACCCGCCAAAATGTATTGATCTATCCCGAAATGGCAGGAACTCTGGAATCCGTCTATGTCACGGAAGGAGACAGGGTGGTCAAAGGACAATTGCTCGGCAGGATAGATGACGGCGGAATGGCCAGTCAGCTGGAACAACTCAGGGCCCAGGCAGCATTGGCAGAAACCACCTATGAGCGTCAGAAGAGACTTTGGGAACAAAATATAGGGTCAGAGATCCAGTACTTGCAGGCAAAGACCTCCTATGAAGCAACCAAGAACAGTGTTGAACAGGTAGAACGGCAATTGAGCAAATCTGCTCTCAGAGCCCCGTTCAGTGGCATCATCGATGATGTGATCAAGGATCAGGGGACCGTGGTTTCTCCCGGGCCCGGGTCAGAGATCTTCAGGATCGTCAACCTGAGCAATATGTACATCACCGTAGATGTTCCCGAAACCTATGTCGGAAGTATAGACAACGGCACCAAAGCCAGGGTGTACTTCCCGGTTTTGGGGGATTCTATCCAAACCCAGGTAAGGCAAGCAGGAAATTACATCAACCCCAATAACCGTTCCTTCAGCGTAGAGATTCCGGTACCCAATAAGGAGGGACGGGTAAAACCCAACCTGACCGCCAGGGTGATGATCAACGATTACACCAATCCCGAAGCTCTTTTGGTTCCACAAAGTGTGATCTCTGAAAATGCTGAAGGAGAACAATATGTTTTTATTGCCGAAGATCCCACCGAAGATATGAAAGGGACCGCGCGAAAACGCGTTGTGACCACCGGTAAGACCCAGGGCAGGTTTGTTGAGATCCTCGGAGGCCTGAAGGCAGGAGAGCTCATCATACAGGAAGGGGCCAGAAGCGTCAAAGACAACCAGGACGTTCAAATCTTAAAGTAATTCAGGTATGAGCAGACAGAAAAAAAACGTCGATAAGGAGTTCAGACCTTCTTCCTGGGCAATTGACAACCCTTCGGTGGTCTATGTGATGATCGCCATCTTTCTCTTCATGGGATACGGAGCCTACATGGCCCTGCCCAGGGAAGACTTTCCGGAAGTAGTGGAGACCAAGGTCTATATCAGTACCCCTTATCCGGGGAATACGGCCGAGGATGTGGAGAGACTGATCACGGACCCCCTGGAGGACCGTATCAAGAATGTGAGCAACCTGGTAGAACTCACCTCCACTTCTCAGGAGGATTACAGCATCATCACAGCTGAATTCGACGAGGATATCACAGTTGAAGAGGCCAAGCAAAAGGTGAAGGACGAGGTAGATGCCGAGAAAGCCGGGGAGGACTGGCCGCTTTTTAACGGAGCAAAGGTAGAGCCCAACGTATTCGACCTTAACCTGGCCGAACAGATCCCCATCATCAACATCAATTTTACGGGCGACTATCCCGTAGAAAAACTGAAGGAATACGCCGAGTATCTGGAAGATCGGATCGAGGACCTGCCCCAGGTTAAAGAAGTGGATATACGAGGTGCCCAGGAGAAAGAGGTGGAAGTAGCCGTTGACGTCTACAAGATGATGGCAGCCAAGGTGAGTTTTCAGGACGTGCTCCAGGCCATTTCCAACGGCAACATGACCATGTCTGCCGGAAATCTCAAGACCATCAATCAGAGACGAACCATCAGGATCTTGGGCGAGATTCAGGATCCACAGGAACTCAATGATTTCGTGGTCAAATCTGAGAACGGGGCTATTTACCTCAAGGACATAGCCAAGGTGACCTTTGATGAAAAGGACAAAACCACCTTTGCTCGTGAATTTGGCGACAACGTAGTGATGCTCGATGTAAAGAAGCGTTCAGGAAGAAATACTATAGAAGCCATCAACGAGATCAAGGCGATCGTGAAGGATGCAGAGGATAATTATTATCCCAAAGACCTTACCCTGACCATCGCCAACGATTCATCGAGCAGGACTTTAGGGCAGGTAGACGACCTGGTGAATAACATCATCTTCGGGATCATCCTGGTGGTGACTGTCCTCATGTTCTTTTTGGGATTCAGGAATGCCCTTTTTGTGGGGTTCGCCATCCCCATGTCTATGTTCCTTTCTTTTGTGATTTTGTCATGGCTGGGGTATACCCTGAATACCATGATCCTCTTCGGACTGATCATGGGGCTCGGGATGTTGGTCGACAACGGGGTTGTGGTGGTCGAGAACGTATACCGCCTTATGGAACAGGAAGGGATGTCTCGAATCGCTGCAGCTAAAAAAGGGATAGGTGAGATCGCATTTCCGATCATCGTCTCTACCCTGACCACCGTGGCTGCTTTTGTGCCCCTGGGACTTTGGCCGGGAATATTCGGGCAGTTCATGATCTACTTCCCGATAACACTTTCCGTTGTACTGGGTTCTTCCCTTTTTGTGGCCATTTTTATGAACTCTATGCTCGTTTCGAGGTTTATGGAAGTGGGAGACAAGGAACTCACCCGCAGACAGCTGATCCGGGTGAGTATCATCCTGGGTGGGCTTGGGCTTCTCATCCTGATCTTCGGAGGAAGTTTGCGCGGGCTGGGCAGTCTGATGATCCTCAATGCCATTCTTTTCTGGGCTTACAAATACGGTATCAAGAAATGGGCAAAACGGTTTCAGAATACAGCTTTGGTCCGTTTTGAGAATTTTTATGAGCGACAGATCAAATATTCACTCAGAGGGAAAAACGTGTACTGGTTTGCAGGGATCACCGGATTGCTGCTGGTAACTACCATCATGCTCTTTGGTATTTCACTGGGAAGCGGCAGGACAAAGGTCGAATTCTTCCCGGACAACACCCCCAACGAGATCAATGTCTATATCGAATACCCGCAGGGTACTGCCATTGAGAAGACCAACGAACTCACCAAGGCGATAGAGGATCGGGTCTATGCCGTGGCGAATCAGCCCAAATACAAACAGGGCAACTACAACTTCCTGCTTTCCTCAGGGGTGTCCCAGGTGGGAGAAGGTGCAGGTAATCCCTATACCGATGGGGGCTCTTCTGCTGAAATGCCGCACAAAGGAAGGATCGCGCTTTCCATGCGGGAATTCAAATACCGCAATGGGTTGGATACCGAGCAGTTGAGAAAAGAGATACAGGACGATCTTATTGGTATTTATCCCGGCGTATCCATTTCCGTGGAAAAGGATGCCGTCGGGCCACCATCAGGATATCCTATCAATATAGAACTGGAAGGCAAGGACTACGACGTATTGATCAATACAGCGGAGAATATCCGAAACTTTATCAACCGGAAGAACATCGCGGGGATCGAAGAGCTGAAAATCGATGTCAATAAGGGCAAACCTTCTATGAACGTGCAAGTAGACCGGGAGAAAGCCGGAGAATTGGGCGTGAGCGTAGGGCAGGTAGGCCAGCAGTTAAGAAGATCCCTCTTCGGAGAGAAGGCAGGGGTTTACAAGGTCGATGGAGAGGACTACGACATCAACGTTCGTTTTAAGGAGGATCTCAGATATGACAAAAGTGCCCTGTTCAACCAGAATATTATTTTCAGGGACCAGGCCACAGGACAGATCAAGGAGATACCGGTATCAGCTGTTGCCAGTCAGAAAAACACCTCCTCCTTCAGCGCGATCAAACACCGGGACAGCAAAAGAGTCGTCACGGTCTATTCCGGACTTAAACCCGGGTTTTCGGATGCAGGAGCTGTGGTCGCCGAGATCCAGAAGGAGATGGAGAACTTCCAGGACCTGCCGGAGGACGTTAATCTCGACTTTACGGGGCAGATAGAAGAGCAAAACAAGCAAATGCAATTCCTGGTCGGCGCATTCTTTTCAGGACTCGGACTCATTATGCTCATCCTGATCTTCCAGTTTGGGGGGATCTCCAAACCTGCCATCATCATGACAGCGATTTTCCTGAGTTTTATCGGGGTCTTCGGGGGCCTGATGCTCACCGGATGGCCTTTTGTGATCATGATGACCATGATGGGGATCATTGCTCTGGCAGGTATCGTGGTGAACAACGGGGTGGTTCTCCTCGATTATACCCAAATCCTGATCGATCGGAAAAAGGTAGCACTCGGACTGGATGATTATGACCTCCTACCCATGAAATATGTGACCGAGGCTATTGTTAAAGGTGGAAAGGCGAGGCTGCGTCCTGTGATCCTGACAGCAATAACTACTGTCCTGGGACTCATCCCCCTTGCCGTAGGACTGAATATCGACTTCTTCTCCCTCTTCTCAACAGGGGATCCAAAAGTCTATGTGGGAGGGGATAATGTGATCTTCTGGGGGCCTCTGGCCTGGACAGTGATCTTTGGTCTGATCATCGCCACCTTTCTTACCCTGATCATCGTACCCGTATTATTCAATATCACGTACCGGATCAAACTGTATTTCCGGCCGAGCAGACTGGAAACCACAAAAGAAAAAGAGATCGAGCTCGCAGCATAAAAAAAGGCCGCCCAAAAAGGCGGCCTTTACATTTCATTCTATTCGTTTTCCGATAACGGGATCGGCATCACGTTAAAGATCTGGTCTCCGGCCCTGTCGATTGGCAGGGTGTTAGACAGGTTGTACCTCCTGAGATCGAACATCCGATGGTTCTCACACCAGAGTGAATATCTCCTCTGCCTCAACAATTCAGTAGTCAATTCCTCCGCCGTATATGGCACAATAGTCGTTGGCATATCCGGAAGGTTTGCTGAATTCCTGATTACGTTGAGCGCATTCTCTGCTTCATCGAGGTCATTCGTCAGGATATTGGCTTCCGCATACACCAGGATAAGTTCCTCGTTACGACACATGTCGATAGGCGATATATTAGAAGCGTAGAGGGCGGTTTGGTATGCCCCTGAGAGATCGTCCTGAGTGGTGGGATTGGCCCTGATCAGGGTCTTGGTGTCTACCCGGGTATCTCCCGCTTCTGCATCGGCAATAAAGGAATCATGGACGATGATCTGATCCCCGTTATTGTCAGGGATCTTAAAGAGTCCGTTGGTCTGATCCCCACTGTCAAGGCTAAACACGTGCTTGGGCCCGATGGTAAGGTCTCCTGCCAGGTCAAAATAAGATGCATTAAGCGCCGTCAGAGCGGCACCCCCGTCACCGGCATATATGGCCGCAACCGCAGCCGTAGCCCTGTTAAACTGGGCAAAGGTGCTGGGAGTATTAAAGCCGTCAAAGCCTGCCAGTGGAAACGAGAACTCGGATCCGGCACTATTCAGGTCGGACAGAGCCTCATCGAGCAAAGCCCTTACAGCTGTGAGGGCAGCATCAAACTCCAGGATGGGACCCAGGTTGTCAGGGTCGGCCACATCTATCCGGGCCCGGTTATACATCTTCAAAACCTCGATCAGCTCAAAAGCGATGATCGTTTTGGCAAATCCCCGATATCCGGCCTTCTGTGTATCGGTTACAGAAGTGGTGTTGTCCAGGGATTGCAAAAGGATATTCGCATTCTTGATCGCAACATATCTTCCTCCCCAGGGAGCAGTGGAATAAAAGGAGTTGTTGTCGAGGTTACTGCCGTTTGCCCCCAGCAGGTCTCCCGTATTTCGGGGATCCGCATCAAAGAGGTATAGCTCCCTCGCCATGGTTCCGGAGGCTGTGGTCTGGATCGGAAGTGAATTTCTCATGGCCGCTTCTACCCCTACAACCAGGTTGTTGAGCTGATTCTCAGAGGCATCGGTCAGAACCCCGGCCAGACTGGGCCTGTTAGGGTCTACCTGTTCATCGAAGGAACAGGCGGAGATAAAAGCACCAAAGAATACCAAGAGCGCCAAACCTCCTATTGATTTATATTTCTGAATGATTTTCATCGCTATTTTTTTAGAAATTAACATTTAAGTGAAAATAGAACTGCTTGGTACTTGGGAAAGGAGTTACCTCTATCCCTGAAGACAGACCGGCTCCACCATTCGTGGACGTTTCCGGATCGTAGCTGGTGTAATCGGTGATGGTGAATATATTCCTTCCGGACACCCCGAGTTTGATCCCGGTCACCGTATCTCCGAAAAATTCCAGAGCACTTGAAGGCAATCTGTAATAGATCGCAGCTTCCCTCAGCCTGAGATATCCCGCAGGTTCCACAAATCGCTCAGCGACAAACCCAAGACTTGTCCGCTCCTGGGCTTCAGGGGTATCGAGATCCGGGGTAGTTCCACCTAAATCCGTCAACAACTTCGAGAGGTTGATGTTATTTCCACCTTTCTTCCATTGAAGAAGGAAGGAAACATCAAACTGCTTCATGATGGTGAAATTGTTGAAGAAACCCATCTGGAAATCAGGTTCTACATTTCCTATCTGGGTAGGTACCCCATTGACGTTACCGGCCAATTGGGTCACCGGCTTGCCCTCTTCTATATAGAAAGTTCCCAGTCCGAGACCGAATCCGGCTCCGGGTTGAGGGAATGGTGGTACATCGAGCCTTGTGATCTCAGATCGGTTGAACCACCAGTTGATATTGGAACTCCAGAAGAAATTGTCCTCCTGCACCGGGTTCACTGTGATCCCTACTTCAACCCCGTAGTTCTTGAGGTCGGCCAGGTTGGTGGTTTCAGACCCGAATCCAGAAGAGGTCGGCAGCACCCTGCTCAGCAGCAGATCGCTCACATTTCTGTTATAGTAGGTTACCTCCAGATTTACTTTGTTGAAGAGTCCGGCATCAAACCCGACCTCAAATTCTGAAGAGGTCTCAGGCTCTACATTCGGGTCCCCTTTAAGGGCCGAAATCGATGATCCTCCGACCCCTCCTATCGACACCTGATTAAGTCCTGTAAAGGCAGAACCAAAGGCTGCGGAAGAACCGGTTTCACCGTAGGCTGCCCTCAACTTGAGTCGCTGCAGGGCTCCTTCGCTCCAGAAGTCGAAATTGTGAAGGTTGACCGCCAGGGATGCCTTGGGAAAACCGTAGTATTTGTTGGGGTCTCCGTTGAGGGTCGATTTGTCTAAACGATATCCAACGGTACCGATCAACTGATCCATGTAGTTACCTTCAACCTGGGCAAAATAACCGAATTCCTTCACCACGGAAGTATTCTGGGTGATGGCCTGGGCTGAACCCTGACTCAGATTGGTCTGATTTGGGATCAGCTGGGTCGATTGGTTAAAGATCAGGTCTGCCTGCTGTTCCAGATAGGAAATACCGGCCTGGGACGTAAGACCCAGATCTCCTCCCATGGCATTGTGGTTCCAAACCGCAATACCCTGGTAGTTGAAGTTGGTAAAGTTGTTCTTACCAACACCAATGAATCCGTTCTGGTTACCTCGCTGTGCCTGATGGGTCTCAGGAACATAGACAAAGGTTTCGTTAGCAAGGAAATCAGCTCCTCCGTTAAAGATAAGCTTCACTGCGTCGTCTCCTGTATTCAGTACGTTGGCCTCCAGTTTGATCCCCTGGATAAATCGATTGTTCTTATCCTCATTCCTCGCGAGGTCCCTTACAAAAATCGGGTTCCCTGAGTAGTTCGGGTTATCCGGATAGGCCCCGGTCTCATCGGGGAAGAGGTTGATCCACGGCCTGGTAAAGGCCAGGGTGTACCCGTAACTCAATCCACCTTCGTTCTCATTACCTGTAAAACTCCTGCTGGAGCTGCTCCTCACGTAGTTGGAGGAAGCCGAGAAATTGAAGGTGTTGGAAATCTTGTGATCGATATTGGCTCTTAATGAGAATCGATCGAAACCGGTATTCTTGATAATACCTTCCTCATCCCTGTAGGAAGCCCCTACATAGAATTTGGTCTTTTCATCTCCCCCGCTGGCACTGATGCGGGTATCTGTGATCAATCCGGTTTCACCATAGATGATGTCTTCGTAATCAAAAAGACCGCCGGCAGCGATGGCCTGGTTGTAGAGGGTAACCTCTGCAGCACCAAAAGTGTCTTCCACACTCTGGGCTGTCCAGGGTCTCAGCCCCAATTTCTTGATGATGGTGTTAAACCCGGTATCCTGGCTGAACTTTACTTCCGTCTTTCCCTGGCTACCGCGCTTGGTGGTGATGATCACAACCCCGGCATTTGCACGCGTACCGTAAATGGCCGCTGCAGAAGCTCCTTTGAGTACCTCAATATTCTGGATATCGTTGGGATCGAGGTCGGCAATCCTGTTGGCCGAGTTCTCCTCATTCCCTCTGTTGGCTCCTGAGGCAAAACGAAGCCCGGATGGGATCTCTGAGTTGTTCACATAAACCCCGTCGACAATGTACAGGGGTTGGTTGTTACCATTGATGGAGGAAATACCCCGCAAGCGCAAGGCAAATCCACCACCGGGTGCCCCTGAGGACGAAGTGATATTAACCCCGGTCAGTTTACCGTAGAGTGCTCCGTCTAAAGTCGACTGTGCAGTGGTCCCTACCAGTTCATCATTTGAGACGGTCGCCACCGCATTGGCGAGGTTACTTCGCTTGATCGATGTACCCAGCCCGGTAACGATAACCTCGTCCAGACCTGTGGCAGATTCAGCCATGGCCACGTTCAGGGTTGTAGGTCCCTCCACAGTCAACTCCCTGGTCTCATACCCAAGGGATGAGAAGACCAGAGTGGCTGGAAAACTGTCCACATTGATAGAATAATTTCCGTCGAAGTCGGATACAGCCCCTCTGGAGGTGCCTTTAACCACGACGTTCACCCCCGCCAGGGGGCCTCCGTAACTGGAATCCGTTATGTTCCCGCTCACTGTTCCCTGCGAAAAACCCAGAATGGGTAACGCCAGAAACAACCACAGGAACGTCTTTCCAAGTAGTTTTTGTTTCATGTTGATTAGTTTTGAGTTAGATTCTTGACTTTCCAAGGTAGTGAAGATTTTTTAACCTCAAAATCTATTTGCCGATTTCTTTGCTTTCCACCAAAGGAATAAATCCCCAAAAATCACTTGTAAATTGGGGGTTGATCGCATTACTTCTTACATTTGCCGCATCTAAAATTCGGATTATCAATGTATAGAAGTCACACCTGTGGTGAGTTGAGAAAAACGCATATTTGCACCGATGTAGTGCTGAGCGGATGGGTACAGAAAGTACGGGATAAAGGATTTGTGGTGTGGGTGGACCTCAGGGACCGTTACGGGATCACCCAGCTGGTGTTTGACGAAGAACGCACATCAGCCGTTCTGCTGACCGAAGCCAGAAAACTGGGACGGGAATTCGTCATTCAGGTCCATGGGTCTGTGATCGAGCGGGCTTCCAAAAACCCTCAACTGCCAACGGGTGAGATCGAGATTTTGGTGGCAGAAATGAAAGTGCTTAATCCCGCGCTCCTACCCCCGTTTACCATTGAGGATGAGACAGACGGTGGTGCGGACCTGAGAATGAAATACCGCTACCTGGATATTCGAAGGAATCCCGTAAAGGAGAATCTTATCTTCAGGAGCAAGGTGGCCATGGAAGTGAGGAATTACCTCTCTTCCCAGGGTTTTATTGAAGTGGAAACCCCTTATCTCATAAAATCCACCCCGGAGGGTGCACGGGATTTCGTGGTACCAAGCCGGATGAATCCGGGTCAGTTTTACGCCCTGCCCCAGTCACCACAAACCTTTAAACAACTCCTGATGGTAGGAGGGCTGGACAAATACTTTCAGATCGTGAAGTGTTTCCGGGATGAGGACCTCAGGGCCGACAGGCAGCCGGAATTTACTCAGATCGACTGTGAAATGGCCTTTGTGGAACAGGAAGATGTACTGAACGCCTTTGAAGGTCTGACCCGTCATTTGCTCAAGGCGATCCGCAACGTGGAGGTCGACACCTTCCCAAGAATGACCTATGACGAGGCAATGCGTACCTACGGCAATGACAAGCCGGATATCCGTTTCGATATGAAGTTCGCCGAACTCAATAAAATAGCTCAGCACAGGGATTTCCAGGTCTTCAACTCAGCCGAATTGGTGGTCGGGATCGCCGTTCCCGGTGGAGCTGCCTTTACCCGGAAGGAGATCGATGGAATCATCGACTGGCTGAAAAGGCCACAGATCGGTGCCAAGGGTATGGTGTACGTACGCTGCCAGGAAGACGGAAGTTTTAAATCGTCTGTAGATAAATTCTACGAACAGGAAGACCTGAAGCAATGGGCAGAAGCAGCCGGCGCCAAGGCGGGCGATCTGGTCTGTGTACTTTCCGGAGAGGCCGATGTGACCAGGACACAGCTGAGTGCACTGCGCATGGAAATGGCAGAACGTCTGGGACTGCGTAATCCCAATGTATTTGCCCCCCTGTGGGTTGTCGATTTCCCTCTTCTCGAAAAAGACGAGGAAACAGGGGATTACCACGCTATGCACCACCCCTTTACTTCTCCAAAGCCGGGTCAGCTCGAATTGCTCGATACCGATCCGGACGCCGTGAGGGCTAACGCTTATGACCTGGTGCTGAACGGAAATGAAATCGGGGGCGGGTCTATCAGGATTCACGATAAAAAAGTGCAGAGCATCATGTTCAGGCACCTCGGATTTTCAGAAGAAGAGGCCAAAGCCCAGTTTGGATTTCTCATGGATGCCTTTCAATACGGCGCTCCTCCCCACGGCGGAATCGCCTTTGGCCTGGACCGGCTGGTAGCCATCCTCGGAGGGCAGGAGACCATCCGGGATTTTATCGCCTTCCCAAAAAACAACAGTGGGCGTGACGTGATGATCGATGCTCCTTCACCTATTGATGAGGACCAGCTCGAGGAATTGAACTTGAGGCTCAGACAGGAGTAATCTTTTCAAATCCGTAGGGCAGGCTTAAGGGTGGTCTGCCTGTAATTTATGTAAAATCGACATGCAGAGACAGATCAAAATTCTGTTTTCCCGATTTTTCAAATGGCGGTATAAACATATCTCCAACAAGACCTTTATCCATATCATGAGTGTGGCAGTGGGGTTTCTCGCCGGTCTCGCCGCGGTTACCCTGAAGAATACCACTTATTTTATCGAGGCCCTGGTCGACCGGGGGATCCATTTTTTCAGTACCCAGCTCTATTTTATAACTCCGATCGTAGGCCTCACCCTGGTGTATCTCTATGTTAAATACGTCCACAGGGAAAAGCTGGAACACGCCATCTCTTCCATTCTCCTTGCCATGTCCAAGAAGAAGGGGATCATCAGTGTAAAGAAGATCTACACCCCTCTGATCACAGCCCCGCTTACTGTTGGATTCGGGGGTTCCGTGGGACTTTTGGGGCCCGCCGTGGCATCAGGGGCCGCAATTAGTTCTAATTTGTCTCGCTTTCTGCACATAAATGCCAAGACCCGTTCCCTGCTGATCGCCTGTGCATCTGCGGGAGCCATCGCATCCGTCTTTCAATCGCCCATTGCCGCCATCATCTTTGCCGTGGAGGTGTTCAGCCTGGACCTGACCATGATCTCCTTGCTCCCCCTGCTCTTTGCTTCTATCTCCGGGGTACTTACCTCATATTTTTTCCTGGGCGATGAGACCCTGTTCTTTTTTAGCATCACTGAAAAGTTCCAGATAAGGGATACGGCTTTTTATATCCTGCTGGGGGTGGGAACCGCCTTTGCTTCCATCTATTTTACCAAGATGTATTTCGGTATCCTGCAGTTCTTCAAAAGGTTCAGGAGCCCCAAATACAAGCTCCTGGTTGGCGGGATCGCCATCGGGGTCATGCTGTACTTTATCCCGCCTCTCTATGGGGAGGGATTTGGTTTTATCAATCACCTCTTAGAGGGAAATTCCCTGGAGGCCCTGGGAAAAACCCCTTTTGACGATTATACGTCCAATATCTGGGTGGTCATCGCCCTCCTTTTCGGGATTACCATCTTTAAGGCAGTAGCCATGACAACCACCTTTGCCGCAGGGGGTGCCGGTGGGATCTTTATCCCTACCATGGTCATGGGCAGCACCCTGGGGAATGTGGTCGCCAAGGTGATCAACAACCTCGGAATGGGCTTTGAGGTCAATGAGAGCAATTTTACCCTGATCGGGATGGCCGGGCTTATAGCGGGGGTATTACACGCGCCTTTGACAGCAATATTCCTGATCGCCGAGATCACAGGGGGCTATGAACTTTTCGTCCCGCTGATGATCACCTCGGCCATCTCCTTTCTGATCACCAAGAATGCCATGGATCACACCATTTATACCCGGGAACTAGCCAAGGCGGGCGCCCTGATCACCCACGACAAGGATCAGACGGTCCTGACCCTTATGCAACTGGACGACGTCATTGAAAAGGATTTTAAGACCGTGAACCTGGAGATGACCCTGGGGGAGATGTTACATCAGTCGGTGGCAAAATCGACCCGGAACATTTTCCCGGTGGTCAACAAAGAAGGGGTTCTTATGGGAATTGTCCTGTTGGATGATGTCAGGGATTTTATGTTCGATACGACTTTGTACGACAAGATCCTGGTGGAAACACTGATGCACAATGCCCCGGAACACATATTTTACGAATCGGATTCCATGCAGGCCGTCATGCAAAAATTTCAGGACAGCAGCGCCTGGAATCTCCCTGTGATCCGGGAGGGGAAATACTACGGCTTTGTCTCCAAATCTAAATTGCTCACTGCCTACAGGCGTAAGCTGATCAATTTTACAAAGTAAGAACATGTTTAAAAGCAAATATCTCATCACGGCCATTGTTTTACTTTCCCTTGGAGCCATCGTATATGGCTTTATCGTCATTGGTGAAGATCCTGCCTTGGGCAACAAATGCATCGGTTTCGGGACCGTAGGCCTGTTCCTTCTGGCCATGCCGCTATTCCTGCTAAAGGAGAGCAAAGGAAAGAAGGTGAAGGACTATATGCTGACAGAAGACAACATCCGAAAAATGCGGGAGGTCGAGGATAAAAAGTCCCGAAAAGACTCAACCTCAGACAAATAATGATAATTCCTCTGCTTCATCTGCCTAAAATTCCATATTTTAGTAGTACACATATTATTTATTAATCTTTTATTGGATGACTGGAACAGTAAAATTCTTTAATGAATCCAAAGGTTACGGATTCATTACCAACGACGAGACCGGAAAAGACATCTTTGTTCACGCCACTGCCCTGAATGGGATAGAGTTGAACGAGGGAGACAAAGTAGAATACGAAGAAGCAGAGGGGAGAAAAGGAATGGTTGCCGCCAAAGTACAGGTGGTAAGCTGATATATTTTATTTTGATTGAAGGCTAAGCACCCGTTCTATACGGGTGCTTTTTTTTTGTCCTTAGTTCAGGTTTCGCCTCTGGATAAAGAACCGTTTCAGCAATTCACTTGCTTCCTTTTCCATCACCCCGGCAGTGATATGGGTCTTGGGATGCAACTTGCCCCCCGATGCAGAAAAGCCACGCTGAGGATCAGGGGCGGCATAGACGATCCTGGGGATCTGGCTCCAGTACAGGGCTCCGGCACACATCAGGCAGGGCTCTAGCGTTACGTAAAGGGTACAATCGTACAGGTATTTCCCCCCGAGAAAATTGGAAGCGGCCGTGATAGCGAGCATCTCCGCATGGGCCGTGACGTCATTAAGCCTTTCGGTCTGGTTGTGGGCCCTGGCGATGATCCTGCCTTGCACGGAAATGACAGCCCCAATAGGCACTTCCCCCTCCTGAAAGGCTATTTCTGCTTCCTGCAGGGCCTTCCTCATGAAATACGCATCGTCCAGTATGAGATCCATGGGGTCAAAAATACAATTTTCATCGATGGTGCAACCTCCTTCAAATCCGAATTAATGTACCTTTGTCCCCTGTATGAAACTCCTGGATTCCATACACAGTCCCGAGGATCTCCGCAAACTGCCAGAGGAGAAGCTGATCGCCCTTTCCGGGGAACTCAGGGAATTCATCATCGACATCGTTTCGGCTAAAGAGGGGCACCTCGGTGCTAGCCTGGGAGTGGTAGAGCTCACCATTGCCCTCCATTACATCTTCAATACCCCCCATGACCGACTCATCTGGGATGTGGGTCACCAAGCCTACGGCCATAAAATACTGACCGGCAGGCGGACGCGTTTTAACACGAACCGGCAGTTCGGCGGGATCAGTGGTTTCCCTAAGCGGGAGGAAAGTGAGTACGATGCCTTCGGTACCGGCCACAGTTCCACCTCCATCTCGGCTATGATTGGGATGGCCCTGGCAGCCAGGCTGAAAGGGGATAACGAAAGGGAGCACATTGCCGTGATCGGTGATGCCTCCATTGCCAGTGGCATGGCTTTCGAAGGGCTGAACCACGGGGGCGTCCTCGATGCCAACCTCCTCATCATTCTGAATGATAATGCCATTGGGATAGACCCTAGCGTGGGAGCCCTTAAGCGATACCTGACCAATGTTAAAAAAGGGACCGCCAAGGAAGAAAATATCTTCGAATGTCTGAATTTCAACTATTCAGGGCCTGTTGACGGGCATGACCTCCCGGCCGTAATGGAAGCCTTGCGCAGGATGAAACAGATAAAAGGCCCCCGGTTACTGCACCTGATCACTACTAAAGGAAAAGGACTCAAACAGGCCGAGGAGAACCAGATTGTCTATCACGCTCCGGGAAGATTCGACAGAAAGACGGGGGAACTCACTCCCTCCCCTTCTTCCGACCAGCCCCCCAAGTACCAGGACGTTTTTGGACTCACCCTGGTGGAACTGGCAGAAATAAATGACCGCATCGTGGGCATCACCCCTGCCATGCCCACAGGCAGCTCCCTGAAATACATGATGGAAGCATTCCCAAACCGGGCATTCGATGTGGGGATCGCAGAGCAGCATGCGGTAACCATGTCTGCAGGCATGGCGGCCGAAGGCCTGATCCCTTTTTGTGCAATCTATTCCACCTTCCTGCAAAGGGCCTATGACCAGGTCATCCACGACGTGGCACTTCAGGATCTCCCCGTGATCTTTTGCATAGACCGGGCCGGACTTGTCGGGCAGGATGGGGCTACACATCACGGGGCTTATGATCTTGCCTATTTGCGTTGCATCCCGAATATGATCATTTTTACGCCCATGAATGAAACAGAGTTGCGCAATATGCTCTTTACCGTGCAACAAGGAGTCGATCACCCTGTAGCTATCCGATATCCCAGGGGAAGAGGAGTGATCTCCGGGTGGCGCACCCCTTTTGAGACCATCCCGGTGGCCAGTTCCCGGGAACTGGTAAAAGGAACCTCTATTGCCTTACTATCCCTGGGACACATTGGGAACCAGGCGACAAAAGCAATAAGAGCATTAGGGAATCCCAAAGAGATCGGGCATTACGATATGCGGTTTGCCAAACCCCTGGATGAGATCCGACTTCACGAGGTCTTTTCCCGATACGACCTGATCGTAACCCTGGAGGATGGTTCTATTTCTGGAGGTTTTGGGAGTGCGGTGCTCGAATTCGCCAATTCGAACGGATATCGGCAAAAGGTTACATGCCTCGGGATCCCCGACAGGTTTATCGAGCAGGGCACCATTGAAGAATTGCAGGATGACGCTGGCATCAGCGAAGAGGCGATCACCCGTTGTTTAATCCAGTTGTTACATGAGGTTCGATAGGTTATTAACATGCTTATTCCTTCTCTGCCTGCCGTTTTGGGGAATAGCGCAGGATACCATCCCTCCCACGGAAGAGCCCGATACCACAGTGGTTGACACCATCGTGATCCGTGCCTTCCAGGAAAAGATAAAATATATCCCCAGGGGGGTAAACCTCACCAATCCGGTCATTTCCTTCAAGACAAGGCCCAGGACCCGAAGGTTCAATCGCTTTAAAATACCCTCATTCTGGGATGTGGAGAACAACCTGGGGCTCAACCTGAGTGAAGTGGCCTTTGTGAACTGGAATGCCGGGGGTGATAACGCATTCTCCGCCCTGGCCAATGCCAAATTTGTCCGCAATTACAAGTTCAGATATGTTCAATGGAACAATGACCTAGTGTTGAGATACGGAGTCAATGTACAGGAAGGGCAAAAACTCAGGAAAACAGAAGATGCTATCCGGTTCTCCTCCAGCTTTGGATACAGGAGGGATACCTTAACCAGTTGGTACTATTCGGCCAAAGTGAAATTCAACACCCAATTCTCCAATGGGTACAAATATCCGGACCGAACCACGCCCATTTCCCGTTTCATGTCTCCGGGTTACCTCTTTCTCGGGGGTGGTATTTCCTATATTCCCGAGGGTAAGAACTTCAATCTTTATATGTCTCCTCTCACCCAGAAAGCCACCTTTGTACTGGACCAGAACCTGGCTGATGACGGGGCCTTCGGAGTGCAAAAAGCGGTGCGGGATTCCACGGGGGCTGTTATCAGGGAAGGGGAGAACAAATTCATAGAGCTCGGTATCTCGGTCACAAACGAATGGAAGACCCCGGTCTGGGAAAATGTAACCATGGATCACCGACTAAGTCTGTACACGGATTATCTCAGGTCTTTCGGGAATGTGGACATCGACTGGGAGCTCAACTTCGTCTTCACGGTGAATTCGTTCCTGAAGGCAAATTTCGGTACTCAGATCATCTACGATGACGATATCCGTTTTAATCCGGTGATCGCTGACGATGGCTCGGTGATATCCCCCGGTGTTCCGCGAATTCAGTTCCGACAGTTGCTCGCAATCGGTTTCAGCTACGATTTTTAAAGCTGCTTTCCTGTGATCTTGTTGTGAATGTGAACGGCACGGCTGTCTGAGAGGCTGGCGACAAAACAGCAACACTGCAGAAGGATCGCATAAAGAGAGCCCTTGGTCTCCCTGAATATCTCAGGCAGGGTAGTAAGCAGGAGTTTATCGTAATTGGTCGCGGCCCCCTCCCGGGTCCTTACCATGGCCCCGGAGTACGCCTCCAGTATGTCAGAGATGATGCGGTAGCCGGCAATCTCCTTTTCGATCACCTCTTGGGATCGGTATACGCGTTCTGCACTGATGTCCAAAATATCTCGGATCTGTGCCTTGTACTGGCTCTTTTCCAGCAGGGCCGTGCTAAATTCCCCATTGAGAATTTCCTTTTCGTTCTCCATAAATACACGGGTCGCATCCGCGATCAATGTACTGATGGACAAGGCCCTCAAATAGCTTAGCCGGTCTTCCTTGTGTGCCAGGCTGTGGTACTTCCTGGTGTCTATCCGGTCCTTCACCAGTTTGATCAGGTACTCCAGGGCATAGTCCTCGGGGATCAGCCCCAGGTTGATCCCGTCCTCAAAATCGATGATGGTATAGCAGATATCGTCAGCGGCCTCCACCAGAAAGGTAAGGGGGTGGCGGGAATAACTACCTGGATGCTTCCTGCTGATCAGACCCAGTTCTCCCACTACCTCGGTGAAAAAAGGGATATCATTCTGAAAACAGGCATATTTCTTGTCGGCTATGTGCCCGGTGGGTTTCTTGGGCAGGGATTCCTTCGGGTATTTCAGGAAAGCTCCCAGGGTGGCATAACTGAGCCTCAATCCCCCTTCTACCCCCTCCCTTGACTCGGTCAGGATCTTGAATCCGTTGGCATTCCCTTCAAAATCCAGCAGATCCTGATACTCCTTATCACTCAGTTCCTCACGATAACAGGCTCCGGGACCGGAACGGAAGAATTCTCCTATGGCCTTCTCTCCGCTGTGGCCAAATGGGGGATTGCCAATATCGTGGGCAAGGGCTGCGGCAGCCACGATAGCCCCAAAGTCGTTGAACCGGTACCCGTGTACCTCCTGTAGATGAGGATAGACTTTCAGAATTTCCTTTCCGGCACTTCGGCCCAGACTTCTCCCTACCACCGAAACCTCCAGGCTGTGGGTAAGTCGGGTATGCACAAAATCCGTTTGAGACAGAGGGATCACCTGCGTCTTGTCCTGCAGGCTGCGAAAAGCAGCAGAAAAGATGATCCGGTCATAATCCACCTCAAACCCGAGTCGGGTTTCATCCTGTTCTTTTCTCAGGCGTTTGTTTGTGTCGCCATAGCGGCGTAAGGAAAGGAGTTGTTCCCAGTTCATTTTTGAAATTTGGACGCAAGATAACCCTTTTGCCACCTATGATTTCAACTGTGATTCTATAAAATATCAGGGCCACCATCGCGTAACCTTGAGGTAACAATAAAACAATAAAGGTTTAACACGTGGCTAACAAAGCCTTTACAAAGCATGGCGTTCTTTGCAGCGTGAAATTGAAATCTTCTTTGATGAGAAATCTTTATATAGTTTTAATTTTTCTTTTTAGCCAGTCATTGCTTTCACAGACCAACGGAAGTATTGTCGGAAAACTGACTGATAAGGAAGTAAATAATGAGCCCCTTGCTTTTGCCAACGTGCTTCTCAAAGGCACCACCAAGGGCACGACCTCAGATTTCGATGGTTTATACGAGATCTCGAATGTCGCCCCGGGTTCTTACACCGTTGTCTTCACCTTCCTGGGCTACGAAACCCTGGAAATCCCGGATGTTATTGTCGAAGCCGGCAAGGTGACCGAAGTGAACGCAGCCCTGGGGGCCGGAAGCGTTTCCCTTGATGAAGTGGTCATTACCACTACTGTTGCCAAAGAATCCGAAGCAGCTTTGTTGCTCGATCAGAAAAAGGCGGTACAGATCAAAGAATCTATCGGTGCTGAAGCCCTTACGAAAAAAGGTATTGACGACGCTGCAGCGGCTGTTGCCCAAATCTCAGGGATATCGAAACAGCAAGGTTCCAGTGATGTATATGTTCGCGGACTCGGAGACCGGTACCAGAATACAACCATGAACGGCCTTTCACTGCCTTCCAATGATGTCAATAAAAAGAACATCAATCTCGATCTGTTCTCTTCCAGCATCATAGAGAATATTGCAGTAAGCAAGGCCTACACTCCCTTGTTTTACGGTGATTTCTCCGCAGGGAACGTCAATATTGATTCCAAGGAATACACGGGTAATGGTTATGTAGACATCGCCCTGGGAAGCGGGTTGAATTCTAACGCCGCAGGGACTGATTTTGTCACCAGCGAGGGAACAAGTTTCTTCGGTTTTTACAACCGTTATGACAACGACCCATTTGCGGTGATCCTGTCTCATGGGGTCGATCCTGACCAGGCTCCTGATCCTGTGAATATTTCCGGCTCCATTGAAGGCGGGTATTCTGTGAACCTGAGCGATGAATCCAGATTGAGCTTTTTCGGAATGGCCAGTTTCAGTAACGGGTATCAGTTCCTGGAAGGTCCTGCCCTGGATTTTACCAACGATATCAAGGTGCGGTTCCCCCTGGTGAATGAGTATGCTTACAACACTACCACAACAGCAATGGGGGCCATTTCCTACAGGATCAACAGTGACCACAAGCTGAAATACACCTCCCTGTTCATCAACAGTGCACGGGATGCGGTTGGTTATTACGGGATTGGCGGGAACGGATTCAACCGGGACGGTTTTAGTAATAACGGAGATGGTGGATACTTCCAGCTGAACGTGCAATTCAACCAGGACATGATCTTCGTAAATCAACTGAATGGAGAGCATACCTTTGATGAGGATTGGAAGTTAGATTGGGGAATTGGGTTTAACAAGGTCTTATCCGATGAGCCAGACAGAAAAAGGATTTCCCTGGAAGATTACCAGTTTGCCCTGGATGATGATCCTAACACCAATCCGATCTTTTACGACAACATTGCCTTTGACAACCAGCGTTACTTCCAAAGCATTGAAGATGATGAGCTGAATAGTTTTATCAACCTGTCCAGGAAAGTTTCAGATAAGGTGACCTTGAATTTTGGATATAACGGCAGGCGTAAGGAAAGGCGTTTCAACAACTGGCGATACGGGTACCTGATCGCCGATAAAAATGCGAATCCCGTAACCGATGTCAACAATTTCAATGACTTCTTTGATGTATCTAACATCAACCTACCCGCCGGGTCAGGGCTTTGGGATCTGTTTATTGTCAGGAATCCCGGGAATGAAAACATCGGCCTGATCAACAGACCCCAGGCTTATGAGAACATATATCAGGGGAACCTCGACATTCACGGGGTGTATGCTACAGCAGAACTGAACCTGAGTGACAAGTGGCTGTTGATCCCAGGCTTCCGGGTAGAGTCCTACAACCAGCGGATCGCTTACGACGTGATCAACCCCGTTCCTACCGATCCCGGATTCAGGAACGCCTACGAGAATATTTATCTCCCCAGCTTAAATGTTCGCTATGCTTTGAATGAAGATGCCAACCTTCGGTTTTCTTTCAGCAAAACGGCCTCTTTCCCAGAATTTAAAGAAGCAGCGAATTTCGTGTACGAAGGGGTGGTGCAGCGTGTAGGAGGTAACCCCGACCTGCTGGGGAAACCAGACGGGACCGGACCTATCTATTCTGAGATCTTTAACTATGACCTGAAATACGAATGGTTCCCCAACAGGGGTGAACTGATCTCCGTTGCCGCCTTCGCTAAAGCGATCAACGATCCCGTGAACCGGGTAGTGGCAACCGATGCTACAGGAAACCAGCGTTATTTCAGGACCGGAGACCAGGCTAAAGTTTACGGTGTTGAAATAGAAGTGAGGAAGAATATCCTCACTGACGAGAATGATAATGGGATCCTGTCCTTCGGCGCCAATGCGGCATACACCCACACGGAACAGGACCTTAAAACCGTGTCTACAGCCGACGGTTTCACCTTTGGCACCTCTTTCGCAAACAGGACTTCCGAAGAGCTTGAAGGGGCGTCCCCAATCATTATAAATGCCGATATCAACTACAGCCCGGAGTTTGAGAATTACAAACCTGCAGCCTCCCTGGCTTTCTCTTATTTCTCTGATCGTATCTATGCGATCGGGAGTGGGAACCTTGGAAACATGGTCGAAAAAGCCGTGCCCACGATGAACTTTGTATGGCGAAACGCATTTGGGGAGCACTTTGAAGCGAATCTGAGTGTACAAAATATCCTGAATCCAAATATCTCCCTTGTACGTGAAAATACCGGGGTGGAAGAAAACAATCCCCTGGTCCGGGGCTTCGTAAGAGATGGCGACGTCATCTTGCGGGAGTTCAAGAGGGGAATCAATGCGGGCCTGACTCTGAAATATAAATTTTAAAGCTAAATAAACTTACATCGATGAAAAACAAGTTCTTGCTTCTTGGAATTATGGCTGCCTTCTTCGTTTCCTGTGAAAAGGATGACACGGCAACCATCATTATCAATGACTATGGAAATTCAAACAACAATGGGGGTAACTCCGCTACCATTAATCTCAGTGGCGTATATACGGAAGACCTCACCCTGGACCCGGCCAGCGAATACCTGATCACCGGGCCTGTGCTTATGGCATCGGGCACCACGCTGACCATTCCAGCCGGGATGACCATTAAAGCACAACCGGTAGGGGTGAATGCTTATATCGCTATCCAGCAGGGGGCACAGATCAACGCTGTAGGGACTGCTTCTAACCCTATTGTCTTCACTTCCAATGCAGGCAGCCCATCTTCAGGGGACTGGGGTGGACTTGTGATCTGTGGGAGAGCACCGATCAACTCCACACCTGATGGATCCGCAGATACTTCTACTTCAGAAGTAGGGGGACTTTCTTACGGTGGAAATATTACTGCAGACAATTCAGGCTCCCTGCAGTACGTCAGGATTGAATACGCCGGAGGAGCTATCGATGGGAATGCCGAACTCAACGGCCTTTCCCTTTATGCGGTGGGCAACGCTACTGTGATCGACTACGTTCAGATCTTTGAAGGTTCGGATGACGGAGTGGAATTCTTCGGAGGTACAGTAAACGTGAGCCATCTGGTGGTTGTGAACTCTGAAGATGATTCAGTTGACTGGACAGAGGGTTATATCGGCAATTTGACGGATGTATATGTCCAGCACGGGGCATCACATGATAAAGCCTTTGAATGTGATGGCTACAATACGGATTTCAGCAATGAAGGCGGATATTTCTCTGCTCCTAACGTGACCAATGTGACTATCGCAGGTGCTAATGACGGAGGTGAGGCTGTGAGGCTTAGGGCCGGTACGCAAGGTATTTTCACCAACGTTCTGATTGCAGATTTTGACGAGGCGTTCGACCTGGATGGAGATACCGGATCAAACCCCACCGGACAGGGTGTCATTGATGACCTGCTACAGGTGATCGATGTTACTTTCAACAGCGTGACCACCAAACTTAATAACGGAACCGGATATACCTTTACTGAAGCCGACTTCATCAGCGGCGATGGTAATGGTACGGGTACAGACGTCGCCACATGGGGTGCTGGTTGGACTGTAGGCATCAACTAAGGGTACAGTTTAGATATAAGAACCCTGCTTTAGGCAGGGTTTTTTTTGTTTGTCTCATTACTCAATGATAATCTGCAGCTAACCTTTTTTTTACATAGCAGGACGTTCTTTGCAGTGAAATAAAATGTATGAAAAATTTTATTTGGATATTCGCTCTTCTGATTTCTACCGGAATCTATGCCCAGGAAGCGGGTAAGTTGGCCGGTACGATCAAAGACCAGGAAGTATTTGACGAAGGGGTGGTCTTTGCAGACGTCCGTCTTAAAGATACCGAGTTCAAGACCCAGACTAATTTCAGGGGAAATTTCGAATTGAAGGATGTGACCCCTGGCAGCTATACCCTGGAGGTTACCTACGCAGGTTACGAGACCCTTGAGATCCCGGTGGAGATAAAAAAAGGCGAACTCACACGTGTTTCAAGTGCGATGTCGGCCAAAAGTCTGAGCCTGGAGGATCTCTCCGCAGTGATGAGCGAAACAAGTGAACGTAACAATCCAACTTCCGGACCGAAACGAACAGACAAAAAATAGGATCTTAATCCAAATAAAAAATCCCGCTACTTAGGCGGGATTTTTTTATCGGTTCATTTTGCTAGTCGTTCTTTACCAGGCCTTCGGATGACTTTTTCTTGCCATCGACACTGGCGACCATATTGTTATTATAAACTACTTCTTTGACGGTGTCTCCCTGCCAGAAATACCATTTTCCGGATCTCATGCCGTTTTCATAGGTGCCCTGGCTTATCTTCACTCCTTCTTCGTTGAAGCTGATCCATTCCCCATGCAATTGGCGGTCCAGGTTAAAGGTCCCTTTCTGGCTTACCACACCATTGTCATGATAGTAGGTGGCCTCAATCAAACCCGTTTCCTCGTTGAGTACCAAATCCTTTTCCTTCTGTCCATATGCGATGATAGTCATCAAAAATACCATCATCACGCTTATATACTTTTTCATTGCTCTGTACTTTCTTAAATTCTTTTATGCCATTCAAAGATAAAACAAATTAACGTTTAAAACACTTTTAGTTTACATTAAATTTACATTAAAAACGTAATAATTTGATTTTTAGTATGTTACTTTAGCCTCGTATTTTACATGCTCATTTCACTTTTCTTTGTGCAAATTGAATAGTTCCAGGTATAAGTAATTCATTTATAAGCATTTGATTATGAATTAAAAAGGAAATATTCCCTTGCTGAAATTGAGTATTCCTCGTCCTGAATAAACGACCTATTTCCCAATTATTCATAACTTTTAATTAACACAGAATCCCCTTTATAATATGATTTTTGTGGTGATTAACTCCTATGGCTGAAAACTTCTATCTTTTTATGATCATTGCCCTGGCCGCCCTGGCCATCACTGATCTCGTGGTAGGTGTCAGCAACGATGCCGTTAACTTCCTCAATTCGGCCATAGGGTCAAAGGCCATCTCCTTTCGCACCATCATGATCGTGGCTAGTATAGGGATCGCCATGGGGGCCATCTCCTCCAGCGGGATGATGGAAGTGGCGCGTAAGGGCATCTTCAACCCTGGAGAATTTGTTTTTGATGAGATCATGATCATCTTTATGGCCGTCATGATCACGGATATCCTCCTGCTCGACTTTTTCAACACCCTGGGAATGCCTACCTCCACAACGGTGTCTATTGTTTTCGAATTATTAGGAGCCTCCGTGGCTATTTCTACAGTGAAGATACTCAACCTGGACGGGGAGTTTACAGACCTGTGGACCTATATCAACACGGAAAAGGCCACTGAGATCATTCTCGGAATCATTCTTTCAGTCATCATCGCCTTTACCATAGGTGCGATCATACAATTCCTTACCAGGATTTTCCTGACCTTCAGTTTTGACAAGAAACCCGTGTGGGTTGGATCCGCCTTTGGCTCTGTTGGAATTACCAGTATCATTTATTTTATTATCGTTAAGGGGCTGAAAAGCACTGCTCTTCTCAGTGATACCGTCAATGAATTTATCGCCCTTAATACCGGACTTTTTATCCTGATCAACCTCATTGTCTGGTTTGCAGTATCCTGGATGACCATGCAGGTTTTCAGACAGAATATCTACAGGCTCATCATTATATTAGGAACATTTGCCCTGGCGATGGCCTTTGCAGGCAACGACCTCGTGAACTTTATCGGAGTTCCGATCGCGGCTTACCAGGCCTTCCTGGATTGGAATAGTTCGGGCGTGTCTGCCTTAGAATACAACATGGCCAACCTTTCTGCTGCCGTACAAACGCCAACCCTGCTCCTGTTTCTCTCGGGTGTGGTCATGATCATTACGCTTTGGTTCTCGACCAAAGCCAGAAATGTGGTGAAGACTAGCGTTGACCTCTCAAGACAGGATGAAGGGGAAGAAAGATTTCAGCCTAATTACCTCTCCCGGGTGGTGGTAAAATACTCTATAAAATCCTTTGAGAATGTCAGCGGTATTCTGCCCAGAAGTCTCAAAAGGAGTATTGATGCACAGTTCCAGAAAGAACCTGTCTTCCTGCCCAAGAGCAAGGTCAAGGATCTCCCGGCCTTTGATATGGTAAGGGCTTCAGTAAACCTCATGGTTGCCAGTGTGCTCATCTCTCTGGCTACTTCCATGAAATTGCCTCTTTCCACCACCTACGTCACCTTTATGGTGGCTATGGGAACCTCCCTCGCAGATAAGGCATGGGGAAGTGAAAGCGCTGTATACAGGGTGGCAGGGGTACTGAATGTCATCGGAGGTTGGTTCCTGACGGCTATTACCGCATTTGTGGCCTCAGGTATTGTGGCCTACCTGATCTACCTGGGAGGGTTCACCGCCGTTGTGATCCTGTTGCTCCTTTCCGGTATCATCCTGGTGAGGAACTATCTCAATCACAGGAAGAAATCACTGGAAGAGAAGATGGAATACGGACTTCGCAGGGCAGAAAGCAGTTCCATTCAGGGAGTAATCCTGGAAAGTGCCGGGAATATTTCCAATGTGGTTAAGCGCTGCAATAAGATCTATACCAACTCAATCAACGGACTGTCCAGGCAGGACCTCGATGTCTTAAAAAAGAACCGCAAACAAGTGAATAAGCTCTCGGCCGAGATAGACGACCTGAGAGACAATATTTTTTACTTTATCAAAAATCTGGATGAGGGCAGTGAAGGAGCTACAAAATTCTACCTGGATACCCTGGACTACCTTCAGGACATGGCCCAGTCATTGGAGTACATTATTAAGATCAGCTACAAGCACGTCAACAACAACCACAAAAAACTGAAATACTCCCAGATCCGGGAACTCCAGGAGATCGATGAAGAACTCGAGACCCTGCTGGAGAAGACCCGTAATGCCTTTGACAAAAAGAATTTTGAAGAGATAGGTGCTGTCCTCGCCCATAAGGATGAACTCCTTGAGATGGTCTCAGAGAAGATCAGCAGGCAGATCGCACGAACACGGACTGAAGAATCGAGTCCTAAGAACACCACACTCTATTTTAATCTTCTTACAGAGACTAAGGATCTCATTACCGCTACCATGAATCTGCTGGAAATGTATTACAGCGATTACGACAGCAATGTAGAACCGGCTGCGGTTGAAGAAAATTGACATCTTTTACACCTACCCCAATTCTCATGCGACATGAAGCGTTTCTTCGCTCTCCGGAAATCCCGGCATCAATAAGATGTCAGACCTGCAGTATAATAACTCAGCTACCGTGACCAGATTCTCGATGAGATCGTGCAAATGATCAAAATCATTGACCAGGGAGGAGGCCATCATGGTCGTGATCAGGTCCTCCCGGATCAATCGGTCTATCTCATCATTTTGTTTGGTAAGTTTTTCCAGGGACTTCGTCCTGAGCTTTTTCAGATCCTTATTGTAGGAAGAATCATCATCAGGTGGAATGGGCAGGAATATTCCTCTCAGGTGCGTTAACATGAGTCTCCTGTAGAAGTCGTATTCCTTCTTCATATGCGGGTTATCCTTAGTGGAATAGGTGCGGATATTCCTGTTGACCTCCCTTGTGTGGCGGATGATCTCCACCATCTTCCGATTGGCAAGTTTGATCTCCATGATGCGGTTGTTCTGGATCGATGTCAGTTTGAGCGAGCTCTGGGCCTGGGTGGCGAACTGAAGAATGGCTCCATAGATAGTCTTTACCTTAGTTAGGTAGAGCTCCCGGACATTTACCTTTAAATCTTCCTCCGTCTTTTTGATCACTTTTTTTGCCTTAATATCCGATCGAAGGTCATCCCTGTGGATATTAAAGGCATGGGTGACGATCTCAAAGACGGCGTTCTCGAACAGGTGTTTGGACTCACTGACCAGGGTAGCTATAGCTGTTTCAGGGAACTTCAGCATCCTCTTGTTGAGGTATTTCGGTTCATCGATACCCCGTACGGGAGCTATTTTTTCGGGTACCGCCCATTCTACGAGTCGGGCTATGGGTTTGATAAACCAGATCAGCAGAAACGTATTCAAAATGTTGAAGACCGTGTGGAAAAGCGAAAGGGCCACCGGGATGGCCGCTGCGCTAACCAGAGGTGAATCACTCCCGGTCTGTACGGCCAGCCAGCTGATCATCCGCATAAAGGGATAAAAAAGGATGAGGACCCAGATAACCCCCAGAAGATTGAAGATCAGATGTGCCCGGGCCGTGCGTTTGGCCTGGAAATTAGCGACAATGGCTGCCAGGTTCGCGGTGATGGTCGTTCCTATGTTCTCTCCCAGTACCATGGCAGCCCCCAGCTCAAAGGGGATCCAACCTTCTGCGGTCATCAGCAGGGTCAGGGCCATCGTAGCACTGGAGGACTGCACTAAAATGGTGAGCACGGTGCCAATAAACAGGAACAACAGGACGGAAGCAAAGCCCAGGTCAGCATAGCTGTTCAGGAATTCAAGGATCTCCGGATTCTGATTGATATCCGGCATGGCATCCTTTAAAAATTGCAACCCGATAAAGAGTACAGCAAAACCCAGGATAAAACTTCCCAGATTCTTTAGTTGATCCTTCTTGGAAAACGTAAAGAGGAATCCCAAACCGCATAAAGGCAGAGCGATAACACTCATACTTACCTTAAAACCCAGTATAGTGATGAGCCAGGCAGTGATCGTGGTCCCGATATTGGCGCCCATGATCACACTAATGGCCTCGGTAAGGGTGAGCAAGCCCGCATTGGAAAAACTCACTACCATAAGGGTGGTTGCCGAGGAGGATTGTATTACCGAGGTGATCAGGAAGCCCATGGAGACCCCTAAAAATTTATTGTAGGTCATTTTGGCCAGGATCCTTCGCATCCTGTGTCCCGCCAAAAGAAGAAGGGCATCACTCATCACTTTCATCCCAAAAAGGAAGAGACCCAGGGCTCCCAGGAGTTGCAAGGTTTGATACAATCCGAATTCCATATCCTCGGTAAGTGATCAGGTATTTATACCGTTCAATTTATCATTATTTTTTTAACCCGCCTATGGATCGTCAAAATCCTATAAAATATATAGGAAAGCTGATAAATATCATTGCGTTCGGGAACCCATTTTCTTATATTATAGGTCCTTGAGTGTTATACTAAATAAGGCATTCGTAACACTAAATTCAATGCCATGAAAAAAGTTATCCTTGGTTTACTTGCTCTTGGACTTGCCATCCCAGCCTTTACCCAGGATGTAAAGGTTGAAGAGCTTACTGAAGTGGTCATCAGGCCGATGAACTTCAAATACTTGAATGCGACCGATGCCAGGGAGGCAGCAGTTCCCGTGAGAATGCTGGAACGCGCCGTCGCCTCCTATGACGTTACGGAAGCTGATTTCTATATGGACGACTTTGATTTCTACACCGTTTCGTTCTATATCCCCGACGGAAAGATCGTCGCTGAATATGACGCAAACGGCAAGATTTTGAGAACTATAGAGAAATTCAAGAATGTTGCATTGCCTAATGACGTTAAGACTGCATTATTGGAAAGGTTCCCCAATTGGACCGTATCCAAAGACGTTTACCGTGTAACCTACACCGAAGAAAACGGTGCTAAAAAGATCTATAAGCTACTGCTTGTGAATGGCGACAAAAAAATGAGGGTTAAAGTGGATCATATTGGAACATTCCTCTAAGTCACCTCTATTGCCCCGGCTTTATTTAGTGATCATGTTAACAAGGAAAAAAGAGGTGCTGTCTGTTTAGGCAGCACTTTCTTTGTATTACTCCGGAAATTCTCAGCGGTAAAAATTCATCTCGTCCATATATCGCCATACCCCCTCAGGCAACATGGGCCTGATATTCTTTCCCTTTTTATGGTTCTTCCGGATAAAGGTAGAAGAGATCTCCATGATCGGGGCATCGATGTAGTGGATATGATCGTGGCCTTCAAATCTCTTGGGGATATCCCCTCCCGAGATCCTGGGATAGACATAGATATGATGGTTTTCCAGGATGACCTCGTAATTCTTCCACTTGTGGAAGGTCTTGAGGTTGTCCTCCCCCATCAGAAGGGAAAAAGCGTACTCTTCCCCGTATTTTTCACGCAGATGCACCAGGGTATTGATCGTATAGTTGGGCTGGGGCAGGTCGAATTCAATGGTGCTCGCCCTGAGTTTTGGATAAGGTTCTACCGCTTCCTGCACCATCTGATACCTGTGATGATCAGACAGCATACTCTGTTTTACCTTAAACGGACTTTGGGGGGTGATCACGAACCAGATCTCCTCCAGATCCGAGAACTCCACCATGTGGTTGGCGATCACCAGGTGGCCGATATGGATGGGATTAAAGGTGCCAAAAAAGAGTCCGACCTTTTTCATTCGCCTTTTTCCCCGGATTGTTCTTCTTCAAAGGACGGCACGACACCCAGGTAATCCGCCACCATCTTATGGGCTTCCTTCAGGGCCTTATCCAGGTCGTAGTTCTTGATGATCCTGTCGAACTGAGGTGCGGTGGCCAGTTCTACGGAGGCCTTTGCGATCCTCATATTGATCTTCTCATCGCTTTCTGTACTCCGCTTTTTCAGCCGGATCTTGAGTTCGTCCACACTCGGAGGTTTTACGAAGACGGCCAGGGTCTGTTCCGGAAATTTCTTCTTGATCCGCAATCCGCCCGCCACATCGATATCGAAGATCACGTTTTTCCCCTCCGCCCATAGTCGTTCTACCTCACTTTTCAGGGTGCCGTAAAAATTGTCCCTGTACACCTCCTCCCATTCCAGGAAGTCCCCGTTCTTTATGTGTTTCTTGAATTCGGAAAGGGTGATAAAGTAATAGTGTTCCCCGTTTACTTCCTTCCCTCTGCGCGCCCTGGAGGTCGCAGAGATCGAAAAGGCCAGGTTGAGTTCGGGCTGATCCAGCAGATAGCGCACGATCGTAGTCTTGCCACTCCCGGAAGGGGCTGAGAATATGATGAGTTTACCCCCACTACTCATAAGACATTGAGCATTTGTTCCTTGATCTTCTCCAGTTCATCTTTCATTTGCACCACCACCTGCTGCATAGGTGCGTAGTTGGCCTTGGAGCCTATGGTATTGATCTCCCGCCCGATCTCCTGGCTTATAAATCCGAGCTTTTTCCCATTGGAGTCAGGAGAAGCCATGGTCTCCCTGAAGTAATTTAAATGGTTCTCCAGCCTTACTTTTTCTTCCGTGATGTCGAGCTTCTCAAGATAGTAGATCAGCTCCTGTTCAAAGCGATTGGCATCCACTTCCATTTTGATGTCTGCCACCGACTTTTCGAGACGTTCCCGTACGGCCTGCAGGCGTTCCACATCCAGATCACCCACCTGCTGCAAAAGGCTGTGCAGGCTTTTAATACGGGAAGAGAAGTCCTTTTCCAGCATGCTACCTTCTTCCGACCTGAAGGCCTGAATGGCATCCAGGGCATGTTTCAGGGCATCCAGGATCGCCTTGTATTCCTCGGAGTCTACCTCATCCTTGTCGGTCTTTAAAGTATCAGGCAATTTAAGGGCCATTTCCATCAGCCTCATGTCATCTCCGTCGGCGATGGTTCTTAGCTGTTTCATATAATGTTTGACCACCGCCTCATTGATCTGGGAAGTGGTCTCGTCACCAGTGATCTCCACATACAGGTTAAAATCGACCTTCCCCCTGTGAAGAGCAGAGGCGATGATCTTACGCAACTCCAGTTCTTTTTCCCTGTAAAGAGGGGGCATCCTCGCATTCAGGTCGAGAGATTTGCTGTTCAGGGATTTCAGCTCTACTGTGATCTTTTTCGTGGGCAGCTGCACGACGTGCTTCCCAAATCCTGTCATGGACTGGATCATAACTTCGGTTTGATTTGGCTAAGGTAATTATTTTCAATCGCCTGCATAAGTCAAATTTTCTAGTGGTTATAACTCCCTGACCCAGATATTGCGGTAACTCACCCTGCTGTTGTCCCCGTGGTCCTGTAACCGGATCGGACCCTTGCCATGAGGCGGATTCTTAGGCCAGCCAATATAGGGGGTGGTTCCTTTGATCTCAACGTGGTCCTGCACGAGGATGCCGTTGTGCAGCACGGTTATGGTTCCTGATTTCGTCTTGGCCCCTGCTTCGTTGAATTCCGGAGCGTGATAGATGATGTCATAAGTATTCCATTCTCCACTGGGCACAGAAGCCATGGCCAGGGGGATGTGCTGCTTGTAGATCGAAGCCACCTGCCCGTTCACATAGGTTTCATTATTATTATTGTCCAGCACCTGCACCTCGTACAATCCCTGAAGGAAGACCCCGCTGTTGCCTCTGCTCTGCCCCTCTCCGGCCACCTCTGCCGGGGAACGCCATTCTATATGCAGTTGTAGATCCCCGAACTGTGCTTTTGTCATGATATCCCCGGTCTTGTCCTTTACCGTCATGCTCCCGTCTTCATTCAGGTGCCAGACCACTTCAGAACTGTCACGGACCATCATCCACTGGTCAAAGGAAGTCCCGTCGAACAAGACGATGGCATCGCTCGGGATTCCGTTATTTCCTTTCGGATCAACCCTGGGAGGAACAGGTTCGTACACCTCTGTCTCTTCAGGAGTCGTAGGTTCTTCTCCCGCATATTCCTCATAAACGATTCCCTCTTCCTTAGTATGAATCTCAACAGCTTCCTTCGAATTCGAATCCTTACAGGAGAAGAGGACCAATAGTGCGATACCGAAATACAGTGCTGATTTCATATCAAAGTTTTTTGATTCTGATATTTCTGAAGGCCACCACATCTCCGTGGTCCTGCAGCCCGATCTTTCCCGTATGGAACTTCCCGAAGCCCTTCCAGCCGGCAAATTTTGATTTTGAGACCATGGCATCCCATTCCTCATTCCCCAGGGGAAAGCTCACGATATCCACCCCGTTGAGATTTACCTTTCCCTTGTGTTCCCCGTAATTAACCGTAATGACACAGGTATTCCACTCGCCTGCGGGCTTTGTGACATCTTCAGTGGGAGCTACCATGTCGTACAGAGCCCCCGCCTGATGCGTGTTACCGGCCTTGGCATCGGGATGACGTTCGTTGTCCAATACCTGTATCTCAGGGCCCGTCTCATAGGGCTGGCCATAGGCATCATCCTCCTTTACTCCCCAAAAAATTCCGCTGTTGGCCCCCTCGGCCACCTTCCATTCCAGTGACAGTATAAAATTGGTATAGTCCTGACGGCTCACAATATTGAAGCTTTCTCCCTTCTTCCTTTCCTTTGGGGGATAGAACACCATGGCGCCTTCCTCAATCTTCCAGTTCTCGGCCATCCCGTCACTTAGGTATCCCTTCCAGTGATCGAAGGAGGTCCCGTCGAAAAGCACTTCCCATTCCTCCTCAACCGAAGTAGATTCCTCTGAAATTGCCATTTCTTCCGCGTTTTTATTTTCTGTTTGTGACTTCTCTTTGCATTGCAGGAAAGAAAGGCCGGCGACTACCAGTAAAATGTGAACTATTTTCATGTGTTAAGCTTTATGTTCCCAGTATTTTTCGGAGCATTTTCTTGTCTATATCCCCTCCGGCAAAATCGTCAAAGGTCTTCTCCGTGGCTTCTATGATATGATCCTGTATAAACTTCGCTCCTTCCCTCGCCCCCTGTTCCGGGCTCTTGATACAGCATTCCCATTCCATGACTGCCCAGACATCGCAACCGTACTGAGTCAGTTTTGAGAAGATCGTCTTAAAATCGATCTGCCCGTCACCCAGGGATCGATATCGCCCGGCCCGGTCCCCCCAGTCGTTATACCCTCCGAAGGCCCCTTTCTTCCCGGTGGGATTAAATTCGGAATCTTTCACATGGAAGGCCCTGATAAACTCGTGGTAGTGATCGATGTAAGTGATATAATCCAGTTGCTGCAGGACGAAGTGGCTGGGGTCATAGAGGATGTTCACCCTTTTGTGGTTGCCGGTGGCCTCCAGAAAGCGTTCAAAAGTATCCCCGTCGTGGAGGTCTTCCCCGGGATGGATCTCGTAACACACATCTACCCCCTCCTTGTCGAAGTGGTCGAGGATAGGCTTCCACCTCTTTGCGAGTTCCTCGAACCCCATCTCAACGAGGCCCTTGGGACGCTGTGGCCAGGGATGCCAGGTATGCCAGAGGAGGGCTCCCGAAAAGGTGGCATGCGATTTCAGGCCTAAACGCCTGCTTGCCGTAGCCGCTTTTTTAACCACGTCAACCGCCCATTCCGTCCGGGCCTTAGGATTGTTCTTCACAGCATCCGGTGCGAAATTGTCGAACATAAGGTCATAGGCAGGATGCACGGCCACCAGTTGGCCCTGCAGGTGGGTAGAGAGTTCTGTGATCTCCAGTCCGTAGGAATTGATCTTGCCCTTGAGCTCATCACAGTAATCCTGGCTGCTTGCAGCTTTATCAAGATCTATGAGAAAGTGTTCCCAGGTCGGTATCTGAATCCCTTTATACCCCAGGTCTGCTGCCCATTTGCACATGCCTTCGAGAGTATTGAAAGGGGGTTTGCTGTCTACGAATTGTGCAAGGAATACAGCTGGTCCTTTTATTGTTTTCATGGAGAGTTGTTTAGTTGTGTTCTTAAAAATGTACCTGATGCCCTTTTCGGATTTTAGTCCTATCTTTAATCGATAAAACCGAAGAAGGCTTCTTAAAAAGGTGAAGTCCTAAATATAGGAAATACACAGAATTAAATGGAAAATGTAACCCATATTATGAGGAGTCGATTCGGGGCAGCGATCTTTCAAAAGGAGGGTTTCCTATTTTTATCATTCCAAAATCTATTTCTTAACCTGCGATTCCTATGAAAAATGCATCAGCGAGAAACCTGTGGGGTGATTTTTTAGACAAGCATCTGGAATACGCCTTTGCCTCAGAACCCACAGTAACTCATTTCTGCGATAACGAAAAAGACGCCAATACCTGCCTTAAACTGGTCCTCAAGGGGGTCAAACGAGCTACGAGCCATTCCCTTCTGGGCCTGCAATACAGGAAAGAACCCCTGCCTAAGATTGGCGACTTCACCATCATTACAGACTGGGACGGAAATGCGAAATGCATCGTGCGCACAGTAGCCGTAGAATTGAAACCCTTCTTTAGCATCAGGGAGTCCTATGCAAAACTGGAAGGGGAAGGTGACAAATCCCTTGCTTACTGGAAGAAGACTCACTGGGATTATTACACCCGGGAACTGGAGCCCTATGGAAGGGTCCCGCGAGAGAGCATGATCATAGTCTGCGAGGTCTTTGAAAAGGTGTTTGAGAGAAAATAAGTACCCCTAGTCCAGATCGACCCAGATATTCCCGCCTTTGTGTGAAGCCACAGTAGCCTCGATAAAGTTTAGGCCGCGAACCCCGTCATTCATGGTTGGGTATTCCCCATCGTTGTATTTCTCCCCCCGGATCGCTCTGGCTACACCGAGGTAGATATTGGCCATGGAATCAAAGATCCCTTCCGGGTGTCCCGGGGGCAGTTTGGTGCCGTCAAGCGAAAGGGCACTGTTGTAGGCATGACCGGGTTTATAGACCTCCATGGGTTCAGTATCGCTGATCTTGTACAGATAATTAGGGTTTTCCTGCTCCCAGAGCAAACCGAATTTCTCTCCGTAGATGCGGATGGCCAGGCCGTTCTCCTCCCCTGTGGCTACCTGGCTCGCCCTGATCACCCCTTTAACGTGTTCTCCCATTCGGATCAAGGCCGTGCCGTCTACATCCATTTGGTTGTCGGCATAGAGGTAGTTGAAGTCGCACAAAAGGGATTTCACCTTTAACCCGGTAGTATATTCAACCATGTTGAAGGCATGTACCCCTATGTCCCCCATACAGGAACTGATCCCGGCCTTTTTTGGATCGAGGCGCCATACGGTTGAGCGCTTGGCCTTGTCGTGAATGATGGGATTGATCCATCCCTGGTAATAACGGGCATCTACCTTGTGGATCTTACCCAGTTCACCTGCTTTGATCATCTCCCGCATTTGTCTTACCATAGGATACCCTGTGTAGGTATGCGTCACCGCGAATACGGTCCCGGCCTTCTTATGGGCATCCCTGAGGATCTTGGCCTCCTCATAGGTAGTGGTCATGGGTTTTTCACAGATTACGTGAAACCCGTTGTCCAGCAATTTTTTCGCCATGGGGAAATGGAGAAAATTAGGGGTTAGCACTGCGCATACCTGTATCCGCTTATCCTTTGGCAGTTTCATCTCTTCTTCCACCAGGGTATCGAAGTCCTTGTAGATCCGGTCTGTGGGTACATCGATCTGTTTAGCAAAGGCTATATTGTCCTCGAATTTCGGATTGAAAACAGCCCCGGTAATGGCGTAATTATCATTGATAAAGGAGGCTACCCGGTGCAAAACACCTATAAGGGAATCTCCTCCTCCTCCGAGTATTCCAAGTCTGATTTTTTTTGGCATTGTGAATTCTATTTTTTGTATTCGATGATTTCGTTCTTAAAGAAGATAGCAAAAAGTGCCATGACCACAAAGGCGAAAATGGCCGGGAAGATCCAGATATTCGTCCAGTCATGAACGTTCTCTGATACCAGGTAGAGGTCTGATATCTTCCCTGCAACCCAGAAACCGATCAGCATTCCAAGTCCGTAGGTGGCCAGGGTGATAAGGCCCTGAGCGGCACTCTTGAATTTCTCACCTGCCTTGGAATCCGTATAGATCTGCCCGGAGACAAAAAAGAAATCGTAACAGATCCCGTGTAAAGCGATTCCGATGATCAGCATAAAGGCCAGATCGCCAGCATTTCCGTATGCAAAGAGGAAATAGCGAACCGTCCAGGCCAGCATACCTGCAAGGATAGTGATCTTAAATCCAAAGCGTTTAAAGAAGAAAGGAAGCAGCAACATAAAGAGTACCTCAGAAGCCTGTCCGATCGTCATTTTGCCGGTAGGATTGGTCACTCCGATCTCAGCGAGAAATGGGTTCGCATTCTGGTAATAGAAGGCCAGCGGGATACAGATGAGAATGGATGAGATAAAAAAGATTAGGAAATTCCTGTCTTTCAGCAGCTTAAGGGCATCCAGGCCCAGGATGGTCGAAATGTTAACATTCCCGTCCTTGATAGACGTTGGCGGTGTCTTCGGAAGTGTAAAGCTGAACAACCCAAGGAAGGCCGAAGCGATTGCTACCATCAGGAAGGTATTTTTCAGCATACCTTCCGCCCTCGATTCCGCAGAATCCCAAAGGAATACATAGCTGATGATGAGACCTGCCACGATCCACCCGATCGTACCGAATACCCTGACAAAGGAAAACTCCTTAGCCGGGTCTTTCATCTGGTTGAAGGAAATGGAATTAACCAGGGCCAGCGTGGGCATGTAAATGATCATATAGCCCAGGACGTAGGGATAAAAGACAGAGAAATCTGGAGCAGTGTACAACTGGTACATCAGGAATGCCCCGAGGAGATGCAGGATCCCCAGGATCCTTTCCGCATTGAAATACCGGTCTGCGATAAGGCCAATAATAAATGGTGCAATGATAGCCCCCCAGGACTGGGTGGAGAATGCCATGGCGATCTCCCCTCCTGTGGCCTTCAGATTATCTCCCAGGAAGGTTCCCAGGGTGACAAACCAACCTCCCCAGATAAAGAATTCCAGGAACATCATAAAGGACAGTTGCACTTTTATTTTCGTATTCATATTGCTCTGTTTAGGTTGTTATCGCTTGTAAAATACATAATCCAGGGAAATCGGTTCTATTCCGTTTGCCCGAAGATCGGCCAGGATCTGAGCCCTGTGGTGCGTAGAATGGTTGATGATGTGAAACAGCATATCCTGTACTGTATTGGTGAACAATCGCCCTTCAGAATTTTGATAGTCGATTCGTGCCTCAAAATCATCAGTGTTGGTAATGATCTCAAAAGTATTGCGCTGGTTCTCATAATGGACGTCCGTCCACTCGGCCTGGGTGTGTTCCTCCCATACTCCAAAGCCCGGCTCTGCTCCGTTTATCCTGGCATTCCAGATATGGTGGGCATTTAAAAGATGGTTAAATAAAGACGTGGTTTTTTCGGGCACATCCTCCATCCGGGCAAAGGCTTCTATCAATTGTTTGTTGCAATAGAAGTTGTAATCAAAGAGTTCATTGAAGAATTCTTCCATGGATATATTCCGGTATTAAGACATTTCAGATGCCGATTTCAGAAGCAAGGCCTTTGTAGCCATGATCCCTTCCTGTTCGCCCAGGTCGTTCCCCTCGTATTCCACTCCGATGAAACCAGTATACCCGGCATCCCTTACGATCTGTAGCATCCTGGTATAGTCGATCTCGGTCTCATCTCCGGCTTCGTTAAAATTATGGGATTTCGCGCTGACTGCTTTTGCGTAGGGCATCAATTCCTGCACCCCTTTGTAGATATCATACATCTCGGCACACCCACTGCCGTAGTCCGCTGGATCGTTGCGCCGGATACAGAAATTTCCGAAATCGGGAAGGGTCCCGCAATTATCCATATTCACCTCAGACATGACCCTCGCGAGCATGGCCCCATTGGAGGACAGACCGCCGTGATTCTCTACAAGAATATTTATCCCCTTGTCCGCTGCATAAGTGGCCAACTGGGTAAGGCCGTCCACCGAATTGGCGATCCAGGTATCAGGTTCCGTGCTGCCTGAAAGGTTGACCCTGATCGCATGGCAGCCCATGGCTTTTGCAGCATCGACCCATTTGTGATGGTTCTCAACCGCACTCTTTCGTTCTGCAGCGTCCGATGTCGCCAGATCACCCTGTCCGTCTATCATGATAAGGACGTTTTCCATCCCGTGTTTCTCGGCCTCGGCATTCGACCTGTCTACAAATGCCGCCATGGCCTCAGCGCTGTAATTGGCCTCCCTCAGTTCTTTGTCGTAGAGCTGGCTCACATATTCGAGGCCGGTAAAGCCCCATTCCGCAGCTTTTGATGCAAAGGCATATGGATCCAGTTCCCCGTCCCAGATCATACGGTGTACCGACCATTGGGCAAGCGAAAGCTTAAAAAAGGGTTCTGCCATGTCAGCAGCAATCTCTGCTTCTTCTGTGCCTTCCTTTTTCCCTTGTTTGCATCCGTATACGCCCAGGATGGATAAACCCATACCTGCTGCTGCGGTATTTCTGACAAATTTTCTTCTCTTCATGGTTGTGGTATTATCTGTATAAAAACACTCCCCATTTAACAGCTTGATAACTATATCCTCCTGCCTATTGGTTGATGGAACCTAACTTACATTTTCGAGTCTTTTGAAACATTCATTAAAACTCCTGTTAATTAACAGGAATTCCTCAAGAATATGGCCGATTAAATGTATACAATTAATTTTATAATTAATACATTTAGCTCTCAAACTACAGAAAAGGGATGAGCAAATTTTATTACAATGAAGTACAGGATTCCTATGATGCTATTGTGGTCGGTTCCGGAATGAGCGGAGGCTGGGCAGCAAAGGAATTATGTGAGAAAGGATTAAAAACCCTTGTTTTGGAACGAGGCAGGATGGTAAGGCACAGGGAGGACTATCCCACAGCCAACATGGATACCTGGGACTTTCCGAACAACGGTGAATTACCCCCGGAGGAAGTCGCCAAACAATTCAAGCAGGCCCGAACGGGATACACGGTAAGGGCCCCCCATAATTTTTGGTTCGTCAATGACCTGGAGCACCCCTATAACGAGACCAAGAGGTTCGACTGGATGCGGGGTTATCACGTAGGCGGCAGATCCCTGCTTTGGGGTCGGCACAGCTACCGGTGGAGCGACCTGGATTTTGAGGCAAATAAGAAGGAAGGCATTGGGGTCGACTGGCCCGTTCGGTACAAAGATATTGAGCCCTGGTACACCTATGTGGAGACCTACGTCGGTATATCGGGAGAAGCTCTTGGTCTTCCCCAGCTGCCGGATAGCGTGTTTGAGCCCATGATGGAACTCAACTGCGTGGAGCAGCACGTTCGGGAAAAGGTAGCTGAACACTTTGACGGTCGTGTGATCACCTCGGGAAGGGTAGCCCATATCAACAGTGATAAACAATTTGGCGGGGACGGTCGGATCCGCTGTCAGTACAGAAACCGATGTATCAGAGGGTGTCCTTTTGGAGCCTATTTCAGCAGTAATTCCTCCACCCTGCCCGCAGCAGAAGCTACCGGAAACCTCACCCTGAGGCCGGATTCCATCGTCCATGAAATCATGTACGACCCGGATACCCAAAGGGCCACAGGAGTAAAGGTTATAGACAGGGTGACCAAAGAGACCTTTGAATTCAAGGCTAAAGTGGTATTCCTCTGTGCCTCAGCCATCGCATCGGCTTCTATCCTGATGCAGTCCAAATCGGATCGATTCCCCAACGGAATGGGCAACGACTCCGATCAGTTGGGAAGAAATATCATGGACCACCACCTGGGTGTGGGAGCGGCTGGGAAGTACGACGGTTTTGAAGACAAGATCTACAAAGGCCGGAAGCCCAACGGGGTATATATCCCCAGGTTCAGGAACCTCGGTGGCAAATCGAACATGTCTACCTTCAAAAGGGGTTACGGATACCAGGGAAGTGGCAGCCGCGGGAACTGGGAAGAGGTCGTCACCGAATTGTCTCACGGAAAAAGCCTGAAGGAGGCCATCCTGAAACCCGGAGGCTGGACTTTCGGGATTGGCGGTTTTGGGGAAGTTCTACCCTACGAGGACAACAGGATGACTCTCGACTATGACAAACTCGACCAGTGGGGTCTGCCAACGGTCACTTTCGATGCCGAATTCAAGGAAAACGAATGGAACATGCGGGAGGATATGAAGGAACAGGCTTTTGAAATGCTCACAAAGGCAGGACTCAGGGATGTACAGGCATTCGACAGACCAGGAGCTCTCGGTCTCGGCATACACGAGATGGGAACGGCCAGGATGGGCAGAGACCCAAAGACCTCTGTGCTCAATGGCTACAACCAGGTTCACGCTGTTCCGAATGTATATGTCACGGATGGGGCATTCATGACCTCAGCAGCCTGTGTCAACCCTTCCCTGACCTATATGGCCTTTACGGCACGTGCTGCAAATCACGCGGCAGAACAACTTAAAAAAGGAGTACTGTAATGGATAGAAGAATCGCTTTAAAAAATATGGGCCTGGCACTGGGGTATACAGTAGCAACCCCCACCCTATTATCCCTAATGCAGGGATGCAAGGAAGTTGAGAAGGTAGACTGGACACCTGATTTTTTCACCAAGGAAGAAGGTGAAATCCTGATCCAGTTAGTGGATATCATCTTACCCAAAACAGATACTCCTTCGGCCTCTGAAGTGAACGTACACGTCTTTATCGATCGGTTTACTAATGAGATTGTGGATGAAGTGCAGCAAGATCTGACCAGGATATCTTTTAAAAGATTTATCGAAAAGGCATTGAAGGAAACAGGAAAGGAGAAAGTCGAAGATCTGACCACCGAAGACCTGGAGCCCCTCTTTGTCAAAGATCTGAACGCACCCGAAGAAGAGGATATAGAAAATATGGAGCTGATGATAAAAAATACGTCAGCAGCTTCCCAAGGCGAAAACGATGCCGTTGCGGATGAAATGATCCATTTTTCCTTTGCAAAAAACCTCAGGGAGATGACCATCTGGGGCTATAAATCATCCGAATACGTAGGGGAGAATGTTCTGGCCTATCTCCCCATACCCGGGGAATACATTGCCTGTGGAGATGTGAACGAACTCACAGGAGGAAAAGACTGGTCCCTCTAACAGGATATGCATTGAAGAGAAGGCACTTTATAGAAAGAACGGCTTTGGCCACCGGAACCCTGTCCCTGACAGGGTTTTCTGTCCTGGGCAAACAGCTCGCCCCTGCCCATACATTTAATCTGAATTACGCTCCCCACATAGGGATGTTTCGCGAAAGTGCCGGGGATGATCCCCTGGATCAGCTTCATTTCATGGCCGATGAAGGATTCCGGGCATTCGAGGACAACGGCATGACAGACCGCCCAGTGCAGGAGCAGAAGGCCATGACCTCAGTCATGAAAGATAGGGGACTGCAAATGGGCGTTTTCGTCGCCCATAAGATCTACTGGAACAGTGCCAACCTGGCATCAGGGGATACTGAAAAACGGGAAGAATTCCTGTCCCAGATCAGAAACGCCGTTGAGGTGGCTAAAAGAGTCGGTGCCAGGTGGATGACCGTGGTCCCCGGACATAAAGATATGCGTTTGGATATGGGTTACCAGACAACCCATGTCATAGAAAGTTTAAAACGGGCCTCAGAGATACTGGAACCCCACAACCTCACTATGGTACTGGAGCCCCTGAATTTCAGGGACCATCCCGGACTCTTCCTCACGGAAAGTCCTCAGGCATATGAGATCTGCAAGGCTGTGGGTTCCCCTGCCTGCAAGATCCTCTTTGATATCTACCACCAGCAGATCCAGGAAGGGAACCTCATCCCCAATATTGAAGCTTGCTGGGATGAGATCGCATATTTTCAGATCGGCGATAACCCGGGAAGGAAGGAACCTACCACCGGGGAAATCAACTACGCTAATGTCCTTAAATTTATTCGCGATAAAGGTTTTACGGGTATCCTGGGGATGGAACACGGGAACTCGAAACCAGGTGTTGCGGGTGAAAGGGCCGTGATCGATGCCTATAAAAAGGTCGACCCAATGCCCTGAATCATCCCTGACTCCATCCTTAGTATTTTCACAAAGCGTTAATTTTCAGATAACTGCAGCCTGCTTGCGATCCGAACCCTATCTTTTGCACGTATATTAATGTAAAGGTGGGTGTCATGGAATACTATTTCTTACTGCTTTTGTTTTATGTCCTTCTATTGTTTGTCGGGAATGCCGCGATCAGGCCCAGGTTTGATAAATAAGATCACAGGCGGAAAAAGAATATACCCCGGGATAACTCCTTTCTTGGGGAAAAGGGTTGCCGGGGCATAAATTAATAAACACTCTCTACTACCTAAGCTGTAAGCATTCCGGGTTCAGGGTAGGTCCAGGTTAATTTTCAATCAAGAACCGCACATGAGGCAGTCGTCGTCTGCCTGACCTGCCTTTGCCTGTGCGATCAAGGCTTTCATTTCTTCCGGGGTCATAGGCTCTACATCCCCTTCTGAATCACTTACCGAAGAGGCCTGTACCTGAATAGCCTTAGCGGCCTTGGGATCCGGAGGAGTTGCGGCCGTTACCTCTGCATCGGCTGCAACACTGACCGGTACTTCCTTCTTCTTGGTGTTATCAAGGGTGAATTTGATCGCATCAACAGCCGCCTTCGTCCGGAGATAGTACATCCCGGTTTTAAGTCCGCTTTTCCAGGCGTAAAAATGCATGGAGGTGAGCTTGGAGAAATTGGCATTCTCCATGAATAGGTTCAGGGATTGACTCTGGTCGATGAAATATCCTCTCTGGCGAGACATATCAATGATGTCTTTCATACTCAACTCCCATACGGTCTTGTAAAGCTCCTTGATGTCCTCCGGAATCCCTTCGATGTGCTGAATAGAACCGTTGGCCCTCATAAGTTCCTGTTTCAGGTTCTCATTCCACAGACCGAGATTTACCAGGTCTTCCAGAAGGTGCTTGTTCACAACAATAAACTCACCGGAAAGTACCCTTCTCGTATATATATTGGAGGTGTAGGGTTCAAAACACTCATTGTTCCCCAGGATTTGGGAGGTAGACGCCGTTGGCATAGGAGCCACCAGCAGGGAATTCCTCACGCCATGCTTTTTGATGCTTTTTCGGAGTTTAGCCCAATCCCATCGACCTGACAGTTCCTCGTCCTTGACTCCCCAAAGGTTATGCTGAAATTTACCTTCTGAGATAGGGGAACCTTTGTACGTGGAGTAAGGGCCTTCCTCTTTTGCCTCCTCCATAGAGGCAGTCACTGCTGCGAAATACAGGGTCTCGAAGATCTCCTGGTTCAGTGCCTTGGCCTCGTCACTCGTAAAGGGCATCCGCAATAAGATAAAGGTATCTGCCAGACCCTGTACTCCAAGACCTATGGGCCTGTGACGCATGTTGGAATTCCTGGCCTCTTCGATGGGATAAAAATTCCTGTCGATAACCCTGTTGAGGTTCTTGGTCACCCTCTTTGTTACGCGGAATAACTCCTTGTGATCAAAAGTGCCATTCTTGACGAACATGGGCAGGGCAATAGATGCTAGGTTACATACGGCCACCTCATCAGGAGACGTGTATTCCAGAATCTCGGTACACAGGTTGGACGACCTGATGGTTCCCAGGTTTTTCTGGTTGCTCTTGCGGTTAGCCGCATCCTTGTAAAGCATATAGGGCGTTCCTGTCTCTATCTGAGACTCCAGGATCTTCTCCCAGAGCTCCCTGGCCCTGATTGTCTTCCGGCCCTTGCCTTCCTGCTCATATTTTGTATAGAGCTTTTCAAATTCCTCGCTGTGACTGGTAAACAGGCCCGGACATTCGTTAGGGCACATGAGGGTCCATTCCGCGTCTGTCTCCACCCGCTTCATGAACAGGTCCGGGATCCACATGGCGTAGAAGAGATCGCGCGCACGCATCTCTTCCTTCCCGTGGTTCTTTTTCAGTTCCAGGAAATCAAAGATGTCGGCATGCCATGGTTCTACGTAGATAGCAAAACTTCCCTTCCTTTTACCTCCGCCCTGATCGACATACCTGGCAGTATCATTAAACACCCTGAGCATGGGAACGATCCCGTTGGAGGTACCGTTGGTCCCTGCAATATAGGAGCCTGTAGCCCTGATATTGTGGATAGATAATCCTATTCCCCCGGCCGATTGGGAGATCTTGGCAGTATTCTTCAAGGTATCGTATATACCGTCTATGCTGTCCTCTTTCATAGCCAGGAGGAAGCAGGAGGACATCTGAGGTTTGGGAGTTCCCGAGTTGAACAGGGTGGGTGTTGCGTGGGTAAAGTACTTTTTGGACATCAACTCATAGGTCTCAATAGCCGAATCCAGGTCGTTGAGATGGATTCCGACGGCTACCCTCATCAACATGTGCTGCGGCCTCTCCACTATCTTCCCGTTCAGTTTCAGGAGATATGAGCGCTCCAGTGTTTTAAAACCAAAATAATCGTAGCCAAAATCGCGGTTGTAGATAATGGTGGAATCGAGTTTTTCGGCATTTTCCAAAATGACCTGGTAAACTTCATCCGAGAGTAGCGGAGCATCTTTCCCCGTCCTTGGATTCACGTACTCATACAGGTCCTTCATGGTTTCTGAGAAGGACTTTTTGGTATTCTTATGCAGGTTGGAGACGGAGATACGCGCGGCGAGCTTGGCGTAATCGGGATGGGCCGTAGTCATGGTCGCAGCGATCTCAGCAGCAAGATTGTCGAGTTCCGAGGTGGTCACCCCGTCGTAAAGTCCTTCAATCACCCTCATGGCCACCTTTACGGGATCTACCAGGTCATTGAGTCCATAACACAATTTACGAACCCTGGCTGTGATCTTGTCGAACATCATGGGTTCCTTTCTGCCGTCTCTTTTTACTACATACATTTTGCTGCGCTTATTTGGTTAGAATACTATGGTTTAGTCAAGTTTCACAAAAACTTAACATTTCAAAAACAGGGCATAAAAAGCCCCGAGTACAGAGGACTTCTTACGCTATGGGGTTTACTTAGAAATCAGCGTCGAAACTGATCTTCTGAGAATCTGTATCTTTTTCCTTATTGAGGACGCCTGCCTTTTGATATTCGGATACGCGTTTCTCGAAGAAATTGGTTTTCCCCTGAAGGGAGATCATATCCATAAAATCAAAAGGATTGGTAGAGTTGTATACCTTTTCACATCCGAGTTCTACAAGCAGACGGTCTGTGACAAACTCGAGGTATTGAGTCATCAATTTTGCGTTCATCCCGATAAGGCTTACGGGGAGAGACTCGGTGATAAATTCCCTTTCTATGTTCAGGGCATCCACAATGATCTCGGTTATTCGTTTTTTAGGCACCTTGTTGACCAGGTGTTTGTTGTGCAGATGAACGGCGTAGTCGCAGTGCATTCCTTCGTCCCTGGAGATCAATTCATTGGAGAAGGTCAGTCCGGGCATTAGGCCTCTCTTCTTCAGCCAGAAAATAGAACAGAAGGCTCCGGAGAAAAAGATTCCTTCAACGGCAGCGAAGGCGATCAACCTCTCGGCAAAGCTTGGGGACTCTATCCACTTCAGGGCCCAGTCGGCCTTTTTCTTTATCGCAGGGAAGTTCTCTATGGCCTTGAAAAGAACATTTTTTTCCTTTTCATCTTTTACATAGGTGTCTATCAGAAGGGAATAGGTCTCAGAATGGATGTTTTCCATCATGATCTGAAAACCGTAGAAGAATTTGGCCTCTGTATACTGCACTTCGTTCACGAAGTTCTCAGCCAGGTTCTCATTCACGATCCCGTCAGAGGCGGCAAAGAAGGCCAGGATGTGTTTGATGAAGTACTTTTCATCTGCATTGAGCTTATTGTTCCAGTCGGAAAGGTCCTGATGCAGGTCGATCTCCTCAGCAGTCCAGAAACACGCCTCGCATTTCTTGTACCATTCCCACAGGTCGTGATGTTTGATCGGGAATATTACAAATCTGTCTTCATTTTCCTGCAAGATGGGTTCTACGACGTCTGACATTTTTTAAGCTGTATTTAGAGTTAGTATTGAGGTGAAAAAGTGCTTCGAGTTGGGACTAACAAAGATTCAAAAATGTTATTAAACTGTAAAGTCTGTTTTAAGATAACGCGACCAAAGTTTTTAACACAACGTGTTGAAATCTAGGCTCGCCGGTTGTAGCTTCGGCCCTAAGCGAAACCGGCATAAACTGATATTTTTTTGAAATGCTTGAACAGGAAGAAGTCTAACCAGGGAGTATATTTTGGGATACTATTCGGTATACTGGCTGGCAAGTCTCTGGGTGCAGTTACGAACCCTCATTAGTTGGAGGTCCGGATGATCATTTTGATAGTATCGATATCGAGCCGGAGTCGGCAATTACATCCCGGAAAAATCAATTTAAAAGCGTAAGAAAGAGAATAAAAAATGCGGAGCTCAGGTAGAAATCCGCATGATATTCTTTAAAAATGAGAGGAAAGGGTATAGATCCTTATGGAGTATCGTTGGCAGCAGGTAACATTTCCTGAAGCGCGAGTTCCTGCTGACCCATTTCGGATTTGACAGCCTCTCTTTCCCTGTTCTCAATGATAGACGCGACCGCGAGTACGAACACGAAGAGAAGGAATAAAAGAACACACTTTTTCATGGTCTTAACTGGTTAGATTATCTATCCTCAGCTCTAATCAAATCCTTTAAATAAGATCGGATTTTAAACCAAGGGAATCTAAGCTAGTCAATGAGAGAGGTCCCTGAAAAAATACTCCATAAACGGTATAAAAAATCTGTGAAATACCTAGCTCGTGGTGCGGTGTTGTCTTGCTACTTCCTCCAGTTCAGCGTACCATCGCTCCCCAAATTTGCGGATCAGGGCATCCCTGACGAATTTGTACACGGGAACCTGAAGCTGCTCCCCGAGTTCACAAGCGGGATCGCAGAGCTGCCATTTGTGATAATTCACAGCAGTAAGAGAAGAATATTCCGTAACCCGAACCGGATACAGGTGGCAGGAAACAGGTTTCCTCCAGGCGGTGGCCCCACGGTTGAACGCTTCCTCTATTCCGCATTTCGCCACACCATCGGCATTGAATACGGTGTAGGCACATTCCTTTCCCTGGATCAGAGGCGTTTCACTTTCCCCATCTTCCCCTATCACCCAGGTTCCCTGCGACTCAATAGCCTTGATGCCTTCGGGTCTCAGGAAGGGTTTTACATCGGAATAGATGGCCTCCAAAATCTCCGTTTCACTTTCCTCCAGGGGTGCGCCCGCATCACCATCTACACAGCATGCCCCTTTACAGGCAGTGAGATTGCAAACAAAGTCCTTCTCGATGATCTCTTCGGATACCAGGGTTTTTCCTAACTGGAACATAGGTTTACGAATAGTTCACAAAGATATCCTGATTCTCAGAACATATTGCCATATTATTTCAGTTTTACTCCACTATGGATGCAAAAAATATATAGTACTTTTGCACCGTTTTTAACGCCTGAAGGTATGCACCTGAATTTTCGCGAAATTGCAACGGCCAGTATTATCCTCTTTGCGGTCATAGATATCGTTGGTAGTATTCCCATCATAATTGATCTGAGGAAAAAGGTGGGGCATATTCACTCAGAAAGGGCATCCATCATCGCAGGCTGCATCATGGTGGCCTTCCTTTTTGTGGGAGAGGAGATCCTAAACCTTATCCGTATCGATGTGTATTCCTTCGCCGTCGCCGGTGCATTTATTATTTTTTTCCTGGCCATTGAAATGATCCTGGGTATTACCCTCTACCGGGATGAAGAGCCGAGTTCTGCCTCCGTGGTACCCATCGCATTTCCGCTGATCGCTGGTGCCGGAACCATGACCGCCCTGCTGTCGCTCAGGGCAGAATTCTACGTGGAGAACATTATTGTGGCTATTATCGTGAATATCATCTTTGTCTACCTCGTATTGAAATCATCGGCAAAAATAGAACGTGTACTGGGCAAAGGCGGACTCGGAGTCATCAGGAAGGTCTTCGGGGTGATCCTCCTGGCCATAGCGGTAAAACTCTTTGCCACAAACATCAATCAGTTATTTCCTTAAGGAAGTAGAGGAATCAAAAAAAGCCGTGCAATGAATAAGAAATTTTCCATCGTACTGATCATCCTGGCCTTAGCCCTGATCGCCTACAATGTAACCGTCATCGACTTTAATGACCCTCTGGGAGAAGACAGCATTATCGCTGTCATCGGAGTAGTGGCGGCCCTTTGCGCCATCATGCTTTTGCTTATCCTTCTCGCCTCGCAAAAAATACAGGATAAACTGAAGGACTAATGAAGTAAAATAGGAAAATTTCAATCCTCTAGAGATGGTTTCTCGGCTTGAATGGTTGGAGCATCCAATTCGAGTACCTTCTGCAGCATGAGATCGATCTCCCCTTTGATCTTGGCACTGAGATTTTCAGAAAACAACTGTTCAGCCAGGGCTGCCTTGAGGTACAATTTGATCCGCTCATCGTACTGATAGAAGTCCATCGTAATATTGCTCTCCAGGGCAAAATCTACAAACTTCTCAAAGAGGATATCATCGACCCTGAAATTTCTTACAAAATCATCTTCGGTATACGAAGCATAACGCTCCCTGTCTTCCTCTAGATGCTCAAAGATAAAACGGGAGATAAATCCGAGGCTTTCCATACTCTTAATGGTCTCCACCTCCATATTTCCGATAGGTACAAAAACATCGGGGATAATTCCTCCGCCCCCGTAGACCACCTTGCCCTTAGGGGTAGTGAACTTGAGAGAATCCGCCACCTTAATACTGTCGGCAGAGACGAGTTCCCCATTTTCATATCGTTCCTCGAACCGCTCGTAATAGTCTTCACTACCGTTGTGGTAGTCTCGCTGAATTGAGCGCCCTGTAGGTGTATAATACCTGGATACCGTCAGCCGCACCGCAGAACCGTCGCCCAGGGCCATTTCTCTTTGTACCAGCCCTTTCCCAAACGAACGCCTGCCGACGATCGTGCCGATATCATTATCCTGTAAAGCCCCGGCGATGATCTCACTGGCCGAAGCCGAGCGTTCGTTGATCAGCACATATACGGGTTTGTCCTCAAAACTACCGGCATCAGTGGCATACATCTTCTCGATCTTGCCTTTCTTGTTCTTGGTAAAAAGGATGAGTTTCCCTTCCTGCAGGAATTCATCGGCCATCTGTTCTGCAATCCCCAAATACCCTCCGGGATTATCCCTGAGGTCCAGGGTTAGTTTCTTCGCTCCGGAACGCTGTAATTCCCTGAGGGCTTTCCTGAATTCCCTGAATGTAGTTTCCGCAAACCTGTTGATCTTGATATAACCCATATCAGGAGATAGCATATAGTAGGCTTCCACGCTTCTAATGGGCACCCTGTCTCGCTGAAGGGTCACATCAAAAAATCGGTTCTCTTTTTTCCGATATACCCTGAGATTCACTGTAGAACCGCTCTCCCCTTTCAGTGTACTCACGATCTTCCTGCTGGGCAGGTTCTTGCCGTAGAGCGTGTCCCCGTCTGCCACCATGATCCGGTCACCGGGCTCTATGCCTTTCAGGAAGCTCGGTCCGTTTTCTATGGTCCTGATCACGGTGATGGTATCCTTGTACATGTAAAAGTTGATGCCAATACCCACGAAATCCCCCTTCATATTTTCGGATACCTGGGTGAGTTCCTCCTTTGGAATGTATACAGAATGAGGATCCAGCTTGTCGAGGATATTATTTACAGTGACATCCACAATGCTATCCGTATTGATATCGTCTACATACTCGTAGTCGATATAATCAATAAGCCTGTTGAGTTTGTCTTTTTTGGAATTGGTTGTAAAAAGCTTTTCAGGGGAGTCATTGAAATTCAGCTTTCCCCCAATCAGAATACCCAAGGCAAGTGCCAGGGCGATCACTGCAGGCCATATGTAATGATATCTCTTCATGAGTCCTTACGCATTGTCTTCGTGGATCTCCGGCAGATGTTCCAGTACAACCCCCGCCTTCTCTAAAAATTCCAGTCCGCTGTTGTCCTTGTACACGATCTGATAGACCACACGTTTTATGCCAGACTGGTGTATGAGTTTGCTGCATTCCCTGCAGGGAGAAAGGGTAATGTACAAAGTGGCGCCCTCACAGGACTGAGTTGAAGAGGCCACTTTAGAAATGGCATTGGCTTCCGCATGCAAGACGTACCATTTGGTGTACCCTTCTTCGTCTTCGCAAATATTCTCAAATCCTGTCGGGGTACCATTATACCCATCGGAGATGATCATCCGGTCCTTGACAATGATGGCACCTACCCTTTTTCTCACGCAATAGGAAAGCTTTCCCCATTCGTGTGCCATCCTCAAATAGGCCTTATCGTATTTTCGCTGCTTTTTCTTGGTCACTTCTAAGCGGATATACTATTGTCTCAGATGGCGATCACGCACTAAGATACCGGCTTTGCCAGAGTTCGCCAACCGATTATGGTTAATATTTAATTAAAACCGTTGAGCCGCACCTTTCACCACGGCCATGTATTGATGATCATGGGAATAGTGATGGCGATCACCAGAGCCGTTGTCCCGATGATAAAATACCTGCGGGGTACCTTCAAAATCCCTTCCAGCAGGGCTGCAAATAGTAGAACGCCGAGAATCACAATAAGTTGTGAGAGTTCTATCCCCATTGCAAAACCCAGGAGTGGATTCAATTTCTCTTCCTCCCCGGCCATAAGCATCTTAAAATAATTTGAAAACCCAAAGCCGTGAATCAATCCAAAAAAAACTGTGGCAACTGCCTGCATTTTAAAGCTGAGATCACTGTGTTCCTTCAATCCTTCCCTGAGGTTGAACAGGGCGGTCAAAAGGATGGTAACCGGGATCAGGAATTCTATCAGGGCCACATCCACCTCTGCAATCCCATAGACAGAAAATGCAAGGGAAAGGCAATGGGCTACAGTAAAGATGGTCACCAGGGTGAGTACCTGCTTCCACATCCTGAACGTGTAAGGGATGGTCAGGGCCATAAGGAAGAGGATATGGTCATACGCATTTAGATCCAGCACATGGCCGAGCCCTAATTCTATATAAAATCCGAAACTACCCATGTTTAACGGTTATATCCCCCTCTCCCTCTGTATCTGTTCGTAGGCCTTCTGTACCTCCTTGAATTTCTCCTCGGCCCCTTTCTTGATGGCTTCGTTCTCTGTATTGACACGGTCCGGATGGTACTTTTTGGCCATGGTCCTGTACGCCTTCTTTACTTCATCATCGGTAGCAGTCTTATCGATCTCCAGGATCTTGTAAGCGTTGTCTGCTGCTTTTACGAACATGGCCTGAATACTTTCGTAGTCGATCCGCCCTATACGTAAATAGCCTGCGATCTCCCGGATCTTGTCTATCTCTTTTGCGCTGATGGACCCGTCTGACTGGGCGATGGCGAATAAAAAGTGCAGGAGCTGGAGCCTGACTTCGTACCGGGTGCGCTGGTTGAGGTAATTACAGATGCGCTGCGCCGAGATCTCCCGTTTCTTGATCACCTCGTTGAACGTCCTGAAAATGGCGTTGGCCTTTTCCTTCCCATAGGTTTGGAGGAAGTACTGCCGAACGTAATCGAGTTCACGCTGGCTGACCTGCCCATCGGCCTTGATGACTATGGAACAGAGGGAGAGCAGGTTGAGTTCAAAATCGGCTGGAGTTACCTTCTGACGGGACAGGTCCTGAAAAATAGTCCTTGCACCAGACCCGGAGCCCATACTGTCCATCACGCTTCCTAAAAAGAAGCCGATAATGGCCCCCGGCAAGCGAAATAAGAAGTATCCGAGAATGGCTGCAATCCAGCGAATCATAAAAAAATTTTGGCAAAGATAGGATTTAGCAAAGAAAAGCGGGGGCAGTGTTAAGAAAGCTTTGGCTAGAAAATAGTAGTTATTCCTTATCTTTGCCCCAATAAAAAATAAGACTATGTATCCCGCAGAATTGATAAAACCCATGAGAGACGACCTTGCATCCGCAGGGTTCGAGGAATTGTTCACCGCAGAGGCTGTTGAAAAGGCCATCCACCAGGAGGGTACTACCCTGGTGGTAGTCAACTCCGTCTGTGGATGTGCGGCTGCCAATGCAAGACCGGCCGCCAAGATGAGCCTCAGAAACGAGAAAAAACCGGATCACCTGATCACTGTTTTCGCAGGGGTGGATACGGAAGCCGTAGATGCAGCCAGAAACCTGATGGTCCCCTTTCCTCCATCTTCCCCCAGCATGGCGCTGTTTAGGAATGGAGAACTGGTCCACATGATCGAAAGGCACCATATTGAAGGTCGTCCTGCCGAAATGATCGCTGAAAACCTCACAGAGGCTTATGACGAATTTTGCTGATCCGCAGGTAGTAAAATAAAATGAACCGCACCTTCTTAAGTGCGGTTTTTTATTTTTGTGGAATGCGAAAGATCCTGGCTTATCCCCTGACCGTTCTTTATTTCCTGATTTTCGGGATCACCCTCCTTATTTTTCATCCCATTCAGTGGTTCTGTCTTAGGGTTTTTGGATACAACGCCCATAAAAAGAGCGTAAGTATTCTCAACCTGGTCCTCATATGGTGCACCTATATCCTGGGAACGCGGTACACCTTTATCAATAAAAACACCATCCCCAATGACAAACCGTTAATCATCGTATCTAACCACCAGAGCATGAATGATATTCCTCCTATCATCTGGTACATGAGGCGCCATCATCCCAAATTCGTGAGCAAGATTGAGCTCGGAAAAGGCATTCCCAGCGTCTCCTTCAACCTCAGACACGGTGGCTCTGTTCTTATAGACAGGAAGGACAGCAAGCAGGCCCTTGCGGCCATTGCAAGACTGGGAGTGTACATCGAAAAGCACAACCGAAGTGCCGTCATATTCCCTGAGGGAACCCGAAGCCGGACAGGAGAACCCAAGAAATTCCAGACCACAGGCCTTAAGGTATTGATGAAAAATGCCCCTTCTGCCCTCCTCGTCCCCATCAGCATCAACAACTCATGGAAAATGCTTCGCTACGGCAAATTTCCATACGGCATTGGCTCCCACCTTATTTTTAAAGTACACCCCCCTATTCCCAACACGGGAGATCCGGAAGCGATCATTGCGCAGGCAGAAGAACTCATTAAAAAAGATATCCTCCCTCACTCATGAACACCACCGAGATCGTAGAGTCTACTATTGAATTTGTCAGGGAAACCCTTGGCGATGCAGAGGCAGGGCACGATTGGTTCCACACTCAACGCGTCTTCAGAAATGCTCTTTTACTGGCAAAGGATGAAGATGTCGATATTCTTGTGGTAAGCCTCGGGGCCCTTTTGCACGATATTGCAGATGCCAAATTTCACGATGGGGACGAAAGCATTGGACCCCGCATGGCTAAGGAATTCCTGAATTCCATAGGAGTGGAAAGTGAAATCATTGATAAAGTGTGCTTTATCATAGAGGAGATATCCTTTAAGAATTCCATCGGCCGGAAAAAGAAAACGGACCTTCCCCTGGAACTGCAGGTGGTGCAGGACGCGGACCGTCTGGATGCGCTAGGGGCCATCGGTGTAGCCAGGGCCTTCCAATACGGAGGCCATAAAAACCGGAAAATATACGACCCGGACATCTCCCCGAATTTAAAAATGGACAAGGAGACTTACAAAAAATCGGAAGGGCCCACTATCAATCACTTTTATGAAAAGTTACTGTTGCTCAAAGACAGGATGAACACGCAGACCGGGAAGAGGATAGCCACCCAAAGACATGAATTCCTGTTGAGCTACCTGGAACAGTTCTACGCAGAGTGGAACGGAGAAAGATGATCGCCTATAGTCCGGTACTTTCCCTTGCCCGGATCACATATCGAGCCAGGTCCCTTTACGAGAATTCTTTTTTTGTATCTTCCGAAATCAAAAAATCTCATTTATGCAAAGGCGAAAATTCATTAAAAATGTTACGGCTTCAACCGCTGTATTCTCAATAGTTCCCAGCTTTGTACTGGGCAAAGGACATGTACCCCCCAGTGATACACTCTATGTAGGCGCCTTTGGGGTCGGTGGAAGAGGGTTGGGGGTGATCCGGGGACTGCAGGAAACCGGAAAGGTGAAGTTCGTATCCTTTTGCGACGTGGACGAAAGGCGTGCTGCTCAGACCTATGAACTTTTTCCCGATGTGAAGCGGTATAAGGATTTCCGCAAGGTCTATGACAAGCAGTTAAAAGATATGGACGCGGTGATGGTGGCTACTCCGGACCATACGCATGCCACTATCGCCCTGCCTTTTATGAGGGCAAAGAAACACGCCTACGTGGAGAAACCCCTGACCCACAATATTGCTGAAGCGAGACTTATGACCAAGGTTGCCCGGGAGAACGGGATCGTTACCCAAATGGGCAATCAGGGAGCCTCCAGTGATGGTAGCCGACTGGCCAAGGAATGGATAAATTCCGGGGTGATTGGAACTGTGGAAAAGGTCGACTGCTGGACCAACCGCCCGGTTTGGCCGCAAGGAGTACCCCTGCCAGAAGGAAAGGATGAGATCCCTGAGGGGCTCGACTGGGACCTTTGGCTGGGACCGGCTGCAGAAAGAGACTACAACAATGCTTATTTGCCCTTCAAGTGGAGGGGCTGGTGGGACTTCGGCACAGGAGCCCTGGGGGATATGGGTTGCCATATCATGGAAACCCCATTTGGAGTACTTGACCTGGGTTATCCCACTGAGGCCGAAGCCAGTTGTACCACCAATTGGGTCGGCGACTTCGTAGAGGCCGATTACAGTGCCTCCTGTCCCGCTTCCTCTATAGTCCGACTTAAATTCAATACGGAAAAACACGGTAACATCGACCTCAACTGGTACGATGGCGGGATCATGCCGGATCTCCCTGACGAATTGAAGGATGGAGAAACCATCGGGGATAATGGCGGAGGTTCCATTTTCTACGGCACCAAAGGGATCCTGGTATGCGATACGTACTCCAGGAATGCGAGATTACTCCCCTCTGAAATGATGGATCTCTTTTCTCCACCGACTCCCACATTGCCAAGGGTGGAAGGCAGTACGGGAGGTCACCAGAGAAACTGGGTGGAAGGTTGCCTGGAGGGCAAACCTACCTCCTCCGCCTTTGAACGTTCCGGCCCTCTCACAGAAGCCGTATTAATGGGTAACCTCGCGATAAAAGGATTTCAATACAAGGAAATAGTACCTCCGGAAGAACCGGGTCGCAGGCCTTCCATCATAAGACCAGGAAGAAAGAAATTGATGTGGGACGGGGAAGCTATGCGGGTGACCAACTGGGAAAAAGCTAATGAATGGGTAAAAGGATTTTACAGAAAAGGCTGGGAATTAAAATAACCTCAGCTGCCCCTTCTTATAACTCTGATGTAACTCAGTATTGAGTTTGGGAAATTTCTTCCCCTTAAAATACCTCTGCTTGGCGATGCGGGCCACTTGGTGAAGATGAACTGCCAGCGGGCCTTCCCCCTTGTTCCTAATACCGAATCTGCTGTCTGACAGCTGACCTCCATGGCAACTCTCTATCTGGCTCAGGACCTTATCAGCCCGATCAGGCATTGTCCTCCTGATCCAGTCAGTGAAGAGTATCCCTATAGCCCCGTTGAGGCGAACGACCGTAAAGGCGAAGGAAAGGGCGCCCTGATCAGATACCGTTTTGGCAAGAGCCATCAGCTCATGGCTGTTGATGCCCGGAATAAGAGGGGCCAGCATAGCGTTTACAGGGATCCCGTACTCTGAAAGCTCTTTGATGGTATTAAGCCGCTTCCCAATTGTTGCTGTCCTGGGTTCCAGCAGGCGCCTCGTCTCTTCCTTCAGAGAAGTGACGGATATGTTGACCCCAATCAACCCGTATGAGTTCAGTTCTGCAAGCAGATCGAGGTCGCGCAGGATCAATGCATTTTTGGTGATGATCCCCACCGGGTGCCTGTATTTCAGGAATATCTCCAGGCAGGCCCTTGTGATCCTGTATTTTTTCTCTGCAGGTTGATAACAATCCGTATTACCGGATAGCACAATGGTCTCCGCCTTCCAGGAGCGGCTTTTCAATTTTTCTTCCAGTAGTTCAGGGGCGTTCTCCTTGATCAGTACTTTTCTTTCAAAATCAAGACCTGCGCTGTATCCCCAGAATTCATGAGTATTCCGGGCATAACAGTAAATACAGCCGTGTTCACAACCCTGATAAGGGTTCATGGAGTAGGACATCCCCACATCCGGGCTGGTCACTTTGTTTACCATGGATTTGGGAAAGACAGGAATGTAGGTTGTTTTATTGTTGTCTGCCAATTCTCCCTGTTTCAGACAGTATTCCAGGAAATCATCCCTCCATTCGGAATGGAGGGTCTCGAATTTATTATGTGAATTGTGTTGGGCACCCCTGCCTTTGAGGTATTCCTTTTTCATGGTATTGGATTATATCCAAATATATGGATATTTTCCAATATTTGTATTTGCAGGTATTGCTAGTGGATGGCTACGTTTACCAATTGTTTTTTGGTACCTCGCTTGGCATAGAACAGGATGGTACCTTCGGGGATGTCTATAAGGGGGCTGGATACCATAAGGGGGAGGCGCGCATCTTTGGAATCTATGATCTTTTCATAGCTCATCTGTCCATTTTCATCCAGCTGAATAACAAACACATTCCTGTTTCGACTCAGGCCCTGTTTAAAGATGATGCGCTCCTTATTCAGTACCTGAGGGTTTTCTGCAGCCGTGCTGATAAAGAAATAAGTCTTCCCATCCCTGGTCAGGGCGCTATAGGAAGTGTAAGCCCCGTCGCCCTGGGTTACTTCTGATTTATTGATGTTCCTGGCCCAAACTGTATTCCCGTCGGGATCGAGTTTTGCACTTACAATATCGTTGTGGTGATATCTTTCTACCCGTATTCTTCCTCCACTGGAGTTGGCTTGAACACTCTGAGTTACAAAATATTCTTCGGCATTGAAAAGGATGTGGTTGTCCGGAGTGACCACGGCACTTTTAAAGACGAGGTTCTGAATTTCCTTGTCGTATTCCTGCCCGAATTTATCGTACATGAACTGTTCGGTAAAGGGGTTGTACTTTTTCCTCTTGATCTCCATAGATGATGGATCTACCCTGAAATAGGCGAGCCCATTATATCGGTTGTCCTTTCTGTCTGCGTAGAACCCGACACAGATCAGGTCACCCTGATTGAAGAGTGGCGTTAGAGACTCCGAATATTTCCCTTCTGAATCGAATGTCAGATTTGTGATCCCGGAGGAAGTGAGGCGGATGAGTTCATACTGGAATTTTCGTTCCAGGGCCGTAAACCTTCTTTTTTTGAAGTAGGCCTTCCCAATGATAAACACCTGGCTCAGGTCAGCGGATACCTCCACGCGTTCAAATGCGTAGTTCTTCTCCTCTACTTCTGAGGAAAAGTCCTGGTACATCACCTGTTTGAGATTGGAGGAAAAGAGATAGATCTCATGCCTGTTGTTCTTTCCCTTTTTGTAATGGGTACTGATGACGAATGAATTCCTGTTCTCCGGAAAAAGCACGGTCGTAGTAAAACCCGAATTGAAATTCCTGTTGTAGTAATTCTTATCCAGAGGTTGCCTTACCGGGGCGGAGTAAAAAGACAGGAGCTTTTCGCTGGTAAAGGAAAAGGGTTCTATCGGACTTCTGTGTACCCAATATTCATAGGCCTCTTCTTCAAAATTATAATCCAGGAAAAGGAGATACAGCTGCCCATTCCTGAAATAACCGTCGACAAATTCCCCCTCTTTTAACTTGTAATTGTACTCGGAGATCAGTTGCAGGTTCTCGTCATAGTGTTCAATAAGATACCCCTTGGGTTTGAGGATAAGTCCTGTATAATAAGCCCTTACGAGAATACTGCCCCCTTTGCCATCATCTTCAATGGCAAGGAGATTAGAGTATTTATACCGATCATTATATTTCTCACCAAAGGTATATTCTATGGGGTATTCCTGTGCCCACCCAAGAATTCCCAGGCCTAGCAGCCCGAAAAGCAGGATCTTTTTTAGCATACGTAAGAATTAAGGCTGATGTGGTCAGGATCCCTGAAAAGAAGCTTTCCTCTTTTCCAGGAATGCCGTGGTACCTTCTTTGAAATCATCGGTGCCAAAACATTGTCCGAAGGCATTGATCTCTATTTCAAAGCCGTCCACATCATTTTTAAAACCTGCATTTATGGCTTTTATTGCCTGACTGATAGCCATAGGGGAATTTTTTGCAATCTTTTTTGCGATGTTCTTGCAGAAATCAAGCAGTTCTTCAGAGGAGGTGATATGATTGACAAGGCCATATTCTATGGCCCTTTCCACATCGATCATACCCCCTGTCATGATCATTTCCATCGCCCGGCCTTTGCCTATAAGCTGTGGTAATCTTTGTGTTCCTCCATATCCGGGAATGACTCCCAGGGACACTTCGGGCAGACCCATCCTTGCGTTGTGACTTGCGATCCTGAAGTGACAGGACATGGCCAGTTCGAGTCCACCCCCGAGGGCAAACCCATTGATGGCCGCAATAATCGGTTTTTGGAGGTTTTCGACGAAATCAAATAGCAGTTCCTGCCCCTGAGCCGCCAACTGCCCTCCCTGTTTTGTATCGAAGTGGGCAAACTCTGAGATATCGGCACCTGCCACGAATGCCTTTTCCCCGGATCCGGTAAGGATGATCACCCTTACTTTGTTGTCCTTTTGCAAAGCTTTAAAAGCAAGGTGGAGCTCTTTAATGGTGGCAGTGTTTAGCGCATTGAGTTTTTTTGGCCTGTTGATCGTCACGATCGCCAGATCGTCTTCTATTGAAACAAGGATATTATTGAATTCCATAATTATGGGGTTTTATTCGCTTTTGGAAACAGCACGGTAAACACTGTGCCCTTACCCGGCTGTGAAGTCAGGGATATGCTTCCCTTATAGGTCTCAACGATGGTCTTGACCATCCCCAACCCAAGTCCCATGCCGCTCGACTTGGTGGTGAACTTGGGTTCAAAGACCTTTTCTTTTACCTCATCCGGTATGCCGATGCCATTGTCTGCCACCGAGATCTTTACATAGTCGCCCTCCGAGGCCACAGAAACCAGGATTCTTGGTGAGGGGACATCAGGCACCGCCTGTATCGCATTTTTCACCAGGTTGGTGACGACCCGGATCAATTGGGTACGGTCTAATTTCGCAATTATTTCCTCTTCCTCAGAGATAAAATGGATGTAATTCTCATTAAAGATATCCAGAGCCAGTTTTACGGTCTTGACCACATTAAGAGTCTCATTCTGCTGGGCGGGCATCTCAGCAAAATTCGAAAATGCAGCTGCGATACTACTCATGGTATCGATCTGCTGAATGAGCGTATGGGAGAACTCCTCTATCTTTTTGCTCGCCTCAGGATCAGCAGGATTAAATTTCCGCTGAAAACTCTGAACGGTGAGCCGCATAGGAGTAAGGGGATTTTTGATCTCGTGCGCCACCTGTTTCGCCATTTCTCTCCAAGCCTGTTCCCTTTCGCTCCTGGCCAGTTTAACTGCACTTTGCTCCAACTGGTCGATCATACTGTTATAGGAATCGATCAGCTTGACGATCTCTTCGCTGGGATTCTTGACGAAGATCTTCTCATTACGCTTGGCGATGTTTGTCTGGTGGAGTTTTTCCGAAATAGTCGCCAGTGATCTCGTTATGTACTTGGAAATAAAATAGGCCAGGACGATAGCGATGATGAACATCAGCAGGTAGACCCCTCCAAGGCGGAAAAGGAATTCCCTTAACTCCATGCTGTTAAAGGAATTATCCTCGTAATAAGGGAGGTTCAGGATGCCAATGGGCTTGAATTTCGGATCCGTGATATACGTGTAAGAAGCCTGGTATTTGTCCCCGGCAGCCAGATTGTCCTCAACCAGCCTTTTATCAGCACTCTCCTTTAGCGCATTCAGTACCTCCGCGCTGAGGCACTCCGAAATGGAATCATTGTAGAATTTTGGCCTGGAACTTTTGATAAGTTGACCTTCCAGGTCATAGATATTGAAATTCACGTTCTGAACGTCCGCGATACGATAGATCTCATCCTTGAATATCAATCCCAGATTCTCGGTAATGACAGGGTAGGTCGTCTCCTGCAAGGTGTAGGCAATGCTTTGTTTTACCTGTTCTTCCTTTCTTTCAAGGCGTTCCTGGTGGTAGTCCCTCGACTGCTCACGGTATTGATATATGGTGACCCCGGCGATCAGCACCGAAGCGATCAACACCAGTAAGATCATGGTAACGAATATCCTGGACCTGAGGGAAAACTTCTTGAACAAGACGCCTTAATTTGAGCTTAAAGATAGCAATAATCGGTCCAAAGTATGCCGAGCCTGCAGGATCCCTTTGCTCTTCCTTTGCTTTAAAACGACTCTTTCAGGCTTCCGGGTTCTTTTCCCTGATCCGTTTATACAGGCGTATACCTAACATGAGCAGTACTCCCAGTGCGATAATTCCCACTACTCCGAAGATCCAGTCGAATGCACTCTTAAGAACGACCAGAAAGGTCACGGCGAACAAGACAAGGGTAGCCCCTTCATTCCATATCCTCATAAAGTGGGATGTATACCGGATCTCATCCCTCTGAAGCTGCAGGTACATCCGGTGGGTCTTGAGATGATAAACAATAAGTAAGACGACAAAAAGCAATTTAACATGCATCCAGGGCTGGCTAAGCCAGGAAGGCATGAGCAGCAGCAACCATATGGCAAAGAGGGTACATAGCACAGCAGATGGCCAGGTGATGATATACCACAATCTTTTGGTCATCAGTTTCAGCTGATAGGTAAGGATGGTCCTGTCGGGTTCAGGCTTCTCAGCGGCTTCAATGTGATATACAAACAGTCTGGGGATATAGAACAACCCTGCGAACCAGGTAACGACAAAGATCAGGTGAAGCGATTTTATATAGTTGTAATATTCCATAGGATCTAATTCACCTGGATAGCCCCTATTCCGCTATCCCACAGCATTTTGTTATAGGCAGGAATGGATTTTTCAATGATCTGTTCTGCCCTTTCTCTCAAAGCCGACCATTGGACGTCCAGTTCTTTTTTTCGGTCTCTTGAACCCTGGTTGACCCGGGGGATCTCGCTGTTGGTCATGTTGATCAGGAAGATATACTCTGCCGTAAATTTATTGGGAAAGTTTTCCACATCGTCATAGGCCTGGGATTTCCTCTGTATCATGTCCTCGTCCCACGCGACCAATTCTGCAAGCAATTGTCTCCCGGATTCCCTGAGGGTACTATCTTCCATGTTCTGCAATAGGTTTCGCAACTGGGCCTGAACCTTAAATAATCGGTTTACCATCCGGTGCATCGCATTGAGCTCAGCCTCCATGGCGCTCATAAACCTGTCGTATTCAGCATATTCCTCCCCGGTTACCCCGAATCCGGGGGTAGGCAGGATATTCCCCTTAGTGACGGTAATGTCATCGCCCATTCTCAGTCGGATCTCATAACTCCCCGGTGAAGCCTTGTGGCCGGTAAATCCCGCTTCCATATACACCCCCGGTATGCCCTCCAGGATAGGATGATTCAAATCCCAGACAAACCTGTTCAATCCCTTTTCTTTTGGCAATACAGGTTTAGGGGGCGGACCCCCTCCATTGTGTTCCTGGTAGGTCGTGTCTTTTTCTGATGTAAAGGTGCGTATGAGCCTGCCTTCTGCATTCCTGATCTCCATGGTCAACGGAGTACTTTGAACTGTTTCGGGCAGTTCGTAATACAAAACCATTCCGTTGGCCGGGTTTACGCCATAAAGGGGGTGTGTTCCGTCGAAATCCTTAGCGTCTCCGTTCAGGGGGCTTCCCCAGGAGGCATTCAGGGCATCTTCCGGGCGGAAGATCCTGAATCCCGGCTTTCCTGGCTCGTACTGGCTGAGAGCCCCCAGGTCGTCAAGAATCCAGAAGGACCGCCCTGATGTGGCCACCAGAAGATCTCCCTGGTGCACCATGAGGTCTGTGACGGGCGCTTTGGGCAAATTAAGTTGCAATGGTTCCCATGAAGTACCGTTATTCCAGGAAATATAGATCCCTTTTTCTGTGCCTGCGTACAGCAATCCTTTACGAGATTTATCTTCCCTGACCACCCGGGTAAAGGATCCGTAAGGTATTCCGCTGCTGATGTTTGTCCATGTCTTTCCGTAATTATCTGTCCTGTAAAGGGCTGGAGTATGGTCATTGAACTTATATCGGGTAGTGGCTATATAAGCCGTTCCGGGATTATGAGGAGACACCTCGATGGCGTTTATCAGGCATTCCTTAAGGCCCTTGGGAGTCACATTCTCCCAACTCTGTCCCCCATCCCGTATGAGGTAGACCAGTCCGTCGTCGCTCCCCGTCCAGTATACTCCTTTTTCATGGGGAGATTCTGTCATATAGGCAATTGTCCCGTAGTTTTCCGCACCCACGGCTTCTACTGTATACGGCCCGCCGCCTTTCCCTTGTTTTTCGTCTATATTACGGGTGAGGTCAGGGGATATTTCCTCCCAGGTAACCCCCATATCCCTAGTCCTGAGTACGAACTGGGCGCAGTGAAAGAAGGTGTTGGGCTCGTGTTGGGATCTTATGATGGGTGCATTCCAGTTAAACAGATATTTCATGTCCCGTGCTGCCCGACCGAGGTATTGGATAGGAGCAGCCATTACCTTGGTGTTTGCGCCTGTTTTGGTGTCGAGCAGGTCGATGTATCCCAGGTAACTTCCTCCCATCACGTACCTAGGGTCGTCCGGATCAAATGCCAGAAAGGCACTCTCTCCTCCTGCCGAGTAAGACCAGTCCCTTTCACGGATACTGCCTGCAGACAGGGCCAGGTGGGCGATCCTAACCGAAGTATTATCCTGCTGCCCCCCATAGAGATTATAGGGAAAGAGCCTGTCTGCATTGACCCTGTAAAACTGTGCCGTGGGCATATGATCCAGGGAAGACCAGCTTTTACCATAATCAAAAGTAATGGCCGCACCCCCGTCATCAGCGATGATCATATTCCTTGAATCTGAAGGGTTGATCCACAGATCGTGGTAGTCACCGTGTTTACCTTCGATCTCTTCCCACGTCTTCCCCCCATCGATAGACCTCAGGGCCTGGGCAGTCATGACATAGACCACCTGCTCATTATTTGGATCGGGGAATACTTCAATATAATACCAGGCCCGCTGTACCAGCCTGTTATCCCCACTAATCATCTTCCAGGATGCCCCGGCATCACCCGAAACGAAGAGACCCCCCTGGTCCTTATCAGAATCACTTTCTATGAGTGCAAATACCTTTTGGGGATTAGCCTGACTGACCGCAATTGCCATTTTTCCTTTTTCCTCGGGAAGCCCATTGTGGATCTTTTCCCAGCTTTCCCCACCGTCTGTCGATTTGTACAAACCGCTGCCTTCACCTCCGCTGATCACCTTGTCCGGCGTTCTCTGGTGGTGCCACATACTCGCGTACATCACCTCTGGGGTAGACCAGACCATGGAGAGTTCATTACTCCCGGTGAGTTCATTCACAAAAAGGACCTGCCTCCAGGTAGCCCCTCCATCCGTACTCTTGTAGATCCCTCTTTCTTTTGTCGGGCCATACAATGCCCCCTGAGCGGCCACGTATACAATGTTCGGATCAGTAGGGTGGATAAGGATGCGTGCTATGTGTTGTGTCTTTTCAAGGCCGATCTTTTTCCAGGTCCGCCCGGCATCTGTCGACTTGTACATCCCATCCCCGTAGGAAGTCATCACGCCCCTGACTGCGTGTTCCCCCATCCCGCAATAGACGATATTCGGATTTGATGCGGAAACAGCTACCGCCCCTACAGATCCCATCTCAAAGTAGCCGTCCGAGATGTTTTTCCAGCTTACTCCGGCATCTGTGGTCTTCCAAAGACCGCCTCCGGTGGTGCCCATATAATAGGTAAGAGGGTCTCCAACCACGCCCGTTGCTGTCACGGAACGACCCCCGCGAAACGGGCCAATATTTCTGTATTTCAAAGGCTTGAAATATGTTTCTGCGGTCTGACCCAATGCACTGCCACTGATGGCAAAGAGCAGGAGGAAAATCTTAATTGATTTCATATGTGAGGTGATGATTGGCGTGATACTTTATCTCTGGAATACCGAAAGGCCCACGTTTAATCTTGTGGGCCTTTTCGGATAAGGTATTTATTCTTCTACAAATAAATAATTCAGTTTGAGGGTATTGAAGGATTCGTTAAACGACCTGATCTCCTCACTGACCACCTTGTCGAACTGGGCCAGCTGTTTCTCAATCTCAGCGGTCAGTTCATTTTTCACCATGATATCCTGGGCCGTCGGATGGAAATCGTCTATGGAAACAAGGCTGTTCAAATGAGCCAGCTTATTGGTCAGTTTGATCGGAAAATTCAGTGGATCCTGACCGCTCCTGTTCTGAGTTTGGTACAAGGCCTTTTCCACTGCTTCGAGATCCGCCTTCATCGCTTTTGCTTTATCCACCAGCTCTTTGGTGGCCTCATTACCCTTATACTGGGCTTTGAAGGAATCGAGTTGTTCCTTGATCTTCCTTATCTTCTTGATGGAACCGTGCGCCTTGTCTACGGTGCTGTTGATATCGCTGATAAAATCGTATTGCTGCTGCATCTGGGCAACCGTAACCTCGGCCCGGGGGTCGGGTAAAATGGTAAAGGGCTGGGATTGTGTCTGCCCATTAACTGTAAGGTGAACGCGGTAGGTTCCTGGTACAGCTTTTGGTCCATCGAGATTGGCCCACCACAGGATCATACCTTTGAAATCCTGGGCACCTTTACCCCGAGTATCCCAAACATGTGTGTTCCCTCCTGATTTCGCCTTAAGCTTCTTGTCGTTCTCTTTGGCATAAGAACTGTAAGAAGCAAGTGTGTCTCCTGCAGTGGTAGTATAAGTAAGGGCTATACTATCCTTCTCCTTGAGATCCTTGAGGTAGAAATGAGTGATCACCCCATTGGGATGGTTCTGCCCTGATGTTTTCGAGGGGGTCCTTGTGGTTCCTCCTTTGGTCCTGTAAGCGTCCTTAGGCTTAAAGAGGATCGCAGCCTCACCGGAAGCCCCTTCCCTGAGCTGGTGCAGGACCGTCAGGTCATCGATGATCCATAAACTCCTGCCCTGGGTAGCCACCACGAGGTTGTTCTCCTTTACGGCAAGATCTGTGATGGGAACAATGGGCAGGTTTAGCTGGAAGGGCTTCCAGCTTCTGCCGTCATTAAAAGAAATGTACATACCTGTTTCCGTACCGGCATACAGCAGTCCTTTCCTTTTGGGATCTTCCCTGACTACCCGGGTGAAATGTTCACTGTCTATCCCGGCGGTGATCTTTTGCCAGGTTTTACCGTAATCGGTGGTCTTATAGAGGTAAGGCTGAAAGTCGCCCAGTTTGTATCTCGTCGCAGCTACATAACAGGTACCTTCATCAAATGCAGAAGGTTCAATGCTGTTCACCATGGACCATTCGGGCATGTTGGAAGGAGTTACATTTTCCCAGTTCTCTCCCCCATCTCTTGAGATGTGGATGAGGCCATCATCGCTCCCAACCCATAAAAGGCCTTCTTTAAGCGGACTCTCATTAGCGGCAAAAATGGTACAATAATATTCCACTCCCGTGTTGTCCTGTGTGATGGGGCCCCCACTGGAGACCAGCTTATCGGGATCGTTGCGCGTGAGATCACCGCTGAGTAGTTTCCAGCTTTGTCCCTCGTCTGTGCTCAGGTGCACGTGGTTGGAAAAGGTGTATAATTTCTTTGGGTCGTGTTTACTGAAAATGATGGGGAAGTTCCATTGAAAACGATATTTCATCCCTTCAGCACCATATCCCATGGGATTATCCGGCCAGACATTGATGCCTCTTGTAGTATTCGCCTTATGATTGACGCGGGTCAGAAAGCCTCCGTAGCTCCCTCCGTAGACAATATCATTGTCAGTGGGGTCAATGGCCAGGTGAGCAGATTCGCCTCCAGCCGTAGATTCCCAGTCGTCGTCCCCTATGGTCCTGCCATCACTTCGGTGTCTTATCCTGATTGTAGAATTATCCTGCTGAGCCGCATAGATCCTGTAAGGGAATGCGTTGTCTGTGGTGACCCTGTAGAACTGGGCTGTGGGCTGGTTGTAATAGGTACTCCAGGTGATTCCTCCGTCATAGGAGATCTGTGCACCTCCATCGTCTCCTATGATCATCCTTTTTGGGTTTTCCGGGGCGATCCAAAGGTCGTGGTGGTCCCCGTGCGGGGCATTAAATGTCTCGAAGGTCTTCCCTCCATCGGTCGATCTGTGATAGCGTACATTCAGGACATACACCATATCCTCGTCCTCGGTATCGGCATAGACCCGGGTATAGTACCAGGCGCGTTGCCTGAGTTTGCGTTCAGAGTTAACCTGACTCCATTTCTTTCCTCCATCTTCCGACCGATACAGGCCTCCTTTATCCTTATTCTCTACGATGGCCCATACCCTGTCAGGGTTTACAGGCGATACTGCTACTCCCATAATTCCCAAAGTATCCTCGGGAAAACCTTCATTTTTTGAGATCTCTGTCCAGGTCTCCCCGCTGTCTGTACTCTTCCAGAGGGCTGAACCTTCCCCTCCGCTACTGAGGCTGTACGGGGTACGCTGTGCTCGCCAGGTTGAGGCATAAATGATCCTGGGATTGGTCGGATCCAGGATGAGGTCTACTGCACCTGCCTGGTCATTGGCATACAGGATCTTTTTCCAGGTTTTACCCCCGTCCGTGCTTTTATATACACCCCTTTCTTGAGATGGCTTGTAGATATCTCCCAGAACAGCGGCGTAGACAATGTCCGGATTGTCAGGATGGATTCGAATCCTTGGAACATGCCGGCTCTTCTCAAGACCAACAGAGCTCCAGGTCTTTCCGGCATCTACTGATTTCCACACCCCGTAGCCGGAAGAGACATTTCCTCTGAGTGTTTTCTCACCTCCTCCAACGTAAATAACATTGGGGTCGCTTTTGGCCACTTCCACAGCACCGATACTGCCTCCGAAGAAGCCGTCAGAGATATTTTCCCACGTCCTTCCCCCGTCCGTGGTCTTCCAAACTCCACCTCCCGTGGCGCCGAAATAAAACAGGTTGGGCTGACCGGGAACTCCGGTTACAGCCGCCGACCTCCCTCCTCGGAAGGGGCCAACCAGCCGGTACTCCAGACTGGAATACAGAGTTTCCGGGTAAGGATCAGAGACCGGTGCTTTGGATCGCCGTTGGGCGCTTACCGTAAACGCGATAATAAATAATGGAATGAAAAATAAAATGAGACGTAAGTTGAGCTTCATTGCAATTAGTGTTCAGGTTCGTAATCGCTAAAAGTACCAAAAAAGGCGTAAATGAAAAACGGCTAATTTCTATTGGTTTTCAAAACGGCGGTTAAGGTTTTCCATTTCACGACCACCTGCTAAATCCGACTTGAATATCAATAGGCATTGGCAAGTACACCAGATCAATTTTTATTTCCGTCTATTCTAATTATCTACCTTTATCCGGTTCAAAAACGATCACTATGAAATCCCTGTTAACCGCCGTTTTGATACTGTGCCTTGCAATCCCCAGGTTGTCTCAAAGCCAGGTGCTGCATACAGAAAACTTCAATGTCATACTGGATTCCACGAAGAGAGTCAAAGGCTCCTTTATCCCGAGTTTCAGATACCGGAATGTGAAACAAAAATTTTTTGAGATAGAGAACACGGCCGACATTTCATTTAAGGTAAATCGCCAGGCCTTTACATTAGCAAACAAACTTGAATATTCCCGTTTCGGGGACGAAGATATCCTCTCTGGTGGGTTTGTTTATTTCGAGAACAGAAATCCTTTACACCAAAATGTATTACTGGAATCCTATGCGCTGATCTTGTGGCAGGAGATACGAGGATTGCGGATTAAATACAGTGTGGGTGTAAACGCCCGAGTTCCTCTGGTGGTCAATTCACGGGAAGGACTTTTTGCCGGACTGGGCCCTTCGTATGAATTTGAGAGGTGGACATACTCAGGAACGTCTGACCCTTCTTTAATACCCCCAGATCCTAAACCGATAGAAGTTGAAAAAATAAGGGCCAACTTGTATATGAACTTTAAAAGTAAGTTGAGCGATGAGTTCACCCTGGATATCAGTGGTTATTATCAACCGGCTTTAGGTAATTTTTTCTCCAATTATCGCCTGGCAAGCAGTTCTGAGATCACTTACAATTTTACCAGAAATATCGGCTTGTCCCTGCTGTATCAAAACATCTATGATCCAAAACCAGTAGTGCCTATCAGCACCTTATTTCACGATGTGAGTGTAGGCTTGAATCTTTCCTTCTGAGAAGGATCAAAAAAAAACAGGAGTCGAAACCCCTGTTTATCAATGCTAGTCAGGTAATTATTTAAAATCTGTAGCCAACTCCTAGCTGAAATCCTTTGGTTCTGAGTTTGGCATCACTAAAACCCGGGTCATCTTCTGCTATATTCGCGACCCCCAGATTGTACCGTGCATCCGCAAAGAAACCTCCTATAACTTCAAAGGCCGCTCCGAAATTCAGTCCGAAGTTAGTGCCTTTCAATCCGTCAGTCCCTCCCTCGGCATCTGCGAGGATACCGATTTGCGGTCCGGCCTGTATGTTAAACCCTTCCACAAGGTAGTATTTCACCATTAAAGGGACGTTTACATAACTTACTTCAGCATCCTGAGCTCCTTCAATAGAGTACAGCAGCTCGGGCTGGAAGTGGAAATTCTCTGAGATCCCTACATCGACGAGACCACCGACATACAGACTGGTGGCACCATCTGGGGAGGCTCCTTCACCGTCGAATACCACCTTGAGGTTAGAGAAGTTTGCTCCCGCTTTCACCCCGAAAGTAACATTCTGGGCATTGGCGTTTGTCCCATAGGCTATCAAAGCAACTAAAAGAATAAGCGTTTTTTTCATGGTTCTATTAGATTTGTTTTAGTTGAAGTAAAAATAGAACTTTTATAAATAAAAATTACAACTTCAACGGTACTGCACGCCCCCCCCTGAATCTTCCAGGGATTTCAGAGCAGTAGCTCAGTTACCCTCTTTTCTTAGAACCAACCTGACTTCACGTTTGAGAAAGTACCCCGTTACTATGGTGGAGAGCGTATCGGCGACAGGAAAAGACAACCAAACCCCTAGTTCCCCGAGGTACAGTGGTAATATCAGTATTAACGGGATAAAGAAGAACCCCTGGCGGGTCAGGGTCAGCAGCAGGGCGGGCACTGCCTTCCCAACGGCCTGAAAATAGGCTGCCCCGATCAACTGAATGGCGATTATGGGGGTTGCTGCAAAGACCCAGCGCATGGCCGAAGGGGTGTTTTCAAGGACAAAGGTATTACTGGCGATTTCCGCTGCCGACATATCTGCCCTATGGCTCAGGAACAGGCCCGTGATCTCTGCCGGAAATACCATCAGCCCGATAAAGACCACCGTAGCCACAACGGCTGCATAGGTGATGGCGGTATTGATGGATTCCCGGACCCGCTGGTATTTCTTCGCCCCGTAATTGTACCCGGCAATGGGCAGGAATCCCTGGGTAACCCCGAAAACAGGGAAAAGTGCAAACATCAGCATTCGTCCTATAATGGCATAAACCGCAACCATGGATTCACCTCCGAGATCGAAAAGGATATTGTTCATGAGCAGGTAGGTGACGCTGGTCACAGCCTGGCGGGAGAGGGTGACAAATCCAAGGGATCCGATCTCCCTTAGGATCGGTAAATGGAGCCCGAAATGAGTCAGGTTTATCTTCAGTTCTGAGTTCCTGGAAAGGAAAAAATACAGAATATAGGCAAAGCAGAGTAGGTAGCCCCCTGTTGTCGCCCAGGCTGCCCCTTCCATCCCCCAGTCGAAGATATAGATAAAGATGTAATCCATCAGCAGGTTCCCGACAGATGGAATGATCATGGCGATCATGGCAAACTTAGGTTTCCCTTCAGCCCTGATCACGGTATTCCCCATCATGCAAAGGGCGAGGAAGGGCACACCGTAAAGGACAATGGTATAGTAGATCTTTGCCGGCTCGAAAATGCCTCCTTTACCCCCGAAGGCAGGGATCAGGTCATTGGCAAAATAGAGGCCAAAGCCCACCATGGTGATGGTGACGAGGAGGGTAAGGGTGATCTGGTTGCCAAAGGTCCTGAGCGCTTTTTCAGGATCATTTGCCCCGAGTGCCCTCGAAATGATACTGCTCCCCCCTATCCCAATGGCCATCCCCAGTGCCGCGATAAAGAAGGATACCGGCAAGACCACATTGATGGCCGCAATGGCAATGGATCCTATCCAGTTTCCCACAAAAATGGTATCCACCAGGATATTCAGGGACATCACCAGGATCCCGATAGAAGCAGGCACCGCCTGTTTGATCAGGAGCCTGCCGATGGGTTCTGTCCCCAGGTCCTCTGCGGATACCCTGGCCATCAGACGGGAAGAATGTGCTGAGTCTGCCAGTCGCGTATCCAGGTCGCCATAAGCGCCACCCAGTCGTCCCGTTCATTCAGGCAGGGAATGTGAATGTAATGTTCGCCTCCGGCTTCTTCGAACTGCTCCTTCCCTTCCATGGCGATCTCTTCCAGGGTCTCCAGACAATCACTGACAAAAGCCGGTGTCACGACGGCCAGCTTTTTCTTGCCTTCTTTTGCAAGACGTTCAAACTCGTAATCGGTATAAGGTTTAAGCCACGGATCGCCCGCCAGACGGGATTGGAAGGAGGAACTGACCTTCTCTACGGGAAGCCCAAGGGCCTCCACGACCAGGTCTGTGGTTTTGTAACACTGGTGCCTGTAGCAGGTGTGGTGGGCCACCGAATTCACCTTGCAGCAACTGCCGTCTATCTTGCAGTGAAAGCGGGTGGGATCCGATTTACGGATATGCCTTTCAGGAATGCCGTGGTATGAAAACAGTACGTGGTCATAATCAAAGTCCTCCAGGCCCTCGGCAATGCTCGCCGCAAGTACCTTGATGTATTCCGGATTGTGGTAAAAGGCCGGAAGTGTGGTGACCTTCATATCCGGGAAATGCTTCTGCTGTTCTTCCAGGGCTTTTACCACCACAGTCTCATAGGAAGACATGGCGTAATGGGGATATAAGGGAACCAGCAAGACCTCATCAACGCCTTTGTCTGCCAATTCCTGTAATGCTTTTTTGATACTCATGCTCCCGTACCGCATTCCCAGGGCAACGGGGAGATCTGTCTGCGCCCTTACCTTCTCGGCAAATCGTTCAGAGATCACGATCAGGGGAGACCCTTCCTCCCACCAAATCTTCTTGTACGCTTTGGCAGACCTCTTGGGACGGGTTTGCAGGATGATCCCTCTCACGATGATGTTCCTCAAAATCTTGGGTACGTCAATGACGCGTTCGTCCATCAGGAATTCATCCAGGTAGGGTTTGACATCCTTGGCTGTAGGGCTGTCTGGCGAGCCCAGATTTACTAATAATACTCCTTTCAAAACAACATTTTTTAGCGCCTCAAAAATACTACTTGTGCCTTAACTGACCAGCGTTCACCTCCAATACTTTGCTTATACGATCATAGAGATTGGTAATAAAATATGGTATTGCGATGATTCTTCCTTATTTTCCATATCGAACCAACGTTACCCATTCGACCCTATGCGAGATGAAATCCTGAAAATTCCCTCGAATACCTCCCTTATGTATGTCTTTGGAGGGCTCCTTCTACTAATGCTGATCTATTTTGCCGCTGTTCTCCTGCTAAGACGGTTGGGAAAGGATCCGGAATATGTGATCCCACCGGATACTATGAAGAAGATCTCCTTTCCCCTAATTCTCATCCTCTTTTCCTTTCTGTTAAGGATGAATTCCTTGAGGGATTTACTGGGATTAGGGGAATTCGGATACGTATTCCGCAAATCGAGCACACTGCTATTTATCTTTTCCTTTACGTGGTTGCTTATCAAAATTATCAAACTCGTCAAGCAACTGGTGATAGAGAATTACGATGTAAGCTCTGCGGACAATCTGAAAGCGCGAAAGGTCTATACCCAGTTCACGATACTGGAGCGGATCTTTATTTTCATAGTTACCATTATGGCACTGGGTATTGCGCTGATGAGTTTTGAGGAAATTCGCGAGATCGGGATCAGCATATTTGCCTCCGCCGGGGTGGCAGGTATCATCATTGGATTTTCGGCACAGAAGATGATCGGCGCTATCCTGGCCGGAATACAGATCGCCATAGCCCAGCCGATCAAGATCGACGATGTGGTGGTGGTCGAAGGAGAATGGGGCCGCATAGAACAGATCACCCTCACCTATGTGGTGGTCGCGATCTGGGATAAAAGACGACTTGTATTACCTACCACTTATTTTATCGAAAAACCATTCCAGAACTGGACAAAGACGACCGCCGATATCCTGGGCACCGTCTTCCTTTACACGGATTACCGCCTCCCCATAGAACCGCTTCGGGATGAACTGAAGCGGATACTTGAAAACACCGAACTGTGGGATGGCCAAGCACAGAACATACAGGTCACTAATGCTACAGCCAATCACGTGGAGATCCGGGCATTGATGAGTGCCAAGGATTCTCCTACCGCATGGGACCTTCGGGTACATGTCAGGGAGCAGTTACTCACCTTCCTTCAAAAGAACTACCCGAATTCCCTCCCTCATACCAGGGTTTTCCTTATCAACGAATTTGATAAAAATGAGTAATGAGGTGGTGATTGCCGACTTACCCTAATCCGAGACGATCACTTTTAAGGGCTTTCTGATGTTCCCATCCTGAACGACCAGGAAATAGATTCCCTTTCCCAGGGATGAAAGAGAGAGGGTCTGCTTGCCTTCCACAGTTCTGACCAACTGTCCGGCAAGGTTGAAGACCTCTACCTTACTGTTCTCCCCCAGAGATGGAATGTTGAGTTCACCGCTTGTGGGATTGGGATAAGCCAATAGGCCTGTGGGTATGGAAATGGTCCTGGAAAATTCCCCTTCACAGGGCAGGCCGGAAGACAGGACAAGAAAGTCACCGTCTGTCACCGGGATATTGAATCGGGAAGTATTAAAGGTGCCCACTACCTCATTGTTCTTCTTCAGGGTAAAGGGAGGTGTGCCTTCCGTCACCTCAAAGCTGGCCCTGAAAGCCAGGCCCTCCTGTTCCAGTTTGGAAGAGACCTCCATAGCGGGTACCTCCTGTATCCTGAGGTCGTAGCAACGTTCAAATTCAGGGTTGTTTTCCACGCTGAGGCAAATAGTGTACATCCCGGGTGGGAGATTAGGGATGACGATCTCCCTGTTAAAACTGAATTCCTGTCCATTTACCGTCAGACGATAGTCGTAGTAATCCGTAGCCTCAATACTGATAGAGCCATCATCACTCCCATGGCAACTTTCACCCCGGGTCCGGACAAGGAAATTCTCAGTTGTAATATTCACCAGACCGTTGAAGTATTCACCGGCCAGGTCAAAGGCCTGGTTCCCGATCTTTTCTCCCATGATCCGCCCGGGAATATCATCGACGGGAGGATGGATGCCCCCCCAGATACGGGACAGACTTGTCTGGTCTGAAGCGTCACGGTAGGTGGCCCATTGCAGGCTGAACCCTTCACTGGGACCCTGTTCAAAGACCAGGAAATTGTTTTGTTCCACATCAAAAACTCCCATACCTCCGGGAAAATAGGCGTCGCCGGTAAGCCTGGTCATTACCTCAGCGGCAGCCCTGGAAAAAGTGGAATGTCCGGAGACGTAGCCCGCAAAAGGAGGGGTGACAAATGTCGGCCTCTGATAAGGCCACCAGCGGGTACCCAGAATCCATCCCACTCCGGCAATGTCAGCAGTTGGGTCTTGTATCTCATCGGGGCCTTTCCAGGCGTAAACCTTGACCTTCCCAACATTCTCATTACTGGCCCCTGCCAAAGGGTCGCCGTTCTGTATGAGTTCTATCCGGCCCGGGATCAGGGGCAGTCCGTGGGGATGGAATCCGGGGAGGGAAGGATCTGAACTCTGTCCTTTTGAGGCCATATAACGGATCGCGGAGATCGGCCTGATATAATCATAATACCCCTTGATGGCCCAGGTATTGATCGCCGCATCGTGCATGGCACCACCCAGTGCCAGGTAACACTTTACATCCCATTCCCATTCGTCTACCACTTCCCCTTTTCCTTCTATCTTCTTAACGGTCTCGGGGTGGTCACTCACGTAATTCAGGATCGTGAACCAGTGCCCGGGAGGCGTTTCAGAGTCCGGTCCGTCTGCCCAGAATTCGGCCAGTACCCTGGCGTAATCAGCCCGTTTTACCAGCTGGGGTTCATACGGGAGTCCGGTAGCCGGGTTTACGGGATGACCCGCCCCTGGATCTCCCCCGTCCATGAAATCGTAGAACGACTGATATTCATCAAAACTCGAGGGAAATGCACTGATGTCTACGTTTCCCAGGCTGGCAGGAGAAATGTCGACTAGGGTGGCATCGGCCGGATCGAGGTGGGATGACCATGAGGCGACCAATGCAAAATGCCACTTGTATGGATCCTCTATCCCGTCTTGAGCAGAATTCTGTATCTGAGGAGGCATACCCGGATCTTCGTAAATATAGCTGTTGAATGAACCATTGTTCAGGATCTTCAGATCGGACTCCTTCAGGGCAAATGGCAATACCTCCCCCCATTCCGGACTCAGGAATTCAGGGACACTGCCGGTGATCGTATTCCCACTCTGGTCTACAAAGCTCTCAAAGGCCAGGGGTTGCCACCTGTTGGGGTCTGCGAGATCGTAGCTGTCCGAGTACTCATCCAGGGCAAGGGGTTCGTTGACCGGCTGGTAGAATTCATTCTCATAACTGTCTTTCTCGTTCGACCCGTCCTGGTACCCGAAGTCGATCAGTTTGGCACCGAGGTAATTCCCAAGCGCGGCATAAGACCCATTGCTGTAGTCCGTACTCGCGAAGGAGGGGTCAAATCCCAGGCTTTCCATCAGTTCATCAAACCGCTGCAAGGCAAAGGTCACTCCCGGAGATTCTGCGAATCGGTACGTTAGAAGCCTGTACATGGCAAAACTGGTGATCTCAGCCCTGGCCTGTTCCAGGTCGGTAGGGGGATCGATCCCATCGAACTCACAGGAAAAACCATGGGCGGTCTTACCTAAAAAAGCTGTCTCGGCCGTCTCGTCAAAAACGGCCCATGCATCGTACATAGCCAGGGCGCTGTGATACAGGTTTCTGGCATGTACCGTGGGCCTGGCAAAGTCGGTTCGTATGGCATCCAGCAAGGCTTCATTCCATTGTCTCGGCACAGAAAGATGGGCAAATTCCTCGGCCCTGGTGCCCACCCCGTTATTCCCGTCGCTCGACTCTACGGGGTTGGTTCCTTCCACCAGGATTACCTTTTGGTTAGGTGCTATATTTTCGAAACGATCCGTGATCCCGCTCAGCCAGGTCACTTCTATATAATCCACCGAGGTGGCATCGCCCAGACCAACAAATTGTGTCTGGCTGTTCTGACTGATAAACCCTTCACCACAAAGGGTGTATCGGTACTGGACCTCACTCCCGATCCCAACCTTTATAAATGAACCCACTCCCATTCGGTTACTCTGGGTTCCTTCGAGCTGGATCTTGAGCCAGTTGTTCTGGGTGGCCGACTGGTTTTCCCAAAGGTTGATGGGTTGATCTCCGATATTGATCACGGCTATATCGGGAAGGCCGTCATTTTGTATATCCCCTATGGCATTGCCATAACTGGCCCTTATATCATCTGCAAATCCCGAGGTGGAAGAATCTGTATAAACCCCATCCCCGTTGTTCTCGTAGTAGGCTGATGAAGGCTTCCCGTCCGACCCGTCCAGATGGCTAACCACATACAGGTCGAGGTCCCGATCATTCTCCCCGTCGAGGAATACCGCCCCCCAGGCAAACCCGTCGAAACGGGTACCGTTAGATTGGGCGATATTGCTGAATGTTCCGTCCCCGTTGTTTCTCAGAAAGGCATTACCGAGCACGCTGGTTGTGAAAACAGGCGGATAGATATTGGTCACGTAAATATCCAGCCATCCGTCATGGTTGTAATCCCCTACGGTGGCCGACATCCCGTCCATCTTCAGGTCCATCCCAGAGGCGATGCTCACATCTATATAGGTACCATCACCCCGGTTCCTGTAAAGTGTATTAGGCAATTCGTCCTTGTCATTGGCCAGGAAGAGATCCTGATACCCATCCCGGTCATAATCCAAAAAAGCCGCACTCTGGGTGAACTGGGCTTCCAGGGACAAACCGGCAGCCGCAGTCACATCGGTAAACACCCCTCCACCCTCATTTCGGTACAGCAGATTATGGTCTACAAAATCGTTGTCCCTCACGATCAGGAAGAGATCCAGGTCCCCGTCGTTGTCGATATCTCCCCAGGAATTTCCCCAGTAGGTTCTGGGTTCAGGGGCGATCCCTGAACTTCCAATGATATTCGCAAAGGCGCCGTTTCCATCGTTCCTGTATAACCAGCACTGGCCTTCATCGCTGTTGGCAAAGAAATCCATGTCGCCGTCATTGTCGAAATCCACCCAGGTCACCTGCCGGGCTTCCAGTCCCCCGCTGCTGATAGGCAGGGTCTGAACCTCGAACTGACCTCCCGTATTTCTCAGGAATTGAAAATCGCGGGTGGTAGAGGCGGGTATGGAAATATCGTCCCATCCGTCATTGTCGTAATCGGCAAAGGAGATTCCCGGACCGTGGAAAGTGGCTACGTCCCCATATCTCACTTCCTGGTCGGCCTTTTGAGAAAGGACATCAGAAAAGAAGGCCTGTCCAAAGGCAGAGATCCCGTAAAAAAAAGAAAAGATCGAAATGGCAGCTTTCTTCATCAGTCTGTTTCCTCGTATTTCGAAGATGTACTCCTTGAGTATTCCGGTAATTTTCGCAATTAAGCATAATTTTTCGGCCAATGCCAACTTAATCGACAGAATTACGGGTCGGAAGGTTGTGTCATCAGACCAATTGCAACAGACTCTCAATAAGCGTTGGGCAAAATAAATTAAAGTTACTTTTGTACCTGACTATGAAGTATTGGATCATTTTTTTTATGACCGTTTTGATCAGTGGGTGGACATATGCCCAGCAGATCAGGTGTACCCCTGCCAATAAAGAGGCGGTCCTGCAAAAACTGGAGCAGATACGAGCCATTCCGGATACCAACCTCGGGGAGGAACTCGTTTCGATTGGCCGAACTTTTCTGGGTACCCCCTATGTGGCCCGCACCCTGGAGGGAAATGTTGAAGAATCACTGGTAGTCGACCTGCAGGGACTTGATTGCACCACCTTCGTTGAGAATGTGATCGCCTTCGGTCTCATCCGCAGGGAGGGTACTTTTACTTTCGATGCCTATCTGGACGCCCTGGAAATAATCCGGTATCGCGATGGGAAATTGAACGGGTACCCTTCCAGATTGCATTACTTCACGGAGTGGATCACAGACAATCAAAAGAAAGGACTGGTCAGGGATGTTACGGCAGAACTTGGCGGAAAGGAAATCCTGAAAACTCTTGATTTTATGACCGGCCACCGCGATCTGTATACAGCTTTGGCAGAAGAAAGGGACTATGAAGAAATGCAGAGGATCGAAAAATCGATCAGCGAGGTACCCCTTTGTGTTCTGTCTGTTGAAGTGTTGAAAGAGAATGAGCACATGTTGGCCTCGGGGGATGTCATCGCCCTGGCAACCTCCATCAATGGACTCGATGTCACCCATACGGGGTTCGCCATCAGGATGCCGGACAACAGGACCCACCTTTTGCATGCCTCTTCATCAGGAGAAGTGGAGATATCCGATCTGCCGCTGGTAGATTATCTGAGAAAGATCAAAAAGAATACGGGAATTATTGTGGCCCGACCTGCATTCTGAACTGTAGAGTGCAGAATCAGACGATCCTCCAGGGCGGATTTTTGCGGTTTTTCCCGGCATAATACAGCACCAGCTGGTTGAGATCAGGGTCTGTCAAACGGGCTTCCCGCCATATCCATCTCTTGTCGTTGGGCATCTCATCGAATTCAATGCCTTTCTCCACCAATTCCCCTACGTATTCATCCAGATTCCGGCATTCAAAATAGACCATGACACCCTGACCCTCCGGCAAGGCATCTACCTGGTGTATAGAGAAAGTAGCATCCCCTTCGGGACATTCAAACCGGGCGTAATTCGGCAGCGCCTTGACAATAAGCTTCAGGCCGAGCTTCTCATAGAAGGCGACAGACTTCGCCAAGTCCAGTGACGGCACTGTTACCTGGTTGAGGTTCATTCGTAGTTTGTTTATTCTAAGGTCGTGCCCTAAATATCTACAATTTGAACCAATTTTAAAAATGCAAAAGCTCCCCTATGTTGGCTTTTCAGTTCAGCCTACTGAGACTGGGCCATCAGGTATTTTTTAGGGGTGGTACCGTATTTTTTCTTGAAGGCAGCGATGAAATGGCTGGAAGTACTGTACCCTACCCTGAGGCCCACCTCATTTACATTGTACTGATTGGATTCCAGCATTTTACGGGCAGTTTCCATCTTGTAATCAAAGAGGAAGCTGTAGACGGAATCGCCGTAGATCTGTTTAAACCCTTCTTTTAGTTTTTTCAGGCTCAGCCCGATCTCCTCAGAGAGTTCCTGCAGTGTCGGGGGTTCGGCCATCCTCTCGAGGATGATCTCCTTTGCCTTGCGGATTCGCTTTACGTTTTCTTCGTCCACCAGGAAGGGGCACTGTTCCTCTACCCCGGGATCGACACGATTAAAACATAGTGCGATCAGTTCATACACCTTCCCTTTCAGATACAGGTCGGATATATTGGGATGAATGTTTTGATTCATCAGCTGACTCAGCACTACAGCAATGGCCGGGGTGATGGCCTCCTGGGTATAGTATTTTTTTTCCCTGAATTCTTCGCTTAAAAAAGGAATCTGTTCTGCCTGACGGGAAAAAAGAGAATGGAATTTCTTGATGCTCATCACCAGGGAGATCATCCAGGAGCCTGGTTGAAGTTCACATTGTAAAGGGAGGTCTATCTGAGTGTTGAAAAGCAGGAGCGACTGTTCTGCAGGTACGTCCAGAGCGTAATTGCCCTGGTTAAAAATAAACTTTGCACCCCCTTTGGTACAGAAGTGGAGTTGCAGATAAGTACGGTCTATCTTCCTGTTGTACTGCTGTTTACGGGACATATCATTTTGAAATTTCAGCATCAGAATTCCGGGCTCCACATAGGTTTCTATAAAAGAACCTTGAGCGATGTTTTTTTCATCCATGAATCTGCATTTTAGAGCGTTATTATTTAGAATATTTCTAAATTAAGATATTGGAAACACCCTGTTTCATGGCAAAAATAGTGGTATTCCGAGATATTCCTAAACCCGGAATGCAAAAAAACCTGAAACGATACTTAAAGTACCTTTAGCGTTATTTTCTCTTTCAGGCACATCTTATTTTTGTGGCTGATTTGTTATGATGAAGAATTACCACATCTCCAGGCATAATTCGTTTTATACCGTAGGGCTGAGTTATCTCAAAGCCGATGCAGATCTGAGAGGAAAATTCAGTCTGGATGAGAATGGAGAAGATAAGATTCTCACTGAGGCGGCAGAACTCGGAATAGACGGCCTGCTCATCACCGCTACCTGCAACAGGACAGAATTGCACGGATTTGCCCAGCACCCGTTTCAGCTTATCAAGCTGCTGTGCGACCATTCCTTTGGTAGTGTCGAGGAGTTCCAGGAAGTTGGATATGTCTATAAAAACTACGAGGCCATCGACCATCTGTTTCGCGTAGGTACCGGCCTCGACAGTCAGATCCTAGGAGATTTCGAGATCATTAGTCAGATCAAAAAAGGGTTTGCCCGTTCCAAGGAAAAGGGATTGACTAATCCTTTCCTCGAACGCCTTATCAATTCTATTCTGCAGGCCAGCAAACGGATCAAGAACGAGACGGAGATCTCCTCGGGAGCCACCTCCGTGGCCTTTGCTTCGGTACAGTATATCCTGGAGACCGTCCCGGATATATCCGAGAAAAACATTCTATTGTTCGGCACAGGAAAGATCGGGAGGAACACCTGCGAGAATCTGCTGAAGCATACGGAGAATACACATATCACCCTGATCAACCGAACCCGGGACAAGGCGGAGAAGGTCGGCGGTAAATTCGATCTGCTGGTCCGGGATTACTCAGACCTTCAGGCTGAGATCCGTCAGGCTGATATTCTCGTCGTGGCAACCGGGGCTCAGAAACCCACCATCTCGAAGTCCCTCCTCCACCTCACAAAACCCCTCCTCATTCTGGACCTGTCTATACCAAAGAATGTGGACGAGGATGTAAACGCACTCCCTGAAGTCACCCTGGTACACCTCGACCATCTCTCGCAGAGAACAGACAAGACCCTGGAGAGACGTAAAAAGTATATCCCCCAGGCCGAGATGATCATTGATGAGATCAAGGCTGAATTCACAAAATGGCTGGAGACCCGTAAATTCGCCCCGGTGATCAAGGCTCTCAAAAAGAAGTTAAAGACTTTAAAGGAAGAGGAGATCGATTTCCATTCGAAAAAACTGCCGGGTTTCAATCAGGAGCAGGCCGATATTATCTCGGAGCGCATCATCCAAAAGATCACCAAGCAGTTCGCCAACCACCTCAAGGACAGCGAAGTGGATGCAGAAGACAGCCTGGAACTCATCCAGAAAGTCTTCCAGTTAGAAGTGGAAAAACCATGAACAGGGTGATCCGGATAGGGACCCGAGACAGCGAACTGGCCCTCTGGCAGGCCCATACCGTAAAGAACAAACTGGAAAAGGAAGGGTATGAGTGCGAGCTCCTTCCGGTAAAGGCCACCGGGGATATCATCCTGGACCAGCCTTTGTACGAGCTGGGGATCACCGGCATCTTTACAAAGACGCTTGACGTTGCCCTCCTGAAAAAAGAGATCGACATAGCCGTACATTCCATGAAGGATGTACCCACGAGCCTGCCCAAAGGGGTGGTACAGGCTGCTGTCTTAAAAAGGGGCAATCCCCGCGATATCCTGGTTCACAAAGGCCTGGATTTTCTCAATGAAGAAGGTGTTGTGGCCACGGGAAGCCTCAGGCGAAAAGCCCAGTGGCTGCATCGCTATCCCCTCCACGAGATCACTGACCTCAGGGGAAATGTGAATACCCGACTACAGAAATTCCGGACCCAGCCCTGGAATGCGGCTATTTTTGCCGCGGCCGGACTCGAACGCATCGACCTGCTCCCGGACCACTTTACGACACTGAATTGGATGGTCCCGGCTCCGGCTCAGGGCGCCATGATGGTTGTTTGTCTGGAGGATAACACCTTCTGCCGTGAGGCCCTCACCACCCTGAACGATGAACAAACCGAGATATGTACCGGTATTGAGCGGGAATTCCTGAAAACCCTGGAAGGGGGCTGTACAGCACCCATTGGGGCCCTGGCCGAGATCAAAGGGGAAAAATTGCATTTTGAAGGTGTGCTCCTGTCTCTGGACGGGCAAAAGATATTCAGAGTCAGGAAAGAAGTCGAATCAGCACATCCGGAAGGTTTTGGTCAATCCTGGGCTAAGGAGATACTTGAGCAGGGCGGGGATGAACTCATGCAGGAGATCAAGCAACAATTGGAAAAATGAATTCCGTTCTGTCGACACGAAACCTCAGCAGCAGTCAGCTGGCCCTCCTGGCCAAATCCGGCATTGGGATGGAGTGTTACGACGCTATCCTGATCAAACTATTGAAGGCTGAACTTCCTGAGGGATTCGATGAGTATATCTTTACCTCCAAGAACGGGGTTAAGGGATATCTGAAAAACCGGGTACCGGAAGCAGAAAACCAGAAAAAGATCACCTGCTATTGTGTGGGAGAGAAAACGCAGGCATTTTTGGAAGAAAAAGGCTTGTTTGTGGCGAAAATGACTCAAAATTCACGAGAATTAGGTGATTTTCTGGTAAAAAACGATAAAAAAGGTCCATTTTTGGTCTTTACGGGCAACCGGAACCGACCCGAACTGGGAAGCAAACTGGAAGAACATCAGATCCCTTTCCGGGAAGTGTTGGTTTATGAAACACACCTCAATCCCAAAAAGATCGAAAAGAATTTTCAGATCCTCCTCTTTTACAGTCCGAGTGGGGTCCAGAGTTTTGTTCAGGTAAACGACCCGAAGGATGAGACCGCACTCTGTATCGGAGAGACCACTGCCCGGGAGGCCCGCAAGCACTTTCGAAAGGTTGTGGTGGCTGATAAGCCGACGACCGATAACGTCATTGAAAAATTAATTGAGAATTTCCCAACCCTTTCAAACGCATAAATATGGCATTAAAAAATGACCTGCTGCTAAAAGCCCTGCGCGGAGAGACCGTTGAACGACCCCCGGTATGGATGATGAGACAGGCCGGCAGATATCTCCCGGAGTTTATGGAACTGAAAAAGAAATATGATTTCTTTACCCGCTGCCAGACCCCGGAACTGGCCTCTGAGATCACTGTGCAACCCATCAGAAGGTACGGGATGGATGCCGCCATCCTGTTCAGTGACATCCTGGTCATCCCCCAAGCCATGGAGATCGAGGTGCAGATGAAAACGGATTTCGGGCCCTATCTCCCCAATCCCATTCGTTCCAAAAAAGACCTGGACCGGGTGGTGGTCCCCGATGTGGAGCAAAGCCTAGGTTACGTATTGGATGCCATTAAAATGACCAAGGAAAAACTCGCAGATGAAGTGCCCCTGCTGGGCTTTGCGGGCTCTCCCTGGACCATCCTGTGCTACTGTGTACAAGGCCAGGGCAGCAAGAGCTTTGACAAGGCCAAGGAATTCTGTTTTACCCAACCCGATACCGCCCATGCCCTGCTCCAAAAAATAACAGATACCACTATCGCCTATTTGAAAGCCAAGGTTAATGCGGGCGTCAATGCCGTTCAAGTTTTTGATTCCTGGGGCGGGATGCTCTCCCCTGAGGACTACGAAATATATTCCTGGCCCTACATCCAGCAGATCGTGGATGCCCTCAAGGACGAGACCCATGTGATCGTCTTCGGAAAGGGGTGCTGGTTTGCCCTGAAAACCATGTCGCAATCAGGTGCTTCTGCACTTGGGGTCGACTGGACATGCTCCCCTCAGAATGCGCGGTACCTGAGCGGAGGACAGATCACCCTCCAGGGGAATTTTGATCCGTCCCGCCTGTTCTCTCCCCCTGAAGAGATCAAAAAAATGGTAAAAAAGATGATCCGCGAGTTTGGAAAGGACCGGTATATCGTAAACCTGGGTCATGGTATTTTGCCTACCGTCCCCCTTGAAAATGCCCGGGCGTTTATCGAAGCTGTAAAAACCTATTCCGAAGGGTGAATGAGATCTGGGCAGTGATCCGGCGGGCACGGCCGAGGCAGTTATTCCGACTGGTGTGGCTTTGCCTGACCCATATCAGGCTGGTATGGCCCACCTACAGGGCAACCAAAAAGACCATCAGCATTGCTGATGAGCACTTCGCCCACGAGCACCGAAGGAATACTCCGGCCAATGCCTTCAGGCATGCCCTTTGGAACTGGATGATCGCAAAAGAATGTACCCTTGTGGTAAAGGAGGAGGAAAAAGTCTTACGATGGACAGAATTGATCACAGATATGCATGAGAGGATACTTCCTGGAAATACGCTAACGAATGCCATGGACCTGCATAACAATGCAGTGGGCAGGACCCTATTTAGAAATGAGGAAAGGAAGAATAACGATAGAAGTGTCTCCTTATTCCTCGAAATGACAGAGAACTCCCTGCTGGTCAGTTCCCTCCAGGAAATACAACAAACTCCGGAAACCCGACTTGTGCATCTTATAAACACGGTATCATGAAAGAAAAATTCTATGCTTATATCGAATCCCTCCAGGACAGGATCTGCTCTTCGCTGGAGAACATTGACGGAAGGGCGTCCTTCCTGGAAGATCTTTGGGATCGTCCGGAAGGTGGCGGCGGCCGTACACGGGTGATCCAGGAAGGAGCAGTCTTTGAGAAAGGCGGGGTCAATATCTCTAAGGTGCACGGCCCACTGCCCAAAAGCATGCAGGCCTACTTCGGGGTGGGTGAATCCGATTTCTTTGCCTGTGGCCTGAGCCTGGTCCTCCACCCGGTCAATCCTATGGTCCCCACCGTACACGCCAATTGGCGGTATTTTGAGCTCTACGACAAATCGGGAAAGGTGGTCGACCAGTGGTTTGGTGGAGGTCAGGACCTCACCCCATATTATCTCTTTGAAGAGGACGCTGTTCATTTCCATGCCGTTTGCAAACAGGCCTGTGACAACCATCGCCCGGAATTCTATACCCGGTACAAAGAACGGTGCGATTCTTATTTCTGGAACGCCCACAGGGATGAGGCCAGGGGGGTAGGCGGACTCTTCTTCGACTATTGCCGACCCGGAGAAGACCTATCCCTTGACCAATGGTATGATTTTGTCACCGAAGTAGGGGATTCCTTCCTGCCTTCCTATCTTCCCATTGTGGAAAGAAGGAAAGACCTGGATTATTCTGAAGCCGAAAGGGACTGGCAGGAGATCCGCAGGGGCCGGTACGTGGAATTTAACCTGGTACACGACAAGGGGACTTTGTTTGGACTGAGGACCAACGGCCGGATTGAGAGTATCCTGATGAGTTTGCCCCCAAAAGTACAATGGCGATATGACCACAACCCGAAACCCGGCAGTCGGGAAGCCCGGCTGGTGGAAGTCCTGAAATCCCCAGAGAACTGGGTAGAAAAGAAATAATCTCAAGCGTTATGAAAACACTCACTCTCTATCAAATTGACGCATTTACTGCTGAACTTTTTCAGGGAAACCCGGCGGCTGTATGCGTGCTGGACTCCTGGCTGGAGGAGGAGACCATGCAGCAGATCGCCATGGAGAACAACCTGGCGGAAACAGCCTTTGTGGTAAAAAGGGATAAGGATTATCACATCCGCTGGTTCACCCCTGAGCTGGAAGTAGACCTGTGTGGCCATGCCACCCTGGCTTCGGCCTGGGTGCTTTTCCACGAGTACGGACACCCGTCAGACATCGTCCATTTCCATTCGGACCGAAGCGGATCGCTTCGCGTAAGAAAGGAAGGGACAGGGGAACTTACCCTGGACTTCCCGATCGACCCATTGGAGGAGGTATCCCCCATAAAGGAGATCAATATCGCCCTGGGGAGGGAACCCCAGAAGATTTTTAAGGGGAAAACGGATTATATGCTCATCTACTCCAGTGAACAGGAGATACGAGAAATAGAACCTAATTTCTTCCTGCTCGACAAGGTAGATGCCCGGGGAGTCATCGTAACAGCCCCGGGTGAGAAGGTGGACTTTGTCTCCCGATTCTTTGCGCCTAAGTGCGGCATCCCGGAAGATCCCGTGACCGGATCGGCCCACACCACCCTGACCCCCTATTGGGCAAAAACATTTGGCAAAACGGATCTTACTGCAAAACAACTTTCCCAAAGAGGCGGAGACCTGAGGTGCCAACTCAGGGGAGACCGGGTATTGATCTCCGGGAGGGCCGTCCCGTATTTGAAAGGCGAAATTACACTGTAAATCTGGTGCAATTCCCGTACCTTTAAAAAGAAATATCTTGCCATGTATCCATTAAGAAGAAACCGGATCTTACGCTCCAATCCCTCCATCCGGAAGATGGTCCGGGAGACCGTACTACAACCCGCTGATTTTCTGGTCCCGCTGTTTGTGGTGGAAGGCCACGGGGTAAAGGAAGAAATACCTTCAATGCCCAATTATTACCGACTCAGCCTGGACCTGCTGCAAAAGGAAGTGAAGGAACTATGGGATATGGGACTTTGCGGGGTGCTGCTTTTTGTTAAGATCCCCGATAACCTCAAGGATAATACGGGGGCAGAAGCCCTCAATCCCCATGGGCTTATGCAACGGGCCATCAAAACCGTGAAGGAAACCTGCCCGGATATGCTCGTCATGACCGACGTAGCCCTGGATCCCTACTCCACTTATGGGCATGACGGGATCGTGGCTAAGGGGCAGATCCTCAATGACGCCACCAATGAGGTGCTGGCCCAAATGAGCATTACCCACGCCCAGGCGGGAGCTGATTTTGTCGCACCCAGCGATATGATGGACGGCAGGATCCGGATCATCAGGGAGGCCCTGGAAGATGAAGAACTCACCAATACCGGCATCATGAGCTATGCCGCCAAATACGCCAGTGGTTTCTACGGGCCTTTCCGGGATGCCCTGGAATCGGCGCCTGTGGCTTCAAAGGAAGCCCCCGAGGATAAACAGACCTATCAGATGGATCCCGGAAACCGACTGGAGGCCATCAAAGAGGCCGAAATGGATATTGACGAAGGGGCCGATATCATTATGGTGAAGCCGGGATTGTGCTACCTGGATATCGTGCGCGACTTAAGGGAAGTCGTAGACGTCCCCCTGGCAGTCTACCAGGTCTCCGGGGAATACGCCATGCTGAAAGCCGCCGCGGACAGGGGATGGCTAGACCACGACACGGTTATGTTGGAGCAATTGATCTCCATCAAAAGGGCAGGTGCCAATATCATCGCCTCTTACTTCGCAAAAGAGGCCGTAAGGCTGCTCAGCTAAGGGGATAATGCCTGAGGTTTCCCTATCTTAAGGATCGAAAATCCAGCACTTATGAGCCGGAGGCAATTCGTGATATTACTTTTCATACTGTACGGTATTTTTGAAACTGCTTATAGTCAAAATACTGAATATAAGGACTTTAATTCTCTTTCGCGAAAGGCAGATTCCATTATAACATTTGGTATTTTAAATGAAGCTTTCCCTGGAGCCCAGGTCCTGGTTGCCCATAAAGGAGAGATACTTTTTCACAAAACCTATGGCTACCATACGTACGACAGCCTGGTCCCCGTACAGAAAAACGACCTCTACGATCTGGCTTCGGTCACCAAGATTTTGGGAACCCTTCCCCTGCTCATGAAGTTGGTGGAAGAGGGGCGAATCGACCTGGATGTCCCTTTTAGCCACTACTGGAAACCCTGGGAAGGGAAAAAGGACAAAAAAGATCTGACCCTGAGGCAAATCCTCAGCCACCAGGCGGGACTGACCCCTTATATAGTCTTTCTCAATGAAGTCATGGAGAACGGGACGCTCAAAAAACGCTTTGTCCGATCTTCCGCCACTAAGAGATTCGGGTTACAGGCCTATGAGGATCTCTGGGTCAGGAACACCTTTGAAAATCGGGTCTTCAGGAAGATCAGCCGGTCTGAGGTAAAACAGGAAAAGAAATACCTGTACTCCGGCCTTGCCTTTTTGCTCTATCCCTCCCTTATAGAACAGATTACCGGCCATTCCTTTACCTACCTGCACACCAAAGAATTCACTTTTCCCATGGAGATCCCCTCCTTGGGATACCTGCCATCTGCAAAGGGATTCCCCAACCCTGTAGTGCCCACGGAATTCGACTCCCTTTATCGAAAAGAGCTGGTGCAGGGGTGGGTACACGATGAAAATGCCTCTTTGTTTGGAGGGGTATCCGGTAATGCCGGACTTTTTGGTACTGCGCGCGACCTGTTTCGATTTATGCAGATGTACCAGAATTTCGGGGAACTGGATGGTCACAGATACCTGAAAGAAGCTACCGTAAAAGAATTCACACGGGTACAGTATCCCGATAATGACAACCGACGGGGACTGGGGTTTGACAAGCCCCTTTTGGACAATGCCGACCAGCCCCTCTCAGAAGCATACCCCGCTCCGTCTTCAAGCCCGGAAAGCTTCGGACATAGCGGTTTTACAGGCACTTTCGTGTGGGCCGATCCTGAATACCAATTGGTATTTATATTCCTGTCAAACCGGGTATATCCCAGCAGGACACACCGAAATTTATACGAATTGAATATCCGTGTTGCCCTACATCAATTGTTTTACGAACACCTCATAAATCAATAACCTATGGTTACAGCATTTGTAAAAACCCCTCTCGGAATGGCAAAGATCGAAGGAGACTCTAAGGGGGTCACTTCTATTTGTGTTCTGGATGATATAGAGGAAACTTCAAGTGAAAATCCACAGGAATTAACCGAGGCTGTCAGACAACTTCAGGAATACTTCAACGGAAACCTAAAGAATTTTACATTCGATCTGAATCCCAAGGGGACCGAATTTCAAAAAAAGGTATGGGGTGCCTTATTAAAGATCCCTTTCGGGAAGACGATCTCCTACCTCGACCTGAGTAAAAAACTGGGCGATCCGAAAGCCATTCGTGCGGTGGCTGCTGCCAACGGAAAGAATCCCATCTGGATCGTCATTCCGTGTCACCGTGTGGTAGGAAGCAAGGGTGAAATGGTAGGCTATGCCGGGGGCATACATCGGAAAAAATGGTTGTTGAACCACGAGCGTTCCGAAAAGCAGCAATCCCTTTTCCCATAAAAACAAACCACCCGGTCTGTAGTGTTTATTTTTCTAATTCCGAATCAGGTAAAGTGGTATGTTGAACGAACTTTTTCGGGGTTAAACCGACTCCGATTGTTATCCTGCCCTCAATTTTCCTTTCAAAACCGACTCCCCGGTCGGATTGCAGTTTTCAAGGCTCCACGAAGTAGGTAGGCACAAAAGAGAGGGGTATCCGGTCTAGTAATTGCCCTGTTTTGGAGATCACGAGGACACCCCCATTAAGATCATTCTGGAAATCGGCATTGGCATATCCCACAAGGAAAACCTCTGCATCGTCATAGTAGCGAATAGCTGTCAGATCTATATTGGAACCGGTGTCGGATTCTACCTGTTGAACGATCCCGAGGATATCGATCTCCACATTGGTATTCGTCCCGAAATCAAAGTAGGCCGGCCCGAAGGGAACTTCTGAGGGCTGGGCCAAGTTGTTGGTGTAGTAGAGGGTAGATCCAAAAACAGTGCCCTGCAGAGGCCCGGGGGGAAGGAATACGTCCAATGTAAAAGGAATTTCTGAGAGTTGGTCAAGCATCTCTATATCGTATACCTGGTAGGTAAAAATGGAATTCCCCAGTCCTACAAGGATACCAATGTTCCCAACGTCATCGATCAGGATATTGGGTATCCCCTGGCCAAAGTCGAGCGTTAACAAGAGCGTCCGGCTCTCCGAATCAAAGATCCCGATCTTGTAGCTGCCTGCCTCATCCCGGTAAGTGAACATCAGCCTTTGGCGGTAATACAGGGGGGCATAAGCCTGCTGTATATTCAGGGCGATGGGCAGGTCTGTAAAACTGCCATCGGAAGGGTCCAGGGTCCTTATCTCAAAATCCCGACTCCCTTTGGGACTGTAGTTCCCCAGGAAAATAAGGTCCTCAGAATTGGCACCCCAGGTGATGGACCGTTCGTCCGTCACCGTATAAAAATCCGGATAGGCCACCGATTGTCCTGTAAAAGTATTGACCTGTACCAGGGAAAAACTCCCGGAAGAAAAGCTGTAAAAGGAGACGACATCCTCCACCTGTCTAAGAGTGAGGTACAGGGGGTCCACCCCCAGGCTTTGGGTCAGGTTGGTCTCCGTCCCAGAACCGGCAATCCGGTCATAGGAAAACCGGTATACATTGTCTGTGTTTTCCCCGATCAGCCTGAAATCGGGAAGGACAACCTCTTCTTCTTCCATGACCGACGCATTGTCCTTTGAGCAGGACCCTATCGTCAGAAGGAGGAGGCAACATCCCAGAAATAGAGAAGAGCGCATGCAATTTTTTCTTAAAAATACACATTCTTAAAAACTGGGGCGTTTCTGAAGGGAAGATTCGGTGAAATGACCTCTCTTTGTATAGTGTCGGGCAATCGGAATTACATTTCTTACTATCTTGAATATCTCGTAGATCATCTATGTTTAAATTCTTGAAAACATCGGATCATGTTGAACAAAGTATCCCTTGAAGACATCCTCTTCCTCGATATAGAGACGGTACCGGAGAGCGCCTCTTTCACCGAGCTGGACGAGGTGAGGCAAGCCCTCTGGGACCAGAAATCCCAATACAAACGGGGTGAAGGGATCTCCGCAGAGGAGTATTACGAAAATGCGGGGATTTGGGCCGAATTCGGCAAGATCATCTGCATTTCGGTGGGCTACTTCCACTTTAAAGGAAGCCGGAGGCAATTCCGGGTCACCACTTTTCACGGGGAGGAGAAAAAACTCCTGCAGGAATTCCGCAACCTGCTCACCACCCATTTCAGGCCTCAAAAATTCCTGCTCTGTGCGCATAACGGGAAGGAATTCGACTTTCCCTATATCGCCCGCAGGATGATCGTACACCACATTCCCCTGCCCGATAAGCTCAATCTCTTTGGGAAAAAACCCTGGGAAGTCCCCCACCTGGACACTATGGAACTCTGGAAATTCGGGGATTACAAGCACTACACCTCCTTAAAATTGCTGACCCATGTGCTGGGTATCCCCTCCCCCAAGGAAGACATAGACGGGAGCATGGTACGACAGGTATATTACGAAGACAACAACCTGGACCGCATCATCGAATACTGCGAACGAGATGTGATTACGGTGGCCCAGGTCATTCTCAGGCTTAAAAATGAACCCCTACTTGAGGAAGAGGAAGTGCTAAAAGTATAGATCACCCCACTTTTTTACTGTACCTCAACTGTACGTACACCGGAAAATGGTCGCTGTGCCCGCCCAGGTATTTTTTTCCCACATAGGTCCGGAACGGGATGCCCCTGTACCTCCCGTGCCATTCTTTCAGGAGGTGATCGTCGAAGATCCCGGCATGGGCAAAGCTGTGGTGGCCGGCAGAATGGTTAAAAAATGTCTTTGACAACAGGATCTGGTCAAAGAGGGACCAGCGGTTCCTGTAATTGGCACTTCCGCTGTTAGCTGTATGTAGGCTCCCCATAGGATTGTGCAGGTCGGCCTCCGCTACCAGATGCATGATGCTCTTATCGGTGGGCCCGTCGTTGAAATCTCCCATGATGATGTAGTTAGGAGATCGAATGTCCTTTTCGATCTTCTTCATTTCCTTCAAAATGGTATTGGCAGCTTCCAGCCGCTTGTAGGCCGTAATGGTTTCCCCATCCCTGCGGGAGGGCCAGTGGTTCACAAAGACATGAAGGTCTTCCCCGTGCAGATCGCCCCGCACATAGAGGATGTCGCGGGTGGCATCCCGCTTTCCGTCCGTGTTGTCCACATATAGTGGGATCCTTTTGGAGGAGGTGACTGAGAAATGGGCCGGGTGGTAGAGCAGGGCCGTATCTATGCCCCTTTCATCCGGGGAATCGTAATGCACAAAGCGATACCCCTTTTTCCTCAGGGCCGGCATGCCCAGCAGGTCGTGGATCACCTTCTTGTTCTCCAGTTCAGCCAGGCCCACCAGGACAGGGGGGTGTGAACTGGTCTTTCCGCCAAGGCGGGAGATGGTTCGGGAGAGTTTCCTCAGCTTGTTGCGGTAGCGTTTGGGCGTCCACTTCTTAAACCCTTTGGGGGTAAAATCATCGTCCAGCTTACGGGGATCATTCCGGGTATCAAAGAGGTTTTCCAGGTTGTAGAAGGCGATGGTGCAAACGTCTTCCTGTCGTTTTCCGGGAAAGAAGGTAAAAGCCATATCTCAGCGTTTGATTCCCAAAATACGAAATCAACTGTTGCAACCGGCCCTGGCTACTGGCTTAGGCAAACCGGTGGTAAAGCACCAGGACCACGCCCAGGAGGAAAAGGCTGGTAAAGATCAGTTTGTTGTGTTTGGCCAGCCACTCCGGGAGGAAGATGTCAAAATTATGCCTGTCGGAGTCGGAATATTTTCTGGCGAGGACGGTCAGGGGACAGAACATTTTAAACAGGAGCAGGACAAGTCCTTCCCCAACGATGATCCCCATCCCGATCCAGGTAAACGTCGTGATCCGACCCGTGATCCCGGAATACAGGATGTAAAAAATAACCCCGACAAACAGGGCCCAGATCAGGGTGTGCAGGATCTTGATCAGCAGGAGTTTTTGAGTATCCTTCATAGCGGTGTTGTAATTCAGGTGAGGTGCATTTTCATCCCCTCATGGGTGGCGGTAAAGCCCAGGGCCTCGTAAAAAGCAATGGCCTCCGGTCTTTTTTTGTCCGTGGTCAACTGGAGTACATGGGCCTTCCGCTCCCTGGCCCGATCGATGGCCCAGGTGAACATCTTCCTGCCGATGCCTTCCCCCCTCTGGTCCTTCCGGATACGCACGGCTTCGATCTGGGCCCTGACCCCTCCCCGGTAGGTAAGGTATTGCAGGAAACTCAGCTGGAGGGTCCCGATGACCTCCCCTTCTTCGTTCTCCAGGACGATGAGTTCCTGGTTGGGATCCACATCTATGGCCTGAAAAGCCCGGACATAAGATTCCGGCAAAGGCTCACGATAATCCTCCCGGGCCATCCCCAGGGGGTCATCGGCCAACATGGCCACAATGGCCGGAAGATCATCTTTTATCGCTTTTCTAAACTTCATTTTTTTTCTTTTTAATCTCTCTTTCTTCAATATCCCGGATCACTGACCGGACCATATTCATTTTGGACAGGTGTTTCCCTGAGAGCCATTTTACCATGCGGTTTTCCTTTAGGCCTAAGTTCTTAAAAATCTCTTTTTCCGAATAGCCTCTGGCATGCTGGGCGGCTACCTGCTCAAAAAAGGTAGACAAAAAATCCAGCTTTTTCTGCAAGGCCTCCCTCCCCTCTGTCAGCTGGGGCTTATGGGAGCAGAAGAGGATGTTAAAATCCAGTTGCAGCACTTTTTTAATGGACTCCATCTGCTGCCAGACCGACTCGTCCGGGAGGAAATACCCAATATAGGTGTTGACAAACAGATCCGCAGAGAACAGCCATTTTTTATCGGGTTCATACAGGGCCACCATGTCCGGGGCATGGCCCGGGATGGGGATCAGCTCAAAGGTATGCCCACTCGTTTTGATAACGCCCTCTACCGGCACCAGGGTGGCACAGGCCTCCCGCTTGCCCCACAGCCACTGTTGCACAAAACTGATCCGGGGAGGGTCCTTCATGATGCGGCAGGTCTCCGTGGAGGCATATGCCTCGCAACCATGCAGCTCCTGCAGGGCTTTGATATTCCCGCTGTGGTCTTCGTGGAAATGGGTGATAAACAACTGCTCTACCTCAAGGTTCTCATTTGCCTGTAAGATCCGCTTTTGTGCTTTCCGCTGGCCCGTATCTATCAGCAGGCCGTCCACAAAATACTGGTATACGAACAGGGTGGGCATGCCCGGAATTGAATAGCCAAACCGCAGCCCCAAAACCCCATCGTGTGTAAATGAATCCGTGACAACCATTGAATTCTTCTAAAGTTTCCGCACCACCTGACACGGATTCCCGTAGGCTAAAACATTATCAGGGATGTCTTTGGTGACCACACTCCCCGCCCCTATGGTGACATTGTCGCCTATTGTGACCCCAGGAAAAATGACCGTATTCCCCCCTATCCAGACATTGTCCCCTATACTCACGGGTCTGGTAGAAGTGAGGTAGCGGGTGTCCGTCCCCTTGCCGATAATGCGGTCCGAAGCATTCAACGGGTGGGAGGCCGTATAGATCTGTACATAGGGGGCTATCAGGCCATTCTTCCCAATGCTGATCTTGTTATTGTCCAGAAAAATGCAGTTGGTATTCACAAAGGTGTTGTCCCCGATGGAGATATGCTCCCCGTAATCGCAGAAAAAGGGGGCTTCTATCCAGACCCCCGAACCCTTTTGTTGAAATAGCTCGCCCAAGATACGGTTTCGCTCGGCGAGATTTTCTGAATCCAGGGTGTTGTACTGCTGCAACAGCTTCCGCGCCCGGTGGTAGGCCCGGAGCAATTCGGGATCCCGGGAATCATAGGCCTGCCCGGCCAGCATTTTTTGTTTTTCGGTCATGATTTTGGCTCAGTTCTCACTTGCTCTGTATTTCTTATGTTCACTTTTGATATACTCCTCCCCAAATTCGCCATTTTCACTGACATGCCTCAGATGCTTACCACGTACCCTCCACAGGTATTTCTCAGTCCGGGAAGATTCTCCATAGATGTCATGGGTTTCCTGAGGTAAAAAGATATTTACTTTGGAAACATAACCCCTGAAGGGTTGTAAATCGATATCGAGTCGGCCGTAACCAAATGAACTTATTTCTAAGCGGTCAATCAAATCGTCAGAAGATGAGTACCGTATCCTGCCCATTTTGTCTGTTCCCACGCTGCCAATTAAAGAATCCTTCGCATAAAGATTGACAAATGACCCATAGGATTCGATAGGCTGTCTTTCCTCGTCATAAAGCTCCAGGGATAAGGTCAGATAACTTCCCTCCTCCTTCGGTTTTTTGTTTCCTGGGCTCCCGCAATGTTCCTTTCTTTCAATCTCAAACCAGGGTTTGGGCCGGCCATAAGGTTCATAATGTAATATCAGGGTATCTCTTTTATCCTCATAGTATCCTTTTTCAAAAAAGGACCCATGTGCAAGAAAGACGCTTGAAGACTTGATGAAACGTGATGAATCGAGAAGTTGAATCCTATGGGTGTGTATCCCACCTTCTTCGCAGAGTTCGTAATTGCCCTGTACGCGCTGAGAGGCAGCCGAGACCGGTATTATTAATAATAGTAATACCCAATATTTCACCCGTTCCTGCATGTTTATTTCCGCGGCATATGGTTCCGGCTTTGGATATTTGTATGGATAATTCTTGGACCTAGCAAGTAACTTCTAACAGACATTTGCGCGATCTTTTCATGAGAAAACCGGGATAAGGGCTTACCAATAGCCAATATTCTGTTTTCATAACTACTTATGGGAGTCTATTTCTTCCTTAACCATATTCAATATTTCTAAGGACCTCTGTTTCAGACTTTCATTTCCAGACTTTTGTAAAGAAGCCAACGTATTTCTATAAGCAACCTTGTTAATAAGTCTAAGCTTGTTAGTGGGTTCGTTCAGTATTTGAATTATTGTATTCTTTAGTTCCTCATCATCCACTATTTTGTTTTGGAATGGATAAAAATCATTGAATTTTTCCACCATCCTTTTGGAGTTTCCGTAGGATGCAAAACCTCCATAATCAATAAATGTATGAGTAGTTAAATTGTCAACAAGATTGGTATTATTGATGTTTGTGTTCATCGCAAATAATTCAATTTGTTGGTTATAGGTTATTAGCTCATCTTTCAAATTTATATTTTGGATTATATTGATTTGATTAGAATTAAGCATTTGAGAAAGGGTCGTATTCGCATTGGTAAACGTCCATCGCGTTGAGAGATCATTCAACTTTGGAAGGATACTGTCCATGTCATAAAAGCCATTATTTGATTCATAATGTTTAATGACTTCATTGGCATGGTTGATTATAATACTTTCGTAATCAATATAGACGTCCAGCATATTTATTTGAGCAGTCAGATCATCCCTTAAATTCATAAGGTATGTAATCTCTTGATCACGAAGTTTTTGATTCTCATTCCAGTTATTGATCCCCAGGGCGATCAGAATCCCGATCACCACCAGGAATATCTCGCCTATGGCATAGAGCAGATACCTGCTGATCTTATTCTCGGTCATGAGTTTTCGTCTGATCTTTCTTAAAAAGGTGATCATTTAGTTTCCAGGTGTTCAATTTCACTGTCGATTTGCGACATCAATCCTACAATCCTGCTCTTGAGCTGGGCGTATTGCCAATCCAACAGGATTTTGGTCCTGTTTCGCGTCGATCGTATATAATACAACATCTCCTTATCGGTCTTCAGGGCCTCAAAATTCAGTGGCTTCAGGCTTCCCGGGAAATCAGGCTGGGTGAGGTCGTAGTCGTAGGCCGACTCAAACCTTGTGGGAAAGACCTCGGCATAGCCCCTTTCCAGCTCATCCACAAAATACCGTTCATTTACCAGGAAGAAATTGTACTGGGAATCGTAAACGCCTATGATGGCATCCCGCAATTCTTTGTTGGAGATGGTGGTGATGCCTTTGGATTTCAGGGTCTCAAACGCACTAGTGGAATACCGGAAAAAGGTGGGGGTCATAAAGTCGGAGAAATTGCGGGAGATCTTCTCAAGGTCGTAATCTATATCATTTTCCAGGGCAAGCAGGATGGTATCCGAGGCCGCCAGCCCCCGTTTATGCCATCTCACATTCCCCTCCAGGTCCTGGAGGTCTTTTTGCAAACCGTCCTTAAAAGAATAGAGCAATTGCAGTTCAAAGGTCTGTTCCTTTCGTTTCTCATTCCAGTTATTGATCCCCAAAGCGATCAGGATCCCGATCACCACCAGGAATATCTCTCCTATGGCATAGAGCAGGTACCTGCTGAATTTGCTTTCAGCCAGCAGTTTTAGGCGTAATTTTCTGAAGAGTGCGAGCATACATCAGTATTCACGAGTGACATTTAACCCCTAACGACTTTTGTGTTTTTGGATCTCTTCCTCTGTTAGCCTGAGGAATCGGGCTGCATTGTCGTAGAAGATGGCCGACTTCTGCTCCAGGGTTAGGAAGCCTGCGTTATTGACAGATTCAATGCCTGTACTGATTACCTGGGGCCATGCCATCTGGTCGGTGCCGTACATGATGCGGTCACCAAATCCCGCATCAATTAATGTTCTTAAGTATTTATTGAACTCTTCCTGAGGTAAGATCCAATTCACCACAGCGATGTCTACATACACGTTGGGATGGGCGTACATCAGAGCCTTCACATCTTCTACGTAAGGCCATCCCCCATGCATAATGTAGAGTCGAAGATTGGGGAAGGCCACCAGGACGTCTTCCAGTTGCTGGGGATTGGCGTTGTAGGTGCGCATAGCACCCAGCATTTCGGGCATCAGGTGAATGCCATAGTTAGGTCCTCCGGGAAAAATGTGGAATCCCACGGGTATGTCCAGCTCCTCGGCCAGGGCAAAGTAGGGGATCTGAGAAGGATCATCGGCCAGTACCCCACCGTAAAATGGAGCCATCTCCGCCATCACCTGAAGGTGGCCTTCCTCGAACTGTTTTCTCAGGGATTCTACGTCCCGGTTGGCCGCCCCAATCAGGATTTCTCCGGAAAAGTCTTCCCCCCAGGATTGGCCATTGGTGACCACAGCCATAACAATCTTGTGCGTTTGAAAGGCTTCCAGTGTTTTATCCTTCTGTTCGGCAGCAGACTTAACCCCTTCGTACACTTCGCCCCTCAGGGTTTCGGGATGTTCAAACCCTATCAGGGGATTTCCATCTGCAAAGGCATGTATATGCATGTCAATGATGGGTCCGCTGTAAGTAGTGGTTGGTTTATCCGCTGGATTAATCTTATTTTCTTTTGGCGTTGTATTGCATGACAGCAGCAATAGGACCACCAGGAAGAGAGTGAATTTTTTCATTTTGAAGGTTTGGTTGTCAGGTATGTGCTCCCTAAGATAGGAAATAAGATGAGATGTGGGTCTGGAAGGATTAAGGTCATCTTTGCATGCCCTCAACAATCAAATCATTATCGATGGTATCATAATAAATATTGAGCGGACTTACCATATGCTTCTAGTAGATCCAGGCAGCCAAGGACCGGAACTCCGGTTTGAGCTCCTTCTCCTCCAGAAGTTTCAGGCGGAGTTTTCTGAAGAGTGCGAGCATTGTTTACTGGTTGGTCACAAAAAAGAAAATTCTGTTATCTCACTTCTAATTTACCACTTTCTCCTTTCTGAATGATATTATAATTACCTCCCCCAGAATTCGTAATTTTGCACCCATGCTGGAGAGAAAGACCATAGACCATGAAAAGGCCGTCCTGATCGGGATCATCAACCGGGAACAGGATGAGGAGAAGGTCACTGAATACCTGGACGAGCTGGAGTTTCTTACCTATACCGCGGGAGGGGAAGTCATCAAACGCTATGTACAGCGCATAGACGTGCCCAACCCCAAGACCTTTATCGGGAGTGGGAAGATGGCAGAAGTAGAAACCTTTGTAAAGGAACACGAGGTAGGCTCCGTCATCTTTGACGACGAGCTTACCCCCGTGCAGCAGCGCAATATAGAAAAGCAGCTCCGCTGCAAGATCCTGGACCGCACCGGGCTGATCCTCGACATCTTTGCCCAGCGGGCCCAGACCAGCTATGCCCGTACCCAAGTAGAGCTGGCCCAGTACGAATACCTCCTGCCCCGCCTCACCGGCCTCTGGACCCACCTCGAAAGACAGCGTGGAGGGATCGGGATGCGCGGTCCGGGGGAGACAGAGATAGAAACAGACCGCCGTATCGTGAGGGACCGTATCGCACTGCTGAAAAAGAAACTCACCAAGATAGACAGGCAGATGGAGACCCAACGCGGCAACCGGGGTTCCCTGGTGCGGGTGGCCCTGGTGGGATATACCAACGTGGGGAAATCCACCCTTATGAACGTGATCAGCAAGAGCAACGTCTTTGCCGAGAACAAGCTTTTTGCCACCCTGGATACCACGGTGCGCAAGGTGGTCATCGGGAACCTACCTTTTCTTCTGAGTGATACCGTAGGGTTTATCCGTAAGCTGCCAACCCAATTGGTGGAGAGCTTTAAAGGCACCCTGGACGAGGTACGGGAAGCAGACCTCCTCCTGCACGTGGTGGATATCTCCCACCCCAATTTCGAGGAACACATAGATTCCGTTAACCAGGTGCTGAGTGAAATCGGGTGTGCCGAGAAGGCCACCATCATGGTCTTTAACAAAATCGACCTGTACAAACATGAAGTGATCGCGGAGGATGATCTCACCACGGAGAAGACCGCCCGACACATGACCCTAGACGAATGGGAGAACACCTGGATGAAGCGCATGGGCGGGAACGCCCTTTTTATCTCGGCCCTGAACAAGGAGAATTTAGACGAATTCAAGCAACGGGTCTACCGGGCCGTGCGGGAGATCCACGTCACCCGCTTCCCCTACAACAACTTTTTATACCCGGAAAACCTGGACGCCTACTAAAAAGGTCCGCTTGGGGTATGTCATTCACCGACGTTTTTGACCCTTCGTAAGACACACAACAAATTCCCCGCGATTGACAACACGGATTTGGCGCTCCGCCTTCCTCTTTTTACTTTTACAGTGTAGTTAAGTGTAAGTGTTTATCCCCAAATCCTACCCTGAACTATTTCTTAGTGTTCATTTCCCCAAATCGACACCAGGAATCAGAAATTGAACATTTCATAGCAAATGTAGACCTGCAAAAATCCCGGCTTCTCGCCGGGATTTTTTTATTTCTTCTTTTTAAACAAGGGCACCGAGGAACAGGCCTCCCCGTACATCACGCTCCGGGCGACGCCCTGTAGTTTTCGGGTGGCCCAGATATAGGCGTTGGGGGGTACGGGCTTGTTCGCACACCCCTTGATGATCACAGGTTTGTCTTTCAGGTGGGATACGTCAAGCGCATCCAGGGTTTTCTGGTAGAGCACGGTCTCAAGCAATTCCAGGCTTCCCTGCACCACCTCAGTCGCAAATGGTTGGAGACGGGTGGTGACCAGCATAAAGGCCCAGCCGGGCACGATAGCGTCCATAGAACAGTGCACGGCCACGAAGGCATCCTCGTACTGCTCCCAGTTGTGCGCCTCCACCTCAGCCCGGAATTCCTTTTCCCTCAGGATGACCCCTTCCATCAGCCAGGGGCTGATATCCAGCACCATACGCTTCCCCTTGGGATAATGATCCTCCAGGTCAAAGGTCACCAGCGGACTGGCACTTACTCTGTTGACGATCTCTTCGGACATGGTCAGAAAATAATGGAAATATTTTACAGTAGGCCCAGCTCCAGCTTGGCCTCCTCGCTCATCAGGTCCTGGCTCCAGGGCGGATCAAAGGTGATCTCCACCTCGGCGTCCTTTACGATGTCCAGGGATTTTACCTTCTCCTCCACCTCCACGGGCAGGGTTTCTGCCACAGGGCAATTGGGGGAGGTCAGGGTCATCAGGATCTTTACCTCGTTGTCTTCGTTGACAAAGACATCGTAGATCAGGCCCAGTTCATATATGTCGACAGGGATCTCAGGATCGTAAATGGTCTTCAGTACCCTTACGATCTTTTCTCCCAGTTCCTGTGTGTCTATAGCGGTCTTACTCATCTCGCTCTTAATTTAATTGGGTTTGGTAGGCCACGGCGTACAGCTTCAGCTGCTTGATCATGCTGACCAGGCCGTTGGCCCTGGTGGGCGACAGGTGCTCCTTCAACCCGATCTCATCGATGAATTTTGTGTCGGCATCGATGATGTCCTGGGGTTTCTGGTGACTGAACGCCCGGATCAGGATGGCGATGATCCCCTTGGTAATGATGGCATCACTGTCTGCGGTAAAGACCAGCTCGTCCCCTTCCAGTTCGGCGTGTACCCAAACCTTGCTCTGGCAGCCTTTGATGATGTGGTCCTCTGTCTTGTATTCCTCTTTGATCAAAGGCAGGGATTTCCCCAGCTCGATCATATACTCATACCGCTGCATCCAGTCGTCGAACATGGAAAATTCTTCAACGATCTCATTTTGTATCTCGGGTATGCTGCTCATCCTGTTTGTTTTGTCGCAAAAATACGATAAGTATTACTGTCTTTCAACAGAACTACCCCATCCTAACATTTTATTCACAAGGAGGTCTCTGCCGGGTGATCAGGTCAGCATCTGCCTGGCCTTTACCAGGGCCTCCACAAAGCGGTCTACCTCTTCTTTGGTATTGTAGAAGCTGAAGCTGGCCCGTATGGTGCCGGGGATCTGGAAGAAGTCCATCACAGGCTGGGCGCAGTGATGGCCGGTGCGTACGGCGATGCCCATCTTGTCTAACAGGGTGCCAACGTCATAGGGGTGGATACCTTTGATATTGAAGGAGATCACGGCCGTCTTTCGCGTAGCCGTGCCGTAGAATTGCATCCCTTCGATACGGGAGAGCTTTTCCGTGGCATAGGCCAGGAGTTCGTGTTCATACGCGTCTATAACCTCCAGGCCGATTGAGTTCAGGTAATCGATGGCCGCTCCAAAGGCAATCCCGCCGCAGATGTTGGGGGTGCCGGCCTCGAATTTATAAGGCAGGTCGGCATAGGTGGTTTTCTCAAAGGTCACCTCGGCGATCATCTCCCCTCCCCCCTGGTATGGGGGTAATTTTTTGAGCCAGTCCTGTTTCCCGTACAGCATACCAATGCCCGTGGGCCCGCAGAGTTTGTGGGCAGAAGCAGTGTAGAAATCTACATCCAGCTTTTGCACGTCTACTTTTAGGTGGGGAGACGATTGAGCCCCGTCAACCAACACGGCTGCCCCTACGGCATGGGCCAGGGGGATGATCTCTTCGATGGGGTTGATGGTCCCCAGGGCGTTGGAGACGTGGTTGCAGACGACAAGTTTGGTACGCCTGGAGAGTAATTTCTTGTAGTCATCCATTTTCAGGACGCCATCGGTATCCATGGGAATTACTTTCAGGGTAGAACCGGTTCGCTCACAGAGCATTTGCCAGGGCACGATGTTGCTGTGGTGCTCCATGGCCGAGACCAGGATCTCATCCCCTTTTTTGAGGAGGGAAGTAAACCCATTGGCCACCAGGTTGATGCTGTGGGTGGTCCCGGAGGTAAAGATGATCTCGTGGGTATGGGCTGCGTTGAAGAACTGCTGTATCTTTTTCCGGCCTTCTTCATAGGCCTCCGTGGCTTCCTGGGCCAGGGCATGCACACCCCGGTGGATGTTGGCATTGTACCGGCTGTAGTATTCGACGATGGTGTCTATGACCTGCCTGGGTGTCTGAGAGGTGGCCGCATTGTCGAAATAGACCAGGGGGTTCCCGTTCACCTTCCTGGTGAGGATAGGGAAGTCCTTTCTTATTTTGGCAATATCCAATTGTGTCTCAGTCATCCCGAAAATGTATTCTCGAAGTTAGAGGTCGAATCCAAGCCGTACCCCCAGTTTTGTGGCGATCAGCTTGTTGATGCGTTTTTTGAGCTCCGGCAGTCGCACGCTCTCCAGTACATTGTTTGCAAAGGCGTACATCAGGAGGCCGGTGGCTTCCTTTCTGGGGATGCCCCTCGACTGCAGGTAGAACAGTGCGTCCTCATCGAGCTGACCTATAGTACAGCCGTGGGAACATTTCACGTCGTCTGCGAAGATCTCCAACTGGGGCTTGGTGTTCACCGTCGCCTGGTCGCTGATCAGCACGTTGTTGTTCTGCTGAAAGGCATTGGTCTTCTGGGCGATCTTGTCTACAATGATCTTCCCGTTAAAGACGCCGGTTGATTTTTCCCCATAGATCCCTTTGTAATCCTGGTGGCTTTCGCAATTGGGCTGTTGGTGGTGCACCAGGGTATGGTGGTCTACGTGTTGCTTTTCCCCCAGGATGGTCACCCCCTTGAGGGTAGATTCTATGTGCTCCCCGTGCTGGTAGAAGTTGAGGTTATTGCGGGTGAGTTTCCCCCCGAAGGAGAAGGTATGCACATTCACCACGCTCTTATCTTTTTGGGCGATATAGGTATTGTCTATGAGGGTGGCCTGTTCGCTGTCATTCTGAACCTTGTAGTAGTCTACAATGGCATTCTTTGCCGCGAAGATCTCGGTCACGCTGTTGGTGAGCACCGGGTTGCCCGTCAGGCTCTGGTGTCTTTCGATGACCTGCAGCTCAGCATTCTCTTCTGCAATGATCAGGTTTCTCGGCTGCAGCATGAGGGAAGCTTCATTCCCGGTGGCGAAATGGATGATCTCCACGGGTTTCTTGGGCGCTTTGTTCTTTGGGATGTAGATATACGCCCCTTCCCGGCTAAAGGCCGTGTTCAGGGTGGTAAGAGATTCATCGTTGGAAGCAGCCTTATTGAAATACACGTCGATGACTGGTTTGTACATGGGCTTGGTGAGAGCAGAGCTCATCAGGCAGATGTCTACCCCGTCATGGGTGGTCTCCGAAAGATAGGAACTGTAGATCCCGTCTATAAATACGATCTTATAGGTATCGATCTCGTGCAGGAAATACTTCTTTACCTGGTGGTATTCCAGGGCGTTCTCTTCCTTTGGGAAAATGCTGAAATCTGTCTTCAGCACGCTGTTCAGAGATGTATATTTCCAGGCCTCCTCCTTTTTTGTGGGGAAGCCCTTGGCTTCAAAATTCTTGATCGCCTCCGTGCGGATATCGTGTACGGGGTGGTCTACATCCACGTTGTTCTCGAATGCCATGAAGGACGATACCAATTTTTCCTTTAGATCCATTTCTCTTGTTTTCTTTGCCCCGTTTCCGGGTAGTCCTTATGATAATCTCAGGCTACGGGTTCTTTCTTGATCCAGTCGTATCCCTTCTCCTCCAACTCCAGAGCCAGTTCCTTGGTGCCGGATTTGACGATCTTCCCATCGTGGATCACGTGTACGAAGTCGGGGATGATATATTCCAGGAGTCGCTGGTAGTGGGTGATCACGATGACCGCGTTGTCCTTGTTCCTGAGTTTGTTTACCCCATTTGCCACGATGCGGAGGGCGTCAATGTCCAGGCCGGAGTCAGTCTCATCCAGGATGGCCAGTTTGGGCTCGAGCATGGCCATCTGAAAGATCTCGTTTCTCTTCTTCTCTCCCCCGGAGAACCCTTCGTTCAGGGAACGGGAGAGGAATTTACGGTCGATGTCGAGCAGTTCGGATTTCTCACGGATGCGCTTCAGCATTTCGTTGGCCGGCATGTCTTCCAGGCCACGGGCCTTGCGCGACTCGTTTATGGCCGTCTTCATAAAGTTGGTCACAGTAACCCCTGGGATCTCCACCGGGTACTGGAAGGAGAGGAAAATGCCTTTGTGTGCTCTTTCTTCAGGAGCCACCTCTTCCAGGTCTTCCCCTTCAAAGACCACAGAGCCTTTGGAGATCTCAAAATCTTCTTTTCCGGCGATCACAGAGGCCAGGGTACTTTTTCCCGAACCATTAGGTCCCATGATGGCGTGTATCTCCCCCGGGTTTACTTCCAGGTTTACCCCTTTCAGGATCTTCTTTCCCTCTACCCCTGCGTGCAGATTTTTGATTTTCAACATGATATTCTCTTTTTCTTCTTTTGTCAATGATTTCTTATCCCACAGAACCTTCAAGGCTGATCTCCAGCAATTTCTGTGCTTCCACGGCAAATTCCATGGGCAGTTTGTTCAGTACCTCTTTGCTGAAACCGTTCACGATAAGGGCGATGGCCTTTTCGGTATCTATCCCCCTCTGGTTGCAGTAAAAGATCTGGTCTTCCCCTATCTTGCTCGTGGTAGCCTCGTGTTCTATCTGGGCTGTCTTGTTCTTCGCTTCAATGTACGGAAAGGTATGGGCCCCGCATTCATTCCCCATCAAAAGGGAATCGCACTGGGAGAAGTTCCGGGCATTCTCTGCCCTGCTGTTCACCTGTACCAGTCCGCGGTAACTGTTCTGTGATTTCCCTGCCGAGATCCCTTTAGAGATGATGGTGCTCCTGGTGTTCTTCCCCAGGTGGATCATCTTGGTACCTGTATCGGCCTGCTGGAAATTGTTGGTCACGGCGATAGAGTAGAATTCCCCGATGGAATTGTCCCCTTTGAGTATACAGGAAGGGTACTTCCAGGTAATGGCCGAGCCGGTCTCCACCTGTGTCCAGGAGATCTTGGCATTGCGCTCACACAGCCCTCTTTTGGTCACAAAGTTATAGACCCCTCCTTTTCCTTCCTTGTCGCCCGGGAACCAGTTCTGGACGGTAGAGTATTTGATCTCCGCATCGTCAAGAGCGATGAGTTCCACAACGGCGGCATGCAATTGGTTCTCATCCCGCGATGGGGCTGTACACCCTTCCAGGTAACTCACGTAGCTGCCCTCGTCAGCGATCACCAGGGTCCTTTCGAACTGCCCGGTACCGGCCTGGTTGATCCTGAAATAGGTGGAGAGTTCCATTGGGCACTTCACGCCCTTTGGGATATAGCAGAAGGACCCGTCTGAGAAAACAGCTGAATTCAGGGCCGCGTAAAAGTTGTCTTTGGGGGGAACCACGGTTCCGATGTATTTTTTAACCAGTTCAGGGTGTTCCTGTATGGCTTCGGAGATGGAGCAGAAAATGATGCCTTTCTCAGCCAGGGTCTTTTTAAAAGTGGTGGCCACGGAAACAGAATCCATAACGATATCCACAGCAACGCCGGCCAGCTTTTTCTGTTCGTCAATAGAGATCCCCAACCTTTTGAAGGTGTTGAGCAGCTCAGGATCTACCTCATCCAGGCTGTTGTACTTGGGCTTTTTATTGGGAGCTGAATAATAGCTGATATCCTGAAAATCGGGTTTTTTGTAGTGAATGTTTGCCCATTCGGGTTCTATCATCTCCTTCCACCCGCGGTAGGCTTCCAGCCTCCACTGCGTCATCCAATCGGGTTCTTCCTTCTTCTTGGAAAGGGCGATGATGACCTCTTCATTGAGTCCTTTGGGAAAGGTGTCCGATTCAATATCCGTATAGAAACCGTATTCGTATTCTTTGGTTTCCAGTTCTTTCTTTAATTCTTCCTCTGTGTAAGCCATATTCTGTGTTCTTCAGATTAAAGGGAAAAACTCTCTCCGCAGCCGCAGGTTCTCTGGGCATTGGGGTTGTTGAAAACAAATCCCTTCCCGTTGAGGCCGCCTGAATATTCCAGGACCGTTCCCACCAGGTAGAGAAAGCTCTTCTTATCGACGAGGATACGCACGTCATTGTCCTCAAAGACCTTGTCTGTATCGTTGATCTGATTGTCAAACCTGAGCTCATAGGACAAACCGCTGCAGCCCCCGCTCTTTACGCCCACGCGAACGTAGTCTTTGGCAAGGTCATATCCTTCCTCTGTCATGAGGGCGGATACCTTCTTTTTAGCCGATTCAGATACTTTGATCATCTTAATTGGACTTATTCTAAATAGTTTACAAATATACACTAAATACAGGGAGTTCAAACGAATCCTAACATTATAATAACATATATGAGGATCAGTCTTTTCTATGCTCCAGGTCAAGAAAAGATCGAAGGCAAAAAAGCGGATAGGTAAAAGGTGGGATTCTTATTCTATTCTTACCATGATAAGGTCTGTACCTCCCCTGTTCTCAAGAGGGAATAGATCTGTGCTTGCAGTCTCTCCTACTACGATGATCGCCCCGTCTGAGGTTTCCAACACGTCAAATCCAAATTCGAGGTCCGTCCCGCCAAGGGCCTGCTCCCACAGCAATTGCCCGTGGCTGTCTACTTTGAAGATCCAGAGGTCGTTCTCCCCTGCATTGGTGCTGACGTCCTGGTCGGTGCTCCTTGAGTTACCCACGATAACATACCCGCCGTCAAGGGTCGGGCAGATGGCTTCAGCTGCTTCGAAGGCTGAGCCCCCATAGGTTCGTTCCCACAGGAGTTGTCCCTGCGCATCTGTCTTGATCACCCAGGCGTCCGAGCCGCCGTGGGAGGCAGATACATCCCCGTCAGCGCTAAAGGTACTGCCAGTGATCACATATCCCCCGTCACGGGTCTGTGCCACATCATTGGCAATGTCTATCTCGGTACCGCCATAGGAATGCTGCCAGGCCAGTTCCCCTGTTTCGCTGACCTTTACCACCCAGAAATCGTAGGATCCTCTGGGGTCCGAAATGTCAAAATCATCGCTTTCCGAAAACCCGGCCATCACATAGCCCCCATCATGGGCCCTGGCGACCGCATGGGCCCGGTCATTGTTGGTCCCGCCAAAATATGACCTCCATTCGATATCCCCTCCAGAATCCAGTTTGGTCCCCCAGAATTCTCCTACTCCGTGCCGGGTAAGGGAGGCATGTTTTTCGGTATATCCATCCGCCCGGGCGGAGGTAATGTCCAAAAATCCGGTAAAGAATAGGCCGCCTTCCGGGGTCTCCACCAGATCGTAGCTGTGGTCGTGACCCGAAAACCCGAAGCTCTGTTCCCAAAGCAGGTTTCCCAGCCCGTCAAGCCTCAGTACCCAGTTGTCGTGAAAGCCTTCATTATTGCTGGCGTCCCCATCGGAGCTCATCGAATAACCTGTGACCGAAAATCCCCCGTCTGAGGTTTGAATGACGGCCTGACCCCGGTCGTCCATAGATCCCCCGTAGGTCCTGGACCATATCGCATCCCCATTCCTATCGGTCTTCAGCAGCCAGTAATCATTCACCTGGGTCGACTTCCCCTGGAGATCCCCGTCTGTGCTTTTGGAATACCCCAGTACGGCAAATCCTCTATCAAGGGTCTCGACCACCGAACGGGGGGTATCATCCCCTGAACCCCCGAACGACCTTATCCAGACTACCTCCCCTCTGAACTCCCGAAGCTCTTCCTCCGGCTCGGGCATTCTGTCATAGGAACACCCAGCCAGAGCCAGGATCAAAAAAAGGAAACCTGTCTTCTTGAACATGACCTTGCTAGTTAGATGGGGCGATCACAAAGAATCCGGAATTGATGTCATTCAGGACGATCTTGCCGCTTTCAAAATAAGGATACACGCTCCACACCCCTGAGAAAGAGGCGTTGTTGGAGGATGGAAAGGTATCAAAATAACCCACTTCCGAGATCGTCCCGCCAGGCAGGTCCGTAATGTCCAGTATTCGAACACCGGCGGTGTAATTGGCCAGATAATAGGTATTCCCTTTCACATAACCGTTGTGGTCGATGGCAGAGGTCGAACCTGTGTAAGTGGTCATCAAAGCAGGGGCATCCAGGTCGACCAGATCAAAGACCAAGGTCCTGGAATTAAAGCCGAAATTGATCTCGTCCAGTTCGTCCCCCAGGATAAAATAACGCTGATCTTCCGTGAACCATCCCTGATGGGTATAGCCCAGATTGGAATACGAAATGGTGGATATGCTGGCAGGGTTTTGTTTATCGGTAACATCTACCACAACCATGGCATTTTCATTGGCCCCTATAAAGATCTCTCTGCCTGTGTAATCGGCGTCCGGGCCGTTGTAGAGGACAACCTGGGCGTCATGGGTGTAGCCGCTATCGCCATATCCCCCCTCTGCTGTTGGATTCAAGGGATCCTGAATGTTGACGAAATGGACCCCTCCATTATAGGCATCGCCCCGGTCGGTGCCCACTCCGTAGGCATAGCCGGTTGCCTCGTTGATGACGATATTGTGTGAATTCCCGAAACCGGTGTACCGTGTATCCGCAGTGAAGGTGGCAGGCGTGTTGGTGACCGAAAGCAGGTTACGCAGGTCAAACACCTGCATCCCGTGCCCCCCGGCTTCTGCTCCGATAAAGGCATAATCCCCATAGACTTTGATATCCCGCCAGGAACTGGATGTGGTGGCCGTAGGCAGTTTGCCGAGGTAGACCAGGTTCTCCGTATCCGTGATCTCTACAAAGGCCGTCCCGTTGTTAAGTCCGACCAGGGCAAATTCCCTTGAGGTTGCAGTGTCTGTCCACCCCCAGATATCATTCCCCGCCGTTGCACCAAGGGCACTCAGATCCAATCGGCCCAGCAGATCGTACCCTTCGCAGGGAAATACTCCGGCCATACCGTTCTCGCAGGGCACAAAACTGGTAACCGGATCTACTGGTTCTTCCACTGGAGGGTCATCCACGGGATTGATAACATTGAAATCAGGTGCAGGGTCATCATTTTTTGAGCAGGCAAAAGAAATGATGAATAAAATGAGGAGGAGGGTTCTTTTCATAGCAAACCGACTTGGGAACGAGTACTTTTCAAAGTAAAGATACGATTTCTGTCAGATCCTCCTTAATTTTGCAGGATGCTGGAAGACAAAGATCCTCAAAAGACATCCCTGGAGAAACTGGGCGAATTTGGCCTGATCGATCGGCTCACACAAGCCTTTTCCCCAAAACAACCTTCTACCCTTTACGGGGTAGGTGATGATGCAGCGGTCCTGAAATTTGGAGACGAGGCCGTCCTGGTAAGTACGGACCAACTGATCGAAGGCATCCACTTCGACCTCAGTTTTATGCCCCTGAAACACCTCGGGTACAAGTCGGTTGTAGTAAACCTCAGCGACATCTGCGCTATGAATGGCATCCCTACCCAGGTGACCGTTTCCATCGCCGTCTCCAACCGCTTTCCGCTGGAAGCCCTGGAAGAACTCTATGCCGGGATCAAGCTGGCCTGCGATATCTACCAGGTAGACCTCGTGGGGGGTGATACCACCTCCTCAGACAGGGGACTGTACATTTCCGTGACCGCCATAGGGCATGCTGCCGAAAAAGAGGTGGCCTATCGAAACGGAGCCCAGCCCAATGACCTGCTGGTCGTCACGGGCGACCTGGGCGGAGCCTATATGGGGTTGAAGGTGCTGCAGAGAGAAAAGGAAGTCTTTAAGGTGAATCCCAATAACCAGCCGGACCTGGAGCCTTATTCCTACATAGTGGAAAGGCAGTTAAAGCCAGAAGCGCGCAAAGACATTGTAGCCTTGCTGAAAGACCTTGAGGTAAAGCCCACTTCTATGATCGACATCAGTGACGGGTTGTCTTCTGAGATCCTGCATTTGTGTGAGAAGAGCAAGGTAGGGTGCCAGGTATTTGAAGATAAGATCCCGCTGGATCCCACGGTGATCTCCGTCTGTGAGGAATTCGTATTGGACAGTACTATGATCGCGCTGAGCGGGGGAGAGGACTATGAATTGTTATTTACAATCAGTCAGGATGATTATCCCAAAATAAAGGGCAACCCCAATCTTACTGTCGTGGGGCATATGACAGAAGCAGATCGGGGCGCACACTTAATTACCAGGAATGAGGAAAGTATACCCTTAAAGGCCCAGGGATGGAATTCCTTTGGGCAAGGGTAATTCAGGCTACTTGCTGTTCACCTGCATGTCTTTTTCTATAGATAATCTCGAGGGTATGATTAATGTCCTGCAATTCGGGGGTGAGGACGGATAAGTTACCACTGACGTCCGTGGTCACTTCCTTTCCACAATGGACGCATTTATATTCCTTGATGTGCTGGGTCACTTTCTTGGACACGGAGTAGTGGTGTCCGAAGATCTGGCAGAATATTTTTTTCATGAAGTAGGTTATTAAATCGCATGGCCTGGTCGGGGGAACCTCAACAATGCATTGTTACATTTTAGTTTTCAGCATTCATCACAGGGTTTCTCGTTAACATTTTAAAAAGGAACGTTCACTTTAAACTATTTATTGAGTGCCCTGCGGTATTTTTCTCATTTTTTCGATGAACGTATCTTTTCTCCCCTTAAGTGTTACGATTAATATGTGATTCCGGATCTCGATTTTTCCATTATCTTTCAACAATATCTTAGTTATATGAGACAAGTCCGGGAACTCCTGGTCACGGCCTTTGCACTCTTTTCCCTCTTCTTCGGGGCAGGGAATCTTATCCTGCCTCCAATGCTTGGGTTTAAGGCGGGGCCCGATTGGTGGCTCGTGGCCCTGGGCTTTGCCGTATCTGCCGTGTTTATTGCCATTCTGGGAATTCGTGCCCATGCCAGATTGCAGGGTACCATCTTCGATTTTGGTGTTAAGGTCTCCCCTGCATTCAGTCTGGTCTACTGTTATATCGTCTATGCGATCTCCATCAGCCTGCCATCCCCTAGGACGGCATCGGTGACACACGAAATGGCCATCGCCCCCTTTTTTGAGGTCAGCTCCCTGGCCACCAGTTTCTTTTATTTTGGCCTTGTCCTGGTCTTTGCCCTCAATCGGAATAAGATTCTGGACATTATCGGGAAACTGATGACCCCTGCCATCTTGCTTATCCTACTCGCTATCATAGGCTTGATCATCTTTTCAAAACCCTTTGAGTTTGTTGAACCCCTGATTGCACATCCTTTCAGTTATTCCATTTTGGAGGGCTACCAGACCTTTGATGCCATAGGTGCGGTGGTGGTCGGAGGAGTGATCATCGTCTCCGTCAACCTCAAAAACAACAAAACTTATGAGGAAAAGCGCAAACTGATCGCCAATGCCGGATGGCTGGCCGGAGGCACCCTTCTGCTGGTCTATTCAGGGTTGATGCTTTCGGCCGCTTTGATGCAATCGGATTTCGAGACGGATATCAGCAGGACAGCACTACTGCAGCAAATGAGTCTTTTTGCCTTAGGTCCGGTAGGAAGGGGACTTTTTTCAATTCTCGTAGGACTGGCTTGTTTCACCACAGCAGTTGGGGTAGTTACCGGTACAGCGGATTTTGTCAGATCCAGATTTTCAGATTCGAAATCGGCCTATGTGATCACCGCCGTGATCGGCAGTCTCCTCGGGGTCCTTATGGGACAGCTGGAAGTAGGGTATATCATAGACGTGGCACTTCCGGCCCTGATGTTCATCTATCCGATCACCATCGTCCTCATCATCCTTAATGCCTTGCCTGAACGCTGGGCCTCAGCGGGCGTATTCAAAAGCGTGGTATGGGTGACGATCCTTTTCAGCATACCCGATTTCCTCCAGAGCCTTAACCTGGGAATTGACCTGAAGGCTGTTAATACACTCATCCCCCTGAGTGATATGCAACTCGGATGGGTACTGCCTGCCTTCCTTGCCCTAATCGTTGCCAATGGAAGAACCTTCTTTAAAAAAAGAAATTAAAAGCCTTTAGATCAGGCCCTGGATTGCATGATGGCTTCAATCTCTTCGGCTTCGATCGGGATGTTCTTCATCAGATTCAGAGGGGCTCCTTTTTCCTGTATCACCACGTCGTCTTCCAGGCGGATACCGAAACCCTCGTCGGGGATGTAGATACCAGGCTCCACGGTAAAGACCATATTCGCTTTCATGGGGGTTTTCAAGGGACCGTAATCATGGGTATCCAGACCTATATGGTGACTGGTGCCGTGCATGAAGTATTTTTTATAGGCCGGCCAGTCCTTGCTCTCATTCTGCACATCGGCCTTGGTGAGCAAGCCCAGCCCCAGGAGTTCCGAGGTCATGATCTTCCCCACCTCCTTGTGGTATTCGGCCCACATGGTCCCGGGGACGAGCATCTTTGTGGCTTCATTCTTAACCCGGAGAACCGCATCGTAAACTTCCCTTTGCCTTTTAGTGAATTTCCCATTGACGGGTATAGTACGCGTCATGTCGCTAGAGTAATTCGCGTATTCTGCCCCTACGTCGAGGAGAATGAGATCGCCATCCTTGCATTGCTGGTTATTGACCACATAATGCAGGACATTAGCATTGTTCCCGGAGGCGATAATAGGCGTATATGCGAACCCTTTAGAACGGTTCCTGATAAATTCGTGGAGAAACTCGGCTTCGATCTCGTATTCCCACACCCCGGGCGCAGTGAAGTTGAGGACACGCCTGAACCCTTTTTCGGTAATATCACAGGCTTGCTGCATCAAGGCGATTTCCTGGGGTTCCTTCACTCCTCTGAGTTCCTGTAAAATAGGGTTGCTCTTGGCCCAGTTGTGGGCGGGGAATTTTTCCTTGCACCTGCGGATAAAACGGTCTTCCCGGGTCTCGGTCTCCACGGACTGGCGGTAGTGCTCGTTGGTATTGAAATAGACCATATCGGCCTCGGTCATCAGGTCGAAGAACACCTTGTCAAAATCTTTCAGCCATTGTATGTTTTGTATCCCACTTACGGCAGTTGCCTTTTCCTTCGATAATTTTTCCCCTTCCCAGACCGCGATATGATCATTGGTCTCCCTGACAAAGAGGATCTCCCGTTGCTCCTTGTTTAAGGCATTTGGAAAAAGCAGGAGGATGCTCTCTTCCTGGTCTGCCCCACTCAGATAGAAAATATCCCGGTGCTGCTCGAAGGGCATGGTGCTGTCTGCACTTATGGGATAGATATCATTGGAATTGAATATGGCGATGCTCCCGGGCTTCATTTTTGCCATGAACTTTTCCCGGTTTTTTACAAAGAGCTTAGGGTCGATAGGGTGATATTTCATCAGGGTATCAAATTTTTCCAAATGTAACCAATTGCGGTCAATTCTTTCAGGTGGCCCTTGTCCTACTTCTGTCAAATTCATACCTTCCAAGAATCAAATTTTTTACTATGAAATACAAGCTTTTTCTGGGTGCTTTGTGCGGAGTTATGATCCTCTACAGCCAGCCTGAGGCTACCTCCTCAAAAAAGGTCATGGATGGACTGTCCCAAAAGGAAAAGATGGAAGCGAACTCCCTCGTCAAAAATATCCCGTTTGAGAATATAGGTCCGACCGTCATGAGCGGGCGTGTGGTAGACATAGACGTGAACCCGAACGACCCCACTGAATTCTATGTGGGCTACGCTTCGGGGGGCCTCTGGCATACCTCCAATAATGGCACTTCCTTCACTCCCGTCCTGGACAATTCTCCTACCCAGAATGTGGGAGATATCGCAGTAGACTGGAAGAGCGGAACCATCTGGGTAGGCACCGGCGAGAACAACAGTTCCCGTTCATCTTACGCAGGGATTGGCCTCCTGAAATCTACAGACCGTGGTAAGACCTGGGAAAATATGGGGTTGGCAGATTCCCATCATATAGGTCGGATCCTGATCAACCCTGATAACGTCAACGAAGTAGTGGTGGGCGTTACAGGTCACCTGTATTCTGAAAATACGGAAAGAGGGGTATACAAGACCACAGATGGAGGTAAGACCTGGAAAAGAACCCTTTTTGTAAACAACGAGACGGGGATTATCGACCTGGCCGTATCACCTGTCAACTTCAACATTCAGTACGCAGCGGCCTGGGACAAAGACCGGAAAGCCTGGAATTTTGAAGGCAACGGCAAGGGCTCCGGCATCTATAAGAGTACAGATGGCGGGAATACCTGGAGGCTGGTAAGCGGCCCGAACAGCGGTTTCCCAACTGGCGACGGGGTAGGGCGAATCGGCCTGGCGGTCTTTGACAATAACCTTGTCTACGCCGTTCACGACAACCAGTACCGCAGGGAGAAGAAACAGGAGGAGGAAGATGAAGAGGAAGGCCTGAAAAAAGACGATTTTAAAGAAATGAGTGTACAGCAATTCCTCGACCTGAAGGATGATGACCTGAACGACTTTCTGAAAGAGAATGGCTTCCAGGAAAAATACAGGGCGGAAAACGTGAAGGAAATGGTGAGGAGCGGTGCGGTCAAACCCGCCGACCTTGCAGCGTACCTTGAGGATGCCAACTCACTCCTGTTCGACACCCCGGTGATCGGGGCGGAGGTCTACCGCAGTGATGATGGGGGCGCCACCTGGAAAAAACAAAATGAGGATTTTATAGACAACCTGTTCTACAGCTACGGATATTATTTTGCACAGATCCGGGTAGACAGGAACAATCCGGAGAAGATCTACCTGGCCGGGGTTCCTCTGATCGCCTCTTCGGACGGTGGCAAGACTTACAAAGCCATAGACGGGGACAATGTGCATGCAGACCATCACGCCCTGTGGATCAACCCGGTAAGACCCGGACACCTGATCAATGGGAACGACGGAGGTGTCAATATTTCCTATGACGACGGGGGGCATTGGATCAAGAACAACTCCCCGGAAGTGGGGCAGTTTTACGCCATCAACATCGATCATCAAAAGCCCTACAATGTCTACGGTGGCCTGCAGGACAACGGGGTCTGGAAGGGTCCGCACAACGCCGAGGAGAACAGTCGCTGGCATCAGACCGGAGAATACTCCTGGAAATCCATCATGGGTGGGGACGGGATGCAGGTTCAGATAGATAAAAGAAATCCGAACATCGTATATACCGGCTTTCAATTCGGCAACTACTACCGCCTCGATCTCTCCTCAGGGAAAAGGAAAAACATACAGCCCAAGCACGAATTGGGGGGGAAACCCTATCGCTTTAACTGGCAGACCCCAATCCTGCTGTCCTCACACAACCAGGATATCATCTATTTCGGCGGGAACAAGCTACATCGTTCCCTGAATCAGGGAGACGACTGGGAAGCTATCTCCGGAGATCTTACCAAGGGTGGAAAAGAGGGTAATGTTGCCTATGGCACCCTCACTACCATTTCGGAGTCTCCTCTGAAATTCGGCTTGCTATATACGGGAAGTGATGACGGACTCATCTACAGGTCGGACAATGGGGGCGGCAGCTGGGACTTGATCTCCGGGCAGTTCCCAAAAGACCTCTGGGTGAGCCGGGTAGCTGCTTCCAAACACGATAAAGATCGCGTCTATGCTTCTTTGAACGGATACCGGTGGGACGACTTTACTCCTTATGTGTATGTCAGCGATGACAGGGGCAGGACCTGGAAGAACATAGGCGCCGGCCTTCCAACCTCACCTGTGAATGTTGTCCTGGAAGATCCGGTAAATGAGGATTTGCTATTTGTCGGGACAGACAACGGGCTTTATCTTTCATTAGACAGGGGAGCATCATGGGAACTGTTCCAGAACGGGATACCGAATGTGGCCGTCCACGATCTGGTCATTCAGCCCGAGGAGAAACACCTGCTGGCAGGCACCCATGGAAGGAGTATTTACAAAGCGGATATCGGCCCCCTGCAGCAAATGACACAGGAGAAGATGGAGGAAGATCTTTTTGTCTACGATATCGCCCCTCTTAAACATTCAGATTACTGGGGGCATAAGTGGAGTGCCTGGGCTGAGCCGAACACACCGGGAATAGACATTACCTTCTACTCCAGGAAGAAAGGAGATTTCACGGCAAAGATCCAGACCCTGGACGGGATCGAGGTAAGCGGATTTGAGATGCGGGCAGACAGGGGCATAAATATCCTGTCTTACGACGTGGCATTTTCAAAAGCAGGGAAGCTGGCCTACCTGTCTAAGAACAAGGTAAAACTTAAAACGGCAGATGATGGTAAGACCTATCTGCCCAAGGGTTCTTATGAATTGGTACTTAGTGGAAATGGAAAAGAGGTAAGAACGCCTGTAGTTATAGAGTAGTTTGAGAGAGTTCTTAAAGTCTTCTTAAGGGAAGGCGATATTTTGTTGAATTTTTAAGGGCGAAAATAGCCTTATGACACCCCCTGGATTCAACAGGGTTGAACACCTGTGAAAATTAGCTCAATACGCCGTAAGTATTGGCCTATTTCGTTTGCTATTGCGGGGGTTCTGCCGTAAATTTGTGACCCTAAACAGTAACTGTAATGAGTAAAATCATACGATCTTCCATAGCCAGAAAAGTCGTAATGGCACTTTCTGGTATTTTTTTGGTCTTATTCCTGGCCTTGCATTTCACCATCAACTTTACTTCGGTCATCTCTCCGGAAACCTTCAATGAATTATCTCATTTCATGGGATACAACGTCATTGTGCAATTTATAATGCAGCCCATCCTGATCGCTGGAGTGGTTATCCATTTCGTGATGGGATTTGTTCTTGAGATTCAGAACAACAGGGCGAGGGGCGTTAAGTACGTACAGTACAAAGGAGGCGCTAACGCTCCCTGGGTGTCCAGGAACATGATCATCTCCGGAGCAGTCATCCTGGCCTTCCTCGGACTTCATTTTTACGATTTCTGGGTACACGAAATGGCCTACAAATACGTGGAAGCCAATCCGGAGGACCCCACCCGGTATTATGCCGAGACCGTTGAGAAATTTGCACCCTTCTGGAGGACCGCTATCTATGTGGTCTCCTTCGGGCTCCTCTCCCTTCACCTGTGGCACGGGTTTGCCTCTTCCTTCCAGACTATGGGGGTCAACAACAAGTATACCCCATCCATTGTCAATTTCACAAAGATATATGCCGTAGCGATCCCCTTAGGTTTCGCCTTTATCGCCATCTATCATCATTTTAATCCGATAATACACTAATATATGGGCATTCTAGACTCCAAAGTTCCAAAAGGGCCCCTGGCCGATAAATGGACCAAACATAAGAACGATATCAACCTGGTAAACCCTGCCAACAAAAGGAATATCGACATCATTGTCGTTGGGACAGGTTTGGCCGGAGGATCTGCCTCAGCCACCCTTGCCGAGCTGGGTTATAACGTAAAGACCTTCTGTTACCAGGACTCTCCGCGCAGGGCGCACTCTATCGCAGCCCAGGGGGGTGTGAATGCTTCCAAGAACTACCAGGGAGACGGGGACAGTGATTACCGCCTCTTTTATGATACCATCAAAGGTGGGGATTACCGATCAAGGGAAGCCAACGTATACCGGCTTGCTGAAGTCTCCGGGAATATCATCGACCAGTGTGTGGCGCAAGGGGTGCCTTTTGCCCGAGAATACGGCGGACTTTTAGACAACCGGTCCTTCGGTGGGGTTTTGGTCTCCCGTACCTTCTACGCTAAAGGTCAGACCGGGCAGCAACTCCTGCTGGGTGCCTATGCAGCTATGAATCGGCAGATCCAAAGGGGAAAGATCAAGTCCTATACCCGTCACGAAATGCTGGATTTAGTGGTGATCGATGGAAAAGCGAGAGGGATCATTGCCCGAGACCTTGTCACAGGTGAGATTGAGAGGCACTCTGCCCATGCCGTGGTCATCGCCTCGGGAGGCTATGGAAACCTCTTCTTCCTCTCAACCTATTGCATGGGAGCCAATGTGATGGCGGCCTGGAGGACCCACAAAAGAGGGGCCTTCTTTGCCAATCCATGCTTTACACAGATTCACCCAACATGTATCCCGGTTTCGGGAGATCACCAGTCTAAGCTCACCCTTATGTCTGAGTCCCTGAGAAATGACGGCCGTATCTGGGTACCTAAGAAACTCGAAGATGCAAAAGCCATTCGGGAAGGGAAATTAAAGCCTACCGAACTTGCTGAGGAAGACAGGGACTATTACCTGGAAAGAAGATATCCTGCATTTGGTAACCTGGTCCCCAGGGACGTCGCATCCCGCGCCGCCAAGGAAAGGTGCGATGCCGGATATGGAGTGAATAAAACGGGAGAGGCCGTATACCTCGATTTTGCATCAGCTATCAAACGATACGGAACTGAGAAAGCCTATACCTCAGGGATCCAGGATCCCGATGAGGACACAGTAAGGAAACTGGGAGAAGAGGTGATCGAAGCCAAATACGGAAACCTCTTCCAGATGTACGAGAAGATCGTAGACCAGAATCCCTATAAGACCCCTATGATGATTTACCCCGCCGTGCACTATACGATGGGCGGACTCTGGGTAGATTACAACCTGATGACCACAGTTCCCGGTTGCTATTCCATTGGGGAATCCAACTTCAGTGACCACGGTGCCAACCGCCTCGGGGCTTCTGCCCTGATGCAGGGACTGGCAGACGGTTATTTTGTCCTGCCCTACACTATCGGTGACTATCTGTCTGACGATATCAGGACAGGAAAGATCCCTACAGACAGCCCGGAATTCGACCAGGCAGAAAAGGACGTCAGGGATAGGCTTAACAAATTAATGTCAGGAAAAGGAAAGCATTCCGTGGATTATTACCACAAGAAGCTCGGGAAGATCATGTGGGACAAATGCGGGATGAGCCGGAATGAGAAAGGCCTGAAAGAGGCCATAAAAGAGATCGCCGAACTGCGTGCGGATTTCTGGGAAAATGTGAAAGTTACCGGTAGTCCGGATTCCAAAAACCAGGAGCTGGAGAAAGCGGGCAGGGTAGCTGATTTCCTGGAGATCGGTGAGCTCTTTGCCAAAGACGCCCTCGAACGCAACGAGTCCTGCGGCGGACACTTCAGGGAAGAGTACCAGACCCCTGAAGGCGAAGCGCTGAGGGATGACAAGAATTACAAGTATGTGGCCGCCTGGGAATACAAAGGCGAGCCCAAAGATGCCAAACTTCACAAGGAAGAACTGGTATATGAGAATATTGAACTTAAGACACGATCATACAAATAAATTGCTATGAAAATATATTTGAAGATATGGCGACAGAAAGACGCCACCTCCAAAGGAAAGATGGTCGATTATACCCTTGACGGGATCGAAGGCGACATGTCCTTTCTGGAAATGCTCGACATCCTCAATGAAGAGCTGATCTCCAAAGGCGAAGAGCCTGTTGAATTCGATCACGACTGTCGGGAAGGGATCTGTGGAACCTGTTCCCTGCAGATCAACGGACGGCCTCACGGACCGGACACCCGTATCACTGCATGCCAGCTGCATATGCGCAGCTTTAAGGACGGGGATACAATCACCATTGAACCTTTCAGGGCCAAGGCATTCCCGGTTGTCAAGGATTTGATCATAGACCGATCTGCCTTCGACAGGATACAGCAGGCAGGAGGTTACATCTCTGTGAATACTTCAGGGAATACCGTTGATGCGAACGCCATTCCGATTGAAAAAGAAAAAGCAGATCTATCTTTTAATGCCGCCACCTGTATCGGTTGCGGTGCCTGTGTGGCTGCTTGTAAAAATGCGAGTGCCATGCTGTTCACCTCAGCCAAGGTATCCCAGTTTGCACTCTTGCCACAGGGTAGGGTTGAAGCTGCAGACCGGGTAATGAATATGGTGAGGCAGATGGATCTGGAAGGATTCGGAAACTGTACCAATACAGGCGCCTGTGAAGTGGAGTGCCCCAAAGGGATCTCCCTTGAGAACATCGCCAGGATGAACAGGGAGTACCTGAGTGCATCTGTCAGAGGATAATAAAATTCTTTTGCTAACCACCCCTGTCCGAAAAGGCAGGGGTTTTTTTATGGATCCCGGTCGATTTCAATTTTACTACCTTTAAAAGAACTTAAAACCACTCCCCTTGATAGATCGTCTTCCTTCCAAATTGCCTGATCTGCAGTCCTCCATCTTTACCGTTGTGGGAAAATGGGCTCACAAGCATCAGGCGCTCAACCTCAGCCAGGGATTTCCGAATTTTGGGGCCGACCCTGAACTCCTGAACTTGGTCTCAAAAGCCTTGGAAGCAGGGTACAATCAATACGCCCCTATGGAGGGCATCTATTCCCTGAGGGAAGTGATCAGTGATAAGATTCATCAACTCTACGGGAGAAGATATGACCCGGATAAGGAGATCACAATGGTAGCCGGAGCCACCCAGGGGATCTTCACAGCCATTACAGCAGTTGTTCACAAGGGCGATGAGGTGATCGTGTTCAAACCTGCGTACGACTGTTATGAGCCCGCCATTGAGCTCAACGGGGGGAAGGTCGTGCCCCTGCAAATGAAAGGGAAGGATTACCGGATCGACTGGGATGAGTTCGGGGCTGCTATCAGCGGGAAGACCCGACTGGTCATCATCAACTCCCCTCACAACCCTACGGGCAACATCCTATCTGAAAATGACATGGAACAACTGTCGGAATCCCTCAGGAACACTGATATCATGGTGCTAAGCGATGAGGTCTATGAGCATATGGTTTTTGACGGGGAAATACACAGAAGCGTTTCCAAATACCCGGAACTCGCCGAGCGGAGCTTTGCCATGGCCTCCTTCGGGAAGACCTTTCACGTGACCGGCTGGAAGATGGGCTATTGTGCTGCCCCTGCCCCTTTGATGAAAGAATTCCGTAAGGTACACGAGTTCAATGTTTACGCCATCAACCACCCCATCCAAAGGGCCCTGGCCGAATACCTGGCTGAACCCGATCATTACCTAGGCCTTTCAGATCTATTCCAGAAAAAACGAGATCTTTTTCTCGATGCGATACATCCCTCACGATTCACTTTTACTCCCAGTAAGGGCACGTACTTTCAACTGCTCGACTACTCCCGTATCACCCAGGAAGGGGATGTGGACTTTGCTAAGCGACTTATATTGGAAAAAGGGATTGCGAGTATACCTGTTTCTGTCTTCAATCTCGGAAATCTGGACCAGAAACACCTTCGTTTCTGTTTTGCCAAGACCGATGAAACGCTCCTGAAGGCTGCGGAGATCCTCAATTCGATCTGATCAGAGAGCCTTTCGCAAGAGGGCCATGAATTCACCCATCTTTGAAGGTTCAAGCCACCGTGTAACCACCACCAGATCGTGTTCCCTGTCGACAACAATGAAATTTCCCCCGAAGCCGGCGGCGTAGAATAGATCTTCAGACCATCCTTCCCAATGCCGTTCTCCTTTGGTATTCAGCCACCAGAGATACCCGTAATTAGGATTGGGAATGGAAGGTGTCGTGGCCTTTTGGATCCAGGTCTCACTGATAATCTGGTCTTGGCTCCATTTGCCTTTGTTGAGGAATAACATCCCGAAACGGGCCATGTCGAGGGTGTTGATAAAGATGCCTCCCCCGCTGTGCCCTCCTCCGGTCACAGATTTTACCTGAACCCCGTCTACCTCGGTCCAGGCATTCTCATAACCAAACCACCTCCAGGTAGAACTCGCACCGATAGGATCCATCACCTCTTCCTTTAAGACTGCCGGGAGGGATTTGCGCCAAACGTGGGTAAGGCAATAGGCCAGCAGGTTTACCCGTACATCATTGTACTCCATCACGGTCCCCGGCTCATTTAGTTCCCTGAATTTCCAGTCGTCCAGATCTCCCTCCCTTGGGGGTCTGTCTGCCCAGTCGAGTCCGCCCCAGAGCTCCCCCGACCAGTCGGAAGTTTGCTGCAGCAAATGCTCCCAGGTGATCTTGGCATTGTGTTCCCCGGAAAAAGTGCCATCCCAGATATATGTATCAACCTTATCTGTTGTGGTGGCAATCAACTCATCGTCCTCTGCCACGCCTGCGACTGTCGAGAGGAAGCTTTTAGTCACACTGAAGGTCATATCTACCCTCCCGACATCCCCCCAGGAAGCAACCAGGTATCCATTTTTCAGGATCATCCCGGCAGGTCCACCTCTCTTCTTGGTGGGACCCAGGATCTCGTGGAAAGGCTCTCTTTTGAACCCTTTGAGGATGGCAATTCTCAGATCGCGGGAACCTGAATATTCATTATTCACAGCAAATTTCACGGCATCATTTATGGCAGATGCATTCATATTCACTTGTTGGGGAGATCGGGTCGTCCATACAGCATGCCTGTCAGGAAAATAGTATGCTTCCTGCCCCCTTGAAGATAGGGCCAGCAACAGAAAAAGCGAAAGAAGCCAAAGTGTTCTCATATCCAAAGTTTAAAATTACAAGGTAGGCAATTGCAGTTTCATCAACCAGTCCATTTGCCTGTCCTTGCCAATATAATAGGGGTGTTTCCCGAACTTTTCAAATCCCAGGCTTTCGTAGAAGGAAATGGCGCCCTTGTTCTCTTCCCAAACTCCAAGCCAAATATAGCGTTTCCTGAGCTCAATGGCTTTTTGGATGACCTCATTGATCATCCGTCTGCCAAGCCCCTTATTCTGGTACTCCGAGACCACATAAATGCGTTCCAGTTCAATGGCCAGGGGATCCTTCAGATCGGTTTGTGCTGCTGCTTCATTGTATTTGAAGTATCCAGCCACTTTCCCTTCATGGTACACAAAATAAAAATGGGATAAGGGGTTCTGTAATTCAGACAACAAAGTCTTTGATGAAAGAGCGGTATTGAGGTAGTGCTGAAAATCCTCAGGGTCGTTCGCGGCTTCGAACGCATCCGAAAATGTCTTTCGTGAGATCTCTGTCAGACTCTCCAAATCTTCAGGTGTACAACGCTTTAAGACCAATTCCACTACACAAGCAAATGAGCCGAAAACTAATAAAAAAAGGAGTAAAACCTATGATTTTACTCCTTTCTTCGCTCGTGTTCCGATATCAGAACATAAACAACTTTTTTGCCAGTTGTAGAACGCCGTGAAAGAAATCGTTCCTGTAGACTTGTACTTTTTCTTCAGAAGGCGCCTGATTAGTCTTTGTGTCCATAGCTTCTTGGGGTTAAGATTAGGTTTAGTTCTTTCATTTTCAAAGGGCTCCTAAAATAATAATAGAACGCAAAAAACCGGCAATAATTGTTGTTAAATTATCGGCAAAAGTTGTGAACTCAGAGAAATGAGAAGTTTATATGACCATTTCCGGAATATCCCCTTCTATGATCAGGTTGCCCTCTGTGGCTTCGGCAATCGTTTCTACTGAAACTCCGGGTGCTCTTTCCAGGAGTTTAAACCCTCCCTCTACTACCTCGAGCACCGCCAGATTGGTGACGATTTTTTTAACGCAGCCCACGCCGGTAAGTGGCAGGGTACAGCGTTTGAGCAATTTGGATTCACCCGCTTTATTGGTGTGGGTCATGGCGACGATGATGTTTTCTGCTGAGGCTACGAGATCCATGGCGCCTCCCATTCCCTTCACCATTTTTCCGGGGATCTTCCAGTTGGCGATGTCCCCGTTCTCCGCCACTTCCATAGCCCCTAAAATGGTCAGGTCTACGTGTTGACCGCGGATCATGGAGAAACTCAGGGCCGAATCGAAGAAGGAGGCTCCCGGGAGGGTGGTTATGGTCTGTTTTCCGGCATTGATGATATCAGCGTCCTCTTCTCCTTCAAAGGGGAAGGGTCCCATTCCCAGAACACCATTTTCACTTTGAAACTCCACATGTATATCACTGCGCACAAAATTGGCTACCAGGGTGGGTATGCCAATTCCCAGGTTGACGTAAAAGCCATCCCTGACTTCCTTCGCTATCCTTTTTGCTATTCCGTTCTTGTCCAGCATCAGTTTCGGGTTCTTACGGTTCGTTGTTCGATTCTCTTTTCGTACTTCTCCCCTTTGAAGATCCTTTGTACAAAGATTCCCGGAATATGAATTTCATTGGGATCAAGAGATCCCGCAGGGAGCAATTCCTCTACCTCTGCAACTGTGATCTTCGCAGCACCACACATACAGGGATTAAAATTCCGAGCTGTGCCTTTGAAGATCAAGTTTCCGGCCTCATCCCCTTTCCATGCCTTTACAAAAGAGAAATCGGCCTTATAAGCGTATTCCAGCACGTACATCTTTCCATTAAACTCACGTGTTTCCTTTCCTTCAGCCACTTCGGTACCAAATCCTGCCGGGGTATAAAAGGCGGGAAATCCGGCCTGGGCCGCCCTGCATTTTTCAGCAAGGGTTCCCTGGGGTGTGAGTTCCACTTCCAATTCTCCGCTCAGCATCTGTCGTTCAAATTCGTCATTTTCACCTACATAGGAGGAGATCATTTTCTTGATCTGGTGCTTTTGCAACAATAATCCCAGACCGAAGTCGTCTACCCCGGCATTATTGCTGATGCACGTCAGGTCCTTGACACCCAGCCTGACCAATTCCGCAATGGCATTCTCCGGGATACCGCAAAGACCGAACCCACCCAACATCAGGGTCATACCGTCCTTTACTCCATCCAGGGCTTCTGCAGGTCCTCCAACTGTTTTTGGGATCATAGTTTGTGGTTTTATTTAGAAATCGAGGTCCAGATCGTCTTCCAGGTCGTCTTCTTCCCCTTCAACCTGTATGACTTTGGAACAATCGAGATTTATGCTCATGTTTTCCGGTGCCGGGAATTCCTCTTTTGAAACACCCAGGTCCGGATTTTCGTAATTCTTTTTCATGTACAGGGCCCAGATAGGCAGGGCCATGGAAGCTCCTTGTCCGTAGTTGATGGACTTAAAGTGAGTGGCGCGCTCTTCCCCTCCAACCCATACTCCTGTGACCAGGTTGGGGACCATACCCATGAACCACCCGTCACTTTGGTTTTGCGTGGTCCCGGTCTTTCCGGCAATAGGATTGGTAAATTCATAAGGATACCCTGTGATGATCTCCTTGTAAAGGGCATCGTTTTTATTAAAACTGTGCCTGAGTCGGGTTCCCGATCCGCCTTCCGTAACCCCTTCGAGGAGGTTGATCATGGCGTAGGCCACTTCCTTGCTCAGTACATCTTTGGTCTCAGGGACGTATTCGTAAAGCACGCTTCCGTTCTTGTCTTCGATACGGGTCACCATGACGGGCTTCACATACACTCCCTGATTGACAAAGGTGCCATAGGCACCCACCATTTCATATACGTTAAAATCGGGTGTTCCCAGGGCAATAGAGGGCACTTCAGGAATCTCCCTGGTAAGGCCGAGGTTTTTTACAATGGAAACGACCGGTTTAGGACCGACCTTGTCGATAAGTTGTGCGGTTACCGTATTTACTGAATTTGCCAGGGCCCTTTTCAGGGTATACATGTTGCCGGAATACCTGCCGTCCGAATTCTTAGGGCACCAGGGTTCGGGGTTGCCGTGTTTCCCTGCTTCTATACAATACTGGCTATCCGGCAGCTCGTCGCAGGGGGACATCCTGAGCTGGTCAATGGCAGCGGCATACACAAAAGGCTTGAAGGTAGACCCGGCCTGCCTTGCGCCCTGAATAACGTTGTCGTATTGAAAATGCTTGTAGTTGATCCCCCCTACCCATGCCTTCACATGGCCGGTCTGGGGTTCCATTGACATCATGGCCGTCCTGAGGATGGTCTTGTAATACCGGATGGAATCCATAGGTGTCATCACGGTATCTTTCTCCCGGGTATCGCTGTTCCAGTCAAATACGGTCATCTCCGTTTTCTGATTGAAGGATTCCCGGATCTCTTCTTCCGACTTTCCGGCTGCTTTCATGGTACGCCACCGTTCGGAATTCTTCATGGCCCTCTCCATGATCGTCTTTATCTCCTCTCTCTCCAGGTCGAGAAATGGAGTTGTAGGGTTACGCTGGGGCGTATTCTGATGAAAGAATTCTGCCTGCAGTTTTTTCATATGTTCCGCCATGGCATCCTCGGCATTCTTCTGCATCCTTGAGTCGATGGTAGTGTACACCTTCAGCCCGTCGAGATATATGTTCCAGGTCTCTCTTTCCCCTTCTGCCACGACCGGTTTTGGGTTGTTTTTGATCCAGTTGTTTAAAAACCCCTGCAGGTACATCCTGAAATAGGTGGCCAGACCTTCCCTGTGCGATTCGGGACTGAAATTGATGTCCATTTTCAAGGCCTGGAGTGAATCTTTCTCCTCCTCAGTAATGTACTCGTATTTCTCCATCTGGGAGAGGACGGTATTACGCCTGTCGAGTACCAGTTGCTCTCTTCGGATGGGATTGTAGAGGGACGAGTTTTTCAGCATCCCGACCAGGACCGCAGACTCCTCAGTTTTCAGGTCCTTGGGTTCCTTTCCAAAATAGATCCTGGAGGCCGACCGGATCCCGTCGGCATTATAGCCAAAGTCGTAGATGTTCATGTACATGGCTATGATCTCCTCTTTCGTATAATTGCGTTCAAGCCTGGTTGCGATCACCCATTCCTTGATCTTCTGGGTAACCGCCTGGAATAGATTTTTTGATCTTACTCCCACGAATAACTGACGTGCCAACTGTTGGGAAATAGTACTGGCACCTCCTCTTTGACCCAGGAAGATAAAGGCCCTCATCGTACCTATACCATCGATCCCGGAATGATCGTAGTATCGTGCATCTTCGGTGGCGACCAGGGCATTGACAAGATTTTCAGGCAGGTCTTCGTAAGCCACAGGGGTCCTGTTGTCATCCAGGTAAAATTTACCTAAGGTGGCCCCGTCAGAGGATATGATCTCGGTGGCGAGATTGGTCTGTGGGTTTTCGAGCCGTTCAAAGGTTGGCATCTCCCCAAACACTCCCCAGGCAGCTAGCAGGAAGATCAGGAATACTCCCAGGATACCGCTGAGAAACAGGATCCAGAACCATTTGATAAAAGGGTGAAATGAATTGTCGACAGATTTTTTCTTTGCTTTCGCCATGTTCTAACGCCTTTCAATTTCCAGACCCACATCGGTGATTCCTTCCAATTCGGATATCCCCTCAACGCTTCCGTTTTTCCGCATGGCCTGTTCTATTCGTATTGTATATACGCCTGAAACGGGCAATTTGATGTTTTCCTTGTACCAAAGCTTGTTTTCTTTGATACTTCCATAACCTAAACCCAGCCAGGTCCCGTCTGCCTCAGCCATCACATACTCCAGGGTATCACGTGTTGTCTCGCCCTCAGGGGATTCCAATTCCGTGATCAGAAACAGGTTGCTGTAGGGAAAACTCTCATCATTCCTGACATTGATATAAAAATCATAAACCTGGTCTGAACTCAGTTCAGGCGTCTTGAATTCTGCAATGTCATCCCTGTCCCACCGACCGTTCTCAAGGGGGTGGAATTCAGAGAATTCTACGGCATTGCCGCATCCGGTCAACAGAGCTCCCAGGAAGATCAAAAGGTATGTTGCTCTATGCATTTTTCCTTGAGGATTTTGCCGGATTCCTCCTTCTTTTGTTGTTCTTTTTCCTTCGTTTTTTCTGCTTTGGCCTGTCGAATCGCGTGAGGCTGTCCTGGCCGGAAGAATTGTCGAATAGTGCTGCCTCTCTTTCCACATTGTCGGTGGCATAGATCTCCAGGCTCGCCACTTTTTCCTTCGACTTGTTCTTCTGTATGATCTCCTGCACCTGCTCCTTTGTCAGGGTATGCCATCGAGACGGGTCCTCCTTGTAGGAATACCAAAGCAACCCTTTGAAGATATCTGTTTTTTGGCAAAAAGCAGTACCCTTTTCAGTGAAGAGTTTGCTTTCCTGTGGAGGGAAATCTTTGAGCGCCTCCAGGTACATGTCGAGTTCGTAATTGAGGCAGCATTTCAACTTGCCACACTGCCCTGCGAGTTTTTGTGGGTTCAGGGAAAGTTGCTGATATCTGGCTGCCGAGGTGCTGACCGACCTGAAATCTGTAAGCCAGGTAGAACAACAAAGTTCCCTTCCACAAGAACCGATTCCGCCGAGTCTCTGGGCCTCCTGCCTGTATCCGATCTGCCTCATTTCGATCCGGATCCCAAAGGCCTTGGCCATGTCTTTGATAAGCTGCCTGAAGTCTACCCTGTCTTCTGCTGTGTAATAAAAAGTAGCCTTGGAACCGTCTCCCTGGAATTCCACATCCGAGATCTTCATTTGAAGTCGGAGCAGGATGGCCATTTCGCGCGACCTTTTCTTGATCTCATCTTCCTTCCCCCTGCATTTCTGCCATTTGTCTATGTCCTTCTGGGTAGCTTTCCTGTAGATCTTGGGCAGCTCTGCATCGTCGTAGGCCACCTTTTTCTTTTTCATCTGTATGCGGACGAGTTCTCCGGTGAGTGTCACGATGCCCACGTCATGGCCTGATTTGGCCTGCGTGGCGACAATATCTCCAATGGAAAGTGGTATATCCTCAGGAACCCGGAAGAATTCCTTCCTGCTGTTTTTAAACCTGACCTCCACACAGTCGAATCGCTTTTCCCCATTGGGGAGAGACATGTTGGAGAGCCAGTCAAATACCGTTAACTTATTACAACCATCCGTACCGCAAGTACCATTGTTCTTGCATCCCCTAGGTTGTCCATCCTTGACGGTTGAACAACTGCTACAACCCATAATTCTTTATCTTGATTTGAACAAGAACACCCGGGTCCTTGCCAAAAAAGGTTCGTAAAAATTCTTACGGGTAAAGATACTATTTTTTTAGTGTGAAGTAAAAGAGTTGCTGACAGGCTCCTGAGGTGGTTTTTTATAGACCAGGACCTCCGAGCGACCTTTTTTAAAGATCTTATTGCTCTTTGATATTCCCTTTCTGAGCTCCTTCTGAACCTCTTCGGGCAGGGCGATGACCTCCTGGCATTCATGAGAACAGCAATGGTCCATCTTCTCCGCACAGGACTCACATTGGATAAACAAGAGGTGGCAGGCCTCGTTGGCGCAATTTACATGGGTGTCACAAGGTTCCCCACACTGATGGCAATTGGATATGATGTCATCGGATATGCGTTCACTTCTCCTCTGATCAAAGACAAAATTTTTGCCCATGAACTTGTTCTCCAGTCCTTTGGCCTTTACCTGCCTGGTGTAATCAATGATACCCCCTTCGAGCTGGTAGACCTGCTTGAATCCCTTATGCCTGTAGTAGGCACTCGCTTTTTCACATCGGATACCTCCGGTGCAATACATGACCAGTTTCTTATCCTCTTTGTGGTCTGATAGCTGTTGTTCAATTATATCGAGTGAGTCCCGGAAGGTATCCACATCCGGGGTGATGGCGTTCTTGAAATGACCTATCTCACTTTCGTAATGGTTGCGCATGTCTACCAGGAGCGTATCCGGGTCCTCAATGAGTTCGTTGAACTGTTCTGCACCCACGTGGATCCCTTTGTCAGTGACGTCAAAGGTGTCGTCATTCAGACCGTCTGCGACGATCTTGTCACGAACTTTGATCTTCAGTTTCAGGAAGGATTTATTGTCGTGTTCGATGGCGATGTTCAAGCGGACGTTTTCCAGGAAGCTGATACTGTCCAGATGGGCTTTAAAAGCATCAAAATTCTCGGCGGGAACAGAAAGTTGGGCATTGATCCCTTCATGGGCCACATAGATCCTGCCCAGGACGTCCAGTGCGTCCCATGCCACAAAAAGATGGTTCCTGAAAATTTGAGGATTGCCGATGTGTGCGTATCTGTAGAAGGAAATCGTGAGACGGTCCTTGCCGGCCTCTTCAATAAGGGCTTCCCTTTCTTTCGCACTTAATGTATTGTACAGTTGCATGCTATACCGTAATTAAGGTGAATGAAAATGAAGGACAAAAGTACAATTTTTGCAGGGTAATCAAATAAAAAAGGGCCCTGATTGTCAGGACCCTTTACGATCACTTTAATGAAATCTTCTTTTCCATAGTAGTCAAAACCAATAAAGTGAACAAGATTTAATAATGCTTTTGAAGTAGATGGGTTTATTTCAAAAAGGTTGCTTTTCTGATTGTGATATGCAAAAAGAAGTGGTAATTTTATCACCCTTTTTAATTTAAGACACAGAAGACATGAGCAGTGAGAAAGAAGCCAAGTTGAAAGCCCTTAAACTTACCCTGGACAAACTCGACAAGACCTATGGGAAGGGGGCTGTTATGAAGATGGGGGATGATGTGGTCGCTGATGTAGAGGTGATCTCATCGGGTTCGCTCGGTCTGGATATCGCCCTGGGAGTTGGAGGCTATCCAAGAGGCAGGGTGATCGAGATCTATGGTCCCGAATCTTCGGGAAAGACAACCCTGACGTTGCACGCGATTGCGGAAGCGCAAAAGAATGGAGGCATTGCGGCTTTTATTGATGCAGAACACGCATTCGACCGTTTTTATGCCCAAAAGCTGGGAGTGGATATTGACAACCTCATCATTTCACAACCCGATCACGGGGAACAGGCTCTTGAGATCGCTGACAATTTGATCCGTTCCGGGGCCATCGACATCGTGATCATAGATTCTGTGGCCGCCCTTACGCCAAAAAGCGAGATAGAAGGCGAGATGGGAGATTCCAAGATGGGATTGCACGCCCGACTCATGTCACAGGCGTTGAGGAAACTCACCGCATCTATTAGCAAGACCCATTGTACCGTGATCTTTATCAACCAGTTGAGGGAAAAGATCGGGGTCATGTTTGGTAATCCCGAAACCACTACCGGAGGTAATGCCCTTAAATTTTACGCTTCTGTCAGGCTCGATATCCGCAGATCTACCCAGATCAAGGATTCCGATGGAAATGTTCAGGGTAACAAAACCCGGGTGAAAGTGGTTAAGAACAAGGTGGCGCCACCTTTCAAGACGGCCGAATTCGACATTATGTACGGGGAAGGGATCTCCAAGGTTGGGGAAATTCTGGACCTGGGGGTTGAATTCGAGATCATCAAAAAGAGCGGGTCCTGGTTCAGTTACGGTGATACGAAGCTCGGACAGGGAAGGGATGCCGTGAAGGTCCTTCTTCAGGATAATCCCGAGCTACTCGAGGAACTCGAGGAGAAGATCAAAGAGGCCATTACCGCCATTAAGGTATAGACCTTTCTCTTCCAGCCCAAAGCAACCTTTATCCCTTAACTTCATCTTAGGGAAAACCTGTAATGAGATGAGCTTAAAGAAACCCTTATCCCTGTTGCTTTGCGTAGTTTTTCTCGGGCTTTCATCCTGTAAGCTGGAAGATGACCGCGTGAATTTCAGATTTGTACCCCTGCAGATCCTTAGCGTAGATCTTCCGGAATCATTCGAACTCAATGAGACCTATGAGATCAGGGTGACCTACCTGCGTCCCAGCGCCTGTGTTTTCTTTGAAGGATTTGATATCACTAAAGAAGGCGTAACCACGCGAAATGTGGTTGCCATCGGTACAGATTTCTACGATGAAGTATGCACCCTGGCCACTGAAGAACTCGAAGCCTCATTTAATTTTATCTGTCTTTACGATGAGCCCTATCTCTTCCGATTCTGGACAGGGGAGGATGAGAATGGGAATCAGCAGTACATAGAGGTGGAAGTCCCCGTGAACTGATCGTAATTTAGGGAGCAGGGATCAAAATCTGACCAACATTTTGGATCTGAAAAAGCTCATACATCGTTGCATAAAAGGAGACAGGAAGGCTCAGGAAAAGCTTTACCGGAAGTATTCCGCTGTCTTATTTGGACTTTGTCTGAAGTATTCCCGAAATAAGATGGAGGCCGAAGACAATCTGCACGATAGCTTCCTCACTATCTATGACAAGATAGACCAGTTCAAGTTCAAGGGCTCCTTCGAAGGTTGGTTAAAGCGGATCACTGTGAATACCGTTTTGCAGAAGTATCGAAAGGAGCAATTCATGAATGTGGTCTCCGATAATTTGAAAGAGGAAGAGGAGGTTGAATTCGAATATGCCGACGTGCAGCTCTCCACCTTATTGCAATACGTACAGGAGCTGCCGACAAAATACAGGCTTACCTTCAACCTGTATGTACTTGACGGGTATACCCACAAGGAGATCAGCGAAATGCTCGGAACCTCAACAGGGACCTCCAAATCTAATCTCTCCAGGGCTAAAATGATCTTGAAGGAGAAGTTAAAGAAAGAAAATATCAACATCGCTTAATTCCATGGGCATGAAAAAGAAAGACATAGAAAAGGTATTCCGGGAAAAGCTCGAAAATTTCAGTCAGATCCCAGAGGAACACGTCTGGGAAAGGGTATCGGCATCACTGGACAAAAAGAAGAGTAAACGAAGGATCCTTCCCGTATGGTGGCGGATAGCCGGCGTGGCGGCCCTGCTTATTGCAGGCCTTTTCCTCTTTCTTCCCGACGGGGATGTTCCCAACCCTTCAGAATCCGTAACGGAAACCCCATCAGTTAGTCCTGCAGACCCTGAACCGGGGTTGATGGATCTGGAAAATACCGAAGACCCAAATAATTCGATCGTCATCTCACAAGAAGATCGTGTGAATGGTCAGGAAACATTAAATGGAAGTCAGGAAGATACAGGAACTGAAAACACAAAAGGTAATGGTTTGAATACCGCTCCGTTAAAAGGGCAAACAACCCTGGCCCGGAATGAACCTTCCATTTCCGGAGATGCCATGGAGAATGTGGAATCATCTTCTCGAAAGGATGCTGCTGAATCCGAGGAAATAGCTTTGGGGCGTGCGCCGATGGCCGGAAAGGAAAATGGAGAAAAGGACATCAAAAAAGAGGTAACCCCTGAACAAACTGTCGCTAAGAATTCAGAGAAAGAACAGGCTGAAGAGGTTCCAGTTCCCGAAACTGAGAAAACTGATGAAAAGCCGTCTATTCTGGAAGCTATTGCGGCCCAGGAAGAGGAGTTGATCGAAGAAAGATCAGGAGGAAAATGGGAAGTAGGTCCTAGGGTTGCCCCGGTCTTCTTCAGTTCACTGGCCCAGGGTTCTCCTATCCATTCGAGTTTCAGGGATAACGCAAAATCCGGAAATGTCAATATGAGTTATGGGGTTGCTGTTAGCTACGAGCTCGCAAAAAGGCTGAAAGTGAGATCAGGAGTACACAGGGTCGATTTTGGCTATGACACAAGGGATGTTTCTTTTTCCTCCTCCCTGAATGCAAATACGAACGGGATCATCAACAACATCGACTACAATCTCAGTTCGCGGAATCTCGTAGTGAGGAGCAATACCAATAGCGGAAAACTCGACCTTGAGAATGCACAGGATGTGGCCGGACCGGATCCTTCCCTGAACGGGAAGATGGTCCAGGAATTCGGGTATCTGGAAGTCCCCCTGGAGCTGACCTATGCGCTGGTTGAGCGCAAAGTAGGCGTCAGCCTGGTTGGAGGAATCAGTTCTCTATTTCTCACCAATAATACCGTAGTCCTTGAATCAAACGGGAATACCACTGAAATGGGCGAGGCAAATAATATAAACGACCTCAACTTCAGTACGAATTTTGGGATAGGCGTCTCCTATGAGATCAACGATAAATTACGACTGAACCTGGAGCCTATGTTCAAATATCAACTGAACACCTTTACCGATACCTCAGGGAATTTTCAGCCGTTTTCCATGGGGGTCTATTCCGGGCTTAATTTCAGGTTCTAAGATGTTGGTTAGGTTGGTTGCTGCCTTCTCAGCGACCCTGAAGCACCTCGCATCTCCGCGGGGTGTTTTTTTATACCGTTGTGTATATTATGACATTAGACGTCCTCCAGAAGTTTCTTCAACATGAAATCCCTGGTGGAATCCCTCAGAGGAATTGCTTGATTTTCGCTAAGAGTTTCGGTTTTAATAAAAGGGTATACACTTACCCGTAAAATTCCGGGGCCACTTCCTTTCAAGGTAAAAGGGAAGCGTTCCTTTGCATCAAAAAAGATCATAGGAACGATCGGTATTTTATGTGAGATCCCCATCTTAAAAGCCCCGTCCTTAAATGAATCCAGGACCACATCCTCCGGGGGTACACCACCTTCCGGAAATATACATATACTCAGGCCCTGGTCCAGCCTTCGTTGTGCCCGCCAATACACCCCCATCCTACTTTTACTGTCGTCCCTGTCTACCATGATACATACCCTTTTGTAGAAAAATCCGAAGATGGGGATCCTGACCAGTTCCTTTTTTCCAACAAAGACGAAGGGATTCCGACTAGCCCTGAGCATAAGCATAATGTCCAGCATGCTCGTATGGTTGGCGATCAACATATAACTTTTACCTCGAATCAGCTTTTCTTGATAACTGATCTTAGGAATACAGCCCATTCCATAGAGGATCAAATTGGCCCAGATATTCCTGGCCAGCCAGAAAAATTGCGGATAGGTCTTTTCGGAGAGGGTTAGGAGCACCAGAAGAGGAGAGAAAAATAAAATCGGAATCGCCACCAGTATGTAAAACCAAACGCGGTACAGCAGTTGGCCGATCCAGATAAGTCCTTTTAACATGGAATCAAAAATAACAATTTTAGCAGGGTTCTAGGATTTCTTTTACTTTTGTCATTCTTTACCAGAAGGCATATGGCGCGAATATTAACAGGGATTCAAAGTACGGGTACACCGCACCTGGGCAACCTGCTTGGGGCGATCATCCCGGCCATTGAGATGGCCGGTGACTCCCGCAATGAATCCTTCCTTTTTATAGCCGATATGCACTCCCTTACCCAGATCAAAAACGGGGAGGAATTGAGGATGAATACATACGCCACCGCCGCCGCCTGGCTGGCTTTTGGCCTGGATGTGGAAAAAACGGTGTTCTATCGCCAGAGCGATGTACCCCAGGTAACCGAACTGGCCTGGTACCTGAGTTGTTTCTTTCCTTACCAGAGACTGACACTCGCCCATTCCTTCAAGGATAAGGCAGACCGACTGGGAGATGTCAACGCAGGCCTGTTCACCTATCCCATGTTGATGGCGGCAGACATTCTGCTTTACGACGCAGACATAGTGCCCGTGGGAAAAGATCAGCTTCAGCACCTCGAAATGACAAGGGATGTAGCCTCGCGATTCCACGCCCAACTGGGGGAAACCTTCGTGATGCCCGAAGCCAGGGTAAAGGAAGAGACCATGTATATCCCCGGAACAGACGGGGAAAAAATGAGCAAGAGCAAAGGGAACCTTATCGATATCTTCCTTCCTGAAAAACAACTCAAAAAACAGATCATGGGGATCCAGACAGACAGCACTCCCCTCGAAGATCCCAAGGACCCGGATAAGGACACAGTCTTCGCCCTGTATTCGTTACTGGCCTCCCCTGCTGATGTAAAGCAGATGAGAGAAAATTACCTCGGCGGGAATTACGGGTACGGTCACGCTAAAAAAGCCTTATTAGAATGTATTCTTGAGAAATTTGAGGTGCCCAGAAAAAAGTTCCTCTACTACATGGAAAACCTATCTGAAGTAGACGAATTATTACATCTGGGATCACAAAAGGCTCAAAAAGTGGCCGATGAAGTACTGCAGAGAGTGAGGGAAAAACTAGGATATTAGAAATTTGTCAAACCGACTAATCAGTTGGTCTATTTACCTCCGGGATTTTTTAATCTGTCCCTTTCCATGGTTTTACTGCATTATTGATCGGTGGAATACGCCCGGGATCCTCTTTACTTCATCCTTTTTACTTTCTACAAACCAAACAGTTTGTTATACCGGTTCAGATGACCTCAAAAAACTTACCCGGCAGAGGTCTGATAGCCCCTTTCATTTCCATTGAAAGGAGTGCAGAGGCTGTCCTGCCAATAGGGAGACCACTTTTCATGGCAATATCATCGAGTTTTAATCGGCCTCCTTCTTCTAATTGAGAAATAATCTTCTGCTCTTCCGCGTCTAATTGAATGAAGAACTGTTTTTGTATCCCAGGTTGGGGCTTTGCCCCCAGATCCCAGTTTAAATGATAGAGAAGATCAGCAGCTGAGGTCAGCATTTGGGCTTTCTGGGTTTTTATCAAGGCATTGGTCCCTTCACTAAAGAGGTCTGAGGGCCGACCCGGAACCGCAAATACATCCCGGTTATACCCATTGGCCATTTCCGCAGTGACCAGGCTACCTCCCCTTTCCCCCGACTCAATGACAATAGTGGCTTCACTCATCCCGGCAATGATCCGGTTTCTCTTCAAAAAATTATTCCTTTCCGGCTTGCTCGTACTCCAGAATTCTGTAAGAAAGCCTCCATTTTCTTCCACAGGCCCGCAAAATCTCTGATGGAACCTGGGATATATCTGGTTCAATCCATGTGCCAGGCAACCTATGGTCTGCAAGCCGAAATCCAATGCAGCCTCGTGAACACAGATATCGACACCATAGGCAAATCCGCTTACGATCACGGGGTTCAAAGGCCTGAGCTCCTCAATGAGCTTCCTGCAAAACTCCCCTCCCTGGCGGGTCATATTTCGCGTTCCTACGATGCTAAGGATCCTTTGGTCTGTCAGGTGTATGTTGCCCCTTGCAAAGAGGAGCAAAGGACCATCGGAACAATGATTTAAATATCGGGGGTACCTGTGGTCCGTAAATGGAAGGACTTCAATTCCCCTGTCAGCAATATGCCGGAATTCCCTTTCGGCCAATTTGAGATACCGGGAATCGAAGAGATTGTGAATATGCTTGGTCCCGATCCCCTTTAGTTGCAGAAATGTGCTCTTTTTCTCCTTAAAGATCCCTGCTGCACTACCGCAACACTGAATGAGCTTTCTTGCAGAAATTTCACCCAGGTTGGGGATGGCCTGTAGTCGTAATAAAGAAATTATTTCCTGATCCATCATCTCTCATCATAAATTTCTAACGCTCAATGTAGTCCAATAGTTATGTTGATAAAAAGTCGAACTGTGTTTTGAAGCAGGTCTATTTTTTTTCATCTTTGTTCTGATGCGTGCCGCAGAATACATACAAGAACTTCTCTACAGATATAATTGCGTTGTCATTCCCGACTTCGGTGCGTTGCTGACGCACGTAAAACCGGCCTACATTGACCGATCAGCTCATACCTTCCATCCCCCGTCCAAGGTACTGTCCTTCAACAGTCAGCTCCAATCCAACGACGGTTTGCTTATCTCTTATATGGCGGAAGCTGAAAAGTCTTCCTACGAGGAGATACAGGACCGGTTGGCGGCAAAGGTAAAGGCCTGGAAAGCACAATTGAAGCAGGGAGAAGCCCTTGTACTTGAAAATATCGGATCCTTCAAACCTACCCGGGAGGGAAAACTTATTTTTCAGCCAACCCGTCACACCAATTATTTAACCTCATCTTTTGGTCTGAGTCCGATCGTCTCCAAACCCATCCTTAGGGAAGTTCTAAAACAGGAGGTTGAAGAACTCGAAGAAAAGGTACCTTTCATCATCACCCGCGAAGAACGGGAAAAGAGCAATTACAGACCTTTGCTCAAGTATGCGGCCATTGTCTTACTTGCCATTTCAGCCGGATTCAGTGGATACCTCACCTACGATCAGGCACAGAGCAATACGGCCCTTTCTCAGCAAAAAGCCCAGGAAATCATCTCCAGCAGCATTCAGGAGGCGACCTTCTTTGATACCAAACCTCTGGAACTACCGGTATTCCGGTTGGAGGTGGAGAAGAATACCAGAAAACGTCACCACATTATTGCCGGTGCTTTCAGGGAGAGGAACAATGCAGACAAGAAGATCAGTCAATTGCGCAATAAGGGGTTTGATGCCTTCTATGTAGGCCAGAATGCATTTGGATTGTACCAGGTGGCCTTTGAGAGTCACGATACCCCAAGGGAAGCCCTCGATGCCCTGAAAAGGATCCGGGCAACGGAATCAAAAGACGCCTGGCTACTCTCTGTAAAATAAGAACCTGACCTTTTCCCGGCTTTAATTACCTCGTATCTTTGCGAAAACCTTATTTCCATGAATCCCAAGAAACCCAGTGATTCCAGGACCGTTATGACTGACCTGGTGCTTCCCAGTGAAACCAATCCGCTCAACAACCTGTTCGGTGGTGAATTACTGGCCAGGATGGACAGGGCCGCCAGCATCACCGCGAGAAGGCACAGCCGCAGGGTAGCCGTTACCGCGTCTGTAAACCACGTTGCGTTTAACAGGTCCGTGCCTCTAGGGAGTGTGGTAACCCTGGAAGCCGCCATTTCCAGGACGTTCAGGACTTCCATGGAAGTATATATCGATGTCTGGATGGAAGATCGTGTAAGCGGGGAAAGAACAAAAGCAAATGAAGCTATTTACACCTTCGTGGCGGTCGATGAAACAGGGAAACCTACGGTTGTACCTCCCATAGAGCCCGAAACCGAACTGGAGAAGATACGTTTTGACGGGGCGTTGAGAAGAAAACAACTGAGCCTGGTCCTCGCAGGAAAGATGAAACCCCACGACGCCACAGAGTTAAAGGCATTATTTATTTGATTTCCGTATGTAATAATTCCACGCTTTCCTGATCAACGGGGGAAAATCCATAGCCCTTGGGTGCGGCCCGAAACGCTTATTCCGGTCCAGACTATCAAGAAATTGTACATCATTCTCAGAAAGTGTGAAATCGAAAACCTGAGCATTGGATTTAATACGGTCTTTGTTCCTCGACTTGGGAATGGTGACCACACCTTTCTGAAGGTCCCATCTCAATACGATCTGAGCAACTGTTTTCTCGTATTTTTTAGCTAAATCGATCAATTCAGGAATAGTAAATATTCGTCCTCTCATCATTGGAGACCACGCTTCGTACTGTATTTGATTATCCTTGCAATAATCGATTAAATCCTGTTGAACAAGATAGGGGTGAAACTCCATTTGATTTACCATAGGAACAACCGAAGCCTTGTCTAACAGGTCCTCAAGATGATGCGACAGGAAATTGCTTACCCCTATGGCCTTCACACGTTTTTCACTATACAGGGTTTCCAAAGCCCTCCATGTTTCCCTGTATTTACCTTTCACCGGCCAATGAATGAGGTACAGATCCAGATAATCCGTGCCGAGTCGCTCCAGGCTTGCTTCAAATGCTCTGATAGTGGAGTCATATCCCTGTTCCGTATTCCATACCTTGCTGACAAGAAAAATATCTTCCCTGGGAATCCCACTCTCCCGAATCCCTTTACCAACACCTACTTCATTGTGATATACAGCAGCTGTGTCTATATGCCTGTATCCGTATTGCAAGGCTGCCTTAACAGCGTTTATGACTTCTTCACCCTCCCTGGTCTCCCAAACGCCAAGCCCGAAGTAGGGCATCTTAACTCCATTTTGCAGTGTAAATCCTCCTTTGATGTCGGTGATACTATTCATGTTCTAACTGATTTACAATTGATAGATCCACTCTTCCGGATTCAATCGGGTTGCATCCCTGTAAAGATAAAATTTCAACTGGGTGAGCCCATTCAGCCGGTTGGTGTAAATCTCCCCTAGTTCTTCCTTGGCCGCCACCTTGTCCCCTTTTTTGACGTAAAGGTTGGCCAGGTTGTAATAGGTGCTGATGTAGTTACCGTGTTTTACCTGCACGCCCTTACCCCCGCCGGGAACAGCTAAGATGGCTATTACTTCTCCTTCGAATACGGCCCTTGCTTTTGCCCCTTCTTCCGTAGCGATGATCACCCCGTTATTCTGGTGTTTGATCCCGGGGTATACGGCATCGCTGTAGATACCAAAACCCTGCCTCTTGATCCCTTTTTCGACCGGCCAAATAAGCCTTCCCTTGTTTGCAGAGAAATTGTTGGCGATAATAGTTGCCTCAGGGGTCAGCACAAACTTGCTTGTATTCGAAGCGTTACCCGCCTCTTTATTAGAGGCGGCGATCGCACTTCGGATCAGCCTTTCTATCTGTTCATCGATCTTTCTGGCCTCAGCCTTTTTCCTATTGATGGCAGCTGTGTAATTGCTCTCATTCTGCCGGATGGTCTTCAGCAATCCTTTTTGTTCCTCGATCTCCTCAAATAGCTCTTTTCGCGCAGCCTTGTTCTCAGCGATCAAATTTTCCTTTTCCTTTCGCTGCTGAGTGAGTTCATTGTTGAGGGCGATCAGATCATCTGTTTTCTTAGCAATTTGCAGGCCCTGTTCCTTCCTGTATTGGGTGTACTGCTTAAGGTATTGTAATCTTTTAAAAGCCTGATAAAAGCTCTTGGAGGAAAGAAGGAACATCAATCTACTTTGACGTGACCGGTTGCGGTATGATTTCTGGATCATATGGGCATATTCGTCCTTCAGGATCTCCAGGTCTTCTCGCAATTTCGCAATGTTCCGGATATTCGCATTGATCTGTCTGCTCAGCAGATTGGATTGCTGATTGGTGACCCTGATCAACTGCTGTCTCACTTTGATCTTCTGATCCAGCAGTTCCATCTGATCCAGCACCGTGCCTCGCTGCTTTCGTTCCGCGAATAGCAACCGGTTCATTTCGCTGATCTCCCGCTGAAGTTGCTCCCTTTTGGCCTCCAGGGCTTTTTGTTCGTTGGTCTGGGCCCATGCAGAAGGAAATGTCAGCAGCACCAACGCAAAGAATAAAATAAGCGGGTATCCGGGAAGGTTCTTCATTTCAGTTCAACACGATCTTTTCATATCCACTCGGGATCTTGTAAGGAAAACTGACCTTGGTATTGAATTCAATATTTCGATACTCTATATCGATCACATTCCGCTGGTCATTGTCTATTGCCAGAATACCCACATTGTTTGGGACGATCTTTTTGCTCTTTTCCTGATAGTCCTTATACCTGATTTCCAGAAGCCTCTTTTGAAGCGGCTGGGAGATCTGCTGGGAAGCCAGCCTGAAGTTGCCAGGATTCACAGTAAAGAAAGTTTTAAAAAGATCAAGGGTCCTCACCGGTTTCAATTCGTATGTAGAAGAATTCACTGAAACCTCGTATTTCTCTTCCCTGAGATCATACAAGGCCTCCCCGAGAAGCAGGTTCTGTACCTTTTTGAAATCCAGTTCAGTCCCTAACAACTTGCTCAAATATTCGAAGCTCCCGTCAAAATAACTGTTTTCCAGCTTATTGTAGAAAGAAACACGTCCCGGAGTGATCATCGCCTTTACAACACCCAGGGGGGCACTCAGCCAGATAGCCTTGTCCTTCTCCATCCTGAGGCTGACCCCGACGGTTTGGCTTGATTCCCCGTCCGAGTAAGCGATGCGCAGTTTGCCGGTAAGTGTTCGAAAATCGACCTGGTTCCTGTAGTGATTCCTGATGACGGTCCTTGCAGGAAGGTTTTCATCAAAAGTCTTGTCGGTCAACAGCTTCGCCGATTTACAGGAAGATAAGGCTGCGAAAAGCAGCAATACATACCCTGCCCTCAGGGCTAATCTGATCCTCTGCCTCTTCTCTTTAAGATCCATTCTTTATCCTGCTAAGATACATATTTGCTTTGTCCGGATCGCCCAACCCCTGGTAGGTGGTGGCGAGCTCCTTGTAAAATTTATTCGTCAATTCCTCATCATTCGCAATGAAGTCCAGCCCCATAAGCAGATACTCTTCAGCCGACTCATACCGTTCGAGTCCGTTGAGAGCAACTCCCTTCATGAAATAGAAAAAGGGTTGGAGAGGATACGCCTCCAAAGCATCTGTCGCTTCTGCTTCCAGTTGCCCAAAATTGGCCTTTTCCATCAAATCCTGTAATCTGCTAACCCTGGTCTGATAGGGGTCAGGCTCCTCTTCTTCCCCTTCAACGGGCTCCGGCACCATATTGTTGTCCTCCACAGCCAAGGAATCTGCGATCCTTGCCTCCATGCGCGTTTTAAACTCACTTTGGTCAAGTTGCTTTAACAGACGGGAAGCTATGTCGAATTTCCCCTTTTCAACCAACAGACTCGCGAGATTCTCCTTTAATCGGGTGTTTTCAAAGGGTATTTGCCCCTTTAATACATTGAGATCCAGAGAACGAGATCCTGCCAGTTCCAGATAAGTGCTCAGATACCACAGATTTTCCGGCTGCTTTCTCAAAGCATCCAGGGCAAACTCCTGGGCCAAACCCATCTGGTTGTTCAGCCGGTAGGTTTTGGCCAGTTCATGGTCGATTACCGGGCTCTCAGGGTCCATTTCCTTACACCTCAGCAACGCATTGATCGCCTTGTCGTAGTTCTCTATTCCTTTTTGCTTGAGGGCCTCAAAAAAATACTCTTGAAATTCATCCGTGTATTCCTCCAGGAATACTTCGGCACTTTCTTCCTCCTGGGCACTAACTAACAGGGGCAGGAATACAGCCAACAACAATAATATCCTGATGAGCTTTGCCCGTTTCATAGCAGTAGTGATTCTTTCCTTCCTCAGTGAAGGTCAACGGGTCCCGGTACTTCCAAATCCACCTGCACCCCGACTTGTCTGGGATAGTTCCCCGACCTCTTCCCAAATGGCGCGTTCGTGCCTGGCTATAACCAGTTGCGCAATGCGTTCTCCATCCTCAATGACAAAAGGTTCCTGAGACAGATTAACAAGAATCACGCCAATTTCACCCCTGTAATCTGCATCTATGGTCCCCGGAGTATTGAGTACTGTAATTCCGTTTCTGGCAGCAAGCCCGCTTCTGGGCCTGACCTGGGCCTCGTATCCCTGGGGTATCTCCAGAAATAATCCTGTTTTGATCACCTTCCTTTCGAGGGGTTCCAGTCGAACCGATTCTTCCAGATTCGCCCTGATATCCATCCCTGCGGAAGACTCGGTCTCATACCCGGGCAGAGGGTGGCGTGATGTGTTGATGATCTTAATCTTCATTGCCTATAAATATTCTTCTAAGAAATTCGTGTTCCATCCTGTAAACCAGGAGTAAAAATACTAAAAGGAAAACGGATCCGATCAGGATATCCCGATTAAAAACATAGAAGGACAAGGCTGAAAAAAGTATAGATATCCCCAGGTAAAAACAGATTTTCCGGAAATTATATGGTATAGGATAGTACTTCTTCCCCAGCACATAGGAAAGTGCCATCATGCTGGCATATGCTGCCAGGGTAGCATAGGCTGAGGCATGGTATCCTATGGACGGAATGAAAAGATAATTGATAACAATAGTGATCACGGCCCCTGCGATGGAAATGTAAGCCCCGAAACGCGTCCGGTCCGTAACCTTGTACCATACCGAGAGGTTGTGGTAGATCCCAAGGCAAAAACTGGCCAGAATGATAATAGGTACGACCGGCATCGCCTCCCAGTAATCAGAATTTCTAACGATCAGTACCTTCAAGGGATCTGCGTACACCACTACCGCAAGGAGTATCACGCTCCCCAGAACGACAAAGTAATTCGTGATCTGTGCATAGGCCCTTTGAGGGTTTTCAGACCTGGAATGGCTGAAAAAGAAGGGTTCGATGCCCAGCCTGAAGGCCGTGGCAAACAAGGTCATGAACAGGGCGATCTTGTAGCAAGCAGAGTATTTTCCAATCTCACTTTTGGCAATCGAGGCAGGGAGGAGTTCGGAGAGCATGATCCTATCGAAAACCTCATTGATGGTAAAAGCAATTCCTGCGATCATCACAGGAAGACCATACCGTATCATTTTAGACCACAGTACCCTGTCAAAGGCATAGGTGCGCAATCGATAGCTGGGAAACATCAGAGCCAGGGTTAGTCCGCTGGCTATAAGGTTTGAAATAAAGATATAGGAGATCTGAAAATCCGGCACGTAGATCGCGCTGAATAAACCTTCGGAATTTCCCTCCGACAATCCCGGTAAAAGCAAAAGAAAGAAAACATTAAGACTGAGATTGACCGCTACATTCAGGATCTTGATCACCGCATAACGCTGGGGTTTTTGCATCGCTCTCAACATGGCAAAGGGTATGATCGCCAGGGCATCGAGGGCCAGGATGAAGATCACGTACTTTATATACTGAGGGTCTATATTGAGCCAAACTGCCATTTGGTCCCTGATGACAAAAGCGATTAAGGTAAAAACAGCTGTAGTAGCTCCGATTGAGATCAGGGCTGTAGAGGTCACCCGGGTGGGCTTTTCTTCGCTGTTGAAGAATCTGAAAAAGGCTGTTTCCATCCCGTACGCCAGCACTACGTTGAAGATGGCAAACCATGCAAAGATCAAAGTAACCTCCCCATAAGCCCCCGTAGGCATGACCTTTGTGTACAAAGGTACCAGGATGAAAGATAACATCCTGGGTAAGACCGTGGCCAATCCGTAAATAAAGGTTTGCTTGAATAACTTCTGAAAAAGACTCAACCGCAGGAATGTTAGGTAAAGTCTAAATTTAGACAATTAGCGTCTGCCTGCAAAGTTAGTTTTGAGGTCTCGAGGGATATTGAACTGGCATTTTTTCTTTTATCCCGACGATCTTGTAAAAACGGGATTTCCGTTTTCCCTCCACTTTGTATTCTAAAACGGCCTCGTCACTATTCAGTTCAAATGGTAAATCTTCCTCTTTTTCCTTCAGCATTACAGGTGGTTGATTGCCTACCTCTTCCATCGGATCTGCATGCATGATGATGTCCTTCTGAGCACCTGCTTCTTCCCTCTCGAACTTACACACTAACTCCGAATTTCCTTTTTCTGTTTCCAACTGAGGTGTCAAAACCCTTCCTCTGAAATATACCTTTCCGAACTGTATGGATGGTGGTAAGGTTTCCAAAGGGATCCTTAGGATATATCCTGAACCTCCTTCGGGTCTTCCGGCGGCAAATTCCTGACAGGTCGGACCCTCTACCACAAATGGGGCCTGCTCCACCAGTTTTTTTTGTGAGGAACACCCGAACAAGCCTAAGATCAATATAAAGGTGTACAAAGGCATTTTATTCATAATACAGGTCTTTTTTTGACATAGTATTCAATAGTAATGCCAAAAGTAGTTATTCCGTGGTCCGGAAAAAAGAAACCCCGGCCAGTGCCGGGGTTATTTCCTGTAATGAAAAAGAATATTTATCCGTTCAAAGCTTCCGCACCACCAACGATCTCCAGAATCTCATTGGTAATGGCAGCCTGACGCGCCTTGTTATAAGTAAGCTTTAACTGGTCTCTCAATTCTGAGGCGTTATCCGTGGCCTTATGCATGGCAGTCATCCTGGCGCCGTGCTCACTGGCAAAAGAGTCCCTCACCGCTTTGTACAATTGCGTTTTAAGCGATTTTGGGATCAGCTCCATGACGATCTTTTCTTTTTCCGGCTCAAAAATATAGTCAGTTGAACTCCTGTTTTCAGAAGATTCAGGGACTATAGGCAGGAATTGCTCCGTCATCAGAATCTGCGTTGCCGCATTCTTGAACTTATTATAGACCAATACGATCTTGTCATAGGAACCACTTACAAAATGCTCCATGAGCTCTTCTGCAATTTGTGCCACATGGTCGAAAGTAAGGTCATCGAAGACCTTGCTGTGATCAGTAACAACCGTGTTCTTCTTTTTTAGGAGATCAAATCCTTTTTTTCCCACGGTCATAAAGTGTACTTCCTGGTCGACAAAGGTATTTTCTTTAAGGGAAATACATTCCTTGATCACATTCGAGTTAAACGCGCCACAAAGCCCTCTGTTAGAGGTGATGGAGACCACCAGTACCTTCCTCACCGGTCTTTCTTCGGCAAATGAACTTCCTGTGTCAGAATCCAGACTCCCGCTCAGGTTCTGAAGTAGTTCGGTGAGCTTATCGGCATACGGTCGCATGGCTGTAATGGCATCCTGTGCTTTTTTCAATTTCGCAGCCGATACCATCTTCATGGCGCTCGTGATCTGCATGGTTGAAGACACCGATGCTATTCTGTTCCGTATTTCCTTTAGGTTCGCCATAATCTAATCTGCTGCTGAATTACCCTTTGTACTTCTTGACCAGATCCTTACAAACTGCCGTCAAGGTTTCGGTAACCTCATCTGTAAGCTTACCTGCTTTCAACGTATCAAGCACATCCCTGTGCTTCGCATTCAGTATTTCGAGGTAATCCTGTTCAAATTGTTTTACCTTCTCTACAGGTACATCCCTGAGGAGGTTTTTGGAGCCCGCAAAGATGATAGCTACCTGATCTTCCACAGTAAACGGATCGTTTTGAGCCTGCTTTAGGATCTCCACATTCCTCCTACCTTTCTCGATCACATTCAGGGTTGCCGCATCAAGGTCGGATCCAAATTTGGCGAAAGCCTCCAGTTCGCGGAACTGGGCCTGATCGAGTTTAAGTGTTCCGGCCACCTTCTTCATGGATTTGATCTGTGCAGATCCTCCTACCCTCGATACAGAGATCCCCACGTTGATCGCCGGCCTTACCCCCTGGTTAAACAGGTCCTGTTCCAGGAATATCTGGCCATCTGTAATGGAGATCACGTTCGTAGGAATATAGGCAGAAACGTCCCCTGCCTGGGTTTCGATAACAGGTAGGGCTGTCAGGGATCCACCTCCTTTTACCATAGGCTTAAGTACTTCCGGGAGGTCATTCATATTCTTAGCGATGGCATCATCATTGATGATCTTCGCAGCTCGCTCCAGCAATCTGGAGTGCAGGTAGAATACGTCTCCGGGATAGGCTTCCCGTCCTGGTGGACGCCTGAGAAGAAGAGACACCTCACGGTAAGCCACGGCTTGTTTAGAAAGATCATCGTAAATGATCAGGGCCGGACGACCGGTATCCCTGAAATACTCCCCGATTGCCGCTCCTGCGAAAGGCGCGTACACCTGCATAGGAGCAGGGTCCGAAGCGTTGGCCGCAACAATGGTGGTATAGGCCAGGGCTCCTTTATCTTCTAATGTTTTGGCGATGTTGGCCACTGTTGAGGCTTTTTGCCCAATGGCCACATAAATACAATATACAGGTTGCCCTGCATCATAAAATTCCTTTTGATTGATGATCGTATCCACACAAACAGTCGTTTTACCTGTCTGGCGGTCACCGATCACAAGCTCCCGCTGTCCGCGACCGATAGGGATCATGGCATCAATCGCCTTGACACCCGTCTGCAGGGGCTCATTTACGGGCTGGCGGAAGATCACCCCGGGCGCCTTGCGCTCCAGTGGCATCTCGTAGGTCTTTCCGGCGATCGGACCTTTTCCATCAATTGGGTTACCCAGGGTATCCACAACACGTCCAACGATTCCCTCTCCAACATTGATGGAAGCGATCCTTTGGGTCCTTTTAACGGTCGTACCCTCCTTGATCTCTTTGGATGGCCCCAGCAATACAACACCAACGTTGTCTTCTTCCAGGTTGAGGACGATCCCTTCCAGACCTCCTTCAAACTCCACCAATTCACCGTATTGTGCATTGGAAAGTCCGTAAACGCGTGCGATACCGTCACCGACCTGAAGGACTGTTCCTATTTCGTCCAAAGTTGCCTCGGCCTCAAAGCCAGATAATTGCTTCTTTAAGATTGCTGATACCTCAGCGGCTTTAACTCCTGCCATATGTTCTAAATATCTGTCGGAAGCGATTGGTTACGAATCGTCTCCGGAATTAAATTTTATACGCTTTTTGTAAACTCTCTTTTAATCGTGTTCAACTGGTTGGCAATACTGGCGTCGTATTGCAGGTCTCCTATCCTCAGGATGAATCCTCCGACAATACTCTCGTCTATCTTATTCTTCAGGACGACCTTATTGCCCGTGATCTTGGAAACCTCTTTTAAAACCCTTTTTTCTAATTCTCCGGATAAAGGAACAGCTGTAGTTACAAAAGCTACCCCTTCTCCTTTGAGTTCTTCGTTGAGGATAATATATTTTAAAGCGACCTCGTTGAGGAGGTTGATCCTCCTGTTCTGAAACAACAGGTTCAAGAGACCCTCTGTGATGGAATCACATCCCTTGAAAACCGATAGCAAAGCCTTTTTCTTTGCTTCAGCCTTCAAAACGGGACTGCTCAGCATCTCCCTCAGCTCCTTGCTTCCTCCAATGGTCTCCACGATAGCCCTCATGTCGTTTTCAAGGACATCGGTCTTCTTTTTCTCTACCGCAAAATCCAGGATGGCTCTGGCGTAACGTGCTGCTGCTCTAGATTCGTTCATCAGGATTATTTAAGCTTTATATCACCCAACATATCATCGACCAGCTTTAACTGCTTGTCTTTGTTGGCCAGTTGCTCTTTTAAGATCTTTTCTGCGATCTGAACGGACAAATCTGCAACCTGAGTCTTGATCTCAGCCACGGCTGCCTTTTTCTCGCTGTCTATAGTTGCCTTTGCCTGAGCGATGAGCTTGTCTCCTTCCTGTTTGGCTTGCTCCCTGGCATCAGCCACCATTTTTTCCTTGATCTCCCGGGCTTCCTTCAACATGGCTTCACGCTCACCCCTGGCTTCCTTCAACAGTTTCTCGCTGTCTGCAGTGACGTTCTGCATTTCCTTTTTAGCCTCCTCGGCCGCAGCAAGCGCATTCTTTATGCCTTCCTCCCTGTCATTGATCGCGCTGAGAATGGGCTTCCAGGCGAAGCGATACAACAAGTACAGCAATAGCAGGAAGAGCAGCGTTTGCCATACAAAAAGGCCAAACGAAAAATCATTGATCAGTTTTTCCATCTAATGTTATTTTATGTACAATTTTAAACTAAGGAGGGCCATAACCAACCGTTATGGCCGCTTCCTTAAGCTGGTGTGTTACACGGCGAAAAGAGCCGCGAAACCAATACCTTCAATAAGCGCTGCTACGATCAGCATCGCTGTTTGAATCTTACCATAGGCCTCAGGCTGACGGGCAATGGCCTCCATGGCAGAACCACCGATCCTACCGATACCGATACCAACGCCGATTACTACCAATCCTGCACCTACCATTACTGGAATTTCCATACGCTATCTAGTTTAAAATTAAAATTCAATTCATTAAATCATTTATCCCGGATAACCCCTATAGGTGGGCCAATTCGGGATCTTCTTCATGTTCGTGTTCCTCTGAGGCAAAGCCAAAATAGAGGGATGACAACATGGTAAATATATATGCCTGTAACAAGGCTACTAATACTTCGATCAAGGTGATGGCAAATGCCAGGAAGAAAGACAGGGGGCTGCCTATCCAACTCTTAAAGATGAACATCAATCCAATAAGGCTCATCAGTACGATGTGACCTGCCTGCATGTTCGCGTACAAACGGATAAGCAGTGCAAAGGGTTTGATAATCAATCCCAGCAATTCAATGGGTACCAAGATGATATAGATCGGAATCTTCCCGTACCAGGGCATAGCATCTCCGAGGGGATCTACCAGGTGTTTCCAGTAATCCTTTGTCCCTGTGAAATTGGTGATCAGGAATGTGAGCAGGGCCAGTCCGAAGGTTATCGCAATGTTCCCTGTTACATTGATTCCCAGGGGAGTAAGCCCGAACATATTCAGGAACCAGATAAAAAAGAATATGGTCAACAGAAATGGCATGTACTTTTTATACCGCTTTTCCCCAATAGTAGGCCTTGCGATATCATCCCTGATATAAATCACAATAGGTTCGAAAAACCTTCCGGCCCCTGTCGGTACCCCATTGTTCTTTGCATATGATTTTGCAAGACTTGAAAACAACCAGAGCATTAACAATCCGGTAATGATCATCATGACCACATTCTTTGTGACCGAAAAATCTATGGGTTTTGCATTGGTGACATGCCCCTCATCATCGTGGCTGAGGTTTCCTTCTGCATCGGTCTTGTAGATCTTCCCATGCTCCAGGGCGTAGTAATTACCTCCTGATTCTGCAATGGTTTCTCCGTGGTGAAATTTCGAGGAAGAAAAGACGTGCAGTCCTTCATCCCAGAGGATCACCGGAAGCGGAATTCCCACATAGACGTGTTCCCCGTTATCCGCCGTATAAGAAAAGATGGAAAAATCGTGGGAGTCCTTGAGGTGGTGATCAATATATTCCTTGATCTCGGTCTTGATATCTTTCTTTGAACCGTCTGCCGATTCCTCTTTGGCGACAGCCTCAAGAGAAAATGCAGAAAAAACGGTAAAAAGCAGTAAAATCCTAAGAGTAAAAAATCTTCTCATAAGGCCGTAAAATGCGGGTCTCTAAAAATCGGTGCAAATGTAAGCTATTCTCCCAAAAAGAAAAAAGCATTTCCCCGTTTATTTTAAAGCCCGCCAACAGGCGATTTACAGGCTTAATCTTCAGGCTTCGTGAGGAGTATTTTTGCTGTGAAAACAGTTTCGAATAAAAGACAAAGTAAATAGGGCACAAAGAAGGCTCCGAATTCCGATCGGGTGACCATGGCGTCTTCCCGGTATCCTGGGTAAAACAAGAGGAAAAATACAAGGAATTTCAGCAGACTGCCCCCCATGTAGATAAAACCGATCTGATGTTTATACCTCTTTCTCAAAAGAAAAAGAAGGACAAAGATACCGGTCGCAAGTAAGAAATTAACTGAATAGGATAGATAGAGCATGTCTGAGCCCCTCTCTAAGCCCACATAGTTCTGCCACAGCAAATGAAGCCACAGGGAAATCAATAAGGCCACGATAAGTGAGATAAGGTAAGAAGAAACCAGGCCGGGGGTCCGCATCAGTACTGAATTCTTTTGAGTTGCAGTAAAACCACGTAGATAGCGATAGCGACACCCAGGAGCGTTGCTGCTGCAGTAAAGATGCCTTTTTCCATTTCGTAATAGTGATCCAGCCAGATCCCTCCCTTGGCAGCCAGATAGATAATAACCCCCATCTCGATCCCTATGCCGGATAAAATGGCGATATTCCTGAGCTGGTTTTTACCTTTAGGACGCTTTTGCTGGTTCATTCTTACTTTGGACCGACGAAGCTTTAAAAGCTGAAGCAGAAGAGCTTGCCGATTGGCCACCTGTTGCCGTACTCATGGCTCCCTTTCCCTTCATGGAACAGGAGGCATTGAAGGTAGCGCCGGGTTCAACAGCCAGTTTAGCAACTGTTACCGTTCCCTCTATAAGGGCAGAGGACTTCAGGGTAAGAAGTTCGGAGACCATTAATTCTCCATTGAAGTTGCCTTCGATATCCGCATTGAGGCATTCTACCTTACCATTGATGTAACCGTCTTTGCCGATGACCACTTTTCCGGAAGTCTTGAGGTTTCCGTTGAGTTTGCCATCTATCCTGAAATCGGCCTCGGAGACGATGTCTCCTTTGATCTTGGTGTGTTTCTCTATCCTGTTGGGTTGTCCTCCTGTTTCTGTCATAGCTTTAGGTTTTTTGTTATCTGAAAACATGGATTTAGGGTTTTGGGGTTAAATTGAGCCTTCTGTAATCGTCTAAATTCTTATGTATCTGAACGGTTTTATAGTTATCTGCTAAAATTACGAAATTCTCATTACGGATCCGGTAATCTTTATTGTTTTTTAGCAGTTCAACAAACCCTAATGCAAAATCTTTTGATCGAAACCCGTGCACCACAACAAACTCGTCTTCAAGGTTATAGATGTCTTTGGATACCTTGTTGGGATACCTCAGGTCTTCAATGGCGTCTTCCAGTCGCTTCTTCAGCTTTAGGGCCACTTCGTCATTGCTCCTCTTGAAAGGAAATACCACTTTCCAGTTACCGCCTGTATCACCAATGCCGGAAACAAAACCATTAGGTTCGAGTTTGGGCAACTGCTCAGCGACCATTTCCTGTGCTTTTTTTCCTTCCGCCTGGTTCGGATAATTCAGGGCTACATAATTCAGGGCCTCCCTGAATTCTTTGAATCCCTGCAATCTTCCTATGGCCGTAGCCTTAAGCATCTCGAGTTTAGGGACGATTGGGTCACCGGTAAAGCGACTGATAGATTCCTCAGCTCCGGTGATCACCCTTAAGAACTCCTGTTGTTTGAAAAGCTCGAAAAGTCGGGCATATTGAGCATCAGGACCATCCTCAGAGGCCTCCAGAACCGCCCTTGGGTTCAGCAGCAACTCTGCATATCTAGAACTGGGATGATTGATAATGATATTTTCTCTCATGTCTGTTGCAAGCGGACTTCCCTCTTCTTCGTAGATCTTGTACAAGTTGTACTTAGATGGCAGGACCAATCTCTCCTCAGGATCTGAACGCAAGACACTTTCCAGTTTCCCGGCTGCCAGCATGTTTTCTCTGAATTTCTCTTTGTAGATCAGTCCCAGCTGGTAGTTAGCAAAATTCCTCTCTTTCTTAAGACTGTCTATAACGCCAATTTCCGTTGGCACCAGATTCATATAATATTCAAGGGAGTATTTCTGGTCCTCAGTCAGGTTTTCCGGTGCATCCGTTCCTGCAAGGGGTTCTGCCCCGATCTCCGTTGCCTGGCCGGTAGCCTTGTTGCTCCACCTCCAGTTGTCCTCCAAGGTGCGATTGCCCCATCTCCGTTTGAATTCAGTCTTCCCGTAACCCAGACTGGTAATGTTGTAGAAATAGAATTTTCCCTTGTTCTCCTTTCCCCCCTTTGAGGCCCCGAACGCTGCAAATCCCGCTTCGAGTTTGGCCTCCTCCTTTGCGATCTCTTCCTCAGCCTCCGCTTTTAATTTGTCTATATATTCCTGAAAATATGCCTCTCTGTCTGGCAGCGGCATATTGTAGAGTGTGATGACACTGTCTGCGTATTGCACCGTACCCTCATAAGCGATCACATCTTCCAGGTTATCGAGTTTTTTTCTGATAATTCTGTATTTCTTCGTGTTTTCCGGCAGGTTGGGGAGAACACTGTCATAGTAAGCCCCGGCAGTCTTGTATTCGCTCTTTTCGAAGTGGAATTCGGCCAGGTCCTCATAATTAAGCGCCAGCAATTGCGCAGACCTTCCTGCGAGTTTGAGAGATTTGTTGTAATAGGCCAGGGAAAGGCTGTCCTGATCAAGGGTATTGTAGTAGACTGCTATCTGCCTGTAGATCTTATCTAAAAATGGGCGGTTCTCCCTGTTTTCCTCCAGCCACGTAAGGTATTCCAGAAGTTCTTCCCTGTTCTGATCAGTGATCTCCGTATTCATGAGTTTCTGCAAATGCGCATTCACCCAGTAGACACGGGGTGTCTTGCGCTGGAGCTTTATGATCCTCTCAAAGGCCAGATTGGCACTGTCCTTATATCCCAGCTGATTGTACAACTGCCCAATGATAAAAAGATAGCGCCCTTTTTCAGAATTCTTTTTGGTATATGCCGTGGCTATCTTCAATTGCTGGATGGCCGTATCCGGAGCTTTCAGGTTGATGTAGGCCTGGGCCATCATCGCACGAGTGTCGGCGTATTCCTGATCTTTCAGACGTTCGAGCTTCATCAGCCTTCTCAAGTTCCTGATGGCCAACTCTTCATTGGAAAGTCGGATGTTGGTCTTTTCCCTCCAGATCGTGGCTTCGTTCAGCTTGTCACTGTCTGTGTATTTTTGGAGAACATAGTTAAAAGCCTCTATGGCAGGTACATAACGCTGATCAAAATAACGGGCTTTGCCCAGCAGCAGGAAAGCTTCGTCTGTCTGAGGGTTACGCTCTTCCCCCCTGATCTCCATACTGTGTTTCTGTATCGCTTTGGTGGCCTTGTCCTCAGCCCTTTCAAAATTGGGATTGTTGTCCTCAGAATCCAGTTTGATATCTTCCGTGACCTCCAGTCGTTCCACCGGCAGGACTTCCCAGTAATTGTCGCGGTAAGATTCGTTGAGTTGTTCCCTTCCTTCCTCAAAGGCGAGGTTACCGTTGTACAGGACATTGTACTTGGTATTCAGGGCATGCCAGTTACGGTTGACAAAAGCGTCCTTTTTCGTTGAGCAGGAACTCACCAAAACAGACGCCGTCAGACATAGGGCGTAAAAAGTACTTCGAAGCTTCAAATTTCGAGATGTTCGTCCCTTATGTAAACTGTAAAAGCCCCCGTTTAGTATATAGCTTCTCGATAAAATACACCTCAGTTTGCCCAAAGGGTGAAAAGTGGTGCCCGCAATAAAGAAAAGCCCGCAATCAGCCTGCGAAAAATGACTCCAGTTCCCTCAGTGTTTGCGGGGAGGTCTGGATGTCCCGGACCACCTCTCCTTTGTTCAGAACCACGATCCTCTCACATACCTCTGTGACATGCATTAAATCATGGCTGGAAACAAGCACGGTAACATCCTTGTCAGAGGCGAGATCCCTGATGATCTGTTTTAACCGTATTTGTGTGGTAGGGTCGAGGTTTGCGAAGGGTTCATCCAAAATGACCACTTCGGGGTTGCCGATAAAAGAGGCAACGATCCCTACCTTTTTCTGATTTCCCTTGGAGAGGTCCCTGAGGTATTTCTTCTGCCCGAGGATCTCCCCGTGGAAGAAATTTTCAAAACCGCCGATCAGGGCGTCCACATCCGCCTTGTTCTGACCTCTCAGTTCCCCGATAAAATAAAAATACTCCTCCGGGGTGAGGTATCCGATAAGGAAGGTCTCATCTATAAAAGCCGATGTAAAAGGTTTCCAGGCTTCACTGATATCTACCTGTACCTCATTGTTGAGGATCTTCCCTGTTGTGGGCTGTATCAGGTCGAGCAGCAGGCTGAAAAAGGTGGTCTTCCCTGCCCCGTTGTTTCCGACCAGACCAAAACTCTGACCTTTAGGGATCTCCAGGTGAGGGATATTGAGTACGGTCTGAGAACCGTATACTTTTGTGATGTCGTGTACTGATATCATAGATATTTGCTGATGTTATGAAGTTTGTTTGTACGCCAGTAAGGTCTTGTATTTTTCTTTTTTATAGATCTTCTCAATCAATCTAAACACCTGTTCCTTGAAAACATATCCCAGGATCCCCGAGAGGGCTACCGCCAGATAACCGGCAAGCGGACTGATCAGATAGTACCCTGCAGCAAAAACGATCAGGGGAAGTACGAGTTTTGGGATTGTTAGCAACATCGTTTTTACATTAAAAGCCTGTTTGTCTCCGAATGCTTTTTTATTGGAGGTAAGGTCGATGGGGGTTTTGATATAGGCTCCACCCCAGAGTACGAGATAAGAATTCACTCCGATGTTGTAGATAGCCCCCACAACGATGGCCATATAGGCCTGCCATCCAAAATACAGGTAAAAGGATGACACTAGGGTGGTGATGATGGTCGCGAAGACGATCAGGTACCATTTAGAGGAGATATATTCCCGGTATTGGATATTCTGACTCATCATCAGAGGATAGTAGGAACTGTCCCAGCTGGGCACAAACTGTCCGAAACTGAAGAGGAAGCCCCCTGAGACGAAGATCCCGGCAAAAATGCCCCACACAGGTCCTTCATAGGTTTCTATGCTGCCCGTAAAAAAAAGCAATCCGTAAAAGATAAAAAGGACTCCCATAATGACCGAGGTCCTGGACCGTTTGTTCCTTTTGATAAGTTTAATATCGTTCTTGAGAAAGGTTCCGAGGTTCCCGAAACGGTTGAGCCAGGTGAAATCCTCTGTTTTTGCTTCCTCGTGTTTGGTAGCCAGCCCCCCATCGAGGTACATGTGTTTCCTGAAATACCTGAAGGAGGTCACAACCAATAAGACCAATAGCAGGCAGGGAATCAAGGCGTACACGCCCCCATAGGGCAGATCGAAGAAAGAATCGAATACCGGGGCTGTATAGGTGGTTATATCGAACCATCCCTTGTATTGAAGGAACCCAAATATAGCGAGCAGGACAACCACCGGGTAAAATACCTTGTCGAGGTTGTTCATCATGATATTGAGAAAGTTGTTGCAAAAGAAAAGGACCATCACTGCTATGTGCCAGGTGAGAACAGCCAGCGGATGATAACCCTGTGTGATCAAGACAATGGAAAACGGTACAAAGAAAAAAGCGTGCATCCAGTTAAAAAAGGAAAAGACGGTCTTCCCCAGAGAATAAGTGACCACTTCATTCTTTTTAAAAGGCATGTAAAGCAAGGGCTTGATGTTCAGGATGGGCATCTTCTGGAACATATAGCGGATGTAGAGGTCGAAGACCAAATAGTAGATCATAAACCTGTTGACCACCCTTAGAGGGTCTCCCAAACCCTGTTTCTCAATAATGAAATACGATCCCACTCCCAGTGAGAGAAAGACCAGGATAAAATAAAGCGCCATAAAGATCATCAGGATCTTATAGGCGAGGTTGGTTTTAAAGGATGCTGCACGGAAGAACGACTTCCATTGAAGGTTGAAAAAATGCTTAAACATGACCCGGGATCAATTCGTTTTGTGGGTTAGTCTGCCAAATATAGAATTTGTTACATTATTCAGATATTCCATAAAATTGCTGTCGAATTCCTCTTCCAATCCTTAGTTTTGCAAAAAATTTTGCTAAATGAGCACCTTTTTCACTCTGCCCGTGGCTGATGTATGCCCCCTGACCCCGAGTTCAGTAGCTATTTCTTTTGACATTCCGAAAGAACTGAAAGAAAAATTTGCATTTAAATCCGGACAATTCCTGACCCTGAAACAAGAGATCGATGGGAAGGAAGTGAGAAGGTCTTACTCCATATCCAGCCATCCGTCTGATGACAAGCTTACCATCGGGATCAAAAAAGTGGAGGGTGGGGTATTTTCTACCTGGGCCCATGAGAATATCAAAGTCGGTGACTCTATCCAAGTCATGCCTCCTGCAGGACATTTTGTCTTTCCCCCGTCAGGAGAGGCCAAACACATAGCCGCTTTTGCAGCCGGCAGTGGTATAACTCCTATCATGAGCATTGCACAGACCGTCCTGGATTCTGATTCAGACAACACTTTTGTCCTGGTCTATGGCAACCAATCCCCTGAGGAAACAATGTTTCTCAAAGAGATCGAAAAAATATCGGAAAAATACCCGGACAGGTTTTTTGTTCAGTTGCTATTCAGCAGAACCAGGGAAGACGATGCGATATTTGGAAGGATTGATGGGTCAATTGTAAACCTAATCACAAAAAACAAGTTCAAGGATCGGCGTTTTGATCATTTTTACCTCTGCGGACCTGAAGAAATGATCAATGAGGTCAAGGACACCTTAAATAAGAATGGATTGGGCAATGACCAGATCCATTTTGAGCTCTTTACCACTTCCCAGGAGGAGGACTTGTCTGATCTCGAAGGGCAAACCCGGGTAGAAGTGACTCTGGATGACGAGGTCTTTACCCTGATCATGGACAAGAAGAAGCTGGTTCTGGACGCAGTCCTGAGCGAAAATATAGATGCCCCTTATTCCTGCCAGGGAGGCGTTTGCAGTACCTGCATAGCCCGTGTGACTGAAGGGAAGGCAGAAATGGTCAAGAACCAGATCCTGACTGATAGTGAGATCGAAGAAGGATTTATCCTCACATGCCAGTCGCACCCCATAACCTCAACCCTCAAGATCGACTATGACGATGTATAATGGGTGTTTTATTACTGTGATTTAACGCTGAGTTCTTCCAGTACACGGCAAGCGTGGTCATAACCTATGGTATAGGCATTTTCTATCGCTTTTTTGTCAAAAACCCCGATGTGTTCCAGTTCGACAGGTTCGAAAATAATATCGCAACTCCTGATCTTCTGTCTGTTGATGGCGTAGACCATCAGGCTCGTCGTCCTGGAAGCGAGTTGAAAGGAGGAGCTTATTTCTTTCTTTGATACTTCCCTAACCATAGATACATTGCTGCCAATGATAAAATCGGCTTTGCCTTTCAGAGGTTCAGAGGGAAAATTATTCATGATGCCACCGTCGGCGTAAAGCATATTGTTCATTTCAACCGGACTAAATACCGGCGGAAGGGCGGCAGATGCCAGCAAAGGCATGATCAGCTCCCCTGTAGAAAAGACCTCCTCTACCCCTTTCTGCAAATTGGTAGTCATAACAAAGAGCTGCTTGTGAAGGGACTCAAAATCCGCGAAAGGGATATATTCCTTGAAAATGGGATAGTAGCGTTCCGTATCCACAAGGCCGGGTTTATTGATCGTGACAAAGTTGTATTTGAACAATGGGGTCTCTTTGAAGAAGGCCAGCATATCCTTCAAATCACGGTTTCCTGCATATAAAGCTCCAACCAGTGCCCCCACACTGCTGCCCGAAATGACAGAGGCTTCGATCTTATGTTCCTGAAGCGCTTTGAGCATCCCGATATGACCCATCCCTCTGACACCCCCACCGGACAGGACCAGACCTACGGACTTATTTTGCAACTCATTCATATCCATACCTCGAAAACCTTCTCAAAGCTAAGAATTTGCCTCAATTCCTGAGATGGCATTTCATTAAATAACAAACTACCCGGTTTGGACTCATGCATTGGGACGATTGCGCGCCAGTAAAAAGTGCATAATATCGATAGAGCTGCTTCACTTATCGTTAAAATTCCGGAGCCTTCTATGGTTTTGAAAATTAAAACCGACTGAGCAGTCGGGTTGCATTAAATCGACATATCAACAACTACTGCGACTCAAGGAATCGTTAAAACCCTTATGAACTTTTTCATTTCATTGTAAGTTTGGCAGGATTAGACGACGAAACAAATATCTTTGAAGACAATCATCAAATGACCTTTCATTTGGGTTTAACAAGACACTTATAAAACCCATTAATAAGGTCTACCTAAAATTTCCTGACATGGCAAATACGTATTACGAACCAGCGGATTTGAGAAAATTCGGCAAGATCACTGAATGGAGCGAAGAATTGGGAACCAAATTCTTCGATTACTACAATAAGGTTTTTGAAGAAGGAGCGTTGTCTGCTCGGGAAAAATCCCTGATAGCACTGGCTGTTGCTCACGTTGTAAAATGTCCTTATTGCATAGATGCTTATACCAAGGATGGCCTGCAAAGAGGCATAACCAAAGAAGAAATGATGGAAGCTGTACACGCCGGTGCGGCTATAGAGAGTGGGGCTACCCTTGTACACGGAGTGCAGATGATGAATAAATACAATAAATTAAGCATGTAGGAAAAGGGTCTAAATGACTCGATTATGCAAACAAAAAAGCAGGAATGGCGACCAAATCACTCAAGGCCAGACATAAAGAATTGGCAAATACCCAAAGACAACTGGAAATTCTGAGTAATGGTATTTTCAGGGATGGGGATTTACCCTATTTCAAAGATAAAATTGCCGAAATCGGCATGTTTCCACTCAAACCCCGCAAGCTGGAGGTCCTGCAGATCAATGTAGGATATATGTGCAACCAGGTTTGTGAACACTGCCATGTGGATGCGGGGCCGGATCGTAAAGAGATCATGACTCAGGAAACCATGGAATTGTGTCTCGAGGTGATCCGGAATACAGGGGCGCATACACTTGATCTCACCGGGGGTGCCCCGGAGATGAATCCCAATTTTCGCTGGTTTGTGGAAGAGGCCGCCAAAGCAGGTATTCAGGATTTTATCGTAAGATCTAACCTGACTATCATAAAGGCCAACAAGAAATACCAGGATCTTCCTGAATTCTTTAAGAAATTCAATATCCATGTAGTTTCCTCCATGCCTCATTACACCAGGGGCAAGACGGATAAACAGAGGGGTGAGGGGGTTTTTGACAAATCCATTGCGGCCCTTCAGGAATTAAATGCTGTGGGATACGGGATGCCTGACAGCCCTTTGAGGCTTGATCTGGTTTATAACCCTTCGGGTGCCTACCTCCCCGCAGACCAGTCGGCTCTGGAACGCGATTTCAAGAAAGCTTTACTCGAAGACTTCAATATTCAATTTCACAATCTTTTTGCCATCACTAACTTACCGATTTCCCGTTTCCTCGATTACCTCATCGCTTCCGAAAATTATGAGGATTATATGATCTCCCTGGTAGATGCATACAATCCTGCAGCCGTGCAAAACGTCATGTGCACCAATACCATCTCCGTCAGCTGGGATGGCTGGCTGTACGATTGCGATTTCAACCAGATGTTGGGCTTGAAGGTCGGAAGCAAGGTTAAGCACATAAAGGATTACAACGAGGAAGTTCTCAATAACCGTAATATTGTGATCTCACAACACTGTTACGGTTGTACTGCCGGCGCAGGCAGCAGTTGTCAGGGTACGGTAGCCTAAAAAGTTCATAATTGGCGTAAGTCTACTCGTTTCCCCGCGTAATTTCTCTCACTCAGTGCATTTTATCGGGAAAAATTACCGACCAAGTGGTCGGTTCAAAATACCGAAACAAGCCATTTTATATCCTTTTTTACTTCTTATCGATTTTTCGAATAGTTTTACCTTGTGAAATCCAGTAAGGACAGACTTCCCGGGTTTTAGTTATAGACCATATGGTCTGATAAACATAAAAACCCAAATCTCATGGATAAGAACTTGAAACGCATGACTACCATGCATCGGATGCAGACAAAAGGCCTCGAATTGTTTTATAAGAAAGGCTTTTACAATACTAGTATTGACGATATCTTAAAAGAGCTATCTCTTTCCAAAGGTGCTTTTTACTACCACTTTCAATCCAAAGAGGATTTCTTTATCAGTATAATACAAAACCTTGTTGTCCGAAAGGTCTACGGTATGCTGATCGAACCCATAGAAGGTGAAACAGATCCTTTTACAGCCATTGAAAAATGCTTCGAAAATGCATTGGCCATTGCGGAACACAACGAACTGGATTACGGTTTCGTCCTGGGGAATTTCATGAATGAATTCAACGGCAGGAATGAAGAAATCTCCAAATACCTCAGGGACATCTACAAGGTATGGGAGGTCAATCTGGTCACTACCCTTCAAAAAGGTAAGACAGACGGCTACGTAGCCCGACATGTAGACAGTGAAGGAGTTGCGGCTTTTCTCATTTCATCCTATATGGGAATTCGCATGCTGATGGTGGAAGGTAACAGCAGGAACCTGTCCTATCATTTTCTGCAACAGATACGCCAATACATGAAATCCCTGGCTCAGACGAGGCTGGTCTAGGCTATCTGAGAAGTTATTTCGAGTATCCTTTTCACAACAGTATTCGGATCGATAGTACGCATGACATCCTCATATCCGCCGGGATATTTATTGCCATAGACCGAGGTGGGAATCAGAGGATACTGATCCCTGTCTGCTACCAAAGAATTTTCCATGGGTTGGGCGTAAGGAGCAAATCCTGCGTAGGGATGAGTAATTCCCCATAATGTGATGGTGGGAATTCCGAACATGGCGGCCAGGTGCCCGTTTCCGCTATCCATGGAAACCATGAGATCCAGATTAGAGATCAGGTCGAGTTCCTGATCAAAAGCCAATTGACCCGCTGCGGATAGGCAATGTTCAAATTTCCCCTCGAGTCTTTGTAAAACCAGTATTTCCTTAGATCCCCCACCAAAGAGAATAATTTTATACTGGTCAGTATTATTAATTTGTTTTACCACCACTTCCATGAGATCCAGGGGATACATCTTTCCCTCAAAAGCTGCAAAAGGAGCTATACCGATCAGTTTTTTATTCCCTTTGGACAGCCAGTTTTCAGAGGTTTCTGACAGGGTTCTCGGTCTCAATATATCCTGAGGGTTCAGCTCTACTTTATAACCCATTCTGCGAAACACATCGGCATATCTTTCGTGGGTCGACTTCAATCGGGTAATTTCCTTGTCATGCCATCGCGTAAGCTTCTTCTTTTCTTTCCTCCCCTTATCAATCTGCACATATCGTACTCCTGAACCAAAAAAGAATGTCTTAAGTATATTAGTCCGCAACACATTATGAAGGTCTGCAATGCCTGAAATCGCCTTATGCTTTAATTCCTTTGAGAGTTTGAAAATCCCCGGTAAACCTTTGTAGTTATTCTTAAAGTCTGCCGGAAACACTTCTGTATTCGGAAGATCCCTGAAAATAGGCACAAAGAATGGCCTGGAGAGGATTAGTAGCCTGAGTTGTGGATTTAGGCGTAAGAGGGAGAGAAGAACGGGTACGGTCATGGCTACATCACCCATGGCCGAGAGTCTGATCACGAGAAGGGAATCATCCTTGTTTTTGTCCACGCAAAACGGGATTTAGCTCATCGTCGTTGTACATCTTCATCTGTTTGTAGACTTTCATGTATTTTCTCCCTGCTTCTATATCTGCCAGCAGCTGGTCAATGGCAGAAGAAAGGTCTTTTTTCTGTTCCGTCAGTACGGATAATTTTTGTCTGCAGGCTTGTAAATGGTCCTCGCTGGCATCCTCCCTTTCAGTTTCCTCCTTCATGTGATAAATTTTCAGGGCCAGTATGGAAAGTCGGTCTATAGCCCAGGCAGGGGATTCCGTGTTTATCGTGGCGTCTTCGAGTATTTTTACCCCCTTGTATTTTTCGAGAAAGTAGCTGTCTATGTATTCCACCAGGTCGGTCCTGTCCTGATTGCTCGCATCGATCTTGCGTTTGAGTTCCAGGGCAGCCCCGGGTTCAATATCCGGATCCCGTATCAGGTCTTCATAATGCCACTGAACCGTATCGATCCAGTTTTTTCTGTACAGGAGATGCTCTATGGTTCCGGAGGGATATGGATTTTCAAAATTCTGATCCACCTTGTCGATCAGATGGTACTTTTTAATGCTTTCTTCAAAGATCCTGTAAGCTTCTTTACTGAACATGGAGATGCTTTTTTGCAAAGGTATCCTTTATTTGGTTAGCAACTCGACGCTAAAAATGAAAAAAGAAGTCAGGATGGCCCCTGACAGAACCATTTCCCGAATATTATCCCGTTTGATCATCTCCACATATTTCCCGAGGAATACAGCGGCCGGGAAGAATGCAATGAGAATTGGAAATTCTTCTGAGGTCAGGGATAACAGCACAACGATAATACTCAGGAAAAAATATATGGAAACTACCCTCAGATTAATAATCCTTCCAAGTCCCAACTTACCGGATTTAAGGAATACCGCAAAACTGGTGACGGATATGAATAAGATGAAGATGATCAGTTTTGTGTTCCTTATCCAGTCGCGCAGCACACTTTCCCAATTACCGACATTGAAGTTATAGTGGGCAGCAAAGAATCCTTCCGTGCCACTCAGGATCAAAATCGAATTCCAGATCAACAAGAAAGTGACAATCCCGGCAATGGGGACAAACCAGTTTTTTATATTCTTAGGTTCGTAAATATAGATTGCAATAAAGACCAGTAAAAGGAAAAGGATCGCCCACCCGAAGAAAAGACTGGCGGCTAATACCCACAATGTGGCGTCCAGTATCTTTAGTTTTATATTTCTGAGCGATCTCAAGCTGATGAGTCTGCGGCAGGCCAGCACCAGAAAAAAGTTACACCCTATGGCGTCCGTATCCTTTACCGATGAGGGAAAGAAAAAGACCAGGACGACAAAGAAAAGAGCCACGTAAGCATTCGTACTGGAAATCTGGTTCCTGTTTACGACAAAATCGATGACCAGAACAGAAAACAACAAGAGAAAAAGAAAAAAAAGTTGTTTTACCCAATTTGAGGGATCTGAGCTACTTTCATCCAGATAAAAAAAGACGATTGTATAAAGAAGTGAGAGCAGACCGAGGAGAATAACATAATTTATGGGTTTTGTTTTGCCAAAAATGCCTGAAATCATCCCCGGATTTTATATTTTTGTCCTCGTAAATATAACTAAGATGAGTTCATTTTTTTACGGCATAGAAGATTTATTCGTCAACCACTTGTTCTGGCCCTATGATTTTTTCCGGTTTATGCAGAACTGGTGGACCTCCAATACCGTCAATTGGTTGTTTATGATCATCGGCACAGTGGCCATGGTGTATTGGCTCATGCAACTAAAGAAATTCAACGACAATAACGAGGAGGATAAGTCGATTACCTCCCATTCCTATCTATAGGTCGAATCCCAGGTCTTTTCTATAATACATTCCATCAAAGCTGATCTTCGTCAGGTTCTCGTAGGATGTACCTAGTGCCTTTCTGAAATCTTCTCCCAGGGAGGTTACAGCAAGAACGCGCCCGCCGTTGGTGACAAGAGTCCCATGGGTCCGGGTTGTGCCAGCGTGAAAAACAACAGATCCATCAATTGAATTTACACCTTGGATCTCCTTCCCTTTCGGATAGTTTCCCGGATAACCTCCGGATACAGCCATTACGGTAACAGCACTTCTGGGATCGATCTCCAATTCAATTGAATCCAGATTACCCTCTGCCACAGCCTGGAAAACCTCAACCAGGTCGTTTTTCAACCTCGGCAGAACGACCTCCGTTTCGGGATCTCCCAACCGGACATTGTATTCGATCACGAAAGGATCTTCCCCAACCTTGATCAATCCGATAAATATGAAGCCCTTGTATGGGATCTTATCTTTTTGCAAGCCCTGGATAGTCGGAAGGATGATTCGTTCGTTGATCTTGCTCATAAACGAGCCGTCTGCAAACGGAACCGGTGATATAGCGCCCATTCCCCCTGTGTTAAGTCCTGTATCTCCTTCTCCGATTCGCTTGTAATCCTTGGCTGTGGGGAGGACCTTGAAGTTTTTCCCATCTGTGAGCACAAAACAACTCAATTCAATCCCGCTCAGGAATTCTTCTATCACGACTGTGCTGCTGGCCTCTCCGAACTTGGAATCGAGCAGCATACGGCTCAATTCGGCTCTCGCCTCATCTAGGTCCTGCAGGATAACAACTCCCTTTCCTGCAGCCAGTCCGTCAGCCTTAAGGACATACGGGGGTTTTAACGTGCCCAGAAAATTGAATCCTTCCTGCAACATTTCTGCAGTGAAACTCCGGTATGCCGCTGTCGGGATTCCGTGCCTCGTCATAAACTGTTTCGCAAAATCCTTACTTCCTTCGAGGGCTGCGGCCTTTTTCTCAGGCCCGATCACTGCGACGTGTTTCAATTCCGGATCAGCGCCAAAGAAGTCGGCTATACCGCGAACCAAAGGATCTTCTGGTCCGACAACCACCATGTGGATGTCATGCTCCAGAACGGCCTTTTTGATCGCCCCAAAATCAGTAGGTTTTATCGAAAGGTTTACTGCGATCTCCTCTGTTCCCGCATTACCGGGAGCAACGAATAATTGCTTGAGGTTCTTACTCTGCTTCAGTTTCCAGGCCAGGGTGTGTTCGCGTCCCCCGGAACCCAGTAGTAGGATATTCATCTATCAGCGCTTTGCGCAAAAATAAGGTATGGAGGAGAAACTATCAGGATATGCCGGAGAAATCACGATGCTCTTTTTGTTTGAGTTCTTCCGGGGATAGGGAAAGGAAATATTCGTAGACCTTCCTCAGTCCTTCTTTCCTCCCCACTTTGGGTTCCCACCCCAGGATCTCCTTTGCCCTGGTGATATCCGGCTGTCTCTGTAGGGGATCGTCTTTTGGCAAGGGTTTATGAATGATCCTGAGATCCTTGCCGGTGAGATCCAGAATCTCCTGGGCGAATTCGTTTATGGTGGTCTCATCAGGGTTTCCGATATTGATGGGATCCGTATAATCGCTCATCAAAAGGCGGTAGATCCCTTCTATCTGATCATCTATATAGCAGAAGGAACGCGTTTGTTTTCCATCCCCAAAAACGGTCAGGTCTTCCCCTCTGAGAGCCTGGCCCATAAAAGCAGGTACTACACGGCCGTCGTTCAATCTCATTCTGGATCCATATGTATTAAAAATCCTGGCAATACGCGTGTCGACCCCATGGAATCTGTGATAGGCCATGGTGATCGATTCCATAAAGCGTTTGGCTTCGTCGTAGACTCCTCTAGGACCTACAGGAGATACGTTCCCATAATAGTCCTCATTCTGGGGGTGGACCAGGGGATCGCCGTATACTTCTGAAGTGGATGCAACAAGAATTGTCGCTTTCTTTTCCTTTGCGAGACCAAGACAGTTTAATGTTCCCAAAGATCCTACTTTGAGAGTTTGGATAGGAATTTTGAGATAGTCTATCGGACTAGCTGGGGATGCAAAGTGAAGTATGTAATCCAGTTTGCCTGGAATATGTACAAATTTGGTCACATCGTGATGATAGAATTCGAAATGCTCCAGGGGAAACAGGTGTTCGATATTCTTCAAGTCGCCCGTAATCAGATTATCCATACCGATCACGTGGTATTCTTCAGCTATAAACCGATCGCAGAGATGAGACCCTAAGAAGCCGGCTGCGCCGGTAATCAAAATCCTTTTCACTTTAAATCTTTTTCATTCTAATGTTCCCTTTATCCTCTTCCGTTATTATCAAAAACTTAAGAGATATTAGAGGAGATAAGTTATCGATAAAAGTAGAAAGTTTCCTAAGTTCTTTCTATCCATTGGTTTATTCATTGAGGATTGAATCCTTCATTCCTCCATCCCCATCAGACCCCCCTGGAAAAAATTACTGTTGTAAAGGTCTTGAAGATAATCCTCAGGTCGAGCATGATCGACCTGTTTTTTATGTAATATAGATCATATTCAAGTTTCCTTGTGGAATCTTCCAGATTTTCTCCATACTTGTATTTCACTTGGGCCCATCCGGTAATCCCCGGTTTGATCACATGTCTGATATTGTAGAACGGGATTATCTTTACCAGCTCTTTGACAAACACCTTACGTTCCGGCCTTGGCCCGATAAACCGCATGTCTCCGCGAACTACAGAGATTATCTGGGGAAGTTCGTCAATTCTGAACAGCCTTAATACCCTTCCAAATGGAGTGATCCTGGCGTCGTTCTTTGTGGCCATTTTGGCTCCGAGTTTTTCCGCATCGACCACCATGGACCTGAATTTATAGATCGTAAATTCCTTTCCATACTGCCCCACCCTCTTTTGAGTGTAGAAAAGAGGACCTCTGTTGAAGAATACATTACATACAAAAACAAAAGGAATACAGATGACAAAAATGAGTCCTACGAATAAGGATAGTCCAAAATTGATCATAAAGCTGAACAATGCCTGTAGATATCTTATTTTCTTATTCCTGAGTTGCAAAATCTCATAAAAGCTGTCATTGTGCGAATTCACAGGAAGAGCCTCATAGGTGTTCTCATAGAACGAAGTATATGATATGATCTCTTTACCTTCCATGATCGATTTCAATATGATCTTTTGGAGATAGGGCGGTATGGCTTCATAACTTTCGGTGTTAATTATCCATGCATCCACCTTTTGTATAGCTTCCAGAAAACTCTTTCGATCTGTCAGGTCATTCCCTTCTATATGGTAGGTGAGTTTTACCTTATAAAAAGTATTGGTTTCGGCACCGTTGATCTTTTCTATAATGGATTTAAGATTCAGGTCATAGCCGTCATAGAGGAGCAGGACGTTTTTGGTGACGGGAATGATCTTGAAGAGGTTGCTGTATAATAACCTCCACAAAGCAACTTGTATGGGAGTTAGAAACAAAAAGGACAACAGTGGGATTCGCCAAAAGCTGATATCGTAGAAGATGATACATATCATGATCAAAGTGAAGATGAAGATGACGGATATGTAGATCCCCTGGGAAATGGCAGTCCGGCGCCTTACCAGTTTTTCAAGATTGTAGAAGTCGAGAATATACGCCAGGAACAGAAATAGGATCAACCCTATGACACTGATCTGTACTTTTAACCACAGGTAGGAATATTTCTCATCTATGGCGTGATTGACCAGCAGATTCAGGGCGGCAATGATCATGATCAAATCCCCTACGAGCAATATAAATTTCCGCTCGATAGAATTCAGGACTGAAGGTTTGGACATTGCTCTATCTATTTTAGTTATCTGATTCAGACCCTTCGGATGGTTACCTGCCCGATGACCTGAGCCAGGTGAGGCTACTTCTCTAACACTTTTAGTATATAACGATGTATTTTTTCGCAATTCACCTCCCTTGTGTATTTTCCCTGAAGGAGCTCCTTGTTTCTCTCCGAAGATAAAGATCGTTCTTTTAAACTGATATCTAATTCCATAATACCAGAAGCAATTGCTTGATCATTGCAGCTTTCCAACACAAGATTAGCTTTGTTTTCATTCAAAATATCCTTCCCTTCTCCGGTAATAGCCGCAAGTATCGGCTTTCCAAACATCATATAATCGAACAATTTGGATGGAATGGTCTTATCGAGTGCTTCTGAACTTATCAATCCCAGATAGAGGACATCGGAATTATTGAGATGCTCTGATAGCGCTGCTTTTGGAAAGACACCGTGAAAGTGGATATTCTCATTTAAACCCAACTCCTTACTCATCTTTTGAAGTTCCTCTTCCAGGACGCCTGTTCCGTAGATATCCAGATGCCAATCATGGGCCAACTCTCTGGATTTTAGAACGTCGAAGGCCTTTATGAGCTGATCCATTCCTTGTACCAGGCCCAGATTGCCGGCATAGGCGATTCTCGCCGTCCGGTTGTTATTGTTATTAAGATCCTTTGTTACCTCTGATAAATACTGTGCCTTTGGCCCGTTATATGCAACACAGATATCCCTTCTGTAATACTGTTCGATATATTCTTTCATCGGGGTACTAACACAGACAATACCGTGACTTCTCCTGTAGAGGAATCTCTCAAAAACAGAAGCAACCTTATAGGCTACCCCTCCTTTGCTTAATTGTCCGGCGGCCACCGCACTGTCCGGCCAAATATCCCTTATTTCAAGAATTAATTTTTTTCTGAACAGAAACCTCAGCATCACTCCGGTAATTCCAATAAAAATGGGTGGAGAAGAGATAAATACAACATCGGGCTTCCATCCCCTGAACCTCCATTTCAGACTGTATACCAGGCTTTTTGGAATAAAGGAAAGATAATGCAATAGAAAACCCATGAAACCCCTCTGCTTTACTTTTTTGAGCTTGATCCTTCTGATCTGATCCGGATTTTCAGGGCTCAAACCTTCCTCGCCCTGAATTTTATGAGGATAGGAAGTAATCACCCTGACGTCGACGTTCCGGCCTCTCATATACTCCACAAAGTCCGTACTGCGAAAGGCCGCAGCCGTGATATCTGGTTCGAAATAATATCCGAGAAATAGAAGTTTACATGTATCCTGGCCCATTCTTTTGCAATGTCAGCATCTGATTTTAACTTTTTTCAGGTCTGGTATGAATGAAACGGGTGTCTAATTCCTCCGAAAAGCTGACCCTGATCTTAAAGGCGTCCACAAGATTCCCGTATCCTGTTGCGAATTTATACAAATCGACTTGTATGCCCTTTATATCTCCATCAAATAAGATCTCAATTCCCAGGTCGTCAATCACCACTTTTTTTTCTTCAGACAGGCTGGGTCTGATCCCCGGATAGAAATGGAAATGGGCATCGGCCTTGTACTTCGTCCTTTTCTTTCTGATGATCCTGTCTTTGATGTCGACCCCCGTGCCGTCTCTCATTTGCAGACTGCGAAAATGATGAAGCCCCAGATGCTTATAGCCGTCGTGGATTCCTTCTGCACTGTATTCAGATTCTTCAAAATGCAGGATTTTAGCCCTCCTGCCAACTCGGAAAGTTCCCCAGATATCTGACTGAGGTTCATCATTGACCACAACCGTGTTATGCGCTGCCGTACTGCGTTCAATATGTCTTCTGCTCCCGGGCGCATAAGTGGATGTTCCGGAATCTACAAGCAGAGGTGAGCCATTGTAGTATATCTCAAAATTAAAGGTGTCTGCATGGGCGTGTCCCGGAATGTAATCAGGCCCAATATCTCCAAAATCGGCAAAGACCTCGAAAGGGAGATCCGTGAATTTTCTATACCCTGACTCCTTAAGGGGAATGGGGTCCCACCCAATACCTATTCTGCTTGCGAATCCAAACAAAGCCTCAGGATTGAACGCGAAGCCGTGTACTGAATCGTTCACCATGGGCACCGCATCGTCTTCATATCGAACTGCATCCAGCCAGGATAGCATCCTGCTTGTCGTTTCGTATACTAAAGAATACAGCGAACCTTCATCTCTGTTATTGAGTCTCAACAGATAAATAACATCCAGCATCCTGTGCAACAGGATACGGTGATACATAGGGGAGAGTTCAAAGTGTGCTCCGTCCCTGAGAAACTGTTCCCGTAGTTGTTCTTTCAAAATTTTTTCAGCTTTCTGAGAGAAATATGTGTCCTGAAAGTACACTCCTGCAAACATTAAAGACACTCCGTTCTCCAACAAATGATTGCCCATGATGTGATATTCGGGGCGACGGGAGAGCCTGACGAATTCCCTATAGAGGAATCTGTTCACTTTCTGATCCACAATATGGTGTTTCGAAAGGAATTTGATCCAGTTTATTCCACGGAGGGAAGTTGGGTAGGGTTCCTTCCCCGTTCTATGGTCCTTTTGACCCATATAGTCCTTGATCAATAGGAGTCCATTTTCAGGATCTATACGTTCCTGATTCAGGAAATCGAAATAATTCAGATTATAGGTCCAGAGTTTTCCATATTGATCAAGTTCCCATTGGATTCCTTTCTCAAATTCGTGTAGCGTGTTCAAAAAAATGAACCTGTCCTTCCCGAGAAAAGAATCTTTATAGGCAAGCCCCCCTTCCCATCTGATGGGAGAAATAGAAGATGTATACTCCCTCTTAGCGTATATTCCGGCGGGGAGGTAAGGTGCAATAAATCTGTAATACAACTGGTATCGTATCTGAACGGGTTTCAGGTATTTTACCGTATTTAAAAACCTCTTTATTTTCGGAATCACACCCATGACGGATTGTATAAATAGATATTCTCCAGTTTTACCGGATAAAGGTATATTCTGAGGAAGTTGAGCCCAACAGGACCTCATTTCCACAATAGGCACCTGCATTCTCATCCGAAGAAGTGATCCTTTCCAACTGTGCCCCCCATGCGTACACCTTGTTGAGAGAAGAGCCTTTGATCAGCGCATAGGCGGGGAATACCACAATCTCTCCCTCTGCGGGAACCTCGATCTTTACAGAAGCCCGGGTCCAGGCATCATCTGATAATTCGACCACCTCTTTATTCCAGATCCTCTTTTGCCCCCTGAACTCAACTCCTATAGCAAAGCTGCCCTTCGTACCAGGCGTTGATCGCAAATGAACTGAAAAGACAAACGTGCCGGACGGTACGGAATCAACCTTTTGATACACCCTGGATTCTTTTGGATCCTCAGAAATATCCAAAAGATCTGCAGTGCGATGTTTATTGGGATCAGTGGCCACATTATTTTGAACATCTGCCTCGTCTTTAAACCAATATTCATCATGAAAGTCTTCTGTATAATGCAAAAGGTTCTGGCAATATGTATTTCCTGCGATCTGGTCGCCCCATGGGGGGGTGTATCCTTCCCTGCAGGAGGAGAGGAATAGGAACAGAAACCAATAGTAAAGTAGCCTATTTCGTAACATAATATTATAAGTGGTCTTCATTGCTTCACCTTTTCTTCAACGTCAGCCTCCTCTCCCATATACGAATCCAGATATGCTACAAGAGAACCCCTGTCTATGACCACCTGGCTATTGCCAAATTGTCTCGTACCTGTGCAAAACATGGTAATTCCTTCAGGATCTGAATCTTCTGTTACCGGAAACTTTATTTCAGGGTATCTGAATATTTTCAGGGAGATGGAAGCCCAAAGATCCATTTTCAGCCTGGCAATCTGGATCCAGTTTTCGCACTCCCGGGACGCCCAAATTTCAACCGCCTTGGACCGATTGATCTCGCTGGGTTCCACAACCGTAGAAATGAGTGAGACGGATGGTGAATGATAGCTGTAGAAAGCGCTTCCTGAAATACGCCTTAAAGCCCTGAAACTATTTTGTTCCGGACTGAAGGACTGAATAAAATTTATTTCCTTCGGACTATCCATGGGTACAATGATCCGATCTTGCAGGGGGATAATAGACACTGCCCTGCATTTCTGACTTCCCGAAATGACACATTTCAGGGTCTTAAAGTGATCATTGGTGAACCACAACCCGGATTCCTCATCGGAATCGCCTGTCAATACCCAGACCCCGTTGCGAAATGGATCTTTGTAGATTCCGTGAACATGCCTGATGCTGCCGGCGGGGAAGGTATAAGATACCTCCCATTCAATTCCGTTATGAGAGCCGAATATATGTACTTCCGATCTGGATGGATTGGAAAAATATTCTCCCCAATACACCATATGCTCAAAGCTACACAGGTTCAAGGGCCGGCTTCCTCTTTCAATTTTAAAAGTCCTTACGAATTTCCTATCCTCCGGCCTTTTGGTGATGATAGCTCCTTTTTTGACCGCAATCAGAATTTCGCGATGTGGAATTATACTATTGATCTCAAGACGCAATACTCTCCTGGCTAATGAATTCCACCCAAAAAGCATTTCCATCAAAGATCGGGGAGTTCTATATACCTCCTTGCCCGATCCCGATTCGACCATAATTTTTGATCCTTTGGCAAAATATTCCTCCCCCGAAGATGAGTACCACAGAGGTTGTTTACCCCTTATCCTCTTGAGAACAGGCACATAAAATCCATATGATGAACTATCTTTCAATCGTGTTACTTTATACGCGTGTACAACATGGAGAAAGCCCTTACCCCCATGGTGGCCATGGGTAATCCCATTTTATGCCACAGCTTCAGAGATCTTGGTTGGGACATTTTCTCATATCCGAATTTCAACATCGTAGGTTTGGCTATTGCTTCGATCACGGCCAGTTGAAATGGAGTATAAAATTCCTTCCATTTAAATCTATTGCCTTTCATTAGTGGTTTCAGGGTCTCTTTTTTCCACTGCATCTCCTCCTTCGTTACCAGGTCCTTAGCTGCATCATTGAAACGGAGCATCCCCTCCTCAAAGGCAATACCGAGGAAATCGCACAACCCTTTCAGCGTTTCCTCAGGATCTTCGAGTAAATCCTCGTATCTGAGTCGGTAGTAGGAAACAGATTTTAAGCGATCGGCCGACTTCAGGCCATGTTTCATCTGAGCTTCACCAATCATCGCATGCAGCCAATAGGGCCTTTTTGAAGACCAATTCGCCTTTAACTTAGAGTATACTACGTCCCGGGGGTCCCGGATGATATGGATAATTTGTGCTTGTGGAAAATGACTGTGGATAGAAGAAATATTCTCCAGGTTCCTGGGGTCTTTGTCGACCAACCGGCTTTTCCTGTTCCTGTTTTTCAGCTGTTCATTGATCTCAGTGTACACATCGGCCATGTTAAAAGTAGCTCCTTCCAGGGCTTTAAATGATCCGGGGTTCAGTTCCAGCCTCTGAAAGTGCCTGTCATTTCTCAGAATCTTCGTGAACTCCTTTGAACCTTTTTTCTCGAACATTGCAGTTTTACCTTCCTTCGATAAATAGCTTCTGAAAAAATGCGATTCAGGAGCAGAAGTCAGTTCGGAATGGGCATGGAGCATGGATTGCAGCAAGCTGGTTCCAGATCTTCCGACTCCTACGATGTAAATCTCACTCATTTCCTTTGATCAGATTAAGTTTGCTGCCAGACTGATAGAGGCTATTGAATTGTCTTGAATAATTCAGCGCTTCCTTGCTCAATTCCGTATAATTTTCGTGGTTAAACCACCTGATGGCCTCAATCAGTGCGTTTACGTCCCTTGGGGGGATTAGCAGACCTGTTTTTTTATGTTCAATGATCTCCGGAATGGCATTCCATTCAGTACTGATCACAGGTTTCCCCATCGCGTAAGATTCAATCAGGATTCCCGGATATCCCTCTCCGGGATAATAGGTGGGAAGCATGATCACATCGTACTGTTCAATTACACCCATCACTTCTTCCGGCTTAAGAGGGCGCTGATATACCTCTTCAAAGGTCTGGTGCAGGTGATCGGGCAATTCAAGATCGACAATGGGTCCATAAATGTGAAGGGTATAATCCGGTCTGATTTCCTGTGCTGCTTCCAGTATCTCTATGACTCCCTTGGAGTTTTTTACCTGACTGATAAAGGCATATTTTCCGGAATAGTTCACATCGACCGGTGAGCGGTCTTCAAAATTCCGGGCATTGGGAAACCATTCAGCCCTTCCGAACTTTTCAAAAAATTGTACGAGGTGCTTGGTTTCATAGAATGATACTGAGAGATTCCTCAATAACCACCTCAATTTCCATTGTACGATTTTATTACTCTTTTTATAAAATTGATCAAAGCCGCCGCCGAGCTTTTTCATGCTCATTCTTTTCCCGTAAATACGGGCGATCATCAGAATAGCAGGGGCCAGATAAGCTACCACCCGGTCACTTCCGATGAATAATACACATCGGTGATTCTTCATTCGGCTCACAGCTCTCGCTATTACTTTGATGTAACTCAAAATAAATCCGCCGTGGTTGGCCGGGTTGATATCGATTACGGAAAACGATTCCCCCAGCGTTTTAAGATCACTGATAAATTCTTCCGAAAGCCTGATAGCCCCTCCGATCCTCTCAGGATCTTTATTATTATATCGCTTTGCGAATACGAGAATATCTATCTTTTCAGCCATTAGTCACCCTTAGTTTTCCTCCGATAAATTTCGCATCATCGAAATAAGACAAAAGGCAAAAGCCGATGCCTGTTCCTATAAACAAAATTCCCCAAATCCTGCTTAACAATCCTTCCGTGAGTCCGCAAATGCAGAATAAGAGAACAAAAATCACCCCTATATAATTTCTTACTTCATAGTTCCTGATGATCAGGCTTCCGAGAAAGCCAAACCAAAGCAATAATCCAACGATGCCATTTCTTACGAGAATAAGGAGGAAATCATTGTGGGCATTGAAGTTATCAAAGAATTGCCTGGTCAGAAAGTTATGGTAATAGCATTCCCTAAGGGCCAGGAGTTCATTACCACTACCAACGCCGAAGATCCAGGAATTGGACCGAAAAACTTCCAGGGCGCAGGACCAGGTATCCATTCTGATGGACATACTGTTAGAGAATCCATTGATCACCCGCTCTCTTATTAAAGCGACCGGTGTACTGTCTGATATCCATAGGATGGTGCCCGCAAGGATTAAAATCGCAACTGTAAATAATAAAGATGTTTTCAGAGTACTACCCCTCCTGAAACCGAGTATAAAATAGATGGGCACTAGCAGTCCAAATGCCAGGATGGCTGTTCTCGCTTTGATGACAAATACGGAAGCAAAAAATATAAACAGGAACAGGTAAATCATACTCCTGACTAACCGCTTCCTATAAATCTTCAGACCTTCCAAACAGAGAAAGAAGGAACACACTACGAACATGGAAATATAAGCAGGGTGATAATTTCCTGAACCCGAGATAAATATGGAGTAATTAAATGGGTTTTCAGCTCCGCTGCTATAGTGGCCCGCTGCATATGAATAGCTTATGAGAAGAATCAGGAAGGTGGAAATTACGAAACCGGACAAAGAAAAAGACAGCTGCTTCCTGTTCAGATTCCTGGCCGGAATAATCAGAATAGGCAAAAGGACCAATAAAACGAATTTTCCGATCTTTTCCAGATAGAGAGAGAAAAATTCCTGGTATGAAAATAACAGCCCTAAAAGGAACCACAATAAATTCAGGATGATCAGGATATAAGCGTACTTGCGGAATACTTTCCAAATGGATTTCTTATCCCCATTGATAAGCCAGGCAGCGCTTAGTACCATTAATCCCAGGTTGCTATATCTGTTCTCCAAGGGCAACGTAAAAAGAAAAAGAAACAAGGCGACCTGATAAATCAGGTCTGACCGCCCTCTTACAATGAAATTTTTTGTCCCTTCCATCATCCTCTTTTAATGTCTTTTTGAATGAACTTTAAAATGGCCTCTTTCAGTGCTTCACTGTCATTTGGGGGGATGAGTGCACTCCTCGTATCCCTGCTTTGTTGAACGATATCGGGCAGCCCTCCTGTATCTGTCGCTATTATCGGAATTTCATAGCTCAAAGCCAGGTAGCCTACCCCGGATTGGGTCGCTTTCCGGTAAGGCAGTAAGAGGCAATCCAGTCCGGCCATGAAGGTGTGAAATTCCAGTTCACTGACCCTTCGATTATGGATCTCCACCTCGAAAGGCAATTTCTCCCAGGCCTCAACACTTAAATCACCGCTGCCTGCCAACCTGATCTTGATAGGAACCAAGATATCGCTGTTTTCAGCTATCTTTTCAAAAGCACTCAATAAAATATCCAATCCTTTGTAAGATTCCATCCTTCCCAAAAACCCGAATACTACACCATGGAAGTTATCTTTACGGGCAGTTACCAGCCTTTCAGGTAATGGGTGAGGATGAATGATCACCTTCCCCGCAATATCCCTGCAATCAGACAAAAGAGCTTCGCTGTGCAGATGCAGGAAAAAATTTGGGTTTCTCCGGGACAAACGGTAGATCTTTTCTAAATATCTTTTCTTAATTCTTTTTGCGATCCCTCCTCTTTTCTCCTCATGAGGTACAGGATCATGTAAGGTGTAGACAAGTGTAATCTTATCGTTGAATGCCAAAAGGCTTCTTATCAGTGGGTAAGCAAAAATAAAACTGGTCAGAATATGGATTTGACTGAATTTTTGAACAACCTCCCTGTAATCGGCAAACATCCATTTAACCAGAAACACCGGAAGAAAAACAGAGACTGATGAAATTAACAGGCCCTTCCATTTCACTTCAGAACTAATGGATTTATACAATATCCGATTATCTGAAAGGTCTTCCTTGAATCGCTTATCCATCAGCAAGGAAGATGATCGAACATATTTTCGGATCTCACTTAGCCAGAGTTTGGTATAACTGAACATACCCCCCTGCTTTTCATAAATACCAGGAGCCAGCATCAAAAGGGGTTGCTGCCTTTGTACTACGTCTTCGTAACTAAATACCCTTACTTTGTTTTCCAATCCTTGAGGTTCTAAAGATCCTATCAGATCATATCCAGATATGGGAAAAAATTGTTTCGATACCTAAGGGCCGACTTTCTTTTCCCGATTACCCTGGCAGGATTTCCCGCCACGATGGATGAAGGAGGAACATCCTTTGTTACTACAGATCCTGCAGCCACTACGCTTCCCTTGCCTATGACTACGCCGGGTAAAATTATTGCTCGGGAAGCGAGCCAGACGTGGTCATGTATGATGACATCTTTGGAAATGGTGTCATGCATGTCGGAATGCGGATCGTGACCGATGGTAAAAATCCATACTCCCTTGGCGATATCCACATTATTGCCAATTTTCAAGAAACCTCCCCTGCCATCAAGGATGCAGCCCGAGTTGATGATGCAGTTGTCTCCGATTGTAATTTTACCCCGTTTAAAAGACTTGTTCAGCACCGTGACCCCGCTCATAATATTCGATTGCTTTCCCTTGATCAAATACAGCTTGAGAATCCAGTTTCTCAAATGTGGAAATGGCAGTTTTAATACCAGTTTATTGACCAGGAAAAGCCGTACACTTTTAATAAATTCTGAGATTTGTTTCATACCAGTAACCGATTGTTCTCATTTGAGAGCTTGTGTAACAAAATCATTATGAATCCCAAAAAGGTCAAAAAGGGCGATAACTCTACGATCAAAGATATCAGTATAAGGCCAATAAATGATGCCTTTATGGTTACGGGGACATTTCCGGACAGTGCCTTCCTGGAAACCATAAGTATCGGGACCCAGAAAAATATCCCGCAACTTACGGCATATTCCAGAAAAATAGATTTGGGGGTTGCATAGAGTTCCCCATTGAGAATTCCCCTGATTTCAACTCCCGTTAGGGTGCTTTGAATTGAATCGGATAGCATTTTATCAATGTACATGGAGTGAAATCCACCGAAACCAATACCCCATGGAAATTCGATCATCAATTGTAAGGCCGTGAGCACTGAACTGAACCTCAGGGTGAAGGTGCTCCAGATTCGATTCTGTTCGGTAAGTCCTTCGATACCCTGTTCCTTTAGGATCTCAATGAAATAGATTAGTCTTTCTACCTCATGCAGGCCTATAATGAATGGTGCAGCCAATACCCCCGCTATAACTATAATCCAAAAGGCCGTTTTTATCTTCTTGTTTTCTGACCTTATCACGAAGTAAAATATAAGAACGGGTACTACGAGAAAGAGGGCTTTGGACTGAGTGAGCAATCCAGTGATCAGAAATAAAATGATCCAGAACCTGGCACCTTTGTTTATATTGTAATAGCCTATCATCAAAGGGGCCAGGAACACATAGTACATCGCCGCTGCACTGGGTTCTGAGGTGAGCATGTAAATTCTTTTGGCATCTAAAAAAACCAATTGGTATAGGCCTGCAATTAGATGAATGAGCATGATGAGATACGCCAGATAAAGTATTTTCTCCAAGGAGAACCTCATGAGAAAAATGCAAACCGACATGGCAAATAAGATTCGTATGAGAAAATACCTGATCCTCAGCAAGACATTTTTTGTCTCGGCATCGGGAAATGCATCAATGCCGATCATGACCCCGGCAATACTAGCCCCCGCCAGGGCAATAATTAGGTAAAAAATAAAGGTGTTCTTAGGCAGGCGAAATGCCGGATAACTCGTAGCCAGGATAAAAAGGCCTGTGAATAGTGTGAAATAGGTATATCCCAGGGTGAATATAGCTATGGCCAAAGCAACTAGTAGAAACTGTATATGGATGTACAGACTTTGTCCTTTCATTTTCTGACATCTAAAACGATCTTAAATATGTACTTGATGACGAAAACCAACTGACGACCAAAAAACATTAAGAATGCAACGGGCCCTATCGAATGCTTCCTCATGAACAAATATCCGATCCTGAAGTTTTTGTAAGACCTGATGTTATTCAGATACCATTTGAGATTTTTAAAGGTAAATTGTTCTTTTCTCCCGGTATTCTCATGTACATTCCACGCCTTTAATTCGGGGTTTACTTCCATTTTAAATCCGGCCTTCCCTGCTCTTAGAAATAAATCAGTGTCTCCGTCATATTGAGGAAAGTTCTCTGAATCGCAAAGGCCTATTGATTCAAATACTTTCGTGGGAATACTCACCGCCATTCCGCCGCACCAATCAATTTCCCTTTTCTCACTATAGGCGGGCCCGTCTTTTTTTCCGGTTCCAATATTTATTTTGGTATCGGTCCAGGGCCGGTACAATCCTCCAAAAGAAAAAAGGATGTCAGGCGTACTTTTCCTGAACATCTTGGAAGCAATGATCGTCTCCTGACCATTATTACGAATTAATCTTTGAAGTATAATGAAGTAATCCTCCTCTACATAAAGATCCTTGTTCCAGAAGAGGATATGGGTAGGTTTCGGGGATTGATTAATGGCGTATTCGATGCCCTTGTTGATCCCGGCCGACCAGAATAAATTCCCGTCCCCATAAAGAAGGATCACATCCGGATAATGCTGTTGAATCCATGTGGAGGTACCATCTGTGGACCCGTCGTCAATTACAATAATTTCCAGCGGCCAGGCTTCTTCTGTCCGGCTCTGAAAATAAGCCATTGCACGATGAAGGTTCTCCAGGCACATCTGAGTGTATTTTAACTCATTAAATACCGGGATAAGTATACTGATGCGATACTCCATTGGTTAGGATGTTGATTTCGATTGGACCTTCATCGACCTAATCACCTGAATTACCTGAAAAGGCCCCGTAAAGCAAAACAAAGATAGGCTAATAATCGTGGCCAGGATGACCCCGTTCAGTCCCATAGAAAATGTATTTACAAATAAGATCGAGAGTGGAATATTGATAATTGCTCCGATGAGGGAGGTAGCCAGTTGAAGATTGGTTTTTGAAATCCCATTGGTAAAATACGCCAGAATCGAATGGACTATACTGAACCAAATCAACAAGGCCATAAACAGGTAATTCCCTGTCGTCAATCCCAGATCTCCTTTACCCAACCAGATACGAATAGCAATATCTCCGGAAAGGACCATGGCCCCCAACACCAAGATGTACACTCCGGAAAGACCCGTTAGGTTCCGCATCGTCTTCTCAATCCAGACAAAATCCTTTTTTTCATACGCCTCGGTATAAATGGCCCATAGGGGAGCATTGATCAGAGTGTGCAAAACGAGGAGAAGGTTGAAGAAGCGATATATCACGTCGTACCTGGTGACTTCTTCAGGACTTGTGAGTTGTAAGAGGATAAATCTGTCTGTCATCAAAATGACCATCATGGTGGTCTGAAGGAAAAAGAACCTCAATCCCAGCGAAAGGATAGGGCGTAAAAGTTCTTTGTCATATAGTTTAAAAGAAGGGCGCAAGAAGTTGTTTTTCCAATAGAACCACAGGCTCAATCCGAGATTCGCCAACACCATACTCATGCCGTAACCCAGGGCGAGCAGATGCAGGTCCGAATTCGTAAAAGTGATTAAAAGGACTACAACAAGAAGTGCCATTACCTGGAAGCTAAATTGATTCAACACCGCTAATGACGCTTTTTGAACTGCGTGAAAAACTGTGTTGATCAATGAAAGCACAAAGTTGGCAAGGGTAAAAAAAAGTACAATTAAAACCAATGTTTCGAGATAATCCCTGCCGTATTTATCAGAATTCAGAACGCTCTCCCAGGGTATGAGATCGGAGCATACATAGACGAGCAAATAGATCACGACTGAAAAACCCAAAAGGGCGAAATATCCAGTACTTAAGTATTTTCTGGCCAGCCTTTCATCTCCCATGCTCAGCGCCTCAGATAATTTATTCTTTACCCCGTTGGCAATCCCCAGGTCAAAAAATACGATCCAGTGCAGAAAGGAGAGTACCACAGCCCATAACCCATAATCCTCGACATCCAGATATTTCAAGAGGAAGCGAACCAGGATAAATGACAGGCCTACAGAGAGAACCTTATACAGGAAAGACCGTTTAAGTTGCTTGAGGAAATTCAGGCTACGGACATGAAGTCGGGATTTTCTATCCTCGAAGTACTTCATAGAGATGGTCTATTTCCTTAAAGAGTGGGATTTGATGATTCCCTACGAAAAATCCGTTTTTATCCAGGTATTTTGCATTGGGAAGCGCGCCGTGAACCTCATAATCAAAGTAGCGCAGGACCTCGTTCTTGGTAAAGTCACCGGTTACAATCGGCCTGGATTCGATCCCGTTGCTATCCAACTCCTTAATGACTTCGGACCTCTTGCGAGGGGAATCCGGTTTGATGATCAGACTAAACCCGAACCAGCTGCTTTGTTCAATCTCCAGCTGGATTAAAAAATCGGGGTGCCCCTTAAATTTCTCGACAAAATGCGCCGCATTTTTTCTTCGCTGATCTATGAAGGCGGGGAGCTTTTTCAATTGTTCAATCCCGATTGCCCCACTCATTTCCAGCGGTCTCAGATTGTATCCGGGGAGGACAAACCGAAATGATTCTGTAAACCAATCAGGGCTCTTTTTGGCCACCAGATTATCTTCGGGCAGATGCCTGGTCCAGCCATGAGACCTAATCGATAGGAGTATATGGTATAATTCCTTGTCATCGGTGACGATCAGTCCGCCTTCCATGGTGGACATATGGTGGGAGAAAAAGGTGGAAAAACTCCCCATGATTCCGAAAGTACCCGCTTGCTTTCCTTGAAATCTGGCCCCCATGGATTCACAATTGTCTTCAAAGAGCATAATATCCCTGTTTCCTATGATCTCCTGAATCTTTTGGAAATCGTTGGGATTTCCAAGAAGATTTACAGCCAGGATCATTTTTGTGGACTTGCTTACAGCTTCCTCCAGGGCTTTCAGATCGTAATTCAGGGTTCCGAGGTCAACGTCCACAAACTTTAGCTTTAAACCGTATTGGTATAAGGGATAGTAGGTAGTGGACCAGGATACGGCGGGGACTATCACCTCATCTCCCCTATTGAGCCTGGGATTTTTTGTATAGAACAAAGAGGCTATGGCTAACAGGTTAGCAGAAGACCCGGAATTGACCATCACGCAATACCTCGATCCTGTATATTCGGCAAATTTAGATTCGAATTCAAATACATAGTCAGACATGGTATACATGTCCTTATCTATGACTGATTGGATAGCCTTAAGCTCTGCGTCATCCCAGGTAGAAGATGCCAGTTTATATGTGTTCATTCCCTATGGATTTATAATATTCGAATGTTCTTCTTATGCCTTCTTCCAGAGAGGTTTTCGGCTCCCAGCCCAAGGCTTTTAGTTTTGTATTGTCCATCAGTTTTCTTTTCATCCCGACAGGTTTGGTTAAATCGTGTTTGAATGTTCCCCTATATCCCAGGATATCAGCAATAGTGTGATAATACTCATTGATCGTGTAGTCATACCCAAGACCTACGTTAAGATCCTGAGGTAATTCTTCAAACCTTTCAATAGCATAGAAGACAAAATCTGCCAGATCTCCGGAGTACATGAATTCCCTTCTACTGAGGCCATCCCCCCAGATGTCCACTTCATTGATCCCTTCCTTTACCGCCAGATCGATCTTTCGGATAACGGCGGGCAGCATATGCGAATTTCTAGGATCAAATTTATCAAACCGTCCATACAGATTGCATGGGATTAGTGTTTTGTAGGACAATTCAGGATTTGTATCACTAATATATTGGCAGAGACGTGTTGCGACAATTTTTGCGAGGGCATATCCTTCATTGGTCGGTTCCAGCTCTCCTTTGAGGACCATCGACTCTTCAAGTGGGTTCTTCGCCCCTCTGGGATACATACACGAACTCGCAATATTCAGAAGCCTGGGAACCTTTGCAGCCAGGGTCTCGCCTATGAGATTCCTTCCCATGTCCAGATTGTCCATCAGAAAACCAACGGGATTTGCCATGTTGGCCTGTATTCCTCCCACCAGGCCGGCTGCATGAATAATTAGATCAGGTTTATGGGCAGACAGATACGCTTTTACCTCACGCCTGTCTAATAAGTTGAGTTCAGAACTTGTCGGATGCAGAACGTCATGGTCTGTGGCTTCAGGATGCTCAAGGATATTCCTTCCCACCATCCCTGTACCTCCCGTCAATAGGATTTTATAAGGCATTGGGCTCTCGGCTTATTCGAAATAATTTTTTATCCTGTATCCCCCATCACGCAGATATTGTTCCTTCTGCATCAGTTTCAGATCACTTTCCATCATATCCTTGATAAGGGCCTGGAGATCGTATTTAGGTACCCACCCCAGCTTTTCTCTGGCTTTGGTGGCGTCACCGACCAGAATATCCACCTCGGTAGGTCTGAAATAACGAGGATCTATACTGAGTACTTCTTTGCCTGCCGGGAGCTGGTACTTTTCATTCTTGCAGGATTTTACAAACGCTTTCTCGTCCACGCCTTCCCCTTCAAATTCGATCTCCACCCCTGCTTCGGCAAAACTCATTCTGACAAAGTCCCTGACCTTGGTGGTCTTTCCTGTGGCGATGACCCAATCTTCGGCTTCATCGGCCTGTAAAATCATCCACATCATACGGATGTAGTCCTTAGCATGGCCCCAGTCTCTTTTTGCATCCAGATTTCCGAGATAAAATTTATCCTGGAGACCGAGAACGATCCTCGAAACTGCACGTGTGATTTTTCGGGTCACAAATGTCTCACCCCGTATGGGGGATTCATGATTAAACAAAATACCATTACAGGCAAACATGCCGTATGCTTCCCTGTAATTTACCGTGATCCAGTACGCATACATTTTTGCCACTGCATATGGGCTCCTGGGGTAGAAAGGCGTTTTTTCTGTCTGAGGGACTTCCTGCACCTTGCCATAGAGTTCAGAGGTTGAAGCCTGGTATATTCGCGTCTTTCGCTCCATCCCCAATAGCCTGACCGCATCTAGGATCCTCAGTGTTCCCAGTGCATCAGTATTAGCTGTGTACTCTGGTGTTTCAAATGACACGTGAACGTGACTCATAGCCGCGAGGTTGTATATCTCATCTGGTTGAATCTGTTGGATCAGCCTGATGAGATTCGTGCTATCTGTCATGTCTCCGTAATGGAGGAAGAAATGTTGATCTTCAACATGGGGATCCTCATAAATATGATCTATACGTTCTGTGTTAAAGATCGAAGACCTTCTTTTGATACCGTGAACTTCATAACCCTTCTTGAGGAGGAACTCACTCAGGTAAGCTCCGTCCTGCCCTGTTACCCCTGTAATTAATGCAACTTTCATGTTTACTCTTTTTGGGTGATCGTATTATTTGAATGCGGTTGTAACACCTGCAAAATCAAGAATGACCTTGTCCTCTGGACTGGGTTTTTCTACAAATTCTTTGTGTTTCACGAGGTATACCACAATATCAGCCTTTTCAATAGCTTCTTTCATATCGGTAAGCTTAAAGACGTGATGAGATTCTATGTTGGGCTCTACGATATAGATTTCTTCATTATTGGAATTTTGTAACACCTTTTGTGCTATATACTTGGCGGGAGACTCCCTTAGATCGTCTATATCAGGCTTAAAGGCAAGACCCATAATAGCCACTTTTGGTTTCCTGCCCGTATCCAGTTGGAACTGAAGCTTTGCCGATTGAATCTTTTCTGCGCACCAAAAGGATTTGTAGTTGTTGATCTCCCTGGCAGCTCCGATGATCTTGGATTCCAGGGGATAATCTGAAACAATAAAATAGGGGTCAACCGCAATACAATGCCCACCCACGCCACATCCCGGGCTCAAAATATTAACCCTGGGGTGTTTATTGGCAAGAGCAATTAATTCCCATACATCCACATTGGCTTTATCACAGATCAGGGAGAGCTCATTGGCAAATGCGATCTGAACATCCCGGGAGGAGTTCTCTACCAATTTACACATTTCTGCTGTTCTGGCATTGGTTTGGTGCAAAGCACCCTTGACGTATTTGCTGTAAAATTCAGAAGCCTTTTTTGTAGATCTTTCATCGATCCCGCCGATAACCCGGTCATTGTGGACCAATTCATACATAACATTTCCCGGTAGTACCCTTTCCGGACAATAGGCGATAAAGAGTTGGTCCCTTAGCTCCGGACGATGGTCGTAGATCAGGTCTCTCATTTTGTCCGTAGTGCCTATAGGAGAGGTGGATTCAATGATGTAGAGATCTCCTTTCTTGAGGAGTGGAATAATGGCCTGAGTCGCTGCTTCGACAAAGGAAATGTCCGGTTCATTTTTCCCCTTGAAAGGTGTTGGTACTACAATGAGGTATGCATCGGCAGAAACCGGCTTCACATCTGCCTTCAGCAAGCCTTTCCTCACGGCACTGGAAACCTCCTGGTCTAATGAAGGTTCTACGATATGTATTTTACCCTGATTGATGGTCTCCACTACTTCCGGATTCACATCAACCCCGTGTACCCTACTGCCACTTTTAGCTATCAGGGCCGCAGTGGGAAGTCCGATGTACCCGAGTCCCATCATAACAACATCTCGTTTCTCCATATTACTCTAGGTTATCTATGAATTCAACTATTTTTTTGCAGGCCGTTCCGTCTCCGTATGGATTGTGCTTGGCACTCATTTCGTCGTAGTGAACCTGATTTTTCAGCAACCTGTCAGTTTCCAAAAAAATCTTTGATCGGTCGGTCCCGACCAAAATTACAGTACCCGCTTCCACTGCTTCAGGCCTTTCTGTGGTTTCCCGCATGACCAGCACGGGTTTGCCCAGGCTAGGGGCTTCTTCCTGTACGCCCCCACTGTCTGTTATGATCATATAAGATTGAGCCATCAACCAAACAAACGCCGGGTATGAAAGGGGATCAATTAGTTTGACGTTTGGTATGTTATCGAGCATTTCATATACAGGCCGCCTGACATTCGGATTCAGGTGAACAGGATATACGAGGTCTGCCTGGGGATGTTCTTTTGCTATTTGCTTCAAGGCAAGACAGATTTCCTCAAATCCCCGGCCGTGATTCTCTCTTCTGTGGCCGGTGACCAGAATAATTTTTCTCCCATTTTTGACAAGGTTCTTGAGATTATCGATTTCCTTATCCTGAAAATCAGGTCTTGCAACTTTACCAGAACTGTAATTCAACGCATCTATGACGGTATTCCCTGTCACCAGGATATTCTTTGGTTCTATCTTTTCCTCCAACAAGTTGAGTTCTGCTTTTCGGGTAGGCGGAAAATGATAATCACTGATCACACCTGCGATCCTTCTATTCATTTCTTCAGGAAAAGGAGAATGCTTATTGAAAGTCCGGAGACCGGCCTCCACATGACACAATTTTGCTCCTTGGTAAAATGTAGCTAATGATGCCGCCATGGTCGTCGAAGTATCCCCGTGCACAAAAACATAATCGGGACTGAAGTCCTCCAGAACTTCCTTCAGATGTATGATGATATCGGCCGTAAGGGTATACAAATTCTGGTTGGGACGCATAAGATCCAGATCGTATTGTGGCTCAATCTCAAAGAAGTCGAGCACCTGGTCCAGCATTTGCCTGTGTTGTGCCGTAACGCATACTCTTGTGTCAAATTTTTCAGGGTACTTCTGGAATTCTTTGACGAGGGGAGCCATTTTAATTGCTTCGGGGCGGGTGCCGAATACGATCAGGGTTTTTTTTCTCATTCCTTCCCGGGCTTTTCCTCTAATAAAATACTATACGACGGTCTTCGTGCAAAACTACGATAATTCCTATCCCTGACAATCTCAACCGAATCTTCCAGGTTATTGGATTTCAGAATCCCTACTGCAAAGTCGTACCAGGTCATAGGATCCTTATCTGTAAAATGAATGATTCCGGGAGTCCAGTTACCTGTCTTGATCAGAGTAAGGATCAACCTCGCCAGATTTTTTGCGTTTGTTGGACATCCCACCTGAGAGTCCGTAACTCTTAATGTTTCTCCCTGTCTTGCCTTCTGTAGAATATTCGTATAAAAATTTGTGCCCGACTCAGAATAAAGCCAGGACGTGCGGATGATCAGAAATTCGTCAAGGAGCTGCTTAATATATTCCTCTCCTTTTAATTTTGATTTCCCATATTCGTTAATGGGGTTCGTTTGATCCCCTGGATAGTATCCCGTTTTCTTCTCCCCGTCGAAGACATAATCGGTAGAGATATGGATGAATCTCACCCGGTTCTTACGGCATTGATCAGCGAGATTTTTGACCCCTTCTGCATTGACAGCGAAGGCCTTTTCCGGAAATCTTTCTGCATTCTCCACCTGGGTATACGCAGCACAGTTAATACAATAATCAAATGTAGTCTTGGAAAATACTTCAGAAATTGACTCGGGTTTTGTAAGGTCGACCTCTGATTTTGAAGCAAAGGTCAGTTCCAGTTCTGGAAATTCATTCGCCATTTTTTGGATCGATACCCCCAGTTGACCCTGGGCCCCGGTAACTATTACCCGTTTCATATGGACAGATCCTTTAATTTGGGAAGTTTCATGTCCTTATCAGAAAGAATGATCTTATTTTCAGGAAAGCCCCAATCGATTTTTAAATCGGGATCATTATAGATAATGCCAGATTCGGCATCCTTGTTGTAATATTCATCGCATTTGTATAAAAAGACAGAGTCGTCCTTCAAGGAAAGGAAGCCGTGTGCCATTCCTTTGGGAATAAAAAGCATTTTTCTGTTGGATTCAGAAAGGATGGTCCTGAAAACGTTCCTGTAGGTGTTGCTGTCCCTCCGCAGATCGACGACCACATCAAGCACTTCCCCCCTCACCACTCTCACAAGCTTCGCCTGAGCATGTTTGCCGGTCTGAAAATGGAGTCCGCGCAAGACACCTTCATGGGAAACTGAATGATTGTCCTGTACAAAACCAACAGATCTTCCTAAAACTGCCTCCAGGGTTTTATGGTTGTAGGATTCGAAAAATAATCCTCTCCGGTCCCGAAAGGTAGGCGGTTCCATTAGAAAACAGTCTTCTATATTCGTTGGCGTGATTTTCAAGTCGGATCTATTTAAGATTTAACAAATACTCTCCATATCCGCTTCGAAGTAGAGGTGTAGCCAGGTCTTTCAATTCATTTTTTGTGATATATCCCATTTTATAGGCTACCTCTTCTATAGACCCGATCTTTAACCCCTGTCTTTCTTCAATAACTGCCACGAATTGTGCAGCCTGCATCAGGGAAGAGAAGGTTCCGGTATCGAGCCATGCTGTTCCCCGGTCCAGAATACTGACTTTCAATTTACCTTTTTGCAGATATGCCCTGTTGATATCTGTAATTTCCAGTTCACCACGTTTACTCGGTGTTATAGTACGGGCGATCTTCACAACTTCGTTATCGTAAAAATAAATTCCAGGGATAGCGTAATTTGATCGGGGATTAGCAGGCTTTTCATCTATTGATACTGCATTCCCTTCTTCATTAAAATCAACAACGCCATAACGTTGAGGGTCCTGAACGTGATATCCATAAATAATACCCCCGTCAGGATCCGTATTCTTTTGAAGTAAATCCTCCAACCCTGCTCCGTAGAATATATTATCTCCTAAAATCAGGGCTACTTTGTCCTTTCCGATAAATCCGGCTCCAATCAGAAATGCTTCAGCAATACCATTGGGAGCCTCCTGCACCTCATAAGAAAACTGACATCCCAATTGAGAGCCATCCCCCAGTAGTTCTTTAAACAAATGCGCATCTTGTGGATTTGTAATGATTAGTATTTCCCTGATACCGGCCTGCATAAGGGTTGCCAAGGGATAATATATCATCGGTTTGTCATAAACAGGCATGAGCTGTTTACTCGTGACCCTCGTAATCGGGTAAAGCCTGGTCCCTGAGCCCGCAGCCAAAACGATTCCTTTCATATTATACCTTTTGGATTTTTTTCAAATAACCCGATATGGTCTTCCTCAAGCCACTCTCGAAATCCTCCAGCGGCTTCCATCCCAATTGTTTCCGGACCTTTGCATCGTCCAGTGCATAGCGGAAATCGTGCCCTGGACGGTCTTTTACAAATGTAATCAGCTCTTTATAGCTCCCGCTTGTCCTGGGTTGTAAGTCATCTAACAGGGTACACACCTTCTTGGCCACTTGCAGGTTGGATTGTTCATTATTGCCGCCTATGACAAAGGTATCGCCGGACTGGCCCTTGTGAAATACGAGATCAATAGCTCTGCAATGATCCGATACATAGATCCAATCCCGGATATTGCTCCCGTCCCCATAAATAGGTATGGGTTCCTCCGCAATGGCTTTGCGTATGATCGTAGGGATCAGTTTCTCATGGTGCTGACGGGGGCCAAAATTATTGGAGCAATTGCTGATCAGGGTGTTCATACCATAGGTTTTGTGGTAACTTCTCACGAGAAGATCTGATGATGCCTTGGAAGCACTGTAAGGGCTGTTGGGGGCGTAAGGGCTGTTTTCAGTAAAGTGCCCTTCAGGGCCAAGACTTCCGAAAACCTCATCCGTTGAAATATGGTAGAACCGGGTATTTTTTGATTTCAGGAATCCGGGATTCCAGAATTTTCGGGCCGATTCCAATAATACAAAAGTCCCTTCAATATTGGTTTTGATAAAGTGGTCCGGGGAAAGAATGGAATTGTCTACGTGCGACTCTGCTGCAAAATGTATGACTGAATCAATCTGGAACTCAGAAAAAATCTGATCGACCTTTTTCCTGTCGCATATATCACCTTTTACGAACGTATACCTGTCCAAGTGTTCTATATCCCGAAGCCGGGCTAAATCAGCAGCATAGGTGAGTTTATCCAGGTTGATGACGTGATAATCCTGGTGCGTCCGAAGGATATATGGGATAAAACTACTCCCGATAAATCCTGCGCCTCCGGTGATCAGGATGCTTTTTTTGGAGGGGGACATGCTACTTTTTTAAATCCTTCTCCCCGGCCTTGCCGTTTAGATATACTATGAGAGAAAACAATAAGAATATAGAAACGAAGATCAGGGGGTAAAACACAATCTTTTTGAGCAAAAGAGGTTTTTGAGGTTTATAAGCCTGGCCAAAACTTATGACGGTTACGGCATCTTTTCTTTTGACGAGTTCAATTTTCTTGGTTTCAGTGTCCCGAAGTAAATTGTTCTTTAAATTGAACAGAGAGGGGACGTCCAGACTTTCCTGATTCTCTAAAACCAAACGGCCATCACTGGCGGCCTGTTCTTTTAAAAGGGTCTCTGAGTAATTTTTGATCAAACGATCGATCTGGGTAACCAGCGAATCATTCAGGGCAATCCGTTCCTCAGCATTTTCATTGAAGATTTTTACCAATTCTGAATAGTAATCATTCGAATTGATGTATTCCAATATTTTCTTGGCGAATAATTCTCCTTTTTCTGTTTCTGTAAAATAGAAAGTGATCTTATGGTCCTTCGTAGTTTTTTCCAATAATTCATTTCGAATGATTTCTTCGGCCGATGGGGAATTATTGAATTCCTTCAGAAGTTCGAGAAATTTTAACTCTTCTTCTTTGGAATTTGCGTCAATGGTCCTCAACGGAATAATTTCCAGGTCAAAAAAATCCTCTTCCCCTATTTCAAATCCGATGGACCTGAAAAACGTGGTATCCCTCGCCTGCAAGTCCGATTTAATCTCATTTACAATATCATAGAGGTAGGTGGGACTGGCAACATTCGGTGTAACGGTGACATCTAACTTTTCTATCTGAGGCGAAATCTGCTTGAGAACAAATCCGGTAACCAGTCCGAGAATCACCGCACCACCGAGCCAAAAGATATTTTTTTTCAGATAGAGGTAAACAGAAAGGATCCCGTCAAAGAGGAAAGAAAAAAATCTTTGCACTGCATTGAACAAAAGACCCAGGTCGACTTCATCTGAAGGCCCGGAAGGGGTATTTGGTTTTGTACTCATTGTACTAACTGTTAAATATTTGTCTTAGAATCTTATCCGTGATCAAATACGTCGGTTTTACTCCTGTAGTGCCTAAACCTCCTGAAGCCAGGGTGCTGCCAGTTTCCAGAGGGTTGTCAGAAGCATAATAGGCGTACCTTACGGTGATATCATCCCGAATGCTCTTCCTGATCTTGGAGGCGGATTGGATCGCCTTTTGATAGTGAACCCCCTCCATTTCCAGACCTATCGCTCCCCAGGTGGATTCGTGGAAAAATTTCAGGATGTCCTTGTTCTGCAGGGACGTACCCAAAACGGTAACCATGGTTCCTTCCAGTACTTTGAGGCCGTTACCCCTGAAATCATCCGCGCTGAATGCATTGTCAAAGGGATAGTTGTCTGCCGTGCCTTCAAAAATGTGTGCCGTTGGGATCATAAGATCCCCCTTACCTCCTTCAAGAATCCCGGCCTTACCCATTATAGAAATAGAGGCCACATCCATATATACCGGTTTCTGCCTTTTTCGTTTGTAGGGTTTCAGCAATTCATCGATCGTTTCAAATGCCTGTTCCCCAAAGGCGTAATCCATTACGAAGATAACAGGTTTTTCCTCATCAGGTATCCCTTCCTTCAATTCATAGCAACAGGCATCCTTGCCAAGTTTCGCCATATCGAAGATCTGAACGTCTATGCTGGTCCCTGATTTGTCCTTGATCTCGATCATCCCATTCTTTCGTGCCGAAGTGAGCACTTTATCTCTCAGGACTCCGTTCTTCTCGAGGCTTAGCTGCTGAAACATCTCCAGTTTACCCTCCCCCGGAAACTCCTTTCGCAAAGCCTTTTTCGCATATAATGAGTTCACCACGCTGTGCATGTTTGCGCTGATGATGTGCATAGGCCTGTGCAGTAATCCGTGTTTGTTCAGGACTTCCTTGATCTGATTTGCCCATTGCTCGCCGTGAATATGGTGCCCCAGCCGTTCCCTCAGCAATGTGCTAAAAGTGATAATCCTTTTTTCCCCTCCCATTTCTTCTTCAAGGGCAAGTTTCCCCAGCCAGTAGATGATCCTGAGGAACCTTTCCGGGTCCTTTTTAGTTCCCAGCTTTTGATATACGTCCATGGTCTCTACAAATGACCTGCCCAGAATATTGGCCGTGTGGATTAAGGCCACTTCTTTTTCGGCCTGACTCAACTTGTTCTTCTGAACTGCTTCCTCAAGTTTTTGCCAGTCCCTGATGGTCTTCTGAGTATCTTCTATCAGAACCTTGTTGCAGATTTTTCCGGATTCTATAAAGAGAAATGTCAGGTGGGTCAGGATATCATAGATATCAGATCGGCCGCGGGTGATCTCGATGTTCATCTGCTCCTGATCTATCCTATAGCAATTCCGGCGTCTCTTTGGGGGGATGATAGGGTGAAAATGGGACTTTGAATACCCCTCATCCGAAGTGAGGTTGATAAAACGGCATTGCTCTATGCCTTCCGGTAAGCGCTCCAGCACATAGATCAGTCCGTTTAGTTCAGATTTCTCCTCCGCCACAGACCCGTAAATTTCAGGTCGAAGCAAAAGGAGTGCATTTCGGAGTGTCTCACCGGATACCCCCATGGGCTTATAAAATCCCCTGTTAAAGAGGTGGCGCATGGTGATGTACAAACGCTCAATGGCGTTGGTAGACTCCTGTGCGCGTGTCGTATTCTTGATCTTGCTCATACTCAGCGCAAAAATACATTATATATTGAAGCCAGCCTTTTCTTTTTGCCTCAGGCGGATCAGGATATCCTGAGTTTTTCAAGTCCCTCTGCCACTTTCCTGTCATTAGACAAGCGTTGCACCTTGTTCTGCCCGCCTAACTTGCCGAGGGATTTCATGTATTCCTGGAAACCCGACTTCCTGACCGGGGTTATTTTCAAGGGTTGCAGTACCTTCCCCTCTATCAGGTCGAAGTAATAGCTGTTCTGCTCCTGCAGGGCCTTGTCAAGGCACATAGCGAAATCATCCATGTCATCGGGTTCCTTAACAAACTCAATAAACCATTCGTGATAAGGTAGTTCCTTCTTTTCTGGGGTGATCTGTGGAGCCACGGTGAATTCCTGTACCTGGGCTCCAGTCTTTTGTATCGCTTCCTGCATTGCCTGCTCGACCTCCTTGGCAATAACATGCTCTCCAAAGGCTGAAATAAAATGCTTGATCCTCCCCGAAACAACGATCCTGTATGGGTTCAATGAAATAAACTGAACGGTATCTCCAAGGTCGTACCCCCACAGTCCGGCGTTGGTCGAAATAATCATCGCATAGTTCACCCCAACCTCCACATCTTTGATGGTGAGTCTTTCAGGGTTTTCAGACCCATATTCACCTGCCCTGATAAACTCATAGAAGATCCCTGAATTGAGCAACAGCAACATGCCCTTTTTATCCTGCCTGTCCTGATAGGCGAAGAACCCTTCACTGGCTGGAAACAGTTCGATACTTGCCACCTTTCTCCCTATGAGTTCCTCAAAGGTGCTTCGGTAAGGCTCATAGTTGACCCCACCGTAAATAAAGAGCTCAAAGTTTCTGAACAGATCGCCCACTTTTTTGCCGGTAGCCACTTTCAGTCTTTCGAAATACATCTGAACCCAGGAGGGTATACCCGCGATCACCGTCATATCCTCTTCCCTGGTCTCCTCAACGATCCTGTCTACCTTGGTCTCCCAATCTTCTATGCAGTTGGTTTCCCAGCTGGGGAGACGGTTTTTCTGTAAATAATTTGGGACATAATGGGCAGAAATACCGGATAGCCGGCCGAATTTGATTCCGTTTTTCTCCGATAGTTCCGGGCTTCCCTGTAAAAAGATCATTTTGCCATCCACAAATGAAGACTTTCCTGTTTCATGGATGTAGTGCAGCATTGCATCCCGGGATGCCTGCACCTGGTATTTGATGGATTCGCCGGTAATGGGGATAAACTTGGCACCGGAAGTAGTCCCGCTTGTCTTGGCAAAATAATCGGGTTTGCCGGGCCAGAGTACGTCACTTTCCCCTTTAACGACCCTTTCAATATATGCTCTCAGGGCCTCATAATCCCTTAACGGAACTCGCCTGGCGAAATCCTCATAGGAATGTATTGTATCAAATCTGTGATCCTTTCCAAATGCAGTGTCTCTCGCCCTGCTGAGAAGCATTTTGAAGACCTTTTCCTGTGTCTTCAAAGGATCCTTCACCCATTTCTGGGTCCTTTCATAAATTATTTTGGCAAAGATCCGGGCGGCGAACGCTTTTAAAGACATAAGGTTTAATTGAAATCGATATAATCCGATGGATTTACCGGACTGCCATTATTCCACAGTTCAAAATGCAAATGTGGTCCGGTGGTGAGTTCTCCCGTATTCCCAACGGAAGCTATGACCTCTCCGGCTTTGACGATGTCTCCCTGGGCCTTGCTAAGGGACCCGTTGTGCTTGTAGACCGAGATCAGGCCTTCTTCGTGTTCCATAATGATTACATAGCCGGTTTCTACGGTCCACTCAGAAAAAATGACCGTTCCGTTTGCAACCGCTTTTACCGGAGCATCCTTCTCTGCCACGATATCCACAGCAAAATGTTTCTTTTTTGGGTCATAATCAAGGGAAACCACCCCGGTAACCGGGGAGAATAAAACGGGACTGCCCCCATTTACATTCCTCTGAAAAAGATTGTACTTATCCTCCAGGGCTACCTGTGCTCTTAAGACAGAATCCTCTCTTATAGGAGTGAGGTCTACCGTGGATGGGTCGATCTTGAACTGTTCGAAGAGAGAATCTCTGTTGATCTCATTGTTCTCCACATCCCCCCTGAGAACCATTCGGATATTTTGTAAATACCTATTGGTATATTCTAAAACGTTGACCAGGGAATCGGTCCTGTAGGTCAATTCCGTAGCCTGCTGTTTGAGTCGGGTCGACGAATATCCCGGGATGTATTCCCGCAAGGGCGTAAAGGCAATCAGTAGGGTCGTGAGGGCAATCAGGACGATGATAAATAGGGTGCCGGTAATAAAAACGTTGAGCCGACTTAGCTTGAATGATATCTTTTCCTCGAAAGTGCTCTCATTCAGGATCACCAGTCGGTACTTATGCAGCAGCTTGCGCTTGATTTCTTTCCTCTTTCTGCCTTTTTTTTCCATGAATCACAAAGATACATTTCGAATTGAATATCCGTCCACTACAAACATAATTTTGAAGCTTTTAGCTATTTGCCAAGAGAACAATGAGTGATTGAAAAAGTTAGTATTTACTGCTAAGTGGTCTGTTATCTTAACGCATTAAATTCAGCTGGTCTATCGACTTTTTTACTACCTTTGTTTACTCTTTAAATTCAAACAATGATCTTAACAGCACCTTTTCTGGCCATTGGCCCCTGGCAAATCGCCGTAATCGTAGTCCTGGTACTTCTTTTATTCGGCGGAAAAAAGATTCCCGAACTCATGAGGGGATTGGGTAGCGGCATCAAGGAATTCAAAGATGCCTCCAAAGAAGACGACAAATTAGGAGAGAAAAAAGATTGATCTCCCTATTCATAGACTACAAGGCATCCACTGGGTGCCTTTTTTTGTTTTGGCAAGTCGGCTTGCCTCACCCTTCCTTCGCCCCTGCATAGTGACCTGATTTCTTCTAGGAATCGACGGGCAATCAACTCGTTTGCCTTCTTCCTCATATCCCTGTTTATCTGCCTTTATCGACCAAACGTTTCACCTTCAGACACAGAGAACAGGGATACACGACAAAAAACAACCCTTTCACAACAAAAAATAAATCCTCCGCGTGAGAACCTCTATTTTCGGCGTTATAGTTCAGGGCTTACAAACCCTTAACAAATAAATGCTTTAAACCGAATAACTCTTTTTTAGGATCGAGGAAGTCAAAGGGGACATCAAACACATGAAACTCAGATCACGCCAGGCTTTATTGGTAATATTCCTTTCGGGTATCTTTTGCGTGTCTTCCGCATTCACCAGTGCAGATGGCAAGGCGGAAGGTATATCGACCTACGAGGTTTTCAGGAAAAAAGCCAAAGAACATCGCATAGCGACAAAAACGATACGGGTTTCAAACCAATATTCTTCCGGTTTCTATCTCGTGGCCGGAGTCTTCGGTGTTGCGGATAATGCCCGTGCATTTGCCCAAACCCTGAGGACACAAAAATTCAGCGCAAAAGTTTTTAAAAGTCCGGAAAACGGACTTAACTACGTGTATTTGCAAAGACACACCTCAGGGGATAAGGCTATTGACTCCTACTTAAATACCGCATATGACAAGAAAATGTGGATCCTGCACTTAGATGCAGGAGAAAAGCCCGGGAAGGCTGAGGTTAACTATTCCGAAGTAGAAATAAATTCCAATAAGAGGTCGCATGAGGCTTTTAAAGCCAGTGCGAAAAAATCGGGTGTTGCCACCAGAACAGTTGATGGTTTTACCGGACTAAACAACGGTTACTACGCTATTGCAGGCGTTTTCGGCGATCAGAACAATGTATCTCGATTCAAAAAGAACCTGATCAAAAAAGGCCTCCACTCAGAATCTGTTGTTCACCCGGAGACCGGGCTGTCCTATGTATACCTGTCTTTCAAGGAGGATGGGAATGCCCTGTTGACGGAAACCAATAATCAGTATGGAGGTCGCTATCAAGGCAAGACTTGGATCATGCATGTGGCGGATGCAAAAGTCAACGCAATTGCTCATCAGATGGAAAGGATCAGGTCTGTCAACCTGGAGGTCCAGAAATCTAAGCAATATAAGAGTGAAAGGAAATCTGTAAAATCTAGCAAAGACCCTCCGGCGAAACTGCTGCAAAAGGCAGATGCCTACTTCGCCAAGATGTGGTATGCAGAAGCAGCTGACCTATACGAGCAATACCTCAATGACAACCAGGACAACTACTCGTACGAGATCCTTCAAAAAGCAGGAGATTCCCATTACTTTAATAGTAATATGGAGCGTGCATTTTATTGGTACGATATCCTTTATACGCGATATTCAAATGATATCAGTTCCGAGAATATCTTTAAATACGCACACAGCCTCAAAGGGACAGGTAAGTATGCAAGGGCCAAAAGGCTGATGCGTATCTATGACAGGAGGGTTAAGAAAGAGGGGATGCGTTACGCCATAGACGATCCGCGCACTACTCCAAAAGAAAAAGCCCTGGACAATATCCTGAACACAGAACAAGAATATACTCTTCGGAATATTGCTACCAACTCAGAGTATTCCGACTTTTCTCCCATGTTTTACAACGGGGATCAGCTGGTTTTCGCCTCAGCCATGGATTCTTCATTTTTTACTACCAGGAGGTATAAATGGAATAATCAGCCGTATCTCGACCTTTATGTGGCCAAGGTAAACCAGGAGTCGCAGGAGGTAAAAGATGCCATTAAATTCTCTAAGAAGATCAATACCAAATATCACGAGGCTTCCGTAACCTTTTCACCGGACAACTCTACCATGTACTTTACGCGGAACAATTACGGAAAGAAATTAAAACGCGATAAGAACGGCGTCAATAATCTTAAAATCTACAGATCACGAAAGGTTGATGGTGCCTGGACAGATGCTACGGAGCTGCCTTTTAACAGTGATGACTTCTCAACGGGACATCCCGCGCTAAGTCCTGACGGTAAAAAACTCTATTTTGTTTCGGACAGGCCCGGAAGCCTTGGCGAGACCGACATATTCGTCGTAGATGTGTACGAGGACGGCGGCTTTTCAGAACCCAGGAACCTGGGGCCGGAGATCAATACGGAACGCAAGGAGATGTTCCCTTTTGTCACGGATAAAAAGTTGTATTTCTCCTCCAATGGCCATATCGGTCTGGGGGGCCTGGATGTTTATGAAGTGGCATATACGGAAGAAGAAGGGTTCGAGCAGGTGAAAAATATGGGCAAACCGATCAACAGTAAGCGTGACGACTTCTCTTACATCGTACAGGAAGAGACCCAGAAGGGCTTTTTTGCTTCCAACAGACGGGGTGGCAAAGGAGATGACGATATTTATTCCTTCTCCAAGCTCATGCCCGAAGAACTGAACCTCAACGCTATAGAAGGGGTGATCACCGATCTGGTTACAGGGGAGGTGATGCCTGAGGCCCTTGTTACTCTCCTTGACGAAAACAATATCAAACTCAAGGAAATTGTATCCGATGAGGACGGTAGCTTTGTCTTTGAGGATCTTGACAGCAATACCAAATATACCGTTCGGACTACGAAAGAGGGCTATTCTGAAGTGGTTACGAATGCCCCAACCAAAGACAATGAGGTCATCAACGTTGAAGTTAAACTCGAGAAACTGGAAGATCTTATCGTTCTCGAGGAGGGGATCAAGAAGATCAAATTGAATATGATCTTTTTCGATTTCGACAAATCCAATATCAGAAATGACGCTGCCGAAGAGCTGGATAAACTGGTAGCCGTCATGAAAGAGAACCCGTCAATGGTCATCAAGATCGAGTCGCATACAGACAGTCGGGGTAGCGCCGTCTATAACAAATACCTCTCAGACAGAAGGGCTAAATCTACCAGGGCCTATATCATTTCTAAGGGAATTGATCCGAAAAGAATTGAGAGCGCCATAGGGTATGGGGAAGAAAGACTCCTGAACGGTTGTGACGGCAGTATCCGATGCACCAGTGATCAGCATCAACTCAACAGGAGATCAGAATTTATTATTGTGAACATGTAGCAGCCGTTTCTGCCAACTTATTACATAAACCATCTGCATAATTGCAGGTGGTTTTTTATTGGGAATCAAACCAAAAAGTAATGTCGTTTTCCATAGAATCCTTGCGGATTTCAGAGTTCCCAACATCTTTTCACAGCTATACAACAAATCGGCTCCCGCCCTATACGTTCCAGGGTAAAAAACAGTTATAACCCTAAAACCATTAACCTAAATCTCACCATATGAATTATATTTTACTCATAAAGGAAATTTACCTGGAGGCCTTTAAAAATCTGGGTTCATATTTTGTAAGGAACTTCTTTAAGGTCTTTACCTGGTTTTGCCTTGCTTGTCTCCTGATCGTGCTGTACGCTTTTATATTCAGAGTGGCAACAGGGTTTGCATTCGATTAACCAACCCCATTTTTTTCATAAAGACACGGTGCAATTGTACCGTGTCTTTTTTTTGCTGCACTTCATCGTCATAAAGCAACCTTTCACAGAAGTAGAATTAAGAGGGGGTAATTCTAATCTGATTTATCAGCTATTCATCTATAAAGTATACTGCTTTCGGGTGAGAACCTAATCTTTGTCGTTGGATAAACACAAATGAAAGGGATATGGATAAAATTCTACTCGTAAAAGAAATTTACATCGAAGCATTCAGGAACTGGAGAAATATTTTCCTGAAAAAGTATTTCAAGGCTTTCTCCTGGTTCTGTTTTGCACTGTGGGTCATCACGATGTACGCCTTTATATTCAGGCTGTCTACAGGCTTCGCTTTCGATTGATCAAATAAAAAAACGCTTCCGAATCGGAAGCGTTTTTTTTTATCCATTTATTATTACTTGAATTTAATAGTTCGAAGGATGGCCTCCAGTTCGAACATATAGTCTCTCTTATTGGTTGCGGGAGCAAAGGTAAAGCCCTCCACGACCAGTTTTCTGTTATTTATCTCGTCGTCGATCACAAAGGTCATAAAAGGTCCGGCCATAGGATAGTTCTCCATATCCCAAATGCTGCGCACTTCAAGTGCGGGATGCCCATCGATCTCTGTTTGGAAGAAATGAGGGGCAAAAGCATCCTCCGTGGTCATGTAGGTTTTTTTGTCCCTCATGTCCGGTCCGGGGATATATTTCTCCCCGATCGAGTCCCTCATCCTAATGAAATCCGTGACCAGGGTTGAATCGTTATTCAGACGGTCGAATGGGATCTGATACGCAATAATGTTCATGCTCCCTTTTTGTATTTCCCTGTCTATCCAGACAAAATTGTCTTCCTGTTTTCCCAACTTGTAGATCGATGGAAGCCGAAAGGTCACCCCAAACTTTTCCTCCAGCAGCCTGTCCTTGTTGAGCGAGCGCAAGAACCGCTTTTGCGTCTCTTCCAACTCCATTTCCTTGATGGCGGCAATGATCTGATCCGAGTACGCATCCAGATTCTCAATGATCTCATCTTCCGTGCTTCCCTTGATAACCCCAATCTTCTGAGGGGCAGCGTAAAGATCTGATTTTATATGGGCCACATTAACCGTATCGATGTCTACAAACAATACAGCCCGGCGATACCGGGTAGTTGTGGTAAATACCTTTTGAGGCATTTGCTCCAGGCTGAAAAGAGGTTCATCCCAGGTAAGGCCGATCACGGGTGCGGCAAAGTGTTCCCGTATCTTGTCGCCGACTGGGCCTTCCCAAAGGTCATTCTCAATGACCACCCCCAGACTGTTAATGGCCCCTATGGATTCAGGTTTGTAGGTCTTTTTTGGCCCGTCATTGCAGGCTATCAGGAGAAAGGAAAGCAAAAGAAAGTAAACGTGTCTCATTTTATAGTGTTCTGGTGTTCAGGAATTCACGACGAACAGGCACACAATTTAAGTTTTGTGCCCGGCAACAATTTATTACCGCGAATACCATTCCATTCTCGTAAATTCTCGATGGTAATTCCGGGATATTTTTGAGAAATGGTCCATAAGGAATCTCCTTCCTTAACAGTGTGATACCTTACCTCACTGTTACTCAAAGGTTTAGTGGGATTTTGCTGTACTGTTGCAGATACATAAGGTTTTCTCGGGTAGATCGTAAGGCGTTGCCCTATCCTCAACGTATTGCTGCGCAGTCCGTTCCACTCCTTGATCTGACTCACCCTAACCCCGTATTGCTCTGCGATCTTACCGAGATAGTCCCCACTCCTCACCCTGTACCTGATTCTTTCTTCAGCCTTCACTAACTGAGGCAATGGAGTCTCGCGGGCTTTCAGTTGCTCCTCCACATATGCATAAATGGAATCTTCATTAGCCACGAATTTCCCGATCTCCCTGTTGGGCAAACGAAGTGTATATTCCTTCTCGGGGATATAGGGAATAATGTTCAATTTGTAGGAAGGGTTTAAAACGGTGAGTTCTTCCACACTGACATCAACCAGTTTGGAGATCTGGTCAAAGGTGATGAGTTTCTTTACGCGTACGGTATCCGTTTCAAAATAAGGTCGGGGTACATGCACTGGTTTGAGGCCGTGTTCCTCTGCGTATTCAAAAAGGTACATGGTCGCCAGGAAGGCTGGCAGGTAGCCGGCGGTTTCCCGGGGAAGATAGGGCCTGATATTCCAGTAATTGGAATAACCTCCGGATCTCCGGATAGCTTTATTTACATTCCCGGGACCGGAATTATAAGCCGCAAGCGCCAGGTCCCAGTCGCCAAAAATGTCGTATAATTTTGACAGGTACTGGCATGCGGCACGGGTCGACTTCACCGGGTCGCTGCGTTCATCAACATAACTGCTCACATCGAGGTCATACATCTTCCCGGTTCCATACATAAATTGCCAGAGGCCGGTAGCCCCTACCCGCGATTTGGCCCTCGGATTCAAGGCCGATTCAACAATGGCCAGATACTTGATCTCCAGAGGGATATTGTGATTATCCAATTCTTGTTCAAAAAGAGGAAAGTAGAACTGGCTGGCGGTGAGCATGCGTTCCATCAGATTCCTTTTTCGGATCAGAAACGATTTGATCACAGATTCCAGGGAGGGGTTATAGGTAATGTTGAAAGGGGACTTTTGATCTAATGCCTTTAGTCGTTCCTTAAGCAATTCAGTGTCTAACTCGACCGATTCTAGTCCGACCGTATCCTTCATGACCTCCTCCAGAAACTCCACTTCCTCAAAGAACTGGCCGGAGAGTTCTGCATTCTGATAAAGTTCAGAAAGCCAGAGGCTGTCGTACTTTGCTGCAACAGGATGGTCCTGTAACAGAATATTATCATCAGCCTTTATTATCCATAAGGCGCTTTTGCTATCAGCTCCGGTGAACAGGGAATCTCCTTTTTTCCTGATCTCAGCAGCCTTGCCCATTTCAGGTGTCACAGGAGCCTGTGCCAATAGCCCAGAGAAGCCCCCAAGAAGGATGTAGATAAGCAACTGATATTTAACAGAGTACATAATTAATACTTGAGCGGAGGATTGACTAAAATGCAATTTTTTTCTCAAAGAATAAAATAGATTTGGATCTCCCCTGAATTCTCCTCTCCTCCTGATTAAAAAACGGAACCTAGCCTTTCATTATTGCCGCAATTCCGGGTAATACCCTTCCTTCCAGGCTTTCCAGCATGGCCCCGCCACCTGTGGAGACATAGCTGACCTTTTCTTCGAAGCCAAATTGCTTTACGGCAGCTACAGAATCCCCTCCCCCAACGAGGGAAAAAGCGCCTTTATCAGTGGCGTCTTCGATCATATGGCCTACGGCAATGGTCCCTTTGGCGAAATTAGGCATTTCGAATACCCCTACAGGGCCATTCCAGAGTATGGTCTTTGATGCGAGGATGACCTTTTCGAAATCCTGCAGTGTTTTAGGTCCGGCGTCGAGTCCCTGCCAACCGTCCGGGATCTCGTTTACGGGAACAATCTTTGTGTTGGCATCGTCCTGAAAATTATCTGCGGCAAGAACATCTACCGGGAGGTGTACTGCAACTCCTTTCGCTTTGGCCTTTTCGAGGATATCCAATGCGAGTGACATTTTATCGTCCTCGCAGATGGAGGATCCGACCCTGCCTCCCTGTGCCTTGATAAACGTATAGGTCATGCCGCCTCCGATGATAAGGTGATCGACCTTATCGAGGATATTTTCAATGATGGTGATCTTAGAGGACACCTTGGCTCCGCCCAGGATGGCAGTAACGGGCTTCTCTCCGGTCCTCATTACCTTGTCAATTGATTCAATCTCCCTGGCCATGAGATATCCAAAGCACTTTTTGCCCGGAAAATACTGCGCGACGATGGTCGTGGAAGCATGCGCCCTGTGTGCCGTGCCAAAGGCATCATTCACATAAATGTCTCCCAGGTGAGATAGTGACTCTGCGAATTGGGCATCTCCCTGTTCCTCTTCGGCGTGGAACCTCAGGTTCTCGAGCAGTAAAACTTCCCCGTCTTCCAGTTCTTCCACAGCCTTTACGGCCTTTTCTCCTACACAATCCTCAGCGAATTTTACCTGCACCCCGATGATATCACTAACGGCATTACATATGTGTTTTAATGACATGTCTGCCACCACCTTCCCATTCGGTCTGCCCAAATGGCTCATCAGTACGGCGCTGCCGCCGTCTTCCAGAACTTTAAGGATGGTAGGTTTGGCGGCCTCAATCCTGTTCGTGTCCGTAACCTCGAATTCAGGATTCAGAGGAACATTGAAATCGACACGGATCAGCGCTTTTTTTCCGGAAAAATTAAAATCATCTATTGTTTTCATGCGATGTAGGATTAGAGAACGACAAATGTAAAGAATAAAAGGACTAGGGGAAAGCAAGTATTGTGTTTATAGGAGGGGGAAGCCTTCTATTTAGTTATCTTTGATCCCATGCTATTTCGGGATATTTTAGGGTTGCATCACATTAAAAAACACCTGACTCACAGTGCAGATTCGGGACGAATCCCCCATGCGCAGCTTTTTGTGGGTCCGGAAGGCTCGGGGACTCTCCCGGCGGCCCTGGCCTATGCCCAGTACATCCTCTGTAAGAACAACGGAGGTGAGAACCAGGGAGGAGATGAAGCCTGTAATCTCAAATGCAAGGCATTGACGCATCCCGACCTGCATTTTGCGTTCCCGGTGGCTACAACCGAATCGGTAAAAAGTCATGCGGTAAGCGATCATTTTCTGACAGAATGGAGACAGTTTCTTAAGGAGGATCCTTATGGGAGTTTGTTCGACTGGTACCGGTATCTGGGGATTGAAAAGAAGCAGGGCCAGATCGGGGTAGACGAGGCCATGGATATCGTCAAGAAATTATCCCTCAAATCCTATGAAGGGGGCTATAAGGTCATGATCATCTGGATGGCCGAGCGAATGAATACGGCGGCTTCCAATAAGCTGTTAAAACTCATTGAGGAGCCCCCACAGAAAACTATTTTTTTGCTCATCGCCGAGGATGAGGAACAGATCCTGCAGACCATAAGATCGCGCTGCCAGCTTCTGCATTTTCCACCTCTCCCTGAGGAAGCCATCGCCCAGGCTTTGGTCGACAGAGGGGTGGCACGAGATGAAGCCAGCCATCTGGCTCATGAATCGAATGGAAATTTCAATAAGGCCCTGGAACTGATGAACAAGGATTCTGAGGAGTTGATCTTTGAGAGATGGTTCGTACAATGGGTAAGAAGTGCCTTCCAGGCCAAAGGAAAAAAAGGAGCGATACACGAACTCATCCTTTGGAGTGAGGAAGTGGCCAGGACAGGCAGAGAAACCCAGAAGAACTTCCTGAAATACTGTATGGCCGTTTTCAGGCAGGCCATGCTGGTCAATTACAACGCACAATCCCTGGCCTATATGAAGATCCATGTGGATGGTTTTCAATTTGATAAATTTGCCCAATTCGTACACGAGAACAACGTGATGGGAATTATGGAAGAACTGGAGAAGGCAATCTACCACGTAGAGAGAAATGGAAATTCAAAAATTATATTTACCGACCTCTCCATCAAACTGACCAGGCTGCTGCACAAATCTGCAGCATAAAATCAAACCTCTTAAACGATTAAACTATGGATGGATTTCAGAACAATATACCCGAATTGCTCCTCCTGCTTTTCGTGGTCATCACTTTTCTTCAGAGTGGCCTGGATAAGGTTTTCGACTGGAATGGCAATCTTTCGTGGTTAAAACAACATTTTGCGAACAGCATTTTTCGGAATACGGTACCCATGCTGTTATTTGTAATTACCTGTATGGAACTGGCAGCAGGCATTGCCAGTCTGTTGGGAGGCATTCAATTGGTGATATCAGGCGATTACGCAGTAGCTCAGGCAGGTGCCATTCTGGCTGCTTTGTCCCTTCTGATGTTGTTACTCGGGCAAAGGGTGGCCAAGGATTATGAGGGGGCCAAGACCATTGTGATTTATTTTATACCCACAATGATTTTGGTGATGCTGTTGCAATATTAATTTGACTATTCTTCAGCGTTGAGCACCTTGAGCAGCTCATCTGTGATGTCCTTTGCCTCATCCCCGTACAATACGCTTCCACCTTCTCCTCCGCCCAGGATGAAAGTATACCCATTGGCCTTTCCGTAGGCCTCAATTTCCCTTCTCACTTTTTGCACAACACTGTCCATGTCTGCCTGGCCGATCAGGTTTAGTTGTTGTTCCTCCTGCTGAAGCATCTGTCCCATTCGCTGGCCTTTTTGCTGCAGGTTACTAAAGGTTTCCTGAGCCTTGTTCTGGCTCATACTTTTCATCTGGTTCTCGATCTCCTGTGCTTCGCTCTGGAATGCCTGTGAGATGCTGTCCCTTTTTATCTCGAAAGCCCTACGCTGTTCAGCATATCGTTCCTCAACCGCGATCTTTTCTTTATAACCATCCATGAGGCGCACATTATTCACATAAGCAATTTTGTCCTGCTTACATCCCCATGCAGCAATGAGGGCTATGGTGAAAATAATTTTCTTCATATCGATCTTATTGATTCGTCAAAAATAGGAAAGGAAAATGGGTATTCTCTGTTTCAAGGCAATTTTATCAGATACACAAAAAAGCATGCTTCATAGTTTAATAGGTTATTTCTATACCTTTTTGTCTTTTAATCAATTTAGATTATGCTTTTTAAGCTCCATATATGGGGTCTACAGCCTTTTTCTCAATAGTTTGTGCCCCGACTATATTTGCGGTATGAAATATTCCCTATAAGGCTTAAAAGAAGTTTTTAGCCTTTTTGAAGGACGTAAACCAATGAAGAATATTCCCCGGTTCTCATAGCGTACAAATTAGACATAAATCCTCTCCAGCAAGCAGAGGGCCATTTAAATCTGTTGCCTTTATATTCCTCGCTTAAAAGAGAAATATAAAAGGCATCAAACAACATGGGCTTGGTTGCCACAACCTTCCATCCCCTTTCCTGGAAAATCTTTTCAATCGCTGTTCTGGAGAAATGCCAGAGGTGCCTGGGTACGTCATAGGCCGCCCAATACTCTGCATAGTATTCTGCATCATGCGATTTGAAGTTCGGCAGGGCAATGAAGAGAGTGCCTTCCTCTTTTACAAGTCCTAGAAGAGGATCTAATTGCTTATTCAGATCCACAAAGTGCTCCATAACGTGCCACATAGTTATGACATCGTATTTCCTTCGAGACAGAACAGCTGTATTCTCAAACAAACTAACGCCCTTACTTGCGCCAATTTCTCTGGCTTTCTTATTGGGTTCTACCCCATCGGCCTTCCAGTCCTTTGACCTGATATAAGAAACAAAAGACCCAGTGCCAGCTCCCACGTCTAAAATCGCAGATGATGACCCCGCATATTCTTGTATCCAGTCAAGCTTTTTTCGAAGGCTATATTTCTTAACCAGTTGGTATAATTTTTCAAGGAATGTAAACGACCGATCTGTATGAGAGATATAAGATTCATGCTGGTAATAGGGGTCCAGCTTATCCGGGCAGGGAGTGGTTCTTAACAACTGGAATTGCTCATCCAACTCAAGGACAAATGTCTCCCCGGTATTTGCGTAGTCCTTCGTGGTCAGGTAGTGTTTCATTTTTAAAACAGAAGGCCTTCTGAGGTTGAAAGCTATTTTTAATTAAATGTTCCACGTGGAACATTTTCCTTATCGCCCCAAAAATACCAGCAGTACACTAATGTCGCTTGGGGATACGCCGCTGATTCTGGATGCCTGTGAAATCGTGACCGGACGTATGCTATTCAGCTTTTCGCGGGCTTCGTATGAAAGAGATTTTAATTTAGAATAATCAAAATTATCCGGGATCCTGATGTTCTCAAGCCGCTGAAGTTTATCCGCGTTGCTCTTCTCTTTCTCGATATAACCTGAGTACTTTACCTGGATCTCAGCCTGCTCCATGACCTCCCTGTTAATCTCGTTTGACTTAACGTATTCAGAAACTTCCTTTAACTGCAGCATATGATCCATCCTCACTTTAGGCCTCGAGAATACCTTAAACATTTTATCGGCCTGCTTTACCGGGGCTGAATCCACTTCTTCAAGAATCTGGTTCATATCCTCCGGGTTATAGCTAGTTAGTTTAAAGAATTTCACAAAATCCTTTGATTTTCTCTCTTTCTCTTCCATCTTCCTCATTCGCTCTTCTGAGGCCAACCCGATGGCGTAGCCTTTTGGGGTAAGTCGAAGATCTGCATTGTCTTGTCGCAACAAGGTCCTGTATTCCGCCCTTGAAGTAAACATCCTGTAGGGCTCTTCTGTGCCTTTTGTGATCAGATCATCAATGAGTACACCAATATAAGCTTCATCCCTCTTCAGGGTAAAAGGTTCCTGACCGTTAATCTTTAAATGTGCGTTTATACCAGCTATAAGACCCTGTGATGCGGCTTCTTCATAACCTGTAGTCCCATTGATCTGTCCGGCAAAGTATAGGTTCTTTATAATCTTAGTCTCCAGGGTATGCCTGAGTTGTGTCGGTGGAAAATAGTCGTATTCAATGGCGTATCCAGGCCTAAAAAATTTGACGTTCTCAAATCCCTTTACTATTTTTAAAGCTTTGTATTGAACGTCCTCAGGCAGGGAAGTAGAAAACCCGTTCACATATACCTCCACGGTATTCCAACCCTCAGGCTCCACAAAAATCTGGTGGCTATCCTTTTCTGAGAACCGATTTATTTTATCCTCAATTGATGGGCAATATCTCGGTCCGATACTCTTTATCCGTCCGTTAAACATTGGGGATCTATCGAAACCTTCTCTAAGAATATCATGCACCACTTTAGAAGTGTGGGTCATGTGGCAGTCCCTTTGTTGCTTTAATACAGGAGTGTCCAGATAAGAGAATTTTTCAGGATCCGGATCTCCGGGTTGAGGGATCATTTTAGAATAATCCAGCGATCTCCCGTCTACTCTTGGCGGTGTGCCCGTTTTCATCCTTCCACTATCAAAACCAAGGTCGACCAGTTGCTCCGTGATACCCGTTGCAGCTTTTTCTCCTGCTCTTCCCCCTCCGAATTGTTTTTCACCAATATGAATCAATCCGTTCAAAAAGGTCCCATTCGTCAATACAACAGACTTTGCACGAATATCCAAACCAAGTGAGGTCCGCACTCCAACAACTTCATCTCCCTTAACTAAAAGACCGGTAACCATTTCCTGGTAAAAGTCAACATTAGGTGTTCCTTCCAACAACAACCTCCACTCCTCAGCAAAGCGCATTCTGTCATTTTGAGAACGCGGACTCCACATAGCGGGTCCCTTACTCTTATTCAGCATCTTGAACTGAATGGCAGATCTGTCCGAAACAATACCGCTATAGCCCCCAAGGGCATCAATCTCCCTAACGATCTGACCTTTGGCAATTCCTCCCATAGCAGGATTACAGGACATCTGCCCTATAGTTTGCAAGTTCATAGTGATCAATAGGGATTTAGAGCCCATATTGGCAGCAGCAGCCACTGCCTCTGCACCAGCGTGACCTCCACCCACAACAATTACATCATATTCCTTTTCAAACATAACCTATTGTTCCACGTGGAACATTTTCAGTTTACTATCTTCCTTAAATGTCATTTTCTTCTTCTCCTCTTCAGATTTATCATTGAATCCCATCAGGTGAAGAACACCATGAATCATCACCCGTCTGAGTTCCTCGTCAAAAGTCACATTATATTCTCCGGCATTATCCTTAACTCTGTCCGTAGATATAAAAATATCTCCGCTTAATACTTTCGCGCTAGTATAATCGAAAGTGATGATGTCTGTATAATAATCATGGTCCAGATACTCCTTATTAATCTCAAGCAACTCCTCATCACTTGTAAAAACGTAGCTGATTTCACCCAGTTCAAATCCCTCTTCCTTTATTACAGCAATCAACCAATCGGTATATTTGTCAGGGTCTTTAAGTACGAACTCACTATTACTGGTATAATCAATCATCCTCCCGGAAATATCGTTTTAAGGCCTCGTTGTAAAATTCCTGCAAAGGTAAGGCTTGTCTCTGTAATAATTCTATAATCCCTTTATCCTGCATAATTGCCTCTCTTTTCCTGATCACCGGTCTGTCATACCTGTTCAGCGCTTTATCGCTTTCTCTCTCCTCATCTTCTCCCTGTTCCATAGCAGCATTTTCCAGCCTTAAAAGTTGCTGTCTGATTCTATTTACCTTATCCATGGTGCGCTCTGTTATACCATTCTCGATCAGGTCCCTCTCAAAATCCTCCATTTGTCTTGCCAGACGCCTCGCCAACTCCCGATCCTCATTTCTTATCATGTCCTCTAATTGCTCCTCCAGTTTTTCCCTTATCATCTGCTGCTGTTTGTAAATCTCATAGAGTGCCTCTAACTCCTGTTCTTCTATTTGTCCTTCTCCACTACTTCCTTCTTTACCGTTTGTATTTTCTCCCTGTTGCCCATCAGATTGACCTTTCCCTTCTTCACCCTTCACTCCTGTTTTATCCTTTCCTAATTGTTCCATACTTCCCTGAAGTTCCTCCTGGCCCTTGATAATATCCGGCAATTGAAATCCGTCCTGGGGTTTCCCACTACCCTGTCCCTGCGCAAGAGATTGCTGCATATTACTCAGAACATCCGCAAGGAAATCCGCTAGACTGTTTGCCGCCGTCAATACAGCTTGCTGATGTGCACCTGCCCTGTATGCCTGACCCTCCGACAGGTTTTCCAGGGAACTGTCAATATTATAGTAGACCTCCGTGATCTGTTCATTTACAAACTCCGAGATCTCAGCCTGCCTCAAGGAAAGTGCGAACAAGCTGTCATCTACATGTTCGAATAAACCCCTTAATTGTTGTTCTTCTCTGACAACGCTCACCGAATAATTCCGACCGCCTTCTTCCTGTGTAAGCTTGTCGAGTATGTCTTCCTGTTTTAATGAAAAAACTATAAGGTTTTCAAGAATCTGTCTCAACATTTCCGCATCCTCTGCCATGCCCTCGGCGCCGCCACTCATGGCTGATTGCTGTAAAGCTTCAGACATTCTTTTCATCTTTTGAGCTGCCGACCGCTGACTCTTCTTTGATTCTTCCTGAGAATCCTTAATTCCCTCTTGACTATCCTCCGAACCCCTCAGCTGCTCAATAGCATTCTGCATATCCTTCTGAACCTTCTCCTGGAGATCCTCACTTGTGTCGATAGGCAATGGTTTCTTCAACTCCTGATTGGAATTCCGGAGTTCCTCTAACTCCTCAGTTAGTTGATCAAATTGATCCTTTATCCCTTCCTGTTCTTGTGTTGCTTCGGATCCTTTCTTTTCTGAGTCCGCTAACTCTTCCTGCTTCTCAGACATCTTCCTGAGATCCTCTGATAGCTTGCTGGCCTTTTCGGTCACATAATATTGCTTTGTAAGTTCCAGCAACTGACTGAGGTTTCGTTTGTTGTTCTGCTGCCTTTTGCCAATCTCCTCCAGCCTTTTTGCCAATTCTTCCCTGTCTATCTTATCGGCGAGCTTTTGTAGTTCTTCAAGCAACTTTTCATTCTTTCTTGCCTCTGATTCCTGCCGTTGAAGCCTTTCCTTTAATAGCTTATCAACAGTTGTCTCATCCCTGCTGTCATCTAATGTCTCCTGAACTTTCCTGCTGAATTTCTCCATTAAAGCCTCTTGTTTCTGTTGGGCCTTAAGGAAGTCCTTTATCGCCTTCTGATCATTGTAATCGAGTACGTTCTTTTCTTTTTGATTTTGTTCTAGTTCCTTTAGTTCCTCTTCCTGTTTCCCGAATTCCTCAAGGTTTTTATTCCATTGCTCAAGCGTATTCTTTTGTTCTTCCAAACGTTGTTCCTCCAATTGAGCAGGATCAGGGATGACACTGCTGAAGACCTGGCTTTTTGATACCTTGCCACCTCTCCTTTGATCATTGTCCGTTACCTGGAAATAGAAGTTATACGTCTTCCCGCTCTGTAAATCCAACCCTGTGGGAAAATCATACGCAAAAAAGTATTCCCGGTCCCCTGGGTAGTCCAGCTGAACCTTTTTGGCCAGATCTTCCCTGTTCTCTTCATAGTACACCATATCGAGTCTGACCAACCCGTAATCATCCCCGGCCCGGCCCTCATACGTCAGGGCGTTCAGTATGGAGTCCCTTACTTCCGTAACGAGAATAGAAGGTGGTGCGTCGCGGATTACACTGATCTTGTATTCCAACCGTTCATAATCCCTGAGCTCTTCATTTGATGTGGTTATCTCATAGGAGAAATCTGAATCGAGTGTTCGCTCGAGTTTGAAAATATCTCCGGATCGAATGAAACTTTGTACGGAATCTTCGGTAACCTGACTGACATTTCCTGTATTCTCTCCTCTGATGATCCAATTTACTTCCGTGCCTTCGGGAACTACCGCATTACCTGTTCCCAGAATGGTATCCTTCGGTTTACCGGTATAACCCGGATAATTCAGTACTGTTATGAACTCTTCGATCACAGGCGGCACTATTGTTTCAAGGGTGTAATGCCTCGATCTTACCTCGTTGGCTGTCAAATAAAATTCCTGAGAGCCTTCTGGTGCTGTAAAAGTGTACACGAACTGACCATCCTCCTCAAGCATCATTCTTTCTTTGCCGTCAACAACTATACTGGCATATTCCGGTTTTATATCTCCCTCTGTGCCCACACGAAGGGTATAATCTTGTTTTGAGATGGTCTTTAAGGAGCTGTTTAAGACAAGGAAGTGAAAAGGAGCCGGTTTTTCATATGCCATATCGTAATGAACAACCCTGTCCAGGGATTCCTTGTATTCCCCAACCTTCCCTGCAATCCAAATTCCGGCAAGGGCCAATAAAGGAATAAGAGCATAACGCGCATAGGTCAGGCTTTTCCTTATATCGATTGCCTGCTGAAAGGGAATTGGTGATAATGCCTGAGAGCGCTGGTCGATACTTGCCAACAGCAATTCACTTTTCTCAGGGTCAGTTGCCAGATCGAGCAGATTTACAAGCCTGTCTCCAACTTCTGGGAAATGATCTCCGATAATTCGCGCAGCTTCCTTAAGGCTAAGTCCTTTTCTTACCCTCAGGAGATACATCAAAGGGATTCCAAGGTAATTTACGAGAAGAAAAAGGGTTCCCCCTATGGCCATCAGAAACAAAACCATCCTGCCCGTTGTTCCCATCCATAAAAAGTATTCCAGGGAGAGCAGGAGTAGCCAGAATAATAACCCTAGGGCCAGAAAGAGAAAGGCCCCTTTTACCATTCTTGTCCTGTAGTATTTGGTGATGAATCCTGACAGTTTATCCAGGATGCCGTTATAGCTTTCCAAAATCCATTATATTTAATACCAAGATACCTGATATGCCAGAATCGAAGGTCAAAAATTTGTTAAAAAGCTAAAGATGAAGGATTTAAAATACCTGTCGGCCCTCAGCATCCCCCTTTCCGCTGTTATCGGTATATCCCTTGGTGGCTATTGGTGTTTTCTCACCCCTGTCTACGCCTTTGTCATCATTCCCATCCTGGAGATCCTGCTTCCCGTAGATCCCGTTAACGACGACCACCATACCAAGGGCAAGAAGGCAGCAGATAAACTCTTTGACTGGATGCTCTACGCCAACCTGCCTCTCGTTTACGGATTGTTGATCTATTTTCTATGGGCCGTTTCAACCTTTGGATATTCACTTTCAGAATTAACCGGACTTGTCCTTTCGCTGGGTATAGTTCTGGGCACCAATGGAATCAACGTGGGTCACGAACTCGGGCATCGCCAGCAAACCGGAGAGCGGTTTCTCGGGAAGCTACTCTTGCTTCCTTCCCTCTACATGCACTTTTACATAGAGCACAATTTCGGGCACCATGTTCACGCCGCTACAGCCGAAGATCCGGCCACGGCTCGCTACAACCAATCTGTGTATTCGTTCTGGTTCACCTCTGTATGCAGACAGTACATCAATGCATGGAAAATTCAGAGTAAACTTCTCCGACAAAAGGACCTTGGGTTCTTTTCTCTTCAAAATGACATGTTTTGGTATCAACTCATCCAGGCGGGCTACCTCCTGACCGTATATCTCATTTTCGGTTCAACGGGCCTGCTCTTTGCTTTCGCCTCAGCCGTGGTAGGTTTTCTTTTACTTGAAACAGTGAACTACATAGAGCATTACGGTTTGTTGAGGAGCCGGAAAGCATCGGGGCGTTACGAACGGGTAAGGGAAATACATTCCTGGAACAGCAACCATGTCCTGGGGCGCATCATTCTTTATGAGCTCACCAGGCACAGCGATCACCACTATATCTCCTCCAAGAAATACCAGCTGCTCGACTGCCATGAGGACTCCCCTCAAATGCCTTTTGGATATCCCACTTCCATGGTCCTTTCCTTTATTCCTCCTCTGTGGTTCCGGTTGATGAACCCGAGGATCCCCGAGGCCATGAAACCCTCTTATGGAAAGGCATAGAAGGTCGATTTGATTCACTAAGGGAGACCTCAATCCTGTTTTTGGGATTCCCCCTCTTCCCCCTATCTTTGCCTTTTCAAGACTTCCTTCATGAGTGAGAAAATACGTGTGCGGTTTGCCCCCAGCCCAACAGGGCCCTTGCATATAGGAGGGGTGCGTACTGCCCTGTTCAATTATCTGTTCGCTAAAAAGAAAAAAGGGACGTTTATCCTCCGAATTGAGGATACCGATCAAAACCGATATGTTGAAGGTGCAGAGGAATACATCATCGAGGCATTGAACTGGTGTGGAATCCCATTTGATGAAGGGCCCGGAAAAGATGGAGGATTCGGACCGTACCGACAAAGTGAACGCAAGCACCTTTACAAACAATACGCCGAAGATCTGGTGGAAAAAGGAATGGCCTACTACGCGTTCGATACGGCAGAATCTCTGGATCTGCAACGGAAAGAACTGGAAGAAAAGGGGAAGACATTTATCTATAACTGGCACAACCGGGAAAGACTGCAGAACTCACTGACCCTGAGTCCTGAAGAGACCCGGACCAGGCTCGAAGCAGGGGAGGAGCATGTGATCCGCTTCAAGACGCCTCACGACCAGACCGTCCATTTAACAGATGAGATTCGCGGCAGGATCAATATCGATGCGTCTTTACTGGACGACAAAGTGTTGTTCAAGAGCGACGGAATGCCCACTTACCACCTGGCGAATGTGGTGGATGATCATCTCATGGAGATCACCCATGTCATCAGGGGGGAGGAATGGCTTCCTTCCCTGGCACTCCACGTTCAGCTCTACGAGGCCTTTGGGTGGAAGCCCCCGGTATTTGCGCACCTTCCCCTGATCATGAAGCCGACTGGAAAAGGGAAGTTGAGCAAAAGGGATGGTGAAAAAATGGGATTCCCGGTTTTCCCGCTTTCCTGGGGAGATTCAGTGGGGTACAGGGAGGCCGGCTATTTCCCGGAGGCTGTAGTGAATTTTCTGGCCATGCTGGGCTGGAATGCCGGAGATGATAAAGAAATGTACTCCCTGCCGGAATTGATCAGTGCCTTTTCTCTGGAAAGGGTCCACAATTCCGGGGCGAGATTCGATCCGGAAAAGACTAAGTGGTATAACCATCAGTACCTGCAGTTAAAATCGGATTCCGAAATTGCCTCTCTATACAGGCCGGTCATTCAGGATGAAATCGGGAACAAGGAAGATGAAATTAATGAGGAGTATATACGCGAAGTAGTTTCCCTGGTCAAGGAAAGGGCCGATTTTGTAAAAGACCTGTGGGGCCTGAGTTCGTATTTCTTTGTGCCTCCCCAGGAGTACGATGAGAAGGCTGTAAGAAAGCAATGGAAAGAGCATACGCCCGGGATTATGAAATCCCTTATAGAGGTTGTGGAAAATGTTGAGCCTTATGACTCATCAACCCTTGAACAGAAGATCAAGGATTGGATCCAGGAAAAGGAATTGTCCTTTGGGATGGTGATGGCGCCCCTGAGACTCCTTATTGTAGGCGGACTCATGGGTCCGCACCTGTTCGATATCATGGCGCTGATAGGGAAGGATGAGAGCATCGCAAGGATCCAAAGAGGTTTGCAGGAACTTACCTGAAGTATTTTTATTTCTGTCCGCTGCCATAGCAGAATTTAGGAGTATATTGTAACAGATGCGCAGGAAATGCGACATATTCCTTGCGTATAGTTTATCATTCACTAACTAAATTCTAAATTCCCATGGGCAACTTTATCCTGATCCCTATTTTATTTTTTGCATTTGTCGTTTTGCTGATGTCCTTCTTTGTGGTGAAGCAACAGACGGCAGCCATTATCGAGCGTTTCGGCCGTTTTCAAAGCGTTCGTAACTCCGGGCTTCAAATGAAGATCCCGCTGGTTGACCGAATCGCAGGGCGGGTCAGCCTGAAGATCACCCAGCTCGATGTGATCGTGGAGACCAAAACCCTGGATGACGTATTTGTAAAGCTGAAGGTATCTGTCCAGTATGTGGTGATTCGGGATAAGGTTTATGAGGCATTTTACAAATTGGAATATCCGCATGAACAAATTACCTCCTATGTCTTTGACGTGGTCAGGGCCGAGGTACCTAAAATGAAACTGGACGATGTCTTTGTAAAGAAGGACGATATCGCTATTGCGGTGAAAGCCGAATTACAGGATGCCATGCTTGATTATGGATACGATATCATCAAAACCCTGGTTACCGATATCGATCCGGATGCACAGGTGAAAGCGGCCATGAACAGGATCAACGCTTCCGAGAGGGAAAAGATCGCTGCCCAATTTGAGGGAGACGCCGCCCGTATCCTCATCGTAGAAAAAGCCAAAGCTGAGGCCGAAAGCAAGCGATTGCAAGGGCAGGGGATTGCGGATCAAAGAAGGGAGATCGCGCGCGGACTCGAAGAGTCGGTGGAAGTCCTTAACAAGGTAGGGATCAATTCTCAGGAAGCATCGGCACTGATCGTGGTCACCCAGCACTACGATACCCTTCAGGCAATTGGGGAAGAAACCGATACCAACCTGATCTTACTGCCTAATTCGCCCCAGGCAGGCAGTGATATGCTGAACAATATGGTCGCCTCATTTACGGCGAGCAATATGATAGGGGAAGCGATGAAGAAAGATCAGACAAAACCTAAAAATCCAAAATAGGCCTACGGAATATCAGAAAAAACCCGAAACTGTCTTGGTTTCGGGTTTTTTTATGCTCTTATCGTCCCTAAGTACAGGATTAGCCGTTTTTAAGGCCCTAAAGACCGCTTTAACTAAAGGATGGTCTGTTAACCCATCCTTTATAAAAAAGTTCATTAAAAACAGGCTGAAACGGCCTGTTTTAATTTAATATACCTATTGTTATATTAAAATTAATAGGTTTTGTCGATTATTCCTGCTTAGCGATTTTTGCCCAGCTATCCCTCAGGGGGACAGTGCGGTTAAAGACCAGATTCGATTCTGAAGAATCCTTGTCGACATTGAAGTAGCCTATCCTCTGAAACTGGAAATGGTCTTCTACTTGTGCTGACTTCAGGCTGGGCTCTACATAGGCTTTGATCACTTTGAGGGAATCGGGGTTGACAAAGTCGAGGAATTCTTTATCCTTGTGGGTGTCCGGAGATTCATCTGTAAAAAGTCGGTCGTACAAACGTACTTCAGCTTCCAGTGCGTGTTCTGCAGATACCCAGTGCAGGGTGCCTTTCACCTTGCGGAGGCTTTCTTCAGTTCCGCTACCACTTTTGCTTTTGGGATCGTAGGTACACTGAATCTCGGTGATATTCCCATCCGCATCCTTGGTACAACTCTCAGCTTTGATAATATAACCGTTTTTGAGTCGGACCTCACCTCCCAGTTTGAGTCTGAAGAATTTCCGGTTGGCCTCTTCCCTGAAATCTTCTCTTTCGATATAGATCTCCCTGGAAAATGGGACCTCTCTGTACCCGGCTCCCTCATCTTCTGGGTTGTTCTCAGCTTTCAACCATTCAGTATTTTTTTCAGGATAGTTGGTGATGACCACTTTTACCGGATCCAGCACAGCCATGACCCGGGGTGCCTTTTTGTTAAGGTCTTCCCTTACGTGGAATTCCAGCAGGGAGACATCTACCAGGTTCTCCCTTTTTGCGATCCCGATAGTGTCAGCAAAGTTCCGAATGGATTCCGGGGTATAACCTCTTCTCCGCATTCCGGAAATAGTGGGCATCCTCGGATCGTCCCATCCACTGACCACCTTTTGTTCTACCAGTTGCAGGAGTTTGCGCTTGCTCACTACCGTATGGCTCAGGTTCCTGCGGGCGAACTCACGTTGTTTTGGTCGCACTTTTTTCGGGTCGATCACCTGGTCCAGAAACCAATCATATAACTCCCGGTGCGGAGCAAATTCCAGGGTACAGAGGGAGTGGGATACCTGTTCGATATAATCGCTCTCTCCGTGCGTCCAGTCGTACATCGGATAAATACACCAATCGGTATTTGTGCGGTGATGGGCTTTGTGGAGGACCCTGTACATGATGGGGTCTCTCATCAGCATATTGGATGCGGCCATATCTATCTTAGCCCTGAGGACATGGGAGCCTTCAGGGAATTTCCCCTCCTTCATGTCCTTGAACAGAGCAAGGTTTTCTTCCACGCTCCGGTCGCGATAGGGACTGTTGGTGCCCGGTTCCGTAGGTGTTCCCTTTTGAGTCGCCATTTCCTCTGAGGTTTGGCTGTCTACATAGGCCTTTCCTTCACGGATCAGATCCACCGCCCAGTCGTATAGCTGTTGGAAATAGTCCGAAGCGTAACATTCACTATCCCAGGTAAATCCAAGCCAGGACACGTCCCGTTTAATGGCGTCTACATACTCTTTTTCCTCCTTTACGGGGTTGGTGTCATCAAATCTGAGGTTGACAGGGGCCGAATACCGCAGGCCCAGCCCGAAATTCAGGCATATGGAGCTCGCATGGCCGATATGCAGATAGCCGTTGGGTTCAGGGGGAAACCTGAACCTCAGCGCGGATTTTGGGAATCCGCTGGTCAGGTCTTCCTCGACAATATGTTCGATGAAATTCAAGGATTTTTTCTCTTCGCTCATTTTCAACGATTAGAAGCCGCAAAGTTAGTAAAAATGGGAGTATGAGGCCGATAAAAAAGCCTATCCATACAAATAGTACCATTTCACAACATATTTAATCAGGCCCACAACATTAAATTCTCCCCGCGGCATTAATATGACATATTTGTTAATGAATACTATGGGATTCAGAAAACTGGTGGAAATGAAAAGCATAATGCCAGCGTAGTCCCCCAAAACTACACCCGCTTATGGAAACAAAATTATTCTACAGCTTACGGGTTTTGTTGTTGCCAGTCGTCCTACTTGCAATCGGCAGTGTACAGGCCCAGGTGCTCAACGCTCCTGTTGCGGCGCCAAATCAGACCCCTCCTCCGGGATCTACCCCTTGGAACAGGGCTTGTGCCTCGTCTTCCTTCAACGATTACTGGGTTAGATTTACCTGGAACCCCCCAATGGTGAACACCGACAATGAATTTATCCTGGAACTCTCAGATGCCGATGGAAACTTCGGCAGCCCAGTAGAACTGGCAAGGGATGGGAGCAAGAATCTCGTATTTGATTTCTACATGCAATTCCAGGTTCCCGCCGATACCCGGGGTGAAAATTACAGACTCAGGGTAAGAAGTACGAGTCCGGCCGTAACCGGCCCGGCCTCGGATCCCTACCCGATGTACTATATCAGTGTAAATACGGGATTGACGATCAGGCCACAAGGACAGGCAGATTTTGGAGACGGAACGGCTCAGGTGTGTGATGGTAACTCCATCACTCTTGAAGTTTATGGCCTTGCCAATGCCGATTCCTATACCTACAACTGGTATCGTTCAGGCACTCTTTTGGCTGAAAAATCCGAATCAATCACGGTGAGCACTTCAGGAATGTACAATGTAGAGATCGATTACGGCGCTTGTTCCGGATCTGGTAATACCTTGTCTAACCTGATCGACGTGACTGCCGGGTCGAGCCTGGGTATAGCCATCAATCCTCCCGCCAAGACAGACCTGTGTTCGGGAGAAACGGTTGACCTGGAGGCGAATATCAACAACCCCAGCCTCACCTATACCTGGTACAAGGATGGGGCAGTGATTCCCTCATCAAACAACTACATATATACTGTAGATGCTTCCAGCCCCGGTTTTGAAGGGGAATACCAGGTGGAGATCTTCGGACCCGGAGCCTGTGTAGAACGGTCTGCGGGTGTTACGATCACCAATGCAGGTGATTTCACGGTAACCCGTGATAATGCCGCCAGTGTGGTTCTGCTGCCCGGTCAGAATACGACATTAAGTGTCAGCACGGATGCTTCTTCCCCTACCTATCAATGGTACAGGGATGGGAGTCCGGTTGCGGGAGCAACCTCCCCAAGCCTGGTGGTAAGCGACACAGAGACAGGAACCTATTTTGCCAGGGTTACCCTGAGCGGAGGAGCCTGTACTTCTACATCTGTTGATTCCGAAACCACCGAAGTGGTTACACCTGATTCCTTTGAACTCATCGTGGATTACGCCACGTCTTATACCGCTTGTGAAAGTACGAGTGTTGCCCTTGAAGTGGTAACTATCAATGCACTGGACAGTGGTGGAAACCGGACGGATGTAACCTCATCTGTGATCAACGACTTTTCCTATCAGTGGAAAAAGGACGGGGTTGATGTAGGAGGTGCAAACAGCAGTTTGATAAGCCTTACGGATGCTTCTGAAAACGGGGCCTATACCCTGGATGGAACGATCAGCAGCTATGCCAGTACTTCCAATTCCCTTACCGTTCAGTTACTGGTCAATGAAACCCTGACCATCAGCAGTACGGGAACCGTAACCTGCGGTCCTTCAGAGCCCATTACTATCAGTACGACCACGGACCTTACCAGTGAGACCTTCTCCTGGTTTAGGAACAACAGTGATATGGGGGTGTCCACTCCTGAACTTTCTGTGACAGAAGCAGGAACATACCAACTGGTATTAATGCGAAATGGTTGTCCATTATCTTCTAACGAGATCGTGATAACGCCTCTTGACGAGAATCTGATCACCCTGGATCCCGGAGAGAACATAGTGTTCCCCCAAGGAAGTTCCAGGACCGTAACAGCCTCCGGAGGAAGCAGTTATAGGTGGCTAGACAGCAACAACAATGAAATGAGCACCGGCAGCTCCATGACCTTTACATCAGAAGGGCAGTTTGTCCTGATCGCTGAGGTAGGAAATTGTCAGGTGATACGAAATATCAGTGTATCCTATCTGGACACTTTTAGGGTGCCCAATGTGATCACGGTGAATGGAGATGGGGTCAATGATCAGTGGATCATCCCGAATTCCTACTCCAACAAATCCGATGTAAATGTGATCATTTACAATGAAAAGGGCGAAGAGGTCCTTAATGAATTCAGCTATCAAAATAACTGGCCTTCATCTTCCGTGAACTTTCCACGGCAGAACATGGTGTTCTTCTACAAGATCCGCAACGGGGGAGAGGTCCTAAAACAGGGAACTATTACCGTTATACGCTAACCAAACCGATGAAACCAAGAATATCCCTTTTATTGTTAGTATGTGCATTGAGCTTCCTGGGCGCGAGAGCCCAGGAAGAAAATCCGTTTATTACGTATGATGTGCCATCACAGAACCTGTTGAAATTCAACCGGTTCCTTATCAACCCTACCTTTTCCACGGTAAGGGAAGACAAGTCGTACATCAACCTCCTGCACAGAAACCAATCGGTTACTTTCGACGACAATAACCAGACCTATTTCCTGAGTTATAGCGGACGGATGAATGACCGAACCGGGCTTGGGCTTAGCCTTTATACCCAGAGGGAAGGGATCATCAGCAACTACGGGGTGTTGGCAAACTATGCCTACGGGGTAAAACTCAACGACAAGAGCAACTTTACTTTTGGGGCTAACGTATCCTATTACAACAGTGGATTTGACCGCAACAGGGCTAATCCTGTGGAAGACGATCCTATTTTAAACGGATTTCAGGAGGTCTCACTCCTTTCATTCCAGCCGGGATTTAACCTGTCTTATGGTAAATTCGACTTCGGGCTCTTTGCGGAGAACCTCTTTGATTACAACCTGAAAACTCAGGAATCCGTATCCGATTTCGCGGACAAGACCTTTTCTGGTCACCTGCAATATACCCATCAGTTTGAAAACACATCCGGGATCTTTGAGAATGCCCGTTTAATGCCGTTGGCCCGTGCCCGTAAAGTTGGGCAGGACGATTTTGTATTAGGTGGTAATCTGATCCTCGACATGCCTAAACTGGGGTGGGTGCAGGGTGGATACGACTCCTTTTACGGTGCTTCGGCCGGTGTAGGTTTCAACCTCAACAAAAGACTTTCCATAGGTTACACCATGGAAAAGGGGCTGTCTAACAACTTCGACAATTTTGGACTGACCCATGAGATCTCTTTCGCCTATTCTATCACGCCGAATCTGACCGAGGACCGGGTGATGCTCGAAGATTTTGAGGACGAACTGGCGCAGAATGACGAGTCTCAGGAAGACCTTCTCTCGGAGGACCCCAGTGATAAGGATACTGAAATCGCAGAACTCAAAAGGAGGCTGGCAGAGAATGATGCCATCCTGGCTGAGCTGATGTACAGGCAGGATTCCCTGGAAAACAACAGGCAGCGGGACCTCGAAGACCGTTTTGAAAGGGTGATGAGGATGGTAAGGCGTGAAACTTCAGGTAAGAGACCCGACCTGGAAAAACGTGCAGAAGAGGTGTATTTCATCAATAATGACAAATCTGCTTTAGCGCAACAAGAAAGGCAACTTCCCGACCCGTCTGATGACCTCAGGGAGGAAGAAAAAACAACTCCGGTTATCGCCAAGAACCAGGTAAGAGATGTGATCGAGAAGAAGAAGACTGCTCCTGTGATCACCGACCCACAGACCCGTGATGCCGTGGCCCAGGTGCAGGCATCATCTGAAAAGAGAAAATCGACCGGCGCTTCTGCCGGCAACGGTGTGAAGAGCAAAAAGTTCCGAGACCTCGAAGGTGTTGAGGACGGATATTATGTGGTTGCCAATGTCTACCGGGACGAGCACTACCTGAACAAATTCGTGGATGCTATGACAGGGGAAGGATTCCCGGCCAACTATATCGACAACCCCAAGAATGGTCTCAAATATGTATACCTGAAGAGATTCGACAGCTGGAAAGAAGCAGAGCAGGCCTATCGCACCAAGATGGGCGGCGATTACACCGGAGACCTCTGGGTGATGAATGTAGAGAACCGCTACAGAAACGATCGGTATATTGCTAATGCGGACAAGATCAAAGAACGGTCATCAAAGTTCGGCACAGATGTGCTGAGAAAGAATGTCGTAGTGCAGGATAATGTTACCGGCACTGTTCCCGAAGAGCAAAGCCGTGGTATTCAGAACGGACATACGGATTACTATATCATAGCCAATGTATTTGCCAACCCAAACAATGCCGCCAAATTCGTAAGGCTATTGAATTCCAGGGGGTTGAGCGCCAGTTATTTTATCAATCCAGAAAATAAATACCGCTACGTATATTTAAAGAAACACAATTCCTGGAATAACGCCCTCATCTCCTACTACTCAAAACTCAACGACTCCTATAACGACAAGATGTGGATTATGCGAGTCACCCCAAATCTTATTGCCTAATGAGACTGAACTTTACTCGAAAAATACTGCTTGCCGGTATAGCCCTGTTTTCTTTCATGGGTTATGCGCAGGAATTCACTCCTTTTACAGTTCGTTATCAGAACAACATCAAGGGTGATCTCACATTTATTGCGAACAACATCGTGAATAGGGATGGGGGCTCCGGAAGCACCGAACCCGAAGATCCCTATAATGCCACGGGAAACTCTTCCACCTACAACGATTGGTTGAACATGCAATACATCGATGTGGACAGCGACCCGAGCACCTTCAGCTCCAGCTCGGCCACTTTTGCATTTCCCAACGCATCCTGTAACCTGATCCGATATGCGGGTCTTTACTGGTCTGCTACCTACCCCAGCGAACAGGCCGGGCAGGCGCTTGGAACCAACCGGCAGAACGACTTCAACCAGGTAAAATTCATGGTGCCCGGGGGCAGCTATGTCGACATTACGGCCGATGCCGTTATTTACGACGGTTTTACAAGTGGAGACCCCTCAGTACAACAGAACAGTCCGTATGCCTGTTATGCAGATGTGACCGCACTGATTACTCCCCTGGCCGATCCAACAGGGGATTATACAGTAGCTAATGTGCGTTCCGTAGTAGGTTCCCTTTCACCCGGAGGCGGGGCCGCGGCTGGATGGACCCTGGTAATTGTTTATGAAAACCCAACTCTTACGGGAAAACTCATTACCACCTTTGACGGTTTTGCCAGGGTAAGGAGTGCAAATCCCACTGTTGACGTCAACTATTCAGGTTTTAATACCATTCCGGTAGGTCCCGTGAGTGCTACCATAGGTGCAGCAGCCCTGGAAGGTGACAACCGTATTACCGGTGACCAGATGCTTTTCCGCGCTGCCAGTAACCCTACTTTTACCAATATAAGCGACCCGGTGAATCCGGCTAACAACTTTTTTAACAGCAACATCACCCTCGATGGTGCCATTACCAATAATCGCACCCCTAACAGCGTAAATACGCTGGGATACGATACAGACATGTTCCTGCTGAACAACCCGTTGAATTCGGTGCTTCCCAATTCAGAAACAGACGCCACCATCAGGTTCACCTCATCTGGTGACCAGTACTATCCCTTCTTCAACTCCTTTAACGTGGAGATCATTGAGCCCAATATCGTGGTGGAAAAAACGGTGGAGGATATCGCAGGGAACGACATTACCGGTATGGGCGTGAATCTGGGTCAGTTGCTAGATTATGTCCTCGCTTTCCAGAATATTGGCAATGATGACGCTACCAATTACGTTCTCAGAGACGTACTGCCCGTTAACGTCACACTGGATGAGTCAAATCTCGTTCTACCGGCCGGAGTCACCTATGTCTATGATGCTATCAACAATGAGATTTCCTTTAATATTCCTGACAATATTGTAGAGGCCGGAGATCCTGTAAGAGAGATCAGGATGCGCGTGCGCGTAGCTGAAAACTGTTTTGATTTTGTGGACGCCTGTACGGACCAGATCCCTAACCAGGCCTATTCCACTTACCAGGGTGTGATCAATGACAATGTGATCACGGACGATCCCAGTGTGTCGGATTTTGACGCCTGTGGATTTGTAACTCCTGGGGCGACCAACTTCCTCCTGGACGATCTGGAAAATTGCGATTACAGCCGGACCGTACAGCTTTGCGGGGACGACGTATTACTCGATGCCGGCGACAATTTTGACAGTTATGTCTGGTACCGGGATGAAAATATGGATGGTGTCATCGATCCAGGGGATACGATCATCGATGACGGGGATCCCGATGGGGACCCCAGTACCCAACTCGTTACCGAGGTTGGGATGTACATTGTTGACAAGATCGTAGCGGATCCCTGTAAAGGATTCCAGGAGATCATCACAGTAGAGAATTTTGGTGCCACCCAGACCAACCCTATCATCGACCTGATCAACGACCCTACGAATACTGTAGAAGGTGAGATAGTGACCTGTCCCAATGACGGGGAACTCCTTCCCAAGGTATTTTTGTGCGGCCTGAATGATACCGAATTGATACAGGTTAACATCCCCGATGCCGACAGCATCGAGTGGGAGCAGCTGGATACCGCCAGTTGTGCTTCTGCAGGGGCCGACTGTGCCAATAAAAATTCCGGATGTACCTGGAACAATGTAGGAACAGGAAGCAACTGGCTTGCTACAGATCCCGGAGAATACCGGATGATCATCAACTACCAGAATGGGTGTTTTACAAGGTTCTATTTCAACATCTTTAAGAACCCGCTTAATCCTCAGGCCAATGTCACTGACCTGATCTGTACTTCCCCGGGGAACATTACGGTGACCAATATGCCTGCTGATTACGAGTATCAATTGCTCGATGCCACAACGGGAAATATACTGGTGCCTTACAGTGCAGGAAATGGACCTAGTTTCACCATCAACAGTAATGGTGCCTACACTGTAGAAATGAGACAGGCAGGCGTGACCGATGGTTGTATTTTCAGGCTTGAGAACATAGGGGTGCTTGCCAGGGATTTCCAAGTCGACATAACCACCAAGGATACGGATTGTACAGGCCTTGGTGAAATCTCGATTTCCGTCTTGGATGTTGAACCCCAGTATTATTATGAGATATCTCAGGGAGGAACCACTGTCGATACATTCGGCCCTTCTGACGACAACAATTACACTTTTGAGAATCTCAACGATGGCACCTATGATGTTCTGGTGACCACAGACGATGGTTGTTCCTATACCGAGCAGGTTGTGATCAATAATTTGACAGATCTTACACTAACTGCGCAGATCTCTCAGCATATCTCGTGCAGGGAGGGTAATATACAGATGGATTCTGATGGCGGAAGAACGCCTCATGTTTATGCCATCTGGTCTTTTGTAGATGAATCGGGAACCCCGGTCACCTCTTATTCGAATCCCAGTGATATTCCCGCTTCTGAATTCCAAACCAGTGTGATATTCGATGTCCTTGTGCCAGGGGATTACACCTTTGTCGTAGTTGACAAGAACAATTGTTTCGCCATTTCAAATACGGTAACAATTGTCCTGGTTCCTGAGATAGAATATGACCCGGCAACCATCATAGACGAAACATGTTTTGGAGCTGCTGATGGAACTATACAGTTTAACCTGACGGATACAAACGGATATCAGGTAGAGTTCTTCCTTTTAGATGAATTTGGCAATGAACTTGCCAATAACACATCCGGTGTGTTTACGGGATTGGCACAAGGTGATTATACCATCAGACTCGATCAAAGCAAAGGGGGGGCCACCTGTGAATTCTTTGAGGATTATACGGTATCAGGCCCTTCCAATGCCCTGTCCGGAGATGCTGTCCTTGTTCAAGCCTACACTTGTTTACAAGATGGTATCATTGAAGCACAGAACGTCACAGGAGGTACGGCTCCTTACGAATACAGTATAGATGGGGTCAACTTTGTAAGCGGCGCCGGTTCAGAGACCTTTACAGGCCTTACTCCGGGATCCTACACTATCACCATACGGGATGCCAACGGCTGTATTATCACCACGAATACGGTTACCATCGACCCGACCAATGGGCCTACAGACATCAGCTTTGCAGCCACGACACCCACCTGTCCTGCTTTGACAAGCGACCTGACCCTCACGGTAACAGGAGGTACTGCCCCCCTGACCTATGAGATCATCGCCCCGGCTCCTGTCAATAACGGAAATAACAATGTCTTTACGGGACTCAGTCCGGATACCTACACCTTCCAGGTAACTGATGTAAATGGGTGTTCCTACCAGGAAAATTATACGGTTCCTTCTGTCGCGCCTATTCAGGTGTCCGGAGTCCTGGTGAGCAACGTCACCTGCTTTGGCGGCGCTGACGGGGAGGTCTCCTATTCGGTGGCCGGATTCAACAGCACGTATTCGTATTCGGTGAATGGCGGTGCAGCCGTAACAGGTCAGTCTGCTGCAACTATAAGTCTTACCGGACTTACGGCAGGTGACTACACGGTCCTCGTCACCGATGAGGTAACGAATTGTACAGATTCGGAAACCATTACTGTCAGTGAACCTGCAGCGGCGTTGAGTTTTACATTTACCTCAACCCCTCTCACCTGTGCTTCAGATGCCTCGGTAACTATTACGGCCAGCGGGGGCTGGGGTGGTTATTCCTATCAGCTGGAGCAACCTGATACCACTGCGCTGGGGCCCCAGGGAAGCAATGTCTTCTCCGGCCTGACCCAAACAGGAACGTATACTATTTCCGTTACAGATTCAGAAGGATGTGTGGAAACCGACACCTTTGTGATCTCGGCACCTGCCAATCCAGCTCTCACCCTGGATCCGGCAACCGACCTCTGTTATGATCCTTCGACAGGAGTTACCCTGAATGCCAATGTGACCGGAGGTGTAGGCCCTTATTCCTACAGCCTGAACGGAGGTGCCAACCAGAGTTCCAACGTATTCGCCAATCTGACCCCCGGTTCTTATACCGTAGTGGTAACTGATTCATACGGGTGTACGGCTACCTCGAATACCGTAACCATCGAACCTCAATTGACCCTGAACGGTGTCCTGACCAAGGAACTGGATTGTACCGCCTCCCCCGATGCCGTGATCGATGTCACCATCAATGGGGGATATGCGCCTTTCAGCTACCAGGTAAATGGCGGCGGAAGTGTGGCAGTAGTGGGCAATACCTTTACATTTACCACAGCTGTCGATGGTTCCTTTACCTTCCTCGTTACCGACAATGAAGGATGTACTGCGCAGACAACCATCGTAGTAGATCCCATCACCAACCCGGTGGCTACGCATACGGCCACTGATCCCACCTGCGACAGCAATGCAGACGGATCCGTGGAGATCCTGATCGATCCGAACTTCGGAACTGCACCCTACCAGGTAGATTTTGACGGGGCCGGATTCTCCAACCAGACCGTTTATAGCAATTTGCCGGCCGGAACCTATAATTATGTTGTCAGGGACAGCAAATCATGTACCTACAACGGCTCTGTGACGCTTACAGCGCCCAATCCTATCTCAGCGGATGCAGTTATTATCCAGAACTATACGTGCCTGCAAACGGGCTCTATTCAAGCCCAGAACGTAACCGGTGGAACGCCAGGATACACTTATAGTATTGACGGGGTAACCTTTCAGGCGAGCGACACATTTACCGGCCTGACAGACGGAGCCTATACCATTACTGTAATGGACAGCAATGGTTGTACCTTTGTCACTGCCAGTGCGGTGATTCCGCCCCTGGATCCCCCAACCGATATCTCTTTCGCTGCCACGCCTCCAAACTGTCCGGCCCAGACCTCAGATATCACCTTGACAGTAACCGGAGGAGTAGGTGCGATCACCTATGAGATCATCGCTCCTGTTGCCGTAAACAACGGCAACAACAACGTATTTACGGGGCTTGCGCCTGATACGTATACCTTCAGGGTTACAGACAGCAATGGATGTAGCTATGACGAAAATTTCACACTTAACCCTGTTGCGCAAGTACAGGTTGCCGGTGTGCTGGTGAGCGATGTAAGCTGTGTAGGGGCTGCTGACGGGGCTATCGACTTCACCGTTTCTGATTTTGCCACTACGTATTCTTATACCGTAAATGGCGGTGCCGCTGTTACAGGTCAATCCGCAGCCACTATTAACCTGACCGGACTGGTGGCCGGAAACTATACCATCATCGTAACGGATGAAACCACGAATTGTACAGATACGGATACCATCACCGTTAGTGAGCCGGCCAATCCGCTTGCGTTCACTTTTGTGGTAAGCCCTCTTACCTGTACCACCGATGCCAGCGTAACGATCACGGCAACAGACGGATGGGGCGGGTACACCTATGAGCTAGTGCAGCCGGATACCAGTACGCTGGGTCCTCAGGCCCTGAATTCGTTCTACGGCCTCAACCAATTGGGTACCTACACCATTAACGTCACCGATGCCGGTGGGTGTACCGTATCTGACACCTTTGATATTGTTACCCCTGCGAACCCCGTGGCCAGCATCGACGCGGCCTCTACGCTTTGCTATTCCTCTACCAGTCCGGCTACCATTGTAGTGGGGGCTACCGGTGGACTGGCGCCTTACTATTACAGCATCAATGGTGGGCCTACTCAGACCTCCAACACTTTCAGTGACCTTATTCCGGGTAATTACACCTTCACAGTACTTGACTCAAACGGTTGTACAGATGATATCGCCGTGACCATTGAGCCTGAAGTTACCCTTACTGCAACCCTGGTAAAAGATCTGGATTGCTCCGCTTCTTTTGATGCTGTTGTTGACGTGACCACTGCCGGTGGGTATAGCCCTTTCACCTATGAAATCAATGTAGACGGAGCGGGCTACGTAGCTTATGGCGGAGGATTCCCCTATACTACCACCACTCCCGGAACCTACCAATTCCGTGTGACAGACAGCCAGGGATGTACTGCGGAATCCAATGTAATTACCGTAACTCCCGTTGTAAATCCGGTGGCAACCGCCATTGTTACAGACCCTAACTGTTTTGGTGATGCAAACGGCATCGTGGAAATTGATATTGACCCTTCCTTTGGCGTGGCGCCTTTCGAGGTGAGCTTTGACGGTTCTCCATTTAGTGCCCAGACCGTTTATACAGGTCTGTCTGCCGGAACCTACAATTATGCCGTAAGAGATTCAAAAGAATGTACGTATACCGATACGGTAACCCTCACAGATCCCGCTCTTTTTGACGCCAACGTCACGCCCATTGACGTAAGCTGCGGAGGCGCAGGCGTTGGGGATATTCCGGGAAGGATAGACATCAATATCACCAGTGGTGGTGTCCCAAATTTTACCTACACTTTATATGACAACCTGAACAACATCGTCGTAACGACAGGACCCAATCCGATCGTCAATACCCCGGCCACCTCCGTGAGCTTTGATGGCCTGGATTTCGGGGATTACTACGTGCGTATCATCGATGCCAATGGTTGTGAATATTACGAAAACCCGGTTCGGGTAAGGGCTAACCCCTTCCTGACCCTGAACGCTGCTCCTGCCATTGTGGATTGCCCCACGGGAGGTACGGTAGAGCTTTCTGCAGACGGTGGATCCGGTAGTTATACCTTCTCCATCTACGGTTCGGGCGTAGGCCCCACCACCGAGGTGCCAGGTCCTGGCCCCCTTGAGGAAACAGCCACATTTACTGGACTCAATGCCGGACAGACCTATATCTTCCAGGCTATTGACGATGGCACCATGTGTTCCAGTTATGTGGAAGTGACCATTCCAACGCTGTCCTCTATCGATGTGGTGGCAGACCCTGTAGTTACCTATGTAACCTGTTTTGGAGACACCAACGGCAGCATCTCCTTCCAGATAGAAGGTTATGACGGCACTGTGACCGATATCAACTACAGCATTCTTGAGTCCCTGACCAACAACCCTCTGGGAGCTCCTTACACAGGAACTGTTACCGGTCCTGCCGGTCCCGGTCCGACCCCCGTTGTCAATCTCACGAATATTCCCCCGGGAGATTATGTGCTCTATTTCGAAGAAGCGACATCGCCATTCTGTTCTAACACTTACGCCTTCAGGATCCTGGAGCCCAGCCCCATTGTCCTGAATCTGGTCGACAACAACAATGCGAACTGTAATGAAGACGCCCAGGTGACCGTGCTGGCCACCGGTGGGTCCGGAGGCTTTACCTATGCCTTCGTACAGGATGGTGTGGCTCCAGTACCCGGTGATTTCACCGCTAGTAATTACGCAGAACTGGATCCAGCCGTGAATACTGACTGGGATGTCTACGCTCAGGACAGTAATGGGTGTGTATCCCCTGTTCTGGACGTGACCATAGCTACGGATCCCTCCCCTGTGATCTCCGCAGCAGTTCTCAATCAGTGTGCGGCTCCCGAAGGAGCTTTTGAGGTCAGGGTTACCCTTGACAATGCCGGTGTGGGGCCTTATGTTATCAGTGTGAATGGAGGTGCCTATCAGAGCACTTCCCTGGTCAATGCTGGCGATTTTGTAGACTTTACCGGCCTTTCTTCAGGCAGTTACACCTACACAGTCAGAGATTCTAACGGATGTGAAACAACGGACTCAGTAACGATTTATACACCATCCTCTCTGGCAGCAGAAGCCCTCGTACAACCTACTTGTGCAACCAACGATGGCCAGGTGCTGCTCACTCCCTATGGAGGCTCCGGGGTGTATACCTATGAGCTCTTCCTCGGTGCGATCAGTGTTGCCGGACCTCAGGTATCTCCTCTCTTTACAGGTCTTGCACCTGGTGTGTATACGGCTTATGTCTATGACACTCTTGTAGCGGGATGTGGATCTTCCGTTAGTGTAGAACTGACCGTTCCAACCAATGTCTCATTCTCCATAACACAGACTGATGTGACCTGTACCGGGGCCAGTGATGGAACAGTTACCGCTATACTCGATCCCGGAATGGATAATCCTCCATATGAATACGAACTATACGACGGTACAGGACTCATCTTGTTGTCCGGACCGCAGCCGGATCCAACCTTTACAGGCCTCGCAGCCGGCAACTACGAGATCCTCGTAAGGTCTTCCAGATTGTGTGAGGACAGGATCCCCTTTACGATCACCGAACCTGCCCCTGTTGACGTAGTAGCCACTGCAACCGACTTTGCCTGTGACGCAGGCAACGCTCCAACTCAGGCGGTGATCACTGCTGTGGGATCAGACGGTACTGCGCCGTATACCTACAGTATAGACGGGGTAAACTTCTTCAGTTCCAACACTTTCAATGTAAATGATACCGGTGCAGTGCAAAATTTCACCGTAACCATCCGCGACGCCAATGGGTGTACAGATACTGACAATGTCACCATCAACCCATTGCCAACTATCACGGATGTTAGCGTGGCACAACTTGTTGCTATTACCTGTAGCAATGACGAAACTGTTAGGCTGACGGTGACCGGAGGGTCTGGCGACTTCGATTTCGACCTGCTCCCCCTGGGAAGCCAGCCGACACAATCGCCTGGTGCAGGAGTATTTACGGCAGATTTCGACCTGTCGGCGCCCGGGGACTATACCTTCCGGGTAACGGACAATGTAACAGGATGCTGGTTTACTACCGTGCCTTACAACATCCCACCATACGATCTTATTGAGGTAATCGCGACTGCAGTTACCCCGGTAACCTGTTTCGGGGATACCGATGGTGAGCTGTCTATTCAGGTAAATAACTACCTTGGCAACTATACCTATCAGGTCTTTGACGGTGCCGGCACACCGGTAACCGGAGTGGTGCCATCAGACACCTCAGTAAACCCAAGGACCATCTCCGGTCTGCCTGCTGGAAATTTCTATGTGGAGGTAATCGCCACAGACACTCCATTCTGTGACGATATTTCAAATACTATAACCATTGGTTCTCCGGCGGCTCCGGTAGCCCTTGCGGTGACCAGCAATATCAATGCGAACTGTAATATCGGGGCGCAAGTGAGTGTACAGGCTTCCGGAGGAACGCCGGGCTATCAGTACGCCTTCATGCCGACTGGAAACGTCCCTGCTGCCGGCGATTATTCAGCCAGTGCCAGTGCCGTACTCAATCCGGCTACCTATCCCGCAGACTACGACATCTATGTCCAGGATACCAACGGATGTTCTACATTCATCACGGTGACCGTTGATGAGGATCCGCTGCCTACAGTAACAGCCCCTGCTTTTGCCACAGATCAGTGTACTTCCGACGGAACGTCCTACAGCTTTACCGTTGTGGGTACCGGAGTAGCACCTCTCGAATACAGCGTGGGTGCAGGATACCAGTCGAGCCCCACCTTGACTGTATCCGCCCCAGGCACTTATACGGTTACCGTAAGGGATGCCAACGGATGTACGGATACAGATACGATCACCATCCTGCCGCCGCTCAGCCTCACCCCTGAAGTGATTGCTCAGCCTTCCTGTGCCTTGAATGACGGGGAGGTCAGGATCACTGCCAGCGGAGGATCGGGAAGCTATGAATACGACCTGCTCGACGGAGGCGGTGTGAGTGTGATAGGCGGAGTGCCTCAGGCCTCAGATACATTCTCCGGTCTTGCCCCCGGAAATTACACAGCTGTCGTATACGACACTGCCGGTTCAGGGTGTGATGCCCAGGCGCCCATTACCCTGGAAGCCCCCACCCCGGTGACCTTTACCTACAACAAGGAAGACGTATCCTGTGCAGGGGGAAGCGATGGATTTATTCAGGTAGTCCTGGATCCGTCAAATGACAATCCTCCCTACACCTATACTCTTGATGATGGGGTGAACCCTCCCGTGGTACAGACTAGTCCGCTATTCAATAATCTATCGGCCGGTTCATATGACATCACGGTCACCTCAGACCGAAATTGTACCCATACGGAGACCGTTATTATCAATGAGCCTCTGCCTCTGTCGGTAACAGCTTCGGCAACCACTTTTGCCTGTAACCCGGATAATTCCGTGGCCCAGGCTGTGATCACTGCGGTGGCCACAGATGGAACGGCTCCTTATTCATACAGTATTGACGGAGTGAATTTCTTCAGCAATAACACCTTTAACATCAATGATACCGGGGTTGTACAGAATATAACCGTTACCGTAAGGGACGACAACGGCTGTATAGCCACAGATATGGTCACCATTGATCCTCTGAATGTCTTTACCGCAGTTGTTACGCAGGTAACTGCTATTTCCTGCGTGAACCCGGAACAGGTGCTGGTCACCATTTCTGACGACGGCAACCCTGGTAACACCTATACCGTAGAGGCTCTGCCGATCGGGAATCCAAATGCGACTCTGACAGGAACACCGACCAATGTTACGGCAGAATTTGACCTTAGTGCTGTCGGTACTTATGTGTTCAGGATCACCGATAATGCTACGGGATGTTATTTCACAACAGCTCCTTATGAGATACTTCCCTATGACACCATAGATGTTGTGGCGACCGCTACTGCTCCCGTGGTGTGCTACGGAGATTCCAACGGTGCTGCTGAGATCAACATCAGCGGGTTTACCGGAACCTATAACTATGAAGTGTTTACTTCTGCAGGGGTTTCAACCGGAATGGTCGGTTCTGCTGATACGAGCACCAATCCTTTGGCTATCAATAGTTTGCCGGCCGGGAATTACTTTGTAAGGGTAACTGAGACCGCCTATCCTTTCTGTGTGGAAGACAGTAACATCATCACCATTGTTTCCCCGAGCTCGGCCCTGACAGCCATTGTGAGCGAGATTGCGAACGTGACCTGTACCAATGACCAGGGGGAGATCCTCGTGGATCCATCCGGTGGGTATGCGCCATATGATATCGTATTGACCAACACGACCACAGGTCAGGTCTACACCGCCAATGGCGTGAACAGCCAGACCTTTACCGGCCTGTCTGCCGGGAATTTCACCGTGGATGTTACGGATGCGGGTGGATGCGTTCTCAACGATACAATCACCCTTACCCAACCTTCGCCCATAACTGCAGATATCACAGCTACCCCAACCACTCTGGTTTGTTATGGGGATACCAATGCCACAGTAACGGCGATCAATGTCCTGGGAGGACAAGGGGTATACCAGTATCAACTGAACTATTACGATCCTACCGGAACGGTGATCGATTTCACCAGCGGAGGGCAAACAAGTCCAGTGTTCAACAACCTCGGTGCGGGTATCTACAGCATTACGGTGTCTGACGGCTGGAATTGCGATGTGGAAACCGTGCAGGTGACCATCAGCGAGCCTTCAGACGTAGAGAGTTCCCTGATACAGGCCACAGCCATGACCTGTACCAATGACGCAGAGATCATCCTGACCGCCACCGGTGGAACCGGACCTTACGAATACAGTACGGACAACGTAGTGTTCTCACCTATGTCAGCAGGAAATACCCACACGTTTACCGTAACACCAGGAGCCTACCAGTACTACGTGCGTGATTCCTTTGGTTGCGAAGCGAATATCAGCAACCAGGTGACCGTGGATCCTGTGCCGCCTCTGATGATCGACCTCGACCTCAGTGCTGCAGTGATCAATTGTACGGGCGAAGCCACCGCGACCATAATTGCGGATGCTACGGGCGGACTCGGGAATTACAACTACGAGCTGTATTCCGATGCTGCGCTGACGAACCTGCTTGCCGGACCTCAGACAGACGGGGAATTCAATAACCTGCTCGCCGGTAGTTATTACATCCGTGTGACCAGCGGGGATTGTGTGGAAGTGACTTCTGAGATCCTTATCACTGATCCGGTTCCGCTTCAGATAGATACACAGGAATTCACCAATGTGACCTGTGCCGGAGAGGCAGACGGAACCATTACGGTAGAAGTTTCCGGAGGAACCGGCAATATCCTGTACGCCATATCTCCAAACCTGAACCAGTTCGATACGGTAAACTATTTTGACCGACTGGCACCAGGGGTCTATGATGTGATCGCCCAGGATGTGAACGGATGTTTCCTCACCTTCCAGTTCACCATCACAGAACCTTCACCAGTAACAGCTACTTTCGTGGCCGAACCCGAGATCTGTGCGGGCAGTGAAGATGGTACGATCACCGTCAATGTTTCAGGTGGTACAGCCCCCTACAGGACTGCGCTGAATACTACCGTTGATTCGGCCTTTGTTCAGGACCAGTTCTTCTATTCAGACCTGGCAGCAGGAACCTATGTAGTATTTATTCGCGATGCGAACGACTGTGAAACCAACGTGATCGTTGAAATAGAGCCCGGAGTGAACCTTAATGGGGTGGTGACGCCTGTGTATGAATGTACCGGCAACATCCCGGACAACTATATCAATGTCACAATGGAGGATCCTTCTGTCCTTGGTTCTATCATGTATGCACTGGATTCAACCGATCCTGCCGATATGCAGCTGAACCCTGACTTTACCAACATACCACCGGGGTCCCATTACGTGGCTATCTCCCATGCAAATGGGTGTATGATCACCCTCGATTTCGAGATCGATAGTTTTGAGCCTCTGACCCTGACGCTGGAGCAGAACAACATTAATGAGATCACGGCAGTTGCTGCAGGTGGATCACCCCCTTATACCTTCTATTTTAATGGGGATGACAATGGGGAGGACAACACCTATTACATCACGGAAACGGCTACCCATACGGTACGTGTGGTAGACAGCCTTGGATGTGAGATGGAGGCCCAGATCTTTATGGAGTTCATCGATATCGAGATCCCGAATTTCTTCACCCCTGACGGTGACGGAATGAACGACCTGTGGATCCCGAGGAACATGGAAGGCTTCCCTGAAATACTAATCAAAATATTTGACCGTTATGGTAGGGAGATCGGTGTCATGTCGATAGACCATACAGGCTGGGACGGCACCTACAAAGGAAATGAATTGCCTACCGGGGATTACTGGTATATCGTGAAGCTCAATGGAGAGCGTGATCACAGGGAGTTTGTAGGGCACTTTACACTATACCGATAAGCCGATTAACCGAATCAAAACTATGCGTAAGTCCATCGTATTTGTAATCTTATCACTGAGCGTGTTGTTCGCCAGGGGACAGGAGCTTACCCTGCCTCAGCTTTCCCAGTACCTGGCCGACAACCCCTTTGTGATGTCGCCGACCTACGCCGGGATTGGTGATCACATCAAGGTGCGTATCAACGGACTTACCCAGTGGGTAGGGATCAAGGATGCCCCGGACACCCAGTCTCTGGCTGCAGATGCCCGGATAGGGAACAAGTCGGGCCTCGGGATGCTGCTCTACAATGACAGCAACGGGGAGACTAAGCAAAGGGGGGCGCGCCTGTCCTTTGCCCACCACCTTACGCTCGACAGGTATGACGATGAGTTCCTCTCTTTCGGGATCTCATATAACTTCAACCAGTTCCGTATCGACATAGAAAATTTTGACAGTCCGGATCCGACGGTTACTGACGACAGGGCGACGACCAACCACAACTTTGACGTGGGTGTGCTTTACAGGAAGGACAAATTCTATTTTAGTTTGAATGCTTCCAACCTACTCGACAAGGACCTCACCCGTTTTAACCCGGTCTTTGAGCCCAACAGGCTTCGGAATTACTACATATACACCGGTTACCGTTATACAAAGAACAAGAACAGCAGGCTGGAGATTGAACCTTCCATCTTCTTTCAGTTGTTCGAAAGTGACGGAAGATCTGTAACCGACCTCAACGTTAAATTCAGATGGTACGATTTTGAGGACTATTACTACGCAGGCGTCACCTACCGCTTCCTGAATGACCAGATCGGTAATCCCCTCTACATTGCGCCCATCATAGGTCTCAAGAAAAGCAATTTCTACTTCGGGTACTCCTACCAGATCATCCTGAACGAGATCCTGGGATTCAGCACGGGAACCCACGTGGTTACCCTCGGGGTCGATCTTTTCCAGGGGCTGAGCAATTGCCGCTGCACCTACTAAGAAATCTATTCCTTTTGCCCTACCTTTGCCTCTTCAGGAAGCAAAGATGCACACCGTTACCTTAGAAAATATCAGGTTGTACGCCCACCACGGGTGCCTGGAGGAGGAGACCGTGATCGGCAGTGATTACCGGGTGGATGTAGAAGTTCAGGCCCCGTTGGATAAGGCTGCCAACTCGGATGACCTGGAGGATACCGCAGACTACGTCACCATCCATCATATCGTAAAAGAAGAGATGAAGGTGCCTTCTAAATTACTGGAACACGTCGCCAGACGTATTGCGGTGAGGATCCTGGATGAGATTTCCATCGTGCAAAAGGGAAAAGTAGTCGTTGCTAAGGTAAATCCGCCCATTGGGGGTGACGTGGCTTCCGTTTCGGTGAGCTATTTATTTAGTCGATAAGCAGCCGGGGAAATCCTGTTTTTTTGACGGTGTATTCATTATCTTTGCAAGAGAACAAGGCATTGTGGTCGAATTGGTTAGACGGAGCTGCGCAACAGCTTTTATGGTGGTTCGAGTCCACCCGATGCCTCTGCTGAGAATCTTTCCCTCCTGAATACCCTAAATTTAGTTGTGAGCAGGAGGGTTTTTCATCTTATTTCGTAAATTTGCTGCGCTGAAAAGGCATCGTGGCCGAGTGGCTAGGCACAGCTCTGCAAAAGCTTGTACAGCGGTTCGAATCCGCTCGATGCCTCAGAAAAGACCCCAATGAGAGAACTCCTTGGGGTTTTTTAATGTCCTTCGGCTTCCCGGATGAGTTCTATCCCTTTTTCTATGTTGAGCTGGTCTTTTGGTAGAAATCCTTTGATGATTAGCACAATGCCACAGATAGCCAGGACCACTCCCAGGGCCTTTTTTACAGCGCGAATCCGCTTGGGGGTAAGTTTTCGCTTGAGTTGCTTGGCGAGAAGGATCTTAAACAGATCCGTGATCAGGTAAGCGAGAAGCATAGTAGAGAAAAAGACCAGGATCCTGTCGGGATCATTGTCCAGACTGGGGCCCACTACGATGATCACACCCAGCCAGAATACGAGGACACCTATATTGATGAAATTAAGCAGGAATCCCTTGATGAAAAGACCTAAAAAGCCCGTCTTGGAAATATGAACATTGCGCTTTTCCTTAATCGGCGCCCTATTCAACAGAATAGTGAGGGAATAGATCAGGAGGATCACCCCTCCGAAAACATAGAGGCCGGGTTGGTTGCTGAGGTTCTCCAGGAGTTGAAAACTACTGAAATAGGCGATGATCAGGAAAAGGATGTCGGCGATGATCACCCCGGCATCGAATACGAGTCCAGCTCTGAATCCCTTAGTAGCGCTGGTCTCAAGCAAGACAAAAAACACAGGGCCGATCATGAAGCTCAGAAAAAATCCTAGGGGTATGGCTGCCTGAACATCTTCGATCATTCCATGGGTTTTACATGCGTTCTATCTTTCCTCCGAATACGGTCTTTTCCTCCATCTTAGCCGGATCGCCATATACAAACACAGTACCCCCGGCTTTGACGGTCGCCTTTACATAGTTCGTGGCAAAGATCTCTGCCGTGGAGCCCGCATTCACATTCACGGTGCTGAATTCTGTTTTGAGGTCCTTTCCTTTGTAGATACCTCCTGTATTGATCTGTACATCCTGATTCTCGGAGCTTCCGGTGGCGTTGATAACACCTCCGGTAACCGCTTTGATCAACAATTGTTCTGTCTTGGCCTGCACGCGGATCTCCCCGCCTTCCTGGGCCCTGAGGTCCAGTACGCCCTGGGATATGGTCTCCTTGGTGGTGATACGAGCATCCTCATTGACATCGATCACAACCAGGTCATCGGTGTAATAGAGATCGATGAAAGTACGGTATCCGCTGAAGATCTTAAATATCTCCATCCTGATCTTCAGTACCCCGTCTGTATTCACAAGGGCAACTTTTGAGGTATTGGCCCCGGTGATGACGGCCTGATTCCTGTCTGAACGGATCAGATTGACGGAAAGCCCGTCATATACCTTCACTTCCTTGAAGCTGCTAAGATTTTGGGTAACCCTGCCATCCTGGGCTTGAAGCCCCCAAATTCCCAGACCTAAAAAGAAGAGTACAAACAACTTTTTCATCTGTTGTTGATTTAGCATGCCCTGTAAAGAACGTTTAAATTTAAGAAAACTTACTTGGCCTTGCCCAGAAGGGTAAAATCGAGGTGTCTTTTGACCAGGTCGGTGTCCTTGACCATGACGCGTACCTCGTCACCGAGCTGGTAGACTTTTCGGCGCCTTTCGCCTACAAGAGCGTACTGCTTTTCATCAAAGGTATAATAATCGTCCTTGATATCCCGGATGCGGACCATTCCTTCGCATTTATTCTCAATGATCTCTACGTAGATCCCCCATTCGGTCACGCCTGAAATGACCCCAACGAACTCCTGATCCTTGTGGTCCTGCATGAATTTGATCTGCATGTACTTGATGGAATCCCGCTCTGCACTCGAAGCCAGGTACTCCATATCTGAGGAGTGCTTGCATTTTTCCTCGATCATCTCCGGGTTGGGAGCCTTACCTCCATCGAGATAGTGCTGCAACAGTCTGTGAACCATCACATCGGGGTAACGGCGAATAGGGGAGGTGAAATGGGTATAAAAATCAAAGGCGAGTCCGTAATGCCCGATGTTGTCGGTAGTGTATATCGCCTTGCTCATACTTCGTATTGCCAGAGTATCGACCAGGTTTTGTTCTTTCTGCCCTTTAACATCTTCCAGGAGTTTGTTCAGGGAGTCGCTGATGGTCTTTTTGTTGTGGAAATTGAGCTTGTGCCCGAACCTCGAAATGATCCCGTTCAGCGCCATCAGCTTTTCCTGGTCGGGTTCGTCGTGAACCCTGTATACAAAGGTCTTTTGAGGACGTTGTTTTCCAATAAAAGAAGCGACCTTTCTGTTCGCCAGCAGCATGAATTCCTCGATCAGTTTATTAGCCTCTTTAGCTTCCTTAAAGTAAACACTGACGGGCTCGTTCTTCTCGTTCAGATTGAACTTTACTTCCAGTTTATCAAAAGAAATGGCTCCGGCCTTCATGCGCCTTTCCCTCATGATCACCGCCAGGGAATTCAATTTTAAGACGGCATCACGGATGGCATCGGACACGTCATATGCCTTGCCTCTGATCGATACCTCTTCCCCTATCCTGTTTGTCTGTTTTTCTATGATGTACTGGGCTTCCTCGTAGGCAAAGCGTTCATCGGAATGTATGACTGTCCTGCCAAACCATTCATTTTTTACCTGGGCCTTTTCATCGATCTCAAAAATGGCTGAAAATGTATACTTGTCCTCATTCGGTCTGAGGGAACACGCATTATTGGAAAGTACTTCCGGTAACATAGGTACCACCCGGTCTACCAGATAAACCGATGTGGCCCTTTCATAGGCTTCTTCATCGAGAACCGTGTCCGGAATTACGTAATAGGAGACATCGGCAATATGGATACCTACCTCGTAATTTCCATTTGGAAGTTGTTGAAAAGAGAGTGCATCGTCAAAATCTTTTGCGTCTTTCGGGTCTATGGTGAAGGTAAGCACCTGCCTCATATCCCTTCTTTTTTTCACTTCGCTTTCTTTGATAGAGGTATCCAGTTTATCTGCGTACCGCTGCACTTCTGCCGGAAACTGATAAGGGAGACCGTATTCAGCCAGGATGGCGTGGATCTCTGTATCGTGTTCTCCCGGTAAGCCCAGTACCTCTACTACTTTACCTGTTGGGGATTCTTCCTCCTTTGCCCAGGACAGCACCTCTACAATCACTTTTTCTCCATCCTTTGCTTTACCGACAGAACTCAAGGGGACAAAAATATCGGTATACATCTTGTGATCCGTAGGTCTTACAAAAGCAAAGCTCTTGTGCAGATCGAGGATCCCTACAAAAGCATTCTTCTTCCTTTCCAGGATGGAAACCACCTCCCCTTCAAGTTTGTTGGATTTTCTTCTGGGTTTTACCAGAACCTCCACAATATCACCATCAAAAGCCCGGTTGAGCTTATTGTAAGAAACGAATATATCATCATCCAGACCTTCGACTACCACATAGGCATTTCCCCTTGCGGTCACCTCTATTTTACCCTGATGCAGGAGTTTGTTCTCAAGGGACCTGTATTTTCCCCTTTCAAATTCCCTGATCCTTTCCTTGGCTTTTAACTGCCCCAGTCTCTTGATGAGTATATTCCTTCCTTCGGTATCGTCAATCTGTAATTTGGATGCGATCTGTTTGTAGTTAAAAGTCTTATTAGGCTCCTTCTCCAGGACCTCAAAAATCCCTCTCGTAATCTCATTTTTCCTGTGTTGTGTAGCCCTCTTCTTTTTCTTCGACATTCAATTTTAAATTTGGGCCGCAAATTACGAATTATAATTCACTGCCTCTCTCCGTATCACCTGATATACAACCTCTTTATCTATTTGTTAACATATAATATCATTTAATCTATTTTTTATTGTTTTTAAAATTGAAAAGCAATGATGATTATTGTCTGTTAACACGGAGGATAAAATTTTAAGGACATACTTGCCTTGAACAGTTTAGTTGATTTATGAGTTATTTTTCAAAACATCCAAAATCTGAATGTCAACTTATTACATACTTTATTAACCCGTGTTAAGAACATGAATCAACCACTGTTGGTTAATAACTTTTAAATTTTTTACTGTTTATATCAACCCTGTGGAAAGTGTATAAATCCATATCATCTTTTCAAGACTATTTTTTGATTTCTGTATTTTATTTTACAAGGTGTATTGTAAACAGAATATTACGTTTTAACAATCAATACTTTTTCATGGAATTTCAACAATGATGGTTAATTAAAAATCACTGTATTTCAAGGATTTGCCTTGAATGTTAAATTACCATTGTTAATAAGTGTATTCCCGGGATATAATACCGGGTATTCGTATTTTAGTAGAGAATTTTATTTGTGGACTTATGAAAATCTCTGTAGGTAATGACCATGCAGGTACGGATTACAAACTGGCAATAGTGGGATTGCTGAGATCCCAGGATATTGAAGTTATCAACCACGGTACAGACAGCACGGACAGTGTGGATTATCCGGACTTTGTACACCCCGTGGCAGATGACGTGGAAAACGGGCGGGCCGATATTGGGATCATTATCTGTGGCAGTGGAAATGGGGCATCCATGACTGCTAACAAACACCAGAAGGTGAGGGCTGCCCTGTGCTGGAATAAAGAGATCACAGAATTGGCCCGCGCCCACAACGATGCGAATATCCTCAGTTTACCGGCCAGGTTTATCTCACTCCCTCAGGCCCTCGAAATGGTTAAAACTTTTTTAAACACTTCTTTCGAAGGCGGAAGACACGAACGACGGATAGAGAAGATAGCCTGTTCTTAAATTGCCTGAAGATTGATTGAACAATCCTGTTAAGGCATGGGACACACACATCATCATCACCATCACCACGAGAGGAGCGGAAAAAATTTACTGATCTCCATCCTCCTCAATATTGCGATTACCGTTGCACAGGTAATCGGCGGGATCATATCCGGCAGTCTGGCGCTTCTCTCCGATGCTCTCCACAATTTCAGTGACGTACTCTCCCTTATCATCAGCTATCTCGCAAACCGATTTACCACTAAAAGAGCTTCCAGTAAACGAACGTTTGGATATAAGAGAGCAGAGATCATGGCGGCATTTGTGAATTCTGCCACCCTGATCGTCATTGCGATTATCCTGATCAAGGAGGCCGTGGAACGCTTTTTCCAGCCGGAACCCATAACCCCTGCCCTGGTGATCTGGCTATCAGCTCTGGGGATCGCAGCTAACGGATTCAGCGTCCTGCTGATCAAAAAGGATGCAGAGAGCAATATGAATATGAAATCAGCCTATCTGCATTTACTCACGGATATGATGGCTTCTGTGGCCGTCCTCCTGGGAGGAATTCTCATGTACTTTTACCAGCTGTTCTGGATTGATCCTGTGCTGACTATTGCTATCGGACTTTACCTGATCTATATGGGGTATGACCTTTTAAAATCTTCTACCAAGGTGCTGATGCTCTTCACTCCAGACCAGATAGAAGTAGATAACATGGTTCGTGAGATCAGTGAGAATCCGGCTATCAAGAATATGCATCACGTCCACCTATGGCAATTGAACGAACAGGAGATCCACCTGGAGGCTCACATCGATTTCCATGAGAATATCAGCATTCAGGAGTTTGATTGCATCCTGAAGGACATTGAAGAACGTGTATATCACAATTATGGGATCACCCATGTAAGCATTCAACCCGAATTCGGGAAGTGTCATTCCCACCAGGTAATTGTACAGGACTGAGGCTATGGAGATACTCATCAAATCCTTCGAGGAACTTACCAAAGAAGAACTATACCGCATCCTGCAATTGAGGGCGGAGGTTTTTGTGGTGGAACAGGAATGTGCGTACCTGGATGTGGATGGATTGGATCAGAAAGCCCTGCATGTACTGGGATATGGTCCTGAAAAAATAAGCGCCTATACCCGTATTTTCAAAGCGGGAGATTACTTCGATGACCCGAGTATAGGGAGGGTGGTAGTCTCATCGGAGTTCAGGGGAAAAGCCCTGGGAAAAAAGATCATGGAAGCCTCTCTTAAGTATATTGAGAGCAACCTGAATAGCAAGCATACAGTGATCTCAGCCCAGTTGTACCTTACCAAATTTTATGAGGATATGGGATTTCTGCCCGAAGGAGCCGAATACCTGGAAGACGATATTCCGCACATCAGGATGAGAAGAGCACATATAGCCTCCTCTGAGAATGATTGACCAGGCAGGGATGCGGATCAGATCCTGATCGGGGTCTTGTTGCTCAGGTTGATATCCTCGAGCAGGGTATCTGTGAATTTGTAATGCCCCTTAGTAGTAATGATCCTGAAGGCATCAGACCTCATCCTGCTCAGGGCATCGAGAAACACCCACTTGGTCTTTAGCAACTGAGGTTTATCCGTTTTGAGGCTGATCTCAAAAAAATACCTCTTCCCGTCCTTGTTGGCCACAATGTCCGGGGTCACCTTGGTACCGTTTTTCTTCCTCAGGAAGGATTTAGGTTTTTCATAACCGTCCAAATCTACCCGTATCTTTTCGAAACCGCGGGCTTCGAGGTGATGAACGGATTTTTCAATAAATGCTGAATGTTCTTTCTTTTCTGACTTTACCATAGGGGAAAAGATACAAAAAATCACATTTACCTGCAATTTCATTCCATTGATTAACAGGTATTTAATATTTAAAAGCTTAATTCAGGGAGGTAATTTTCCCATTTTAGAGGGCGATGGTCTTTCCCGTATGCACCGACCTGTCTGCGGCAAGGACGATCTTCAGGCTATTGACAGCATCGCGCAGATGGGCTGAGAGATCCTTGTTTGAAAGGATAGCATCCAGGAAAAATTCCTGTTCCAGGCAGCACAATCCGTCATGGTCCGGTTCATCCCGGGTAGAGATAATCTGATCCTTATGGGCAAATTTACCGTCGGCATCTGTATCACTTTTGTGCAACCTCAGATGCCCGGTCTTGGTGTGTCCCTCGACGTCATCCGAAGCTGCAGTGGTTGCATCGCTGATGGAAACACAGCCTTTAGGACCTATTACATCCTTGATAAAGAAGGCAGTCTCACTCATCATAGGCCCCCAACCGGCTTCATACCAGCCAACAGAATCATCCTCAAAGCGGATCTGCAACTGCCCGTAGTTGTACATCCCGGAGTCTACTTCCTCAGTCAGTCGGGCTCCGATAGCCGATACGCTCACAGGTTTGGACCCCGTCATCATACACATGATATCCACATAATGCACCCCACAGTCTACAATAGGAGACATAGACCTCATTAGCTGTTTGTGGGTGTGCCACTGGGCTCCTGAGCTTTGCTGGTTCAGGTTCATTCGCATGACCAGGGGTTTGCCAAGGGTCCTGGCGATTTCCACGAATTTAGCCCATGCAGGATGCACCCTGAGGATATATCCTACGACGAGCTTTCTATCGAGTTCAGCGGCTAATTTTACTAATTCCTCAGCCTGATCCACCGTTGTGGCCAGGGGCTTTTCCACAAAGACATGGGCCCCTACCTCTAGAGCCATCTTTACATATTCAAAATGGGTGTCGGGATATGTATTTATGGAGACGGCATCAGGGTTGGTCTGTTCGAGGGCCGATTTGTAATCCCCAAAGGTAGGCAGCCCACCCAGGGAGGTGGAAAGAGCCTCCCTGCTCTCAGGAGTCCTGCTTACCAGTCCGACGATCTCGAAACCATCGATCTGCTGGTATGCCCTGGCATGGCTGGCCCCCATATGGCCACAACCCACTACCAGGACCCGAATGTGTGAATTTCCCGCCATAATCTGCTGAGGTCTTTAATAATGATTATCAGTTCTTTAAAGGTAGGAAAAACCGGGCCCGGAATGAAATACGTCAAGAGCTCAGAAGAAACGCCTCAAAATACGTTTTACGGAGGCGGCGTACGAAACCCCGAACAAGTTCAGGTGAACAAGGAGATAATACAATTGGTAGAGCTCGATTTCGTCCTGTTCAGGCACGAGATCGCTTGCAGCCGACTCATATCCGCTGTAGAACGCAGGGGAGAACCCCCCGAAAAGACGGCTCATGGCCAGATCCATTCCCGGATGGGAATAACTCACGCTGGGATCTATGAGGTACGCTTCATCTTCAGTTGAGATGAGGTAGTTACCTCCCCAGAGATCGCCGTGGATGAGGCTGGGTCGTGTTTCGCTGCAGAGACCCCGGAGTCTAGCCTCCATGAGGTTCTCACCCGGGACTTCATCCCGACTCAGCAGCCCCTTATCAAAAGCCATTCTAAGCTGGGGACCGAGCCTTTCTGTGGTATAGAATTCCGGCCAGGTCTGTTTGGAGGCATTGGACTGGGGCAGGGAACCGATGAAATTATCGGTATCCCACCCAAAAAGGGGTTGCTTCGTGCCATGCAGCCTTGCCAGCTGTTCCCCGAAATGCGCCATGTTTTTTTCCGACGGATGGCCTCTTTCTACGTATTCCATCAGCAGGCAGGCACTGATTTTCAGTTTTCCAAGGTGCAGCACCCGCGGAGTTTTGATACACCCGGTTGCTGATATGGCTTCCAATCCGGTTTTCTCTGCCTGAAGCATAGTAAAACCCTGAGCTCCTTTATGGTATTTGCAGAACAAGGGCTCACCCTCCAGATCGATCTTAAAAGCCAGGGAAATATCACCCCCTGAAACAGGATTGGCAGAGAGGATCTTTCTGCCCATGACCGCCTCTATATGTTCTCTTAGGGATGTTTCCAAAGCCTACAGATCGAATTCATCCCCAAACGAAGCCACTCGGAAGCCCCGTGAGGTTACAAACCGATAAGCTTCAGACTCTCGAGAGAGCAAGGGGTTGGTATGGTTGAAATGAATAAAGATGATCTTTTGTTTTTCTGTTGGGGGAAGCGTTTCAAAAAGCTCCATGCTTTCCACGACAAAAGGATGTGGGATCTCTGAAATGTCCCTTGTGTTGAGCTCATCTCCGTCAAAAAACGTAGCATCGAGAAAGGCGTAATCCACCTCAGTGATCAGGTCTGTGATCTTTCGGTCCCACCTCTCCCATTTGTCAATGTCCGGGATAAAAAGTGCTTTTTTCTCCGGCCCGCTAATGATAAAGCCCACGGTCTCCGAATATTCATCCCGGTGTGGTACCCTTAGAGGTACTACAGAGACAGAAGGGGCGAGGGTTATTGCAGAATCAGGCAAGAGGGGTTCGATGCGGATATTTTGGTTGCTGACGAGCTGTCCCCAGGGCCCATTGTGCTGAAGGAAATCGGCCATTCGAGGCATGGCGTGGACGGGCACTTCTTTCGCATTTACCGCCTCTTTCCCGAAGAACATGAGTCCGCTGTAATGCCCAATATGGGCATGGGTAAGGAATACACCATCCGGCATGATGCCCTCCTGGACATCTGCAGCCCGGTTTAAGAAATGGAGCTGAGAAGGCAGGTCGGGGGTTGCCTCAAAGAGATATTGCTTTTTGTGTTTTCCATCTATCAACCCCAGAGAAACCACCTTTCTTTTGGGATCCGGGTTTTCAAAAAGGTCTTTGCAACAGGCTTTTTCGCATCCCACCTGAGGAGACCCTGCGTCCTGTGCTGTTCCCAGGATCATCAGTCGGACACCTGCTTTGGCATTCCCGCTGATCTCTGTTTCCGGGGCGTTTTTTTCTGTTGTTGGCCGACAGGCAAACAGGAAGATAAGTACCCCTGATAATATGATGTATTTCAGGGGCTTTGATCTCATTTGTACAGCTCTTTGTAATACTGAATGGCCATTCGTTCACTGGTAAAATCAGCCAGCACATCGTCCATTCCCCTAAAGACGATCTCCGACCATTTTTCAGGGGTATTGTAGTAGAGGGGAAGCACTTTTTCTTCCAGGCAGTCATAGAGATTGCGGCTGTCAAAATCGTCCTGTTCTGAAACCAGGCTTTCCGGGTTGGCCTCCGGAAGAACGAAGGAATTCTTGCCATTTTTAGCGAATTCGGGTACCCATCCATCGTTGATTGACAGGTTTACACTGCCGTTCATGGCGGCGGTCATCCCGCTGGTACCGGAAGCTTCCCGGGTAATGCGAGGGGTATTCAACCAGATGTCTGATCCCATTTTCAGGAGTTTGGACAGGGCCATTTCGTATCCGGTAAGCACGGCCGTATTGTGTCTGTATTTGGTGAAGTGAACCAGCCTGTCAAATACCCCTATAGCCCCTGTATCCTTGGGATATGGCTTTCCTGCCCAGATGATTTGTACTGGGTATTTCTTGTTGGCCAGGATCTTCTCAAAACGCTCCATGTCTCGCAGGAGCAAGTCGGCCCTTTTGTACTCCGCAAATCGCCGGGCCCAGACGATGGTCAGAATCTCAGGGTCGAATAGTTTCCCTGTCTGGTCGAGTACGGTTTTGAACAGGTCCTGTTTCAGTTCTGTCTTTCTTTTTTGGAAGGCCTTTACATTGTTGGCCTTCCTGGCCTTATACAAGGTCTCATCCTGCCAGAAATTCTGGTTTTGTGCATTGGTGATGGGAAAAATCTTGGTACTGCCAGTATTTCCCTTCCACATCCCCCTGGATACCTTTGCGTGCAACTTGGAAACCGCATTGGTTCGGTTGGCCATTCGCAAGGCGGCTACGGTATAACTCAGCCGGTTAGAGCCACCGGTTTCCTTCATCAGCTCCTCTTCGGTAAGTTTCCTACCAAAGAATCCACTGTCGTTCAGGGCATAGGCGTCCCTTTCCACATTACCGGCCCTTTCCGGAGTATGGGTGGTAAATGCCATGTTTTTCTTGCCCACCCCTAAATTGCGGAGGTGATAGAATGCCGGCAGGGCGTGTCCCTCATTTAAGTGGTAGATATCCGCACCCCCTAATGCCTGGACGAGTTTTGCCCCTCCGATCCCCAGCACTATGTTTTGACAGATTCGGGTCAGTTCGTTGGAGTCATAGAGATGGTTCATGATAGAGCGCGACAGCTCATCGTTCCCCTCCACATCAGTAGTCAAAAGGTAAATGGGAACAGAACCGAAAACCTCAGGCTTTAAGACCATCGCCCTTACCTTGACAGAGCTGTTTCCGAAAATACCCACCTCTACTTCATGGCCGGAGTCTTCGAGGAAACTGTAGTGTTTTTCAATGAAATCGGGCCTCAGGGTCTGGTCCTTATTGCGGCTCTGATCGTAATACCCGTATTTCCAAAGCATGCCAATACCTATGACGTTTTGCTTGAGTTCAAAGGCCGAAAGCATATGGGATCCCGCGAGAAATCCGAGTCCGCCCGAATAGATCTTCAAGGCCTGGTGGATACCGAATTCCATACTGAAATAGGCCACCTTTTTCTTATAGGGCTCACTGGGTTTATAGGGGTGATACCAGGAATTATATTTACTCTTCATGTTTTTATTCAGATTTGAAAGGCCAAAAATAGGAAAACCGCCGGTTCGCAACGCAAAATTGAGAAAACCTTTTGGTTCTGAAGGAAATAGCACGGGTTGGGCACACTTAGGATACCCGCATCGTTAGGTTATAAAAGGGAGTCCCTTATTTGAGGATCGACCTGTATTTAGATTCGTCTTTAAGCAATTGGGCACTGGCCTGGATCGCCTCGTCGTGGTTGAGGTAGTAGTCATACAGCCCTTCCCGATAGACGTATCTTTTGACGATCTCGTCCTCCAGGGGTTTAGTGATCTCCTTTCTAAAGGTGTCGAGGGCGGCCAGCTTGCTTTTTTCGATACTCAGCAAAAGGGCTTTGGTATTTTCCTCCACCTCTCTCCCGAAGAGTTCATTGTTCTTTCCTGTGAGGGACTCTTTTAAGGCGAGTTCGGTCTTGGTTTGGAAGTCGAAGCTGCTCGCAGATACATGTCTTTTAAAGGCTTCAAAATCGGCATCGGTAAGGGAAAAATCCCCCACAGCCTGGCCGGGGTGTCCATAATAGTAATCTGTCGCATAGTCAAAGAGGACATGGTTGTTGACCAGGGCATTGACCAGGTCGTTTGTGTTCAGTGAGGCGATGGGAACATCGGGCATGATGCCACCTCCATCCTTTACTTTGCGGCCATTTCGGGTAGTAAATTCGTTGAATTGGGTATTTCTTACCGCATTCCCTTCCTCGTCCCGGTTCCAGTAATCCAGGGACTGAATGCATCGGCCACTGGGAGTGTAGTATCTGGATATAGTTACTTTAAGTTGGGTGCCATAGGTAAGCTTCAGAGGTCTTTGCACCAGGCCCTTGCCAAAACTCCTGGCCCCCACGATCACCGCGCGGTCCAGATCCTGCAGGCTGCCTGAGACGATCTCACTGGCTGAGGCGCTCTTGCCGTCAACGAGGACCACCAATGGTATCTCCTCATCCAGCGGTTTATTGCGGGTCTCATAGCTCTGGTTGAACTTTTTCACCTTGGACTTGGTTGTCACCACAAGAGTACCCTTTGGCACGAATAGGTTGGTGACATTGATGGCCTCTGAGAGAAGACCCCCGGGATTTCCCCTGAGGTCCACGATGAGCTTTTTAGCTCCTTCTGCTTTGAGAGACTCAATAGCCTCCCTGGTTTGGGAGGAGGCCTTCTTGTTGAATCGGGACAGGACCACATAGCCTATTTCTTCATCGATCATGTGGAAGTAAGGCACTGCATCCACCTCTATGGCCTCCCTCTCAATGGTGGCTTCGTAGGTCTTTCCCTGCCGTTTGTATGTGACGTTTACAGAGGTCTTGTTTGCACCCTTGAGGAGTTCGCTCGCATCGTCCTGGAAATCCTTTACGTCTATCCCCGCGATAGTGATCAGCTCATCTCCTGCCTTGAGCCCGGCCTTGTCTGCCGGATAGCCCTTGTAGGGTTCAACAATGACGAGTCGGTCTTCATAGGAACGCACCAGGGCCCCGATCCCGGAATATTCTCCCGTGTTGTTAATGCGGAAGGTCTCTACATCCTGCTCATTGAGGAATTTGGTGTAGGGATCTAGATCGTCCAGCATGTTCTTGATGGCCGTATCCATCAATTCTGCGGGATTGGTCTCATCCACATAGTTCATATTGAGTTCCTTGAACAGGGTAGTAAAGATCTCTATCTGTTTGGCAATCTCGAAGAAATCGGTCTTGAAGCTACTCGCCCCAACCAGGATAAATAAAGCCAAGACCGGGATCAATACTCTTTTACGGATCAACTTTCCCATCATCAATTCTTTTTAAAAATTTGTCGAATACTTTGCACATGGCCGTTTCAACGTCTTGTAAAGAGGTCATTTCTTTCCCAAGGTATAAAAACATAAAGGCATAGCTTCCCTCCGTTCTGTTAAAAATGAGATGCTTGTTAAGACGATAAGATTCCCTTAACAGCCGCTTCATACGATTCCTCTCCACCGCTTTGCGGAAATTCTTTTTTGGGACAGTAAAACCGACCTGAAATTTAGATATCTTATTCTCGGTTCTGAGGTAGATCATTTTAAGCGGGAAAACAGTTACGGAAGTTCCCTTGTCAAAGACCTCCCGAATTTGTTTTTCGCGCTTTAATTTTTCTTCTTTGGGAAACGTAAACCTCATCAGGGGGTAAAAATAGTGAGAAATCGCGTGAGAGACGGGAATGATAATTGTCATATTTTCGCCAGCAGTAAGGCTGTAAATTGTGCCTTTGAAGCACGCACAGGAATAAAAAAACGGATATGGGAGAAAAAATAGTCAAAAGGATCAATACTCCGGAAGATAAGAAGACCTACATAGACCACCTGCTAAAAGACATTGAGACGCTCGAGCAAATGCTCAGTAAGGGACTGTTTGCGACTACACCTGTACACATAGGAGCCGAACAGGAATTCTGCCTGGTCGATGAATCCTGGGACCCTTCAGACCAGAGCGAAGCCATCCTGAAAGATATAGCCGACGACCATTTCACCTCGGAACTCAACAAGTACAATCTTGAACTCAACCTGGATCCAATTAAACTCGGGGGTACGTGCTTCTCGGAGATGCACAAGCAGCTCAACAGCCTGATGGCCGTCGCAAAAGACGCAGCCGCAAAACACAAGTCGAAGGTGATCCTCACAGGGATCCTCCCTACCATCACCCATAAATACCTGCAGTATAATTATATGACCCCGGTGGAGCGGTACAAGATTCTCAACGAGGCCATTCGGGCTATTCGCAAGGACGATATCGAACTCCACATCAAAGGGGTAGACGAGGTGAACCTGCACCACGACACCATTCTCTACGAGGGTTGCAACACCAGTTTCCAGGCCCATTTACAGATAGACCCCGAACAATTTGCCCAGACCTATAACTGGGCCCAGGCCATCGCCGGACCGCTGCTTTCTATCTGCGTGAACTCTCCCCTGCTGATGGGGAAAGAATTATGGGAAGAAACCCGGATCGCCCTTTTCACTCAGAGTGTGGATACGAGGAGGAGCACCTTTATCCTGAACGAAAAGGAATCACGGGTGAGTTTTGGGCAGGACTGGGTCCAGGGAGGTGTAGCTGATTTTTACAAAGATGCCGTCATCAATTTCAGGAGCCTGGTGACCACCGAACTCAACTCGGACAGTCTCACTCAGTTCCACAAGGGGGAGATCCCCAAACTCAGGGCCCTTACCCTCCACAACGGAACGACATACAGGTGGAACCGACTTTGCTACGGGGTGACCGATGGAAAACCCCATGTCAGGATAGAGAACCGCTACATGCCTTCAGGGCCCACCACGGATGATGAGATCGCCAACATGATGTTCTGGGTAGGCCTTATGCACGGCAGGCCCAGGTACCTGGATGACATCCATAATAAAATGGATTTTAAAGATGCCAAGAGCAACTTTTTCAGCGCAGCCCGGTATGGAATGAGCGCCCAGTTCTACTGGGAAGGGAAACTGATCAGCAGCAAGGACCTGTTGCTGGACCACTTCCTGCCGATGGCTTTCCGGGGGCTTTACAGCATGAATATAGAGCCGAGGGATGCTGAACACTACCTCTCGATCATAGAAAGGCGTATCAGGTCGCATACAGGATCAAGGTGGATGATCCAGTCTTTCCGAAAACTCAGGAAAGAGCACAAGACCCCTGAAGCTCTTAAAGTGCTCGTCGCCACCATGTATGACAGGCAGGAAAAGAGATACGCAGTAGACGCCTGGCAGCTGGCCAGGGGGGATGAATACAAGACTCCCAAAAAAGCACTTACGGTAGGGGATCTCATGAATACCAGGATCATCACGGCCCAGGATAATGACAGTGCGGAACTGGTACTGAGGATGATGTTGTGGAAAAACATTCACCACGCTCCTATCCTGGATGACGACCTCAACCTGGCAGGCCTCCTGAGCTGGGTGGATGTGGAACATTACCAGAATCACCCAGAAGAACAGCCGGGCAGTATCCGGGAGATCATGAAAACAGAATTGATCACAGCCACGGAAGACATGCCTTTAGACAAGGCCAGGAAATTGATGAAAGACAACAAGATCCACTGTCTGCCTGTGGTAAGGGACAAGAAATTGGTGGGTATCATCACCAGTAACGACCTCTAATCCATGGCACAAGCCCTGAGCGCCAAAGACACACACCTGAAACGGATCCTCGGCCACATCAAAGGGCGGGAACCGGGACCTGTCCTGGTCTTTTTCGGGGGCATACACGGGAATGAACCTTCCGGGGTACAGGCCCTGCAGGAAGTGTTCGGAGAGCTCCAAAGGAATCCATTGCCTGTAAAAGGACATATCTACGGAATTGCCGGAAACATCCCTGCCCTGCTTCAAAACAAAAGGTACCTGGAAAAGGATCTCAACCGGACCTGGTTCCGGGAAGACATCACTGCCCTGGAAAAAGGAGAAAGGACCGGCATGACCTCAGAAGACAAAGAGATGCTGGAGATCCTCGGGGTGATCCGGGACCTGTTGAAGGCCCATGAAGCGCCTTTTTACTTTATCGACTTTCACACCACCTCGAGCAAGACCCTTCCGTTTATCACGATCAATGACGCCATGATCAACCGGAAATTCGCGCGAAAGTTCCCGGTGCCTATTATCCTTGGGATAGAGGAATACCTGGAAGGCCCTGTCCTGAACTATATCAACGAGTTTGGATACGTGTCCCTCGGTTTTGAATCGGGGCAGCACGCCAGTGAGGAGGCCCGGGTAAACAGCGTCGCTTTCTTATGGCTGAGCCTGGTCTTTTCAGGGGCCCTGGAGGAGGAGCACGTCAAACAGTTCCGCACCTATTATTCGGAATTGAAACAATCAGCAGCCAACAACCGCAATTTTTACGAGATCACCGAGCGTTATGCCATTGAATCCGGTGACACCTATGAGATGGTTCCGGGATTTTACAGTTTTGAATCGGTCAAAAAAGGAACCCTCCTGGCCAACCACAACGAGCAAACGGTGGTGGCAGAGAAAGGAGGTATACTGTTTATGCCTCTCTACCAGAAACAGGGGGCCGAAGGGTATTTTATGATCAGGCGTATCCCAAAATGGGTCCTCGCCCTATCAGCTACCCTAAGAAAAGTCAGGGCAGACCACCTCCTAGCAGCTTTACCGGGAGTGAGTTGGAAAAACAGAGAAAAAGCCCAGCTGGTGGTCAACCTGAAGGTAGCCCGTTTTTACAGCAAGGCGATCTTCCATTTGCTCGGGTACAGGAACCGCACCCTCGACCGGGATCACCTTCTGATCAAGAACCGGGAAAAGGTGGCCAGGAACGAGCTGTACGAAGACGCTCCCTGGTATTAATTTCCCTTACTGCGCACCTGCCAGCCAGATATTGTTGTTGATGTCGATATCAGCCATCAGCTGGGAGGGGTCTATGACCACCGCTTTTACTTCTCCCAGGGATTTTGAGATTTCAAAGGAATACTCCGGACTTGCCCAGGTCCAGTCTGGAAGCACCGTGCGTGTAACCTGCCCGTAAGGATTCTCCTTCTCCCCCCTCATCATTTGTAAAGGAATGTAGAACGTCTCCTGGGTTCCGTCATTGTACACCACAAGAATATCGAGTGGCATCGGCATCAGGCCTTTACGCTCCAGGGAAATTTGGGCGCTGCCCGATGCTTCACTGACCGAGTTGATGGCGTAGTCGATGGTGTTGGTCGTCTGTGTCCAGTCGGTCAGATACCAGTCGAGCTCCATCCCCGAAACCTTTTCGGCTGTGCGTTTGATATCGTTGGGCGTGGGATGTTTGAATTTAAAATCGGCGTAGTACTTCTTTAGGGTAGCCATCAGTTTGTCTTGCCCGATGATATAGCCCAGCTGAGAGAGAAAAACAGCCCCTTTGCTGTAGGCAGAGCGGCCATAAGCGGCATTGACCTCGTATCGGTCTGCGTGAGTCGACTGTGGCTGTTCCTTCCCCGAGAGAACAAGGCTGTAGTATCCGTTATAGGAATCCTCAAAAGGATTGGCCTTGTTCTGGTTCATGATGGAATTCATACAAAGGTCTGAGATAAAGGAGGTGAAGCCTTCGTCCATCCACTCGTGTTTGGCCTCATTGGTGGCCAGGATATGCTGAAACCAGGAATGCGCCATTTCGTGGACCATGACACCGACCAGGCTGCCAAAACTGCGTTCTCCCGTGATCAGTGTGCTCATGGCGTATTCCATACCCCCATCGCCCCCCTGTACCACAGAGTACTGCTCATAGGGGTAGGGCCCGATGTTTTCATTGAAAAACCGCATGGCTTCGGCCGTCTTGGGCTGCAGGTTCTTCCAGTTCTCCAGGATCTCAGGCTTATTCTTGTAGAAGAAGTGCAGATCAGGCCCGTCTTCCATGACCAGGGTATCGTGGATATAATCCGGATCGGCGGCCCACATAAAATCGTGTACCATGGGCGCCTTAAAATGCCAGGTCAGGGTTTTTCCCTTGGGCCGTTTCACCTTGGTGCCCGGAGCTTCGTATCCATGGCCTATCTCCTGCGGATTCTGCAGGTAACCCGTACCTCCCACAGTATAATTTTTATCCAGGGTGATGGACACATCGAAATCACCCCAAACCCCGTGAAATTCCCGGGCGATATAGGGATCTGCATGCCATCCTTCGAAATCGTATTCGGCCAGCTTTGGGTACCACTGACTCATAGACAAGGCTACTCCCTCCTTGTTGTTCCGGCCTGAACGCCTGATCTGTACTGGCACCTGCCCCTCGAATTCCATGTCGAAGGTAGAGGAGGTGTTCGGGAGGATGGGGTGGTCGAGTTCAACGACCAGTACGGTCCCTTCCAAAGCGTAAGTAACTTCTTTTCCATCCTGGGTCAGGGCAGTGGCTCTCAGATACCCGATCTCATCAGGGCTGAGGGCTGCGATCCTGCTGTTGCCATTCTCGTCTACCATCCTCCTGTCCGGGTCTGTGATGCTCTGTAAGCGCATATCCATTTCGCTTCCTGGCTGGAAGGCGTTGAAGTACATATGGTAGTACACCCTGTTGAGTAGGTCCGGAGAGTTGTTGGTATAAACGAGTTTTTGCTTCCCTGTGTACCGGTAGGTTTCCACATCCATGTTTACATCCATGGTGTAGTCCACCGCCTGTTGCCAGTAGGTGTGATTCCCCTGGGCATAGCCGTTGAGAAAAACCAGGCAAGAAAATGATACAACAAAAAGAGCATTGAGTTTCTTCTTCATAATCAAGGTAGTTTCGTTTTAGAATCTGATACTTTTTGTGCCAGGATCAGGGCGTTGTACGCATTGACCATCTTCCCGGTGCGGGAAAGCTGGGCAAAGGGTTTTGCTTTTTCGGGATCCCCACCGACAACCACGGTCTGCTTTGTGCTCAAACCTGAATCCATTAGAATGCGTTTTACCTCAGGAGCGGTGAGGTTAGGGAAATAGGAACGGATAAGGGCAGCGATCCCGCTGACGGCCGGTGCCGCCATGGAAGTCCCTCCCTGGAATTCGTATTCACCCCCCGGCATAGTGGAATAGATCCCGCCTCCAGGGGCAAAAATATCGACATTCTTCGCCCCGTAATTTGAGAAGGAAGCCACCATTTCCGAGCCGTAGGTGTCGTTCAAAGCCCCCACTGTAATGACGTTGTCTGCGTATTCCACATCCCCCAATTTATGATCATTGGGATAACCCCGGTTATTTTTATTATCCATATCCAGCGCATCGTTTCCGGCCGCATGCACGATAAGCACATCGTTATCTGCTGCGTATTTTATGGCCTCGTAGACCCATTCTGCATTGGGGGAGAACGATTTTCCAAAGCTGGCGTTGATGATCTTGGCTCCGTTATCTACCGCGTATCGTATCCCCAGGGCGATATCCTTATCGTATTCATCCCCATTAGGTATAGCCCTGACACTCATGATCTCCACGTTGTTAGCCACTCCGTTTACTCCCAGGCCGTTGTTGCGCTCGGCTGCGATGATCCCTGCCACGTGGGTGCCGTGACTCTCATCCTCTACCCGGTTCATGGGGTTCCCGTTACCGTAATTCCGGTCGTTGAAATTATATGGATCATCTCCCACGATCTCTCTCCCGTTGAAATCCACATTGAAGTGGTAATCGATCCGTTCATTGAAATAATCGATCCCTTCTGTAGCCCGTTCGATATCCTCTTTGATCAGGCCGATCACCTCAGGAATACTGTCCCCGTAGTTGAACATCTGCTGGATGACGCTGATACTGCGCTGCATGCCCGGATCTGTGGTCTCCATAGCCGCGACCTCTTCTTTGGTATAGTCGCCTTTGCCGAGCTCCTGGGAGACGGCATCGTGCGATTGCTGGACGATCCCGAGGATCTGTTCGGTCTGCTGTTTGTTCGACAGGAGCATTTGCCGGGTCTCTTTGGCCTGTTTAAGTTCTTCATCCAGTTTTTTTCTGGCCTCGGCCCTCAGAGCCTCATCGCCCAGATTCAGCCTCAGGATACGGGTGTATTCCAACTGTTCGTTATAGGCATCCCCCAGGAAGTTATACCCGTGCACGTCATCCACATAACCATTGCCGTCATCATCAATCCCGTTCCCGGGCTTTTCATCCTTGTTGGTCCAGATCACCTCATCCAGATCCTCGTGGTTGAGGTCTATCCCGGAATCGAGGACGGCCACGATCACCTTATCACCTTTTTTCTTCCCGATAAGCTCTTCATAGGCCCTGTCGATACTCATGCCGGGGATGGTATCTGTGAGCAGGTCTGCATGTCCCCAGGTCTTCCGTTCGTCTTCTGTGAGTTCAGCAATTTTCAGCGGAACGGTATCGATGTTCTCGATGGGGGTAGACACGATGTTGATGCTCCCGCATCCCATCATGGCAAATCCTGCACTCCAGAGCAGGGTCTTCAGTTTCAGATTTCTGATCATTCTCTATCTATTAATGAATTTTACTGTAATAACTTCCTTTATGGGGCAGGCGGATCTTCTCCACACACCCCCTGTCGGCCAGGGTAACATAAACTGTCTTCCCGTCCCTGCCTCCGAAGGCAAGATTGGAAGGCTTTTTTCCTTTTAGCCGGATCTCCCTCTTAACCTTCCCCTTGGGAGAGACCAGGACCACGGTACCTTTTCCGTAACGCGTGATCAGCAGGTTGCCCTTCGCATCGCAACGCATCCCGTCCAATCCGTGATCTTCAAACGAAATAAGCAGTTTTTTGTTATTCACACGGCCATCGTGCTGGATATCGTACTTCCATACCTTCCGTTGTTCTGATTCGTTCACGTAGAGGGATTTGCCATCCGGGCTCACCTCTATGCCATTAGTTGTACCCATATCGGATTCCAGCAGGACGAGCTCACCGGCCCGGGGCACCATCCAGAGATTGCCCGTACCCTCTGCCCAGTTCGGGTCGCTCAGGTAGATCACTCCAGTATCTGAGATCGCCAGATCATTGGGCTGGTTCATCTCAGGGCCTTCTGCGTATACTTCCGGGGTATTCGATCCGGGGCTGACGCGATAGACCTTATGCCCGGCATAATCGGCTATGTACATATTCCCATCTCTATCAAAGCGTATGCCATTGCCTATGCTGCCTTCGGGCAGTTTTAAAAAGACCTCTGCATTACCATCCTCATCCACCCGGCCTACAGTCCCTTCTTCCTGATAATTCACAGCATAGAGCACGCCTTCCTTGTCCACGGCCGGACCTTCGATCCCCGCCGTAAAACCGAATTCCGGCGTCAGGTCCTCGCTCTGGAAGGCCCATAACGGGTTGCAGAGTACCGGGATCAGCAGGAGGTACAGTACCGGGTTAAGAGAAAATTTCATCGAAGGTATAGGTGTTTTTCAATCGCACTCCTTTTTCCGTGTGCTGCAAGGTGCAGAGTTCCTGGTGGGCGTCGTGTTCCAGGAAGAGGTAGAAATCCTCATCAGCCGCTTTGTTGAGAAAGGCCTCCTTCTCAGGGAGGGTCAGCAAGGGCCGGGTATCGTATCCCATCACATAAGGCAAAGGGATATGTCCCACGGTAGGGAGGAGGTCGGCCATAAAGACCAGGGTCTTCCCCTTGTATTTTATATGGGGGATCATCTGTTTATCGGTGTGCCCGTTCACATAGAGGATATCAAACCCGAGTTCAGGCGCATACCCAAAGGGCCCTTCGGGTACTGAAACGAATTTGAGTTGACCGCTTTCCTCCATCGGCAGCAGGTTCTCTTTCAGGAAGGAGGCCTTTTCCCTGGCATTGGGATGCACGGCCCACTCCCAGTGGGGCTTGTTGGTCCAGAACACCGCGTTTTTAAAAGCGGGTTCATAACCCGTCCTGTCTGCATTCCACTGCACGCTTCCCCCGCAATGGTCGAAGTGCAGGTGGGTCATAAAGACATCGGTGATGTCATCCCGGTGAAATCCGGCCTTTTTCAGGGAATCGTCCAGGCTGTGGTCTCCCCAGAGGTAGTAGTAGCTGAAGAATTTCTCGGACTGTTTATCGCCCATCCCCGTGTCGATGAGGATCAGCCTGTTACCGTCCTCTACGAGCAGGCAGCGCGCAGCTATGTCGATCATATTGTTGGCATCGGCAGGATTGGTCTTATTCCATAGCGATTTAGGCACCACACCAAACATGGCGCCACCGTCTAATTTAAAATTTCCTGCTTCTATGGGGTACAGCTTCATGGGATCGGGCAAACAGGGCGCAAAATAAGAAATGAAAGGCCTTTAACTGCTTTTCCTTCCGTAATTTAACAAATCCTTGAGCATTCCCTGGCCCAGGAAGTACACTCCCGGAATTAAGGTTATTTCCTGAGGAATTCGTCCGGCTTCGGGTGTGTGTTTACAGAATATTGTTTTTATTTGTTAAATATGCATCCGGGCAAAACAGGCGGCCCGGGATAAATCAACGTGGATGCTCGAACTGGCAGGGATAATCATTTTGGGAATTGTGGCGCAATGGGTGGCCTGGCGATTCAAGCTACCGGCTATCCTCCCGCTTATCCTGATCGGACTGCTGGTTGGGCCTATCGCTACCCTGTATACCGAGGACGGTTCCAAACTGATCGAACCCATCTGGAATGGAAAGCAGGGTCTCTTCCCCGGGGAAGGGCTGTATTATTTTGTTTCCCTGGCGATCAGCATCATCCTTTTTGAAGGCGGACTCACCCTGAAACGGTCCGAGATCTACAACGTGGGCCCGGTCATCACAAAGCTCATCACCGTGGGTACCCTGGTCACCTTTTTCGGGGCCGGGATCGCAGCCCATTTTATCTTCGACCTAAGCTGGCAGATGTCCTTCCTGTTCTCGGCCCTGGTGATCGTCACCGGACCTACCGTGATCACCCCCATCCTGAGGAACATCCCCCTGAAAAAAGACGTTTCAGCCATCCTGAAATGGGAAGGTATCCTGATAGATCCTATCGGTGCCCTCGTAGCGGTATTGGTCTTCGAGTTCATCAGCGTAGGGGAGGGACAGGCCTATACGAAGACGGCCCTGATCGAATTCGGGAAGATCCTGCTCTTTGGCTGCACCTTCGGGTTCACCTTCGCGCATGCCCTGGCCTTTGCCATCAAACGAAATTACATCCCCCACTACCTGCTCAACGTGGTCTCCCTTTCCGTGGTCTTGCTGGTCTTTGTGGAGTCTGACATCTTCGCCCACGAATCCGGCCTGCTGGCTGTGGTGGTCATGGGGATGGTCATGGGGAACATGAACCTGCCCAATATAAAGGAACTCCTGTATTTCAAGGAATCCCTGAGCGTACTGCTGATCTCCATTCTCTTTATCCTGCTGGCTGCCAACATCAATGTCAGCGATATGGAGTTGATCTATAACTGGAATACCATTATCCTCTTCCTGGTCATCGTCTTTTTGATCAGGCCCCTGGGCGTCTTCCTGAGTACACAGGGTTCCGGATTAAAGCTCAATGAAAAAGCCTTTATCGGCTGGGTGGGTCCAAGGGGGATCGTGGCGGCCGGTATCGCCTCCCTTTTTGGTTCTAAACTGATGGCAAAAGGTGAACCGGGAGCCGAGTACATCACCCCATTGGTCTTTATGATCGTACTGGGTACCGTATTGCTCAATGCCACTACGGCCCGACTGATAGCTAAATGGATAGGGGTCTTCCTCGATCGCTCCGAGGGAATCCTCATCATAGGGGCCAGCCGAATCTCCAGGATCATTGCCAACTATCTCATGGAAAACAAACGCCATGTGGTGGTGATCGACAACAACGAGACCAATATCGCCAAATGCAAAAAGATGGGACTGGAAGCGTTTGCGGCCAACATCTATTCAGACACGCTTACCGACAACATAGAACTCAATGATGTGGGTTACCTTATGGCCCTGACCGGCAACTCGGACATCAACAAATACGCCATCGACAAATTCAAGGACCAGTTCGGGGAGAACGGGTCATTCCGATTGGTGGATACGGATGAGATGGCTGATCCTGAGAACAATCCCAAAGAAGGGCTGTTCTCGCATACGGATGACTTTATCAAACTGAGCGAAGCGGTGCGAAAGTACCCGGCTATCCATGAGATAGCCCTCAATGACAAGGAGCATTACGACGGACTCATTGAGATCACCAAGGCCGATGATTACATCATCCCTCTCTTTTTGAAAATGCCGGATGGAAACCTGGAGATCATCCCTTCCTTTAGCAAGGGCTTTCAGAGTATCAGCAAAGGATATAAACTGGTCTACCTGGGCAAGCAATTTGAGACACCGGAGGTAAAGGCCACCTCCAAGACCAAGGTTAAGGCTAGTCGTTGAGCTTCAGCACGGCCATAAAGGCCTGCTGAGGGATCTCCACATTGCCCACCTGCCGCATACGCTTTTTACCTTTCTTTTGTTTTTCAAGCAGCTTTCTCTTACGGGAGATATCACCCCCGTAGCACTTGGCCGTCACATCCTTCCTCAGGGCTTTGATGGTCTCCCGGGAGATGATCTTGGCGCCAATGGCTGCCTGGATGGGAATGTCGAATTGTTGCCTGGGGATAAGTTCCTTCAGCTTTTCGCACATCTTCTTCCCGATGTTGGCCGCATTGTCTGCGTGGATCAGGGCAGAAAGGGCATCCACCATCTGTGAGTTCAGCAGAATGTCTACGCGCACCAGCTTGGAAACCCGCATCCCGATGGGGGCGTAGTCAAAGGAGGCGTACCCCCTGGAAACGGTTTTCAACCGGTCGTAGAAATCAAAGACGATCTCGGCCAGGGGCATGTCGAAATTCAGCTCCACCCGTTCCGTGGTCAGGTAGGTCTGGTTGGTGATCTGTCCGCGTTTTTCGATACAGAGAGACATCACGTTCCCGACGTAATCTGCTTTGGTGATGACCGTAGCCTTGATGTAAGGCTCCTCTACCCGGTCGAGGGTTGAAGGGTCCGGCAGGTCTGAGGGGTTGTTTACCGTGATGGGCGTATCGGGGTTTTTCTTGGTGAACGCCTGGTAGCTTACGTTGGGCACGGTGGTGATCACCGTCATATCGAATTCCCGCTCCAGCCGTTCCTGTATGATCTCCATGTGCAGCATCCCCAGGAAACCACAGCGGAATCCAAAGCCCAGGGCTGCACTGCTCTCGGGCGCAAACACCAGGGAAGCGTCATTGAGCTGAAGTTTTTCCATGGAAGAACGAAGCTCCTCAAAGTCTTCTGTGTCTACCGGGTAGATCCCGGCAAAAACCATGGGTTTGACGTCTTCAAAGCCTTCAATTGGGTTTTTGGTGGGGTTGTCAGCATCCGTGATGGTGTCCCCTACCTTCACTTCCCGCGCATCCTTGATCCCGGTGATGAGGTAGCCCACATCCCCGGCCTTGATGGCGGGTTTAGGGACCTGGGTTAGTTTCAGGGTGCCCACCTCATCGGCGTAGTAGTGTTTGCCGGTGGCCACGAATTTTATCTTTTGTCCCTTGCTGATCTGCCCGTTGATCACCCGGAAATAGGTCTCCACTCCCCGGAAGGGATTGTAGACAGAATCGAAGACCAGGGCCTGCAGGGGCTCGTCCACATTCCCGTTTGGGGCTGGTACGCGCTCTATTATGGCCTTCAGGATCTCCTCTATCCCGATGCCGGTCTTGGCACTGGCGGGGATCACCTCTTCGGGTTTGCAGCCGAGGAGATCCACGATGTCATCGGTTACTTCTTCAGGGTTGGCGCTGGGCAGGTCTACCTTGTTCAGGACCGGGATGATCTCCAGGTCGTTCTCCAAAGCGAGGTAGAGGTTGGAAATGGTCTGGGCCTGTATGCTTTGTGCAGCATCCACCACCAGTAATGCTCCTTCGCAGGCGGCGATGGACCGCGATACTTCATAGGAGAAGTCGACGTGCCCGGGGGTGTCGATGAGGTTCAGGATGTATTTTTCCCCCTCATAGATGTACTCCATCTGTATGGCGTGGCTCTTGATGGTGATCCCGCGCTCCCGCTCCAGGTCCATACTGTCAAGCAGCTGTTCCTTCTTTTCCCTTTCGGTGACGGATCCCGTAAAATCGAGCAGCCTGTCGGCCAGGGTACTTTTCCCGTGGTCGATGTGGGCGATGATACAGAAGTTCCGGATGTTTTTCATTTCCTTTTTTCTCAAGCAATTTTAAAGAGCCGCAAAGATAGGGCGAAAATCGCTTATTCCTGCCATTCGGCTATAAACAAATTGGTGTCTCGCGTACCGCCGTTGTTGCGGTTACTGGAGAAGGCCAGGTATTTCCCGTCATTGGAAAACACGGGAAAGGCGTCAAAGGTCTTTCCGTGGGTCACGCGTTCCAGGTTCTTTCCGTCTATGTCGATAAAATACAGGTTAAAGGGAAAGCCCCTTTCGGCCTCGAAATTGCTGGAGAACAGGATCTTTTTTCCTGAAGGATGGAAGTAGGGGCACCAATTGGCATTGCCCAAAAAGGTGATCTGTTTCAGGTTGCTGCCGTCGGCATCGCAGATAAACAGCTCCATATTGGTGGGCTCTACCAGGCCCCTGGAGAGGAGGTCCTTGTATTCGGCGATCTCGGCTTCGGTCTTGGGCCGGCTCGCCCTGAAGACGATCTTGCTCCCATCCGGGGAGAAGAAGGCGCCTCCGTCATATCCCAGCTCATCCGTGATCTGTTTTACGTCACTGCCGTCGAGATTCATGGTGTAGAGTTCCAGGTCCCCGCTTCGCATGGAGGTAAAGACGATCTTGTCTCCCTTGGGCGAAACGGTGGCCTCTGCATCGTACCCGGGTGTATCCGTTAGTTGGGCCGTGATGTTCCCTTCCAGGTCGGCCACGAAAATATCAAAGGTGTCATAGACCGGCCACACGTAATTCCCGTTGGAACGCAGGGGCACTTCCGGGCAGGCTTCTCCACCCTGGTGGGTAGAACCGTAAACGATATGCTTGTTGTCCGGCAGGAAGTAAGAGCAGGTGGTACGCCCCATCCCCGTGCTGACCATGGGAGGGGTGACATCCCCGTACTCCTCATCCGCATTCGCGAGAAAGATCTGGTCGCATTCCACTCCCCATTTTTGGTAATCCGACTGGAAGATGAGCATGCTGTCGTCAAAACTCCAGTAGGCTTCGGCGTTGTTGCCGCCGAAGGTGACTTGCCGCAACGATTTAAAATATTTTTCCTCCGGATAGATCAGGGTATCTGAGCCCGCCATCAGGGAGGTCTCTGTTTCTGTTGCAGTTTCTGTTTTCTTTGGGTCCGATTTGCAGCTGAACACGGCTGATATCGCGATAAAAAGGAGTATTTTTCTCATGCTTTGCCTAATTTCGCTCAAAAATAACTTCAAAAATGATGAAATACAGTTTTTGGCTCATATTTCTTGTTGCATTTATCTCATGCAAACAGGAGCCACCCAAGGTCTTTACCCTCCAGGACGACGTCGCTTTCCTGGCCAGTGATTCCCTCAAGGGACGGGAAACCGGAACAGCCAATGAACTAATGGCAGCAGACTACCTCGTAAAACGCTATGAGGGCATCGGGCTGAGTCCGGCCGGAAACGCAGACACCTTCTTCCAGACCTTTACCTTCAAACCGAAAAATGATCCCCATAAGGAGATAGAATACGTAGAAGCTTCGGACAGTACGATCACCGGGACCAACGTCATCGGCTTTATCGACAACAATGCAGAGAAGACCGTGGTCCTAGGCGCCCATTACGACCACCTGGGGATGGGAGGTCAGGGATCCCTTCACCGGGGTGATGCTGAGATCCACAACGGGGCGGATGACAACGCCAGCGGGGTAGCTGTTTTATTGCAACTGGCAAGTCGACTCAAAGAAGGGGAGCTGAAAGGGAACAATTACCTTATCATGGCCTTTTCCGGGGAGGAGATCGGCTTGCTTGGGTCCAACTATTTTTCCAAAAATCCGACTATCGACCTCGATAAGGTTACCTACATGATCAATATGGACATGGTGGGCCGACTCAGGGACTCCAAGGTGCTCTCCGTGAGCGGAACCGGCACGGCACCCATCTGGCCACAGGTTCTGAACGCCAACAACCCGGGCTTTGAACTGGTCCTGAAAGAGTCGGGCGTTGGTCCGTCTGACCATACCTCCTTCTACCTCCAGGATATCCCCGTCCTGCATTTCTTTACCGGGCAGCACGAGGATTACCACAAGCCCACGGATGATGCAGACCGGCTCAACTACGAGGGTATGGAAGAGATCACAAACTATATAATGGCTGTCATAGGCGAACTGGATGACAACCCCAAACTGGCCTTTAGAAAAACAAAGAACGAAAGCGAAGAAGTACCGCGGTTCAAAGTAGGGCTAGGCGTAATCCCGGACTACCTCTTCGGGGGGGAAGGCATGCGGATCGATGGGGTGAGTGAGGACAAACCCGCTCAGAAAGCAGGCCTGCAGAAGGGCGATATCGTAGTAAAGATGGGAGACAGCACGGTGACCGATATGATGAGCTATATGAGGGCCCTGTCTGTCTTTGAAGAGGGAGACGCCACCACCATTACCATCCTACGGGAAGGAAAAACCATGGACGTAAGGGTAAGCTTTTAGGGACTGACAAGCATTTCTTACAGGAGAATTGAAGAAAGGACAGCGGCAGGGCTGTCCTTTTTTGTGAGCCATCGGGATTTATTTCATAGATTTACAGTCAACCTACGACACTGTGAGATACCCCATCTTAATCATTTTGGGTCTGCTACCCTTGGTCTTTTTTGGGCAGACCTACTCCGTATCGGGTACCGTAAAGGACGCAGAGGGCAAGCCGCTCCCCTTTGCCAATGTCATCCTCCTGCAAGTCACAGACAGCACCCAGGTAAAAGGAATCTCCGCAGATGATACCGGCCGTTTTTCGCTGAAAGGGATCGCCCCGGACACCTACTACCTCCAGGCCGCTTATTTCGGGTACCGGTCCGTCCTGGTAGGGCTGGACGTCCGAAGGGATATAGAGATCGGGGCCATCGTCCTGGAACCCGATGTGGAATGGTTGGATGAGGTCCTCCTACTGGGGGACCAACCGGTAATAGAACGCAAGGCCGACCGCATTGTATTCAACGTGGAAAACACAGTGGCTGGAGAAGGCAATGCCTTTGACGTGTTGCGCAGATCCCCCGGAGTCATCGTTTCAGGGGAGAACCTTGAGATACGCGGGCAACAGGCCACGGTCTATCTCAACAACCGCAAGGTGCAGCTCTCCCAGGATGAGATCAAGGACTTTCTCCGGGGCCTCTCGGGCAATACTATCGCCGCCGTGGAGGTGATCCCCAACCCCCCTGCAAGTTACGAGGCAGAAGACGGGCCGGTTTTAAATATCAGGACTTCTACAGCAGTTGCTCCAGGGTACAAGGGCAGCGTGAGGGCGCAGGCAGAACAATCCATCTTCCCCAAATACAGCTTCGGGACGGGGCACTATTTTAAAGGGGAGAAACTGAGTTTTTTCGCGAATTACACCATCAACCCGAGAAAGGAATTTATCCGCTCTGATATCGGGATACGATACAAAGACCCGTCTAATACCACCTTTGCCGACTGGCAGACGAACAATGACATCACCACCCGCTCCTGGGCACAGCAGGCTACTGCCATCCTTGATTTTACCCCTTCGGAAAAGGACCTGTTCAACCTCACGGCCAACGCGAGTTATTCCCCTAACAAACAAATCCGCAACGAGGTATTTACTGAGATGCGGGACGGGGCCGGGCAACTCGATTCCACCCTGCTGAACGAAAGCGAGCTGGATGACGACCTGCTCAACCTTTCCACAGACCTGAGTTACGAGCGCCGATTAAAAAAAGAAGGGGCGTTTATTCGCGGGAATGCCCACTACACCTATTACGATTTCTCCCGCCAGCAGACAGGTGCCAGTGATTATTTTGATGCGGGAGGGAATTTCCTGCGTACCTTCGGTTTCTCGACAGATGCACGCCAGCAGATCGATATTTACACGGGTCAGATCGACTACTACACCCCCATTAAAAATGGGAATTTCGAGGCCGGGATCCGGGGTTCGTCCATCCGCTCTGAAAGCGCGATCGACTATTTTGATGTCAACAATTCCGACCCCCCTTTTAACATTGCCCTCTCAGACGAGTTCACATACAATGAGGATGTGGGAGCCATCTATGCCAGCGTGTACCAGAACTGGGGAAAGTGGTCCCTGAAAATGGGATTGAGAGGTGAACAGACGGATGTGGAAGCCCGTTCGGTAGCCCTGAACCAGATCAACAACCAGAATTATTTTGAGCTCTTCCCATCCCTCTTTATAAGCCGGCAGGTGGGGGAGGAGAACAGCCTGACCCTCGACTACAGCCGCAGGATCACCCGGCCCAAGTACTCAGACCTCAACCCTTTCCGCTACTTCCTGAACGAGAACGATTTTGATGAGGGGAATCCCAACCTGGTGCCTGCCTTCAGCCATAATTTCAACCTCAACTTTACGATCAAAAACACCTATTTCATCGACTTCTACTACAGGGACAACGGGGCCTATATCAGCAGGCTTACCTTTCAGGACAACCGCAACCAGACCCTGAGGGAGATCAAGCAAAATGTACTGGAAAGCACGTCTTACGGGCTCGACCTTACCCTGGCCACCTCCCTTACCCCCAGATGGTACCTGTATTTCTACAATTCCATCTTTTACGAGGATGAGACCTTTCTGGCCGTGGAAAGCCCCATTATTCAGTACACCAATGAAGTATCCGGGTATTATGGCAACCTGAGCAATATCTTCACCCTTTCCAAGGACGGGAGCTGGAAGGCCGATGCTTCTCTCACTTACCTGACTGGCTTCCTGTACGGTTCTTTCCAGGTCTCGGAGATGATTACCCTCAATGCCGGGATCCGCAAAACGCTCTGGAACAACCGTGCCGTGGTTTCCCTTACGGCAGAAGATCTATTGCGAAGGGCCAACGGAACTTTTGTTTCCCGTTACTCTAACCAGGACAACACCCATTTTTCCCGCCCGGAGACTCAGTTCGTACGCCTGAGTTTTACCTATAATTTCGGGAATTTCAGGCTGACCAGTTCTGATGGGGACATCCAGAAAACGGAACTTCAACGCCTTGATAACGAGTAAATTCCTGTTAATTCGCCCTTTCTTTTTAATTTTGCCCCTCAGATCGCAATTACATGCCTAAGATAGGAGACATACAACTGCCGGATTTTCCGCTGCTGCTCGCGCCCATGGAGGACGTGAGCGACCCGCCTTTTCGCGCCCTGTGCAAGGAGCAGGGAGCCGATGTGGTGTATACGGAATTCATCTCCTCTGAGGGGCTGATCCGGGATGCGGCCAAGAGCGTGATGAAGCTCGACATATATGAAAAGGAACGCCCGGTGGGCATCCAGATCTTTGGGGCTAACCTGGATTCCATGCTCCAATCCGTGGAGATCGTGGAGCAATCCAACCCCGACATCATCGACATCAACTTTGGCTGCCCGGTAAAGAAGGTGGTCTGCAAAGGTGCCGGGGCCGGTATCTTAAAGGATATAGACAAGATGGTCTCCCTGACCGAGGCCATGGTGAAGCACACTAAATTGCCAGTTACCGTAAAAACGAGGTTGGGGTGGGACGAATCCTCTATCCGCATTGTGGAGGTGGCAGAACGACTGCAGGATGTGGGCTGCCAGGCCATTTCCATCCACGGACGTACGCGCGTGCAGATGTACAAGGGAGAGGCCAACTGGCATCCCATCGCCGAGGTAAAGAACAATCCCCGTATGCATATCCCGGTCTTTGGGAACGGGGACGTAGACAGTCCGGAATCTGCCATGCGGATGAGGGACGAATTTGGCCTGGACGGGGCCATGATCGGGCGGGCCAGCATCGGCTATCCCTGGTTTTTCAAGGAGGTAAAACACTATTTTAAGACGGGTACCCACCTCGCGCCTCCTACCATGGAAGAGCGGGTAGATGCGGCCAGAAGGCACCTGCAGATGGCGATCGACTGGAAAGGGGAGAAACTGGGCGTTTTTGAGACCCGCCGTCACTACACCAATTATTTTAAAGGGATCCCCAACTTTAAGGAACTGCGTATGAAGATGGTGACAAGCGATGATGCAGCCGATGTCTTTGCTGCCTTTGACGAGGCCCTGGAGACTTTCGGGCACCACCAGTTCGCCTAGGCGGCCAGCAACTTTTTATTGACCCTGCTGCTCGCGATCCGCGCAGCGATCACTCCCAGGACGAGGATGGTTCCCAGGACGATCAGCACATCCATCCATCTGTATTCTACCGGATAAGCCAGGGAAGGCGTGATCTTCAGCCAGCCGAAGAGGAGCTGTGACCAGATCAGGAGGGAGGCGATAAAGATCCCCAGGATTCCCCCTAACCCCGTCACGATCACCCCCTGCAGGAAATAGATATGCCGGATTTGTTTGACGGTGGTCCCCAGGCTGTAGAGGGTACGGGAATTCTGTTGCTTGTCCAGGATCATCATGATGATGGCCCCCACTACGTTAAAAAGGGCGATGATGAGCACCAGGGTAAAGATGAGGTAGGTGGCCAGGTTTTCCGTGTTCAGCATGCGGTAGAGTGTACTGTTCTGCTCCTGCCGGTCTTTCAGGCCCACTTGCGGACCCAGCACCGCACTGATCTTGTTCCTGATCTCGTCCACATCTGCTTCCGGTTCCAATTCAAAGTCGATCCCCGAGATCTCATCCGGGCTGCGTTCAAGTAAGGCCTGTACCAGGGGCAGGGCGGTAAAGACGTATTTCTTGTCCAGGTTCTCTTCCACGGCGTAGACCCCGGCAGTTACCAGCGCCAGCTGATTGTAGGGTTTTGCCTGGAGGGAAGGGCTCCCTTTCCCCGGTTTGGGCGCCAGCACGATGAGGGGGTTACGATAGTCGTCTATGACCAGCCCCAGCATGTTGGCGATGCCGAGTCCGACCACTCCCTGCTGGTTCTCGATGGCCCACTGACCCCAATAGAGGGCGGAGTCGATTCGTGTGGCCCGGGCATAGGCAGAATCCACCCCTTTGATCCAGGCCACATGGCTCTTTTGCTGGTGGGTGAGGTAGACCCGTTCTTCCAGCTCTGCAGAAAAGGAGGCAATTCCCGGGATCTTATTGAGCGCTGCTTTTTGGTCTGAAGAAAGGCTGAAGTATTTTCCGGTCAGGGGTTCTGCCTTGAGGGCGGGGTCGAAAGTCTCGCTAAAGGAGAGGGAAAAGGTCTTGAGTCCTGCAAAGCCCGAAAGGACGATAAACAGGGCCGCCGAGCCGATGACGATGACCAAAAAAGTGATAAAGTTGATGACGTTGACCGCGTTCTGGCTGCTCTTGGCGCGCACATAGCGCTTGGCGATGTACCAGGGAAAATTCATGGTCAGGATTTCTTTCTGCGGGGCAGGAGGTCCGGGTTTTCTATGGGGTTGTCCCCTTTTTTCAGTGAGCGTTCAATACCGTCTATGTATTCCAGGGAATCGTCGAGGTAGAAATGGAGTTCGGGCATACGCCTAAGCTGGTGGCGGGTGCGCTGAGCCAGTTCGTGCCGGATCGTCGCGTTGCTCTCCTTGATCTCCTCCATGATCTTCCCGGATTTCTCCGTAGGGAAGATGCTCACATACACCTTGGCGATAGACAGGTCGGTGGTCACGCTGACCTTGGAGATAGAGATCAGAGTGCCGGGCGCTCCCTGGCTCGCCGCCCTTTGCAGGATGTCTGCCAGGTCTTGCTGTAACAGACCGCCTATCTTTTTTTGCCTTTGCGTTTCCATGAAGCAAAAGTAAGGAGAATAGTTTAATGAATGGAGATGAGTTCCGCTGTAGTCGTTCCGCAGTTGAACAGCTTTGCTGCAAATGCGTTACGCAGTAGTTGTACTGCTGCGTTGATTTTAGCATAGTGCCAACTTACCGCAGGAGTACAACTCCTGCGGAACTGAAAATCTGTAATTAATCTCTCTCCTGACAGAGTTCTATCAGCACTCCATTCGTCGTTTTGGGATGTAAAAAGGCCACCCATTTGTTGTCGGCTCCCATTTTGGGCTCTTCGTTGAGGACAGTAAAACCCTCGGCTTTGAGTCGGGCGATCTCGGCTTTGATATCCTCCACATCAAAGGCGATATGGTGGATGCCCTCCCCTTTCTTTTCGATGAACTTGGCGATGGGACTGTCCGGGTTGGTGGCTTCCAGGAGTTCGATCTTGTTGGGGCCGGCCTTAAAAAAGGAGGTCTTTACCCCTTCCGAGGCCACTTCTTCCGTCTTGTAATGAGGGGTGCCGAAAAGTTTGGCAAAGAGGGCATTGCTCTCCTCAAGATTTTTGACGGCTATACCGAGGTGTTCTATTTTTTTCATGCTGTGAATTCTCTTTCAAAAATAGCCTTTTAAGGGTATTTTATTTAAAATCCGGCACCTAGTCCAGACTATATCCCAAAAATATGGGAGAATCCGCCAAAAAACCACGGGAAACCTACAATAAATGGGGATATAACTTGTTCTAAAAATGACAATTATGTAAGAATTTTCTATCTTAGATGTAAGCCAACCTATTTTTTTGTAAGACCAATCTCAACCCTATGGTGAATACCTCCATCCCTCTCTACGACGCGCCCTTTGCAGTGGCCATCCTGGATAAAGACCTCAACTTTACCGCCATTTCCCACATGCTGGCCAGAACGTTCAACCTGGACGACTCTGCCAGGGGCACTTCTTTCCTCGACCTGCAGGACCGGTTGCCCCGGGAACTCTATATCGACTTACATCTGGCTAAAGAAGGGATCAGCAGCAAGTCCGAGCCTGTGAAATTCATCCATCCGGATGGGGAGGCCGACTGGTATCAGTGGAAGATCAATCCCCTGCAGAACGGACAGGAAGGAAAGGGGGTCATCATGATGATCCTGGAAAAAGTGACCCGCAGGATGCTGGCCGAAGACCTGCTTCTCCGTGCACAGCGAATGGCCCGCGTGGGTAGCTGGGTGGTCGACCTGAAGAAAAACACCATCTACTGGTCCGAAATGACCAAAGAGATCCACGAGGTGCCCAAGGATTTTGTCCCCAACCTGGAGACCGGAATCAATTTTTACAAAGAAGGATTCAGCCGGGACACCATTACGAGGCTTGTAAATGAGGGGATCGAAAAGGGAACACCCTGGGATACGGAGCTCATCCTGGTCACCCAAAAGGATCGGGAAATCTGGGTACGCGCTATAGGGGAACCTGAAATGGTAAATGGACAGTGCGTGCGCATCACCGGTACCTTCCAGGACATAGACACCCGCAAACGTGCAGAACTAGAAGTGATCAGGATCAAAGAACGACATGAGATCGCCGCCAATGCAGCTAATGTAGGGATCTGGGATTTTGATATCGTAAATAACACCCTCGAATGGGATGACAATATGTACAAGGTCTATGGCCTGCCTAAAGATAAATTCGCAGGCGTATATGAGGCCTGGGCCGCAACCGTGCATCCGGAAGACAAGGAATGGACCTCAGCATACGTTCAAGAGACCATCGCCAAAGGAAATCGCCTGGAGATGAACTTCAGGATCCTTACACAGGATAAGGAAGTCCGCTGGATACGGAGTGAAGGCTCCGTGGTACGGGATACCAAGGGAAACCCGGTAAAAATGATCGGAGCCAACTGGGACATTACTCCCCAGAAAAATGCAGAAGCCGAGATGCAATCCCTCCTCAACACCACCACCTACCAGAATGAAAGCCTGTTGAATTTCGCCCATATCGTCTCCCACAATATGCGATCGCATGGTTCTAACCTGTCCATGCTGACCGATTTCCTCCTGGAAGACCGCATATCGGAAGAAGAAAAGCAAAGCGCTTTACAGATGCTCAAAAAAGCCTCTGACGGCCTGAATGATACGATCGCCCACCTCAATGAGGTGGTGCAGATCAAGACGGAGGCGGAGAAGAAAATGACAATACTCGACCTGGGGGATATTGTCCATAAGGTTGGCCAGAGCCTGGAGGCTTTGTTCACATCCAATGGAGTGACCCTGAAGATCGACGTACCCAAAGGCTCCCTGGTGATGGGGGTCATGGCCTATGTGGAAAGTGCCGTGCTGAACCTGATGACCAATGCCGTAAAATACAAGGATCCGGATAAATCAGCCCAGATACATATAACAACAGAGTCCCGTTCCAAACGCGTCGTCCTTCATATTGAAGACAACGGATTGGGAATCGACCTGAAAAAACACGGCGAAAAGCTTTTTGGTATGTACAAGACCTTCCACCAGCATGCAGAGAGCCGGGGGATCGGACTCTTTATCACCCGAAACCAGATCGAGTCTATGGGCGGTACCATTGTGGTGAGCAGTAAACCCGGGAAGGGAAGTATCTTTAGTATCACTTTAAAAAAACCCGAGCAAGTCGATGAGTAAAGTCCTGAGAACGGCTATCGTGGACGATGACCCCATCGTGGTCTTTGGCATGAAACTCATGCTGAAGCAGCTGGGCCTGAACCTGGAAACCCATGTCTGGAACAACGGACAGGACGCCCTGGAAGGCCTGATGGACCTCGTGCACAAGGAGGAACCCCTCCCTGATGTGCTGTTTCTGGACCTTACCATGCCTGTGATGGACGGGTGGGACTTTCTCGAGGCTTTGAAAAAAGCGCCCATGCCCGGAAAGGAAGACATCAAGATCTACGTCCTCAGTTCCTCCATCAACCCTGTCGACAAGGAACGCGCCCTCAACAAAAAACAGGTTGCCGACTTTATCTCCAAACCCATTAAGGAAGAACGGCTGAAGGAGATTCTTTCCCTGGTATCCTGAAACAAATGGAATTTCTTATCCCCGTTCCGCAGGAGTTGCACTCCTGCGGCAGGTCGGCACATTGCAAAAATCAACGCAGCAGTACAACTACTGCGTAACTATAGGCAATGATTTGAGTGTTCACAGCAGTTCGACTACTGCGCAACAGGTGCTTGGAATTTCTCAAGGTTTCCCCTGAATAACTTTCATGTCTGTGGTAGCATCCTGTATTGCCCAGGTGCCGATGAGGTATATCAGGGCAGCGAAAGGCATCAAAATAACGCCTATCATCTTCAGGAAAGTGCGTTTGACGAGTTCATTCCGGTCCGGGATCTGCCCGTTCTGATCAATGATCAACAGGCCTGTGGCCTTCTTGCCGACAGTGATGCCTTCTTTAAAGATGTCAAAAAAGACGAAATAGATCAGGTAATAAAAGATCTCAAAGCTCAGCTTTATATCGATAGAGGCCTCCCCGGTGACCAATTTGTACAGGGAGACCTGGTTATTTACCAACAGTCCAAAGATTCCGATCACCGCATTGATGATGATCAGATCGATAAAAAAAGCTAGAAAGCGTTGACTCTTCATTCTTTAGTGTATGATCACTTTGTATTTCAGTTTTTTGATATTTCCAAACTCATCCGCTGCATAGTCACCTTCAGCAATACTGATCTCATAGTTCTTGTAGGAGATGCTCGAGGAACCTACTACTTTAATCCCCAGGATCTTGCCCTTTTGAGGATCGGTCCGGATTTCCTTGTCACCAAACCGCATAGGGAAGCAGACGGCACAGGAACAGCAGACAGTGACCTTCGTTTCTATGGTCGATTCCCCAAAAAAGTATTTAATGGTCTGTTTCAGGGTAAATGTGCCGCATCCATTGACGGGAAATCCCTGCACATTGTCCATCCCAAAACCACAATCGCCTTTGGAAGCGGTCATATCATCCTTTTTTTCGAAGAGGACACTAAGATCTTCCAGGATGAGCACTTCAGGCCCTTCTGGCCGGACCTCCTCCTCAGAACAGGACCAAAACCCCAAGGCAATGAATAAAAATAAAGAATTTAATACGAATTTTCTCATGATTCTTTGTTGTTTACGTTCGACTTCATTCAGCTTTCCCGGCCGGTCACGGGGCGGGATTGCCTTTCGTTCTTAACAAACGTAAATGGGGAGTGCGAAAGAACCTTGCAGGATGGGAAATTCAGCCTAATCGGAGGGTCGCTTACGCTTCATAGCTTCGGCGACGAAGCGGTTAGGGGTGGGTATTGTTCCGCAGGAGTTGTACTGTTCCGCAGTAGTTTCACTGCTGCGGCAGGTCGGCACATTGCCAAAATCAACGCAGCAGTACAACTACTGCGTAACCTTGGAATTTGATCTTACTGAGAGTAAGATCTCTACTGTTGCGAAGAAGGCGGTACAAGGCCTTTCATCCGCATATAGACAATGAGGTTGCCATAGTGTTCTATCCCGTGGAAGGCTGAAAAATCAAGGACCGTACCCGCCGCATGGTTGCTCCCGAAAAAACCGACCATCCGGTTCATTTCCTCTTCGGTCAGCGTATTCCTGGCATCGGCAAGTACTTCATAGGACTTTTTCAAGGCTTCGATCACCTCTTTTTTGGTCGCAGGGACCTCCGGCATGGGATTGTCCTCCCCCGTGGCAATACTCCACATTCGGAAATTGGAGTCGGCCAAATGGGCTAAGATTTCCCCAAAAGTGCGCACCTCTTCCGTAGGCCGGAAATCGTAGTATTCCTCAGGCATCTGTTCTGCGGCCCTGATGGCCATGCTCCGGGCGAAATTAAAGCCGAGGTCTGCTGAAGACATGGGCGCCTCGGCAGGAGCCGCCTCCTGGGCGGGGGCACTGATCCATAAAAGGCAGGCCATAGACAGGATGGAAAATGTTTTGAGTGTTTTCATAGTGGTTTGGTGTTTATTAATGGTGTATTACTTGTAGGATTTAGTTGTTAGACAGATGTGGCAACGTTTTGTTACAGATCACTCCTGAACGTTCTTAGTTCCGCAGGAGTAGCACTCCTGCGGCAATTCGGCACGCTGGCAAAATCAACACAGCAGTACAACTACTGCGTAACCATAGGTAAACGATTAAACTGATCGCAGCAGTTCAACTACTGCGAAACACTTATCTAATCCCTGTCAGAGGGCATTAATTCAAGCCCTTGATTGATCCCCTTCTCCATAGGCGGAACTCCTTTTTCCATCCAAACCGGTTTGGGCTCGTCCTTGAGGTAGTAATCAAAGAACTGGGCCATGCGGGTGTTGAAATCCTTGCGGTTGGGCAGTTTGAGGGGCCAGTGGGGTTCCCCGTTGTAGTTCAGGAACCAGGCCGGTTTGCCGAGTCGTCTCAGGGCCACAAAGAATTCGATCCCCTGGTACCAGGGCACGTGGCCATCTTCGTCGTTGTGCATGATCAGTAAAGGGGTGTTGATCTTGTCTATGGTAAAGATGGGGGAGTTCTCGATAAAGCGCTGTGGATACTCCCAGGGGGTGCCCCCTATTCTGCTCTGGGTGTGTTCGTACTGGAACTGCCGGCTCAGGCCCGTCCACCAGCGGATGCCCCCATAGGCGCTGATCATATTGGGGACCGGTGCCCCGGACTCGGCCGCCCGGAAGATGTCCGTGCGCGTCACCAGGTAGGCGATCTGGTACCCGCCCCAGCTGTGTCCCTGCACCCCTATGCGGTCCTTGTCTATAAACCCTTTTTCAATCAGGGCTGTCACCCCTGGGATGACGCAGTTGTAGGCGCTCTCTCCCGGGTAGCCGATGCGGTAGTGCACGTCAGGGTTAAAGATCACATACCCCCGGCTCGTATAAAAACTGTAGTTGATGCTGGAGCGTTCAAAACGAGGGCGACGATGGCGGTGCAGGCCATCTGAGCTGCGCTCGTAGAAGTTTACCAGCAAAGGGTATTTCTTATTGGGATCAAAGTTTTCGGGGGTTGCGAGCATCCCGGTGAGCTCTATCCCGTCCAGGGAGGTCCAGTTAACGAGTTCGATGCTGCCCCAGCTGTATTCGGATTGCTGGGGGTTGGCATTTGAGATCCGCGTCACCCGACTGAAATCTGAGTTGGCCAGGCGGACGTCCGGGAATTCCTCAAACGATTCCCGTGTAAAACGGAAGATCTCGGCTTTTTCGGCCTTGGTGAGGTTGGCGTAGTGGTAGGGTCCGCTGACCAGGGGTTTCAGGGTGCGGGTGCGGATGTCGAGGAGGGCATACCCGCTGCTTTTGTCTACCTCGTTAAAGGTGCGCAGGAGGACGGGTTTTTTGGTGTTGATATGGTCCACCTCGGGATCCATGTGTTCGTAGCGGTAAACCGTCTTGTTCTCCCTCCCGGTGGTGAGACGGGTTTGGGCCCCGCTGCGGGGATTAAAGCTCCAGAGGTCGTAGCGGTCGTACAGGATAAGCGCCTGGTCGTCTTCCGTCACCCCGGCGGCCCCGTAGGGGTAGGGAGGTGTGGGGCTGTCGTTGGTCTCGTCGTAGAACACCTTGCCTTTGGTGAGGGGGAGGTAGCGGTCCTTTTCGATGTCATAGGTAAACCACAGGCTGTCCAGGTTGTCATAACCGTAGACAAAGGTGGCTTTGGGGCTGAGGTCTACGCGGCCTGCTATTTTCTTCAAAATGGGTTTGCGGGCTCCCGTATTGACATTTACCACCGCATAGTCCCGGGCGCGCTGACCTGTCCACTGGGATTCCAGGGCATAGGGTTCCGGATTGCGCAGGAGGGCATAGGGGGCGTTCCGGTGTTCGGTAAGGCCGGATTCCGGGAAGGCGTCATTAGCCAGTTGGAGAAGGCGTTTGTTTTTATCGAGGTGCACAACGGCCAGGTAGGCCTGGGTGGTGTCGTTTTTCAGGTCCATTTCCTGGACCGTGTAGAGGCGGGGCTCGTCATAGGTCCACACCTCCACGCTGGAGACCTCTTCGTCTAAGAGCATGGTGTCTTTGATGACCGGCGGAAGGGCCAGGCCGAAGTATAGTTTGGACTCGTCTTTGGAGAAGCGGATCTCCTCGTAAGGGGAGGGGCGCAGGTCGTTGGAGAGGGTAGAAGGACCGGCCAGTTTCTCAGCCTTGTTCATCCCGGCTTGCCAGTGATAGAGTTCGCGGGGGCGGAGTTGAACTTTGGTGGTATCGGTGTCGGCCACAAAGCCCAAGTGTTTCCCGGATTCGCTTAGTCTGAGGTTGCTGTAATCAGCCTTCTTGGCCTCGTGCAGGAGGGTACGGGTGTTGTTGACGAGGTCCATCACAAAGATGGCTGCATTGGAGGAATCCGTGTCTCCGGTGGTGGCCCAGGCCAGGGTCTTGCCCTTTTTGGCGAAAGCATAATCGGTTACGAATTTTAAAGTGTCTTCTGCCCCGCTTTCCAGAGCGCGGAGGACGAGGTGGTAGCCGTTCTTTTTGGAGACTTTCTTTTCTTTTTTCTTTTTCTTGGATTCGGTCTTTGTGGTGTCTTTTACCGTGTCCTTAGGGACTTCAATTTCCTCCAGCTGGTAGGCGATATACCCACTCCAGTCTTCGGGTACTTTATAGGATTTTACGTGGGCGATTTTCTCCAGCTTTCCGGTTGGTAGGTGGTAGATCCCCAGGCTGTCCTTGGGCATATCTTTTTTCTTCACCTTGCGTCTTTTCATATCCATCACGCTGTCCTTCCAGGCAGTGATATGGAAAACGAGGGCCTTGCTGTCGTCCGTAAACTCTCCACGGGAGGCACGGGTGTAGGTAAAGAGCTCTTTCCCGTTGGCGTCGTGTAGGTAGAGGGTCTGGTCTTTCTCTCCCTTCTCAAGGCTATAGGCCACATAGCCTCCGTTGGGGGCTAAACGGGGGGTTTCTATGGTGTTCCAGAGTTCGATGTCGGAGATGTCGAGGGGTTTTTTTTGGGCGGAGAGGGTGATGGTAATGATTAGAAACAGGGAAGTAAAGTGAGCTTTCATACAGTGATTTTTGTGAAAGTTCTAAAGATAATAGATCTGACTTTTAAATAAAATGGGGATAACAAATAAGAAAATCAATTTGAGGTTGACTTATTTATCGAAGTTTATTTTATGATTTTATTTACCTCCTTCCAATTAACATCACCTCCGTTTTGTTCGTAAAGCTTTAAAAGAGTTTCCAGAGTGAGTTTTTGAATTTTTGTACGCTCATTAATCTTATAATACCAGCAAACAACCTCTCTTAATAAGAGAAATACTGCGATTGATACTGCGACTGTTAAAATTAGGAGGAGAATAACGAAAGTTGGGTCATTTGCCATACAAAGTTATTTAAAGGGTGGATAAAACAGAGATAGAGATCCAAGAGTTGGATTAAATTTAATAATGTAATCTTTATTTTTTTTGACCAAATTCTACCAAATTGTCATAAATCAGTTGGGGAATCTTTGTTTGATGTAGTCATGAAGCTGCCTTCCTATTAGTTTTGCAGATGACCCCCCTGCTCTGATATAGAACTCTTCATCAGATCCGTTTTTTAGGAAAACGGGTACCTGGCTGGGTTTACAATCTATCAGCATAATTCTGCTGCCTTTAAAATCCTCAAAGCGAGGTTTTATGTGCAACATGGTTTCCGGACCCATTCTGCTCATCACAATATTGCCAAGATGTAAATCCATTTTATCTTCATTGGCGAAACCATCAATGTCTAACCCTAAAGCCGCTCCATCATCGGCAACACCAATAACTAAGTATCCGCCATCTGTATTTAAAAATCCATTGATGGTCTTTAAAACAGCGTGTTCCATTTTGGGATCTTTCTCATTGGTATGAAGATTGACACGGAGTGTTGATTTAAACTCGGTATAACTTCCCTCACCAACAGCGATCATCTGTTCTATAGTCTGTGGCTTTTCAATAATAATTTTGCCTTGTGCTAATTTTTTAAAGCCATCCTTGGTAACTTGAGCAATTAACTTTCTACGTGCTCCCAGAAATTCATCGTAGGTCATAGACTCCCAATCATCTGGCAAGGCATGCCAATACTTCATTTTTTCGAGTGCACTAGAATCTATATTGTTGGTGAATACTTCAAAATATTCTGATGGAGCAGAATCTGAAATGGCTAAGTTTTCCTTCCATTCGACGTAGGCATAATTCGCAATTTGATTGGTTTCTCTCACAGAAGTGATACCAAAACCCTTCAAATAATTCCTAGGGAATAAATGATGTCTTTCAACCTTGTTTTTATAGGCCTTAGTTGTAGGATCAAGTGCATCCCAAACTTTTATATCTGAAAACAGTGCCTTTGCATCTAGGATATGGAGCGCAGCATGGTAACAGTGAAGTACGGGCGTATTAGCCGAAGAAGACTCCAGCCGCACAGGCAATGTAGCTCTCCAAAAGTCATCGGTTAGCTCTGAATCGATGGTTTTACGCATCCAACTCAGAAATGCTTCTGGAGTAGTCATTCCCCTTAAATCTGCCAGGTCTCTTTCCATCGCAGTTTCTGCAGAGCTTATATATCTCAAAGTCAAATTCGTTACAAAGAACCATTCGCCGATTGCTTTACTTAATTCCTTATCGGGTACTTTTAAATCTAGCTTTCCTATCAGGTAGAAAACATACGCATACATAAGCGTAGTTTCCGAACTCACCATTTTTGAACTTCGATAGCCGGCGTGTTGAATGGCCAAAAGAAAATCGTGCCAGTTCTGGAGGTTGAGCACTTGTGATTGGGCCGCTTTTAATTTTTCAAATTGTCTATCTCTTTGTTCATCGCTGATATCTCCCGACTCCAAATCTTTACCTCGTAATAAAGAATAAGCGTATTTAAGGCGTGCACGCCTAAAACCATATCCAATAGAGACTCTTAGTAGTTGATCTGGGTCTGGATCTATAAAATGATTAAAGGGACCAGCTTCTCCCTTTTGCGGATTTCGAGCCGCTCTGCAAAATTGTTCTAGCTCTTTCCTTCCATCCTCCCAGAAAACAGACATTAACGTCAGAATAAAGTCGGATTGGTTTAATGTTTTTCCCTTGCTATTTATTCGCACAAATACTTCAGCCACTTGCTCCTCATCTATATCCGCAGAAAGTTCCAGTACTGTAAAGGGAAAGCTTTTTATACCAAATAGGTTCTGTAAGGATTGAGATATCTTGTCCTCTTCTTCAGGAGTTAGAACTTCTTCTACCTTTGATTTTGCTGTTTTCAACTGGGCTATAAATTCTGTGACCGCTTTGTACTGGTTGACCTCGTCCAAAAGCACTTTACTAACATTGGGGATCCATTCCGGATTTCTTCGGATACTGGCGTCAGCCACTTCGAACTTTTCAGACAGGGGATGAAAGGCTATTTCTATGCTTTCGCTATCGTAGTTGTCCCGTATGACTTTAATGTTTTTCATGACAGCGAACAGAGAAGTGAGCCGCTGCTGACCATCGACAATAAGAAGTTGGGGAACCTTTTGATGGGAATTTACTCCAATTTGCTTTACGCCTTTATTCACCTTGTTTTCCCAAAAGAGCAAATACCCGATAGGATAGCCTCGATACATGGAATCAAAAAGGTCTCTTACTTTTCTGTTAGGCCATACAAAGGGGCGTTGGATATCGGGAAGCCCAATATTTCCCATTTCTATGTCATCCATTAACTTGGATAAGGAATAGCTGACTTCTTTAAATAATGGCTTGCTCATTCAGACTAATTGATTTTAAGTTTATAAAGATCGAGAATCAGACTTATTTCCTGAGTAAACTACCTTGAATTAATCGTGCCATCTATCGAGTATTTATGATTCTCTAAAAGAGGTCGAAAATTACTTTTCCTTTTAAGATTGATGGCCGGTCAATTCACTGGCTATCATCTCGGCTTGTTTCAACACGGTTTCAGTGGCCAATTTTTGCATGTCTGGAGGATATCCATATTGCCTTAGCGTACGTTTAATGATCACCTTTAATTTCGCCCGTACACTTTCTTTAATAGTCCAATCAATGGATGCATTATGCTTAACACGTTCAGTTAGTATGACCGCAAGTTCCCGAAGCTTGTCCTGTTGCATCAATTGCATTGCACTCTCATTATTAGACACTGCTGTGTAGAATGCATATTCAAAATCAGTAAGACCCATATTCTTGGCCTCACTATCCATGTTGACGATTTCCTTACTCAGTTTGATAAGCTCTTCCATTACCTCAGCAGCTGTCAGTATCTTGTTGTGATACTTCTTGATGGAATTTTCGAGCATCTCTTTGAGAGATTGACTTTTAACCAAGTTCTTCTTAGAACGAGTTTTGATTTCGTCATTGAGAAGTTTCTTTAGAACTTCAAGGGCAACATTTTTGTGTTCCATCCCTTTCAGTTCCAACAAAAAATCTTCGGAAAGAATGGAAATGTCTGGCTTCTTTATACCGGCCGCATCAAAGACATCGATCACCTGTTCTGAAACCAGTGCTTGATCAATGACTTGTCTTATCGTAGTTTCAATTTCTTCATCGGTTCTGCCTTCTCCTGCGCTATCAAATTTGGCCAATCTGGCCTTAACTGCCTGAAAGAAGGAAACCTCGTCTTTGACGTCCATGGCTTGATCATGGGGAACTGCAATGGCGAAGGCCTTGGATAAGGCTGTAACTTCATTGATGTATCGCTTCTTACCGTCCTCCAAACTGAGTATGTGCTCCTCAGCAGCCAAGATCATGGAAAGCTTCTGACCTGTTTCCGCTTCAAAATAATCCTCATAAGGAAAATGATTAAACATTTGGGAAACCACTTCCAATTTTTCCAACATCAATTCCACTGCCTGGGCTTGTGCCAGCGTAGGGTCCCCTTTTCCTCCGGCATCTGAATAAAATGAAAGGGCCTTTTTCAAGTCAGATGCTATACCCAAATAGTCTACCACCAAACCTCCAGGTTTGTCTTTATAGACGCGGTTTACTCTGGCAATAGCCTGCATTAGATTGTGGCCTTTCATGGGTTTGTCGATGTAGAGGGTGTGCATGCTTGGTGCGTCAAAACCGGTGAGCCACATATCTCTAACTATCACCAATTTCAATTCATCATTCGGATCTTTCATTCGGTCCGCGAGAGTTCTTCGCTGTTGCTTCGAGGTATGATGTTTGGCAATTTTTGGGCCATCAGATGAGGCAGAGGTCATCACGACTTTGATGACACCTTTGTCCAAATCATCTGAATGCCACTCCGGTTTGAGTTTGACGATTTCTTCGTAGAGATCTGCCGCAATGCGCCTAGACATGGCTACAATCATTCCCTTCCCTTCGAAAACTTCCTGGCGCTGACTAAAATGTTGAATGATATCCTTCGCTACGGTCTTAATTCGGTTTTCACTGCCGATTAAGGCTTCTAACTGTGTCCATTTGGCTTTGGCTTTTTGAGTTTCGGTGAGTTCTTCAACGTCTAACTCATCATCCAATTCCTCCACCAGTTTTTTGCCTTCTTCGCTTAGGTTGACTTTGGCCAATCGGCTTTCGTAATAAATGCGTACGGTAGCACCATCTTCAACCGCCTGGGCGATGTCGTACACATCAATGTAGTTGCCGAAAACGGCAGGGGTATTTACATCCGTACTTTCTATTGGGGTACCTGTAAAACCGATGTAGGTGGCATTAGGTAGCGCATCGCGCATGTACTTGGCAAAGCCGTACACGGTTTTCTTACCGATCACATTGCCATGCTCGTCTTTGTCATCTATGGTTTTGGCTTTGAAACCGTATTGGGTGCGGTGGGCTTCATCGGCTATCACTACAATATTTTCTCGTTCTGAGAGGGTTTCATATACATTCCCTTCTTCGGGCGAGAACTTTTGAATAGTGGTAAAAATCACACCCCCTGAAGCCACTTTTAATTTTTCCTTCAAATCGTTTCGATTTTCTATCTGCTTGGGTTCTTGTCGCAAAAGCTGAGTGGAAGAAGCAAAGGTGTCAAAGAGTTGATCATCCAAGTCATTTCGGTCGGTGATAACCACCACGGTAGGATTGTCCAAAGCCAACACAATTTTACCGGTAAAGAATACCATGGAAAGGGATTTTCCACTTCCTTGGGTATGCCAAACAACCCCGCCTTTTCGGTCGCCTTCAGGCTGACTTTGGACTCCAGGCAACCCATAATTTGATGGATCATCTGCTGCCGGGTGCAATCCAAAATCCAATTCATTTTTGTGGTAACCTGTGGCTCGTAATGTAGACTCTATAGCTTTGTTTACTGCATAATATTGGTGATAAGCCGCTAATTTCTTGACGGTGGAAATAGTAGTTACGCCTGTTTGGGCATCTTCCTTTTTCGATTTTTCAAACACAATAAAATGCCTTACTAAATCGAGTAAGGTCTCTTTGTTGAGCATTCCTTTTATAAGCGTTTCCAATTGACCTACAAGGTGGGATGCTTCTTCTATGCCGTCCGCCGATTTCCACGCCATAAACCGGCTCATACCCGAGGATATAGTACCTGCCCTAGCTTCCAAACCGTCTGAAATAACCGTAAAAGCATTGTAGGTAAACAGGCTTGGAATAACAGCTTTATAAGTCTCTATCTGTCGGAAGGCAGATTTGATCGTGGCGTTTTCGTCTGCTGCATTCTTGAGTTCAATCACCACCAAAGGAATGCCGTTAACAAAGAGAATAACATCTGGGCGTTTGTTTACGCCATTTTCTACTACGGTAAACTGGTTAGCGACAATAAACTCGTTGTTTTCGGGTGTGTTGAAATCGACTAACCAAACCAGATCACCCCTTTGCTGTCCGTCTTTTTGATAACTGACTTTGATGCCTTCGGTCAATAAGCGATGAAAGCTTTCATTATTGGTCAATAATTCGGGCGAATGAATACGCTGTATTTCTTTAATGGCTTCTTCCTGAGCAGCGGGTGGCATGGTGGGGTTGATTCTTTGTACGGCCTCTGCCATGCGATGTGTTAGCAGGATTTCTTTGTATGAACTCCGCTCCGGATTTTCCCCATCATGCGAGATATCTGGGCCATAGACATAATTGTAATTGAGTTTTTCTAACTCTTGAATAGCAAATAATTCTATTTCGTTTTCTGTGATTCGATTCATATATCACGATCAATCTTCATTAAAATACACTTGCCATTAAGTGTTATTATCATAAAGGCATTTCTTTGTATTTGCATCTTAAATTAGGGTTGAGTCATTTATCAGGTAAGATACTCAGATCACACTTATTCAAGCCTTTAAGTTAACTAATTGGAGGTCCTAGTAATTGCATTTTGAACCCTAAAATATTTATTTATGTCCTTTAGATGTTTCATTTCCCGATTCGATAATTTCCTGGTTTTAAAATGCATTATATCATTTCGAACTTTTCGGATGACATCCAACTTCTCAATGAATACCTCTTTATGTAATGGAATTTGAAACTCACTCCAAAAAGCTTCTTCGTTTAAAACTCTGAGATATTGACCAAATGTTAAATCATCTGGACTTTTTATACGTTTACTAAGCTTCTTTCTACAAAAATCCAAGAAAAGTTTGTTATCTATATTAGTATGAATATATAGCCTTAACACGCTTTCAATGGATTTTAACTCCAGAAATGGCTCAATTTCCATTTTGAAGAGTTGGGCAAGATCGTAAAGGGTCAAGATTGTATAGACCTGATTCTCTTCATTGCTAATAAACGCAAACTCCTTTTCTAATATGCTCTCAAAATGTTCAATTACCCGATCTGAATCTTTAAGTTTTAGGAGATTTGGGTCCATAAAATCTCGAACTAAATTTTCCTCGGTTTTGAAGTTTCCAGCAACACCTATCGTTTTCCAACTGATAAAACCGATTACCTCACCATTCTCGTTGGTTACTGCCAATTGCGAAAAATCATTTACCAGCATTTTTGAAGTTGCTTCTTGCAAATGACTTGCAGCTTTAACAGAAACTAATTGGTGATAATGTTCAATTACGTTCTTTATTTTCATCTTGCTATTTCTTAACATTTACACGAACCTCTCCACTCATCAACTTAGGCAGCAGTGTATCCCGCATGGAGTTTAGGGTGCGGATTTGGGTACAATTGGTAATTATCTTGTCGTCAATTGGCTTTACTTCATTTTGAAAGCTTTCAACTATTTCTATGGGTGGTATAAACACCTCCATTTCTTGAAAGTCCCTTTTACTAATAGATCCAAACACAGTTCCTGTTTCATTGAACTGCTTTATGTCATCCATCAATGACTTCATTTTGAAAAATGTATAAGTATAATAAGCAGGATTCGCTTTGTATCGAAAAGCAGCAACACCTCTTCCGATACAACATTTTTCGTTTGCCATATTCTGTGCACCAACAGGTGCTCTAACACTAATTAGTGTATCGTGTTTTTCAGCAAATCGTTTTGGTTCAGTTGTAAACACACGATATTCAGGAAATCGAAACCCAAAATCACGATTACCTTGATACATTGGCGTTCCAATCCCATCTTCATTGAAAGAGCTTCCTGGTGGCGATTGACCCATCGTAAAATCAAATTCATTCCCTAAAATTCCTTCCTCCCACCCCTCATCTGTTTCCTCCACAAACCATTGCCGAAACAGTGTCTCCGCTATTTGCTCCAGGGTTTTGTTTTGGCGGTGAAGCAGGTCTATTTTGTCATCTAAGCTGGAAAGGATGGAGGCGATGCCACGTTGTTCAGATAAACTTGGCAGCAAAATTTCAAAACTTCCTAACTGTTTTGCATTTGCGCTTGGCTGTGCAGAACCACCAGCAATTGCATCTACATAATCACTCCAACTTGGAGAACATAATAATTGGCCAATGAAAAAGGGGTCAGCCAAATTTCTATCGATTTGATATCGAATTAAGTAGGATGCATATACTACTTCTTTTGGGTCGTTTTCTTTGATTGTATAATTAGCTCCAGTTGTGGCCCCTGTTCTTGCAATTACTATATCCCCTGGTAACAGTTGGTACTTCTTGAAATTATCTGATGTAATCGGACAATAGGGAACTGTATTCCAATCTAATCTACCATTTGCAATATCAGTAATACGTAGAAATTTAGGCCCAACCTTCTCTTGTTTTGCACTTTCTGTATATCCATAGGAAATGTCAGAGCATATTTCAGACAATGTCGTTTCCTTCCACTCACTCATCAATTTTCACTTTTTCTTACTAAGACTAAAATATTGGCATAGCGCTTTTAATACGTATTACGGACTTGTACCTCACCACTCATCAACTTTGGCAGCAGCGTATCTCGCAGGGCGGTAAGGTTGCGGATTTGGGTTTGGTTCATTTGTTGCTTAAGAAATAAGGGTTTTACTGATTTGGCGTAATCATGTAAGGGTTCATTAGAAATCTTTGGTGTAGGAAATAAGAAAATTTCATTTGGTGAAATTCTTTGATGACTTCCACTTGTTCCACCTACTCCTGACGAAATTTCACGGTAGTTATTAGAATTCGAGAGCCAACCATATATGAAGTACAAATGATTCTCATGATACGGTTTGATTACTTGGAATTCGGTTGAGCAAATCGCGTTTTGAGGCACTTCATCAAGAATCAGCCAAACTCTTTTATCCTTATGTGGATTTAGCTTAGAGAATAAAATAGTGTTTGCAAAAACTTGATATTTATTGCTTTTTATTTCCTGCCCGAGTTCATAGGCTGGTTCCTTACCAGAATCAAATCCAGGGATGCTATAATGAGCATAAACTGCTGAAGGATTTGCACTTGGTTTAATCGAAACCTTTGAATGTTCAGCATAATCGGTTATTGTACCTTCTTCCCAATCACCATCCGATTCCTCAACAAACCACTGACGGAATAAGGTCTCCGCCATTTGCTCCAGGGTATGGTTTTGACGGTGCAGGAGGTCTATTTTATCGTCTAAGCTGGAAAGGATAGAAGCGATGGCTTTTTGTTCATCTAATTCCGGTGCTTCGAAAACATGTGCTCTAAGAACATCAGTCTGTACTCTTTGCCGTCCAGAACTTCCAGTCATAGACTTGATTGCAGTGGAACGGATAGTTGGTGAAATAGCCAAATAGTAAAGGAAGTGTTTGTCTGAAACAACTTCCTTTTCTCTCAGAACAATAAATTCGGTTGATCCAAAACCTATCTCATCTTCATCTAAAATGTCAACAAAAGATGTTTTACCATTTTCAAGACTTGGAGTAATCCTAGCCATTAAGGTATCACCATTTCGAAACTTGACTCCACCTCTGTATTCTTCCAATGAATAAGCAGGTATACGTTTTGTAAATGGATGTATAAATTCCATTGGAATTTTCTTTGCAATTACCCCTTTTCGAATACGTTCAGTAGGGTTAATGTACGCGAAGTCTTCTAACTGAAATTCCTTCCACTCACTCATCAATTTTCACTTTCTGAAGATTATCGGCAATCCGTTTGTTAAGTTCTTCTTCTTCTTTCAATTGGGCTTCAAACTCGGCTTTGAGCTCAGTAAAGCGCTCAGCAAAGTCAAAATCGTCTTCTTCCTCAACTAAGCCTACATAGCGCCCGGGTGTGAGCACGTAATCCAGTTCGGCTACTCGCTCTTTGGTGGCAGCGGCACAAAAACCTTTTATGTCTTCATATTGGCCATCTGTGTTTCGCCAGTTGTGGTATGTATTCGCAATTTTCGCCACATCATCCGGCATCAGAACTTTTGTACGCCTATTTATCAGTTGACCTAAATTACGGGCATCAATAAAGAGAATTTCGCCTTTGCGGTTTCGGAATTTTCCGTTGCTGCGGTTACGGCTCATAAACCAAAGCGAAGCGGGAATCTGCGTATTTAAAAACAACTTGGCAGGCAGGTTAACAATACAGTCAATCAAATCGGCCTCTACCAATTCTTTTCTGATTTCCCCTTCACCACCACTTTTAGATGTCAAAGCCCCCTTTGCCAGTACAAAACCTGCTTGTCCACTGGGTGCCAAATGGTACATGAAATGTTGAATCCATGCATAATTGGCATTTCCACTTGGTGGTACTCCATATTTCCAACGGCCATCGGTACGAAGTAAATCACCGCTCCAATCACTTACATTAAAAGGCGGGTTGGCAATAATATAGTCTGCTTTCAGATCTTTGTGTGCATCATTTAAGAAAGAACCCTCGTTATTCCATTTAACCTGTGAACTATCAATGCCACGAATGGCTAGATTCATCTTGCATAATCTCCAGGTAGTCTGGTTACTTTCTTGCCCATAAATGGATATATCGTTGATCCGCCCTTGATGACTGGTGACAAATTCTTCAGATTGAACGAACATCCCTCCGGACCCACAGCAGGGATCAAAAACTCTCCCTTTGTAGGGTTCCAGCATTTCCACTAAGAGTTCAACAACACTTCTTGGGGTGTAGAATTGTCCACCCTTTTTACCTTCTGCCAGAGCAAACTCTCCAAGGAAATATTCGAATACATGTCCTAGAATATCGGCACTTCTGGATTTTGCATCTCCTAAGGCAATGTTGCCAATTAGGTCAATGAGCTCCCCAAGACTGGTAGGATCTAAATTTTGTCGCGCATACACTTTGGGAAGCACTCCTTTCAGTGAGGTATTTTCCTTCTCAATGGCATCCATGGCATCATCCACAGATTTACCGATAGTAGGTTGCTTGGCCTGAGAAAGCAAGAAAGACCAGCGCGCTTGCTGGGGTACGAAAAACACATTTTCGGCTTTATACTCGTCCTTATCTTCTGGGTCTGCCCCTGCATATTCTGCTTCACCAGCTTTTAACTTTTCGTAAAGCTCTTCGAAAGCATCCGAGATGTATTTGAGAAAAATGAGCCCTAGTACGATATGTTTGTACTCAGCGGCATCTATATTTTTTCGCAATTTATCTGCTGCTTTCCAAAGTTGTTTTTCTAGGGGTTCTTCGGTGGAGGTTGAGGTTTTTATTGCCATTAATATTTTTCCTTTTGTCTAATTCAAAGTTCTTCGTTCTTATTGAAACGCTGCCTTTCAAACAAGATAAATGATTTTTGTGTTAACACTTACAGATTACTCATTACAATCTCCTCAATTGTAACAATGGATTCATTAGCCAATTTTTCGTTAAGAATAAGAGATGATGATTCGGAACAGATATGGGCGTAGATTAATCAACAATAACTGCGGTTATTCATTCTTGGCAGTAGAACTTTTTTCTTTACGTTTTTCTTCTAACTTTTTTGATATAATTTCCACAATTTTTGATGATTCAGAATCTAGATCATTATTCACATTAAATGCTAGTCCTCCATACTGTCTAGATTCATCAAATAAACTTACATCTGTATCTGAATACCAAATAGGAATAATTGTGTTATCTCCAAATCGTTGTTTAAACTGATCTGATTCAAATTTTGTCCAAATTTTTTTGGGATAATCAGAACTTAATAAAACAATAACATAATCTGCCTCGGAATTGTAGATTGGAGCTAAATAGTCTTCTACGTTCGTAGCTAAAATCCGATGTTGTTCATTTTTATCATAAAAAACAGATATTTCCCTTTCTAGTAATTTATTGGCAATTGACTCAGCTAAGTCCCGGTTTTCTCCCGCAAAGGATAACGCAAAATCGTATAGCTTGATAAATTCGATACCAATAAAACCAATTTGTTCTGCGAACTTATTCCATAATATATTTCTTATATAAAATAGGAATTTCGGATCTTCTACTGTTAGTACATTTGATTGATCATCGTAATGTATAACATCTTGAAGCATTGGATTATCTCGTAATAATTTACTTAGAAATCCCTTTTCAACAACTTGATTAATACTCAATTTCATTGCTGGATGCTGATTTAAAAGCTCATCAATTTGAATTGACCATTCAGGACTATTAGCTAACCAATTTAGAAGGTGTAGATACGGAGCCCTCCCTTCTTTTCTTAATTTCGAACCGATTGCAAAAGCTCTTGCTTTTGGATAAAATAGTCTCGCTAATTCTTGAATCACTTTCGCCTTTACTGTTTCCAAACTAGTATCTGTTGCTTCCTTTCCTGATTCATTATCAATAACTTCTGAACAGATACAGGTTTCCTTTGCTAACATTTGTGCTATATGAAAACTTCCTTTGGATTCTGAAATTAGCTCTGATTTAATATTTAGGGTAATATTTAATGCATTTTCTCCTAATGTCAACATTTCCTCAATTTTTTCTTCAGGATTTGCTTCGAATCTTATTGTATCGATTCTATTATTTAAATCAGGAGAAAAAGAAACCAAAGAGTCACCAGCCTTATTAATTCCAATCAGAATAAGTTTTGAAGTAACCGAGTCTTCATCCGCTAGCGTCTTCATGAAATCCGATAGATCCTTTTTGATTTCGTTAGGTAAAACATGAAAATCATCAACAACTACAATTCCCATATCAGAAAATTCTGGTAATAGCTGAATCATCTCAACGTCTTCCTTCTTTCTTGCAGACAGAGAGGTTACCGTAGTATTTAGTCCCACTTCTTCAATAGCCTTATTAATACTAGTGGTTTTGCCTATACCTGATGGGCCCTCAACCACCATTCCTCGTCCCTTAGTTCTCAGAGAAACAATGAGTTTTGTATATTCCACAGGCCTTACAAAAGTGTAAGTAGGTGTCCCCGATGTTTTAAATACGTCTTCTAAATAAATTTTCATTTATTGTCTTTTATTTCCGAAATGTATTATACTAATCAAGATTTGTAGTAACCTTATGAATGAAATATGATCCACCTCTTTCTTAAATGGAGGATATGCTTTGGAAAATTACACCATAAAAAACTAAATGGCCCCCTCATAAACCATAGTATTTTTATGGTTTAATTGAGATAGTAGCAATTAGGTTTATTAAGAGGAAATTACAAGTCCCAAATCTCAAACCTGCCTACTTCCCTAAGGTAGGTAGTCCGGCAGGCAAGTTCCAAAGAGAATTATTGCTATCGTATTGCAGCAATTTTTCTAGCAGCTACTCCATCTGCTTTTTCAACTCCGCGATCTGCTCCTCCAGATCCCGGATCACCGGGTTGGAAGCACTGGAGGTTTGCAGCAACCGCCTTTTGGCAGCGTCTAATTCCAGAAGCTGAGTAAGGAGTTCGGGCCCTTCTAAAAGGGATAAACTGTCCATTTTTCTCAACAGGCTGCTTCTCGTTTTGTCGAGGTAATAGAAAGCCAACCCATCCTGTTCTCCATCTTCGAGCAGGGTCAGCATGTCGCCCTCAATTTCTTTGAGAAGTGCATTCATGGAGGTTTGGATTTCGGGGTTTTCTGAAGGGATCTCCCGGTCAAGATTTTGGGCACAGGATAGAAATAGGAGGGGAAGGATAAGGGCGGTTTTTTTCATGTTTTAAAAGTAAAGGAAAACAATACTACAACACAGGCTTACTCATTTACCATATGAGTAAAATTTTAAGCATCAATTTACAAAGGTTGGTTAATTGAATATGAAGTGTTGGGGATGCTTAAATTATTTTGATGCCAGGATTCGCTGGTATTAAGTTTGGAATAAAATTATAAACTTACCGAGGACATTTGCGATAAGAACAAAAACAATTGCGGGAATTAAATCCCGCAATTAGTTTGTAAACAAAAGTAGTGGCGGCTATTACTTATTCTGTTCAATTAATGCCGCATTAACTGCGTCTTGATCTAATTTATTCCAATTTCCAGTCGCAGCATCAACTATTACTGGGATTAATCCCCCTAAAACATCTAGAATAATCCATCCAGCTCCAACCTTGGTATTTACAACTCTGGTTACACTTTCATATCCCTCTTTACGATATTCAATAGTGTATGATTTATCAGCTTTAAGATTTAATTCGACGGGAGTTACTCCCATCTTAAATCCATTTACGTAAACTTCGGCCCCCCTTGGATCTGAACTTACAGCTAATGCGTGTGTTTTTTTGCCAAACAGTGTTGCACAACTACTTATGCCACATAATGTAATTAAGGCAACTGAAATAAAAAGGATTTTCTTCATAATTAATAAGTGATATTGAAATTAATAAATGCCTACTCCAGAATTTGATTGGCTTTTCGGCTAATTCCCAACATTATCTCAACTAGTTGAAATTTGAGATGAGGAATTAACAATTTATAAGCGCTAAAGGACAAGAAAAATTTGGGAGAATGCATTGCAGCTAATTCTGCAAGGCCCTGTAAAAATTAATGGAAATCCCCCGAAAGTTTTCAGAAATAGCGGCGAGGCCAGCGCATGTGCATTTCACGAGCCAATTAGCAAGAGGGAATGCGCAATAGCACGGAGCGTCAAGCCGGGTCCGCGGTTTTTGTCCCAGACAGAATGAAAACGATTTAACTGAAACATGCGGACAAAAAATTTCCTACAAACTTTCGTGATGATGTTTTTGGTTCGTTTTGCATCATTGTAAAACGAACAGAAAGAAAAAGATGTTTCGGTTGGCCATGAGAACAAATACCTACCCCTAACCGCTTCGTCGCTGAAGCTATGAAGCGTAAGCGACCCTCCCGATAGCTATCGGGATCGGGATTGGCCCTTTTGGGATTGGATGAGTCGCATCTAATCCCAAACATAGGAGTCAGGAGGTAGTGCAGAATAGTTTTTTCCCTCTGTATTTTCTAAATAAAACCATAAACCGGTATCATCGGGTAATCCCATGCCGGGCTCTATGGAATCAAAGGGAATCCATTTTGTTTTTTCAACAATAACTTCCCCATTTACTTTTAAGGTGATCCTTTCCAGGCCATCGTTTACCAGGGTAGAATCATTTAAGCTGACGAATAACCCCAGATTACCCGGATCGTCTGTATTAAAACTGGAGGACCAGGGCAAACGTACCTGATATTCATTGCCATAACCCCCGCCTTGAATTCTTTTGGCTATTCCCTGCCCGTTTACTTCCCAGGTAACATCGTATGCCCCCACAGCATCATCTTTCCCACAACTGAGGAGGATAAGAAAGAAAAACAGAGGTATTTTCTTTATCAATATTCTTTTTGTAAATAACATCTTTAGCTAAAACGCAGATCTTTTTTAAATCTGACAATTCTTGTGGTTTTTTAGATGAACGGGAAGGGAGTTACCATGCAAATGCATGCAGACCGGGTGTTTACTATTGGGGACGTTGCGCAGTAGATGCTCTGCTGGGCAGTGATACCCACCCCCGGCCGCTTCGTCGCTGAAGCTATGAAGCGTAAGCGACCCTCCGTTTAGGAGTGAATTTAAAATTCTCATTTAAAACAAAATAAAGTGGCCGGATAAAAGCAATGTGTTTATCCGCAATCTCGAAGGTTTGCCAGAAATAATGGCAAGGCATTTTCTTTTCGTTCATTTTGGCTTGATCCAAAACGAACCAAAAAATCAAGAAGATTTTAGGAAATTTTGTCCCGATCCCGCTGTCTATTGGAAATATCGGGATCGGTCCAAACCAGGGATGCGGCTTATCGCTCCATGCTCTTTTTTGCCGGCTTACTGCTATTTTTTAAACCTAATGAATAGCGAGCCAGGCAAAACGCACTTCCGCTTGCCGCACCCTATATTTCTTGAAAATCTTCGATATCTCAGGATTTTACACTCAGGCTATTTCATTGATCTTAGTTAAAAAAAAAGACCCGGCCCTTAAAAGAACCGGATCTTTCTCCTGACTAAACGTGGGGCTAGTCAAGCCATTTAGAGCTCATATAGGCCATAGACCTTGTGATCTTGCCTTCTTCGTTAAAGTCGTGGGCGTACATCACCGGCATTACGATCTTCTTTTGATCACTCTTTCGGGTAAGGCGGATGTCCCACCAGCTGTAGACGGTGCGGCCGTCACGGAGGTCGTATTCCACATAGTCCGGGTAGCCCACCTGGTCTATGGAGGTGATGTCATAAGTGTCCATGGTTTGCTTCATGTTGGCCTTGGCCTCGTCCAAAGAGAGGGATTCCCCCCTGGGCGTTTCCAGGTTGCTGAAACGGGCCTTTTCATCAAAGTAGCTGTAGCCCTTTTCCAGATCCCCGTGCTCAAAGGCATGGACCATACGCCTTACGCTGTTGATGTTGTCGTGATGGTTCCAGACAATGCCGTTCTGCCGGTCCTCAAAGCTCTCGCCCACCTCCCGGTAAACGGCGTCATTGTGGTAACTCAGCGCCATGTCGATCAGGCCGTCCTTAAAGCGGTAGAGCCTGTGTACGGGCATTTCGATCTTCACGCCCGTGGAGTTGTGCACCCCTTTCATATTGTCCCAGGTCTGCACCCAGATCTGCCCATCTTTGTACTCCAAAGCGTCGGGATAGGCCCCGGGGGAGGGTTCTAAGGTGAGATAGGCCACGTTCTCCTTCCACCACTTGGCGCCACCCGCGTAGTTGGCCTTGGTGCCGCCCTTGGCATCCTTGTTGGTACCCGAACCGTTAAAGGATTTAAAGTCGTCGTGCAGATAGCTCGCCACCTTGGCGCTATCTCCCGACACCCAGGCAGCCTGCATGGCGTTTACCTTGGCGATGGCTTCGTGCTCTTTGTAAATAGTTCCGTTTTTTTCTTTTTGGCCGTAGGCCATAACAAGGGCCAGGGAAAAGGCCCAGAGGATTCCTCTTTTCATTGTGGTTGGTTTTAGGTTGGTTAATGTAGTAAGGTACAAAATATTTTTATGTGAATGATTATTAGGGACTTAGAATTACGTTGCGCAGTAGTTTCACTGCTGCGCTGATTTTAGCACCGGGCTGAAAGGACGCAGCAGTATAACTACTGCGTAACTGTGCAACTCATGCGGAACGGAATTCTTTTAGAGAATTGAGAAGGAAACCCTAAATTAGAGGTGTAACAACAAAACTAACCCTTAACAAACTAAGCAATGGATTACAAAAAAACACTGATCAACCTGGCCATTTCCCTTCTTTTATCCCCTATCGTGGTGTACGTCGTCCTTCTGATGGCAAAGGCCGCCGGTTCTACCTACGAGATGACCCACGGGGAGACCTTTATCATCTGGCTGCTGATGGCGCTTGTCATTGGACAGTCGGTCGTTAAGAAATAGATGTTCCTTAAATAGCAGGATGTTCCGCAGGAGTTCAACTCCTGCGGACCTCCGTTGCGCAGTAGTTGTACTGCTGCGCTGGTTTTGCCGGGTCTCTTTTTCAACCCTAACAAAACTTTAACGCCCCGGATTTGGAATCCCCCTTCATTTTTTTAGGTTAACCCCTGTAAAAAAGAAGGACTATGAAACTGGTACAGGTAAAAAGAAAGACGCGATCCGAAAAACGCTACGCGCCCAAGATGGGCAAACTCACCACCAAAGTCACCTACATCAAGAAATACGTGGCAGGGATCCCCGTGAAGACCCTTCATAAATACCGGGAAACCTACTATGGGGAGGTGAAGGATTGTGATGTCTGTCAATTATATGTATAAAGAATAGGTTGCGCAGTAGTTGAACTGCTGCGCTGGTTTTAGCACCGGGCAGAATGGACGCAGCAGTAAAACTACTGCGTAACTATGCAACTCCTGCGGATCCCTAATTTTTACTTTGTGACATTTATCACATTTTAGGGACGATGGAGTCCTTACCTTGCAGGGTTATTCTTTTAAAAATCCATAGCCCATGAAAACGGTTACTGGAATTCTGGCCCTCCTTGCCCTGGTTTCCTGCAAAGACACACCACAAGCACAAGACGAAGACCTTACCTTAAACGAAGAAGTACACTGGACCTACACCGGGGAGAACGGCCCGGAGCACTGGGCCGAACTCGAAAAGCGCTCCCACTGCGCAGGCGAACTTCAGTCGCCCGTAAATATCATCGACTACCACACTCAGGAAGATCCCGACCTGTTGCCACTCGACCTCCACTACTACGGGGAAGTGCGCATCCACGAGGTCACCAACAACGGCCACTCCATCCAATACAACTTTGAACCAGGGGATTATATCTCCCTGGGGGATGTGCGGTACGACCTGAAGCAGATCCACTTCCATGAGGCTGCCGAACATACCCTGAACGGGATACGCTACCCCCTGGAGATGCATATGGTACACGTAAACGCGCAAAATGAGATAGCGGTCTTTGCTATCATGGCCATGGAAGGGGAACCCAGTGAACCCTTTACCTTCCTGGAAAATTACCTGCCTGTAGACCCCGGGGAGACCAAGATCATAGACGAATGTTTTGACCTCAACCTCAACCTGCCGCAGAACAGAGACTACTACACTTACCGGGGCTCCCTCACCACTCCTCCCTGTACAGAAGGGGTGAGGTGGATCGTCTTTAAGGAACCCATCACCGTCTCCCTACAGCAGGTCAAGGAGCTGCAACGCCTCATGCCACTGAACAATTACCGGGGGGAACAACCTCTCAACGGCCGAGTAGTGAAGGTGTATGAGTCTCCTTATAACTGAATTCAGATGAAGCAGAATATAGTTGCGCAGTAGTTATACTGCTGCGCTGATTCTGGCAATAGGCAGATTTGCCGCAGGAGTGCAACTCCTGCGGAACTGAGTGCAACTCCTGCGGAACTAACTGCAACTCCTGCGAAACATATCAGCATTCAGAATTCCTTCACTATCTTTAATTGCAGATTACCAGCCCTATGGAAAACCAGCAAAAAATAGATAAGCTCCTGGAAAAATTGGAGGTCCTCAAAGGAGTGCACTCCCATTTTTCTCAGGAGATGGAGGATCTGAGAAAAGAGATCGAGGCCCTGAGGGAAGCCGCATCTGAGGCCCAGCCCTCCAAACCTGTTACAGAATCCCCGGCCCCGGAGTCAGCCTCGATTCAAGAAACCACCACAAAGGAGGCCGAAACAGAAAAGGTATCCCCCACCCCCGCACCGACCCCGGAACCCACCCTTTACCGCGACCCCCAGAACAGGATCCTGGGCGGGGTATGCGCCGGCCTGGCGGAGCGCTACAACATGAATCTCGCCCTGATGAGGACCCTCTTTGTCCTGATGGGGATCTTCTTTCTGGTGGGCGTACCCCTCTACATCGTCCTGTGGATCGCTATTCCCAAAAGGGCCTGGAAACCTGCACCCAAAGTCACTGTGCCTTCAGATACCCCATCGGCTGCCCCTGAATCTGTGCAGGCGCAGACCACCGATATGGAACGCTATATAGGCGAAAACCTCATCTCCAAGATCGGCATCGCTGTCCTGGTCATAGGGGCCGGGATAGGGGTGAAGTATTCCATAGATAACGACCTGATCTCCCCCCTGATCCGTATCCTCCTCGGCTATGCCCTGGGCATGGTCCTGGGCGTGATCGCCTTCCGACTCAGACCGAAATATGAGAATTTCAGTGCCGTACTCCTGAGCGGCTCCATGGCCATCCTCTACTTTATGACCTTTGCGGCCTATTCCTTCTACGACATGCTATCCCCCGTTACCGCCTTTGCCCTGATGGTGATCATCACCATCTCTACGGTGGCGGCCGCCCTGAATTATGATCGGCAATTTATCGCCCACCTGGGGCTGGTGGGTGCTTATGCGGTGCCCTTCCTCCTGAGTGAGGGGCAGGACCGGGTAGGGATCCTTTTTACCTATATGGCCATCATCAATGCCGGCATCCTGGTCGTCGCCCTGAAAAAATACTGGAAACCCCTCTACTGGGTGGCCTTTGTGCTCACCTGGTTGATCGTGCTGACATGGTACGACCTCTCCTATGAGGCCGATACGCATTTTACCCTGGCCTTCACCTTTGGGTTTGTGTTTTTCCTGCTGTTTTACCTCACTTTTTTGGGGTATAAACTCTTGCAAAAGGAGCCCTTTGAAGTGTCGGACATCATCCTGGTATTACTCAATTCCCTTTTCTACTACGGTCTGGGATACGAGCTGCTAAAGGCGCAGCCCGAATGGGAGAACAGCCTTGGGATGTACACCCTCTTTCACGCCCTACTGCACGGGGCTGTGGCATTTTTGGTCTTTAAGCGAAGGGGAGCAGACAAGCCTGTGTTTTACCTGGTCTCCGGTTTGGTGCTCGTCTTCCTTACCCTGGCGATCCCCGTACAGTTAGACGGCAGTTGGGTAACCCTCCTCTGGCTGGGGGAAGCCGTACTGTTGTTCTGGATAGGTCGGACCCAAACCCGGGGGATCTACGAGATGATCTCCTATGCCCTGCTGGGCCTGGCCTTCCTAAGCCTGTTGCAGGACTGGGATGCCTACAATTCCGGCTGGTTCTTTAACGATAACGAGCGATTCCCCTCCCTTTTCAATATTACCTTCCTGGGCTCCGTCCTCTTTACCGGGGCCCTGGCCTACCTGAACTGGCTGCATTACAAGTCGGCCTACACCCCTCCTTTTGAAAGGGGAGGCAATGGGTATACCCTGCTTTCCATCGGCCTGAGTGGCCTTTTCCTCCTGGTGCTCTATTTCACCTTTTCCAATGAGATCTCCTACTATTGGGAAGGGCGCTACCAGGCATCAGAATCCCTGGACGCTGCAGGAGGCTTCAGCTCTGGCAGGAACCCCGGATTCAGGATCCTGGAAAACCTCTGGGGGCTGGCCTATTTCCTGGGCTATACTGCCCTGTTGCTCTGGGTGAATACAGAAAAGATCAAAGCCAAGCTGCTGGGGATTGTGGGACTCATGCTGGGGTCGGTTGGCCTGTTGTACTTCCTCACCATCGGCCTGTACGACATGAGTGAACTCAGGGAAGTGTACCTTTATGAAGAAGGGACGGGAGCAGGCATATCGACGACCTATGCCCTGGGCATGCGCTACCTGCTTTATGCCTTTGTGGCGGCCCTGCTTTGGACAGGCTACCGCCAATTGCTCGACCTTTATGAGAGAAAGGAATTTATCCGGGGGTTTGATGTGGTACTGAGCATTACGGTCGTCTGGGCGGCCAGCAGTGAACTCCTGCACATCCTGGATCTAAACGGGGCCCAGGACCAGTACAAACTCGCCCTGACGATCTTCTGGGGCATCTGCGCCCTCGCCCTGAGTGCCCTCGGCATCTGGAAGGGGAAAAAACACCTGCGGGTAGGGGCCATCACCCTGCTGGCCATCACCCTGATCAAGCTGTTCTTTTACGATCTGGCGGATCTTCCGACTCTTTCTAAGGCGATTGTTTTTCTGGCGCTGGGAATAGTCCTGCTGGGCGTTTCGTTCTTGTATAATAAATTCAGGGAGAGCATAGATGAGTAATGGCCTGTCAGGAGAACAAAAGGAGGCCCATGGGTGAGAAATTCACATACTGGTGTAGAATATTGATTTATTCCGTTACGGTTCAGTTCCTGATCTGGCCCATATACAGCTGGGTGTTTGGACTAATGGAGGCGAGGGGGTCCTGGCACTACTGGGTCGTGGCTCTCGGGATCATGACGCTGGCAACCCTTGGCATGTTTTACTTGCGAAACCAGAATCTCAAGCTGTTCTTTATGATCTTTCTGGGAGGGTTTACAGCAGAGGCATTTCTCCATGCAACGAGCACCTACGCAAATTCCGTATTTAACCTGCCCATATGGATGCGGATAGTCAGCCTCGCAATTACTGCCTTCGTGCTGCTTCTGGTATTTTTTAAAGCACATAAATATTTCGGAATCACTACGTGCCTTGTAATTGGCCTGAATTTCCTTTTTGGTGGGATCAATTCGTTCTGTGATTACAACCTCATCAATTTGATCCGAGGTATCTTGTAAGTAGGTTTTCAAACTTCCTTTGGTAGCTAAACGCAAATTTTAAAAGGTGAAAGATTAGTTTGATTTCCCGAAGGTTTGCCAGAAATAATGGCGAGACAATTTCTTTATGTCCATTTTTTCTTGATAAAAAATGGACGAAAAAATCAAGAAGATTTTAGGAAATTTTGTCCCGATAATTATCGGGACAAACCAGGGATGCGGCTTATCGCTCCATGCTCTTTTTTGTGATGCCTGTCTGTCGCCAGGCACACAAAACGCACTTCCGCTGGCCTTACCCTATATTTCTGGAAAATCTTCGCTTTGTCATAGATTCAGCAGTTCTCCTTAATTAATTATCCTTAGAGGATCTAATTTTAAAGTATTCCCCTCCTGGGAAGGTCACTTACGCTTCAAAGCTTCAGCGACGAAGCGGCCGGGGGTGGGTTAAGTTCGATTCCCCTGGTTTAACTCCTGCGGAACTTGTTATTATCTTTGACCCCAAAATAAAAATCAATGGCCTCCGGTTTTTTTGCAATTTTAGATGATGTAGCCACATTATTGGACGACGTCGCCACCATGTCTAAAGTGGCCACCAAGAAGACGGCGGGTATTTTGGGGGACGACCTGGCCGTAAATGCCGAAAAGGCTTCCGGTTTTGTCAGCAGCCGGGAATTGCCTGTGCTCTGGGCGATCACGAAGGGGTCCTTGCTCAACAAGATCATCATCTTACCCATCGCCTTTTTGCTCAGCGCCTATGCCTCCTGGGCAGTGGTCCTGATCCTGGTCATGGGCGGACTCTACCTGGCCTATGAAGGAGCAGAGAAGATATACGAATTCTTTGTACCCCACGAAAAGATGCACCTTCCATCCGACCTGCAGGTAGGAAGCAAAGCTGAGATCCTGGAAATGGAGAAGAAGAAAATCAAATCGGCTATCATCACTGATTTTATCCTCTCCGTAGAGATCGTCATCATCGCTTTGGGAACGGTCCTGGAAAAACCCCTGGCGACCCAGATCCTGGTGGTCTCCTTTATCGCCCTCCTGGCCACGGTGGGGGTGTATGGCCTGGTGGCCCTGATCGTGCGTATGGATGAGTTTGGAACCCGCCTTATTAACCTCAATGGAGAAGAGAACACGATCTCAGACAAGATCGGTCGGTTCTTTGTGAATGCCCTCCCCTGGGTGATCAAAGCCCTGGGGGTGATCGGTACCCTGGCCTTGTTGCTGGTCTCCGGTGGCATCTTTGCCCACAACCTGGATTTCCTTCACAACCCCTTTCCCTGGCTTCCCGGACTTCTCTATGAGTTTCTTCTGGGCTTGCTGGCAGGCTTGCTGGTGCTGGTGTTGGTCAAGGCAGGGAAAAGGCTGTCAAAGCGCTCCTGAGCGGGATTTCTATCGCATCCTCTGATCTTTGAAAAGAAATACCCTGAGTTGGAACACGATATCTGTCAGTTCGTCCTTTAAACCGAAGAAAACTCCTTCATAATCCTTAGTTTCTTCCTGCTATCTCCCGGTTTCAGCGGTGTTACCGCGACGCATTGGGAGATATTTTTATCTAACCTTCTAAAACCACACATTATGAAAACACGCATCCCACTAAAGTTGAGGTCTCTATTTACATTGGCATCCCTGTTCACATTTCTGTTATTTATGTCCTGTTCCCAGGAAACAGGAACAGATGGCCTAATCGATGGCGGTGAAGACCTGAAAGCCACCACTGCAAAATCCTCCAATGCAAAAAAAGTTGCAAAATCCATTTATGGCCGACTCAGCAATTTTGCGGATCCTAATCAGCCGGAAGAGGACCTACTTATTTGTAACCCGGAAATATATGGATTTCCGCTGACACGAAATATCATCAGTGGACGTATGACCCACCTCGGAAAGCTGCAAATGGGAGTTTCTGATCCAGACACAGGAGAAAGAATCTCCGGATGTTTCGGGGTACCCGTGAGCTGTGAAATCAACACAGAGACTTTTAGACAATTGATAACGGTATATGAGGTAACCTATGTGGCTGCTAATGGGGATGAATTCCGGACCATCGAGCAGGTCACTATCAACTTCCCTAATGACGTTGAGGGTGGGATAGACTACACCACAGGAACTTTTGGTGGTACGGAAGGTTTTGAACACGCTATTGAGATCGTTGGGGGAACAGGAAGGTTTAACGGAGCCAACGGCTATATGGATTTTATGAACGCGCAATTTGGGCCTGATGGATCAACATGGGAATTGGTCGGTGAGATTGTCTATTAATTTAAACCATTAATGAAATTTAGAGAACCCGCTCTCATAAGGGCGGGTTTCTTTTTGGAGCCTCACCATATTATTAGGGCGAAAATCAGATAAATTATTTACTTTAAGAGGATTAAACCAACCCACCCAGACTCGTGCTTCGCTTTTTTCGTCAGCTTCGCCATAAGCTCCTCGTTGAGAACAGGGTAAGCAGGTATTTCTTGTACGCCCTGGGGGAGATCGTATTGATCGTGATCGGGATCATGATCGCCTTACAAGCTGACAACTTAAATGAAAAACGAAAACGTCAGAAGGAATTAAGCCTTCTTTTTCAAAATACGTCCGAATTCCTCGAACCGTCTATTCACAGGGATAAGATGTTGATACCGCATTATCAGCAAATCGATTCGGTATTCCAGCGTATGGCAACCTTGGATAGCCCTCAATTCTATAAAGATAACCCTGAAATTCGCAATTTTCTTTACAGCGATACTCTCGTATTTCCATTGAAAAAGTATTACTGGGTAAGTCCGGGAATAAAAAGCCTTATCCAGGCCAAAACCGATTTTCAGGAATCTCATAAACCTCTTATCTATGATCTCGAAAACTGGGATCTGGTAAATGAAGAGTTGGAAAAGGTAAATCAGGATTTTATTAATGAAATCCGTTCTTTCCAGAACCAACTCTTAAACCACGCACCTTTTCTCTTTGAGACAGGGCAGACGATGAATGACCGGTCTATTGATTATTTAATGAATGATCCCTGGTTCCGGTTTAAAATGAAGTTTTTGGCCAATCAAAGCAGGGATGTTCTCAGGGTTCTTCACTGGAATCGTGCAAGCCTGGCAGAATTATTTGGGCAGATCAGGGTTTCAGAATTTCATGAGGGAGTTAAGGAGCTCGATTCTGTTTTCCGGGTAATGGGGCTAACCCCCCTGGAAAGAATTTCCCAAATCCCTCAGACGGACAGCCAGCAGGATGAGGATCGGGTAAATCCCTATATTATCTTTTATAACCGTAGAAACAGCATAGTGGAGGTCCGCCATCTCCAGGGGAATGAGGAGATCAGCAGGTCGAGGATAGCCCCTAAGAGTACCGCGATACGTCGATACAATTCTGGCACGGTGATCAGTATAGACCAACCAGATCGAAACCCTCTTTATTTCAGAGTTGCATCAGGCAGGTATGGTATTATTGAATAAAACGTATTCAGACGGGGGAGTTATAACCTAAACTAAAATTTAAAAACACATTCTACTATGTTCCGCTTCTTTCGACAGATACGTCAAAAGCTACTCGTGGAAAACCGAGTGAGCCGGTACCTGCTCTACGCTATTGGCGAGATCGTCCTGGTAGTGATTGGGATCCTGATCGCTCTGCAGATCAACAATTACAATGAGGCCCGGAAACAGCGAGCACAGGAGGTGCATTACCTGGAAAATCTCAGGACTGATCTGAAGCTCAACATCGCCGAACTCGATAACTATATCGCCGTGAGAAACGGCCGTATCGAATCGGCCAACAAGGTGCTGGAATATTTTGAGGGTAAACCCCTGACCGACCTGAACGAATTTGCCTATCACACCACCAACATCTATATCTGGCAGAAATTCACCCAGCAAGACAACACCTTCCAGGAACTCGTGAACTCGGGGAACCTGGCCTTGATCTCCAATGATTCTATCAAAGATGGCTTGCTCAACTTGCAGGCCCTGTACAGCAAACTCAAGAATGAGGAAGCCCATTTCCGCTATGACGCTGAGGTATTGTTATACGAACCCTCTTACGGGGTGCTCGACCTGAACCCCATCGTAAAGAACTTCACTTATCAGGTAACCCAGGGACAGGCCGGGGAAGATGTAGAACTCCCCCGGGCGAATTATGAGGCCATGCTCAAGGACCTTAAACAGAAGAATGGCTTTGTGATGGCCGTATATGAGTTCTCTGTGATGAATGCTCAGTTTGAAGCCATGAAAGTACTTTGCAACCAGATAATTGAACTCATTGATAAAGAGTTGAGATCTGATGCACCATAAACGGAATTGGAGTTACCAATTATTGAACGAAAATCCATATCTCCTGTCAGACGGAATACATTGAGATTAACGATAGAAAAAATGGACACAAAAAACACCGATATTTTTTCACTCATGCTCGCCGGGGGGATCATCCCCAAGGAACATCCCGGATGGCCCAAGGCCTGGAAACAGGTCAACAGGGCTATTGAGCTCTCTTCGGCCCTGAACACGTCTACCAGCGTGGATGAGATACGCGACCGGCTGAGCGAGCTGATCGGACAAAAAATAGACGGGACCACCCGGGTCTTTATCCCATTCTATACCAACTTCGGGAAGCATATCCGGATCGGCGAGCACGTCTTTATCAATCATGCCTGTACTTTTCTGGACCTGGGCGGGATTACTGTGGAGGATAATGTGCAGATCGGTCCCAAGGTGAACCTGATCACCGAGAATCATCCCTTAGACCCCGAGGACCGGAAATCCCTGGATCTGGGTGGGATTCTCATCAAACGCAACGCCTGGCTGGGTGCAGCCTGCACCATTTTACCCGGGGTGACGGTGGGGGAAAATTCCGTGGTGGCTGCCGGGGCCGTGGTGACCAAAGACGTGCCGGACAATACCGTGGTGGCCGGGATCCCGGCAAAGGTGGTCAGGAACCTCTAATGTGGTTATTGGTCTTTGGTTCTCAAAGTGCCACGGGATTCGATCGTATAAATTCATTACAGATTTGCAGGAATTTTCTCAAAAGGTGTAAATTAGATCAATGATTACAAGCAGGCTTGGATTCTTCTGGTTACTCCTGTTCCTATGGGGATTTGCTCCCCAGTCTGGCTGTCTCTCCCAGACTTTTCGCATCGGCAATTTCCACAGTTTAAAGGCTACTACTTTTGATAAGGATTCCAAGGATGTGTTCGCGATCTGGGACGACAGTGTACGCGTATTCCATGCCCCTGCCTACACTACGTCCGAGTTGATCCCCATGAATCCTCCACAAAAAAATTTTGCGGGGGCCTACCACCCGATAGTAATAGATTCCGAACTGCACTTCGTAAGTAAATCAGGGGGAATGCTCTACCGGCTGGAGGGAGATAGTCTACGGCGGATCGACCGATCCTTCGACCACAGAATGCAGATCAATTGTACGCTCTTTACCCGAAACGATACTATTATGAAATACGGGGGATACGGGTTCTGGTCTCAGCGCAATTTCTTTACCTATTTCAGCAGGGAAACCAACGAATGGGAAATTGTTTCTCCCAGGGGAAGCGAAGTGCTTCCGGAGGGGACACAGAGCTCGTACCAGGTGCAGAAAGGAAATGACATCTATATTTTTTCCGGTCTCTCCACCGACCCTTTTGATCCGTTGAATATGAATGAGTTCGATGAGATCTGGAAGTTCGACATGGAAGGCAGGAGATGGGAAAAAGAGGGGAAATTAAACGAGGATTTCCACAACCACTCTTTAGTGGTTCACATGGGAGATAAGATCTTGTTTGATGTACCCATGGAATACAAGTTGGTGCTGGCAGACCCGATCCGGAACACCCTGACCTATTACGAGGTCTGGGGAGAAACCCGAAAACTCTTTTTACATTATTCAGACCAACATATCATCCCTAACTTTTACCATGACGGGAAGTTTTACCTCGTAGGTCAAATAGACCCATCTCCTACAGAAAACCTGGATTTAGCATACACGGTTCTGGATGAATCAGAGGTCTTGAAAAAACCTATAGCGGAAGAACCTATGTATTCTACCGACGAATTTCCCCTTGAAATAGCGGGAGGGGTGGTAGCTACTTTAGGGGTTGTTTTATTCTTGTTTTTTGGGGTAAGGCGATTGCAGGAGCGAAATAAAGTAGGTGTGTATCCCGATAAGATCAGGTACGGCGGTAAAGGGGTAGCTATGGATGCTACTTCTGTTCAGGTGCTCAATCTCTTGTTGAGATCCGAGGGCGAAGTGCAATCCCAGGCTGTGATGGACCTGGTAGAAAACCCGGCCCAGAGTCACGCCCATAACATACGGGTGAAGAACCAGGTGGTCGAGAACCTCAATTTTCAGTTGAGGACGCTTTTGGTGCTTGAAAAAGATCTGATAACGCCAGGGAAGTCTGACGAAGACAAGAGGATCAAGACCTACCAGATAGACCGAAGCTACTTTGCAGTCCGGTAACCCTGAAGACCAATGCACTTATAATTGAATAATGCCTGCAATACGATGCAGGCATTTTTGATTGCTGTTTTGACGGGCTAAGGGTAATTTCCAAATTAAATAACCATCAGGAACCTATGAGAGAAAATACCCCCAAACCTCCCGGCCTGGCCTACAGGCTCTGTTGCTTTGTACTCCCATTGATCTCACTGGCGGCCATTTTTTATTTCACCAATGACCTCATCTTTAGTTTTGTGGCCTCTTTGGTTGTGGCTATCATGCTGCCGATGACCCGGTTTATCTACGAGCTTAACTCGGACAAATAGATTTAATTAGCCCCACTCTGCCCCTTTGTTCACTGACACTGGGGCAGAAATTTATTTCCTTTTTTCGTGCGTTACCCAATCGACCTCCATCACCCATTCCCCTTCCATGGGATTGTCCGTGATCTTGGCAAAGTTGAGGATGGCGAACATGGGTTCGGGGTAGTTGTCTCCCTCTCCTTCATTCCGGTAGACCTCTTCCCCGTCTAGGCGGTAGACCAGGTCGCTTCCTTCCCATTCCACAGAATATTCGTGATACTCGTCAAGCGTAGCGGGAAAATCCTTGCGAAAACTCCACCAGTCGCCCTTGTCGCACTCCCCCTGGCTTTTGATGGCCCCTGTGGTAAAGTGGTCTTTCAGCACGTCCCCGTGGTGTTCAAAGATGTCGATCTCCCCGGATCCGGTGAGCGGCCAGCACACGGTCTCGTCTTCTTCCTGTACGGGGGATTCGTTATTGCGGGCTCCCAGGAGCCACCAGGCCGGAAACATGCTGGGTTGTCCATTCCCGTGGAGGCGCAGCCGTGCCGTCCATTTTCCTTTGATGAATTCCTTACGGTTTTTGGAGCAGATCCGCCCGGCCATATAGGGGGTGTCAGGGTGTTGTTCTCCATGCTTGTCGAGGTTGTCACAGGGCATGGCCTCCCCAGTGTTGACCACCTTCAGTTTCAGGGTGCCATCGCTGACCTCCCGGGTGCCGTATTCCCCGTCCGGCACATAACACTGCTGTTCGTTGTTCACCCAGATCCGCTGGTCCTGCCAGTTATCCGGGTTAAAGGAATCGAAGTCGTCCCGAAAATCGGTTTCCCAAATTTCGGTTGCAGCCGATTCTGTAGGTTCTTCTTTTTTCTCCTGGGTCTTACACCCGGTGATGAACAGAATCAGGAAGGCTAGTGTGGTCCGTATCATTGCTTGAAGTTTAATTTTCAGGACAATAAGGTAGTAAACTAAATGGAAAAAACAGGAGATTAAAAGGTCACCAGTTTTTTTCCAAAGGCCTCTACCTTTTTCCAGTCGGTGTATTCCTTTACAGTTTTGGGATCCGTAGGCCCTTTGGTCATCCACATGATGAGTCGGATCATGGTACGGTCGAAGAAGGAGTAGTGGGGATAGTCGAGCATTCCTGCAAAGCACTCCGCCATATCCGGCCTCCATGAGATCTTCTTAAAGAATTTGACTACATAGGGGTTGGTCTCCGGGCTGCTTTTCTCCGGTTTACGGGCTACCAGGTTGACGGAAAAGAAGGCTGTCTTTTTGGCCTCGAGCTCCTTTTGGCGGGTGTTGATAAGGTCGACTATCTTTTTGTCGTGCACCCCGTACCGGATGCTGGCACCCAGGACTACCCGATCATAGGGGGCGAGGTCTCCGTCAAAATCTTCTATGTTGATAATCTCAGCCGGCTGGTCGTGAGCTGAGAGTACATCTTCCAGCTTTTCGCATATCTTGAGTGTATGTCCATCCACGGTGGCGTAGATCAGGGCTGTTTTACTCAGTGGGGCTTTAGGTTTTGTACTATTCATAGCGCACTTTGAAATAAAAGTCCCTAAGCTACTATTTTTTGACCTTTTTCAGAAAGCGGATACTCCTTCATACATAGGATCACCCGTAATTTTGTTGGGCCTCCGGTATTGCAGTATCCTAAAATAAGTAGTAATATTGCAGTCCCCTCCCAGAAGCAGAGCAAAGCTCGCTTCTGGATAGTTACCCGAACAACATAGTTCTTCACATAATGATATTTCAATGGTCCTATAGCTCAGCTGGTTAGAGCACCTGACTCATAATCAGGGGGTCCCTGGTTCGAGCCCAGGTGGGACCACATCAAGCGCAAAACCCACGCCTTCTGGCGTGGGTTTTTTCATTTCGACAGGGAAACCGAGCTCACTCGAGTTTTCCTGGAGGAATGAAAAACACGACTTGCAATAGCAAGGCGAGGTTTTGCATTTGCAGAAGCGGTTCTTCTCTGGTCGGCGGCGCCAGCCGCCAACCCAGGTGGATATCGATTTCTTACTTTATTATTTGACGAGATTGTTTACTACCCCGCCAGGGCTGTTAGGTTTGCTAATTGCAGGAGTGGGCCTTCTCTGGTCCATTCCCTCTGGGAATGAACCCAGGTGGGCAATGTGTTATTTTTTCTATTGAAACTGTTTTGCTATCCCGCTTTCATCGGGACAGGCCTGCCTGCCGGCAGGCAGGTTTGCAGGAGCGGGACTATTCTGGTCCATTCCGAAAGGAATGAATCCAGACGCAATTCTTGAGAACATCAATGTCTTTCCCAACTAATGAGGCCGTTTTTACCTCTTAAGATTTTAAAAGTATGGGCAGGACCAGTAGCGCAATCACATCGGTTACAAAATGGGCGATGGCAACCATACCCAAACTTTTTTTGGAAATATAGACGAGCATAAAAATACTTCCGGCAAAGAAAACGAATAAAAGGTGACCCACTCCCCAGGAGTAGTGCACCAGCGTAAAAATAATTACCGGGATCAGTCCGGCTAACCATTTGGAATTTGTCAGTTCGTACATGCGCTCAAAAGCATATCCACGATACAACACCTCTTCAACCACTGCAGCCCTTAGGGCAATGAGCAATAGAAAAGGAGCGGACTGGCTTGCGATCAGCGCTGCGGTTTCCCGGTTGAGCTCAAGGCCCATGACCTGAATAACCATCGTCAGGATACCAAAAAGAATGAACACCACCAACCCGAGTCCAATTCCTGAAAAAACTGTTTTAGCGGTCAACTTTTTCCACCCGATGGAGCTAATAGTCCGTTTCTCCACAAAATAGATCCATATCACGATCAATAAAAGAAGCAGCCACATGGCTCCTTCGAAGGCTTTTAAATCAAGGCTCAAGAACTGCAAGAAAAAGGGAAATGCCAGAAATGCCAGCAACCCAACGATTGGTTTAATGTTATTTTTCATAAGACAACGTGAATTGTTTCTGGAAGCAAAGAACCAACACTTATGGGATAATTCTCAATGCCCGGATCAATACCTTTCCCAATGGTCATATAAATCGTACTGAATGGTCATTAGGTGTCAGAGGTACGCAACCATTGTTTAAATCTTGTGGACTTATATCTGCTGACGGGTTCCCTGTAGTGGGCATTTGGGGGGCCAATGGTTACGAGAAGCCTGTGATTGGGGAGCTTCTTCGTATGGGAGACACTCTGCCGGGTAACCAGCATCCTTCGGTTCAACCTGAAGAACCTGTCATCAAGGCCCTTTTCAAGTTCAGTCAGACTGTATTGCGTGACCCGTTTTTTGCCGGAGGCATCCACGAGAAACACGACCTTAAATTCACTGATAAAGTAGCGTACATCATTCAAGTCAATTTTAATGCTGCCTCTGGGGTTTTCAATGGTGATTAGGTCTTTCCATTCACTTTTGGGTTGGTTACCGTCTTTTTTACGAAACAAGAATTCCCCGTCATTCCACCAGGCTTGCCAAATATGAATGCCCGCATAAAAGATCACAATTAGCAAACTCAATACGGCGGTCATAAAAAGCCCCTGAAGAAATCTGGCCCACTCGAAATCCCAATCGTTCAGATAGAGCAAAATGGTATAAAAAACAAAATAGATGGTCGAGGTCACAGCCACGGAGGCCAGTATCATTTCTAAAGGCAGGAGTTGGGAAACCTTATTAGAATCAATCCTGGATTGAAGTATATAATCCAGGGTGAATTTGTTCCCAAACCAAATGCACAAACTACCCAGGATCCTTACCCATAATTCAAGGCTTAAAAGGATGGTTAAGTCCACTCTACCGTACTGCAGGGACATTGAAACAACGGCCAGAAGAACTACAAGTACAGTTTCTACGTAAATGGCTCTGCCACTTGGCCAGATGCCCGTTTTTCTATCGGCTGGAACTTCAGACATGTAATAAAGATAAATGTATCTAAAAGATGAGGGCAATAAAAGCACAATAATCAAAGTACAGCCCGAGCAAATAACATCTTATGGGACACATAGCAGGCAGCTTTCCCAGGTCCATTCCCTCCGGAATGAAGATGAGGGTCAAGGGCATATGTTTAGTTTCAAAAACAGTTTTACCAAATACTTAACAGGGAATTCTCCCTAGATTTTCTAATATTGTTTAAAACTATAAGTATAAAAGTTAAACAAAAAGCTATGAAAAAACTTCTTACCCTGCTTACTGTGAGCCTCCTTTTCGGATTACAGAGCTGCAGTAACGATGATGATTCACCTTATAATGACGGGACTCCTGATCCTGTAAACCTGGATTCCAAAACCTACACCCTCGGGTCAGCCGCTGTTGCAGGTATCTCAGGCACAGCCACCTTTACGGATAATACCGATGGTACAGTAACTATCGACCTGGCCTTGCAAAACACCCCTACCGGAGGGCAGCACCCGGCACATATTCACTTTAATACCGCTGCTGAAGGAGGTGGTATCGCCCTAACACTTGGAGTGGTTGATGGGGACACCGGTGAAAGCAGTATTACCGTAGACGCACTTGATGATGGTACCCCGATAACCTATGACGGGCTCCTGGATTTTGATGGATATATCAACGTGCATCTCAGCGCAGAGGATCTGGCAACGATCGTCGCACAGGGAGACATAGGACAAAATGAACTGACCGGTGAAACCAAGACCTATGGTCTTAACGCCGTGGCCGTCCCGGACATCAGTGGAACGGCTACTTTTTCTGAACGTGTAAACGGGGAAGCCCTGGCCGTTATTGAACTTGCCAATACGCCGGAAGGGGGAGAGCACCCAGCACATATCCATAACAATACGGCAGCTGAAGGTGGCGGTATAGAATTCACCTTTAACCCTGTCATTGGAGACACAGGGATCAGTAAGACAAATGTAGCCGCTCTGGACGATGGTTCGGCTTTCGGATACGCCGATGTGCTGTCGTTTAACGGATACATTAATGTGCACCTGAGCGCAGAGGACCTCGGAACCATTGTAGCCCAGGGAGATATTGGGCAAAACGAACTGACAGGAGAATCTGTGGTCTATGATTTAGAAGAAAAAGATGTAGCCGGAATCAGCGGGACCGCACTTTTCGAAGAACGGGTCAACGGTACCACCCTGGTAACCATCACTCTTACCGGAACTCCTGAAGGCGGGTCCCATCCTGCCCACATCCATGAAAATGACGTAGCCACCTCTGGTCCAATCATTGCCGGACTGACTCCAGTTGACGGGGATACCGGGATCAGCAAAACGCAGGTGAGCGAACTCGTAGGGGGGATACCGGTCACCTATACCGACTTTCTGACCATCAACGCCTATATCAATGTTCACCTGAGTAATGAAGATCTGGCGACCATCGTGGCCCAGGGCAATATCGGATCCAATGTGGGAGACGGAACGGAGTCGAAGACCTATGACGTTACCAACAGCGGAGCGACGGCCTATGTGTTCAATGGGGAAGACCTTTCCGATGCCAGCAACCCGGATTTTACTCTGAAGAGAGGTTCGACGTATACTTTTAACATCGACGCACCCGGACACCCATTTCTGATCAAGGAAATACAGGGACCCGGAACGATGGACGTATACAATGATGGAGTGACTGACAACGGAGCTGTAGCAGGAGCTGTGACGTTTACGGTACCTGCTGATGCACCGGATATTTTATATTACAATTGTGAATTTCACGCCGCGATGACAGGTACCTTTACCATTATTGACTAAAGAATTCCTTAATTCAACGTAAGAAATTGTCCCGCTCAACGGCGGGACAATTTTTTTTAACGCTTCTTTCCTGGTCTGTTCCCTCCGGGATTTACCCAGTGATCATTGGCGTGCCTAATCTCACATGTGCCGAAGTTTTATCTCCAATTCTGCGACTTAAGCTGAACGGTCGCCTTTAGAATATCCTTCTGGGAGATCTGACCCACTAACCGGCCGTTTTCCAGGATTGGAAAACGACGCCTGCGGGCAGTGAGAAATTTGTTGGCCGCATCGAAGATATTCATATCCCCATCAATGGTCTCCACATCCCGGATCATCCGATTGGATACCGTATTCTCTCCCACGGGCATGTTAAAATAACGGCTTTCGCTAACGTGCTTGATGCAGTCGCCCTCAGAGATCACGCCAACCAGTTTACCGTCATCGTCTACTACAGGTCCGCCTGAAATGCGGTGCTTGATCAGCAGATCAATCACTTCTTCTACGGATTGATCCGGCCTGAAAGTGATCAAATCCCGGGTCATATAATCCCTTACGCTCAAGGGAGTCTGTTCCGGTTCCTGTTTTTTTCTCGGTCCTGAAAAATTCTTGATTCCCATAATGCTTCATCTTTAAAACCCATATAAAAGGTAAGAAATTTTCTGATACGTGCGATCTTAAGCGGCTATAAAGCAAGAAGTTAAGCTATAAAGGATGTTTCAATTAGTGACATCTCAAAATTTGTGATTCCTGCGTGAAAGAAATGAGCGTATCCATCTATTCTTCAATGAAAACAGTATCTTGAACCCATCAACCTAATTCCATGCCAAAAAGCAACTCCTCCCGGTCCTGGATCGATGTACTGCGTGAACTGGTCGACCTGTATTTTAAAAGTGCAAGGCGAAGTGAACGCGGTCGGACCTGGCATCAGCACGTGGTGCCCTATGAGGACGGCTGGGCCGTAAGGCGTGAAGGCAACAAGCGTATTACTTCCAAACACCGGCTGCAGGAAACCGCTATCCGAAAGGCAAAGCGTATCGCCCGGAAATACAAGTCCGATGTGATTATCCACCGGGCAGACGGAGGTATACGGGATCGAATCAATTACGACTGACCACCAAACCACCGGGATAAAAAGCTCTCTGGCCGAAACTTTTACAGGATTTAAGACAGATTATACAGGATTTACTATGTTTGGGCATGAAGAAACTCGTACTCCTCTTATTCCTGTTCAGTATAGCAGGTCAGGCTCAATCAAACGATAAGATACTTCATTTTGGCGCCGGTATAGCCACCGGAGCTGCCGGGGCTTTTATTGCCCATGAGATCTCCGGAGGCAATAAATGGTGGTCTATTGCCGGAGCGGTGGGTGGCAGCTTGATGGCAGGGTTAGCCAAGGAGGTCATTGACAAAAACAAAGGGGGGCCCTGGGATAACGGGGATGTGGTCCATACGGTGGCCGGGGGGATCACCGTGGGAATCGCGATCGAGATCTTCAGTGGGCGTAAGAAACGGAAATCTTCACGATCGCCTGATACTGTGTATAATCAGACCCTCCTTAGTCCATATCCCATTCAGGAACCCTTTCCAAAATTGAATTCTCTTAGTATATCCCAGAATTGACCATTGTGTTTTAGCAGGAAGATGCTGTGAACCTCGAAGGAGGCTTTGAAGGGGCGATCCTTGAATTCGGCCCAGGCCCGTAGAAATGCCTGTTTTTTAAGGTCCCTTGTGGCGATAGTCATGTGGGGGTGAAATCTATGTTCATCCCCTTTGATTCCGAGGGATGATAGCAGGGCCAATTCCGCCTGTAATTGCATCCAAAGCTCAAGGATGGGTCCATGGTCTTCGATCCTGATAAAGAGCACACTGGGAGGGAAACAATCAAAGCCTTTCAATTCAACAGGTAATGGGGCTTGTGAACCGGCGAATCGGTTTAACACAGAGGTGAGTAGCCCTTCTTCCTGAGAGAGCATACGAAACGGAGGTTGCAGGGTGATGTGGGCAGGTGATTTTAGGGCGTGGGCAGACCCGTATCTGTCTTTCATTTCTTCTTTGATAACCCTTATTTGCTCCCTTAGGAGCTCAGGAGGAAGGAGCGCGATGAGGTACAGGCCTGTGGTCACAGATCATCTAAAGTTTCACCCGGGTGATCTCTACCCCATCGGGGCGTGTGATCCCTACCTGCCTTTCGGCCGTGATAAAGATCTCTGTTCCCACGAAAGAAGTGATTGTTTCGAGTTCGGAATCCTCCCCATTCTCATTGTAGAGGGCCCCAATATTTTTAATGCCGTTTTCCTCGCTGACCAGCCAGACCACATAGGCGGTGGCTCCCCGACTTACCCTTTCGGGGCTTGCCAGATACTTGGCCTTTACCGTGATCTCATTGTTGTCATTACTGTCTGTTTTCTGTTTTACAGTGATCTCTGCGGCGGGAGCCAGATTCGAAACAGGGAAGGTCTTTTTGGTCGTGCCGCAGGATGCGAGTACAAGAAATATGATTAGGAATAATCCTTTTGTTCTCATGGGTGCGATTTATTTGATGATGAATATTCTTTACCCCAGAAAATAAGAAAATTTAATGAATCTCTACTTCCTGACGCCTGTCCAGGGCTGTACGAACTCCCGGCCGGGACAATAGGATACCCCGTAAAGCTTTCCGTCTTCAAGGTACCCCGAGTGATAGTACGCGTGGGAGCTGTCGCGAGTCGTAAATGCAAAATACAGTCGGTCCCAGTTACGGTTGAGGCGTGTCTCTTCAAGCGGACTCCCGTAAAATGTTCCCTCAAAAGAATTCCCCGAGATACTTGTCACCTCAAATTGCTGGGTATAGGGCGGGGCATCAGGGGTGGGCCGGAGATCGATCTCCCACGGCCCTTCCAGGGAGTCCTCACGAAAGGATGCCTGGTCAGTCCCGGGATTAGAGAAGGAGGTGAGCGTACCTACTAATAACAGAAAAATAACGGATCGGAACGAAATTGCCAACATTTGTTTTTGCAGTAAGATAAAAAGAATTTGGCACCTCCCTCCCTGAGATCCGGCGGTCCGACCAATACCTCTGTAAGGTGTTCTGAATAGATTAAGCTGAAGCAACCTTTGCCGGTTTTCCCATCTTTGTAAAAATATCTCCCATGCCCCGACTATTCCTATTTGCCCTGTTACTAGTATTTTCCTGCAGCTCTTCCAATGACCCTCTGCAGGCAGAGATCTGGCAGCTCCACAGCGTCTATGCCTATATGACTCAGACCGGGCAGGAAGCCTCGGAACTGGATTACACAGAAACGGTGGAATTTGTCTCAGACGGAAGCTTCCTGAAATCCCAGACCCGGGATGGGGAAACGACTGTTGTGGAAGGACGGTGGTCAGTGGCGGAACAGGACGGCAGATCAGGATTCAGAGTGAGATACACCCAAGACAACGTACTTATCCGCAATTGCTTTGCAGAACCCGAGGAGTTCTTCTTTCGTTCCCAGGAGTTTCTTATCCAAAGCGACTTTATCCCCTGCGACGGCCCGGAGTACCGCTATGTCAGAGGGAGTCATTAAACTGAAATGCTAACTCAATCTGGGTATCGATCTTAGCTATTTTTAAGCTGAATTATATACTTCTCCCCTCCCGGGAGGGGAGAACAAATAAGGCCCCTGAAGTTGAGGGGCCTTTCCTATTGATGAAAAGTAATTATTTACGCGAACAGGCTGTAGAGTCCGATGAGGAAGCCCAGGGCGATCAGCAGGAGCACTACTTCCAGGCTGAAATTCAGGGCGGATAAAATTCGGTTCAGGATGGGGTGTTTCTCAGTTTTTGTTTCCATAGCTGTGGGGGATTTTAGGGTTCATTTTCTCTCTTTAAGATACCCTATTCTGTGGTGAAATGCCCTAAAATTGTTGTGAAACCCTCCATTTTTGTTGTGAAATGAAACCGAGTGGGTCGTTCGTCGATATTCGGCTTAAAGGGAATGCACCTTCTGTTTCCTTCTTCACCCCAGTTTCCTGCATGGGTCTTGTTAAAATTTAGGATTTCCCGGGGTCCGGGTCAGGCCGATTTACAGAAATAGTATAGCTTTGGAATCACCTAACTAAATTGAAAGTCATGTTAAAAAAGATCGGCCTGTTATTGCTTATCGCCCTGGGGGTGATTCAATTCTTTCGTCCGGAAAAGAACGAGAGCAATGACCTTACTTATGATATCACCACAAAATACGAAGTTCCTAAAGAGGTGGAGGAGATTCTGAGAGTAAGCTGTAATGACTGCCACTCCAACAAGACGGAATATCCCTGGTATGCGGAGATTCAACCTGTGGGTTGGTGGCTGAACGACCATGTGGAAGACGGTAAGAGGCACCTGAATTTTTCAGAGCTGACCAAAAGGCCTATTGCCATTCAAAACCACAAGTTTGAGGAGACCGTGGAAATGGTGGAGGAAAAGGAGATGCCTCTTGAGAGCTATACCTATTTCGGCCTGCATCCCGAGGCCAATCTCAGTGAAGCACAGCGGCAGGTACTTATCCGATGGGCCAAGGACCAGATGACATTCCTGGCCAATAACTACCCTGCAGACAGCCTCGTAATGCCAAGAAGGAGATAGTTTCCTATTACTTCTGCATTTTCAGATAGTAATCCAGGGAGTGTTTCCCGGAGCCGTAGATCATAAAGAACACACAGAGCAGGAAGACGATCAGCGCCTGTACCAGGTTGCCGACGACCATGATCCCCAGGAAATTGGTGAGGATGGCCCCGATCATGATCGGCACTTGCAGGGCAACGCTCCAGCGCGTCAGCAGGCCGATGATGATAAAGAAGCCTCCCACAAAATGAGCCGCGGCCACGTAATGGATGATCATCATACTGCCCGGCAGATCGCGGAACGGTTCCATGACCAGCCCCATGGCTACCGGATCAGACATAAACTCTACCCCTTTCAGGATCAGGAAGACGCCCAGGGCTACGCGCAGCATGTCTAGCCCGTAATACGTATGGGCATTGGCCCATTTGTTTAATGTTTTGATTGTTCCCATACCACCTGTATTTAGAATTACCTCTTTTAAGGTACTGATTATTAGAGAGATCACAAAAAGGTTTTTCTTCTTTTCTCTACGACCTATTTCCTTTTACCCTTGCCAACATTAAACAAAAATCCCCCTGCAATGGGCAGGGGGATCAATTGGTATCCGACTATTACCTCGCTTAGTTCTTCTTCAGAAGGTCGCGGATCTCAGCCAGCAGATCTTCCTGTGAAGGTCCTTTTGGAGCCGGTGGAGGTGGAGGGGTCTTGGTCTTGTTGTAAGCCTTGATGATGACGAACAATACAAACCCAACGATGATCAGATTTACGATCGTGTTGATCCATGCCCCGTAACGGATCGCATTTTCAGCAACGTATCCGGCTTCCCCGGCTACACCCGAAGCTTCGGTGAGGACGTACTTGAGGTTCGCAAAATCAATCCCACCCGTGAATTCACCTACAACAGGCATCACGATGTCATTTACAAATCCGTTCACTACAAGGCTTACAGCCCCGGCGAGGATAACGGCTACGGCAAATTCGATGACATTGCCGGTCATGATGAAATTCTTGAATTCTTTCAGCATAATTTTAAAGTTTAAGTGATTAATATTAGTGTTTATAGATTCCTGATGTTACTTAAAATGCATAGCTCAGACCGAGAGTCCAGTAGGTCTGGAGATCGTTGTCTACCGTGTCGAAGGTCTCTCCTGTATTCCCCAAAGTGTTTACAGAGTAATTGAGTGCTTCCTGTTTGTTGTTCCTGAGCCCAAATTCAAAGCCCACCCCTATCATCTTCCACAGGGTGTAAGAGAAGGAATTGATCCACGTCCAGTTACTGAGGTCCCCGCTCTCATAACTCTGGAAGAGGGAGAGGTTACTCTTGTAGTTCATCGCTCCCAGCTTACGGGTATAGTCGGCCACGATCTTGGCTCCGAGGGAGGAGTTAAAGATGGTGTCCTCGCTGCTGAAAACAAAGTTGTAGTTCAGGGGATGGATCACAACTACCAGGTTGTCCGTCGGGGTCCAGGTACCTCCAACCCCGAGGTCGAGATAACCCGGGTCATTGAAATTATTGAGGATGGTGGTACGATACTCCCCGAGGGTGGAAACCGCAAATTGCTGGCTTAGCCTCCTTCCGTAGAGGGATGTGATATTAAAAACGTCCGTCGCTTCCCGAAAACTATCCGAGTCGGTAGGATCGTCCTTATCGTCTAATTTTACCCACTGTAGGTTCACATTGGCCGAGTTTCTCCAGAAGAATTTATCCTCTTTCAGGTTTGCAAAGGCATTGACCGTAAAGCCGATGTTTCCGGCTGAGTTATTCGGGAATCCCTGGGCATACCAGTTGCTGAAATTCGACAGGTTCACTCCAATAGTACCAAAGGCCCCGGTCTTCCAACCGGGAAGGGCATCGATCTGGGCCTGAATGGCATTGGCTCTGCCCTGTATGGCCGCAATGGAATCCTTTTTGGTCTTGAGTTCTGATTTGAGCTCCGCCTCTGTTTGGGCATAGGTATATACCCCGGCGAGAAGGAGGAAGGTCAAAAATCCGATTTTTTTCATCTCTCTTGTATTTGCTGTTTCTTCTTGATTTTACAATGTTCAGGACTGGTCATCTATAGTGGCATCCGGCGCATTTTTCTTGACGGAAGCGATCCCGTTCTCCATCCCGTTGGTGTTGGAATACATTTCGCTCGTGCCAATGATCTGCCCGTTCCGCGCCTTCATATTGAAGTAGGGGCTGCCGTTCTTGGCCGTCCTTCGATCGAATCGTTTGTCTTCAGCGGCATTGTTCATGACCGAGTGGATCCCCTTCTTGCAGCTCGCTTTGGTCTTGTAGGTCTCGCTGCTGAGAATGACCTGTCCGTTCGACGCTTTCAGGTCGAATTTAAACTGACCTGACTTCGTTTTTCTGATTTCGAATTTTCCCATTTTTAAGATTTAAATTGTTAATGATACGAATTGTTTGTTAATATGAATAGAAAAGTTAAACTATTGTAATTCCACTTTACTCTGAACAAGATCCTCAATGGGGATGACGATCTTCCCTTCTTTGGTCCTGATGGTGACCAGGATTCCCTCTATGGCTTCGATCGTGCCCTCGAATTTCTTGGTCCGGATCTTGTCTCCCACAGCATAGGTTTTCCGGGCGTAAAAAGTGTGTAGCAATTTGCCTACTACTTCCCTGGAACCCAGTCCGAGCCCTATGGCAAAGGCAAGGAGGAAGGCCCCTATGATAAGGGTAATATTGCCGGTAATGATCTCTGTATCGATCCCGGCCTGGTTGAGGGCGGTGATCAGCACAAACACAATGATCATGTAGTAGACGATGCCACTGACGATCTTGGATCCGCCCATCCCCATGGAATCAAATACACTTAACAGGGCTTTCCTGACCAGCCTGGCGGCGTAGAGCCCGATCATAAAGATGACCAGGGCGCTCAGCAACACGGGCAGGTAATGCAGCAGGTTGGAGATCTCCGCAGAAATGATGGTGAGTCCCATTACCTCTGCCGCCACGATGATGAAAGTGATCCAGAGGATCCCCTTGACAAAGCCGAGCAGGATACGGATCACGTCTACTTTTATCTTGCTTCCCTCTCCGAACAGTTGGGCTTCATTGATCTTATCAGAGAGGTTATCCACCCTGGCAAGTTTCAGGATTTTCCTGATCACAAAACTGATGATCTTGATGATCAGCCACCCGAGGATGAGGACGATGATGGCGCCGATGACCCCCGGCAGTGCTGAGACGATGTCCTGTATGATGGTCTTTAATGAATCTGTGGCTAAGCTTCCCAGTGTTTCCATGATCTTGATGAGTTTAGTGTGATTATTTGTCTTTCTTATTTGTTTTAAACAGGCTAGCCAGCATTTGCTGTGTATTCACGGTAAAGAGAGAGGCCAGGTCCATGATAAGCTTAGCAACAGCTACATCTTCCATCACCTTCTTCTTTAGGCTTGGGGGCGCCTCAAGGATACGCTTGCTGAGGTCTTTGAAAGGGTTTTGAGTGTTTTCTGCCATCAGGGGAGTGCGTTATAGATTGCTAATGTTTTTGCCTTGGCCCTTTTCAGCCGCATCTTTACGGCGCTCTCTCCCAGGTCTAAAAGGGCACATAATTCTTTGACGGACACGTCGTCCTGGTATTTGAGAAGCAACAGGGTCCTGTCTTCGGGTGGGATCCTTTGCAGCACGGATTTGAGTTTGTCTGATCTCATATGGAAAAAACTCCTGTCTTCTACTTCCACAGCCAGCTGGCGCTCTTCCGCATCTATTGTTTTTGATTGCTCCCGGATCTTCCGATTCTTATTCCTGGTCACATAATTGACGCAGAAATTATAGGTCAGGGAATAGACCCAGCTCGAAAACTTCGACTTTCCTCTGAAACCTCCCAGCTTGATGTAGATCGTCAGAAAAACGTCCTGGGTAAGGTCCTCAGCTTCATCCTCCGAATTTGCGAAGCTCCGGCATTTGGTGTATACCCGATCCGCGTACCGATCGTATAAAACTCCAAAAAGCAGGGTGTTTTTTGTGTCCACGATCTTTTCTACCAGTTCTTCATCACTTAGAAGACGAAGAGAATCATCTTCGGCCAGGGCCGACCTCTGCCGGTCCCCGATCACCATCAGGATAAGATGTTTAAGTACGTTCAACATGGTGTTCGGTTGGGAGAATGACGTCAGCGGAAGAAAAGACGACGATCATATCAGGAGTTCGTCTTCGATCTCTTTTATCTGTACTCACAGTAGAGACGTCTTGCGGTTCGGAATCATTCATTCCCATAAGTTAAGACCCCATTTTGTTCAACAGGTCACATTTTGTACAGATTTTTCCAGAATGTCCTCTTCGTTGGACCGGAATTGTCAGAAAGGAATGATCTGTTTTCCATATCACATAAAGTAAAAAATCCGGCCTTTTCACAGCCGGATTTTCTAGTGGTAACCGATTTCTTTCTCCAGATATCATGTGCCAAAAGCCATGACCAACCGTGCGATCCTTTATTTGACAGGTACAGTGGTGTCAAATTGATGCAAGGAGGAAGCTAAGTAGAGTTCGGCTTCTTTGGCTAATTCAGCAGAATACTCCTGGTAGGTCATTATTGCAAGCGTAATCAACGCTATCAGAAACAATCCCGTTACTATTCTGGCACTGAATAATCGAACAGTTTCATCCATCAGTTCACTTAATTGGTGTGCTTTAAATTTAAACAAAAGCCAATAAGTTAACAAAGCCTTAACAGAATAAACTTTTTAACAATCCCCGGAGCCTACCTTCTGAAGCTCATACAATTATGCGTATCTTAAGTGCTGAGACCAGGAAAATGAAGAATAACCGAAAGTGTCTGATTATGCTGATAGGCCTGTGGGCCATTGGTCTTGTCTTGTCCGCTCAGGAAGCCTCGAAGGACTACCCGGGGCAAGAACTTCCGGAACTTTTCAGGTCAGAATCACCCCTGCAACTAAGGCTGAGGTATTCTAACAAATCCCTGAAGCAGGACACCAATGACAGTACCTACCTGGAATCCATGATCTGGTCATCCCGGGGAGGTGGTTGGGATTCCCTGCCGGTAAGCCTGAGAGCCCGTGGCAATTTCCGAAGGAAGACCTGCTATTTTGCTCCTTTAAAGCTGAAATTCAGGAAATCGAAAACCCGCTCAACCCTGTTCGAAGGCAGCGAAAAACTAAAAATGGTGTTGCCCTGCCAACTCGATCGCAATACGGGGGATTACGTCCTGAAAGAATACCTTGCCTATAAACTCTACGAAACGGTAGCCCCCTACCATTTCAAAACCCGACTTGCTGAGGTATCTTTATTCGAAGAGCGAGGCAGACGAGAAGTCACTCATGAATTCTTTGGCTTCCTCATAGAGGATATGGACTTTCTATGTGAACGGTACGGGGGGCAGGAGCTCAAAAGGCTTGTCCACCCCCTTCAACATGATGACGAGGCTTCCGTGTTCAACGCCTTTTTTGAATTCATGATCGCCAATACGGACTATTCCACGAAACAGCAACACAACCAGAAACTCTTATTCACGGAGAAAAGGATCATCCCAGTACCCTACGATTTCGACATGTCGGGTCTGGTCAATGCCCCCTATGCCGCCGTAACCAATATCCAGAACCTCTCGGGTTCCATTACCCAGGTAACTGATCGAATTTACAAAGGGTATGAAAGGGACACGGAAATTCTCGAGGGGGTAAGGCGTGTATTTCTCAATAAACGTTCAGAACTGCTGGCCGAGTTGGATGAAATTGAACCTTACTTCCAGGACATGAGACAATTCCGTGAGGCCCAAAAATTCCTGCAAGCATTTTTCGAGATCCTGGAGGATGATAAGAAGTTCGAAAGGCAGATCCTGGATCGGCTAAGAACCCGCTAGACTCAGATTCTCGGGTTCTTCTCTGTCAATAAATTTACGGTAGTGGTCGTATCGCTGGAAGATCTGTTCCACGTACTGGAAGGGTTCCAGGCCTCTCACATACCCGTATTTGACCACTTCGTGATTGTAATTCTGAGGAAAGCTCAGGGCGAGGATCATCTTATCCACATGGCCGTCCCAAACCGTGTCTTTCAGACCGTTTACCTGCGCCAGGTTCTGGGCATCAACCACATGGCTGTAGCCGCAATTATAGGAGGCCATCGTAAATTTAATGCGCTGGATGGAATCGTTCACATGGGCAAAGTTATTGTATAACTGGGCCAGGTAGCGCGTACCTGCCCGGATCACTTCCCCCGCATCTGCCGTGGCGGTAACTCCCAGCTCTTCGGCTGTCCCGGGCATCAGTTGCATTATTCCTTTGGCGCCGGTCCAGGACTCGGCCTCGGGATCGAAGCGGGATTCCTGGTAGATAAGCGAGGCTAACAGCCGCCAGTCCCACCCCAGTTTCCTGGAATTCTCCTTGATGATGGGATCGAATCTGCTGATCTGTTTTTGGTTCAGGCTGTAAAACGGACTGTTGACCCTTCGTCTGAAACTCCTCTTATTTTTGAAGTATTTGTTGTAGATCACATAGTAATCGTCCTGCTTCTTCTCTTTGCCGATCCATAGGTTCGTGGCCTTTAATAATTGCCGGGATCCGGGGCGTAGCGCCCAGGCGATCCGCTGGGAAAAGCTAAGGGGGACCTCCACATCGAGGTCGGGATAATAAGACGCATTGATACCGGCCAGGTTCTTGTCGGCCAGGGTGTATTTGATCTTCCCATCGGCCACCATCTTGATGATCTCATCTGTCGTGATATTTCCCCCTAACGTATCGATGACGATCTCTCCCCCGATCTCCCTGGAGAGGTTTCGGATCCTTTTAAAATAAGATGAATTCTTTCTGACGGAAACCGTATCCCCGATGAGCTGTATGGGGTCGCTGATCATGGCTTCCCTAATCTGATCTCTGGTCATCTGGCGCCATCCCTTTGGTTTACGCTGAACGAGAACCTGTTCGGTGAGATAGAGGTGGTCCGAAAAGGCAACTTCCTGTTTGCGCTCGGCCGTGATAGCAAGGCCGTGGGCAACGATGTCTACCGAGCCTTTTCTCAATTCGTTGAGCATCTCATCCAGATCTCCGGAAACATGCAGCTCAAGTTCTACACCCAGGTCGTCGGCGAGCCGTTTAAGCAGCTCGTATTCATATCCCATAGCCTGGCCCCGGTACAGGAAATAACTGGTAGCGCTGTAGGCGATCAGTGCCCTCAACTTACCTTCCGCCTGAATCTCGGCAAGGTCCCGACGGGCTGCCAGTTCTCTCTGACTTTCTTCCCTGTCCCGCTTCAGATCCTTACAGGAGCCGAGTAAAAGGAAGAAGAGCAGCAGGTATCTCCAAAGATTTTTCATGATCCTATAGCGCTATGCCTGATAGGGCGGCAAAGCTGAGGTAAAATACTAAATTTTCGGAAATAACTATCTGAGTAAGAGGATGAGGGCGCCAAGGGCAGTGAGCAAAAGGATCATTTTTCGATAGAATCCTTCCCGGATCACTTTTACGAGCCTGACCCCCAAAAACAATCCCAGGGCTACTCCCGGCAAAAGCTTGGCGTTGACCAGCAGCGTCTCCGGGGTAATGGTTTCCCACACCAGGATGTGAAAGGGTAGTTTAAAGAGGTTGATAAAAAAGAAGACCCAGGCAGCCGTGCCGATGAATTCGTTCTTGGGCAGTCTCATAGCCAGGAAAAAGATGTTGGAAAAGGCTCCCGCCAGGTTGCCGATCATGGTGGTGATCCCCGCGAGTATACCCATGAACCCGGCAAAACTCCAGTGGGTGGGAACGACCTTGGAGCGGCGCAGGTCCCACCAGGTCATCATTCCCACGCTCGCCAGGATGACCACTACCATCCAGATCTTAAAGGTTTCTTCCGGCAGGTCATTACCCAGGATAACACCGATCACTACCCCCGTCATCATCCAGGGAAGGAACCTCCTGATATAATGCCATCGCGCGTGCTTGTTGTAGTAGATCACCGCAAATATGTCGCCCACTACAAAAAGAGGCACGAGCAAACCCGTAGAGGCACGGGCACCGAATGCAAGGGCCATCAGGGTGATAATGATGACGGCGATCCCCTTGATACCCGACTTTGAAATTCCCAGTACGACAGAAGCTGTAAAAGCGAGTATCCAGGAAGTGTAGCTGATTTCCAAGGCGATGGGTGTATTTCCCCTGAGTGGGTCAGATAAAGGTATCCCAAAAAATAATATCTTTAGCCACTGACCAATGGATGACCTTATGGAATTAAGCACCCTTGACTATGGTTTTATCATCGTCTTCTTTTCCACGGTACTGGCCATAGGGGTCATCGTTTCCAAAAAATCTGGCAAGAACACTTCCGAGTTCTTTCTCAGCGGGCGCACCATGCCTTGGTGGCTTTTAGGCCTGTCTATGGTAGCGACGACCTTTTCTACAGACACCCCCAACCTGGTAACAGACATTGTCAGGACCAATGGGGTCTCGGGAAACTGGGTCTGGTGGGCCTTTCTGATCACAGGTTTGCTGACTGTCTTTGTCTACGCCAAACTCTGGAGGAAGTCGAATGTAAACACCGACCTGGAATTTTATGAACTCCGCTACGGTGGTGCCGCGGCCAGTTTTCTCCGAAAGTTCAGAGCCATCTACCTCGGGGTCATCTTCAATGTGATTACCATGTCTGCCGTGACCCTGGCTGCTATCAAGATTGGTGGCATTATGCTCGGGCTCGAACCCTGGCAGACCGTGATCAGTGCCGGACTTATTACGGTTATTTTTAGTGCACTTGGCGGGTTCAAAGGGGTAGTCTATACTGATTTCCTTTTGTTCTTTGTAGCCATGTCCGGGGCCATTGGCGCTGCCTACTACCTGGTGAACCTGCCCGAAGTGGGCGGGATCGCTTCCCTGATGGCCAATGAACACGTCACCGACAAACTCTCCATCCTCCCCGATTTCAGCAACACCCAGGCCCTGATCACCCTGTTTATCATCCCCCTGGCGGTGCAATGGTGGAGTTCGTGGTATCCCGGGGCAGAACCGGGAGGAGGGGGTTATATCGCCCAGCGGATGCTCGCGGCCAAAAATGAGAATCACGCCATAGGAGCCACCTTCTTTTTTAACATCATGCACTACGCCCTGCGCCCCTGGCCCTGGATTCTGGTGGCCCTGGCCTCCCTGGTGATCTACCCCGACGTGGCCAGCATTCAGGAAGCATTTCCGACCATTGCAGATGACAAACTGGGTCACGACCTGGCGTATTCCGCCATGCTCACAAAATTACCCAGCGGTCTGCTGGGCCTGGTCCTCGCCTCTCTGATCGCAGCCTATATGTCTACCATCTCTACACAGCTCAACTGGGGGTCATCCTATATCGTTTACGACTTTTATAAGCAACAGATCAATCCCAACGCTTCGGAAAAGAGGCTGGTGGCAGTAGGTAGGATTTCCACAGTAGTCCTGATGGTTTTCAGCGCTGCCCTTGCCCTCCTGCTGCAGAATGCACTCCAGCTATTTGAAGTGTTGCTGGTTTTCGGGGCAGGGACCGGACTTATCTTTATCCTGCGATGGTTCTGGTGGAGGATCAACGCCTGGAGTGAGATCACGGCCATGTTTGCCTCCGGGATCATCTCCCTCCTCCTGAAACTAACCCCCGTAGGACCCTTCTTTTTCGCTCCCGGCACCGGGATATTTCCGGACTGGTCTGAATATATTTTTGTGGTGGTTATTACCACAGCTATATGGATGGCGGCCACCTTCCTTACCCAACCCGAATCCAAAGAGGTATTGAGGTCTTTCTATATGAAGATCCAACCTGGAGGCCCGGGGTGGGCAAAGGTGATCAGGGAAGCTGAGAAGGACCAGCAGAAGATTGTGACTACAGATGAAAAGTGGAGCGTCCCCTCAGGCATTACAGCCATGTTGTTGGGCTGTGTCCTGATCTATACCATCATGTTCTCTACCGGCTACTGGATCTACGGAAAATACGTTCCTGCAATAGTTCTCACCACCATAGCAGTGATCTCCGGATTTCTCCTCACCCGGGTCTGGAACAGGATGAAGGGAACCATATTATAAAGAAACATATATATGAAAGAAAGAATCATTTCGGTTGACATTTTCAGGGGACTCACTATCGCCCTGATGATACTCGTGAATACACCGGGTACGTGGGAGCATGTCTACCCCCCTTTGCGCCACGCAGAATGGCACGGCTATACCCCGACGGATCTGGTATTTCCGTTCTTCCTGTTTATCGTAGGGACCTCCATCGTCTTTGCCTATCGCAACAAGGAACCCAATGCGGCCACCTACAGGAAGATCTCTGTGCGCACCCTGAAACTCATCGGGCTGGGACTGTTCCTAGGGGCCTTTACGATTTCTTTTCCCTTCTTTCGGGATTTTTCTGAGATCCGTTTTCCGGGGGTACTCCAGCGTATAGGGGTGGTTTTCTTCTTTGCGGCCATCCTCTTCCTGAATGCCAACTGGAAAGCGCTTCTGGGGATCTGTATCACCATTTTGGTCGGATACTGGATCTGGCTGGGCTTTGTACCTTTTGACGGAGCCGCTCCCACCTTTGACAGGGCACCCAATAACTGGGCGAATTACATCGACCTGCAGGTTTTTGGCAGCCATATGTACAAGGATGACTACGATCCTGAGGGACTGCTAAGCACCTTGCCTTCCATTGCATCTTCCCTGCTGGGGATCTTTACAGGACTTGTTCTCATTTCAAAAAGGCCCAGAAAAGAGGTGATCATGTTGATGCTGGGTATCTTTATGCTGGTCTTAGGGTATCTGTGGGATACCGCCTTTCCCATCAACAAAGCGTTATGGACCAGCAGTTTTGTCCTGGTCACTGCGGGGTGGGCCAACATAGTTCTGGCTTTGATCTATTACCTCACGGATGTCAAAGGCCTACAGTTTGGCAGCATCTTCAAATACACAGGAGCGAATGCCATCACCGTTTACTTTCTCTCCAGTTTTATCACCAAACTGTTCTATTCCATAGAGGTTGCAGACGGGATGTCACTGCATGGCTGGTTGTACCAGAACATCTACGTGCAATCTTTCCTCTCAGGCGAGATGTCCTCCCTGTTGTACGGATTGACGGTCACAGGCTTCTATCTGCTGCTGGCCTGGTATATGTACCGAAAAAAGATCTTTATCAAGGTCTGAGTTTTGCTCATTGGGCTTCACGACGCCCAAAAGCCCATTTGAGGAAATCCGGAAAGACCTTCGCCCAGGTGGGCAGGTCGTGCTTGCCTCCTTCGATCTCCACATAGGTGATCTGCCCGGGATAAGAATACCCTTTGCTCTCCAGTTCCCTGATCAGGTCGAGTGTATCGTCTATGGAATCAATAATACCGTTGTGGTTGCGGTCTGCTTTCTCATCCAACGTGCCGCACTGGAACCAGAAGTTCAGGTGGGGAGCGTATGTGCCTTCTTTAACCATATCGAGGACGATCCTGCTCCGGTCCTCAGGGTCCTTTTTGGTATAGGCTTTCTTTCGCCACCAGAATGAACCGCTGAACACCCCGGCTTTGCCAAAGAGGTGGGGGTGGTTAAATACGATGTCGAAAGCCGAAAGCCCCCCCAGTGACATTCCGCAGTATACCCAGTCTTCCTTCCGGGAAGAAGCCCTGAATTCTTTCTTGAGGAATGGGATGAATTCCTCGGTCACAAAACGGGCGTACAACCCTGCCTTTTCACCCCGTCCCTTGTAGTCTGCCGTGCTGGCCGTACCGTAGTCGTGCATCCGGTTTTGATCAGTCTCCAGTCCGACGTAAAGGAAAGGCCTCATATTCTTCTGTGTGTAGGAACGGGTCAGGATCTTCTCCAGCCCCAGGGCTGTATAGTCCTGCCCGTCATTCATCAGCAGTACAGGGAAGTCCTTTTCGCCTTTTCGAAATGAGGGAGGTGCGATCAGCCTGAAATGCAGTTTTCGGTGTAAAATACGGGAAGAAAAAAAGCCTTTCAGGCTAATGTGGTCGACATGGAGAATCATCGGCTCATGCTAAAGGGGGCAAGTATAAGGAATCCGCTGAATTTAAGCGGGGTATAACAAAAATAAAATACCTTTGCCCGGCAAAAAATTATTGGTAAACTTAGAAAATTAGGTTACATTATCCTATGGCTTCCATGCAGTATATTCAATACTACTCCCATACGCTTGAAAGGAACATAAACCTGGAGATTACGGGGCATTGGGGATATCCCATTCTCATGTTTCCCTCCTCCTATGGCAGCTTTACCCAAAACAACGATTTCGGCCTTAATGGCTCGGTGATGAATTTTGTTGAGGAGGGCCGTATCAAGCTCTACAATGTGGAGACCCTGGACGGGATCACTTTCTATGCGGAGAATATGTCCTCCGAGGTGAAGATTCACAATTACGAGCTGTATATGCAGTTCCTGAAAAACGAGCTTATTCCCTATATACAGCAGGAATGCAACACCCACAGAATAGCGGTGGCCGGGGTGAGTTTTGGAGGATATCACGCAGGCAACACTGCCTTCCGATTCCCTGACCTGGTCTCCCACCTGTTCTCTATGTCGGGGGTTTTCAATATTCGTAACTTTGTACCCCTCTCCGATGATATGAGAATCTATTTCAATTGCCCTGATGAATTCATGCAGAACGAAGAGGGCTGGAAATATCAGCACATGAATATAGTGCTGAGTACATCCGACTGGGACAGCTGTAAGCCCAAGAATGAATACATGGCGGGAATCCTTCAATCTAAGGGGATTCCTTACTGGTACGACGAAAAAAAATGGATCGACCACGACTGGCCATTGTGGAAGATGGTTTTTCCAGAATACATCGGCCGATATTTCTAAACGAACTAAACACTATAAACAAGATGATCAAAAGAGTAGGAATTTTATTTGGAATGGAGGACACCTTCCCCTGGGCCTTTATAGACAAGGTCAACGAACTGGGGAATGGTAAGGTCGTCGCTGAACCGGTCATGATAGACAAGGTGCAGCAAGGGATAGATTACGGTTACCACGTGATCATAGACAGGATCTCACAGGAGGTTCCTTTTTACAGAGCCTATCTGAAGAATGCCGCCCTGATGGGCACCTGCGTGATCAACAACCCGTTCTGGTGGAGTGCCGATGAGAAATTCTTCAACAATTGTCTGGCCACGCAAATCGGCGTGCCTGTACCCAAAACGGTCCTCTTGCCTTCCAAGCACAGACCGGATGATACCACGGAAAGGTCTTTCAGGAACCTGAAAGCACCCCTTGACTGGGAATATATCTTTAATTATATCGGTTTTCCTGCCTATATGAAGCCCCATTCGGGAGGAGGTTGGAAAAGCGTATACAAGGTACACGATGCGGACGACCTTTTTGCCAAGCACGGGGAGACCGAACAACTTGTCATGATGCTGCAAGAAGAGATCGTCTTTGAGGATTATTACCGCGTCTATTGCCTGGGGCAAAAGTATGTGCACATCATGCCCTATGAGCCTAGGAACGAATTCCACCTGCGGTATGTGACCGAACCCAAGACCTCAGGAGCGGAACACCAGAAACTAATGAAGACCATCCACGACTACACCATCAAACTGAACAAAGCCCTGGGGTACGACTTCAATACGGTGGAGTTTGCGGTCAGGAATGGAATTCCCTATGCTATTGATTTCTGTAACCCTGCGCCGGATGCAGACATACACTCTGTTGGGGAAGGTAATTTCCGATGGATCGTGGAGCATGCGGCCAAGCTTGCAGTGGAAAAGGCACTAGAGCACAAGGAGAAGAAGAACAACAGTTCCTGGGGAACTTTTGTTAAGGAATGTGTGGCCCCGGCTGAGGTCAAGGCATCTAAACCTCCGCTTAAATCGGCAGCGGAAGCTAAGAAGACAGTGGTTAAAAAGACCCCGGTAAAATCTACCAGGGCTAAATCGACCCCTGCCAAGACTACTTCGACTAAAACAAAGAAGACAACGGCGAAAAAGGCCGAAGCCAAGCCCAAGGCTGCTCCGAAAAAGAAGAAATAAAGAACAAATCACTGAGACATGAATAAGTTCACCCTTGGTATTGAAGAGGAATTCCAGATACTGGACAGTGAGGCCTATACCCTTAGGTCGCATATGTCGAAGATCCTGGAAGGGGGGAAAGTCTTTCTGAAAGAGCGAATCAAGGAAGAAATGCACCAGGCCGTGATCGAGATGGGGACCAATATCTGCGAGAATATCAATCAGGCCAGGGATGAAGTGTCCTACCTGAGGCAGCAGGTTATAGAGCTAGCAGCCAAGGAGGGTTTGAAGGTAGGGGCAGCAGGCACACACCCGTTCTCCAATTGGAGCGACCAGCCCATCACGCCCAACCCCCGCTACGATGAACTGATAGCGGAGATGAAGGATGTGGCCCGGTCCAATCTCATCTTTGGCCTCCACGTTCACGTGGGGATCCCCAGCAGGGAAGAAGGGTTGCAGATTATGAATATCGCCCGGTATTTCCTGCCGCACCTATATGCGCTTTCCACGAATTCCCCGTTTTGGGAAGGAAGGGATACGGGCTTTAAGTCGTTCCGCTCCAAGATCTTTGACAAGTTCCCCCGGACGGGGATACCACCCTATTTTGCCAGCGTGGCGGAATATGACAAATTCGTCGATATCCTGGTCAAGACCCGCTGTATAGACAACGGAAAGAAGATCTGGTGGGACATCAGGCTGCATCCCTTTTACCCGACAGTGGAATTCCGGATTTGCGATATGGTCATGACCGTTGATGAGGTGGTTTGTATTGCTGCTCTGATGCAGTGCATTATTGCCAAGTTGCACAAACTGCACCAGAAGAATCAGAGCTTCCGTTCATACAGGAGGGTGTTAATAAATGAGAACAAATGGAGGGCAGCGCGCTGGGGAATCGAAGCCAAGCTGATCGATTTTGGAAAAGAAGAGGAAGTGCCCTTTGAGACCCTGATCCATGAACTGCTCGACTTTGTTGAGGACGTGGTGGATGAACTGGGCTGCAGGACAGAAGTGAACTACGTATACCAGATGCTGGAACAGGGCTCCGGAGCAGACCGGCAGCTCAAGGTCTACGAGGATACCAAGGACCTGAAGGAAGTTGTAAAATACATTGTTGAGGAAACGGGAAAAGGCTTATAAGCGATAGCAGGCTCAAACAGATATTCTACTACACCTGCGATAAAGAAAAGAATCACATGCAATACCATTATAGAATCGCCATTCTTGACATGAATGCCGGTCAGCCCAACGAGGGCATGCGCTGTATCAAGATGCTGGTTGAACAGTTTTTGGGACGGGACGATATCAAGGGGGATTACCGCATTTTTGACGTCAGGGTAAATCACGAGCTCCCCGAAGTGGAGGAATTTGACATTTTTATAGCCTCAGGAGGCCCGGACTCCCCCAAACCGGTCGGGGAACCCTGGGAAAAGAAATTCAATTGGTTCCTGGATTCGATCTATGATCACAACCTTCTGGAGGAAAACAAAAAGTACCTTTTCCTTATCTGCCATTCCTTTCAAATTGCCTGCCTCCACTGGAAACTTGCCAAGGTGAAAAGGAGAAAGTCTACGGCCTTTGGGATCATGCCGGTTCACAAGACCAAAAAAGGGAAGGAAGAATTTGTACTGGAAGGCTTACAAAACCCTTTCTATGCTGTTGACTCCAGGGATTACCAGGTAGTGAAACCCAGGAAAAAGCGATTTAAAAGCCTGGGATGCAAGGTGTTGTGTAAAGAAAAGAAAAGACCTCATGTTCCTTTGGAGAGGGCGGTAATGGCCATCAGGTTCTCCAAGGAGATCGTCGGTGTTCAATTCCATCCGGAAGCCGATTCTGAGGGGATGATGCGCTATTTTAAACGGGCAGATAAACGTGCGCACATTATCAAACACCATGGAAAGAAGAAATACGAGGATATGATGATCCATCTCGATGACGATGATAAGATCCTCCTTACCAACAGGACCATAATTCCAAGGTTCTTACAGCAGGCAGCCGATGCCATTGACCATCAAACCCCTGTATCCGTATGATATCCAAGGTAAGAGAATCCTTTAACGCTGGCTTTAAAGACGCCTATTACGAGGGGCTTCAACAAGAGGTCATGAAAACTTTTGGCGAACCCTGTCCCTTCCGTATTTCGGAGACCCCGGTGTTTATAGACAGGCAAATGAAGAAGAAGGTCATGGATGCCTGCGATGCCATTATAAGTCAGCTTGACCACCTCGATTTTGAGTCGGTGAGGCAGCGATTTATGCCAAAGCAGTTACAGTCACCAACTCACGTTGGGGAACCCCATTTTCTGGGCATCGATTTTGGGATCTGTGAGGATGAGAACGGGGAATTGAGTCCGCAGTTGATAGAGCTCCAGGCTTTTCCGTCCCTCTTTTTCTACCAGTCTTTTCTGGCTAAGGCCTTTTTAAAGAACTATCCCACCATACCAACAAAAGGTTTTCACTACTTCTTTGGAGGGCATACGGAAGAAACTTATCTCGAGACCATGCGAAAAGTGATAGTGGGGGATGAGGCTCCGGAACATGTCATCCTGATGGAGATATTCCCAAATGCGCAGAAGACCCGGATCGATTTCTGGGCGACGAAGCAGGCCCTGGGGATAGAGGTGGTATGTATGACCAAGGTTATCAAGGAAGGCAGGCAGCTGTTTTATGAAAAAGACGGACGAAAGATCCCTATCCGAAGGATATACAACCGGGTGATCTTTGATGACCTGTATCAGTTCAAAGACCTGAAGACCAACTTCAATATCTTCGATGACCTGGATGTGACCTGGATCACCAATCCCGACTGGTTCTTTATGATCTCCAAATGCATCATGCCTATGCTTTCCCACGAGAGCATTCCACAGTCGTACTACCTCGATGAGGTCCCTAAGGACATCGACCTTAAACAATTCGTGCTGAAACCCCTGTTCTCTTTTGCCGGAAAAGGCGTGAACCTTGAACCCACATGGAATTTGCTCAACACCATCAAGGACATGAAGAATTACATGCTTCAGAAAAAAGTGACCTATTCTCCTCTGATCAAAACCATGGGCGAGCGGAATTCCCGGGTTGAATTGCGGATCCTCTTTGCCAGGGATGAGAAAGAGGGCCGATTAAAACCCGTGATCAACCTCACCCGTATGGGGAAAGGCGGGATGATCAATGTGTCTCACAACACCAACGACACCTGGATAGGATCTTCGATCAGTTTTTTTGAAGAGTAATGATTGAGTATCCCGGTGGGATTACTTCCCCAGTAGCCGGGCAACGTACTTCCCGATCACGTCGAATTCCAGATTGACCCGGCTTCCCACCCGGTAGTGTTTGAATCGGGTGTGATCATAGGTATAGGGGATGATGGCCACACTAAACCGGTCGTCTTCAGAATCGACCACCGTAAGGCTGACCCCGTCTACCGTGATGGAACCTTTCTCAATGGTTACCTGTCCTTTTGCCGGGGTGTAGGTAAAGGTGAAGTACCAGCTTCCGTCCTTTTGTTCGATCTTGGAACATACAGCAGTTGTGTCTACATGGCCTTGTACGATATGCCCGTCGAGGCGGGTGCCGAGGATCATGGCCCGTTCCAGGTTCACCTGATCTCCATGGACCAGGTCGTCCAGGTTGGTTTTTAGCAGGGTCTCCTCAACGGCTGTAACGGTATATTCCTTCTTATCGATCCCTACAACGGTAAGGCACACCCCATTGTGAGCCACGCTCTGGTCTATTTTGAGTTCCGGGGTGATCTCAGAGGCTATGGTGAGGTGGAGGTTGCCCCCTTCCCTTTCGAGTTTAGTAATCTCCCCCAGGGTTTCGATAATTCCTGTAAACATGCCTTTTTAACTTTAAAAAAGAGGTTTTTTCCCTTCAGGAACGCCTTGGAAATCTTATTTTTGAAATGAATAAAATGTAGCCTTAGACGAACTTTTTCCGGGGCTCCAAAGGTACGGCAAAGTAAAGAGATATGAAGAAGGAAAGTGCGAATATTAAGGTAGGGATCTCGGTGGGAGACCTCAACGGGATAGGGTGTGAAGTGATCCTGAAGACCTTCGAGGACAGCAGGATGCTCGAACTGTGTACCCCGGTCATTTTCGCTTCCAACAAAACCATTTCCCAGCAGAAGAATGACCTCGGGATGGATATCACCTTTCACGGGGTAGACCAGGCGGCCCACGCAATAGATGGTAAGATCAATGTCGTCAATGTGTGGAAGGAAACCCCGAACATCCAATACGGGGTACCCACCCCCGAAGCCGGAAAGTACGCCATACGCTCCCTGAAAGCTGCGGTCAGGGCCCTCAAAAATGAAGAGATTGATTTATTGGTCACGGCCCCTATCAACAAAAAGAACATACAGTCAGACGAATTCAATTTTCCCGGACATACGGACTACCTGGCTCGTGAGCTGGGGGGCGAGAGCCTGATGTTCATGGTTACAGACAGCCTTAAAGTGGGGCTGCTAACAGACCATGTGGCCGTTAAGGATGTGGTCAGCAATATCAGCAGGGAACGGATCAGGGAAAAGATACTGACCATCGAAAAAAGCCTTAAAATGGATTTCGGGATTCGGAGACCCCGGATAGCGATGCTGGGTATCAATCCCCACAGCGGAGATGACGGGGTGATTGGGAAGGAAGACGACGAGGTGCTGAGACCTGTGATCCGCGAGATGACCGAACAGGGCAAATTGGTCTTTGGCCCTTATGCGGCGGACAGTTTTTTTGGTTCGGATACTTACAAACAATTCGATGCCATCCTCGCCGCTTACCACGATCAGGGGCTGATCCCATTCAAGACACTTTCCTTCGGGCAGGGGGTGAATTTCACTGCCGGCCTAAACAGGGTCAGGACCTCACCAGATCACGGAACTGCATATGAAATAGCGGGAAAAGGAAAGGCAGACCCCGGATCTTTTAAGGAAGCTGTATTCACGGGTATCTCCATCTACAGGAACAGGGATGAATACAAGGAGATCTCCAGTAACCCCCTGAAAAGACAAAAAGCAAAGGCTTCACAGGGAGCTTGATGGATTTTGGGCTGAATATGCGTGTAAAGCCCTAAATAATTGAGAAATAGGTTTGCTATTGGCAAAAAAAAAGTATCTTTGCACGCCTTAAACGATTGTACACAATGACGACGCATAAGGAATTTACAATTCCTTTTTCAGGACTAAAGTTGGGGGCGCACACGTTTGAGTATCAGATTGATAATACGTTCTTTGAGTCTTTTGAGTATGTTGAGTTCAACGCAGCGGATATCGTAGTAGAGGTCGACTTTAATAAGACGAGTACGGTGATGGAGCTCGAAATGAAGGCCCGTGGTACTGTAAACGTCGCTTGCGACCTGACGAATGAACCCTTTGACCAGGAAGTGACTGCTTCCCTGCCCTTGGTGGTGAAATTCGGGGATGACTACAACGACGAGGATGATGAGATCCTGGTAATCCCTCACGGGGAGCACCAATTCAACATCGCCCAGTACGTCTATGAAATGCTGGTACTGGCTGTTCCTCAAAAACGAGTACATCCCGGTGTGAAAGACGGGTCGCTGAAATCCGAGGCCCTGAAAAAGCTCAGGGAATTACAACCAAAAGAATCGAAGACTGATAAAGATAATACGGATCCCCGATGGGATGCATTAAAAGATTTACTAACGGATAAATAAGTTTCGCGATGGCACATCCAAAGAGGAAAACCTCCAAAACCAGAAGAGACAAAAGAAGGACACATTATAAAGCTGTGGCACCCACACTGGCAAAAGACCCAACCACAGGGGAAATGCATTTGTACCACAGGGCCCACTGGCACGAAGGTAAATTGTACTATCGCGGCCAGGTGCTGATCGACAAAGCAGAGGAAGCTTCAGCCTAAGTTCTCTCTGAACAGATAAGACTCCCATTCTGATAAATGGGAGTTTTTTTATGGCTGATCCACTCAAGTGCAAAAACCTCGTTATATGGGAAAAAGTCATAAAAAATCATTATTTTTCACAACTTTTGGAGCATTTTTAGAGGATTCCGATAAAAAACGCTTGATAGCATGACCAAGATTACAGCAGCGATCACAGCTGTGGGGGCCTACGTGCCGGACTACAGATTGACCAACGAGATCCTCGAGACTATGGTGGACACCACCGACGAATGGATCACCACCCGCACGGGGATAAAAGAAAGAAGGATACTGAAGGACAAGGACAAGGGGACTTCGTATCTGGCGATCAAAGCTGCTGAAAACCTTCTGGAAAAATCGGGTGTAGACCCAAAAGAAATTGACCTGGTGCTGTTGGGGACCGCCACGCCCGACATGCCGGTAGCTTCCTCAGCGGTCTACGTCGCGACGAAGATAGGGGCAGTAAATGCATTTGCCTATGACATTCAGGCCGCCTGTTCCAATTTCCTGTACGGGATGTCAACAGCGGCTCGTTTCATCGAATCCGGAAAATATAAAAAAGTACTCCTCATAGGAGCGGATAAAATGTCCTCCATCCTCGATTACACAGACAGGACCACCTGTATCATCTTTGGAGATGGAGGGGGAGCGGTCCTGTTTGAACCCAATACGGAGGGATATGGCCTCCTGGATGAATACCTGAGGTCTGATGGATCCGGACGGGAGTTTTTAAAGATCGATGCAGGGGGTTCCCTATTGCCTCCCTCAGAGGAGACAGTAAAGAACAAACAACATTACGTGTTCCAGGACGGGAAGTCTGTTTTTAAGTTTGCGGTTTCCAATATGGCCGATGTGGCTGCCCGGATCATGGAGAGGAATAATCTCACCCATAGTGACGTCCAATGGCTGGTTCCCCATCAGGCGAATAAACGCATCATCGATGCGACAGCCAACCGAATGGGGCTTGAACCTTCCAAGGTGATGATGAATATTCAGCGGTACGGCAATACGACCTCGGCAACCTTGCCGCTCCTGCTCAGCGATTATGAAAAGGAATTGAAAAAAGGAGACAACCTGGTCTTTGCTGCCTTTGGCGGCGGATTTACCTGGGGTGCCATATATTTAAAGTGGGCATATAACTAACGAGAACTAATCAAATACGAATTCCATGGATATCAAAGAGATTCAAAGTTTAATCAAGTTTGTGGCTAAGTCAGGGGCCAGTGAGGTAAAACTGGAAACGGACGACATCAAGATCACAATCAAGACAGGGCCGTCAGGCACCGGTGCAGAGACTACTTACATCCAGCAGATCCCTGCTGCGGTTGCACAGGCTCCGGTTCAACAGGCACCTGCACCGGCTGCACCGGCCGCTGAAGCCGCGCCGGCGAAAAAGGAGGAAGACTCCAAGTACGTCACAATCAAATCGCCTATCATCGGCACATTCTACAGGAAACCTTCTCCTGATAAACCTGCTTTCGTGGAGGTTGGAGATACCGTCGGTGTTGGAGATGTGCTCTGTGTGATCGAAGCCATGAAACTCTTCAACGACATCGAATCCGAAGTTTCCGGTAAGATCGTGAAGGTCCTTGTGGAGGATTCTTCCCCGGTTGAATTCGATCAACCTTTATTCCTGGTAGACCCGTCCTAGTTTTTGTACTAAGGCCAACTCCCGCTGAGGAGTGCTGACTAACCAGAAGTAATTCAAACGTAGCTGAATATGTTTAAGAAAATACTTATTGCGAACAGAGGAGAGATCGCCCTCAGGATTATCCGTACCTGTAAAGAGATGGGGATCAAAACAGTGGCTGTGTATTCCAAGGCAGATGAGGAAAGCCTGCACGTTCGCTTCGCCGACGAGGCCGTTTGTATCGGCCCGGCACCCAGCAGCGAATCCTATCTCAAGATCCCGAATATCATCGCCGCTGCAGAGATCACCAATGCTGATGGGATACACCCTGGATATGGATTCCTGTCCGAAAACTCCAAATTCTCGAGGATCTGTGCAGAGCACGATATCAAGTTTATCGGGGCCACAGGGGAACAGATCGATAAAATGGGAGACAAGGCAACGGCCAAGGAAACCATGAGAAAGGCGGGAGTGCCATGCGTGCCCGGATCCGAAGGTATCCTTAAGGATGTGGCAGATGCGAAGAAGACAGCCAAAAAGATCGGGTATCCCGTTATGATCAAGGCCACAGCAGGTGGAGGAGGAAAAGGAATGCGCGCCGTGTGGAAGGAAGAAGACATGGAAGCCCATTTTACCAGTGCCGTAAAAGAGGCTACTGCAGCCTTCGGTAACGGAGGGATGTACATGGAAAAGCTCATAGAAGAACCCCGCCATATCGAGATACAGGTTGTTGGAGATCAGTTTGGTAAGGCCTGTCACCTGTCTGAGCGGGATTGTTCCATCCAAAGACGTCACCAGAAACTCACCGAGGAGACCCCCTCTCCCTTTATGACCGACAAGCTAAGGGAAGAAATGGGGAAAGCAGCGATCAAGGCTGCCGAGTATATCAAATACGAAGGTGCGGGAACTATCGAATTCTTGGTAGACAAACACAGGAAATTCTACTTCATGGAGATGAATACCCGTATACAGGTGGAGCACCCGATCACAGAACAGGTGGTCGACTACGACCTCATCAGGGAGCAGATCCTGGTAGCAGGGGGTGTTCCTATCTCCGGGAAGAACTATTATCCGAAGCTACACTCCATTGAATGCCGGATCAACGCGGAAGACCCGTACAACGGTTTCAGGCCTTCTCCCGGCAAGATCACGACCCTGCATACCCCGGGAGGTCACGGAATTCGGCTCGACACCCACGTGTACAGCGGGTATACCATTCCGCCCAATTACGATTCCATGATCGCGAAGCTGATCACCACTGCCCAGACAAGGGAAGAGGCGATTAACAAGATGAGGCGTGCCCTGGATGAATTTGTGATCGAGGGAATCAAAACTACGATCCCCTTCCACAGGCAGTTGATGGACCACCCTGATTATATCGCCGGTAATTACACCACAAAATTCATGGAAGGGTTCAAGATGAATCCGGAACCAGAAAACAACTAAATTGAACTCCGGCTTTGTCCGGAGTTTTTTATGCCGATGAACCTCAGTCACTGGGAGTACGATACTTGGTTTAAGGAGATCGATTTTACGATCGTAGGCAGTGGGATCGTAGGTCTTTCCTGTGCCCTTGAGTTAAGGAGGAAATTCCCTGACTCGAAGATCCTTATCATTGAAAAAGGCATACTCCCTCAGGGAGCGAGCACAAAGAATGCGGGATTTGCCTGTTTCGGGAGCATTTCAGAAGTGCTGGACGACCTTCGGACACACACCCCTGAAGAGGTCGCTGAACTTGTCCGCAAAAGATGGGAAGGGATACAATTGCTCAGGGCAACCGTAGGCGATCGCGCGATGGATTATCAGCAGTTAGGAGGGCATGAGCTCTTCCTGAAAAAGGATCACGAACTCTTTTTGGAATGCGAAGCAGCTCTCGAAAGGATCAATACCCTGCTGCAACCAGTGTTCGGTCAGCCCGCTTTTAAACTAAATCCCAACACGTTTGGTTTTCAGGGGATAGAGGCCTCAGTGATCACCAATGAGCTGGAAGGGCAGATCCATACAGGGATGATGATGAATGCGCTGCTTTCCAAGGCACAGGCATCAGGGATACACCTGCTGAATGCCACGGAAGTCCTCGATTTTGAGGAATATGACGGGGCAGTACGTGTGTACCTGCGGGGCATGGACTTTACAACTAATAAACTACTGATAGCTACCAACGGTTTTGCGGGTAGATGGACGGAGGACGTAAGGCCTGCAAGGGCACAGGTATTGGTCACCAAGCCTATTCCCGGATTAAAGATCAAGGGGACATTTCACCTGGATAAGGGGTATTATTATTTCAGGAATGCAGGAGACAGGATTCTCCTTGGGGGAGGGCGAAACCTCGATTTCAAAGGGGAGGAGACGGAGGAGTTCGGCCTCACAGATAAGATACAGGATCAGCTGCACACCCTTCTGAAAGAGGTTATACTTCCCGGAATTCCGTTCGAGGTAGACCGAAGGTGGAGTGGGATCATGGGGACGGGCCCTTTAAAAAAACCCATAGTGCTCAAAAGATCAGACCGTGTCGCCTTTGGGGTTCGGCTGGGGGGAATGGGGATCGCTATCGGAAGCAGTGTGGGCAAAGAACTGGCCGGCCTGGTGCAGGCTTCTTGACTTCCGGAATCCGTATCACAAGGCGAAGGTCTCCGAAAATATGTATTTTAGGAAGCAGTAATCAAAATTTACTCACCGGGAACCCGTGGAAATACTCTATCTGATCATTGCGGTAATTTGCATCGTCCTGCTGACTACCCGGCTTAAGGTTCATCCTTTTCTCGCCCTGTTGATCATTTCCATAGCCTATGGAATCTTTTCAGGTATGCCCCTGGAAGATATCGTCCTGGCCATCAATGAGGGATTTGGGGGGACTCTGGGGAAAATAGGATTGATTATCGTCCTGGGGGTCATTATCGGCGCCTTCCTGGAACACACGGGAGGAGCCAGGACCATTGCCATGAAGGTACTGGGCCTGATCGGGAAAAAACGAATACCCCTTGCCATGGGGGCCATTGGCTATATCGTCTCAATCCCCGTCTTTGCAGACAGCGGCTTTATGCTGTTACATCCGCTGAATAAAGGCCTTAGCAAGAGGGCCGGGATCTCTCTGGCCGGAGCCGCCATTGCCCTGGGATTAGGGCTTATGGCCTCACATACCATGGTGCCTCCCACCCCGGGCCCTATCGCCGCGGCTGGGATCCTTCAGGCTAACCTCGGACTGGTCATCGCCCTCGGCATCCCCGTGAGCCTTATCGCCCTGACGGCAGGGATCTTTTTTGCCACGAAATACGCTTCCCGAACCTATATTAGCCCTGAGTCAGAAGAGGAACAAACCGAGGCCGTGGAAGAAGAAGTAAATGATGCTCCCGGTATCTGGAGATCGTCCCTGCCTATTGTCATCCCCATCCTCCTTATCGTCCTTAAGTCGGTTCTTTCCACAGGCGAAACAGAGACAGCCTCCTGGGTTTTCAGGGGGATCAGCTTTCTGGGTGAACCTGTGATCGCCCTCCTGATAGGAGTTTTCCTATGTCTCTTCCTGCCAAAAAAGTTACACCTCGATATGCTCTCCTCCACGGGATGGGTGGGAAAGGCGATCAAAGACGCGGCATCCATCCTGATGATCACGGGGGCCGGGGGGATCTTCGGCACCGTATTGCAGATGTCCGGGATCGCCGAATTACTCGGCCTTGCCCTGAAAGACCTGAACATGGGAATATTCCTTCCCTTTATACTGGCTGCGGCCCTGAAGACAGCACAGGGGTCCTCAACAGTGGCCCTGGTCACTACCGCATCTATCCTGGCACCCATGATGACTTCCCTGGGGTACGAGTCTGAAATTCAGAAGGCGCTGGTCGTGGTGGCCATAGGCTCAGGTTCGGCCATGGTCTCCCATGCCAATGACAGCTTTTTCTGGGTGGTCACACAGATGAGCGGGATGAATGTAAAAACGGGATACAGATTATTTGGCCTGGGAACGGCTGTGCTCGGTATTACCGGAGCTGTGGCCGTTTTCATCGCCTCCCTGATCCTCACCTAGGGAAGTTCTCTCAGGCGTTTGTTGATAGTTTCAATGGATACGTTCAGGTATACCTTTGCATCTGGTTTAAGGGGTTTTTCGGAATGAAAAAAGACCTTGCCGTCTTCGGTTTCTCCCTCCACCAGAAAATAACTTCCCATGGGATACAATCTCTTTACCCGGGTCTTCAAACCAGAAGAATTGGCCACCTTGAATTCGTGCGCATAGACTATGATGTCTTTTTTCGCGTCACCATAGGGTTTTAGCAAGGTGATGGGAAGGATATTAGCCTCTCCAAACAGGCTGGCAACGTAGAAATTGGCGGGAGATTCGTATACTTTTTTCGTTTCTCCATTTGTGAGCAGGGTCCTGTCCTTAAGCACCAGGATGCGGTCTGCAAAGGGCAGGACATCCAGGTGGTCGTGGGATGCTGTGATGCAGGTGATCTTCTCCTCCTTCAGGTATTGGAAGAGGTTGCGCCTCAGGCTGCTCTTCCTGAAATTATCTATATGGCTGAAGGGCTCGTCCAGGAGCAATAGATCAGGCTTCTGGGCAAGTACCCTGGCAAGGGCTACCCGTTGCTGCTGTCCTCCGCTTAAATTCTTGACCATGTTTTTTGCCTCAGCTGTCAATTCGATCATCTCCAGCAAATCCTCAGTCCTTTCCTTTAGCCGTTCAGGGTAGAAAACTGAGAGGTATTCACTGATGTTCTCTGCCACTGTGGTATAGGGCATCAGGTCGAGTTCCTGGGAGAGGTACTTCATATAGGATTCCCCCGGGACGAGTTTGTACAGAGGGCCTCTTACCTCCTCCTGATTCCAGCTGATCTTTCCCTGGGAAGGGGTCAGTATTCCGTATATGAGCTTCAGAAGGGTGCTTTTCCCACATCCGCTTTCACCCATCACAGCGACGTGCTCTCCCTTCTCAACGGCGAAAGAGATATCTTCCAGGACGTCGGCGGTCTGGTAGGAAAAGGAGAGGGCCTCTACTTGCAGCATACGGGGGTATTTAGGGGACACAAAAAATCCGTCTCTGAAGAAACGGATTTTTCATGCCAGCATCAGATTAATCTTTAAATTCCTTTAAAACCTTCTGATTGGGCAATGTATCATATCCCATATTGTAGAAGGTAAAAGCAAAGATATCGGCGTATTCCTCAATGGTCTTGCTGACAGGTTTTCCTGCGCCGTGACCCGCATTGGTCTCAATACGGATCAGGGTAGGATTGTCTCCTGTCTGAAATTCCTGGAGGGTAGCGGCAAACTTGAAACTGTGAGCCGGAACCACCCTGTCATCGTGGTCGCCTGTGGTCACCAGGGTTGCAGGATAGGACGTGCCTGGTTTTACATTGTGAACAGGGGAATACCCCTTGAGGTACTCAAACATTTCAGGACTGTCTTCGGAGGTCCCGTAGTCGTAAGACCAACCAGCACCAGCAGTAAAGGTGTGATATCTCAACATGTCTAATACTCCCACAGCAGGGAGGGCCACCTTCATAAGATCAGGCCGCTGGGTCATGGTTGCACCCACGAGAAGACCCCCATTAGACCCCCCGCGAATGGCCAGGAAATCAGAAGAGGTGTAATTATTCTCAATGAGGTATTCTCCCGCTGCTATAAAATCGTCGAAGACGTTCTGTTTCTGCATCTGGGTACCGGCATCGTGCCATTTCTTGCCGTATTCTCCGCCTCCCCTGAGATTAGGTACAGCGTATACGCCGCCCTGCTCCATCCAGATGGCATTCACCACGCTGAAGGAAGGGGTAAGGCTTATATTGAATCCGCCGTAACCATAAAGGATGGTGGGGTTCTTTCCATTGCGCTCAAGTCCCTTCTTGTAGGTGATGATCATGGGCACCTTAGTTCCGTCCTTTGAAGTGTAGAAGACCTGTTCGGACTCATAATTGTCGGGATTGAAGTCGATCTCAGGTTTCCAGTAGACCTCGTATTCCCCTGACTTGGGATCGAACTTGTAAATAGAGCTCGGGGTGTTGTAGTTGGTGAAGGAGAAATAGAGGATTTCTTCTTCCTTCTTTCCTCCGAATCCTCCGGCACTTCCGATCCCCGGCAGTTCTACTTCCCGAATGAGGTTCCCGCTGTAGTCGTACTGCATCACTTTGGAAATGGCATCGACCATATACTCTGCAAAAATATACCCCCCTCCCGTATTGGTGCTAAGGACGTTTTCCGTTTCAGGGATAAGGTCTTTCCATTGATCCGGAGTGGGATTCGAGGCATCTACGGTGACCACTTTTTCATTGGGTGCATTCCTGTTGGTCTGTATAAACAGGGTAGACCCGTCATTGTCGATCACGTAGCTGTCAGAATCCGTATCGTCAAGCACTGTTATAAACAGAGCGTTGGGATCCGTCAGGTCGCGGATTAGCATCTTATTCCCGGAAGTAGTGGTCCTTGGATAGAGGATAAGATAGCGTTCATCCTCCGTTACGCTCGCCGAAATATACCTGTGCTTTTCTGCAAGGGTACCACCGTAAACCAACTGGTCCTGGGCCTGAGGAGTTCCCATTTTGTGGTAATACACTTTGTGCTGGTCTGTTTTGGCAGACAATTCACTCCCTTTGGGCTTGTCATAGCTAGAGTAATAGAATCCTTCATTGCCCTTCCAGGCTAACCCGCTGAATTTGATATCGACGAGGGTGTCTTCGAGGATCTCCATGCTGTTCACATCCAGGACAATGGCCTTCCTCCAGTCGCTCCCTCCTTCTGAGATAAGGTAGGTAGCCAGGGAACCGTCCTTGCTAAAACTAAGGCCGGCAAGGGAAGTAGTTCCGTCCTCCGAGAAGGTATTGGGATCGAGAAACACCTCTTCCTCTCCTCCGTCTTTTTTCCTGTAGACTACGCTCTGATTCTGCAGGCCGTCATTTTTGTAGTAGTAGGTGTAGTCCCCTTCTTTGAATGGGGCGCTGAGTTTTTCGTAATTCCAAAGTTTCTCCAGCCTGTTCTTGAGGTCCTCCCTGAATGGGATCTTTTCGAGATATCCGAAGGTCACCTGATTCTGTGCGGTCACCCAGGCTTCGGTTTCCGAACTCATGTCGTCTTCCAGCCATCGATAGGGATCCGGTACGTCTACCCCGAAATAGGTGTCCACACTGTCCACTTTTTCTGTCTGAGGATAGTTCACTGCGAGTCGTTCTGCTTTGTTTTCTTGTTTGCAGGCCACAAAGGTAGTAAGCGCGGCCAGGACAAAGGCGATTTTCTTCATAGGGTTCAAAAATTTGACCCTAAAAATACCTTAATTTCTCCTGTAACGGTAGAGGAAACGGGCTTTTAACAGAAATTAAACAACCTTCCCGGCGAGCAGGTTTTTGCTGACCAGATACTCGGCGATCTGAATGGCATTGGTGGCTGCTCCTTTCCGCAAGTTGTCTGCTACGATCCACATATTCAGGGAGTTGGGGAGTGATTCATCCCTTCTTATCCTGCCTACAAATACGTCATCCTTATCATGGGCGTACAGGGGCATGGGATAGGTATTGGTATCCGGGTTGTCCTGCACAACGACTCCGGGTGTCTCACTGAGTAGTTTTCTCACCTCCCCGAGATCGAAGTCTTTCTCGAAGGTGACATTGACGGCTTCTGAATGCCCTCCGGATGTAGGAATCCGAACGGCTGTGGCAGTAACGGAAAAACTATCGTCTCCAAGGATCTTTCTGGGTTCTTTGGCGAGTTTCATCTCCTCTTTGGTATACCCGTTGTCAAGGAAAACATCACAATGGGGCAGGGCGTTTCTGTGGATGGCATAAGGATAGGCCATCTCCCCTTTGGTTCCCTCCATCTCGTTCTCCATTTGCTTTACAGCCTTAACCCCGGTACCGCTTACCGATTGATAGGTAGATACCACTACACGTTTCATCCGGTAGGCCTTATGCAGGGGTGCCAGCACCATCACCAGCTGTATGGTGGAACAGTTGGGGTTCGCTATGATCTTGTCTTTTTCAGTCAGTTCATGGGCATTGATCTCAGGGACGACGAGCTTGATCGCAGGATCCATACGCCAGGCTGAAGAATTGTCAACCACGGTGGTCCCTGCCTGAGCAAACCTGGGCGCCCATTGGAGGGAGGTTTCTCCTCCCGCAGAAAAGATAGCCAGGTCCGGAGCTTCTGCCACCGCTTCCTCAAGGGTGATGACCGTATGGGGCTCCCCTTTAAACATCAGGGTTTTGCCTTTAGACTTCTCAGAGGCGACAACCAGTAATTCCGAGATCGGGAAATTTCTTTCGGCCAGGACTTTTAGCATTACTTCCCCGACCATGCCTGTGGCTCCTACTACAGCTACTTTCATCAGTATACGATTAAAAACGGTTCAAAGGTACAGCAAAGCCCTATACACCACAAGGAAGCAGAATGTATTTATAAAAATATCACATTGTGTTATAAATAAAACAAAAATACCCCCTGCAGTCTTGCGAAACTTGCAGGGGGGTTAGTGTTAATTAAATAGTGTAGCGGATGACCCCTGCTACCCGGGGTTACGATCTTTATAAATGCGTTTTACACGGGGAGAGATCCCGGTGAGCAATTCATAGGAAATGGTACCTGCATAAGACGCGAACTCGTCGGCGCTCTGCCCCTTCCCGAACAGGATCACTTCGTCCCCTTCCTTACAGTCGATCTCTGTCACGTCTATCATCAGCATGTCCATACAGACATTACCTATGATGGGAGCACGTTTACCTTTTACAATAACAAAGGCCTTACCCTGTCCGTAATGCCTGCCTATTCCGTCGGCGTGTCCCAGAGGGAGGGTGGCGGTGGTTTTGTATCCTTCAGCGCGAAAGGCCCTGTTATACCCTACTGTTTCCCCCGGTTCGATCCGGTGAAGCTGGGAGATGACCGTCTTCAGCGAAACCACAGGCTTAAGTTCCGGATCAAAGCGGGGATCATTTCCGTATCCGTAGATCCCAATCCCACTCCTGACCATGTCCCACTGGGCTTCCGGATAATTGAGTATCCCGGAAGTATTCAGCAGGTGTTTTATTGGGATAGGACCCAGGGCCTTTTCCGCTTCCTGGACGATCCGCCTGAACATTGCGATCTGTCTTTCCGTAAAATCCCGCTCATCCAGATCTTCAGAGGCTCCCAGGTGAGACAGGATCCCCTTGACTGAAAGGACCTCGGATTCCCCCATCTCCTCCCGGATAAATCTCACGTCGTTTTCCCAAAAGCCCAGCCTGTTGAGCCCTGTATTGAATTTGAGGTGGACGGGATATCCCTTTTGTCCTTCCCTTCGAGCTATTTCATGAAACCCCTTTAATATGCGGGGACTGTAAAGGCTGGGTTCCAGATTATGGGTGATGATCTCCTCAAAATTACCTTCCTGGGGATGTAGTACAAGAATTGGCAGTGTAATTCCTCCTTTGCGCAAGGCGACCCCTTCAGAGGCGTAGGCCACTGCCAGGGCATCCACCCCTAGGGAAACCAGTTTGCGGGCTATGGCCACGGCATCGCTCCCGTATCCTGATGCTTTTACCACGGCCATGAATTTTGTGGCGGGCCTGATCCGGGATCTCAAATAGCGATAATTGTGCTCCAGTGCCCCCAGGTCTATTTCGAGGACCGTCTCGTGAATGTCAGGCATAGGGATGTTGATGTTGATGGGAAGGCATATGTATTCAATACGGTTTGTCCCTATAGATTCCGGGGGGTATCAAGATTATTTTCGTTTCGATTTCTTATCTGCTGAGGAAGGCTCAAGAACTTCTTCGGACTCTACTTCCATGGCGTTCACCTTCTCCCTGAGCATGGCCTTATAGAAGGCGGCCCGACTCAGTGGTTCGTACTCCTCGGTCTCTCCCAGCAGCACCAGGCTGTCGTTATCCGATTTCCTGAAACTGTAATTGGCCAGGTTACCCGTTCGAGTACATACCGCATGTACCTTGGTGACGTATTCCGCTGTGGCCATCAGGGCCGGCATCGGTCCGAAGGGGTTGCCTTTAAAATCCATGTCGAGCCCGGCAACCACCACCCGCACGCCTTTATTGGCCAGTTCGTTGCAAACAGAGACGATCTCATCGTCGAAGAACTGCGCCTCGTCTATGCCCACCACATCACAGTCTTCCGCCAGCTTGCGGATATGCCCGGCGGTAGGAACAGGGGTAGACCTGATCTCGTTTTCATCGTGAGAGACAACTCGTTCATCACTGTATCGGGTATCGATGATCGGCTTGAAGATCTCCACTTTCTGCTTGGCAAATTTGGCCCGTTTCAACCTCCTGATAAGCTCCTCTGTCTTGCCCGAAAACATGGACCCGCTGATCACTTCTATCCACCCAAATTGTTCTTTATGATTAACAGTGTTTTCGAGAAACATTTTGTAATTTTAGACGAAATACGGGGTTTCCTCCGTTACTATCAAAGACAGTATAAAAGTATTAAAAAAGACAGACCTTTACAGGGATGAAAATCAAAAAGAAATGAAGAGGAAACTGAAAGAGGAGTTGGTGAAATTGTCTACCGAGATCATTACCTCTCAGGAACCAAAGGATATTCCTGAGCTCTATGAGGCGGCCAAGAACCTGTATGAGAAACTGGCTGTCCTTAAATTTATCGAAGAAAAACTCAGCGACGTAGAGATCGATATCTCAAAGAACGCCATCGCATCCAAGTTCGAGAAGATGGCAAGTGCTGTGATGGAAGGCAACAGGTCCGTACCCGAGAGCAACCCTCACGAAGAAGATATTGTGACCCCGGGAATCGACACCATCAAGGACATGGTCTCAGAAATGCCCAAGGACCTGCATATAGAACAGCTCTTTGCAGAATTCGTGGCCAAGGCCGAGGTGATCAAGAACGATGTCAAAGAGGTTACGCCAGACCTGAAGGACACTCCTAAACAGGAGCGATCCAAATCCCTGAATGATAAGCTGACCACCAAAGAGATCGTGATCGGCCTCAATGACCGTCTGGCCTTTGTCAAGCATCTCTTTAATGACAGCACAGAGGAATTCAACCGGGTACTTTCCCAGTTGAATACGATTGATACGGAAGACCGCTCAGTGGCATTTATCGAGAACATGGTGAAGCCCGAGTACAACAACTGGAAAGGAAAGGAAGAATACGCTTCCCGTTTTATGGCATTGATCAACCGCAGGTTTTCCTGATTACATGTTTGAACAATATTAAAAAGAGCCGAAAGTCTATAAACTGCCTTTCGGCTTCTTAGTTTAATGCAGTGTCCCTATGGCAACTTTATTTTTAGTACCCACGCCCATTGGCAATCTGGATGACATGACGCAGCGGGCGATACAAGTGCTCCGTGAGTCGGACCTCATACTTGCCGAAGATACACGCACAAGCGGGAAGCTCCTGAATCACTTCGGCATCAGTACGCCCATGCAGGCCTACCACATGCACAATGAACACAAGGTCACGGACAGGCTCATTGACCGGTTGAAGGCAGGAGAGTCCATGGCCCTGATCTCCGATGCCGGTACCCCCGGGATCTCAGATCCCGGATTTTTCCTTACTCGGGCTTGTATAGAGGCAGGCGTCCCCGTTCAGTCATTACCGGGAGCTACTGCCCTGATCCCGGCCCTTGTAAATAGCGGACTTCCTTCTGAACGATTCACCTTTGAAGGGTTTCTGCCCCTTAAAAAAGGAAGGCAGACCCGTTTAAAAGAACTGGCCGAAGAGACCCGTACCATGATCTTTTACGAATCGCCCCACAAACTCCTCAAAACCCTGGATCATTTTATAGAGACCTTTGGCCCTGACCGGCCCGCCTCCATTTCCAGGGAACTCACCAAGGTATTCGAGGAAACGGTAAGAGGATCCCTGACAGAGTTGAAAGAATATTACAGTCAGAACCCCCTCAAGGGAGAGTTCGTCCTCGTGGTAGGGGGTAAAAAATAGTTGCCTCCCCTGTTGCTAAAAGTTGTATTTTTTCAGGCATGATCATGCCCTGGCTTATTACCCTCCTGACCGTTGTATCGGTATTCTTTCTGGATCGATGGGAAAACAAATATATCAGGTCGCTTTTCGATTGGGTGCCGGCCATTCTATTGGCTTATATTATCCCGGCAATCATCAGCCACCTCGGCGGGGTCGACTATTCCCAGGATGAGATTCACGATTTTAGCAGGGACTACTTTATTCCATTGGCCATCGTTGCCGTGATGAGCAGCCTGTCCCTCGGACAGCTGAGGTCTATTGGCTGGAAACCCATCCTCCTTTTTGTCAGCGGTTCTTTTTTTATAGCCCTGTTCCCCGTCCTTCCCGCATTCCTGCTCCCTGAATCCGACCTCGTGACCCAGACGCTTATCTCAGAGGGGTACTGGAAGGGGATTCCTCCCATCGTCGGAGGATGGATAGGCGGGAGTACGAGTCAGCTCGTACTGAAGGAGCTCGTGGAGTGCCCAGAATCGATCTTCCTCTCCGTTTTGGTCATGGACAATATCCTGGTCAATATCTGGACCATCCTCATGTTCCAGTCCATCAAAGGGAGCAATGCTCTGAATACCTTTTTCAGGATCACCGATAGAGGGATCCCAGAAAGCCTGAGGATGAACAGGATGAAGACGATCAGGCCCTGGCTTACGTTTGTGCTGCTCCTGGGAACCGTTATACTGGTCAATCAGTTTGTCTACAGTTTTATCGGGAAGGTGATTCTGCTTTCCATTATAGGGCTTGCCGTCAGTAATCTCTGGCCCCGGTGGAATTTTCAGTTTGCCCTCAAGGCAGGTGCCATACTTATCCTGATCGTTATGGCTGTCCTCGGTTTGAAACTCCAGTTCGCCACTCTCGGCTTCAACACCTCCTTTCTGGGCTTTATGGTGATCTGGCTGGGGGGTCATTTCATCTTTACTGTAATCATCGCCAAATTGCTGAATGTGAACATGGCCTGGGTGCCTATTGCGAGTATGGCCAATGTGGGAGGCATCGCTACGGCCCCCGCGGTTACAGCAGCTTATGAGAAGAAATGGATGCCCCATGCCGTGGTCCTGGCCATCCTCAGTATGGCGACCGGGACATTCTGGGGGATGCTGACGATCTATTTATTGAAGATATCTTTTTAAAATGTAAGTAAAGCTTCAATCAAAACGGGATCTTGGAGCGTATTTAAAGCTCCGATTCCCAAAGTTTATCGAAATAGTATCCCTCAGGATACGGGATTTTCTTTCGGCCATATCCATATTTTCTAAAGACAGAAAGTGGAAATATTCCTTCCTATTATTCGATTCCCTTCCGGAATTTTCTTCTGATAGAGGGATTGGTCCAAATTCTTTTGAAATTACCTTCCCATAGGTTTCGAAGGCGTATTTTTTATTAAGCCATAAAATTACGCTCAGTGATCTGGGGCTTTTTACCCGGTCCCGGAAATAACCGCAACTGATTAAAATTGTGTCATTTTCGATCAAATTAACAACATCAAAATCGCCCAGAATTCGGGGGATATAATTATTTGAGTCTGTATATCGATAAACAATCCTACCATCATCAAAACGGAATGACTTGCATGAGATAGCGGTCAGGAGGATCAGAAAGAGTGCGGCTTTCTTCATACTTCCCCTGCCTAATACAGATGTCCGTCGTGTTTCCCCTTTTCCCATCCGTGTTTGCCCAGGTACTGCTCCGCACTTTCTACCGCCCCTGATTCAATGGTAGTAGCCATGGAATCATTCCATCGGTTGAGGTAGCCGAAGAGGGAGATGACCCCCAGCATTTCTACGATCTCCCCTTCTTCCCAGTGCTGGTAGAGCTTCTTTTTTATTTGGTCATCTACCTGGTTGGGCACCTGTGAAGCAGCCAGGGAAAAGTCGAGCGCAGCCCTCTCTGCTTCAGAGAAGGCCGGGTGCGTCCTGTATTCCCAGATATGGTCTAATTGCTCCTGTTCTGCCCCGTAACGCTCAGCGGCCCGGATGGCATGCGCCTGGCAATACCGGCAACCGGTGGCATTGCTGCTCACCCAGGCGATCATGCGCTTGAGGGCTGAAGTGACCCTGCCCTTGTTTTCCATCACGGCCTTGTTCAGTTCGATAAATGCCTTGGAGATGGCAGGCCGGTGCTGCATGGTAAGGATGGAATTGGGGCAAAACCCCAGGGTTTCGTTGAAGAATTCTGCGAGTTTTCGCGTTTCAGAATCGTGTTCCGGCGGGAGGGGATTAACCAATGGCATAGGACAGAGTTTAGCTTATTATTGTAATTTTGAGATCACAGGATAGACCATCACAAGAAACAAAAAAAACGGAGCATGACAAATCATATCAGTACCCATTGGATAGGGGGAATGGCCTTTGAAAGCAACAATCCTTCGGGAATCGACCTCAAGATCGATGCGGGGCCGGAAGATGGGGGTGAAGGTAAAGGATACAGGCCCAAGGCGCTTATGCTTACCTCCCTGGCAGGCTGCTCCGGTCTGGATGTGGTGGGGATGATCGGGAAGATGAAGCTCGATGTGGATAAGTTTCATATCGAGATCTTTGCCGAGCTCACCGATGAGCACCCCAAGTATTACCACAAGGTACACCTCGAATATCACTTTTACGGAAAGGCCCTCGATGAAAAGAAGTTACAACGCGCTGTTGACCTTTCGGTAGATAAATACTGCGGGGTGATGGAGATGTTCAGGAGGTTTGCCGAGGTCACGACAGAGAATATCTATCACAAGGAGTGAGATCAACCTGCACAAAAATGATCGTTCCGCAAGGAAACTGCACAACCCTATAGTATCTTATGAAGGCCGAAGATATTTGTGAAATGCGCTGGACCCTAATGCCCAAACCCGAAAAGGAGGCCATTGCGGAGCTGAGTGAGGCCATCAAGGTGAGTCCGCTTATCGCCTCCCTCCTTCTGCAGAGGGGAGTGCGGACCTATGAGGATGCGCTTCACTTCTTCAGGCCCCAGCTCAGCCACCTGCATGATCCCTTCCTGATGAAGGATATGGACCGAGCAGTAAACCGGATAGAGGAAGCCATACATAAAGGCGAAAATATATTGGTTTATGGGGATTATGACGTGGATGGCACTACCGCGGTGGCCCTGGTTTCTTCCTATCTTCTGGACAGGTATCCCAATGTGGCGACCTATATACCGGACCGGTATGCCGAAGGATACGGGGTGTCCTATGCCGGGATCGATTTTGCACACGACAATGACGTAACCCTGATCATCGCCCTGGATTGTGGGATCAAGGCGATCGACAAGGTTCAATATGCCCGGGAAAAAGGGATCGACTTTATTATTTGTGACCACCACAGACCCGGGGATGAGATCCCGGAAGCCGTGGCCGTGCTCGACCCCAAACGAACGGACTGCCCGTATCCTTACGATGAGCTCTGTGGCTGCGGGATCGGTTTTAAGCTGATACAGGCTTTGGAACAAAGAGCGGGAAGACCCATAGAGGGTATTTTTTCTTATCTCGATCTGGTCGCTACAGCCATCGCCGCAGACATTGTCCCGATAACCGAAGAGAACAGGGTGCTTACCTACTACGGTCTGAAGGTGATCAACCAGAAAAAAAGGCCCGGGATACGGGCCATCCTCAATACTGTCAATAAAGCAGAGCTCAACGTCACCGACGTGGTTTTTATAATCGCCCCCAGGATCAACGCGGCCGGCCGAATGGAACACGGCAAGTATGCGGTTTCCCTTCTGACTGAAACCGATATGGCCAGAGCTGAGGAGATGGCAGGGGCGATCGAACGCTTTAATTCCGAAAGGCGTACCCTGGACCAGGAGATCACGGAAGAAGCCCTTGTTCAGATCAAAAGCAACAAGGAGGAAGGGAGGTATACCTCCGTGGTCTTTGATGAGAATTGGCATAAAGGGGTGATCGGGATTGTGGCTTCAAGGCTCACCGAGACCTATTACAGGCCTACCCTGGTATTCACACGCAGCGGGGAAAAACTGGCGGCCTCTGCCCGTTCCGTCAAAGGATTCGACCTGTACAATGCCCTGGAAGCCTGTAAGGATTACCTGGAGCAATTCGGCGGGCACAAGTATGCGGCGGGACTCACCCTGGAGGAGCGACAATACGAAGATTTCAAGGCACGTTTCGAGGAGGTGGTCTCCAGAACTATTTCGCCCGAAATGCTGCGTCCTGAGATCCGGATCGATGCGGAGATCAGACTCTCGGACATTACCCCTAAATTCATGCGGATCCTCAAGCAGTTCGAACCTTTTGGCCCCGGCAACATGAAGCCGGTCTTTCTCTCACAGAAATTAAGGGATTCCGGATTTGCCAAAGGAGTGGGGGAAGGCGAAAAACACCTTAAACTGGCCGTGCAGCAAGGCAGGTCGAACTCTGTGCAGGCCATAGGTTTCGGGCTGGGAGAAAAGCTGCCATTGGTCAGGGAGGGCGGTAGTTTCAGTGCGGTGTATTCCCTTGATGAAAACCACTGGAACGGACAGGTGAGCTTGCAGCTGAAGATCAGGGATATCAGGCCGGACTAGACAGGAAATTTCCGGACTTCAAATTGCTTTCCGTCAAACACTCCATAAGTGTAGTGGCTGATCCAGTCTCCCAGGTTGAAGTAGGTCGATTTTGGATTTAGTTTTATTTCCAGGGGGAGGTGGCGATGCCCAAAGACAAAAAAGTCGAAGTGATCACCTTCCAGTTTCCGTTTGGCGTATTGTACCAGCCATTCGTTTTCCTCACCCAGGAACTCCTTGTCCTCTTCCCCTGAGATCAGTTTGTTCTTCACCGAAAAATACTGGGCTACACGTACGCCCCAATCCGGGTGCATCCATCGGAAAAACCACCGTGCCACAGGGTTCGTAAAGACCTTTTTCATCCGCTTATACCCTTTGTCGTGCGGACCCAGCCCGTCTCCGTGGCCAATAAAGAATCGTTTCCCGTTGATCTCGAATAGCTGTGGCTTGTGGAATACAGGGATTCCCAGCTCCTCCTCAAAATAACCATTCATCCACAGGTCGTGATTCCCTGCAAAGAAGTAGACCGGGATACCCCCGTCTGTAATAGAGGCCAGGGTACCGAGGGTCCTCACAAATCCTTTGGGGACCACGGTTCTGTATTCAAACCAGAAATCAAAGAGGTCACCCAGGAGGAAGATGGCTGCTGCGTCTTCTTTCACTTCCTGCAACCAGGAGACAAAGTGTTTCTCCCGAGCCATGCTTTGTTCCCTGCTTGGTGCGCCCAGGTGGTTGTCACTGGCAAAGTAGACCTTCTTTCCTTCGGGTACGATTAGCTGTCTCATCCGCATATAAAGATAGGGAAATAGGGTGGGGATCAGGGGTTGTCTTCCATAAACCACTCAGCATAGGCCGTTTCGGTCTCACGGAGTTTCAGGGAATGCAGCTGGAGATTTTCAGGCAGGCGGGATTTGATCCTCGACGCAATGTCGATCACCATATTCTCACTGGTCGGCTGGTAATCTGCCAGGATCACCTTGTGCCCTCTCGATTCGAGTTCCCTGGCCAGTTCCAGATGAGGAGTGTTCTTGTTGAAAATGGTGGCGTGGTCAAAAGGATCTACCACCTCCTCCTTGACGATCTTCTTCAGGTCTCCAAAATCGATCACCATCCCGAGTTTGACCGCGCCTTCCTTATCAATAGGGGTGCCGATGACCGTTACGGCTAGTTTGTAGCTGTGTCCATGGACGTTCCTGCATTTCCCGTCATACCCGTAAAGGGCATGCCCGGTCTCAAAACTGAATTCCTTGGTTACGCGAATCCTGCTCATAGGAAGTTATTTATGCGGCAAAGGTAGGAATTCTTTAAAAGGAAGGACCTACTTACCCTGAGGAACAGATTTGATTTCTTTGCTAAAGGTGAATGCTTTTTTAAGTTTAAGGCCGAACAGAGGACGGAGCCATTTCCACCGGCGTATGCCGAATTCATAGATGACCCATGATCCGCCGAAAGTGGCGATCACGAGATAGAGGAATTTAGGGAGGAATCCCCAGCTGAGGTCCATGATAAAATATCCGGCAATAATCGTGATGGTCTGATGCAGGATATAAAATGGGTATACAGCCTCATTGCAATAGGTGAGCGCCCGGCTTGGTCGGTTCCAGTAGGTCGCGGCATAGCCAAAGAGGACCAGGATCCAGGACCACAGATTAAAAACTTTCAGGAGGGCTTCTGTAAAGTGTACGAGGATGGAATCTTCAAAGGACATGATCAGGCCGAGATAGAGGGTAAAACCGATCAGGCCGCAATACAGGTAAAACCGCCTGTTCTTTGTCACCGTGTTCCAGAAATTATCCTGTACCGTCATCAGAAGGAAGCCATAGAAGAACAGGGTGGAGTAATTGGCAATGGCAAACCAGTCGCCTATCAGGGCATGGGTGATATTAAAGAAAGGTTCTAATAGGGATTCCATGAGATACAGAGGGAGCAGGAACCAGAACAGTCCGGTTTTCCTTGAGATCAAGGCTTTGACCCATGTAATAAATCTGCCACCGGGATTCTTTTTAAGCGAAACGAAGACGGGTACCAGAGCGAGAGAAAACAATAACAGGTAAGGAAGGAACCATAGGTGGTGCCAGCTGAGGTTGCCCTCCGGGTAGACCCCAATAAAAGATTGAGCGGGCCAAAAATCAAAATAAGATCCCCGAAACTGACTATTTGCGATACGCTCAATATAGACCTGAGGTGGGACCACCAGGAGCATCCCCACCACCAGCGGCAGGAAGAGCCTTTTGATCCGCTCGGTGCTGAATTGTATCGGGGTCCTTTTGTTCAACGCATAGAAGGTACCCATCCCGGAGATCAGAAAGAGGATGGGAAGCCTCCACTGATTTACGAAGAGCATGGGAATCCTGATCGACGTGTATTCCACATTGTTCTTGATATGCCACCCCCAGGGAACAAAGAACATACCCACATGGTAGAATATCAATAACCCAAAAACAAAAACCCTCAGCCAGTCCAGATCGTATCGTCTCATGAGAATTGATTTTTGAGTAAAGATATCCCTATTACTTATGCACCGGGATTTTTTGGTACGGACGTCAAGGATTTGGGACGAATGACAAGAAAATTCACTTTCTGACCCTGGCTTCAAAGGCAGGGATCATGGTCCTAGATACGGGGATCCGGGCTTCACAGTGTTCAAGACTCAACTGGAAACCCTGTGCGTTGCCTTTAACGTGCAGGAGAAAAGCGAGGTTGACTACATAGGAACGGTGTGTCCTGATGATGTCTTTAAAAGAACTGACCTGCTTTTCAAAATCGGTGATGGAGATGCGCTTCAATACCTTAACCGGGGCAGGGTCATCCCTTAAATGCAGCACGAGGTAATTGCCCTCGGCCTTGGCGAAGAGGAATTTTTCTACCTGCAGGTCGAATTTGTCCATTTTTACCTGGGTCTCAATAGGGATAACACTATTGTCATGTTGTCTCTCCTGGCCCAGCCTGCTGCGTTCCAGTTCCTGTGCCTCCCTGATGTACCGCGCGTTCAGCCGATTGAAATTCACTGAAACGATCAATCCCACAAGCAGGATGCCGACCAGGAAAGTATTGCCGATCTCCTCCCTGAAATAACCCCAGGACCAGTTGTTGGGGTTGTCGTAAATGAGGTCTCTTACCAGAAACTGCCCGATCCCGATCAACAAGAGGAAGACAGAAAGAAAAAGGAGGTCCTTTCCTATGGTCCAGTTCTCGTCTAAGGATGGAGAGAAATGGATAAAGGGATACATGATGAGCAATACCGCAATGGGGGTGGCCGAATGGATCACGCTGATCCAGAAATAATCCATTTTATGTTCGTCCAAATTGACGTTAAAAGGGGTAAAGAAGTAGTTGAATAGAAGAGCCAGGAGGAAGATGATCAGAGCAAATTGCAGGAGGGTTTTCCCTCTGAAGTAAAAGGGATATGGCGTATTCAAAATTTCCTTCAGCCTGGATATCATACGGGGACCATCTATTGTAACAGGGATTTCAGATCCTATTTTTTGAAGGCTTCCATCGCCTTTCTCGTCTGTTCGGAAAGGGCGAGTTCACCTGTAATGGCAGCCCTGCTCAGCAGGAGTTCATCCCAATTCCCGGTACCTTCCCACAGCACTTTTTTAAGGGCCACAAGGGCCTCGCGGTTGTATGAGGCAAGCTGGGAAGTAAAAAAATCGAGCTCTTTGTCCATCTCTTTGATGTTCTGGAACACCTTGGAAAATAGGCCATTATCCTTGGCCCAGTAGGCGTTCTTCCACTCTTTAGGAGCCAGGGATAGTTCGGCAAGTCCGGACACCCCAACCTTGCGCTTCACTGCAGGGGCGATCACCAGTGGGGCGATACCAATGGTGAGCTCGGAAAGTCTGACAGCGGCGTCTTCCGTGGCGAATACGTAGTCACAGGCAGAGATGAGTCCGACCCCACCGCCCACGGCTTTCCCCTGTACCCTCCCGATAATGGGCTGGGCACATGCTCTCATCGCATTGATCACATGGGCGAACCCACTGAAGAAGGCAGTACCTTCCCGGTGGTTCGAGACCGCGAGGAGTTCGTCAAAGGAGGCGCCGGCACAAAAGGCTCTGTCCCCTTCAGATTTCAGCACGATGACAGATACTGCTGTGTTCTCAGAGAGGTCCCTGAGGATCTTCGTGAGCCTGTCCAACATTTCTGATACAAAGGAATTACTGGCCGGATGACCGAATTCTACAGTTGCCACCCCGTTCTGTATGTTGGTATATAGACTGCCGTTAGTTCGGGTTGTTCCCATGGAAGATCGTTTTCCTCTAAATTACACCTTTTGTAAAAGGGGGCGAAATTTTCTCCTGAACTTAAATACCAGGGCGCCACCCCTGATCATCATCCAGACGGTAATGGCGATCCATATCCCGTAAAGGCCAAGCTCAAAGTACTGACCGATGTAAAGGGCGGGGATGAAACCCAAAAAGGTTGCTGTGAGGAGTACATTCCGCAGGTATTTCATTTCACCCAGGCCTTTGAAGAGCCCGTCAAAAACAAAGGCTACCGTATTGATGGGCAAGGCAAGGATCACGATGAAGAAGATGGAATAGAAGGTGCGCAGGACCTCTCCCTCGTTGGAGAATAGTAACCCCAGTGGGCGGTAAAGCACAAACCCTATCACCATGAGCACTCCGCTTACCGACAAGCCGTACAGCATGATCTTCTTCGCCAGTTTCCAGAGGTTGTTATAATCCTTCGCTCCCAGCAGCCGGCCTCCCATGATATTCCCGGCAGCTCCGTATCCGTCGATAAAGAAGGCAGCGAAGAGCCAGAGGTTGATGGCAATGGTATGCGCTCCGATAAAACGGTCGCCCAGGGCGGTGGCCTCCCGAACCGCCAGGACGAGAGTGATATTAAGGGCCACTGCCCTGACAAAGAGATTGAGGCTCATCCCGATAAGCCTCCCGAGCTCAGGGTGGACGGGCAGCCTGGGAATGAGTGAGATATGGGTCTTGACCATCAACAGGTAGAGAGACATCACCGCCATCACTCCCTGAGATATCAGGCTGGCCCACGCTGCCCCTTCCAGGTTCATTGGGTCGACCAGGCCTTCGATCCCATAGACCAGGATAAAATCGAGTACAATATTCAACGAGGCCCCGGTGATAGCGATCATCATGGGCCAGTAGGTGTTCTGCAGCCCCCTGAAGATCCCCATGACGGCAAAGGCAAAGAGGGTCAGCGGGAAGCCCCAAACCCGGATGGAATAATAAGAGATACAGAATTCCAGGATCTTACCTTTGGCATTGAGCAGGAGGAAGATTTCCTCTACAATAAATACAGTGCCCAGGAGGATCGCTATACTGAGCAATACGTTAAGGGCGATCGCCTGGGCTGGGAGGGTAGATACCTGGTCGAGTTTTCCCGCGCCAAGGTACTGGGAAATGATGGCAGAGATCGCACTTCGGGTCTGTCCAAGGATCCAGATGAGCATGGAGAGAAAAGCTCCTACGATTCCGACGGCCGCCAGGGATTCCAAACCATTTTCAGGGATATTCCCCACAATAGCTGTATCTGTAATAGACAAAATAGGCTCGGCTATCCCTGCGATGGTTGCAGGAATGGCCAGGCGGTTGATGGTCTTGAAACTTACTCGGGTAGTCAATGTTCAGAGATTATAGAATGAGTTCATAGCAATAGAATGGATGGGGGCTTTGCCGGGGAAAATACACAGGTTCCAGTCTTTGATACCCCCTGGCCTCATAAAACCGCTGGTTGCGTTTATTTCTGCTGAAGGTATCCAATCTGACGGAAATTCGACTTTCTGATTTTGCCCTGTTCTCTGCCCAATCCATCATCTTACGGGCAAACCCCTTACCCTGTTGCTCAGGATGCACCGCCAGACGGTGTATGTAAATATTGTTTCGGTTCGGGGTAAGCCATTGAACCGTTTTGTACTCTTTATCCATGAGGGAGGAGACCGTGATGCATCCAACGACATGGCCTGAAACTTCCAGGACGAACAGTTCTCCTCTGCTGCGATCCTTCAGGAAGGCCTCTTCTGAGGGATACAGCTCATTCCATTGTTCGATACCCTTTTGGATCATGTGCAGTGCACAGGCTTTGGCAAGGCTCATGATCTGGGGAATTTCGCCTAACTTTGCCGGTCTTATCATCTTTTCAAGCCAATTATTGCGTAAATTTATAGTTTAAATACCTAACCGTTATGAAGAACATCCTAGTACCTATCGGAACCTCCCCAAATGCACACGAGACGCTGCAATACGCGGTAGATCTCGCCGCACAATTCTCTTCCAGGGTCTATGTCATGGAGGTCTTTACGGTGGCCGGGGTATCCGGAAGCCTCATCGATATATCTGCCATGGTAGAGAAGAGCGGAAAAGAGCGACTAAAAGAGGTTATCGGCAAGGTGGATGCAAAAGATGTGGAGATCAAGATTGCCACCTATAAAGGGGACCTGATAGATGGCCTGAAAGATATAGACCGGGAGATCGGGATCGACCTGCTGGTGATTGCACCCAGGAGCAACGATATCAAAGAAGAATTGTATTTGGGGCATACTTCTGGGCGAATGATCAAGCGGACGGATATTCCTACCCTTATCGTCCCCAAAGGCACCAAATTCAGTCCGTATAAACTCATCCTGACCGGGTTCAAATCGGGTATCCTAAAGAGGAAACGTATCCTGAACCCCCTTATTGAGATTAAGAATAAATTCCAAAGCGAAATACAATTACTGCTGGTAAAAACCCCGGGATATACAGATAAGGACCTGCAGGTGAATACGGCCCTGTTGGATATAAGCACCACGATGACCATGGCCGAACACGCCACAACCTACCTCGGAATATTGGAGCATATCCAGGTCGTTAACCCAGACCTCCTGTGTGTATTCAGAAGGAAAAGAGGGGTCTTCATGAATCTGTGGGAGAAAAACACGATCCATAAATCCGAGTTCTCCGCCAAGATACCGGTTTTGGTACTGAGCGTCAAAAAGGATTAAGGTCCATCGGGCATCTACGCCTCACAAAACAAAAAACCGCTCGAGTACACTCGGCGGTTTCATTTAAAAGGGGGAAAACCGGGTTAGCTGTCGCTGCTCCGGATGATCTCCCGTCCTGCAAATGTAATTATCATCGCTTCTTCAATGCCTGTGGCATTTACGCTTCACAAAACAAAAAACCGCTCGAGTACACTCGGCGGTTTTTCTTACTTGGATTACCGGGTTAGCTGGCGCTGCTCCGGATGATCTCCCGTCCTGCAAATGCCATTTTCATCGCTTTTTCAATGCCTGCGGCATTAGCGCTTCACAAAACAAAAAACCGCTCGAGTACACTCGGCGGTTTTTCTTATTTGCAAATCGCGCGATGAAAATGGCGCTTGTTCTGTGGAGAATACCGGAGTCGAACCGGTGACCTCTTGCATGCCATGCAAGCGCTCTAGCCAGCTGAGCTAATCCCCCGCATTGGAAGCGCAAAGGAACTAATTTTTGAGTAAGTTTCAAAATCCATACTTTTTATTTTAAGAAAAGAATAACGCCCGAAGTTTCAATTCTTCCTCTTCCGCTTATTATTTTGGGAAAAACTAAAGCAGATACATATGAAAGGAAAAGTAGCCTACATCACGGGTGGTACAAAAGGAATTGGTTTAGGGATAGCGAAAAGACTGCTCAATGCCGGGATGAAAGTAGCCATCAGCGGAAGAAACGCGGAGGACGCGCGAACGGTTGCACAGTCTCTCGGATCAGAAGACCGCGTTTTAGGTCTGGGATCAGACGTGACCCGTCCTGAGGATGAGATAAAAGCCGTTCAGGCTGTAATTAAAACCTGGGGCCAGCTTGATGTGGTTATTGCGAATGCCGGCATAGGCGTATTCAATCCCGTAGACACCCTGAGCGTTGAGGATTGGAATAAGATGATAGACACCAACCTCAACGGTCCTTTCTTCACCCTGAAGGCTTCTATGGAAGCTCTTAAAGCATCAAAAGGGTATTATATCACGATCGCCAGTCTAGCCGGGACTAACTTTTTTGCTTCAGGTTCGGGGTATAACGCGACAAAATTTGGGCTGGTCGGCTTTACACAGGCAGCCATGCTCGATCTTAGACCCTACGATATCAAGGTGTCAACCATCATGCCGGGATCTGTAGCCTCCCATTTTAACGGAAATCAGCCAAGTGAAAGCGATGCCTGGAAGATTCAGCCTGAGGATATAGGGGAACTGGTTGAAGACCTCCTGCACATGAATCCGAGGACACTACCCAGTAAAATTGAAGTAAGGCCTACCCGTCCGGACAAGAAATAGGGTTATTCATCTTTGGCTTCAAAAGGAACCTGAAGATCGAAGAGGGAATTAATCAACAGGCACAGTTGTTCCCTAAATGCATCCAGAGCCTGATCATTTATAACATGCTCTTTTCGGGAAACGCCATCTTCTGGGTGTGCCGGAAATCCAAGAAAGAAGACTTCCTTCTCCAGACTTCTGAAAGGGATGATCCCCGCTTTAAAGCTCTCTGAAGAATTCAGACTGTGGTACATAAGGGAGTATGACAACATTTGGAATGCCTTGGTTTTATCCGGATCGGTGATGACCTCTCCCCATTCCGAAATCTCCACTTCAGATTTTTTGGTATTTCCGGTTTTGTAATCGAGTATCCTGAGTAAGCCGTCTTTTTTATCGACACGGTCAATGGTACCCTTGAGGTAAACAGGGAAAGTCAGCCCAGGCACGTCGAGGGGAATAAGCACTTTTTGCTCTATGGCCAGGATCTCTATACTGTGATTTTTGCTTTCCTCTATGGCCATTTTCAGGTAATTTTCGAGATATCGCTGGATAACCTGATAGGCGATAAGATTTTTCCCGCTCTCGAGGTTTACATTAGGGTAATGTTCCACAAAGGCATTCAGTGTGATCTGTGGTATTTGGGGGACAAGCCGCGAAAGCTTTTCGGGATCGATCACCGAACCTATTAAAGGGGTGTAAAGTTGCTCGAGACTTGCATGCAATACTGTGCCGAAGGTATTTGCAGCAATATTCTCCTCTACCTCCTCAGTTTCCTTTATACCGAGCACGTATTTCTTATAAAACAGGATGGGATCGCGGATGTAAGTAGCAAGTGCCGAAGGGGAAAATCCAACTGAAGCACGCTCTTTCAGGGTTTGCAGTACGGTTTGATCCTTCCTGATGACTTCTTGCATTTTTTGGGGCAATGTTAAGGAAGGGGAGGCGATGATATGCCGGATGTTGCCTTCCTTCCTGTTCTCCGTGAGCAACTGAGAAATGAAACGACTCCGCTCGCCTCCTTCGAGAACATCCGGCTCGGTATTGTAGAGTAGGTAGATGTTTCTGGCTCTTTGCAGCAGCCTGTAGAAATGGTAGGCATATACCGCATCCTTTTCCTTGTAGGTAGGCATCTTGAACTCTTTTTTCACATCGAATGGAATGAAAGAAGAATGAGTTTTTCCGGAAGGTAGGATCCCTTCGTTCACAGAGGTAATGATCACGGTCTCAAAATCCAGATTCCGGCTCTCCAGCATGCCCATGACCTGTATCCCTTCCAGCGGTTGCCCGTAGAAATCGATGGTCTCTCTGGCCATCAGTTCCCTGAAAAGGCTCTGGAACGACCTGAGATCTGCGATGAATTCGTATTTGTTCACGTAGGCTTCCGTCTCATTAAAAACACTTTCCATTTTAGTGAGGTACTGCAAGCCTATCGCATCCTGATCCTCCTTAAACCTTTGGATCAGGGCTTTGATCATCGCCTCAGATGCTTTCAGCAATGCTGAAGGAGTGGTAAATTCCTCTGAGAAAAGCAGGGAAAATATTGCCTCGTCACCAAATTTGACCTCCTTCAAATGAGAGGGCTTCAGGTAGACCCAGTTTCTATCCCTGACCATGGCCCCAAGCCTGTGCAGGGTTTCATCGGGGTCATTAAATAACCTCTTTACATAAGGGTGTGAAAGAAGAGAAAGGAGATCCCTGTGATACCATCCTTGACCTTTCCAATTTACATATAGAGAGATAAACTCATTGAATAAACTCGCCACAGGAGTCTGGGATAGAGGAAGCCCCATGGTAATATTCACCTGAGGGATAGAGGCAGGGATAGAATTGAGGAGGGGATTCAATAAGTTTTCATCTCCGAGGACTACGGCAGTATTTTTTTGAAACGACTTCTTTTCAAAGGCCAGTCTGTTGAGGAGGGAACCTGTGTACTTCGCCTGAGAAACACTTTTTGGCACACCAATGATCCTGATCTCTTTATGGGTTTTATAGGTTTCCACAGCGCCTTTCAGAGGCTTGCCGGATAGAAATTTCCATTTCTTGAGATAGTTTCTGATAAAGTACCCGGCATCGTGAATTTTATCCTGAAGGAAAATCGGATCGATATCCCAGAAAATATCGGCTTTTTCATGGGAAAGGAGGGTCTTCAAGATCAGCTGTTCTGCCGCGTTCAGGGCATTGAAACCTATAAAGATATGCTGGGTTTTCCCCGAATTCAGGGCGTATTGTTCTACTGCCTCACTCGCTTTGCGATAAACAAGCCCCTGATAGCCCACATTCATCTTCAGCAAATGTTCTGAAAACGCATTATACAACGATTCAAGAGAATTCCAGAACTCGATATAGGTTTTGATCATGGGGGTTTTGTCAGGCCTGAGGTACCAGTGGTCTGTCTCCTGAATTGCGCTGAGATAAGAAAAAATCTTTTTCTGAGGAATGAGATAGCGGTCAATTTCATTGAAGTCCTGCAATAGGGTTCCTCCCCACCTGGAAAACTCATGGAAACTCTCGGCTTCTTTTCCGCGAAGGGTGCTGTACACTTCAAAAAGCTCAAAAATGAGTTGGGTATTGGTCGCATAACGTACACCGGACAGGACAGATACGAATTCCTCTATGGTATATAGAGTCGGGGCGAATTCGGATTTAGTAGCTGTCTTTGCGAATAATTGGAGCAGGAATACACCTGCCCGTTTGCTGGGAACCACAAGAACAAGTTGTTCATCTACCCGGTGCTGTTCCCTGATCTGGGCTACTGTTTCTTCCAGAAATGTTCGCATATCTAAAAATAAAAAAAGCTCCGCTGATGCGGAGCTTTTCATATAATTTTGAACTCTTTTTTACTTGATCAAGTTGATCTCAACTCGCCTGTTTTGAGTTCTTCCGGCTCTTGTATTGTTAGAGGCGATTGGCTTAGACTCACCGTATCCAACAGCGGTCAGCCTGTCTGCAGCGATTCCTTCATTGATCAGGAAGTCTCTTACAGAGTTAGCTCTCTTCTCAGACAGTTCCTGGTTCAATCTCTCGCTACCAACGCTATCAGTGTGACCTTCAACGGTAAACTTAGCAGTTGGGTACTCGTTCAGGATCTTGATGATGTCTACGAATACAGATACAGATTCTGTTTTCAGAGAAGCTTTTCCAGTGTCGAACAGGATAGTTCTGGCGTAGTCATTCAATTGCTTCTGAACCTCTTCAGTTACTTCTGGGCAACCTTGGTTAGCTACTGTACCGGCAACGTCTGGGCACTGATCATCTTTGTCAAGAACTCCGTCTCCGTCAGTATCAGGCCATGGGCATCCTTTGTTTTCAGCAGGACCAGCTTCGCTTGGACAAGCGTCATCTTTGTCAGCTACACCGTCACCGTCGGCGTCAGGACAACCGGCAAGAGCAGCAAGACCAGCTTCGTTTGGACAAGCATCGTCTTTGTCAGCGATACCGTCACCATCAGAGTCAGGACATCCGTTAAGCTCCTTAGAACCAGCTTCATTAGGACAGCTGTCTTTTCCATCTTCTATACCGTCACCGTCAGAATCAGGACATCCGTTGAACGCAGCAAGACCTGCAACTTCAGGACAAGCATCATCCTTGTCATAGATACCATCACCGTCGGTATCAGTTCCACCGAATTGGATGGAGATACCTGCCATGTGCTGGAAGTGTTTTACACCGTAATCTTCGAAAGCGTGCTTATATCCAGTTTGTACGGTAAAGCCGATATTATCAGAGAACATATAGCTGGCTCCGATACCTGCGTTGGCAGTTCCGAATCCGATCTCATCAACCCAGGTATAACCTCCTCCAATTTCCACGAAGGGGATTATCTTCTTATCTTTTAATACGTTGTACTTTATTGTTCCATCCACAGCGTAATGAGAAAGGTCATCGGCTGAAACGTCTCCCAATTTAGAGATGCGGTTCAGACTACCCCTTGCTCCTACAGAAAATCCGTCACCAACATACTTGGATACAGATACATATGAGATAGAAGGCAAAATGTTCCAGTGATCGTTAACATTAAAGTACTCGCTGAAGAGAGTACCGGTTGGGTAAGCGGCGTCCTGGTCATTAGTAGGATAAACATCTATCGCGTTTACACCAAAGCTAACTTGCCACGGATTATTCTCATCCTGCGCTTGAACGTTGTTTAACCCAATAAGAAAGAGGCCAACAACCAATAATCTGCTAAGCTGTTTCATGTTCAAATTTTTAAGTTTAAGTGTTTATTAGCTGCAAATGTAAGTTGTTAAAAATTATTAACAAAATCAATTTCTTTTTTTTTTCTCGTATCCCCCTGAAAACGGAAGGTTTTAGAGGATTTCTAGCTCTTTTCCCACCTTTGTAAAGGCCTTAATTGCGGTGTCTAAATGGGCTCTTGTATGGGCTGCGGATAACTGTACTCTGATCCTCGCTTTTCCCTTTGGAACCACGGGATAGAAGAATCCAATAACATATATTCCTTCATCCAGCAACATATCGGCCATTTTCTGTGATAATTTGGCATCGTACAACATAACCGGCACAATGGCTGAATCCCCATCTATGATATCAAAACCTGCCTCCTTCATTCCTTTCTTAAAGTAGGCGGTATTGCTTTCCAGACGATCGCGAAGTTCTGTGCTCCCCTCGAGCATGTCGAAGACCTTGATGGAAGCGCCGACAATGGCGGGTGCGAGGGAGTTGCTGAATAGGTAGGGTCGGGATCGCTGTCTCAGGATCTCAATGATCTCTTTCTTTCCGGTAGTATAACCGCCCATGGCACCACCCAGGGCCTTCCCCAGAGTTCCGGTTATAATGTCGATACGATCCATGACCCCTTTCTCTTCCAGCGTACCCCTTCCGGTCTCACCGATGAAACCTGCAGCGTGGCATTCGTCTATCATCACCATGGCGTCATAGGCATCTGCCAGATCACAGATCTTATCCAGGGGAGCAAGAAGCCCGTCCATTGAAAATACTCCGTCTGTCACGATGATCTTAAACCGGGCCCCATCCGCATTTGCCTGCTTCAGCTGGGCTTCCAGATCCTTCATATCATTGTTAGCATACCGGTACCGCTTGGCCTTGCACAATCTCACTCCGTCAATGATCGAAGCGTGATTCAGGGAATCGGAGATGATGGCATCCTCTGCTGACAACAAAGGCTCGAAGACGCCGCCATTGGCGTCAAAAGCAGCTGCGTATAATATGGTATCCTCTGTTCCGTAAAATTTGGCGATCTTCTCTTCCAGTTCCTTGTGAATGTCCTGGGTACCGCAAATAAACCTGACTGATGACATCCCAAATCCGTGAGAATCCAGGGTGTCCTTAGCTGCCTGGATAACCTCGGGGTGTGAAGACAGTCCTAAATAGTTGTTAGAGCAGAAGTTGATCACTTCCTGTCCTGTGGAGATCTTGATCACAGCTCCCTGAGGAGAAGTTATGATACGTTCCTTTTTATAAAGGCCTGCTTCCTGTATCGAATCCAGTTCGTCCTGTAGATATTTCTTAATACTGCTATACATAATTATATGAATACGGGTTTGATTTGTTCACCTATATAGATCAGGACCCTGTTCTCTACGGTGTATCCCATGGAACCCAGCACTTCTGCGTAGGAGTTCAATTGTGCGATATGGTCCGGGCTTTCGCTTCCTGTCTTGTAATCGAGTACCGAGACCTTCCGTCCGTCGAAAACCATCCTGTCGGGTCGCAAAATTACCCCATTTTCTGCAATTATCGCCTGTTCATTCCTAATTATAGGGCCTTCCTCAAAAAAGGGAGCCAGCAAGGGATGCTCAACGACTCCTTTGAAAAGTTCAGAGTAAATCTCCTGCTCTTTTACGGAAATAGCTCCGCCTGAGACCAATTCCTCAATGCTTCCAGGGATATCCCCGGCAACCTCAATGGTGCTCATCCCGAAATGGAAAACATTACCTCTGGATAAAGCCAGGGCACGGGAAGTTCCCCAGAGTTCCCCGGCACGGGTGCTGATCTCCAGATGCCCTTCGTACTTGGCGGAGTAGGTATAAGAAATCGACTCCTGGTGCAGGCCGGATGCAGCTCTGGAGACCACCTCACCCAGTTGCCCGAAGTCATACCTCCTCCTGTTCCTGTCCCACAGACCTTCGCTCTGCAGGAAATTAATGAAAAGCCCGGAGTACGTAGAGGGTTTCGGATCTCCATTTTTATCCAGGTCCATTTCCGAGATCACATACACTCCCTGAATCCCTCTCGTAAGGGCAACGTACAGCACGTTGAATGCATCGAGTTCCTGTTTGTGCTCTTCTTCCTCATAGATTGCCAGGGAGGCGTGGTTGTAATCTGCCATCTCCTTTTTTTTGGTCAGCAGGAGATGGTCAAAACCCTCTACAGCCTCATCTGTTGATGTTGCCCATAACCTGGTTCCCCTGTCATCGTAAATCCTGGCGTTTGCGAAGGGGAAGATGACAAATGGAAATTCAAGACCCTTGGATTTGTGTATGGTCATCAACATGACTGCCTCTGTTTGCTCCGGGGCCGGGATACTCCACTTCCCCTTGTTCTTTTCCCAGTGGTCCAGGAAGGATTGTATCCCACAATCCATGTGTGATTCAAATTCGAGGACCTCATCCAGGAGGGCACTGGTAAAGGCGTGGGATTCCCGGACCAGTTGAAATCGATCAATAGCGTATTCCAGGGCATCATACGGGGTCCTTTGTGTAAAGATCTCCATTTCAAAATGGTATTTCCTCTTCAGGAAACCAGACAGGTCTTCGAGGCTCTCGGAGATGAAACGATGTCTTTCTTCATCCCTGCTCAGATAAAAGAGAATATCGTACTGAATATTGAGATCCGTGGGCTGGGCAGTGTGTTTCATCAGGTTGATGAGGAACCTAACCCCGGGGTCGCTCTCAAGCAAGAGGGCATCGGAGGAAATAACGGGTATTTTGTTTTCCATGAGATGCCTGGCGAGCTTAACTCCCTGCTGGTTCGATCTTACCAGAATACAAATATCGCCGTATGGCACATTCCTGTCTTTAAGTTCGACTATGACCCCAAGCGCTTCATTACAATAGTCTGATTCCCTCTCTGAAGTGTTTTCTTCCAGGAACCTCAGACTGACGAGTCCGCCTTTTGAGGCAGTGTGCTCCTGTTTATTACCCTCGAGGAACAGCTGTCGGTAAAGCTCGTTTTTCAGGCCGTCAACTGCCGAAGTGAAGAACCGGTTATTAAAATTTACCACCTCCTCATAACTCCTGTAATTTCTCTGGAGCTGTGTGGTCATGGGACGTATGCCGAAAAGGGGGTCCTCATCGTGTATCAAATTGAGGAAGAGTTCGGATCGGCCTCCTCTCCACCGGTAGATAGCCTGTTTGGCGTCCCCTACTAAAAACAGACTGCCTCTTTTACCTTGCAGATCCTCACTCAGCAGAGCATGTGAAATCAGGGGCACGAGGTTATTCCATTGCAGGAGGGAGGTGTCCTGGAATTCATCGATAAAATAATGCCTGTACTTCTCTCCTAGACGTTCGTAAATAAAGGGAGCAGGTTGATCGCGGATCTGTTCGGAGATCAGGGTGTTGAAAGCCGATATATGTATCTGTTCCCTTTCCTCGAGCAGGGTATTAATCTCTTTTTGCAGTGCATTGAGAAGGGTGAGGGGTACCAGATTATTGTAGACATTCTTCAGGTAGAGCAATCGGTTGTGTTTGGTCCTGAGGGAGGTCCAAAGGTTGATGAAGCTGGGCATAAGGCCGTCTATAACAGCCTTTGTCTCCCCCTTGAGGCTCGTTTTGTATAACGGTTCTTCCCCGAATTTCTGCTTCCATCCGGCAGTGAAATCCGCCCCTGCCGGATCCGCCTGCAGTTTCTTCATAAACGCCGGGAAATATCCCGATTTAAAGTCTTTTGCATCCAGTCCGGCGGTGGATATAAGGTTCAGAGCCTCCGCACCTATATCCTTCAGGTCACCGATGAGAGTGCTGATCACCCTCCTCAAGGTATTCTGCAGGTCGAGAAACGCGTCAACCTCCTTTCCCTTAAGGGATTCCAGGAATGGAAGATGGTTTTCATCGAAGAGCATGGAACCAATCTTTTGGAGGTCATAGCTCACATCCCAGCTCTTGCTGTCGTCTATCTTTTCGAGGGCAAAATCGATGATGAGGTTTGTCAGCCTGTTTCCCGCCTGTGCATTTCCCAGCATGCGGTCTATGCTTTCGCTCAGCAGCAGGTCCTGGTCCATGACCACTTCAAAATTCTGGGGGATCTTCAGATCTCTTGCAAAGGTCTTGATGATACGGTGGTTGAACTTATCTATGGTGGAGATGTCGAAAAAGGCATAATTGTGAAGTATTTCCTTCAAGACCTCGCCGGATCTGGCCCTTAATCTGTCCTTGCTGAGGTTGAGCTCTTTTGCTATCTGCAGGAAAAGGTCATCTTTACCTGCTTCCTCTGGATCCGAAGCGAAGAGCGCCAGACTTTTCAGAATACGCTGCTTCATTTCATTGACGGCCTTGTTGGTGAAGGTGATCGCCAGTATTCTTCTGAATTCCTGCCTGCTGTCCTCGGTCAGGATCAGTTTGAGGTATTCCTTGACCAGGGAAAAGGTCTTGCCTGAACCGGCAGATGCGTCATAAATCTGATAGGAGTGCAGAGTCTTTGTTTTACCCTGCAAAATAAGCAATCGCAGAGAGTTCTTAACATATAATTAGGGGAATATAATTGTTAAAATCCCTACATTTGAAGCTCACTGAATAATAACAATTAACTATACGAACATGGCATTTGAACTACCAAAATTACCCTATGCATACGACGCATTGGAACCCAATATCGATGCGAGGACCATGGAGATTCACCATACCAAGCACCACAATGGATACACTTCAAAACTTAATGCAGCTATTGAAGGCACGCCACTTGCAGGAAAAGGCATCGAGGAGATCCTCAAAGGACTGGATATGAAGAACTCTGCCGTGCGGAACAATGGAGGAGGTTATTTCAACCACTGTCTGTTCTGGGAGATCATGGGCCCAAATGCAGGAGGAAATCCCTCAGGGGAATTGGCCTCTGCCATTGATAAGGCCTTCGGATCCTTTGAAGGATTCAAGGATAAATTCAGTGCCGCAGCCGCCGGACAGTTCGGATCCGGGTGGGCCTGGCTTTGTGTCCACAAAGGAGGAAAAGTTGAGATCTGTGCAACCCCCAACCAGGACAATCCATTGATGCCCAACACGGGATGCGGCGGATATCCAATCCTGGGCCTGGATGTTTGGGAACACGCCTATTATCTGAATTACCAGAACAGGAGGCCGGATTATATCAGTTCTTTCTTCAATGTGATCAATTGGAACAAGGTGGCCGAGCATTACAAGGCACACAAGTAACAGAGCAGATCTTAAAGTGCAATAAAAAACCGCAACCCCAAAGGTTGCGGTTTTTTTATCTATAGGGGTGAGTATCAATAGAAAAGGGCAGAGAAGCCTCCACCCTTTTCGTCCCAAATCTTACCATAAACTTAACCTACTTATGCTATGGCAGTACTAAATTACTGGTATTGTGAGAAATAACAAAAAAAATCAAGGAATTTTTGGACAAAGAAGGCGGATTGGCGGAAGAGGAAAAAACCCGACACCTCGAAAAAAATGATAAAATTCTGATTATCAGAAATAAAAAAGGCAGGATGTTTCCTGCCTTTTTTCCCCAAATCTTACCATGAACTTAACCTACTTATGCTATGGTCCTCCAAATGTAAAGCAAGGCGGAGCGGCTGAAAAAGGTTTTGGACAAAATTCCCTTTAATCGGATGAAATGCCGTTTGTAGACAACTGGGGGTCGCAGGTTGAAGAAACGGACTACAAATACGGTCTCCTTTGGGCTGTGACCGGACGAAAAATAAAAAAGGTGGAGAAGTCTCCACCTTTTTTGCCCCAAATCTTACCATGAACTTAACCTACTTATGCTATGGCAAGCCTAAATGTAACTTTGATTACTCCGCATTGACGATAAAGGCGATGAAATGCACAAAATATCGATGAAATGCACAAATTTTAAGAAATCAGGTATTTTTCGGTCTAATAGGCGCGTTCATTCTTGCCTTCATAAAAGTTGATAAAGGCTTTGTTCACCACCTTGTTCCCGCCTGGTGTGGGATAGTCTCCGGTAAAATACCAGTCGCCTAAATTCTTTGGGCAAGCCTGATGCAGGTTTTCTATAGATTGGTAGATGATCTCCACCTCGGCCTTAATGCCTTCAGGGCACAGGAGTTGGCCAATTTTTTCTGAGATCTGATCTGCGCTGAACGGGGCGTAGAATTCCTTCACGTAATTGATGATCTGGCTTTCATCCTTGTTTAGTTGCTCCTTGCACTTATTGTAGATGTCCTCCACAACAGAAAGGCTCTTGTTTTCCCGGTGCAATTCGAGAGCGGCCTTAAAGGCGATGAAATCTTCCAGTTTAGCCATGTCTATTCCATAACAATCGGGATAACGAATTTGTGGCGCTGAGGAGACTACAATGATCTTCTTAGGAGATAACCTGTCCAGTATACCCAGTATGCTGTTCTTCAAAGTTGTACCCCTTACAATACTGTCATCGATGATCACCAGGTTATCACTTTCACTTACCGAGCCATATGTGATATCGTATACGTGTGCCACCAGGTCATCCCTGCTGCTGTCCTGGGTAATGAATGTCCTCAACTTGGCGTCCTTTATGGCCACCTTCTCAATTCGCGGCCTGATCTCGAGGATCTCGTGCAGCTCGTCCCGGGTGATACCCGACCCTTTTTCAAGGATCAGTTCTTCCTTCTTTTTATTGAGGTAGTTCTGGGCTTCCCTTACCATGCCCAGGAAGGAGGTTTCTGCCGTATTAGGGATATAGGAAAATACCGTGTTTCTGATATCGTGATCTATAGATTCCAGGATCTTGGGAAAGATCAACCTGCCGAGTTCCTTTCTCTCCTGGTAGATCTCAAGGTCACTTCCTCTGGAGAAGTAGATGCGTTCAAAGGAACACGCCTTTCTCTCCAGGGGTTCCATGATCTTCTTCACCTTCACCGTACCGTTCTTTTTGATGATGATGGCATGGGCAGGATCCAACTCCTCTACCGCAGCGTATTTCACATTGAAAACCGTCTGGATAGCAGCCCGTTCAGAAGCGACCACAACCACCTCTTCATCCTGGTAATAATAGGCCGGGCGTATACCCGAAGGATCGCGAAGAACAAAAGCGTCACCGTGTCCAAGGAGTCCGGCCATCGCATACCCACCGTCCCAGTTTTTTGAAGCTTTTTTGAGGATCTTGGCCAGGTTGAGACGCTCAGCGATCAGGGGAGAGGCCTCCATTTTATTGTATCCCTCCTTTTTGATCTGTTTGTAGAGTTTGGCCACGGCATCGTCCAGGAAATGTCCGATCTTTTCCATAACCGTCACCGTGTCTGCCATTTCCTTTGGATGCTGGCCCAGCTGCACGAGATTGTCGAATAACTCCGTTACGTTGGTCATGTTGAAATTCCCGGCAACGATCAGGTTTCTGTGCATCCAGTTGTTCTGACGAAGGAATGGGTGCACGTTCTCGATGCTGTTCTTGCCGAAAGTACCATAGCGAACATGCCCCAGCAGTACTTCTCCTATGTAGGGAATATGCTTCTTTTGGGCTTCTGCGTCATCGATGTATTCTGGGTGCTCTTCAAAAGCGCGGTTGATGCGATCTGTGATCTGTGCAAAGATGTCCTGAATGGGCTGGGCCTGTACGGATCTTACCCTGCTCATATAGCGCTGTCCCGGCTCGACATCCAATTTGATGCTGGCAAAACCGGCGCCGTCCTGGCCCCTGTTGTGCTGCTTTTCCATCATGAGATACATCTTGTTCACCCCATAAAAGGCAGAGCCGTACTTCTCTTTGTAGTAATCCAGGGGTTTTAACAATCGGATCAGCGAAATCCCGCATTCGTGTTTAATGGCGTCGCTCATATTCTATTTCAATAAAAAAAGCCCTGAATCTGCAGGGCATTATCTCAACTCAATATCGAATTGTGTCAATTGCTTAAATTGCTCCAGCCTTCGTTCAACCTCCTCCTTGGTAAGGTTTTGCATCCGTTCTGTACCGAACTTTTCCACACAGAAGGAAGCGAGATTCGACCCGTGGATCACCGCATTCCTGAGGTTGTTAAATGACACGTTTTCCGTCTCGGCCAGGTAGCCCACAAAGCCTCCCGCAAAAGAATCTCCGGCCCCTGTAGGATCGAAAACCTCTTCGAGCGGTAGTGCAGGTGCAAAGAACACCTCCCCGTTATGGAACAGTAAGGCCCCATTCTCACCTTTCTTGATCACTACGTATTTCGGCCCCATGCGGTGGATCTTCTGAGCAGCTTTTACCAGGGAATACTCATTAGAAAGTTGCCTGGCTTCACTGTCATTGATCGTGATCACATCCGTCCTGCTGATCACCTTCTTCAGCTCGGGAAAGGTATGGTTCATCCAGAAATTCATGGTATCCAGCACCGTGATCTTAGGTTCTTCCCTCATTTGTTCCAGGGCTTTCAATTGTACCGAAGGATGAAGGTTCCCCAGCATGAGTACATCTGCATCCCTGAAATGATCAGGTATCACCGGTTCGAAATCTGCGAGTACATTCAGTTCAGTGGCCAGGGTTTCCCTGCTGTTGAGGTCATTGTTGTATTTCCCACTCCAGAAAAAGGTCTTCCCTTTCTCGATGATCTCAATTCCGGAAACATCTATCCCCTTATTCTTTAAAAGGTCGAGGTACTCCCTGGGAAAATCACCGCCTATGACCGATACGATGGCCGATTCAGCCCTGAATTGTGAGGCCGCGAGACCTATAAACGTTGCTGCACCTCCCAGGATCTTGTCTGTTTTTCCAAAAGGGGTTTCTATGGCATCGAATGCTACTGTACCCAGGATCAAAAGCTTGCCCATACTCGCTGTTCAAATTCGATGCAAATATACGCTTTTGTAATTGCCTTCGCTCAGTCGGTTTTCAGGAAATCATTAGCTGTTTACTTCCGACCAAAATCAGCCGGAATCTCACCCCATGCGACAGTTTCCCATTTCACGATAGGCGTAGTGTACGAATTCTTCTCTAACCATTTTTCGGCCCTCGTGATCAGGTCGAACAATTCCCGGTTGCGGGCATTGGGCTGTAGCTTGGTGTTGCATCGCTTTTTCCGTACCCAGCTGATGGCCGTACGTGAATCCGAATAGAGGACGCGGTCTGAACGCCTTTCTTTCAGGAAGGCGAGACCGTGTACGATCGCCAGAAATTCCCCGATATTGTTGGTGCCCTCCGGAAAAGGCCCCTGTTTGAATAATCGCTTGCCAGTTTTAGTGTCTACTCCCTGGTACTCCATCTTTCCCGGATTTCCGCTTGAGGCCGCATCTACAGCAATGGAATGAGGGTTGGGATCCCCGATCTTCATCAATTCCTCACCTGAAAGTCCGGGTTTCTTCTTTTTTTGCCCCTTGTAGGCTGCGTAAGAACTGTTGTAAGCCTCTTCAGCATCTTTTCTCGAAGGAAAACCCATGTACTGAGCGCCTTTGATTCCCGAGATCTGCTCTTTGCATTCTTCCCAGCTCCCGTAAATTCCGGGGGCTTTACCTTTCCAGACCACATAGAATTTGTTCTTGGCAGCCATCAGTTGCGGGTTAGGAGGTCTTCAATGACAAGAGGGAAGTGCCTGTGCTCCAGGAGCTGCACTTTCCTGCCGATCTCTTCTGCGGAATCTCCGGGTTCCAGCCTAGTCTTTTCCTGTGTAATAATGGCCCCTTCGTCATATCGTTCATTGACATAGTGGATGGTGATCCCTGATTCTTTTTCTCCTTTGGCTTTGACGGCCTCGTGGACATGATGTCCGTACATACCCTTCCCCCCGTATTTTGGAAGTAGGGCCGGATGAATATTGATGATCTTTTTAGGGAAAGCCTGCACCATCTCCGCGGGAATGAGGCGCAGAAATCCGGCCAGGACAATGAGGTCCGGCTGAATGGACTTCAGGAGTTTAAGGACATGTCCGCCTCCTTTGAAACTGTGGCGGTTAAAGTAAAAGCCTGGAATTCCCAGGGTATTGCACCGCTCGAGGACGTAGGCGTCTTTCCTGTCTGTCAGGACGCAGGAGATCTTTATTTCGGGGTGTCCTTCAAAATATCGCGCAATGTTCTCAACATTGGTTCCGGAACCTGAGGCGAAAAGGACAATGTGTTTCATCGTTGATTTCTGAGTAAAGAAGCGGGCTCTATTCCCGGGGAGGTCAGCAGCATGTTGTACGGATGGGAAGAATAGCGATCGACCGCGATCAGCAGCCCGACTTTCCCCTTAATTTTATGGTGCTAAAGTAATATTCTTGCGATTAAATTTCTTAAATTACCCTACAAAATGGCATCCGGTGGTGAATTTCCACCAAAGTTTTTTATTTTTGCCATCAATTAAAAATTAAAACCAAAAAAATTATGTCAGACATTGCATCAAGAGTAAAGGCAATTATCGTTGATAAGTTAGGGGTTGATGAAAACGAAGTTGTGGCAGAAGCTAGCTTCACCAACGATCTCGGGGCAGATTCATTGGATACTGTTGAACTGATCATGGAATTCGAAAAAGAATTTGACATCCAGATCCCGGATGACCAGGCAGAAAATATCGCAACCGTCGGCCAGGCAATAAGCTATATTGAAGAGGCCAAATAAGGAATTTTATACATAACATGTTGTAATTTATCCATGTGGTTTCCACGCTGCATGGATATTTTTTTTAATTTTCGCTTGGCATAGGTACATCTGATACAAAAATTGATTCTATGGAGTTAAAACGAGTAGTTGTTACCGGATTAGGTGCCCTTACACCCATCGGGAATACCCTCGAGGAATACTGGGAAGGACTTAAATCAGGGAAAAGCGGTTCTGCTCCCATCACGTACTACGACACCGAAAAATTCAAAACTAAATTTGCCTGTGAGATCAAGAACTACGATCCACAGAATTACTTCGACAGGAAAGAAGCGCGCAAACTGGATAGGTTCACCCAGTATGCCCTGATCTCTTCTGATGAGGCAATCGCCGATGCAGGTCTCGATCTCAATGCTCTTGATAAATTCAGGGTTGGGGTGATCTGGGGTGCCGGGATCGGTGGTCTTGAGACCTTCCAGAATGAAGTGATGGACTTTGCAAAGGGAGACGGAACCCCGAGGTTCAACCCCTTCTTTATACCCAAGATGATCGCGGATATTGCCCCGGGGAATATTTCGATCAAGCACGGTTTTATGGGGCCTAATTATACAACGGTCTCCGCCTGTGCCTCCTCGGCCAATGCAATGATCGACGCCTTGAATTACATCAGGCTGGGCTATTGTGACGTAATTGTCACCGGAGGTAGCGAAGCAGCCGTAACCATGGCTGGGATGGGTGGTTTTAATGCCATGCATGCCCTGTCTACCAGAAATGACAGCCCGGAAACAGCCTCCAGGCCTTTTGATGTAACACGGGACGGATTTGTACTCGGGGAAGGTGCCGGTGCCCTGATACTCGAGGAATATGAACACGCCAAAGCCAGGGGGGCGAAGATCTATGCAGAGTTGGTCGGCGGAGGGATGTCCAGTGATGCCTATCACATGACAGCTCCCCATCCTGATGGGATCGGCGTGGTGCGCGTGATGGAAAATTGCCTTAGGGATGCAGGGATGAAACCGGAAGAGATCGACGCGATCAACACCCATGGCACGTCCACTCCTTTGGGAGATGTTGCCGAATTAAAAGCGATCTCTCAGGTCTTTGGCGAGCACGCCCCAAAAATCAACATCAATTCCACCAAGTCCATGACCGGACATTTACTGGGTGCGGCAGGAGCCATCGAGGCTATTGCTTCCATCTTAGCCATGAAACACAACCTGGTACCCCCCACGATCAATCACTCAACAGTAGATGAGAATATAGATCCCAAACTCAACCTGACCCTCAACAAGGCCCAGCCCAGGGATGTCAGGGTGGCTATGAGTAATACCTTTGGTTTCGGGGGCCATAACGCCTGTGTGATCTTTAAAAAAATAAGCTAGACGCAGGATGAATTTCCCTTCAAATATCTTTAATTCCCATTCAAAAAAGGATGGGGATTTTTTTTTAAGCATATCAAAAGTCCTGGGATTTAAACCTAAGGATGTCAGCATCTACAGAAGGGCATTTCTGCACCGATCGGTCAACCTGAAAGACAAGAAAGGGAACCCCATGAATTACGAGCGACTCGAATTTCTGGGGGACGCAATGCTCGGAACCATTATTTCCAGACATCTCTACAACGAGGTTCCGGGAGGGGATGAGGGGTACCTCACCAAGATGCGTTCGAAGATCGTGAGCAGGAAGCATCTCAATGAGTTGGGGAAGGACCTGGACCTCATTAGGTTTGTCGAGACCAAGATCCCTAAATCGCATTTTGGCGACAACATCCACGGCAATGTCTTCGAGGCCTTGATAGGGGCTATCTATCTCGACCGGGGGTATAAATATTGCGAAAAATTTATTCGTGAACGAGTCATTGAACCTTATGTGGATATCGAACAGCTGGAAGGCAAAGTGATCAGCTACAAAAGCCTGCTGATCGAATGGTGTCAGAAGCAAAAAAAGGAATTCAAATACGAGGTGTACGAAGATGATGGGAAGGACCTCTTAAAGCATTTTGGCGTCAGATTGTTCATCAATGGCAAACAGGTATCCAAAGCCAGAGCTACTTCCAAGAAAAAAGCAGAGGAGAAAGCGTCTAAAAGAGCTTTTTTTGCCCTGCAGCACAAAATTGAGAAATCCTGATCATTAAGTGAACTAAATCGTTTGCGCCATTATTTCACGGGCGTCGGACTAGGTGAGTAACGTTATAAATTATATATTTACATCTTAGGCTTTTATGGGGTCGAGCATGCGAATACTGGAAGATTTTTATGAAGAGGATTTTGCGCTGGCAGGGATTCACACCAGCCTTGAGGATTTTACCCTGGTGTACTCCCTGAATAAGATCCTGAAACTCCGACTCCGCAGGGCTGTTTCGGATCTTTCCTTTTCTTCGAATATCTTTTATCCCTATTTCGAATGGAAGGATGAATTATACGACAGAAGCTGGTCTCTGTTGACCAACTCCTGTATTACGGAACAAAGGGGTCCTTCGGGAGATCTTTTTCCGGAAGAGCCATCATTTACCAACAATGCTCTGGTTCCCGAGCATAAAGGAGCCAATTTTCTGTTGAAAACTGAAGAAGACGTATTGAATTCGGAAGTGATCTCCAGGATCAAATCCATACCCGGTGTCATAACGGCCTATGTCATTGAAACAGTGAATCTCAAGTCGAAGACCAACTTAATTTTTTAAGAATGCCGAGTAAAAAGAAGACAAAGATAGTTGCTACCCTGGGCCCGGCCTGCAGTGATAAGGATACCCTGAGGAAGATGATAGAGGCGGGGGTCGATGTCTTTCGCATCAACTTCTCTCATGCCGATTACGACGATGTAAAGACGCGTATCGAAATTATACGCGAGCTGAACGAGGAAATGGGGATTTACACCGCCATCCTGGCCGATCTTCAGGGGCCTAAACTCCGGGTAGGGGTGATGGCCGGTGAAGTGGTAGTAGCCCCCGGAGATGAGATTACCTTTAAGACCGGGAAGCCGTTTGAAGGCAATTCCGAAACGGTCTATATGAATTACGCTGAATTTCCCAGGGACGTGAACCCGGGTGAGCGTATCCTGCTCGATGACGGGAAACTCATCTTCGAGGTCGTGGCGACCAACAAAAAGGATGAGGTGCAGGCTAAAGTGATACAAGGTGGACCTCTGAAGTCCAAAAAAGGGGTGAACCTGCCCAATACGAATATCTCTCTCCCTGCCCTGACCAAGAAAGACATCAAGGATGCCATTTTCGCTATTTCTCAGAAAGTCGACTGGATTGCTTTGAGTTTCGTCCGCTATAGCCAGGATCTCATCGACCTTCAAAACCTGATCGAAGAACACTCCGAACACAAGATCCCTATCGTGGCCAAGATAGAGAAACCGGAGGCGGTAGAAAATATTGATAAGATCGTTTCCTATTGCGACGGACTCATGGTGGCCCGGGGCGACCTGGGGGTGGAAGTTCCCGCCCAGGAAGTTCCGCTCATACAGAAGACCTTGGTTCTCAGGGCAAAGCGGGCGAGGATTCCCGTGATCATCGCCACACAGATGATGGAGACCATGATCACAAGCCTTACGCCCACCCGGGCAGAGGTTAACGATGTGGCTAATTCAGTCATGGACGGGGCCGACGCGGTAATGCTCTCGGGGGAGACATCTGTGGGGAATTATCCCGTTCAGGTGATCGAAAAAATGTCGAGTATCCTCAGCAGTGTGGAAGGATCAGAACTCATCAAAGTGCCTCAGGAGCCCCCTCATATCAGGACCAAGAGGTATATCACAAAAGCTGTGTGTTTTCACGCCGCTACCATGGCCAATGAGATAAAAGCCAAGGCGATCTCCACCCTGACCAATAGTGGGTATACCGCCTTCCAGATCTCGGCCTGGAGACCGAGCGCTCATATTCTGGTCTTTACTTCCAACAAAAGAATTTTGACTCAGCTGAACCTCCTTTGGGGTGTGAAGGCCTTCTATTACGACAAGTTCGTCTCCACGGACGAGACCATTGAGGACGTAAACCGCATCGCCTGTCAAAAGGGTTTCCTGGAGGCGGGGGATATGCTGATAAGCCTGGCGGCTATGCCCATCAAAGCGAAAGGGATGGTCAATACCCTCAGGGTCACGGAAATAGATTCATGTAATTTCTAAAGAGCTTACAATTCAAATCTGAGTTGTACAGAAACGCTTTTTTCTTCGGTGGGGGAGGCGTCCTTCCCATTGAGATTGGAAAGGGATATTCCCAATAGTCTCACCGAATTCTCTAAGGGCTGCTGGTAGAGAAGGTCTATGGCCGTGTCGAGAATCAGGTCTTTGGCACTGATGTAGTATGGCAGGGTCCTGCTCCGGGTCTGCAGGGTGAAATCACTGTATTTGATCTTCAGGGTGACCGTCCTGGCAGACGTACCTGCCTTTGCTACCCTCCTTGCCAGTTCTTCCGCAATATGCTCCAGGCGGTCCTTCATAAATACTTCGCTGCTGAGGTTTTCGCTGAACGTCCGTTCTGCGCCCAGGGATTTTGGGGTTCGGTGCGACTTCACCTCACTCCGGTGGATGCCCCTCACGACCTCGTAATAATGAACACCACTCTTCCCGAAATGTTCCTCCAAAAACTCGGGGGTCTTGTCCTTCAGGTCCTTTCCCGTGAAGATGCCCTGGTGGTACATTTTCTCTGCCGTTACCTTACCTACGCCGTAGAACTTACGGATATCAAGTGCTTCGAGAAATGAAAGGACATCTTCGGGGTTTATGGTCTTCTGCCCATTCGGTTTATTGATATCACTGGCTACCTTGGCGATAAATTTATTGATGGAAATACCGGCAGATGCGGTGAGCCTTACTTCCCTGAAAATACGGTCCCGGATCTCCCTTGCGATCAAAGTGGCAGAGGGATTGCCTTTCTTGTTACTGGTCACGTCGAGGTAGGCTTCGTCCAGGGAGAGGGGTTCCACTTTATCCGTGTAATCGAAGAAAATAGAACGGATCTGCAAAGAGATCTCCTTGTAGCGGTCGAATCTCGGCTTTACGAATACCAGATCAGGGCAAAGTTTCGATGCAAGTACGCCACTCATGGCGCTCCGCACCCCGAATTTCCTCGCCTCGTAGCTCGCCGCTGCAACTACCCCTCTTTTGGCCCCTCCCCCGACGGCTACGGGCTTTCCTTTTAATTCCGGATTGTCGAGCTGTTCAACGGAAGCATAGAAGGCATCCATATCTACATGGATTATTTTCCTGATGGGGAAATCGAAGGGCATAAACAAATTTAAGTCATATCTTAGTTTTATGGACCAGCCGTTGAAAACCGCCATCATCCTGGGAGCTACCGGACTGACCGGCGGTATTCTACTGGATAAACTCCTGGAGGATCCAAGGTACGGATGTGTAAAAGTCTTTTCGCGATCCCCCCTTCAGAAAGATCATCCAAAATTGGAGGTACACCTGGGCGATCTTCTGTCCCTTTCAGATTTTAAACCGCATTTTATGGGAGATGAGGTCTATTGCTGTATTGGCACTACCAAGGCTAAAACCCCGGAGAAAGAGAAATACAAGGCGATCGATTATGGGATCCCTTTGGAAGCTGCCAAGCTGAGCAAAGAGAACGGAATTGATACTTTCCTCGTAATTTCTGCCCTGGGCGCAGATCCGGGAAGCGGGATCTTTTACAATCGGGTCAAGGGTGAGATGGAGGAAGCTGTAATGGGGAAAGGGATAAGTCGTACCTATATCCTCCAACCCGCCCTGATACAGGGCCCCCGGGAGGAGAGCCGGCCCGGGGAATGGATGGCCAGGAAACTCTTTTCCGTGCTGGATGTCTTACTGGTAGGACCTTTGCGCAAATATAAATCTATCAGGGCCGAGGATATCGCTACGGCCATGATCTGGCTCGCCAATAATGAAATTTCACTGAACAGAATCGTCTCAGATACCATAAAAGACCTTGCCCATGCTTGAGATTGAACGTAAATACCTGGTAAGATCCCGTGCGTATCGTGAGGAAGCCATAAAAAAAGAGGAGATCGTACAGGGTTTCCTCAATACCCATCCCGATCGTACTGTCAGGGTCCGCCTCAGTGGGGAGCAGGGATTTATGACGGTGAAAGGGAGGACAGATAATGAAGGGATCACCCGATTTGAATGGGAACGCGAGATTCCGGCCACCGAGGCCAGGGCTCTGCTGGAGATCTGTGAACCGGGAGTGATTCGCAAGGTGAGATACTTTGTGAGGAGTGATTCACACCTGATAGAGGTGGATGAGTTTGGAGGGGCCAATGAAGGCCTGGTCATCGCCGAGATCGAAATGCAGGAAGTAGATGAAATCATTGTAAAACCCGACTGGCTTGGGGAGGAAGTAACAGGGGATCCCAGATACTACAATTCCCAGCTCAGCAAAAACCCGTATTCCACATGGAAAAATACCTGAACCTCTATTGTCTGTTCTCACTTCTAGTCCTGGCAGGGTCCTGTGGGGAGCAGAAAACTGCGGATATTACTTTGCCCGCCCCAACAGAAGAACTTCAAAAGTCCAGTGCCCAATTAAAACAGGAACTCGTTGAAAAGGGATTCCAGGTGTTTGATTATGTAGACACTAAGACCGCCGATACTGTCCTCATGCAGCAGTATTTTATAGCCTTCCTGAAAAGAGGTCCGAACAGATCGCAAGGCAAGGCAGAGGCAGACAGTCTGCAGACCCTTCACCTGGAACACCTAGGCAGGATGTACGATTTGGGATATGCCGATATATCAGGGCCTTTCGGGGACGATGGGGATATCAGAGGGATTACGATCTACAATACGCCTACCCTGGAAATGGCTGACAGCCTGGCCAATCTGGATCCCATGGTAAAGTCGGGTCGCCTGGTCATAGAGATCCACCCCTGGTGGGCCGCCAAGGGGTTTCCACTCAGGTAAGGTTCAAAAAGCGCTTTTGAACTGTTCCAGGAAACGCAAGTCGTTCTCGCTGAGGAGGCGGATGTCTGAGATCTGGTGGAGGAGGAGTGCGATCCTGTCTATACCCATTCCAAAAGCGAAGCCGGAATATTCCTTGGAGTCTATCCCGCAATTGTCGAGGACATTGGGATCTACCATGCCGCAGCCCATTATCTCAAGCCATCCGGTGCCCTTGGTCATACGGTAATCCGTCTCAGATTCCAGCCCCCAGTATACATCAACCTCTGCACTCGGTTCGGTGAATGGGAAATATGACGGTCTCAGACGGATCTTCGACTTCCCGAAAAGCTCTGTAGTGAAGAACTGCAGAGTCTGTTTGAGGTCTGCAAAAGAAACATCCTTGTCTATATAAAGTCCTTCCACCTGGTGGAAGAAACAATGGGAACGTGCCGAAATGGCCTCATTCCGGTATACTCTGCCGGGAGATATGGTCCGGATCGGAGGTTTGTGAGTTTCCATATAACGTACCTGTACCGATGAGGTATGGGTACGCAGCAGTAGATCCGGATTGGTCTGGATGAAAAACGTATCCTGCATATCCCTTGCCGGGTGGTGTTCCGGCAGGTTCAGGGCAGTAAAATTATGCCAGTCGTCCTCGATCTCAGGCCCTTCTGAAACGTTAAATCCGATCCTGCTGAAGATATCGATGATCTGGTTCTTTACGATGGAAATCGGATGCCTGGAGCCCAGTTCCAGGGGCTCTCCGGGGCGGGTCAAATCGCCATAGATGGATTTATGACCTACCTTCTCTTCCAGGGAAGCCTTGAGGGTACTGACCTTTTCCGAGGCCAGGACCTTTAATTCATTGATAGTCTTCCCGAATTCCTTTTTCTGATCATTCGGAACCTGTTTGAATTCACTGAAAAAGTGATTCAGTATTCCTTTTTTCCCCAGGTATTTTATTCTGAATTCCTCAACGGCTTCCTCCGATGCCGCAGTGAAATCTTGAACTTCTTTGATATGTTCCTTGAGCTGGTCGATCATTTCAGGTATTCTTGGTTTGCCGCGTTCAAAAATAGGTGTTTTTTAGAATTCAGGGGTATCCCTTTAAGCAAAGTTTCCGGGTTGGGGATCAATCGGGGTCCGGGGTTGTATGTTCGTTGTTTTTCAGTACGTATTTCACACATTGGCCAAAGCTGTCAAAAATATGCTCATGGGGCACCAGGCCGGGGATGATATCGATCCGTTCCATCATATATCTCGGCTGATCCAGAACCCTGACAAAGAGCACACGGATATCCTTACTTCTGAGATCCTGCAGCACATCTTCCATGGCATAGAGGCCGGATTGATCCATATATTGCATCCTTCCCAGTCGGATGATCACTGTGGATGCTGTAGCCGGGATCTGGTCTGCCAGCATTTGGAAATCACTCGTCGTTCCAAAGAATAGAGGCCCTTTAATGTGTTTTATAAAGACCTTTTCCCGAAGGAAGTTGGGAAAGCCCTTTTCATCTGCCCAGGCCTTTTCGGTAGCCACCGACCTGATCTCTGATCGCTTGGCGGTGAGGTCCCCGATCTTTTTCATGAACATCAGTGAGGCTATGACAAGTCCTATACCCACTGCGTAGACCAGGTTCCACAGGGTTGATAATATCAGGACCACCAGCATGATGACGACCTCCATACTGAACCTGAGAGGGCCGAGCTTCACATCGCGGGGTAGGCTCGGGATGGCCTTGAGGCCCTTGTAATCCATGACCTTGATCCCCACAGTAATCAGTATCCCGGCCAGGACAGCAGCGGGTATCTGAGAGGCCACAGGGCCCAGAGCCAGCAAGATGATCATGAGCAGGATGCCCGAGATCATCCCGGAGAGCTTGGTTTTGCCCCCGGCGTTGATATTGACCACGGTCCTGATGGTCGCACCGGCTCCGGGGATACCTCCAAATACGGCGGCAATACTGTTGCCAAGGCCTTGCCCGACAAGTTCCCTGTTGGGATCGTGTTTCGTTTTTGTCATGTTATCCGCCACTACAGAGGTGAGCAAGGAGTCTATGGATCCCAGCAGGGCCAGAGTGAGGGCTGTAAATACAAAAGGGGTGATAGCCTGCAGGCGGAATTCTGTGATGATCTCAAGATTTGGGATGGGAAGGCCTTCGGGAATGGTTTCAATAGGACGGTAATCGAGCCCAAGGGCATAGGCTGCTCCCGATACAAGGATTAGTCCCGTCAATGTACTTGGAACTTTTTTGGTCAACTTTTTCGAGCTAAATATGATCACAACTGTGACCAGTGCCAGGATAAATTCGGTCCAGTTGATATTTCGAAGTGCCCTCGGCAGCACTGTGACCGCCCCGATCACCCCTGATGCCTCCTTAGCGGCCAGAACCTGTGCCTCTTCGAGGATCTCTTCCTCTGTGATCTCTCCGGCCCTGGAGATGGTCTCGTGAAAATCCTCCAGCACGAGGATACCCTCTCCGGCCTCTTCCCTCAGAATGTTTTCAAGGATCAGTTCCTCAGCCTGGGGCTTGAAGGGTTCTACCCAGCTCTGGTCCTCTTTGGGGTAATATCCCAGGGCGGGTAGTAATTGGGTGATGATGATGATGAGTCCGATGGCAGTCATAAACCCTGAGACCACAGGATATGGTATATATCGGATATAACTCCCTAAACCGATAATTCCCAGCCCGATCTGCATAAGACCGCTGAGTAGAAATACTGTAAGGATGGCGGGGAGAGCCTTTTCCACACTGCCGTCATAAACCGCTATGATCCCTGCAATGACGATCATACTGACCGCCGTCATAGGAGCTGTGGGTCCTGAGATCTGGGTGGGTGTACCCCCGAAGAGTGCGGCGAAGAAACTGATAAAAATAGCCCCGTACAGGCCTGCACTGGGCCCGAGGCCTGAACTGACCCCGAAGGCCAGCGCCAGGGGAAGAGCTACGATCCCGGCGGTGATCCCCCCGAGGAGGTCGCCTCGTAAATTTGAGAACAGGGATCTCATTAAAAGGTCGAATAGGTTGTCCCTTCTAAGATACTCTAAATCCGCCAAATAAAAAGCCAGCAGAATGTGCCGGCTTTCATTGCATTGTAGATTCCGGGGCGGATCAATCCAAATGGTAGATCTCCATGATATTTTTCAGGATCTTTTCGAAATCGATCTTTAGGTCGACCAGCTTACCCGTATGAATATCGAAAACCCACCCATACACCTTGAGGTTGCGTTCGCGGTAGGCTTTCTGTACGGCTGCGGTCTTAATCAGGTTTACGCATTGTTCCTGTACATTCAATTCAACGAGTCGCTCATACCGCTTGTCTTCATCCGCAATGGAATCGAGTTCCTTTTTGTGCAGGCGGTAGACGTCCCTGATATTTCTCAGCCATGGATTGAGCAGGCCGAGGTCTGCAGATTGCATGGCGGCTTTTACACCCCCGCAACCGTAATGGCCGCAAACCACCACGTGGTTCACTTTCAGGTTAAGAATTGCGTATTCCACCACGGACATAACGTTGAGGTCCACGCTGATGACCATATTGGCAATATTCCTGTGAACGAAGACCTCACCGGGTCCCAGTCCCATGACTTCTTCGGCGGTTACCCGGCTATCCGAGCAGCCAATATAGAGCATCTCCGGGCTCTGTCCTTTTCCCATTTTATCGAAAAAATCGGAATCGACCTTTAACTTGTCCTTAATCCAATTTTCGTTGTTTTTAAATACTTGCGTTATTTCCATGTTCGTTCTTTTTATACTGTTACTTTCTTTGTATTGGGATTAAGGTTGATATAATCCAGGAATCTGGCAGGGTTTTCAACCACCCCCTGTTCCGAGATCAAGGTTATATGAATATTTCGTTCCAGAGCTTTATAGGAGAAATCATCCAGGATCTCAATGATATCGTTATCGAGATAACGCGTATTCCTAACGTCCAGTTCAAGATACGTATCTTTAGGGAGACCTTCTAATTCCTTCAGGATCGCTCCCTTGTTAAAAAAGGTCACTTCTTCTGCCAGGGTCATCTTTATCTTATGGAACCCGTTGCTCTTATCCTGGATATGAAGAAAGTGGGAGTTCTGGTAGCTCTTGATAAGGATAACAACGATCCCCACACCGAGTCCCAATCCGATCCCTACCAGGAGGTCTGTGAATATGATTCCCAGCACAGTGACCGTAAAAGGGACAAATTGTTTCCAGCCAAGGTCATACATCTTGATAAACAAGGCGGGCTTGGCAAGTTTATACCCGACGATAAATAGGATGGCCGCCAGGACAGACAAGGGGATCATATTGAGTAAACGCGGGATCAGGATCACAGAGATCAGCAGGAAAAACCCGTGTACGATCGCAGACATTTTGGATTTTGCTCCTGACTGTATGTTGGCTGAACTGCGAACGATCACCTGAGTGATCGGTAATCCACCGATAAATCCGGAAATCATATTTCCAGTACCCTGGGCGAGCAGTTCCCTGTTCGTCGGGGTTACGCGTCTTTCCGGGTCCAACTTGTCCGTGGCTTCCACGCACAACAAGGTTTCCAGACTTGCTACCAGGGCAATGGTAAATGCGGTGATCCATATCTCCGGCAGGGTTATGACTGAAAAGTTTGGAAAACTGAACTGCGCCAGGAATGACGCCGTATCCTCCGGAATGGGAACCTTCACAAGGTGGTCCGTTGAAATTCCCCAGTAGGCATTGTCTTTGGTTATCACATAGAACAATATACCGACGATAACAGCTACCAGGGGTCCCTGTACAAGCTGAAAGAACTTGGCTTTTTTGATCAGGACTTTATCCCATAAGATCAGTATTCCAAGGCCCAGAACGGCAACGACTGTTGCGCCCGGACTTATATATTTAAATGCATTGAAGATCTCAGAGAAGGTGTTTTCCCCGTCGACCTGTATGAATGCCAGGTCACCTTCCGGATCGGCATCATAGCCGAAGAAATGCGGGATTTGTTTGAGGATGATGATGATCCCTATACCCGTAAGCATCCCCTTGATCACCGATGATGGGAAATAGTATCCGATAATTCCGGCTTTTAAGACACCGAAAAGAATTTGTATGGCTCCACCGAGGACGACTGCAAGCAGAAAGTTCTGATATCCACCCAGGGCTCCGATGGCGGTTAATACGATGGCGGCCAAACCTGCGGCCGGGCCACTCACCCCGATATGGGATCCGCTAAGGGATCCGACTACGATACCTCCCACAATGCCGGCGATCAGTCCGGAGAACAAAGGGGCACCGCTCGCAAGCGCGATCCCTAGACATAAGGGAAGGGCAACGAAAAATACTACGATACTTGCCGGTAAGTCGTTTTTAAGTGTTTTGAACATAAGAGAAGGTGTTTGCTCCTGTACCAGGTGATACAGGATAGGTTATTAATTGGTCGTAAAAGCAATAGAATTCAGGACAGGCTTTCGGGAGGCGGGAATGGGATCTCCATATAAATGGCACCTGAAGCCAAAGTGTTCTTCCAGCCGGACTTATCGGCGTAATAGGGCTTCTGTATGTGACTGAGATCTTGTGAATCGATAAATTTGGTCTCTTCCAAAGGATCCTTCTTTTCCTGTTCTTTGGATTCCTCCTCGTTCAGGGTGTAGGTGATACCCGGGCTGTTTTCATCGAGCAGTTGAAGGATAGGGGGAGCGGTGATCGACAGCAACCACAAGGCACTGACGAATAAAACCAGGAAAGATCTGTTTTTTGAAAGCTCCATGTACCAAAAATAAAAGGATTACTTTCAAATCCAAGTAAAATACTGATTAAAAATCCTTCAATGCCCGCAGATCTGAAGCGGGTATCCATCCGTTTTTTCCATCAGACAGCCTTACCTTGTTCCAGTCTTCCAGTGTCTCCTCTACAAATACTTTGCTTCCTTCATGAAGCGTAAACAGGGTAATACTCCGGTTATTCGGCTCTTCCTTTACGGAGGTTTCCTGGGCAAAAATAATGGCAGGCCGTGTATCCTTGTATTCCTGGTACTGCAGAACCGCCAGGGTAACACTCATGACAGTGAGAAAGAGACAGACCATACTTCCAATAAATGCAAGCCTTTTTCTGTCTGCAAATCGGAAAAAATAAAAGGCCAGATAGAGGAACACGAACAAGAGCATAAAGATTATAGAGGTGTATGCCCACTGATCAAAGGTCATGATATTCATCACCCGTGATGTAATCCTTGTGATGGCTGTTTGAGGAATAGGTTCTATCTCATCGATGGTCATCTGCCGGGCATAGTTGAGGTTATCCCTGATCTCGGTGTCATTGGGATCGAGCAACAATGCCTTTTCGTAATAATAGATAGACGGGGCTATCTTCTTGAGTTTGTAATAGGCATTACCCAGGTTGAAGTATAGGCTTGCTGAATGGGAACCGCTCTCAAGAATATGTTCGTAATTTTCAATGGCCAGTTCATAATCCCCCTCATTATAAGCTTTGGTGGCTTCATCAAATAATATGTCATTCTGGGAATGGCCAGAGAGTGAAACCAACATCAGAAATACTACAAAGAAGTTTTTCATATTACAATTGTTTGTCGAGGGAAGAGATCACTTCGCTCGCCTTGTCGTAATCCTGTTGCATCTGTACCTGGGAGAAAGGACTGTACCTGGCCATCTCACAGTTTTTGAGCAGGGCCATAAAACCGCCTATCGTATCCTCGTCAACGTTCTTTTTAGTAAGCAGATCCGTGATCTTTTCCTTGCTGAATTCTGAGGTCTCTATTTTCAGCTTTGCCTTAAGGTAATTGTGCAGGGCTTTTTCCATGGCGATGTAGAACTCATCTTTATTACCCATTGCCCTTTTTGCCTTAAAGAGGTATTTCCTGGCGAGCTTATTGGCTCTTTTAATCTTCCTTCCGGCAACATCACTGGCAATAGCCTCCCTTTTCCTGCCAAAGACAATGGCCAGGGGAATCAACAACAGTGGACTCAGGAAAAAGAGGTAATAGTTGAGGGACCCGAAGAATGGAGTCTCCATTTTCGGCGTGAGGTCGGGAGACAATTTGATAAAGTGGAACTGGCTCCCCGTGCTTTGTACAGGTCTCTTATTGCCCGAGGCCAGTGGAATATTTCCTCCGGAAGACTCGAGGGGGCCGCTGGTCACCTCAATGTTGATCTCCTCCGAGGTCAGGGTTTTATAGGTCTCATCATCCGGGTCGAAATAACTGAAACTGATAGGGGGAATGGGATAGTTTCCCTTAAAGGAAGGGACCACCGTATAATTATTACTCACCTTCCCCTGCATCCCGGACAAGGTGGTTCTCACATTCTCGTTGAATTCCGGCTCGTATACTTCGAGTGACCCCGGCATTTCCAGGGTTGGCAGCTGAAAGAGCTTGAGATTGCCGTTGCCTTCAACCTCCACGATAGCCTGAAGGGACTCAGTAGCTTTTAGGGTGCGCTTACTTGTTTTGACCTCAAAACGGAAGCTACCCACTGCCCCGCTAAAATCGCTGGGCTGGCCCGCAAGGGGCAAGGGCTTCACATCTATGGTCCTCTTTCCCGCTGACACAGTTTTATTGGTCTGGGTATAGATGGGTTGACCAAAGAAGTCGCGCCGGTTTGTTGGCACATCAAGGGTGATATCCAGCGAAAGGGGTTCAATTTCCAGTGCACCGCTCTTCTGAGGGTAAAGCACCACCCTTTTCAGGATGACGTATCGATACGATTTCCCTTCATAGGTTCCGTTCTTTACGCTGTAGGAGGTGACGGGGATATCCTGACTCCAGAAGTTGTTGTAGGTGGGATTATCCAGCGGGCGGAAGTTGGAGACATTGATCGTGGGGCTCACGTAGAGTTTGTAAACTACGCTTACTGCCTCATTCATATAAGGGTTTGTCTTGGACACTTCCGCTACAAGATGGAGGTTCTGATCGGCGATGTCGTCGGCCGTCATCTGATCGCTGGGTTTGTCAACGGCCGCGGTTACTTCCACCTTTTTCGGGGTGGTCTTATAGGTCTTACCTTCAATGACGATGGTGGCCTGATTAATGGTAAATTCTCCCCTTTGGGTTGGTGCCAGTGTATAAGAATAGGTTTTGGAATAGCTTTTAACTCCGTTGACCCATGAAGAACTAATGGCCTGGGACGGACCCATCAGCACCCTGAAACCTTCAAAATCTGGAGGGGTGAAATTATCCCCGTCCCTGTTCATCGTAAAGTCGACCCTCAGACGTTCATTTAGTCCCAGTTTGTCCTTACTCAGATTGGTCTCAAACTCAACCGGATCCTCTTCCTGTGAAAGTCCGACTGCTGATCCGAAAAGGAACAGGAGCAATAGAAATTTATGTATTGCCATCCGTTTCATCACCAGTCTTTTGCGTTTTTGCTTTTAGGACCTTTCACCTTTTTCTCATTCATTTTCTCCTGCACTTTGTTCTCTTCATTCTGCATGGCCTCCAGGAGGCTCTTTATCTGCTGTGGAGAGAGTTGATTAGGCTTGGGTTGTTTCTTGTCTTCGGGCTTTTCCCCTTGTTTGGGCTGTTCCTTTTTTTCTTCTCCTTCCCCTTCCTTATTGTCTTCCTTCTCCTGGTCTCCCCCGTCTTTTTCCTTATTGTCCTGTTGCTGGTCTTCCTGTTCTTTTTTGCCTTTATTTTCCGAATCTTCGTCCTCTTTTGATTCTTCGTCTTTATCCCCGTCTTTGTCCTGGTTTTTCTGTTGTTCTGCCAGGGCTTTGGCAAGAGCCAGATTATAGCGGGTCTCTTCGTCTTCAGGATTGTTTCTCAGGGCTTCCTTGTAGGCTTCGACAGCTTTTTCGTAGTCCTCATTTTTCATAAAGACGTTACCCATGTTATGAAAGGCCTTGTGTTTTTCAGCCTTGGCCCCTGCGACCTCCCCTGCCTGTTTAAATCTCCCAAAGGCTTCCTCCAGGCTTTCCTTTTTGTAGTAGGCGGTCCCCAGGTTGTAAGGGGCAATGGCGTTCTCCCGGCTTTTTGAGATTGCCCTCCTGTAATCAGCCTCTGCTTCTATGAATTCGTCCTCAGAGAGTTCCTTATTTGCCTCCCATGTCAGGTTCATGGAATTCTTCAGGGCTTTCTCAGCTTCTTTTTTCTTTTCTTCCTGGGCCATACCGGAAGTGATCATGCCCAGTAAGAGTAAAGCGAATAACTTATTCATGATCTTCTTCATTAAACAGGTTCAACTTTTGTACCCACCTTGTTTTTCTTTCCAGTAAAAAGATATCTAAAAATAGGAAGAATAAGGCTGCACCCAAAAACCACTGGAACTGATCCTTGTAGTCTGCAAACTGCTTGGCCTCAAATTCGGTCTTGTCTATCTGGTTCAGGGCTTCCTTGATCTCTTCCACGGCTTCATCCGTATTGGAGCCGTCAATATAAGCACCGTTGCCTTTTTCCGCGATCTCCCGCAGGATCTCAGCATTGAGTCTGGTAATGACCACCTCCCCCTCGCTGTCTTTTTTCAATTCCTGTACAACCCCGTTTCTCTTGATGGGAATAGGCGCACCTTTTTCATTGCCAACGCCTATGGTAAACACTCTGATACCTTCTTCCACCGCCAGGTCGACCGCGTCGATGGCGAGGCCGTCGCTGTGGTCCTCCCCGTCTGAAACAATAAACAGAACCCTGTTGGTCTGTTCCTGGTCATCATAGTAAGACGTAGCCAGCTTGATGGCCTCATCGATAGCAGTTCCCATAGATGATAGAAGGTCCGTATTCAGATACTGCAGGAACATCTTTGCTACGGCATAGTCTGTGGTGATTGGTAATTGTGGTGCAGCCTGGCCGGCATAGGCAATGATGCCGATCCTGTCACTGGCCAGCTGGTTGATGATCTCTGAGACCAGACGTTTCGACTTTTCAAGCCTGTTCGGGGCAATATCTTCCGCCAGCATACTCTTGGAGACGTCTATGGCGAAGACGATATCCACTCCTTCCCTTTTAACGGTCTCCATCTTGGTCCCTATCTTGGGGTTGGCTAAGCCGAGGATCAATCCCGTGAGACCGAGGAGGAAGACGATGAGCTTCAATACACTCTTAAACCCTGAACGAGCCGGAGCGAGTTTTTTGAGCAGCTTCGGATCTGCGAATTTGCGCTGAGTCCGTTTCTTCCAGTACAGCAACACCAGATAGAGCAGGACCATGCCCGGGAAGAGCAGGAAGAGGTAGAAATATGTGGCTTCGTCTATCTGTATCACGGTTACACAAAACTTTTAAAGACGGTAGTCCTGAAAATCCATTCAGAAAGCAGCAGTATTCCTGCCAGGAGGACCCATGGTCTGAATTTCTCTTCGTTGTTATAATACCTGAATTCTTCTATTTCGGTTTTTTCAAGTTTATTGATCTCGTCGTAAATAGCTTCCAGTTTTTGGTTGTTCGTCGCCCTGAAATACTGACCTCCCGTCACACTGGCGATCTTTTGCAACAGGGCTTCATCTATCTCAACTTCCCTCATCCCGTACCTGAAGGATCCATCTGCATTGTAGGCGATGGGAGAGAGTGCATTCCCATTGGTTCCAAGTCCGATAGTATAGGTCTTAATCCCGAATTCTACCGCCAGATTGGCTGCTGTCTCCGGTTCGATAAAGCCCGAATTGTTTACCCCATCCGTCAGCAGGATGATCACCTTGCTGGTCGCTTTGCTGTCTTTGAGCCTGTTGACTGATGTCGCCAGTCCCATCCCGATAGCAGTGCCGTCGGCCAACTGCCCGTAGGTGATCTCCCTCAGGGCATTGAGCACGATTCCCTTGTCGCTGGTGATCGGGGTCTTGGTGTAGCTCTCCCCTGCATAGGCCACCAGGCCAATACGGTCATTGGGCCTTTCCTCTATGAACTTCGAAGCTACCTCCTTCAGGGCTGCGAGGCGGTTGGGCCTGAGATCCCTGGCGAGCATACTGGAAGAAACATCAATCGCCATCACGATATCGATCCCACTCGTCGTTTTGGTTCGGGTTGAGATCTCCCTGATCTGGGGTCGGGCCATGGCTGTGATGATACAGGCCAGCGCCAAAAGCCTCATGGCGAACAGGACTGGCTTCAGTCTAGGAAGCAGATCGTTCTTTGGAAATCCTTTCAAACTGGGGAACTTCAATGAAGCCGTTTGATCTTTTCGTTTGAAAAAATACCAGAGAACGGCCACAGGCAGCCCAAGGAGCAGCCAGAAGATCTGTGGATTCGCAAACTGTATATTCTCAAACATCTATACCTGTGTTTTAACGTCTATCGAATTAATAATCCGGTCTATGATCTCTTCAGCGTAGGGATCGCCTTCCTCCCAGGAAAGGATGACCTGTTGTTGAAAACCCATACCCCCGAACAGGATAATGGCGTACTTGCCCCTTGTCCGTTCTCCCCCGTCTTCGTTCTGGTAGATCGCACTGCCGTATACCTTTATTCCGGGTACTCCAGAAGCAGAGCTGAATTCCTCCTGTTTAGTGATGATATTCCGTGCACCTTTGTCTACAAATTCCTTGAGGATCTGGTCAATGCTCTTCTGATAATCGGGTTCTTCCTGTTTTGCCAGAATGATAGAAGAAGTCCCTATCCCCAATTTATTATCTGGATTGTAAAATGAAAACACCTGTTTGTTCTGTATGTATTCCCTCTCATCAGGAGAGATCTCGGCCTCCTGCCGGATCAATACCTCCGGGGCAGAGAGATCAACGGGGGGGTAGCCATACGAACTCGAAACCCATTCGCCCTGAAGCAAATCCTTGGAGGAACGAAAAATGAGGGTATTCCTTACATTGTCGATGCCGTAGTAGAAGACGGTGGCGATCAGACCCAAGACGATCACAGCTGCTGTGGCCAGTGCGATCTGCACCCTTTTTTTCCGCTGTTTCTTCTTTTTGATCTCTTCCTGATAGACGACTTGTTCCATCAGTTCCTCCTCCGTGGGTTCCGGAATGGCTTCTTTGGTCTTGATCACTATCTGCTCAATAGCCCTTCTGTCCTCTTCGGCGCGGGAAGATTCCGGTTTCGAACGGGCAAATTTTACCAGGTCTGCCGTGTCCAGGATCCTCTTGAACTGGCTGATCGTTTCCTCTTCGATCTTGAGTTCCCCTGCGTCCTTCATCATTTCCAGCTTGGTGATGAGCTGATCCGTAGTACTTTCCAGGGCAGAGATGTGGACATCCTCTTCCAGGTAAGACCTCACAATATCCGTCAGTTCAGAATAGTATTTCTTGTATTCCTCCTGTATGAGATACTTTGAGTTTTCAAGTTTTTTTAGCTCAAGAAGGGCCCTGTCATAGGGGGGCATCATAGCTTCTTCCTCTTCCCGGGTCAGGGGTTTTGGCCGTAAAATGAACCAAAGCAAGGCCCCGAGAAGCAGCAGTGCCCCAAGGATAATCCATACATAGAAAGGAATAGCAGCACTGTTCCTCTCTACCTCGATCAGGGGCTTTATATCGTAAAACTCCTTGGATACTGTATCCACGGCGACCGAGGATACTGAAACCATCAATGAATCGGTAAAATACCCCTTGCCATCGATCTCTATCCTTTGAACAGGCAGTAGATAGGTTCCCGAATCAAATTGGGTGAGGGCGTAGATCTTTTGTAGGGTCATCCTGTCCAAACGACGTGTAGTATCCGTCTTAAAAGCCTCTACCGTCTCCAGGGGAGAAAAGGTCTGACCTTCAGGAAAGATGACTGCAGCAGCTGAATCTGCATCCACGGTTACGGTAAACCGAATCTGTTCCCCAATTTTAATCGCTGTCGTATCGACGGAAGAGGTGACCGTGGGAGTGGTCTGAGCAAGAACGGAACTAGAAAGGCCTGTACACAAAAGGAGAAGGATCCCCCACTTGCGGAGGGGACCTGAATATTTCCAAATTGTACCATAACTCCTTTCCATCAGCTCAGGCTCGTTGCTTAAAATATCCCAGCAGTTTTTTTACATAACTCTCGTCTACCCGGCATTGCAGGATGCCTGCTCCCGATTTGGTGAAAGCATTCCTGAAATAATCCACTCGTTCCCGGTAATATTTTTCATAGGCTTTTCTCACCTGTTTTGAGGAGGTGTTCACCAAATGGGTCTCTCCGGTTTCCGAATCCTGCATCTGCACCACACCCAGGTTGATCATTTGCTCTTCTTTAGGATCATAAACCCTGATCCCGGTTACGTCGTGCTTATTACCCACGATCTTCAGCGTCTGTTCGTATTCCTCCATCATAAAGTCGGACAGAACAAAGACAATGGCCCGCTTCTTCATGACGTTAGAAAGGTATTTCAAGGCCTCGGTTAGATCCGTTTTTTTGCTTTTGGGGTGGAATTCCAGCAGTTCACGTATGATCCTTAAAATGTGACTCTTTCCCTTTTTTGGAGGGATAAACAATTCCACCTCGTCGGAAAACATGATCATCCCTACCTTGTCATTGTTTTGCAGAGCCGAAAAAGCCAGGGTAGCTGAGATTTCGGTGATCACTTCTTTCTTGAACTGGTTTACTGTACCGAAGTGTTCGGAACCACTCACATCGATCAGCAACATGAGGGTGAGTTCCCTTTCTTCCTCAAACACTTTCACGTAGGGCTCGTTGTACCGGGCAGTGACATTCCAGTCGATCGTCCTCACATCATCCCCGTACTGGTACTGGCGGACTTCACTGAAGGTCATACCCCGGCCTTTGAAGGTGGAGTGATACTCCCCTCCAAAAATGTGATCAGAGAGCCGGCGGGTCTTGATCTCAATTTTCCGAACTTTCTTCAGTAATTCCTTCGTATCCATTGGTTCAGGTTTGAGCAGGAAGGTTCAAAAGCGCGTTTTGAACGGATGATACACCTCGAACTAGGGTACTTCAATCTCGTTGACGATGCGATTGATGATCTCTTCGGAAGTGATGCTTTCGGCCTCTGCCTCATAGGTAATTCCTATCCTGTGGCGCAGGACGTCGTGAATGACGGCCCTGACATCTTCGGGCACTACATAACCCCTGCGTTTGATAAAGGCGTAACACTTGGCGGCGATGGCCAGGTTGATACTTCCCCTGGGGGATGCTCCAAAACTGATCAGAGGCTTGAGGTCTTCCAGGTCGTATTTTTCCGGGTACCGGGTGGCGAACACCAGGTCCAGGATATATTTTTCGATCTTCTCGTCCATGTACACTTCCCTGACGGCCTTTTGAGCATCCAGGATCTGTTTCAGGCTTACCACCGGCTTAACGGTTTCATATGCCCCATTTAGGTTCTGGCGGATGATCAGTTGCTCTTCGGTCATCTTCGGATAGTCGATCACTGTCTTGAGCATAAAACGGTCTACCTGTGCTTCAGGCAGAGGATAGGTTCCTTCCTGTTCTATGGGGTTCTGGGTAGCCATAACGAGGAAGGGTGCATCAAGGGGGAAAGTTTCGTCTCCGATGGTCACCTGTCTCTCCTGCATTGCTTCGAGCAGAGCCGATTGTACCTTGGCAGGCGCCCGGTTGATCTCATCTGCCAGCACAAAGTTGGCAAAGATGGGACCTTTCTTTATCGAGAAATCGTTGGCTTTTATATTGTAGATCAGCGTACCCACCACGTCGGCCGGAAGCAGGTCAGGCGTAAATTGAATCCGGCTAAAACTGCCTTTGACAGCCTTCGCCAGAGTATTGATTGCCAAGGTCTTGGCAAGACCGGGAACCCCCTCCAGGAGGATATGACCCTGGCCCAGTAATCCGATAAGCAATCGCTCGGTCATTTTCTTCTGCCCGACGATGACCTTATTCATCTCCATCATCAGCAGGTCTATAAATGCGCTTTCTCTGGCTATCTTCTCATTTACCGCACTTATATCCACCGTACTATTCTCTTCCATAAAATTGATTTTTTCAGTTGTCTATCAAAGACTTGGTTGCAAGGACATGCAAATTCAAAATTTATTCATTTAGAGCCTGTTAACGATTGGTTAAAAATTGCGGGAACCCCAAGTTTTATGACCTTTTTAAGGGATTTTTAGTAATTTCACCACCCTATGAAAACACTGACAAATTTCTCCAGGATTATCGCGGGAACGATGACCTGGGGAGCCTGGGGGAAAAAATTGTCCAAACAGGAAATGATCACCCTGATGAATCAATGTCTCGAAACGGGAGTAACCACTTTTGATCATGCTGATATTTACGGGGGATACGGCAATGAAGAAGAGTTCGGCAATGCTTTTGCATCGAGTGATATCAGCAGGGATGACATACAACTGGTGACCAAATGCGGGATTCAGTATATGACACAGGCCAGGGACAATAAAGTAAAACACTATAATTATTCAAAAGAATATATCATCTGGTCGGCAGAGCGCTCCCTGGAGAAACTGTGTTCGGAATATGTAGACCTCTTGTTGCTGCACCGGCCCAGTCCGCTCATGGATCCCGAACCTATTGCCAGGGCCGCTGAGGAACTCTTGAAAAGCGGGAAGATACGTTCGTTCGGGGTGTCTAATTTTACCCAATCTCAGATCGCCATGCTCGAAACAGCCATTCCTGTAGAGGCCAACCAGGTAGAGTGTTCCCTGACGGCCGAAGGAGTGATGTATGACGGTACTTTAGACGATTGTATAGCCCACAAGAGAATGGCCATGGCCTGGTCTCCCCTGGGTTCTTATTTCCGTGAGGATGATGAAAGGACACGGAGGATAAGGGAGGCCCTGGAAACTATGAAATCCAAATATTCAGCCTCCGAAGATCAATTGATCCTGGCCTGGTTGATGAAACACCCGGCTAAGATCTATCCGGTGGTAGGGACCTCAAACGCCGACCGTATCGCGGATTCCGTGAAGGCTGCTGAGATCCCCATGGATCTGGAAGACTGGTTTATCCTATTGAAGGCTTCACAAGGTCACGAAGTCCCATAACCAAAGCTATGAGTACTTATAATAAAACAGCATTTATTACCGGCGCTACCAGTGGGATTGGCAAAGCTACCGCTCAACTCTTTGCTTCACATGGGATCAGGCTGGTATTGTGCGGGAGGAGGCAGGCCCAACTCGACAGTCTTAAAAAGGAGTTAGGAGTCAAAACAAAAGTACACACCCTCAACTTCGATGTCAGGGATAGAGAAGAAGTAAAAACAGCCATTGAGTCGCTGCCCGAAGATTTTGCCCAAATAGATATTCTGGTAAACAATGCAGGCAATGCACATGGGTTGGATCCTATTCAGGAAGGGGATCTGGCCGACTGGGATGCAATGATCGATATCAACGTCAAGGGACTGCTCTATGTCACCAGGGCGATACTGCCCGGGATGATCACAAGGCAAAGCGGTCACATTATCAATATTGGATCGACGGCCGGAAAGGAAGTATATCCCAACGGGAACGTGTATTGTGCAAGTAAGCACGCCGTAGATGCCATCAATCAGGGGATGCGAATCGACCTTAATGAACACGGGATCAGGGTTGGGGCTGTAAATCCTGGACTGGTGGAGACCGAGTTCAGCGAAGTGCGCTTTAAAGGCGACCTGGAAAGGGCGAAGAAGGTCTATCAGGGATATCAACCCTTAACCCCTGAAGATATCGCAGACATCATTTACTTTGTCGTCACCCGACCCTACCATGTGAACATTGCAGACCTGGTGGTGATGCCCACTGCCCAGGCCAGCAGCACAATTGTGAAAAAGAAAGCATGATCAACAAACGCCTTCTGGTTAAAAACCTGCTGGCCCATAACGATGAAAATAGTTTTTATGACAAAAAGCGATTCATCGATATAGGACAGCGGGAAGGGAAGGGCAAATTCCTGAAACACGTCTGTGCGCTGGCCAACAGCAATCCCCGGAATAATTCGTATATCGTGATCGGAGTGGAGGATGAGGATAACAAGATCGTCGGGGTCGACTTCTTCGACGACAGCAAGATCCAGAACCTCGTAAACGCCTATCTGGATAACCCTCCGCTGATCTCCTACGAGAATATCCCATTTCCCCACCTGCCGGAGGGAAAGGTAGTGGGCCTCGTGACCATCAAATCGAACGGAAAGGTGTGTGCCCTGAGAAAGAATATATGGAAGTACTACGGGGGTGCGGTATTTTTCAGGGAGGGCAGTATCAGTATGCCCAAGGCTTTTGATATCGAACTAAAGGATATCAACTCAGACCTCGTCTCCACCATTGAACAACACGCGAGGAACAACATAGAACTCACTCTGGACGGGGTGATTGACTTCATCAACCACCGCCACAAGGACCTGAGCAGCAGCTACAAGGTCTTCAAGGAGCAATTTGTGATCTGCTGGGCGGGGAACAAGAAGGTGGTCAAGAACCAGACCTATTATTCCCGGGTAGACATTGAACTGATAAACGAACAGGTTAAACTGTTCTATTCTGCCCTGGACGAGATCTCGATCGTGATCACGGAAGACACCTTCGCCATCACCGAATATGTACATTTAGGTCTTGGAAGGGAGAAACGCTATTATCCTCTTGAGGAGGTTGGGATCACCTTTAATGACAACGGAACCTATCAGATCCAGAGTGAACTGCTCTTTGAGCCTCCCCGCTACGACCGGAAGACGCTTTACCATATTTTTAATACCAACAATATCCTGCTGCAAAAACTGCAGAAGAACCTAAGGCTTACCAAGGCCGATAACGAAGATCTGAAACTGGCACCTGCGACCTATCTCCTCTGCTATCTCAATGGTTTTGAAGAGGCAAGGGAACAAATGGATACTATGAAACACCTGGTAAAAAGCAAGGACAGGGCCACGTATAACAACTTTAAAGAATCTCAGAGAATCCTCCGGAAGGTTAGGTACAGTTAGGGTCTGAAAAGCCAGAGAAGTTCATAAGGCCTGAGCTCAACGAGTCCGCTCGTCAGTTTCCATTCTTCTCCCTTCAGAAGATCTTTCACTTTGCCTTCGTTCAGATATCCCAGGCTGAGGAGCAGATGAGCATCCAGGATCCGGGGATGTTCATCGAAATTGGCGATAACCAGGACTCCCTGTTTGCCTTTTCCGGTCCGTTCAAAGACAAACAGATGGGGATTCCCCGGATCGTGGACCTCGAGGTTATTGTGATCTGCAAAAACGGAAGTTCTCTTTCGGAGGGCGATCATTTTTTTCAAGCCGGCAAAGATCCTGGAAGAGGGGATATCCTGATCGCTTAGTCGGCCCACAGCCTCCCAGTTTTGCCTGGGTCGGTTTACCCACCGACTGTCATTTCTCTTGTGAACATCCTCCAGATAGGAGTAGTCATTCAGGGTTCCGAGTTCATCACCGGCATAGATGAAGGGAATACCCCCAAAGGAAAGTATAATACCATACAACATCAGGATCTTCGCAATAGAAGTCTCCACAGCCGCAGTATCTCCTTTTCGTATCGCTTTTTCCAGGCCGAGGAGTGAGGCACAGCTACCCGTGATCCGGCTGTCTCCCGTAGCGGGATTCTCCATGAACTTGTAGCCCACTGCCGGGCTCCAATCAAGTCCCTGGCAGTAATAATCGATCAGGAACCTGCGGTGCATCCAGGGATCAAGGCCGAGTTGTGCTATGTAGCCGTCATCCAGCCCCAGCCCGATATCATCATGGCAGCGCAAATAGTTGATCCAGGTACAGGAATCGGGTTTCTGGGGTACATTTTTCAGGGATTTCTGCAGGAGGAGCGTCTTTTTTGTAGCGATGGAATTCCAGAGCAGGGACATGAGGGAGGCGTTGTAGGCGATATCGCATTCATTCCCTTCCAGTTCCCCTTCACCAAAGTATTTGACGATGTCGTGAGGGGATACAATCGCTTCGGCCAGGAATATCACACCCGGGGCTATGACCTGCAGGCACATTCGAAACAGGGAAATAAGTTTATGTGCTTCCGGCAGGTTCTGGGAGATAGTACCGATCTCCTTCCAGAGGAAAGCCAGGGCATCGAAACGAACTACATCTACTCCGCTGTTCACCATGTTGACCAGGTTAGCCAGCATTTCAGAGAATACCCAGGGGTTGGTATAGTTGAGGTCCCACTGGTAGGAGTTGAATACGGTCATCACCCATTTTGAAATTTCCGGTCTGAAGGTGAAATTCCCAGGGGAGGTAGCGGGAAAAACCTCGGGCAGGGTGGCCTCAAAAGCATCGGGAACGGTCCTGTCAGGGAACATGTAGTAATAATCCTGGTATTTCTGCTCACCCTTCAAAGCCTTCTTGGCCCAGGCATATTCATCCGAGGTGTGATTGACCACAAAGTCGAGCATCAGGTACATCCCGTGCTCCCGTAGATCTGCTGTAAGTTCGAGCAGTGATTTCCTGTTGCCGAATCTGGGGTCCACCGCCGTATAGCTGTTGACCGCATATCCCCCGTCATTCTCCCCCTTTGGCCTGGTTGTGATAGGCATCAGGTGAAGGAGATTCACCCCCAATTCTTTGAAATACGTGATCTTTTCACGGACCCCCTGTAAGTTGCCGTTAAAGAGATCCACATAGAGTTGCATCCCGGTGAGTTTGTGCGACTGGTACCAGTTGCCTTCCTTCAGTAATTTCAGGTCCCGAACCTTCAGTTCCTCCGGCCGTTTCTCAAAAAGGCTCTTGAGGAGCGAAGGCAACTTTTTGAAATGTGGTTCGTGTTCAGAGTCGGGGTAAAGGGATTTATAAAGGTCTGATATAAGGGGAAGATTGGTCTGTAGCCGTTGTTCAAAGAGGGCTCGGGGATCAGCTTTCTCCACATCCCGTAACTCTTTTGTGGCCAGCTTTTTGTGAAGCGAAGCCTGGTTCATGGGAGACTGTTGAGTTGATCTTTCTCCGGCAGGGAATCTATAGCCCCGTAACCGGTGGTGGTGATGGCACCGGCTTTATTGGCGACTCCAACCATCTTTACCAGCAGTTCATCATTTTCGAGGAGTTCGGAAGGAGAGCTGAGTTCGCTGATCTGTTCGAGCAGGCAGCCTATAAAAGCATCACCTGCCCCGGTTGTGTCTACCGGAGTGACGGGAATGCTTGGGATGGTTCGCTGTGTATTTTTTGTGCTGATCCAGGTACCTTCTGAACCCATGGTGATCGCGACAATAGCCGTTCCCATTTTATGAAGGGCATTACTCGCTTCTTCCAGACCTGACTTTCCGGACAGCATCCTGGCTTCTTCCAGGCTGAATTTACACAGGTGGGACTTCTCTATATAGGGCGTGCATTTTTTGATAAAGGTATTTTCATTCTCCTTCCAGAGGTCGGCGCGATAATTGGGGTCAAAACTGATAAAGGCATTCTCGGTGATGGCATCGAAGAGGTAATGGCCATAGGCCTTCTCCAATGGCCCGCCAAGCAGGGCTGTGGCAGCTCCCAGGTGCACCATCTGGTCACGGAATTCTGTTTTGATGGAGGAGTCATAAGTGAGCTCCCTGTCTGCCCCCCGCGAGAAGACAAAATCCCTTTCCCCGTCCTCGGCAAGGGAAACAAAGGCGAGGGTGGTAAAAATATCGGATCGTTGTACAAGGGAAAGGTCTACGTAGCAAGCGCCGAGGGTGTTAAGCAGGTAGGTCCCGAATGGGTCATCCCCTACACAACCGATAAAAGCGCTTTTTCCACCGAGTTTAGAGATGGCACAGGCCACGTTGGCCGGGGCCCCACCGGCTTTCTTTGTAAAATGGACAGCCTTTGTAAGGTCGGCCCCCTGATTTTCTGCGACGAAATCGATCAGCAACTCCCCAATACAAAAAACCTTCTTCGATGGCATGAGCGGTACCTGTCTGAAATAATGAGGATCAAGTATAGGAAATTATAGGCGGATTTTAAACTTGAGACAGGAGAATTCCTATACGGTTCTGGTCTATGCACAAAATATTTCATCCGGCACTATGGGCTAACAAGTAGAAATTTCGAATTTTGTACCATGAGAACATTGGTTGTAGGGGATATACACGCCGGAGTTAAAGCACTTCCGCAGGTGTTGGAAAGAGCAGGGGCAAAACAGGACGACCTGCTTATTTTTTTGGGGGATTACGTCGATGGCTGGAGTGAGGCTGTCGAGACCGTAGACTACCTGATTGAGCTTCAGGAAAAGCATCCCTGTGTGTTCCTCAGGGGCAATCACGACGACCTCTGTTATCGCTGGCTTGAAACCGGGGAATACAACCCTTTGTGGTTAGCGAACGGCGGACAGGCCACAATTGATTCTTACGAAAAGGCAGGAAAAGAGATCAAGGATGCCCACATTCCCTTTTACAAGGCCCTGAGCAATTACTATCTGGATGAGCAGAACCGGCTTTACCTCCATGCAGGCTTTACGAATTTAAAAGGAGTAGAGCACGAATACTTCACCAAGACCTTTTATTGGGACAGGACCCTGTGGGAGCTCGCCTTGTCACTTGATCCTTCTATTCCCAGAGACAGCATTTATTACCCCAAGCGGCTTCTCCATTATTCAGAGATCTTTATAGGGCATACCCCCTTGAGCAAGATTGGCAAGTCAGTTCCACACCGGGCAGCCAATGTGTGGAATATCGATACGGCTGCTGCCTACAAAGGGCCCCTTACCGTAATGGATGCCGATACCAAGGAATTTTGGCAAAGCGATCCCGTATACTCTTTCTACCCCGGGGAAAATGGGCGCAACTAAATTTTGGTATTTCTTTAATAATTTTTCCCTTAATAAATCTCGTCCTTTGTAGAAATTGCTAAGAATGAAGAATATCAGATTGGAAGTAATGGAAGCCATCGAACCCATGATCGACGGCTATATGAATGAATTCCTTATACCGCCGGATGAGATTTGGCAACCCACCGATTTATTGCCGAATTCTGAATCGGAGAATTTTATGGACGAAGTGGAACAGCTCCGAGGTGAGGCCCAGGAACTGGGATATGATTTCTGGGTAACTCTTGTGGCTGATACCATTACCGAAGAAGCTCTTCCTACTTATGAGTCATGGCTTATGGACGTGGAAGGAATCAATCAGCACGAGGGAAAAAACAATGGTTGGTCCCGATGGGTCAGGGCCTGGACGGCAGAAGAGAACAGACATGGGGACGTGCTGAATAAATACCTTTACCTATCCGGAAGGGTAAACATGCGGGAGGTTGAGATCTCCACGCAATATCTCATTTCTGACGGGTTCGACATAGGGACCGACAGGGATCCCTATAAGAATTTCGTCTATACCACTTTCCAGGAATTGGCTACCAACATCTCCCATAAACGCGTCGGTAAACTGGCCAGGAAGAAAGGCAATATCCTGTTGGGGAAGATGTGCGGGATCATCGCAGGAGACGAGATGAGGCATCATCTTGCCTATCGCGAATTCGTGAAGACCATACTGGGGCACGACCCTGATGGAATGGTCCTCGCCTTTGCCGAAATGATGAAGAAAAAAATTGTCATGCCGGCCCACTTCCTGCGCGAATCCGGAGGGATGATTGGTGCGGCCTTTGAGAATTTTTCCATTTGTGCTCAAAGACTTGGGGTTTATACGGCCATGGACTACATCGACATACTCAAAAAACTGAACACCTACTGGGAAATCGGTTCTCTCAGGAGCCTGAGTGCCGAAGCGGAGAAGGCCAGGGATTACCTGATGAACCTTCCGGACAGGCTGGAGAGAATCGCAACTCGGATGCGATATCCTGAAGACCGGTATCGATTTAGTTGGATTCAGGCCAATGGTACCCTGTAAAAAGGGATCAGAAGTTCAAGGACGCCTATAGTTTACCGTGTTTGTGTTCCTCCTGCCACCTGGCCAGTTCCTTCCATTTTCCCTCGGCAGCCATTCTCGCCTGCATCGGCCATGAGGCGGGATCGTGAACCCTGAACCGGTCACCTCCGGAATCGAGAACCTCCTGGCATTTGGCTACGGAGGTCTCGGCAAGGTTCCTCCAGGTTTTGATCTCGTAATTGTGGAACAGGCTCCGAATCTTGGGACCTATCCCTTCGATTAAGGTCAGGTCATTCAGTTTTACAGCCTTGCCCATGATCTTACGGGCTTCAGCAGCGTCAAATCCCTGGTAGTCATCGTGGTTTAGGGACGAACCTGCGTCGAGTTTATGCCTGCACTTCTCCAGATCAGCCTTTGCTTTATCAGTTTCCTGTTTCAGCTTTTTTATCTCGGCTTTATAGTCGACTACCGGATCTGCTCCCCTTCCTATGAGGTAGCCGAAAAAACCGCAGATAAGGCCGACACTTAACGGGATCAGCCAGCACCAGATATTCATGTATTCTAACTCCATGGGATATGATGTTGTTTAAAGGGATTTAACCAAACCGGTGACAAAGAGAACAAAAAGGATCTCGCAAAGAAGAGCTTTTTTATGAACATTGGCCGCAATACATGACAAAGAAATAGATGCCGGCGAGCAGGGTTATGATCAACCCCAGGATGTTCGTGGTTTTCCTGGACATTCTTGTAGTGGTTAGTTAAATCTCATTACAAGATATTAAAAAAAGCCGTACCTGAAACTCAGATACGGCCTGTGTAACCTATTCTTCGATAAAAGTTTACAGATCGAATTTGATTCCCTGTGCCAGGGGTAGCTCTGTGGTGTAATTGATGGTGTTGGTCTGCCTTCTCATATAGATCTTCCAGGCATCCGAACCCGATTCCCGTCCACCGCCGGTTTCTTTCTCCCCGCCGAATGCGCCTCCGATCTCAGCCCCTGATGTCCCGATATTGACATTGGCTATCCCACAGTCGCTTCCCGCAGCTGACAGGAACTTTTCTGCTTCCCTCAGATCCCTGGTCATGATGGCTGAAGACAGCCCCTGGACCACTCCGTTCTGCAAGGCAATGGCATTTTCTACCTCCCCGGAGTAAGGAATCAGGTAGAGGATGGGAGCAAAGGTCTCGTGCTGAACGATCTCAAAAGTGTTTTTCGCTTCTGCGATGGCCGGTTTTACATAACAGCCGCTTTCATAACCCTCTCCCTTGAGTACGCCGCCTTCAACCAGAATCTTTCCTCCCTGGGCAACCACTTGTTCCAGTGCGCTCTCGTACATCTTCACAGCGTCCTTGTCGATAAGCGGACCTACGTGGTTAGATTCATCCAGAGGATTACCGATTTTCAACTGACCATAAGCTGCTATGAGGGCTTCCTTGACTTTTTCATAGACAGACTCGTGTACGATTAACCTTCGGGTTGACGTACAACGCTGGCCTGCAGTACCCACGGCTCCAAACACAGCTCCGATCACTGTCATTTTTATATCTGCGTTCGGAGTGACGATGATGGCGTTATTACCTCCGAGTTCCAGCAGGGACTTGCCCAATCTGCTCGCTACCGCCTGGGCCACGATCTTCCCCATCCGGATAGAACCGGTGGCGGAGACCAGGGGGATACGCTTGTCTTGGGTCATAAATTCCCCCACTCTGTAATCCCCGTTGATCAGGCAGGAGATACCCTCCGGCAACCCGTTCTCCTCAAGTACATCCGCGATAATGTGCTGGCATGCGATACCGCACAAAGGGGTCTTTTCAGAAGGCTTCCAGACACATACGTCCCCACAAACCCATGCAAGTGCTGTATTCCAGGCCCAAACGGCTACGGGGAAATTAAAGGCGGAAATGATCCCCACTACTCCCAGTGGGTGGTATTGCTCGTACATCCTGTGGCCGGGTCTTTCCGAATGCATGGTAAGGCCATGTAGCTGGCGGGAAAGCCCCACCGCAAAATCACAGATATCAATCATTTCCTGTACCTCGCCCAGGCCTTCCTGATAGGATTTACCCATCTCATAGGAAACAAGTTTTCCCAGGGGTTCTTTTAACTCCCTCAGGCGCTGTCCGAACTGGCGGACGATTTCCCCCCTCTGTGGGGCAGGTTTTAATCGCCATGTCTTGAAAGCTTCAGAAGCTTTCGCCATGACTTCCTCGTAGTCTTCCCGGGTGGTCGATTTCACCCTGGCGATCAGGGTCCCGTCTGCCGGGGAGTAAGAATCGATTATCTCCCCGGAAGAAAAGAACTTTGATCCCGTGGAGGTGCCTTCATTGACCTCTTTGATTTGCAGTGCTTTCAGGGTGTCTTGGATTCCTGAATCAACAGTTGCCGTTGCCATATATCTCGTTTTTAATTTGTATAGATCGTTATCGTGCAAAGCTACAAATAATAAACATCTCAGCGTGCTACCGAAGATACAGTTCGCAATCCCAGCTCCCTTTTAAAGATGAAGAAGGACAAGGGCGATCAGGGCCGGTAATCCCTGGATGAAGAAGATCTTTCTCGATGCAGTTACCGCCCCGAAAATACCGGCGATCAGGACACAGGTGAGAAAAAAGATGGAAATGTAGATCTTCCAGTGGTGATCCTGAATGAAAAACGTCCAGATCAACCCTGCTGAAAGAAAACCATTGTACAGCCCCTGATTGGCCGCAAGGGTTTTTGTGGGTTCAAACAGTTCCCGTGGAAATCCGCGGAAGACCTTCGGCCCTCTGCTGGTCCAGGCAAACATTTCAAGCCACAGGAAGTAGAGGTGCATCACTGCGATAAGTCCGATCAGGATTTCTGTGGCTGTTCTCATAATACGATGTTATTCCTGATCGTCTGCGACAAACCTGGGATCCGTTTCCATCACCTGCCCGCATTCTGAACAGGTGCGGAGTTCCTCAGATCCATAGAAGTGTTTAAAGTGTTTGAGAAAATCCTTCTCGATGTCTTCCAGAGGGAAATAGGCTTCGTACAGCTTGTGGTTGCAATTGTCACAGAACCATAAAAGACCGTCTTTGGCCCCCAGGTCTGCCCTTTTGCGTTCGATGACCAGTCCGATGGACCCTTTGTGTCGTACTGGGGAGTGAGGTACTCCTGCAGGATGCAGGTACATGTCTCCCGGTCCTAGTTTCATGGTTTTCTTTTGTCCGTCTTCCTGGATATGAACCTCAATAGTTCCCTCGAGCTGGTAGAAGAGTTCTTCCGTCTCGTTGTAGTGGTAATCCTTTCTCGCATTAGGGCCTGCCACTACCATCACGATATAGTCCCCGGCGTCTTTGTAGAGATTTTTATTGCCTACTGGAGGTTTCAGAGTATCCCGGTTATCCTCTATCCACCGGGTGAGATTAAAAGGGGGTTTAATAGCCATCGAACAGTAGAAATTATAACTCCGGGCCGGAGTTGCATTCATTCAAAAATAACAAAAAGAGGGGTTTAAACCGGGATTACTTGTAGAAGATCTGGGTGTAGAAGAGGGTACCGTCTGATCCTTTTTTCACGCTGATGGCGGTAAAGGTGTAATCAGACTCCATGGTGCTTCGGTGATTAGGGCTTTGCAACCACCCCTGAAATGCCTCAGCCGCGCTGGGATAATCCATCGCAACATTCTCTGCGATCTCCTTGGCATTGGTCTCTGCGGCTATTTTGGAAGCCCGCGCGCTGAAATTATCGTGACTGATAGTTCCCTTGGATACCATGTAATCCGTATGCTGATTCGCATAGTCATAGGCCAGAGCGCTGAATTCAAGGGGTTGTTCTCCCTTGGATATCCTGTGTTCATTGACGATATAAAGCAATTCCTGCTCGACTTCCACAGCGTTTAATGCCACCGGAATAACAGGGTCGTCAAGGTTCTCCTTGGAACAGGATACCCCAAAACACAGGACCATTGCCCAGAAAAAAACAGACAGACTTCTTCTCATATAGTGTTCCTCGCAAGTAGGTAGGGAAGAAGTTGGGGACTTTTCTCTTTCGCAAAAGAAGAGAGTAAGTATACTAAAAAGGATCCAAGGATGGGTTTATTCGTCTAATAAATTCGACGAAATGCATAAAAGTACTTTCTCGGCTGTCCAGATTAAGTGGAATGTGTGGATCAGAAATGAACATTTTCATTTACCTGTTCAGGTGCATCCGTATCTTTTTTGATCACAGCACTAAAGACCAGGTCGCCGAGATTCCTTAGGGGTTCGTAAAGGACTGATTCCCCTTTTACATCCTCGTCGATGAACCCTAAATTCTTGTTCACACTTTCCAGAAAGATCAGAAGGGCCCCAAGGATGATACCCACCTTCAACAAACCAAAGACGCCTCCTGCGATCTTATTGAGAAGGCCCAGCAGGGCCAGTTCGGCTATCTTGGTCAGGAGTCGGGCCGCCAGGACCACCACCGTCACTATGATAAAGAAGGTGATGATAAATGAGATCAGGCTCATGATCCGTTCGTTCCAATTAAAATGCTCGGCCAGGTAATCACCCACTATGTAGGAAAAATGGATAGCCCCATAGAGTCCGGCGACCAGGGCGAGGATAGAGGCGATCTCGACTACCAGGCCGTTCTTAACCCCTTTGAACAGGCCGTAAAGCAACAACAGACCCAAAACGATATCAATGAAATTCACGGAAGGGTGGTTTACACAAATATAGGACATTGATTTGTACCTTTGGGTTTTGAAAAAATCTGCAAGACCAGTTTTAAAACAGGGATATCATGGCCAGGGACGAAGAGCTAAAGAGACGTTGGGACCTTTTGGTAGAGAAGCTGTCTTTACAGTTCTCGGACGGAGATCCCCTGGAACTGGACGGTATCATTTACCTGATAGGGGTGCAGGAGCTTGGGCAGTATCACCGGACCTTTAAGAAAGACGAAAAGATCAACCTCATGCATATCGCCATCTGCCGGTTGCTGGAGCCCTATGGGTATTATGAATTCGAATACTTCGATGAGGATGGATGGCCCCATTATAAAGTGAAAGAGGCCTTGCCCCCTCTGAAACCGGGAGAGCAATCCGTACTCATGAAAGAGGCCATTGTCACCTATTTTCTCGAAAAGAACTATATGATATGAAGAGTTTCATCCCCTATTACGCAGTGATATTTTCCTCTTTGAGGACGGAGGGAGACAGGGGATACACAGAGATGGCCGAAAGGATGGAAGCCCTGGCCAGGGTGCAACCCGGATTCCTGGGTTTTGAAACCGCAAGAGATGAGGTGGGGATCACTGTGAGCTACTGGGAAAGCCTGGAGGATATTACGCGGTGGAAAGAACAGGCAGAACACCTGGAGGCGCAAAGACTCGGTAAGGAAATGTGGTACGAGCATTATACCCTCAGGATCTGCAAGGTTGAAAGGGAATATTCTTTTAGCAAAAGACCTGAAGAATAACAATACCTTAAACTATAGGATTTTGTCCTCCTGTCTTCTGCCCTTACCTTAGGGGACCCGATAATTATAATTATTTCTATATGTCACAAACCCCCTCCTTTTCCAACCTGGACAGAAAGAAGACGCTGGCTGAGATTGATTCCACCGAATTCGACCTCGTTGTGATAGGGGGAGGGATAACCGGGGGTGGGATCGCCCTTGATGCCGCCTCCCGAGGCTTGAAAGTACTCCTGTTGGAAAAAGGGGATTTTGCCTCAGGAACCAGCAGCAAATCCACCAAACTGATTCACGGCGGACTTCGATATCTCAAGCAGTTTGATTTCTGGCTCGTCAAAGAGGTGGGCTCAGAAAGGGCTATTGTCCACAAACTGGCCCCACATCTGGTGCTTCCCGAGAAGATGTTGCTCCCTCTCATTGAAGGGGGGTCTTATGGAAAATGGCTGACCTCTGTCGGTTTGAAGGTTTATGATATCCTGGCCCAGGTAGGTGGGGATGACAAGAGGAAGATGCTTGAGAAGAAAGAGGCCATGGCCCTCGAACCCCTCCTGCCTAAAAAGAAGGTTAAAGGGGCCGGGTATTATGCCGAATATCGTACCGATGACGCCAGACTCACCCTGGAAAATATAAAGACCAGCCTGAAATATGGAGCCGGGGCCCTCAATTATGCGGAGGTCACAGAATTTCTTTACAAGGATAAAACGGTCAGCGGGGTGATTTTCAGGGATGTGATCTCTGGCGAATCCCATAGGGTCAACGCGAAGTATGTGATCAACGCAGCCGGACCCTGGGTAGATGAACTCCGGGGGATCAACCACAGCAAAAAAGGGAAACGCCTCCACCTTACCAAGGGTGTTCACCTGGTCTTTCCCCATAAAAAACTGCCGGTAAAACAGTCCGTATACTTCGACGTGCCCGATGGCCGTATGATCTTTGCCATCCCCAGGGGCAAGGTCACCTATGTAGGGACTACGGACACCAACTACAATTCGGACAAAGATAAAGTGGAGACAGACCTGGCAGATGCGATCTACCTGATCGCTGCAGTGAATAATATGTTCCCTGAGATCGAACTGGAGATGGATGACATTGAATCCTCCTGGGCAGGCCTTCGCCCCCTGATCCACGAGGAAGGGAAATCAGCTTCTGAACTCTCCCGTAAGGACGAGATCTTTACCTCAGACAGCGGCCTGATCAGCATTGCAGGAGGGAAACTGACCGGCTACCGGAAAATGGCGGAACGTGCAGTTAACAGGATCAGCAGGAGACTTGAAGAAGAAGGCGGTGAGAAACTACCGGAATGCACCACAGATACCATCCCGCTCTGCGGCAACGACTTTAAGAACTACAAGGAGGTAAAAAAATATATTGACAAGATACACGAACGATTAAAACCGCAGGGCTTCTCAAAATACGACGCCTGGTACCTCGTCACCAATTACGGGAAACAGACAGAGGATATCCTGGATCGCTTCGCAAAGAGGAAGGAGGAAGAGGCAGCTGTACGTATGATCCTTTCCGAACTCGAGTTCACAGTGGCCCACGAAATGGTACAGTCGCCTCTCGATTTTTTTGTCAGGCGAACGGGTCGGCTGTATTTCGATATCCACAGCGTGAGGGAGCATATGGATGCCGTTATTACTGAATTGAGCAAGATCTTTAAGGCTGATAAAGGCACGACAGCAGCGTGGACGGAAGAATTGATGGCCGAACTAAAATCCCATTCCCATTTCTCTCTTGACAAGGATAAATAGAATTCGTGTTAATCCATACGGTCTGCCAGGGCCTTGAAATTTTTCCTGGCGTTTTCATTTTCGTAGAGGATTCTATAGACCGTGTCGATAATAGGTGTTCGTACCTTACTCTTAAATGCATTTTTTTGCTCGTAAGCGCTTTTGGTGGCGTAATAACCTTCCGCGACCATGTTCATTTCCATCATTGCGCTTTTCACGGTATACCCCTTCCCGATCATGTTGCCGAACATTCGATTCCGGCTGAAGGTAGAATACCCGGTTACCAGCAGGTCGCCCAGGTAGGCAGAATTGTTGATATTCCTCTTCATCTTGTGTACCCTCTTGATATACCTTTTCATCTCCCGTATGGCGTTGCTCATCAGGACGCTCTGAAAATTGTCCCCATAGCCCAGTCCGTGTGCGATCCCTGCCGCCAGAGCGTAGATGTTCTTTAGCATAGCTGCGTACTCTGTGCCGATGATGTCATCGGAGATCTTGGTCTTTATGGATTCACTCTTTAAAACGGAAGCGACCAGCTTGGCCTTGTCCTTGTCTGCACAGGCCAGGGTAAGGTAGGAGAGTCTGTCCAGGGCTACCTCCTCTGCGTGGCATGGGCCGGTGATCACTCCGATATTTTTATAGGGAATATCGTATTTGTCATGGAAATGTTCCCCCACGATCTTTCCGGTCTCAGGTACGATCCCCTTGATCGCACTAAAAATGATCTTGTCCTTCAAGGATACTGAGAGCTTTTGCAATTCGCTTTCCAGAAAGGCCGATGGAATGGCGAAGATTAGTACATCAGCACTTTTCACGGCGACATCGATCTGGTCTGTGAGGTTGAGTTGGGATACCCTGAATTCTACCGAAGTGAGGTAATTTGGATTGTGCTTGTTGGTCTTGATAAATTCGATGGCTTCCGTATTCCTCATATACCAGGTAACCTTGGTAAGATTCTTTGTCAGCATTTTTACCAGGGCTGTCGCCCAGCTTCCTCCTCCCAGAACTGCAAATCGCATTTGTTTTTTCATATTCTTTCCTTCGTGGGGCAAAAATAATTAAAATCAAGTAGCCACTAAAATATTGAAAATCAGAAGTATACTACAAATGGCATGATGCTTGTTTACCCTTAAGTGAGAATCAAAATACCGAGTATCATGAAAAAAATTACCCTCCTTAGTTTAGCTGTAATAGCCATGCTGACCTTGGGCAGTTGTTATACCGAGGTCATTGTAGACGATGTCATTGTCGATGAAGTTCCTGTGCAAACCAGGCAGGTCCTGCATGCATATGATCTCTGGTATGTCGATATAGAATCTACCCAGGGCCTGGGAGAGGTACCCTTTTTGCAAAGGGCCTTTACCCTTTCATTTGTCAGCGGGCTGTTGTATGCCAATAACAATCTGTCCGGAATCGGCAAAACCGGTAACGGCCTCGGGATACGGGTCGGGTATTACGACGCCGGTGGGGGAATTTTGGAGATCGACCACGATGTGGATGGGATCTGGAGCTTTGAGGTATACAATATCAACGGAAGAACCCTTGAACTGTACAACAGGCGATCTAATACTTCCTACTTTCTGGACGGCTACCAGCGATCAGGATTTGACTACGACCGTCTGTTCTATGAGAATATAGAGCTGCTGCTTCAGGAATATGAGGTTTGGGAGAAGACCTATGCGAGCGAGACAGGCTACCTCAATGAATTCGACGAAGAGAACTTCCTGCAGTTCTATCAGGGTGGAACGGGTACGCGATTCAGGTCGTCTGTTGACCCTGTGGGAACTCCTATACCCAATATCGTGTGGGATTATGAAGGGTTTTATGAGATCTACAACGTACAAAACGATGAAACGCTCAAAACTTTAACACTGGACTACACCTTTATGGGCAATGATTATTTTGAGTTGTACGTTATTGATGACAGGACCGTAGAGTTGTACCATCCCGATAGCGGTACGGTCTATGAGTTCACCGGAAGGGGGTATATACAATACCTGAAATCCGGGGAAAATTCCGAGACGAGGAAACGCAAGAAGAGCGATCATCCTACCATGGATGTAAAACGGAAAAGAAAGCCCTTCTCTAAGGGATAGAATAAAGGCATAATTTTTTTGGTTGGTTATTTGGTTAGAAACCGTCCTGCCCTCTCCGGGCGGGGCGGTTTTATTTTTACACAGCTTTTTTATGTACCTTAAGGGGGCAATTCTTCAAGGTGATATCATGGATTCCAGGTACAACATCAAAACAGGGAATACAGGTCATAAGGACATTCCCGGCAACCCCTCAACGGCAACCAGCAGCAGCAAGAAATTAAATGACCGCTCGGGGGCAGAGCCTTTGAGGGTGTTGAGTGAGGACGACTGGCAATTCTGGGTCCACAATGGATATATCGTAATTAAAAATGCCGTGCCCAAAGCCCAGGCCGAAGAGACGGCCCGCTTCCTCTGGGAATTTGACGAAAAGGACCCGAATGAACCGGAAACCTGGTACGCCCCACCCAGGGCCGAAATGAAGATGAAGGAACTCACAGGTACCGGGATGGTTGAGGTCTACAACCACCAGCTCTTGTGGAACAACAGACAAACCCCGAGGGTCTACGAGGCATTTGTCGATATATGGGGTACGGAGAAACTGTGGGTGACCATAGACCGGGCCAACCTCAATTTCCCTCAGCGTCCAGGTCATGAACAAAAAGGGTTCATCCACTGGGATTACGACCCTGAGACCAAACCGCAGAATGTGCAAGGGGTGCTTGCCCTGGCAGACCAGACCGATGAGAATATGGGGGGATTCCAATGTATTCCCTGGCTTTACAGGAACTACGACACCTGGAAAAAGTCTCAGCCGGAAGATCGGGATCATTTCCAACCGGATATCAGCGGACTTGAAGACAAGATCGTCAAGGTAAAACTGGAAGCCGGCGACCTGCTGATCTTTAACAGCCTTCAACCTCACGGGATACGGCCCAACCGATCAAAAGACAAGGTGAGGATCGCCCAGTATATTTCCATGATGCCTGCGGAACCGGAAAATGAAGCTCTGCTCAAATGGCGTATCCATTCCTGGAAGAATCGGGTGGCTCCTGAGGGCTATGCTTTCCCGGGTGATCCGCGCAAGTGGGAACAAGTGAAATACGAAACTGCTAAATTATCTCCCCTTGGAGAGCGATTATTGGGGCTTACTCCCTGGTAAAATGTGATATTCTCAATTCTCCTGACAGGGTCTTCCGCCTGTTAAAATAATAGTACTTTTGCCCCCTTAAAAACATAAGGGTTTGAAGAAGTACCTCAATCTATTCGATTTTTCCCAGAAAGTAAATTACCGGACCGAGATCTTGTCAGGACTTACGGTGGCATTGGCTTTGGTTCCGGAAGCGATTGCATTTGCCTTGATCGCAGGCCTTTCACCCCTTACAGGTCTCTACGCGGCCTTTGTGATGGGACTGGTCACCTCTGTGCTTGGAGGCAGGCCGGGCATGATCTCCGGGGCAACAGGGGCAGTGGCAGTAGTGATCGTAGCACTGGCCAGGGATTTTGGGGTTGAATACGTCTTCGCAGCTGTCATCCTCGCAGGGATATTACAGGTGATCGCGGGCATGCTGAGGCTTGGCAAACTGATGCGTCTCGTCCCACACCCGGTGATCTTCGGATTTGTGAACGGCCTGGCCATCATCATTTTCATGTCTCAGTTAGACCAATTTAAAAATTCGGACGGGACCTGGCTGGGAGGACAGACCTTATGGGTATTTTCAGGGCTGGTTTTATTTACCATGCTGGTGATATGGGGACTTCCCAAGATCAGCAGGGCCGTACCCGCATCCCTGGTGGCTATCCTTCTGGTGTTTGGAATGGTTCTCGGACTGGGTATCGATACGCGGACTATTGGGGATATCGCTTCTATCAAAGGAGGGTTTCCACCTTTCCATATCCCTGTTGTTCCATTTACACTGGAAACCCTTCAGATCATTTTTCCCTATGCGGCCATCGTAGCCGGAGTGGGGTTAATAGAATCTTTGCTTACCCTGAACATCGTAGATGAGATCACCGAGACCCGTGGGCGTGGCAACAAAGAAGCGGTGGCGCAGGGTACGGCTAATATCCTGTCCGGCTTGTTCTCGGGAATGGGTGGATGTGCGATGATCGGACAGAGCCTTATCAATACCTCCAACGGAGCCCGGGCAAGGCTTTCCGGGATCGTAGCCTCCACTATGCTCCTGGTCTTTGTCATCTTTGGAGCTGACCTGATCGAACGGGTACCCATGGCAGCACTGACGGGCCTGATGATCATGGTGGCTCTCGGCACCTTTGAATGGGCCAGCCTGCGAACTTTCAGGAGGATGCCAAAGAGCGATGTCCTCGTGATGGTTCTGGTCACCCTGGTCACTGTCTTCCTGCACAATCTCGCCCTGGCTGTCCTTGTGGGGGTCATCATCGCTGCCCTTGTCTTTGCGTGGGACAACGCCAAACGTATCCGGGCGCGCAAGTATATAGACGAAGAGGGGGTGAAGCACTACGAGATCTACGGACCCCTCTTCTTTGGGTCTGTGACCCTGTTCAATGAAAAATTCGATGTGTTGAATGACCCGGAGGAGGTGATCATCGATTTCAGGGAAAGCAGGGTGGTCGACATGTCGGCCATTGAAGCCCTCAACAAGATCACGGAACGCTATGAAAAGGTGGGCAAGAAAGTCCACCTGAGGCACCTGAGCAGGGACTGCAGGCAACTATTGCAGAATGCAGATGATATCATTGAGGTAAATGTACTTGAGGACCCTACCTACAAGGTGGTGGTTGATAAACTCTAATGAGGCGTTCTACTCAGTCACCGGGCCTAAAGAGAAAACCAGAGCCTGCCAGGGTTCCAGGGAGAAGACCCTGTCCTTGTAATACACCTGCGGCAAGTTGTTGAGCAGCAGGTCCTCCAACTCTTCTTCGACAGGTACCGGAAGGGTAACGATGTCATCCGAGAAATTCAGGAGTACCAGCATCTTTTCACCTTCCCATTCCCGTGTATAGGCATAAACCTGTTCGTGATCCGGTAAAAGAAGTGTATAGGCTCCGTAGACCAGGACAGGATTTTCCTTTCTGAGCGTTACCATAGCATTAAAGTGGTTCAGCACAGAACCGGGGTCCTCCTCTTCTAGGGCCACATTCACAGTCTTGTAATTCTCATTGACAGGCAGCCAGGGGGTACCCGTACTGAACCCGGCGTTCAGGGTGGTGTCCCATTGCATGGGGGTCCTGCCGTTATCCCGGGAGGAGAATTTCAGGTTCTGGAGGTATAGGTCCAGGTCGCCCCCCGCCGATTTTACTTTCTCATACCCGTTCAGGGCGGCGATGTCCCGGTATTGGGAGATACTGTCGAACCCTATATTGGTCATCCCCAGTTCATCCCCGTAATAACAATAGGGGGTGCCCCTCATACTCAGGATAAACGTATTCAGCAATTTTGCAGAAGCTTCCCTGAATTTCGGATCGTCATTCCCGAACCGGCTCACGAGCCTTGCCTGGTCATGGTTGGCCAGGAAAATGGACAGCCAGCCCTTTTCGGCAAATTCGGCATCCCATCGAGAGAACACCTCTTTGAAGTGCACCAGGGAATACCCTTCCGGCTTGGCGATGTCCACTCCTTCGAAGGCATAGGCCATGTTGAGTTCGTTCCGGTCTGCATCTACCAGTTCATGGGCTTCTTTAAAATTACGTCCGGCTCCTTCAGCCACGGACATCACGTCGTATTTACTGAAAACCTCTTCATTCATTTCTTTCAGATAGTCGTGGAGGCCGGGCTGCATGGCGTAGTACTGAATAAAGTTCTGCTCCAGGTCGTCCGGGAATTCAGGATAGGTGGTATCCTTGGCGGCAAACTGAAAGGCATCCAGGCGGAAGCCGTCCACCCCTTTATCGGCCCAGAATTTCATAAAATCATAAACCTCCTGCCTTACCTTGGGGTTCTCCCATTTAAGGTCGGGTTGCTGTTGTGAAAAATAGTGCAGATAATAGGCATCGGTTATGGAATCGTATTTCCAGGCATCTCCGGCAGCATCAAAAAGGCTGTATCGGTAAGGGGGTTCCCCTTTTTCGGCAGGCCACCAGTGGTAATAATCCCTGTAGGGGTTGTCCCTGGAACTGCGCGACTGCAGGAACCATTCGTGCTGGTCACTGCTGTGGTTCACGACTACGTCCATGACAAAACGGATCCCCCGTTCGTGCATGCCTTCCAGCATAGCGTCAAAATCTTCCATAGTCCCGAATTCTTCCATGATACTGCGGTAGTCACTGATATCATAGCCATTATCTGCATTGGGGGAACTGTAGATAGGGTTGAGCCAGACCATGTTTACCCCCAGGCTCTGGATATAGTCCAGTTCTTCAATGATCCCCTTAAGGTCACCTATCCCGTCCCCATCCGTGTCCTTAAAACTGCGGGGATAGATCTGGTAGACGATGCCTTCTTTCCACCAGGAGTCGTCTTTTTTAACAGGGGCTTCCGCTTTCTCGGCACAACCGGCCATTAGGAAGAACAGAGAGGAAAACAAAAGGAGATTTTTCATGTTGAGTCAGCGTTTGAAATCTCCTTAAAAATAGAGAATATGGACCAGTTTCCGGTCGCTTATTTTGAATTTATGGCTGAACCTCTTTTTGTAAGAGGGCCTGAGAACCATTACTGAATTCGGTATTCCACGTAGAGCAATGCACGCACTTTCAGAGTCCCTAAATTGACCGCAACATCAGCGCTTGCCCCCTTCATATTCATATCGGATTCTACGCTCATCACTGTGCTTCTTTGCAGGTCATTGACGGGATAGGACACCTCAGGAGCCACGTTGCTGATCCTGATGATCTCCTTCTTAGTCTCGGGCATTTGAGCCAGGAGTTCTTCGGCCAGGGCATTTGCTTTTACAAGGGCATCTGCATGGGCTTTGTTCTTTAGCCCGTCCATGTCTGTATGAGAATACGCCAGTCCCCCAAGATTCAGGTTTTCATTCTCCATCAGCTTGGAGTAGATCATAGAAAGGGAATCCATCGACCTTACCGTAACTACTATGGAAGTTGAACTTTCATACCCTATGAACACCTGCTCCCCATTATCCCAACGGTACTTTTTATTCAATTCTACGGCAGTGGTAAGGATGTCCTTTGATGCGATCCCGAATCCTTTCAGCTGCTCACTGAGGGCATTCGATTTTTCCTCCAGGCACGTTTTGGAAGCCAGCAGATCAGTTTCCAGGCAGTTAAGATTAGCCCGGAAGGTGGCCATGTCAGGAAGGGTCTCGATCTCCCCAACTGATGACAGTAGTATCGTCTTGGGGACAGTTAATGTTTGAGTATTGCCTACGCTGCAACCGGCTAGCAGCATGAATGTAAGAAGTAGTGTGAGTGGTCTCATAAATTTTGTTTTTGAAGTTAGTCCAAATCCTGTGCCAATCGGTAAGAATTACTTAATAAAAATAAGGAACATGAATAAGAGGTCACTGGACTCTTCTCACCCTGTATAAGTGAAAAAAACTAATTGCTCAAAATAGGTTTGAGATGATCTTTCTGCCCCGTCATCTCCCAGTGACCAAGGGAAATGGGGATATTGCCTATACTGTTGAGGTTATCCATAAAATCTTTCACCTGAAAAGGATTTCCCTCATCCTCCTTCATTTTCGCATAGTCGGCCATGGCGCTTTCAAGCAGGTATTTCCCGGTGATGTAGCTACTCCCGTAACCGGGTTGCCGCATATAGAGGTGTTGTTCAAAGAGCAGGAGATCCTTTTCAGTTTTCATCCACCCCCTGGGCGTGTATTCTGAATGGATCCCCCCGGCCTCCTCCATGGTCATCATATTGGCATGCGCATAGAGAGAACCGAGTCCGCGTGCAGCCCGCTGGGCGATCATGATATAGACGATCTCCCTGCTTCTGGGGGTATCGTCGTATAAACCTCCTTGCAGGAACAATTCTTCCACGGCCGTGGCCGTGCCCTCGTTTCGGGAATCAAAGATGTTGTAGAGAAGGGGACCTCTCCGTATCTCACTTGCATGAGGCTCTTCCCTCATCCGCGCCAGTTCGAACCAGTGGTAGAAGTGGGAATACAGGGGCCTGGGATCGTAATGCTCACCTATTATAAAGAAGTTGCGCTTTTCCTCGGGGACAAAACTGCCCAGGTGTTCCCGGAGGGCGGGTTCAAAATAATCCTTCACCGTAACGATGTCCTGATCATCGAGGAAGGCCATCAGGCTTTCCGCAGCCTCATTCGCCAGCTTATCATAGGCCTCCGGGCTGTCTGCTGCAACCAGGGTTGGCAGGTCCCTGTTCCGGTGTTCTTCCATTTTCAGGGAAGACCAGGCTCTGGCCAGTTCCCTTTTTAACAACATTACCTCATCTTCCCAGCTCAGGGGTACCAGATGCACATTTTGCAGGTACCAGGTATAGTTTTCCTTCCCTATCCCGGAGGGACCGGTCTTCTCCTCGGCTTCCTTCTTCAACCAGGCAGCGAATTCTTCTGTGGATCTCATGGCTTTTTCGATGACCCCTACCAATGGGGTGTCACCGCTTACTCCTTCCCGATTCAGGATAGCCGACAGGTCCCTGACCTGATTTTCGATGACACGTATCCCGGCCCTCCAGAGCTCCGCCGCATTCCCGGTCAGGTTTTCCCGGGCCTGTTCATTCAGGGGTGGGATGACGCTGAGGTCGGCCAGGAGTCGCTTTCGTTCGTCCGGATTCAGGGGAAAGGAATAGGTCCAGATCTCTGTGGTCTTGTGATGGGTGGGCCCTTCGTGTGCGGGTACATCCGACTGGTACGTCCAGATGGATTTGTAAAAAGCGGGGTCCCTTTGCCACGGCTTGAGAATACGATGATTGAAATCATATCCATTCATCTCGGCCCAAACCAGCATACAATCTACCTTCTGAGGGATCTCCCAGCCTGTGGTGTCTATGGCGATGAGCCGGTTGCGAAGGGACTGGAATTCGGGCCATCGCGCCTCAAATGTGGCAGCTGAATAATCGGGAGCCCCATCTCTCACAGGAGGCTCTTCAAAGGCCCTCCACGTCTTGAAAAGGGAGACCAGCTCGCTGTAGGAATTCGGGTTGTTCTGGATTAGATTCCCTTGTCCGAAGGAGTAAAAGGTAAGGAGGAAGGCGTAATTAAGGAGTAATAATCGTATCATAGGAAGACGGGATGCACATTGGATCGTGTTAAAAGTAGGGAAATCAATTTAGTGTGAAAAGTATCCTTTCCCGATACAGGCAACTGAGCAAACGCCCTGATCACAGGCCTAGCTTAGTCCGCAATCGACCCCATTGTTCCGCAAACCAGTTAGTTTTGAGATTCAGGTCTCTTTCTTCCAGAATCTCTATACCATCCTCATATCCTTTCTGGATGAGTTCTTCTATCTGACTTGTATCGGCCCTGTCAAAACCGGACAGGTCGGGTTTGATCAGAAGGTCGGCATTCTGGGTCTGGAATTTGGCCGACTGCTGCATAATAAAGTGGAAACTGTTCAGCAGTACATCCAGGATATTCTGAGGTTCCTGATATTCGTGCTGGGCATTCAGATCGACCCCGATCACGTATTCGGCTCCGATCTCCCTCAGGGTTTTGATTGGAACATTCTCAACGATGCCCCCGTCGAGCAGCATCCTGCCTCCAATCTTAACGGGTTTGAACAGGCCAGGGATACAGGTGCTGGCCATGACAGCCTGGGCTACGGGGCCTTCCCGAAGCACCACCTTTTCTCCTTTTCCTGCATCGGTGGCGATGATGGCGAGGGGGATGTCTGCTTCTTCAATGCGTTTGTCGCCAATGTGCTCTACCAGAAGGTCCCCGAACTTTTCATTAGACAGGAGGCTGTACCGCGAAAGGGAAATACTGGAGATGTCCATCCACTTCAACTTACAGGAGATCTCGTTGATCTCTTCCCAGTCCTTACCAAAAGCGTACAGAGCGGCTACAAAAGCGCCAATGCTTGTGCCTGATATGAATTGGACATTGATCTCCTTTTCCTTTAAGGCTTTTAAAACACCTATGTGTGCAGCTCCCAGGACGGCACCACCGCCCAGGGCAAGTCCGATCTTTTTCATTTTGCGGTCTTCAATGGATTGATGATTGCATAGGGTCAGCTCAAAAACTGAGGGTTAAATTAATAAGAATAAACAAGCCCTGAAGTAAGGTTTAATAGAATTATCTTTACCTTCTTACCAAAGTGAAAAGAAATTGCCTGGCAGGGGATCAGGATATGTCTAATCACCGGACAACTAAAAACAAACTCATGAAAAGAATCATCGGCATCCTACTTTTAGTACTGGCGGTATACCTCGGATATACCGGCATCACAAAATTCTCAGACAGTACTTCCTCAGTGGACGTACTCGGGGTGGAACTCAAGGCCGAGAATACCCAGGAAAAGAATACATCTTACCTCTACATAGGGTTTGCCGTGATCGCTGCGATCGGCGGGATTGTCCTCGCCAAATCAGACAGTAAATAATGCGTTTCCTTTAGGGATTCTCTAAAGAAGGATGATGAGCAGCAAGATGATGATCAGTGCCCCGGCCGAGATATAGATCCCGTTCCCGGTGGTCCGCAGCTGGGTCTTGATGGCACGTACCTCCTTGCGAAGGGCCTTCTTTTCTTCCCGTTTCAGGACTGATTTATCCATCGCCTTGATCTCTTCCAGGCGGTCGAGCATAACACGAACTTCGGCAGGGATCTCCGTAGGTTCAGGGGTTCTTTCTTTTTTAGCGGCGTGAACGGGTGTGCTCAGACCCATCGTAAAACACAAGAGTAGGGCAATTAAGGATACTTTTTTCATCGGTTGAATTTTAAGATTATAACTCCAAGGTACCTTTTTTTATCCGAATTCCATGGAGACGGGAAGTCCTGTCTCAGAACTTCCCATGATCATTCGGGACTCCATGGAATAACCTTCTATAAGATCATTCGATCAATGTCTGTATGTGTCCTACATTTTTCCTAATAGGCCAGACAGTTGAGAATACAGCATCCAGGTTTAATGCTTTTTATGTCCGGGTTCCCATATAAGTCTGACAAAGGAACTCAACCGCTGATTTTCACGGCTTACAGGTATCCCGGCAACTATTCCAACCAAAAGATTGTCTGCGATACCCAGCCGCATCTGTGGGCGTATTGTCATGTCAAAATCCCTGTTCCCAACTGTCTTATTGAACTCTGCACCAATGAAATTTCTCGTGCCTGTAATCATATAATGAATACTCGTATGTATATCGTAATCAGTACGCATTTCTCCCGTTTCAAAAGTCTTCTCTATTCGTGGCCCGGTGTAGAGCAGGGAATGAATATTGTTTCCCCAGCGTTTAGCCACCACTAGAAAAGGATTGTACACATTCCCTTTGATGAAGGGCTTGCCAAAATCCCTGAAATCGGATAATTCAAATTCATTGATATAGCCCAAAGCCATAGATGTGGCCATGGGCTCACTGACCAGGAAGGACCATTGGGCAGCAATTTTCAAACTGTTCAGCCTGTTAGATGGAATATCATTCCTGCCGGTCCCGTTCACAGGAGAATAAAATGTGAATGGCAGCTCCACCTCCAGTCCCAGGCGATCTACCGGAGCCCATTCGTATTCGATCAGGGCCTCGTAGGAATCAAATTCTAGGTTGTCAGTAAGTCCGAGTCCGATGTTCCATTCCTTTTCACCCTTTCGGGCGCCTAGATCCCGGATGAGGTCGATGTAAAGGGGTTCAGCATGAAGGACCTTATACGGTTCCCGATGTTCCTCCACCTGGTTGATGAATATGCTGTCTTTTTCAGCGTCTGAAAGTTGGGCAATCGCAGATGCCCAGGACACCATTAGTAATAATGGCATCATCCATGAATGTAATTTCATAATTGATTTGCTTTTTAAGTGAATTAATTCATTCCACGACCAGCAGGCCACAGAATCTTTTTGGTAAAAAACAAATCAAAACCTGGGAGGAGGAGTGTCAATCGCCTCGAAACCGGCGGTTAGCAGGCTATTTGGCTGTAGGAATCGGTTTTTAAGTGAGGGTGATGTATATGGATCAGCCTTCCGTTGGGATGTCTCCCAGACGAGGAAGTCTATTTTTGTGTTTTTCTTTTCATTGTGTTCCTCCCTGTCTCCGTCATCGGTTTCTTTGATAGCATCCTCATATCCCAGGATTTTTTCCACGACGAGTTCCACGATACTTTCCTGATCGTTGACCGTCAGATCCTGAGGTGAAAAAGAGGGGACCTGTTCAATGGTATCCACACTGAGGTTAAGCAAATACAGGCCCATGATCCCAGCCAGGACCCTGGTGACAATACTATGTTTTATTCGACCGATCACGACATGAAATTAATACGCTTTTTTATTCCGGAAACAATAGAACATGTAGATTAACATGGATTTAAGGCATGCGATCTGTGATTAGTGAATATAAACATCATCTAGACCCTACAGAAGATTTAAAGAGACTGAGAATAACCATGTTAATAATCAGTTATCCTTAACACCTTCAAAGGAGTTACCATCGTTATTGATCCACAACATTTTAGAAACGTCCCCTTCATCATCCTTTAGGAAATCGATGTAAGAATACAGGGTGCGACTAAAAAACCGGCCGTCTGCCAGGGGGATGAGTTCGGAGTATCCTCCTTCATTGGCACGGGCTTGGAGACTGTCGTCAAAATATTCTATATGCACTTTGAAATTAGGACCAAATGCATAGGTGCCCAAAAAGGGTTTGGGATCCAGGATATCCTCTGAGAGAGGAGAAGTTTTGGCCCTGCTCTTGTACTCTAGGTCAAAAACAATGGAAGCGATATCGCTTCGGAAAAAATCGGCCACCCCCGTTTGCACATTGCCCAGGATGATGATGGTTACCCCGGATTCCCGGTAGTGAAGGTAGTCTGCGATAAATCCGTTCACCCGGCCGTCATGCCCAAAAACCTGCTGATCTTTGGATGTATACACCGAGATTCCTAAACCGTAATTGTGACCGTAATTCTTCAGGAATTTTTCATAGGAATCATTTCTCAACAGTTTGCGTGTCTCGATAGACTCGACCCAGCGTTGCAGGTCGCCAATAGTACTGTGGAGGGAACCACTGCCCTTGAGGACTTCGGGGCTAATATAGGGGGTGATCTTCAAGCCATCATATCCCTTGGGCTCGTACCCTGTTGCCAGACCCGAAACCACCTCATCCCCGGCGGCATGGGCTGTTGCCGTCATTTCCAGTGGGTCGAAGAGGAATTGTTTTAGGTATTCGCTGTAGGACATACCACTCACCACTTCAATGATCCCCGCAAGGACTGCATATCCCCCATTGGAATACCGGTATTGGGAGCCTGGATCAAAATCCAGGTCGGTGTTTAAAACCAGTCGGACTACTTCCGATATGGATATATTCTGACAGGAAAGGGTGTTGAATTCTGGAATGTTGTAAATATCGGTTACACCTGAGGTATGGGTAAGGAGTTGTTCCAGGGTGATTTCTGAAGCGTGGGGATGTGCAGGGTAGAATCGGGAGACCAAATCATCGGTGCGCAATTTGCCTTCTTCTTCCAGGCGCAGAATGGCGGCAGCGGTGAATTGTTTGGAAACCGAACCGATCTTGAACTTCGTGTTGGGCGTATTGGGTATAGAGAAGGAAAAATTGGCCTGGCCAAAACAATCTTTGTACAGGGTATTACCGTGCTTGGTGATCAGAATACAGCCGCTGAAATCTCCGGTATCGACATAGGTCTGGACATATGATCCTACTTTCTTTCCAAGATCCTGCCCCGGGACTAAAGAAGTACAAATAAGTGCGATAAGGAAAAGAGCATGTCTCATGAAAATTTTATGTACATCCAACAGATGGGGCCTGACGCCTAACGAATAAGAAATACCTTCCTGCATAGGGATTTGGCCCAATGCTTAAATGACTATTGGAAAGCGTTTAAAACCAGGAAGATTCCCGTATGACTCTTATAATGTTCTCAGGTACTCAGCCAGGTCACGTGCTTCTTCTTGGGTAAGATTCTGGTTGAGCATGATGGCGTTGTTGTATTCCTTTAGAAGGGCCATGGCAATGGGATCTTCCCTTAACATAACGTCGGGGTTGAGCATCATGTTCATCACCCATTCCGGGCTTCGCCTTTCGTATACACCTGAAAGGGCCGGGCCTATCATCCGCTGATTGGGGAGGTGGCAGGCCGTGCAGATTGCATTGTATTTAGCTTCCCCCCTGGCGGCCATTTCCGCATCGATCTCATCCGGGAAGGTGAGTTCGGTAATTGGGCCGATCCCTTTGTTGTCCATATCTACAGGTACGCCTTCTGATGCGGTTTCTGTGGTTGTCGCGGTCTTGGTCCGGCTCATCTCAAAACCTTCTTTCTTCTCTTCTTTCTTTTCTCCGCAACTCAGGGCAAAAAACCCAAGTATTGCTGCCAGTAGTATTTTTTTCATGCTTCCTCTGTTTTATTCAGTCTAAGATATGAAATTCGGGACGACTTAGATTTCATCAAAAAATTTTAACGCCCTTTTTTCTGTATAGGCGATGTTCTGCGCATCGTAAAACCCAACGTGTCCGCCGTAATCCGGCACCTCCAGGTATAGGAGGCCGTTAGCCTCAGCCTCCCTGTACGGATAGCACTCAGGGCCCAGAAAAGTATCGTTCCTGGCATTGACGAGCAAGGTCTTTACCCTGATATGATCCAGGAACTGCCGCGAACTGCATCGGGCGTAATAATCCAGGGCATCTGCAAAGCCATGTGCCTGGCTGGTATAGATATCGTCAAAATCCTTCAGGGTCTTTATCTGGCTTATTTCACTGTCCGGGAGCCGATCCGGATACATGGGCTGTTTGGCTTTGAGCTTTGCTACCAGGTGTTTTCTGAACCTCTTGGCATAAGGGATGTTCTCCCAGCTCATGAGGGCCCTGAGCGAACTGTGAAGATCCACCGGTGCGGATATCGCGACTATCCCCTTTAACTCTTTCGGAACTTCCCTTCCTTCCCCAGCGTATTTCAGGACCATATTCCCACCGAGGCTAAAGCCTTTGATGTATAATTCCCTGTAATCCTTGGTGTTCAGGATATGATTTATCACGGCTTCCAGGTCTTCCGTAGCTCCTGAATGGTAAGAGCGATAGAGCCGGTTAGGCACCCCGCTGCATCCCCTGAAATTCACCGCACAGCAGTCGTATCCCGCCAGGTTGAAATGTTTGGCACTACCGGTGATATAAGGTCTTTGTCCGTGGCCTTCCAGGCCGTGCAGCAGGATTACCACCTTTTGTGTTCTGCGCCCGGCATAACTCCAGTCCAGATCCATAAAATCCCCATCGGGGAGTTCCAGTCGCTCCCGTTCCTGTTCAAAGTCTGTGATCTTTCTGAAGAGGCCGTAATAGACCGTAGATACATGCCCGTTCCTGAACAGGAGGGGGGGATTGTATTCAGAACTTATTTCCGGCATGGGTGAATGGTCTTATGGATAGGCTTGGAGCAGCTTGCTTTGGGTTTCTATGGCCACCCTGAATTCGGATTTTAACCTCGCCACCAGCTCTTTAACCGGCAGTACGTCCCCGACGGTTGTGACTCCTTGTCCGGCAGACCAAATGGTTTTCCATGCTTTGGCTTCTGTATCCAGTTCCTTCCCAAAATCGACCTTGTGATCTTTTTTCAGGTCTTCATCTGAGATACCTGCTGCTTTCAGACTGGCACTTAGAAAATTTGCATGTACTCCGGAAATAGCGGCCGTGTAGACCACATCACTGGCTCCTGCGTCGATGATCATATCCCTGTAAGCCTCCGGGGCCTGACTTTCAGTAGTATTGATAAATCGAGTTCCCATATAGGCGAGGTCTGCCCCCATCTGCATGGCTGAGGCGATATCCCGGCCGGTGGAAATACAGCCTGAAAGGATGATCGTCTTATCGTAGAACTTCTTGACCTCGGCGATCAGGGACATGGGATTGATAGTTCCCGCGTGGCCTCCGGCCCCTGCAGCGACCAGGATGAGACCGTCTACACCGGCCTCAGCCGCTTTTTCGGCATGTCTTTTTTTGATGATATCGTGGAAGACGAGTCCGCCATAACTGTGTACAGCATCCACCACCTGGGAAACAGCCCCCAGGGAGGTGATGATGATGGGTACCTTATGTTTTATACAGATCTTCAGGTCGGCCTCCAATCTGGGATTGGTAGGATGGACGATGAGGTTTACCCCAAATGGTGCTGCTTTTTTACCGCTTTCCTTTTCATAGGCAGACAGGGCTTCTTTGATCTCTATGAGCCACTGCTCAAAACCTTCGCTTGTACGCTGGTTCAATGCGGGAAAGGTACCGACGATGCCGTTTTTACAGCATTCGATCACAAGAGAAGGGCCGGAGATCAGGAACATCGGGGCCGCTATTGCCGGCAGGGAAAGGGATTTGATAAAGGCAGGTTTTGTATTCATCTGACGGGTTTAAGGGCTAAAAATAGGGATTAATTTTTTTGCAGTCCTCCCGGGGTTCAAAGAAAACAATGGTATTTTTGGAGCCTGATAAAAAAGGAAAGATGACCTATTTCAAGGAATTTGAAGTCCGCTGGAGCGATCTGGATGCCAATCGGCACATGGCCAACAGTGCTTATACAAACTTTATGAGTCATACCCGGATGGCCTTCCTGATGGAGATGGGCTTCGATCACAGGACTTTGGTAAAGCATCACATAGGTCCGGTGGTCTTCTACGAGCACATGTACTACTTCAAAGAGGTCTTCCCCGGTAAGCCCATTAAGGTATCTGTTGAGGTAGCAGGGATGAGTGAAGACGGGATGTTCTTTGAATTCCACCATAACTTCTACACTGCAGATGGAAAGAACGTGGCCCATTGCGAGATGATGGGCGGCTGGATCAGCCTGGAAACCCGGAAACTCATCGGCCTGGAGGGAGAATTGCTGGATAAATTCATGCATTTCGAGCGATCCCCTGATTTCAGGATCCTTACCAAGGAAGACACCCGAAAATTCAGGAAACTACCGAAGGATCTGGCTTAGGCTTCCTGCTCACCAGATACACCCCAAGGCATACCAGAAGGGCTGAGGCTATCTTAACCGGACTCAGCTGATCCTTCCCGCTCAGGACTGCGAACAAGATACCGACCAACGGTTGCACATAGACAAAAGCACTTACGGTAGATGCTTTTAACTGAGTTAGGGCAAAGGCGTTGAAGAGGTAAGTGCAGAAGGTGGTGCCCAACACCACAAAGGCAATTCCCCATAAGGCTTCCCCCGGCAGGGTGCTCCATGAGATCTCCAGGAATTCGGGCAGGGCCAGAGGGGCATTGAGAAAGATCCCGATCAGGAATAGCCATTTCATCAAGGTAAAGGGGTGGTACTTCTCAACCAGCTTCTTGGCCAGGATCAGATACAGGCCAAAGAACAGGGAGTTGACCAGGAAGAGGATGTTTCCCAAAGGGATGTTCGGGGCATCCTGCCGCATTTCCTGCCCGTAAAAGATCAGCCCCAATGCACCTGCCAACCCAATAATGATGCCGATGCCTTTCGTCAACCTGATTCGTTCCGCGATCAAGAATGCTGACAGAACGACCACGATGATGGGCGTAGTCGTTACCAATACGGCACTGTTGATAGGGGTCGACAGGTCGAGACCTTTAAAGAAGGCAAGCATATTGATGGCCATCCCGAAGCAGGAACAGAGGATAAACCGGCCCCAGTCCTTTTTTTCGACCCGTTCTTTCGGCCCCAAAAATGAGATCGCCCAAAAAAGTGCGGTAGCCCCCAGGACACGGATCATGATAAATCCGAAAGGTTTTACATATACGGGCATCACACCTTTGGCTATGGTGTGGTTCAACCCGTAGATCGTGGTTGCCCCGACGGCGGCCAGTAAGGCCAGGGTCCTTTTGTTCAAGGTTGGAGATATTCACGGGCCGCAGCCACTGTATTCCTGGAATTGCCGACAAAGATCTTCCCCGAGACCACAAGGACTGGTCGCTTTAAGAAGGTGTAATGCTCCAGGAGCAGATCCCTGAAATCCGATTCATCAAGGGCCTTTTCCTTGAGATTGCGTTCCTTGTAAAGGCGGGCGCGTTTGCTGAACAAGGCCTCATAACTTCCGGCCAGGTCTTTTAGTTCATGAAGTTGTTCCCGGGTAAGAGGTTCTGTTTTTATATCCTGCAACCTGATTTCTTCGGGGAGGTCGAGTTCTCCCACGATACGTCTGCAGGTGTCACAGGTACTGAGATAAAAAAAAGTGTCTTTCATCCTTCAGGTAATTTAGCTCGAGGAATAAACCCTTTGCAAAGAAACCCAAATATCTGCGAATTCTATACTTTTATAAAAACGAAGTCCATGGAAAAACTCTTCGAGATCACGGAAAGACTGCATGCCATCTACCATAAAATACTTTTGGATACCCCGGAAGAACAACTCTTTGAAATCCCGCCCAATCACAATAATCACCTCTTCTGGAATATCGCCCACGTCCTGGTTACGGAACAATCCCTTTTCTACAGGCTAAGTAATTTAACTCCCCGCCTGGATATGGAACTGATAAAAAAATACAGCAAGGGAACTTTTCCGGAAGGGGGAGTAGCCCCGGAAGATATAAAGTCAGTATCAGAGGCCTTGCCCCTGACCCCCAAATGGGTCAGAGAGGACTATGAAAAAGGAATATTCAAATCTTTTAATCCCTATACCACGAGTACGGGGGTTACACTCAATTCGGTTGAAGAGGCCATCTCCTTCAACCTCGTCCACCTGGGCTTGCATTACGGTACTATTCTCAGTATGAAAAAACAACTGAAGGCTTCTGCCTGAATCACAGCTTCATCCCCGGGGTGATGAATTGCTTGGCTTCCTTAAAGGGAATGGTCAGCTGGATCTGCCCATCGGCATAGGAAGCCACCTCGTATTGGTTGTACAGCAGTAGAATGCCCTTAGGCGTGAGCCCGATATTGGCAGGCAGATAGAAGGAATCCAGTTCAAACATAAATCCCGTACTGTTGATCGGGGCATCGGCTGGGATATTTTCCTGTTTTCTGAAAGCCTCTTCTGCATAGGAACGAAAGGCCAGCAGGTCTCGGAACAATTCCTGGGTATTTATTTTTTCTCCTTTCTGCACATCGAAATTCAGGAAATTCGTGGAGGTGTAGCCATGGGCTCCTCCCGTAAAAAGGTAGGAATCGAGCCTTACAGAGAGAATCCTGTGGTTTTCGAAGGAGACTTCTGCCCTGATCCTGGCCTCCCAGGGGACTGTCTCATCAGGGTAAACGGATTTTAATTCGGTGTACCCCATCGTAAAAGAATTGACCGCCTCGTTGATGTCGGTGACCTCCAGGCTGTCTGAGAAGGTCAGCAATCCTATGATCTCTTCTGTGATCCCCGCGTTTACAGCCCGGCCGATCTTTGTATCCTCAATCACCCTGGGGTATTCGATGGATACCTCCGGACAGTCGTCACAAGGAGCATTGGTATACACAATGGGTTCCATGACAAGGTTGGATTCTTCCTCGCAGGAAATAATTACTAACAAGAGCAAAGGAATAAAAGTAAGCCTGGAGAACTTCATAGGAATTCAATCTGATGTTCGAACAAAACTACATTTTATTCTGAACAGAACCATTCCTGCCGGGACGGATTATGATCAAAAAAAAACCCTTCGTTAATTCCCTGCCAGAACAATACCTTTGTAGCTCTAGACCAAGAACATGAGCAAGAAATCCTTACACTTCAACAGCAAGGCAATACACGGGGGACAGGAGCCTGATGCCGCCTACGGCGCCGTGATGCCTCCCATTTATCAAACTTCCACCTATGCCCAGTCTACTCCGGGCGGGCATAAAGGATACGAATATTCCAGAAGCGCCAACCCCACCAGGACTGCCCTGGAAAAGTCTCTGGCCAGCATAGAGAATGGAGAGTACGGCCTGGCCTTTGCCAGTGGCCTGTCTGCTATCGACGCTGTGATCAAACTGCTTTCTCCCGGGGATGAGGTCGTATCCACGAACGACCTGTACGGGGGCAGTTACCGGCTTTTTAAGAAGGTTTTCGAGAAATACGGGATCACCTTTCACTTTGTCGGGATGACCGATCTGGGGAAGATCGAGGAAAAGATCAATGACAAGACCCGCCTACTTTGGGTAGAGACGCCGACCAACCCCATGATGAACGTGATCGACATCAAAGGGGCGTCAGAGCTGGCTAGAAAACACAAGCTATTGCTGGCTGTTGATAACACCTTTGCCACTCCTTACCTGCAGAGGCCCTTAGATCTGGGTGCAGACATCGTCATGCACTCGGCCACCAAATATCTGGGAGGGCACAGTGATGTGGTAGTAGGAGCCCTTGTGGTACGCGACAAGGAACTGGCCGAGAAGCTTTATTTTATTCAGAATGCAAGTGGGGCTGTATGTGGCCCCATGGACAGTTTCCTGGTGCTGAGGGGGATCAAGACGCTCCACGTGCGCATGCAGCGGCACTGCGAGAACGGGGAAGCCATCGCCCGCTATCTCAGGGAACATCCCGGGATCGAAAAAGTGTACTGGCCTGGATTTGAGGACCATCCCAACCACGAGATCGCAAAGCGACAGATGAGCCATTTCGGAGGGATGATCTCTTTCATCCCCAAAGGCAGTTCTTTTAAAGATGCGGTAAGAATCGTCGAAAAACTGAGGGTCTTCACCCTTGCGGAATCCCTGGGTGGGGTTGAAAGCCTCGCAGGACATCCGGCCAGTATGACACATGCCAGTATCCCTAAAGAAGAACGGGAGAAAAGTGGAGTGGTAGATGCGCTCATCAGGCTTAGTGTAGGAATAGAAGATGTGCGAGATCTCATTGCCGACCTTGAGCAGGCGCTGTCGTGATCATTTTATCAAATACTTAAAAAAAAGGGCAAAAAATTATTCAAATAATATAATTTTGCCGCTATATTATGAATCTAACAACAGCCATTTAATAGAAAAGTCATATGGATGCAAAAATTAAAGCTTTCATGGATGAGGTAACTGCCCGGAATGGTCACGAACCCGAATTCATACAAGCGGTACAGGAAGTAGCAGAAACTGTTATCCCGTATATTGCCCAACACGAGATCTACAGCGGAAAGAATATTCTGCTGCGTATGGTAGAACCGGAACGATTGATCTCCTTCCGGGTAGCCTGGGTGGATGATGACGGGGAGATTCACGTCAACCGGGGGTACAGAATTCAGATGAACTCGGCTATTGGGCCGTACAAAGGCGGTCTCAGGTTCCACCCCACCGTGAATGCGAGTATCCTCAAATTCCTTGCCTTTGAACAGGTCTTTAAGAACAGCCTGACCACCCTTCCCATGGGAGGTGGTAAGGGAGGTTCAGATTTTGATCCCAAAGGGAAATCGGATGATGAGGTGATGAGATTCTGCCATGCCTTTATGACGGAATTGTGCAGGCACATTGGTCCTAACACGGACGTACCTGCAGGGGATATAGGAGTTGGAGCCAGGGAAATTGGATTCCTTTTTGGGATGTATAAAAAGATCAGGAATGAGTTTACGGGGGTGCTCACCGGAAAAGGGCTTTCCTGGGGAGGCTCCAAGATCAGGCCCGAGGCTACGGGTTACGGTACTGTCTATTTCGCTCAGAGCATGTTAAAGACAAGAGGGGAAAGCATTGAGGGTAAGACAGTCGTGATCTCCGGATCCGGGAACGTTGCCCAGTACGCAGCGGAAAAGGTCATCCAGCTCGGCGGAAAGGTTCTTACCCTATCAGATTCAGGTGGCTATGTCTACGATAAGGAAGGTATAGACGAAGAGAAACTGAAATGGGTCATGGACCTGAAGAACAATCGTAGAGGACGTATCTCTGAATACGTCGAAAAATACAAGTCGGCCTCCTATCACAAAGGGAAGACTCCCTGGGAAGTACCTTGCACCATCGCACTTCCCTGTGCAACCCAGAACGAACTGGACGGGGATGGGGCTAAGGCATTGATCAAAAATGGCTGTATTTGTGTAGCTGAAGGAGCGAATATGCCTTCTACCCCGGAGGCTATCCACGCCTTCCACGAGAAGAGGATCCTGTTTGCTCCCGGTAAGGCATCCAATGCCGGAGGGGTAGCAACTTCAGGGTTGGAAATGTCACAGAACTCCCTTAGGATCAGCTGGACAAGGGAAGAAGTAGATGAGCGTTTGAAGGGTATTATGGAGGATATCCATGATTCCTGTATCGAATATGGAAAAGAAGAGGACGGGTATTGCAATTACGTCAAGGGAGCGAACATAGCGGGCTTTGTGAAAGTAGCAGATGCCATGCTCGCTCAGGGGGTGATCTGATATATTCCTGTTCTAAACAAACCGGCCTCCACGGGACTCCGTGGAGGCTTTTTTGTACCTTTACCAGCCAATGAAATTCCCATGCGCGTAACCACCAGGGCCATCGTGCTCTCTTCCATAAAATACGGGGATACCAGCCTGATCGTCAAGATGTTCACAGAAACAGACGGACTCAGGACCTACCTCCTCAAAGGGGTACTCAATTCCAAAAAAGGCAAACTCAAGATCGCTTATTTTCAGCCTTTAACCCAGCTCGAGATCGTGGCGGTGCACAGAAACAAAGGGAGTATGGAGAGGTTGCAGGAAGTACGGGTCACCTATCCCTATGAAACCCTGCACACGGATGTGATCAAGAATTCCCTGGCATTCTTCCTGGCTGAGATGATGAGCAACAGCATACAGGAAGAGGAGCAGAACCAGGCTTTATTCCACTTCCTCGAAGCTGCCTTTCAATGGGTAGACCACAACCGGCAGATCGCTAATTTTCACCTGTACTTTTTGCTCGAATTAACCAAGTATCTGGGCTTTTACCCCGATGTGTCCCCACCCAGGTCGGCCTACTTCGATCTGCAGGACGGGCAGTACTGTGCCCGACCTTCTCTAAACCCGATGATCTCAGATATGGAATTAAGCTGGTTTGAAGCCCTCTTAGGCACAAATTTTGATGCTATGCATACGATCAAAATCGGTAAAAAGGAGAGACAAACGTTGTTGCAAAAAATAGTCCTCTATTTTGAATTACATTTGCACGGCTTTAGAAAACCCCGTTCTCTGGAGGTTTTGAATGAAGTTTTTAACTGAACATGCGCGTATTTTTCAGTATCGTATTTTTCCTGTTGCTTCACTGTGCATTTACACAGGAGATCAGGGTATTGGACGGGGAATCCGGCCAGCCCATTGTCAATGCCCTGCTTTACAATGACAGCAGGTCTAAAACGGTGCTGACCGATCTGGAAGGTCGGTGTGACCTATCGGTCTTTACGCCCTCTGAACGGATAACCATCAGCCATATCGGCTATGAACTCCGGATAACGAATAAAAGTCAGATCCGAAGGCGGAATAATCGGGTGTATCTCTTTCCCAAGACAGAACAATTAGATGAAGTGGTCATGTCTATCTCTAAGTGGGAACAGCAGAAAAAAGATATCCCCCAGAAAATTGAAACGATCAGGGCAGGAGATATTGCCTTCACTAACCCACAGACCGCAGCAGATCTTCTGCTCAACAGCGGGCAGATCTTTGTGCAGAAGAGTCAGCTAGGCGGAGGGAGCCCGATGATCAGGGGTTTCGCCACAAACAGGCTGGTTCTCTCCGTTGACGGGGTCCGCATGAATAACGCCATCTTCCGGGGAGGGAATTTACAGAACGTCATTTCCATTGACCCCTTTACCATCAAAAATACCGAGGTGGTCTTCGGACCGGGATCCGTGATCTACGGGAGCGATGCCATAGGGGGGGTGATGAACTTCTACACCCTTGAGCCACACTTTCCCCGGACCGATACTTTGATAGTCTCGGGAAATGGGAATATGCGATTTGCTTCCGCTAACAGCGAGTTTACCTTACATGGAGATGTGTCTGTCTCCTCCAAACGCTGGTCGTCCCTGAGCAGCGTCACCTATAACCGTTTTGCAGACCTTAGGATGGGCAGCCATGGCCCGGAGAGATATCTCAGGCCAAATTATGTCATCCGGGAGGATGGGACCGATGTTCTGGTGGCAAATAACAAGCCTGAAAAACAGGTGTCCACAGCGTATGACCAGATCAACTTCCTCCAGAAGATATCACACCGACCCGATACAGAGTGGCAATACGACTTTGGGCTCTATTATTCAGAAACTTCTGATTATTCCCGATACGATCGTCTGATCAGGCCAGACCGGGATGGCAGCGGCCTGCGGTCGGCCGAGTGGTATTACGGTCCGCAAAAATGGTTCATGGGTAATTTTCAGGCCTACCACAAGGGGGAGAACAAGTTCTATGACGGCCTAAGGCTCACCACGGCTTACCAGTTCTTTGAAGAGAGCAGAAATGACCGTGATTTTCAGGACCCGGAACTGAACAGGACACGGGAACAGGTAGATGCCTTATCCGTTAACCTGGATTTTGAGAACCGCAGGATAGGTGACCTTAGGCTCTACTATGGAGGAGAATACATCTTTAACTATGTCAATTCTGAAGGGAGTGTATTCAACATCGAAACCCTTGAAGAAGAAAGGGCAGCCTCCCGTTATCCCGATGGTTCTACCTGGCAAACACTCGCGGGATATGTGAATGCAGAATACAAGGCTCTGCCCAACCTCACCCTCCTCTCCGGGCTCAGGTACAGCCATGTATGGATAAACGCCGATTTTGAGACCACTTTCTATCCTTTCCCCTTTACAACAGCAAATCTCGACAACGGAGCTCTTACCGGAAGTCTGGGCCTGAGCTGGTTTCCCGACCAGACACTACAGATTACACTCAACGGGTCTACGGGATTCAGGTCCCCCAATATAGATGACATCGGGAAGGTCTTCGATTCAGAACCTGGGTCTGTGGTCGTTCCCAACCCCGACCTGGAACCAGAATACGCCTATAATGTGGATCTGGGTCTTAAAAAAAATATTAAAGATAAGGCCGTTCTTCGGGCCAATGCCTTTTATACTTATCTGGTCGATGCCCTGGTAAGACGGGATTTTACCTTTAACGGAGAAAGGGAGATCCTCTATAACGGGGAGTTGAGCAACGTGCAGGCAATTCAGAATGCAGCCAAAGCTTTCGTCTATGGCTTCGAATTCGGAGCCCAGGTAAGCCTGAACAGTGAGATGCAGATCACCTCCAACCTGACCATCACAAGGGGTACTGAGGAGGATGACAGCGGATTGGAATCAGCAGCGCGCCACGCCGCACCCACCTTCGGGGATCTCCACTATATCTGGACGACCCCGAGATTCAAGACTGATCTGTTCCTGGTTTATAACGGGGAGATCAGGTATGAGGACCTCGCTCTTACAGAAAGGAGTAAGGATTATATATATGACCTGGACGCCGATGGAAACCCCTATTCCCCTTCCTGGTATACCCTGAACCTGAGGTCTCAGTACAAACTGAGTGATGCGCTTACCTCTTCCCTGACCCTGGAGAATATAACCGACCAGAGATATCGGACCTACTCCTCAGGGATTTCTGCTCCGGGGATCAACCTTATCATCTCGCTGGGATATACTTTTTAAACCCTGGCTTTTACCACTGAACACCGCATTTTTAATTCGATGAATGTTAAAGTCTTCTGCTTGCCTGACTATCAGGCAACTAACCTGCCTTGTTTTATGTAATTCCAGTGTTTATAGGGTTTACGGAAGATATCATTCATAGACATTTAACAAAATTTAACAAATTTTTAGAAGGGTAGAATCGTTCATTGTTGTTGACTAGGTGAACAATAAACCCAAATAAAATTTTAATTCTATGAGACATTTTTTTAAATCGTCAATCTTAGTTTTAGCAACTGTATTTTTAACACAATCCTGCAGCAAGGATGACAATGAAGTGGATATGTCAGGAGAGACCTACAACACCACTTTTAAAATTACCGACGCTCCAATAGACAATGCCAATGTGGAAGGCGTTTTTGTTACACTTGCAGATGTGCGGGTAGATGGCAGGTCGCTGGATGGCTTCAGTCGAACTACGGTAAACCTGGCCGCTTTGGTCAACGGACAGACCGAAACCCTGGGGAGCCTCGACCTGGCAGCGCGGTCTTATTCCAGTCTCGAACTGGTACTCGATTACGACACGGATGCCCAGGGAAATGCACCGGGATGTTATGTAGCCCTGGCCAATGGCGCCAAGGACAAACTGACCGCCCAGTCGGACCGCATTTCCGTATCCGATGCCTTTGAGGTCTTTGGGAGAGCCACGAATGAAGTGGTGCTCGATTTTGACCTGAGGAAGACCATCATGGAAGAGCAGGGAACCCTCGAATCAGACTTTGAGTTTGTCTCCATGTCTGAGCTTTCGGCAGGTATCCGTACTGTAAATGAAGAAAGCACAGGTCGAATCTCCGGTATCGCCAATGATTCCCAGAATACCTCAGACAGGATCGTGGTGTACGCCTATGAAAAAGGCACCTTCGATGCCGAGACCGAGACCAGGGGTCAGGGAGAGAGTGATGTGACCTTTAAGAATGCGGTTACGAGTTCTGTGGTCAATGCAAATAGTGGTTCATACACCCTGAGTTTCCTTGAGGAAGGAGAGTACGAACTGGTCTTCGCATCTTACAACCGCGATGGCGATAAATTCTTTTTCAACGCCCTCCTGGAGGCCGAGTCGACCACAGGACTCAACCTGGGATCCATCAGTGTTACTTCGGCTCTTCAGATCAGTGCGAACGTGACTATCACAGGTACCCGATAATTTCTGTGTAAACCATAGAAAGAAAGGCCCGTTTACGGGCCTTTTTTTGTGGGGCATACCTCCTGATTTAAGACAAAAATCACTAATTTTGCCACCTTTAAATAGGTGAAACAACAGCGATTATGAAATTTCAGGAATACAAAGGACTGGATTTACCCCGAATAGGGGATGAGATACTCCAGCGCTGGAAGGAAAATCGCATTTTTGAAAAAAGTGTTGCCTCCAGGGAGGGAAAACCGGGTTATGTCTTTTACGAAGGCCCACCCTCTGCGAATGGTATGCCCGGTATCCATCACGTGATCTCGAGGACCATAAAAGATATCTTTCCGAGGTACAAGACCATGAAAGGGTATCAGGTGAAACGCAAGGCCGGATGGGATACCCATGGCCTGCCCATTGAACTCGGGGTTGAGAAGGAACTAGGCATCACCAAGGAAGACATAGGCGTCAAGATCAGCATAGAGGAGTATAACGCGGCCTGCAAGAAAGCAGTCATGAGGTACACCGATGCCTGGAATTCCATGACGGAGAAGATCGGCTATTGGGTAGATATGCAGGACCCGTACATCACTTACAAGTCGAAGTACATGGAAACCGTCTGGTGGCTCCTGAAAGAGATCTATGACAAAGGGCTGTTGTACAAGGGGTACACTATACAACCCTATTCTCCTAAGGCCGGGACCGGACTCAGTTCTCACGAGTTGAACCAGCCCGGAACCTATCAGGATATTTCGGATACCACTGTAACTGCCCAGTTCAGGGCCAGGAAGGAAAGTCTTCCCGCTTTTCTCCAGGAGGTGGAAGGCGATATCTTTTTTCTCGCCTGGACGACCACTCCCTGGACGTTGCCTTCGAATACGGCACTTACCGTGGGCCCAAAGATCGATTACGTCCTTGTAAAGACATACAACCAATACACCTTTGAGCCTATCCATGTGATCCTGGCCAAGGCCCTGGTCGGGGAACAATTTAAAGGCCGGTTCTTTGAAGTGACCTCCGAAGATGAATTAGCCGAATACAAGGCAGAAGATAAAAAGATACCGTACCGGGTAGTAAGATCCATGAAGGGGAAAGACCTGCTGGAGGCGAGATATGAGCAGCTGCTTCCCTACGCCCTGCCCTACCAGCATCCGGAAAATGCATTCCGAGTGATCGGAGGGGATTTCGTAACCACCGAAGACGGTACCGGGATCGTTCATACAGCTCCTACTTTTGGTGCAGATGATGCTCTGGTGGCAAAACAGGCTTCCCCTGAAGTGCCGCCCATGCTGGTCCTTGATGAAAGCAAGAACCCCGTACCCCTGGTTGACCTGCAGGGGAAATTCCGCCCGGAAATGAAAGAACTGGGTGGGAAATACGTCAAGAATGAATACTACGAAGATGGCAAGGCCCCTGAAAAGTCAGTAGACGTTGAGATCGCTATCCGACTCAAGGAAGAAAACCGGGCTTTTAAAGTAGAGAAATACCTCCACAGCTATCCCAATTGCTGGAGGACAGACAAACCCATTTTGTATTACCCCCTGGACTCCTGGTTCATCAAGGTCACCGAGATCAAAGACCGGATGTACGAACTCAACCAGACCATCAACTGGAAACCCAAAGCCACCGGTGATGGTCGGTTCGGAAACTGGCTGGCCAATGCAAACGACTGGAACCTTTCGCGATCTCGTTTCTGGGGAATTCCACTGCCCATCTGGAGGACAGAGGATGGAAAGGAAGAGATCATCATTGGTTCTGTGGCCCAGCTGAAAGAGGAGATCGGAAAATCTGTAGCCGCAGGCTATATGAAGGAAGATGTTTTCGCTTCCTTCGAGCCGGGTAATATGGAGGAGGCTAATTACGAGAAGATCGACCTGCACAAGAATGTGGTGGACGACATCATACTGGTTTCCCCGGGTGGGAAGCCAATGCGAAGGGAAACCGACCTGATAGATGTCTGGTTCGACAGTGGCTCCATGCCCTACGCCCAATGGCATTACCCCTTCGAAAACAAGGACCTCATAGACAAGGGGAAAAACTTTCCCGCGGATTTTATCGCGGAAGGGGTAGACCAGACAAGGGGTTGGTTCTACACCCTGCACGCCATCGCCACTATGGTCTTTGATTCGGTGGCCTACCGCAATGTAGTCTCCAACGGACTCGTCCTGGACAAGGACGGAAAGAAGATGTCGAAGAGACTAGGCAATGCCGTTGATCCTCTGGAGGTTGTCGGGGAACACGGCCCCGATGCTACCCGCTGGTACCTTATCTCCAATGCCAATCCATGGGATAACCTGAAATTCGACATGGAAGGTATTCTGGAAGTGAAACGCAAGTTCTTCGGAACACTGTACAATACGTATTCCTTCTTCGCCCTGTATGCCAATATCGATGGCTTTACATACAAGGAGGAAGAGATTCCATTGCAGGAAAGGCCCGAAATTGATCAGTGGATCCTTTCCGAACTGCATTCCCTGATCAGGACTGTGGATGAGGCCTATGCAGATTATGAGCCTACTAAAGCTGCCAGGGCCATATCAGACTATGTACAGGAGAATCTCAGCAACTGGTATGTTCGTTTATGCAGGAGGAGGTTCTGGAAGGGGGATTACCAGCAGGATAAGATCTCCGCTTACCAGACATTGCACACCTGTCTGCGTATTGTAGCCCAGTTATCGGCACCCATTGCGCCCTTTTTTATGGAGCGCCTATATACCGACCTGATGGAAGGGACAGAACTCAAGGGGGAGGAGAGCGTCCATCTATCGAATTTTCCTGCCTTCAACCAGGCTCTGGTAAACGCCGGGCTGGAGAGCAAGATGGCCAAGGCCCAAACTATCTCATCCCTTGTACTTTCTATCCGCCAGAAGGAAAAGATCAAAGTGAGGCAACCCCTTCATAAGGTCATGATCCCGGTACTCGACCAGCAGGAACGGAAAGAGATCGAAGCCGTGGCCGGACTCATCAAATCAGAGGTGAATGTGAAAGAGATAGAATTGCTGGATGATGCTTCCGGGATTCTCGTTAAAAAGATCAAGCCTAATTTTAAGTTACTGGGCCCCAGGTTTGGGAAAGACATGAAAAGGATCGCCCAAAAAGTGGCAGGGTTTTCGCAGGAAGATATCCAGAAAATCGAACGGGAAGGCGAAATATCCATTGAGTTAGAAAATAAAAGTATTAACTTACAGTTAGAGGAAGTAGAGATTTCCTCAGAAGATATCGCCGGATGGCTTGTAGCAAGTTCAGGTGGACTCACAGTGGCGCTCGATGTGACGATTGACGAAGAACTGAGAAAAGAAGGTATCGCCCGGGAACTTGTGAACCGTATCCAGAACCTGAGAAAGGAGTCTGGATTGGAAGTAACAGATAAAATTGACATTAAAGTACTTAAAGACGGTTTTGTAGAAAAAGCGATCGAAAGTAACATTCAGTACATTAAAACAGAGACGCTCACCGCCGATCTTGCATTGGAAGAGCAGTTGGAAACAGGTACGGAGATCGTGTTCGATGAGGTAAATACAAAATTGTTGATCAAAAAACATTGACATTATGGGACAAGATTTAAAAGTTAGGTATTCAGATAAGGAATTGGAAGAATTTCGGGTTCTGATAGAGGAAAAAATAGAGAAAGCAAAAAGCCATCTGGAACTGCTCAGGAGTTCTTATATGAATGACGGAAACAATGGTACGGATGATACATCCCCCACTTTCAAGGCTTTTGAAGAGGGCTCGGAGACCATGAGTAAAGAGGCCAACACCCAATTGGCTATCAGGCAAGAGAAATTTATCCGCGACCTCAGAAACGCCCTGCTGCGCATAGAGAACAAGACCTATGGTATTTGCAGGGTAACCGGAAAACTGATCAACAAAGAACGCTTGAAACTGGTCCCCCATGCTACCCTGAGCATAGAAGCCAAGAACATGCAGAAATAATCAACGCCCCGTCCAGGGGCGTTTTTATATGACCGAGGTGAAGTATTTTACCACCTTTTTACTACTACTCTTATGCCTTGATCAGGCTTGTGGCCAGAAGATCGTGAAAAAAGCCATGCTCTTGCCCCATATCACCTCCATTCAGATCGAAGCGCAACATTTCTCGGAGGTTCAACTGACCACGACCCCGGGTGTTGAATTGCAACTGGAGGCAACCATGGAAGGCGAGTATCAGAAAGATATAGGGATCGAAATGACCGAAGATGGGAACACGCTGACTATCTCAGGGTCATTCCAGCCATTCTTTGAGGCACCGAACGACAAACTGAGCGCTCATAAGGTCGTAGCGGTTTCCTTGCAGGTCCGCGTTCCTGAAGACCAGATCGTAGCTGTCTACGGAACCAATACCAGAGTGATGGCAGGAGGGATCTTTCGCGAACTGGAGATCGTCCTCAGTGACGGTCAATGCTCTTTGGAAAATCCTGAAGGATTTATTAGGGCGACCACCCTTAGCGGAGATATATTTCTTTCAGCCGAAACCGGGGTTGTGAAGGCCGAGTCTAAATACGGGAAGGTAGACATACCTGAGTTACCTGTCGGGAAAAATCGATTTAACCTGGAATCTGTCAGAGGGGATATTTATGTCAGGAAAACGCACTAGAATGATGGAATACCTGAACCCTGGTTTCAGTGCTGCGAAATGTATTAAATATCCCTATTTTTGCCCCTGCACCTCAGAAATATGAATATCAAGAAATCCCTTGTCCTAGTTATTGTGATCCTGTTGGTCGACCAGATCAGCAAAGTATATATCAAAACCCATTTTATGCTTGGGGAATCGGTCGATGTCTTCGACTGGTTCAAGATACTCTTCATCGAGAATGAAGGGGCGGCCTGGGGAACAAAACTCAGCGACCTGCTTCCGATCTCAGACAGTGCGGGCAAGCTGATTCTCACGGTTTTCCGGTTGTTTGCCATCACCGGGATAGGTTACTGGCTTTGGGACAGTATAAAGAAAGGTGCCTCAAGCACCCTGATCACAGCTGTTTCCCTCATCTTCGCAGGGGCGGTCGGCAATATAGTAGACTCTCTTTTCTACGGGATGATCTTTAATGACAGCTACAATACCGTGGCCACCCTGTTCTCTGAGGATCCCTATGGCAAACTGTTCTATGGGAAGGTGGTGGATATGCTGTATTTTCCCCTGATAGACACGGTCTGGCCTGAGTGGGTGCCTTTTGTGGGGGGACAGGACTTCCGATTTTTTGAACCTGTCTTCAATATAGCAGATACCGCGATCAGCACCGGGGTGGGAATCCTGGTTGTCTTCAACAAAAAAGCTTTCGGCAAGAAAAATCCAAATATGGAGGAGATCCCTGAGGAGGGTCAAAATTCATAGATCCTTAGGGGAGTAACACAGTAATTCAAAGGGATATCATGCTTGTCCTTATCTGTGATCTCATCCACTGCCTCAAACTGGCTGAGCCCTATCTTGATGCAGTCCTTCCTGCATTGGGCAAAGAACCTGTCGTAATACCCCTTTCCGTACCCCACCCGATATCCCTGGCGATCAAAAGCCAGTAAAGGAGTAAACACCACATCTATTGCATCCGGTGAAATGGTATCCCCATTTACAGGTTCAGGAATACCCCAGCGGTTGACCTCCAGGATGGTGTCTTCGGTTAATTGTATATGCTGGAGCTCTTGATTCGGACTCATCCTGGGCACAAGGATGTTTTTGTTCTTCTCCCTGAGGTTATCGATGATGAGTCGGGTGTCTAATTCTTTTTTTTCAATGCTGTGAAGAAAAATGTGGAAGGTAGCCAGGTCCCAAAGCGGCAACTTCAAAACATTTTCTGAAATATCTAAACTGGCTTTTGTTAGAGTTGAGGCAGGGGTATTCGCTCTCAGTTCCAGGAAGTGTGTCCGGAGGTCTTTTTTTAGCATCAGGCCGGGAAGTTCAGCGCGGTGGGGAGCAAAAGAACTTTAGTCTTTGGCAGAAACAGTAAAATAGATTTTGAAGAACAGCATCAATATAAGATACATGCCCAGGGTAATAAGGTAATTATCCATTTTAGTTTTGTTACGCTCCTAAAATAGGTAAAAAAAGATTACAAATTCTACAAGCGGTCCAATTTACCCGATGAAATGCACTTTTTTAGTAAAGATTTAACAGGGAAGCGAAAAATTTAAACAGGAGCAGGGTTGAAATGTGATGATTTTCCCCGCAGAAACAGTAGAATTATTTTGAGACCACATCAGGGGGAATAAATCCTCAGGACGTAAGGTTTCAAATGATTTTGCTACATTATCTTTGTGTAAAGCGCCTCCATCTCAACCTCATGCCAGAGTTAACCGTCGAACTTCAGCTCAACACCCTGCCCGGGTCTCCCGGGGTCTACCAGTTCTTTGACAAGGACGGTAAAATGCTGTATGTGGGTAAGGCCAAAAACCTGAAAAAAAGGGTGACTTCCTACTTTACCAAGACGCACGAGAACGGGAAGACCCGTGTGATGGTAAAGAAGATCCGGAACATCAAACACATAGTGGTCCCAACCGAGTCGGACGCCCTGCTGCTGGAGAACAATCTCATCAAGAAATACCAACCCCGCTATAACGTACTGCTGAAGGACGATAAGTCATATCCCTGGATCTGTATTAAAAACGAGCGATTTCCAAGGATCTTTCCCACCCGGAAACTCATCAGGGACGGATCGGAGTACTTTGGCCCGTATACGAGTATGAAAACGGTTAAAACCCTCCTCGACCTGATCAGGAGTGTCTACCCCTTGCGCACTTGTAACTACGATCTTTCCGAAGAGAAAATAACAGCCGGTAAGTACAAGGTTTGCCTCGAATATCATATGGGCAATTGTAAAGGTCCCTGTGAAGGGTTGCAACAGGAAGAGGAATACCGGCAGCAGATAGACGATATCAGGGAGATCATCAAAGGGAATTTTAAGTCGTCCCTGCATTATTTCCGAAAGGAAATGAAATCACTCGCCGCCGATATGCAGTTCGAGGCGGCACAGCAGATCAAGAACAAGATAGAAGTGCTGGAAAATTATCAGGCGAAGTCAACTATTGTCAATCCCAAGATCAACAATGTGGACGTATTTTCTATCATTTCGGATGAGGCTTATGCCTACATAAATTTCCTGCAGCTTTCCCACGGCTCTATCATCCGATCTCACACCATGGAGATCAAAAAGAAACTCCAGGAGACCGATAAAGACCTGCTGCAGCTGGCCATCGTGGAGATCCGCAACCGTTTTCAGTCCCAGTCCCGCGAATTGTATTTGCCCTTTCCTCTGGCTCTTCCGGATGATCTGAAAGTCACGGTCCCCAAACTGGGCGATAAGAAAAAGATACTGGACCTCTCTGAACGCAATGCCAGATTCTTCCGGCAGGAACGCTTTAAGCAGGTAAAGATCACGGATCCCGACCGCCATGTGAACCGTATCATGGCTCAGATGAAAAAGGATCTCAGGCTGCCCGAGGAACCCAGGCATATTGAGTGTTTTGATAATTCGAACATTCAGGGGAGCAACCCGGTTGCCGCCTGCGTGGTTTTCAGGGATGGCAAACCCGCCAAGAAGGAATACCGCCATTTCAATATCAGGACCGTAGAAGGACCAGACGATTTCGCTTCCATGGAAGAAGTGGTATTCCGAAGATACAGGCGGTTGCTGGAAGAAGGTTCCTCTTTGCCCCAGCTCATCGTAATAGACGGGGGCAAGGGTCAGCTCTCCTCCGCCCTCAAGAGCCTGGAAGCTTTGAATCTCAGAGGGAAGATCGCCATCATAGGGATCGCGAAGAGGCTGGAGGAGATCTACTTTCCGGGAGACCCGGTTCCACTCTATCTCGACAAGAAATCGGAAACCCTCAGGATCATACAACAGCTCAGGAACGAGGCACACCGATTCGGGATCACTTTTCACCGGGATAAGCGGAGTAAGAATGCCATCCATTCGGTCCTGGAGGACATACAGGGGATTGGAGACAAGACGGCGGAACAGGTCCTGAAAAAATTCAAATCCGTAAAACGGGTCAAAGAAGCATCCCTTGAAGACCTCAGTGAAGTTGTCGGATACGCCAAGGCCAAGAAAATATATGAAAACTTCCACTAAACCCCTATCTTCATTGCATGCATAAGTTTTTGCCCGTCTTTTTTTTACTGCTGATGGGGTGTCTGTTAACCGCCCAGGAAACTGATTCCCTGAAAGTGCCCAAGGTAGGACTCGTACTGAGCGGAGGAGGGGCCAAGGGACTGGCACATATAGGAGCTTTAAAGGTGATCGAGGAGGCCGGGGTCCGTATCGATTATATAGGAGGGACCAGTATGGGGGCTATTGTAGGGGCTCTCTACGCTTCGGGATTTTCGGCGAATCAGCTCGATTCCCTTTTCCGCAGGACCAATTTAACAGAGCTCATCCAGGACAACCTGCCCCGCGATGCCAAGACCTTTTATGAAAAGGAAGCATCGGAGCGCTACGCCCTGACCTTACCCTTCAACGACTTTAAACTCTCCTTCCCCCAGGGACTTTCGAGTGGGCAGAATATCTACAACGCCCTGGTGCGTATGCTCTACCACGTTAAAGACATACGCGACTTCAATGATCTGAAGATCCCTTTCTTTTGTATTGCCACTAATGTTGAAACCGGAAAACAGGTTATGCTTAACAAAGGATACCTTCCGGAGGCCATCCTGGCCAGCGGGACCTTCCCTTCCCTTTTCCAGCCGTCAGAGGTAGATGGGGAGGTATTGATAGACGGGGGTGTGCTTAACAACTATCCCGTGGAAGAACTGAGGGCCCTGGGTGCAGATGTCGTTATCGGGGTGGATGTGCAGCACGGTCTGAGGGACCGGACCAGTCTTTCATCCGCCACGGAGATTCTCCTTCAGATCAATAATTTCAGGACTATAAAGGATATGGCACGAAAATCGGGACTGACCGATATCTATATCAAACCGGATATGGATAATTTTTCAGTGATCGATTTCCAGCGGAAAGACACCATCATCAACACAGGGGAAGAAGTGGCCCGCAGGCACCTGGAGGAATTGAAAGAACTCGCTTCCAGGCAGGGGATACCTCCTGAAATACGGCCGAAGATCATCCTTCCGGATTCACTGGTCATAAACCGCCTTGTACTGCGAGGTGACCCGAATTACTCCCGAGGCTATATCAAGGGAAAGCTGAGGGTCAACCTGAATGAAAAGATCAGTTTTACCAAACTGCAGCAAGGCATAAACAACCTGGTGGCCACAGGCAACTTCAAGACCATCCGGTATGAACTTACCTCCAACGGGTTGAACCAGGATATGGTGATGACCCTGACAGAAAGCCCTGATAAGACCTTCCTCAGAATCGCTGCCCATTATGACAACCTGTATAAAAGCGCAGCCCTGATCAACCTAACCAAGAAAAATCTCTTTCTTCAGGACGATGTGGCCTCCCTGGACCTGATCCTGGGAGATAATCTCCGCTACAATTTTCAGTACTACGTAGACAAAGGTTCCTACTGGAGTTACGGGATCAATTCGAGTTTTTACGAGTTCGACAAGGAGGTAGATTACCGGGTACTTGAATCTAATTACGATTTTCCCGTCAACAGCAATGTCAGTAATATCAATTTAAAGGTAACCGACTTCACCAACCAGATCTACCTGCAGACGGTGCTGAAAGAAGAATTTGCATTCCAGATAGGGGCAGAGCACAAGGAACTGCGTTACAGCACAACAACGCTGAATGAACAGGGTAATGACAGCATTCCACCCGCAGCCGGAGGCGGTGATGTGACCTTTTTTGAGAAGGGGACTTACCTTTCTACCTATGGCAAGCTGATTCTGGACACCTATGACGACAAGTATTTTCCGTCGCGTGGTCTTTATTTCAATGGGGATTTTCATCTGTATTTCTGGTCGTCTGACTTCAACGATAATTTTAAGAGTTTTTCCATTGGCAAAGCGACCATCGGCGTAGCGTTCCCTCTATTTCCCAACCTGAGTGTAAATTTTGAGAATGAAGGCGGATTCAAACTTGGGACTTCGAGGGTCACTTCCTTTGATTTTGTACTGGGTGGCTTTGGCAGTTATCCCCTGAACAATTTCCAGCCTTTTCTGGGCTACGACTTTCTGAGTTTGCCCGGGAACAGCTATGTGAAATCCCTTCTCAAATTCGACTATGAGATCAGTCCGAAGAACCACCTGTTGTTCGCCGCCAACTTTGCCAATGTGGAGGACGACATCTTCCGGACAGGTGAATGGTTCACGGCGCCTGATTATACGGGTTACGGAGTGGGATATGGATGGGAGTCCTTCTTCGGGCCCGTTCAGTTCCTCTATTCCTGGTCGCCCGAGACCAGTGACGGAGAATTCTTTATTTCCCTGGGATACTGGTTCTGATAAGCACTTTATTTCTCATAGTCTAAAGGACCCGGCCGAAAGGCCAACTTTCCCTCTTTTTTACGATCTTTGCAAGGATAAAGTGCACTGATGAATTACAAGCTTGAAGAGATCAAAGCCCATCTGAGGGCCATGTGGTAAAGAACCTGCTTACCCAGGGAACCGAATTATTATATTATTTCTTTAATCAATTCAAAATCAAATCATGGCTACTTTAGATAACACTTCATTACATCTGCCCAAGGAAAATCCGGCTGCAGAGGATTTTCTTCCCTTACTGGGCACAGACCACGTTGAACTTTATGTCGGCAACGCCAAGCAGGCAGCCCATTACTACATGTCGGCATGGGGTTTCCAGCCCGTTGCTTATGCCGGACTGGAGACAGGTCTCAAGGACCGGGTCTCCTATGTACTGCAGCAAGACAAGATCAGGCTGGTGCTTACGTCTCCACTGAAATCCGGAGGGGATATCAACAGGCATATCGACCTCCACGGTGACGGGGTCAAGGCTATTGCCCTATGGGTAGACGACGCGACCAAGAGCTACGAGGAGACTGTGAAAAGGGGAGCAGAATCTTACATGGAGCCCAAAACGCTGAAGGATGAACACGGGGAAGTGGTCCTCTCAGGAATACATACCTACGGGGAAACCGTTCACATATTTGTGGAAAGAAGCGCTTACAAAGGTGCCTTTATGCCGGGATACAGACCCTGGAACCCACACTATCAGCCCTCAGACGTCGGGTTGAAATACATAGATCATATGGTGGGCAATGTAGGGTGGAACGAGATGAACAAGTGGTGTAAGTTCTACGCCCATGTCATGGGGTTTGCCCAGCTGGTCTCCTTTGATGACAAGGACATCAGCACGGAATACACGGCCCTGATGAGCAAGGTGATGAGCAACGGGAATGGCCGGATCAAATTCCCTATCAACGAACCTGCAGAAGGAAGAAAGAAATCACAGATTGAGGAATACATAGAGTTCTACAATGGTGCAGGTGTCCAGCATATGGCGCTGGCCACCGATAACATCATAGAAACGGTGAGTTCATTGAGGGACAGGGGTGTGGAATTCCTCACGGTTCCTGCTACTTATTACGAAGACGTTCTGGACCGCGTAGGTGAGATCGATGAGAAATTGGAGCCCTTGAGGGACCTAGGTATCCTTATAGACAGGGATGATGAAGGGTATTTATTGCAGATCTTTACCAAGCCTATCCTTGACAGGCCCACCATGTTTATAGAGATCATACAGCGAAAAGGCGCCAAGTCATTTGGCAAAGGCAATTTTAAAGCTCTTTTCGAAGCTATAGAAAGGGAACAGGAGTCGAGGGGCACTTTGTAATTTTCCCTTACTTTTTTAAAGGAAAGACCATAGATCTTATAATCTCTTGTTAAGACTCTCGTTAAATAAAGTTAAAACGAAAGGGAGTTTCATTTAGTTGTCTTACATTTGTTGTCATAAGGGGTGGTTCCCTTATAACTTTAAGTATTGGTTTTTCATAATTTAAAGTTTGGTTGGTTATTTAGGAAAAAGCTCCGACGCCCGTCGGGGCTTTTTTTTGTGCGGTACCTTTTGGAATAAAAATTGTTCTATTGACGTTATCGAGGTGGCCCATGGCCGACTTTTACTAATTTTGACCAAATTTTACAATGAAAAAGAAGCTGCTTATCTGTTTTCTCTTGCTCCAGGGTGCAGTATACGGCCAGAACATACACGAGGCCTTTAAACCCGGGGAGTGGCTCAAATTCAGGATACATTACGGTTTCCTGAATGCGAGCTATGCAACCCTGCATGTAAAGACAGACAGCGTTCAGGATACCCCCGTTTACCACGTCGTGGGGAGAGGTAAGACAACCGGCTTTGCCAGTATCTTTTTTAAGGTGGACGACACTTATGAAAGTTATTTCGACATGGAAGACGGCAAACCCTATCGTTTTATTCGTAAGATAGATGAAGGGGGATATACCAAGGATATCGAGATCAACTTCGACTATCAGAAAAAGCAGGCTCTCCTGGACGACAAGAAGAACGATAAAAAGTTTAATTTTAGCCTGCAGAATAATATCCAGGACCTGGTGTCCGGATTTTACTATCTCAGGAATAATTACAGGCCCGAAGACCTGGAGATCGGAAAGTCGATCCAGCTTAATATGCTGTATGACGATGACGGCATCTTCAAGTTCAGGTTAAAATTCCTGGGGAAGGAGATCCTGAGAACCAAATTCGGAAAAGTAGAATGCCTGATGTTCCGGCCATATGTTCAAGCGGGCAGGGTATTCAAGGAGCAGGAAAGCCTGACACTTTGGGTGTCTAATGACCTAAATCTGATCCCCATAAGGATCAAGGCCGACCTGGCCGTTGGATCTCTCAAGGCCGACCTGGACGGATACAACGGGCTGAAACACCAGTTCAAGATTATAATGGACTAACTTACAAATGAAGAAAAAAGAGCAGATCGATGCCCAGATCGCGAAACTGGCAGAAAAATACAAGGACTCGGGTCAGGACCTTAGTTCTTATCTCGATGGTTTGCTCTACCAGCGATACCTTACCTACTGGGATTACATCCACCTGGATACCCTTCTGAGCCTGCAGGTACCCCGGACCTACTTTCCGGATGAGGAGATCTTTATCATGTACCACCAGATCACCGAACTGTACTTTAAACTCATCATACACGAGGAAAAACAGATCGTAGACGACCAGTCGCAGGAAGTGCCGCTTTTTATAGAGAAGCTCAACCGGATCAACAATTACTACAAAGCCCTTATCTCCTCGTTCAGCATCATGATCACGGGGATGGAGCGGGAACAATTCATGCGCTATCGTATGGCGCTCCTTCCTTCAAGCGGATTCCAGTCTGCTCAGTACCGCATGATCGAGATCTATGCCACTCCTCTTGAAAACCTCGTGCACGAATCAGACAGGTCGGATTTTTCGGATGAGAACAGCATAGAGGAACTCTATGAGAAAATGTACTGGAAGAAAGGGGCCACAGATGTTAAGACGGGGGAAAAGACGCTGACCCTCAAGCAATTTGAATATCGCTATACGCCTCGCTTCATCAGGATCGCCAGGGAGGTGGAAGGCAATACGATCTACCACAAATACCTGAAATTACCTGAGAAAAGCAGGAATAATAAAGCCCTCAAAGACGCGTTAAGAAAGATGGACCTCAATGCCAACGTAAACTGGCCGCTGATGCATATGGGATCGGCCTACCGCTATCTCAGCAGAGGCGACAAGGCTATAGAGGCGACAGGGGGGACCAACTGGAAGGAATATTTGCCACCTAGCTTTCAAAAAGTGGTGTTTTTTCCGAACTTGCACACCGAAAAAGAATTGGAAAACTGGGGAAAACAATGGGTAGACCACCTTTTTAATCCCGAAAGAATCTCATAACGACAATGCGAAAATACTGGGGCCTCTTTTTAGCATGCGTACTAATGTCCTCCTGTGGGGAGGATAAGCAGGTTACTTCTCAAGCCGATCTTCCTGACGAAGATGCACATTCTGTTGCCGTCAAGCCCATAGAAAAATACGGATTTAACCTGTCTGACTTTACCGTGGTAGAGGACACCATAAGGAAGGGCGATATCTTCGGTGAGATCATGACCAGAAACAAGGTGGATTACCCGAAGATCTACGAGCTTACCCAAAGATTCAAAGACACTTTTGACGTGAGGCGGATTCGGGTTGGAAATCCATACACCATCCTGAAATCTAAAGACACCTCAGAAGTTGCACAGTTGTTTATATACGAAAATGATCCCGTGAACTACACTGTTGTTGATTTCCGAGATACCGTGCTGGCGTATAAGGGTAGAAAGAAAGTAAAGCTTGTAGAAAGAGAAGCGGCCGGTATCATACCAAGGGGTGGCTCTCTCTCCGATGTGATCGTGCAGCAGAATATCGATTACCTCATGGTCAACGAACTGTCCGGGATTTATGCCTGGACCATCGATTTCTTCAAACTGGATGCTGGGGATAAATTCAGGATCATCTACGATGAGAAGTATATCAATGACAGCATCTACGCCGGAGCCGGACCTATAAAGGCCGCATTTTTCGAACATAAAGGGGAACCCTTTTACGCCTTTGCGTATCACAATGACACCCTGGACATCAAGGAATACTACGACCAGGAAGCCAACAACCTGAGGCGTACCTTCCTCAGGGCCCCGCTCAAATTCGGCAGGCTCTCATCCCGATATAACCTCAAACGCAGGATACGGTATTACGGCTATAAGGTAAGGCCGCATAAGGGCACCGACTATGCCGCACCGATTGGGACCCCTATCCTTGCCACAGCAGACGGAGTAGTAACTGAATCAACGCGAAGGGGTGGTAATGGCAAGTATGTAAAAATTCGCCACAATGGCACGTATAGCACACAGTACCTGCACATGAAGGCCCAGAATGTAAGGCAGGGACAATACGTCAAACAAGGCGATGTCATAGGCTGGATCGGTATGACGGGCAACACAGGAGGGCCCCACGTATGCTACCGTTTCTGGAAGAACGGCAGGCAGGTAGACCCCCTGAGGGAGGAATTACCGGCCGCAGAACCACTTGCTGAAGTACTCAGGCCCGCCTATTACGATTATATGGGGCCCGTGAAAACACAACTCGACTGTATAGAGTTTCCCGGAGAACCCACAGACGAACTCCTAACACTCAATCCGTAAGATGTCCTTAGCCAAGATCGATCCAACCACTACCAAAGCCTGGCAAGAATTAACTGAACACTACGGGAATACAAAAAACGTCCACCTGAAGGACCTTTTTGAAAAAGATCCCGGTCGGGCAAAGCGATTCTCTATCCGATGGAATGACTTTTTCCTGGATTACTCCAAGAACCGTTTGGAAGACACTACCCTGGATCTCCTCGTTTCTCTGGCAGGAGAGGTAAAACTCAGGGACGCCGTTAACCAATATTTTTCGGGATCTATCATCAATGAAACAGAAGGAAGGGCCGTGTTGCACACCGCGCTAAGGGCCGGGAGAAATGAAGAGGTACATGTAGATGGTGAAAATGTGATCCCGGAAGTATATGAGGTCAGGGATCATATCCGCCAGTTCTCTGAGGCGGTTATTTCAGGAAAGATGAAGGGGTACACCGGGAAGACCTTTACCGACGTGGTGAACATCGGGATCGGGGGGTCGGACCTGGGTCCGGCCATGGTTTGCGAAGCCCTGAAATACTACAAGAATCACCTGAGAACTCATTTTGTCAGCAATATAGATGGGGACCATGTGCAGGAAGTCCTGAAGGAAGTAAATCCTGAGACCACTTTATTCATTGTGGTATCCAAGACCTTTACCACCCAGGAAACCCTGACCAATGCATTGACCATCAAGGAATGGTTCCTCAAGACAGCCTCTCAAAAAGATATCGCCAAGCATTTCGCCGCTGTTTCAACTAATACTGAGAAGATCAGGGAATTTGGGATTGCGCCCGAAAATGTATTCCCGATGTGGGACTGGGTAGGCGGACGCTTTTCCCTTTGGAGTGCCGTAGGCCTGTCCATCGCGCTCGCTGTGGGTCCTGACCATTTCGAAGGACTGCTAGAGGGGGCAAGAGAGATGGATAACCATTTCAGAACCGCCCCATTCAGTGAAAATATTCCTGTAATCCTGGCCTTGTTGAGCATCTGGTACAACAATTTTTACGGGGCCGAGACCGAGGCGATTATCCCTTATACACAGTACCTGAGCAGATTCTCTGCCTATTTCCAGCAGGGGATCATGGAGAGCAACGGCAAAAGCACCGCCCGCGACGGTTCGAGGGTTGCCTATCAGACCGGGACCATCATTTGGGGAGAACCGGGCACGAACGCCCAGCACGCTTTCTTTCAACTGATACACCAGGGGACCAAATTGATTCCGGCAGATTTTATCGGATATAAAAAATCATTATACGGAAATGTGGATCATCACCAGAAGTTGATGGCCAATTTCTTCGCCCAGACCGAAGCTCTGATGAACGGAAAAACGGCCGATGAGGTCAGGGCCGAACTCGAGTTGAAAGGGGTATCCGCAGATGAGGTTGAAAAACTAATCCCCTTCAAACTTTTCGAAGGCAATAAACCCACCAATACCCTGTTGATCGACAGGCTAACACCGGCGAGTCTGGGCGCCCTGATCGCCATGTACGAACACAAGATCTTTGTGCAGGGAGTGATCTGGAACATCTTCAGTTATGACCAGTGGGGAGTGGAGCTGGGGAAACAACTGGCCTCTCAGACGCTTAAGGACATCACTTCCTCAGAAATTTCCAAACACGACCCTTCCACATCACAATTACTGCAAAATTTTAAGAAATAATCAGGCGGGTCCGCAATTCTCGGAACAGGCCTATTTCTTTGGCTCTTTTAGGGGGAAATTTCACAATTATATGTTAAATTTGTTCTCCTTAACTTAACGCTGTCTTAATGTAAAATTGCTTGTTTTATGGCATTTTTGCAGATAGCATAAATACTAATTAACACGAGAACTTATGAAGAAACTTTACGTTGCTCTTGCCGCGTTTTTGATCACGGCAATGGCTTTTTCACAAGGGGTTACCACTTCTGCGATCAGCGGAAAGGTAGTCGATGACGCGGGCGAGCCTCTAGGAGGTGCCAGCGTAGTGGCAGTCCACCTTCCAACAGGAAGTACTTATGGCGCTGCCACTGATTTTGATGGCTTTTACCGAATATCCAACATGAGATCCGGTGGGCCTTACCAGATTACTTTCTCCTATATTGGATTTACGGAAGATGTGAAACAAGGCATCACCTTAACTCTTGGTCGGACGTCGACTTTTAATGTTACACTTTCTGAATCGGCAACTGCGCTGGAGGAAGTTGTACTTTCGGCGACAGCAACTGGGGTATTTGGAGCCAATAAAACGGGAACTGAAACTACCATTACCCAGAGAGAGGTACAGACCATTCCTGCAGCATCCAGGTCTATTGCGGATTTTGTCAGGCTGACGCCTCAGGCTCAGGTAACAGAAGGAAACGACGGCTTTAGTATCTCACTGGCAGGACAGAACAATCGTTACAACGCTATCTACATCGATGGTGCGGTAAACAATGACGTATTTGGACTGGCAGGATCGGGAACGAACGGAGGTCAGACCGGAGTAAACCCACTTTCTGTTGATGCGATTGAGACCTTCCAGATCAACATTGCTCCTTTTGACGTTCGTCAGTCAGGTTTTTCTGGTGGTTCCATCAACGCGATTTCACGCTCCGGTTCCAACAACTGGGAAGGATCAGCATATTCATTTGTTCGAAATGAAAGTCTGGCCGGTAAAACGCCTCCAAGTTTAGTTGGTGATGGAGAAGAACGTGAAAAGCTCGCGGATTTCTCTGCTTTGACATACGGAGCTAGGATCGGTGGGCCTCTTATTAAAGATAAAGTATTCTTCTTCCTGAACTATGAAAGGCAGGAAGATGAAACTCCTCAGCCTTTTAACTTCAGCAATTACACGGGTAGATCCAGTCTTGCTGATCTCCAGGGTCTAAGCAGTTTTCTTCAGAGTACATACGGATATGACCCCGGTATATTTGACAATAACACCAGGACCTTAGAAAGTAATCGTATTACGGCCAAGGTGGATTGGAACATCAACCAGGATCACAAATTGTCTTTACGATACGGATATACCGATGCAGACAATCTTGAAGCGAGAAATTCCGGAAATCGAAATATCGGCTTTATCAATGGTTCAGAATCCTTTGTATCCAAAACGAATTCTCTGGCTCTTGAATTGAGTTCACGATTTGGCAACAAATTTTCCAATAATTTCATCTTAGGATATACGACAGTGAGAGATGACAGGGATCCTGCAGGAGACCCGTTCCCAACCGTGGATATCCAGGATGGTGGGGGTACCATCTCTTTTGGTGCCGAGCCTTTCTCTACTGCCAACCTTCTGGATCAGGACGTGCTTACCCTTACCAACAACTTCGAGATCTATGCGGGACGCCATACGGTGACATTGGGAACCAACCTCGAGTTTGCCAAAATTAAAAACCTGTTCTTCGCCTTCAACTATGGAGATTATACTTTTGAAGACCAGTTTGACGGATCGGGTACGCTGACCTCTTCAGGTCTGAACCAATTCCTTACCGGGCAGGACGCCGACGTGTATCAGCATGGGTATTCTCTTGTAGGTACTGGTGTTGTCGGTGACGAATCTGCAGGTGCCTCGGAGTTCGATACCTTCCAGGCAGGATTCTATGTTCAGGACGAAGTGCAGATGTCCGATGATTTCAGAGTGACACTTGGAGCCCGAATTGATATTCCTTACTGGAGTGACGGAGCAGTTAATGACGACTTCAATGAGAGGACTATTCCTCTTCTCGAGGCGGCAGGCAAAGACGTTCAGGGAGCCCGTGTAGGGCAGGGGATCGATCCAACCCCTATGTTCGCTCCCCGCCTTGGTTTTAACTGGGATGTGAACGGTGAATCAACTACCCAGGTCCGTGGTGGTCTTGGAATTTTCACTTCTCGCCTTCCCTTGGTGTGGCCCGGAGGTACCTATAATAACAATGGTATCACCGGTGGATTCATGTTTGAATTCGGTCAGCCTTTTGAGCCTAACGTCAACAATCAATTTGAAGATCCCGCTCCTGGTTCAGGAGGTACAGGGGGGAATGTGGACCTTATCTCAAAGGACTTTAAATTACCTCAGGTGATCAAGTATAATATAGCCGTGGATCAGAAACTCCCCATTTGGAATCTGATCGCTTCGGCAGACTTTCTATACACTGATGTGATTACCGATATCTACTATGAGAACCTGAATTTAGGAGGACCCGTTGGAACTTACGAGGGAGCTGATAACCGTCCCTTCTATGATAGGAGAGCTGAGATCGATGATACCTACGGGCGTGTGATCCTCGCATCTAACACTGGTGGGGGATATGCTTATAATACCACTTTCTCACTGCGTAAACCTTATGAAAATGGTTTTGCAGGACAGATCGCATGGACCTTTGGAGATTCTTACAAGATCTTCGACGGTACTTCCTCACAGAACAGTTCACAGTGGAGGAATATCCAGACTGTCAATGGTAAAAACTCTGATTTACCGGTAACACGTTCAGATTTTGCGCTCGGTAACAGGGTAACTGCAAACGTTTCATACGAATTGAGGTGGAGCGATAATGTGAAGACTACCTTCGGCCTGTTCTACGAAGGATACCAGAGTCAGCCTTACAGCTTTACATACAGGGAAGGACGCGACCTGCTGAATGACGATTCCAGGGACAATGCCCTGATCTATATCCCGGCCAGTGCTGACGAAATTGTCCTGGTTGGAGATGATCCCGCTGCCGAATGGCAACGTCTGGATACGTTCATCGAGAGTGTTGATTACCTAAGGGAAAACCGCGGTAAATACGCTGAGCGCAATGGATCTCGGGGAATCTGGAGCCATGTTGTGGACCTGAAAATACTTCAGGATTTCAGCCTGGACTGGGGCGGAAAAAATCACACCTTCCAACTTTCATTGGATATGTTCAACTTCACAAACTTCCTGAATGAGGAGTGGGGCCAACGAAGGTTTATACGAAGTGAGGTATCACCTCTTACAACAGTATCTACCGGGTCTACCCCTGCATTCGAAATCAACGATGGAATAGTGAATGCTGATGGATCACCCAACTTGGTTGAGATAGATGATTTTGGTTTGGCTTCTTCCAGATGGCAAGCTCAAATCGGACTTAGGTATATTTTTAATTAATGTAATAACAGACTCAAGCATAAAACCCCGCTTTTTGCGGGGTTTTTTAATGGGTAAAAATCCGTACTTTTAAATTTCAAAATCACTTAAATGGAACTCTTACAAAACGTACACTCCTACCTGGCCTACGTGGTCCTGCTTATCCTGTTTATCGCAGTGGCCAATGCCATCACCGGCTTAATATCTAATCGCATGTTCAACCTGGAAAAGGACTACCGCCTCAGCCTCTTTACTCTCATCCTGAGCCACATTCAATTGCTCCTGGGACTGGCGGTCTATATCTTCTCGGCCAGCGGCCTAAACGCCCTGATGAATGTTCCCATGGGCAACATGAACGCGGCGGCACGCCTTTTGGCCCTGGAGCACCCCCTGACCAATATCCTGGCCATCGTGCTGATCACCGTGGGCTGGTCGCGCCACAAAAAATTCATGGAAGGGAAAAAGAAATTTAAAAGCATCGCCATTTTCTACGGACTCGGCCTGGTCCTGATCCTGAGTCGGATCCCGTGGAACCAATGGTTCAATTAAATACCGCTGTTATGAAAAAAATACACATCTTGTTGGCCCTGTTTCTTGTAACGGGATTGACTGCTCAGGAAAAGGATCTTTTTAATGGCAAAAATCTCGATGGCTGGACGATCTACGGCACCGAAAAATGGTATGTTGAGGACGGTCTCCTGGTCTCCGAAAGCGGCCCGGACGCCCAATATGGATACCTGGCCACCAATGATCATTACAAGGACTTCGAGCTCAGCCTGGAATTCCTCCAGGAAGCCGACGGCAACAGCGGGGTCTTTGTCCGCTCTACAATAGAAGGAACTAAGGTAAGCGGCTGGCAGGTAGAAGTGGCCCCCAAGGGGAAACACACAGGAGGAGTGTATGAATCCTATGGCCGTGGCTGGCTCGTAAAGCCGGAAGCAGAAAAGGAAATGGTCCTTCAGGAAGGACGGTGGAATACCCTGAAGATCCGGATGATGGGGGACCAGCTTACCTCATGGCTCAACGGGGTACAGATGGTCAGTATCAGCGATGAGGCCATCGGAAAAGGAGAAGGTTCCATTGCCCTCCAGATCCACGACGGAGGCGGCATCAAGGTGAAGTGGAGGAACATCAAATTAATCGTCCCTGAATAGGACCTTCACCTGCTTGACAAATAGCGCATACACCGGAAAGTGGTCGCTGTATCCTCCTGTATAATTTCCGGAGGTAAAACTTCGGAAAGGGTACCCTTTAAACCTGCCCCTTCTTTGCGTTAAAAAGTCCGGGTTGTGTATCCCCGCTTTCCAGAATCGAAGAGGACTCTCAGGCTTTGCTAGATTTCCACTCATATAGATCTGATCGAACAGACTCCAGGAATCCCTGTAGGCAAGACTTCCCATTCCCTTTCTGAAAAGGACTGTCATGGGATTGTACAGATCGCCCGACTGTATACTGTCTGAGTCCTTCTTAACTCTCAATACCTTCCTGAAAGTGTAATCCGTGGGATTGTCATTGAAATCCCCCATGGCAATAAATATGGGTTCAGGAGAGATCGTCCGGATCGAGTCCATGATCTCGAGGTTCAGTTCGGCTGCTGCAATCCTGTAAGGGCGGCTGCGCATTTCCCCTCCCCTGCGGGAAGGCCAGTGGTTCACCAGCAAGTAAATAGGAAGTCCGTCCATATATCCATGCACCACCAGCTGATCTCTGGTAAATTCCCTGAACCTCTCCTCGTTCCTAATGAGCAGCGGGTGCCACTTCATACTAACCGGCGAAAAAGAGGCCTTTCTGTACAGAAGGGCCACATCGATTCCACGTTCATCCGGACCGTCCCTGTGAATAATGCCGTAATCAAAAGTCCTGAGCAATTCGTGAGAGACCAGATCGGATAAGACGCGATAATTTTCTGCTTCACATACTCCCAGAATATCCGGGGGACCATACCCTGTTTTACTTCCAATATCCCTGATCGCCTGTGCGAGTCTCAGAATCTTTTCCTCATATCTGGTACTGTCCCAGTGATAGTCGCCTCCGGGAGTAAAGTCATCATCCATGACTTTCGGATCGTCAATGGTATCGAACAGGTTTTCGAGATTGTAAAAGGAAATCATCCTTATTCTGTAGGTAGTCTCCTGACTTACACATAACAGGGGCAGGCTGCAAAAAAGGAAGAAAGTCAGATAAAGCGATTTCAAAATCATTGACCGGGCTTTGAATACGAGTCGGCAAGGTATATTCCCGGGATGCAAGGGGATTGCAGCAGGCCCGGTTATTTTGGCCATGCTGAAAAGAAGGAATCGTATGAAAGAGGTCGGCACAAGGAACATATCAATCCAGATTTCCAAAAGGTATTGCCTTATGATATTGGCAGGGATCATAACTGTAAATGGGATTGCTCAGGAGGTTGTGATAAAAGGACGAGTCCTGGAATTTCTGGATCGAAAGGAATTGAAGGGAATTGAAGTACGACTTGAATCGGAAGGAGAACCGGTGATGACGGATGGATCCGGAGAATTTCTCCTGATCAGCAAAAGTAAAGGACACCAAAAGCTTCTCATCTCGGCTCCCCAATATCAAACGCTTATCTTCCCCTTGGTAATAGGCTCTCAGGATATCGACCTGGGTCCTGTCTATCTCAAACGGGATCTCGAGGTCGAGAAGACCGATAACCTGGTAACGCTCACAGAGGCTGAACTCATCGATGAGGCGGGTAATGAATCGAATTCAGGTTTTTTGCAGGCCACGAGGGACATTTTTCTCAATCGCGCGGCCTTTGATTTTGGTCAGGTATTCTTTCGGGTCAGGGGGTACGACTCCCGTGAAGGAAGCATTCTGGTCAATGGCATCCCCATGAATCGAAATTGGGACGGCAGACCCCAGTGGAATAACTGGGGAGGGCTCAATGACGTGTTTAGGAATCAGGAATTTAGCTATGGTCTGGAAGCTTCTGATCACGCCTTTGGCCGACCTATGGGAATCACCCTTATCGATGCTTCTCCTTTCGGGGCACGACCCGGGATACGCATTTCGGCAGCAGCATCGAATCGTACCTACAGGAACCGACTGATGGCTACCTATCATTCAGAAACAGGAGAAAAGGGCTTTAGGCATACTCTTTCATTGTCGAGGCGCTGGGCTGAGCAGGGATACGTGACGGGTACCCCCTATGATGCCTATTCGATCTTTGTATCCTCGGGAGTTGCACTGAACCCGAACCATACTCTCGGACTTACCCTGATCAATGCCTACAACAGTCGTGGCCGCTCTGCAGCTCTGACCGATGAGGTTGCAGAACTCGCCGGTCCGAGATACAATCCGTACTGGGGTTTGCTCGGTGGATCGACGAGGAATTCCCGCAACCGTACTATCCATGAACCGGTGATCATGCTGGATTACGACTATTCGAAAAATGACCTCCGCTTCAGGATTGCTGCAGCCTTTCAAACCGGAAGTACAGGATTCTCGCGTATCGGGTATTACGATGCGCCCAATCCCGACCCCACTTATTACCGCTATTTGCCGAGCTTCTATCTCAATAGTCCGATCGGGGCGAACTTCTCTGGTGCAGAAGAGGCGAGAATGAGTTTCCTGAAGAGATCGCAATGGCCCTGGTGGTCCCTGTATGAGGCCAACAACGCTCCGGCACAGGCAGGCAGAGCTGCCTATGTTTATTATGAGGACCAAAGAGAGGAAGATATATTCTCATTGAATACCGTGTTCAATCTACCCCTGAGTAGAAATGTCAAAATTGATGCAGGTGTCCTGCTACAGGAATCCGGTATCCGTAGTTTTTCGAGATTGAATGATCTGCTGGGAGCGACTTTCCTGTTAGATGAGGACAATTTCTCGAATACGCGAAATGACCTGAACGGAATGATCGAAAAAAAGGAAGGAGAAATATTCGGGTATCACTATAGGATCGATACCGGGCACCTGATGAGTTTTATTCAAACCCGTTTCTACTGGAAACAATGGGATTTTTATGTCGCTGGAGAATATGCTGAAAAGAGTTTTCAGAGAGACGGGTTTTTTTTGAACGAACGCTACCCCGATGCGTCTTTGGGGAAAAGTGAAGCCTTGAATTTCAGGTTTTGGGGTATAAAATCCGGTCTTTCCTTTGGGATTAATTCCAGGCATTGGATCAAAGCCCATGTATACAATGGGAAAAGACCTCCCCTCTTAAAACACATCTTCGTCAATCCCAGGGAGAGTAACAGGATCGTACCCGGCCTCACGGGAGAATCTGTTTTCAGTTCTGATATCAATTACTACCTGCGCTTACAGAGACTTAAAGGTCGGGTATCCGCATACTATAGCCGATTCCAGCACGAGACGGAGGTAAACTTTTTTTATGTGGATTCCGGATTCGGTTCTGATTTCGTTCAGGAAGTGGTTACGGGTCTCGACCGGTTGCACAAAGGTCTCGAAATGGGTTTGGAGTATGAGATATCTCCGGTTGTAAAGCTAAGTCTGGTGGCTGCTGCAGGCAATTTTGAATATGCCAGTGATCCGGATGTGTCTATAAATTTTGACACCTCGGGGGCAGAAGGGGAGTTGCGGCAATCCAACGGAAGGATCGATCTGGGCCCTGCTTTGATCAAAGGGTATAAGTTGCCCAGGGGTCCTCAAACGGCCCTGTCATTCGGAATCGAGTATCGTGACCCTTCCTACTGGTGGGTGGGCGTCACCGCCAATTACCTGGCAAACAATTACCGGGATATTGCCTTTATAAAGAGGACCCGCAGTTTTCTCATCGATCCGGATACCGGAGTGGAATTCGAAAATTTCAGCGAAGAGAAATATCAGTCTTTGTTAAAACATGAGCCGCTACCGCCCGTGTACCTTCTCAATCTCACTGCAGGTAAATCCTGGCTGCACAAGGGGAAATATATCAGTGCCTTCCTGAGTGCAAACAACCTTTTTGATGAGGCTTTTAAATCGGGGGGATACGAACAGAGCAGGAACGGAAATTACGGACAAATGTCAAAGGACAACCTCAGCGGCTCACCCTCCTTCGGGCCCAAATACTGGTATGGGTTTGGCCGAACTTTTTTTTTGAATCTGGCAATCAGTTTTTGAGATGTTTAAAAGAAGGTATTTGGCGTTAGGAATTTTATTGTTATTCCTGTTCTCGATGGGATGCCTGAGACAGGACGACTTGTCGGCTCCAGAACAGGACTGTGATGCGGAGTTGTCTCCAAATATCACCCTGCTTGAAGTTTTGGATTCTTTCGATGGAAGTACACGGGAGATCCGGAACGAATGGGTCGTCGAAGCATACGTGATCTCCTCAGACAAAAGTGGAAACTTCTATAATACCCTCCATCTTCAGGACAGACCTGCGGTTCCGCAAGCAGGGGTACAGGTAGAACTCGAAATGCGGAATTCCCATTTGTTCTTTCCATTGGGACAAAAAGTCTTACTAAACCTCAAGGGACTTTATTTAGGAAGGTCCAAAGGCATCTTCAAACTGGGCCATGTGTACACTTCTTTTGGGAACCTGCAAGTGGGACGTATCCCAAAACACGCTGTTGCTGATCACGTATACAAAGTGTGTGAACCGCCCCAGGCTCTGGTTCCAAAAATACTCTCGGTGTCGGATCTCACTTCTCAACCCGCGAATACGCTGGTCGGACTTAAGAATATGGAATTTACACGGGAATTGAAGGATTCGACCTATGCGCGAGCTGAGGAGGAAACGGTCCGGACTATGCAGGATTGCGATGACCGTGAAATCGGCCTGTTGAGCAGCGGGTATTCCGACTTCCAAACGGAAACTCTACCCTCAGGGAAGGGTGCCATTACCGCCATCTATTATCCGGAAGGTGGGCAGGCCATGCTGATGGTCAGGTCACCTGAAGATCTCGACCTGAAAGGAGACAGATGTGAAGAGCTGATCACAGAATTCACTTCTTCATCCCTGATCATTTCGGAGCTCGCTGACCCGGATAATAACAGTGCTGCCAGGTATGTAGAATTGTATTATGCAGGCTCGGAACCCCTTTCCCTGAACGGGTGGAGGCTGGATCGTTATACGAATGACAATACGGAGAGAGGATCTACTCTCGACCTTTCCGCTTTTACCCTTAACCCGGGTCAGTTTCTACTGATCGCATCAGACGCGGTCGTCTTTCAACAGACTTATGGATTTGCACCGGATATGGAAGGTGGGACGAACAGCCCGGCAGACTCCAATGGAGATGATAACCTGGTGCTGGTCGACCCCTTTGGAACCGTGATCGATATCTTCGGGGTCGTAGGGGAAGACGGATCGGGAACCAATCACGAATTCGAGGACGGGAGGGCGTATCGAAAAGCAGGTATACAGCTTGCCAATCCTGTATTCGACCCATCAGAATGGGAAATCTTTAACGATACAGGCGCTTCCGGAACTACCAACCAGCCTCAACAGGCACCCGGGGATTTTTCGCCGGGAGCGAGGGACTGAACCCGGAACATATAGAAAACCATATTCCGCTTCAGACAGGAGCCTTGTAGGCGTATTTAAGCAAGTTTTCCATATTCGTGTATTCCAGGGCCTTTTCATGTGTTGCTTCCAGGATCACGGGAGGTGCTACCCCGGCCTGTTCTGCTTCGATCCAGCGGGAAACACACAAACACCACTGGTCGCCCGGTTTGAGCCCCGGGAACTGCCACTCCGGTATGGGGGTGATCAGATCGTTTCCCCTGCTCCTTGAAAAGTCGAGGAATTCCCGGGTTACCCTGGCGCATACCACATGTGTACCCCTGTCCTCGGCAATGGTTTTGCAATAGCCATCCCTGAAGTATCCCGTTACCGGGTCCTGGCAACAGGAGATCAATGGCAGGCCGAAAACGTTTAGTGGATTGTTTTCCATATGGCAATATAACCCCATTTCGAGAACTTTCCCGTTCTAAGTGATTTCCAGACGGCATGCATGGATAGAGGATTTCTATAATGGGAGGTGAATCCTCCCCGTCATTATCGTACCTTTAAACAGTAGTTAAACAGGTATTTATGGCACAGGAAGCTTTTTTTGAGGCAATCAGACAAGGAGATCTCGAAACGATAAGTTCGCTGGGGGAGAAGAACCCCGATCTTTACCGTTCCAGGGATGGCAGGGGGTCAACTCCTCTTATTCTGGCGGCCTACTACAACAAGGAAGCCGTTGTGGATCACCTGCTCAAAACGGGTGTCCCTGTGGATGAAAAGGACGGAGCAGGAAACTCTGCCCTTATGGGCTGTTGTTTCAAGGGATATGAGGGCATAGCGAGAAAATTGATCAAAGCAGGGGCCGACGTGAACACGATCAATTCCCTGGGGTCGAGTTGTCTTATTTATGCCGTCACGTTCAATCAGACCGAGGTCGCTAAATTACTCCTCAACCATGGGGCGGATATCCATATCAGAGATGCCAGGGGTCATTCGGCTCTGGACCATGCAAAAATGCAGGGGTTCAACCATTTTTTACCTATGCTCACTCCTACACCATAATAACAGAATCACTTGGCGACAATTTTAGATATAGCACTCGTCCAGTCGGAGATTTTCTGGCACAATCCTGAAAATAACCGGCGGCATTTTGCATCCCTGATCGATGGGATTGACAAGAAGGTTGATCTTATCGTACTTCCGGAGACCTTTACCACGGGCTTTACCATGACCCCTTCTGAGATCGATCCCTCTGAAGGTAACCGGACCCTGACCTGGATGAAGGAAGTGGCCAGGGAAAAAAGGGCTGCCATCGCCGGCAGTATTCCATTTTTTGAAGGGGGGAAGTATACCAACCGCCTTCTCTTTGTGGAGCCGGATGGCAAATCTCACCACTATGACAAACGCCACACCTTCACCCTGGCAGGGGAGCACAGATCCTATGCGCGAGGGGAAAGCAAGGTGCTTATCGAATACTGTGGATTCAGGATCTGTCCGATGATTTGCTACGATCTTCGTTTCCCCGTATGGACAAGGAATACCGAAGATTACGATCTGCTCTTCTTTGTCGCCAACTGGCCCAAACCCAGGATTGATGCCTGGGATACCCTGCTCAAGGCGAGGGCTATCGAGAATATGGCCTATTGCATTGGCGTGAACAGGGTGGGAACAGACGATAACGGATATGAATACGTCGGTCATTCGGCCTGTTACGATCCACTGGGGCATAGAGTGGCCTTTTCCGATCGGGATGAGGTACTATATGTAAAACTCGATAAGTCCCGAATAAAGGAGGTCCGGGATCAGCTAAGGTTCCTGGACGATCGGGACGAATTCATTCTTCAATAAGGAAGAGCTGTTCAAGCTCCCAATTCGCCCTGACCTCAATAGGGGTGGGAAAATAAATGACCTTTTCGGGCTGGATTTTTTTGTAAAAATCCCCTGTATCCCAGCGATCATTTTCATTTTCATCAAAAACAGCTCTGACCAGGTAGTTGCCCGGGCTCAGCAGGTTGAATTCAAAAACCCCATTCTCAAAGGCCGTGATGGAGCGGATAGTTTTACCATTGGTATCTGTGAGCTGCAGGAGAATAGGATATGGCAGCTCAGTCTCCAGCCGGATTCTCAAATTCCCGTAATCGGCATAGCTGCCTGTGATAAGCCGGTAGTTCAGGGTATCGTTGCTGTTGCCGAAGATATCTGCAAGGGCACCCGGTAAGAGTTTCAGATAGTAAGCATTGTTGGGTTCCTTCTCGAAATCGACAATTAACCGCTGGCCCACTGTATCCAGGGTGACTTCCATGGGCTGTGGCACGGAATCCCTGTTCATCAGCGAAATGAAGGCCGTATCTTTTTTGACTAGTGGGATATTGGAGGTGATGGCCATGGTATCCAGAAAACCGATGCTGCTTCTGTAACTGGCTGAAAGCTGCAGGGAATCCGGGGGCAGCTTACGGGATTTTACAGTAAATGTATCCCTTTGTTGCAGTCGGGGATTAACCACCTCAAAAATCAGGGAATCCGGATCAAAGGGAGTAAACCAGAAATTCAGGGAGTCCCTTCCAGGCATCTTTGCCAGGTAAGTAAATACTGAATCAGGGATAGGGCTTACAGGTTTGATCTCCAGTTGCTCGTCCGGACCCTTGTATCCAAAAAGGAGCCTGTTAGATGCTTCGAATTTGGGCACTGAAAGGCTGTATTCCGGTATTTCCCGGAACAGATTCAAAAGATATATCGAATCCGTGGGCAGGCTGATGGTATCTGCCACAAAGCCGATCTTGTCTACCACGGGATCGTACAGATTATTTTTTGCCTCGTCTTTAACCGCTATCAGCCGGTATTTCCCCGCTTTCAGATACTGCAGGCGAAAGACCGTGGTGCTGTCCTGGGTATTGGCCAGGTAGTTAGGAGGTGTCTTCCTGATTACAGTGTCGGTGTACGCGGAGTCGATCTCATACAACATGACACTGATAAAATCTTCGGTTTCCTTGTTAAATGCGTCCTTTACAACGCCTGTCAGGAAGAGGGAATCCAGGTAATCCCCGGTGGAGAAAACATAGGTTAGGAAGGGGTAGGGATTGTTTTCATTGTTGTCTACGATGCTTTCACCAAAGTTCAGGGTATAGGTGGTGTTCTCCTTCAGGGTATCCTTGATGACGATCTCAACATACTTGCTCGCCCCTCCCTGAGGGCTGATATCAGGGGGGTATTTAAATGGGGGGGAAACGATCAGTTTGTTCTGTACGTCCTGCAATTTGATGTATTCATCAAAAAATAAACGGATCCTGTTTCCCTTGAAATTCGTGCTGAGGTTTTCAGGCTCTGCCCTGAGCAGTACTGGGGGATCCGTATCCTTGGGCCCACCGGAAGGGCTTCCTCTTCTGGCACACTGATAAAGGGCCATAGCCAGGAAAAGCAGAAAAACCCCCGAAAGAAATCGCTTTAGATGCGCCATAAAGCCCGTTGTTTGGGCAAAGAAACAACTAATTTACAGAATTCTAAAATCAGGGAACCATAGCTATGGTCGCGATATAAACTTCAATTTCACCAACCTTTTTAAGGGCCTGAACACAGGCCTCCAAAGTTGCCCCGGTGGTGATGACGTCATCTATCAGCAGCACTTTTTTTCCTCTTAATTCACTGCCTTCGGTTACCCGGAAGATCAGACTCCGCTCATACCACCGGAATAACCTGGTTTTCCGGGTCTGGGTCTGGGTATAGGTACTCCTGACCAAAAGATCTTCCCTATGAGGCACGCAAAGACTGCGTGCTATTTCACCACTGAAGCCCGTCACCTGATTATATCCCCTTATTTTGAGTTTTTTTGGATGAAGGGGTACCGGGATGACCATATCCAGAGGGGGAAGTGCTTTATCGTCTGAGAGGATATTGCCATACCACCTCCCTAGAAATAGGCCAATCTGCTGCTGGTTTTTGTATTTGAGGTAGTGAATGAGGTTGCGAACGATGCCTTTTTCGTGAAAATACAGGAAACAAGAGGCTTTCTGAACCGGGATTCGTCCGTAAAAAACTCTGTCTAATCGGTTTTCATCGCAAAAATTGAACTCGGTAAGCGGTAATTGGTCTCGACAAGGAACACATAAAATTTTCTCTCCCCGATATAATCGTGCATTACATCCAAAACAGACTGTAGGGAAAAGGACCGTGTTGAGATCATTTAGTATATTTGGTAGCTTAGTAATATTCAAATCTTTACGCATTTTAACCTACTTGCAACGTACCTTCCAGCGAATGGATCTTCAGGAAAATACATTCAATTACAAAATCATTCTCGCAGCACTTGTGGCAGTGATCATAGGTATCCTGATCGCCTTTTACTACAGCTATGCGCAGTCTCAGAATCAGATTATATACCTGGAGGATGAAAAGACGCTTCTGGTGCGAGACCTTACGCTCATGAAAACCGAGGTAGACCGTCTTTCTGCCCTCAATGAGGTCAATGAGATCGAATTACAGGATTCCCGGGACCGGGTACAGCAATTGCTCGACTCAGTGGGCCGTCTCAATTTCACCATAGGAAAATTGAGTGAATTTAGGACCCAGCTCCGCAATCTTGAAGCACAATATGACAGTATTAAACTGAACAATAATTTGCTGAGGTACAACAACAGACTGCTTGCTAATCAATATCAGGAAACCCGGGAGATGCTGGAAGAACTCAGGGGCAGAAGCAACACCCTGGCTGAAACGGAGGCTTTGCTCAGGAGAAAGAACCAGGAGTTGAGTAGGGAGCTGAAGATGAAGAGCTACCTCAACCTGGCTAATGCCGAAGGGAGCGGGTTCAGGATGAGAAGCGGGAGGCCGATCAAGACGAACAAGGCATCCACAGTAGAGAAATTAAGGGGGTGTGTCACCATACAGGAAGACCCCAATACGATAACCCCTAAAGAAAAGGTCCTCTATTTTCAGTTTCTGGGCCCCAATATGGGGATTATAGAAGACAATGCGAATGTCATTTCAGTGAACGGAAATATCTACAGCAAAAGGGTGACCCTGATCTTCAGGGGGGAGGAAATGAGTGTTTGCGATTTCATCACTGTACCCGAAGGATCCCTTCTGGACGGTACCTACACCCTGAATGTATTCGAGGATGAAAAATTGCTCTCCACAACCGAATTTCAGTTAAAATAAACTATCCAGTCTTTCCTTAAAATTCTATTTTTGCCCCATGGCAAATCAAGAGGACATTTTCAAAAAGGTAATTTCACATGCCAAGGAATACGGTTATGTGGCCCAGTCGAGTGAGATATATGATGGTCTGAGTGCGGTATATGACTACCTTCAGAACGGAGCCGAACTCAAGAAGAATATCAGGGAATACTGGTGGCAGGCCATGGTACAGCTCCATGAGAATATCGTGGGGATCGATGCTGCCATTTTCATGCACCCTACCACCTGGAAGGCATCCGGGCACGTAGACGCCTTCAATGACCCGCTGATAGACAACAAGGATTCCAAGAAAAGGTACAGGGCCGATGTACTGGTCGAAGACCATGTAGCCAAGATCGAAGCCAAGATCGAAAAGGAGGTAGCCAAGGCAGCCAAGCGTTTCGGGGATGCATTTGACGAGGCACAGTTCAGGTCTACCAACACCCGTGTCATGGATTACCAGGAAAAAGCGGATACCATCATCAAAAGGTTGGCGAGATCCCTGGAAAAAGAAGACCTGGAAGATGTAAAGAATCTTATCCTGGAACTCGAGATCGTTTGTCCTGTCTCCGGTTCCAAGAACTGGACCGATGTCAAGCAGTTCAACCTGATGTTTGGAACCAAGTTGGGGGCCTCTGCCGAATCTGCCATGGATCTGTACCTGCGTCCGGAAACGGCCCAGGGGATCTTTGTAAACTTCCTGAATGTTCAGAAATCCGGTCGGATGAAGATCCCTTTTGGGATCGCCCAGATCGGAAAGGCATTCCGAAACGAGATCGTCGCACGCCAGTTCATCTTCAGGATGCGGGAATTTGAGCAGATGGAGATGCAATTCTTTATCAGGCCCGGAACTCAGAAAGAATGGTATGAATCCTGGAAAGAGACCCGAATGAAATGGCACCTTTCCCTGGGGATGGGAGAAGATAATTACCGCTTCCACGACCATGAGAAATTAGCGCATTACGCCGATGCCGCCGCTGATATCGAATTCAGATTCCCCTTCGGCTTCAAAGAACTTGAAGGGATCCACTCCCGAACCGATTTCGATCTCGGGAGCCATGAGAAATATTCAGGCAAAAAACTTCAGTATTTCGATCCGGAACTTGAAGAGAGCTATGTCCCCTATGTCATAGAGACTTCCATAGGCCTCGATCGTATGTTCCTAGCAGTGCTGGCCCATTCCCTGGTGGATGAAGAGTTGGACAACGGATCGACCCGTACTGTGTTGAAGATTCCGGCCGTACTCGCCCCTACAAAGGCTGCCGTATTACCCCTGGTGAAAAAGGACGGACTTCCGGAGATCGCCCATCAGATCATCGACGACCTTCGCCTCGATTTCAATGTCACCTATGACGATAAAGACGCCGTAGGCAGGCGCTATAGAAGGCAGGATGCTGCGGGAACTCCTTTTTGTATTACCGTAGACCACCAGACCCTGGAAGACAGGACCGTGACCCTGCGTCACCGCGATTCTATGGAGCAGAAACGGCTTCCGATCGAGGAGCTACACACTGCAATAGACAGGGAAGTGGGAATGAGGCACTGGCTAAAAAAGATCCTGTAAAATCAGAGCGTGTATTTGAGGCGAAGACTGCCGTACACATTGCGGTCATTACCCGGATAGTAATACCGGGGTTCCGCACCTCCAAAGGCATTGGTGTTGATCAAAACGGACTGCGCATAGCGCACATTGAAGAGGTTGTTGATACCCAGGCTTAATCCCAACCCTAACCGGGTACTTACTTTTCTTTCATATCTCCATTTCGTCCCGAAGAGATGGAAGGCATCGCTCGACAGGCTGTTGGCATCGGTAAGAGGGATACTGCCCACATACTGGTGGGTAGTGTTCCAGAAGAAGCTACTGCCGTACTGTAGTTGAAGGCCGCTGTTTAGCCTGTGCCTGGGCACCCCTGTCAATGGATTGCCGGAAAAAACTTCATCCCCATCCACAAAATCCACGAATTGATGATCGCTGTAAGTGTAATTCAGAAAGGGCATCAACTGCCAGTCGGGCCCCAACTCCCACAGGTAATTCAGGGCGGCTTCCAGGCCCCTGTGCCGTGTCTTCCCCGCGTTCCTTCCCACAAATTGATCATCCCCGACGCGTTCAGCTACTAGGAGATTCGATACATTCATCTGGTACACCGTCAGGAGCAGGTTGAGTCGGCCGTCGAAAAGAAACAAGCGAGAACCCAGCTCGTAATTCACCCCTTTTTCCTGTTCGATATCCGGATTGATGACCCCGTCCGGGGTAAGGGTTTCCTCCAGGGTGGGGTTGGAGAAACCCCTGCTGATATTGGCGTAGACAGACTGATAGTCAGAGAACTTGTAATCCAGATTCAGACTGGGCAAGGCAATGGTCCTGAAATTGCGATCGGCACTCCGGTTGGCATCCCCGGAATTGAACCGGTCCCTGTAGTCGTATTGGGTATGGTTGATGTTCAGGCCGAGTTGAAGGTTCAACCTTTCAACAAGTTCGAAATTCAAGGTGCCAAATGCATTGATCTGGGATCTGAATTCCTTGTTGTCAGCAAAAATATCGCCCTGCAGGCTACCTTCTCCATTATTCTCCTGGTAGTCATTCTCGTACTCCTGCCAGGTAAATTCATCCCGGTAGAGTTCTGCACCAAAAGAATAGGTCGTTTTTCGATCGAGAAGCCGCGTACGCCCCCTGAAATGGGTCCGCAACCCAAAGCCATTGGTATATTCATCAAGGATTCCGAATGGACGGACCTCGTAATGGTCGAGATAGGAATAAAAGATACTGGTCGTATTACGGAAATCAGCTGAAAAACGATGGGTAAAATTCAGCCCGAGAAGGGTGTACCTGTTATCTTCAAAGCCTTTCGAGGCCCCCCATATAAAAGCTGCCTGGGTGGGGTCTTCCATGAAAGCCGTGATGCCTAGGGAACTCGGGATCTGAGCCGTATAGTCGATATAGCTCAGAAGCAGACCTATCTCATTCTTTTCATTCAAGGAACGTGACATGCGCAGCAGCAGACCGTCCCTTTCAAATCGGTTGTTCTCCCTGTAGCCGTCGGTTTCCAGATGCTCATAGTTAAGATTAACACTGGTAAATTCATCCCGATGAGAAAAATTAAGATTGTTCTTAAACAGACTGTAAGAACCCAGGGTAGTGCTGTTGCTGAATTGTGTCCCCGTACCGAGGTTCTCCCGGGTAGTCAACAGGATGGCCCCTCCGAGATTGGTGCCGAAGGTGGTGGCCTTTGGACCTTTTACAACCTCAACCTGACTGAAATTCTCAAGGTCGAAGGCCTCGATGCTTGAGAAACCACTGCCATCCGTGACGGGGATATCGTCATAGTACAACCGGAGTTTGTCTGTTCCAAATAGCGTCCGTGCTCCAATTCCCCGGATCGTGATCCTGTTCGTATTCAACGCCCCGGACAGGATATAGACCCCCGGGATCTGGTTGATGGCTGAGACTGCGTCAACCGGACTGAAATTGTCGAAAACCTTCGCCCCTATAATCTGGGAAGGAATGATCCCCTCTGTCTGCTTAACTTTTTGTTCTTCCAGCAGCAGTACCTCAGGCAAAACGGTGATACTGTCTGTTTGAATGGTATTCTGACCATAGAGTACCAGGGTGCAGAAAAGAAAGGGAAATAGTATAAAGGCCGACCTCATTATAAAAATCTGAGGGGCAAAAATAAGTATTAAAAGCGGAATCCAAGAGAGATACCTCCCCGGGGTACGACTTCCGGAGCGAAGTCCGAATTGAGAAAATTTCGACCAATTCCGCCATATACCTCAGCCAAAAAGCCTCTTTTGGATATGAATTTCCCGCCAATACTAACCCCAAGTGCAAAATCGGTGTATTTTTCATCTGATCGGATCAGGTTCCCCGTCTGTTCGTCGAATTCAGCGTACACATCTTCATTACCGGAATTCAGCATGGCAAATCCTTCCACAAAAAAACCACTCGCATAGCCTTTGGAGAAGTACTTCCTGTAAAAAGGGGTCAAAGAAAAACTTCTATCGTACCCTATATCCTCATCGTATTCCCCTATCCTGAACAGGAGGCCAACCCCAAATGAAGTCTCCTCATTGATAATTGCTTCATAGGTGATATCACCAAACTTAAATGCGATAAGATTAAACACATTGAGCTTCAATTCATTCTGAGCGGTTCCCGTAACATCCGAGGATGCAGGGGCAGGATCCTGGGCAGAAGAAGCAGACACCATCATCATCACAAAAAGGGAAGCGAAAAAGAATCTTTTCATTGGATAAAAGTTTTAGGAAAGATATGTCGAATTGACGAGAATCCGATATGGAGCTTTGTTCAAAAATATGAGGTGCCGAATTACAAATGCACACAGGCCCGGTTTCCTCAAATGTTACGGATTCTTTATTTTCGGGCGAAATTTCAATACATGAAGATCGTATCCTACAATGTGAATGGAATCAGGGCTGCCCTCAACAAGGGATTTTTGGAATGGCTGCAGGATGTAGACCCCGATGTGGTATGCCTTCAGGAAATCAAGGCGATGGAGGAGCAATTGGATGTAAGTCTTTTTGAAAAGGCCGGGTACCCCTTCCACTACTGGTTCAGTGCCGAAAAAAAAGGGTATAGCGGAGTGGCCATCCTCGCTAAAAAGGAACCGGATCACGTTGAATTCGGTACGGGCATCGATTATATGGACAGAGAAGGAAGGAACCTCAGGGCTGACATAGATGGGGTCTCAGTGATGAGCCTCTATATTCCTTCTGGGACCAATATTGAAAGGCTGGATCATAAACTTCAGTACATGGCCGATTTCCAGGATTATGTGGATGGCTTAAAACAAGAGAATCCAAACCTTGTAATCCTGGGGGACTATAACATCTGTCATCGCGCCATCGATATACACGACCCGGTGAGGAACAAAAATGTTTCCGGCTTCCTGCCGGTAGAGCGTGAATGGATCGGCAACTTCATTGACAGTGGCTTTATTGACAGCTTCCGTCATTTTAATAAAGAGCCACACCAATATACGTGGTGGACCTACAGGGCGAATGCACGCAACAAAAACAAAGGGTGGCGGTTAGATTACGGGATGGTCAGCCGTAATCTGGAAGATCGCCTTCGCAGGTCAGTTATACTTTCTGCGGCAAGGCACAGCGACCATTGCCCCATCCTGGTGGAGCTGGAAACTCCGTAATTTTAATTCTTAGACCTGATCCTTACCTTTGCGGCCGAAATTCAAACCTGAGTACCATGATCTATACCAAGTTGCCGCATACCGATATAGAGGTGAGCAAGATCTGCCTGGGCACCATGACCTGGGGGAAGCAGAATACGGAAGCGGAAGGCCATGAGCAAATGGATTATGCCCTGGACCGGGGCATTAATTTCTTTGATACCGCAGAGTTGTATCCCATCCCTGCACATCCCGATCGATATGCCCTTACGGAAGAGATCATAGGCAACTGGTTCGCCAAAACGGGGAACAGGGCTAAGGTGGTATTGGCCTCCAAGATCGCCGGCAAAGCAGAATTCACCAAATTCATCCGAAGTTCTGGTTTTAGTAAGGATTCTCTGATCGAAGCAGTGAATGGCAGCCTGAAGCGGTTGCAAACGGATTATATCGACCTCTATCAACTCCACTGGCCCGAAAGGAACACCAACTACTTTGGACAGAGGGGGTATAAGCATGACCCCTCGGATTTCTGGAAAGACAACATCCACCAGGTGCTGGAAACATTGCGAGATCTGATCAGAGAAGGCAAGATCCGCCATGTGGGGCTCTCTAATGAAACCCCTTGGGGGACCATGAGGTTCCTGGAAGAAAGCAAAGTACACGAAAGCCTGCCCCGGATGATCACCATACAAAACCCTTACAGCCTCCTCAATCGCTCCTTTGAAGTAGGGCTCTCTGAGATCTCCCTTCGTGAAAAAATAGGATTGCTCGCCTATTCCCCATTGGGATTCGGGGTGCTTAGCGGGAAATATCTTGGAGGTAAAAAACCTGAAAAAGCACGGATCACCTTATTCCCGGCTTACAAAAGATACAGCGACGAACAATCGCAAAAGGCCACTCAGATGTACTACGACCTGGCCAGGGATCACGGTCTCTCCCTCACACAAATGGCCCTGGCATATGTAAATACTCGGCCGTTTCTGACCAGCAATATTATAGGGGCGACTTCCATGGAGCAATTGAAGGAAAATATCGGCAGCATTGACTTACTGCTTACCGAAGAAGTACTGAAGGGAATAGAGGCCATTCACCGGGAAATCCCGGATCCGGCACCTTGATCTAAAACGATCCCTGATCCACGTCGTGTACGAACCGGATCACCCCGTCAAAATAATTCTTCTGATCATCGTATTGGGATAAATGACTGCCATTAGGGCAATAGAGGTAGCGGCCGTTCTGCACTTCTTTTGACATCCATTCCATATGATCAGGATCCATGGTATCATAACGGGCACCAATTACAAGGGTGGGCACTCTGATCTCCTTCAGCCGTTCCTTCACATCCCAGTCCTTTAAGGTTGCATCACCTGTGATCCCGAACTCACTATAGCCCTGCATGTGTACATACACCTGGTTATTGGCGTGCTTTAGGGTTCGCATCACCGCTTCCGGCCATTGATCCGTGGGCCTGCGTAGTACATGTTCCGTGTAATAGTGTTCAAAGAGCAATTCTCCATACCGGGGGTTGCCAAAATCCTCTGCTTCCTCCATGGCTTTGATCTCCTTGTAGATCTCCGGATCCATCTGCGGTCCCAGGACGGTCTGGGCATAGGTGTTGTACTCAGGGATACTGCTCATCATATTGGAGATAACCAGACCCTTGAGGTTATCCTGGTATTTGAGGGCGTATTCCATGGCCAGGATCCCGCCCCACGACTGGCCGAGGAGATAAAAATTAGAATTGTCAAGCCCCAGGGCTTTGCGCACCTGTTCCACTTCTTCTACAAAGCGCTCAGTGTTCCAAAGGCTCAGATCGGCCGGCTGGTCACTGTAATAAGAACCCAACTGGTCATAGTAAATATATTCGATCCCTTCCTGCGGAAAATAACCGTCAAAGCATTCGTAAAGCTCGTGTGTCATCCCGGGTCCGCCGTGCAATAACAACACTTTTTTAGTGGGGTTGTTTCCCACCCGTTTGGTCCAGACTTTGAATGTGCCATTATCCGTGTTAATCGGGATCATTTTGATTCCCCCTGTGTACTGGTCGTCCCTGTTCTCGAAGCTCAGGTATTCCTCAAAGGAGCTGTTTGCCTGAACACTGTCTTCTTTGGGGGTGTTCTGACATGAAATGAGAAAGAAAACAGGTAACAGAAGGCTGGCGAAGATTTTCATTGTGATGGTTTTGATGACTCCTAAAGGTAAAAATTATCCGTTTATCTCAGCCGAACAATTCGCGTATCACGTCTTCAATCTTTGATACCTTACTGATCAGGATGTTGTGTTTTTTCAAACCGATCTTGTTGTTCTTGGACACAAAGATCCGCGTAAATCCCAGTTTCTCTGCTTCCAGGATGCGCTGGTCTACCCTTCGTACCGGCCTGACCTCTCCCGCAAGACCAATCTCGGCCGCAAAGCAGGTTCCTTTTTCAACAGGAATATCAGCATTGCTTGAAAGTACAGCAGCTACCACTCCCAGATCGATCGCAGGGTCATCCACCGAAATCCCCCCTGTGATATTGAGAAAGACATCTTTGGCGCCCAGCTTAAAGCCGGCCCTTTTTTCGAGTACGGCCAGGAGCATATTAAGCCTCTTGGCATTAAAACCGGTAGCCGTTCGCTGGGGTGTACCGTAAACTGCGGTACTCACCAGGGCCTGTATCTCTATGAGCAAGGGTCGCATCCCTTCCAGGGTAGCCACTATGGCCGTGCCGCTCAGGGACTCATCGTGTTTGGAGATAAGGATCTCAGAAGGATTACTCACTTCCCTCAGCCCGTCGCCCTGCATCTCGTATATTCCCAGTTCTGCAGTGGAACCAAAACGGTTTTTCAGAGCCCGGAGAATTCGGTACATATAATTCCTGTCGCCTTCGAACTGCAGTACGGTATCCACCATATGCTCCAAAATTTTAGGCCCTGCAAGGGTTCCGTCCTTGGTAATATGACCCACGAGGATCACAGGAGTGCCTGTTTCTTTGGCAAAGCGAATGAGTTCTGCCGTACATTCCCTGATCTGTGAGATACTGCCTGCCGAGGATTCGATGTGGTCTGAGTGGAGGGTCTGTATGGAATCGATGATCACAATGTCGGGCGAAACTTCCCGTATTTGCCTGAAGATCTGCTGTGTTTTTGTCTCAGTAAGGATAAAGCAATTTTCGCTTTCAGGGTGTAGCCGCTGAGCCCTCATCTTGATCTGTTTCAGGCTTTCTTCCCCTGAGACATAGAGGGTTTTATAGGGTAGGCGAAGGGCGATCTGCAGCAGTAGGGTACTTTTTCCTATGCCTGGTTCCCCTCCGAGAAGCACCATGGATCCGGGTACCAGTCCGCCTCCCAGGACGCGATTGAATTCCCGGTCGTTGAGGTTGAGGCGTATCTCCTCATCGGTCCCTATCTCCGCTATGTTCACCGAAGTGGCTGTTTTGGGCCCTCCGTTCAAAGTCGGTCTCCAGTCGGATTTCTCCTCCTTCTGTATCACCTCCTCCACGATGGTATTCCATTCTTTGCAGGCCGTACATTGCCCGGCCCATTTAGCGAACTGGGTACCACAATTCTGGCAGAAAAAGGCGGTTTTGGTCTTGGCCATAATCTGGTTAAAGATATTGTGGTTCCCACTAATAACAAAAGAAACACCCCGCAAAAAGCGGGGTGTGAATGTCTGCTGTATTACTATTTCCTAAAAACCAAAATCGGCTTTCAGAGCGTCTATCTTCTCCAGGGCCAGTTCCTTGGTCAGGAAGTCGATTTCCTGCATACCAAAAGCCTTTTCAAATGTGCGTAAAGCCTTTTTGGCCTCCCCGAGATGTTCGTAATATTCCCCTTCGAAGTAAAAGCCCATCATGGTATCCGGATATTGCTTTTTACAGAGGTCAGAAAGGGCTTTTAAGGATTCAAAATCTTCCTTCTTTCGGGTTGCGGCATAAATGGCCATAATATCGTTTAAGCTGACGTCCTTCCTGAACCCGAACAGCTCTTCAATGGTTCCGTATTTGTCTTCCAGATACTTGATCACGGGTTCCTCAGAAGTGAGGATCTGCTCCTTGTATTCCTTAGGCGTAATGGGCTTGAAAATCTCGAACATCTTCTCCCAGGCCTTACCGAGTCCGTAGGTAACCACGGATAGCTCTCCAGCTTCGGGATAGGCATCGAAGGAGTAATGTAAGGTGGGTTTTTGAACAGACTTCAGGTTCTGGTCAAGGATCCCGACTCCATCCTGGGATTTTTGCTTGTTTCCCCCGGTGATCAGATGATAGAAGATCTGTTGATCAAGGGCGAGAAGTCTTTCAGGTACTCTTACCTCCATTTCCGGAGCAAGTCTGGGGGCAATGCTGATAAATGCATCGAAAAACGACCTGTCCTTGAAGAGGAAGTAATTTCCAAAATTGGCCGTAATTCCGTAGCCGATGAACATCCTGAAAGGAGCTGTACTGAACTTTGTGTCCAGATAAGGGACGATCTCCATGCCGATAAATTCGTAAAACAACTTTCCTTTTTCCGTGGGAAGACCCGTACCTTCTTCAAAGGCGCAATCCTCCCAGCGAAGGTCATTCGCATGCTGATCTATCCCCACGACGATCACTTCGGGCATGCCTTCGAACCTGCTGTAGAATTTTGCATTGGCCACAACCTGGTCAAAAAGGTACTCGGCATCCAGCACAACTACCACGGGATACCTCTTTTCTGGGGTATAATCTTCCGGAAAGTAGTAGGATACATTCCTCCTCTCCTGTAATTTAAAGGACTCGAAAATCTCATGGGTAACCTGGGCAAAAGACAGCTGTGTGAACAGAAAGCTAAGGACCACGATGATGGCACTTCTCATAGAGTTGGTTTTTTGGTATGGGTAAGACCTACCGGTTTCTGTTCAATAACGGTAAGAGAAGGAAAGATATTGCACCAAAGACCACGACCATAAGGGTTTGGGCGATCCACATGATCCAGCCAAAAGCATCGCCAGAAACAGCGCTTACACCATAGATCGACAGGGCTTTGCTCACCGCTATAGGATACAGGCCAATTCCACCATTAGTCGTAGACATGGCAAAGGCGCCTGCGATAAATGCGACCAGGAATTCCGAAAATGCCAGAGACATGGTTTCCGCCACTGTGAATTTGATCACCCAGAACATAGCGATATAGGCTGCCCAGATAAAGAGGGTGTGAAAAATGAACAACCATTTATACCGCATCCTGAAGATGCTCATCACCCCGTCGAGCAGGCCTTTGACCAGGTCTTTCAGCTTGATGGCAAGGCGGGAACTCGATCTTCGCAGAAAGGCGAGGAAAACAAAAAGCATCAATATTCCGACAGCCACAAGGACGAGGGTTGCCGTTAGCCCTATGCCATTTGCCTTGAGATAAGAAAGGATCACCTGGGTCTGGGAGATCAGGGCGATAAAAATGATCAGAAGAAGCATTAACAGGTCGATCACCCGCTCGGTCACGATGGTCCCGAAACCTTTTTGGAATGGGACTTTCTCATAGGTTGCCAGGGCTGTTGCCCTTAGGATTTCTCCTGACCTGGGGATACCGAGGTTGGCAAAATATGCGATGAGGATAAACAGGATGTTATTCCTGATCTTGGGTTTATAACCAAGGGGTTCCAGGAGATAGTTCCACCTAATAGCCCTCGAGATATGGCTGAGGATTCCTATAATCACCGATATTCCAACCCAAAACAGGTCGGCCTCTCTGATATATCTGAAGATCTCTTTTCTGTCCTCCGGGGAAGTGTTGTAGTAGGAATACCAAATCAAAAATACGCCCAGGAGGATGGGGACGACGATCTTTAGGAGTCTTTTGAAGCGGGTGTTCAAAGGTTAGTTTAACATGTTGTTCTCTTCATTGGGGAAGATCATGGCAGGCTCGAAGGTCCTGGCCTCTTCCAGCTCCATCCATGCATAGGTGATAAGGATAAGGACATCCCCCACAGCTACTTTCCTGGCTGCGGCACCGTTAAGGGTAACTTCACCCGAGTTCCTGGGTCCAGGAATCGCATAGGTTTCAAGTCGTTCTCCGTTGTTGTTGTTTACGATCTGTACCTTTTCACCCCTGATGATATTTGCCGCATCCATCAGGTCTTCGTCTATCGTAATACTGCCGATATAGTTGAGGTCGGCCCCGGTAACTTTTACCCTGTGTATCTTGGATTTAACTACTTCAATTTTCATGGTGCAAAAATAATCAATTCATCGCGATATTATCAATGAGGCGGATCCCTTCCGCATAAACGGCGATAAAGCCCCTGTATTTCCTGTTTTTCTGTTTTTTCATCACAGGGGTCAGGGTTTCTTCATCTGCGATCTGGAAATACTCGAGATCCATATCTTTCTGGGCAGAGAACACCTCTTTAACATACGCGATTACCTTAGTCGCATTTTCCGTGCCAAACATACATCTGGCTTTTTCCAGGGTTTGGTATATAAGTCCGGCCTTCTTTCTCATCTCTTCAGAAAGCAATCGATTTCTGGAACTCATGGCCAGGCCTTGTGCTTCACGAACAATAGGGCAACCGACAATTTGCAATGAGAAAGGTAGGGTACGTGCCAGATTCCTGACGATCTGTAATTGCTGGAAATCCTTCTCCCCAAAGTAGGCTTTGTCGGGCCTGATGAGTTCAAAGAGTTTTTGAACCACCGTGGCAACCCCATTGAAATGCCCGGGTCTGAAGGCTCCTTCCATGACCTTGTCCAGGCCATCAAAGAAATATTCCTTCGAGGTTACTTCCTCCCCGTACAATTCTTCGATAGAAGGAGCGAATACGATAATGCCTTGGTCTACAGAATTCAGGAGGGACAGGTCCTCCTCCAGGGTCTTCGGATATTTTTCGAGGTCTTCCGGGTTGTTGAACTGGGTGGGATTTACAAAGATCGTTACAAGAACAGTATCATTCTCGCTGATGGCCTTCTTTACTAAACTGAGGTGTCCCTCATGCAGGGCCCCCATGGTGGGAACCAGCCCCAGGGTACCCTTGTGGGAATCCAGGTGCTTCAGCAATTCCTTCCTGCCCGAAATCAACTTCATAGCACAGCTTAAAAAGCGTGCAAACTTACTATAATTACGGCTAATCTGCATAATTTTTGTAATTTTGCGGCTACGTTTCCGCGATAAATTAAAGTCGACCTGTATGAATGGTAAAAAGATATTGTTCGTATCTTCAGAATTAGTGCCCTACTTACCAGAAAATGAAGTTTCCTTAATGTCTTACGAAGCGCCCCGGATGGTCAACAGCAGAGGGGGCCAGATCCGGATCTTTATGCCCCGCTATGGGAATATCAATGAGCGGAGGCATCAGCTACACGAAGTGATCCGGTTATCGGGAATGAACCTTGTGATCAATGACATGGACATGCCTCTGATCATCAAAGTAGCTTCTATCCCAAGGGAACGTATCCAGGTCTATTTTATAGATAATGAAGAGTACTTCAAGAGAAAGGCGACCTTTACAGATGAAAACGGGGATCTTTTTCCTGACAATGATGAGCGTGCGATCTTCTTCGCTAAAGGAGTGGTAGAAACGGTCAAAAAGCTTAACTGGAATCCCGACATTATCCACATTCACGGGTGGATGTCCTCCCTTCTTCCTTTGTACCTCCGCAAGTTCTATGCAGATGAGCCCCTGTTCGCAGACAGTAAGATCGTACTTTCAGTATACGGCAAGAGTTTTGAAGGGATTCTCGACAAAGACCTGATCAAGAAGGTGGCATTTGATGGTATCCCGGATGATGCCCTCGAACTCCTGAAAGAGCCCACGTATAATAATTTGTTAAAAATAGGGGTGAGTTATTCGGATGCTGTAATTTTAGCTGCTGAAGGCATTCCAGAAGATCTGCTTTCATTCATCAAAGACCAGCAGAAACCCGTGTTGCCGTATGTGCCGATTCAGGAATTTGAAGAGGCTTATGCGAATTTCTATGACACCGAAGTTTTAAACTAAGCCCCATGCGATTTTTTCTCAAAGTAAAGGTTCCGGCCCTTTTAGGAACATTCCTCTTCCTTGCACTTATGTCCTGCGACGAAGACATCACAACCATAGGAAATGGGGTGATCGATGGAAGTCCCTTTGTCTCGGACAAGGCCGAATATGACGTCTTTGCCTACAACAGAAATGTAGTGGCCGTACAGACCAACAGGCTCCCATTATATCAGATCGGAGTTTTCAATGACCCTATCTACGGGAGAACGACGGCCAGCATCACTTCACAGGTCTCTCTGAGCGGGGGCACCGGCAATCCGACCTTTGGAAATTATTCTCAGCTGACCGAGGACAATGCTGATAACGATGATATTGATGCTACCATTGAAGAGAACGAAAGAATAAAAGAAGTAATTCTATACATTCCCTATTTGAGGAACAGCAGCGGAGACAGTGACCTCGATGGAGTGATTGACGAGTTTGATGTCGACCCAGAAGATCCCAACAGTGACAGTGATGGGGATGGCCGAACCGATAATGAGGAAAGATTGTCTGGGACTGACCCGCTTAACCCGGATACGGATGGAGACGGGATCAACGATGACGAGGATACCAGTACTTTACCCAACAGGTTTCCGGTAAAGAGGGACCTGGACAGCATTTACGGGAATAGGGATGTTCCTTTTAATTTCAAGGTAGAACGATCTACCTATTTTCTCAGGGACCTGGATCCGAACAGCAATTTCCTGGAGGCACAGGAGTATTATTCGAGCCAGGAATTTGCCCCTGCATTCGTGTCCGACGTGCTTTTCGACGGAGCGGTACTAATAGAGGATGAGCAGACCCTGGTTTTCGCGGAAGACGATCCGGACACGGAGGATGATGAGTCCCTGCAGGCCCCTGAGGTCATTGAACCCGGTATAAGGGTGGCTTTGGATCCAGACTTCTTCCAGCAGAATATCCTGGATAAGGAAGGGTCATCAGAGCTGATCAGCAGTTCTAACTTCAAAGACTTTTTCAGGGGAATACACATGTCAATAACTCCCATTACTGATGATATCATGTTGTTGCTAGATCTTAGGACGGCCACTATCACAATGAGCTATGAATACGACCGGTTAGTAGATGGTGAGATGGAAATAGCAGAGCGAACCTATACGTTGAACCTGATCACCGGACAGGGGAATGCCCCGATCACTGGTAATGCGGTAAACACCATCCTGAGTGAACCCTATCCGACACAGGTGAGCGACAATCTCAACACAGGCCAGAATGCCTCGAGGATTTACCTGAAAGGCGGACCAGGGATATTTGCGGAAATAGCTCTTTTCGAGGAGAATAACGGAGAGACTGTGATCAACGAAATCAAATCGCGGAACTGGATCATCAATGAAGCCAACCTGGTCTTTTATGTAGACCGGGAGACTCTGGACGCTGCCGGAGGGATCGTGGAACCCCCCAGATTATATATGTACAATACGGATACCAATGTCCCTGTATACAACCCGGCGAATGAGAATAATGCTGCGGATTCTCGATTTGGGATATACCTCGATTACGATGCCAGATTACAAGAGGAAAGCGACAGAGGGATCAAATACACGGTGCGGATCACCGACCATATCAACGACCTGGTCCTGAGAGATTCCACGAATGCGACCCTGGGCCTGGCGATTTCAGCAGACATCAGGATCTCAGGGGTATCCAACGCCCTCCTGGAGGGTAATGCAGAGAAGGATCTCCCGGTTGGTTCTAATTTGAGCCCTCTGGGCACTGTACTCTACGGCAGTGGCACCAACGTCCCTGAAGACAAAAAGCTCAAACTCGAGATCTTCTATACAGAGGCTAATTAATCCCATTTATCTATACCACTGGTGGAGAAAATTGCGTTATATAACGCAAAATCAACATTAGTTTTAATACATCTCGTAAATTTACGGACCGAAATATCGGCTTAATCCTTTATATATGTGTGGAATAGTAGGTTATATTGGGCATCGGGAGGCATATCCCATAATCATGAAAGGGCTTCAGAGGCTCGAATACAGGGGGTATGACAGTGCCGGAATCGCTCTTTTCGACGGGAATCAGATCAACATGTCCAAAACCAAGGGAAAGGTAGAGGACCTGAAGAACAAATCCGAAAAGAACATTGCCGTCAACGGATCCCTGGGAATGGGCCATACCCGATGGGCTACCCACGGTGTTCCCAACGATGTGAACTCTCACCCCCACTATTCGAACTCCGGGAATCTGGTAATCATTCACAATGGGATCATAGAGAATTACGAGGCGATCAAGACAGAGCTGTCTAAAAGGGGCTATGTTTTTGAATCGGATACCGATACTGAGGTGCTGGTCAACCTGATAGAGGAGGTAAAGAAAAAAGAAAAGGTAAAACTCGGAAAAGCGGTACAGATCGCTTTGAACCAGGTCGTCGGCGCTTATGCAATCGCGGTATTCGACAAAGAAAAACCGGATGAGATCGTGGTGGCCAAACTCGGTAGTCCGTTGGCCATAGGGATAGGCGACCGAGAATTTTTCATCGCCTCGGACGCTTCACCTTTTATTGAATATACCAATAACGCGGTTTACCTCGAAGACGAGGAGATGGCTATCGTAAGGCCGGGGAAAGAGATAAAACTGCGCAAGATCAAGGATGATGCTGTGGCGTATCCCATGATCCAGGAATTGAAGCTCAACCTGGAGGAGATTGAAAAGGGAGGATACGACCATTTTATGCTGAAGGAGATCTATGAGCAGCCTCGGGCTATAAAAGATACCTACAGAGGTAGGTTGCTCGTAGACCAGGGTATTATTAAAATGTCCGGGATAGACGATAACCTTGAGCGATTCATGAATGCAAACCGCATCATTATCGTGGCCTGTGGTACCTCCTGGCATGCCGGACTTGTAGCCGAATATATATTCGAAGATCTGGCTCGTATACCTGTAGAGGTGGAGTACGCCTCAGAGTTCAGGTATCGAAACCCGGTGATCACCAGCAAGGACGTAGTAATCGCTATTTCCCAATCGGGAGAGACCGCAGATACGCTTGCCGCGATCAAACTGGCCAAAGAGAGAGGAGCATTTGTGTTTGGTGTTTGTAACGTGGTGGGTTCTTCCATTGCACGTGAAACCAATGCAGGAGCATATACCCACGCCGGTCCTGAGATCGGGGTGGCTTCCACTAAGGCCTTTACCACACAGATCACCATCCTGATGATGCTCGCCTTAAAACTCGCCAAGGAAAAGGGTGAATTAAACGAATCAAAATATCATGAGATCCTTTCCGAACTGGAGAATATCCCCAGCAAGGTGGAAAAGGCGCTCGAGGCCAACCCGCTGGTAGAGATCATCGCAGACGTCTACAAAGAATCAGACAATTGCCTGTACCTCGGTCGTGGTTACAATTTCCCGGTGGCCCTTGAAGGGGCATTGAAATTAAAGGAGATCAGTTATATCCACGCAGAGGGGTATCCGGCTGCCGAAATGAAACACGGACCGATCGCCCTGATAGATGAACAAATGCCTGTGATCGTGATAGCCACAAAGAAAGGACATTACGAAAAAGTGGTGAGCAATATTCAGGAGATCAAAACCCGAAAAGGAAAGATCATCGCCATCGTAACTGAGGGGGATACACAGGTGAGAGAACTTGCAGACCACGTGATTGAGGTGCCTGAGACCCTGGAAAGTCTGAGTCCGCTCGTCACCACCATACCTTTACAGTTGCTCTCTTACCACATAGCCGTCATGAGAGGTTGCAATGTAGACCAGCCGAGAAACCTCGCCAAGTCGGTCACGGTGGAATAAATCACCATCACATACAACTAAAAATTTCAGACCCTTCATCATGAAGGGTCTTTTTGTGTTTTCGATCAGACGAAGCACTGTACAGAGATCTCATTTCTTGAGAGATTCACAATCCTGCCCTCCTTTTGTTTTGGGATTATCAATTCTGACCATTGCTTTTTTTAATATTACTATTCCACGATGTAAAAAAATCGTTAAATTGCTCGGAAATTAAAGACCCAGACGAATGAGAACAACGCTTTTATTATTCTTCCTGCTCTTAGGATTTGGAATGCACGCACAGACCACCGTTCAGGGAACGGTAAAAGATGAAGCCGGTGAACCTGTCCCGGGAGCCAACATTATTATCATCGGAACAACCACAGGTACCGTTTCCGATTTTGACGGGAATTTCACCCTTGCTGCTTCACAGAATCCCCCATTTGTCATCCGGGTCACGAGTATTGGTTATACAGAGGTAACGGCCCAGATCACATCGAACAATCAGACTGTAGCCATTGTGCTGCAGGAGGCACAGACCCTTCTCGATGAGATCGTGGTTTCTGCTTCGAGGACTCCGGAACGGCTATTTGAATCCCCTGTATCGGTAGAGCGATTTGGTTTGAAGGAGATCAAAAATACGGCAGCTGAATCATTTTATGGAGGACTGCAGAATCTGAAGGGAGTAGATATCAATACCAACAGTTTGACCTTCCAGTCGATCAACACCCGTGGTTTCGCCACCTTTGCGAACACCCGTTTTCTGCAATTGGTTGACGGAATGGACAACTCGGCCCCCGGTCTCAACTTCGTGCTGGGTAACCTGGTGGGGATGTCAGAACTTGAAGTGCAAAGCATTGAAATCCTGCCCGGAGCTTCGTCAGCACTGTATGGTGCGGGCGCCTTCAATGGTATTCTCTTTATGACCAGCAAGAGTCCCTTTGATTTTCAGGGGATCAGCGCCTATTTCAAAACCGGGATTACCTCCCAGGAGGCTGCCGGAGACAATAACTACTATGACTTTGGGATCAGGGCAGCCCATGCCTTTAGCGACAAGCTCGCTGTGAAAGCCAACTTTTCCTTCTTAAAAGGGGAGGATTGGCATGCCAACAGCACGGTTGACCTGAACAACCCGGGTGCAGACCGGACCAATCCGGCATATGATGGCCTGAATGTCTATGGGGATGAGGTATCTACACTTCTGAACTTTGATGCCCTTGCAGGTCTGCCATCGGGTACGGTTGGATCTGCTGTTGTGAGCAGAACCGGATATGACGAGATCGATCTGGCCAACTATTCGGCAGAAAGCGTAAAAACCGATTTCTCGGTGTATTACAGGCCGTTCGCAGACGATTTCGAGATCATCTATAACGGACGGATCGGTCGCGGTAATACCCTGTACCAGGGTGCTAACCGTTACTCCATTAAAAACTTTATTCTACAACAGCACAAACTGGAATTCCGAAATGACAATTTCTTCCTTAGGGGATATATCACTTCGGAGGGATCGGGAGATTCCTATGACACCCGTTTTGCTGCTATCAACGTAAACCGCAGATGGAAGGGAGATACACAATGGTTTACCGAATATGCCCAGACCTATATCGGGGCACGACTTGGAGTGGGAACCGGGGTTCCTCTCGATGAGGATACGGCACATGCCCTGGCCAGGCAGGCGGCTGATACAGGCCGTTTTGTTCCGGGAACACCTCAGTTCCAGAATGCTTTTAATGCCGTGATCAACGATGGGGACCTTACCACAGGGGCCAAGTTCATCGATAATACCCAACTGCGGCATGTCAATGGTAATTACAATTTCTCTCACCTGACAAAAGACTTCGCTGAGATCCAGATTGGAGGTTCCTTCAGGGAGTATGTCTTAAATTCCAATGGTACTATCTTTACAGATCTCGATGGACCTATCAGCTATAACGAATACGGTGCGTATATGCAGCTGCAGAAAAAACTTCTGGAAGAGCGACTGAAGTTTACCGGGTCCGTCAGGTATGACAAAAACCAATTCTTCGACGGATTCTTCTCACCAAGAGTTTCACTTGCATACACTGCGGGGGAGAAAAGGAATCACAATATACGGATCTCGGCCCAGCAGGGATTCCGGAATCCGACCACGCAAGATCTTTTTATTGGTCTCAATGCCGGAAGGGCTATACTCGTAGGCTCGGCACCGGATAACCTGGACAGGGATATCAGAACATTTCCTGTAAGTACCTCCGGGCAGGCTATTACCGGATCAAGTACGGCTACCGTAGTAGGAAGAGCGGCTTATGAGAATGCATTTTCCCTGGCCTCTGTCAATGCAGGGACTCCCACTGCGGTCAATACACCATTGGTACAGCCGGAAGAGATCACAGCTTACGAATTGGGTTATCGTGCACAACTGGGCAAGGTAGCTGTTGATCTTAGCGGATATTACAACCAGTATACCAATTTCATCTCCAATACCACTGTGCTTGTACCGTTTTACGGTCAGGCGGGGGACAACGGTTTATCATTGCTGGCCTTGCAGAATGGCGATTTCTTCGCCTACCAGAATTACACCAATTCTCAGGCCGACATAAATTCGTACGGTGCCACCGTTGGGGTTGACATGAAAATTTTAGGCAATTTCGACCTGGGTGTTAATTATACCTATGCCGAACTCGATTTCGATCAGGCCGCCTTCCCGGATTTCCGGACCAATTTCAACACGCCCAACCACAAGGTAAAGGCCTCATTTGGAAACACCGAATTGTTCGAGAATTTTGGCTTTAAAGTAAATTACCGCTGGAGTGATACCTATTTCTGGCAGGCTACTTTCGCTGATGGCGATATACCTTCCTACAGCGTACTGGATGCTCAAATTAACTATGCAGTACCGGATATCAAATCTGTATTTAAGGTTGGTGGATCCAATATCCTGGGAGAGGAGTATTTCTCAGCTGTGGGTACCGGGGCTGTAGGTTCCATTTTCTACGTAAGCTGGACGGTAAACCCTTAAGAGGCAACTTCTAACACAAAAATGAAAGCACCGTGGAAACGGTGCTTTTTTTATGCGAAAAAATCAACCTAAAGCCTTCTTATTTACAATGTGAAGATATATCTTTGCAGCCGGAAAAAAGGTGCCATATAAACGAGTAAAATGGCTGAGAATTTCCCTAATAGATAAAACTATAAGAATGGCTAAAGTAACTGGTAAAGTCTCTCAGATCATCGGACCGGTGATAGACGTTGAATTCGCTTCCGGGACCGACCTCCCGAAAATTTATGATTCTCTCGAAATCACCAGGGGTGATGGAACCATCCTCGTCCTGGAGGTACAATCTCACATAGGGGAGAACAGCGTGCGTGCAATTTCCATGGACTCCACTGACGGATTGAGCAGGGGAGTTGAAGTGGTAGCTACCGGTAAAGCCATTCAGATGCCTATAGGCGAAGATATTTACGGAAGGCTGTTCAACGTGATCGGTGACGCTATCGACGGGATAGGGAACCTGCCCAAAGAAGGGAAGAACGGCCTCCCCATCCACAGGGAAGCTCCCAAATTTGAGGATCTCTCCACCTCTACTGAGGTTCTCTACACCGGGATCAAGGTGATCGACCTTATCGAGCCCTATGCAAAAGGGGGTAAGATCGGTCTCTTTGGAGGTGCCGGGGTTGGTAAGACCGTACTCATCCAGGAGCTCATCAATAACATCGCAAAAGGACACGGAGGACTCTCTGTATTTGCAGGAGTGGGAGAACGTACCCGTGAAGGGAATGACCTCCTGAGAGAGATGCTCGAATCCGGGATTATCAAATACGGGGATAAATTCCTCCATTCCATGGAAGAAGGCGGATGGGACCTTTCTAAAGTAGATAAGAAAGCCATGAAGGAATCCAAAGCCACCTTCGTATTCGGTCAGATGAACGAGCCACCGGGAGCCCGTGCGAGGGTAGCACTTTCCGGACTTACCATTGCTGAGTACTTCCGTGACGGTTCCGGAGAAGGTCAGGGAAAAGATGTACTTTTCTTCGTTGATAACATCTTCCGTTTTACCCAGGCAGGTTCTGAGGTATCGGCCCTTCTCGGACGTATGCCTTCCGCGGTAGGATACCAGCCTACCCTGGCTACTGAGATGGGAGCAATGCAGGAAAGGATCACCTCTACCAAAAGAGGATCCATTACCTCGGTTCAGGCGGTTTATGTACCTGCGGATGACCTGACAGACCCTGCTCCGGCGACCACCTTCGCCCACCTTGATGCGACTACCGTATTGTCCCGTAAGATCGCAGAGCTGGGGATTTATCCGGCAGTAGATCCACTGGATTCCACTTCCAGGATCCTCACCCCGGAGATCCTCGGGAAGGATCACTACGCCTGTGCACAACGAGTTAAGGAGCTTCTCCAGCGCTATAAAGAGCTTCAGGATATCATCGCCATCCTCGGAATGGAAGAACTTTCCGAAGAGGACAAACTGGCTGTCGGCCGGGCAAGGAGGGTACAGCGTTTCCTCTCTCAGCCCTTCCACGTGGCAGAGCAGTTTACAGGTATCCCCGGAGTACTGGTAGATATAAAAGACACCATCAAAGGCTTCAACATGATCATGGACGGTAAACTGGATCACCTTCCTGAATCTGCCTTTAACCTCAAGGGTACCATAGAGGAAGCTATTGAGGCCGGTGAGAAAATGCTGGCAGAAGCCTAAGATATCCTGAAGGAAAGTAAGAGAATAAGAAGTTTTAGCAGATGCATTTAGAAATCGTATCCCCGGAAGCCACTTTGTTTGAAGGAAATGTCACTTCGGTGACCGTACCCGGACTAAACGGTGAATTCCAGGTGCTCGACAATCACGCACCTATTGTTTCCCTCTTACAGCAGGGCCTGGTTAAGATCGGGGGAGACATCACCATAGATGAGGAGCACGAGGCCAGGTTTAATAAAGCGGCCGATGGAAAGATGACCTTGTCTATAAGCAGTGGAACCATGGAGATGAACGATAATAAGGTAATTGTTCTGGTCGACTAACTTCTTGTACTTTAAAGTATAATTAAATACCAGTCCCTCCCATCGGACTGGTATTTTTTTAGTACCCGGAAGCCAATGGCCAGATGGGCCTCCAGGGATCTGCGGTTGCGGCCATCCACTTCGGTGACGATAAGATCGAACTCTTCGCGCAAAACTTCCTTCATGGTCCGGTACAACTCACGAAAAATACCTTTCTTCCTGTAGTCCTTGTCAATACAGACCTGGCCCATGACTATATAGGTCTTGTCTGGAGGTAAGTTTGACCTGACCTGATCGAACATCGATCTGAGGATGGGGATTTCGGCGGAGAAGGAGGGATGCATACACAGGGCATAACCCACAACCCGATCATCAGCCCTGGCTACGATATGGGGACAGACTTCGTTCATTTTACCGAGGAGTTCGGGGGTATGCCTGACCGTAAGGAACCCCTCCTGCTCGCGGATTTTATCCGTGAGTTGGTCAGGTAAGTTCTTTACCTGCAATTCCAGGATCTCCCTGAGGTCTTTTTCAGTCCTCGCCCTTCCGTATACGACAGACATTTCTAAAAGGTGTTGTGCTTGCGGTTTCGCAATTTCAAGATAACATTTATTCATCTAAATACTACCTTTGAAATATGGATGGATTTCCGAAAAAACTGGGGCAGAAGCTGCAGGAGAGGAGGGAGGAGAATACACTCCGAGAATTGAAGCTCCTCTCGTCAAAAACCGATTTTGTCAGCAATGATTACCTGGGGATGGCCCGTGAGGAGACCGTATTCCGAGGTGCCACCGGTATCCTGGAGTCTATGGGTATGTTGCGAAACGGGTCTACCGGATCCCGTTTGCTTTCAGGGAATTCTCCACTCCATGAAAAAACGGAAGCGGTCCTGGCCGGACTTTATGGGGCAGAGAGTGCCCTGATCTTCAACTCGGGTTACGACGCCAACCTCGGACTCTTTTCCTGTGTACCTCAGAGGGATGATGTAGTCCTCTACGATGAATATATACATGCCAGTATGAGGGATGGTATTCGCATGGGACTTGCCAAAAGCTACAAATACAGGCATAATGACCTGGATCACCTCAGGGAACTACTGCTTCGACTGAGGAAAGAAGGGGATAAAGACTCCCAATTTTACCTGGCCACAGAGGCGGTTTTCTCTATGGATGGGGATCAACCGGATCTGGATTCCCTGATCAAACTTTGCGATGAATTCCGGTGCAGGCTTATACTGGACGAGGCACATGCCATATTGGGAATAGACAGGACCCTGGGAGATCTCGCCGATCAGGAGACGGTCAGGCGGGTGGTCTTCGCGAGGATCGCGACCTTTGGCAAGGCCATGGGCGTACAGGGAGCCGCAGTGCTAGGTAGCCCACAGTTAAGATCCTACCTGGTCAATTTTGCGCGAAGCTTTATCTATTCCACAGCCCTGCCTCCCATGAGTGTAGCTGCGGTACTCTTCGCATGTGAACAGATAAATAAAGAAGAATACCTCCGAAAGAAGGAAAGGCTCAGGTCTAATATCGAGATGTTTCTGAAAATTAGGGACGATCTTGGTCTTCGGGAAAGGTTTATTCCCAGCAGGTCGGCCATACACTCCTGTGTGATCCCGGGCAATTCCGGTGTGAAGCGCGTGTCCGAAGATTTAAATAGGAAAGGGTACAATGTATTACCCATCCTTTCCCCCACCGTGCCCTCCGGGCAAGAGAGGATACGATTCTGCCTGCACAGTTTCAATTCCCGGGATGAAATAAAGGAAGTATTGAGTATCTTGGCCCGTGCCATTGAAGAGAACGTCCATGCCTGAAAAATTCTATACCCTCGGTGCCTTTGAGTTTCCGGCCGACGTGCAGGTCATCAAGGGCAGGCTTGAGGCCGAAGGGATCTACGTGTATCTCAGGGATGAGAATTTTTTAAATACTGATCCCCTGGTAAGTCAGGCTGTGGGAGGAGTCAAGCTACAGGTCTATACGCGCGACAAGGACAGGGCGATTGAGATCTACGACGAATTCAGGAGATACGCCATTGATGATAAGGGAAATCCAGTGACATGTCCCAACTGCAAAGCCCAGCGCTCGGAAGCCTACTATGCCAGAAAAGGCTTCTATCACAAACTCTTCCCTTTCTTCGAAAAGAAAAAATACAGATGCCTTAAATGCGGCATGATCACAAAACCCCAATAGACCGTGAAGAGAATATTTGTTACCGGGATCTCAACTGAGGTCGGAAAGACCATTGCCTCAGCCATCCTCGTGGAAGCCCTGCTGGCCGATTACTGGAAGCCTGTACAGGCAGGAGACCTCGACCATTCTGACAGTCATAAGGTCAGGAACCTGATCAGCAACCCCAAGACAGTGATCCATCAAAACAGCTATGCGTTGAAGACACCAATGAGTCCGCATGCAGCTGCCGGGATCGACGGGATCAGAATCGATTTAGATCAGATCACGGAACCGGATACAGAGAATCACTTGGTGATAGAGGGAGCGGGCGGACTACTGGTTCCTCTGAACGATAATGATACGATCGCAGACCTGATCAAACCCGATTACAAGGTGGTAGTGGTCTCAAGACATTACCTGGGGAGTATCAACCATTCCCTCCTGACCATCGAGGCCCTCAGAGCGAGGGGAATTGAACCCGTTATCCTGTTCAGCGGGAACGAACACCCGACCACTGAGAGCATCATATTGTCCAAGACTGGAGTGCAATGTGTCGGGAGGATCTCCGAGGAAGGGAATTTTGACAAGGAGACCATCCGCAAATACGCTACTATGTTCAGGGAGGCATTAATGGCCCTTTAGGCGGGTAAAAATCTCGGCTCTTCCCACTGTGCCTGCAAGGCGGTAGTGGTCAGATAAATAAGATCTCACATAGGCATCTTCCTCCACGTATTCCTTGTCGAATACAGATTTTTCTTTCCTGGTGACCACGGTTTTCGGTTTGAGAGAATCCAGGAGGTATTCCAATTCTTCCAGAGCATTTTTCCTGGGATTTTCAAAATAGGGATAAAGAGCCTGCCTGCAGATATTGCTGGGATGGGTCGCTGCCTTTGACGGGGGCGAGGCATCGAGGATCCAGTAGCCTATATGGTACTCAAAAAAAAGGACATCTTCGGAATTCAGTTTTTGTTCCCTGATAAAATCCGGAACAGTAAATCCTTCCCCATTATAATAAGTCCCGTGCTTTCTTTTATTGTCGATGATATTGGCCAGTTCTATATAGGATTCAACCGGCAGTGAAACAGCAAGGAAGAGAGCCAAAGGATAGTAAATCTGTCGGTGACGCAAAGCATGTGAGAGGGCGATACCCAGCAGGATGAGGAGCATGGGATAGAGTTGCATCAGGTAATGCCCATTCACTTTCCCGCTTTTCAGGAAGGAAAATACGACCCCGGCGAGAACCGCGGTCAGCAGGAGCACTTTGGGATCTGAGAAATCGATCCACTTTTTTTTCCAGCATATCATCCCGAATAACAACAAGACAGCTACCAAAGGCAGCACGTTCAAAACAGAGCTTTGCAGGTCATTGGAGTAGGCCAACGGGGCCCTGATCACAGAATCCATCCAGACCTCAGGGATCCCTGATGCCAGATAGGGCAGGAAAGTGGCAACGACAGGGAGTATGATCCCTGATCCCAAAAATACTATTCGTACAAATCCTCTTCGCGCCTTGCGCTCGAATATGGATATTCCAAAGACCCAAAGGAGCATCCCGATCACGGCATAGGCCAGGTTGAGTTTCATCATCAGGGATACGCCCAGCAATATACCTGCAATAAAAAACCATCCTGCCTTTCTGTGTTTCAGGAGTAAGAAGAGTGCCGGCATAAAGAACAGCATACTCAGGTGTTCGGACATCACACCCTGCAGGCTGCCGAATAGGCTCAAAAGGTAGACACAACCCAGGGAGGACCAGAAGCCGATTCGGGCCGAATACACTTCCTTCCCGGTCTTATAGGTATAAAATGAAACAACGGCTACAACGAGGGCGCCAAAAAATCTGATGGCGAGAAAACTCTTCCCAAAGATGTAAATGATCACCGAGAAGAAAAGAAATACCAGGGGTGGCTTCAGGTCCCACAACTGGGTATAAGGCAAATGTCCGTCTACCCAGGATTGTGCCATCAGGATGAATGTGCTTTCATCCCTGTCTATGTAGTCCCTGAAAAAAAAAGGAAAACGAAGGCAAACCGAGAGGAGGGCCAGACCTAAAAATACCTTACCATCCTTCAGATTCTGGTAATTAGGAATGAGAGATGTTATAAATTTGTGCGGCATGTCTTCCGGAGGATGTTCCTCCCCTGCAAGATATATAAATCAATGTTGCCTTAAAATAACAGGCTTGGAGAAACTTTCAGTCAGAGATAGAAAATACCTGTGGCACCCCCTTACCCAGCACAAGACCCAAGGGGACATGTTGGGGATCGTCAAAGCAAAGGGTGCTGTACTCACCGATGAGGAAGGAAAGGAATATATAGATGCGATCGCTTCCTGGTACACGGCTATGTACGGCCATTGTCATCCCGTGATCACTAAGGCTGTTTCGGAACAGATGAAAAAACTGGACCAGGTGGTATTCAGCGGTTTTACCCATCAACCCGCTATTGAACTATCGGAATCGCTGATGTCTGTGTTGCCTTACAATCAGCAAAAGCTGTTCTTTTCGGATAACGGTTCTACTGCTACCGAGATCGGTATCAAGATGGCCCTTCAGTATTTTCACAACCTGGGCGAAAAAAGGAATGTGATGCTCGCCTTTGAGGAGGGATTCCATGGCGACACTTTCGGGGCCATGTCAGTATCGGGTCTTTCGGCCTATAACGGGCCCTTCGAGGAGCATTTTATTCGGGTAGAACGCATCCCGGTTCCCAATGACGACAACGTGGAGGAAGTTCTGGAATCAGTGGAGAAAAGGCTGAAGAAAAAAGACATAGCAGGATTTATTTACGAACCCCTTGTTCAGGGTGCTGCGGCCATGAAAATGCACAGACCTGAGCACCTTTGCCGCATTTTACGCCTGATGAAACTGGAGGGGGTGATCACTATTGCCGATGAGGTGATGACCGGTTTTGGAAAGACGGGAACGTGTTTTGCCTCTGAACAGGTAACTGTCAAGCCGGAGATCATCTGCCTTTCCAAGGCGCTTACGGCGGGGCTCCTCCCTATGGCGATTACCAGCTGTTCGAAAAAAGTTTATGACGCTTTTTACGATGATGCCGTACACAAAGGCTTTTTTCACGGTCATACCTATACCGCCAACCCCCTGGCCTGTACCGCTGCCCTGGCTGCCCTTGAGTTGTTTCGATCCGATGAGATGCAGGGGAATATCAAGAGGATTATACGAAGACATAAGGAATTCGACTGCAGGATCAAGGACCACCCCAGAGTAGCTTCTACCCGCCAGACCGGGGTAATCTATGCCATCGATCTCACACTCAACACGGATCGCTACGGATCCCTGAGAGACAGGCTGTATTCGTATTTCATGGACCAGGGCATCTTTTTACGGCCGCTGGGTAACACCATATATCTCCTGCCCCCTTATGTGATAAGTGATACTGAGCTCGACAGAGTCTACCGAGCCATCGAAGGATGCCTTGAGCTCGACTTATAGCACATACATTTTAATTTCCTGAAACATTGAGCTCCCGGGAGGGGAGAATAAAAAGAGATAAGCCTTATTTTTGACCCTTTGAAGATGGCATTAAAAACACCGGTATCCATTGTTGCAATAGAATCCCTTTCGGCCCTGGGAATGGGAAGGGAGAAGGTCTGGTCGGCCTATTTGTCCCACAAGCACGGGATAGAGGAAAGATCTTTTCCGGGAGAAAAGGCATGGGTAGCGCCGATCTCGCCGGAATACAGTGATTCCCTGGAAGAGGTAAGGAGATCCCAATCGCATTACAGGAAGCTGGATGAGACCGTCATTTTCGCCCTGACTGTTTCCAGAAAGGTGGTGCGCTCAGCCCGATGGGATAAAAATGATAATTTTGGGATCAATATCGGCTCTTCGAGAGGGGCTACCGGGATCTTTGAATCCCACCACGGGCAATTCCTCCAGGAAGGGACCACTTCTCCCTGGACCTCCCCTGTGACCACCTTGGGGAACATTTCTTCTTGGGTCGCCCATGATTTGCAGACCACGGGTCCAGAAATATCACATTCTATAACCTGCTCTACTGCCTTGCATGCACTGCTTAACGGGGTGGCCTGGATACAGGGCGGGATGGCAGACCGATTCCTTGTCGGCGGTAGTGAAGCCCCCCTTACGCCCTTTACCGTGGCTCAGATGAAGGCATTAAAGATCTATGCCAAATCAGGGGGACCATTCCCATGCCGGGCCCTGGACCTCAATAAGGATGAGAACACCATGGTTCTTGGGGAAGGCGCAGTGATGGCCTGTCTGGAAGCCGGGAATTCCGCAGAAAGTCTGGCACTGATCGATGGAGTCGGCTACTCCACTGAGATCCTTGAATCTTCGGTTTCTATCAGTACAGAGGCCGATTGTTTTCAGAGGTCGATGCAGATGGCCTTGGGCGACTTGCATGCTTCGGAAGTTGATGCTGTGGTCATGCATGCCCCAGGGACGATCAAAGGGGATGAGTCTGAATTTCGGGCTGTTGAGAAGGTATTCGGTCAGGACACCCCATTGCTCACTTCTAACAAATGGATGATAGGGCATACCCTGGGGGCGTCAGGTATGCTGAGTTTGGAACTGGCTGTTCTGATGCTGCAGCATCAGGTCTTCATTCCGTTGCCTTATAGCGGGGACAAGCCCATGTCAAAAAGTCTGAACAGGATCTTGGTCAACGCCGTGGGCTTCGGGGGGAATGCAGTGAGCATCCTGTTAAAAAGGCCGTAGTGAATTAAGAAGAGGGATATCCGGGAGAATATGATATGTATTTGACAGGATTCTCTATTTTTGAGGGGGCTTTAAATCAAATAGATGAAAGAAATACGACATAATTGGACAAAAGAAGAGATCGTGGATATCTACCGGATGCCACTGATGGAACTGCTCTACAGAGCAGCCACTGTACATCGTGAATATCACGATCCCAACAAAGTTCAGGTTTCCACCTTGCTCTCCATAAAAACCGGGGGCTGTCCCGAGGACTGCGGGTATTGCCCACAGGCAGCCCGTTATCATACGGATATTGAAGGAAACGATCTGATGAGTGTATCGCAGGTAAAAGCCCAGGCCCTTCGCGCCAAGGCTTCCGGTAGTTCAAGGGTCTGTATGGGCGCCGCCTGGAGGAATGTGAAGGACGGACCTGAATTTGACCAGGTACTGGAGATGGTACGCACCATCAACAAGCTCGACATGGAGGTCTGCTGTACTCTTGGGATGCTCACCGAAAACCAGGCCAAACGCCTGGCAGAAGCCGGACTGTACGCATACAATCACAACCTGGATACCTCTGAGGACTATTATAAGGATGTGATCTCAACAAGGGCCTATAAAGACAGGCTGGATACCATAGACAATGTCAGGAAAAGCAATGTAACGGTTTGCAGCGGGGGAATCATAGGGATGGGAGAAAAACTGGAAGACAGGGCGGGAATGCTGGTTGCCCTGTCGACCCTGGATCCCCAGCCTGAATCTGTGCCGATCAATGCCCTGGTGGCGGTAGAAGGTACACCCATGGAAGATATGGAGCCTGTTCCTATCTGGGATATGATACGCATGGTGGCTACCACGCGAATCGTTATGCCCCGGACACAGGTAAGACTTTCAGCTGGCCGTACCGGAATGAGCAGGGAAGGGCAGGCCATGTGTTTCTTTGCAGGAGCCAACTCTATCTTTGCCGGTGATAAATTGCTCACTACCCCCAATCCGGATGTGAATGAGGATATGGAGATGTTCCGACTTCTGGGACTGGAACCTCAGGCAGCATTCGAAAAGATGCCTCAGCCCAAAACCGTGGAACAGGCAGACTCAAAATTCGAGTCGAAAGGAGAGAAGCCTAAATGGACCCGGCCCGGACATCAGATCGAAAGAAATGAGATAGCCAGGCAACAGGCAAAGTCCTGATACGAGCTGTTTAACCAGCCTTGAATAGTATCAATCAACGGTTTGATCTGATTTTTTACCTTTGATGAATTGATTAATCAGGTATTGAGTTGAAACTGAAAGAGATACCCCGGGTTGGATCACTGACCAAAGAACAATTCCTCAGGGACTTTCTGGGACCCCAGAAACCTGTGGTACTGACAGATAGTATCCGGGACTGGCCCGCCTATTCAAAGTGGGACTTCGATTATATCCGTAAGGTGGCCGGCGAAAAGACTGTGCCCTTATACGACAACAGGCCGGTAGATCATAAGGAAGGGTTTAATCAGCCTCACGCCACCATGAAGATGAAGGAGTATCTCGACCTTCTTCAGAAAGAACCCACCAAATACAGGATTTTTCTTTGGAACGTGATGAAGGAGGTGCCTGAACTGCAAAAGGATTTTTCATTCCCCGACTTTGGCATACCCCTGATGAAGGGATTACCCATGTTGTTCTTCGGGGGAAGGGATTCCTATACCTTCATGCATTATGATATCGATCTGGCAAACATCTTTCATTTTCATTTTGCGGGCAGAAAGGAATGTATCCTGTTTCCTCAAAGTGAAAATAAATACCTGTATAAAATACCACACTCCCTAATCACACACGAGTCTATAGACTTCTCAGACCCAGATTACAATCAATGGCCTGGTCTCCGGCACGCCACCGGTTACCGGACGTATCTGGAGCACGGGGAAGTACTCTATATGCCCGAGGGCTACTGGCATTATATGAAGTACGTGACCCCAGGATTCTCCATGAGCCTGAGATCGGTAGCCAGAAATCCGTTAAATCTCAGTAAGGCGGTCTACAACGTGGTATTTATGCGGCATTTCGACAACGGGATGAGGCGTATACGGGGCAAGAAGTGGATAGACTGGAAGAATCGAAAGGCCATTGAACGCACAGAAAAGGTGCTCAAAACCATGCCTTCCTAAGACTCAACCCGGAGGAAAAAGGTCTTCCAGCTGGTCATAGATCCTGGAGCTTTCCCATCCCCGGTAAAGCAGGTAATCGTAAAGCTTTTTTTTCTGCAAGCGGGGGTCAAGGCCCTTCAACTGTGTAAGACGCTTTCTGGCGAGGTCACGGAGCGTATCGGAATATTCACTGTTATCCAATTCCTCCAGGGCCAGCCTGATGATAAAAGGAGAAATATCCCTTTTCTTTAATTCTCTTGTGATCCTTACACGGCCCCATTTTTTAATCCGGAATTTACCCCTGGCAAAACTCCTGGCAAAACGCTCCTCATTGAGAAATCCATGGTTGATTAAATGCGCCATGATCTTATCCATGGCTTCCGGGATCATGCGCATTTCCCTCAATTTGCCCAGTACTTCCTGATGGCAACGGTCCTGGTAGGCACAATACCTTTCCATTTTTTTGGTGGCCTCAGAGACCGTAAATGAAGGTCTTTTCTGCATGGCGTAAAATTAATAAAACAAAAAAAGCGGCTTCTGCTGAAGCCGCTTTTTATATGAGATCTTTCCCATTCTTGTCTTTAAAATGGTACTCGAGGTAGGTATAGGCATCCCTGGGTTGGATCTTGATCCATTTTTTGTGTTCCAGGAACCATTTGGACCTGATCGATGGAAAACCTTTGGTCAGATACGCCGCGATAAAAGGGTGCGTATTGAGCACGATACCTTTTTCATTCTTGGAGTTCTTTAAAAGATGTTCAAGATCTACATTGATCTTTTCGATCAGCACTATGGGAGCTTCCACCTCCTGATTACTGCCACTGGGGTTCTCCTCAGTGGTCTTGATGTTTATTTCCGGCCTTACCCTTTGGCGCGTGATCTGCACCAGTCCGAATTTACTCGGGGGAAGGATTTTATGCTTCGCCCTATCGTCCTTCATCTCTTTCCTGAGATGATCGAAGAGTTTCCTTCGGTGATCGGATTTTACCATATCGATAAAATCGACCACGATGATGCCCCCCATATCCCTCAGACGCAATTGTCTGGCGATCTCGGAGGCGGCGAGCATATTTACCTCTAAAGCGGTGTCTTCCTGGTTGTTGGCCTTGTTAGACCGGTTCCCGCTATTCACGTCTATGACGTGAAGGGCCTCGGTATGCTCAATGACCAGATAGGCACCTTTGCTCATGGACGCGGTACGTCCGAAAGAGGTTTTGATCTGTCTTTCGATCCCGAATTTTTCAAAGATCGGAACCGAAGAACTGTACAACTTTACAATGGATTCTTTATCAGGTGCAATTTCATGCACATAATCCTTCAGTTGGGTATAAAGCGTTTCGTCATCTACGTGTATGCCCGTGAAAGTGTCATTAAAGACATCCCTTAAGATAGAGGAAGCTCTGTTGACTTCCACGAGGACTTTGGATGGGGTTGGCGCTTTGTACAATTTCTTACACATTGCTGTCCATTTGTTCAGCAAGTTCTGTAGATCCTTATCCAGTTCTGCGACTTTTTTGCCTTCTGCCACGGTCCTTATGATCACTCCAAACCCTTTTGGCTTGATGCTCTTCACGAGCCTCTTAAGCCGGTCTTTCTCCTTGTTGCTTTCAATTTTTTGTGAAACCGAAACGCGGTCAGAGAAAGGGACCATCACCAAATAGCGTCCGGCTATAGAAAGTTCGGAGCTAATTCGCGGTCCTTTGGTCGATATGGGTTCTTTTACGATCTGAACCAGCAGGGACTGATTCGCTTTCACCACCTGGTTGATGGATCCGTGCTTATCAATATCTTTTTCGAATGGAAAATTTTTAAGGGAATAATCCTTGAGTTTTCCCGTACTCACTTTCTTGATGAACTTCAACATACTGGACAGCTGCGGTCCCAGGTCATGGTAGTGCAAAAAGGCATCTTTTTCATAACCGACGTTGACAAAGGCAGCATTAAGGCCCGTTACAGGCTTCCTGATCTTCGCGAGGAGAATGTCTCCCACATTGAAATTATGATCGTTTTCGTCTTTGTGAAGTTCAATGAGTTTTCCATCTTTCAGTAAGGCAAAATCGACGGCGACGGAATTGGATCTTACGATTAATTCTCTATTCACCTGAATCAATTTATATCCCGCTAATGCAGGATGGATTAAACATTAGTTGTTACAGGTTTTGTAACCCGTCGAAATCCTTTTAGAATTTCTATGTCAATGAACGTATTAAAATGAAAAAGTAGTTTCAGCAACTACTTCTTCTTGTGGCGGTTGGCTCTTCTGCGTTTCTTACGCTTGTGTGTGGCCACCTTGTGTCTTTTTCTTTTTTTACCACTCGGCATAAAACTCTGCTTTTATTTCGGTTATTACTTTACTTCTACGTTGCTTTTTACTCCCTCAACAAAAACCTTAGCTGGCTTAAATGCCGGAATGTTGTGAGCAGGTATTTTAATGGTAGTATTCTTTGAGATATTCCTACCCGTCTTCTCCGCACGCGTCTTGATAATAAAGCTACCAAAACCTCTCAGGTACACATTGTCTCCGTTCTCGAGTGATGATTTGACCTCTTCCATAAAGGTTTCAACTGTTGCTTGAACATCACCTTTTTCAATTCCCAATTTTTCTGAGATCTTCGATACGATATCTGCTTTCGTCATGTTTATGTTTACTTAAACTGTTATTTTTCAGGCTTGCAAATATATAAATATTATTCATTCTTTTGTCCTAATGAACTAATTTTAAGTCTTTAAAAACTTACTTTTGGGCTCTTTTGAGGCATGACCCATTTTTCCAAAACCGTACTGCATTGGTATTCCCAAAATAAGAGGGACCTTCCATGGCGAGGCTCTTCGGATCCATATAAAATATGGCTGTCGGAGATCATCCTGCAACAGACCCGTATAAACCAGGGTCTGCCTTATTATCTGAAATTTGTCGAGGCGTACCCCACGGTATCGGATCTCGCCTCCGCTTCCGAAACAGAGGTCCTGAAACTCTGGCAGGGCCTGGGATATTATTCCAGGGCCCGTAATATGCACGCTGCAGCCAGGACGGTCGAGAATGAATTCAACGGAATCTTTCCTTCAACCTATAAAGAACTCATCCAACTCAAAGGAGTAGGGGACTATACGGCAAGTGCCATAGCATCCATTTGTTCAGGGGAACCGACCCCGGTAGTCGATGGGAATGTCTACAGAGTCCTGTCGCGTTATTTCGGGGTGGATACTCCCATCAATTCTTCCCGGGGGGCGAAATATTTTAAAAAACTCGCCACAGAGGTGATGGAACCCTTGGATATTGGAGAATACAACCAGGCCATTATGGAATTTGGAGCCATTCAGTGCAAACCTCAAAGTCCAGCCTGTGAAGCATGTCCGCTCAACTCAGGTTGTCTGGCCCTGAAACAGAGGAGAGTATCCGAACTGCCGGTCAAACTCAGAAAACAAAAAGTGAAGACCCGATATTTCAATTATATGGTCTACAGGGATCCAAAAAACAGGACCCTGCTTCATAAAAGAACTGAAAAAGGCATATGGCAGCATTTGTACGAGTTTCCATTGATTGAATCGGATCGGTTGCTGGAGCCTGAAGAGGTCTACGAAATATTGGAAAAGGATGACCATCCCCAGGGCGCGATCTCTCTCTGGAAGGAAAACCCCGTCGTACATAAACTATCCCATCAACACCTGATCACCAGGTTTTGGATCGTTGAACTGAAAAAGGAAATATCCCAAGGTATATCCCCGGAGAAACTGGATGAATATCCGGTTCCTGTATTGGTCTCCGAATTCCTCCGAACATATAAAAATTCGTACTTTTGAATTAAATTAGAATCATGAGCGGAACATTGAATAAGGTGATGCTGATCGGGCATCTGGGAGACGAGGTGAAATTACACTATTTTGAAGGAGGCAATTGCATAGGACGTTTTCCCATTGCCACCAATGAGACCTATACCAACAAGCAGACCGGTGAGAAGGTGACCACCACTGAATGGCATAACATCGTAGTGAGAAACAAAGCTGCTGAGATCTGCGAGAAATACCTTAGTAAAGGAGATAAGATCTATGTGGAAGGCCGGTTGAAAACCAGGCAATGGCAGGGGGAAGACGGCCAGACGAAATACACCACAGAGATCCATGTTCAGGATTTTACTTTCCTGACGGGTAAGCAGGACTCTGCTCAGGAGGAAGCTCCCAGATCCCAAAAAAGGAATCCTGAACCCAGTAAAGCATCCCAACCCCAGAAAGCAGAGCCTACCGGATCCCTCGCCGCCCCGGAAGAGGATGACGACCTGCCTTTTTGATTTATAACCAACTGACCTGCGTGTGGACCCGGAACCCTTACAGTTACTTTTTGGTTTTGCTGAAATTGAGAACCTTTTTGTAGTTAAGGTCATTGTCTTGATCATTCTTCTCGGCTGTTCTGCCATGATCTCAGGGGCGGAAGTCGCGTTTTTCAGCCTGTCGGTAACCGAGCTTAAGCAACTGCAGGAAAAGAATACCCCTGCGGGAAGCATCGTTGTAAAATTACTGGAAAGACCCAAAAAGTTGCTGGCTACCATCCTGATCTCTAACAATGCCATTAACATTGGGATTGTACTCCTCTTCAGCGATCTTGGGAACACCCTGTTCTCTTCCATTACCTATCAGATCATGGGTGTGGTCTCTGTACGTTTCCTCCTGGAGGTTGTGGTAGCGACTTTTTTGATCCTTATGTTCGGGGAGATCCTTCCTAAGATCTATGCCAACCGGAATAAACACCAATTCTCTCATTTTATGGCCTTTCCCCTGAAAGGTCTTGATATCCTCCTCACCCCGCTGAGCAGTCCGATGCGGTCGCTAACGATCTTCCTATTCAACAAATTTGGCAGGCAGAGGTCTAACCTGAGTGTTGACCATTTGTCACAAGCCCTGGAACTCACTTCGGAAGGAGATACCACCAAGGAAGAGCAGAAGATCCTCGAAGGCATCGTATCCTTTGGGAACACAGACACCAAACAAGTGATGAGGCCCCGTATCGATATTTTCGCACTCAGAGAGGATATGAAATTTCCGGAAGTACTGGAGGAGATCAAAAAGCACGGATATTCCCGCATCCCGGTATTTTCGGATCATATAGACAAGGTGATCGGCGTTCTCTACGTCAAAGACCTCCTTCCTTACATAGACCGGAAACAATTCGCATGGATCTCCCTGATCAGGGAACCGTATTTTGTTCCTGAGAACAAGAAACTGGACGACCTCTTGCTGGAATTCCAGGAAAAGAAGATACACCTGGCCGTGGTGGTGGATGAATACGGGGGCACTTCAGGGGTGGTTACCCTGGAGGATATCATAGAAGAGATCGTGGGCGATATCAGTGATGAGTTCGATGATGAGGACCTGGTCTTTTCCAAACTTGACGACCATAACTTTGTTTTTGACGGAAAGACCGCTCTCAAAGATTTTTACAGGGTGGCAAAAATTGAGAACGAAGCGGCATTTGAAGAACAAAAAGGAGAATCCGAGACCATCGCAGGATTTGTTCTGGAGATCGCAGGGAGTTTCCCAAAAAAGGGAGAGAAGATCACCTTCCTGAATTACGAATTTGTGGTAGAAAGCCTGGATAGGAAAAGGCTCAAACAAATAAAAATCACCTTACCGAATGAGGCTTAATTTCGTACCGTTTCTAGTTGTTTGCCTGCTTGTGCTCAGCTCTTGTGGGGAGGAGGTTCTGCCCAAACCCAAAGCCCAGCTCAGGCTCGAATATCCCGAGGGCACGGCTGATGTGGTGAATACCCCTGCTTATTCCTTTGAATCAAACAACCTGGCTCAGATACGGGATATGAAGGCCAGTTCCCTGACCCTGGATTACCCGGCCTTGAAGGGGGCCATCTACCTTACTTATAAACCGGTAGAGGGCAACCTGGTTCAACTGCTCTCCGATGCACAGAAATTGTCCTATGAACACGTCATCAAGGCAGATAACATCATGGAGCAAAAATACATAGACGAGGAGGGCAGGGTCTTTGGCATGTTTTACGAAGTGAAAGGGGATGCGGCCTCCCAGGCGCAGTTTTACGCCACAGACAGCACAGAACATTTCCTGACGGGATCACTTTATTTTTACGCCAAACCGAATTACGATTCTGTGTACCCAGCGGCGGTTTACCTGCAGAAAGATGTTCGCAGGATCCTCGAAACCCTGAAATGGAAATAAGCAGGTTATGGCTGAATTAAATGGTGATCAAATCCCTCTCTGTTACGAAAAGATCGCACCCTATATCCATCGTACTCCCGTCCTGACCTCCAGGCTGATCAATGAGATTACAGGGGCTGAGGTCTACTTCAAATGCGAGAATTTCCAGCGGATGGGAGCCTATAAAATGAGGGGAGCGACCCATGCCCTGTTATGCCTGAGTGAGCAGGAACGCAGTAGAGGGGTGGTGACCCATTCATCAGGGAATTTTGCCCAGGCCCTAGCCCTTGCTGCAAAGAGCCTTGGGGTGAAGGCCCATATTGTAATGCCTACGACAGCACCTGAGGTTAAGAAAAAAGGGGTTGTGGAATACGGTGGGATCATTTACGAATGTGAACCTACCCTGTATGCCAGGAATGCTAAGGCCGAAGAAATACAAAGCAGGACAGGAGCTGCGTTCTTACACCCTTCGAATGATCCTGATGTAATTCTCGGGCAGGGTACGGCGGCCTATGAACTATTACAGGATCAACCTGATCTCGATTGTATCCTGACCCCTGTTGGGGGAGGCGGACTCATCGCCGGAACGGCTTTGGCCGCTGACTTTATGAATCCCTCTGTAGAGGTGTTAGGCACGGAACCCTTTGCGGTGGATGACGCCTATCGCTCCCTGATAAGCGGAAGGATAGAAGGCAATGAAACGACAGATACGATCGCAGACGGACTCAAGACCCAGCTGGGGAGCAATACTTTCCCTGTGATCCGGAAATACGTGAAGAAAATCATCAGGGTAGAGGAAGAGGAGATAGTGGAGGCGATGCGACTCATATGGGAACGGATGAAGATCATCGTAGAACCCTCCAGTGCTGTGGCCCTTGCCGGTCTGTACCGGGACAGGGCTGATTTCAAAGGGAAAAAAGTGGGGATCATCATTTCAGGGGGAAATGTAGATCTGGGACATTTACCTTTTTAGTCCTGCTTAAGCAGGGCTTCAGCCCGCTCAATACTGCCATTGATATCTTCTCTGAGTTGGATCACTTTCTGTTCTTCTTCCAGTAGCCAGGCCCTTTTTTCTTCAGACAATTCCTTGCCGTTAAGGATCTCATCCGAATCAAATCGGGACCCAAACCCCTGCATCCAGTCCATCATGGACCGGTGCGCTGCCTGCAGGTCTTTCATCGCCCTCATATATTTCAGGCCGGCTTCTGTAGAATCGGCCATCGGTTTCAGTTGGGCGACCAGTTTACTGATGTCGGTCATTTTGGGCATGACCTCGTCATGTATGGCGATTACCTCCTGCATTTTGGTAGGTTGATCTGGTTTTTTATTCTCAGTCTTGCAGGAGAACATCAGAAGGAGGAAAGAGAGAATGAGAATTGTCCGTTTCATGGGATAAGGGCTTAAGAATTAGGACAAATTTACGAAACCCAATTCCCGGAATCCCATTAAAAACCCGCATTTTTGCGCCAAAATTGCCAGCTTTGAGCGATGTGAACAGAAAATGGGTGTACCTGGTCATACTTTCCATTATTTGGGGTACATCCTATATCCTAATCAAAAAGGGGTTGGAAGGATTTACTCCTGTTCAGCTGGGAGCTGTCCGCATTGTGATCACTTCAGTTGTCCTGCTTTCCCTTGGGTTCAGATCCCTAAGATCTATTTCCGGGAAGGAATGGTTCTGGGTGGGTCTGTCAGGACTCCTCGGTAGTTTTCTGCCTGTTTTCCTCTTCGCTTTTGCAGAAACAGAAATAGACAGCAGCATTGCCGCTATCCTGAATTCACTCGTACCCCTGTTCACCATTCTGATCGGTTTTGCGGCCTTTGGCATCACCTTTTCGAAAAGGCAGTTGGGCGGGGTTCTCGTGGGGCTGCTCGGAGCTGTACTGCTCATCGCCCTTGGTTCCGAGATCAATCCAGGTCAGAATTACTGGTATGCCGGACTGGTTGTTCTGGCTACGATCTTCTACGCCTGTAATGCTAACATCATTAAAAGTAAACTGCAGGAGGTATCTGCCATGGGCATCGCCGTGGGGAATTTTGCTTTTATGATTGTACCTGCCCTTTTCCTTCTGTTCTACTCAGGGGCACTGAGCAGCTCCGTCCGCCAGGGAGAATATTTCATGAGTTCCCTCGGCTATGTGGCCATTCTAAGTATCATCGGCACCTGTGTAGCCAAGGTGATGTTCAACAGGCTGATACAGATCTCCTCACCCGTTTTTTCGGTCTCGGTGACCTACCTGATCCCTGTGGTAGGGATCTTCTGGGGATTGATGGACGGGGAACGTTTCAGCCTATGGCAGGTCTTTGCTGCAGGGATCATCCTTATAGGGGTATATCTGGTAAACAAAAAAAAGAGCACATCCCGAAAGTGAAATGTGCTCTCTGATTATTGTCTTAAAGGACTAGTCGAAATCGGCATCCGTAGGGCCGAAATTGATCACGGCCTCCAGCAGTTTTGCTTCGATCGTTTGAGGTCCGAGGTTGCTGGTCCTCATGGTTGGGAATTTGATCCCGTCAAATTCCTGGTAATCCATCAGGGTGCTTTCCTGGTTCTGGGTCTGACCGTTCATTGAGGTCACAGAGGCCTCCTTAACCTTCAGCCCGGATTCCATATCGTAATAGTACGTGGCCTGTATGACCTTTCCGGGTACTTCGATCTTGATCACTTCCCTGCCGTCGAGCATTTCGGTTCCCCCGATCCTGGCATCCGGGTTAGCTGCAATTTTTTGTTCCGGGAAGATTCCCATGGTATTCTGCATATCCTGTTGCAGGTCTGGGGGTAAGGCCATTTTATTGGCACCCTGCTTCATATAAAGCTCATCTCCCTTGGCAATGACGCCCATCATGGGGGTATTGTTCATAAAGGTGGTCTGTGCGTATTTATCAGCAGTCCTTTTCTCCTCGATCTTGATAGTAGCTCCCATCGCACTGCCCTCGTAAACGAGCTTCAGGGACTGGATCTCTGCTACTTTGTCCTTGCCGCCAATCGCCTCAAAATACTTGTCGATCACCGACTGAACCGTGGTTCCTTCAGGGATACTCGCCTCGTAGTTTGGCTTTTCAGCTTCGTTGGCGTATTTGTCGTAGTACTTTATCGGGACAGACTTGCCATTAAAGGTTACCTTCTCGAGGTTTTCCAGGACCTCACTTCCCTTACCGGCTACCACTATCCTGGCATTGTCGGTTGAAAAATACTTCCTGGCAGCCGCCTGTACATCTTCGATGGTAATAGCATTGATCTTTTCCAGGTAGGTCTTGTAGAAATCCTTGGGCAGGTCTTCGGTTTCGATATTCAGGGCATACCTGGCTATGGTAGAGGGCCTTTCCAGGGCCATCACAAAGTTACCTACATATTTAGCCTTGGTATTTTTCAATTCTTTTTCGGAAACGGGCTCCTTCGCGATGCGGTCGATTTCTTTTAAAAGTTCGACAACGGAACTGTCCGTGACCATATTTCGCACGCTGGCCGAAGCCCTGAATCTTGAAGGGGCGTATTTACTATCCCCGATTCGGGAGTAGGAACCATAGGTATAACCCTTGTCTTCCCTAAGGTTCAAGAACAAGCGTGCCTCTCCACCTCCTCCGAGGATCTGGTTGGCAACAATGGCCGGAAGGTAGTCGGGATCTTTCATCTTAAGATCTACGAGATTTTGTACCGTGATCTCAGACTGCACGGCATTGGGCACGTCTACAAAATTGATCTGTGTATACTGGGCATCCGAAGGATTGGAATATGAAAAAGAGGGTGGTGCCGCCTTGGTCCAGGGAGTAAAGGCCTCAGTGACCAGCTCCTGGACCTGCTCAAATTCCACATCCCCTATGACCACGAGATAGGCATTGGCAGGCACGAAATAATTCTGATAGAATTGTTTCACATCCAACAAACTCACATTGTTCACGGTTTCTTCGGTGGTGAATTCTCCGTAGGGATGTCCCTTGCCGTATGCCAATGCGGTCTGCACCCTGCCTGCTATGGCAGAAACGTCTTTTTCCTGGGTCTTGAGCCCTGTGATGAGTTTGTCCTTTTCCTTGTCGAATTCTTCTTGTGTAAAATTCGGGTTGATAGCGGCATCCGCCATCAGTTCCAGGATCCTGGGGAAATACTTCGACAGTGAACTCGCAAAAGCGCTCTGGGAGCCAAAGCTGATGTTCGCTCCCAGGAAGTCGACCTCCTCATTGAATTCATCCTTGGGGATGGAGGTGGATCCATTGCCCAGCAGTGCTCCAGTAAGACTGGAAACGCCGGCCTTGTCTCCCTCCAGGATAGGAGGGTTGTCAATGGTTAATTGAATGGATACTCTGGGTAGTTTATGATTTTCAACCACCAGTACTTTCAGGCCGTTGTTCAGCTCAAATCGCTGTGGTTCGTCCAGGTTGATCTCAGGCGCCGGACCCGGTTCCGGCATTTTAGAACGGTCTACCTGCGCGGTTACGGATACCGCGAGAAATGCGACCAATAAGGTAAAATATATTCTTTTCATTTTCTTAGTTGTCTGTTTTGTCTTTAGGTAAGTATTCGATGACCACACGCTGATTGGGTTTGAGATATTTTTCGGCCACTGCCCTGATCTCCTCACGGGTGATGGAGCGGAAGATGTCTATCTCTTTGTTGATGAGGTCAGTGTCACCATACAACATGTACGAGGTGGCAAGAGTGCCGGCTATTCCTTCCACACTGGAATTCGAATTCACAAACCGGTTCTCAAACTTGTTTTGAAGTTTCTGATAGTCTTTCTCAGAGATAAGGTCGGTTCTAACCTTGGCAACCTCTTCCTCCATCTCTGCGGCAAGTACCTCCAATGAGGTCTCCCCTACTGGCAAAGCGAATACCAGGTACATTCCATAATCTTCCTGCCCGATATTAAAGGCTCCTACCTGCAGGGCCTGTTTCTGGTCGTCCACGATCTTTTTGTACAGTTTAGAGCTCTTACCGTCACTGAGGTAGGTAGAGATCATATCCAGCACATAGGCATCGCGTTCTGCAAATCCGGGGGTCCTGTAAGCGACCATGATCGCAGGGATCTGGATGTTTGGGTCGTATGCCTTGGTCCTGATCTCAGTTGTGATGGGTTCCTCCTTTGGGTAGTTACGTACAATGTCTTCTCCCCTGGGGATGGGACCGAAGTAATCAGCGATCATTTTTTTCGTCGAAGGGATATCGATATCGCCTGCAACCACCAGTACGGCATTGTTGGGAACGTAATATTTTTTGTTGTAGGCGATCACGTCCTCCAAGGTGGCCGCATCCAGATCCTCCATATAGCCGATGTTGGGATCCTTGTACGGGTGGACCTTGAACAGGTTTTCCCCCAGGACAGGCAGCAGCTGACCATAAGGAGAATTGTCGTAGCGAAGTCTCTTTTCTTCCTTGACCACCTCCTGCTGGGTATCTATTCCTTCCTGGTTGATGATGGGATGCAGCATGCGCTCAGATTCCATCCAGAGGCCCAGTTCCAGATTGTTGCTCGGGAATACCTCGTAGTAATAGGTCCTGTCCTGGGAAGTATTAGCGTTGTTCCTGCCTCCGTTGGAAGACACGATCTCGAACCATTTGCCCCTTTCTATGTTCTCAGTGCCTTCGAAGAGCAGATGCTCGAATAAATGTGCAAATCCGGTACGTCCCTCTGTGCGGTCCTTTCCACCCACATGGTACATGACTGAGGTAGTCACCACCGGAGCGGTATTGTCCTGATGCAGGATCACGTGCAGCCCGTTGTCAAGGTCGTACTCCTCATAGGAAACCTCCTGTGCCGCGACAGACAAAGAAGAGAGGAGCAGGGCCAATAAAGGTGCCCGAAAATTTCTTTTTCTCATGTGTTTTCGATTAAATTTATAAATGAAGTGTAATAGACTCGAAGGCAGACAGTAGCGTGCTTTCAGCCCTGTTTTTTTAGCTTAGTAAATATAGAAATTCCCCTAGCTTTAACAAGAATTAACAGCGGAATTAACGATAATTTCATACTTTGAAGCCATTCCAACAACCAAAAAACTATGAATAAAGTTGCCTTGCCCATACGTTTTGGGATCGCCGCCAGTGGAAGTTTGATCGCTTATTTTTTGATCCTCTCACTGGTCGATCTCCACACCAATGTATTTTATAGCCTTTTTAATGGTGTGATCACGGGATTTGCCATTTTTGAAGCCATCAAGTATTTCAAGATCCAGGAAAAGGAGAAATTTTCATACGGCACGGGCTTCAAGGCTGGCATCGTAACCGGATTTGTGGCTACCCTTATCTTTACGATCTTTTTCGCGATCTACTCTACGGAAATAGATCCGGAATTTCTCGCTCAACTCTCCGAACAGTGGTTCAGCAGATTCGAGAGTTTCGAGGCTATCGTCTTTTTCACTGTGGCCATCATGGGATTTGCGACCACTTTGGTCCTGACCCTGGCTTTTATGCAATTGTTCAAGTCTACGAACAACGCCTAGGGATAAGTATCTTTTTTATAGGTAAAGCCCTTGCTAATTATCAATTTAGCAGTATATTTGCACCCTCCTAAATCGCGCATTGAGCGCATAGGTAAATAACAATAATTCAAAGCTATGTATGCAATTGTAGAGATAGCAGGGCAGCAATTTAAGGTTGCGAAAGACCAGAAGGTTTACGTGAACCGGCTCAAAGAAGAAGAAGGAAAGAAGGTTTCTTTCCACAATGTACTTCTTCTTGAGGACGGGAAAGACGTTACTGTTGGCGCCCCGGCTATAGACGGCGCGGCCGTTGAGGCGAAGATCGTCAAGCACCTGAAAGGTGACAAGGTTATCGTCTTTAAAAAGAAAAGACGAAAAGGGTATCAGAAAAAGAACGGTCACCGACAGTTCCTCACTGAGATCCAGATCGAAAGTATCATTGCCAAAGGAGCAAAGAAAGTTGAGGCTAAAAAAGAGACTGCTCCTAAGAAAGAGGCTCCTAAAGCAAAGAAAGAGGCGCCCAAGGCAACTAAAGTTGAAAAGAAAGCTGCAGCTCCTAAAAAAGAGTCTCCAAAGGCTTCCGCCGACCTCAGTAAGCACACCGTTGCTGAACTTAAGGAAATGGCAAAAGCCAAAGGTCTTGAGGGGTATTCCTCAATGAAGAAGGCCGAGCTCATCGCTGCGCTAAGTAAATAATCAAGGAGATCACTCCGCTAAAAAGAAAGAATTATGGCACATAAAAAAGGTGTAGGTAGTTCCAAGAACGGAAGGGAATCAGAATCGAAACGACTCGGGGTAAAGATCTTCGGTGGGCAGGCAGCTGTTGCCGGAAATATTATCGTAAGGCAGCGCGGCACTAAGCACAACCCCGGTGAAAATGTATATGCAGGTAAAGACCACACACTGCACGCTAAAGTAGACGGACTTGTGAAGTTTGAGAAAAAGGCCGGAGGCAAATCTTATGTTTCTGTAGAACCTTTTGATGCTTAATAACAGGTCTAAGAAAACAAAAAAGCTCTTGAATTCTCAAGAGCTTTTTTTTTGCGTTAAAATCAGGTATCAATACCGGTAATAATCCGGTTTGAATGGTCCGTACTGTGGCACGCCTATATAGTCTGCCTGTTCTTTGTCTAATTCCGTGAGCTCTGCGCCGAGGCGAGCGAGGTGCAGCTTGGCCACCTTCTCATCCAGGTGCTTGGGCAACATGTATACCTTGTTTTCGTAATTCTCCCCGTGTTTCCACAGCTCGATCTGAGCCAGGGTCTGGTTTGTGAAGGAATTGCTCATCACAAAACTGGGATGACCGGTCGCACAGCCCAGGTTTACGAGTCGGCCTTCAGCCAGAACAACGATATCCTTGCCGTCAATGGTATACTTGTCTACCTGAGGCTTGATCTCATCACGGGTGTTACCGTAATTTGTATTTAACCAGGCCATGTCAATCTCATTGTCGAAATGCCCGATGTTGCAAACGATGGCCTTATCCCTCATCGCCCTGAAGTGTTCTTCCTTGATGATATCCTTATTTCCGGTTGCCGTGATGATGATATCAGCAGTTCCTATAACAGATTCTATTTTCTTGACTTCATAACCGTCCATACAGGCCTGCAAGGCACAAATAGGGTCTATCTCCGTAACAGTGACAATTGACCCGGCTCCTCTGAAGGAGGCAGCCGTTCCTTTACCTACATCCCCATATCCGGCAACCACGACCCTCTTGCCTGCCAGCATGGTATCGGTAGCCCTGCGGACAGCGTCTACCGCGCTTTCCTTGCATCCGTATTTGTTATCGAATTTGGATTTGGTCACACTGTCGTTCACATTGATAGCCGGCATGGGAAGTGTTCCTTTTTTCATGCGCTCATAGAGTCTGTGTACTCCCGTGGTGGTCTCTTCAGACAATCCCTTGATGCCGGTTGCGAGCTCAGGATAACGATCCAGCACCATGTTGGTGAGGTCTCCTCCGTCATCGAGAATCATGTTCAGGGGTTTTCTGTCTTCCCCGAAGAACAGGGTCTGCTCTATACACCAGTCGAACTCCTCTTCGGTCATCCCTTTCCAGGCATACACCGGTATACCGGCTGCTGCTATGGCTGCTGCTGCGTGGTCCTGGGTGGAGAAGATATTACAGGAACTCCAGGTAACTTCTGCTCCTAGGGCAACCAGAGTCTCGATCAGGACAGCGGTTTGAATGGTCATGTGCAGACAACCTGCAATCCGCGCTCCCTTGAGCGGTTTTTCTTTTCCGTATTCTTCCCTCAGCGACATCAGGCCGGGCATTTCTGCTTCCGCCAATTCAATTTCCTTTCTCCCCCAGGCTGCCAGAGACAGATCCTTCACTTTGTAAGGTACATAGGGTATGGTTTTGGTGCTCATCTCTTATTTTATTTTTACTTTCGTTAGCGTGCGGGAAACCGCAATTTTTTTGGACCTCAAAGATAGTGATAACTTAAAATATCCCATGCCTCTTTACAAAACAATAACAATGGATCCTGGTGTCCGGGTGCATATCTGGAAGATCACGGAGACTGAGGAAGCGTTGGCAAAAGGGATATCGCTCACGCCCCATTGCCGGGAGCGTTACGAAGGCATGAAATCCGAACTCCACAGGAGGGGATTTCTCAGTATCCGACACCTTATGGCGCTGGAGGGGTATGCAGACCACGACCTTCACTATGACGAACTAGGTAAACCACACCTGAGGGATGGTTCCTTTATTTCCATTACTCATAGCTACCACTTTACCGGCATCATCGTCAGCGATAACGTACCGGTGGGTATCGACATTGAAAAACAGAGGGATAAGATCCTGAAGATCGCTCATAAATTTACCCCTGTATCAGAATACCATGAGATTCAAGATCCTGTCTTGCTGAAAAGGAAGCTAACCGTGGTCTGGTGCGGGAAGGAATCCCTGTACAAGATTGATTCGACGGTAGGGCTGAGCTTTCTGAAGAATATCGATATCAGGGATTTTGGGTTGGATCAGCTACGGACCACGGGTCTCATCCACCTGAATGGCGATTCCTTTTTCTTCGACATCCACTTTCTGGAATTCGAAGGCTTTACCTGTGCTTATGCCCTTCATTTAAGGTCCGATACCTCAGAAGACTATTTGATCCTGAACGCAATCAATGACCTATGAACATTTCTGTCGAGCTTACCCTGAGTCCGCTGCAGGACGATTTTGAACCCCCTGTGATCGCTTTTATCAAAGCCCTCAGGGCCTCGGGCCTGAAAGTAGTGGAGAATCCGCTCAGCACCCAAGTCTTTGGGCCATATGACCAGGTCATGACCTTGCTCCAAACCGAGTTGAAGGAGGTCTTTGAATCCATTGACCACGGGTTGCTCTACATGAAGATCGTCAAATCTGACCGCAGCGATTATGAACCCCATTTCTGATTTTTTCCTGGATCCTTACAGGGAAAGAGAGGCATATCTCATCGCCCTGGAAGCAGTGGCCTTCTTCTTCGGTATCGCCAGTGTGGTCTATGCAAAACGGGAAAACATCCTCGTCTATCCAACCGGCCTTGTGGCGACTGTCATCACGGTGTACCTCTTTTATATGGATGAACTATTCGGGGACATGATGATGAATTTCTATTATTCGATCATGAGTATTTATGGCTGGTGGAACTGGGCCAGGAAGAAAGACGACAAGCGTGTGGTGCGTATCTCCAGAACGAATGCGAGAGAAAAAGCCATCGGTTTTGGGATGTTCCTGCTGACCATGGCTGTTACCTACGGGGTGTACAGAGCTTACGGAACCCTGCTTGAAGGAGCCAACTACATAGATATTTTTACCTCGGGTGTCTTCTTTACAGCGATGTGGTATATGGCAAACAAGAAACTGGAGAACTGGACCCTCTGGATCCTGGCAGATGTCATCACGGTACCCCTATACGCCTACAGGGGCTGGGGGATGCTTTCCCTCCAATACCTTATCTTTACAGTCCTTGCGATACAAGGGTACCTGGCATGGAAGAAAGATTTAGACAACTCCCTTCAGACATCATAAAAGTAGTACTGTTCGGTCCTGAATCTACCGGCAAGACCACTCTTTCCCAGGATCTGGCAGAACATTATCAGACCCTGTGGGTTCCGGAATATGCCCGCGAATATCTGCAGGATAAATGGGACAGGGAACATAAGACTTGCGAGCCCCACGACCTTCTTCCTATTGCCGAAGGTCAGATCAGGCTAGAAAATGAAGCCACTGAGAAAGCAAAACGCCTTTTGATTTGTGATACGGACCTTTTGGAGACCATGGTCTATTCTGAGGCGTATTACCTTGGGTATTCCGATCCCATCTTAAAGAAATATGCCCTTGATAACACTTACGATCTCTACCTGCTGACCTATATCGATACCCCCTGGGTAAAGGACGACCTGCGTGACAAACCCGGGGAGCGGGAAGAGATGTACAGGTATTTCGAGCAGACCCTGATCCGGTATAAACGGAATTTTATTATTTTAAAAGGAGATAGGGAAACCAGGCTGAAAACGGCCATAGAACATATCGACAAACTAATTACACATGATAGAATTCACCCAGAGGGACATAAGGCAGATCGAAGAGAAGGGGATCAGCAAAAAAACGGTTGAAGAGCAGATTCGGACCTTTATGGAAGGGATCCCAAATGTAAATCTTTACGCCCCTGCCCGGGTGGGGGAGGGAATCCTGAAATTGAATTCAAAGGAGATAAAAGAGTATATAGAAGTCTTTGAAACGGCCGGGCATTCCTTTTCCCTCTTGAAGTTTGTCCCAGCCTCCGGAGCAGCATCCCGCATGTTTAAAGCTCTTTTTGGTTTTCTTGAGAAATTCAACCCCGAGAAGGAGTCTTTTGAAGACTACTTAAAAAATCAAGGGGACAGTAATATTGAGAACTTCTTTAAGAGAGTTGCTGAGTTCCCATTCTACCATCTGGTGCTCCAAAGACTGGGGATTAAGGATCTGACCTCAGATGCTGATAAGTACGCCTTTGTAAATGAACTTCTCAGGGAGGATGGCCTGAACTACGGTTTTTACCCAAAAGGCCTGTTACCCTTTCATAAATACGGAAAGATACTTACAACTCCCTTTGAGGAACACCTGTTCGAAGCAGTGGACTACGCAAGTGCAAATAAAAAGGCTGCTTTACACTTTACGATATCAGAGCAGCATCAATCCCTTTTTGACGAGGAATGGGAGAAGATCCAGGAGCGGGTTACTGAGAAGACCGGTACAGCGTTTGAGATCGGGTATTCCTATCAAAGTCAGGCCACTGACACCATCGCAGTTACACCGGAGAATGAGCCTTTCAGGAATGAGGACGGGAGCGTGCTTTTCAGACCCGGAGGTCATGGGGCTCTCCTGAGAAATCTGAACGAACAGGATGCAGACATCATCTTCATCAAGAACATCGACAATGTGGTTACCCGTGATCAATCGCCTGAAACAGCGGCTTCCAAAAAACTCCTTGCCGGGGTATTACTGCATTTACAGGAGAAGGTATTTGGTTACGCCCGACTTCTTGAGGGGGATACGATAAGCGGGAATGATATGGAAGAGATCAAAACATTTTTGATAGATGAGCTCAATGTTCGTTTCTCAGACAGTTATGAAAGCTTTACCATAGGGCAGCAATTGGAGATCCTGAAAGATAAATTACACCGGCCGCTCCGGGTTTGCGGGATGGTAAAAAACGAAGGAGAACCTGGAGGAGGGCCTTTCTGGGTAAAGGACAGGAATGGCAATATCAGTCTTCAGATCGTGGAATCGGCCCAGGTTGACCTGGACAGGGAACACCAGGCCAATATATTCCGTGAAGCCACCCATTTCAATCCGGTGGATATCGTATGCGGGGTGAAGGATCACAAGGGAAGCAAATACGATCTCCTGCGTTTCGCTGATGAGAAGCAGGGTTTTATCACCCGTAAAACCCAGGAAGGAAAACCTCTAAAAGCCCTGGAACTACCGGGCTTGTGGAACGGGGGTATGGCATACTGGAACACGGTTTTCGTGGAAGTGCCCATCAGTACTTTCAATCCGGTCAAGACCGTCAATGACCTCCTCAAGCCAGCCCACCAGGTACAGTCAGAATAAAGATCCTCACAATTGGCAAAGATTTCACAACAAGTACGTATCTTTGCACAGTCTCAAAGGGGTGCCTTTACATTACCGGTCCTACCCGGGGTTAAAGGCTGAGAGTACACCCAATGAACCTGGGCGGGTAATGCTGCCAAGGGAACAGGCCTTCCGAAATACGGCAGGTCGGATTTGAGAAAGATTCAGACCCATGTTCGATTCTTTCCCAATGGGTATCCACAAATAATCGGTTCAACAGAATAAGTACCCCTTTTATTCTAAAAAAAGTTTTTGGAATGAAAAAAGGAGTTTTGTTCGCATTGATTGGATGTGTTGCCGTTTTCGCAAACGCACAGGAACAGGCAAAGGACACCACATCGGCCAGGGAGATCGTATTGGATGAGGTTCTGGTGTCTTCCGTAAGGGTAACCAGGGAATCCCCTGTGACCTTTTCGAACCTGACCAAAGAAGAACTTGCCCCCAGGAACCTGGGGCAGGATATTCCGATCCTGCTCAACTTCCTTCCCTCTGTGGTAACTACCTCAGACGCAGGGGCCGGAGTGGGCTATACCGGAATACGTGTTAGGGGAAGCGATGCTACGCGGGTCAACGTCACCATCAACGGCATTCCCTATAACGACTCTGAATCCCATGGGACCTTCTGGGTAAACCTGCCCGATTTTGCCTCTTCTACCGAGGACCTTCAATTGCAGAGGGGCGTAGGAACCTCCACCAACGGGGCAGGGGCCTTTGGCGCCAGCCTGAATCTGCTTACCGACGCTGTTTCCGAGGAGGGATATGCGCAGTTGTCTTCATCTTATGGCAGTTTCAATACGATGAGAAACAACGTGAAGTTCTCTACAGGGCTCCTGGGCGATGCCTTCGAATTTTCCGGACGATTGTCGAGGATCATCTCAGACGGATATATCGACAGGGCCTCTTCGGCTCTGGACTCCTACTTCCTTCAGGGGGCTTTCCGGGATGAGAATACCCTGGTAAAGGCGCTTCTCTTCGGGGGGCATGAGATCACCTACCAGGCGTATTTTGGCATTGACGCCGAGACCCTGGCTACTGACAGGCGTTTCAATCCGGCCGGACAGTACACGGATGAGAACGGGCAGACCCGTTTCTATGAAAATGAGGTGGATGACTATAAACAGGACCATTTTCAGTTGCACTGGAACCAGGCACTTGGCAGGGGATGGAATTCAAATATCGCCCTGCACTATACTCGGGGAAGGGGCTATTTTGAGCAGTTCAGGGAAGATGATGATTTTGCCACTTACGGATTCGAACCGGTGACTGTTAACGGGGAACTGGTTACGGAGACAGACTTGGTAAGAAGGCGATGGCTCGACAATGACTTCTACGGCACGGTCTTCTCCCTAAATCGTGATTTTGAGAAAGTAAAATTTATCCTGGGAGGGGGGTATAACTGGTATCAAGGCGATCATTTTGGTGAAGTAATTTGGGCCAGGATTGCTCCCGGTGCAGATCTCAGAGATCGCTATTATGACGATTCCTCCAGAAAAACGGATCTGAACCTGTATGCCAAGGCCAATTATCAATGGACAGACCGCTGGAGCTTTTACGGCGACCTGCAGGTGCGGTCGGTAAATTACCAGGCTGATGGAAATGAGACCGGTATCGTGGATGACACCTTCAGTTTCTTCAATCCCAAGGCCGGGGTGATCTATGACCTGAACCGGAATAACAATTTTTATTTTTCATGGGCAGTGGCCAACAGGGAACCTAACCGAAACGATTATGAGAACGGCAACCCAAGGCCTGAACGCCTGAACGACCTCGAATTGGGCTGGCGCTATATCAGCCCTGATGTGCAGGTCAACACCAACCTTTTTTACATGAGGTATAAGGACCAGCTAGTACTCACGGGAGAACTCAATGATGTGGGGGCACCATTGAGAGCAAACGTCGGCGACAGTTATCGGTTTGGCCTTGAGATTGACGCGGCTATCAAACTCGGAGACTCTTTTATCTGGCAACCTAACCTCGCCCTGTCGACCAATAAAAATATAGACTACGTCTTCCAGCGGGATGGTGTGCTGGAAGAACTGGGAAATACCAATATTTCATATTCCCCGGGTATCATTGCAGGGAACAGGATCGCCTATGAACCAAATTCGGATTTTACCCTGGCCCTCTTGACCAAATATGTTGGGAAACAGTATATGGGAAACATAGATTCTGAGGCCTCCATCCTGGAAGCCTATTCCCAGACAGACCTGAATGTGTCCTATGAGATCAGGCCTGCAAATTTTCTGAAGAGGGTGGTGCTTTCAGCCCTGGTCAACAATGTGTTCGATGCCAAATACGTCTCCAATGGGTATTTCTTCACCTTCGACGACACCTTTAGCAACCCGGGTACGACCACGACTGTAGAAGGAGCCGGCTATTATCCCCAGGCCGGGATTAATTTCCTGGCTGGAATCCAGCTCGAATTTTAATTAAAAAGAGCTGTATTTACAGAAAAGGCAGTCCTAGTTGCTGATCGTAATGATATTTCCGCTCTGGACCGCCCTGTACTCCAGCATGTTGAAATATCGGTTCCCGTCCTGGGGGACGGAAAGTTGCTGTCCTGTAAACAGGCTGTATTCAAATCCTTCACAGGCACATACGGCAGTTTGTCCCTCCAGCTGAGTGGTGGAACAGGAACTTGGGCTGTGGTTTGGGCAACTGGCCTCGAAAGCCCTGTATGCGAATCCCGTATTCATCACAAAAACACCACGGACCCCGACTCCCTGTGCTCCTATGTAGACCGCGTTGCCCGGATTTGTTAGGGGGCTGTAAAGCGGGAGATTCAGGTTCACCTCAAATCGGAAGCCTATCTCCTGTAGATAGGGATTGCGTTGCCCCTGGTCATTGCTGCAGGAGAGTAGGAGAATACAAAGGGTAAATAATTTTATTATTCTCATGGGATTACACCTGTGGGTCTCCCTGCAAAAGTCATCAAAAATTCTGTATCTTTGACCCTAATCCTCTCGAAAATACGTTCCCGGCGGGAGCAGTAGATGAAGGGGATTTTCTATTTATAAAACGAGACGATATGAGCAATGTATCTTATTATACAGCTGAAGGATTAAGGAAATTAAAGGAAGAGCTCAATCATTTAAGGGACGTTGAGCGCCCACGTGCCTCTCAGGCGATTGCCGATGCGAGGGACAAGGGCGACCTGTCGGAAAACGCAGAATACGACGCCGCCAAGGAGGCGCAGGGCCACCTGGAACTCAAGATCGCCAAACTGGAAGAGACCCTGGCGAATGCCAGGCTCATAGATGAATCCCAGTTGGATACCTCCAAGGTACTGGTGCTGTCGACCGTAAAACTTCAAAACAAACAAAACGGGATGAAGATGACTTATACCCTGGTGGCTGAGAGCGAAGCAGACCTCAAGGCAGGAAAGATCTCTGTGACCTCTCCTATCGGGAAAGGGCTCCTGGGCAAAAAGGTGGGTGAAACGGCAGAGATCAAGGTCCCGAACGGAACCCTTAAACTGGAAATACTCGAGATCAGCAGGAGCTGAGGAAGAATATTCACTATCTTTAATCCTGTCATTCTTATGACAGGATTTTTTATTGCTGTACTATGCCCACACTATTCACCAGGATCATCAAAGGAGAGATCCCCTGTTACAAGATCGCGGAAGACGAAAACTTTTTTGCCTTCCTGGATATCAACCCGAACGCTGTCGGACATACCCTGTGTATTCCAAAAAAGGAGGTTGATAAGCTCCTCGACCTGGATGAGCAGACCTATACGGGCCTGATGAAGTTCGCCCGGAAAGTCGGACTGGCCATTGAGGCGGCCGTCCCGTGTAAACGGGTGGGAATGACGGTCATTGGCCTTGAAGTTCCCCATGTGCACGTGCATTTGATTCCCCTGCACACTATGGCGAACGCAACTTTTCAGCAAAAGGTCTCCCTCTCTCCTGAGGAGTTCGAAGAAGTAGCTGCCCGAATCAGATCAAATCTTTGAAAAATCCGGCCTGATATAAATAGGCTGATACCCCAAGCAGAACGAGCAATACAACAAGAAGCCAGACGGACAACCCTGTAAGCTTTACACTACTGGGTCTGGGAGTGGTCAGTTTTTGAAAATATTCAAAGCTCCTCTCAATATCATCCGTCCATGATACCGGATAGATTACTGAGCCACAAGTCAGGCATTTGATCTCATGACTAACCTCGGAGGTGGTCCTGTTGAAGAACCTGCTGATCAGGTGTTTCTGATAAAAAGTCAATTTGAGCTCCTGGTTAAAACATTCGGGGCAGTTGTTTGTCAGATCTGCCTCTTTGATCATTTCCAGTTGTTCCTTCGCCATAGTTATGGGTTTATCAATAAAGAGATTTGCATGATGGTGCCCTGCTTACTGGAGGTCAGGACTTTTATCTTACCCTTGTGATACTCTTCAACGATCCTTTTTACAAGAGAAAGGCCCAGACCCCATCCCCGTTTCTTTGAGGTGACGCCCGGTTCAAAAATGGTCTGAAAATTACTCTTTGGAATCCCCTGACCTGTATCTGAAACCAGGATGTTGACGTATTTCCCTTCAGGAATAATCTCGATGGAGATGGAACCTTTCCCCTTCATCGCATCTATTCCGTTTTTAACAAGGTTCTCAATGGTCCAGTTGTACAAGGCAGCATTCAGCATGATAGGGAGGGATTCCACTTTTGAATGGAAGGTGAACCTGATCAGGCGTGAGCTGCGAAGCTGGAGATATTCGTAAGCTTTGCGCGTTTCTTCCACGATATCCAGCCTCTCCAGTTTTGGGAGGGATCCTATATTGCTGAATCGTTCGGTAATGGTCTGAAGTCTGTCGATATCTTTTTCGATCTCCTCTGTAATTGCATTATTGAGATCTTCCTGCTTCAGCAATTCATTCCACCCCAGGAGGGAGGTAAGGGGAGTGCTGATCTGGTGGGCCGTCTCCTTGGCCATCCCGGCCCAGAGCTTGTTCTGTTCCGAAGCTTTGTTCGTTTTAAAAAAGAAAAAGATGACCGTACCGAAGAGCAGAATGATCAGTAATAAGGCGATAGGATAGTATTTTAGTTTATTCAGGACTTCTGAGTTCCCGTAATACAAAGTAGCCAGGGTTTCCCCGTCATAGCTGATCTCTATGGGCGTGTTCTCATTGCGGAATTTTGTGATCTTTTTCCGGATCTTCAGGGAATCGGCCGCTTCCTCTTCAGGCATGTTATTGGTCTTTATGGATCCATCCCTGTTGACCAGGATCATAGGGGTAGAAGTGTTGTTTTGAAAGATCTTGACATGAAGATTACCCAGATCCCTGTCTTCTGAAGACTGAAGGAGTTCTGACTGTGCTGTTGCCCATATTTCCATCTTGTGCCTTTCCTCTTCCTTGAATTTCCTGAAGAAACTGTTGGTATTCCAAAGGATAAGACTTACGATAACAAAGGATGCTATCAGCAAGATAAGATTGTTGAATTTGTTTTTTGGATTGATTTTCATCCTCGCATTGCGTGACTTAAAGATAACTTAATTTGATCTCTTTTGTTGCATTCAAAGCCTTGGGAAGCTTCCGGGAATGGTCACATTTTGCGTACCTTTGTCTCCTATGAGTGAGACGGTAACCATAGTTCCCGGGGAGGTGCCGGTGGCGCGCCTACACGGCTATTTACTGGGGGCGGTGGGCCCAAGACCTATCGCATTTGCCAGTACCATAGACGAAAAAGGAAGACCTAACTTGTCTCCTTTCAGTTTTTTCAATGTTTTTAGTGCCAATCCTCCGGTACTCATCTTTTCTCCGGCCAGGAGGGTGCGGGATAATACCACCAAACACACCCTGGAGAACGTACTCAGGATCCCGGAAGTGGTGGTCAATATCGTGGATTATGACATGGTACAGCAAATGTCCCTGGCTAGCACTGAATACGAAGAAGGAGAGAATGAATTCGTGAAGGCCGGGCTGACCATGGTGCCATCAGAAAGGATCAAACCCTACCGTGTGGGAGAGTCGCCCGTACAATTCGAATGCAAGGTTACCAAGGTAGAACCCCTGGGAAAGGAAGGAGGTGCCGGGAATCTTATATTTTCCGAAGTCGTGCGCATTCACATCAAGAAATCGATACTGAACGCCGATGGGGGAATAGATCAGCATAAAATTGACCAGGTGGCCAGAATGGGCGGAAATTGGTACTCCAGGGCCAGGTCCGGAATGTTTGAAGTGCCCAAGCCCCTGAGCACAAAGGGAATAGGAGTGGACAGCCTGCCGGAACAGGTGAGGACAAGCACGGTTCTGACGGGCAATGATCTGGGCATGCTCGGGAATGTGGAAAGCCTGCCCGCCCCGGAATCCTTAGAGGCATTCATGCAAGAGCATCCCGATCTTAAGGAGATAAGTGGAGATGTACAGAAAGTACATCAAAAAGCAAGAGAATATTTAATGAAGAACGACGTATCTTCCGCCTGGAAGGTACTCATGTTAAAACAGTGATTATGGAAATACAAGGCAAGATCAAAATGATCGACGAGACCAAAACCTACGGATCCAACGGTTTCCGGAAGAGAGAGTTGGTCGTGACAACAGAAGAACAATACCCCCAGCACCTGATGATCGAATTCGTTCAGGATAAGACCGATCTTCTAAATTCCTACAGGGAGGGAGACAGCGTAAAGGTCAGCATCAACCTGAGAGGCAGGGAATGGGTGAACCCTCAGGGGGAAACCAAATACTTCAATTCCATTCAGGGATGGCGTATAGAAAAATTACAGGTTGGGGAAGGATCACAGGAGATGCCTCCCGTACCTCCGATGGATGCCTTTGAACCAGCCAATGAGCTGAATGAGGAGGATCACGACGATCTTCCTTTCTAAGATCTTTTTACACTCTTCCGGAAGATAACTCTGTTGTCGTGAAGAACAAGAACACGCCCATTACCTTCTTGGATGATCGGCTGGTATTTCCCCCGGTGGAGATGGCCAACCAGGAGGGCTTGCTGGCTGTAGGAGGGGATCTCTCCCCTGAAAGGCTCATTTTGGCTTACCGCAATGGGATCTTTCCCTGGTTCAGTGAGGATTCCCTTATCCTTTGGTGGAGTCCGGATCCGAGAATGGTCTTGTTTCCTTCCAAGGTAAAGGTGAGCAAGAGTATGCGGAATACTCTGAACAGGGGTATTTTTACAGTTACCCGAGACAAGGCCTTCGAGGAGGTCATCGATGCCTGCTCCAAGGCACCCCGTCCCGGGCAGCATGGTACCTGGATCACCGAGAAAATGAAAGAGGCTTATATCCAATTGCATCACAAGGGCATTGCCCATTCCTATGATGTCTGGAAGGACAATAAGCTGGTCGGGGGACTGTACGGAATAGACCTGGGACATGTATTCTGCGGGGAGAGTATGTTCAGTAAAGCTCGAGACGCCTCCAAATTTGCCCTTATCCATCTGGCCAGGGAGCTGGAGGAGAAAGAGTATAGCCTGATCGACTGCCAGCTACACACCACCCACCTTGAAAGCCTTGGAGCTGAATTGATCTCAAGGACAAAGTACGTAGCTATTCTAAAGGGAGAAAACCAAGGAGGAGTTTAAGAAAAGAACCGGCCGCGTACTTGCCGTATAATCTTCCATCCTGTATTCCAATCCCACCTGCCATTGCAGGTCTTCTTCCAGCAACCAGCCCAGGGTAGCGGTAAAACGCTGGTCGAACTGGGATGACATACCCCTGCCTGCGCTAAGCAAGGCTTCCGCGTTAAGGATCATGTAAGTTTCTCGCACATCGACTTTTTCTCCCTGGAGGGGGAAATCCAGTGTAAAACGATATCTGAAGCGATGTATAGTCAGGTCAGGGAAAATTCGTTGCTCCGACCTCAATCGATGTCCGTATCGGGCTATCAACGGACGCGAAGTGATGTTCATTTGTTGAGTGAGGCGAAATTCATTATTCCGTTCCGGTTCAAAAAGCTCCCTGAATCTGTACATTAGACCCAGCCCCAAACTTGAATTGGCCCCCGATGAGAAAGTGGAAAAATGGGTAATATCCAGGTTTCGGCCTTGAAATTGAGTTTCCCCGTCTCTATAGATATAATTCCTGTTTCCTATGGTCAGGTTGTGACTATAAAAAGGCAATACCTTATAATTAAAGGCCAGTTGAGGCTGGAAGTAGGTGGTAAATGAATCCTGCCCCATCAGGCTGTTCATTCCAAGGAAGAACAAGCAAATCAGCAGAAATCTAATACAGTATATGGTCATAATTTGGTGGTAAGGAAATCCTGCGGGAGATAAAGGAACCCTCAGCGTTAAAGAGATATTCGTATTCCACCCGACCTGTATCCTTTCTGCAGGAAACGATCAGTTCGTAATTGATATAGGGGAGGATTAGGTTCTGGAAGGCATCTCTGATCACGGCTTCGGTATTCCTTTCCATTGTCATCGGGTACTGCTGCTGTAGTCTGCGTATTTTAAAACGGCTGCATTCCCCTGTGATATAATTCTCAATAGCCTGGTATACCTCCCGCGGGATGTCAACCTCCTCGATCAACAATTCGATGTCCTCAAGTTCACCCTGGGCATTGAATTCAACACTGTAATGAAGTCTGTCCTTTTTGAACTTCGCTTCATAACTGACTCTGGCGCTGTCTATCTCCTTGTAAAACCTAACCCTTCGCGCATCTTTTAATTCTTCAGCTATCCACGTAAGGGCCTGCTCAGGAAACTGTGATTTTGTGATCCTGAATTCGCGTTCGTATTTAGCCTGACCGCACAGGTGAAAGGAGACCAAAAAGCTCGCAATGGTTAAAAAAAAGCTATACTTCATCATATCTGAAACACGAGGTGAGGTGATCATTTACCATGCCGGTTGCCTGCATATGGGCATAGACTACGGTGCTCCCTACAAACTTGAATCCCCTTTTTTTAAGATCTGCGCTAAGTCGATCAGACAATTCTGTCCTGGCCGGCAATTCAGAGAGGTCAGTAAAGGAATTTTTTACAGGGGTGTGATCTACGAACCCCCAGATATAGTCACTGAAGGTGCCAAATTCCTCCCGGATCTGTATAAAAGCCTTCGCATTGCTTACGGTGGCCTTTACCTTTAATTTATTCCTGATGATCCCCGGATCATTCAGCAGGGAATCTAATTTCTTGTCGTCGTAGTGCACTATTTTCCGAAAGTCGAAGTTGTCAAAGGCCTGGCGGAAGTTTTCCCTTTTGTTCAGTACGGTAAGCCAGCTCAATCCCGCCTGGAATGTTTCCAGGATGAGAAATTCGAAGAGTGCATCGTCATCCTTTACGGGGACTCCCCACTCTTCATCGTGATATCGGATATAACGCTCACTGCCTTTACACCACCCGCATCGAATTTTGTCCATCCCGAGAATCCTTTCTCTAAAGATAAGATGAAATTCTAGAACGATTGAATAATGTACAGGTAGATGGGCATGCCGATTGTAATGTTAAATGGAAAGGTTATAGCCAGAGCCATGGGCACATAAAGACTGGGGTTGGCCTTAGGGGCGGCGAGTCGCATCGCTGCGGGTACCGCGATATAGGAGGCACTTGCGGCAAGGATAGCAAACAGGAACCGGTTCCCAATGTTGTCTGTGACAAAAGAGCTGAGCATGGCTACGGCACAACCGTTGAATAGTGGGACGAGAAGGGCAAAGAAAAGGGCTGTCCAGCCGTTATCGAGAAAAGACGCGAGTTTTTTTCCGCTGGTAATTCCCATGTCCAGGAGAAAAACAGCCAGGAACCCTTTAAAGATATCAGTGGTAAATGGTGTGATCCCTTCGGCCTGATGTTCATTGGCTAGGAAGCCGATTACAAGGCTTCCGAGGATCAGCAACACACTGCCATTGGTAAGGGAATGGTGAAGCACGCTTCTGAGACTGACCTCCTTTTGTTTCCCGTTCCTGCAAAGCGACATCAGCAGTACCCCAACGATGATGGAGGGCGCTTCCATCAGGGCCATTACGGCCACCATATGTCCGCCAAAAGGGATCTGTTCGATCTCCAGGAAGGACACGGCGGTTACAAAGGTCACAGCGCTTACAGAGCCGTATGCCGCGGCGATAGCACCGGCATTATCTACCCCGAATTTCTTCCGCAACAGGGCAAAGGCGTATAAAGGTACTGTGACGGCTAAGAGGACTCCGAACAGGAGGGACCAGAGGATCTCCATATCGAGTTCACTGTGGGAAAGTTCCAATCCACCCTTGAACCCTATTGAGAACAGGAGGTATAGGGAAATGAATCGGGAGGAACTGGCCGGAATCTCCAGATCGCTCTTTAGTTGAACGGCCAGGATCCCAAAAAAGAAGAACAGCAAGGCAGGGTTGGTCAGATTATCGACCAGCAGATGTAGATCCATATCTCTCAGAAGGTTACCGGGTACCTAACCCGGTACCGGCTTTTATTCCTCTGGCAGGAAGTTGATTTTGATGTTACCTTCGATCTGCAGTGTCAACCCGGCATCCCGTGCTTCCAGGATCAGATCCTTTACCTGCATTTTGGCAGCTTTTAATTCCTTGATCCTTTGCTCAGAGTGAACAGAATCAATACCAAAACGCTCCTGAAGGCTCAGGATTTGCATGTTGTGGAATTTGATCTTATCCCCGATAAGGGCGAACAGGATATCAGCGGCTTCCACAGGTGTGTAGGTGCCTTCCACGAGTTTGATGGTGGTCTGCTCCTTTTGGATTTCTTTTTGTTGAGTTTGCATTTGATGTGTGATTAAAGGATTAAATAATTTACTTTCTGATAGTTACGAGTTTCATAAAGACGATGCACCCCAGGATGAAGCCCAGTGCGAGAAGCTCTTTGAACATGAGATCATAGTGCATGGAAAGTGCGATGAAACCCAGGAAAAAGGCCGATCCCAGAGTGAGAGTGATCATTGTTTTTGACGATAGCATATAGAATTGTTTATGTAATGAATATTCTTATTGGCCCTGTCCGAGGGAAAATGCGGGTTTTCCTTCGAAGGTGTACAGGTTTTCGGTTTTGATCACATCGATCCCGTGGTCGATGGCCTTTTGGAGAAGGGAAACGATCTCCTCTTTGGACACGGATTGTCCATTGGGATTGGTATACCTGCATCTCCAGTGGTCTGTACAAAAGGTCTCATCGAAGCCTTTTGGCCATACGACGATCCCCCTGTTGGTGATCATGGATAAACCGATATTCTCAGTGTTTAATTTTTGTAATCGCTCTGCGATCTCGGAGGCCTTGTAGCCATCCCAGTGCACGAAGAGGTCTACCCCCTGGAGCTCCTTGTTTGCACCTTGTTTGCGCTTATAGGCGGGAAGTTGCAGAGGGGAACCCTTTTCGTAGGACACTTTTTCGAGTATTTCGGGAGTCTGCCCCAAATGGTCTATCACGGCCTGGGCGAACTCCCTGGTCCCTACTTTTTTCTTGCTTACCCCTTCCTTATAAATGTCGTAGGTGTGGATCCCTTTTTCTACAGTGGTAAGCCAGGCGTTCTGGATCTTTTCGGCTACTTCGGTCTGACCTATATGATTCAGCATCATGATGGCTCCCTGCAGCAATCCTGAGGGATTGGCCATATTCTGTCCGGCTCGTCTGGGGGCAGAACCGTGGATAGCTTCGAACATGGCACAGGACTCACCGATATTGGCAGAACCAGCGAGGCCTACTGAACCTGCGATCTGTGCCGCCACATCCGAGAGGATATCCCCGTAGAGGTTTGGCATGACAACGACGTCAAAGGCTTCCGGGGTGTCTGCTAGTTTTGCGGCACCTATATCTACGATCCAGTGTTCGTTCTCGATATCCGGATATTCTTCCGAGACCTCCTTGAAGACCTGGTGGAACAATCCGTCGGTCTGCTTCATGATATTGTCCTTGGTGAAGCAGGTCACTTTCTTTCTGTTGTATTTGCGTGCAAATTCGAAGGCGTATCTAACGATCTTCTCACATCCCGGCCTGCTGATCAGTTTAAGGCACTGCACCACTTCATCAGTCTGCTGGTGCTCGATCCCAGCGTAAAGGTCCTCTTCATTTTCCCTGATGATCACTACATTCATCTCTGGATGCTTGGTGTCGACAAAGGGTGAAAGACTGAAACACGGCCTGACGTTGGCGTAAAGTCCAAGCGACTTCCTGGTGGTCACATTCAAACTTTTGTAACCTCCACCCTGTGGGGTGGTGATAGGGGCCTTCAGGAAGATTTTATTTCGTCTTATGGATTCCCAGGCTTCAGATGAGATACCTGAGGAATTCCCCTGCAGGTAGACCTTTTCGCCTACCTCGATCTCTTCGATTTCAAGTTCTGCCCCGGCAGCTTTCAAAATTTCAAGGGTGGCGTCCATGATCTCAGGACCTATTCCATCTCCTTTGGCAACTGTGATTTTTGTCATAGCTTCTGTAAATTTTGGCGCAAAGAACGGACCTTTGATTCATTTATTTTTATTTATATTTACAATGCAATACATAAATATTATTTATGAATTATACTTTGCAGCAGCTTAGGATCTTCAAGACAATCGCTGAGACCAAGAGTATTACCAAGGCCTCCGAGGTGCTTCACCTTACTCAGCCGGCTGTGTCCATCCAGCTTAAAAAACTTCAGGAACAGTTCGATATTCCTCTGACCGAGGTGATCGGCCGACAGTTATATATCACGGAATTCGGGCAGGAGATCGCCCAGGTGAGTGAACGCATCCTCAATGAGGTACAGACCATTCGCTACCGATCCCGTGCCCATAAAGGTCAACTCGTAGGAACCCTCAAAATCTCTATAGTCTCTACTGCAAAGTATGTGATGCCGTACTTCCTTTCCGGATTTATGAGAGATCATGAAGGAGTCGACCTACAGATGGACGTCATCAATAAGGCGGGGGTGATCCGGAGCCTGGAAGAGAATGCGGTCGATTTTGCCCTGGTCTCTGTTTTACCGGAACAATTCGATATAGACATGGTCACCCTCATGAAGAACAAATTATACCTAGTGGGGAGTAAGGCTCCATTCGAGAAAGGGAAGGCGATAAGAAAATCGGATTTCTCGAAATTGCCTTTTATTTTCAGGGAAAAGGGTTCGGCTACGCGAAGGGCCATGGTTGACTTTCTGCAGGCTAACGGGATCAGGACCGGGAAGATGATGCAGCTTACCTCCAACGAGGCGGTTAAGCAAGCGGTTATAGCCGGACTCGGCTATTCCATTATGCCCATTATAGGATTGAAGAATGAACTAAATATGGGCTCCCTCCAAATATTGCCCGTAAAAGGACTGCCAATAAGCACTACCTGGAACCTGATCTGGTTGAGATCAAAAAAATTCTCTCCTATTGCTGAAGCGTATCTTGAATATGTCAGGGCCGAGAAGGACGCAATTATTCAGGAAAAATTCAAGTGGTATGAAGGGTATTAACGGACAGGCAGGGTCAAAAAAAAAACCGGCCTGCCAAATTCCTTAAGATCGGAATGACAGGACCGGTATCAGAGAACAAACACTTATTTTGTTAGCTCACCCGCAGTAAGTGCATCTTCGAGGTAAGCGTCTACAGTTTTAAAATTCCTGAAGAATTTCTTTCCATCAGTACGTCTGAGGGTCACTTTCGTATCCCCGTCTGAAGTGTAGGCGAAATCCACCACTTCCACTTCCTTTCCATACACAGTTTTCATGTCTGCAATGCCACCGCGTTTGATAATAAAATTCTTTCTGGGGAAAAGGACATATCTGTATTGGTCGGAGACGGGCTCCGCAATGGTCAACAGGGTACCTTTTTCAACGGTGACCTGCTGTTTATCCTGGGCCTGAAGCGTAAGGCTTCCACCAAGGATGCAAAGTGTTAATAGAAATTGTCTCATAGTTATCAGTTTTGTTGTTCAGGTCAAAATTAGGCAAGTTACACCACTTAATCAAGTAATACTCTTGTTAAAAAATAGTTAAACTATTAAGATATGAAAGTAATACTATTATTTTTGCGACAGTAACCAAAGAAACACCGGATGAAACATCTCTTGCAGACCATCAAGATCGAGGTCAATAACAAGACCTATGTGAAGGATCCGGAGTCGTCTGATCTCGGGAAAAGGATCGTTGAACACAGTATCCTGATGATACATGAACTGGGCTTCGACTCCTTCACCTTTAAAAAACTGGGAGATAAGATCGGCTCCAACGAGAGTTCAATTTACCGCTACTTTGAGAACAAACACAAGTTGTTACTCTATCTCACCTCCTGGTATTGGGGATGGTTGGAGTATCAGTTTGTATTTGCGACCAACAGTATTTCCAATCCGGCTGAGAAATTGCAAAAGGCCATCGAGGTCATCAGCAAGCCGGTAGTGCTCGACGCATCCTTTTCACACATCAACGAAGTGTTGCTCAATGATATCATTATCAATGAGTATTCGAAATCATACCTGACCAAAGAGGTTGATAACGAGAATAAGGAAGGCTATTTTGAGATCTACAAGCGCATGGTGATGCGAATGAAAGAGATGATCACAGAGGTCTCTCCTGAATATCCCTTCGCGGCGAGTCTGGCAAGCACGGTATTAGAAGGTACCCTGCACCAGTACTTTCTCGTCCAGCATTTTCCTTCACTTACGGATTGCGGTGATGAGGTTACACCCACAGAATACTTCACGGACCTTGTTTTTAAATCAATAGACAAGTAAGAAATGGCAAAGACTGTACTCACGGCCTGGCAACGTCTGCTCGGGCTTTTGAAATTGGATAAAAGGGATATTTTCCAGATTTTTTATTACGCGATCTTTGCGGGATTGGTAAACCTGTCCCTCCCTCTTGGGATACAGGCGATTATAAATCTCATCCAGGGAGCGCAGATCAGCACTTCATGGATTGTACTGGTAATTCTCGTGACCCTGGGTGTGGCTTTTGTGGGCGTACTGCAGCTCATGCAGATCAGGATTATTGAAAACGTGCAGCAGAAGATCTTTACCAGGGCATCTTTTGAATTCGCCTACAGGTTCCCCAAGATAAAACTCAGTGAACTGAGAAATTTCTATCCCCCGGAACTGGCCAACAGGTTTTTTGATACCCTGACGGTTCAGAAAGGTCTGGCCAAGATCCTGGTAGATTTCCCGGCCGCACTGCTGCAGATCATTTTTGGCCTGATGCTGCTCTCTTTCTACCACCCGTTCTTTATCATTTACGGATTTCTGCTTCTCTTTTTGATCTACCTGGTCTTCAAGTTTACAGCTCAAAGAGGACTGGAGACCAGTCTTGAAGAATCAGAAAACAAATACAAAGTGGCTCACTGGCTGCAGGAGGTGGCCCGGTCTATTCTCAGTTTCAAACTTTCCGGCAAGACCAGCCTGGCCATGGACAAGAATGATGCGCTCGTAGAGAAATACCTGGAAGCAAGGGAGAGCCATTTCCGAATCCTCGTGATACAGTTCATACAGATGATCGGGTTTAAGGTGCTGGTAACCGTCGGACTGCTTCTCATCGGAGGTATCCTGGTGCTTAATCAGGAAATGAATATCGGTCAGTTCGTGGCCGCCGAGATCATCATTCTCTTGGTCATCAACAGTGTGGAGAAACTCATCCTGGGTCTCGAGACCTTCTATGATCTGCTGACCTCTCTGGAAAAATTGGGGCAGGTAGTAGACAAAGACCTCGAGCCTATCGAAGGCGAAAGACCCTTTAAGGAGAACGAATCCTTCCACGTGGAACTCAAAAATGTGGAATACGACATTCCGGGAACCAATATCCCTATTATCAGGGATCTGTCAATGACGATCACCCCGGAATGTACCATACAGATCAAAGGGGAAAGCAGTTCCGGCAAATCAACCCTGCTGAGGCTTATCGCCGGGATCATTGAACCGGACAAGGGTATGATCTATGTGAATAATGTGTCTTTAAAGCAGATATCCCTGAATTACTACAGGTCGCACATAGGGCAATCCCTGACAGAAGAGTCTCCTTTTGAGGGAAGTATCCTCGAGAACATCACCTTTGGAGACTCCTCCATTTCCGATGAGGATGTGTACTGGGCGCTGGATAAGACCGGACTCACGGATTTTGTCAAAGACCAGCCTGCAGGATTAAGAACTATGCTTTATCCGGAAGGACAGCAGATCCCTTATGTAGTGGGTAAAAAGATCGTACTGGCAAGAAGCATCGTTCGCAAGCCCAGGCTTCTTATCCTCAAGGATCCCCTGGACCATTTTAATCCGACTGAGGCAGAAAAGATCATAGATTTTCTGTCAGACAAGTCTAACCCCTGGGCGCTAGTCGTGGTAAGTCAGAACTCGAGGTGGACCAGGAAGTGCAACCGCATCATTACCATGAAAGCCGGCCAAATCATTAACGAAAGCTAACGGATATGCTCAATATTTCTCCAAATAGACTCAACAGAAAGGTAGACCTGATGCCTTACAAGTCTTCTCAGAAGGTATTTCATGAGAGGGACCACAAGCATTTTAACCGTTTTCTGATGGTTTTTTCTTTCATCGGATTGATCGTACTGTTCCTGCCATGGACACAGACCATACAGGGGAAGGGATACCTTACCACTTTAAATCCTGAGCACCGGCCTCAGACGATTCAGTCGCCCATACCCGGAAAGATCGAGAAATGGTTTGTTAGGGAAGGAGATTTTGTCATGAAAGGCGATACTATCCTCTTCATTTCTGAGATCAAGAATGAATATTTCGATCCCAACCTCATCAACAGAACCGGAGATCAGATCCGGGCAAAATCCCAGGCGGTGGTCTCCTATCAGGAAAAGGTAAAGGCCCTGAATGCACAGATCAATGCCTTGGGGCAGGAACGCAGCCTGAAACTGGAGCAGGCGAGAAACAAACTGCTGCAGGCTAAACTCAAAGTCCAGAGCGACAGTATTGACCTGGAGGCTGCCAAGACGAATATTACCATTGCTCAGAGGCAGTATGACCGGGTGGTACAGCTGCAGAGCGAAGGGCTGAAGGCCATTACCGACGTGGAGGAAAAAAGGCTTAAACTCCAGGAGACTCAGGCGAAGCTGATCTCCCAGGAGAATACCCTCCTCGCCTCAAAGAACGAGATCATAAACGCCAATGTGGAGATCAACAGGATAAAGGCAGAATACACCGACAAGATCTCCAAGGCCCAGAGTGATATGTTCACAGCCCAGTCGAACCAATTCGATTCCGAGGCCCAGGTGACCAAACTCGAGAACGAGTACACCAATTACGAGATTCGAAGCCAGATGTACTACATCCGCGCTCCTCAGAGTGGGTATATCAACAAAGCACTGCAGGGAGGTATAGGGGAAACTTTTAAAGAGGGAGACAGGCTCGTCGGGATAATGCCTTCTGATTATGCACTGGCTGTGGAAACTTACGTGGAGCCAATAGATTTGCCCCTGATACATATTGGCGAAAAGGTACGGATTCAGTTCGATGGCTGGCCTGCAATCATATTCAGTGGCTGGCCCAATGTGTCCTATGGAACCTATGGGGGGCAGGTGGTCGCCATCGAAACGTTTATCAGCAGCAACGGGAAGTACCGCGTCCTTTTGGCTCCTGATCCGGACGACCATCCATGGCCGACAGATATCCGGGTGGGATCAGGTGCCAATACGCTGGCCCTGCTCGAGGATGTACCTATCTGGTTCGAGCTCTGGAGACAACTGAACGGCTTCCCGCCCAACTACTACCAGCCCGAGAATGGCATGGCCCAAAGCGACAAAAAATAGGAATGAAGAAGTATCTCTCCATACTCATCCTCTTATTTACCTTTCCGCTCTTCGGACAGGCAGGAGACTCACTTGTGCTCAATTTCAGGGAGTATCTGGGGTATGTCAAGAAGTACCATCCGGTGGCAAGGCAGGCAGAACTGGTCATTGCGATCGGGGAAGCCAACCTCATGAAGGCCAGGGGTGGATTTGATCCCAAGGTAGAAGTTGATTTTGACCGGAAGCAGTTCAAGGGTACAGAATACTACGACAGGCTCAACGCCACGTTTAAGATTCCGACATGGTATGGGATAGAATTCAAAGGCAACTTCGAACAGGCCGAAGGGGACTTTCTCAATTCCGACGAGACCTTGCCGGATGACGGCCTGTACAGTGCAGGGGTATCCTTTTCCCTGGGAAGGGGATTCCTAGCAAATGACCGTATGGCTACCCTTCGCAAGGCAAAATTCTTCCGGGAGCAAACCAAGGCAGACCGGGACCTGCTGATCAACGAAATCCTGTACAATGCCTCTTTGGCTTATTTCGACTGGTTACAGGCCTATAACGACCGGGAGATCTTTCGCAACTTCCTGCAGAATGCCCAAATCCGCTTTGAAGGGATCCGAGAGAGGGCTATCGCCGGGGATATTGCAGCCATCGATACCGTGGAGGCCAAGATCGCATTCCAGAACAGGGCACTGAGTCTTACCCAGGCAGAAGTAAACCTCAGGAATAAGGCATTGGAATTGTCAAATTTCCTTTGGATGGCCAACGATGTCCCGGTTGAGCTCAGGGAAGGGGTAATTCCGGATACCTCCCTTCAGGGGGAGATTGATCTGGCCCTGGAAATCATGGGACGTCCTCTGGACAGTTTTACGCTGGAGAACCATCCCAAGATCGTTTCCCTGGGACTCAAGATAGACCAGCTCACCATAGACAAGCGATTGAAGACCAATCAGTTGTTGCCCCAGATCGATCTGGAGTACAATTTTCTGACCGAGACACCGGAGTTCCTCAATTCCTTTGAGGATCAAAACTACAAAGGAGGCCTGAACATCAGTTTGCCTCTGTTCCTCAGGAAAGAAAGGGGGGAGCTGAGGCTGGCCAAATACAAGTTGAGGGATGCAGAATTTGAATACGCCAACGCCTCCATCACCATTGTAAACAAGGTGGTCGCGATCTATAATGAGCTGGATTCCTTCCAGGAGCAAAACCGGCTGGTATACGATATCGTTGACAATTACCGCACCCTACTAGACGGGGAGGAGCGCAAATTCAGTTTTGGGGAGAGTTCCCTTTTCCTGATCAACAGCAGGGAAAGCAAACTGATAGATGCCCGCCTTAAACAAAATGAATTGCAGAACAAATTCTTTAAGGCCAAAGCCAAACTCTTCCAAAGCCTGGCGATCAACCCGGAAGGGATCTGACCTGCATTCGCAATTGGTCAGGTGTAAGGATGCACGACTTTTTACTACAGAGTAGGGATCAGGAAATTCACTAACGGATCTAATATCGATATGGATGTAAGAAAACCGAAATACCATCAGGAACTGTTGAAAGATGCAATTGACTCGGCCATGAGTTACCGGGAATTCAGGGAACTCGTATCAGAACTGGCAAAGAATAATGGAACAACGGGGCCGGAGCAATCAGAGGCTTATAAGAATTACACTACTCTCAATGACAGGAGGATGAAGCGCTGGGACAAGACGCTCAGGATCCCCGATGACCATTTAGATATTATAAAGCATTTTGATCAGAAAGTCTACTGGCTGGTAATCACTGAAAGCTGGTGCGGAGACGCCGCTCCCAGCCTTCCTGTGATGAACAAAATCGCAGAGGAAAATGAAAATATAGCACTCAGGATCATTCTGAGAAGCGATTCTCCGGAGGTCATGGATCTCTTTCTCACAGATGGGAAGCAGTCCATTCCCAAGCTGGTCGTTTTGGATCAGGATTACAAAGCTATCTCTACATGGGGCCCGTTACCGACAAAGGCAGCAGAGATCGCCGCTGCTTACAAGGCAGAACACGGTGTTCTGACAGCCGAATTTAAAGAGGAATTGCAGCATTGGTTCAATGCGGACAAAGGGAAGGACGTACTCCTGGACTTGGTGGAACTACTTACTTTGAAAGAGGTAGGTGATCGTTCCTAGCTGAATCTGTTTCGAACCCGGACTGAACCGGGCCTGTGCAGCGTATTTCAGGGCATTCTCAACAAGGCAGCCGTTGTCTGTGCTGGAACTCGTCGCATTGAAATCCACTTCCGTTACATACCCCAATCGGTCTACCTTGATATTGATGACTACCTTCCCTCCTTCCAGGCAGGTATAAATGGGCGGGGGAAGATCATAGGATGTCCGATCTACCAGGGAATAAGAGATCCTAGTCCTTTTATTGATCAGGTTATCGGTGTACTCCTTTTTGTCTGCCTCCTTCTCACCTAACTGTTGTTTGCGTTCTTCCCGGATCTTGGCCAATTCCTTTAGAGAGGCCCTGTAGGCTTCATCATCCTGCAACAGGTCGTCAGGGCTGTCATCTGCATTCATTTGCTGTTCCTCCAGCAGTTCCTCCAGGGTTTTCAGGGGTTCCGGTGCACCTATACTGGGTTTTGCCGTCTCATTCATGGCGCGGTTGGTCTTCTCCAGGTCCTGATTGTCCAACTCTTCGGCCTTCTTCTCCTCCTGTTCAAGCAATTCCACCAGTTCTTCGTCTGCCAGGCTCAATTCGATGACATACTCATCCTGCTCTTCAGCACCCAGGTGAAGATTAAAGAGCAGCAGGACCATGATGGACAAGGAAAAAAAGGTGATTATGAACGAAAGCTGGTTCCTGCTCAGGTCCTTGATCCAATCGAAGTATTTGAGAAATTTAGCCATGACCACTTCTCATAACGCCTTAAATTACGATAAAGTGCCGACTATTCAGCAATTATCAGCTTTTTGAATACCTCTGGCGTTATAGCATTATCTACGGAAAAAGACCCTATTTTGGTTCTTCTGAGGGCTGAAAGATGACCACCTGAGTTGAGTTTCTGGCCGAAATCATGCGCCAGGGAGCGAATATAAGTGCCCTTACCGCACACCACCCGAAAATGAACTTCCGGCATCTCTACGGAGGTGATCTCGAATTCATAGATCTCTATCTCCCTGGCATTTACCTCCACCTCTTTGCCTTTTCGTGCGTATTCATATAACCTTTTGCCTTCTTTTTTTATGGCGGAAAAGACAGGGGGTTTCTGGTAGATCTTTCCGGTAAATGACTTTGTGGCTTGTAGTACCTGATCCTTTGTGAGATGATCAGTTGAAAATCTTTGATCTACCTCCGTTTCCAGATCGTATGAGGGGGTGGTGGCTCCCAGGGTGATCGTACCCATGTACTCTTTTTTCTGGTCCTGAATTCCGGGGATATTTTTGGTAAACTTCCCCGTGCAAACAACCAGCAGGCCGGTTGCAAGCGGATCCAGGGTTCCCGCATGCCCAACTTTGATCTTTTTCAGATCGAATTTCTTCCTGAGAGCCCATTTTGCGGAGTTGACCACCTGGAAGGAGGACCAGCCCAGGGGTTTGTCGAATAGTATGACCTGTCCGTTGAGATAATCTTCTTTTGATAAGGATCCCCAATTCACGATTGAAAGTCTGTTAATTCCAGAAACCGACGGCGATTGATATCAGCCCTACAAGGAAACAGTAGATGGCAAAGTACTGCAGTTTGCTCTTCCGGACCAATTGGATCATCCAGGTGCAGGCCGCCAGCCCTGCGAGGAAGGCTGCCGTGAAGCCCGCGCTGATCGGGACGATCTGATCACTCTGAAAATCGATCTCACCCTGGTAAAGATCAAGGGTCATTTTCCCGAGGATCAGCGGTACTACCATTAAAAAGGAAAAGCGGGTTGCTCTGGTTTTGTCAATTCCCAATAAAACGGAGGTCGAAATGGTCGCTCCGCTCCTGGAGATACCGGGCAGGATCGCTATGGCTTGTGAAATACCAATAATAAAGGCATTCAGGAAATTTACGCTTTTTTCCGTTTCACGGGCCCGGTCTGCCAGGTAGAGGAGAAGAGCCGTGATGATCAGCATAAAACCCACAAGGATCACATTATCCCCAAAGAGACTTTCCAGTTCTTTTTCAAAAAAGATCCCTATAAAAACTGCCGGGACCATAGACAGGATGATCTTCGAAGAAAACCGGGTCTCTTCATTCCATTGAAACTGAAAGAGTCCTTTGAATATGTCGAAGACATCTTTTCTGAACACGACGATGGTACTCAGGGCTGTGGCAAAATGAAGTACAACGGTAAATAAGAGGCTGTCCTGGGGCAACTGATTCTCACCCAGGATGGCTTTGCCCAGTTCCAGATGTCCGCTGGATGATACCGGCAGAAATTCGGTCAGACCCTGTACGATACCCAGGATGATGGCGTCTATAAGTTCCAATTAGTCTTTCTTATGGGGATTCAACAGGATGGCATAAACCTCCAGCCCCAGGCCGATCAGGACAAGGGTTGGGGCGAGTTTGATCCTCCTGAAACTGTAGATGTCCGTACTGAAGACGAGAGGGTCGTCACTGCCTCCTCCACTCATCAGAATAAACCCCAGGGCAATCAATGCAATACCAGCAAACATGAACAGATAGTTCTTTTTCTGGAAGATGAATTCTTTGCGCGGTGTATCACCAGCCTTTTTCGGTTTTTTTCCCATGATCGCAAAGTTAGTAATATAAATCGTCTGTCCTCAGGTTCAGGAATCGCTGTGTTGCAAAAAAGGTACTCAACAGGGAGATGATCACCCCGAGAACAAAAACCCCCAGGAAGAGGCCTCCGAGGAACAAGGTGTCCTGCAGCAGTTCCAGTTCCGGAAAATTCACGTCCATATAGTAGAGCAGTCCCCCCAGTAGTACAAGCGCGAGAACGGCGCCGAGCATACCGAGCTTCACGTTGGTCCAGATAAAGGGCCATCGGATAAAGGATTTGGTCGCTCCCACCATTTGCATTGTCTTGATGATAAATCGCTTTGAATAGATGGACAACCTGATCGAGCTATTGATAAGCAGTACCGCTATGAAGGTAAAGATGCCGCATACCACAAGGATCCAAAAGGAGACCCGCTTCACGTTTTCCGTCAGCAGGGCGATCAGTGGTTTGTCATAACTGACCTCTTCCACATAACCCTTCGCAGAAAGTTCTTCCGCGATCTGGGCTATCTCCTCAGGGGTGACGAACTCGGCGTTGAGCTGAACATCTATCGAATTCTTAAGTGGGTTGTATCCCAGGAATTCGATAAAATTCTCGCCGATCTCCTCGCTGTGCTGTTCCGCGGCTTCTTCTTTGGAGACATAGGTGGCATTTTTTGTATAAGGTGCAAGGACAAGGCTTTTTTGCAGTTGGTCAATTTCCACCTGCTTGGCATTGTCCTTTAAAAAGACCGAAAGAGTGATCTGCTCCTTGAAGTGATCTGCCAGTTTCTTGGTATTCAGGACAAGGAGCCCCAGGACACCGAGAAGGAATAGAACCAGGCTGATGCTCAGAACTACGGAGAAGTAGGAAGAAATCAGTTTTCTCTTCTGATATCGCTCAAAGGAAGTGCTCATACAAAAATATAATGCTGTAAAAATACTAAAGTATGGACAACCAACTTACACGGAAAGAGAATAATGCTTAGGTTCCTCCATTCACCTCACAAGGGAAAAATGACCTTGTTTTGACAAATCTTCAATTCTTACGGAATACCAGTAATCTCCGGATGGCATTAACCTGTTTTGGTAGGTTCCATCCCATCGCAGTGGTTCGCTTGAGGTGGATTTGATCAATTTTCCATACCTGTCAAACACACTGATCTCATAATCGGATAGCTCCTGTACTCCGGGGATTTCAAAAAAATCGTTGATCCCATCCCCGTTTGGTGAGAAGAACCTGGGCACCGCCAGGTGAAAAAATTCTTCTTGCACAGGAGGACATCCTTCACTGGCTCTGACTGAGATGGTGTATAACCCACCCGGAATGTCCACAAATAAAGGCTGTAACTGATAATTGATTCCATCGAGGGAATATGCAAAAGTTCCGGTGTTGCCAAGGCTGATCGCAATATTTTCATTCTCAGATTCAATAGAGCTTATCACAGGGCCTTCTACTTGTGTTAACCTGATCGTTTTGAGATTGGAACACCCTCTGGGATCCTCTACCTCAACTGAATAGGTCCCCGGATCAGAAACCGTGATCGAGGAGGTAGTCTCCCCTGTGTTCCAAAGGTAGGTGACACCGGAAACACCGGCTTCCAGGGTAATCTCCTCATTTTCACAGAAGGTGAGGTCCTCATCTGCCACTTCGGGCAGGGGATAGAATTCTAGCGTAACAGCGGTCCTGCTTGGTGAGGGACAATAAGCCTGGTTCGATACAGCCTCAGCATAGTAGGTACCTGCGGTTCCTGTTTCATAGGTGATGGTGTTGGATGCCAATAGATTTCCACCTGCGGGGGCATCATACCAATCGACTCTGACTCCCGGCGGTACCCTGACGGTCAGCTGTGCGGATTCAAAATTCTCACATAATTGTCTGTCCCCAACATTGGAAGGGGGTCTGGGGGTTGGAACAAATATGATCTCAAAAACCTCTGAATTCACATTACAGAGGTTGTTGGAGATATTTATCAGATCCTCGGAAACAACCACCCGGTAATACCGGTCGGTGGTGAGCACAGGTGTGGTATAAGTGTCCGAGGTCTCTCCGGGGATATCAGCCCAGCTCGAGCCATCGGTACTTTCCTGCCATTGATAAAAATGGCTGGCGAAAATACTGAAATCCGGAGAAGCTGTGAGGGTAAGGCTGGGAACAGGCCCATCATCCTCACATTGGATTATTGAGGTCCTGGTTTGAGTATCTGTTAGCGTTACGAGATCACCGCAGGATCTGAAAACAATATCGTCAATGGCCAGATCATTCCCGCACCCTCCCCCGCTGTTGTTGATCATCTTGAGGATGACGGAGGTCTGACCCGGAAGGGAGGTGAAAAGCAGGGCATATTGTTCCCATTCCGGCTCGATTTTATCCATGATGTCGCCTGTATCCCCCGAGGCCAGCAAATTCGTATCCGTACTGTCCCAAATCTCAAATTTTACATTGATGGGAATTCCGTTATTGGGACATCCCACCCCTGTCCGAGGATGCAGATTTAACAGCCAGGACGAAAATTCATAGGACGTATTCTCACATAGTCCCGTTATTGCCCTTCGATAAAATTCTCCCGGCGTAAAACTCGCATTCACGATGAACGCTTTTCCACTGACATCATCCGGGGTATGGTCCTGAATATTGAACCAGTCGAAATAACCGGCAGTACTGCTCGTAATCGTATAGCTCCCGTCATCCGGGGCCCCGTTTACATAGGTGTAGGTAGTGGTCCCGGGAGGTAACGCCGGGCCGTTGGTGGTTCCCGTGCCAAAATCCTCAGTAAAAATGGGAGAGCCAGAATTACCCTGGCAAAATCCCAGCTGGGCTATCCCCAAATGGGGAATACAACACAAGGCAAGGATTAATATGAGCCGGAACTGTTTCATGTACCATCAGGAAGATACGTATTTCAACTTCCAGTTCAGAAACGAAGAGAGGAATCGTATTATTGTTGTGGTCCTGCGCTTTTCCCTTTCGGGGATTACACCTATTTTTGCCGCTATAGCTAGAGAACGAATCAGGATGAAATACGATTTCAGGAGGATTGAGGATAAATGGCAGGAATACTGGGCCAAGAACCAGACCTTTAAAGCCGAGAACAACTCTGCAAAAGAAAAATTCTATGTCCTTGACATGTTTCCCTATCCCTCTGGTGCCGGGTTGCACGTAGGTCACCCTCTGGGATATATCGCCAGCGATATCTATTCCCGATTTAAACGTCTCAAAGGGTTCAATGTCCTTCATCCCATGGGATATGATTCTTTTGGTTTGCCTGCCGAACAGTACGCGATTCAAACAGGACAGCACCCGGCGATCACTACGGAAACCAATATTAAAAGATACCGGGAGCAGCTAGACCAGCTGGGTTTTTCTTTCGACTGGAGCCGGGAGGTGCGCACCTCAGACCCGGCCTACTACAAATGGACGCAATGGATCTTTATCCAATTGTTTAATTCCTGGTACGACCAGGAGGCTGATAGGGCAGAGGATGTCTCTGTTCTAATCGAAAGGCTCAGCAAGGAAGGTAACAAAAACATAAAGGCCGCCTGCGACGATGATACTCCTGTGATCACGGCAAGTGAGTGGAATGCCATGGAGGAAGAAGAGCGGGAGCGCTTCCTTTTAAAATATCGCCTCACTTACCTGGCCGATACGGAAGTGAACTGGTGCCCGGCCTTGGGGACCGTTCTTGCGAATGACGAGATCGTGAATGGGGTCTCGGAGAGGGGGGGTCACCCCGTGGTTCGGAAAAAAATGACCCAGTGGAGCATGAGGATCACCGCCTATGCCCAGCGACTGCTGGATGGGCTTCAGACTATCGACTGGCCACAGCCCCTGAAAGATGCACAGACAAACTGGATCGGTCGTTCTGTTGGAGCTTCCATCACTTTTTATACGGAACCTACGGAGGAGAACAACTCCTCTTACCCTATCGAGGTTTTCACCACCAGGCCTGACACGCTTTTCGGGGTGAGTTTTATGACCCTTGCCCCTGAACACCCTCTGGTAGAAAAGATCACGACCAAGGCGCAAAAAGCAGAGGTAGACAGATATGTGGAGGCCTCCGCCAAACGGTCCGAAAGGGACCGGATGGCAGATGTCAAGACCATTACAGGTGTATTTACAGGCGCCTATGTAAAACACCCCTTCAGTGGGGAAAAAGTACCTGTGTGGATAGGCGATTACGTCCTGGCGGGATACGGTACAGGGGCTGTTATGTCCGTCCCCTGCGGAGATCAGCGGGATTATGATTTTGCAAGGCATTTCAACATCCCCATCCCGAATATATTCGAAGGGGTGGATATTTCCGAAGAGGCGTTTGCCGACAAAGAAAACACGGTTATTGCCAACTCCGATTTTCTCAACGGACTCTCTTATAAGAAGGCCACTGCTGCCATCATCAAGGCTCTGGAAGAGAAGGGGATCGGGAAAGGCAAGGTGAACTACAGGCTGAGGGATGCCGTATTCAGCAGGCAGCGATACTGGGGTGAACCTTTCCCCGTGTACTACGTGAACGGGATACCTAAAATGATAGACGCAAAGCACCTTCCGCTGACTTTGCCTGAGGTAGAGAAATACCTTCCCACAGAGACCGGAGAACCACCGCTGGGGAATGCCACCGACTGGGCCTGGGATACCAAAACCAACAAGGTGGTTTCCAATGACCGGATCGATCACAAGGAAGTGTTTCCTCTTGAACTCAATACCATGCCGGGCTGGGCGGGCAGCTCCCAGTATTTTAACCGCTATATGGACCCCCTCAATGATGAGGCGATCTTCTCAAATGAAGCAATCTCGTACTGGCAGGACGTCGATCTGTATATAGGTGGGATAGAGCATGCCACAGGGCATTTGCTCTACTCGAGGTTCTGGCAGAAGTTCATGTACGACAAAGGGTGGGTGGTAAAGGACGAATACGCCAAGAAACTGATCAATCAGGGAATGATCCTTGGGACAAGCGCTTTTGTATACCGGGAAGAAGGGACGAACCGGTTCCTGTCCAGGGGCTTGACAGAAGGCAAAAAGGTAGATCCCATCCATGCCGATGTGTCTCTGGTAAACGCCTCGGATGAACTCGATGTAGAAGGTTTCAGGGAATGGCGTCCTGAATTCAAGGATGCAGAGTTTGTTAAGGAAAAAGGAGTATTCCAGGTGGGAAGGGAAGTGGAAAAAATGTCCAAATCCAAGTATAATGTAGTTAACCCGGACGCCATTTGCGAAGAATACGGAGCGGATGCTCTCAGACTCTACGAGATGTTCCTTGGTCCGCTGGAACAATCCAAACCCTGGAATACGGCGGGGATTACAGGTGTATTTGCCTTCCTCAAGAAGTTGTGGAGATTATATCATTCCGGGGAGCATGGGTCTTTTTATCTCTCTGAGAATGAACCTGACCAACAGGCACTTAAAACCCTCCACAAGACCATTAAAAAAGTAACGGAAGACATAGAGGACTTCTCCTTCAATACCTCTGTATCCACTTTTATGATCTGTGTCAATGAACTGTCATCTCAGAAATGCCATGCGCGTGGGATCCTGGAACCTCTTATCGTACTGATCTCGCCTTATGCGCCGCACATAGCTGAGGAACTTTGGTCGAAGGCCGGTCACAATACTTCCGTCAGCCATGCAGAATTCCCTGAATTCGACGAGAAATTCCTCGTGGAAGATCAGAAGGAATACCCTATCTCCTTCAACGGGAAGATGCGTTTTACCCTTACCCTTCCGCTTGATCTGAGCAAAGAGGAGATAGAGAAAAGGGTGCTGGGCGATGAAAAAACCCAATCGCAACTCGGAGGTAAATCCGCACGCAAGGTAATTGTCGTTCCCGGGAAGATTGTAAATATTGTTGTATAGACTCACTCCCCCCTTTATATTTACATTTACTTTAAAATAATATATATATTTTGGAGAAGACCCCCTAAAAAATAGGGGTATAATATAAAATAAATGACTTTTTAGGAGTCATACCCCTGCATTTCATCGATTTTTTTTCCTCGAGACGATATATAATTTCATTTTTGAGGAACGAACAAAACAATTCTATTATGATAATCGGGGTACCTAAAGAGATCAAGAACAACGAAAGCCGTGTGGGTATGACCCCCGCAGGGGTCTTTGAACTGGTGAAGAACCACCACAAGGTTTATGTGCAATCCACTGCCGGCGAAGGAAGTGGATTTTTTGATGAGGATTATGTAGAAGCGGGTGCCGCCATCCTACAGTCCATTGGTGAGGTTTACGAACTCAGCGACATGATCGTGAAGGTCAAGGAGCCTGTCGAGCAGGAATACGACCTGGTAAGGCAGGGTCAGGTGATCTTTACCTATTTCCACTTTGCGTCCAGCGAAGCCCTGACCAGGGCTATGCTGAAGAGCGGTGCCATCTGCATCGCCTATGAGACAGTTGAAGACAGCGACGGTACCCTTCCTCTTTTGACACCCATGTCTGAGGTGGCCGGCAGGATGGCAATTCAGCAGGGAGCTAAATACCTTGAGAAACCCAAAAAAGGGAGAGGAGTATTGCTGGGCGGAGTCCCCGGTGTGGCCCCGGGAAAAGTACTGGTCCTCGGCGCCGGGGTAGTAGGAACACAGGCTGCTAAAATGGCAGCCGGCCTGGGAGCACACGTTACTATTCTCGATATCAATATGAAAAGGCTACGGTATATCAATGATGTGATGCCCAGCCATGTAGTTACCGAATACTCCAATGAATTCAACATCAGAAAGCACATTCAGACCCATGACCTCATCGTTGGGGGCGTACTTCTCAAAGGGGCAAAAGCTCCCAATCTGATCACCCGCGACATGCTAAGGACGATGCGTCCGGGCACGGTCATCGTAGACGTCGCCGTAGACCAGGGGGGGTGTGTTGAAACCACCAGGCCCACCACACACGAAGACCCCATCTATATCATTGACGATGTGGTGCATTATTCAGTGGCCAATATGCCCGGAGCCGTGCCTTACACTTCAACCATGGCGCTGACCAATGTGACCCTGCCCTATGTGCTGGAACTTGCAAACAAAGGCTGGTACAAGGCCTGCGAGGAAAGCCTTGCCCTGCATAAGGGCTTGAATATCATAGAAGGTGAGATTGCCTATAAAGAGATCGCAGAGGCCTTTACTTTGGAACCTGCCTTTGCCTAGATATGTACATTTTGTCAGTAAAGCAGACCCCGCTATAATTGGCGGGGTTTTTGCTATGATCTTCGTACATTTAATCTAAATTTTGAAACATATGATGATCTATTATATACTGTTGGGAGCCATAGCCCTGGTGAGCTGGCTGGTGAGCAGTAAACTCAAAAGTAAATTCAAGCACTATTCCAAGGTACACTTGCGAAATGGTATGAGTGGGGCGGAGATCGCCGAGAAAATGCTGTCAGACCATGGCATAAGGGATGTGAAAGTGATCTCTACCGCCGGAATGCTGACAGACCACTACAATCCTGTCAACAAAACGGTCAATCTCAGTGAGGGAGTATACAGCCAGAGAAATGCCGCTGCGGCAGCCGTGGCAGCCCACGAGTGCGGGCATGCTGTACAACACGCCAAGGCCTATGAATGGTTGACGATGCGTTCAAGACTCGTCCCGGTGGTCAGTGTGACCTCGGGTCTGTCTACCTGGGTTGTACTGGGAGGAATTGTATTGGGGGCAGCTTCCGGGTCCGGACTTGGATTTTATGTCGCCGTTGCCGGACTCGTTATGATGGGGCTGGCCACCCTGTTCAGCTTTATTACCCTTCCGGTGGAGTACGATGCCAGTAACCGTGCCCTGGCCTGGCTCAAGAGCAGAAATATGGTAACTCCGGAGGAGTACAAAGGTTCTGAGGATGCCCTGAAATGGGCTGCGAGGACCTACCTGGTTGCAGCCATCGGTGCCCTTGCCACTTTGGTGTACTGGGGATTCCAGGTTTTTGGAAGCAGGGACTAAACTAGAATGCAATAGAAAAAGAAACCCGGGAGAATTTATTCTTCCGGGTTTTTATATGGTGATCTGGCGATCTATCTGCTGGTTGAGGGAGATGAATGTCTCAGTCCTTGATACTCCTTCGATCTGCTGAATTTGTTTGTTGAGCACGTACATGAGATGTTCGTTGTCCTTGCACAACACTTTGATCAGGATAGACCAGTTCCCCGTTGTGTAATGACATTCCAGCACTTCAGGAATCTTTTCAAGGGCTTTTACCGCGGTTGGGTTGCTCATCGCCTTATCGAGAAAAATTCCAATGTAGGCCATGGTCGTATACCCGAGGATTTTTGGATTGATCATAAACTTGGAACCTGCAATAAGCCCGGATTTTTCCAGTTTCCTCAGCCGCTGATGAATGGCGGCACCTGAGATCCCTATATTCCTGGCTATCTCGAGGATGGGCTTCCTCGCATCCTCCATTAAATATCTAAGGATTTTTTTGTCGATCCCGTCTATTTTGACCTTATCGTTTGAAGCGGGCATATTTTAATTTTGAAGTTCTGTTAAATATACCAATTCTCCTTACAATATCTAACCTGCTACGGAATCTGGATTATACCCGAGGTAGGGAACCTCGTATTCCCTGAATTCAACCCCATAGCCCTTCAGTTCTCTGAGGATGGGTTCGTATACTTCCTTGCTTATCGGAATGCGCACTCCGGGTGTAGTGATCTTATTGTTCAAAATGAGCAGGGTAGCCATCGCAACCGGTAACCCCACTGTTTTTGCCATTGCGGTATGTGTCCTGTTCTCACCAAGGACCACCATGTTGGCGTCGATCTGTTTTTTCTTACCGTTTAGCTCATACCCGAACTTATGGTACATCACGATCATGTCCTTGTCGTCTTCACCCAAGGTCCATTTGTCTTCCAGGATCTTCTGAAGCATTTGGGCCGGGGTGGCATTTTTCAGGCCAATGATCTTTTTCGGGTTAAAGATGTCGAGCTCCAGCAGTTTGCTCCACATGATATCGTCCTGGTCTATCTTCAGGTAATGTCTCAGTTTGAGTTCAACGGAATCCGTAGGCGAATACGGAAGGAAGAGGTTGGTAAACTCCCGGTAAGACATCTTCTCCGAATTTTCAACCGTATAGCTGTCATCTGTCATCCCGAGCTGTACGAACATGTTCCACGCCTTGGAAAAACCTACGCGCCTCATGGTACCTCTGTAGAGGGTCAGTGCCTTCTGCAGGCCATAGGCTTCCCGGTAATTGAGGGAATCGCGGTTGGCGTATGCTTCAAAGATGCCATAACCGGGGATCTCCATGAATTCTGTCCGCCTGAACAGTTTGTGGTATGGGATGTATTTATAGGTGCCTTCCTGGATGAATTTTGCAGCTCCCCCCTGTCCGGCCAGGACTACGTTCCTCGGGTTCCAGGTGAATTTATAATTCCACTGGTTCGTATCACTTTCGGGAGCGACCAGTCCGCCTGTAAAGGATTCAAAAAGAAGCATATTCCCTCCCCGCCCCCGGATATCGTCAATGATCTGCATGGCGCTCATATGGTCTATCCCCGGATCCAGGCCTATTTCATTCATAAAGATGAGTCCGCTTTTCTTCACTTCCTCCTTCATCTCCTCCATTTCCTTGCTAACATAGGAGGCGGTCACCAGGTTTTTTTTCAGGTCGAGGCAATCCCTGGCGACCAGGTGGTGCAATCGTGCTGGTAGCATGGAAACAACTATATCTGCTCCGGACACTGCTTTCTTCCTCGCTTCGGCATCCGTGATATCCAGCCTGGAGAGGCTGACAGCATTGTGATTCTGAATATGGGCTGGGAGGTGGTCTGTATGCAGATCTGCAATAGTGAGTTGTAGCGCTTCAGATCCTGATTTTTCTATAAAATAATCGAGGAGATAGGAAGTGGATTTTCCTGCTCCGAATATCAGTATGTTCCGGCTCATGCGTATTGATTACCTTTGAAAAACGACGGCACTAAGGTATCAATAAGAAACGTGTTTAAGAATTTAAAGGAGTTAAGTTATGAACAGGAGAATTATGTTGACAGGCGTTGTATTTGGTCTTTTGTCGGTGATCCTGGGGGCTTTCGGGGCGCACGGACTCGAAGACCTCCTAAGCGGCCCTTCCCTGGAAAGCTATGAGACGGGGGTGCGATATCAGATGTACCATGCTCTCCTCCTCCTATGGCTGGGTTCTACCTCCGTCATCCGTGAAAAAGACAAGAAATGGATCTTTGTATCTCTGACTTTGGGCATCATACTGTTCTCTTTTTCGATCTACCTGTTGGCTACGGACAGCCTTACATCTGTCCCCTTTAAAGGGATCGCTTTACTCACTCCTTTAGGGGGATTTTTCCTGATTCTGGGATGGACGATACTGGGATATCGCATTTTTAAGTATTTCGACTAAACTATGCCTGAAATCCTGTTGCGTCCCTTAAATTTTTTCTAGTTTTGTGCCACAAAAACTACTTTTCATGGCAACCTCCAAACCATTTACGAAATCGATTTCGTTAGCTGCCTATGGCATTAAAAGCAAACGTGTTCACTATCAGTGGGATCCCGATCAGCTCCATCAGGAAACCCTGAACAAAGGCATGGGTCGCGAGGCTTCTTCCGGCGCATTGGCAGTTAATACAGGAGAGTTCACAGGACGTGCTCCTCAGGACCGGTTTATCGTCAAAGATGCTATTACAGAGGATAAGGTATGGTGGGGGCCCGTCAATAAACCATTCGACCCTGAGCAATTCGATGCACTCTATGACCAGGTCACTGCCTACCTCTCTGACAAAGAGGTCTATGTACGTGATTGCTTTGCATGTGCTGACAAGGATTATCAGCTAGGGATACGGGTGATCAATGAATACCCCTGGTCGAACCTGTTCGCATATAATATGTTTATCCGGCCTTCTGAAGCAGAGCTGGAAAATTTTGCCGCAGACTGGCTTGTGGTCAATGCTCCCGGCTTTAAGGCCGATGCAGCCACAGCAGGGACTAGGCAGCACAATTTCGCCATCCTGAACTTTACCCGCAAGATCGCATTGATAGGAGGTACAGGATATACCGGTGAGATCAAAAAAGGTATTTTTTCAGCCCTGAATTTCCTCTTACCTGTATTTCAGAACACCCTGCCCATGCATTGTTCTGCCAATGTGGGTGCAGAGGGAGACACAGCCATTTTCTTCGGACTTTCCGGAACGGGTAAGACGACCCTTTCCACAGATCCCAATCGGAGACTGATTGGAGATGATGAACACGGATGGACAAAAGAGAACACCATCTTCAATTTTGAAGGGGGATGCTATGCTAAGGTGATCAACCTTTCCGAAGAAAGCGAACCGGAGATCTACCACGCTATAAAAAAGGGAGCCATTCTGGAAAATGTCATCATGGACGAGGACGGGCATGTCGACTTTGGAGATACCAGTATTACTCAGAATACAAGGGTAAGCTATCCTCTCCATCACATCGAAAATACGCAGCAGCCCTCCATCGGTAAGAATCCAAAAAATATATTTTTTCTGACTGCGGATGCTTTCGGGGTACTTCCTCCCATTAGCAAACTCACCCCGAGTCAGGCTGCCTACCATTTCATTTCCGGATATACGGCCAAGGTAGCCGGAACGGAGGCCGGAGTCGTGGAACCCATCCCTTCTTTCTCGGCCTGCTTCGGAGCTCCTTTCATGCCACTCCATCCCACCAAATACGCTGAGATGCTCAGCAGGAAGATGCAGGAATCCGGAGTGAACGTCTGGCTGGTGAATACGGGATGGACCGGTGGACCTTACGGCGTGGGGACTCGGATGAAACTCAAATATACCCGGGCCATGATCCATGCCGCTCTCAGCGGCGAATTAGGCCTTTATACCTATGACACTTACCACATCCATTCGGTGTTCGGGGTGGCACAGCCCAGAATCTGCCCGGGAGTACCGACCAGCGTGTTGAGTCCGAGAGCAACCTGGAACAACGACGAAGCCTATTATAAGACGGCTTTTAAACTATCCAATGCTTTTCGAGAGAATTTCAAGAAGTTCGAGAGCTATGCCAGTGAAGAGATACGCAGGGGAGGGCCCCAGCGATATGCTTTTTAAAATAGTGTAAAAGGGTAAAAAGGTCCGGGAACCGGCCTCAGCTTTATTTCTTGTTTACGCTGGTAATGTATTTCTGGAGCGCCATGGTCATGGAAGGTGTTTCAGGTGTGGGGGCCTGGATATCGATCCTGAGTCCCGCTTCGGTGGCAGCCTGAATCGTTGAGTTTCCAAACACGGCAATTCTGGTATTGTTCTGCTCAAAATCAGGGAAGTTCTTGAGCAGGGATTCAATACCGGAAGGACTGAAGAAAACCAGCACATCGTAATACACGTCCCTCAGGTCAGAAAGGTCGCTTATTACCGTTTTGTAGAATATGCCCCTTGTCCAGTTGAGTTTTAATTCGTTGAGAGTATCCGGTACTATGGATTTCAGGACGTCGGAGGAAGGGAGAAGGAATTTCTCGTCCTTGTATTTCTTGAACAATGGCTGTAGGTCCACAAAGTTCCTCTTACCTACATAGATCTTCCTTTTTCTGTACACAACATACTTCTGAAGGTAAAAGGCCACGGCCTCAGACTGGCAGAAGTATTTCATGGTATCCGGCACCTTGAACCTCATTTCCTCTGCGATGCGGAAAAAATGGTCTACCGAATTACGGCTGGTCAGGATGATGGCGGTGAAATCCTTGAGGTCTATCTTCTGTTGCCTTACCGATTTTGCATCTACGCCTTCTACGTGAATAAAAGGCCTGAAATCTACCCGAACGTGTTCCTTCTCGATAAGCCGCAGGTATGGAGAGTTTTCCATTTTAGGTTCAGGCTGGGATACTAAAATCGTTTTGACTTTCATAGACATCAAACATTTAGTGTGTTCAGAATAATGATCAAAGGGGCAATTTCAAGTGCGCAAAGGTACAAAATAAAATAGAAAAAGTAAGAAGCTACGAACTTAAGATGCGTTTTAATAATGGTTGCCCAACCGATGACAAAGATGATGCCCGCAAGGGTTCCTCCGAGGAAATAAATCTGCTTAGACCCTATGAATACGAAGGCCAGCAAAAGATTCATCAAGAAAATAACTAACCCGCTGTAGTTGAGATAGGTGATCTTCTTGAAAAGGATTTCTGAAATTACCGAGTGAGAATTGAAGATCGTGCCACCGCCCAGCTGTGTAAGTATTTTCGCAAGCAGGAACAGGAAAAGGAAGATCAGGATAATCCCGTAAAGCAGCAGGGACGAGATCATCCCTTCCGGTCGATATAGATCAATGCCAAAATAGATGAAAAGAGAAAAATTGAGCAGGGCAAAGATCCCCAAGAACAAATTAAACCAGTTGAGCAACTTGTCCTTTTTGTTATAGAGAAAGACGTATTTGCTGTTGAAAGGGAGAATGATAAAATTCATGAAACGGGTGTAAAAGAGCGCCTTTGCAAGGACCAGAAATACGGCACTCGTGAAGATGATCACCGTGATCCAATCCGTTTGACCGATCTGCCTGAGTACGGGTTCCATTATTCTAACTCTTTTCTCTTTCCGTTAAGCCCCCATCTCAATCCATTTTCAGAAATGACCACCTTAATGAAAGTAGCATTATCCAAAGGCTCTTTTGGGAACAGGGCATGCATACTGATACTTTCACCTGGGGGAATAAGGGTTTGATGCTCTTCTGATATGACTTCTACAGGGATAACCTTTTGGATCTGTTTATACCCGTCCAGCAATGCCAGTCCGAATTGTAATTCCGCCAGGGGGACCTCAAAGTCGTATGGATTCCTCAACTCAAATGAGAAACGGCTTCCCCCTGTTGTTTTCGGAATGTTGACAATTTCTGTCCGAAGTTTTCTATATGACCTGAACGGATCTATATAAATTCCATAAAACAGAGTGCTGTCCGGCATGGTAAAGGAGATGTCTCCTTTTGGCAAATATCTCGATACATAGAGTACGCGTCTGTTTCTCACCCGGGCTTCGGATGAATCGATGGAATACTGGTTTTCCCGGTACCAGGCGTTGTTCAGGGAAAAAGATGGATTTCCGGAGTAGAATTCAAACATAGGGGCCATTCGGTATGAGTTCTCAAAGACCACCGGGATTTCCCCAGCCTGTGAAGTGATTTTTTGAACCCATGTACGGTTTCCATGGGTCTCATAAACTACCGGAAACAGAGGTTCGAAAACAAGGCCGATCCTCAGAAACATCAGGATACCGATGTTCACCAGCCCCATTCTGAAGATCCACTTCCGTACACCTTCGTGTTCCAGCATATACCTGTACGCCAGCACTGCCATGGGGATACAGATAACAATGATCCATTGGGTCTGTACCCGTCTCTGAAAGCTGGAAATAAAAAAGAAGAGCAATATCCCAAAGCTGACAAAGAGCAGGGCCCTCGTCAGCAGGTCCTTTGCAGGTGTTTTAAAAGCAGCCTTGTAGATCCAGAAAAAGGTGAGTCCGAAGACCGCGATGAGATTGAGGAAGTAACCCAGTGTAAAATCAAAGAATTCATAAGGCCTGTTGGGCCTTTCGAACAGATGGTAATTTACGGAAACAAAGCGATTATCGTAGAGCCACCAGAGATGAGGGCTATAGGCCAGGAGTGAAACCAGAACGGCCAGCCATGCAAAGCGATCCCTGATCAGGCGGGGGTTCGAGAGTATAACAAAGAAAATGACCAGGAAGGCGTGGTACTTGCTGTACATCAGAGCGGCCATGACCAGGCCCAGTAAGAGGGCATTCCCGACTCCGGGCGCACCCAAAAAATTCCGGTACGTGAGAAAGAACAGGGCCGTAAAAAAAAGCAGGGGTGTGTCCGGCAGGGTTAGGAATCCATAGGCATGTAAAAGGGGCATGGAGGCCAGCAACACAAAAAAATGAGGGATGTATTCTTTTTTCTTTGGCGTATCGATCAATAGCCAGATCACAGTCATGGTCCCTATTCCAAGGATACAACTCATCAGCCGAACCCCGAGTTCGCCTTCAAAAAAGACCTTGCTCAGGGCGATAAGGAAAGCCACCATGGGAGGGTGGTCAAAATATCCCCAGCTGAGATCTTTTGCATAATACCAGTAATAGGCTTCGTCAAAGATCAGTTGTGTAGCAGTAGCCTGTATGAGGTTCAGGAGAAGGAAAAAGCCTAGGAAATACAGGAAGATCTTAGGGAATTGGTTTCTCATGCTGTTACTGCTTCGGGCCAAAATTACAAATAATCACACCTTACTCTTTACCTCATCTGCCAAGAAAATTCACCATCATTCAATTACAGTCGGGTGAAAGCTTTATTTTTGCCATAATCCACCGCTACTGATGACGGACAGTTTAGTAATCATCCCCTCGTACAATGAGATTGAGAATATCAAGGCGATCGTGAAAGCCGTTTTCGACCTGCCTAAGGATTTTGATGTCCTGGTAGTTGATGATAATTCTCCGGACGGAACAGGGGCGGCAGTAAAGGAATTGCAGAAGAAATTCCCGGAAAGGCTTTTCCTGGAGGAAAGGAAAGAGAAATCAGGACTGGGGACGGCATATATCCACGGCTTTAAATGGGCTCTTGAAAGAGAGTACCGGTATATCTTTGAGATGGATGCCGATTTCTCCCACAGACCCTCAGATCTTCCGAGATTATACAGAGCTTGTGTCAATGGGGCCGATGTAGTGGTGGGATCCAGGTATAAAAAAGGGGTAAATGTGGTCAACTGGCCCCTATACAGGATCCTCCTTTCCTATGGTGCTTCCTTCTACGTAAAACTGATCACCGGGATGAAGGTACACGACCCAACGGCCGGCTTTGTCTGTTACAGGAGGGAGGTGCTGGAAACACTCGACCTCGATTCGGTAAAATTCATAGGGTATGCCTTTCAGATCGAGATGAAATACCGGGCGTACCTTAAAAAGTTCAGGATAGAGGAAGTTTCCATCATATTCACGGACCGGGAAAAGGGAAAATCCAAAATGAGCACCTCCATCATCTGGGAGGCCGTATTTGGGGTGATCAGTATGCGGATACGGAGTCTATTCAAAAGAAATGGTTTTTAGGTATGAGTAGTACGATCATAAAAAATGCAAGAATAGTAAATGAAGGCACGATCACAGAGGGAGACCTCCAGGTGGAAGGGGAGAGGATCCTGAGAATAGGACCTTCCCTTTCTTCCCCGACGGCGAGGGTAATCGATATTGATGGCAAGTATCTAATGCCGGGAATCATTGACGATCAGGTCCATTTTCGGGAGCCGGGCCTTACCCATAAAGGGGACATTTATTCAGAAAGCCGGGCGGCACTGGCCGGGGGGATCACCACTTATATGGAACAACCCAACACGGTCCCTCAGACCACCACCATTGAGAAACTGGAGGAGAAATTCCGGATGGGAGCCAGGTCGTCCTTTGCCAACTATTCCTTCCTTTTCGGCGGAACCAATGACAACCTGGAAGAATTGAAGAAGCTCGACCGCAATGCCTGCTCCGGGGTAAAACTTTTCCTGGGATCTTCTACGGGAAATATGCTGGTAGATGACGAGGTGGTCCTTGAACAGATCTTCAGCAATACGGAAATGGTCATTTCGGCCCACTGCGAGGATGAGACCACCATCAGGGAGAATCTGGAGAGGTACAGGGAAAAATACGGGGATGACATCCCCATCAAATGCCACCCGCTCATCCGAAGTGAGGAAGCCTGCTACCTTTCTTCTTCAAAGGCTGTGGCCCTGGCTGAGAAAACAGGCGCACGCCTCCATGTGTTCCACCTTTCTACAGGGAAGGAGATGAGTTTGTTCACCAATGAGATCCCGCTTGAGGAAAAGAAGATCACAGCTGAGGTGTGCTTACACCACCTCTGGTTCTCTGATGAGGATTACGAGTCAAGGGGTACCCATATCAAATGGAACCCGGCAGTAAAAAAAGCATCGGACCGGAAGGCTTTGTGGGAGGCCCTACTAGACGGGAAAATAGACGTGATCGCCACAGATCATGCCCCCCACACCCTGGAAGAAAAGGACCAGAAATATTTGAAGGCTCCTTCAGGAGGCCCCCTCGTTCAGCATCTCTTACCCGCCATGATGGAAAAAATGCTGGATGGGAAGATCTCTGTGGAAATGATGGTCACCAAAATGTGCCATAACCCTGCTATCCTTTTCCAGATAAAGGAGAGGGGCTATCTCAGAGAAGGGTACTACGCTGATCTTACTGTGGTGGATCCCAGTGATCCCTGGCAGGTGGGAAAAGAGAATATTCTTTATAAGTGCGGCTGGTCACCCTTTGAGGGAACAGGTTTCCGCTCCAGGGTAACCCATACCTTTGTCAACGGGCATCTGGCATTTGACAACGGAACTATTTCAGAGGAAAGAAAAGCGAAACGCTTAACATTCAACAGGCCATGAAAAAGAGTATCTTCTATGCGCTCATATCTGTACTGGTGTATTCCTGTGCCGAAGAGGTTATTAAAAAACCTGAAGACCTTATCCCGAGGGAGACCATGACTGAACTCATCTACGAGATGGCTCTGCTGAATTCCGCCAAAAGCACAAACAGGGCTATCCTGGAGAAACACTTTGAAAACCCTACCGATTTTCTCTTCCATCAATATGGGGTAGACAGCCTTCAGTTTGTGAAAAGCGATGTGTATTACGCATCTCAGCCCCTGGTATACGAGGCGATCTACAAAGAAGTGGCAGCCCGACTCGATAAGGAAAGGACCGCATTTGAAGAAGAGCGGCAGAGACGCAACGACAGCCTGATCTCAAGAAGCAGGCAGATTAAGGATTCCCTGGCTGTTGAGGAGGATTAGAAGAAGGCAGAAGGGTAGGTCTTGCGGAAATATTCGCAATAACGGTATATACTTTCCCTTAGATCGGTGAATTCAAAACCCAGGGTGTCTTTAATTTTTTGGGAGGAATACAGGCGTGGATTTTTCAGGGAATGGACAGTGTCACGAGTAAGACGTCTTTTAGTCCTCAGGAAGTGATGGCTGAACCAATCTAACCTCCACCCCAGTTCCAATACCCATAATGGGATCTCCTTTTCTGGACGGGGTTTTCCAAAAGCCTCGCTCAGAGAGCCAAGAAACTCCTCGTACGAGATATTTTCGCCAACAGTAATAAATCTCTCGTTCCGAACTTCCGATTGCATGAGATGGTACATACAATGAACCACGTCCATCACATCGACAAAGCCCGTACCTCCGGGAAAATAACGCTTCATCCCACGAGCTGTGTTTTTAAAGAACCTCAGACTGCCCTGGTTCCAGTTGCCGGCACCGAGGATCACACCCGGGTTCACCATGACCACATCAAGTCCTTCCTGGGACCCCCTCCAGACCTCCATCTCAGCCAGGTGTTTGGACAGGGCATAGACACTCGATTCTGTCTCTGCCCATTCGTTTTCCTCTGTCACGATTTCCTGCTGTATCCCCTTCCCGACAGCCGCGATAGAACTAGCGTAACAGAGTTTTTCCACCCCATGTGCCAGGGAGAGGTTCACGATATTGGCCGTACCCTCCACGTTGGTTTTTTTCAAAGCTTCCCAGGCCGCCGGGTTAAAGGAGATCATGGCGGCTGCATGGTAGACTCGGGTGATGCCTTCAAAGGCAGATTCCAGTGAGGGTATGTCTGTGATATTGGCCCTGACCCATTGGATCTTTTCAAAGAGCAACTCCCCGTCCCTGGAATAATATTCAAAGAGGGATCTGGTTTCATCCAATGATGATTCGGTTCGGTAGGTAGCCCTCACCACCTCGTTATTGCGAACTAAGGTGAGTAAAAGATGTGACCCCAATAAACCCGTGCCTCCCGTAACTAGAACCATGGGTCTAAAGTAGTCAAATCCCCCCGATTTATTAAAAAAAGCACAGGTTTGGCACACACGGATTTCTGTTATCTTTGCACCATTCTTTAAAAACGGTTATCCGATGAGATCAAACTTTGTTGCAGAGTTGAAATGGAGGGGCATGCTGCACGATGTCATGCCAGGAACAGAAGAACACCTTCTTTCCGGAATGCAGGCTGCCTATGTGGGCATAGACCCTACGGCAGACTCCCTTCACATCGGACATTTGGTGGGAGTCATGATGCTGAAACACTTCCAGTTGGCCGGTCACAAGCCCTATGCGCTCATCGGCGGGGCTACGGGAATGATCGGGGATCCCTCCGGGAAATCAACCGAACGAAACCTCCTCGATGAGACTACCCTGAGGCTGAATCAGGAAGCGATCAGGGAGCAATTGTCCCGTTTTCTCGATTTCGATTCCAATGCTGAAAACAGTGCGGTCCTGGTTAACAATTACGACTGGATGAAGGATTTTACCTTCCTGGATTTTATAAGGGACGTAGGGAAGCATATCACCGTAAACTACATGATGGCTAAGGATTCGGTGAAGAAACGGCTCGATGCAGAGGCTAAAGAAGGCATGTCATTCACTGAATTTACCTACCAGTTGGTGCAGGGTTACGACTTCCTCTACCTCTACCAGCACCACAACTGCACCCTTCAGATGGGGGGAAGCGATCAGTGGGGCAATATCACCACAGGGACTGAACTGATCAGACGCATCGGGGGAGGAAAAGGCTATGCTCTCACCTGCCCTCTGATCACCAAAGCAGATGGCAGCAAATTTGGCAAAACCGAAGGAGGAAATATCTGGCTTGATGCCCACAGAACCTCTCCTTATAAATTTTATCAGTATTGGATCAATACCTCCGATGAGGATGCCGAGAAATACATCAAGATCTTTACGTTCCTTTCCAGGGACGAGATCGAAAAACTGGTGGAAGAGCACAGGAAAGCCCCTCACCTGAGGCTGTTGCAAAAACGACTTGCTGAGGAAGTCACGGTCATGGTCCATTCCAGGGATGATCTCGAAAATGCCGTCAGGGCGAGTTCCATCCTTTTCGGTAACTCGACTTCCTCCGATCTGAAGTCGCTGGATACCCATACCTTCCTCGAAGTTTTTGAAGGAGTACCCAAGGCAGAGATCGGCAGGGAAGAGCTGGCCAAAGGCCTTGATATGATAGGGGCCCTGGCCGCAAAAACCGGTTTCCTCAGCTCCAACGGGGAGGCCAGAAGGGAGCTCAAGCAGAATTCAATCTCCGTTAACAAGGAGAAAGTGGGAGAGGATTACACGATCACGGAATCCGACCTTATCGGAGACAGCTACGTGCTGTTGCAACGCGGCAAGAAAAGCTACTTTATCCTGGCGGTAGTGTAGCCCTAAAAAGGCGCAGGTCAGGTAACCATCAGGTTGCAACCCCTGATATCCGCATTGTCGAATCTCCCGAGAACCTCAAAACCTCCGCCAGGCGACAGTCTGCCAAGATCCTGAGTGGCAATGAAGGAGCAGGAATACAAATTGGCCAGGTCTATGATGTTGATCCCGCCAGATCTGCCTGTTGGCTGAAGACTCAGGGGATCTTCTGTACTCCGTATGAGGATCTTCATCCAGGGAGGTGTCTGAAACACCCCTTTACCATCCGAATATGCCTGAGAGAGGAGTTCGGTCATCCCGTATTCGGAATGTATGGATCCGAGCCCAAATCCTTCGCACAATCTCTTGTGCAGGTCTTCCCGGATCAGTTCTTTCCTCCTGCCCTTCATCCCCCCGGTTTCCATCACTATCGTATTCCTTAGCTTCATGGGATGAGCTTCTGCCAAATCAAGAAGGGCATAGGATACCCCGATCAAAATTGTGGGTGTATTCTTTGCTTCGAGTAGCCTGAGCTTCCCGGCCAGGTCGGGCAGGTTGTGGAGGTAGAAACCGCTATCGGGATGACCGCTCGATTCGATCAGGTCATTGACCATGTAGACCAGGGAAGAACCGCCGCGTTCCAGATAGGAGGGTAAGAGGGCCAGGATGCAGTATTCCTGAGATTCTCCATAAAAGCCCCTGAAAGATTCCCGGAAGCTTTTTTCGTACAGGCTTAGGTCTTTTACAAAGTGTTTGCTCGTCTGTCCGGATGTGGTCCCGCTGCTGCTGAAGACGATATCTGTTCGATCTGTGTCGCAGACAACTCTTCTCGACTTAAAAAATTCGATGGGCAGGAATGGAATTTGATCGATCCCTTTAACCTTCCTCAAATGGATTCCCATTAGATCACAGAACTGCCGGTAAACAGGATTATTCTCGTACTGGTAACGGAAGACGGAGATGGCTGCGGTCTTAAAATCACCGTCATTTTGGATGCTGAAAATACTCTTGGGATCCATAGGGAGAATTGGTACCCAAAAATAAGAAAATATACCCCGGAGAGGGGATACTGAACAGTACTGTCAATAGAGTCCTATTTGACAACCAGTTTACGGGTGATCGTTTTTTGCCTTTCGGTTACCTGCAGCACATAAACCCCGGGTACCAGGCGGGAGATATTCAGGGTATTGGTGGAGATGCGATCAGTGAGAACTACTTCTCCCAAAACATCATACACGGTTATTACCTTGGTATCATTGTACTCCGAAGTGATATAGACCACATCGCTGTAAGCCGGGTTGGGATAGAGCTTGAAATTAGGTATCTCCTGGGAGGGCGGTGAATTCGGCGGTTCTTTATCCTGCCCGAAACCCCAAAGGGAGAATAGCAAAAAAGCGGTTAAGTAAAGTATTTTCATCAATATTGATTTGGGATCAATACTGAAAGGTATTCAATCATGGCCTCCAGGCCTATAAATTGTTGTGAATCAGAAAAAAATGTAGGTGAAATTAATTGGTCTTGCGTTTCATCGATAAAACCGTACTTTTTATCGAGACGACAGAAGGATTTCTGACCTGTATATCCCCGGAAAATTACGGATTACTTACCCTTATTTAACAACCAGCTTTCGGGTAGCCTGCTTATCCTTTTCCATTACCCTGAGTACATAGACGCCCGCATCGAGATCAGTGAGGTTCAATTCTTTTCCGATGATGGTAGTTTCAATGACCTTGGTGCCCAGGACATCGTAGATAAGGATTTTCTTTGGGGCATTGGCCCTGGTCTCGATATAAACTTTACCGTTTGTTACTGGATTGGGATAGAGGTTAAATCCTTCGATCTCACCCGGATTGGCAGGTCTGTTCTGAGCAAACCCGGAATATAAAACCAATAAGAAAGCAAGTAGGTAAAAGTGTTTCATATTGAGGGGGTTACATAGAACACTGAACAAATATAGGTATTTTGGCATTCGACCTCTCGCTCAGGTACTATTCTGATTGAGAAATTCGATGAAATGCACATTTATGTCCATCTAATCCACAAATCGTACCATTTTAAGTGCTACTTCAAGCTGTTTTCAAAAAAAAATCGGTAATCCCCATTTTTAAGCGTTCTAGGACCTGTGTTATAAAATTGTTATGTTGTCGTTTTCACCTGAACAGGGCTTCAGGTTGTGTTAATAATTCCTATTTTTGGTAGGATCAGTAAATTAGAATTCGATGAAGAAACAGGACATCAGAATCCTCCTTGTAGATGATGAACCGGACATCCTGGAGATCTTAAAATACAATCTGTCTTCTGAGGGATACCAGGTTTCTACTGCGAAGAATGGTGCTGAAGGGGTAGCCAAGGCAAAGAAGAAGAAACCCCACCTGATCATTCTCGATGTGATGATGCCTGAAATGGATGGGATTGAGGCCTGTGAGAAGATACGAAATACGGAAGGGCTAGAGGATACGCTGATCACTTTCCTCACCGCAAGGGGGGAAGATTATTCCCAGGTGGCTGGTTTTGATGCCGGGGCAGATGACTATATTACAAAACCGGTTAAGCCCAAGGTCCTGATCAGCAAGATCAAGGCGTTGTTGCGAAGGTTAAAGAATGAGGAAGATGCCACTCCGGAAATTAAAAAAGTAGGGAATATCGTTATCAACCGGGAAGAATACAAAGTCGTGAATAAAGGGGAGGAGATCATCCTGCCCCGTAAGGAATTCGAGCTGCTTTCCCTGCTTACCTCAAAACCGGACAAGGTATTCAAAAGAGAAGTGATCCTGGACAAGGTCTGGGGACAGGAAGTGGTCGTAGGTGGCAGAACCATCGACGTTCACATTCGGAAACTCAGGGAAAAAATAGGCGATCATCACTTCAAAACTGTTAAGGGCGTAGGCTATAAGTTCGTTCTGTAATGGCCATCAAACTCAGGAAATCCTATAAGTTTGCACTGAGGTCTTCCCTGTATATTTCTGTATTTCTCTTTTTCCTGTCACTGTTCCTCTTCGAATATTTTTCCCTTTGGGATTATTGGACAGCGTTGGCAATTGCAATGGCCGTTGTTTTTGGCGTTTCCTTTCTGGTCATTCAATTCAGGGTGGAGAAATTCATTTATAAGAGGATAAAGAAGATTTACGATGACGTGACCCTGCTAGAATCCACTTCATTTGCTTCGCGACCCATCACCACCGATATGGCCACCCTTACCGAGGAAATAGAGAAATTTGCCAAGGACAAACGCATCGAGATCGATACCCTTAAGATCAGGGAAGAGTACCGTAAGGATTTCCTTGGGAATGTTTCCCACGAACTCAAGACCCCTTTATTTACGGTTCAGGGTTATATTTTGACCCTGCTCGACGGGGCCATGGAAGACAAGAAGGTGCGCAGGAAGTACCTTCAGAGGGCCAATAAAGGAGTGGAACGACTGATCTACATCGTCAAAGACCTCGACCTGATCACAAAACTGGAAGCAGGGGATCTCAGCCTGGAGATCTCTACTTTCGATATCGTGGAGCTGATAAAAAGTGTCTTTGAACTCCTCGAAATGAAGGCATCGCGCAAACAGATCACTCTGACGTTCGATATGGAATACAGGGAGCCTATCTATGTGAAGGGCGACAGGGAAAAAATACAGCAGGTGATCACTAACCTGGTGGTGAATTCCATCAAATACGGACATCCGGATGGCACTACAGAGGTCAGTGTGGAAAACCTCATCAAGAACAAGGTGATCATCAGGGTGACCGATAATGGGGAAGGAATACCGGAGGCTCATCTACCCAGGATATTTGAACGGTTCTATCGGATCGACAGGAGTGGAAGCCGGAAGGAAGGAGGGTCCGGCCTGGGCCTTGCTATTGTCAAACACATCATTGAGGCGCATGGAGAGAAGATCTATGTGGAGAGTGTGGTTGATGTGGGTTCAGAATTCTCCTTTACCCTGGAAAAGGCGAAGAAACCCACGGCCTGATAATTTGCCCATTTGATGAAATCCTTAGCTTTGCATGGAATCAAACCTTCCTTTTTGTGGGTAGTAAGAACAAACTCAAACGCTTCAGGGAAAACGAAACTTTTCCCAATGTTGTCCAGCCAAAAAGGGAAGAGATCGTTTCAGGGTCCTTTTCCCACAAGGGAAAATGGGCAGAATTCTTCGGCAATGACCACCCTCTCATTCTCGAACTGGGGTGCGGCAAAGGGGAATACACCCTTGGCCTGGCCGGTTTACATCCCGAAAAGAATTACATCGGAATAGATATCAAGGGAGCCAGACTGTGGAGGGGTGCCAAGACAGCCCTGGAGCAAGGCATGACCAATGTAGCATTTCTGCGCACACAAATCGACCTTATAGATCAGCTCTTCGCCCCCGGGGAAGTCTCAGAGATCTGGATCACTTTTCCTGATCCCCAGATCAAATACAAACGGACCAAACACCGGCTTACTAACCTCGATTTTCTGGGGAAGTACAAAAGCATTCTCAAAGAAAAAGGGACTGTTCATCTAAAGACCGATAGCGAATTTATGCACGGATATACCCTGGGCATACTGCATGCCTCCGGTATGAACGTACTGTATGCGAACCACGATGTCTACCGAAATGAGGGGAGTCCGCCCGAGGTACTGACTATTCAGACTTTTTACGAAAAACAGTATCTTGAGATGGGAAAACCCATCACCTATCTAAAATTCAGGTTCCCATTCCAATGACCCACCTTATCATCTTGTTCTTTGTCACCTATTCTGCCGCCTTTATGGCTACCGTGCCTCCCGGTTTGCTGAATATGAACGCAGCAAAAACAAGCGTGGAAAAAGGCAAGTTGAATGGAGTCGTATTCAGCCTGGGTGTCTCCACCATGATCATGATGCAGGCTTATGTGGCTGTTCTCATCTCGAAATTCCTTTACAACAATCCGGAGGTGATCGACCTCTTGATGAAGATCGCCCTGGGAATCTTTGCCTTTTTTGCTATCTATTTCTTTGTCCTCGCCAAGCGTTTCAAGCCCAACAAGATCCGCATCAGCAAGATGAGCAAGAAAAACAGCTTTTTTAAAGGCATGCTCCTGGCGGCTCTGAATCTGCTGACTATTCCGTATTACAGCGGACTCAATGTGATGTGGAATGCCTCGGGATGGATCAAGTTCGAACTCTGGGACATTGCCACTTTCATCCTCGCAGCCGGGATGGGTACTTTTACCGTACTGTATTTGTATACGTTTTATTTCAATAAACTAGACCTTAAGAACAAAACCTTTTCGAAGAATTCTAATTACGTACTCAGCGCTTTGATGCTCATACTGCTCGTCATCACGCTGATCCGACTTTTTTACAGAGACCATGGATAAGAAAGGGAAGGATTTTTTTAATCAGGTATACGAGGTCGTAAGGCAGGTCCCCTACGGAAGGGTAACTTCCTATGGCGCCATAGCGAGGTACCTGGGCACTACCCGAGGGGCGAGGATGGTTGGCTGGGCGATGAATAATGTCCCAGACAGGGAAGATGTTCCTGCACATCGCGTGGTGAACAGGGTGGGATTGTTAACGGGAAAGCACCATTTTGGTGGGACCAACCTGATGCAGCAACTTCTGGAAAACGAGGGACTCGTGATCGTCGAAGACCGAATACAGGAATTTGAGAAGCATTTCTGGGACCCTCTGAAAGAACTGGGTGAACCCGATTGAAATCCTATTTTTACCTCGATATTGAAGGATCAAATGGATGGCCTGCCCCATGCGCCATTTCCGCTTAGTTCCTTCCGAATCTCGGCCCGAAACCGTATCTTTGTTGTTTAGAAAGATTACACATTGAGAAAGGGATAGGCCGGATGAAACTCGATAAAAAAGAAATACTAAAAGCCCTGGAAACCATCTCCGTGCCCGGAGAGGGTCAGAACATGGTGGAAAGCGGGGCCGTACGAAATATTCAGACCTTCGGGGACGAGGTAGTGGTGGATATCACCATCAAAAATCCAAGTCTTCAGGCTAAAAAGAAAGCGGAAGTTTCCATTCTTCAGGCTATTCACAGAGAGGTCTATGAAAAGGCCAAGATCACGGTCAATATCACTGTAGATGCCCCTGCAAAACCCAGGGCGAATGAGATCAAAGGGGCTCCCATACCTGGTATTAAGAACATCATAGCGGTGGCCTCCGGGAAAGGAGGAGTGGGAAAATCTACCGTTACGGCCAACCTGGCCGCGACCCTCTCAAAAATGGGATTCTCTGTGGGGATTTTGGACGCTGACATCTATGGTCCTTCTATTCCTATCATGTACGACGTTGCCTCCCAAAAACCATTGGCGGTTGAGGTGGGCGGTAAATCCAAGATGAAGCCGATTGAGAATTACGGGGTAAAGATCCTGTCTATAGGATTTTTCACTCAGCCCAACCAGGCTGTTATCTGGAGGGGCCCCATGGCAGCCAAAGCCCTTAATCAGATGATCTTCGATGCCCATTGGGGAGAGCTCGACTTCCTCCTGATCGACCTGCCCCCGGGAACAGGTGACATTCACCTGAGCATCATGCAGGCTTTGCCGGTAACCGGTGCGGTGGTGGTAAGCACGCCTCAAGAGATCGCCCTGGCAGATGCCAGGAAAGGAGTGGCCATGTTCCAGCAAGACGCTATAAATGTCCCAGTACTCGGGATCGTAGAAAATATGGCCTATTTTACTCCGGCTGAACTTCCCGACAATAAATATTACATCTTTGGACGGGATGGGGCCAAGAACCTGGCCGAAGACATGGAAGTACCGTTTCTCGGAGCCCTTCCTCTCGTACAGAGCATTCGCGAAGCCAGTGATGCAGGTCGGCCTGCCGCTTTGCAGACTGCCACGCCCCTGGAATCCTCATTTGAAGAGATCACCAGGAATGCCGTTCAGGAACTCGTGAGAAGGAACAAAGACCTGCCTCCCACGGAAGCGATCAAAATAACTACCATGGCCGGATGTTCTGCCGTTAAAAAGAAATAATCATGACTGAAAAGGACCTGCGCCAAAATGTGGAAAAAGCACTGGATGAGATCCGACCCTTCCTTCAGAGTGACGGCGGGGACATCTCCCTGATCTCTATTGACGATGGCAAAACGGTGACCGTTCGACTGGAAGGAAATTGTGTGGGATGCAGCGTAAATCAGATGACCCTGAAAAGCGGGGTGGAGATGACTATTAAAAAATACGCTCCCGCAGTAGAAAAGGTGATCAACGTGAGCTGATCGCCCGCTATTCTTTCTTCTAACCCGACCTTTTCATCATGTTTTAGATCCTGGCCTGGTAGGTAAACAGGTTGTAGTACCGGCCTTCTTTGGCAATAAGTTCATCATGGGTCCCGGTTTCTGCAATCCTTCCCTCTTCTATCACCAAGATCTGATCGGCCTTCCTGATGGTGCTCAGCCTGTGAGCGATTACAATGGTGGTCCTTCCCCTTGTCAGTGCTGCCAGACTCTGCTGGATCAGACCCTCGCTTTCAGTATCGAGGTTTGAGGTGGCCTCATCCAGGATGAGGATCTTGGGGTCTGCAAGGATAGCCCTGGCAATCGCGATACGCTGTCTTTGTCCTCCCGAAAGTTTGATCCCCCTCTCGCCGATTAAGGTGTCCAGGCCGTCTTCAAACCGGTCTGTGAACTCATCTACATAGGCAGAGCGTACGGCATTTTGCAGCTCGTCCTCCGTAGCCTTGGGTCTCGGAAACATTATATTTTCCCTGATAGTCCCTTCAAAAAGAAAATCGTCCTGTAAAACCACCCCAAGGTGTTTCCGGTAATACTTTAGGACGATCCTTGAGAGGTCGAACCCATCGACGGTGATCCTTCCGCTTTGAGGTTTCAGAAAGCTCGCCGCAAGCCCCGCAATGGTACTTTTGCCCGATCCTGAGCTCCCGACCAGGGCTACCACACTTCCCGGTTTTACCTCAAAACTGATATCGTGCAGCACCTCTTTCTCTTCTTCGTAGGCAAACGAAACATTCTCAAATACGATATGCCCTTCGATCCGTTTTGGCTTTAAGGTTCTTTGCCCGGGATCCTCTTCTTCCGGCAAATTCATCAGCTCTTCTGTCCGATCCAGGCCTGCCAGGGCTTCACTTAGCTGACTCCCTATATTGCTCATCTGAACGATAGGTGCTACCATCAGCCCGAGCAGAAAGGTGAACTCCAGGAACTCACCCAGGGTCAGGGCGTCGGTCATGATCTTGTATCCTCCAATACCCATAATTCCTGTAGTCGCTACTCCCAGCAGAAAGGTGGAAGAGCTTGTCATTACAGCTGTTGCGGTCAGGCTCTTTTTTACATTTTGGTATAATCGGTGTACTCCGTCCTTGAATACGTCGTGTTCCTGTTCTTCTGCATTGAACCCCTTGATGACCCGGATCCCGCCAAGGGTCTCCGTAAGCCTTCCTGTTACCTCTGCATTGATCTTGCCCCTGTTCCTGAAAATGGGACGAATGACCTTGAATGCCTTCAGGGCGACAACGGCAAAAACGGCCAGGGGGATCAGAGCGAAGAGGGTCATGGAAACGCTGATTCGGAGCAGGAGGATCAGGGCCACTACTGCCGTGATGGTACCTCCAACTAACTGCACCAGCCCGGTTCCGATAAGGTTCCTCACCCCTTCCACATCGGTCATGATCCTGGAGACCAGTTCACCGGACTTCGTATTGTCAAAAAATCGAATAGGCAAGGTTAGGACCTTTTGCTGGACCTGGGCCCTGAGTTCGGAGATCATATACTGAGCCTGAACGCTGAGGATCTTGGTCAGGAGGAAGGAGGTCACTGCCTGGACAAGGATGGCCAGGATCACCACGCCGATCAGTACCTTCAGGAATGGGATATCCTTGTTGGGGATAATGTCGTCCATGAGGTATTTGAGAGACATGGGTGCGACAAAGCTGGCCGCCTTACTGATGACGATCAGGATAAGACCGATCAGCACCAGGTTTCGCCTGGGCCAGATAATCGTCCTGAATGCGTTGAGGATGCTGACTTTTTTCCCTGCCATCGTAATGTAAATCCGTAATAAAGGAGGGCCTAAGATACTTATAATTTGACAGCCTCAGTTGTGGTGGATTCTCCCGGGAAAGAAAATTAGTTTTTCCCGCCTAAGTCGATTAAATTCACGGAGTCTTCAACCTGGAACTCATGAAAAAATACTCCGTCCTGACCGTTATTTTACTGCTCACCTGCCTTGTCTACTCCTGCGGCCGGGTGAGGGAACTCTCTGAATTGGAACGGTGGACAACACATGCAGAAAATACGACCATAATTCGGGACAACTTCGGTGTGCCCCATATCTATGGGAAAACGGATGCCGACGCAGTCTTTGGTTTGTTGTATGCCCAGTGTGAGGACGACTTCAACCGGGTGGAACAGAATTATATATGGGCCACAGGCAGGCTGGCTGAAGTGGAAGGGGAAGACGCACTTTACAGCGACCTCAGGGCCCGAATGTTCATGAGCCAGGAAGAGGCAGAAGCCATGTACGATAATGCCCCGGAGTGGCTCAGGGAACTGTGCCTGGCCTTTGCGGATGGGATCAATTACTATCTCCATACCCACCCGGAAGTAGAGCCCAAACTTCTTACCCGCTTCGAACCCTGGATGCCCATGTACTTCAGTGAGGGATCCATAGGAGGCGATATAGAACGCATAAGCACGCGGAAGTTGCAGGCGATGTATGAGAAGGGCATCGAATTTCCGAAATCCGTCGAAATGGAGATCGAAAAGAAGGAAGAAGAATTGGAGCCCCAGGGGTCTAACGGGATCGCCATTTCCGGAAACCTGACCCAGTCGGGGAATGCCATGCTACTTATCAACCCTCATACCTCTTTCTATTTCAGGGGGGAGGTCCATGCTGTGAGTGAAGAAGGCCTGAACGCTTACGGAGCGGTGACCTGGGGACAGTTCTTTATCTACCAGGGGTTTAATGAGAAGACTGGATGGATGCATACTTCTACCTATACAGATGTCATCGATGAGTTTGTGGAAACCGTGGTGGAGCTGGATGGGGAGCTTTTTTATCAATACGGGGAAGAACTCAGACCGGTTGAAGTTTCAGAGGTGAAACTGAAATACAGGGATGGGGACAAGATCAGGGAAAAAACCCTTCCCTATTACAGGACACATCATGGGCCCGTTACCCATATGGAAGGAGACAGGGTAGTGGCCACTGCCATGATGTGGGACCCGGTAAAGGCCCTGGAACAATCCTACATAAGAACTAAGCAATCCGGCTATGAAGGATTCAGGAAAATGATGGACATACGGACGAATTCTTCCAACAATACGGTCTACGCTGATGCGGAGGGAAATATTGCTTACTTCCACGGGAATTTTATCCCGGTCCGGGACACCTTGTTCGATTATACCCAGCCTGTGGAAGGTAAGGATCCGGCGACAGACTGGAAGGGTCTCCACACGGTAGACGAGAACATCCTCCTGCTCAACCCTCCCAATGGCTGGATACAGAACTGCAATTCCACGCCCTACACGGCGGCCCTGGAATACAGTCCAAAGCGGGAAGATTATCCCCGGTATATGTCCCTGGACAGGGAGAATTTCAGGGGCATTCACGCCATAGAGTTGCTTAGAGATCGGAGCGGTTATACCCTGGACAGCCTGATTAAACTGGCCTACGATCCCTATTTGCCGGCTTTTGAAGCCCTCATCCCCGGCCTGTTTGAGGCTGCGGACAAAACTCGTGGACTGGACACGGAAACGAAAGAAGCGATAGACATGCTCAGGCAGTGGGATTTCAAAACTTCAAAAGAATCTGTGGCCATGACCCTGGCTCATTTTTACGGGACGGCATATGGGAGGGAGGGATCCAGGCCCTATCCCATGAGTGATATGGAGGCCATGTCTTATTTTGGCTCAGAGTCGCCTCCTGAGGAGCGGCTCCGGATTTTTAAGGGTGTGCTCGAGAGACTCAATGCCGATTTCGGTACATGGAAAATGCCCTGGGGAGAAGTGAACAGGTACCAGCGATTAAACGGTGATATCCGCCAGCCTTTTGACGATGACCAACCCAGTATCCCGATCGGTTTTGCTTCAGGTCGATGGGGTGCGCTGGCAGCCTACGGGGCCCGTTATGACAACGACACTAAAAAGATCTACGGGACCCGGGGGAACAGTTTTGTAGCCGTAGTGGAATTCGGGGACAAGGTGAAGGCCAAGAGTATCCTGGCCGGAGGGCAAAGTGGGGATCCCGCATCCCCTCATTTTGACGACCAGGCCCAGATGTATGCTGATTCGGAATTTAAGGATGTTTTATACTATAAGGAGGATGTACTAAAGAATTCGGAAAGTACCTACCATCCGGGGGAGCGATAGGAATTTTTATTCCTGAACGATAATCAGGGAAGCCTTAGACCCGGTGGAGAGCAGCCATTTGTTGGAATAGATGAGCTGGCCCTTATCGTCATAAACATCTACCTGGGCGGTATTGGGTCCTGAGGTTCCCTGGTTGAGGGCCTCAAAGTCGAGACGGTTAAAACCCTTGTCGAGGTTCAGGTTGATCCCTTTAAAACTGCCGGTAAGTAAGATGTTTGGGTCGACTACTTCCCCGTTGGCATAGATCTTAACACGGTCCCCATCTACATATTCGTGGTCCCTGCAGACTACACCCACAAACTTGGATGAGGTCTTGACATCTCCCAGGTACATATCCCCGTAATGCTTGTTACCGTCCCCTTTTTCCCTTTCCCCTACTTTAGGATCGATATCCATGTCGAACCCCGCCTGCTTCAATTCCCTGTCCGGGAGCATTTTAACGCCCGGATTCATAGAATCATTGAGATTGGGGGTCTTCCCCATATCGATCACAGAGGGCATTTTCAGGGAGGCGTTGGGAGTAGGAGTCGCTTTGATGTCCAGGTTTGGTTTAGGCCCGATCTTCAAAGGCTGGGTCTTGGGAATATCGGTCTGTGACATTCCAAACACCGTTCCTCCAAGGATCAAAATGAAAGTAATAAAGGCCTTCATGGCAGTACTTTAGGAATATAAAGGTAACAAATACCCTGCCAGGGAGATATAAATCCCTGTTAAATTCGACCAATGTAATGGGGCTTACCTGTTACTCAACTTCAGGATTGTGCCCTTCTTTAGAGGGTTTTTCGTCCCAGTATTGAGGGCGGGTGTCCTCGGTTTGCTGATTCCAATAGGCCGGGGTTACCTTTCTGCCGTCCGGGGTCCTGAGTTTACGCTGGTAGACCCAGATAGTGGGGTTGAAAACCATATCAGTCACGGCAACTGTATAGAGCTGAGGATCTTCCTCACTCTTCCTTTTTTCTTCTTCGGTCAGGACTTCGAATCCGTTGTGTTCCAGGAGTGCTTTCAGAAAATCCCTTCGGTTGGCATCTACTCCTTTTTCCACAAAGGTCACCCGTGTATCTTCAATACTCCCGAACATGTGTTTTCCTGCTAAGCTCATTTCATATCAATTTAGGGTGTTGCTCAGGGCATATATATAATCGTAGATCGGACTGTAGAGTCCCAGGGCCAGGATACCTACCACGGTGATCACCAGACCGATACGCATATAGAGTGCATTGGTAAAATGGGGGATGGGGTGATCGCTCTTGCGAAGGAACATCGCCCTGACAACCAGCAAATAGTAATACAGTGAAATCGTAACATTGACCACGGCGAGAAAGACCAGGAAGTAGTACCCCTTGCTGGCGGCTGCTGTAAAGAGGAAAAATTTACCAAAAAAGCCGGCAACAGGAGGGATCCCCGCCAGGGAGAACAATCCGAGCATCATAACGAGGCTTAACTTGGGATTCGTGCGATAAAGGCCTTCGTAATCCCGCATATTTTCCTTTCCGGTCTCTGTTGAGATGGCCTGTACCACTCCAAATGCCGCCAGGTTTGAGAAGATATAGATCAGTACAAAATAGATCACGGTGGCAACCCCCAGGGTCGTTCCGGTGATCAGACCGAGAAGGATAAATCCGGCTTGTGCGATGGATGAAAAGGCCAGGAATCGCTTCATATTTTGTTGTCTCAGGGCAAAGAGGTTGCCGAGGAACATCGTCAGCACAGCCAGGAGATAGAACAGGTTTTCCCAGAGGTGGATGAGGGGTTTTAACACGGTAAAGAAAAAGATCATCAGGATAAACACTGCCGCACCTTTCGAAATTACCGAGAGGTACGAGGCCACCCCGATGGGAGCCCCTTCATAGACATCGGCGGTCCAGAAGTGGAAGGGAACCAGTGAAATTTTAAAGCCAAGACCCGCAAAGAAAAGGATCAGGGCCATCACCGTCAGGTTGTTTTCAGAGATCAAAGTTCCCATTTCTGCAAAGTAGATCGTCCCGGTGGAAGCGTACATCAGAGAGATCCCAAAAAGGGTGATCCCTGAGGCCAGGGCCGATGAGAGAATGAGTTTGATCCCAGCCTCGCTGGATCGCCTCCGATACATCTCGAAGGCTGACAGGGCTGCCAATGGTAAGGTGGATAATTCCAGCCCCAGGTAAAACATCAGAAAATCCCCTGAGGAGATCAGGAACTGAAGGCCGAGCAGGGATGACAGCAACAGGATAAAGAATTCGGATCCCCTGTGCTGGGGAACCAGTTCTCTTTTTACCCATTCGGCCGACTGTAACAGTACGATGAGTACCCCGATATTCAGGATGTTCTTAAACAGATGTATTAGCGCATTGGTCCGGAACATCCCCCCGAAGAGAAGACCTTCCTTCATATCCAAAAACCCTATGCCTGTGTGGAGAGCGAACAAAATGATGGTGAGGGATACAACGCCTTCTTTTTGTCTGTCGCCGGCAAAGATCTCAAAGATCAGGAGCAAAAGGGCGATGATGAGAATGGATATCTCCTGTCTGAGCAATAAAACGGTTTCCATGTTCATGGTTCCGGAATTTATAATACCCCCTGTATAAAGGGTTGAATACTTTCTAAAATCATCTCGCTTAACCATAGAGGCGCCACCCCTATCCCTATGATAGGCAGCAACATTAGCAGGATCCCGGTCTTCTCATACCAGGTGGCCTTTTCCATAGGCGTGATTGAATTCTCTTTTAAGGGACCCATCAGCATCATGCCCACAACCCTGAGGATGTAAACTGCGGTTACCACAATGGCCGAAACAGCGAATATGGAAGCGATCCTGTAAGGGATCTCCGGGTGCTGGAAAGCCCCAACAAAAATGTTCATCTCCGCCACAAAGCCACTGAAACCTGGAAGCCCCAGGGAAGCGAGACCGGCTATCACATAGGTTGCCGAAATAAAAGGGATCACCTTGAGCAAGCCTCCGAGTTTTGTCACGTCGCGCGTATGGGTCCGTTCGTATATCATGCCGATGAGGGCAAAGAACAGAGCCGTCATAAAGCCGTGGGAAAGGGATTGAATAATCGCCCCGTTCCAGGCTGTTTTATTGAGCATCAGCAAGGCAAAGAGGACCAGGCCCAGGTGACTCACCGAAGAATACGCATTGATGTATTTCAGGTCTGTCTGGCGGATAGCGGCAAAGGCACCGTAGATCACCCCAAAGGTGGCGAGGACGATAAAGAACCACGACCAGTGGAGTGTCCCTTCCGGCATGAGGTACATGGCTACCCTGAAGACCCCGTATCCTCCCAATTTCATAAGCACGCCCGCATGGAGCATGGATACTGCCGTGGGGGCAGAGGCATGACCGTCGGGAGACCAGGTATGGAAGGGGAACAAAGCCCCAATCACTGCAAAACCTATAAAAGTTAGGGGAAAGAATAATTTTTGTGCTTCTACCGGGATCTGTACTTCTGCAATTTCGAGGATGTTGAAGGTCAACGGACCACCTCCCGCACCCGAATTAAAATAGATCCCGAGGATACCCACCAGCAGTACGGCCGAGGCACCCATCAGCATCAGGGTGAGTTTCATCGCTGCGTATTCCCGGGGCCCGGAGCCCCAAATGCCAATGAGCAGGAACATAGGGATCACGGCTATCTCAAAGAATACGAACATCAGGAACAGGTCGAGGGATATAAAAAATCCATAAACTCCTGTAGAAAGGACAATGAGGGAAATAAAGAATTCCTTGGGCAGTTCCTCCATCTTCCAGGAGATAAAGACTCCTGCCAGGACCACCAGGGCTGTGAGCATGAGCAGGGCAACGGATATCCCATCTACCCCTACACTGTAATGGATATTAAAATCCCTGAACCAGACCAGGTCCCGGGTAAACAACATGAGCTCATCACTGACCGCCCTTTCTCTCAGATAGGCGAAAAGGAGGTTCACAGACATGGCCACCTGCACCAGCGTCCCGATCAGCGCAATCATACGGGCCTGCTTCAGAGATCTGGCCGTGAGCAGGACGAGGACCGTAAGGAGGGGGACGACGATAAATAATGATAATATATCCATAAGCTCTGCCTTAAGAGGTCCACAAATAAATAAACAGTAAAGCCAGAATTACCGTTCCGCTCACGAAGGCCATGGCGTAATCCTGTACTCTGCCGGATTGCATTCCTTTTATCTTTTTCGAGAATAACACCGTTGAATTCCCGATGAGGTTCATGGTGCCATCCACAATTTTCCTGTCGGCCCAGGCAGCTCCTGCTGCAATTCCCTTAAAGAGGATGTTTTTGGTCACAAAGAGGTAAACTTCATCCATATAGAATTTCCGGTGTGCCCAGGTGTAAAGCACTCCCAATCGGTCTGTCAGTCGTGTCGCAAGACCACTTTCTTTCTTATAGAGCATCCAGGCAATTCCGATACCAATGAGAGCTACTGCCACGGCCGTTATCGCCATAGGGATATCGATATGAGCGTCGAAGCCTGCCCGGTCCGGACTGATAAACTCGCTGAAAGGGATAAATCCCACGGTTGCGCTGAGTACAGCCAGAACGATCAATGGAACGGTCATGGAGGCGGGAGATTCAGCCGGCCTGTGCTCATAAGTATTGTCCTTTCCCCAGAAGATCCCGAAATAGATCCTGAAAATATAGAGGGCCGTCAGACCGGCAACAAAGATGCCTACAACATAGAGGAAGGTATTTTGCTGATAGACCGCGACGAGAATCTCATCCTTGCTCCAGAACCCTGCAAAGGGAGGAATTCCTGCAATTGCCAGGGCCGCTACCAGGAAGCTGAGGTGGGTAATGGGCATGTATTTTCTCAACTGGCCCATGTCTTTCAGGTAATTGCTGTGTACCGCGTGTATCACGGATCCGGCACATAAGAACAACAGGGCCTTGAACATGGCATGGGTAAAGAGATGGAACATGGAAGACATATAGCCCAGTCCCTGACTGCCCTCATAACCGGAAACGCCAAGGGCAAGCATCATATATCCCAGTTGTGACATGGTAGAGTATGCCAGGACCCTTTTGATGTCTGTCTGGGTCAGGGCGATCACTGCCGCGAACAAGGCCGAAAAGGCCCCTACAAAGGCGACGATCTGCAGCGCAAAACCTTCTTCCACAAAGAAATACATGGGGAATAACCGGGCGACCAGGAAAACACCTGCCACCACCATGGTGGCCGCGTGTATGAGGGCAGAGACCGGGGTAGGCCCTTCCATGGCATCGGGTAGCCAGATGTGAAGAGGGAACATGGCCGACTTACCTGCGCCTCCGATAAAGATCAGGATCAGGCCCCAGGTCAGTACGGACAGCCCCATAAAGGAGGCCGGTGCCCAGTGGGTGAGGGTCGCTCCCTCGGGATTATTCAGCGTCTCAAAATCATAGGTCCCGGTATAGTAACCGATCAGCAGGATACCGATGAGGAAGCCCAGATCTGCAAAGCGGGTGACGATAAAGGCCTTCTTGGCGGCAGCCACCGCAGATTCTTTGGTGTAATAATAGCCGATAAGCAGGTAAGAAGACACCCCAACCAGTTCCCAGAAAATGTAGATCTGAAAGAGGTTGGTTGCCAGGACCAGACCGTACATAGAGAAGGTGAAGAGGGAGAGAAAGGAAAAGAACTTCGTATACCCTTCATCCCCTTTCATATACCCCCGGCTGTAGATATGTACCATCAGGGAGATGGTGGAGACCACGATCAGCATCATTACGGAAATGGGATCGATCAGGACCCCCATATCGATTCTTAGAGTTTCTGTGAAATTCATCCAGACCGTCGATTCTACAAGGGTCGGGTAAGCACCCGAAACTTTTCCCAGTACCATAAAATACTCGAATGCTGTGTAAAAGGAAAGTAGTGTGCTCACCAGCATCCCCCCAACCCCTACAAGTCCGGAAACTCCGGGTCCGATCTTCCGGTTGAACAGGCCAAGGACCAGGAATACGGCCAGGGGTATCAGTGGGATCAGGATGATGGCGGTGTAATTCATAATCGAGTCACTTTAATTTTTCATGGTTTCCACTTCCTTCACTTCCACAGAACTGATCTTCCTGTACAAGTTGATGATTATAGAAATAGCCAGGGCGGTTTCAGCAGCCGCCACAGCGATGATAAATATTGAGAAGATCATCCCCTGGAGGACCTCGGGATACAGGTACTTGTTGATCACCACAAAATTAACGGCGGCTCCATTGAGGATGAGTTCGACCGAGATCAGTACTGAGATCAGGTTTTTACGGGTGATAAAGCCATATACCCCGATAAAGAAAAGGATGGTACTCACCGTCAATAGTTCATATATGGAGATACCTTCTATCATGTGTTCTCATTTTTATTTTCGGCCAGTGCTGTGCCTTTTGCGATCACAATGGCCCCAACCATGGCTGCCAGGAGCAATACACTGATCACCTCAAAAGGCAGGATAAATCCCCCCTCGCCATAGTCAAGTAGTTTTTCTCCTATGTCGATTACCTCTGTTCCTGAGCTTTGACCCGTTACTTCAAATTCATAGGAATAGATCACCGAAAGAAATACGGCCATTCCCAGGGCGCAGGCGAGGCCTGTAAAAAGGAGCTTAGACGTCTTTGCGATCTCCATGCGCATCTCGATATGATGTACGAGAAGCACCGAAAAGATAATAAGGACGATGATCCCTCCTGCGTAGATGGTAAGTTGAATGGCTCCCAGGAAATTGTAATCCATCATAAAGTACACTCCGGCTACCCCGCAGAGCACGAACAGGAGATAGATGACTGAACGCAGCATTCTTCGACTCATCACCGAGGCCAGGGCCGAGGCGATCATGATAAGTGCGAGGGCATAAAAAATAATTCTCTCCATAGGCTTAATCTTCTACGCCTTGCATCAGGGTGGATCCCGGTTTGTTTAGTACCCGTGTTAGGGTCGATCTGTCATAGACCGAGTTCTCAAAATTCTGCCCCCATTTTATGGCATCGTGCGGGCAAACATCTATACAGAGGCCGCACATGGTGCACATGCTCAGGTGGTAGATAAACTGGTCTATCTTCTTTTTCTTTTTCCCTGTAGCCTCATCTATCCCCCGGTCCCAGATGATCTCTATGGTTCCATTCGGACAGGCGATCTCACACTTCTGGCAGCCGGTACAGCGGTGTTCATTTTCCTCATTATGGGGCATGATCACCTCCCCCCTGAACCTGTCGAACATCTTCAGGGTATCCCGGTTGTCGGGATATTGCTGGGTGATAGCACCTTTTCTGGAGGTGACGAAATATTTACCCGTGACACTCATTCCCGTCAGGAGCGTCTTTATGCCTTTGTAGATTTCAGAGAAGTAACTCATACGTCATAGTCTTATCGTTAGATTGAGCCAAACCAACAGGGCCATCAGCACAATGTTGACCAGGTTGATGGGCAGCAGGTATTTCCATTCCAGGGTGAGCAGCTGATCAACCCTCAGCCTGGGGAAGGTCCACCTGAACCACATCATCAGGAAGACCAGGGCCATGGTCTTCAGCAGGAACCAGAATACACCCAGCTCGGGGATGGATTCCGTAATGCCGAAGGGAGAGAGCCATCCGCCAAAAAATACCGTAGCTGCGATAGCGGAAATAATGAACATGTTGATAAACTCTGCCAGGAAGAAATAGGCGAACTTCATCCCGGAATATTCCGTGTGGAAGCCGGCCCCCAACTCTGATTCAGCCTCGACCATATCGAAGGGTGCGCGGTTAGTTTCAGCCGTTCCTGAGATCATAAAGATCATGAAGGCAATAACCGCCGGGATGTGCCCCTGCAGGATCAGCCAGCCACTCTTTTGAATCTCAATGATCTCTGACAATTGAAGGGAACCAGTGATGACGACCATTGTCAGGAGGGAAAGCCCTACCGAGAGTTCATAGCTGATGGTCTGAACCCCGCTCCTCATGGCACCGATCAGGGAGTATTTGTTGTTGCTGCTCCATCCGCCCAGCAAGATACCGATCACCCCGATGGAGGAAATAGCGATCAGGAAAAAGAGTCCGATGTTGATATCGAAGGCGTGGAATTCCGCTGAAAAAGGTATAACTGCCAGGGCCATCAGGGCCGTGATAATAACGAAATAGGGGGCCAGGTTATAGAGGAACTTATCCGCCCTTTCTGTACCGGTGAGCTCCTTGGTCAGTAATTTGATGGCGTCAGCCATAGTTTGCAACAACCCCTGTGGCCCAACCCGATTGGGTCCGATCCTTAGTTGGAACCAGGCGGCCACTCTCCTTTCAAGCAAGACCAGGAATAAGCCTGCCACTGCAAAAATAGTGAGGTATACCACTGCGATAAGGACCATCTCAACGATGCTGGCAACGCCCTCAGGCATGACGCTGAAGAGCCAGTTGTGTACATTCTCAGTAATTCGCAATTGCATCATGTCACTTCATTAACGGTCAATATCCGGTATCACCAGGTCGAGTGTGGCCATGGTGGCCACCAGATCCCCGATCTTTCCTCCAACCGCAATATGGTTCAGGAGGGAGAGGTTGGAAAATCCCGGGGATCGGAATTTAAGCCGGTACGGGTTCTTCGTTCCTGTACTGATGATGTAAACCCCGAGTTCACCTCTTGCCGTCTCTACTTTCTGGTAGTATTCCCCCTTGGGTAATTTAATCACTGCATTGGTGGAGACCCGGTGTTCCCCTTCTGGTATGTTGTCTATCAATTGTTCTACGATGGAGAGGGATTCCCACATCTCCTGTATCCGTACTAAGTAACGGGCATAGGTATCTCCCTCAGTATGGAGTGCCTCCGTGAAGGTCACCCGGTCGTAAGCGCTGTAAGGATGGTGTTTGCGCACATCGCAGGAATATCCGGAAGCTCTCCCCACAGGTCCGGAAGCACCAAAGGAGATAGCATCCTCCCTGCTCAAAACGCCTACCCCTTTTGTTCGTTTCTGGAAGATGACATTCCCGGTCAGGAGCCTGTCATATTCAGGAAGTTTGGACTTGAAGTGGGTGACAAATTCCTTGACCCGCTTGACAAAGTTTGGGTGGATATCCAGCATGAGTCCGCCCGGCACATTGTAATTCATGGTCAATCGCGCCCCACAGGTCTCCTCCATGATGTCGTTGATCATTTCCCGGTCGCGGAAACCGTAGAAATAAGTGGTAAGTGCTCCGACATCCATTCCCATCACGCCCCACCACAGGCAGTGTGAGGAAATCCTGGTGAGTTCGGCTATGATGGTCCTGATCACCTTTACCCTTTCCGGGATCTCCAGCTGAAGGGCATTCTCCACGGCAAGGCAGACGGCTTCGTTGTTGATGTTCGCAGATAGGTAGTCCATCCGGTCGGTCAGGTGTACGATCTGCTGGTAACTGTCGCGTTCGCACATCTTTTCGATAGAGCGATGAATATACCCCAGGTCGGGTTCTACCTTCTTGATGATCTCCCCATCGATTGTCAGAACGAGTCGCAGAACCCCATGGGTGGCGGGGTGCTGAGGCCCCATATTGATGAAGTATTCCTCAGATTTGAAATTGTTATATAGAATCTCGGTCTCCATACGCTATCAATGTAAGATCATATTGACGTCGTCCTCGTAATCCTTCCTCAAAGGGTATCCTTCCCAGTCCTCCGTCAGGAAGAGTCGCTTTAAGTTCGGGTGGTTCCTGAAACGGATACCAAAAAAGTCGAATACCTCCCTTTCGTGGAATTCCGCCGTGTACCAGATATCACATACTGTATCCAATTCGGGGTTTTCCCGGTCTGCTGTTGTAACTTTTACCACCAGGATATGCCTTTTTGTGGTGGATTCAAGGTGATAGACCACCCCCAATTCTTCCCCCCAGTCTACGCCGGTCAGGCAGAAGAGATAATCAAACTCGGTCTCGGGATGCTCCCTCAGCTGCTGCATCAGGGCGTGGAGATGCTCCCGGGGAACCTTGACGTTCAGAAACTGGGATTCCTCCGTTGTAAATTCCAGGTCGTCAAACCAGCCTCCGATGAGGTTTTGTAAAGCGTCGTCAGTCATAGATCCATCAATTAAAGTCCTTCATCAAATCCTTCCACAGGATTTTTCTTGTCTTTCCTGCTCTCCCTTCTGATCTTGTCCTGTAACATCAGCATGCCTTCCAGTAGGGCTTCAGGCCGCGGAGGGCAGCCGGGGACATAGACGTCTACAGGGATCACGTGATCAGCTCCTTTGACCACGGAATATGTGTTGTAAAAGAAGGGTCCTCCTGAAATAGCGCAGGCACCCATGGCGATCACGTACCGGGGTTCTGCCATCTGTTCGTACAGCCGTCTGAGCACAGGGGCCATTTTATTCACAATGGTGCCGGCGATGATGATCAGGTCTGCCTGTCGGGGTGAAGGCCTGGCCACCTCAAAACCAAAACGGGAATAGTCGTGCCTCGCCGCTCCGGTTTGCATCATCTCGATGGCACAGCAACTGGTGCCGAAATACAGGGACCAGAGGGAGTTAGACCTTCCCCAGTTGATGATCTTATCGAGGTTCGTCACCACGACATTCGCTCCGTTTCCGGCCGGGATCACTTTCCCGGGGAAATCTTCCGGTATTTTATTTGCTTCGTTCATTCCCATTTCAATGCTCCTTTTTTCCACGCGTATAACAATCCGACCCCCAGGATAAATAAAAAGATCAGGATCTCGACAAAGGCTACAGCCCCTATTCCTTTATAAGCCACAGCCCAGGGGACCAGAAAGGCGATCTCCACATCGAAGACCAGAAAGAGGATGGCAAAGAGGTAATACCCGACCTTAAACTGTACCCAGGTGGGCCCAATAGTGGTCATTCCGCTTTCGTAAGGATCCCTTTTGGCAAGGCTGTCTGACTTTGGCGAGATCAAATTCGATAAGAAATTCGCCCCGGCGACCAGTACGATCCCTGCCAAAAAGAATACAATGATTGCTTCCGAACCCATAGTTCAATGTTCAGTGGTCATTTGATTTCATAGATGTCTCCCGAAAAGAAGAGGTCTTTGGTCTTCCTGAAGGCAGAATCCGATTTCACCTGAACGGTGAGAGCGTCTTCCCGCTCTTCAAAGGTCACGTCCTCATAACTTCGAATGATGCCTGTTACCATAGGATATTCCAGCCTTACCAGCATCTGGTGCAGGGTCGGATCCTGTTCTTTGGCATCGTGAATCAGGATGTCAGTCTCCTCGATTCCATCCTCGCCAATGGTCACAACTTCAAGGCGCAGGCCTTTAAGTATCAGTCCTTTATTCTTTTCCTTCCCAAATATCATAGGCTTCCCGTGTTCAACAAAGAGCTGCCTGTCTTCCCGTACAGCCTTGTCGGTGTACTTGGTAAAGCAACCATCATTGAAGATGGGACAGTTTTGCAGCACTTCTACCAGGGCGGTCCCTTTGTATTTCTCGGAAGCGATGAAGATATCGGTCATCTCCTTGGGTGTATTCCCTCCGATCCTCGCAAAAAAACGAGCTTGAGCCCCTAAGGCAAGTTCCCCTGCAGAGAAGGGAGGCTGGGTGTTGCCGTAAGGAGAGGATTTTGTCTTCTGCCCAACCAGGGAGGTCGGGGAGAACTGTCCCTTGGTGAGGCCGTAGATCTCGTTGTTAAACAGGATGATATTGAGATCGAGGTTCCTTCTAAGCACGTGGATAAAATGGTTCCCGCCAATAGCCATAGAGTCACCATCTCCCGTGATCACCCAGACACTGAGTCCGGGATTGGCCAGTTTGACCCCTGATGCAATGGCAGTAGCCCTCCCGTGAATACCGTGCATCCCATAGGTATCCATGTAATATGGGAAGCGGGAGGAACATCCGATACCTGAGATAAAGACGATGTTCTCCTTGTTCACCCCGATCTCCGGCAGTGCTTTCTGTACCGACCTCAGGATCACATAATCATCACATCCGGGACACCAGCGCACTTCCTGGTCACTTGCGAAATCTTTATAGGTGTATTCCTTAACAGCAGTTTCCATGGTCATGACAGGATTTGTTTGAACTTTTCTTTTAATTCGTTGTTAGAGAAGGGTAACCCCTGAATCTTATTGTATTGCAGGAACTCGTGATTGTTGAAGTTTGATTTCAACACCTTCACAAATTGGCCTGTATTCAGCTCGCAAACGATGATCTTCTTGAAATTCCTGAGAACCTCTTCCGTATTTTTCGGCATGGGATTCAGATAGTGAAAATGCGCTAAACCGATATTCCCATATCCTTCTTCATTGAGGTGTTTTACCGCAGTGTGTAAACTGCCATAGGTGCCTCCCCAGCCTACGACCAGGAGGTCTCCTGATTGCGCAAATTCAACTTCCTGGTCGGGGATATAATTTTGCACGCGCTTGATCTTTTCAGCCCTGATTCGGGTCATATATTCGTGATTCTCCGGGACGTAGGAGACGTTTCCTGTGACCTTGTCTTTTTCGAGTCCCCCTACCCTGTGCTCCAGCCCGGGAGTTCCGGGTACTGCCCAGTATCGAGCCAGGGAATCCTTTTCCCTTTCATAGGGATGGTAATCCTCTTTTGCTTCGGTCAGTCGCATATTATTGATCTCAGGCATCTCATCTACCGTCTGTATCTTCCAGGGGGCAGACCCGTTGGCGATATACCCGTCTGTGAGCAGGATCACTGGGGTCATATGCTCAAGGGTGAGTTTGGCAGCTTCGTAGGCCGAATTAAAGCAATTGGCCGGAGTGCTGGCAGCAATTACAATTACGGGACTTTCACCATTTCTGCCATACATGGCCTGGAGAAGGTCTGATTGTTCTGTTTTGGTGGGCAGGCCTGTGGAAGGACCACCCCTTTGGACGTCGACAACCACCAGTGGGAGTTCTATCATCATCGCAAGGCCGAGAGCCTCTCCTTTCAGGGCCAATCCGGGTCCTGAGGTGGTAGTGATCGCCAAGTCGCCGGCAAAAGAAGCCCCAATGGCCGATGTGATCCCGGCAATTTCGTCTTCGGCCTGCAGGGTTTTTACCCCGAAGTGTTTGTGTTTAACGAGTTCGTGCAGGATATCCGATGCAGGAGTAATGGGGTAGGAGCCAAGGAATAGCTCCATCCCTGATTTCTCAGCCGCCGCAAGGAATCCCCATGCCGTAGCAGTGTTCCCCATAATGATACGGTAGGTGCCTGCCGGCATTTTGGCCGGGGAGATCGTATAGGCATTCGGGATGAGTTCCAGGGTTTCGGCGAAGAAGTAGCCTGCGTTGAGCACCTTGGTATTGGCCTCAATGATCTCGGGTTTGTTCTTGAATTTCTTTTTAAAGAAATCGATGGTATGATCTGTGGAACGGTGGTACATCCAGTACACCATGCCCAGGGCGAACATGTTCTTGCTCCTTGTGATGGCTTTATTATCCAGGCCCTGCACGTCCTTGAGAGCTTCTTTTGTCAATGAGGTCATGGCGACCTCTATAACCCTGTAGTTCTCAAGGCTGTTGTCTTCAAGGGGGTTGGATTCGTACAGTGCCTTTTCGAGGTTTTTCTTGGTGAAGGCATCCGTATCGACAATGATAGTATGTCCGGGTTTAACGGCGTGCAGGTTTGTCTTGAGACCGGCCGGATTCATGGCTACCAGGAGGTCTACCTCGTCCCCAGGGGTACTTATCTCAACACTTCCTATGTGCACCTGGTACCCGGACACTCCGTACAAACTCCCCTGGGGAGCGCGAATTTCGGCCGGGTAATTGGGGAATGTGGCTACATCGTTCCCGAACATAGCCGACGTATCCGAGAACTGAGTTCCCGTAAGCTGCATTCCATCTCCGGAATCTCCAACAAAACGAATGATGACGGCTTCCAGGATCTCTTGAGGGGTTTCGGTATTTATATCCATGATTCCTAGGATTTAGAAGTAAGAACTACAGTAACGGCTGGGACATATAAAGATCAAATTTAATTTCTGGATAATCAAGGAAACATGATTTTTATCATTAAATTAGGGGGTACGGATATCTACTTTTACCTTCATAAGTACTCAAATTAAGTTATTATGGCTATAATAATCACAGACGAATGCATTAACTGCGATGCCTGTATATCAGAATGTCCTAACAACGCGATCTACGAACCGGACCAGGAATGGTCATATTCGGATGAAACCGCTTTGTCAGGTACCATCACGACCCCGGGAGGCGCAGAGGTCGATGCCGATGCAGAGAATGATCCCATTTCGGATGAATTCTATTATATAGTTCCGGATAAATGTACAGAGTGCAAGGGATTCCATGAAGAACCCCAGTGTGCCTCAGTTTGTCCCGTAGACTGCTGTGTTCCTGATGAGGACCACGTGGAATCCGAAGAACAGTTGCTGCATAAAAAAGCATGGCTTCACGGGGAATAAAGCGCGTGTAGCCTTACCGGTTGCTCACAAAGAGTAGCTGCCGGATCAAGAGTTTATTTCTATCGAAGAGATCACTCCTTGTCCCTGTATGGGGACAGGGAGTGATTTTTTTTCGTCCTTTAAGAGTTTTGACCGGTGAACTCTAAATTTTGGTAATTTCTCCACTTGTATCCCATTCTTTTTCAACTGGTTCCTGCCGGATTCTCCACCTGATAAATGTCATAGTTTACCCTGTTGCATAATGGTACTTTTAAAAGATTTGCAGGCTGAGGTACATCCTGGTGAGGGTTTTCAGCTAGTGTCTCCAGGTCATTCAGCTACTGCGATCAGATATCTAATCAGGGTTTTAATCTAACAAGGACACCATGAAAAAAGAATTTCCAAAGCTGATCTGCGACGCCAATGAGGCCGTCGCAAGGATAGCTCATAAGACCAATGAGGTCTGTGCCATTTACCCGATTACCCCAGCTTCGCCCATGGGTGAGCATGTGGATGTCTACAGCTCGGAAGGGCAAAAGAATATATGGGGCAATGTTCCCCGGATTGTGGAGATGCAAAGTGAAGGAGGCGCTGCCGGTGCCGTTCACGGGTCTTTGCAGGCCGGTGCTCTTACCACCACTTTTACGGCCTCCCAAGGCTTGCTGTTGATGATCCCCAACATGTATAAGATTGCAGGGGAGCTCCTGCCGGCAGTGATCCATGTTGCGGCAAGAACGGTAGCTACCCATGCCCTTTCAATTTTTGGTGACCACTCAGACGTGATGGCGACCAGGCAAACGGGATTTTCAATGATGTTTGGAGGTTCTGTACAGGAGGCCATGGATTTTGCCCTGATCTCTCAGGTGGCTACCCTGCATACAAGGGTGCCTTTTCTGAATATCTTCGACGGCTTCAGGACCTCCCATGAGATCTCCAAGATCGACAACATCCCGGATGAGGTGATAAAAGCCATGATGCCGGATGATAAGATCACGGAACACAAAAAGCGATCCCTGGATCCAGACCATCCGGTAGTAAGAGGGACTTCCCAAAACCCGGATGTATTCTTCCAGGCTAGGGAAGCTGCTAACCTTCACTACGCCAAGGTTCCTGAGGCTGTTATGGAGGTAATGGATGAGTTCTACACCCATACCGGCCGCAGGTATAATCTCTTCGATTATATAGGACATCCGGAAGCCGAGCGCGTAATTATCATCATGGGCTCAGGAGAAGGAGCCGTACGGGAAACTGTGGATACCCTGGTAGAACAGGGAGAAAAAGTAGGAGCTGTATTTGTCAGGCTTTACAGGCCTTTCTCCATGAAGCATTTTATGGATCAGCTGCCCGAATCGGTTAAAAAGATTGCGATACTCGACAGGACCAAAGAACCCGGAAGCCTCGGGGAACCCCTTTATCTTGATGTGGTTACCGCTTTTGTGGAAAGCCAGCGAAAAATGCCGGTAGTGGTCGGTGGTCGATATGGTCTCTCTTCCAAAGAGTTCAATCCCGCCATGGTCAAAGGTATTTATGATGAGTTGCTTAAAGAAGAACCCAAGAACCATTTTACCATTGGGATCAAGGACGACCTGGGCCATACAAGCCTGGACTACAACCCGGTCTTCAAAACGAAAAAGACGACCTTCAACTGTATGTTCTACGGCCTGGGGTCTGATGGTACCGTAGGGGCGAACAAAAACTCCATCAAGATCATTGGAGAAACAACCGATAACTATGTGCAGGGATATTTTGTTTATGACTCCAAGAAAGCAGGAGCTCAGACCATTTCCCATTTGCGATTTGGGCCAGATCCCGTCTATTCGTCCTACCTGATCAATACAGCCGATTTTATCGCCTGTCACCAGTTCAATTTTATCGAGAAATACGATGTCCTGTCGCATATTAAAAAAGGAGGGACCTTCCTGCTGAACTCCCCCTATTCCAAAGATGAGATCTGGGACCAACTGCCCAGCATCATGCAACAGGAGATCATAGACAACGAGCTGAATTTCTATGTGATAGACGCCACCAAGGTGGCTCACGAAGCTAAACTAGGGAAACGCACCAATACGGTACTCCAAACCTGTTTCTTCGCGATCTCAGGGATACTCCCCCGGGAAGAAGCCATTGAGAAGATCAAGAATGCCATCGTGAAGTCTTATTCCCACAAAGGCGAAAAGGTAGTGAAGATGAACTTCAAGGCGGTTGACACCGCCCTGAAACACCTCGAAAAAGTGGAATATCCTAAAAAGACCACGAATACAAGAGGGTTGAAATCCATAATGAGTGGCGAACCTGATCCTTTTGTCAGGGAGGTCCTCGGCAAAATCCTTGCCGGCAGGGGAGATGAGCTTCCAGTGAGTTTCTTCCCAATTGATGGGACCTTCCCAATGGGAACTACCCAATATGAGAAAAGGGGTATAGCCGACTTCATCCCGATCTGGGATGGGGAAGACATCTGTACGCAGTGTAATAAATGTGTGGCGATCTGTCCGCATGCAGCCATCAGGGCAAAGGTTGTTCCCAATGAGGATCTTACTTCCGCTCCGGACACTCTGAAAAGGGTACCTGCCAAAGGCAGACCTTTTACCAGTGAAACGGAATCTTATATTCTGCAGGTCTCACCGGAAGACTGCACCGGTTGTGACCTCTGTGTAGCTGTGTGTCCGGCAGAAAGCAAGGAGATACCCGATTTCAAGGCGATCAACATGCACAGAAAACTCGATGTGGATACTGTTGAAAATGAGCATTGGAACTACTTTACCCAATTGCCGGATTACGATCGCTCCGAACTGCAGATCACTAATATCAAAGGTTCCCAGTTCCTCGAACCCCTGTTCGAGTTTTCAGGTGCCTGTTCGGGATGCGGGGAGACGCCTTATATCAAAATGCTGACCCAGCTATTTGGGGACAGTATCATGATCGCGAATGCCACGGGTTGTTCTTCCATCTATGGAGGAAACCTGCCTACCACTCCTTACAAGACCAACAAGGAGGGCAGGGGACCTGCCTGGGCGAATTCCCTCTTCGAAGACAACGCCGAATTTGGCTTTGGTATGAAACTGGCCCTGTCCAAGAAGCAGGAAATTGCCGTAGGCCTGCTTAAGTCTCTGGAAAATACCGTTGGAAAGGAATTGGTTGAGGCCATTCTGAACAACCCGGAGGAGGATGAGGCGCAACGCAAGGAGAAGTTCAGGCAACTGGATGAACTCAGGGAGATCCTTCTTAAAAACAAAGAGATCCCGGAAGCCACCAAATTGTTAAATCTCACCGAATACCTCCGTAAAAAGGCGGTGTGGATCCTGGGAGGTGATGGATGGGCTTATGACATTGGATATGGCGGAGTAGACCACGTACTTGCCTCCGGCGAAGATATCAATATCATGGTCCTCGACACTGAGGTGTATTCCAATACCGGCGGACAGACCTCCAAGGCAACACCCCTGGGTGCAAGCGCCAAATTCTCGGTCTCCGGTAAAAGGACCGGCAAAAAGAGCCTGGCATTACAAGCTATTTCTTACGGAAATGTCTACGTAGCCCAGGTCGCCCTTGGCGCCAAGGATATGCAAACGCTCAGGGCGATAGAAGAGGCAGCAGCCTATCCCGGACCTTCCCTGATAGTGGCCTATTCGCATTGCGGGGAGCACGGATACGACCTCAAAGAAGGAGCACTCCACCAGGAAAGAGCCGTGGAAACAGGCTACTGGCCCCTGTTCCGCTTTGATCCTTCCAAACCCAAAGGCAAGAAATTCAAACTGGATTCCAAGGAACCCAGCAGACCGCTCGAAGACTTTATGTACAGGGAGACCCGTTTTACCCGGGTAGCCAAGGAAAATCCCGAACTGGGTAAAACCCTTTTAAAACAGGCCCAGGAAGAGGTAGAAACAAAATGGGAACGCCTCGAACTATTTAGAAATATGTAAGTGTTCTCCCCCTGTAAATCTCAGGGGGAGCCTTATGCGATTGTACAATACTTAAAACTGAAATCATGGAAACCTTAGCAAACCCCTATTTTGAGATCGCCGTGGAAAAAATGAAGGAAGCCAACAGGGAACTGTACAGGCCGGAGGAGGATGTTGTCTCTTTTCTGGTTTGTAAGAACGCCCAGATCGCCGTTCAGAACTATCTCAGAGGCTATCTGTTGCGCAGTGGTATCGAGACTAAAAAAGAGGATACTCTGGACTTCCTTTATAAACAATGCGTAGAGCTCAATGGGAATTTTAAAGAAGTGAACCTCGCCGGCTTCAATTGCCAGTATGAAAACATGGATTCCAAATACTGTCAGGGTGTGGAGAAGGTGAGCAGATGCTTTGAAATAGCCAACAGGCTGGATACCTTCCTGAGAAAGGAAAAGGTGATCAACTAACCTGCGATTAAAGAAGCAGTAGGGGATCTCAGACCATTCTAATGATCCCTGGCAGCCACTTTCCAGGTTCCGGTAACCCTTCCGTTTACAACGGTCAGGGCCTCCGGATATTTAGCTACAGTTGGGCAGATATGCATGGGAATGGCATAATACACCTCCCCAATAGGAATATCTGTAGTGTCATCGGTTCTAAGCACCAGGTGTTCTTCGCTCTGCCCGACCTGCTCTGCATGATCCATACCGAAGATCCTCACCCTTGGGAAATCCATCTCCGGGGCTACCGACTTATGTCCCAGGTCGAGACAAAAGATACTTTCTGCAGGCTTGCTGATCACCCGGGTAAGCAGTACGGCCGCCACCTGGAAGTTCATGTCCGGAAAGGATTCTGAGTATCGGGCGTCCCAGAGAAGGGTAGTACCCGGACTCGCGATGACTCCTTCACGCTTCGCGTGGATAGGAAAAGTAGGGGACCCCCCGGCTATGACCTCCTTAACAGGAAACCCGGCCTTTTCGAGTTGAGTCCTCATTTGAGCAACTGCTTCGAAGGCAGCGTTGCATACCTTTCTTCTCTCAATTATATCAGGGTTGCGGATATGGCCGTCATAAGCGTGTAACCCCGCCGGGATCAGCCAATCGTGTTCAGAGATCATCTTGTAGAGTGATCGGGCTTTTTCCGAAGGCCTTATTCCGGTTCGGTCCATGCCCACATTCACGTCGAGATAAAGAGGCACTTTTATACTTCTTTCCCGCGCCTGTGTCCCTATTTGAACAATACTGCTTTCATGGTCTGTAAGAGTGGAGAATGCTGTATCGGGATACTCTGCCACAAGATCCAGGTATCTGCCAATATTCGGGCCGACAGGTTGCATGGCCAGCAACACATCAGGCGCCTTGCACCGGCCAAGCAATTCCGCTTCGGTCACCGTGGCACATTTGAATTTTGTGATTCCGTGTTTTAATTGAAGCTCTATGATCTCGGCCATCTTATGGGTCTTCACATGAGGCCTGAGTTTCTCAGCTCCGCCCGTCATCTCGATCATCGTCCTGATATTCTGTTCAACCCGTTCAGGGTAAACCAGGAGGGTGGGACTGGCCACCTTCTCTTCCTCTTCGATCTTATACCAGGGCCTTTTTTGCATTTCAGGGTGTTTAATGCAGTTGAAACATGGCTTCGATCTCCACAGCCACCTGTCCGGGAAGGGTCATGCCCACAGCACTGCGGACCCCCACTCCGTTCTCCATCCCGAAAATGTCGGACATCAGCTCGCTAAATCCATTGATCACCAGCGGATGCTGGTCGAATTCCGGGGTAGAATTCACCATCCCCAGAGTCTTGACCAGCCTTTTGATCCGATCGATCTCCCCGAAATGGGCTTTGATGATTGAAAGCATGGTAAGGCCAACCTGTTCTGCGGCCAGTTTGGCCTCTCCCAGGCTCATCGTATCTCCAACCTTACCTGTTATATAGGTCCCGTCGGTTTTCATCGGACCCTGACCTGAGACATAAAGGAATCCGTCTATGACCAGGACGGGTTTATAAAGGCCGGCGGGGGGAGGCGGAGGAGGTAATATCAACCCAAGGTCCTTGATGCGTTGTGAGGGTAGCTTGCTCATAGTGTTATACAAATTGATTTAAAACGAGAACACCCAGCAGCCCGGTTACTCCAACGGTAGTTTCCATAAGGGTCCAACTGCGTAAGGTATCCTTCACTGACAGGTTAAAATACTCTTTAAAGAGCCAGAATCCACTGTCGTTGACATGAGACAGCATCAGGCTGCCCGACCCAATGGCAAGGACCATGAGTTCCGGGCTAACCCCCGTGGTCTCGATCATTGGCAGCACGATCCCGGCAGCTGTAAGCCCGGCCACGGTGGCAGACCCCACACAGACCCGGATCACTGTGGCAATGATCCAGGCCAACAGCAGGGGAGAGAACGAAGATCCTTTAAGGAGGTCTGCAATATATTCGCTCACTCCGCTGTCTATAAGGACCTCTTTAAGGGAACCTGCACCGGCTATTATGAGCAATACCATGGTAATTCCGGCTATGGAGGCTCCAACCGAATCCATCAGCTCCTTCATTTTTTTTCCCCTGAGGAGGCCCAGGGAAAAGATGGCAAAGATCACAGACAGCAGCATGGCGATCACGGGGTTGCCTAAGAAGTTCAATCCCTTGGTGATCCAGAGTCCTTCCGGAAGGAATAACCCTGCAAGTGTAGCCATGGCGATCAGGACGACAGGCATCAGGGCCGTGAGGATACTGATCCCGGTACCGGGCATTTCTTCCTCTGACAGGGGCCGTGGATTTACAAACTCTTTTAGGGGTGTCGCTTCAATGTGTTTTAAGGTGCGGGAGAAGATGGGTCCGCCCAGGATGATAGCCGGAACCGCTACAATGATACCGTAGACCAGAGTCCGCCCCAGATCTGCACCGAACATGGTAGAAATAGCTGTGGGAGCAGGATGCGGGGGAAGATATCCGTGAGTTACCGAAAGGGAGGCAAGCATGGGCAAACCCACATAAAGCAAGGGGAGACCCGTTGCCGCTGCTACCGTAAAAACCAGGGGGACCAGGATCACAAAGCCAACTGTGTAGAACATAGGGATCCCGACAATAAAGCCCGTCAGTACCACTGCCCACTGTATATTTCTGATCCCGAATCGCGCGATCAATTTAGTGGTAATCCGCTGTGCGGCACCGCTGTCGGCTACCAGTTTTCCCAACATGGCCCCCAGCCCTAAAATGATAACCAGGAAACCAAGCGTATTGCCAATGCCCCGCTGTATGGAATCGACCACCCGGATAAGATCCATCCCCTGGGCTATCCCCACGAAGAGGGAAACGAGAATAAAGGCGATAAAGGGGTTGAGTTTCCACCAGGCGATAAGCAGGAACAGGATGAGAATTCCGATAATAACAATGAATAAGGGCATCGACCGGATTTAAGCTTGCGGATGAGTTACTAAATATACCATTTTGAACAGAACTAAGGGATCATTTTTTTATCTTGTAAAGGAAACCGGCCAATATGGATAAACGCACTTTCTTGCGCAGGATGGGCCAGGCTGCCCTGGCTACTCCTTTTCTTCCCCTGACCCTTAGCGGAAAGGATTTGGAACACAGGGGTTCTTATGACCTGGAGGATGAGGAAGAGTTTTGGCAGAGGATTCGCCTCGACTATGCCCTGAAACCGGATTACATCAATCTGGAGAACGGATATTACAATATCGCCCCTATCCCTACCATCCAGAAATTTCACAGGCATATCGAGCAGGTGAATTACGAGGGATCCTACTATATGCGTACCGTGCAGTGGGATAACAAAAAACGGATCGCGGCCAGACTGGCTCATCTGGTGGGTTGCTCCCCTGAAGAGCTGATCATCACCAGAAACACGACTGAATCTCTCGATATGATCATAGGGGGATATCCCTGGGAAAAAGGAGATGAGGCGGTTTTTGCCGTACAGGATTACGGGGCGATGCGGGAACATTTCAAGTTGATAGCAGACCGGTATGGGGTAGTGAATAAGACGATATCCCTGCCCAATCATCCTGAAAATGACGAGGAGATCGTGTCCCTGTATGAATCTGTGATCACCCCCAGGACCCGATTGATCATGATTTGCCATATGGTCAATATTACAGGGCAGATCCTGCCCGTTAGGAAGATCTGTGATATGGCACACAAACATGGGGTGGAGGTGATGGTAGACGGAGCCCATTGCGTAGGCCACATCAGGGTAAATATAGAAGAGCTCAACTGCGATTATTACGGGTCGAGCCTCCACAAGTGGCTGAGTACTCCCCTGGGTGCCGGTATCCTTTACGTATCCAAAAAGAATATCTCCAAGATCTGGCCCCTTTTGGCCGAACACCACCGTGAACCGGATGATATCGGCAGGCTGAATCACATCGGGACGCACCCTGTACACACAGACCTCACAATCAATGACGCTATAGACTATCTCGAACTTATTGGAATGGAGCGGAAGGAGAACAGGTTGAGGTACCTGCAGCGATACTGGAGTGATGCGCTCAGGGAAACAGAGCATATCACCATCAATACACCTCTGGAAATGCACAGGAGTTGTGGGATCGCCAATATAGGGATTGCCCATATGAAGCCAGCTGACCTGGCCAAAACCCTGTTTGATGAATTCGGGATCTTTACCGTTGCCATAGACCAGGATAACGTGAAGGGCTGCAGGATCACACCGAATGTTTATACGACAACTGCGGAACTCGATACGTTCATAGAGGCCATGAAGGAAATGGCTGCCAGAATATGATTCACGGTAAGACGATATGACCAAAGTCCATAAATTCCTGCCATAAAACTGATATTAATCATAGAAAATGAAGGGTATAGCCTTTAGTTTTGATCGTTTTATACTGTTTAAAAAAAGGGTTCTCCCGATTCATCAGAAATAATTACTATAACCAAAAATTTAACTCAATGACTGAATTACTTCAAAGGGAATCACTGCTTAAAAGCGTGGTTTTTCTGCGTATTCTCATAGGGTGGCACTTTTTGTATGAAGGGGTCATCAAATTGTTCAATCCGGACTGGACGGCCTTCGGGTACCTGGCCACAGCCCAGGGGCCATTTAAATCCTTGTTTATTGCCCTTACAGGCGATGGGGTAATAGGGTGGGTAGATACCCTGAATACACTGGTCCTGATCTTTGTCGGGGTGACACTGGTCCTCGGGATTTTTGAAAAATGGGGTATCATCGCAGGGATGGTCCTCCTGGCCATGTACTATTTTGCCCATCCACCTTTCCCCTGGCTGGAACAGCGCAATGTGGAGGGCAGTTACTGGTTCGTGAACAAGAACCTGATCGAAATAGGTGCCCTCTGGGTACTATACCATATCCCGACGAGTTCCTATTTTGGCCTGAACTATCTGTTTAAGAAAGAACCCAAACCCGCTAAAACCCCTCAATCATGAAATGGACCAGACGAGACATATTAAAAGGCTTAGGAGGATTACCCATCCTCGGCTCCATTTGGTGGGCCGGGGCGGCAAATGCGCTAGTCAAGAGTAAGGACCGCACGGAGATCCTCGAAATGCTAAAAATTGAACCGACCCTTCCATCGGCCCTTCCAGAGATAGGAGGTGATCCCATCCGCATAGGCATTATAGGTTTCGGTATCAGGGGTGAACAACTATGCAGGGCTTTGGGCTTTGCCACAGAGGAATGGATCGAACAGATGAAGGAAGAGGAACGCCTAACTGGAAATACTCAGCTCAAGGAATTTCTGGAGCAGGAAAAACTGAACCTTAGGATTGCAGGAGTATGCGATATCTTCGATGTCAGGGCGGAAAACGCCATTGCCTCATTTTCCACTGCAGAACACCAGGTAAAGCGGTATGATACCTATCAGGAGATGATCCGGAGCGGGGAGGTGGATGCCGTGATTATCGCCACGCCGGACCACTGGCATGCGCCTATGTCCATTGAGGCCCTGGAAAACAACGTGCATGTCTATGTGGAGAAACCCATGACACACACCATAGAAGAGACCTACAGGCTCAGGGATGCCGCCAGGAATTCCAAAGCCCATCTCATGGTAGGTCACCAGCACAGGCAGACACTGAGCTTCCAGACTGCCAGTGACATCATTGACAAAAAGGTATTAGGCCATGTCTCCGTGGTACAGACCTTCACCAACAGGAATGACGACAACGGTGCCTGGAACTACGATATTCATGATAAGGCCAGTGAGCAGACCATCGACTGGCAGCAATTCCTGGGCAGTGCTCCGCAAATCCCATTCAACAAGAATCACTTTTTCCGTTGGAGGAAATGGTGGGCCTATGGATCGGGATTGTCCGGTGACTTGCTGACACATGATTACGACCGACTCAACTGTGTCCTCAATATGGGGATTCCGAAATACATCACGGCTTCCGGAGGTATTTACACACACAATGATGGCAGGAATGTACCAGATGTTCTCCAGGTAAACATGGATTTCCCGGATTTCAGTACCGGTAGCACTCAGGCTCCCGGAAAGGAAAAAGGGATGACCTTTACCTATAATGCCACCCTTGGCAATGGATTCAACAGGCCGACCATCCTGATGGGACATGATGCCTCAATGGAACTGGGGAATAACCTCACGATCTGGCCCGACAGTGGATCTACAAAATACGCAGAGTTGATGGAAACCGGGAAGATGAAACCCAATGTCCCCATCTATCATTACAATCCGGGGGCCAATGTTCCGGATGCCGTATCTTCAGCTACTTCTCAGTATTTTGCAGACAAAGGCCTGATGTGGACCTATATTGACGGGGTACGGGTGAATTCAACCTATCTCCATCTCAGGGAATGGCTCAGTGCTATCCGCAACGGGGGAACCCTGAGCTGCGGCATCAAGGAAGGGTTTGAGGAGGCTATTACAGCCCATATGACAGGGTTGGCCTATAAACTGGGCCGCCGTATTGAATGGGATCCTGTGGCTGAACAGATCGTTCCTATTGACGATATTGATCTGGATCAGGTCCTTCTCTCCAGTACCTGATGACCCGGGGTTCATCGCATTAAATCAATTAAACCTGCTTTTCAGCAGGTTTTTTTTTGGAATTCACTGGAATTCAGGGTGATGAGCCCCAAAACTGACAAATGTCATAGTTAAAGTTTGGCATTGGGTCTAAATTAAGGGTATAAAATTTAATGTCATGCAAGTCAAAAAAAATCCAAAAGCCGATTTAAATAGAAATAGTGGCCTGTATTTTGTTATCGGGCTGACTGTTGTTTTGTTCCTTACCTGGCGTGCCCTTGAATACAAATCTTATCCCAAAGATGAGGTAGTAAGAGAAATGGTTCAGACTGTCGACGATCTGAAAGAGGATGTTCCTGTTACAGAGATGATCAAGACACCCCCTCCCCCTCCTCCTCCTGCAGCTCCTGAAGTGATCGAAGTAGTTGAGGATACTGAGGAGGTTGAAGAAACCATTATTGAAAGTACAGAGACAAGCCAGGATGCTGTTATTGAGGAAGTTATAGATGTCGATGATGTGGAAGTCGGGGAAGAGGAAGAAGAGATCGTTGTTCCTTTCGCGGTCATTGAGAATGTCCCGGTGTTTCCGGGCTGTGAGTCTGCCAGAGGTAATGAGGAGCGCAAGGCCTGTTTCCAGGAAATGATCCAAAAACACATCATTAAGGAATTCACCTATCCTCCAACCGCTCTTGAACTAGGTATACAGGGACGCGTATTTGTTCAATTTGTGATCGACTCCAAAGGAAATATCGGAAATATCAGAATGAGGGGTCCGGACAAGAACCTGGAGAAAGAAGCGCACCGAATCGTCGCTTCTCTTCCTAAAATGAAACCTGGAGAGCAAAGAGGCAGGCCGGTATCCGTTCCGTACAGTATTCCAATCAATTTTGTGATTCAGACACCCTAAGGTATAATTCAAAAAGATCCTTCTCATAGAGCAGGTCTAGGTGGGGCTAGATCTTGAGGAGGGTCTTTTTTTATCGTACTCCTTTAATTTTTTTGGCCCTTCCAACACGACTCTTACGATCTGAAGGGTTCCGTCTTCTTTGGTAGAAATATGCCATTTGATCAGGGTGATCTCCCCGCCGGAGATCTCTATGCCGGTAATACTTCGCGGGTGAACACAGCTACCGTCGTTAAAGAAGGGAATCTCACCCGGGTTCGCGAACCGGGGACGATGGGTATGTCCTGCGATGGTTAGGATGGAATTATTCTCAAGGATCCACTTTTTTATCCTGCGTTCTACCTTGATAAGTTCCTTGTAGTTCTTAGCCGGACTCGTCGGATCCGCGATTCCCCACACCTGTAAGGGTTTCCAAAGGACGCGTACCAGGAATCGGCCCCACCTCCAGAAAGTGTAGTTCCACCAGTCGGCCTGATGACCATGCAGCAGAAAGATCTCCTGCCCGGTGTCTCTGTGTTTCAGAATGAGTGCTTCATGGAACTCCAGTTCGGGAAAAAGGGGCTTGTCCTTCTCATCAATCGGATCAAAATAGCTGGCCAGGTTTTTCCTGACCAATGCAGGGTCCTTGTAGACCATATCGTGGTTTCCCCAGATCATATGAAGCCTGTTGCCCATATAGAAGTTTCGCATCTGCAGATAAACATTCTTATGAGCCTCGAAAAGATCTTCAAACTCTATGTTTTCCCAAAGCTCGTCCCCGTCCCCGAGTTCACAGTACTGGAAACCTTCTTTGAAATAGTGCCTCAGGGCGTGGAAGTAGATGTTTCGGTTATTCGCAAAATCATCTGCAAAACTGTTGTCTCCCCTGTGGCAGTCACTGAAAAAGATGAACTTCGACTGGTCATCAAAAAGAACGGTCTTGGCATTTTTATAGGCCCTGTTCAGCCGGTAATTGGAAGACATAGATCAATTTTCCACTAATATCGAAAAAAATGCGAGACCCCATCTCCCCCGGGGATCAGGCAGGCTAATCGATCTAATTTATTCTTGCTGATCAGCCAGGGGCATAAACACCTCAGCCTTCCAACTGATCTCATCCACACCTATATTAGGGTTGTTGTAGAAAATCTCTACGGGGAGGCCTGTAACTTCAAGGTCATTTTTTTCGGCATAGTCCAGGAGGGCATACCAGGCCCTGTCTGAAGTGATGTAATTACCATTGTAGATCGCCTTGATCGCCCGCACAGGTTTGCGATATCCGTACTTCAGATCGGGGTGTTGAGGCAGACTGTCATTCCTGACAATGGGATAGCAGAAATTGAACTCGAGACTGTCTTTTTCCCTGTCCCACTTTAGAATTTCAATGAAAGGTTTGCCATTGAGTTCTACCCCATTATTGACCAGGAATGGGTCCAGGAGGGGAAAATCACGCATCATCCCACCGGCTTTGCCGAATTGGGTGGTCTTGTTGTGGACGAAGGCATAATATGTAGAATCAAGTTCGGCCTCACCTTCGACACGTACACGGATATTTTCAATGTGGTTCGCGAGGAGGTCGGCAAAGTTCCTCAGGCTATTCTCGGTCCGTCTTTCAATATCAGTGTCGTAAAATGGTACCCTGAGCTTGTTCGCAAAGCTATGGGCACTGTCCTTTACAAAGACCCTGATCTTTGAGACGGAATCATTTACTGCGGAGATCCTCCAGTCGTATATGTGGGTTGAATCCCCAAAATGCAGAGTCTGACGGAGTTCCTCCAGGTTGGCCCCGGCTTCAATACTGCTGTCATCAAGACTGGTGTTCCATAATTTTACGATCTGATTGACTGTTCCCCTGTTGGCCTTAGCCTCAAGGGTCACCAGGTAGTCATAGGGATAGATAAAGAGGTAAGCGATGATTCCTCCTGCGATCAGGAAGGTAAGTGCGATAAGCGCTTTCTTCATGGGTTATTCACTTTGAGCCAGTTCTGATTCGTTTTCCATCTTGAGTTTCCCGACGATATAAGAGCCCAGATCTCTCCCTTGTTTTACACCCACTTCCACGGCTGCACGGTAATGTATTCCCCCGTACATTCTGCTGATCGCGGCTTCGTCTGCAGCTTCCCTGAAGGACCTAAAAGATCGAACCGGTAAACCGTAGGCAAGTTCGGTATCGTCGTCAAAAGAAAAGTCCTCTCCAAAGATATCCGTCAGGACTATGGAGGCTGCACCGGAAACCACACTGTGGCCACTGGTGTATTCAGGAAATGGAGGGGTCTGAAGCACAGGCTTCCAGTTATCGTCAATATGTTCGTTTATCAATGTCTCAGGCCGGATGAGATTGGAGCGGTATTTTTCATCCCAGCAACTGATAAAGGCATCGGCAATGGCCATTGAGGTCTTGGTATAGGCATACACCGTTTCGTTGAAACCCGAATTGGATTTCCTGCAAGCGATCTTGGTGATCCCTATCCAGTGCGCCCCGGGGGTAATTTTTTTAGTGGCGAACATAAGGTGTCCGCGGGTGACGGAAACATATGGGTTGCAATCCCAGAATTTTGCGATCTCCACCTCTTCCGATCCGTCTCCCTCGGCCTCCATCTTTTTACTGATATCGTATACTTCCCTGACCTCTTTGTAGAAATCAGAGCCTTCTTCCATAGAGAATGGGGGAGGAGGCACCGGTTTGAACTGCTCCGCCGAATCAATCACAAAAGGCCGAATCTTACTCCAGTGCGGTTCTATTCCGGCCATATATGCAGGTGGAGTAGGCTGCCAGCGGGAAGGCTCATCCGTATTCACGGTGAACTTGGGCATGGTCCGGGTCTGTTTGTAATTGTCCTTATCCATCCACGCCGCAATATGTTCGGCTACCTGCATACCGTATTCCTTAGAGGCTTCGAATTCTGCTTTATTCTCCTCAGACCAGATGGCGTATAAACTGTCGCGATAGCTGATCATCCGATCTTCGCTGAAGATGAGCCTGCGGCTGAGATCTATATGGGCGATCAGAGCAGCAAGGGACTTGTTCACCTGTTTTTCAGGGTCGGCCTCAGGGACAGGAGTGAGTTCGTGCACCTGCCCGGCCAGTGACCGGTATTTATCATCATCCTGTGCTATGATCTCGTATGCAGCGATATTGGGATAGGTGAAGATCCTGCTGGCTACAGGGGGCGAGAAGATATCGTGAATCATGATTTCCGTCACCTTATCGACACTGCTGTGCATCAATTCCGGTGAGATCTCAATAGGAGCTTCTTCCCTCTGACAGCTGAGGGAGACCAACACCATGAGAAAGAGTATTTTTTTCATTTGGATTCGCTTTTGTTTATGAATTGGTATAGTTGTGCGGCATCGTCATTGAATGTCGCCAATAAATAAGGTTGGCCCTTTATGGTTAGTATGTTGAGGTGCCTGATGGATTTTTGAATGAAATCCAATCCCAGTCGGTCCCCCAAAATTATATCATTTTTACTTTTTATCATAGCCCCGGCAAAGGCTCCAAGCCTTCCGTGATAGGGTTTTACCCCGAAGTAATTTCCTCCGGTCAGGACCTCCTGAGACCCGTCTCCGTCAAAATCAAATTCCAGGAAAGCGGTGATAGGTGCTACCTGCAGTTCCATCGGGAAGGGTACAAAGGTGAATTTACCCTCCTGGTTCTCCAGGTAACCGGACCTCAATTCGTGGACTTCGTATACCTCAGCCTGCCTCAATTGCTCCTTCTCCAGGACTTCTTCAACCGGTTTTCCGGCAAATGACCTGTAGGAGGTAAATTTCTTCCTGAGGCTGACCATCTGTTCGGCAAGGCCTTTTAATCCTTCAATAGGAAAATTCTCCCCGTCTTTTACAGTCGTCAGGATGGTCTCTGAAGTCCCGTTCTGATCAAAATCACCGTAGTAGAGTTTCATAGGATCCTTTTCCGAAGCGATAAATTTGGTGTTCAGGCCCCAGTTCCCGAGGAGGTAATCCCTATCCCCGTCTCCGTCAATGTCAAAACCGAGGATGCTTTCCCATAACCCCGGTACATCGTCTTCCAGGACGTTATCCCTGACCAGTTTCCCGCCTTCATTCCTGAAAAAAACGGGAGACATCCATTCTCCCACAACAATGAGATCGGTAGAGCCATCCCTGTTGTAATCGTCCCAGATGGCATCAGTTACCATCCCGACCTGTTCCAGGTCTTTGTTTGCAACCTTCTCGAGTTTTCCGTCATTATTCAACAGGAGATAGGACTCCGGAATTTTACCAAAATCGTTAGTAATTATATGATTACCCACAAACAGATCGATGTCCCCGTCTCTATCGAAATCTGAAGGGGCGATAACCGAAGCATTTTGGTAGGAATCCGTTAGCTTTTGTTTGATAAAGGTTGAATCGGATGCCGTGTAATACGAGTCCAGCAAAGGGGCCATCTGATTGTAAAAATCGGCTCCCCCTGTTCCTACAAAAAGGTCATTATGCCCGTCACCATTTAGGTCTTCGATCACTGCAGAAATGTCTTCTGTGATAGAGTCCCTTGCAATGCTTTCTATTTTCTTTTCTTCAAATCCATCCGGGGTTTGGAAATAAAAGCGAGGAGGTTCAAACTTCGATCCTCCAAAATACACGTCATCTTTACCATCTCCGTTCAGATCACCCACAGCCACTGCAGGGCCACGATCCGATCCCTGGTAGGGGATAAGTTTCTGGCGGTTGAAATCGAGGTAGGGATCCTCTCTATGAACAAACCCGATCCCCATATTGTCCTCCACTTTTTTGAAAAGTGTACTTTTTACCGGTTTTAACCAGGGAGGATCAAAAGGCATTACATCCCCTTGTTGGATGACCAGGGTCTGGTTGGGGGAAACGTCCCTGAGCAGCTGCGTGGTCTTGTCCGGCCACAGGATACGCAGGGAATCTACCTTTTCCGCCGAACCGTACCCGAAATGGAGAACAGGTTCGGACGAAGCCTGAAATCCCCTTACCGTATACAGTTCCCTGGATTGCATTCTACCCTGGTGGTAGGACAGGATCTTGGTCCCGATGCCGTAGGAGTTCTTGCCATTATATTTCAGTTTAATCTTCAGGTAATGGGCTTCCTTTTTGGATTGGTTGATGTAAAGGGTGGGCTCGCTGTTGATGTTGTTGACCACCAGGTCCAGGTCTCCGTCATTGTCGAGATCTCCCATGGCTGTTGCACCCGAGACCAGTGTGTCGCTGGTGATCCAGTCTTTGGAACGGTCCTCAAACCGGGCTTTTTCAAGGCCTTTGAAAACATAATTATGGATCTTACCGGAGGGCATCAGGTCAAGGGCTTCCTGATCCACCAGTTTCGTATTGTCTATCTTCTTCTTGATCTGTTCGTTTGAAACAAAATTTATAAAATCGAGATCGTTTGGTCTTTTGGGAATTCCGTTGGAAATAAAGACGTCCTGTTGTCCATCTGCATCGTAATCTGCAAAAAGGGCACTCCAGCTCCAATCGGTAGCCGCTATCCCGCTCATCAGGGCCGTTTCTTCAAAACCAGCCCCCGGCCTGTTGATCTGCAGCATATTCCGCGTAAATTGAAAATGATACCCGTATTGGTTGATGCGCAGTTTCTGGATCTGAATATCATCGTCCCCTTCGGATGACTTCAGAACGGTTTCGTCCTCAGGGAGCATGTCCAGAGATAAGATATCCGGCCAGCCATCGTGGTTGATGTCAGCCACGTCATTACCCATGGAGAACCTCGTAGTATGGGTAAAGTACGTTTTCAGCTCTTCGGAAAAAGTACCGTCCCCATTGTTCAGGTAGTAATAATCATCTTCGTGAAAATCATTCCCCACATAGATGTCGGGGTATCCGTCCAGGTTGAAATCACTGATCGCCACCCCAAGGCCGTATCCGTTGATCCCCCCGAATATACCGGCTTCTTCACTGACATCCTTGAACCTGTCCCCATCATTGCGGAGCAGCCTGTCTCCTGTCTGGAAATCACGCCTCAACCTCAGGTCTGCCTTACCGAATGATTCCTGGGTATGAACAGCGTGGTTGAGGAGATAAAGATCCAGGTCGCCATCAAGGTCGTAATCGAGAAAAGCGGCATTGGAACTAAAGGTGTCAAAATCGAGCCCGAATTCTGCCGCACTTTCCGTAAAGGTGAGATCTCCATTATTGATGAAGAGTTCATTGTACCCATTGAATCCGTTGATCCCGACTACTGCGCACACGTAAATGTCGAGCAGACCATCCCCGTTGACATCCCCCATAACGGCACCCGTATTCCAGGAACTGTTTCCCCCAACTCCGGCTTTTTCGGTAATGTCCTCAAACCTGAGGTCCCCTTTGTTGAGGTAGAGCCTGTTCTTTACCTGGTTTCCCGAAAAGTAGATATCCGGAAGGTCGTCTCCGTTGATGTCCCCTATGGCTACGCCTCCCCCGTTATAGAAATACAGGTAGTCGAGGATATTGAGGTCGTCGGTTTCTGTGAGCGTATTTTGGAAGGTGATACCCGTTTCCTCGGAAGGCGGATTGGTAAAGAGATCTCCTCCCTTATCACCGCAGCCGACTAATAAGACTAATATCCCTATGAGAATCGTTCTATTCATTGAGCTTATAGATCTTAGGTTGGGAATCGTTTATGGCGGCTATCAGAAAAACACCCCCGTTTCTATCCTTGAATTGCCCCAGGTGTTTGATCTCCTCCCTGATAAAGAACCCGCTTTTGGAGTAGTCCTCCCACTGATAGTCGAGTTCCTTGTTGCCAAGCAGCACGTTTCCGTAGCTGGCGTCCAGTCTGGAGTATTGGGGTTTGAATTCAAAATTGTTTCCTCCCATGATCAGGTCCACATACCCGTCCTTATTGATATCTGAACAGGAAATACCACATACGCAGGACAACTGGACCCGAGGCGGAAGGTTTTTAGTGGTGAATTTTCCTCCCCCTTCATTGATGGCAATGATGGATTCTGAAATGGCCGCTTTCTTCATGATGGAGCTTTGTATGACGTTCGGGGGCCATAACTCGTCTATGCTCCTCCTCGCGTATTCTGAGGCTTTCAGGTTCTGCTTCTTGAGGGATACGATCTGGTTGGTGAGCTCTTTTTTCTGATGTAAGGGGAAATCCCTTCCATTTTCCTGTAAGGTCACGATTTGCTCAATGGTCCCGTTTCCGTCAAAATCATTTACCCACATCTTCATGGGTTGATTAGGTCCCGGTTTGTAATGCAGGTTGGCTCCCTGGTTACCCAGGACGAGGTCGTTATCGCCGTCATTGTCTAGATCAGCAACCTCCACTACGTTCCACCACCCGTCCAGGGCATCGAGGTCGGTGGCCATTTTTGAAAGGCGCCTCCCTGAATTGCGATAGACCCGTGGTGTACCCCATTCTGAGACGGTAATGAGGTCTTTTTTGCCGTCCCCGTCCATATCGGCCCAGGTGGCATCCGTGACCATGCCTGCATCCCGGAGGTCATATGCCAGTCGCTCCGTCGCATCACGGAAAGTCCCATCCCCGTTGTTCTCCAGGAACAGGTGATCCGGATCCACACCATAGGTGCCCACGACGCTTCTCGACCCTATAAACACATCCACGTCCCCGTCCTCATCAAAATCATAAGGCGCTATAACCGAGGTATTTTTGAACCTTGAAGGCAAAGACTCTTCGGAACGGGTGAAGTTTCCTTTCCCATCATTCAAATAAAGCCTGTTTCGGTAGCTCAGCTCCCTTCCGACCTGGTTTCCGCCCGAACCTACCAGGAGATCGATATCCCCGTCCCCATCGGCATCAAAGAAAGCGGCTGATGTATCCTCGAAATCCAGGTCTTCCATCAGTATGCGTTGCGAAATGGGTCTTACCTTTCCATTCCCGAGGTGTTTATAGATCATTCCGGACTGGCCGGCTGCACCACCGATGAAGATGTCCTCATTCCCATCTCCGTCTATGTCCCCTATAGCCAGGGCGGGACCTTCTTCGGAAAGCAGTTTATAGATAAGGCCTTCGTAATCAAAATCATTGTAATTGTCCTCTCTGTGAGAAGTCAGTGCGGTATTGGGGATTTCCTTTAGGAGTGGGACGATTTGCTCTGGCTTTGGAGGGGTATATTCTTCTAAGTCTTCCTCATAAGAAAATGAAAGTACCTGATTTGGCCTGACAGCTGTCAGTAATTGGGTCTTATTATCCGGCCAGATCACCCTCAGGGAATCGATCTGAGCAGTCTTCCCCAAACCAATGGTCATAGTGTAGTCCATGGACGACTGAAATCCTCTTGAGGGGATCAATTCCTGAAAGATGACCGTATCGTCATAATAGAGATTCACGGTGGTGCCTATGGCAAATTTATTCTTCTCGGGTCCCTTGAATTTTAACTGGATATAGTGGTTATCAGTCATGGTATCCGTATGGTTCTCATAGAGGAAGGTCTCCATGTTCACATTACTCACCACCAGGTCCAGGTCCCCGTCGTTGTCGAGGTCCCCATAGGCTGCGCCGTTAGACATGGTGGGCAATTCGAATCCCCATTCCTTGTTGGCGTTCGAAAAAGTGAGGTCGCGGTTGTTTTTGTAGGCATAGTTGGGCTGTGGCCTGATGGGCATCTTGTTGATAATGGAATCTATGGATTCCTTACGGCCGGTCAATGCCATTTTCTGGATGATCTCATTGGCAAAGAAATCCACAAAATCGAGGTCTGTAAGGTCGTGGTTGATCCCGTTGGTGACAAAGATGTCCCTGAATCCGTCATTGTCCATGTCGAACATGAGTCCGGCCCAACTCCAGTCTGTAGCATCAACCCCACTGTAATAAGCGATCTCTGAGAAGGAACCATTTCCGTTATTCAGCTGGAGGGTATTCTGGATATACTGCTGATAGAAATCCTTTTCCTGTTTAAGACGGAATACGTCATACCCGTCAAATTCCATCACGGACTTGACCCGTTCATCCGCTTCGGGTAGCATATCAGTGATAAAGATCTCAGCGTGCCCGTCGTTGTTGATATCGGCCATGTCTATCCCCATGGCAGAGAGGGAAAGGTGGGAGGTCCAACCTTTAATGTCTTCTGTAAATGTTCCGTCCTGGTTGTTGATGTAAAGGTAGTCCCGTTCGTAGAAATCATTGGAGACATAAATATCCGGGTAGAGGTCTTTATTGATATCTGTGATCATGATCCCGAGGCCAAAACCGATCAGACTTCCGTAGATGCCGGCTTCCTCACTCACATCGACAAAAACCCCGTTGTCATTTCTCAGCAACATATCTCCCACACCCCTGAAAATATCGGGTACACCTTCCCAGTCCTGGGCCCGCACCTCCCGCTGGGCGGCATAACCGAGGCTGCTTACCGGGATATTGCTATTGTTCAGGATATACGCATCGAGGTCCCCGTCTTTGTCGTAGTCGAAGAATGATGCATGGGTGGAGAACCCGGTCTTTGCGAGGTTGTACTCCTCCGCCTTCTCTGAGAAAGTGAGATCACCATTATTAATGTACAAGTCGTTGTCATGGTTATCCCCCTCCATATTCCCTGCATTGCTCACGTATATATCGAGCAGGCCGTCCTGGTTGATATCCACCATGACCACTCCCGTAGACCATGGCTTGTTCCCTTCTACTCCAGCCGAAGCCGAGATATCCTCAAACTTCAGATTCCCTTTATTAAGGTATAGTTTATTGGGGACCATGTTCCCTGTGAGGTAGATATCTGGAAGGCCGTCATTGTTGATATCCCCTATGGCAACTCCCCCTCCGTTGTAGAAATTCCTGTATTTGAAGATATTGAAGTTCTTCTGATTCTCCACCTCGTTCACAAAGTCGATCCCGGTCCGGGAAGAGGGGAGGAGGGAAAACAGTGTCGGGGCAGATTCAGCCGTTTCCTTCTTTTCGCTTTCGGAAGTGCAGGCTGTGAGCCAGAGGGCAATACCTAAAATGAGCAATCGTCCTGTATACATTTTTCTCATAATGCTTTATCCTTATGTGTCGTTAAAAAAACGGGATGGTCGTTATTGATGCCGATCAGAAAATGGTCCGTTCCGTTGATTTTGATCTTGGTGATAGATCTGGCAGGTCCGGAGATATCTATCTCGGGAGCAGGCCGCCACTGAAAATTTCCTTTCTGATCATTCAGCAAAATTATGCCATGTGAGGCGTCCATCCTACCCAGTTGGGTGCTAATTTCATATGTATTCCCTACCAGGAGCAGGTCCAGATAACCGTCTGAGTCAAGATCGCTGATCAGGATGTCGTGGGTGCTACTGGCCTGTGCCATCAGGGGCAATGCCTTCCTGGAAAACCTTCCCGTTCCGTCGTTTGAGAAATAAAGGGTCGCCAGTTCAAAAACCTGCTTTTTTTCAGCTTTTGAAAGAGCTTCAGGGGTGAATAGATCGGTGAGGCCAGCCTTGGCGAAGGAGGTATAGGAAAGAAATTTCTTGTTTAGGTTCGGGAGTTGTTTGACCATCTCATCCTTGGAGGCAAAAGGGGTTTCTACCTCCCCTTCATAATAAGTAACCACAGGATCTACGGTCCCGTTGTTGTCAAAATCCTTCCTGTACAGGGTAACTGGTCTTGATACGGTAGCTTTCAGTCGAGTATTCCGGCCCCAGTTCCCCGCAAAGATGTCCAGGTCGCCATCTCCGTCTATATCGGCGAAGTTCACAGTATTCCAGAATCCATGAGTTTTTTCTAAACCGGTATTCTCCATTTTTTTCAGAGACCCGTCCTGATTCTTGAGGATAGTCAGAGGCTCCCAGTATCCGGCAGTGATCAGTTCTTCCTGTCCATCTTTGTCGACATCTACCCAGACAAAATCCTTTACGCTGCCCAGGGAGGTAAATGCGGCAAATCGTTCCTCGTCTGCCAAAGTAAAACGGCCTTTTCCGTCATTCAGGAATACATATTGTCTTGAGGTGGATCCGAATTGAAGGGGTTGCTGGTCAGATGCGATCAGGAGATCCAGGTCCCCGTCCCCGTCCAGGTCACGGGCATCGGTTTTGGAGGCATTCATCCAGACCCCATTGAATTGGTGGCTGTCCTTTTCGAGCAAACCCTTGCGGTTAATATAGAGACGCGGCTGTAGTCGCTCTCCATTTGGGAATTCATTCCCTCCGCTTACGACCAGCAGGTCCATCCACCCGTCTCCATCAGCATCGAAAAAGACCTGAGAGACATCTTCGCTCAGAGCATCTTCCAAAAACAGATCCTTTTGACTCTCGATAAATTCACCATCAGCTGTCTGGAGGTACAATTGCGACACCTGTGCTTTGGCTCCGGAGAAAAATAGGTCATCCCTGCCGTCACGGTCGAGGTCAACTACCGATATGGAGGGTCCCTCATTGGTGTTCGCAAACGGGACCAGAGGATCCCGATCGAACTCCAGGGTAGCCGGTTCCCTGTGGCGAAAATTTACAGGGGCGTCAACCCTGTCTAGAACGATCCCAGAAGAATGAGAAGGTTTTGGTAATTCGATAACATCGGCATCTGATTCACTTACGACCAGAGTGGTATCTGCCTTAGGGGTCTTGAGCAAGTGCACGGCCCCGGTTGGCCATCGGATTAACAAAGAATCAATAGTGGGGTTATTTCCGAGGCCAAAGTGCAGGGCAGGAGGAACGGCCGAAAGGAAACCCCGCGTAGGGAAGTTTTCACGTGTCTGAATTTTTCCATCTGCGAAAAGGTCGATTGTAGCTCCGACTCCAAAGAGATTTCCGCCCTCTCCGGCCAACTCTATCTTTAGGTAGTGGTTAGTTTTTGAATTATCTGCCCTGTTCTCGAGTACCATGGCTTTTTCATCCATATTGTTGACCACCAGATCCAGGTCTCCGTCGTTGTCGAGATCTGCATATACGGCACCATTACTGAAGGAAGGCAGTTCTTTAAACCAGCTATTAGTTACGTCTTCAAATGAAAGATCCCCTTTGTTTTTAAAGAAATAATTGGAGGACTTTATCTGGGGGATCTCAGCGATAAAGCTCATATCTTCTGCAGACATGCCTTGTTCTAATCTCTGTTGAATCGATTCATTCGCGATGAAACTGATGAAATCCATATCGTTTGTGGCTCTCTTGATCCCGTTGGTGATATAGAGATCCTTAAAGGAATCATTGTCAAAGTCGGCCAGCAAGGCGCTCCAGGACCATTCTGTCGCTGCGATCCCCGAAAGCTGGGCAATTTCACTGAACGTTTCATTCCCCAGGTTCACATGCAGGGTATTTTGCATGTATTGGGGGGAGTATCCATTCTTCAGATAATATTGATACGTGGGATAAGGAAACTCCAGTCCGGAGGTCTTGTAGGTCTCGAGATCTTCAGGCAGCATGTCGAGGGATACGATATCTGCGAGACCGTCATTATTGATGTCTGCTATATCGTTGCCCATAGAATAATGGCTGGTATGGCCCATTGATCTGTCGTTTGAGGAGATCAGTTCCCTGAAGGTTCCATCTCTTTGGTTGATGTACAGGTAGTCATTTTCAAAGAAATCGTTACCAATATATATGTCGGGATATCCGTCTCGGTTTAGATCGCTTACTGTAATTCCCAGTCCGTACCCTATCCTTCCCTGAAAAATGCCGGCCTGCTCCGATATATCTGTGAAGATCCCGTCGTCATTTCGGAATAGTCGATCTCCGGATGAAAGGTCGGGCTGTAAGCGCTGAGACCCTTTGCCATAAGTCAGATTGGGGTGAACAGAATGGTTCAGGAGAAACATGTCCAGATCCCCATCTAGATCGAAGTCGAAGAAGGCAGCCTGTGTGGAAAAACCACTGAAATCTAAGCCATAGGCCTCCGCATCTTCTTTAAAAAGTGGAATGCCCTCATCATTTACTCCCTGGTTAATGAAGAGCAGGTTCTTTCCTTTTATCGATCGATAATCCCCCACCTTGCAGACATAGATGTCAAGCTTTCCATCGTGATTGATATCTACATGGGTCACCCCCGTTGTCCAGTTTCCGGTGTTTTCAATCCCGGCCTGGGCAGTGATGTTCCTGAACTTCATGTCACCTAGGTTGAGGTAGAGTTGATCTTCTCCCTGGTTGGCTGTGAAGTACAGGTCTGTGAGTCCGTCTGAGTTGAAATCTGCGGCAGCGACTCCGGCCCCGTTATAGAAATAGAGATAGTTCAGGATGTTTAATTCAGGGGTCTCGGTAAGGGTATTCTCGAATTCGATCCCTGTTTGTGATGCCTGAAGGGAAACAAACTGCCCGGGAGGGGTCTTTTCGCATCCGGCAGCCAGCATGGTCAGTCCTAAAATATACCCGTAGATCCTTTTCATCATACATCTGAAACGGGCCACAAGATACTCAATACGGCAGGAAGATGGAAGTTGTCACCGTTGGGTTTTAAGCCTGGGGGACGTTAAAAAGGTTATGGAAAAATTAATAATATTTAATTGCTGGATAATTTTATAAATTATCCGATATATTTAAAGGATCAAACGAACTAACTAACTAACCGAATCATGATAGGAATACTATCCTTTGTCGGCTTTACCTCCTTGGTGGCCATTATCTCGTATTTTGCAACCAGAACCACAGATGAAACTTCCTCAGACGGGTATTTCCTGGGTGGAAGAAGCCTGACAGCCGGGGTCATCGCGGGGTCTCTCCTCTTGACCAACCTTTCCACGGAACAGATCGTCGGCCTGAACGGAAGCGCTTATAAGGACGGACTGTCCGTCATGGCCTGGGAGACACTGGCTGCAATTGCCATCGTTATTACGGCCATCTTCCTCTTACCCCGATACCTTAAAGGCGGTCTTACAACCGTACCCCAGTTCCTCGCCAAAAGGTTCGACGTGTCGACCAAGACTATTACATCAGCCCTTTTTCTAACGGGCTATGTGGTGGTGTTACTTCCTGTTATCCTGTATTCGGGATCAGTGGCCATTAGCGGGATGTTTAATGTGCCGGAGATGCTCAATGTTTCGGATAAAACAGCTTTGGTTTTATGTATCTGGGGGATCGGGATCATCGGTTCTATTTATGCCGTATTTGGGGGACTTAAGGCAGTTGCTGTGTCAGATAGCATCAATGCGATCGGCCTCATACTGGGAGGGATACTGATCCCGATATTCGGATTGATGGCCATAGGAGACGGCCATGTATTTCAGGGCCTGGAAAACCTGATGGCGGCTAATCCTGAACGATTCGACTCTACTGGGGAAGCCGGGCAGGAGGTCCCATTCGAGACCATTTTTACCGGTATGATGCTGGTGCAGCTGTTCTATTGGGGTACTAACCAGCAGATCATACAGCGCGCCCTGGCGGCCAAGAATCTGGCGGAAGGTCAAAAAGGATTATTGCTGGCTTCTTTTCTGAAGATCCTTGGACCCATTATCTTGGTCTTGCCCGGGATGATAGCCTACCACTATTTTGAAGGAGGTTTGTCGTCCAGTGACCTCGCTTATCCGGAACTCGTCCGGGCTGTTTTGCCAAAGCCGTTGATCGGGTTTTTTGCAGCCGTACTCTTTGGGGCCATTCTGAGTTCTTTTAACAGTGTTCTGAACAGTTCGGTAACCCTTTTTGGAATTGATATCTACAAACAGCATATCAACCAGGAGGCCCCCGAGAAGGTAGTCGTTCGCTACGGAAAGATCTTCGGAATCATTTTGGCTCTTGCCGCCATGTTTATTGCACCCATGATCGCCAATGCAGGGAGTTTGTTCAATTACCTGCAGGAAATCAACGGGATCTATAGCATTCCTATCCTGACCATCATTGTCATTGGTTATGCGACCAAGAGGGTGCCAGCTATCGCCGCCAAGGTCGGGATCATTTCAGGTTCTCTGCTCTATATAATATCCCAGTTTTGGTTACAGCCCAGGTACGTCAGTGAAGCCCTTGAGGGAGCGGCGGCCATGGGAATTACAGATCCATCTGAACTAGCCCTGATTGAGGCTGACGCCTACCCTCATTATTTGCACGTAATGGCCATTTTGTTTATTGCCAACATAGCCATTATGCTTCTTATCGGAAAGTTTAGACCAAGGGCTACAGCCTATGTACAGGAATACACTGAACAGGTGGAGATCACACCTTTTAAATATGTGAAACAGGTCGGCATCCTCATAGTGCTAACAGTGGTGGGTATTTACATATACTTTGCCCAGTAGGATACTCTATCAGCTATAAAAGAACACTTCGTCTTGAGACTTAAGGGAAGTGATTGAACGAGAACCCCTTTAAAAAAGTGTTTTTACTCCTCCCTGTAATCTCTGGGCATAATTTAACAGAATCTATTATAGCCTTACTATAGGTTTTTCATAAAGTGCCATAGTTCTTACTCTGATGCAATAAGGGCATGTGAGGAATTTTCATTTTGTGATATGGAAGGGACTTATTAACCTCAGGCATTTGATCAAAAGACTCGACCAGTTTCCGCTGTATCAGAAATGAGAAGAAGTATAATTATTACTCAGGCGAACCGGAGATTCAGAAATGTCGAATAATAGGAAAAGGTATGAGGTGTAGCGTTGGGATTAAAGGTGCAAAAAAGGAATAAAAAAACCCCGGATAAACCGGGGTTTTTGTAGATATTATAAGATCTAGTATCCAGGATTCTGAACCAGATTTGGGTTCGCCAGTAACTGTGCAGGAGGGATCGGGAACACGTGTCGATTTGTGTTACCAATTTCGCTGGATTCTTTGAAAAGCCAGTCTCTGGTATACTGTCCAAAACGGATCAGGTCATTCCTTCTCCAAACTTCCTGGTACAACTCACGACCTCTTTCGTCGAGAAGTTGTTGCTCGCCTACAGATCCGAGAGGTGTTGCTCCCCTAAGTACGCGAAGTTCGTTCACCATGGCGGTTGGGTCTCCGCCGCTGCGCATCATGGCCTCTGCCTTCATTAGGTGGGCATCTGCATATCGGAAGACAACTTCGTGTCCGGCAAAACCTCCACCGTAACGAGGGTTGTATTTCATTACCCTGATACCTGTGGTCTCGTCGTTGTTAATGAAGCTTGGGGCTCCGGTACCATCAACGAAATCCCTTTTAAAGGTAAGAGGCGCTCCTGCCCTGTCTGTCAACGGAGTACCGTCGAGAGCGTATTGCTGTCCGATCAGGTATCCGAATCCAACGTTTGAGCCATCTTCCAGTCCGCCGTTATCTGAAGTACCGGGTTCTCCGGTGAAAGGCTTTCCTGCTGGTGGAACTCCACCGCGGCGTTCTTCCTGCCCGTCTAATGGATTACCATTAACATCAGCGCGGTTGTTGTTAGGATCACCTTCATACAGGTCGTAATACTCAGCAAGAGTACTAAACCCGTTCCAACCTCCGCCTCCGAGAGAGGTAGAGTTGTAGTGAAGTCCATTGTAAATCCTGTTTCCTGTTATAAGTGCAGAAAGAGACCAGATGGTTTCGGTATTTCCTCCTGTATCTGCAGGATCACGGAAAAGATCAAAGAATCCGGCCTGCAGGGCAAAGCCATCTGCGGCAATCTGATCTACCAGAGAAACCACCTCATTCATATCTCCCGAATCAGGGCTACCTCCTAAATAGATGTGCTTATTGAGGAGAACTTTAGCCTTTAAATACCTGGCTGCAGCCTTGCTGGCGCGATTCAAAGTAGCGCCACTTCCGGCAGCCACTGTTGGCAGGTTAGCAATAGCCTGATCCAGATCGGCCAGGATAAAGTCGACAGCGGCCTGACCTGTCAGTACTTCCGGCAAGGAAGAACTCGGCAGGCTGGTGTCCCTGAAAGGCACCTGGCCGTAGTTGTCGAGGATGACCCACATACTGAAGGCCCTTATAAAACTGGCATCTCCAATGTTCTGAGCAGAAGGGTTACTTCTGGAATCGAGGACTCGAGACGCAGCCAATTGATTACCGTTGAACTGGTTCCAAACAGTACCTATAAAGGCGTGTTCTCCGTTCCAGGTATGGTTGTGGAGCACCCTCCACAGTCCGTTATCACCCCAGTCTGTTCCCCTGGTAGGTACCAGGGCCGCATCTGTGGTCACTTCTTGAAGGGCGAAAAAGTTCGCCTGGTCACCATACTGCCCACCTAATGAACTGTACAGTCCGTCAATTGCCGAGGACGGATCAGCCAGACCCTGGAAGCCTTCACTGATGATAGAATCAGTCGCTTCGATCTCCAGGTCGGTGCAGGAAGACATTCCTACGACGGAGGCGATGGTTAAAAAATAGATTTTAAATTGATTTCTTTTCATGATATTCAATTTTTTTAATTAAAAGGATGCGTTTAATCCGAAAGTAATGGTTCTTGGGTTTGGGAATCCAGCCCAGTCAATTCCCCTGGTGGGAACTCCTGAACCTAGGTCACCGGTAGCCACTGTGATCTCGGGATCGAGACCAGAGTAATCCGTGATCAGGAACAGGTTCTGCCCGGTCAAGGACAACCTTAGGGTTTTGAAAAGACCGTCACCTGAAAGAGGCACGTTGTACCCAAGGGTTGCGTTCTGCATCCTTATAAAATCACCTTTTTCAAGGAATCTTGTGGATACGTCTGCTGAGGCCCCTCCGTTTTCGCCACTGGCGATGACATCCTGGGTAACATTACGTGCGTTGTTGATAGCTCCTCCAGTAAAGAAACCATTCCTTGTATTGTTGTATACATAGAATCCGAACTGGCCGGAGAAATAAGCTGATGCATCCCAGTTACCACTTCTGAAGTTCAAAGATAAACCAGAGGTAATATCTGGCAAGGCGTCTTCACCTACGAAGGTCTGATCTGCGATGGGATCTCCGACACCATTTCCATCAACGTCCTGATAGATCGGGAATCCATTGCTATCGAAGCCTTCGAAAATGGCCATGTAATAAGAGAACAATGACCTTCCGGCTTCAAAACGCTGTGCAAAGGCTCCGGAAAGACCTTGTCCGTTGATCTCACCTGTGTTGATCGCACTGGCAAAATCCTGTACCTCGTTCTCGTTGTAAGCAATGTTGAAAGAAGCTGAGAACGTGGTGTTTTGAGACTGAATAAAGTCGTAAGCAATGGCGAACTCAATACCCTGGTTCAGGATAGAGGCATCTACGTTACCGAACTGGAACGGATCCACAGCCGGTGCGGCAGGAGGAGTACGCAGCAATACGTCATTAGTTTCGTTTCGGTATACGTCAATGCTACCGGAGAGGCGGTCAGAGTTGAAACCGAAGTCCAAACCTACGTTAAGGTTCAGGGTCTCTTCCCATTTCAAATCCGGTACATCAGTGGCAACGATGTTCAGACCGCTGGGGTTGACCTGGTAGTTACCTTGAACACCCAAACCTCCAAAACGCTGACGTGCAACAAAGTTACCATATCCCAGACCTTCCTGGTTACCTACCAGACCACCGCTTAAACGCAGCTTCATAGTAGAGACGTTGTCTCCCAGGAATCCTTCCTCATTGAGTTTCCAGGCAAATGCACCTGAGGGGAAGTATCCATATTGGTTTTCAGGACCAAAACGGGAAGAACCATCCGCCCTCATGGTAGCGGTGAAGAGGTATTTATTATTCAGGCTGTAGTTAACCCTGGCAAAGAAAGACTGTAATTCGTCTGTGTTGTCAAAGGTATCAGCAGTCATTCCACGTACGAGCCTGTTAAATGCAAACCCGATCTCCTCTCCGGCAACGACAACAGGCTGCAGCCTGTTTACGATAAGGCCGGTTGTATTTGAGCCGTAGTAATATTGCTGATAAGCACCGTCAATTGTGCTTGCTGCTCCATTTACAGTTTCCCTGAGATCTGCCCCCATCTGATTGAGTTCGGTAGTTCCGAAGCCCCTTCCCTGGGCATTCCTTCCATTGACATTAAAATCCTGGAAAGAATAACCTACCAGAGCATCGATGTTGGAATTACCAAAATCCTTTCGGAAATTCAGCGTAGCTTCCAACAGGTGGTTTTCCCTGTTCAGGGTATTGTAGGTACCAAAGCCCTGGCCTGAAATATCCGTAAAACTCAAAAGGTCACCGGAAAGAACAGAGGTGTTTTCTCCTTCAGACTTGTCGTAACCCACGTTGATCTTACCGGTCAGCTCGGGTGTGAATTTATAGTCGATGGAACCATTTAAAAGAACCCTGTTAGTATTTGTCTGGTTTTGTGTATTGGCCAGGTAATTAGCTGGTTTGATCTGCGTTCCTCCATCATTGAAAGTGGAAGAAGCAGGCCAGGTCGGATTGGCCGAATAGCTTGCACCCAGTATATCGCCACGGAAACCGGCACCACCACTTAAGGGTGCAGTTTCGTCATTCACCCTGGAAAGAGTGGTTTGCAGTCCCAGCGTCAACTTGTCATCCAGAAAGCGGTGCGTCAAGTTAAGCCTACCGGTAATACGTTCCAGGCTGGTCTTTTCTACCACACCAAATTGCTTTTGGTACCCGAAGGTAGCTCGTATATTCCCTTTTCCATAGTTGTTGGAATAGGAAACGTTCTGGTTTTGGGAAGCAACGGTCCTGGTGATAAAATCCTGCCAGTTAGTATTAGCTCCAAAATCTACAGCTGAGGGGTTGCCTCCGTATTGTGCAACACCGGCCAGGAATTCTTCCCTATTGAGAAGGTCATAGCTGTTTGCAGGTGTGGCAACACTTAAAGAAGATGCAAATTCCAACCTTCCACCGGTACTACCTTTTCCACTCTTGGTGGTAATGATCACAACCCCGTTAGCACCCCTAGAACCGTAAATGGCAGTCGCAGAGGCATCCTTGAGGATAGAGATACTTTCAATATCGGATGGGTTTAAGAAGTTCAACGGGTTTCTCGTCGCGCTACCGCCATTACCGGTATCTCCTCCGGGAGCGGTATTTCCTCCGGCAAGAGGCACACCGTCTACAACGAATAACGGGTTATTATCACCACGTACGGAATTGGAACCCCGGATATTCACCTGTATACCAGCACCCGGCTCACCACTAGTTTGCTGGATGTTTACCCCGGCTGTCTTACCCTGGATCAGTTGCTCTGGAGATGAAATCACCCCTCCGTTGAAGTCCTCAGAGGTGACAGCTGTCACAGCTCCGGTTGCATCTTTAACGGTGGTAGTACCATAACCAATGATCACCACCTCATCCAATGCCTGGGCGTCCTCCTCGAGGACCACATTAATTGTGGAGCGGCCGTTGACGGCTATCTCCTGTGTCTTGTACCCGATGTAGCTGAAGACAAGAACGGCATCACTGCCAACATTGCTCAAGCTGTAATTACCATCGAAGTCTGTTTGCGTACCATTTGTAGTCCCCTGAACTACAACACTGGCCCCTGGAAGAGGTCCATTGGCATCAGAAACAGTACCTGATACGTCTTGCGCCTTAACCAATCCGAAGCTCAAGATCGCTCCAACCAGCATAAGACCTTTTAGTAGTGTAATCTTCATAAAGAGTTAATTTTAAGTTTAGTTAATTTAATTCAAGCGTTAAACATATGTAAAAAAAGTGTTAATATTCGAAAACACGGGCCGTAGCCGCTTACGAAAACGGTTTCGTGTTAATAACTTTTTAAAACATGGTAATTTAATAATTTAAGTATCCATGTTTCGATTATACTCTATTTATGGGGTGTTTTAATTATCGAATTCGAAACAAATATAATAATTTTTCAATGCGAGCTTCGAAAATTATTGATTTTGACGCAGCTTCGCCAGTCTGAAAAGTGTTAAAAAAACGGTTTTTTTAACACCGCTTTATGTACCTTTATTTTGAAGTCTAATTGACAGAAATTCCCATTGAAGCGCAAAATCACCTTAAAGCACATTGCCAGAGAGCTGGATGTTTCTATATCTACCGTTTCAAAAGCACTCAAGAACAGTGAGGAAATAGGGCAGGATACTAAGGAGAAGATACAGGCTTTTGCAAGGCTTTACAATTACCGGCCGAACAATATCGCCATAAGCCTGAAGAACAAGAAGACCAAGAATATCGGGGTGATTATCCCGGATATTGTTCACCATTTCTTTACTACAGTATTCAGGGGGATCGAGCAGTACGCAAATGCCAAAGGCTACAATGTCATTGTTTGCGTCTCTGATGAATCCTTTGACAAGGAGGTGATCAATATGGAAATGCTCGCCAATGGAAGTATCGACGGATTTATCATGGCCCTGGCAGGGGAGACTCAGCTAAAGAATGATTACAACCACCTGAAGGAAGTGACTGAACAGGGCATTCCTTTGGTCTTGTTCGACAGGGTTACGGACGAGATCCATTGCGACAAGGTGATCATCAACGATGAAGAAGCCGCATACCTGGCCGTAAAAAAGCTCATTGCATCCGGCCGCAAAAAGATCGCCCTCGTCACGACCGAGGGCTATCTGAATGTCAGTGCGAAAAGGACAGAAGGATATTACAGGGCACTTAGGGAGCATGGCCTGGAGGTTAAACCCGACCTGGTCCTTGAGTTGCCTTACCAGAAAGAAGACGACAAAAAGAGCGAGGCCTTCTTTAAAAACAGGTCGATGGATGCCGTACTTTGTGTAAACGAGATCTTTGCAGTAAAGTCAATGGGAATCGTGCAAAGGTTGGGAAAACGAGTTCCGGAAGATATCGCTTTTGTCGGATTTACAGACGGGATCCTTTCCCGCCTTTCGACCCCCACGTTGACCTCAGTAGACCAGCATGGGGAACTCATGGGCGAGACCGCTGCCAGGATGCTTATTGAAAAGATCGAAAATGATCATGATCAGGAGGAGGAAGAGAGCTATGAGACCCAGATCATACGTGCCACCCTGGTAGAACGCGAATCTACCCTGGGTCAGGTTTGATGGTGCTGATCCACTCTTCATTACATGATAACCTCTTCACCTGCCATCGTGTACCTGTTTTTAGTTTTTGAATCAAAGGCATCTCTTCCAGAATAGAGACATCTTTGTATATTGGCGGGAAATTTATTCGGGCTGCCGTACTTTCTACCGGGATAACGGATATACATATAAATAAAAGGTGTTCTTAAATGCATGACAAAGGATTTATATTCGACCTTGACGGAGTAATCGTCGATACCGCCAAATACCATTACCTGGCCTGGAAACACCTTGCAGATGAATTGGGAATACCTTTCACCGAGGAACAGAATGAACAATTCAAAGGGGTAAGCCGAAAGAGATGCCTGGAGATCCTCCTGGAATGGGGAAACATGAAAGTGCCGCAGGAGCAATTCGATACCTGGCTGGCAGAGAAAAATGAGGACTATCTCGTTTACATAGACAAGATGACGGAAGATGAGGTACTGACGGATGTTCCCAAGGTGCTCAATTTCCTGAGAGAGCACAAGGTTCCCATGGGATTGGGATCAGCGAGCAAAAATGCCCGGCCCATATTGAAAAAAGTGGGACTTATTCCTTATTTTAACACCATTGTAGACGGTACGCAGGTCAGCAAGGCTAAACCCGACCCAGAGGTTTTTTTGATCGCTGCCAGGGAACTGAAGCTCCCACCGGAGAATTGTATCGTCTTTGAAGATGCCATTGCGGGGATCGAAGCTGCCAATATCGCTGGTATGACCAGTGTGGGTATTGGAGATAAAGATGTGCTATCTGATGCCAGATATGTTTTTAAGGACTTTACCGAGATCGATCTCGACTTTATCAAAAAACTAGCAGAACTATAATATATGAATCAGGATTATATCGTACCAGACAACTGGTCAATCATAGAAGAAGGATTTGACAGGGAAAATGTGAAATCCTCGGAGAGTATTTTCAGCCTTGGGAACGGAGCCATGGGACAACGGGCAAATTTTGAAGAACATTACTCGGGCCCGACATTTCAGGGAAGCTATATAGGCGGGGTCTACTATCCCGACAAGACCAAGGTAGGCTGGTGGAAAAACGGCTATCCGGAATATTTTGCCAAAGTGATCAACGCTCCCAGTTGGATCGGTATCCAAGTAATGGTAGACGGAGAGGCACTCGACCTTAATACGTGTTCCCGTGTGGATCAATTCCGAAGGGAACTGAATATGAAAGAGGGTTGGTACAAGCGCAGTTTTACAGCCACTCTGAAGAACAAAAAGACCATTGAGGTAAAGGTCACCCGTTTCCTGAGCATGGATCTGGATGAGGTAGGAGCAATCCGGTATGAGGTCACTCCGGTAGGAGACGATCTTACGATCACTTTTTCGCCCTATCTGGACAGTGGGATCACCAATGAAGACAGCAACTGGGACGACAAGTTCTGGAATACTACAAAGGTTTCCTCTGAGGGGAACCAGGCCTTTATTGAGGCGCATACCATGAAGACCCATTTTGAGACATGTACCTTTATGGAATGTCAGCTGGAATACCAGGGCAAGACCCAGAGTAAACCCATGGGGACAGAAGAAAAGGAACTTTGGGTAGGCCATACGTATGAGCAAAAGGTAGATAAGGGCTCCACAGTCACCTTCTATAAGTTTGGAGGATACACCGTTTCCCGCAATCACAAGAACGGCGATCTGGTCGGGGCTGCAAAAAAAGTACTTGACAAGGCGAGACAAAAAGGGTTCGACGGGCTTCTGGAGGCACAGAAAAAATCCTGGGCCGGAATATGGGAGATGAGCGATATTACTATCGGGGGTGATATCAAGGCCCAACAGGGAATCCGATTCAACATCTTCCAGTTGAACCAGACCTATACAGGGAAAGACTCCAGGCTTAATATCGGCCCCAAAGGATTTACGGGTGAGAAATACGGGGGGAGTACCTACTGGGACACAGAAGCCTATTGTATCCCTTTCTACATGGCGACCAAGGACCATCACGTAGCCAGGAACCTGCTTAAATACAGGTACAACCATTTGGAAAAGGCCATTGAGAACGCCAAGAAACTCGGCTTCAATAACGGGGCAGCACTTTATCCCATGGTAACGATGAACGGGGAGGAGTGCCACAATGAGTGGGAGATCACCTTTGAAGAAATTCACCGAAACGGGGCAATCGCCTTTGCGATCTACAATTACTATCGTTATACGGGCGATTATTCCTATATCCCTGAAATGGGACTGGAAGTCCTGATCGGGATCGCCAGATTCTGGCATCAGCGTGCTACCTTCTCAAAACAGAAGAACAAATACGTGATCCTAGGGGTTACCGGGCCTAATGAATACGAAAACAACGTCAGCAATAACTGGTATACCAACTATATTGCCCGTTGGTGTATCCAATACACCCTGGAGCAACTCGAGAAAGTCAAGACCGGCTACAAGGAAGACTATGACCGGATCACCGGGTATACCAAGCTGAAAAAGGCGGAAATGGAGGAGTGGAAAAAAGTGGCTGATAATATGTACTTCCCCTTTTCCGAGGAATTGGGTATCTATCTCCAGCAGGACGGCTTCCTCGACAAGGAGCTGGTGACCGTGGCAGATCTACCCAAGTCTCAAAGGCCCATCAACCAGAAATGGAGTTGGGACAGGATCCTCAGGTCGCCATACATCAAACAGGCTGATGTCCTGCAGGGTTTCTATTTCTTTGAGGATCACTTTTCTATAGAGGATCTCGAGAAGCATTTTGATTTTTATGAACCTTTTACCGTTCACGAATCTTCTCTTTCGCCTTGTGTGCACAGTATACAGGCCGCGAAACTGGATCGCATGCAGCAGGCGTATCAGTTTTACCTGCGTACTTCCCGACTAGACCTGGACGATTACAACAAAGAGGTGGAAGAAGGACTCCACATCACTTCCATGGCCGGTACCTGGATGAGTATCGTGGAAGGATTCGGAGGTATGAGAATTCGAAACGATAAATTGTCTTTCCGACCAAGGATCCCGGAAGAGTGGGAGTCTTATTCCTTTAAGATCAATTTCAGGAACAGGATACTCAAGGTTCTAATCGATAAGAACGGGGCCCATTTTGAGCTGGAGGGCGACCATGAGATGTCGATCCGCCTCAACGGGGAGCGCCTCGTGTTAAAGCCAGTTTCCAAAACGGCTGCAAAATAAATGTGTACTCAGGGGTCTGCTTGGCGCAAGGGTTATTGGCCTCTGCCCCTGTGTCTTTTTATTTCATTATCCATCTTCCTGATGACTATTAATGTGGCACATGCCCAGATAGAACGTGTTGAACCTCCAAACTGGTGGGTGGGGTTTAAGGATAACTCCCTGCAGTTGATGGTTAAAGGTGAAGGGATAGGAGCCTATTCCGCAGCCGTAAGGGGAGATGGGATCACGCTTGAGGCGAGCCACGGTGCAGACAGCCCCAATTATATCTTTCTCGACCTGTCGATTTCCCGAGATGCATCTCCCGGTGAGATTCACCTGGTTTTCTCAAAAGCCGGAAAACCAGATATCACTTTTTCATATCCCATCAAAGAAAGAATATTCAAACCGGAGGAATACGTCGGATTCTCAAGTGAGGATGCTATCTATCTAATCACGCCCGATCGCTTCGCCAATGGGGATACTTCTAATGATATCGACCCTTCCCTGCAGGAGAAGAAGATCAACCGTAAGGACGATTACGCCCGTCATGGGGGTGATATCCGGGGGATGATAGACCACCTGGATTATATTGCCGACCTCGGTTTTACGGCCATTTGGCCCAGTCCACTTTTGATCAACGACATGCCGAGGGAATCATACCACGGTTATGCCATAACGGACTACTACAGAGTAGACCCCAGGTTTGGCACTTTGGACGAATATAAAGAGCTGGTCAGCAAGGCCAGGGCAATGGGGATCAAGGTGATCATGGACCAGGTGAACAACCACTGCGGCTTGGCCCACTGGTGGATGAAAGATCTGCCTTTTACGGATTGGATCCATTATCAGGAAGGTTTTGAAGAGGGAAAAGATATTACGGTGACCAACCACAGGCGCACGGTGAACCAGGATATGTACGCTTCAGACCACGACAGGGAACTCATGGACAATGGCTGGTTCGTGCCCTCCATGCCCGATCTGAACCAGGATAATCCATTCCTGGCGAAATACCTGATACAGAACAGCCTGTGGTGGATAGAAACCCTTGGCCTTGGAGGGATCAGGCAGGATACCTATCCCTACCCGGAAAAACACTTTATGGCGAGATGGGCCGAGAGGATCATGACAGAATACCCTTCATTTTCTATTGTGGGAGAGGAGTGGAGTTATAATCCCCTGGTGGTAGGCTACTGGCAGAGGGGTGCCCAAAACCGTGATGGTTATGAATCACACCTGCGGTGTACCATGGATTTCCCACTGCAACAAACACTGGTCGATGCCCTTAAGGAAGAAGAGGACTGGAATACCGGCCTTATTAAATTGTACGAAGGACTGGCCAATGATTTCCATTACGCCTCCCCTGAGGACATGATGCTCTTCGGCGATAACCACGATATGGACCGCCTTTTTACGCAGCTCAAAGAGGATGAGGTTCTGACCAGAATGGCCCTGGCCTTTATCATGGTAGCGCCGCGAATTCCACAGGTGTACTACGGCACGGAGATCCTGATGGAGAATTCTGACAAACCCGGTGACCACGGCCTGATCAGAACGGACTTTCCCGGAGGCTGGCAGAATGACCGGATAAATGCCTTTACGGGGAAAGGGCTGGATCTCAAAAAAAAGCATATGCAGGAATTCGTCAGGAAGCTGGCGCATTTCAGGAAAGGACAGAAGGCTATCCACCACGGCGGGACCAAACACTTTAGCCCGGAAAACGGGGTGTACGTGTTGTTTCGGTATTTGGAAGACAAGATGGTCATGCTGATTCTCAACAAGAATGACAAGCCTATCACCCTGCCCCTGGGGAGATTCGCTGAAATGAACATCAGCGGGAAGCAGTTCACAGACGTCTTCAAAGACAGGAATTTTGAGCTTGGAAGGGAATTAGTCCTGGAAGAAAAAGGGGTTCTGCTGTTAACTAATTAGAGATTGATGAAAAAGTGTGGGTCCTTAATTATCATTGTCATCTTGCTGCTGTTGAGTTGCATGGGAGGGCATGAAAAGGACACAAAAAGTAATGATAGAAACCAAATGAAGAGACAAGGAAAGATCGTGATCTATCAGGTATTCACCAGGTTGTTCGGGAATACTGAGACGAACAACAAACCCTGGGGGACCCTTCAGGAAAATGGTGTCGGGAAATTTGCCGACTTTACTCCCGCTGCCTTAAAGGAGATCAGGGACCTGGGGATCACCCATATATGGTACACCGGGGTTCCTCACCATGCCCTTGTCACAGACTATACCGCCTATGGGATCACAAATGACGACCCGGATGTGATCAAGGGAAGGGCTGGTTCGCCCTACGCGGTCAAGGATTATTACAACGTGAACCCCGATCTGGCTGTGGATCCTGCAAACAGGCTGGAGGAGTTCAGGCAGTTGATCGACCGAACCCATAAAGCAGGGATGAAGGTGATCATCGATATTGTGCCCAATCACGTGGCACGGCATTACGAAGGTTCTTCCACTCCTGAGGGGAAGGAGCCTTTCGGTGCCTCGGATGATACTACTGTGGAATATGCCAGGGACAACAATTTTTACTACATCCCCGGGACACCTTTTCAGGTACCCGAATGGAGGGATGGATATCAGCCCCTGGGAGGAGACCCGCATCCACTGGTTGACCATTTCTTTGATGAGAATCCGGCCAAATGGACGGGGAATGGATCCCGCCTGGCCCAACCGGATTTCAATGACTGGTATGAGACCGTAAAGATCAATTATGGGGTCAGGCCGGATGGCACCTATGATTTCGAAAGATTGCCCGAAGATGCAGGTTCCAAAACACATGAACAACACTTCGAATTCTGGAAAGACAAAACGGTTCCCGATTCGTGGATCAAATTCAGGCACATCGCCCTGTACTGGTTGGATCTCGGGGTGGATGGTTTTCGATTTGATATGGCCGAGATGGTCCCAGTGGAATTCTGGAGTTACCTCAATTCCCATATCAAGGAGAAAAACAGGGAAGCGCTGTTACTGGCCGAGGTGTACAACCCTTCCCTTTACCGTGATTACATTTTCAAGGGTAAAATGGATTACCTCTATGACAAGGTGGAGTTGTACGACAGCCTGAAGCATATCATGCAGGGTCACGGCTGGACGGACCATATCCCGGTGGTGCAAAAGGGCCTTATGGATATAGAGCACCATATGCTGCATTTCCTGGAAAACCATGATGAGCAGCGGATCGCCAGCCCGGAATTTGCCGGGGATGCCAGGAGGGGAATGCCGGCCATGGTGGTTTCCGCTACGCTCAGTACTTCCCCCACTATGGTCTATTTTGGGCAGGAAGTGGGCGAGCCCGGAGCCGAAAATGCAGGATTCGGAAGTCCATCCAGGACATCGATCTTCGATTATATAGGGGTGCCCCACCATCAGCGATGGGTGAATGAAAAGGCCTTTGACGGAGGTCAATTATCGGGGGAAGAAAAGGAGTTGCGGGATTTTTACAAACGCCTCCTCAACCTGACCATCAGCAGTGAGGCCCTGATGGGAGCTTACGAGGATATCCATTATTTCAACAGGGATCACACGCCAGGGTACGACTACAGAGTACATTCCTTTGTACGCTGGAAAGATGGTCAGCGGTGGCTGGTCCTGGTCAATTTTGACGCGGAGCGTTCTTATGATCTCGAGATGAAGATCCCGCCATCAGTGGTTAATGCATGGGAACTGAAAGAAGGAAATACCTATCAACTTTCAGACCGCCTCTATGAGAACACAGAGGTAGAACTGAAAATAGAAAAGGGACAGGGCCTTTTTAAGATCGGCCTTGCCCCTTTGCAATCCTATATTCTTGAACTGAGGGATTGAGTTGTCCTCTAGACTGAATTACGCATGTCCTTCTTTAGGTTGTGTCGACTTGTACATAATGCCGATCACGGCTCCTATGATCCCGTAGTAGACGATGTCGAGAACGGCTTCAACAAGATGGCCTGTCAAATCCATGAATTCTGAGGTGGCATACCAAAGCAGCCCCATTCCTAGGCCTACAAAGACACCGATCCAGATCCCGAACTGAAATCCGCCCCCAAAACTGTGATAGCCTCTGGCCCATTTGTCGTAAATGGTGCTCAGGGCGAAGGCGGCAATGAGGTTAGAGAGGACCAGAATCGGGAAATCCGGTTCTTCCTTCATCGCATCGGTTAGGGTGTGACCCTCAAAAAAATCCACTGTTGCCACGCCCCATATCAGGAAGCCCAGCACGAACATGGCCACGGCAGCTACTACGGTGGCCAGAAGATTTTGTTTTGTAAACATAGTTTTGTTTGTTAATGGGTTGTTGTAATCCCAAAGATATCAAATAATAAATACGATAAATGAAAATAATTATGATAAAAAACGATTAAAACTCAACTAATACCTTAAAATAATACGGACTACAATAATTAATTCTCATCAAAACATTTTTGCCTGCAAATTGTATTTTTGGGTAAAAGAAAGGGAATAGAAATGAAAAGAATATTAATACTGATAGTCCTTTGTATTCTATCGGCGTGTACAAATACAGAACAAAACATGATAGTCATTGGTCATAGGGGCGCCATGGGGCACGAAACGGAGAACACCCTGGCATCAATTCAGAAGGCACTCGACCTGGGTGTGGATATGATTGAGATCGATGTGTTCCGGGTAAAAAGCGGGGAGATCGTGGTGTTTCATGACGAAAGACTTGAAAGGCTCAGCAATGCGGGCGGACCTATTGAGGACTGGAATTACTTCGACCTAAAAAAGGTGGTCCTGAACGGGAACCACCAAATACCCATCCTGCAGGATGTCCTTAAGCTCATAGATCACCGAGTTGCGTTGAACATAGAACTCAAAGGTGCCAACACAGCTGAACGGGTGAACCACATCATTGCCTATTACATAAAAGCCAGGGGATGGAAACCGGAGGACTTCCTGATATCCAGTTTTAACTGGGAAGAGCTCAGAAAATTCAGGGCGATCAACCCTGATATCGCTATTGCCGTACTCACAGAAGGAGACCCTGAAGAGGCCCTTCCGGTAGCCCGTGAGCTGGGAGCCGTGGCCATCAATCCCTATTTTAAGAATCTCACAGCAGAAAACGTCAATTCACTCCAGGAAGCAGGGTTTAAAGTCTATACATGGACGGTCAATAACAAAGCAGACATTGATCTGATGCGGCAGTTTGGAGTAGACGGAGTCTTTACCAATTTTCCGGAAAGGGCTCACTGATGTATGATCTCATTGTCGTCGGAGGCGGTGCTGCCGGTTTTTTCGGGGCTATCCACGTCGCCGAGCAAAGACCTGATTTAAAGGTAGCCATCCTCGAACAGGGCAATAAGGTACTTTCCAAGGTCAGGATCTCCGGAGGAGGGCGCTGTAATGTCACCCATGCCGAATTCAATCCGGCTGAACTCGTAAAAGCCTATCCCAGGGGGGAAAAGGAATTGCGAGGACCTTTCCACGTCTTTCAGCCAAGTGATACCGTGGCATTTTTTGAAGCAAGAGGGGTGCCTCTGAAGGTTGAGGAGGATGGTAGGATGTTCCCTGAGAGCGACTCTTCCCAATCCATCATCGATTGTTTTATGGACAGTGTCAATACCCTGGGCATTCACTTGATCAAAAACGCTTTGGTAGTTGAGATCATCCCAGTGGAGAGTCCAGTTCACGGTAAGATTTGGGAGGTAAAAACCAAGTCGGATTCCTTCCACTGCAATCATCTCCTGCTTGCCACCGGGAGCAGTCAGAAGATGTGGAATCTACTAAAGGTACTGGGACACCGGATCATTGACCCCGTTCCTTCCCTCTTCACTTTTCATATAACAGATACAAGGATCGAAGGTATACAGGGGGTAAGTACAAATGCGAGGGTTGAATTGGTTTCCAGGGAACTGCCCGGCAAAAAATTGTCCGGAGCGATCAGAACTTCATCGAAGCGATCTGCAGGTCTGACATCCGAAGGCCCCTTGCTGATCACACATTGGGGGATGAGCGGCCCTGCCATCCTGAAACTTTCAGCATGGGGTGCCCGCATCCTCAACGAATACAATTATCGCTTCCGGATCAGGGTGAACTGGACACCCGATTATCACCAGGAGGGAATGTATGCCTTTCTGGTCGAGGTAAAGGAGGTGGAAGCCAGGAGAACGGTCTTCCGGACCTGTCCTTTGGAGATTCCGAAACGCCTTTGGAGAAAGCTGGTGCTGGCAGCGGGGATCACCCCTGATCAGAAATGGGCTGAAGTACAAAAAAAACAATTACAGCAGCTCGCAGCACAGCTGACCTCTACAGAATTCCTGGTAGAGGGGAAGAGTCCGTTTAAAGAAGAATTCGTAACCGCAGGAGGATTAGATCTCAGGGAGATCAACTTTAAAACCTTTGAAAGTAAACTCCATGAACGTCTGTATTTTGCCGGAGAGATCCTGAATATAGATGCTATAACGGGAGGGTACAATTTCCAGAATGCCTGGACAGGTGCCTATCTGGCTGCCAGGGCGATCACAGGCTCAGAAAATTGAGAGCCTACTAGAGTAGGAGGTAAAGTGCTGCGGCTATGATCCCTCCCAGAACTGGACCCAATACAGGCACCCAGGAATATGCCCAGTCTGAGCTGCCCTTATCCTTTATCGGAAGGATTGCATGGACGATCCTGGGCCCCAGATCACGCGCCGGGTTGATTGCATAACCCGTGGTGCCCCCCAGGCTGAGGCCAATACCCCAAACCAGCAAGGATACCGGCAAGGCACCCAGAGAGCCCAATCCGATCACCTCTTCGGTGGCGAGCAAGGACGCATCCGTGAAGAAAAGCACGGTAAAAACAAGGACAAAAGTTCCGAGGACCTCACTGAAAAAGTTAGACGGGTAATTGCGCAGGGCCGGGATGGTGGAGAATACACCCAGTTTTATGCCCTTGTCCTCGGTGATGTCAAAATGGTCTTTGTACATAATCCAGATCAGTGCGGCCCCGATCATGGCTCCGAGCAATTGAGCAAGCAGGTAAGAGGGAACGTCTGTCCACTCAAATAAGCCGGATACGGCCAGGCCGATAGTTACCGCCGGGTTGATATGGGCCCCGCTGTACGGTCCGGCGACCACAACGCCGACAAAGACAGCAAACGCCCATGCTGTGGTTATGACGAGCCAGCCGCTCCCCTCACCCTTTGTTCCCTTGAGGATCACATTGGCGACCACTCCACATCCAAGGGTGATCAGAAGGGCCGTTCCTATTAATTCTGCAACAAATGGTGTCATATCTGTGTTTCGTTTTCTTTGCTCCAATATTCAGTGGCCCCGATGGCCCGGTACCAACCTTTGATCCCTTCTTCTACAACAGTTCTGTCCTGAACCGGGTCGAACCGTCTTTCTGTTTCCCAGATCCCCCGGATCTCATCGAGGCCGGACCAATAACCGACCGCAAGTCCGGCGAGGAAAGCAGCCCCCATAACGGTGGTTTCCACGATCTTGGGCCTGACAACTACTGTATCCAGAACATCGGCTTGGAATTGCATCAGGAGATTGTTGACCGTCGCCCCACCATCTACGCGTAATTCCCTGATATCAATGCCGGCATCGGCCTCCATAGCCTTGAGCACATCCATGGTTTGGTAGGCGATCGACTCGATGGCTGCTCGGGCGATATGGGCATAGGTGCTGCCCCTGGTTAGCCCGAAAATACTCCCCTTGGCGTGCTGATTCCAGTGAGGCGCTCCCAGTCCGGCAAAGGCGGGAACAAAATACACCCCGTCCGAAGTGTCAACGGTGCAAGCCAACTGTTCCACTTCCCCGGAGGATTCAATAATGCGAAGGCTGTCACGAAGCCATTGGACTACTGCCCCGGCTATAAAAATACTCCCTTCCAGGATGTAATGAGTCTTGCCATCGATCTGCCATCCCACCGAAGTGAGCAGATTATTTTTTGAAATGATGGGTCTTTCTCCTATGTTCATCAACATGAAACAACCGGTTCCATAGGTGTTTTTAACCATTCCGGGTTGCGTACACATCTGCCCGAATAAGGCAGCCTGCTGGTCACCTGCGATCCCTGCGATCGGGATCTCCTTTCCCAGCCAACTGGAAGTCGACTTCCCATATACCTCACTGGAAGCTTTTACTTCGGGAAGCATTGATTTCGGGATATTCAGAAGGGCCAGCAACTCATCATCCCACTCAAGATTATTTATGTTGAAGAAGAGGGTGCGGGAGGCATTGGTCACGTCGGTTATGTGAAGGGCACCTTCGGTCAGTTTCCAGATCAACCATGAATCTATGGTCCCCAAAAGGAGGTCTCCCGATTCAGCTTTTTCTCTCGCTCCATCGACATTGTCGAGGATCCATTTTGCCTTGGTCCCCGAAAAATAGGCGTCAATGACGAGTCCGGTCTTCTCCCTGATCAAAGGCGAGAGACCGTCTTTTTTGAGCTGATCACAATACCGGGCCGTCCTCTTGTCTTGCCATACTATAGCGTTGTATATGGGCTTGCCTGTATTCCTATCCCATATCACGACGGTTTCCCGTTGATTGGTGATCCCTATCCCGGCGATGTCCTCAGGCGAGATCTTTTTGGAAGCGACAGCCTCTTTCATCATCTCGGCCTGGGTCTCCCAGATCTCCAGGGCATCGTGTTCTACCCATCCTGATTTAGGAAAGTACTGCTTGAATTCTTTCTGGGCTGAAGAGACTATACTTCCGTTTTTGTCGAAGATCAATGCCCTGCAACTGGTGGTACCCTGGTCTAAGGCCAAGATGTATTTTTCCATGGTCCTGCGTTTGAAGAGGTTCCCTTACATATTGGTGTCTAAATGTAATGGAATTATTTCTTTTTCCACGATAGGGTGTTGAGGACATGGAAGACGAGAAGGCTTTGAGAAGGAAGTCTGAGAATTTAGTTGAGGATCCAGATATTAAAATTGAGGACCATAGCAAAACATACCCAGAGGAGGTATGGGAGGAGCAGATAAGCCGCCGGCTTGCTGACGATCTTGAACCATTTGATGGTGGCCAGGATAAGGATGATCAGGATGAGGATGACCAATAGAGCCCAGAAGGGTTCCCTAAGCCCAAAAAACACTATACTCCACATGGCGTTGAAGAGCAGCTGAAATCCAAAGTAATACAGGGCAGTTTTTACCCAAATATGGTAGAATCCCTTAGCCCACACCAGGCCGGCAGCAATACCCATGGTGATGTAGAGGAAGGTCCACACCGGAGCAAAGATCCAATTCGGGGGGTTGAAGCCCGGTTTGTTGAGGCCTGCGTACCAGGTATCAACAGAACTCTGGGTGGCGAATCCCGAAAGAAAACCAATGAGAAGGCAGACGATCACGGCAAAACTGATATAGGTCGCTTTTTTCTTCATAGAATTCTCAACAGAGTGTCCTAAAATAGGAATTTATTTTAATTGGCCTCAGGCCGATACGCCCTAAGGACTATCTTTGCAAGAAACATTGGAGTCCATGCATGAAAAGGATTTTATCCCTGCTGAAATCGAGGTAATGACAGACCGGGGGAGCGCATCATGGAGGGCGCCCAGCAATATAGCCCTTGTGAAATACTGGGGGAAATACGAAGGGCAGATCCCGGCCAACCCTTCTCTTAGCTTTACTCTTTCCGCTTCCCATACCACTACTACCACCCATTTTAGAAAGCAATCCGGCACGGCAAGTTTCCCGACCTTCGACCTGCTCTTCGAGGGTAAAGTAAAGGCCGACTTTAATCCTAAGGTCAGGTCTTTCTTTGAACGTATTATTCCCTATTCACCCTGGTTGAAGGATTTCCACCTGGAGATTAACACGGAGAACAGTTTCCCGCACAGCAGCGGAATAGCTTCTTCGGCCAGCAGTATGGCAGCCCTCTCCCTTTGCGTTCTCGAGATGGAACGCCTACTGTATCCTTCCATGACGGACGATGTTTTTCTCAGAAAGGCCTCCTTCTTAGCACGACTGGGTTCCGGCAGTGCGTGCAGGAGTGTTGAAGGGCCTCTTGTTAGCTGGGGGCAGCATGAAAAGATTTCCGCCGGATCCGACCTGTTCGGGACCGTCTACCGGGGCTCTGTCCATGAAGTTTTCAGGGATTACCGGGACACAATCCTTCTGGTGCACAAAGGGCAGAAAACGGTAAGTAGCACCGCAGGGCACTCCCTTATGAAGGACCACCACTATGCCAAACAGCGTTTTTCACAAGCCCATTCCAACCTTAGTCTCCTCCTGGATGTCCTTGAGAATGGTGATCTGGAAGGGTTTGCAAGGATCGTTGAGAGCGAGGCATTGAGTCTTCACGCCATGATGATGACCAGTATACCCTATTACCTCCTTATGAAACCCAATACCCTCGCGATCATCGAGAAAATATGGGAATTCCGCAAGGAAACAGAAGAATCCCTATGCTTCACCCTTGACGCGGGAGCGAATGTTCACCTCCTCTATCCGGCAAACAGGGAGGATAAAGTTTTGCAATTTATTAAGAATGAGCTTGTTGCGTATTGCCAAAAGGGGCAGTATATTTGCGACCAGTCAGGGCAGGGAGCAAAAAAATTAGAGTCCGCTGTTTGATATCAGCAAATTAGGACTACCTTTAACTGGCGGAAACGCAGTGTATTATGAAGGGACCACTTTTTTATTCCAAAATCCTTTTATTCGGGGAATACGGTATCATAAAGGACTCAAAAGGCCTTTCTATTCCTTACAACTTCTTCAAAGGGGCCCTGAAAACAGAGCATCCCCTTTCCGATGTTGCCAAAAGATCTAACGAAAGCCTCAGAAAATTTGCTGATCATCTGGAACAGATACAAAAGGAAGACCCTTCCTTGGTTCAATTTGAGATCGAGAAACTGAAAAAAGATCTCGAAGAGGGGATGTATTTTGACAGCTCTATTCCCCAGGGATATGGGATAGGTAGCAGCGGCGCCCTGGTCGCAGCCATTTACGACAAATACGCCAAGGATAAGATCACCGTACTGGAAAACCTCACCAGGGATAAATTACTTCATCTCAAGGCTATCTTCGGGAAAATGGAATCCTTTTTTCACGGGAAATCTTCAGGGCTCGACCCCCTGAACAGTTACTTGAGCCTGCCTATCCTGATCAACTCTCAGGACAATATTGAGTCTACCAGCATCCCCTCACAGAATATCAACGGGAAAGGTGCCGTCTTTCTCTTAGACAGTGGGATGACCGGGGAAACAGCACCTATGGTTCAGATCTTTATGGAGAAGATGAAGAACGAGGGCTTCAGGACTGTACTCAAGGATCAGTTCATCAGGCACACGGATGCCTGTGTGGAGGATTTTCTCTCGGGCAATATCAAATCCCTTTTTGGAAATCTGAAACAATTATCTCACGTTGTGCTCGATCATTTCAAGCCGATGATACCCCAGCAGTTCCACGAGCTATGGAAGAAGGGGATCGATACCAATGACTATTATCTCAAACTCTGTGGTTCAGGAGGTGGCGGGTATATCCTGGGATTTACAGAGGATATTGAAAAGGCAAGAAAAACCCTGAAGGGACACAAACTGGAAGTGGTTTACAACTTCTAAACCCCACTTTATGCTAAGCAGAAAAAACAGGCTCCTGCTTTTAAAGCTGTTGAGTCTGTTTTCCATTGTCAGGGGATATAACGTCCTGGTCATTGTCATTGCACAATACCTGGCTGCCATTTACATTATGGCTCCCGATCTGCCACTCCGCAGCGTGGTATTCGACCTTAGCCTTTTTGTGATCGTCCTGGCATCTGCCCTGGTGATCGCTGCCGGTTATATCATCAACAGTTTTTACGACTCCGAGAAAGACCTGATCAACAAACCGCGTAAGACCATGCTCGACCGGCTGGTGAGTCAGCGCACGAAGCTAAGTACCTACTTTGTACTGAACTTCCTATCGGTGGTTTTTGCCAGTTACGTATCTTTTCGGGCGGTCCTCTTCTTTGGGGCTTACATATTTGGTATCTGGCTGTATTCCCACAAACTAAAAAGGCTCCCGTTTATCGGAAACCTCGTTTCTGCCACCCTGGCTATTACACCTTTCTTTGCTGTATTTGTCTACTACCGGAATTTTGAGGCGGTCATCTTTGTTCATGCCCTTTTCCTTTTCCTGCTTATCCTGTCACGGGAGATGATCAAGGACATGGAGAACCTTGCCGGAGACCTCGCCCTGGATTACAAGACCATTCCAGTGCTTTTTGGAACCCGATACTCCAAGATCATCATAACCTTCCTCGTCCTGCTGGCCCTGTTGCCGGCCTTCCTGCTGATAGAGACCTTTGATGTAGGATATATGTACCTCTATTTTATCCTGGCCATGGGATTGCTGATCGCATTCCTGATTCTTATGTGGAAATCGAGCTCCAAGAAACATTACGTATGGCTTCACAACATCCTTAAATTCATCATAGTTTCAGGGGTGTTCAGTATTCTCCTTATCAATGTGGACCTGGTCCTGAACCGAATCCTGTGATCCCCGCGCTTTGAGACAGGCGGCATTTTGCTATTTTTGATAAAAAATACACCATGAGCAGGTTTGATAATAGTGGAGGAGGCAAATTCTCAGGCAGGGGAGACGGTAATTTCAGGCGCAAGAGCTATGCAAGGGGCAATGCCCCCATCAAGAAGAAAAGGGAAAACGTTCAGCCTCCGGATCCGAATCTGATCAGGTTAAACAAGTACATCGCTAACTCAGGTGTCTGTTCCCGAAGGGAGGCAGATACCTATATCACTGCAGGGAACATCACCGTCAACGGGAAGACTATCACCGAGATGGGACACAAGGTAAAGCTCACGGATGAGGTGCGTTTTGACGGCCGTCTCCTGAGTCCGGAGAAAAAGGAATACGTCCTGCTCAACAAACCCAAAAATTTTATCACCACCACCAGGGATGAAAAAGGGAGGAGGACCGTTATGGAACTCATCTCAAATGCCTCCAAATCGAGGTTGGTCCCTGTGGGCAGGTTAGACCGAAACACAACCGGGCTCTTGCTGTTTACCAATGATGGCGATATGGCTAAGAAACTCACGCATCCGAGATATGGGGTAAGGAAGATCTACCATGTGGAGTTGAACCGCAACCTCACGGCAGCTGACTTCAAACGCATACAGGAAGGCCTCATGCTGGAGGATGGACTGATTCAGGTAGATGAGGTGAGCTACCTGCAAAATGCCCCGAAAAAAGAAGTGGGTATCGAGATCCACAGTGGTAGAAACCGCATAGTCAGGAGGATTTTTGAACACCTGGGGTACGATGTGATCAAACTGGACCGGGTGGTCTTTGCCAATCTCACCAAGAAGGATCTGCCACGCGGCCACTGGAGGCATCTTTCCAAGCAGGAGGTCATCAACCTTGGGATGCTGCAATAGGTGATTAATCGGAATGCCTGGCCTCCAGTATGCTTCCCACCGTGTTCCAGAACACAGCTCCCGCAGGATGTTTGTCCTTTTGTGCGGTATTCTCGTCCAGATATTCTCCTACCATTAGTTTTAAGTGCGTGATCTGGGCGTTTTCCCCGTAGAAATTCTCAAAGGCCATATCCCAGGAAGAAAAGACACGTTCTTCCCTCTCTTCGTAGCTGAGAAGTTCCACGTTTTTGTGTCGGGGATCGGTTTTTATCTTGTCGAATAATGTCAGAACCTTGTACTGATTTCCCTCCAGGTATTGGATAAACTCTCCCCGGTGATAGAGCAGGCAACCGGTGATTCCCAGGGAGCGATTATTTTCCTGTGCTTTTATGAGCATCTCCTGGATCTGGTCCAGGGTAAAATCCGGTTTTGCAACGGACTTATATACCAGGCTGAACATGGTCTGTTTTCTTTTTGGTCTTGGTTATCGGATTAAAGATAAAAGAAAAAAACAGCTGAACCGATATCACTTTGAAAATCGCTCCATCTTCTGGCGGATCTCCTCCAGGCAGAGATTGCCGATACTTCCGATATGGGTGTGGACCGCATCTTTCGAAGACTGGAAGGCACCCTTTTCCACTTGAAAAGCTATTTCTTTGTAAGCATCCCTGAATGGCATGCCATCCTTTACTAGCTCATTTAGGGCGTCTACCGTAAAAAGAAGGTCGTATTTGGGATCTTCGAGGATATCTTTCTTTACTTCGATCTTTCTGAGACTAAAAGTCAGGATGTCGAGACAGGCTTTTAATTCCTGCATGGCGGGTACCAGGCTGTTCTTGGTCAGCTGGAGGTCCCTGTGGTATCCGCTGGGCAGATTGGTCAGCAGCATAGACAACTCGTTGGGAAGAGCCTGTATGACATTGCATTTGGCGCGCACCAGTTCAAATACATCGGGATTCTTTTTGTGGGGCATGATGCTGCTCCCGGTGGTCAGGTCGTCCGGAAAGGAAATAAAATTGAAATTCTGGTTCATGTACAGGCAAATGTCCATTGACAGTTTGGCCAGAGTGGCACCTACCGAAGCCAGGGCCCTTGCGGTGGAAACTTCCACCTTACCCCTCCCCATCTGGGCGGCAACCACGTTGTACTTCAGGGTAGCAAAGCCGAGTTCTTTTGTGGTCATGGCCCGGTCTATTGGAAAGGAACTTCCGTATCCGGCGGCACTGCCCAGAGGATTTTGGTCGGCTATGGCAGATGCAGCCCTTAGCAGGATCATGTCATCGACAAGGCTCTCCGCGTAGGCAGAGAACCACAGCCCAAAGGAAGAGGGCATGGCCACCTGTAAATGGGTGTAGCCCGGAAGTAAGACCTTTTTATGGGTATCCGCCAGGTCCAGTAAGAGGTTGAACAGGTCGTGGACCTGTTGCATCACCGTTTTCAGTTCCTCTTTGATATACAATTGAATGGCCACCAGTACCTGGTCATTCCTCGATCGGGCCGTATGTATCTTTTTCCCGGTATCTCCCAGCTTTTGGATAAGCAGGTATTCGATCTTGGAATGCATGTCCTCAAATTCCTCCTCAATGGTAAAGGTTCCTTCTTCGATCGAAAGGGCAATGGCGTCCAGTTCAGCAAGAATGGCTTTGCTTTCTTCCTCGCTCAGCAAACCGATGGATGCCAACATACTGCAGTGAGCCTTGGAGGCCATGACATCGTATTTGGCCAGTAGGAGATCCAGTTCCCGATCATTGCCTACTGTAAACCTATCTATTTTCTCATCCGTTTTCAAACCTTTTTCCCATAGTTTCATAATTCGATGGTTTTTGAGGGTTATGCGGATTTTGTGAGTAAAAATCCATTCAGAATATCAATATACAATGCGATCCCTTCTTCTATCTCGGAGATCCAAATAAATTCGTCAGCGCTGTGAGACCGTTTACTGTCTCCCGGACCTAATTTAAGGGAGGGACAACTGAGGGCTGCCTGATCTGAAAGGGTAGGAGAGCCATAGGTTTCTCTTCCCAGTGCTATCCCGCTTTGAACCAGCGGGTGTTCCCTGGGAATGGATGAAGAATTCAGATGAAGAGATCTTGGTTGTACATTACAGGGAGCGTTTTCCTGCAGGATATCGGCTACCTCCCGATTGGTGTACCTGTCGTTCACCCGTACATCGATGACGAGGTTCACTCCAGCGGGAACCACATTGTGCTGGCTCCCTCCGTTGATCTGGGTGACGGTCAGTTTTACCTCCCCCAGTACTTCGGACACTTTGGCAAAACGAAATTCCCTGAACCATTTCAGCACGTCTATACAATTGTATATAGAATTGTCAGCATTGGGATGGGCAGCATGCGAAGGAGTACCTTTTACTTCGGCATCGAAGACCACAAGCCCTTTTTCGGCTATGGCCAGTTGCATGAGAGTGGGTTCACCCACTATGGCCACATCGATCTTGGGAAGTATTTTAAGCATGGAATTCAAGCCATTGGGCCCTGAACTTTCTTCTTCGGCTGATGCTACTATGATGAGATTGTGAGACAGGCCTTCCCTCTCATAGAAATGCGTGAACGCAGCAATCAGGGAGACCAGAGCCCCTCCGGCATCATTGCTCCCCAATCCAAATAATTTTCCATCTTCAACAGTCGGCAGGAAAGGATCCCTGGTATAAGCCGTATTGGGCCTTACCGTATCGTGGTGGGAATTCAGCAGAAGAGTGGGCTTGCTTTTGTCGAAGTACTTGTTGAGGGCGTACACGTTGTTCACTGTACGTTGATGGGGAATACCCCTGTTCATGAACCATCTTTCGAGCAGCTCGGCCGTATCGTTTTCTTCCGAGGAGAAGGAAGGCGTGGCGATCAGATCTTTTAGTAGCCCAATAGCGTCTGTGGTCAGAGAAGGGATGTTTTGCTTCATAACGTCAAAGTTGTAAATGGCGATGGTTTTGTCTGTAGCATGTTGATATTGCCTACGCAGACCTTGTGGACCGAATGGTCGAGGGCGTGAAAACAATTCTCAAGTTTAGGGAGCATCCCTTCTCCTATGGTTTGCTCCTTGATCAGGCTGTAATAGGTCTGTTTGTTGATATGCGGGATCACTGAGTGATCGTTGCTGACATCTGAAAGGACGCCCGATTTTTCAAAACAATAATACAGGGTGGTGCTGTAATCCCTGCTCAGGGCGATGGCCAGCTCGGAAGCAATAGTATCTGCATTGGTATTGAGCATCTGCCCTTTCTCATCGTGGGTAAGGGCACAGAATACAGGAACGAGACCCGAACTGAGGAAGGTGCGCAGGGCATTAGTATGGACAGAAACGATGTCCCCTACAAAACCAAAATCAATTGGTGCTGATGGTCTTTTTACCGCCTGTATGATCCCGGCATCGGCCCCACTGAGTCCAATGGCATTGCAATCCTGAGCCTGCAGCTGACTCACGATGCTCTTGTTAATGAGCCCTGCATAGACCATGACCGCCACCTCCAGACTATCCTTATCTGTGATGCGCCTGCCGTTCACCATGGTGGTCTTTATCCCGAGTTTTTCACCGAGTCGGGTTGCCTTTTTGCCCCCGCCATGGACGAGGATCTTGGGTCCCTCTACAGTAGCGAAAAGCTTCAGGAAGCGATTGAGCTCGGTCTGGTTTTCGATGACATTACCACCGATCTTAATGACAGATAATGAGGGTTTCATAGAGATTCCAGTATTTTTATCAAGGCTGCCTGTGCGGCATAGGTTCGGTTGTTGGCCTGTTCTATTACAAGAGAATTATTTCCGTCTAGTACGGCGTCCTCTACGATCACGTTTCGTCTCACGGGCAAACAATGCATAAAATAGGCCTTCCCTAATTTTTCAGGAGTGATCATCCAGTGCGGGTCATTGTTCAGGACCGCCCCGTATGGATTGCTGGCACTCCAGTTCTTTACATAGACAAAATCGGCGTCCTTAAGCGCCTCATTCTGATCGTGGTAAACCGGGCTGTCTCCTATAATTTCCGGATTGAGTTCATACCCCCTGGGGTGAGTCACGCAAAAATCGAATTGGGGATTATTCCTCATTATACTCGTGAAGGAGTTGGCGACAGCCTGTGGCAACGCCCTCGGGTGAGGAGCCCAGGAAAGCACGACTTTGGGTCTTTTGGTCTGTTGATGCTCCGTTATGGTGATCAGGTCGGCCAGAGCCTGGAGCGGATGCCCTGTGGCACTCTCCATGTTCAGGACAGGGATGCCGGCGTATTTTTTAAAACCATTGAGCACCTGTTCTGCCTCGTCTTTTTCCTTATCCTCCAGGGAGGCAAATGCCCTTACTCCCAGGACATCACAATACTGAGAAATGACCTGAGCCGCTTCTTTGATATGCTCCGCTTTTCCCTGATCCATAATGGTCCCATCTTCGAATTCCAGTGCCCAGCCTTCACTGCCAATATTCATGATCATGCAATGCATTCCAAGGTGGTAGGCGGCTTTTTGAGTGCTGAGACGGGTGCGCAGGCTGTTGTTGAAAAAAAGAAGGCCCAGTACCTTGCCCTTCCCCAATTTCTCGTATTTAAAAGGTTCTTTCTTGCATTCTGCTGCCAGAGACAGCCAGGACGCTGAAGAGTCAATGTCATTTACATGGAGGAAATGTTTCATGCCAGCTCCTTTTTTAATGCTGTAAAAAATTGATCTATTTGTTCCCTGCTCACATTTAGAGCAGGCAGGATCCTCAAAACGTGTTTGTCCTTGGCACTGCCTGTAAAGATATGCTGGTTTACAATCAGTCTTTTCCTCAGCGGGGCGACCTCAAAATCAAATTCGAGCCCCAGCATCAGCCCCTTTCCTTTCACTCGCTTTACCTCCGGGATTCCTGAGGCGCATGATGTGAAATATTCTCCCATTTCAGAGGCGTTCCGAATGAGTTGTTCTTCTTCCAGTACTTCGAGTACAGCAAGACTGGCCGCACAAGCCAGATGGTTGCCGCCGAAGGTGGTGCCCAGCATGCCGTGGGAGGCTTTGAATTTGGGGTGGATCAGGATACCACCCACAGGGAAGCCATTGCCCATCCCTTTGGCTATCGAGATGATATCCGGATCTACGCCATGGTGCTGGAATGCAAAGAATTTACCGCTGCGCCCAAATCCTGATTGTACTTCGTCTGCGATCAGGACGACATTGTGCTCATGGCACAGTTTTGAAAGTTCCCGATAAAAAGGAGTCGAAGGTTCATCGAGTCCGCCCACACCCTGAATGGCCTCCAGGATCACTGCACAGACATCCCCTTTTTGAAGTTCTTTCTCAAGGGATGAAAGGTCATTAAAATTTAGGAAGGTAACCTGTTGCTGTTTGTTTATAGGCGCGTTGATCCCCGGGTTGTCTGTGGTAGCAACCGCCGCTGAGGTACGCCCGTGAAAACTGTTGTGAAAGGCGATCACTCTGCTTTTCCCGGTGTGAAAGGATGCGAGTTTCAGCGCATTTTCATTCGCTTCGGCACCTGAATTACAGAGGAATAACCGGTAATCGTCGCATCCAGATAGGGCCCCCAAGGCATCCATCAGTTGCTGCTGTAAGGGATTTTGAACCGCATTGCTGTAAAAGCCAATTTTATCCAGTTGTTCCTTGACCCTGTTTACATACCGGGGGTGCCCGTGTCCTATGGAGATCACAGCGTGCCCCCCGTACAGGTCGAGGTACTCCACCCCATGGTCATCTACCAGGGTAAGGCCTTTGGCAGACACCGGGGTTATATCGTAGAGGGGGTATACATCAAAGAGTTCCATACTATCCTTTTCTTATCTGACTGATCTTCTCGAAGGACGCCACGATCCCCCTGATGAGGGAAGAACTCAGTCCTTGGTGTTCCATTTCGTTCAGGCCTTCGATGGTGCAGCCCATAGGTGTGGTTACCCGATCTATTTCTTCTTCCGGATGGTTCCCCGATTCGATCAGCAGGGCTGCAGCCCCGTTGCAGGTGTGCATAGCGAGTTCCTGTGCCTCCCTGGCATCGAATCCCAATTGTATGGCCCCCTGGGTGGTAGCCCTGATCAATCTCATCCAGAACGCGATACCACTGGCGCAGATGACCGTGGCCGCCTGCATCTGGGATTCGGGTATCTCCATGGAATGTCCCATACGGTTAAATATGGCCTTGGCGAGATCTATCCGTTTTGCCCCCGCGGTATTGCTGCACAAACAGGTCATGGATTTGCCAACGGAAATGGCCGTGTTGGGCATGCTCCTGATGATGTAGGCATCCTTTCCTATGACCGACTCAATTTTCTGAATGCTGAATCCGGTAATCGTAGAAATGACCACGTGTTTTTCTGTAAGCAGGTCTTTCACCTCGTGCAGGATGGCTTCAAAATGCCCGGGTTGCACGGCAAAGATGAGAATGTCCGATTCCCGGACGGCCTTGCTGTTATCCGAAGTTACAGTAACGTTCCCATACTTCTCGAATTCCTTGATGGAGTCAATATGTCTTTTGGTGAGGTGCATGGTGGTGGCCCCATTGCTGTGGAGGATTCCCTTCGCAATGGAAAGCCCCAGGTTGCCTGCTCCTATGATTGCTATTTTCATTTGTTTCTCGGTTAGTATACGATGGATTTAAGTCCCAGTCCGGCATCTTCTTCGAAACCGAACATGAGGTTCATATTTTGTACGGCCTGTCCGCTTGCCCCTTTGAGCAGATTGTCAATGGCCGAACTGACCAGGAGCATGCCTTCGTGAACTGTCAGGTGTAAATGACAATGATTCGTATTGACGACGGGTTTCAGGGAAATAGGTTCGCGGGAGAGGTGAGTAAAGGGAGCCTGGGCATAAAAATCACGGTAGAGTTCATGCGCCTCTTCCTGGGTTCCTTTGAACCTCGTATAAGCCGTGGCCCAGATCCCTCTTGTAAAATCACCCCTGTTGGGCACGAACCAGAGTTTGAAATCCCCTGTTTGCCTGAAGGAGAGACTCTCATGAATCTCATCCAGGTGCTGGTGGGTAAAGGCCTTGTAGTGAGACATGTTGTTCTCCCTCCAGCTGAAGTGCGTTGTAGGTGATAAGCTCGCCCCGGCCCCGGTAGAGCCAGTGGTGGCATTTACATGAACCTCCTTACCTAATAACCTGGCGGCAGCCAGGGGGAGCAGGGCCAGTTGGATGGCCGTTGCAAAACACCCCGGGTTGGCAATGTTTGTGGTATTCATGATCTGCTCCTTGTAAAGTTCAGGCAGGCCATAAACAAAATTCCTGCCCTGGAAACTGCTGTCCTCTTTCAGGCGAAAATCCCGACTCAGATCCACGATCCTGGTTTCCTTGCTAAAGGAGTGTTCCTGAAGGAATTTCTTGGAATTCCCGTGACCCAGGCAGAGGAAAACCACGTCTGTGTCCGGGTCTATCTTGTCTGTAAAATTGAGGGAGGTTACCCCGATAAGATCGGGATGTGCCGAGGAGACCTTTGCTCCTGCACGGGTAGTACTGTAGACGAAGTCGATCTCCACCTGAGGGTGGTTGAGCAAAATTCTGATGAGTTCTCCCCCTGTATACCCGGAGCCTCCTATGATACCTGCTTTAATCATGGACTTTGTTTATCTGGTTAGCGATCTTTCCAGGATTTGAAAGGATCTTGATAAAACCCTTGGCATCCTCAGCGGTCCAGGCCCGATTCATCTCCCCATAGCTGCCAAACTTGGCAGACATCAGGTCGTGTTGAGACCGGATCCCGTTCAGCGTAAACCGATAGGGATGAAGGGTTATGAATACCTCCCCGCTGACATTTCTTTGGGTATCAGCCAGGAAAGCCTCAATATTCCTCATTACCTCATCCAGATAATTGCCTTCGTGCAACAGCATCCCGTAGAAATTACCGAGCTGTTCTTTCTGAAATTGTTGCCATTTGCTCAAGGTATGCTTCTCCAGCAAATGGTGGGCTTTCAGGATGATCAATGGTGCTGCCGCTTCGAAACCTACCCTTCCTTTGATGCCGATAATAGTATCCCCTACGTGGATATCCCTCCCAATGGCATAGGCAGATGCAACTTCCTCCAGTTTTCGGATGTTGTTCACCGGATCGTCTTCCTTCCCATCAAGGGCGGTCAGTTCTCCCTTGGTAAATGTTAAGATGATATCTAAGGAATTCTCTTTTTCCAATGGGCTTGGAAACGCTTCATCAGGAAGCCCTTTTTCAGAGGTAAGGGTCTCGGCCCCGCCCACGGAAGTCCCCCACAGGCCTTTGTTGACGGAATACTGTGCTTTTTCCCATGAATATTGCACGCCCTTGTTCTTTAGGTATGCGATCTCTTCCTCCCTGGAAAGCTGCTGGTCCCTGATAGGTGTGATGATCTCAATTTCGGGGGCTTCTATCTGGAAGATCATATCGAACCTCACCTGGTCATTGCCGGCTCCTGTACTGCCGTGGGCAATGGCTGTTGCACCCACTTCTCTTGCATAGTGGACGATCTCAAGGGCCTGAACGATTCGTTCAGCACTTACGCTCAGGGGATAAGTGTTGTTTCTCAGTACATTTCCGAAGATCAGATACCTGACCACCTTCTCGTAAAAGGTTTGTACGGCGTCTATCGATCTGTAAGAATGTACACCCAATTCAAGAGCCCTTTTCTCAATCTCTCTGATCTCTTCCTTCGAGAAACCTCCGGTATTGACGCTTACGGCATGAACCTCGTAGCCCAGGTCCTGAGAAAGGTGCACAGCACAATACGAGGTGTCCAGGCCTCCGGAATAGGCGAGTACCAGTTTTTTCTTTTTGTTGTTGTCGGTTTTCATATCAGGCTTTCTTCTTTTTGAGCAGGAGCTGTTCTTTGATACTTTTCAATCGCTGAAAAGCCGTGCTGTTCATTTTCCTTTTATCCAGTGCAGAGCTGGCCGGATCGTATAACATGCCGGTGCAAAGGCACATTTTTCGCTCGGTACGGGTGAGGATATCAAAATTCTTGCAGGTCTGGCACCCTTTCCAGAATTCCGGATCGTCGGTGAGTTCGGAGAAGGTGACGGGTTTATACCCCAGCTCGTAATTCATTTTCATCACGGCCAGTCCGGTAGTGATCCCGAAGATCTTGGCGTCCGGGAATTTCTTCCTGGAAAGGTCAAATATGGCTTTCTTGATCTTCTTGGCCAGACCCTGGTTCCGATAGTCGGGATGGACGATCAGGCCGGAATTAGCCACAAATTTCTGGTGCCCCCAGACTTCGATATAGCAGAATCCGGCAAAGCGATCCCCGTCAAGAGCGATCACGGCATTGCCGTTGACCAGCCTCTTGATAATGTACTCCGGTGTTCTTTTGGCGATACCAGTGCCCCTTACCTTGGCTGATTCTGAAATGGTCTCGCTGATGACCGATGCATATTTAATGTGGGATTCGTTAGCAATTACAATATCCATTGCTGTTAAAATTTGTCGAAATAATATTGGCTTGAGGATCGATGCGGAAATGGACTCACCTATTTCCAGGACAGAATAACACCCTTACGGGCGACGGCGAGAAGGCACAAAAGTTTTCCAGGCTGGGACAGCGTGGAAAGGATAGATTATGTGGTCTGTCGTTTTCATCAGGACCAAATGTACAAATTATATTGAATCAGCCTTAAACATCGCCTAATTTTTGGGAATTATCGAATTAAAAGTTCGAAGTTTAAACAATTCGTAGATGAGAAAGCCGTATACCGACAAATATTCAACGATGAGGAAACCCATCGATTCCTCCACCACAGGATCAGTACGGTAGGCTGAATAGCTGAGGACTAGGGCTGCAGACCAGACAAGAGGGAACCTGAAATCTGTAAAAAGGCATAAAACTACCAGGGAAATGATATACCAGGGATGTACGGTTGGGGTGAGCAGGAAATAGACTGTCAGGGCAAGGAGCATGGACAAAATGAGTCCACCCGAAGTCTTATTCCTTTTCATAAACGAGAGTATGCTGACCCACAGAATCACCAGGAAAGGAAATATCCTGCCGTAGATCTTTATCATCTCCCATGATTTTATATCGATTCTGTTACCCAGATCCTTCAGAACGTTATATATACTGGCATTGAATTCGAAATTTGAGAACCACAGAGATAGGGTGGCAGTGTAATTTTCTGAGAATTGCGGATGGAGAAAAGGTAAAGCCGTGATTGCGACCCCCACGAGCACAATCGCGTTAAATAATCCTCCTCTTACGATCCCAAATGTTTTGAAGAAGAGTGGCAGAAACATCAGGGGGATGAGCTTGACAGAAATTGACAGTGACAGTACCAAGGCCGCAGGGATCCACCTCCCGGAGTGGATCAGGTAGACCGCGTAGAGCAGGAAGAAAAGCATCAATCCCTCGAAGTGTACATTGCCTACCAGTTCAATGATCACTAGCGGATTGAGAAAATACCAGAAGATCAGATGAGGGGATCTATTGAGGAGTTTTAGCAACTTCCTGCCGAAATAAAAGATCCCAAGGTCTGCAAGCAGGAGCACAGTTCGCATGACCAGGAGTGAACTCATGACCTTGCCACCTCCCAGCCAGACGCTGACCCCGTATAGCAATTGGCTCAGAGGAGGGTAATTGCTGAAATGGGAGGCGCTCAGGGGCCCCATTCCATTCAGGAGGTAATCACTTAATGGGACAAGGGAAATCGGTTCTTCCAACAATCCGGCGGGAGTGAAGAGGTATGGGTTTTGTCCGGCAACCACCAGGTGTCCGTCCCAAAGGAATCTGTAAAAGTCCTGGGAGAGATTAGGGATAGAAAAGAAAAGGACCAGTCGGAAGATCAGCCCGAGGGCCAACAGTAACCTGAAATTCCATTTCTCAAACTGTATCAGTTTGTAGCATAGGAAGAACAGCAGTCCATACAGGATAAAGAGCTTAGTGAACTCCGAACGTTCCAGGTGATAGCCAAATGCATAATAGAGCAATCCGCAAAGAAGGGAGAGCAGGAGGGAGACCTTGTGGAGTTTCCAGTACCTCAGCAGGGCATTCGACATCCTTTTAAGGGGTAGAGGGTTTCTGCAAATAACAGAAAAAAAGAGGAATCCCTGAAAAAACAAAGAGCCTCCGAATCATCCGGAGGCTCTTCATCATTTATTAATGGAAGGCTAATTGTATCGTGTGATATTCTATGCTTTTGCCGTTAGGGAATTAAAGAATACAAACCCAAATCCGAGGAACAACATAAAATGGAATGGAAACAGACCAAAATCATTAAGAGGGATGGCGCTGTACATTCCAAACAGGAAGTAAACCATCAGCGCAAACTCCAGGATCATGTTTGGCGACAGTTTGCGGGCCAGGTATTTGTTGCCCTTCCAGCTATCCGTCAGGCTGTTGATATTGAACTTAGGAGTCCTTACAAATTCACTCCTTTTACCCATATGGCCTTCGAGCACTGCCACCGTGTTGTGAAGGGAGAAGCCTAGGGCCACTGAGAAAAAGGTAAAGAACAACTTGATATAGTCGATGAAATTATCAAAACTGCTACCCTGAATACTCTTATACGTAAACCAGTAGCAAATAAACAGGATGATGGTCGACACTATGAAAAAGCTGGTCACTTCGAATACCCATCCCAGGTGTCCGTATGTATTCTTGATGTACAGCATAGGGATACTCAGGATAGCTACCAGGAACACAAAGAGGAACATGGAGCTGTTGAGCAGGTGCATCACCCCGTGGAATTTGGTCTTAAAAGGTATGTTCTTGGCCGTGATGACGTTCATGACGGTCTTCCTGAAGTTCTCCGCACCCCCTTTGTTCCAGCGGAATTGCTGTGATCTTGCGGCACTGATCACCACGGGAAGTTCTGCAGGGGTCTCCACATCTTCCAAGTATTTGAATTTCCAGTTCTTAAGCTGCGCCCTGTAGCTGAGGTCGAGATCTTCGGTAAGGGTATCCCCTTCCCAGTTCCCGGCGTCCAGAATACATTCTTTCCTCCAGATACCTGCGGTACCATTAAAGTTGATAAAGTGTCCTTTGGCATTCCGACCAACCTGTTCTAGGGTAAAGTGGGCATCCAGGGCAAAGGCCTGAATACGGGTCAGAATGGAGTAATCACGGTTGATATGGCCCCAACGCGTCTGTACCACGCCTATCTCTTCATCCTTGAAGTAGATAACCGTTTTCTTCAGCCAATCAGGATCCGGCAGGAAGTCGGCATCAAAGATGGCGATAAAATCTCCCTTCGCGATCTTCAGGCCCTCTTTCAGGGCTCCGGCCTTGAAACCTTGTCGGTTCTCCCTGCGGATGTGCTTGATGTCGAGTCCGCTCTCCTGCAGTTCGGCAACGCGTTTGGCCGTCTGTTGTACAGAATTGTCTGTAGAATCATCCAATACCTGAATTTCAAGCTTACTCTTGGGATAAGCGATCTTTGAAATATTGTCAAGGAGGCGTTCTACTACATATTCCTCATTGTAGATCGGCAACTGTATGGTCACCGATGGGATCTCTTTGGGATCCATGAGGTTGAATTTCGGTGCCTCGTTCTGTGTTCTCTTGAACCCGAGGTAGTTCAGCAACAGGTTTAGTTGTGCCAGGCTGTAGAAAAAGATCAGTACCAGCGCCAGGCTGTAAATCCCGATAATGATGTAAGAAATTGTTAAACCCATTTTACTTTATGCTGTATTTAAATATCCAACCCAGGATTTTTATGCCGGCAAATATAGTACCTTTTATGGTACCAGACACTTTTGAAATGCCAATTCTTTTTTTGTAACGCACTGGTACTTCGGTATATGCTATTTTTTTCTTCAACACCTTCAACTGCATTTCCACCGTCCAGCCGTAAGTCTTGTCCTCCATATTCAGGTCCATCAATGTCTCATATCTGATCGCCCTGAAAGGTCCAAGATCCGTGAATTTAGATCCGTATATCATCCTCATTAAGAACGTGGCCAAACCGTTGCCAAACCTTTGCTGTGGGGTCATAGCGCCCTTTTCGCGCAAAGCACTGGTCCTGGCTCCGACAACAAAATCCACTTCTCCGTCCAGGATCGGTTTTATCACCTTGTGGAGGTCCTCCGGATAGTCCGAATAATCTCCGTCCATAAATACGACAATCGAGGGGGTTTTGGATTTGCCGGACACATAATTAATTCCTTTGAGGCAGGCATACCCATATCCCATATTTTCCTCTAAGAGCACAGTAGCCCCGGCTTTCCCGGCAACAGCAGCCGTATCGTCTGTAGAATTATTGTTTACCACAATGATCTCCTCCACCAGAGAAGGGACCTCTGCGATCACCCGACCTATGGATTTTCCTTCGTTATATGCGGGGATGATGACGACGATCTCTTTCATGGACAGGATATGACAGAAGTACTGGGATGTTCGGGATGGCAAAAATAGGATAACGCTTTCATTTCCTGTTCACCAGTTCCATCAAATTCACATCATTGCCCAAGAGGACCTCTGTGGGATTGATTCTCCCTTTCTCCGGTCCGTTCTCCAGTTTCAGGACTCCCCTGGGGCAGACTGCGGCGCAGATACCGCATCCCACACAGCTGGCTCGGATGATATTCTCCCCTTTTTGGGCATAGGCACGCACATCGATCCCCTGCTCACAATAAGTAGAGCAATTGCCACAGGAGATGCACTGCCCGCCATTGGTGGTGATCCGGAACCTCGATTTAAAGCGCTGAACAATGCCCAGATAAGCTGCCAGGGGACAGCCAAACCGGCACCATACACGGTTCCCGAAGATGGGATAGAATCCCGTGCCCACGACCCCGGCGAAGATAGCCCCAATAAAGAGGCTGTAAGCGTTTTGCACCCCCGAGGTCTTGATGCCGAGTACGGTCCCGGTCTCCGAAAAGAAGCTGTAAAGCGTTATCAGGGTCATGCCCACGGCAAAGACCAGTACCCCGTGAACCAGCCACCGTTCTATCCTCCAGGATAGCAGTGTCTTACTGGAGTGCTGTCTGTAGGGATCACCCAGGGTCTCCGCGAGTCCGCCACATCCACAAACCCAGGAGCAGTACCAGCGTTTCCCAAAAAAGTAGACCATTACGGGTACGATCACCAAAGTAAGGGCGATGCCCCAGACCAGGATAAAGATCCCGATGCCCCCGCTGTTGATCAGGGAGCGCAGGTTCCACTGGAAGAAGAAGTCGTAATCAAGAGGGAAAGCATTTTTAAAATCGTAGTAGGGCATTTGCAACCGCACCATGATCTCTGGGATCAGGAAGGCAAAGACGATCTGGAAAAAGAGCACGGAGGTGGTCCGGATCATCTGGTAACGGTTATGCCGGTATTTGATGTACATCCGAACGCCCATCACCACCATAACGGTACAATACATAAAGCCGTAGACAAACCAGTGGCCGGCCTGGTTACCGCTCAATCTCTCGCTGATGGGGTCCATGAGGTAGGTCCAGTTAACGGCGTATTGAGGTCTGAAGTAAAGGATGAGGTAGAAGGCGATCAGGTAGAAGAAGACCCCCCAGGCGATCCATCCCCTGTTGGTGGCATTCTGGTGGTAAATCCCATTGTTCTTGATTCCTTTTGCACCCAGCAGAATTACATTGGGCAGGATGAACATCAATGCTCCGAGGATCCCAAGGCCAAAGGTGGCCCACCACATTAGCCCTTTCTTTTCCGCAATAAAACCTATTCCTGCCTGCTTTCCGATCTCCGCGGCCATATCCGTGGCTTTGGTGTAGATCACCTTGTCGTATTCCCTGTTTTTGCGATGGGTGGCGTTTGCTTCCTCCAGGTTTTTTTCGATCACCGGGGAGAGTTCCATCATCCCCTCAAAGGTCCTGTCTGCTACATCCTCTTGCAGGGCCGCAGCGAACAATTCACTTTTAATCCTCTTCTGCTCGACCCATTGATCGATCTCGGACGAAGACATGGAATAGGTTCCCAGGAAGGGGAGGGTTGAAAAGATCGTCAATCCAAGCAGGAAGATGATAAGGCCGATGTGTTTGATGGTTCTCATATGTCCTTAGCTTCCCGTGTAATTCAAAATTCGCCTCCAGCTCTTCTTCTGCGGTCTGATCTGCGTATTGAATGAGGCATTATAGGCAGATACGATCTGATCTTCGTACGTTCTGTAAAATTCCGGATCGAAATTGGCGTCCCTGAGGTGTTCCATCACGTGGTCGATGGACTTGCCTTCTGTCAGCCAGCGATCCACGACTTCGTGTCTCATCCTGATCCCGAAGGTGTTGATCCCCAGAAATTTTCTGTCATCAGTATGAAAGGCGGCGGTGATGCAGATCTTCTCCTGCGGATGGCGCCAGTGGAAATGCCCTTCCTCCTTTGGTCGCGATCCTTCACCCCTTACCCATCCGTAGGTCTGGTATTCGATATCGAAGAATTTAGCCGAATTGAACCAGTGACCGGGGTTGTATTTCCGCCGATTTCCGCACAGGGTGTGGGCAACGGTTTCGCCCATCATCCGCCCGGTGTACCAGACGGCCTCCACTGTCCTCCTTTGCCCAATCGCCTCCTCCTGTTCGGCGCAATCCCCGATGGCATACACATCCGGGATGTTGGTTTCCAGGTACCGATTCACCAGCACCCCTTTGTTAAGTGCTATACCGGAATTTTTTAAAAAATCCACATTCGGGCTTACCCCGGCAGTGAGGCCGACCAGGTTGCAGGGGATGGTGTCACCCTTATCAGTGACCACGGCTCTGGCCCTGCCGTTATCATCTGCGAGGATCTCTACCAGATTCGTGCTCAGGCGGAGGTCGACATGATGTTCCAGGATATGCTCGTTGATCATCTGTGATTCTCCCTCAGGCAAAACATTGTTCCAGAAACTGCTCTCCCTTACCAGGAAGGTCACCGGGATATCCCGGCTCCTCAGCATCTCGGCAAGTTCAATACCGATGAGTCCGCCCCCGACGATCACAGCCCTGGTACAGGTCTCCTTGTCCGGCGCATCTCTCTCGAGCTGCTCGAGTTCCTGTTTGGAATAAAGGCCTTGTACCCCTTTGAGGTCCTGACCCGGCCACCCAAACCTGTTCGGCCTTGAACCTGTGGCGATGATGAGCTTGTCATAGGAAACAGGCTGACCTGCCTTTAACAGAAGTTTCTTCTTTTGGTGGTCCACTTTTTCCACATGATCTTGTACTAGTTCGATCCTGTTCTTTTTCCAGAACCAGGGCTCGTAGGGCTGGGTATGTTCAAACTTCATATGTCCCATATAGACATACATCAATGCTGTACGGGAAAAGAAGAACTCACTTTCTGAAGAAATGACGATGATGTGCTTGTCGGACAATTTTCGGATATGCCTGGCGGCTGTGATCCCCGAAATACCGTTTCCAATGATAGCGATCGTCTCTTTGGGCATGGTCAGGTTTTGATCTTGAGTCGGATTAAAGATAAGAACTTAACAATCCCCGGGGTTAAATGGATTTTAAAAAATTGTAGCTTTGAGAGAAACGTATTCCTCTGATGAGACGGTTTTTTCTTGTTTTTATGGGCGTATTGCAGATGTCCTGCAGCAGCCAGTTCGTGGGCAAGATCAATGGGGTGAGCTTTGTTGCGTCGAGGGACAGGGCTACTGAGGCTCACATTGCACCCGTGAAGAAGATTCATGCGGGGCATGCTGCTGTAATGCCCTTTGGATTTATTCGGGAGGTAAACTCCCCGGAGATCATTTTTGATACGGACCGTCAGTGGTTTGGGGAAACCAGAGTAGGGGCAAAACAATACATTGACCTCCTTCACGGCAATGGGATCAGGGTGATGCTAAAACCACAGATCTGGATCTGGAGGGGCGTCTTTACGGGAGAACTCCGGATGGAGTCTGAGGAAGATTGGGAGCGCCTCGAGGCGAGCTATGAGGATTTTATCCTGACCTATGCCTCACTTGCTGAGGAGACCGGGGTAGAGATTTTTTGCATAGGCACTGAACTGGAAGGGTTTGTCAGTGCGCGCCCCGATTACTGGAAGGCTTTGATCGGAATGATCCGGGAAACTTATTCCGGAAAACTGACCTACGCAGCCAACTGGGATGAATTCGGGCGTACCCCTTTCTGGAATACACTGGATTATATTGGCATCGACGCCTATTTTCCTTTATCGGAAGCCCAGACCCCGTCGGTGGAAGAACTAAAGGAGGGATGGAAGCCATGGAAGGAAAAGATCGCATCTTTTTCAGAAACCGTCGATCGCCCCGTACTCTTTACCGAATTCGGTTACAGAAGCATGGATTACACGGCAAAAAAACCCTGGCTTGTCAGCAGGGGTGAGGAAAAGGTAAACCTGGTTGGGCAGGCCAATGCCAAGAAGGCCCTCTTCGAATCATTTTGGGAGGAAGACTGGTTCGCGGGAGGATTTGTCTGGAAATGGTTCACCAACCACGAACGTTCGGGCGGACCTGATGACAACCGGTTCACTCCGCAGAACAAACCGGCTCAGGAGGTGATCAGTACTTTTTACAGAATCTACCGTCAGGCGAATGCTGAGTAGTACCTATCCTCCCTGCTTGATGTACTTATCGTAGTAAGCATACAGGGCATCAGGTCCTTTCCCGCGGAAATACAACCAATGGATGCATGCAAAATGATACTGTAGCTTGAATCTGCCATTCAATTTGTATTTTCTCGCCGAGGTTCGGAGTTCATAAGGCAACACTTTAAAATTGGCCCTTCTGTAAATTCTGCCTACAAATTCGTTGTCCTCGTATACCCGGTATCTCTCGTCAAAACCCCTGAGGGTGTCAAAGAGTTCACGGGAGATGAAAAGGGACTGGTCGCCCCCCCGGCAGATGGGAAAGTTAAAACGGGAAAACCAGGCAAAAAAGCGAAGAAAAAGACTGGGACTGTCGAACTGCAATCGAAAGCACCCGGCCTGAGTTTTATTTTCCAGGGCATCGAGTATCAACCCGTCATAGTCAGCCGGAGGCACACTGTCTGCGTGCAGAAAATAAAGTATCTTCCCTTGGGCTACTCTGGCCCCGGCATTCAACTGGCGGGCCCTGCCTCTGGGAGCCGATAGAACCCGAACCCCAAATGATTCGGCCACTTCAACGGAATGATCAGAGCTGCCGCCGTCTACGACGATGATCTCGACATCCTCTCCACTGCCTGCCTCTTGCCTCAGATAGGGGATCAGCTTTTGGAGGTTCTCCTCTTCATTGAGAACCGGGATGATCACGCTTATTTCAGGGGAATCACTTTTTCTCATTCAGGCTCCAGTCGTACGGGAGATAATTTATTTTGGCCGTTTCTCGGATCTTAACCTTGGTAAAGGGTTGAAGGTAACTGATCAGACTTCTTTTTTGCATGAAATCACCCCTGTACCACTTAAAGATAGGGGATAGGAATATTTCCTCCTCAGTAAACCGATTCTTGCTTTTGTCATTGATAAAACCCATGGCTGCCTGCTGCAACTGGAGTTCCATCCCTTCTGCCGTGTAGGCTTTGTTCCATAGTTTAGGGCAGGAATAAGAGGCGCAGTTAATGGCGAAATGAATTCGGGGTTCGTTCATCTTCCTCAGGATGCCGAATTCGATCTTACTAAGGGAAATACGGTCTTTTCCTACCCGGATCCGGTTTTTCCCCCAGGGGGAGTCAATATCTTTAATGCTCTTGAGGGGATAATTCTCCAGGATCAGATCGACAGTTGCGGCGTTGTACAAATTGATGTAATAAGCCAGTTTTTCATTTTGGTGTGCTGATGCTTTGGGCTCATTATCCCCCAGATAAGCGAGATATGCTTCGAGATCTTTTTTGCGCTTCATGAATCCCGGGTAATCCACAAATCCTTCCTTCGAAACATTTTCCTGAAGTAACCGGTCCCAGGCCGTATGGTCTGCAGTCTGTATATCTGAAGACGACCCCATTTCAAAAGAGGGGATGAGTAAGGAAGTCAACCAAAAAAGGAAAAGATAGGTTTTCATAGTTCAGGGATTAACAACAGCCTCCCCCGTCATAATGCCAGGTGCTTTCACTGATATGGATCTCATCCGACAGCTGTGCCAGAGCTGCTGCTGTTTTATCGCAAACAGCCAGGGGCTGGTTTTGCAGTAAGACATGTCCTTTCTTGTCATCCAGGTAGGGTTCACCCCCGAAGTAGATGGCGGTTTTACCCGTGAACACGCAGGGACCGTCTTCCGGCATGGGATCCTTGATGGCAGCGATCTCAATAGATTCTATATGGATCAGCTCATCGGTGGGGTAGTGGTTGGGAGAGAGCACCCTGTAGGATTTCCTCGCCCTGATCTCTATGGTCCCGAAACCGGCATCTGTCAACATCTTCACATAGTCCCTGATGGGGATGCTTCCACTGAGGCATTGTGCCCTGAGGCGGTCGTCGTTGCGCAGCGCTTCATTCATGTGTTGTTCACAGACAGGGTCGCTCATCACCAGTCTGCCGTGAGGTTTAAGCACGCGGTACATCTCGCCGATGGCTTTTTTTAAATCCTCTGTCTTAAAGATATTGAACAGGCAATTCTGAGCAGCCACATCTATGCTTTCACTTTCGATGGGCAGGTTGAGGGCGTCGCCCTTGACCAGTTCAACGAAATCGCTTTTGAACCAGGGATTTTCCTTTTCGGCTACCTTAAAATTTTTCCTGCAGGCTTCGAGCATCTCGTCTACCACATCCACGCCGGTGACCCCGCCGACCTGCCTGGAGAAATAGGCAAATTGAAGCAGTTCCATTCCTCCTCCGACCCCCACATAGAGTACCTTGGGTTCATTGACCAGGTCTGAGGCAGAAACGGTGCTTCCGCAACCGTAGTTCATCTCCTGCATGATGGTTGGTATAGACAGGCCCGGGAGCTGCCATACCGGATTCGTGGTACAGCAGAGGCCCACATCGGGGGTCAGGGCTGCTTGTTTATACAGGTCATTGGTCGCTTCCAGATAACTCATAATAGTTGTATTAATTCGGTGAATAATGTAATCATTTTTGGTTCTGTCCTGGCGGCTACTTCCAGGATCTCAGAAACATTGACCGGTTCCAGGTCGTCCGGATCACATTCGTCCGTCAGAACTGAGACCGCTATTACAGGTAGTCGTAAATGATTGGCAATAATTACTTCGGGTACCGTACTCATCCCTACCGCATCAGCTCCGATGATCTTCAGCATGCGGTATTCGGCTTTAGTTTCCAGTTGAGGACCTACAACGGCCGCATACACTCCTTTTTGCAGGGAGATCCCCATTTTTGTGGCGATCTGCTCGATCTTTTTGCGCATATCGGGGTCGTAGGGATCACTCATATCCACGAACCGGTCACCGAATTCCGCCACGTTCTTAAAAGCGAGGGGGGAGCCACCCTGTAAATTGATGTGGTCTTCCACCAGCATGATATCCCCTTTTTTAAAGTTGAGGTTGATGGCCCCTGCCGCATTGGAGATGAACAATTTATTGATGCCCAGTTGCCTCATCACCCTGATGGGGTAGGTGACATCGGTGAATTCGTAGCCTTCATAAAGGTGGAATCTACCCTGCATGACCACCACCTTTTTCCCTTTGAGAGTGCCGTAGACCAGTTTTCCGGAATGGAATTCCACGGTGGCCAGGGGAAAAAAAGGGATGTTGTGGTAATGGGCCACCAGGGGATCCTCTATCTCGTCTACCAGTTTCCCCAAACCTGTGCCCAGCACAATGCCGATCTCCGGTTTGTGAAATCCTTTGGATTGCAGGTACTGGGTGGATTCATCCAGTTGTTTTTGAGTCATTTTTTATCTTTTATAAATGGCAAAAACGCCGGGTTATCAATGATATCATCAAGCACGTCCACGTCATTCTTTGGAGGTAGCATAAAACAATCCTGCCCTTCCAGGTCAGACAGGGTCTGCTCGAGTACTTCAGCGGATCCCCAGTTCTTGTTTGTGAATAAGGCTGGGGTAAATTGCCTCATCCCGAGAAGATAGTAGCCTCCATCAAGGGCCGGACCCAGGACGAAATCATGCTCCTTCAACTTTTCAAATGCCATTTCCAGGTCTTCCGTATTCAGGTCGAACAGGTCGCTGCCAATGATCAGGATACGCTCGTATCCTTCCTTAAACCCTTCCCTGAAGGCATCGGCCATACGTTCTCCGAGATCTGCACCTTTCTGTTGTGCTTTTGTATAGATCTTCTCATCCCACACGTCGTCCGTTCCAATGTGATCTGAGTAAAACACCCTTTTATCAGTCTTCAATGGGGCCGATACGGCAGCAGTATGCCGCAAAAGGAACCTGTAGATCTCAAGGGCGGCCTTATCTCCCACTGAGGCTGCCAGGCGGGTTTTGCACTGTCCCAGGACGGGGTTACGCGTGAAGATGAGCAGGAGGTCCTTTTTTTTATCCTTCATCCTTCTCTTCATCTTCAGGACCGTAGACCTTTTCTCCCTTCTTTAGCAGCATCCCCCAAAATCGGTTGTAAGCATGCACCTTATGAGTGGGTTTTTCATTGCTGTCCAGTATGATGTTTCCTTCCTCCACCCATTTAAATATCCCACCGGAGAGGTTTCTGACGTGAGAATATCCCATCTGCTGAAGCTTCTCTCCTATCTTGCCCGAACGTATACCCACTGAACAATAGACCACATAGGTAGCTTCTTTATCCGGAAAGGAGGAAGTGAATTCCTTTGGGTCAAAATTGTCATAACCTATGTGACTGGCATGCGGGAGATGGCTTACGTCAAATTCCTCTTTTTCCCTTGCATCGAGACGGATGTAGGAGGGGTTTACCCTTACTTCCGTCACAGAAACCAGAGGGACCTCATCCCCCGAAAGTCTATCCATGACCTTCTCCAGGGTTCGCTGTCCCAAGGCCGAGGATGTGGTAAGTAAGATCCCGATGATGAGTCCTGTTTTGAGCATAGGGACAAAGATAGGATTTTGCTCAGGTTCCGAAAACAAACCCAGGGTGGGGAGCAAGCGAATTTTGATGTATTTTAGGAAGATGGAAAGAAAAACTATTTGGATTGCCTTTTGTGCAATGACCATCCTGCTGCTAGGTTACCAGTGTAAGCAGGCTCCGGAGATGGAAAAAATTACGGCGGAAGAGATCGGCTATTACGAGGAGCCCTTTCGCCCTCAGTATCATTTTAGTCCGCCTGAAAAATGGATGAACGATCCCAATGGCCTGGTCTATCACCAGGGGGTTTATCACCTATTCTACCAGTACTATCCTGAAGATATCGTCTGGGGTCCTATGCACTGGGGGCACGCCACTAGTACGGACCTGCTTCACTGGGAGAACAAACCCATCGCCTTGTATCCGGATGAGAACGGCCTGATCTTCTCGGGCAGTGCCGTGATCGACCACGAGAACACCTCCGGCCTGGGAAGCGAAGAAAATCCACCATTGGTAGCCATTTTCACATATCACGATATGGAAAAGGAGAAAGGAGGGGGCAATGACCACCAGATACAGGGAGTGGCTTACAGCCTTGATAATGGGGAAACTTTTACGATGTATGAAGGGAATCCGGTATTGCTCAATTCCGAATTCAGGGATTTCAGGGATCCCAAGGTCTTTTGGGATGAGGATATGAAACACTGGGTAATGGCCCTGGTCGCAGGGGATCACCTCAGGCTGTACCATTCGGATAACCTGCTGGAGTGGACCTATATGAGTCGGTTTGGGGAAGACCAGGGAGCCCACGGAGGGGTGTGGGAATGCCCGGACCTGTTTGAGTTGCAGGTTGAGGGAACGGATGAGAAAAAATGGGTACTCCTGATCAGCATCAATCCTGGAGCTCCCAATGGTGGCAGTGGCACCCAGTACTTTGTCGGGGATTTTGACGGGATCACCTTTACTTCAGAACAGCAGGAAGCGAAGTGGCTCGACTGGGGGACGGATAACTATGCCGGGGTCACATACAACAACACCCCGGGAGACGAGCGCATCTTTATTGGCTGGATGAGCAACTGGGACTATGCCCGGGATACACCCACTGAGGTATGGCGCAGTGCCATGACCTTGCCGAGAAAGCTGAGCCTGGCAATATACGAAGGAGAGTACACCCTCGTCAATTACCCCATTGAGGGAGTAGCAGACCTGCTCGTGGAAGAAAAAAGCCTGAAGCTTCAGGTCCCGGCAGGAGGGGAAGTATCCACCGAGTTGAATAACGGGAGTCAGAGCAGGATCCATTTTACATCCCCCATGGAAGACCTCTCTTTTATTTTAAAAAACGAATCGGGAGAAGTACTGGTCCTGAAACTGGATCCCGGGCAAGGCCTTCTAAACCTGGACCGATCTGCCAGCGGACTGGTAGATTTTAAGGAAACCTTTGGGAGGGTGCAGCAGATGCCCCTGGAGCACCTGGGCGATGGAGAATTGGAGTTCGACATCTTTACGGACGCATCTTCGATTGAGGTTTTTATCAACAAAGGGCAATTTGCCATGACCGCCCAGGTCTTCCCGACCGAGCCGTATTCAGAACTGCTGATCAGCAACCAGGGTTCGGAACCGGTAGAAATTCTGCAGGTAGAGGTACATGCTGTGAACAGGGTCTGGCGATAGGAAGATGGATCCTGAATCAAGTTCCCTTTGCGGTATGCGAAATGATCGGGATTTTGTATCTTGGAGAATAACCATTAAAACCAACCACAATGAAAAAACTAGTTTTAGCATTGGCATTCCTGATGTCGGTGACCCTGGTAGCCCAGGAAGGGTATTTTACAACCTACAACTTTACCGTAGAACCCCAGAACGAAGGTACAGTCCTGAATTTGATCAAAGATTATTTCTCTACCCACAAGATAGAAGGAGTGACCGTTTCCCTTTGGGAGAACCATTTCAGGGACAGTGGAAATAACTTCACCCATGGCATCGTTTTCTCGGGCTCCCTGGAGGCCATGGGAAGGCAGTACTCAAATGACGGAGGATCAGAATGGATGTTGTTCATCACACAAGTCAATCAACATGTAAAGGAGGGCTTTAGTGCGGCCATGGGGACCCGCCAGATGAGCTGGGGAGACATGACAGTTCAATATCCTGTCCAGAATTACTACATCGTCCAGGTAGACAATGCGGATGCTTTCAGGACTGCGTATGAAAAGTACCATTCGTCAGCAGTTCGCAAAGGGTGGATGAACATGTATGGGAGATTTACCACGGGAATCGGACCAGATGGAGGTTCACATTGGGCCATCACAGGCTACAAGGATTTTAAAAGCGCCATGGGGGGATCCAATGCGGTCCTGACAGAGGCAGAAAGATCGGCCAGGGACAAAGCCTGGAATACATTTAGAGAGACCAATGGCGGCGCCAAACTCGTCAGGTCAGGTACGCGTATCCTGCTGGGACAATGGTAAATAAAAAACCCTCTGAAACAGAGGGTTTTTTATTTGCAAATGGAGGGTAACCACTAGCCTGCATGGGAATAAGCGTCCCGCAACCAATCCTTTAATTCCTTATCGATATCTTCAGGTTGTTCCAGCCTGACCCTGTGGGTACACATGGTTCCGAATGGGCCGGAATTCTCCAGCCTGTTCGTAGTGGGATAACCCGGTAGTTTAAGACCCAGGTCTAACCGGGTCTTGGTGGCCGGACTGATCAGGGCAAACTGTTTCTTCCGGACAAAGCTGACCGTCGTCTTTTTAGGGACGATGTTCACGTCCTGGCCCAGGTCTGAGACAAAGGCCTTAACTTTTTCGAATACAGGCAGGAGGTGTTCCTTCCCCTTGTATTGATTTGTCAGAAGGTCATCGGAAGATGAGTTTTCTTCTTTGGAAAGGTGAACGATGGTGTTGGCAAAACCATGGGTAACCCCGTGGTCCTTCTTGAGAAAGTTGACTGCTTCAGAGTGTTTCGCAAATGCCCTGGTCTTGAGGAGGGCTTTCCATTCTTCCAGGGATTTCCCCGTTTTTTCGGGCATATTGGAGATCATTGTCTGAAGTGCCGGATCCATGGTCTTACGATTTACAGGTGAAACAGTACTAATTTAACGTATTTCTTTCGGTTTTTAGACCTCGTGGACTCCGTGAGCTGTCATCCATAAAAAGAGGGACACGGCAGATCACTCTAACCGTGCCCCATGGGGTCACTAACTAAACCAACTTTATAACTCACTTGTAGTGTTCCCCGTTCACTCTAACCTTTTGTTTCGCCTTTATTGAGCTGAGGTCGAATCCTGCGAAATACCGGAGATAATCTTCGACGGTAGTCCCAAAGGCATCTTCCATACTGTTTGTTCCATTAGACCGGATGAATTTTTTTACGTTTCCTGGTCCCGCCAGATGGGCCGCTGCGATCAGGCCCGATTCGGTGATGGGTACCCCATTGATCGTCTTTCCGGAAGCGGATGCTATTTCGTGTCTCAGGATCCATTTATTCCTGGCGATATTTGCTTCGAGAACCGATTCCTGTAATTCAGGGGAATGGAGGAAGGAGAGAGTGTCTTTTATCCCAAGTACCGCCAGCGTTGCTGAGCCAAACTGGTACTTACCCATATATCCAAGGGTATTGACACAGCTGTACCTGCCTCTTGATTCCTTAAAGCCCAGGGCCTCTTTGAAGGCTATATAATCTCCTGCAACAAGTGGAAATGGGATTCGGACGGCATCTTTCTTTTCCGAATGGGGTATGGAGAATGCAGGAGGGGAAATCAGCCCCCTGTTTTTTAACGATAGGGGCACCAAGGTAGTGCCGAGGTCGTTCTTCGCTTTAGGAGAAGAAGAGGAACTGAATCCATATCCGAGCAGGATGAGACAGGAGATCCCGATTGCGATTAAAACTTCATTCATTTTCATAATATCCAGTATAAAAGGGACAATATCACCCCGATGGCACACAGGATCAACAGGATTTTCTCAAAAGCCTTCTTCATCGTCATGTCGTGTTGTTGCAGGTCCATTTACTATTATTTTTAGGACATTTAAATTTGTTCTTCAGTTCTCTCTGCAGTATTTCTCAGGTCATCCTGAAATGCAGCTCCGATAAACCAGGTATCATCGTTTGCGGCATGATTAGAGATGATTCCTTTTGTTTTCTTCTTCCCCCATAACCCGTTCTGTATACGTTCCAGTCTGTTTTTCATCAGGGAATTATTACAGGAGTACCGAGGTACTTAAAAAGATCTTTTTACCATCCGGGGAGCGAAAGGCTAGCCACCATTTCTTTACATTCCTCTTGAAACGGTGGAAGGGCAGGTGCCAGTTCCTGCCTGTTTCAAAATTTTTTCGTTTCAACTTGCGTTCTTCCAGTACGCTGGGTACGATCAGTACTATGGCCAACATAAAGGCCAGGATACTGATAAGGAAGAGGATTAGAGCCAGATTTTCATTTTCCATTTTCGTTCTTGGGATTAAAAAGGTTCTCACAAATCAACCCTGTTGTTTCAGGATATCGGTCAAATGTAAGAGAGGGGTATCCACTGGAAAGAGAAGCGGGAACAGGTCACTTAAATATCGATGAAATGATCAAAAATATCGATGAACTACACAAATGACCGAAAATTCTTACAAATAGATTTTGAATCGTGAGTATCAGATCGGATTGAAATCAGGATTTGAGACAGGAGAAAATGGTGTCCAGCAACTCCTCTTTTTCGAAGGGTTTCGGGATCACGGCATTCATTCCGGATGCTTTATACGCTTTCAGGTGGTCTTCGTATGCAAAAGCCGTTATCCCGATGATAGGAAGCCGTTCTACATTTTTAAAGGGAAATTCCCTGATGATCCTGGTGAGCTGGTCTCCCCTGGTGTTTGGAAGATTGATATCCATCAGGATGAGGTCGTATGGGTTTTCTATCACCTGTTCCAGCACCTGCGCCCCATCGCTGAGCACATCCAGGTAGAACTGCCCGGTCTCCATCAGCATTTTAAACAGGACGGTGAGTACGCGTTCATCGTCTTCCACAAGTAAAACACGGTATTTTCTACCCCTTACCGTAGTTTTTTGACGTATACTGTCCGCATCCTTCTCCAGGGTTGCTTTCCAGCCGGATTCCACGGGGACCTTCACCTCGAGGTCAAATGAAAAAACTGAGCCCTTGCCCACTGTGGATTGCAATTGTATCTCACTGTCCATAAGCGTCAGCAGCCCTTTTACCAATGCCAGTCCGAGACCGGTTCCCTGTTCCTTTTCCGGGGAGGTCAGCTGGGAATACGTCTCAAAGACCGTGTTCTTTTTCGCCTCCGGGATGCCCTTACCGGTGTCTGTCACAGAGAAGTGCAGGTTTACCTTGTTAGCGTATTGCTGGTTAAAACCTACCTCCAATGTGATCTTCCCCTGTTCTGTGAATTTCACGGCATTGTCCAGGAGGTTGGTAAGGACCTGGAACAGGCGTTTCCTGTCTGCTTCAACCCATTGAGGGACGCGCTCATGGGAGGAAAGTTCAAAATCCAGGCCTTTTGAAACCGCTTTGGTCTTGTAAGTGATGCTGAGGACGTCCAGCATTTTCTTTAGGTCGAAAAGCACAGGCTTGAGTTCCAGTTTTCCGGAAGCGATCATACTGAGGCTCAGTGTATCCTCCAGCATCAGTTTTAGATGTGTGTTCGTTTCCCGAAGCGCCTCGATCAGATGTTGCTGTTCAGTATTCAGAGGGCTCTCGCTCAATATCCTTGTAATAGCCATACTGCTCATCAGCGGGTTCCGCAGCTCGTGGCTGAAATTCTGAATAAACAGGTTTTTAAACCGTTCTCGTTCTTCGAGTTCGGCGTTCTTCAGTACGATAAGCTCTTCCTGTATAATGGACTCATTGCGCTCTTGTGCCACTGCCTGGTAGCCGGTGTAATGAGAGGTAAGGTCTTGTACCAACAACATAAAACCTTTATCAGCGGGGTGAACCTGTATATCCACAATGACCTCCCGGCCTTCCAGGTCGAGATTAACACAGTGCAGACTCTGAGGAGCGTCTAAAGCAGTGAACACAGGTTCCAGGCTTTCAAAGAAAGGGTGTGCTTCAGAGATGTTTTGCCCTTTTTGAATGGGCAGGATTCGACCTGTATTTTGGAGTACAGACCCTGCAGTGTCTAACTCAATGAATTGCAAATGCTTCTCGATAAATCGCTTCTGATACTGTTCAGGAGTCATGGTGAAGGATTGATGCGAGGTGTAAAAAGGCTTCTTCCACGGTCTCCCCCGTTTTGGCACTGGTCAGGTAATCATAGGGTATGTCGTGTTCCTCGAGTAAAGAACTTATTTCCTCTTCAGGGACCAGGTCCTTTTTGTTCCCTATGACCACCGTAGGCCGATCTTGTACCTTGCTTTTTACGGTCTCGAGGTCCCTCTTGAGATTCTGGAAAGTAGAAGGCCTGTTGATATCGAACACAAAGATCACTCCATGGGTGCCAAGCAAGTAGGCCTCACGTATCTGTTCCAGCCTGTCTGTCCCTTCCAGGTCCCATAGAATGAGTGACACGGAATCTTCGTCTGAGAGGTCTACTACTTTTTTGCTGATATGAACTCCGATAGTCACCTTGTACTGGTCTGAGAACTGATTGGAAACAAACCTTCGGATCAGGGAGGTTTTACCGACCCCAAAATGCCCTAGGATGACGACTTTCTTAGATTTTTGCATTGCCGAAACTCGCTTCCAGTTCCTTGATCAAGAGGTCTTTGTCAATAGTCCGTACTTCCTTACCCTGCTTTTCCTTGTCTTTGGAATGAAAGACCAGGTCCAGGTTCATGGCCATAAAGTTGTAGTAAAAATTGAAGATGATGTCCTGGAGCTTGTTCTTGGAAGTGAGATGGTAGTCTCCGGAGATCACCACGGCCACGTAATGGGTAACAAAACTTTGGAGGTGGATATTGTAGAGTTCGTATTGTATGAGTTCGAGGTTTTGGTTCTTCTTGTGGAAAGCATCTTCCACGAAACTTTTGATGGCCGTAAGCATCCCGGAGATCATCTCCTCGTCTATGGTATTGGTCACGGAATAGCTCGCTTTCAGGATTCCGGTATCTCTTTCTATAAGCAGTACCTGTTCAATAGTTGCTGAAGAAAGCTCTCTCATGAGTTGCTGCTCCTCTGTCGGGCCACCGAACCAGGAACGCATTTTCCTTTTGAACCTCTTGAGGAATCCCAGTTGGTTATCTATCTTCTCTGAGAGCATCTTGATCTCCTGAGCCACGTACTTTTTCACCATCTTACCCAGGACAGGATAGAGAGCATCCACGACCTCGTCCTTGTGGTTCTTGATCTCTTTCTTCAGGGTAGCTGTAATGGTGGGTCCCAGGGTGTCCGGGATACGTTTGGTAAAGGCACTGATCTTCTCGTCGACCAGGGGATCTACTTTTTCAGCCAGTTGCTTCTGGTCATTGATGATGTGCTCAACCAGCGTGATCCTTTTGGCAATATCCTGCACCGCACCCCTGTCGTCGGGGAACAGGATATCCTTGAGGATCTCCAGTTTAGCTTGTTCATCCATCTTCGTGACCATGGATCGGAGTTATTTCTTGCGGATCTTTTCGCCCAGTTCAATCAGCAGATCTCCCAATTCTTCTTTTTGAAGCTGGTCTTTCTCCAGGTCTTCAAAGCGGGATTCCAGTTTGTCTTCCAGTTCAGTGATGCGGATATTGATGTCTGTCGAGACATCGTCAATGGACATCCTGAGGTCGGTCCTTACGGCTTCTATCAGTTCTTCCAGCTGTTTTTTCTTGCTGAGGATGTCCTTCTTAAGGAGTTCGAATTCGGATTCATAGGCCTGGATGTTCTCCCCGAAAATCAGATTTTTGATCAGCTCTATCTTGGATGCAGTTTCCAGGTCTTTCTTTTTGCTGCCATGCACGGTTGAAAAGTCGTCGTTGGTCATAAGGAATTCGGTTTATTAACAATAAGGATTCAAGCACAGATCTGCTTAAGGCCGAAATAGTCTCAAATATATGAAATTTAAGGGGAAATTGCCCGTAAACAGGGCAATGGTTATATTTAAGGGTTCAAAGGCTCAACTATGCTAAAAGGTTTCCTGATCATGCTCGTGGTTTTTCTGGTAGTCGCCATTCTGGGCTGGGGACTTAGCAGATTTGGTAATGCATCAGAAGAGAAGAAGGTCAGGATCAGAAAGTACCTGTTTTCCTTTTATGGGTTGTTCCTGATTATTCAGGGGATGTCTTACCTCTGGGAAGATCCGCAATGGGGATGGCAGGTTCTAAATATCCCACTAGGCCTGGTCTTCATATGGGTTGCTCTTTCCGGCAAGCTGGAACCCTCAGCTAAGGAAAGTGCCTGAAACTCTCCTCAATCCTCCAGGCTGAAGAGCTCCTCCACACTGCAATTAAAAATCTTACCCAATTTTAAGCCCAGTTCCAGGGACGGGAAATACTTGTTGTTCTCAATGGCGTTAATGGTCTGTCGTGATACCTGGAGTCTGTTAGCGAGATCCTCCTGCGTCATGTCATGGGTGACCCTGTGTATTTTGATGGTGTTTTTCATGGTCAGGAAGCATAGTGTTTTCTGAGGGCAAAGCGCAACCTCAGGTTAAAGAAAAGGATAATCGTGAACAGGTTAAAGACAAGGACGTGGAAGTACGCCAGGCCAAAGATCAGCAAGGTCGCCAGGATCATGATCGCGTAGTTGACGTAGAGCGACCAGAGCAGGGAATCGAGGCGGAGTTTGGCGATAAGTTCATCCTCTATCTTCTCACGGCTGAAACTGTGGATGATCCCGGAGACAATGATGACGATGGTCAGCAATTCGTCCAAAATTCCGTTTTCGATCCATATGCCATCCTGATTCAGAAAATTATCCGTACTAAAAAGGTCGGGTACGGGAACCACCAGCAGATCGTCAAACTGGTCTGTGAACCAGAGATAAGAACCTGCGATCAGGGCGAGGTAAAAGATCCATCCTGTAAGGGCCTTATACCGGTTGGGAAAGAGATAATTTTTCATGATAAAACTATTTAAATCACATCAAATGTATAATAAATATTACACAAAGTAAAAAATATTATACATAAAGTAAAATATAATAGCTATTTATATTATGTTTTTCGGTATCATGAAAGTAAAAATCTCTTTTATTGATGGGAGGCCAGGTCAGCACTTACCTGGTCTTCCTGTATCTGCCGTGCTTTGGAGACAGCAGAAGAAACCAGTCCGGCCGGGACCGTAACGACGCCCACCCCTATGATCAACACGAAAAAGGTAAAGATCTTGCCGCCCAGGGTAATGGGATAGACATCGCCGTATCCCACTGTGGTCAGGGTCACAATAGCCCACCAGAGGCTGTGGAAGATGGAGGAGAATACTTCCGGCTGGGCTTCATATTCGAAGAAATAGATCCCGCAGGAGGTAAGGTAGGTAAAGATCCCTGTGATGATCAAAAACAGCATGATCTCCTCCTTGACGAGCTGGGCCGCGATATGGATACGCTGCATAGCCCTGTTGTACCGGATGAGCTTCAGGGCCCTGAAGATCCTGAAGATACGGAAAGCTCTCAGCGCCCTGAGGTCGAAGGCTTTCGTCAGATAGAAGGGAAGGATGGCAAACAGATCAATAAAGCCGTAAAAACTGAAAATGTATTTCCACGGATTTTTGGCGATAATGATACGGAGGAGGTACTCGGCCGTAAAGATGATCACGCAGAATACCTCAAAGGAGTAGAGCATTTCAATCACAGCCGGGTCGTTACCGGGCAAGGTCTCCACGGCAAAAGCGATCAGGGAGGCGATGATTAAAAATTGTATGCTGTAGTCAAAGATCTTACCCTGACGGGTAGAGTTGTCATCGATCAGGAGGCGGAGTTTTTCTTTCATGTTCGGAAGACTTGATTTTTCCGTTTAAAATAAAGCGAAAAATGCAAGAGTCAAAACACATCAGGATCCGGAAATTAGCCCGTTAACTCTGATCACCTCAATTTTGTAAAGATTTCGGGCATGGTATTAGGGTCAATGGAAGTCATATCCACGAGCTTTAGTGATCTCACCATAGGCAGGGTTGTGGATTTGTAGTGTTTAAAATGAGGGGTTTGCAGATGGGTTTCATATGCTTCCCGGTCTGCATAGATCTCCAACAGACGGATCTGGGTAGGATCTTCTTTTTGGAACATAGGGAAGATAACGATGACACCGGGCTCCAGCTCCACAGAGGCCTTCGATTCTTCTTTCAGGATGGCCAGATATTCTTCGAGGTATTCCGGTGCCACCTCGATCTCTGCGATCCTGACCATCATCTTTTCGGGCTGCGAGGCATGCACCTCAGGTTTTTCCTGATGGCAGGACAGACAGAGCAGGAGAGCTGCTGCGATTATTGTAAATGATTTCATCTAAAGAATATTTTATTTGAATAGACTAAGTGAATGAGTGAAGAAATCACTGGTCCGACCAAACCGCTAGCTCATTCCCCGCCGGGTCCAGGAAGTGGAATCTCCTTCCGCCAGGGAAAGAAAATATGTCCTTTTCGAGGGTACCTCCGGCTGCGATGATCTCCTTCTTCAGCGTTTCGAGATCTGCGTGGTAAAGGACCACCAGCACCCCGTTGACCACCGGATCCTCACTCCTGCGAAATCCTCCGTCCACCCCGCTTTCAGAGAAGGAAACATAGTCAGGGCCGTAATCGGTAAACGTCCACCCAAAGAGCTTGCTGTAAAAGGCTTTAATACCTTCAAGGTCGGCCGCCTGAAATTCGATGTAATCGATCTGATTGTTCTTCATAACATTAAGGTTTAATAATCCTTTTTTGCCGCGGTATGTCTATTCACTTTCTGTACCGGTTTTTTAAAATCTTTAGTGGTTTACCCGGTAATTTAGCTCCACCATACCATTCTTAAAGACCATATGGTCCATAAGTTCCATAGATATTTCACGACCAATGTTATCAAAGAAAGGGATACCCTCTCCAAGAATTACCGGAGCAATAGTGATCACAATATTGTCTACCAGATTCAGTCTCAACAACTCCCTGGTCAGGGCAGACCCACCTACCATCCATATGTTGTTGTGTGTTCTTTTAATGGAATTTGTTAATTCTTCCAATGACCCGTTGAGAAATTCTACAGACTCCTTCTGGCTATGAAGCTTTCTTTTTGTAAAAACGTATACCGGCTTATCTCCATATGGCCATCCTACCTCTAGAGTGTGTTCGTAAGTTCTGGATCCCATAATGTAACAGTCAACGGTTTGGAGGAAGTCGGCAATATATTCCTCAGACAACTCGATTCCGTCCGGGTAGTGGGTTTTTGGATCCATCCAGGATACGTCCATGTCCTTTTTGGCAATAAAACCATCAATGCTGCAAACCATGTGTAAAGTTACTTTGGCCGTCTCTTTGGACATATGTTTGATACTTTATTTAGTTCTGTCCTGATTATTCTGAACCTCTGTCTGCCTATATCTTACCATTCGGATGATGAGGTCTTCCGGAAGGGGTTTGTCCAGGGGAAACTGTACCGAGCCTTTGCCTTGTTTGTAATCCTGGAGTTCATCGGAAAACGCAGCCATGGTGGTGGGAAAAGGGTAAAAGCCGACAAATTTGGCATACCCGGCCATCATGATCTGCTGGTCCCGCTTACCGCCTGGGACCAGGGTGAAGGCCGGTACCTTGTAATTGAGGACCTCTGTGGCATCTGGTGCAGCCTTTTTTATAAGTTTCCTCAATTGAATTAGCACCTTCCGGGTGCGTTCGGGCTGATGGGCGATGTAGTCGTCAACCGTTTTATAGGTGGGCATGGGTCCTTTTTTGGCCATGGGTCTGAGTGATTTGATGTGATTTCAAAAAAGTTCCACCGGCAAATTGCCTTGGGATTCTTCCCGCGAGAGGTTCCTTTTTATGCGCTTGCCTTCTTCTGAAAGGTAGTTAAATCCCCAGAAATTTACCTTGAAATTTGGGGCATAGTATATAGGCTAACGGGAATTACCCACAATTGTCCTTGATCCTTTGTAATGCCCTGGGAAAGGTTTCTTTCATATAATCCAGGTGCTCATCCATGATGTCGATATCCACTCTGAGGGTGTTGTATCCTTGTCCCTCGATCAGGGAGTATTGTTCCGAAGAACCTGTCCATTTTTTGGTGTCATCATCAAGGGGCTGTTGCTCACCGCCTACCACATTCCCGATATGCCTGAACTTTATGAGCTTGTTTGGAATATGAGTTTCAACCGTGCTGTAAATGCCATTTTTATCCGGATTGAGGAAATTGACGGTACTGCCCTCCTTCCAGCCATCTGTCACGGCGTAGGAGCCTTCGTAAAATACGCCGGCCCAGTCGCGGTAGGAGTCCGCATCCCAGAGTGCATTCCAGATGGTGGACTTGTCAGCCTTAATATCTACATGAAACTGCAGTCTGTTTAGTTTTTTCATAACCATTCTGATCTTATGATTTACCCTGCTTTTCCCTGTCCGACTCCTCCTTCCGATCCCATCTGCTCCCTATCCCTGCACCCAGGGCAAGGCCGATGGCGATCCACGTTCCTATATTATCCAGGGCCACTCCGATCGCTGCCCCTATAGCGATCCCCAAGGCCATTCCTTTTCCGAGATTTCTTTTATTCATTCTAGGGTTTTTATAAGTCTTTTTTGGGGTTGGCTCCAACCGGGAAAGACCTGTTTCCTTTTTTTTTAGTCATTTTGAACTTTTGGTTCATGTCTCATATGTATACCTGAGAAGCAATACAGGGGGTGGTTCCGGGTGTTATTTAGTTTCTTTGGGAATTCTTTTGATGAGCTCTGTATTCTGATCGTGTTTCGCGCTATAGGACATCACCAGGGTTCCCCTGTTTCCATCCTGAGCCTCAATGGCAAATACAACAGTAGCATCCTGGGGGTTGGTCATCCCTTCGAAACGGAAAAAGTCCACGATCCTAAGATCCTCCGGCCGGTAATTTTTTCCGGACACCGAACCTATGATCTCGGTGTCACCCGCTCTGAAGTCTTCGCGGAACCCCTCTTCGGTAAGCGAGTTCACTGCCTGTGAGAGTGAATCGTAATTCCTGTTGTTCATGATTGAATCGATTTTGTTTGAAATGAAAAGTCTTTTTCACAAACCGGCTATTCCCAAGGGAAGCAATGTGAAAACTATTCCTTCCCCTGGCCGGAGAGCGTACATTAATATAGGGAAATTATTCCGGTAATTTAAGGCGGTGAGCCTCTGATATTACTGAATTTCCTGCCTTTTTATGAAGGATCAGAAGGAGAGGATCTCAGAATACAGTGCCTCACAACATCAGGCTCATCCGTCCCGATCCTGTACTTTTTACCATTTTTGAGCTCAATCTCCACCGCATCGAGGCCGGAAACGGAATATATCCACATCCCGGGCCAGAACCATTTGCGGATGCCCTGTCCGTAATACCAGGGATTTCGTACAGCCTGAACCGAAGTGATATCCCGGAGGACAAATTTCTTTCTGAATAATCCCAAGCCCATGCGGATCCGTAAATGATGCTCGTCAATTGTGATCCTGAGGGATGCGATTGTGAAGAGGAAGCCCACGATGAGCACCATTATCGAGGTCATAAGGAAATTAGGGCCCGAGTCATAAGAAGGGGGCTCGGCCAGGGCCGAGAGGTACACCCGGGTAAAGAAGGTCCCTGCGGCCAGGGTCAGCAGCAAGGTCAGATAGCTGTACTGGGTACGAGCGTAGTGCATAACAGGAGATAAAACAGGGTATATAAATTCCTTATCCTGTAACTAAGGTATTCAATTTATAATCACGAATTTTTGCCTTCTCTACCTTAAACACAGAAGCGGCTTTAAAGGAAGGTCCTTTTAAACCGCTACCGTTCCGGCAATGGGCTGCTTCAGTAGCAAACCCTTCCTGTAGAGAGAGCCGAAGTTGTGTTATTTGTCTTTAACCGGGCAGGTGCTAATACCAAACGGGGCATAGAGCGGGCAGAAACTGACAAAGCTTGTAAGCAAAAATACTGCGGCAAGGATGACAAGTACCAGCCCTAAGGTCCCTGAGATAGTTCCTGTATAGTAGAGTACGCCGATTACGGCGGCTATGACGATTCTGATGACCCTGTCTGTTGATCCCATATTTTTTTTCATCGCATTGAATTTTTGTGGTTGTTGCACTATTGCCCTACAAAGATTTGCAATGAAAACGACCTGTGCAGTGACTGCGGTCACCACTCCCTGATGATACGGATCCCGTCTGAGTCCTGTACCACCTTTTCATCGACCTCCAATTTTTTGAGGACCCTGGTCACGACCTCCCGGGCGGTACCCAGCTCGTTGGCGATCTGATTATGGCTCATCCTGATGGCATCGCCCTGGGTCAGGTCGATTTTTCGTTTCAGGTGGTCGTACAACCTTTTGTCCATCTTGTCTAGCAGGAGATGGCTGATGGTATCCAGGAGTTCTGTATACCTCAGATTGAACTGGTTGTAGAACAGGGTATTGAATTCCGGATATTCCTTCAGCCAGGCCGGCAGGTATCGGACAGGGATAAGCAGGATCCTGGAATCCTCTTCCGTGACAGCAAATACTTTGCTGGGGGTATTTTTCAAGGAGGCATAGAAGGTCATCACACAGCTTTGGGCCGGTTCGATGTAGTAGAGTAATAACTCCCTCTCTTCAAACCTCGAATACACCTTTACCAGTCCCTCTATCACAATGGGCAACACCTTGACGTACTGCTCTTCCCGAAGGATCTCAGTACCTTTTGGGATGTCTTTTATCTCGGATTGCTCCCGGATCTGTGCAACCAGTTCCGGTTGTAAGAATGATAGAATATGCGGGTCGAGTTCCATGTCCAAAATGATAGATTACTGCATTCTGCTTATAGGCTCCCCGTTATTTTCCTCTTCCTGAAGGATATCCCGAACCACCAGGTCCTGTACGGTATGGATCAACATTACCGGATAAAGGGAATCAAAGACGATATAATATACCCCGAAAAGCAGGCCGAGGAAGGTCGACTTTACAACTTCCTTTCCCAGGTACAAATGACCTACACCAAATACCAAAGTGGAAAGGAGTAAGATGTATACCAGGTGGAGGGATGGGAAAATCACAGCCAGCGCAAAAAACAGATACCCCCTGTAGATGATTTCTTCCGTGATGCCGGCAGAAAGTGATAGGTAATTCCAGACTTTTTTCTCCCTGGCCGTGATGGGCAGGAAGAAATTAAAATCATCGGGAATGCTCCCCGCGAGTTTCTTCCTTTTTTCAGATTTGGATCTGAAAATACTGATGTAGTAGAGATTCTGTCCCAGGTGCATGATGTAAAGCACGATGCCCGGATAAAAGATCCAGCCAGAAAGCGAAGACCTGTCAGGAAGGCCCCATCTAAATCCCAGATCGGTAAGACTCACACCGGATAAAGGGATCAGCAGTAGGATCAAAAAGACGACCAACCAGGAGGCGAACATGCTCGACCTGTAAAAACTGATCTTGGAATAGGGAAGCCCTTCAGCATACTTCCTTCTTAATTCCCTTATTCCTCTGATCCCGGATACGGGGTAGAGGACCATCAGGATGACCAGTATGAGGATAAAGACGAACAGAAAAATATTCATTTCCGGTTGTGTGTTTTCTTATGTCAACATTTGATCGGTTTCGTAAAAACTTAAAAAGTTCGCTTCGAATTATTTTTTAAAAACACTTTTGGGTATGTGCATGGTGACCAGCATATGGGGCATGTCTACCACTTCGGCTATTTTCAGATCGCCGATCAGGGAGCACAGCATATAGGCATCTCCTTCAGACATCCCATAGGTCTTGGACAGATGTTCGATCATATATTGGGTCGCCTTTTTGGCGGCCTCGTCGATGGTGGTTCCGAATCCGGTGGTTGCGTAATAGTCTGCCGTCTCATACTGGGGTTCGGCGATCTTCTTATCCTTTATCACCTGCAGGCGAACCACAGCCCTCATATCGCATTCCACTGCTGTGCCTACCACTTCCCCCAGGCCCTGTACAGCATGGGAATCCCCCAAAGAGAGTAAGGCGCCGTCCACAAAAACCGGCAGGTACACCGTGACCCCAACCGTCATATTCGGATCGTCCATATTGCCTCCATTAGCTCTGGGCGGAAAGGTCACTAGCATCTCGTCAGTAGTCGGAGCAACGCCTATGACCCCCAGAAAAGGTTTTAAGGGGATCACTATATTTTCTGAAAACCGGACTATGTTATTCTCCTTGTCGAGGGGAAATGTCTTAAAACCTTCAGCCTCTGAATCCCCGGCCAGAAAGCCGAAGTCGGGTCCCATTCCCGTCCACCCCCAGTCGCCGGGTTCCAGGTCCAGGATCTCCACAGACAGTACGTCTCCGGGGGAGGCCCCTTCCACATAGATCGGTCCTGTTAGGGTATGAATTTTATCCATATCCACCTTATGAAAATCCTCCAGGGTGGAATTGATATTTAATTGCCCGCCTGTGGCCTCTTGCGTATACACTTCTACTATGCTGCCATCCGGGACGGTTAACTGAGGCGGAATGGCACTGCTGAACTTGTTGTGGTTTTTATCTGCTGTGAGGGTGTATTGAGGTGTTGGATCTTCAACGACCACAGTTACCGGTTCTTCAACGGGTGCTTCCCGGCATCCCAGGCTTAAAAGAAAGCAGCTTAACAGGAATAATCTTTTCATGGGTGGTGTGATATCAGTTTCTCTAAGATAGGGAATTCAGTTCAGGGCAGAGTCCGCTGGCTAAGTAAATAGGTTGCTCCTTTCTCATTTCCATGAAGTATGAAAAAGGGACAAAATAGACCTGGGTTCTGCAATCACATGGCTATCCGACTTGGATGATCTTATGCTCCTGCGTCTGCCAGTTTCTTGGTATCCACGAATTGCTGGAAGGCGATGATTTTGCCATCGTCATCCAGGGTCCAGAAGTGGGCAGCCTGGGCATTATAGGCCTTGTCTGTTTCCTTCACCTTGGCGTCGTAACGCAAGGTGGCCAGGACCTTGTTGTCGTCCATGCCATGAAGTGTTACATCTTGAACACTAAAATGCTCATGGTTAGCTATCAGACGGGCAAACACCCCTTCCAGGACTGCGTTGGGGCCTATGTAGGGGTTCCCGTCCGCCAGGGAATTGCTTTCGGCTTCTTTCCATTCGATCTTGGGATGCATGGCACCCAGGACGGTTGGCATGTCGCCGGTGGAAAATGCATTGTAGACTTTGTCGATGATCTCGATGTTCTGTGTAGTGGTCATAGGGTTGGTTTTAGAAGGTTTAATTTACTAAAAATTGAGTTACTCCCGACTTCCCTGAACAAAAGACGCGGCAGGGCAAATCCGCCTTTGGGTTGACGCTTAACAGGGTATCCATGCGAAATAAGGAGTGGATCATTCTAAGGTACAGCTTCCGATATTTCAAATTTCGGCTTACACAGACTTTCTAATTCAATTCATTTATTCCTCTCCCTGATCCTGGGGATTGTATGCCCAGCACTCCATCTCCACCCTGGCTCCCAGGGCGAGTCCGCTGACGCCCATAGCAGAGCGGGTAGGGTATTTGCCGGCTTCGAAATACTGTGCGTAGATCTCATTGAAGGCAGACCATTCAGAAATATCAGCCAGCATGACTGTGCATTTGAAAACGTCCTCCAAACCAAGGCCATGCTGGGCGAGGGTCGCCTTTATCCTCTTAAACATCTGATGGGTCTCTGCTTCTAGGCCACCGGGGACCAGGCCCGACCCGTCATCTGCTTCTCCCACGTCGCCGGAGAGATAGAGGATATCCCCTACCTGCACCGCACTGGAAAAGGGATAGGGGAGTTCAGAAGGGGTGAAGACCGGCTCTTGTTTTTCGGTCGTGGCCGTTTCTCCTGATTTTTCCTGTTGATTGTTATGACAGCTAAGCAGGACAAGGCATATCAGTAAGCCTGTAATACGGGTTTTCATATGGTCTGATTAATTGGTGAAACTATGGGGTCCCGTGTTGGGCGGGTGCCACACAGTGCAGAAGGTAATCATTTTCAGTCAGAGGAACATAAGTGGAAAGGTCTAAGAGTTTTGGACATCGACCTACATCAGATGCTGAGTACCTGATATGTCCTGGACCACGTTGTGGATTGGCCGGGCATAAGGGATATGGTGTGGAAGAGTTCCGGGCTGATCACGTGGGTCCACCCCCAAAGGTTTACTTTGTCTGTCTGAAAACTCCCGCTTTCGCTTAGGCGGATGCCCTGAGAACGGTGGGTCAGTGTCCAGCCAGCTTCTGCCCGTGTATTTCCGTTAAGCGGACTGAAAAAGAACTGATCTTTGGGTGAAGCTTTGAAACTTACCTGATTCTGTCCGAGGACTGCCTTGCCCTCCGGGTTCACCGTTTCCTCAAACAGGTCAGGACTGAGTGGGAAGGGGAACTCGACTGCATAATGGGGCCCGATGGGATCGCGGTCGATCCCGAGGAAGTTGTGGACGTATTCCGAAGTATGGATCTCTTTTTCGCCCGTGTTGACCAGGTGGTAATGGATGGCAAAGCCGCTTTCCTGCAATTCGATATCTTTCCTCAGCACATAGGCATATCCATTGACATCTTTGGAGGTACAAAGTACTGTGACCCGGTCCGGTCCCTGGAGAAAGTCGAAATGGGCGGGATCAATGGTATAGGGCTTATGAAAGAGGTAGGAATCCCCGTCTTTTTTGAGCAGGCCTACCCCGATCTTGTGAAACCAGCCGCCTTTCTCTGCCTCCTCAAAACCCAAAGCGGTAGCTATCCCAAATTCATTGTACAAGCCCTTGCCAATTTGGTCCTCATTCCGGCTATCCGGTTTCTCTGACCGGGTGAGGGTTATTCCATGATAGATCACCTCCGATATTTTCCCCGTCCAGTCAAATCGCGACCCCTGATAACACTCGAAGGGGGCGTCGATCTGTATTTTAAGGTTCGAATTCTGAAGGATATAACCCATACCTAAATTAAAAGAGACTCTTATTTGTTGTAGACCATGCCGATAATTCCGTTTTCTCGAAGAAAGAACCTCGGGCTAAATGATGTATGATTACGGTTAAGGGGTTATAGACACTGGTTTCCTCTAGTGTCCTTCCAGCTGTCTTTGGTATTCCTCTGCATCATAGGTCCCTATGGATTCCTGCACTAATCCTTCCTCGTTCATCGTCCATTCCTCGAACCCGCTAAAATCAACCCGATTTCCATTGCCGCCTGGCCCATTGTAAGTGCCTTTGAACGTCCAGTAGTAGCGGTATTTTCCATCTACCTGGGTTAAACTGTCCATGGTGAGTTCCAGATCCGGAAAGGCCTCCATGTAGGATCTTGCGGTTTCTGTCAGCTCTTTTCGCCCGATAGCCGGTGTTCCGTTATTCACGGTCAAAGAACCGTCTTCAGCATAAAATGCTGCCATGTTCTCAGGGACTTTACTGTTCCAGGCTTCCGTATATTCCTGGCCGAACTTGACCATTTGGTTGTATTTAGACTTGTCTGTGTTGCAACCCATGATGGCTATTAGAAGGATGCAAACCACTGGAGGATAGGATATTTTGGATTTCATAGTCTTTAAATTACAGTTCAGATGATCTGTTTACAGCCCGAATCACTCGGTTTACAAACTCTGCTTTATCGTCTACATAAAATGCCAGGTTTTTATAGGTCCGTGTAATCCCATAGGGTCGCACCAGCTCATTTTCTTCTTTCAGTCGGATCAGGACATTGTGGCTTTCCAGGGATCCCAGGAAGGAAAGTTTTCGGGTCTCACGGTCCCATTCCTGATCACCCGAGGAAAGTTCTATACTCTCGATGAGGTCCATTTTGATGGATGTTTCGCACATCATGCCGTATCGCAGCAACAGTGCATCCTTTTCGATGGCGATGGGTCTTTGGTACATGGATTTCAGGAACCCGAAGAGCTGGAGACCGGAATAGATGCTCAAAGAAGTCAGGATCCAGGCAGCTACAAGGTTCCATTTAGCAAGTAGGATGTGTAATACGACTGTTTCAATGGCCACGATCAATAAGATCGCGATCAGCAGGGACACCGTTCCACTATCTTTGTGGTATGTGTATTCATCTTTGTTGATTTGTCTTTTTTTCCAGGAAATGAAGCCGTAGTAAAAGACGGATATCTCGGTCACCACGGGCATGACCACACCCCTTGGCAGGATCTCATCACAGGTGGCTTTCAGGGCTGTGTAAAAGTCGACAGATCCCTTTTTGTGAAGCCTGTACCGCCTGATCGCTTTCCTCAGATGGTAGATCACATAAAACACCACAGCCAGTTCTAACAGGGGAAGGACCCAGGCCTTGAACAGGTCAAGGTAATATTGATTCTGGGAAGGTATGATGAGGGAACAAACCACGATGCCGGCAATCAAAAAAGGAAGGACGGTGAGCCTGGGAATGTTAGTTTTTCTGATAAGGAGAAAGTAGATAAGGGGTACGGTAAAAAGTAAATCAATGATGATCCCTGCAGAAAGAGGGGCCGGATGAGCTTCAAAAATGGAGGATTTTGCAAGGAGTACCAGCAGAACGATGATTGATATCGGCACCCCAAAGATGACCAGGCTCTTATAGACGTTCAATGTTCCGTTCATCTCACCTGTTAAAGGCCGCCCTGCCTCGAGGCCAGGGCAGATTTGTTTTCTCTAAGATAGGAAATAAGCGCAGACCTGTGAAAACAATAAACCCAGTTGACAGAGAGATTCGGATGTATAAATGGGGGCTTGGGTAGAGAATACAGGTGAAATACCTAGATATAAACCTGGGGTAAAAAGAGTGTAATTCCCTTCTTAATTGAGCTAGTCAGGCCCGTAAAAATTTCCGAAACTATAGCTTGTAATCTTCTTATTTTGAGTACATTTAACTACTTTTTTTAAGGCATGAAAATGCGCTTATGGACGGTTCAGCCTGTCTGATCTGCCAAAGAAGACAGGATATATCTTTTAGCCTGTAGGAACGTAATTTTCGGTCTTTATATTCGGGTACATCAAAGACCTTTCCTACCGGTTCCTTTCAGAAGTTATTTGTATTACTTTTTACTCAAGTTACTTTTTCCAGACAACGTCAATACATCTTCTGCCTTCGCTCTGTGGGTCATGGACCGGGGCCGACCGCAAGGGCTTCCGCGGGGAATGGAAGCCGAGAAGTATAACAATCTAACCTTATTAACAGAAAATGAAAAAAAAATCTATGTGGCCTGTCCTGGCTATACTCGCAGGGATGGGTTGTAATAGCCCGAAGGAAACACCTCCCAAGGATCTCGCCTTGCTGACGGTCAAAACCGATGAAGTTTCGGTTTCCAGAGGTGCGTACTTGGTAAATACTATCGGCTGTGCCGATTGCCATTCACCTAAAATGATGTCTGATCACGGCTTCGTGGTGGATCCCGCCCGAAACCTCTCAGGCCACCCTTCTGATGAGGGTGTGCCCGAGGCTTTCAATAAAGAAATGGAGGGGGTCCTGATGTTCAACATGCACGGTACTGCCCAAAAAGGTCCGTGGGGAGTTTCTTTTGCCGCCAACATTACCCCGGATGCGACAGGGATAGGCAATTGGTCAGAAGAACAATTCCTGACCGCCATCAAAAAAGGGAAGTTCAAGGGCTTGGAAGGAAGCCGTACACTGTTGCCCCTGATGCCCTGGGAGTATTACAGGAACTTAACGGACGCAGACATTAAGTCTATCTTTGCTTACCTGAAGACCGTTACCCCTGTGGATAATGTGGTCCCACCCCCAATCCCGCCCACAGGAGTTCAATAAGAATAACTGGTGTTAGTTGACAATCCCCGACTTATTAGGTCGGGGATTTTTTATGTTTAACAGATGCTATCATGAAGTATAATTTGCAAACTGATTCATCAGGGTTTTCCACCAGGCTCAGGAATTCGCATTCTAAATGAGGACGTGCTATACGATAATAAAGATCAGAAAGGGCCATCTATTCTTTGTTTACGCTTTTAAATAATTAAAATACAACTACCTAGGTATCATTCACTCTTTAAAATCTCGAGTTTTTCCACCCAAAAAATGTCGGACTTAAAAAACTGGAGTCGGGTTTTAACGGTTCGATCCGTTTTATCCCGGGGGGATTTGGTAATAAACCGCGCTTTGGAATTCGTGAAATCCAAGGTGTGTTTTTCATCTATATCTTCTTTCTGATCTGTGCTAAATGAAACAACTATCCCATCCATGCGCCAGATCCCTTTTCCGTAAGTGTGAGTTTTCTCAGGGATACCTTTTTTATGATCCCTGAAAGAATGGAAAAAAAAGGTACCATCCGGATTCAGTGTCAGGGTGTATTCAATCAGGTGTTCTTGTTCATTGCCGACTTTCAAAAAATAGTCTCCGGGCACGGCATCTGTTTGTGAGAATGACGAGAACGCATACAACTGGACTATAATGAAGAAGAAAGACCTCAAAAGATTCAATTTAATGGATTGCCTTGACCATGTCCACATCTTGGCATTCATTTTAATCCTGTATCCTGTTCCAGATATCGAGATAGATCTTCCACTCCTGCTCGATTTTTTTCCACACGATCACGTATTTCCCTTTCCAGCCCACTTCGCTTCCGTCTGCCCTTCGTGTTCTCCCTTCGTAGTAGCCAAAATCGTAAGCCTCATCCCCGAGGATCTCAATCTCTACAGGGGTGATCTTGTGGTATGGGGTCTGAACTCCGTCAGGGAGGGTCCAATAGGCCAGGATCGCATCACGGCCCTGGAGTATGTCCCTGTTATTTGGAAAAATCTTGGCATCCTCTGTATACGCCATGGCGATGGCTTCGTAGTCGGACTGCATCACAGCAGTCGAGAAATCTGTGATGTTTTCCAGGATCTGGTCGATGTCCTCCTGATTACCTGAATAATTCTGGGCGGTGAGGCTACAGGAAAGGAGCAGGACAAAAAGTGAAGAGAGTACTTTCATAACCCATTTATTTCAGGTATTCGACAAGCTGAATATTATTCCCACAGGTGTCGTTTAATATGGCATATTTTACGGTATCCAAAGTGGTGGGTTTGGCGCTAAATTCTACCCCGAGTTTTGTGAGTCGTTCGTACTCGGCGTCGACATTGTCTACATCGAACTGGGTATAGGGATATCCGGCTTCCAGAAGGGCGTCCTGGTAAACCTTGCAGGGTTCAAAATGGACAGGGCCGGGCTCCAGCAGGATTTCGGGCCCGTCTTCCCAGTCTGCAGAGACCAGGGTCAGCCAGCGGTTGCCTCCCCCCAGGTCATCGTCCTTCTTGATCTTAAAACCCAGTTTCTCTGTATAAAATTTCCTGGCTTTTTCCTGGTCCCGCACAGGGATGCTGATGAGTGTGACTTTCATGGCCTGAATATTTTAAAGTTGTTACCCGTGATTACCGCTAGGCTTTCATTTTATTTTGTCATTCCCTAAAATAGCAATTAAAACAAGACCTCAGAGAATAACAGGGGGATAACCGCTATACAGTCATCAGGCCGCTTAGTTGGGTGAAGCCGAAGTCATGGAGGCCCTATTTCTTAAATGGGTGTTCACCCCATCAAAAACCTGGAACATCTTTAGTTTAAAGTAATAGGAGTTCAGGTCAGTGTCGGACAGGGTTTCACGCATCGCCTTAACCAATTGCTCCGGACTCTTATTATTTTCCGTGGCTTTTGAATTGCTGAAAAACCGTTGCCATTTTGGGTCCTTTTCCTTGAGGGTTTCTATCTTCAATGCTTCGCATTGAAAGACCGTCATTTTAGTTGCATTGTCGATTTTAAAGAAGGGATCGTACTCCGTAAAACTAGGAGTACTTATACGAAAGTCGGGTTCCGTGCTTATTTTTTGGAGGGCATCCAGATAGCTCTCACCGGAACCATCTTCCAAAACACCTTCCTCGATCAACTCTTTTTCATAAGAATCGATAATAGAGGTGATGTCATAGCCCTCTGCCTGATACGTGGCATCCTGGCAGGATAGCAGGATCTTGTCCAGGTCGGAAGATCCCTTTTGACAGGAAGTGATTACAAGCGCTAAAAAGCATAGAGGCAGGAGGGTTTTCTTCATATGATCTAAAATAAATAGAATATTTGAGGAATCGTAGGAAGCCGTTACATACACGCGATTATATACAAGATTCACGGAGTAAAATACAATAATTTAAAAAGGCATACCTATTCAGACATCAGTTTCATTTCTTCTCCTTTTTCATTTAATATGCCGTCCATCCTTAAATGTGTGATCACCGGGGGGATGGACATCCTCACCAAGGTAATATGATCAAAGGACATGGTGTTGGCAGGATTTTGACTTCCGCCTGTGGTCCCCAGGATTATGTAGTCTCTTTCATTTTTAATGCTGTGTGACAGGGCATGAAAGTGACCATTTATGACTGTATAGGGCCTATCGGCAAGTAATTTCTCCAGTTCTCCCAAACCTTTTGCATCTTCCCTCATCCAGAGCGGTTTATGCATCAGAACAAAGGTCCATTTTACCTCGGGATATCTTTCAAGTACGGATTGAAAATACTGGTGCTGTCCGTGGCTCACGGCCCCAACCCTTCGTTCAGGCATTTTATAGTATTCGGTATCTTCATATACGCCTTCGATTTCACCTCTAATGACCTTTATCGCCCGTTCTCGGGCCAAATAGATCTCCATCATTCTTTCTTTTTCATAATCTTCCGAATCCATCATCAGGAACAGGACATCCTCATACACGAAGTGATAATACCTGGGGCCAAACCTGTTTTTCCAGAAATCGCGCATCCTGGTATTCGACAGGTCGTGATTGCCTCCCAGATAGAAAAAAGGCATATTCAATCTGGAGGTTCTGCGTTCAAAAGAATCCCATTCTTGTACTAATTGCAGGGAGTCTTCGGTCCCTCCATCGATCAGGTCACCTACACTTAATACAAATGTTGGATCCAGTCTGTTCAATTGCTCGACTGCCGTGCTGTAGACACCGGGGCGTTCACCTCCGTTGAGGTCGGATATGATGGCAAATGTAAAGTCGTCTTCCCCGGGTTCGAAGGTGTCGCCCGTCCATGGGGTGGGACCATGGGTAATGTCATGCTCGAATTTTGGTGTTTTGGGTTGATCGTACTTACAGCCTGTACAAATCAGAAATCCGATGAGCAATAATAAGGCAGACTTCATAGGTTGATGGGTTCTTCTACAATGCATCATGAGGGCAAGCGGCACTTAGTTCCTCTTACCCCTGCGAACCTGTTTTATTCTAACTAAGATAGAAATTAGCGCAGACTTTGGAGAGCTTTGGATGTTACAAGGTATTGGCTGCAGGTATTCTCAAATGTTTATTTATGAATTATTTTTTACGTGGGATCTGAATAAAGCGTACAAAACAATTCCAAATACTATCTCAATCAGTCCGCCTGTCAATGCAGATGTAAAGTCTCTGGCCTGAAGTTTAAACAGAACATATGCAGACAATCCTAAAGCAGCTCCAAAAACCCAATAAAATCGCATTCCGAATATGCTGGCGAACGTCAAATATCGTCCCCCAATGATCATCAACATTCCCTGAAAGAACCATTCGCTCTTTATCAATGATAAACCATAGGCTAAAGGAATACACATAATCATCCAAATGGTTCCTTCCATTCCCAGTTTTCCCAAAGGATTATTTTTATCATGTGCTCCTTTAAGACCTATTAGCCTTTCAATTAATGAGGACACAGGAAAAATCAAAACACCTCCAATGAGCAAGGCCCAAATGCCTTTTTGTGGCGAATAGAAATCCACAACCAAACCAGCCGTTATCCAAACGGTCCCTGAAACAAGAGCACCAATTGAGCCATACCCGTAGCTATTTCTCATATCTTCCTGGGCCTTATGTAGATTATCCATTTCCAAAATTCTCTGATTGTTTTGAGTTATTGAGTTTTTTTTCTTGTGTGCAGCCAACGGTTCCGGCCCTGCATACCTTAGGCATGTAAACCCGGAGGCGCCAGCCTTTCCGTCATGTTTGTGTTAAACCCTAAAATAGCAAATAATCCCGGACCCCGGAGGGCGATTGACAAAAAGCAATTATTAGTAACAGTATACATTTCTAATTTGGACTATCATTTATTCGATTTATTCTTAAAAAGTATCCTGGTATTGGAATCATCGGGGTTATTTAAGATTCCCTTCTGTTTACATTTCAGACAAAAACCGCTTTTGCTTACTTTTGTCGATGGCAGAGAATCGACGATCATCTTCTTTGCTTTCTCATGTAAAAGATTCACTTCTTTTCAAGCAATAACGGTAAGACGCAATTTTAGCGTTGACCACCTGCAACTAAAATAGCTTTTAAAAGTGCTATCAACCCGAATTAACTCTGATCAAATGAGAATAATACCCCTATTATTGATTCTGGCATTTTTTTCCTTCCACGCTCCTGCAATCAGTCAGACGTTGATTGATAATAACAATATTCCCTATAAACTCGGGGTGTTTATCGATGGCTGCGAACGGTGGGATGGAGGCTGTGATCTAGATTATATCCGAACGGAAATTACGGCCGTAGACTTCTACAGGGATAATCAAAAGGCGGATGTCTTTCTGCTGATAAACAGAAACAGATCCGGGGGAGGAGGCAGACAGTATCAACTGATTTTTATCGGTCAACAAAACATTCATGCGGGAAGAAGAGACACCCTCTATGTCGATAACAAACAGACTGACACCGACTTTGAAGTGCGTGAAAAACTAACGCGGTTTATCAAATTAGGGTTAGCGCCTTACGTTGCAAAAACCAAAGCGGGCGAGGAGATCGAAATCAATATGAAGACTGACGCTGTCATTCGGGAAGATTCCATACAGGAAAGCGTTGATCCCTGGAATTACTGGGTTTTTAATGTGGGGGGTGATACTAATATTGAATTGGAGGAATTGAGCAGTGAAATCAATATAGGCGGAAACATCAACATTGACCGTATCACGGATGAATGGAAAATATCCCTGTCGGGGAGAATAGATGAAAGGCTGAGAAGAACGATTCAAAGAGTGCCAAGAGTTGATGACAATGGAGATCCCGTCCTCGATGGGGACGGCAACCAGATCATCGATGAGGTTGTGAGTAATTTTGATGTATCAGAATTTGGATTTAATCACCAGCTTGTGAAGTCTATTTCACCCCGATGGTCTTATGGATATGATATTGCAGGCCGTCAGAACACCCGGCTTAATTACAAGTTTCAGATGAGCTTCAGGCCGGCGGTCGAGTACAATTTTTTTCCGGAATCTGTGCAGAATTCCAAGTTTCTAAGAGTGAACTACGGGGTTGAACTCAGGAACAACCGATATGTAGAAGAAACAATTAGCGGTTTTCTTGAAGAAACCAGGGTGCTCCATAGTTTAAGGACCAGCCTTGGATTTAATAAACGTTGGGGAAACCTGGAGGTGGGCTATCGGCTTAGGAATTATCTGGATGATTTCAGCTCCTGGTCAACAGGGTTGAATATCAGGGCAGATGTCCGTGTCACGGGGAATTTATCCTTTTTTATAAGGGCAGAAGCGAATTACGTAAAGGACCAGATTTACCTTGCAGCCGGAGACTTTACCGAGCAGGATATTTTAAGCGGAAGGGTAACCCTGCCCTCAGCTTATAATATCGATACCAGGTTTGGATTTAATTATCGGTTTGGTTCTATTCTCAACAACTTCGTGAATCGAAGATTTTTTGGAAGGGCCAATTTTGTCGGGAATGATTAATAAACTTTAATGTGGGATAATTTCCCAGGCGCTGGCCGATGATCAGCCTGTCCGCCTCTGGCGGAGGTATAGCCGTTGTTAGGCAACGTTTTTATTCTCAAACTTTGGAATTTCGTCAAATTCATCTTTTTTCTCTTCCCTTTGTTCTTCGATGTCATAATCATCTTGAAGTCCAAGCCAGAACTTTGCAGAATTCCCGAAATATTTACTTAACCGAAGTGCTGTATCCGCAGTGATTCGGCGATTTCCTTTAATTATTTCCGAAATCCTTGTTTGGGGAATCTTCAGATCTTTTGAAAGCCGGTATGCCGATATTTCCAGAGGCTCCAGAAATTCGAATTGTAGAACTTCGCCAGGATGTACATTTGCTAACTTTTCCATATCGGTTATTTTTAATGATAATCAACAATTTCCACTTCGCTTGCGTTTCCTTTATGCCATTTGAAGATTATGCGCCATTGATTGTTTATACGGATACTATAAAAGCCCTTAAGATTACCACTCAGTTTTTCTAGTCGATTTGAAGGTGGAATTCTCAGGTCCGCAATATCTTGTGAATTGTTCAACATCCTCAATTTCCTTCTTCCTGCGTTCTGAATCTCCCTGGGCATTTTTTTAACTCGGAAACCATTCCAAATCTGTTCGGTCTGTTTCGAGCCAAAAGAAACGATCATAATTACGCGTTACGTTACTAACGTCAAAGGTAAGTAAAAATTATAATTTAAGGAAGAATTCCGGAAAATGTTGCTTAGCGGTTCCGGCATTGCATGCCAGCCTTCCGAAGTCTCGTACGGAGGATAGGCAGGCGGGCTATAAACGTTTTTAGGCAACGTAATCAGTTTCTTGTTGGTTTACACAAATAGGTGAAGATGATGCTGTCCGTATTCGGATCCAGGAATTTGCAAATCTTTAATTTAACCAAAGGGAATTCAATGTCAATGGGATCATAAATCTCCAGAAATAATCCAGCAACTCTTGACCGGCTAAGCTCTTGGCCGTCAAAAATAAGCTCTGAGGCTTTTTGATTGAATCTAAAATTCTTTGAGGTATCATTCTTCGCATATTTTGTTGCAATCATGATACCCCTCAGAGGATAGCATTACTGATTCTAATACGAACCCCATTTTTTCAAGGGAACTATTTGGATCAAACTTAGTATCCAAATTAAACTCATAGCCCTTTTCAATTTTATGTAAAAGCTGTTCATAGCTTTTAAAGGAATTATCCGGTATGATATTACTCGCAATCAATGCATCCTCAAATTCTGAAATAGCCTCATTTAGCGCAGTGTAATAATCTGGACTCCCTACTGACAGTAGCCGATCCATTTCATATTCATAGGTGTTTGATGCCATTTGGCAAACAGACTTTGTGGTCAAAAGAAAGCAACAGATTCCCAAAAAATAGACTCTCTTCGTATGTAGCCTAACGCCCTGGGCTGTGAAACGGCGCTTGAGAGCGCAGGCCCTAGCGAACTTGTTTTGTTTTACCTAAGATAGGAAATAAGCGCAGACCTTGGAGAGCGATTGGTTATAGCCGTTGTTATGTGTAGTTATTCCACCTTTTTGAAGCGCAAAAATCCGCTGACCATGGCGGTTAGGGCAAAGACCATTATTGCTACAAGAAGAAATTTACCCGACCCCCAATTGTAATAGGCGTCTATTGTAAAAACAACAACTAGCGAAACAACCCCTATAAATCCAATTAAAAACTTATTGGAAATGGCATGTTCGTAATGAGTACCACAATTTGAACATTTTATATTGCGATACGCTAGAAAAGAGGACTTGACAACTTGGCCTATTGAAAACTTTTTATGGCAATTAGTACATTTCTCCATTTAATTACACATAACGGTTCCGGCTATGAGTAGTTGCGTGGTTTAGCACTTAACTTTGCAAGTACACACCAAACTGAAAATCTGCGAGGATTTTCAAAAGTAGGCGAGAACAAGCAATTACTTATAGCCATTGTTGTACACCGTTTTTATTTAGTTGTTTTTTTCCCATAAACAAGATAAAATTCAGACACTTGTCTCACAGTTTCCGCATCCATTTTTTCTTTCTTTCGGTCAATTTGTTTTATTAAATCAATTCCGTCGTAATAGTATTCACTATTTACAATCGTGTCAGTTCCTGTTTCGTTAAACTCCATAATTTTGGCAAAAGTTAGACTATCTCTTTTGAAGTAAAATTCATAATTCGCTGGCGAGTGATTTGGCTGTCCAACTTCTGCTACTATTCTATAAATTTCACCGTTTTCGTCAGTCAGTTCATAGATGGATATTCCACCCACAACTTCGCCGTCTAAATCCTCAGTATTAAATTCCGTTACAGATTCTGTTAAGTCATTTCGGTTGTCGATTTCAGTAACAAATTTGTCAATTTCAGCAGTAGATTTTTCGTTTCCACAGCTGATTAAAAGTCCGATAAACAATGATATGTAAACTGCTTTTCTCAAATGGTGTACAACGGTTCCGGCTATGGCGCGCGTGCCCGCCTTTGGCGGGGCGCCTCGATGGACAGACCAACCTGGTTTTGATTAATAAACCCTAATGTAGGAAAATTTCCCAAGCCTTGGCCGGCGATGGGCTATAGCCGTTGTTGTGTAACGTTCTTCACAAATAGATAGCACTGTCTTTTTTTAAGTTGCTTAAGATATCCTCTTTAGTCTGGACAATGATGGAAATAAGATATCCCGAAGTTTTAGCGTAACGTTTTTCAAGTGCCTCACAATTTCTTTCACGAACGGAAATATTGTCCCAGTGAAGTTTAGTTTCTTCTATTAATTCAAGTGCTTTTTGGTCATCAATATTCTGCCAATCAGTTATGCTTTCATAAGTCAATTTTGCTACAAAATCTTCAAGACTTTCTGACCTCCAGTAGTTATTGAGATCATTTTGGTCAATAGGTTGATTGGTGTTTTCGTTTATTGATGATAAGGCCTTCTCAAGAGAGATCTTACCATCTTCATAATCAGAAATCAAAGAAGTAACTATGTCCGACCTGCTAAGCATGAATAATGTTACACAACGCTCCAATATATGAGCCGTTTTAATGGCTTATATACGTTGTTAGGCATAGTTATTCTGTGTTAGTTTTAAGTTTAGTTAGATAATTCTCATTGGCATAATCGCCAATAGCATTACCCAGGCGATGTCCTTCCACTGAATCATACCTGAAATGTATGCCCAAATACACTCTGGACATACTCGCTTCTAAACCGGCTTCGGAAAATGAATTAAAAGATCGGGTGGGAGGTTCCATTTTAACCTTTTCGGAAAAAGGTCCTGCGCTTTCCACTTCTTCTGTGGTCATAACAAATGCATAATCATCACCTGTACCAAGCACGTTAGCCAGAACTCTCATGGCTGCTGAACTGGCAGTACCATGTGCAGAAGGATAAGAAGGGAACGCATAGGTGTGTTTGTGCAAATTATTCCATTCTTCATCTGCTTCTGTATCCGGATTTTCGTCATTTTCGGCCCACCTGATCGCTGTGTACGGACGCCAGTGATTGTAATGAAACTTATTGTCAAAAACATTCACATACGCATCGTAAACTGTCATATTTAAGAGTGCCATAGTTCTTGCCGCTTCCCACAAGTTCAGACCTTCCTTGACAATGAGATCTCTTGCAAGACGATTATGCGACTTCTCCACAAAATCTTTCCACCACATTGCCAGGTGAGCCTGATCATCTGTCCTTACTTCACTATCGGTGCTGCCGTATTCTTTTACCTCATTAAATGCTTGAGTATAGTCATCGCTATTAATGTCCGGAGGTGGCGGTGATCGAAAATGATCTTGACTAGGAAGTAAAAATGGAGTTGCAGCAGCCCAGCCTGCTCCAAAAATAAACCCTTCCGGTGTTCCCGAATGTTCGTTGAATTCTGCATAGACACCTGGAGCCATAGGATGCCACGTATAATCAGCTTCCCCGTCCCAATTATCTTTATTTCGAGCCTCCAATAGTTGAGCAGCTGTTTCTTTACCTAATAGGATACCCAAGTCTTTTGATTCTCCATTGGGTATCTTAGAAAGTGCGCCGTCAAGTAATACCTTAAGTTCTGTTTCTTTTTCAGGGAAACTAGATTTTGTGACCTCAAAGGCAGCTTGAGAAGCGGCTGCAATGGGATCTGCCTTAGGCTGGATTCCGTCATACCCATACGAAGTATATACCGGGACAATTGCATTGAGCGCATTATGCATCGCTGTATGGGCCAAAGCTTCCGTCCGAACTCCATTGAGAGTTAATAATCCATCTTTTTCAACGGCCAGATCCATTATCAATTCATTCCAGCTGTTTACGACCTCAGGGGTATAGTCTTCTATTAATATCTCCTTAGACTTACAACTCCAAAACAAAATTGCGATTGAAAGGAATATGGAAACTTTCCACGATATGGATTTATTAGTCTTCTTCATGATTCTAAATTAATTATGCCTAACGGTTCCGGCTATGGTTTGGCGCCTGGAGGCGCCAGCCTTCAGTTTTGTTTTTGTTATTCCCTAAAATAGCAAATAATCCCAGACCCTGGAGGGCGATGAACCATAGCCGTTGTTAGCTACTGTTTTTTATACTTTACTTTTTTGTCCGTCAATATTTTCAAAACTCTTTGTTTCGTGTTTGATGTTGTTATGTCCGCGACCCCCTCAATCATCAGAAAATAAAAAAGTCCAAATAAAGGCAGTGCCAAAATTTTCAAGTCAAATTCTCCAGAGCCCATAATCGCATAAAATCCAGCTATAATGATTATTAATGAACAAAGACCAATTACAAATCCTACATGAATTTTATAGGTGAGTCCATTTATTCTTTTCAAATCCAACCTACAGCGTTTTCCGTCCGTACAGATATTAGTAGCCGATAGGTTTATCTTGGCTACAGGTCCTAGATTTGGTTGAAAATATGCAAATACCAGTTTTGGAGAGAGGTCAATACCACCGTTTTCAGCTATATCCCCTGAAAGGTTGTATTTCTTTTTGAATAGGGTTTTGTCCATTTCCGCTCGAATCAGGTCATAAACCGTATTCATATTTTCTTCAACTAGATAACTTTCTGATTTGGTAGACAAGAAGTTTGATTTAAATAGTAGCTAACGGTTCCGGCTATGGTTTGGCGCCTGGACGCCCGAGCCATCCGTATTGATTTGTTAATCCCTAAAATAGCAAATAATCCCGGACCCTGGAGGGCGATGGACCATAGCCGTTGTTAGCTACCGTTATTATATTTCATGGAGCTTTAGAATCATTTTATCCGCAGCATTTTCTATGCCTTCTGTGATATTCACCTCAATCAATTCAATTCCATCAAGTTCCAAATAGTAAACATAGTATTCATCCCTCCAATCACGTGCCGAAATTTTCAGTTTCCGCTTACTATCTGAGAATATCATGTATCTGGTAAAACTCGAGCTATCCTTACTCAAAACATCATCGTTGTCTAGAATTTTCTTGAATCCCTTTTTTTCAAGAATTTTATCCCCCTTTTCCTCAAAAAATTTTAAAAATGATTTTCTCAATCTAATAAATGGTAGCTAACGTGTTATATGCAATCTAAAATAGCACTTTATCCGTTTAGATTCCCGGAAAGGGATTGGTTTAATAAATTTTTATCAGAGGAACGGAGCTCGAGGAGGGTGGTGTCTAGGGGGCTCTGGACGGCCAGCAGATCCTTTTTGGCCACGTGGGTATAGACCATGGTGGTCTCCGGTTTTGCATGGCCCAGAAGCTCCTGCACGATGCGGAGGTTGACCCCGTTTTCGATCAGATGGGTGGCGTAGGAGTGGCGAAGGGTGTGGGGGGTAACGCGCTTGCGGATTCCGGCCCGGCGGCAGGAACGTTTAAGAAAAGCCCGAATGCTCGTACCACTGTACGGTCCCTGTCCGGTGCCATTGAACAGGTAATTCCGGGGCCGGTAACTACTGATATAATTGATCAGCAGGGGTACGGTACTTTCTGCCAGCACCACGTACCGGTCTTTACGGCCTTTAGAATTCAGGATAACTACCTGTCTGCGGTCGATATCGATATTGGCTAGCCTCAGGGCGAGCACCTCACTGATCCGCAGTCCGCATGAATACAACAATGCCAGGATCGTACGGTGTTTGAGGTTGTAGGTGGCCCTTAACAGGTCGATCACCTCTTCTTTGCTCAGGATGGTAGGCAGGATCCTGCTACGCTTGGGCCGTTGCAAGAGCTCCGGCTCTATGTTGCTTTCCAGAAAACGGTCCCCAAAATGTTTTAAGGCACTGACCAGTTGGCGGTGAGTGCTGATCCCATACTTCCTGCGTTTGACAACTACTTCTATAAACCGCTGGATATCTGGGTTGGTGAGATCAGCCACGGGTCGATCCTTCCAATAGAGCAGGAGGAAGACGATAAAACTCCTGTAGGTGCCCACCGTAGACGGACTCATCCGAAGGCCTTCCAGGTACCGGGTGTACTGCTTTAAGATATCGGCCTGAGAAGTAGACAGAAGGGATTCAAAGGTTTGTCGTGCGGGCTTTTTCAAAGAGTTTATAGTGGGAAGACCTCTGGAAAAATAACCATGGAAGCTGAAAAAAGGTTGCAGTAAGGAATTTGGATATTCGAACCTGCCGGTTACTTTTCATCGTAGTGAAACCTGCACTGAATGATAATACATTGCTGATCAGCATTCTTCTTACCGATAACTTTATAAACCAGTCTGTGCTCCCCGGATATCCTTCTTGACCAATAGCCCTTAAGCCCATACTTCAGAGGTTCTGGTTTGCCAAGTCCTCTGAATGGATTTTGCCTGATGGAGCTGATAAGTTCTCTTATTTTTTGAACGGTCTTTTCGTCAGTATCAACCCAATATGTGAAGTCCTCCCAGCCATGAGGGGTGAAGCTAATGATCATTAGGGAGTAACTTTCAGTTCACTATCATCAATCGTAATTAGATTGCTGGATTCAACCTGTTCAATGGATTCATTGAGCCGCTTGATATTGGCGGCTGTAGAAAGTAAGTGTTCGGTTTCCTTTAATGAGTTGTATTCCCGGATAGACATGATAACAACAGCGTCATCTTCCTTAGCCCTGGGAACAATGATGATCCCCATGGACTTAGAAACATAGTCGAATTGTTTTTTGATGTTCTTCCTTAAGGTTGAAATACTAACTGCTTTCATAATTTTTAGAGTAGTACGAAATATTGTACAAATAAATGTACAATTTTATAGCCAATTACGCAAATCAGATTGGGGTAAGCTCATTTCTGATAGGCAACCTGATATATTATGGTATGCCGACCTCTCCGATTTTAGTTAAGATTAACTGAACTGTCGTAAGGGCTTTTTCAAGACGCACAGCATGTGTGAAATTAAACAGGGGGACTGAATTATAAGAGCAGTTTTTTATAATTCATGACAACCGCCTTTTGGCAAGAGGTCGAAAGATCACACCAGGTTAACTCAGGAGAGCTGTATTTCCGATAGTTCTTTGCCGACGCGTTGTATCCCCTTCACGATTTTGAGGGTTTGTTTGGGAGATGGCGTTTTCTTGCCCCTTACATACTGGGACAGCAAGGTAGGATTCATCCCGATCCGCTCTGCCAGGAAAGAGGCATTAAGCACCTTGTAATATTGGAAGAATTGCTGGAGGTCCAGGTTTAGTTTGAGGTTATCTGAAGAAACGGAATAACCCCGGTCTTCGTAGTAAAGGTTCAGGGCTTCCGTCAAATTCCTGTGTAAAGCGGGGATCGTCCTGGCGGTGGTAAACACGTTGAGGTCGCCTGCATAGGCAGAAAAACCGGAATCGGTCTTCTCCACGGTCACGTCGATCTTTCTTTTGAGTTTCTTCATCTTTTTCTAAATAATACCCGCTTGTTTCAATAATTTCTTTTGTAACCCTTTTCCCAACTCCTTACTTCCATGATCTGGGAAAATGAGGATGCCCTTTTTCATGGGATGTTTAAGTTTGATGTGTGAACCTTTCCGGCTTACCGGATGCCATCCGTCTTTATTGAGTAGCCTTAAAGGCTCGGAACACTTCATAACAAAGGTAAATAATAATATACTTTTAAAAAATATACTTTCGTTTGAAAATAAAGGGGAAGTCGGAAAAGTGCTTGCAGGATACAAGCTTATGTAAACCGGGGTTTGGATCCGAAGTAGTTGGATCGATGGGTTGCCTGAATTTGGGGGTGATTCCCTTTTTTACTTATTGGCATTAAAGTTGGTAGAGTGCGGTTATTGGAGGAGAACATGCTGCCGGAAAGGAGTTATTCCTTCCTGATTCCGGACAATGGGGTGATACTTGTACATGGCTTTGGCAAAAGGGCTTGTCAGCCTGTGGCTATTCAATTTTGTTCCACCTCGAGTTCCTTCTCAATACTTTCAAGAATGGCTTCACAATGTGCCCTGATATTCTTGTAAAAAATATCACTTCCAATCAGGCTTACAATAAAAAATCCCAGCCTGTTCTCGAACTGAATATCGTTCAGGATGTCCCTGGTGTCTCCCTGGAAATGAGAACCGCGGGATAAAGGTTCATAGAGATTGCCGGATCCGTCGAGTTGCAGGGCGTCGAGAAAAGGGATTTTAATAAGCAGTATTTCAACGATGGCATTTCTTTGCTCTATGATCTCTTCTTCTTTCCTCTTGGCTCCCTCCAACTTAGCGGGCCATTCGGCGAGCTGAAGCCTTAACGTATCCGTCTTTAAGTCGGTCAGGATACCCGAATTCACCAGATCCTGTATGATGCTGGGGCTCGGGATAAACCTCGCGTTTGCTGCAAAGCTTCTGTTCAACAGCAGAGCCAATTCTTTTTCGGAAATATGCATACTCTTCTCCCCGGTATAGCCCAATATTTTTGAGGAAGTCGCTTTTAAATCTTCATAGGTCCTGATGCTATTATCGATCAGTACTAAATTTTGTGAGAATTCGGACCTGAGCTCCTGTAAGTATCGGATCTTGATTTCCTCCTGCTTTCTGGATTCATTCCAGTTGTTGATCTGCAGGGCGATCAGGATCCCGATCACCACCAGGATGATCTCCCCGATAGCATATTTCAGGTACCGGGCTATCTTGTGCTCGTTGATCAAATCATATCGCAATTTTCGAAAGAAGCCAAACATGAGCTCGTCCTTACTATTTAATCCTGTTGTTCACGAACCGGGATCAGTTCCGGTGCTTTGTTTCATAAAGCCCATCACGATCAGGATCATGGAGAGGAGCAAAGTGATGGACGATAAGGGCTTACCCTGCAGCAGGGTTGAGGGGTCAGATTTTCTTAACTGATGTTAGGAAATAATAAAAGAATGTGCAATGATTTTAGTCAGGTCAACGCACTGATAAATATTGATATCATCCACAAAGAATATGATGGGTGTCAGGTTTTATGGGCCAGCTTCCTTAGGAATATGCAGAAGATGAAATTAATTTCCAAGGAACATTGGATTTCCTTTCCAGGATTCCCCGGAAGCGTGCTTTGCTCTGCTTCCGGGGTTCCTGAAAGCCCCCCGCGTGAAAATGCCAAAACCAGCCCCCACCAGTGGGGGCGGTTTTTTGTTCCCGTTCCGCTTATGAAAGCCAGCTTTCAACGCGTTCCGGAAACAAAAAACCCGCTCCAGATGGAGCGGGTTTTGGCGCTTTAAGTGGTACCTCCAGGAATCGAACCAGGGACACACGGATTTTCAGTCCGTTGCTCTACCAACTGAGCTAAGGTACCATGCCTCTTAGGCGGGGGCAAATATAATTTCAAATTTAGGAACTACCAATAAAAAAGGAAAAAAAGCCCCGTCTTTTTTTACCCTTTTTGCAATCTTTGTAACATGAACCTCGTGATCGATGCCGGGAACACCTCAACCAAATTGGCGGTATTCAGGAAACAGGACCTTTTGTTCCATTCCTCTACCGACGCAGACGGCTTTCACAAGACCGTAAAAGACATTTTTTCCAAATTCCCGGATATCTCCCACGCCCTCGTGGCTTCCGTGGGCCTGCTGGGCAAACGAGAACTCAATGTGCTCTCCATCTTTTGCAAGGTAGAACTGCTCACCTCCGTATCCAAGGTTCCTTTTAAAAACTCATATGCGAGTCCGGCCACCCTGGGCGTAGACCGTATCGCCCTGGCCACCGCCGCCTTTTACAACTACCCCCATACCAATGTACTCGTCATAGACGCCGGTACCTGCATCACCTACGATATGGTGAACGATTACGGGGAGTATCTGGGCGGTGCCATCTCCCCCGGCCTGCGCATGCGATACCAGTCGCTAAACGAGCATACCGCCAGACTGCCCCTGCTCGATCCCAGTCCCTTTGTAGAACTCATCGGCAACACCACGGAAAAGAGCATCCACAGCGGGGTGATCTACGGCATCTGCAAGGAGATAGACGGGGTGATCTCTGAATATCAGAGTCGATTCGAACATTTAACAGTTATTTTAACAGGGGGTGATGGGCAATTTTTGTCCAATCGGTTAAAAAATACCATATTTGCCAACTCTAATTTCCTTCTTGAGGGCTTGAATTATTTGCTCGATTACAACAAACACTAGATGATCAGAAAGATAGGTTTCGCCATACTATGCCTGACAGCCATGGGACTTTACGGGCAAAACGGAACCGTATCACCGTATTCCTATTTCGGGATAGGCGACCTCAGGTCGGGGAGCACCATCGAGAACCGGATGATGGGCGGACTCAGCCTGTACACAGACAGCATCCACCTCACCCTGAAAAACCCGGCCGGTTATGGCAAGCTGAGACTGACCACCTATACAGCCGGAATGAGCCATAGGGAGATCTCCCTCAACAGCTTTACGGAACAGGAGAAGACCTCGGTAACCAATCTGGAATACCTGGCCATCGGTTTTCCCATCAGCCCAAAGATCTCAGCAGGTTTTGGGCTACGCCCTTTTTCCTCTGTAGGGTACGATGTTTTACAAGAAAGAACCAACACAAATGGGAATGAAGAGACCAATCTCTATTCCGGTGAAGGGGGTATCAACCAGGTCTTTTTCTCCCTCGGCTTTGAGCTGGCCCGCAACCTGAACCTTGGGGCTTCTGTCAACTATAATTTCGGTACCCTTGAGAATACCAAGACCCAGCGGGTAGAAGGGCTGCAGTACGGCACCCAGGAGACGCAGATCTCCGATGTGGGCGGATACGATTTTGTCTATGGTCTCACCTTTACGCCCAGGATCAAGGATAAGTATACCTTGTTCACCTCGGCTGTGATCAACACCCAGGTGAACCTGATCTCTGAAAATACCCAGACCATCAATTCCTTCTCCCTTTCCACAGGGAATACCATTGAAGAACTGGAAGTCAACCTGGCACAGCAGGGATTGAAAAATACCGAACTCAAGATCCCCACCATCGCCACCTTTGGCCTTGGGTTTGGAGAGGACAAGAAATGGTTCCTGGGAGCAGAATACAGTTTCCAGCAACTCAGCACTTTCGAGAACCGCTTCCTGAGGATACAGAACCAGGAATATACCGATGCCAGCAGTTACGCCATGGGAGCCTTTTACATTCCGGACTATACCTCCTTTAACAGCTACTTCAAAAGGGTGATCTACAGGGCCGGAGTGCGGTACGATTTTACCGGTATCGTGGTCAATGGAAAGGAGATCCAGAACTTTGGCATAACTTTTGGTCTTGGCTTACCACTGGGGGGCAGTTTCTCCAACCTCAACCTCGGTTTCGAATGGGGGAAGAGGGGAACCACTGCGGCAGACCTGATAGAAGAAAAATACTTCGGGGTAAACGTAGGTGTCTCATTTAATGACAGATGGTTCCAAAAAAGGAAAATAAATTGATAAAAAATTAGTACATTAACCGCTTTAAAACGCAACACGATGAAAAAGGAACTTTACTTGATGATGTTTGCCATTTTAGGCTTTACAGGCATAAGTTTAGGACAGGGGCAAAATGCTGAATGCATGACCAACCTCTCTATCTACGCTGAGCATGCAAAAGTTAAAAATTACGACGCTGCATACGGACCCTGGAAACTGGTCTATGCCGCTTGTCCCGATATAAACAAGGCCAACTTCTCCTACGGGGAGAGGATCCTGGCCCACAAGATTGACAACAGTACAGGAGCTGAGAAAGACGGGTTCATCAAGGAATTGATGAAACTCTACGATGACAGCAACAAGTACTTTCCTGAAAGTTTCACAAAAGGTGGAGTGGCCATCGATAAGGTGCTGTTGATGTACGATAACAAAATGGCCTCGGATGATGAGATCTTCAATTCCCTTGACAAGGCCTTTAAAGAAGACCGTGCAAACTTCAAAAATCCAAAGGCTCTTTACCTGTATTTTTCCAGCCTGGTAGATCTTTACAACGCCGGGAAGAAAGACCTGCAGGACGTTTTCAATACCTATGATGACGTTACTGAAAAGATCGAAGAGGAGAATGCAGAGCTTACTGATGTGATCACAAAATTACTTCCCAAAGAGGATGCAGGTACCCTTACCTCAAAAGAGAAAAGGAGCCTGAGGGTGGCGACCACCAACTCAGAATCCTATGGAAAGATCGCCTCCAGCGTAGATTCCAAGCTGGGGGCCCTGGCCGACTGTGAGAATCTGATCCCTCTCTATGAAAGGAATTTTGAAGCCAGGAAAGGCGATGTGACCTGGGTGAAACGCGCCGTGGGCAGGATGTTCAGTAAGGAATGTACTGACGATCCTATGTTCCGCAAGTTGTTTGAAGCCCAACTGGCCCTGGATCCTTCGGCCGATGCCTATGTATACGGAGGTACTTTGAAAAAGAAATCAGGGGACAACAGCGGGGCGATAGCCGACTTTAACAAGGCCCTCGAACTGGAGACCAATCCAAGGAAGAAATCTAACATCGCTTACAAGATCGCGACCAGCTACAGGAACACCAGCAAGTCGACCGCAAGGAGCTACGCTCAAAAAGCGATCGATGCCAACCCCTCTAACGGGAATGCGTACCTGCTGATCGCCAGCCTCTACGCTTCAAGCGCCAATGAATGCGGGGACACTCCATTTGAAAAGCGTGCCGTGTACTGGAAGGCAGCTGATATGGCCCGAAAGGCCGGTAGGGTAGACCCTGCCCTGAGCGGAAGAGCAGCACAGGCCGCAGCGAGCTACGATGCCAAAGCTCCTTCCAAGACCGATATCTTCAATTCCGGGATGGCCGGAAAAACCCTGGCCTTTAAATGCTGGGTAGGCGGGAGTGTGACGGTCCCCAACCTGTAAGAATGATAGCGGGAAATACCGATATAGCAAAGAAAATTGCCATGGTTTTTACTGTGGCAATCTTTTTTTACAGCTGCCAGGACACCTATAAACGGGTGGGGGACGAAAAGCAGATCCTGATCTTTCCCCAGGGGGTGGCCAGGGAATTTGAGCTTACGTATACCGAGACTATCGAAGAGTTAGAAAGCGAGGATAAAGGAACTTCCAGGGTGATCGCCGTCCTGAAAAGTCCGTTGAGCGAGGATTATGACAACATGATCTTTAAATACCGGACCTTTCCCGAAGGACTCCTGGTGGAATATTACGACCAGGACAACAACAAAAGTACAATCAGGGCTGATTACGGAATCATTTATTCCCAGACCAATATCATCGACCTCAGAGGTGGGGTGGTGATCGAGACCCATGACGGGAAGAAGCTGGAGACGCCCCAATTATACTGGGACCGAAAGGACGAATGGATCTTTACCCAGGAAAAGTTCACCTACACCAACCCGGAAGACGGGACCATCATGGATGGAGAAGGGATGGATTTTAACCGGGATTTCACTTATTTTAAGGCCCATAGGACCTATGGGTACATATCGATTAAAGAAGACGAATCATGATCAAGATCTTGAGATTTACCGAATACCTCTACCTGGCAGTAGCCCTGATCTCCATCTATAAGATAGGAGAGCTATGGGAAACAGACCGGCAGGGCACGTACATTTTTATTTTCTTTGCAGTGGTTTCTATCGGGATGTTCATCTTCAGGAGGAATTACCGTAAGCGATTCGAAAAGAGAAAGCGGGACGATAAATCATAGCCTTGGACAACGCCGTTCTCATTATCATTATCTGCCTGATCCTCTCTGCCTTTTTTTCGGGCATGGAGATCGCCTTTGTTTCTGCCAATAAGATCCATATCGAGATCGAGAAGAAACAGACCGGCTTTCTTGCCAAGGTACTCTCACGCCTGACCCGAAAGCCTTCCAAGTTTATCGCCACCATGCTGATCGGCAACAATATTGCCCTGGTGGTTTACGGATTCTATATGGGAGATTTGCTGATGGGTTGGTTTCAGCAAATGCTTCCTGCTTCCTACAGGTTCTTTCAGCTGGCGCTTACCGATTTCAGCCTGTTGACTCAGACTATCATCTCTACGCTGATCATCCTGATAACGGCAGAATTCCTGCCCAAGGTCTTCTTCCAGATCTATGCCAATACCCTGCTGAAGATATTGGCTATTCCGGCATATCTTTTTTATGCGGTATTTTCTCCCATCTCTGAATTCGTGATCAAGGTGTCCGACTTTATCCTGAAAGCCCTGTTTAAGACCCGGGGAGATGAGGTGCAGCTCGCCTTCAGCAAGGTGGAGCTCGGGGATTATATCACGGAACAAATGGAGGCTGTGGAAGAGGAGGACGATCTCGACTCGGAGATACAGATCTTCCAGAATGCCCTGGAATTCTCGGCCGTAAAGGCCCGGGAGGTGATGGTGCCCCGGACGGAGATCACCGCTGTGGAACTTCATGAAACCCCAAAGAACCTGGCAAAACTCTTCTCTGAGACCGGGTATTCCAAGATCCTGGTCTACAAGAACACCATAGACAATATCATCGGCTATATCCATTCCTATGAACTCTTCAAAAAGCCGAAGACCATAAAAAGCATCCTGCTCCCGGTGGAATTTGTTCCCGAGACCATGCTCATCCACGAGATCTTAAAGATCCTGACCAAGAAGCGGAAAAGCATGGCCGTGGTCCTCGATGAATACGGGGGCACTTCCGGGGTGATGACCGTGGAGGATATCGTGGAGGAACTCTTCGGGGAGATCGAGGACGAACACGATAGCACCGACCTGCACGAGGAACAGCTGGATGAAAGGACGTTCAAATTCTCCGCCCGCCTGGAGGTAGACTATATCAACGAGACCTATAAGCTGGAACTACCCGATACGGAGGAGTTCGAAACCCTGGGCGGACTCATCGTCCACGAAACGGGGGAGATCCCGGAACAGGACAGCAAGATCCGGATCGGAGATTACCTGTTTACCATCCTGGAGGTATCCAGCACCAAGATCGATCTGGTGACCCTGGAAATAGAAGAAAGCAATTAGCCGGCAACCCCTTACAGATAGCCCTGGTTTAACTTTTATTATTTAAGGGAAAATGGTAATTTCGCCCACTGATTTTAAACTCGCTAGATAAATGGCAATTTTAGAGAATATCCGGAAACGGACCACGGTACTGATCCTGATCATCGGGATGGCCCTTTTTGCATTTGTGATCTCAGGGATCTTTACCAGCGATGGTTTTTCCGGTGGAAAAGTTGGCTCCGCAGTAGGGGAGATCAACGGGGAAGAGATCTCCATCGATGAGTTCAGGCAACAACTGGAGAGGGCAACCCGTGCCAGCGGTCAGAATGCCTCCTCCATGCAACTGGTGAACAGCATATGGAGCCAGATGGAGCGCAATACCCTCCTCGATCAGCAGATCTCTGACCTCGGTATAGACATCGAACAAGACCAGATCATAGAGATCATAAAAAGCAGTCCGGGCCTGGCCCAGAATCCCCAATTCGTTGATGAGAACGGGATCTTTGACGAGCGCAGGTTCAGGGAGTTCATCCTCGAGCTCAAGGTGAATGCCCCTGCTCAATATCAGGACTGGCTGCAGGATGAGCAGGCCATCATCGAGAATGCCAAGCAACAGGCCTATTTCAACCTGGTTCGTGCCGGGATGGGATCTACCCTTAAGGAAGGGGAGCTCGATTATAAGCTGGCCAACAATAAGGTAGACATTCGCTACGTGCGTGTCCCTTTTACCTCTATCCCCGACAGCACCATTTCGGTGACCAAAAAGGAGATCGAGGATTATATCAAGAAAAACGAGAAGAAATACACCCAGGAGCGATCAAGGGATATACAGTTCGTCTACTTTGAAGAAGCTCCTTCAGACAAGGACGTGGAAGAAACCGAGTCGGCCATCACAGCCCTCCTCGATGATACTGTTGAATACTCGGCGGAGACCGACAGGACGGATACCATCGCCGGCTTCAGAAACACCACTGATGTGGAGGCTTTCCTGTCCAGGTATTCCGATGCCAAATACGACAGTATTTTCAAAGCAAAAGCAGAATTGCCTGCAAATTTTGCAGACTCCCTGATGGCCCTGAGAATTGGAGAAGTTTTTGGACCTTACCGGGACGGAGACGTATTTAAAGTCTCCAGGATGATGGCTAAAAAGCCCAACGGTTCTGTGAAGGCGAGTCATATCCTGATCACTTATGAAGGTGCTGAGCGGGCTAATCCGGATGTAAAACGCACCAAGGAAGAAGCAGAGGCCAAAGCTCAGGAAGTGCTCAAAGCAGCCCTGGAACCCAACGCAGTATTTGCCCAACTGGCAAGGGATAATTCAGACGGACCTTCCGGACCCAGGGGCGGTGACCTCGGGTATTTCCAGGAAGGTGTCATGACTCCCAAGTTCAATGATTTTGCCTTTGGCAACCCGGTGGGGTACATCGGACTCGTAGAGACGGAATTCGGCTTTCATATCGTCAAGGTCGATGATAAGAGGGACCTGGTTCAACTCGCTACCCTGACCCGCGATATCGAGCCTTCGGAGGAAACCATCAATACCCTTTTCACCGATGCCACCAAATTTGAGATGACAGCAGTAGATTCTGAGAAAAGCCTGAGCGAGGTAGCCCAGGAGAACGATTTTGTGGTAAGGCCGGTTAACAGGCTGAAAGCCATGGACGAAAACCTTCCCGGGCTGGGAGCCCAGCGCAGGATCGTGCAGTGGGCCTTCAGCGAGGACACCAAGCTTGGGGATATCCGCAGGTTTGATGCGAATAACGGCTATGCTGTTGTGCAGCTTACCGCAACTTATAAGGAAGGCCTGATGGATGTGGAAGACGCCTCCGTCACTGTCCTGCCCCTGCTGAGAAAGAAGAAAAAAGCAGAAAAGATCAAATCGGAAAACGCAGGTAAATCCATGTCTGAGATCGCCTCTGCGAACAATACCACGGTTACAACGGCCACAGCCTTAACGGTTAAAGCCCCCACCATCCCGGGTGCGGGAAGGGAGCCCCTGGTTGTCGGAACTGCCTTTTCCATGGAAACCGGGCAAACGTCCAAACTGATAGAAGGGGAATCCGGGGTCTTTATGTTTGAGGTCACCAAGAAAGAAAATGCACCTGAACTGGATAATTACTCCACCTATGCTGACAACCTCAAGGCAGGCCTTTCAGCAAGAGTGGCGAATGCCCTGGTCCAGGCTTTGAAGGAAAAAGCCGAGATCGAGGATAACCGGTCAGTATTCTATTAAGATTAGAGAATAACGAAAAGAAGAACCCTGGCTTCGGCCGGGGTTTTTATAATACCATGTCGCGGTAAGAAAGGACAGTCTTATATCCCTTCGCCTTGAAATAAGAAGGGATATCCCCTTCTCCTCCTGCCAGCACAAAATCGCCTCCCCAGGCCCCCAGGCTTTTAACAATACCGTCAAAATCCGGAAAGATCTGGTCCTGTATCCGCTCCATCTCCAGGATCCCGGCCAGAAGTGTCTCGTGTTTCTCAATCAGGGCGGTGAATGATTCCCAATTTGTACAAGTGGCCATTTCCCTGCTAATTCCAGAGATCTCTTCCAGGAAATCTTTATGGTCCCGCACATTCTTTCGGTACATGGCGATTGCTTCCCGACTGCTTTGCTTTCGGTTTAAATGGACGAAATACAGTCGGTTGTGGAAGGGAGGGTTGAATGGAACGGGCTCTGAGACGGGAACCCTGTCCTGTACTTTGTAGATCAGGGGACCTGTGGCCCGAGCGCAGGCGATGTCGTACCCGCTTCCCCCGAAGGCATTCCACAAGAGGATATAGGGATCTACCCCAGCCCACTGGGCGATGTTGTTGATAAGGGTTGAACTGCTGCCCAGTCCCCAAATCCTCGGGAATTCGAGTTGGGCAACCGCCCGTATTCCTTTTAAATCTGCATTGAAGTCCGGATTGAGCCTGACAGCTTCCCGGAGCAGTCCCTGAAGAATGTCCCTCGTGTCATCTCCGGAAGGGTCTTTTTCTTTGGGATCGAGTTGGCCGGGATGAAATTCAGTCTCAAACCAGGTCTTCCCTTCATGATCCAGGCTCTTCCACAATAGTCCGGGGGTATTCCCCTCAGAGATATCCAAAGTCTGTCCAAATCTTGCGGGAAGGCCCAGGGCCTCGGCCCCGTCGAGAACGGCGTATTCTCCGGTGAGCAATAATTTGCCGTGACTTCGGTAGGTAGCAGACATGACTATGACGATTCCCTGAGGTTTTCCAGGGCTTCTACCACCGCATTGTGGGTGGCGCTGTGTTTCTTAAAATATTCCACCAGTTGTTTCTTCTCCTCTTCGGTGGCTTCCATCTGGTTCAGGATGTTCAGCAGGTGCATCTTCATATGTCCCTGTTGTATCCCGGTTGTCACCAGGGATTGCACGGCTGCAAAATTCTGGGCAAGGCCGGCTACGGCCACGATGCCCATCAGTTCTTTGGCCGAAGGGTGTTGCAAGATCTCCAGGGCGAGTTTTACCAGCGGGTGGAGGGTGGTGAGTCCGCCCACTGTTCCCAGGGCGATAGGTATCTCTATCCAGAACCGGAAGACCCCATTACTGATCTCAGCCCGGGTCAGGCTCCTGTAGCTTCCTTCCCGGGAGGCGTAAGCGTGAATACCTGCTTCTACCGCCCTGAAATCATTCCCTGTAGCCAGGACCACGGCATCGATCCCATTCATGATCCCCTTGTTGTGGGTGACGGCCCGGTAAGGTTCGGCATTGGCAATGGCCACAGCCCTTACGAGCTTGTCTGCGAACTCCTCCGGGGAAATCCCGGTATCGGCTCCCAGTTCCTCTACCTTGCAGCTTACCTCAGCCCTTACCAGGCACTGGGGTACGTAATTGGAGAGAATACTCATCACCACCTCTATATCTCTTTCACTGTCTTCAAGAGTATCAGTGGTTGCGGCCTCCCTTCTCAGAGTCTTGGCGAACTGTTCAAGGCAGGAGTTGATAAAATTGGCACCCATGGCATCGAGTGTCTCGAAGGTGCAATGCAACTGGTAATAATGGTCGAGATCCCGGGTCTTGTTCCTCAATTCGATCTTTTTGATCCCTCCTCCCCGGGCCACCATATTCTTGGTGATGGGCCGGGTCTCCTCATAGAACAGGGGAGTGATGGAAGTGATGAATTCCTCAAGTCGGGCAGGATCCCCCTCGTACATAAAATGCACCTGTCCGATCTTTTCTGTGCCCAGCACCTCTGTTTTAAAGCCACCGCGGTTGAGCCAGAACTTCGCCGCTTTGCTGGCAGCTGCCACCACAGAACTTTCCTCTATGGCCATGGGCATGGCGTATAATTTGCCGTTGATCAGGAAGTTAGGGGCAATACCAAAGGGGAGATAGTAGTTGGTCAGGGTGTTTTCGATGAACTCGTCGTGGAGCTGCTGCCGCCGCTCATCCGTGTTCCAGTAGGTCTTCAGCAAGGAGATGCTGGCTTCCGGGTCTTTGGTATACTGCTCGGCGATCCAACGGATCTTTTCCTCCTTGGACAGCTTTGAAAAGCCTTCGATAGGTTCGGGCATAGCAACGGCTTATTTGCGGGCAAAGATAGTGATATTGCCTAAATCCCTGACGTCGGCGGGCAGGGTGATAATTCCGTTCTGCTGGGGTGTCGAAAAGGCAATTGGCAGGGGGAAAGTTATATTATTAAAGAGAAAATTAGTAAACTTGAGGGTTTGAATCCGAACAAAACACAGGAATGAAAAAATACCTTTTGCTGTTCCTCATTCTCGCAGCAACTCCACAAGCTTTTACTCAACAAAAGGACCTGACCCTGGAAGAGATCTGGGGAGGTGCATTCACGACCCGGGGACTGGAATCCCTGAGATCCATGAACGATGGACTGCATTACACCCTCCTCAATGCCGATCCGGAGAGTCGGACCGTCAGCATAGGGAAATACGCCTATGAAACCCTGGAACTCACAGACACGGTCCTGATCTCGAGCCCAGATAACGATATCCCTTATTTTTCTTCCTACGCTTTTAGCAAGGATGAAGGCAAGGTGTTGCTGGCAACGGATATAGAGAGGATCTATCGCTATTCCAGGAGGGGGATCTACTACGTCTACGATATTGAAGATAAGACCACTACTAAAATTTCTGACCGGAAGATCATGTCTCCACAGCTTTCCCCGGACGGGAGCAAGGTGGCTTATGTGCTGGATAATGATCTTTACTTTCTCGACCTGAGGTCGGGTACTACAACCCGTATCACAAATGATGGGGAGCCCAATGCCATCATCAACGGGATCACGGATTGGGTATACGAAGAAGAATTTGGTTTTGTCCGGGCGTTCGACTGGAATTCGGACGGGACTCGTCTCGCTTTTCTGAGGTTCGATGAAAGTGCGGTGCCCGAATTCTCCATGGATGTCTATGGGGAAGAATTATATCCTTCCCAGTACCGTTTTAAATATCCCAAAGCCGGGGAAGACAACTCGATCGTATCACTTCATCTATACACCATTTCAGACGGGACTCTCAGGGATATCGAGCTGAAGGACGCCTACTATATCCCTCGCATTCTCTGGAAAAACAACCCTGATGAACTGAGTGTCCGCACTCTCAACCGGGCGCAGAACCACCTGAAAATGTATACTGTGAAAGGTGTGGATGCTTCCGTTTCACTGTTGTTGGAGGAGAAGGATGAAGCCTATGTGGATATCACGGACGACCTCACTTTCCTGGAAGACGACAGCTTTATCTGGACGAGCGAAAAGGACGGGTTCAACCATATGTATCTCTACAACCGGGACGGAAGCCTGAAACGGCAACTGACGTCAGGACCCTGGGAAGTGACCAGCTACTACGGTTATGACCCCGGCAAAAAGGCCATCTTCTACCAGAGCACAGAGAACGGGTCCATAAACCGGGACGTTTACAGGGTCGGGATCAATGGGAAGAACAAAAAGCGACTCACGAACCAGACCGGTACTAACAATGCCGACTTCAGTACCAATTTCACCTATTTTATCAATACCTATTCCAGCGCGGAAACGCCTTACGTCTATACCCTCAACAGGGCCTCAGACGGGGAGAAGGTCAGGGATATCCTGGACAATTCGGCACTAGCAGAAAAACTAAAAGGATACAAGACCAGTCCGAAGGAATTCTCCACCATTCAGATCAATGGGTACGACCTCAATATGTGGATGATCAAGCCTGCCGACTTTGACCCCACTAAATCCTATCCACTATTCTTGTTTCAGTACAGCGGACCCGGGTCTCAGCAGGTGGCCAACCGCTGGTGGGCGAGTAATGATTATTGGCATCAGATGCTGGCGCAGCAGGGAATCGTCGTGGCCTGTGTAGACGGCAGGGGAACCGGATACAAAGGGCGCGATTTCAAGAAAATGACCTATCGTGAACTGGGGAAATACGAGGTGGAGGACCAGGTCGCGGTGGCCGAGAAACTAAGTGAATATCCCTGGATCGATGCAGATCGAACCGGGATCTGGGGGTGGAGTTATGGGGGCTTTATGTCTTCCAACTGTATCCTCCAGGGCAATGAGACCTTTGAACTGGCCATCGCCGTGGCGCCTGTGACCAGCTGGAGGTTTTACGATACGATCTACACGGAGCGCTATATGAGTACCCCCCAGGACAATCCCAATGGGTACGACGATAACAGTCCGCTTACCTACCCCGCCATGCTAAAAGGGGATTACCTCCTGATCCACGGCTCGGGGGATGACAATGTACACGTACAGAACACCATGCGGATGATCGAAGAGCTGGTACAGGCGAACAAGCAATTCGACTGGGCCATCTATCCCGATAAAAATCACGGGATCTACGGGGGTAATACCCGACTGCAACTATACACTAAAATGACCAATTTTATAAAAGACAATCTCTAAACAAACTGAGCAATCATTATGGCAACGACGACAAAACTACCTACTCAAAAACAGCTTTTCGGCCATCCTGTTGGTCTGTATATCCTGTTCTTTACTGAAATGTGGGAACGATTCTCCTACTACGGTATGCGGGCCATCCTCGTCCTCTACCTGGTAGCCAGGACCACGGAGGACAACCCCGGCCTGGGCTGGACCAACGGGGAAGCCCTGGCCCTCTACGGCTGGTACACTATGCTGGTCTATGTTGCCTCTATTCCCGGGGGATGGATAGCGGATAAGTTTCTGGGTCAGAAAAAGTCGGTGCTCTATGGAGGGATCCTCCTGGTGATCGGGCACAGCGTATTGGCCATAGAACAGATGTGGGCGTTTTATTCCGGTCTTGGTTTCATCATCGCGGGTGTAGGGATGCTCAAACCCAATATTTCTACCATGGTAGGCGGATTGTACAAGCAAGGTGACATCCGAAGGGACAAAGGGTTCACTATTTTCTATATCGGGATCAACATAGGAGCTTTTCTCTCCAGCCTCATCGTAGGAACTGTAGGAGAAGTTTACGGGTGGCATTACGGTTTCGGGTTGGCCGGGATCGGGATGGCTCTTGGCCTGCTGCAGTACTTGCTGGGACAGAAATACCTGAAACACGTTGGGAACTTCCTGGGTTCGTCTGAGGACAAAGTAGAAAAAGAGGCCATGAACAGGCCGCTGACCAAGGTGGAGAAGGACAGGGTGATTGTGCTCTTTATATCCTTTGCCCTGGTCATCATCTTCTGGGGGGCCTTTGAACAGGCCGGAGGACTTATGAATATCTATGCCTCCGAGAAAACAGACCGGATGCTGTCTTTCTCCCTGCCCTTTATCGGCAATGAGATCCCGGCCTCCTGGTTCCAGTCGCTCAACGCCATGTTCATCATTTTCCTGGGCACCTCAGTGGCGGGATACTGGGCGCGAAGAAAGCTCAAGGGCAAATTATCTACCGGTCTCTTTAAAATGATCCTGGGTCTGATAATCATGGGTACCGGATTCTTTTTTATGTCTGCTGCGGCGGTTGAATTCAACAATGAAGGTGCCTCAGCCATGTATTGGCTGGTGCTGGCCTATCTGTTCCACACAGTAGGTGAACTCTGTATATCTCCGGTGGCCCTTTCCTATATCACCAAACTGGCTCCCCTGAAATACGCTTCCTTTATGATGGGGATCTATTTCGCCATGACCGGTTTCGGTAATAAGCTGGCAGGCTTGCTGGGAGAGTCGGCCTCGGAATTTGGTGAATTTGCGGTATTTACCGGTATTGCTGTCTTCTGTATCGCTTTTGGTTTCTTGGTCATGTTATTCAGGAAGAAACTGGAAGCCCTCACTCACGGGGCTGAGGATGATGAGCACGTGATCAGTCCGGAGGAAGCCTGATAGTAACACTTAAAACATCAGGTATGAACACAGACATAGAAAATCTATTCAAGGACAAGGTACTGGGCCACCCCGCAGGCCTGTTCGTACTCTTCTTTACAGAGATGTGGGAACGGTTTTCCTTCTACGGGATGCGGGTATTGCTGGTCCTGTTCCTGACAGCCCCTATCCTGGACAGCAATCCGGGGTGGGAATGGCCCAGGGAACACGCCCTGGCCCTGATCGGGACCTACGCATCTCTGCTCTATCTCACGCCCATCCTTGGGGGATATATTGCCGATAAGTTCACAGGCTACAAAAAAGCAATCATTATCGGGTGTTCCGTGATGACCCTGGGACATGCCTGTATGGCTCTGGAAACCGTGTGGAGTCTTTACACAGGATTGGCCTTGCTGGTGATAGGGACCGGGTTTTTCAAGCCCAATATTACCGCTGTGATCTCCGAGATGTACAGGGGGAAGGAATCCAAAAAGGACGGTGCCTATACCATCTTCTACATGGGGGTGAATGCAGGGGCCTTTTTCGGAATGATGTTGTGTGGCTACCTGGCAGAGAACTACGGATGGGCCTGGGGCTTTGGCCTGGCCGGGATCTTTATGTTCTTCGGGATGCTGCAGTTCTGGCTGGCCGGAGGCCTGTTTGGGCGGATAGGGGACAAGCCCCTGAAAGCTTCTGAGATCACAGATAATAAAGAGGAACAGGAAGAGGAGGAAAAATTGAACCCTTTCACAAAGTTCGATTACCTCTTAATTGGCCTGTCCTCCCTGGGCGGACTCCTATACCTCTTTAACGATCCCCTTTCCAAGATAGAGGGCATCAATTTGCTCGATTTTAGCCTCTTCGGCTATGGCGGTTCTATAGAAGTGGTCGTGATCTCCCTTATTCTTTTCCTTATCCTGATCATATCCAGGACACTGCGGTATACCGCCGTGGTGAGGAACCGCATATTTGCCGTGGCCATCTTTGGCCTTTTTACGGTCATTTTTTTCGCCACCTTTGAACAGAACCTTGGTACCATGACCATCTTTGCCCGGGATTATACGGACAGGGTGCTTACGGGCTCCGCATCGATGATTTTTAAGATCGTGGATGCGCTTCTGACCACTGTGCCCATGATGATCATCACCTGGGTGCTTTATCTGCTTTTCAAGAAGACCTATAGTCGGATTCCGTATTCCAATATCGCCCTCGCCCTGGCTTTCATTGGCATCTGGGGCCTTTTGATCTTCCGGCTTTACGACAAGTTCTCCCAGACCGGGAATGAGGTGGAAGCCAGTTGGTTTGCCATCCTCAATTCCTTTTTTATCATCACCCTGGCGCCTTTGTTCTCCCGCTGGTGGGAGAGCAAGTACAACCCCAGTGCTGCCCATAAATACGGGATCGGACTCATCCTCCAGGGCCTTGGCTTTGCCGTACTCGTATTCGGGACCCTGAGTATTCCCCAGGGAGCTGCCTCGGCTTCGGTGAGTATGATCTACCTCATCTTGGCCTACCTCCTGATTACGATGGGGGAACTCTGCGTATCACCCGTAGGGCTGTCCTACCTAAGTAAGCTGGTCCCTCCCAGGATGATCGGGTTTATGTTTGGGATCTGGTACCTGGCCATTGCGATCGGGCAGAAACTCGCCGGTACCCTGGGCGGCATGATTGACGAGATCACAGCCAATTATTCCCTCAGCAGCTTCTTTGGGATCTTTACGGTCCTCTGTATCGCCCTGGGAGGAATATCCATCGTGCTGAACAAGCCCCTGAAACGGATGATGCACGGGATCCGCTAGGATCAAAATCTGTCCAGGCTCAGGGCACCTGTTTGCGCAGTTGAATAAAATGGGACTCCATATTCCCTGCATGTTTGTTCCCAGCGTTCTGCGTATTGGCGGTAATTACTTCCGTCGGCTACTACTATTTGAGGTCTGAGTTCTTCCAGAAGCCGACCCAGATGCACTTTCGGGGATTGAATCAGCAAAAGGCCTGATATTTGTTTGGCCTGTTTGGGAATCCTTGCTGTGCTGTCGATGACAATCCAGGATTCCATCCCCAGGGAAAAAGCCCGGGGCAGGTCCTGAATTGAGAGTGATGTCAGGTGCCTGTGCATGCCAAAGGACGCTGCCAGGGGTTTGAGGTATTCCGGATCGGGACTCAGCAGCCGAAGATCCCTACCTTCCTGATACAGAATCCCGCTATTGCCGACCCTGTGTAGCAAGACAGTCTCCTGGTGTCCGGCAAATTTTTGTTTCTGATAAAAGGTCCACCCCTGCAGGCACAGGACGGACAATCCCAGTAAGGCCAGGTTTCTGAACCTGGGTTTTTGAAAATTTATGAGCAGGAAGACCAGGAGCAGGTACAGCAGCAGGAGGGAGATTTTGTCTAAAGGAATGTCTCGAAAAATAAAGGTCTCCTGTGCAGCAATGCTCCCGACAATGTCATTCATTCTACCGATCACTGCAGAATAGCCCAGGGCGATTGTATCGGGCAGGCTGTTAAGTGTGGCCAGGATGACTACAGGTATCCCAATTCCAATGATCAGTCCCAGGAAAGGCACCAGAAGGAGGGCAGACAGGAGGAACAGGCCCGGGAACTGATGGAAGTAAAACAGGCAGAGGGGCATGACCCCTAGCTGTGCGGCCAGGCTCACGGCTGTCAGTTTCCACAAACGTCTCAGGAGCCTGTTTCTGGGATACCAGGCTCTCATCAGGACCGGGAAGATCCAGGCAATGGCCAGCACGGCGGCATAGCTGAGCTGAAACCCTACCTGGAACAGGAAACGGGGCTCAATTACCAGGATAAATAAAGCCGATATTGCCAGGATGTTCACCGTATTCGAGGGCCTGTTGAGGAACAGGGCATAGGAGAGGAAGGAGAACATGGCAGCTGCCCTGACCACGGAAGGGGAGAGGCCGGTGAACAGGGAGTAGACCCAGATGAGGCTGATGGTGAGGAGGGCGGTCCATGTCTTGCCATGGCGAAGGGAGGACAGGGGGCTCAGGAAGAATCGGATCAGCAATAACAGGATCCCGATATGAAGTCCGGATACCGCCAGGATGTGGGCAGCCCCGGCATCCCGGTATTGACGATATACCTCCGGATCCAGATCGTCTCTTTCCCCCAGAAGTATCGCCTGTATCACTCCCAGTTCTTCACGACCTACAGAAGTAGCTTGCAGGGCTTCAATCACACCTTCCCTTATTCTTTGGGCCCTCCCTCTAATTGAGTATCCTTCCGGATCTTGTACGATGTAGTTGCCCTCCTTCAGGATCACCTGGTCATAGACGCCTCTCACCTCCATATACTCGTCATAAGCAAATTGATAGGGGTTGAAAGGGGGCGGAATGGGTTTGATCTTCCCTGTGAAAAGCAGCCGACTCTCAGCCTTAAATCCGGGTTGTTCTTTCCTTTTCTCCAGTCCAAGGATAAGGCCGCTCGCCCCATGTCCGTTCAGAGAACTCACTTCCAGGAGGTACTTGTGATAATACCCCGAAGATTTCAGGGATTCTTTTACCCTGGCCTCCCAAATATTGATATCCTCTTGCAAAACGTGACTATAATGATCAGGCCTGAAGCGTGGCTGGGAAAGGGAAATGGAGAAAAATCCCAGGCAGACAGAGGTACAGACCAGGGCGAAACCGAAGAGGATTCCTTGCCTGTAGTTTTCAAAAACGAAGGTCAAAAGCAGGAAAGTAAAACTCAACCCCAGCGGGAGAAAGATATTGACAGGTTCTGTAGGAAAGGACCATCCGAGGATGATACCGACTACAAAAGTCAGGCATACCCGTACGGAGATGAAATCCAGGGGATGCATCTCATAGGATTCTCGTGGCCTTCACAAAAGCGTAGTTCCAGTAACCCTCCTTGAGGGAAGAGACGATCACCCCCCGGGAAGTGGTGGAGTGGATAAAGCGGATATCATCCCCTTCCACCTCTACAACAAGCCCTACGTGGTTGATTCGTTTTCTTCGGTTAGAAGTAGTAAAAAACAGCAGGTCGCCCTTGCTGACCTCTTCCAGGGAGATCTTCCTCCCTTCGTTGGCCATGTAAAACGAAACCCTGGGCAGGTAGATGTCGTGCTCCTGGAAGGTGATGTACATCAGGCCGGAACAATCCATACCTTTCCGGGTCGTCCCCCCGTACTTATACTTCACCCCGGTATAGGTAAGGGCGGTATTGATGACCTGTTCGGATTTGTCGAGGTAAATCCGTTCCGGGGCTTCAGCGATCTCAGTACCGTCTGAAAGAATGGAATCCCGGAGAGTCTCTGTTGGGGGGTCATCGGCCTCAACGGTGACCGAATACCCGGATCCGTAGGTGGTACGTTTTTTTACAACCCCACAGGACAGGGCTGTCAGGCAAAGGATCAGAACAAGGTTTTTTCTCCACATAGACGGTAAAAAAGGGGCACCTTGTAACCAAAATTATAAATTATTTCTGAAGTGGGAATTCAGCGGAAAGTAAATACTCGCTGATTCTTAGAACTCCTTTTCAGGAGTTTTTAAGAGAGTCTACGATCATCCGGGCTGCTTTTTCGCTGGCCCCGCCCCCGCCCAGTTTGGCTTCGAGCTCTTCATATGACTTCAAGAGGGCTTCCCTTTTGGGGCCTGTGAGGATAGCCTTTAGCTCCCGCACCAGGGCCTTGTGGGTTAGGTCGTTCTGGATGAGCTCTGTCACCACTTCCCTGTCCATGATGAGGTTCACCAGGGAGATGTATTTCAGGGTGATGATGCGTTTTGCGATCTGGTAGGAGATCCAGTTTCCTTTGTAACAGACCACTTGTGGGACTTTGAAAAGAGCCGTTTCCAAGGTGGCCGTGCCGCTGGTGACCAGGGCGGCCTTTGCGCACTGAAGGAGGGCATAGGTCTCCCCTCTGACAAAGTGTACCCGACTTTCTTTTGTAAATCGAGAATAGAATTCTGTGTCCAGGCTGGGAGCACCGGCGATCACAAATTCGTACTCCGGAAACTGAGGGACAACGGAAAGCATGAGAGAGAGCATTTTCTCCACCTCCTGTTTCCGGCTCCCCGGAAGAAGGGCGATGATCTCCTTCCCTTCAGACAGGCCGTGTTTCTCGCGGAATGCCGAGGAATCGGCTGATCCTTTCGCTTCGATGGCATCCAGCAGGGGGTGGCCCACATAATGAACCGGAAACCCGTGCTTCTCTTCATAGAATTGTTTTTCAAAGGGCAGGATAACGTACATTTCGTCTATGGAAGACCTGATCTTCCTGACCCTGCCTTCCCGGGAAGCCCATACCTGGGGAGAGATGTAATAATTTGTCCGGTACCCCTCGGCTTTCGCCCAGGAAGCGATCCGGAGGTTAAAACCAGAAAAATCAATAAAAATGATCACGTCAGGTCTGAAGGCACTGATATCCTCTTTACAAAAGGCGATATTTTTGAAGATTTGCCGGATGTTTGCAAGCACCTCAGCAAAGCCCATAAAGGACATTTCTTTATAGTGCTTGACGATGGTTCCTCCGGCCTCTTCCATCAAATCCCCACCCCAGCAACGAATATCAGCCCCGGGATCTGCTTTTTTCAAGGCCCGGATCAGGTTAGACCCGTGAAGGTCTCCTGAAGCTTCCCCTGCTATGATGTAGTATTTCATGTCAGAATACCTTGTAGAATAGGATTACCAGGGCGGCCAGCAAGGTTGCGATCAGCACTCCCTTGGCCCTTTGGTCTCTTTTGATCCTCAGGAATCCGAAAAATGCCAGGAGGTTCAGAATGGCCCCGAGGGCCACCAGGCTCCCCAGGTGATCCTGTTCTCGGGCAACCTCCAGGGTCTCTGTGATACCCAGATCGGAAAAAATAAGGATATAGAGTAAAGTGCCGAAGACATTGGCAATGATTCCCACGGCCAGGCCGATGGCTATTTCTTTTTTAGTGTTCATGTAAATTCCAGGTATTGATATCTTGAATGGCAAAATGCGCCGTCAGGTCGAATTGGGTGGGCACCACGGAGATATACCCCTGAGACAGGGCCCATTCGTCAGTGTCCTCCCCTTTGTCGAGGAGCTGAAACTCCCCTGTGAGCCAGTAGTAGTCCTTCCCGGAGGGGTTGGTACGCTTGTCGAATTTTTCCTTCCAGTTGGCCCGGGCCTGCCTGCAGACCTTGATGCCTTTAAGTTCCCCGTCAGCTACTTTAGGGATGTTGACATTGAGCACTACTCCCTTGGGGATCCCGTGTTGAAGTGCTTCTGAAACGATCTGTTTTACCGCTTCCTCAGCCGGGGTGAAATCCGCCTCCCAGGAATAGTCACAAAGGGAGAATCCTATGGCGGGAATGCCTTCGATCCCCGCCTCTATGGCGGCGCTCATGGTTCCCGAATAAATGACATTGATGGAGGCGTTGGAACCGTGGTTGATCCCGCTCACGCAGATGTCGGGTCTGCGGCCCAACAATTCCTGCAGGGCCAGTTTTACACAGTCGGCAGGGGTTCCGCTGCAGCTGTATTCCCTGGGAGCCCCTTTTTCCGGGTCGATCACCACCCTTTGAGAATAGAGGGTATTGTCCAGGGTAATGGCATGTCCCATCCCTGATTGCGGACTGTCCGGGGCCACCACGACCACCTCTCCGAGTTCCTTCATGCACCGCACCAGGGTGCGCAATCCCGGAGCCGTAATTCCGTCATCGTTTGTCACCAGGATCAAAGGTTTGCTCATCGCGCATACTTTAAGCCGTAAAAATACGTTTTTACTGAGGATTAGTGCGGACGGCCTTTAACAAAAAATTATCGCCAGGGGCAATTATTGGCATGGTTTTTTCTCTATCTTAGGGACTGATTAATTTTATCAACCTCAGGTTTTTAGGGCGTTCCTCTTAGTCTTTAATCTGAAGAAACAAAAAGTACATGAAAAGGAATCTGGCTTTAGGTTTTCTGGCTGTTCTGATCGCTGTGGCTTCCTGCAGTTTTACGAACAAGAGCTTTGAAAACAATGACAAGGACAAGCTTTTATTAGATATCATCACCTACATCCTGGAAAAAGGACACTATTCCCCCAAGGCTATCAACGACGACCTGTCCGTGGCGGTTTACGAGGATTTCATCGACGTCCTGGATCCCACCAAGAGGTATTTTCTGGCGGAGGATATTCGGGATTTTGAACAATACAAGTTCCAGATAGACGACCAGATCAAGAATACGGATATTTCCTTCTTCAACCTGGTAAATGAAAGGTATGCGAAGAGAATAGGGGAGGTCAAAGTATTGATCTCAGAGATCCTGGACGAGCCTTTTGACTATACCGTGGAGGAGTCCATCAACTCCGATTACGATAAAAGGCCTTTTACCAATTCCAGGGCGGAGCTGAAAGAGAGGTGGAGGAAACAACTCAAATTCTGGACCCTGAATACCTTTGATTCCAAATTGAAGGACGAGATCCAGAAAAAGAAGGACGACCCCAACTACGTCACCCTGACAGAAAGAGAAGTGGAAAAGGAAGCCCGGGATGTCACCAGACAGACACTGGAAGAGTTTTTCGACTTTGTGGACAATATGGAGCGCAAGGACCGCTTTGCGCAGTATATCAATTCTATCGTAGACAAGTTCGACCCCCATACTTCCTATTTTGCCCCTGAGGATAAGGATTATTTTGACCGTCAGATCTCAGGCCGTTTTGAGGGGATTGGCGCCCGGTTGCAACCGGAACCGGAAGGTGCCAAGATCGTGGAGATCATCTCCGGAGGTCCCGTATGGCGCGGGCAGTTGCTCGAAGTAGGTGACGAGATCATCAAGGTAGGGCAGGAGAATGAGACTCCAGTCAATATTGTTGGTATGCCCCTCGATGACGCCGTAAAACTCATCAAGGGACCCAAAGGGACCAAGGTATACCTCACTGTGAGGAAGGTAGACGGTACCATTGAAGAGGTGACCGTGGTACGAGATATCGTGGAGCTGGAAGAACAATACGCCAAGTCGGCAAAGATCATTGATGAGGATAAGAAATTTGGCTTGATACAACTGCCCGGATTCTATGCAGACTTCAAGAATTACAACGATCGAAATGCAGCTACAGACGTGGCTAAGGAGATCGAACGACTGAAGGGAGAAGGGATGGAAGGACTCATCCTGGACCTTCGCGACAACGGAGGGGGATCCCTGCGGACGGCTATCGACATGGCCGGGTTGTTCATCAAGGACGGGCCTGTGGTGCAGGTTCGGGCTTCTGACAACGATAAAATGGTCTATGAGGACAAGGACGAGCGGATACAGTGGGACGGACCCCTGGTGATCCTCGTCAACGAATTTTCTGCCTCAGCCTCTGAGATCCTTGCCGCTGCCATGCAGGATTACAAGCGGGCCATCATCATCGGAAGCAGCCAGACCTTTGGAAAGGGTACGGTACAAACAATGTACCCCCTGGAGAACGTTGTTCACGTGAATGAATATGGTGACCTGGGAGCTATCAAGGTGACCATCCAGAAATTCTACCGTGTGAACGGGGAATCCAACCAGCTCGAAGGGGTGAAGAGTGACATTGTTATTCCGGACCGTTACAGGTATATCGTTCTCGGAGAAAAAGGACAGCCCACCGCCATGAGCTGGGACAAGATCAATCCTGCCAATTACAGGGTTTGGGATGGTAATATCGACTTCGAAAAGATCATCGAAAACAGCAATAAGCGTATCGCTCAGAATCCACAGGTAAAACTGATTGAGGAAAATGCGAAATGGCTCAAAGATCAGCAGGACGAAATGACCGTTACCCTGAATTACGACCTGTACAAGGCAAGGGATAAGGCGAACAGGGAAAAATCGGATTACTTCAAGAAATTATCCGAGTACGATTCCCAGCTTACCTTCGAATCTGTCAAGTATGAACAGGAGCTGTTTACCCAGGACACCCTCCTGAAAGAAAAGAGGGAACGCTGGCATAAGAACCTGGTGAAAGACGTCTATATAGAAGAAGCCGTGAACGTACTAAAAGACCTGAGGGATGACAGGATGAACAGCGACAAACTCGCCCACATCAAAGGATAACAGATACGTTAAAAATAAAGGAAAAGGCCCCATTGAGGGCCTTTTTTTATGGTATTGTCCTTCTCAGGCCTACCCAAGCTTGTCGGCATGCAGCTTTCGCAGCTTATTCAGCTTAGGGGTAATCACGTAGCTGCAGTACCCCTGCCTCGGATTATTTCGGTAATAATCCTGGTGGTAATCTTCTGCTTCGTAAAAGGTTTCGAGCGGACTCACCTCGGTGACGATAGGGGCATCGAAGGAATCTGCGAGTTCCTGAATGACTTTTGTTGCCGTCTTGTGCTGCTCCTCATCGTGGTAATAGATAACCGAACGGTACTGGGCGCCTACATCTGCCCCCTGCCGGTTCAGGGTGGTCGGGTCGTGTGTGGTCATAAAGATCACGAGCAGGTCGTGGTAGGAGATCACATCAGGGTCAAAAGTGACCTGTACCACCTCCGCATGTCCGGTAAGGCCTGAACAGACTTCCCTGTATGTCGGCCTCCCGGGAGCATTGCCCCCCGTGTAGCCGGAGACGACCTTGTGAATTCCCCTTACTTCCTGAAAAATGGCCTCTGTACACCAGAAGCACCCGCCACCCACCGTGGCGATCCCAACCTTAGGGCTATTCATGATCGGCTGCGTTTTGTATGAGTTCCATAGATTCGGAATTGATGCAGTACCTCAGCCCACTGGGAGCAGGTCCGTCGGGAAATACATGTCCGAGGTGGGCATCGCAGGTATTGCACATGACCTCTACCCTGACCATCCCGTAGGAGGTGTCCTTTTCATACTGGATAGCATTCTCTTTGATGGGCTGGGTGAAACTGGGCCAGCCTGTTCCGGAATCGAATTTGATGGTAGAATCAAACAGGGGGGTGCCACAGCATACACAGGCGTACTTGCCGGCTTCATATATACTGCACAGGGCTCCCGAGTGGGGTGCCTCTGTTCCCTTTTTACGGGTGATCCTGAACTGTTCCGGGCTCAGGGCCTCCTGCCATTCGGCTTCCGTTTTCTCAACTCTCTTGTCGGGTTTGGGATTACCGTGAACAGAATAATGTATGACGTCTTTCCAGGTGAGCATAGGATTGTTTACGTATTTAGATTTATTAATTCCAAGAGTCTAAATGGTCGAAGGACAAGCGTAATCCTTACACCTCAAAGGTAGGTCCTTATCTGCAGAATTCCTGTATTTTAGCTCCGCTTTAAGAAAGCGAAGAAACCCTATGCGCAGGACGAGAAAGAACAGGATCATTTATACCGTTTTACTGGCAGCAGTGATCATCCTCTTCTGGGTGATCGAACAATACTTCCTGCCCTGGTGGACCCGGGTTGAACCCGATCAAAAGATGGTCCTTCCTGAATTCGTTGAGCCCGGCACCCTCAGAGGGGATGTTATCAAGCACGCCTTCTATTCCCTGGAATACAGTGAGCAGCACGAACAGGCCCGGTGGGTGGCATATACGCTCACGCGATCACACCTGACAAACGATGATCGCCGACGGCCTTTTTTTGAGAAAGATCCCTGGGTTAAAACTGCTTCTGCCGATTGGAGGAACTACAAGAATTCGGGCTATGACAGGGGTCATCTTTGTCCGGCCGGAGACCGCAGATTTTCCGAATCGGCTTACAATGAGACCTTTTACACAAGTAATATCAGTCCGATGGACCCGGATTTCAATGCCGGGGTATGGAACCGTTTGGAGATACAGGTGCGGAACTGGGCCAGGAAGTATGACACCCTGTATGTGATCACCGGAGGTGTGCTCAGGAAAGGATTACCGTCAATAGGGTACGAAGAAGTATCAGTACCAAGGGCATTTTATAAGATAGTGGTAAGGCAAAATAACGGAGACCTGGAGACTGTCGCTTTTTTAATTCCTCATAGGGAAACTTCCCAGCCATTAGAAGCTTTTAGGGTAAGCATAGACCAGCTGGAGGAGGAGACAGGAATTGACTTCTTCAAATCGATGGAGGACAGGCAGGAGGATCGCCTGGAAGAGGCGATAGAAGGCTCATCCTGGCCGTTTTAAAGCCATTCGTTCAGCCTGTTGGCATCCAGTTTCAGAAAGATAAACAGCAGGGCGGTAAACCCGATAAGGGCAGAGCCACCATAACTGAAGAAGGGCAGGGGTATACCGATAGTGGGCAGGATGCCGATCACCATGCCAACATTGATAAAATAGTGGATCAATAGGATGGAAATGACCCCGTATCCGTACATCCTGCTGAAATCGCTCTTCTGGCGTTCTGCCAGGGCAACCAGCCTCAACAGCAGGGCCGTAAACAGGATCACCACAGTGGCCGTTCCCATAAAGCCCCATTCCTCACCCACAGTGCTAAAGATGTAGTCGGTATGTTGCTCAGGGACAAAATCTCCTTTGGTCCGGGTCCCTTCCAGGAAACCCTTGCCGAAACCTCCGCCCGATTCAATGGCTTTTTCAGACTGGTAGGTGTTGTATCCTATGGTCTTTCGGATCTCCTCCAGTTTTTCAGGGTCCTTTTCCAGTCTCAGCCAAAGGCTGAAGCGGTCGCGGTGTCTCTGTTCGAACACGTTCTCGAACACAAAATTCACCGAGAGGGAAAAGATAACAGCGAGAAAAAAGAATGTGAAAAGAGGAAAAAGGGGCACTTTAAAGCTCGCTTTTTTTACCAGGAGAAAGACAGCTATAAGCAGGGCCAGGCTGATACTCACCCATATGGTGCCGAACATAAGGGTAGTGATAAAGACGATCAGAGCTACCAGGGCGATCAGCAGGTAAAAAAGAGGAAAACCTTCCCGGAAAAGGACAAAGACCAAAGCGAGGAATACCAGGGCACTACCGGGGTCCGGCTGAGGTATGATAAGCAATACGGGGATCAGGATAATAAGCAGTGCAAACAGCTGATCCTTTCTTTTTTTGATATCGGTCTGAATATCGCTGAGGTATTTTGCCAGGGCCAGGGCCGTGGTGAATTTTGCGAGCTCTGAAGGCTGGAGGTTAAAAAACCCCAGGCTGTACCAGGAAGTGGCCCCTGCGATGTTCTTGCCAAAGACAAAAAGTCCGAGAAGGAGGACCATGGTGATGATATAGAGCAGGCTGGAGAAACGCTCATAGAAATGAGCTTCCAGGTTGAGAAAGATCAATGCCGCAATGAGGGATGCGCCGATAAAGAAGAGTTGTTTGCCGTAAAGCTGACTGAAGTCGAGCAAGGCATTTCCCTCATCCGTAAGGGTTGTGGAATAAATATTCACCCAGCCTATGCCCACCAGCATCAGATAGAGGAAGATGGTCAGCCAGTCTACCCTTTTAAAGACACTTTTACCAGACATATTCATTGATCTTGAACTCTTCCCCGCTGTACGGTTTGGCGTACTCTGCCTCCAGGGTCTTTTCCAGCATTCGTTTTTCAAGATCTGTTCGGGTGATCTCCCCTTTGAGGTATTTTTCGATCAGGAGGGAGGCGATATGCCCGGCGTAGCGGGCACCGTAATATCCGTGTTCAATATAGACAGCCAATGCGATTTTGGGATTGTCCACCGGTGCAAAGGCGACGAAGAGCGAATGGTCAGTGAGCTGAGTCCTTACGCCGTCTATCTTGGTAAAATTCTCTACTGTTCCTGTTTTCCCGGCAATTTCTATCCCGGGGATCTGAAGCCACTTGGCCGTGCCCTGGGTATATACATCGGCCATCCCCTGAACGATCGGATCAAAGTGCTTCTTGTCAATCGTCGTATAATGAGGAGTAGTAAACTTGGGGTCGCTTACCGGTTCCCCTCCGATCTCTTTGATGATATGAGGGGTGAAATAATAGCCCCTGTTGGCAATAGCCGCAGTCATATTGGCCAGTTGAATAGGAGTGGCGGCTACTTCGCCTTGCCCGATAGCATTGGAAATAATAAAGGACGAAGCCCAACGGTTATCCCCGTATACCCGGTCGTAATACGCCTTATCCGGAATGCGCCCCTTTCTTCCTGTTGGAAGGTCGTATCCCAGGTAGTCACCCAGGCCGAAGCTCTTGACGTGCTTTTCCCATACGTCCATTCCCTCGTCAGTGGTGGGATACTTTTCGTATATCTTTCTGAACGCCTGGGCAAAATAGGCATTGCACGATTTGTAGATCCCGCTGTTCATGTTCCTGAGGCCGCCGCCGCAGTGGCATCCCCTTTTTTTGTTCCCTACATAAAATCCATTGTAGCAGCGTACGGTCGTTTCGGGTTTCATAACCCCTTCCTGCAGGGCGATGAGGGCATTCAGAGTCTTGAAAGGAGAACCCGGAGAAGGTTGTGCCAGAAGCGCCCTGTCCCAGGTGGGTTTGGAAATGGTGTCGTAGTGGAGTTTGCTGTAATTGGCAGATCGTTCCCTACCCACGAGCAGTGCCGGATCATAAGTAGGTCCTGAGATCAGGGCCAGGATCTCCCCGGATGAGGGCTCCAGGGCTACAATGCCACCCCTTTTCCCGACCATCAGCTTTTCCCCGTACTCCTGCAGTTCCTTATCAAGGGTCACGCGGATCTCCTTCCCCTGCTCCGGGAGGGTATCCAAAGTGCCTTCCTTGTAGGGACCGATGGTGCGGTTAAAGCGGTCTTTCTGAATGAACTTAACGCCCTTGACTCCCCTTAATACTTCCTCATACTGTTTTTCAATCCCGGTCCGGCCGGTGAGTTCTCCCTGCTTGTAGTAAGGGTTCCTTCTGATGTCGCTCTCATTTACCTCCGATATATAGCCCAATACATTAGCCCCACTGTTCGTGTCATAGTACCGCAGTGATCTCTTTTGGATGTAAAAGCCTTCGTACTTGCGCATTTTCTCCTGAAGGCGGGCGTAATCTGCTTTGGAGAGCTGGGGGACCAGTACGGAGGGCAGCCTGGGGGAATACACCCTTGCCTTCCTCATTCTTTCTAGGAATTTGGGTTTATCTATTCCCAGGAGTGAACAAAATTCGAGGGTATCCAGGGGTTTCACTTCCCTTGGGATCACCATCACGTCATAGGCCGGCTGATTGGCTACCAGGAGCGTCCCGTTCCTGTCGTAGATAAAACCTCTTTCCGGATAGTCATAAATAGCCTGGACGGCAGAATCCTCCAGGACCTGATTGGCAGTGGTGCGAAAGATCTGTAGATAGGAAAGCCTTCCGATAAAGGTGATCCCTATGATGACAATAATGGAAGAAAGCAGGAATTTTTTCATTCTTTCTCAGCACTAAAGAGCGTTAACATCAGGGTGCCCACAACAAGGGTTCCCACGCTCGTAAATACGATCTTTTTCAAAAGTAATAGCAAATGAGACAAACTAAAAATCTCGAGTAAAAAGAAAATCGCGTGGTGCCCCAATATTAAGAACGTCAAAAATGCAATTTGTTGTACCCGGGTGGTATTGCTGAGCCTGAAACTCTGGAACTCGTAGTTCACGCCAAAGACAAATCGCATGATTGCCGGTCGGAAAAAGGCCATAGTGGTACATGCCACTGTGTGGAAGGCCAGGGTATCGGAAAAGACATCTATCGTCAGCCCGAGGAAAAAGCAGATCAGCATAAAGACGCTCCTTCTCGGCTTGATTGGGTACCAGTAGAGGAAAAGGATATAGACCATGGGGTTTATAAACCCGAGGAAATTCAACCTGTTGAAGATGAGCACCTGTGCAAGTACAAGCAGCAGGAAACGCAGGCCGTTCTGTAAGTACAGGTTATTGGTCATCGTTTATCTTTTCTTCAAGAAGCTGTATTTCCTCCTTGTCTCTGTTTGTGATAATGTAGACATTTTGGAGATTGGTCATATCATTGAACAGGGCCACGTCTATTTTATAAAAACTCTCCGAAGTCTGCAGATCGATCTTCTGTATGGTTCCGATGGGAATGTTCTCCGGAAAGATACTCGACATGGCCCCGGTAACGATGGTATCGCCAATATTTAATGGAACGATCCTCGGGATGTCTTCCAGCTGTACTACGTCGAATCGAAGGGTGTTCCACTTCAGGGAACCAAAATTATTGGTGTTCTTAATCTTGGCGTTGATATTAGACTTGGTGTTTAACAGGCTCTGAACGGCTGAAAAATTGTCTGTGGTGTATTCCACGATCCCCAAAACCCCCATGGAAGTGATCACTCCCATATCCTGTTCCACCCCCTGGGCTGCCCCTTTGTCGAGCGTAATATAGTTGTTGCGGAGGGCGTAGCTGTTCTTGATGATCCGTGCCGGGATCACTCCGTATGGGAAAGAATCAATTACCGTTTCTGTAGCCGGGGCGAAGTCAGCGTTGTACAACATCTTTTTCAAGCGGGTGTTTTCTTCCACCAACTGCTGGTTCTCTTCCCTGAGATTGAAGTAGGAGGTTATATCGGTCTGAGTATTGTAAATGCTCCCGCTGAGCCAGTTGGCTGAATTCAGGAACTTCGATCTGTGAAAGGAATGAGATTGGATGCTCATGGCCATCCCGAGAGAAAGCAACAACAGATAGAGCAGGGTGGTCTTGTTGCGTAGGATGAAGTTGATGATCTGTTGCATGCTCTATTCCTGTTGGATGCTCCCATCCCTGCCGGATATCCCGATTTTAAGTATTAACGGACTGGTTTCCGGGAATTACTTTATGAGGATACTCTTGTAGCGTTCTAAATTCTTCAGGGCTATACCCGTACCGCGAACGACTGCCCTTAACGGATCTTCAGCAATGTAGACAGGCAGGTCTGTTTTCTGGGACAGCCTTCTGTCGAGTCCCCGGAGCATGGATCCCCCTCCTGCCAGGTAGATCCCTGTATTGTAAATATCTGCCGCCAGTTCCGGCGGGGTCTGTGACAGGGTCTCCATCACGGCGTCCTCTACCCTGAGGATGGACTTATCCAGGGCTTTGGCGATCTCCCTGTAGGAGATGGATACCTGCTTGGGTTTCCCTGTGAGCAGGTCCCTTCCCTGTACTGACATCTCATCCGGGGGAGATTGCAGGTCTTCGGTGGCCGATCCTATTTTGATCTTGATATTTTCTGCAGTGGTCTCTCCTACATAGAGGTTGTGCTGCGTCCTCATGTAGTAGATAATGTCGTTGGTAAATACGTCCCCGGCGATCTTGACCGACTTGTCACAGACGATCCCTCCGAGGGCGATCACGGCGATCTCCGTGGTTCCCCCTCCGATATCGACGATCATGTTACCCTTGGGTTGCATGATGTCCAGCCCGATACCAATAGCGGCAGCCATGGGTTCGTGGATGAGGTATACTTCTTTCCCGTTCACCCTTTCTGCTGATTCTTTTACCGCCCTCATTTCCACCTCGGTGATCCCTGAAGGGATACAGATGACCATTCTCAGGGCCGGGGGAAACCATTTTTTCTTCAATGCAGGGATGTTCTTGATGAACATATTGATCATCTTCTCGGAGGCGTCGAAATCTGCGATCACCCCATCCTTCAAAGGACGGATGGTCTTGATGTTCTCGTGGGTCTTACCCTGCATCTGGTTGGCCTCGCGCCCAACAGCGATGATCTTGCCTGTGATCCTGTCCCTGGCCACAATGGAAGGGCTGTCTACCACCACCTTGTCTGCGTGGATGATCAGGGTATTGGCAGTTCCGAGGTCGATCGCTATCTCCTCCGTTAAAAAATCAAAAAATCCCATTGTGAATGTTTAGTTAGGTTCGGATAAACGGGTGTATTTCATCGACAAAAGTAGTAAAATTAATGTTTAAAATGACGTGTCCCCGTCATTACCATGGCAATTTGATTTTCGTCACAATAGTCGATACTCAGCTGGTCTTTTATCGACCCTCCGGGCTGTATCACACTCCTGATCCCGCTCTTGTGAGCGATCTCCACGCAGTCAGGAAACGGAAAAAAAGCATCGCTCGCCATGACGGCCCCGTCCAGGTCGAAATTAAAGGACTTCGCCTTGTGCACAGCCTGGTTCAATGCATCCACTCGGGAGGTCTGGCCCGTACCGCTGGCACACAGCTGCCGATTTTTAGCCAGGACGATGGTGTTGGATTTGGTGTGTTTGCAGAGTTTGGAGGCGAAGATCAGATCTTCCAGTTCGCTTTCGGAAGGCTTTTTTTCTGTTACATAAGTAAGGCCTTCCACAGCATCCGTGATGTGGTCTTTATCCTGTACGAGCACCCCGTTGAGACAAGTTCTGACAAGGGTCTCGGGAAGGGCGACCTCTTTCTGTACGAGGAGGATACGGTTCTTTTTACCTTTTAGGATATCGAGCGCCTGGTCTGAGAATGAGGGGGCGATCACGACCTCACAGAAGAGTTTGTGGATTTCCTCGGCTGTCTTTGCATCGATCTCCGTATTGCTGATGAGGATCCCTCCAAAGGCCGATACGGGATCCCCGGCAAGGGCGTCCACATAAGCCTGGTAAATAGTATCCCTCGTGGCCAGTCCACAGGCATTGTTGTGCTTCAGGATGGCAAAGGTGGGCGGGTCATTCCGGAATTCGGCCATGAGGTTCACCGCGGCATCCACGTCAAGGAGGTTGTTGTAGGAGAGCTCTTTTCCGTGCAGCTTGGTGAACATTGCTTCGAAATCCCCGAAGAAGAATCCTTTCTGGTGAGGGTTTTCCCCATACCTGAGAACCTTCCCCTTGGTCTCACTGATCTTCAGGGAGGCGATTCCGTGGTCTCTGTTGAAATAGTTGAAGATAGCTGTATCGTAGTGAGAGGAAACATTAAAGGCCTTGGCGGCGAAGGTTTTGCGCTGGGCCAGGGTGGTGGTTCCATTGCCTTCGGAGATCAGGTCGAGAAACTCTTTGTAGTCTTCCATGGAAGACACACATAGTACATCCTTGTAATTTTTTGCGGCTGCCCGTATCAGGGAAATACCCCCAATGTCGATCTTCTCAATGATCTCCTGTTCCGTTGCTCCTGAAGCCACCGTTTTTTCAAAAGGATAGAGGTCGACGATCACGATATCCAGCTGGGGGATCTCAAATTCCTCCAGCTGAGCTACATCTCCTTCGTTGTCCTGCCGGTTCAAAATACCCCCGAATACCTTGGGGTGCAGGGTTTTGACGCGCCCCCCTAAAATAGAGGGATAGCTCGTCACTTCTTCCACAGGAGTGACCTCCAGGCCCAGAGAACGAATAAAGGATTCGGTGCCCCCAGTGGAATACATGGTGATGCCCAGCTCGTGGAACTTCTTTACGATGGGTTCAAGGCCGTCCTTGTGAAAGACGGATATCAATGCGGATTTAGCTTTTTTGGCAGTGCCCATATCAAAATATTTTAAAGGTAAAGCAAGAGCTCCAAAGGTACTTTTTTAAGGCCTATGGCAGCCCCTGTCTTATCAACAAAAAAGGGAAAGTTTTAAAGAATTTTGGCGACTTCGGTATTCACGAATTCCAGGAAACGCTCGTCCTCTTCCGTGAAGGGATCGGGAGTTTCTGAATCGATGTCGATCTGCCCAATGTTCTTACCCTCCACAAAGAGGGGGATGACGATCTCTGATTTGACGGTCAGACTGCAGGCTATGTAATTGTCCTGGGCCGTTACATCTGGAACTACAAAATTGGCGTTGCTAACCGCCACCTGGCCGCATATCCCTTTGCCGAAAGGGATGATAGTATGGTCTGTGGGAGCTCCTGCGTAAGGGCCCAGTTTGAGTTCCTCCTTCTCCCCGTTCCGGAAATAAAAGCCAACCCAGTCGTAGTACGAAACCTCTGCCTTCAGATATTCACACAAGGTCTGCAACCTTTCATCTACGGACCGGCCCTCCTGTTTAAGGATGGTTTCAACACCTGATTTTAAGCCTTCTAACATGTGTTTGTTTTTTGCAAAAATAGGAATTACTCCCCTTTGATAATGACTCCAAAAAAAGAAAAAGCCACTGTTTTTGGCAGCGGCTTTTTCTGATGACATATGTTGTTTGAATTACATCATTCCGGGCATTCCTCCTCCGCCCATTGGAGGACCTGCAGGAGTATCTTCCTTGATATCCGTCAGGGCACACTCCGTGGTGAGGATCATTCCGGCTACAGAGGCGGCATTCTCGAGGGCGATACGGGTCACCTTCTTGGGATCGATGATCCCTGCCTTCATCATGTCGACATATTTCTCAGTCTTGGCATCGTATCCGAAATCTCCTTTGCCGTCGAACACTTTGGCTACTACTACAGAACCTTCTCCTCCGGCGTTCTCCACGATGGTACGCAGGGGGGACTCGATAGCCCTGGCTACGATCTGCAATCCTGTAGCTTCATCTGCATTGTCAGTCTGTACCTTGGAGAGGACTGACTGAGCCCTGATGAAGGCCACACCTCCACCGGCTACGATACCTTCTTCCACAGCCGCACGGGTTGCGTGAAGTGCATCGTCTACACGGTCTTTTTTCTCCTTCATTTCCACTTCAGAGGCGGCACCTACGTAAAGTACTGCAACCCCTCCGGCTAGTTTAGCCAGGCGCTCCTGCAATTTTTCCTTGTCGTAATCAGAGGTCGTGGTCTCGATCTGAGCCTTGATCTGGTTTACCCTCGCCTTGATGTCCTTGGCATTACCCGCTCCATTTACGATGGTGGTATTATCCTTGTCAATGGTCACTTTCTCGCAGCTTCCGAGCATGTCGATGTTTGCATTCTCCAGGGAGAACCCTCTTTCTTCTGAGATAACTGTTCCCTTGGTCAGGATTGCGATATCCTCCAGCATAGCCTTCCTGCGATCTCCGAATCCAGGGGCTTTCACAGCGGCGATCTTCAGGGACCCCCTCAACTTGTTGACTACAAGAGTAGCCAGCGCTTCCCCATCTACATCCTCAGCGATGATCAGCAGGGGTTTACCCGATTGAGCAACCGGCTCCAGCACAGGAAGGAGATCCTTCATGGTGGAGATCTTCTTGTCATAGAGGAGGATATAAGGATTGTCGAGGTCAGCGATCATTTTCTCAGAATCGGTGACGAAGTAGGGAGAAAGATATCCCCTGTCGAACTGCATCCCTTCCACCACGTCTACATAGGTATCTGTACCTTTGGCCTCTTCTACGGTGATAACCCCTTCCTTTCCTACCTTGTTGAAGGCCTGGGCGATCAGGTCCCCGATGGTCTCGTCGTTGTTGGCAGAAATAGCAGCAACCTGCTTGATCTTCTCTGAAGAGTCTCCTACTTTTTTGGCTTGTTTTGTCAGGTTAGTGACGATGGCTTCCACAGCCTTGTCGATACCCCTTTTCAGGTCCATAGGATTTGCACCGGCAGCCACGTTTTTCAAACCTTCTTTAACGATCGCCTGGGCGAGGACGGTAGCAGTGGTTGTTCCGTCACCGGCGAGGTCGTTGGTCTTGGAAGCCACTTCTTTCACCATCTGCGCACCCATATTCTCCAGGGCGTCTTCCAGTTCTATCTCTTTAGCTACGGTAACACCGTCTTTGGTCACCTGAGGGGCTCCGAAGGATTTGCTAACGATCACGTTTCTCCCTTTGGGTCCCAGGGTTACCTTAACGGCATTTGCAAGGGCATCCACACCCCGCTTTAAGCCGTCTCTTGCTTCAATGTCAAACTTTATATCTTTTGCCATAATTCAATGTTGTTTTATGTATTATTCCTCTGATTTGGTTTATATGATAGCCAGGATATCGCTCTCACGCATCATGAGATAATCTGCACCTTCAAATTTCAGCTCTGTGCCGGCATATTTTCCATAGAGAACGGTATCGCCAACTTTTACAGTGACCTTTTCATCCTTGGTGCCCGGACCTACAGCCACGACTTTACCTTTTTGTGGTTTTTCTTTTGCAGTATCGGGGATGATCAACCCGGAGGCAGTCTTGGTCTCAGCTGCCATTGGCTCAATGAGCACCCGGTCTGCTAATGGTTTGATGTTAAGTTTAGCCATATGTGTATTTTTTAGTTTTTAAAATTCCGATTTAACATGGCAGAAATTATGCCAAGCGCCAAAAACTGACAGTTTGTGAAATGAAAATGCCAGCTTGTCACTCAAGCTGGCATTTTCATTGCTTTTCTTTCACAGATCGATTACTGAATCGTGTCCAAGGGTGTAGCTGTATCGGTAGGAACTACTTCTTCAGGAACGGTCTCAGGAACCGCATTTTCAATGTCGTCTCCCTGGAGCAATTTAGAATCGGCTTCCCCGAAACTACCTTTGAGGGCCACATTAGACAACAGGATCAGGACGATGAGCAAACTGGCCAGCGTCCAGGTGCTTTTGTCGAGGAAATCCCCCGTTTTCTTAACCCCTCCAACTACCTGGGTTCCACCTCCTCCGAAGGAAGAGGATAGTCCGCCTCCTTTAGGGTTCTGTACCATGACCACGAGGACCAGGAGGAAACACACCACTATGATCAGGACCAGGAATATCGTAAATGTACTCATCTCAAGAATTTTCCTTTTGTAACTGCTTTACCGCTTTAATTCGGCTTGCAAAGAAACTACTTTTTTCCGGATATTTCAAACTTAATATTTTGTAAGCCTGCAGGGCTTTCTTGTACTTCTTTTGCTCGAGGTAGACCTTGGCCAGGGTCTCTGTCATCAGTTCCTCCGAATCTATCTTTGTCGACTCCTTGATGTCCACAGTTGAGTGCTCTTTATCCTGCGGGACGATCTTGGGGTTTTCCTCGAGAAAGCGGTCTATCAGTTCAAACTTTTTCTTCCTTTCAGATTCATCGGTTATCGGGAAGACCATGTCTTTTGGAATGTCGGCCGTTTTCTTTGGGAGCTGCTTTTCCTTTTTGACAGGTTTTGCTGAGCTGAGTTGCAACCACTCGAGGAAGGAGTGCTTCTCATCCTTTTTAAAGGGGATAGGCTGACCCATTTCGAGTTCCTTTTCGGCGGCTGCCCTTTCCCTTGCAAGTGCCTTGTCTATCTCTGGATCTTTGGATGCAAAGAGGGACGGATCCAGAATATCGTCTGCATCCCGGGTGTTCCTGGGCAGGGGGGCGTCCGGGGTTTCTTCCAGCAGAGGGGCCGGACCTCCTTCTTCAACTTCCACTTCTTCCACTTCTACCTCGGTAGCCTCCAGCGTAGTGGCCTTGCCGGAGATGGCATCCGCGATTGAATTCTGGAGGAATTCGGGAGAGGTGATCAGATCAAAAAGCACATCCCGGTCTGCCGTGTAGGCAGCCGTGACTTTCAAAGCGTTGTTGTACCGGAAGCTGTTGAGGTTCTTCAGGCCCTTGAGTTGCAAGGCCCTTGCCGCCTGGAAATAGGGAAATTCCGCAACCACCTCTTCCAGTTGTCGGGTCTGGACCGGGTCTACGACCTTATCCGGATGCTGCAGAAGATATGTAAAGTCTGTCACCTTCATTACCAGTCGGCCAGAGATTCGTTAAAAATGTCCTGGTTGATCCGTTCGAAGATCACCTGGTGGGCTTCGTCCCTAACCGATGCGAGCTGGGACGCCGCCGGGTAGTCGTAAAAGAAGGAAAACCGCTTTTCAAATTCGGCCCCTTCTTTGGTTTTGTTGAAGAAACGAACATTCACTGTAATGCTCAAACGGTTCTGGGCCGCTCTTTGCTCTGACGTAGCCGACATAGGTGAGATCCTGTATTCCACGATCTCCCCTTCGTACAGCAGATCCCCGTTGGCCGAGACCAGGTCGAGGCTCGTCTGGTTGAGGATGAGGTCCTGGAGGGAGAGGGTGTATTCCCTGTCCAGCCCGGGATCAAAGACGGAACCCGGACTTTGGGTTGCGTAGTTCTGGAAATAATTGACCGTGAAGGTCTTGGCCGAACCTACGTCTCCCCCAGTGAAATTATAGATGCCGCAGCTGCTCAGGAGCAAGGCAAAGGACAGGAGGAAAGAGGTTGCTAGTCGTGTGCTCACTACAGGTCGTACTGTTTGATTTTTCGATAGAGGGTTCGCTCGGAGATCCCCAGTTCGGAGGCTGCTGCTTTTCGTTTTCCCCTATTCCTTTCCAGGGACTTTTTGATGAGCTCGATCTCCTTTTCCTGTAAAGATAAGGTTTCTTCCTCTTCAATCTCTTCGGCAAAATGGTACTTGTCTTCCTGGGGTGGTTCTACTGTTTTCTCCACTCTGCTGTCGTGAGGAGGCAATAGTTCCACGGCTGTGTCATTTTCTTCTTTTCTGCTGCTTCCCTCATTCCCGTAGATCTTGCGGATCAGGGATTCGTTCTCTTCCTGTACTTTTTCGGAATCGTCAGAATGCAGGAGTTCCAGGGTCAGTTTTTTCAGATCGTTAAGGTCGGCCTTCATATCGAACAATACCTTGTACAGGATCTCCCTCTCATTGCTGAAATCGCTTTTGCGCGTGTTTTGTTCAACCACTGCCGGAAGGTTCGAATCTCCTGCGTTGGGCAGGTAACTGTTCAGGGTCATGGGAGAGACAGACCTGCTTTCTTCCAGTACAGAGATCTGCTCGGCCACGTTTCTCAGCTGGCGGATGTTCCCCGGCCAGCGGTATTTCTCCAGCATTTGTACTGCATTGTCCTCCAGCCTGATGGTGGGCATCTTGTACTTCTGGCTGAAGTCTGAAGCAAATTTTCTGAAAAGGAGATGGATATCGTCCTTCCTGTCGCGCAGGGGAGGGATATTGATCTCCACCGTGCTCAGCCGGTAATAGAGGTCTTCCCTGAATTTCCCTTTTTTGATCGCTTCTATCATATTCAGGTTGGTGGCGGCCACGATCCTGACATTGGTCTTCTGCACCTGGGAGGATCCTACTTTCAGGAATTCCCCGTTCTCCAGGATACGGAGTAGTCGCACTTGGGTGGTCAGGGGGAGTTCACCGACTTCGTCGAGAAAGATCGTCCCTCCGTCGGCCACTTCGAAATACCCGCTACGGGTCTGGGTTGCACCCGTAAACGCCCCTTTTTCGTGCCCGAAAAGTTCGCTGTCTATGGTCCCTTCCGGGATGGCACCACAGTTCACAGCTATGTACTTGGCGTGCTTCCTGTGAGAGAGGGAATGGATGATCTTGGGTACGGCTTCCTTCCCGACCCCGCTTTCCCCGGTGACCAGCACGGAGATATCCGTAGGGGCCACCTGTATGGCTTTTTCGAGGGCCCTGTTGAGTTTTGGGTCATTGCCTATGATCCCAAAACGCTGTTTTATAGCTTGTACATTTTCCATTACTCCATATTTTCTGCAAGTCCGACCGCCTCGCCTAGCAGGGTGGCCGATGTGCAGTCGTCAATCCGGACCATCACGAACTGACCTACCTTGTAGTCTTCTTTGGGGAAGACCACCACTGTATTGCTGGAGGTCCTGCCCATCCAGTGCTGATCTGATTTCTTTGACGGTCCTTCGATCAGGACTTCCTCTGTCTTGCCCAGGTGCTGGGAAGTGCGGTAAAGGCTGTGTTTTTGTTGTAAGGCGATGATCTCCTGCAGCCTTCTTTTCTTGACCTCCTCCGGGATGTCATCCTCCAGTTTCCTGGCGGCCAGGGTACCGGGGCGTTCCGAATAGGCGAACATAAATCCGAAGTCGTATTTCACGTATTCCATGAGTGAGAGGGTCTCCCTGTGGTCTTCTTCGGTCTCTCCCGGGAAGCCTGCTATCATATCCTGGCTGATCCCGCAATCCGGGATGATCCTCCGTATATCGTCTATAAGCTGCATGTACTCCTCCCGTGTGTGAAGGCGGTTCATGGCCTTGAGGATGCGGTCGCTCCCGCTTTGTACCGGCAGGTGTATGTAGTTACAGATGTTCCTGTACTTCGCCATGGTCCTGACCACATCCAGGGTCATGTCCTGGGGATTGGAGGTGGAGAATCGGATCCGCATCCCGGGCTGGGCTTCGGCCACCATGGCAAGCAAACCGGCAAAGTCAACGGCCGTCGCCTTTTGCATATCGCTGGCCTTGTCAAAGTCTTTTTTGAGTCCGCCTCCATACCACAGGTAGCTATCGACATTCTGCCCCAACAGGGTCACTTCACGATATCCCTGTTCCCAGAGTTCGTTCACTTCCTGTACGACCGACTGGGGATCCCGGCTGCGTTCCCTTCCCCTGGTAAAGGGGACCACGCAGAAGGTGCACATATTGTCGCATCCCCGGGTGATGGAGACAAAGGCAGTTACTCCGTTGGAGTTGAGCCTCACCGGGGCAATATCCCCGTATGTCTCTTCTTTGGAGAGGATGACGTTCACTGCATTGCGGCCCTCGTCTACTTCCCGGACCAGGTTGGGCAGATCCTTGTAAGCGTCCGGGCCTACCACCATGTCTACGATCTTTTCCTCTTCCAGCAACTGGCTTTTCAATCGCTCTGCCATACACCCCAGGACACCCACTTTCATGTGGGGTCTGTTCTTTTTGACCGCATTGAATTTCTCCAGTCGCCTCCTGACCGTGGTCTCTGCCTTTTCCCTGATGGAGCAGGTGTTGACCAGGACGAGGTCTGCATCCTCCAGATCTGAAGTGGTATTGAACCCTTCATTAGCGAGGATAGATGCCACGATCTCGCTGTCGGAGAAGTTCATCTGGCACCCATAGCTCTCAATATATAGCTTGCGATTGTTCTTCCCGTTTGCTGAGATCATCAGAGGTGAACCCTGAACGCTTTCGTCAATTACTTTTTCCATGCAAATACGCTACTGCCCTTGTTATTAAAGGATCGCAAAGATAAGACAATATCCCCTTTTATGACAATTTGGCAGGTGAATATTTTCATAAAAGAAGACGCAACTAGGGGGTTGCCAACGTATCTATAGGGAAACCTCAACCCAATTAATAAAAGCCCTATGAAAATCCTGAAATCCCTTCTGCCTGTTTTTGCTCTGTTGGGACTGATCTCCTGTTCCGACAATGACTCCGATAAGTACGCAGACTATCTGGTCGCCAGGCCCCTGACCATGTCCCTGGAAGAATTCAAGAACAGTGTGGATATCATTACCCCGGTGCCCATAGATGAATCAGGCAAGATCTACGCCTACCAGGACCTGATATTTGTGAATGATAAATACAAAGGGGTTCACGTGATCGATAACAGTGATCCTTCTTCTCCGAGAAAGGTGGCCTTTATCAAGATCGCCGGGAATGTCGATATTTCCATTAAGGACAATTACCTGTACGCAGACAGCCTCACGGACCTCATCGTCCTGGATATTTCGGACATTGACAACATACAGATCGTAAACCGCCTGGAGAATGTGCTGAGGGACAATGTGATCTGGCCTTTGGAGGCGGATATCTTTGAGTACGACGACTGGGGGAACCCAGATCAGGTGTTGATCGGCTGGGAGGTGACCACGGAAAGGCGACTGGTGGAAGAGGTGCAGATGCGTTTCGAGAATGTCCTTATGATGGATGCTGCCTCCAACAGTGTAGGGCAGGGGGGATCCCTGGCCCGCTTTAAGATCGTAGGGAATTTCCTTTACGCCGTAGATAACCATTCTATCAATGTCTTTGATATCACAGACCTCGGGAACCCCCAGGACCTGGAGGACGTCTTTGCCGGTTTCGACATTGAGACCATCTTTAACCAGGGAGATCATCTTTTCCTGGGAAGCCGAAGCGGGATGTATATATATGACATTACCAATCCCGCCCAGCCCGGTTTTGTATCCGAGTTCCAGCACGGCACCGCCTGCGATCCCGTGGTGGTTGACGGCGACTACGCCTATGTCACTTTGAGAGGCGGGAACAATTGTGGAGCTACGGAAAGTGGACTCTTCGTGATCGATATTGCAGATCTCAGTAACCCGGAATTGCTCAAGTCATATCCCATGGAGGAACCTTATGGCCTGGGAGTAAAGGATGACAGGGTCTTTGTGTGTGACGGCAGTTTTGGTCTGAAGGTATTTGACAAATCGAATGTCCCCGACCTCACCCAGGTACAACACTTCCAGGACATTACCACCTTTGATGTGATTCCTCTTTCACAGCACCTCCTCATGGTTGGAGAAGAAGTTCTTTACCAGTATACCTATAATGATACCGGCATTGAACTCATAAGCACTTTCTCGCTGAATTAGATTCAGGAGCCTCTTATCCGGGCCCATCGGGAGGAAGAAATGTGCAGGTGGAAGAAACAGATGAGAAAGCAAATAAATTTTTTGCCATACTTTTGTGACTTCTAAAATCATTGAATGGCGAAGAATTTAGTAATCGTAGAGTCACCTGCCAAGGCAAAAACCATCGAGAAATTTCTGGGGAAGGACTTTAAGGTTGAGTCGAGTTTCGGACATATAGCAGACCTGCCCTCCAAGGAACTGGGTGTCGATGTTGACAATGATTTTAAACCGAAATACATCGTAGACAAGGACAAAAAGTCTTTGGTCAAAAAATTGAAGGACCTGGCCAACAAGGCAGAGTTGATCTGGCTGGCCAGTGATGAGGACCGGGAAGGAGAGGCCATCTCCTGGCATTTGGCGGAGACCCTCGACCTCGATAAAAACAAGACCCGCAGGATCGTCTTTAACTCCATTACTAAATCCGCTATTCAGAAAGCGATAGATAACCCAAGGGGAATCAACTACGACCTGGTAAATGCCCAACAGGCCCGGCGGGTGCTGGACCGGCTCGTGGGTTACGAACTCTCTCCAGTATTGTGGAAGAAGATCAAGCCCGGTCTCTCTGCAGGGAGGGTACAGTCTGTGGCCGTACGGCTTATTGTGGAGCGGGAACGCGACATCGAGGCCTTTGAGCCCGTAGCCTCTTTCCGCATCAATGCCGAGTTCAGCACTTCGGAAGGAGAGGTGTTCAGCGCAAAGCTTTCAAAGACCTTTGACACCAAGGAAGAGGCTGAGGCATTTTTGAAAAAGAATCTGGAGGCCGACTTTGCGGTGGCTTCCCTCGATAAGAAACCAGCTAAAAAATCTCCTTCGGCACCTTTCACCACCTCTACCTTACAACAGGAGGCATCGAGAAAACTCTATTTCTCCGTAGCCAGGACCATGCAAGTGGCACAGCGGCTCTATGAGGCAGGACTCATTACCTATATGAGGACAGACAGTGTGAACCTGTCTCCTGAGGCTATCAATGACGCCAAACAGGCCATTGTGTCCCTCTATGGAGAGCGATACAGCAAGGTGAGGAATTACAAAGGAAAATCCAAAGGCGCCCAGGAGGCACACGAAGCCATCCGCCCGACAGATATGACACTTCAGCATCCCAAGGTGGAAAGAGACCAGGCGAGGCTGTACGAACTGATCCGCATGAGGACACTGGCCTCTCAGATGGCAGATGCAGAACTGGAAAGGACGAACGTAAAGATCAGTGCCAACACCCACGGGGAAGAATTCTCGGCTAACGGGGAGGTGATCAAGTTCGACGGATTCCTCAAAGTATATCTGGAAGGGAAGGACGAAGAAGATCTGGAAGAACAGGAAGGTATCCTGCCGGCTTTGAAGGAAGGAGATTCCCTCGTGAACAGATATATCACAGCAACCGAAAGATTCACCCGCCCTCCCTATCGTTTTACGGAGGCTTCCCTGGTAAAGAAACTGGAAGAACTGGGAATCGGCAGGCCATCGACCTATGCCCCAACCATTTCTACCATCCAGAACAGGGGCTATATCGAAAAAGGCACCGTGGAGGGAACTGAAAGGAACTACAGCCAGCTGGTCCTTGAAAACAATACCATAAAGGAGAACAAACTTACCGAGACCGTAGGATCGGATAAGGGCAAGCTCGTCCCAACTGATATTGGAATGATCGTCAATGACTTCCTGGTCGACAATTTTGCCAACATCCTGGATTACCATTTCACGGCCAAGGTGGAAAAGGATTTTGACGAGATCGCTTCAGGAGAAGAGGACTGGCAAAAGGTGATGCGCGACTTCTATAAGGACTTCCACCCCACTGTGGTGGATGTGGAGGAGAACGCAGACCGCGCGAGTGGAGAGCGCGTACTGGGGATAGACCCCAAGACCAAGCGGCAGGTCTCTGCCAGGTTGGGTCGATTCGGCCCCATGGTACAGATCGGGACGGCCGAGGAGGAGGAAAAACCCCTCTTTGCAAGCCTGCTGCCGGAACAATCCATCACCACCATCACCTTTGAAGAGGCTATGGACCTGTTTAAGCTTCCGAGAAAGCTCGGAGTATATGAAGGGGAGGAAGTAGAGGCCAATGTGGGAAGGTACGGACCTTATATCAGGCACGGGAAAAAATTCATCTCCCTGGAGAGCGGGGAAAATGCGCTGGATGTGGCTATGGACCGGGCGGTTGAACTTATCAAGGCCAAACAGAAGGCTGATGCCCCCATCACCTCCTACGAAGGGAAGGATGTGACCAAAGGAAAGGGAAGGTTCGGGCCCTTTATCAAGTGGGATGGCATGTTCATCAATGTCAGCAAGAAATACGACTTCGACAATCTCTCCGACGAGGACATCACTGAGCTCATAGAGGCCAAGAAAAAGAAGGAGGCCGAACGCGTGGTGAAGGAGTGGCCGGAGGAAGGTATCCGGATCGAGAAGGCGCGATGGGGAAGGCATAATATCATAAAAGGCAGGACCAAGGCCGAGCTCGGCAAAGAGGTCGATGTCGCCAAAGTGAGCCTGGAAGATGCGAAAAGCCTCCTGGAGAAAAAGAAACCCCGGAAAAAAAGTAAATAACCTGTTTTTGCAAGAGTTCCTATGGCGTTCGATTTCCTGGTTCCGGTAGAAGACAAAGCCCTGGCACACTGTGAACTGCTCCCACCTCAGGCCCTGGGGAAAAATATCTTCAAACACACCCAAAGGGACGGCCTTCCTGTACTGGCCAACGCCTCTTTTGCGATCCTGGGTGTAAACGAATCACGTAACGCCTTTGAGAAGAAGCCGGAGAAATTAGCCCTTGTCGAGATCCGTATCCAGTTGTACAAACTGATGATGGGCAACTGGAATGTGAACATCGTCGACCTTGGAAATGTGGAAGAGGGGGAGACCGTGGAGGACACCTACTTCGTAGTGAAGGAAATCACGGCAGAACTCCTGGAAGAAAAAGTTATACCTATTATTATAGGAGCTACCCAGGATATCACCTATCCCACCTACCGGGCTTTTGACAGGATAAAAGACCTGATCAACCTGGTTTCTATTGACAGCAGGTTCGACTTTGGGGCGGATGAGGAATTGATCTCCTCACATTCCTATATGAGCAAGATCATTACCGACAAGCCCAACAATCTCTTTAACTTTTCCAATATAGGCTACCAGAGCTACTTCAATGCACAGGAGGAGGTAGACCTGATGGAAAGGCTGTTCTTTGATGCCTACCGCCTTGGGGAGATCACCTCAGACATTACCCTGGCCGAGCCTGTGCTGAGGAATGCCCACTCTGTCAGCCTGGACATGAGGGCGGTAAAGGCGAGTGAAATGGGCTGTCCGCCACAGTTTTCCCCCAACGGTTTTGACGGTAGGGAAATCTGTGCCATCTCCCGCTATGCCGGGATGAGCGAGAATGTGGCAGTCTTCGGGATCTACGAGATGGAGAACACACCCCTGTCATGCCAGCTGGTCGCCCAGATCGTGTGGTATTTTATGGAGGGTTTCAACTTCCGCATCAAAGAGCGCCCGAGTGCCGGCAACAAGGATTTTACCAAGTTTATCGTTCCCACGGAGACCGAGGAACTCATCTTCTACAAAAGTCTGCTCACACACCGATGGTGGGTAGAGGTTCCTCCATTTACTTCCCCGCATACTAAATCCAATCCACCCGCGTTATTACCCTGCACCGAACAGGATTATCTCGACGCTTGTGATCAGATCATTCCCGAACGGTGGTTCAAGGCCTATAAGAAAGGCCTGAACTAAAATTTGAAATTTTTGTCAGGAAGGCTGGTAACGTACAATAATTTACTCAAAAAGTAGTTTTAGAGAGTATAATTGACATTACTGCTTAAAGTCTAAATCGAAATTTAACCTAAGTATGAAGAAGCTATTGTTGTTATCTATAGCGTTTGTTTTTTTACTCTCAAGTTGCGGGTCTAAAACAAGAGGAGAACTAGTGGGCGTCCAAGGAAAGAAGTGGTACCCTGAAAAACCCTACGGGATGGAGCTCATACCGAGAGGTGCTTTCATCATGGGTAAAAGCGAGGAAGATGTAGCGCAGGTTCTCAATGCCCCAACCAAAACAGTTACGGTAAGATCGTTCTATATGGACGACACCGAAATAACAAACAGCGAATACCGTCAGTTCGTAGAGTGGGTCCGCGATTCTATTGTCAGGACCCGTTTGGCTATTCTGGCCGATGAGCTCGGGATGGGACCTGAGGATGGAGGGATCGGTGAGTACGCTTTCAAAAGCGCCGATACCACCAGGATGTCTGTCTATGAAAAATATATGATGGATAATTACTCCGGGATGGGAGAAACCGGATACGAAGGCTACAAACTCAATACAGATGAAGATCTTGTTTGGGATACCTCGGATTATCCGGATGAGTACTACGCCGAAGTAATGGATTCATTGTATATCCCCGAAGAGGAGTCGTACAACGGACAGCGTATCATAGATGTTTCCAAATTAAAATATAAGTACACATGGATGGATATCGAAGAAGCTGCCCGTTCCAGGGATGCCCGTAGGAAGGATTTTATCCGTACCGAAGAACTCGAGATCTATCCGGATACGACTGTGTGGATCAGGGACTTCGAATATTCCTACAACGAGCCCATGCACAACGATTACTTTTGGCACGATGCCTATAGCGACTACCCTGTAGTGGGAGTGTCGTGGACACAGGCCAAGGCGTTCTGCCACTGGAGGACTAAATTTAAAAACGATGACCAGAAGGCCCGTGGCAAGCAGTTTGTCAATCAGTTCCGTCTGCCCACTGAGGCCGAATGGGAATACGCTGCCCGAGGAGGTATTGAAGGAGGTACCTATCCATGGGGAGGTCCGTACGTGATCAGTGACACCGGTTGCTTTATGGCCAACTTTAAGCCACAGCGCGGAGACTATGCTGCCGATGCAGCCCTGTATACCGTAGAGGCCAAGTCGTACGAACCCAATGATTTCAACCTGTACAATATGGCGGGTAACGTGGCTGAGTGGACCAACAGCAGTTATTTCCCAGGTTCCTATGAATACGCTTCCACTATGAACCCCAACGCAGATTCCAAGGACAATGCGAGGAAGGTGATCAGGGGAGGATCCTGGAAGGACGTGGCTTACTTCCTCCAGGTGAGTACCAGGGATTACGAGTACAGGGATTCTGCCAGGAGCTATATCGGTTTCAGGACCGTTCAGGACTACATGGGAGAAGAAGATTCAACACAGTAATCAGACAATTAAATCAAACGTAAACCAAATACTTATTTATTAAACTTAATTAAATCTTAGAATTATGGCACAGTCAAAATCAACAAAAAAACTATTCAACATGGCCTATGGCCTCGGTGCTTCGGTGGTTATTATCGGAGCCCTCTTTAAGATCCTTCACTGGGAGTTCGGCCCCCTTACAGGTGGTCTCCTCCTCGCCGTGGGTCTGATCACAGAAGCCCTAATTTTCGCGATCAGTGCATTTGAGCCTGTAGACGACGAATACGATTGGTCTCTGGTGTATCCGGAACTGGCCGGCGGACAGTCTAGCGGAAAAAATGCCGCAAAAGAAGCCAAAGAGGCTGAAGGATTACTTTCCAGGAAACTGGATGAATTGTTGAAAGAAGCTAATATCGATGCAGAATTGATGACCAGCCTTGGTGACAGCATCCGCAACTTTGAAGGTGCTGCCAAAGGTATCGCTCCATCTGTTGACGCTATCGAAACTACCAAGAAGTACTCTGAAGAGATGGCACAGGCTGCCGCTCAGATGGAATCTCTCAACAGTCTGTACAAAGTGCAGCTTGAAAGTGCCAGCAGGCAGGCTTCCATCAATGAGGAAGTTGTTCAGAACGCCGGCGCTCTGAAAGATCAAATGGAATCACTGGCGTCTAACCTCTCATCTCTTAATGGTGTCTATGGTGGCATGTTGTCTGCCATGAGCAGAAACTAATTAGTCGCGAAGCAATAACCCAAATCAAGTTACAAATCCAATCTAATTAGAAAACATGGCATCAGGAAAAGCAACGCCCCGGCAGAAGATGATCAACTTAATGTATTTGATCTTTATCGCAATGCTGGCGCTTAATATGAGTAAGGAAGTTTTGGCCGCATTCGGTCTGATGAACGAAAAGTTCGAAGCTTCCAATGTAAAGGCAACCGAAAGCAACGAAGCGTTTTTGGCCAGCCTTGAGACCAAGGCATCGGAAGATGCTGCTAAATACGAAAAGGTGTATAAGGATGCACGAAAGATCAAAGAACTTTCTGCAGACTATTTCACCTACCTGGAAGATCTGAAGAAATCCATGACAGTAGACGTGGAGGACACCAAGGATTACCAGGTAATGGACAAGTCGGACTGGCTTGACCAGAAGTTCTTCCAGGGAGACAACCTGGCCCCTGAAGGGAAAGAATTCATGAAGAGGATCGAGGATTACCGCACTCAGGTGGTCGCTATCCTTGGAAATGACTACCCGGAAGTAAAGGCCCAGGTAGAAGCCCGGTTCAAGACCGGAGACGCGAATGGAAAGGTAGAGCGCAGAGACGGTGTGAAAGTTGACTGGATCAACTATCACTACGAAGGATTTCCTTTGATCGCTTCTTTGGCAAACCTGACCTCACTGCAGTCTGATATCAAGGCTACTGAAGAAGCAGCCCTGAAAGCGATGCTGCAGGGAGAGCTTACCAGCCAGGTATCTCTGACCAACTTTGAGACCCAGTTGTTCTCTGAGAAGTCGGCCTTCTATTCCGGTGAGAAATTCAGCGGAAGCATCGTCCTCGGAAAAACAGACCGGTCTGCCAAGCCTGTAAAAGCTGAGCTGACCATAGACGGACGCAAGATGGAAGAAGGAAGAGACTACGATCTCAAAGAAGGAGGCGTAGAACTCAAGATCAGCGCTGGAAGCGCAGGTGACCACGAAATCGCCGGTACCCTTTTCTATATGCAGGATGGGGTGGAAACAGAAGTTCCCGTAAAGAATTCCTTTTCTACCATTTCCAAGCCCGACGCGGCTGTGATCTCTGCAGACAAGATGAATGTGGTATATCGTGGGGTGGCTAACCCAATGACAATCTCCATTCCCGGAATCCCGGACAACAAGGTATCTGCCAGTGCACCCGGACTTAAGAGGGTGAGCGGAAGCAAGTACGTGATGAATCCAGGAACGGGTCGTGAGGTGACCATCAATGCCTCCGGTGTATTGCCCGATGGCAAGAAGATCTCTACTCCTGCCACGTTCAGGATCAAGGATATCCCAAGGCCTGCTGGTTCTATCAGGGGTGAGTCCGGAAGCACCAAAATGCCAAGGCAAAACCTGGAGATCTCAACCGTGGGAGCCCTGCTTGAGGACTTCGATTTCGACCTGAACCTCGCGGTCAGCGGATTCAAGTTCAAAGTTCCCGGACAGCCAACTGTTGTCGTGAATGGCAACAAACTGGACTCCAGGGCTAAGTCGGCCCTCAAAAGAGCCGGAAGAGGTGATGCGGTACAGATCTTCGATATCGAAGCCTATATCACCAACAACAAAAGCTATAAGCTGAAGAAAGTGTCTCCTGTAGTAGTGGAGATCACAAACTAAGAATAGACAGTTAAATTGAATTTTATGAATTGGAAGAATGTAATTCTAGTTGGAGCTGTTTCCCTCCTCCCGATTTCGATCATGGCACAGGCAAACATCCTGAATGCCAAGAAACCTGAAGATATCGGGAAGAAAACAGCCAACCAGTTGGCGATGGACGATGATATTCCCCTGGATTACGGTTATGTGGACGACAGAGACATCCTCTGGTCCAAGACCATCTGGGAAACCATCGACCTGGATGAGAGGGTGAATTTCCCCCTCTACTATCCAACCGATACAGTAGATATCGGGGCCGACAGGAGATCGCTCTACGATGTCTTTCTCAAGAACATCAAGAACGGTAAGTTAACGGATGTCTATGTAGATTCTTACTTCACCGAAAAGAGGAAGTTCGAGGATCTCAGGGCAACCCTCACCCGAATAGATACAACAGATCTCGGATACGAACAGATCAATGCCGGTGAAGCACTCTCCCCTGAATATGTAAACAGGAGGGATATCACAGCGGCGGATATCGAAGAGTATCGTATCAAAGGTATTTGGTATTTTGACAAGCGCCAGGGAGAGCTGAAGTATCGCCTGCTGGGGATAGCCCCAGTGGCTCCGGATGTCAACTTTGTGGACGATGAGTCTATGAGCCCCGGAGACAATAAGGTAGAACTGTTCTGGGTTTGGTTTCCAAGTGCCAGGCAGATCCTTCACGATGCCAAGGTGTACAACCAGCGGAATTCTGCTCAGCCCATCTCATTCGACATGCTGTTGAATGCGAGGAGGTTCAACGCCGTCATCTACAAGGAGGATAATGTCCATGGAGACCGTGAGATAGAGGATTACATCGCTGATAACGCCCTGTTCCAATTACTGGAATCCAATCGTATCAAAGAAGCGATACGGGACCGGGAGCAGGATATGTGGGCCTATTAGGAAATACTATTTGATTCCAATTCAATTATAAGTTGAAAACGCCGCTTTTTGAAGCGGCGTTTTTATTTTTGTACCATGGTAGATTACCTGGTAGTAGGCCTGGGCCTGGCTGGAATTTCCTTCTGCGAAACGCTGGAAGAACACGGGAAAACATTCCGTGTGGTCAGTGATGATTCACAAAAAGCTTCCACCGTAGCAGGTGGCCTTTACAATCCTGTTATCCTGAAACGGTTCACCCTCTCGTGGAAGGCACATGAACAACTGGCCGTACTGCCTGATTTTTACGCCGGGCTGGAGAATAAGCTGGAGGTCACCCTGGACCATCCCCTGCGGGTCCTGAGGAGATTTGTGAGCCCCGAGGAGCAAAACGGATGGTTCGAAGCCTCTGATAAGCCGGGCATGGGGGAACTCATGTCTGCAGACCTGATCAGGAATACTAATCCTTCCATCGATGCACCTTTCGGCTATGGAGAAGTACTGGGGACAGGCAGGCTGGATACCGAATTGCTGCAAGAAACCTACCGGAAGTATCTTACAAATAAATCTTTGCTGGTTAGGGAAACTTTCGACTTTAATGCTTTAAAGTTGCTGGAAGCCGGGGTTGAATACAAGGATATTCGGGCCAGGCACCTCGTTCTTGCCATGGGCTTCGGGCTTAAGCGTGATCCGTACTTCAACTACCTGCCCCTCAACGGGACCAAGGGAGAACTGCTGACTGTAAAAGCCCCCGATCTAAATGAAACCCGGGTCATCAAATCCTCCGTTTTTATCATTCCGCTGGGTGACGATCTCTACCGAATCGGGGCCACCTATAAATGGCAGGACAAAACCAATTTGCCCACTCAGGCAGCCAGGGAAGAATTGGAAGCCAAACTCCGCACCTTCCTGAAATGCGATTACGAGGTGGTTGATCACGTAGCCGGAGTACGGCCAACGGTGGCAGACCGAAGACCTCTGGTGGGAAGACATCCCTTGCACAATAGTCTGTATGTGCTCAATGGATTTGGTTCAAGAGGGGTCATGATCGCCCCCTATGCATCCAAAGCCCTTTACAGGCTTATCGAGTCCGGTGAGGATCTTCCGCACGATATGGATATTGCGAGGTTCAGGAAGCGTTTTGAGAAGCATGCGTCTTCCTGAGGAGGGAGGGATCGTAGTGTATAAAGAAATTGATCCAGATGTTCCGGGACAGGCGGATGATCACCGGGAGGAAGACGATGAGGGTCCCGATGATGCTGATAAAGGTCTGTAGAAGCGAAGCCCCGAAAATTAAAAAGGAGATCACAAAGGCGGCCACGGCAAAGGCGATCCCCACAGCATAGCTCACATACATGGCCCCGTAGAAGAATGAAGGTTCCATCTTGTATTTCGTGCCGCAATGGGAGCAGCGCTCGTGCATCTTAAACAAGGATACCAGGCGGTAAGGATTTCGCTCCACATACATGCTTTCCATATGGCATTTCGGGCAACTTCCTGTTAAAATGCTGTAGAGTTTGACTCCTTTTTTTAACATTTGCAAAACTTTTGGGCAAAGATACTTTTTTGCTTCCCATTCTCTGTAAACCGGGTTACAATCATGTTAAATGTGCACAATCTTTCCGTCTCCTTCTCAGGGGAATCCCTGTTTGAAGAGATTTCATTCCGTTTGCACCCGGGAGACCGTATTGGACTCATCGGAAGGAATGGCGCCGGGAAATCGACCCTCCTGAAGCTTCTGGCAGGGGACATGGGCCCGGATTCCGGGACCATAGCTTCTGACAAGGATCTCAGTATCGGATTCCTGAGGCAGGACATCGACTTTGAGGAAGGCAACACCGTACTGGAGGAAACCTACAAAGCCTTTGAGGCCCTGCAGGGGATCGAGAAGAAACTGGCTAAGATCAATGAACAGCTGGCCGAACGGACGGATTATGAAAGCGAAGCGTATCACCAGTTGATGGTAGATCTCAACGATCTGACTCACCGTTATGAGATCCTTGGCGGGTACAACTACCAGGGTGAAACAGAAAAGATCCTCCAGGGACTGGGATTCAGACGGGAGGAGTTCAACAAAAAGACCGATACCTTCTCCGGGGGTTGGCGGATGCGGATCGAACTGGCAAAACTCCTGCTGCAGCAAAATGACGTCCTCCTGCTGGATGAGCCTACCAACCACCTCGACATTGAATCCATCCTCTGGCTGGAACAATTCCTGCTCGCCTTCCCGGGAGCTGTGGTGATCGTTTCCCACGATAAGATGTTCCTGGACAACGTCACCAACCGAACCATAGAGATCTCCCTGGGCAGGATATACGACTACAACAAACCCTATTCGCAATTTCTCGTGCTGAGGGAGGAGATCAGAGAGCAGCAGCTCAATGCCCTGAAAAACCAGGAGAGAGAAATACAGCAGGCAGAAAGGCTCATAGAAAAATTCCGAGCCAAAGCCTCCAAAGCCTCCATGGCCCAGTCCCTGATCAAGAAACTGGACCGAATGGAACGCATAGAGGTAGATCAGACAGACAATAGTGTTTTCAAGGTCAGGTTCCCTGTTTCCGTCACCCCGGGTAAGGTGGTTGCAGAACTGGATGGGGTCACCAAACACTACGGCTCTAAAGAAGTACTGAACGATATCAGCCTGTTGCTGGAACGCGACAGCAAGACGGCCTTCGTCGGTCAGAACGGGCAGGGAAAAACCACCCTGGCCAAGATCCTGGTTGGGGAAATCGATTGCCAGGGGAAGGTAAAGCTCGGGCATAACGTACAGATCGGCTATTTTGCCCAGAACCAGGCTGAATATCTCGATGGGAACAAGACGGTCCTCGATACCATGATAGATGCTGCTAATGAATCGAACAGGAGCAAGGTCAGGGATATCCTGGGCTCCTTCCTCTTCAGCGGGGAGGAGGTAGACAAATACGTAAAGGTCCTTTCCGGGGGCGAGCGCAACCGCCTTGCCCTTGCCAAGATGTTGTTACAGCCCTTTAACGTACTGGTTATGGATGAGCCGACCAACCATCTCGACATGGCTTCCAAGAATGTGCTCAAACAGGCCTTGATCAATTTTCAGGGCACTCTTATAGTGGTATCCCACGACAGGGATTTCCTTCAGGGCCTTACCAACAAGGTATACGAATTCAAGGACCGGAAGATCAAGGAGTACCTCGGGGATATCAATTTCTTCCTATCTGAGCGGAAAGCTGCAGACTTCAGGGAGATCGAAAAGAAATCGGCCCCGGTACTGGGAAAAGAAGTCTCTACTGAGGCTGAAAAGTCCTATGAGGATCAGAAGAAGGAGAAAAGCCTGAAGAACAAGCTCAGCAAGGTGGAGAGTGAGATCAGCTCCCTTGAAAAAGAGATTGGAGAGATCGATCACGACCTGTTGATGAATTACGACGAGACCATAGCCAGGCCTGATTTCTTCGACCGGTACCAGGAAAAGAAGAAACGGCTCGAATCCCTCATGAAACAATGGGAAGAGATCACCCTCGCCCTCGAAAATTAAACAGCTCTTGCCCGGGGTAAGTAAGCCTTTTGCAGTTCACCACAAAAATCGTTGGTTTCACAACAAATACGGGCCCTTCGTCGTTTTATTATGTAGTTAATCCTTACTTTCAGGTATCTTTGTAAGGTAATTCTGAGTTTATATATCAGATTATTAATAAGGGTAATCTTCAAAAGTACTTCAATGAAAGGAAAATATTTCTTATCCCTTATCGCGCTGGCCTCCTGCCTGATGGTCTCAGCTCAGGTGACCAAAAAGGAAAGGTCGGCCCTGGAAGATCTGTATGAAAGCACGAATGGGAAGGAATGGGTACGCACCTGGGATCTGAACGCTCCTGTAAAAACATGGTATGGGGTAGAAGTGGTAGACGACCATGTAGTCGCCATCAATCTTTTCAGAAATAACCTGAAGGGCGTTTTGCCCGAAAGCCTCGGAAAGTTAACGCACCTCAAGGTGCTCAACCTGGCCTTTAACGGGCTTACCGGTGAATTGCCTGAGAGCATTGAACACATGGAAAACCTGGAGGTGATCAAAATAGAGATGAACAGGTTTAAGGGAGAGTTGCCGGAGTCACTCGGGAATTTAAAGAACCTCCGTGAGCTGACAGCATTCAATAATTTCTTCACAGGGAGCATCCCGGGGAGTATGGGGGAGCTCACCCATTTAAAGGTGCTGAACCTGTCGAGTAATAACCTGAAGGGTGCTATCCCGGAGTCACTCGGCAAGCTGACAAAACTGGAAAGCCTGGGACTCTTTGAGAATACCCTCGAAGGGTCAATCCCAAGAGAGTTCGGACAACTTGTGGAGTTGAGGGAACTCATCCTTGCCAATAACCAGCTTGATGGGGAGATTCCCCACGAATTCACCCAGTTGGCCAGCCTGGAGATCCTGCAGATACAGAACAACAAATTCAACTCCCTCAAGAACCTGGAGGGCATGAATACAAAACAATTCCTGGTCTTTGACTATGATAAGAGCGATAGTAAATTGAATTTTAAAGAAATCGACTTTAAAAAGACACGTGTCGTGGAGACCATGTTCGATGACGATGAACCCGATGGGAAAAAGAAAAACGATAATAAGCCCGATTAAAAGATTAGGTTTTAAGTTGGTTAACTGTCAGAAAGAGGTGATTTTTCACCTCTTTTTTTGTTGAAGATCAGGCCGGAAGGAATTAACACTTTAGGTTTTATTTAACTCGCCTCAAGGGAAGTATTATCTAGCTTTGTGGCCGATCGTTAAACAAATCAACCCTCCCGGATGAGAAAAATTATACTCTATTCCCTCGGTGTTATAATCCTGGTACTGGCTGTATTTATAGCCTATCTCCTCGTGACTGCCGAGGAGGAAAAGAGGCCTGTGGCCCGCAGGGAAGTGAAGACCGTATTCGTCGATACCGTGGTCAACAGGACCATCCCAATTGTGATCCCCGCCAACGGTAATCTCGCGGCCAAGGAGAGGGTAGAGATCTTCTCGGAGGTTCAGGGCATCTTCAGGAGCAGCAGCCACCCCTTTAAACCGGGTCAGGCATATAGGAAAGGGGAAGTCCTTCTGCGTATTGATGCCGATGAATACGCGGCTTCCGTACAGAGTGCAAAAAGCAACCTCTACAATCTGATTACCGCCGCCATGCCGGATCTCAGGCTGGATTACCCCGAAGTATATCCCAAGTGGCAGGCCTACCTCAACGGCTTCGATCTGGAGAAAAGCACTCCAGACCTTCCGGAGATCACTTCAGAAAAAGAGCGCTACTTCATCAGTGGAAGAAATATTGTCACTACCTATTACAACGTAAAGAATCTGGAGAGGAGACTCTCCAAATACGTAATCCGCGCCCCCTTCGACGGGGTGCTTACTGAAGCCCTCGTTACTGAGGGAAGCCTGATAAGGCCCAGTCAGAAACTAGGTGCGTTCATTAACCCCAGCGTTTACGAACTGCAGGTTGCTGTCAATAAGTCGTACAGCGAATTCCTGAAAGTAGGGGAAGAGGTGGCCCTTGAAAACCTGGAGGGGACACAGCAATTCCTTGGCAAAGTAGCCAGGATCAATGCTGCAGTGAACCAGGAATCACAGACGGTCTCCGTCTTTATCGATGTAAAGGATGACAGGGTTAAGGAAGGCATGTACCTCGAAGCCAGTATTGAAGGGCGGAACGAGGAAAATGCCTTTGAGATCTCGAGAAAGCTGCTGAACGATCAGAAGGAACTCTTCGTGGTACGGGACAGTGTTCTGGATGTGATGGAGGTAACCCCTGTATTTTTTTCGGACAAGACGGCTATCCTCAAAGGAATTGAGGACGGCACGGTCATCCTCTCCCGCCCGGTGCCCGGAGCCTATGCCGGTCTGGTGGTAAAGGTATACAGGGACACGACCAACCTTGCGGCCGCTTCAGAAATCAATCCAATCCCGTAAGATGAGAAAGATCATAGGATATTTTATCAGATTTGATGTCGCAGTAAATGTGATCATCCTCGCCTTTGTGGTCTTCGGGATCGTGGGCGCCCTGAGGATGAAATCGTCATTTTTCCCTCTGATCGACTCACAGATCATCACGATCAATATCAATTACCCCGGTGCGGCTCCGCAGGAGATCGAGGAGGGGGTTGTTTTGAAGATAGAGGATAACCTAAAAGGACTGGTCGGGATAGAAAGAGTAACTTCCACCTCCAGAGAGAACGGGGGAAGTATCACCGTAGAGATCGATGCCGATGAGGATATAGACGTGATCCTGACCGAAGTTAAAAACGCGGTAGACCGCGTACCCAACTTCCCCGGGGGGATGGAACCCCTCGTTGTGGCCAAACAGGAATCGATCAGACCCACCATCAGCTTTGCGGTCAGTGGGAAAGGAATTTCCCTGAGCAACCTGAAACAGATCACGCGGAAGATCGAATACGACCTCAGGGCGATGGAAGGCATCTCACAGATCGAGGTCACAGGCTATCCCGAGGAGGAAATAGAGATCGCCATCAGGGAAAGAGACCTCCTGGCGTATAATCTCACCTTCCAGGAAGTGGCCCAGGCTGTAGGGCAGAGTAATATACTGTCCACGGGGGGCGAAATAAAAACGGAGCAGGAAGACTACCTGATCCGGGCAAAGAACCGTTCCTACTACGGAGATGAACTCAACAACCTCGTAGTGCGTTCCGATGCCAGTGGGAATATCATCAGGCTGAGCGATGTGGCTGAGGTAAGGGACCGTTTCTCCGATACCCCCAACGTCAGCTTTTTTAACGGAAACCTTTCTGTAAACGTACAGGTGAGCAACACCAACAGTGAAGATCTTATCTCCACTGCCGAAAAGATCAACGCTTACATAGAGAATTACAATGCCACGCACAACAACGTGCACCTGGATGTGGTCTCCGATGCCTCCATATCCCTGAAGCAAAGGACAGCCCTTTTGATAGAGAACGGGGCCATAGGGATCTTGCTGGTACTCTTATTCCTCTCATTCTTCCTGAACACCCGTCTGGCGTTCTGGGTGGCCTTTGGCCTGCCCATCTCCTTTCTGGGGATGTTCATCTTTGCAGCCATGTTCTCGGTGACCATCAATATCCTTTCCCTGTTCGGGATGATAATTGTGATCGGTATCCTGGTGGATGACGGGATCGTGATCTCAGAGAATATCTACCAACATTACGAAATGGGCAAATCGCCCGTCCAGGCAGCCATAGACGGAACCGTGGAAGTGATTCCCCCCATCCTGTCTGCCATCATCACGACCATATTGGCCTTTTCCACCTTCCTCTTTCTCGACTCCCGGATCGGGGAATTCTTTGGAGAAGTTTCAACCGTGGTGATCCTCACCCTGACCGTTTCCCTTTTCGAAGCCCTGATCATTCTGCCGGCTCACATCGCACACTCCAAGGCCCTGGTAAGACAGACCCCTGAAGAGCTCGAAAATCAATCGGGAGTAGACAAGTTTCTGACCAAATTGAGGGTTTTTAACAAGATCGGGGATCGGGTTATGACCTATCTCAGGGATACGCTTTACAGCCCCGCCCTGCATTTCGTGCTCAACAACCGATTTATAAGTTTTTCCATCTTTACAGGATTGCTGGTGATCACATTTGGCTCTATTATCTCCGGTGTCGTCCGGGTGACCTTATTTCCCAGTGTAGCCAGTGATCAGGTGAGTATTGAATTGCTGATGCCTGAAGGGACCAATCCGGAGATCACAGAAGATATCATCACCAGGGTAGAGGCAGCTGCATGGAGGGTGAATGAAGATTTTACAGCCCGTCAAACGGGGAACTTGCAGGTGGTAGAGAATATCATCAAAAGGGTGGGTCCCGGGAACAACAAGGCTTCCCTCAGGGTTAACCTTTTACCAGGTGAGGAGAGGGACTTTCCTTCTCCTGAAATCACCAATGCGATTCGGGAAGAAGTAGGCGAAGTGTACGGGGTGGAGCGACTCACCTTCGGTTCTGGAGGAAATTTCGGGGGAAGTCCGGTTTCCATTGCCCTGCTGGGAAATGACAATGAACAGCTCGAAAATGCCAAGGAAGAACTCCGGGCGTTTCTGGAGAGCAACCCAAAGCTCAGGGACGTTACGGACACAGATCCTGAAGGGATCAAAGAACTCGATATTGAGCTCAAGGAGAATGCCTATGCGCTCGGCCTGAACCTTCAGTCTGTTATGAGCCAGGTCCGCGCCGGGTTCTTTGGTGCCCAGGCCCAGAGGTTCCAGAGGGGGCAGGACGAGATCCGTGTTTGGGTGAGATACGACCGGTCTAACCGCTCGAGCATTTCAGATCTGGATGATATGAGGATCCTCACCCCCACGGGTCAGAGGGTGCCTTTTTCTGAGATTGCCACCTATACCATTGCCAGGGGTGATGAGTCTATCAGTCACCTCGACGGGCAGCGGGAGATCAGAGTGGAAGCCGACCTGGAAAATCCCAACGAAAGTGCTACCGACGTCCTCTTCGACGTGCAGCAAAATTTCATCCCGGGCTTGCTCGCCAAGTATCCTACCCTTTCCGTGTCCTATGAAGGACAGAACCGTGAAGCTCAAAAACTTTCTCGATCGGCCAACAAGGTGTTTCCGGTGGTCCTGTTCTTGATCTTTGCTGTGATCGCGTTTACCTTCAGATCTTACAGTCAGCCTGTGATCCTGCTCTCCATGATCCCTTTCAGCGTGATCGGGGTCGCCTGGGGGCATTATATTCACGGGTTCCCCATCAACGTGCTCTCTGCACTGGGGATTATTGCACTGATAGGGATCATGGTGAACGACGGCCTGGTGCTCATCGGGAAATTCAACGGTTACCTGAGACAGGGGATGAATTTTGACGACGCCCTGTACGAAGCCGGAAAATCCCGCTTCAGGGCCATCTTCCTGACATCTTTGACTACGATCGCGGGGCTTGCGCCCCTGCTGCTGGAAAAGAGCCGGCAGGCACAGTTCCTAAAGCCCATGGCCATCTCAATTTCCTACGGGATCGGGATTGCGACCATTTTGACACTGCTGATGCTGCCCCTGTTGTTATCGGCCATCAATACGGCCAAAGGAAATATCGCCTGGCTGAAAACAGGAGAAAGGCTGAACAAAGAAGCAGTGGAGAGGGTGATCAAAGAGCAGAAGCAGGAGGCCAAGCTCAAGGAGAAATTAGAAGTGGCCACCAACGGTCATACCTCTCAAATACGTCGGAATGACAAAAAGAAAAGCCTGAAAGAAACGGTCCATTTAGAAGACACCGATTCATGAGAAGAAGTTACCCTACACTCCTATTCCTGGTCTTTTCCCTTGGAATATTTACCGGATTTACACAAGAACCCATCCTCTCAAAACAGGAGGCCATGACCCTGGCCCTTGAGAACAATTTTGGGATAAAGGTGGCCAGGAACCAGGTCAAAATCGCTGAAAACAACCAGAGTATCCTGAATTCCGGGTTTCTGCCGTCCCTGACGGCCAATGCAGGAGCCACCTATAACAGGGATGATATCACGGTTGAATTCCCCGGCCAGCTCGATGAGAACGGTCAGCCCAGGCCGGATTTTGAACTCAACAAGGCTGAAGCGCAGCGGTACAATACCGGGGTAACTCTCGATTATACACTCTTTGACGGTCTCGGAAGGCTCTACAACTATAAAAGCCTTCAGGAACAATACGAGCTTACCGAACTCCAGGCCAGGGAGACTATTGAAAATACGATGCTGCAGCTGTTTAGCGTGTATTTTGAGGTGGCCCGTCTAACCGAGAACGTCAATGTCTTTAAACAGGCACTGGAGATCTCCAGGGACCGGATCACTAGGGCTGAATACTCCTTCGAATACGGACAGAATACCAAGCTGGATATCCTGAACGCCCAGGTGGATGTGACCAACGACAGTATCAACCTTTTAAATGCCAAGCAACAACTCGCAAATGCCAAGAGAGACCTCAATGTAGTGCTGAACCAAAACCTCAATGAGACCTTTGCCGTGGACACGGTGGTCAATTTTATTCCCAGGCTTGCGCTGGATGAATTCATAGCCTCAGCCAAAGAGAATAACGTGGCCTTGTTGCAGACGGAAAAGAACCTGAAGATCAACGAATACGATATCAAGGTAAGCAGGAGCGGTTATTTACCTACCGTAGGGCTGAGCGGCTCCTATGGGTGGAACCTGAACCAGAATCCGCCTTCTGCCTTCTTCCCCGGAACGAATAACACAACCTTCAACCTCAACCTCGGGGCGCGACTCACCTGGAACCTCTTTGACGGAGGAAGCACAGCTGTGAGGGTAAAGAACGCCAAGATCGCCTTTGAGAACCAGGACTTGCTTAAGAAGCAGATCGAACTGGAGGTAGACCGGGATATCCTCAATGCCCTTCAGATCTATGAGAACCGCCTGGCGATCTATGCCATTCAGGAACAGAATGTGATCACCAATGAGAACAATTTTGCCCGATCCAGGGAACAGTTCCAGCTGGGGCGCATCACCTCCATAGAATTCAGGCAGGCTCAGATCAACCTGCTCAATGCGCAGACAAATAAAAACCTATCCAAATACGACGCAAAACTCGCCGAGCTGCAGCTCCTTCAACTCACCGGACAGCTACTGAACATAGAATTGTAGTATTAGGATGTACGAACACTTTTTCCAATGCCCGTATTGCTGGGAGGAGATCTCCGTCCTCCTGGACACCTCCGTGTCACAGCAGTCCTATGTAGAGGATTGCGAGGTGTGTTGTAACCCTATAGAGTTCAATGTGATCTGCGAGGATCACGAACTCAGCCAGTTCGATGCCCAGCCACTTGGTCAATGATAAGATCGACCCCTCCAGCAGACCCTTACTGCTTTTAATTCCCGCGGAATTTAGTATTTTGTTCCTTGCATAAGGGACAATGGAGAAACCTCAACATAACGCCAGGGCCTACTGGAGGCAGAACCTCAGGTATCTTATCGTGCTCCTGGCCATTTGGTTCCTGGTATCATTCGGCGCCGGTGTCCTCTTCAAAGATGTATTGAATACCATTAAAATAGGTGGCTTTGGCCTTGGGTTCTGGTTTGCCCAGCAAGGATCCATCTACGTCTTTGTACTCCTCATCTTTATCTATGTCCGTCTGATGAATAAACTCGACAAGAAATTCGGATACGATGACGAGGATTAATCCCGATTTAACGCTTTGAGTATGGACGTACAGAGCTGGACGTTGCTCCTTGTGGTCATATCCTTTTCCCTTTACATCGGGATCGCCATCTGGTCCCGTGCCAATTCCACCAGCGATTTTTACATCGCAGGAGGCCATGTCCCGCCCCTGGCCAACGGACTGGCAACTGCGGCCGACTGGATGTCTGCTGCTTCCTTTCTGGGGATGGCCGGACTGCTCTCATTTACCGGCTATGACGGATCGGTATACCTGATGGGGTGGACGGGTGGATACGTCCTCCTCGCCCTCCTTCTGGCTCCTTATCTCAGAAAATTCGGCAAATTCACAGTGCCCGATTTTATTGGCGACAGGTACTATTCCAATATCACCAGGACGGTGGCGGTTTTCTGTGCTCTCATGGTCTCTTTTACCTATGTGGCCGGGCAGATGAGAGGGGTAGGCCTGGTCTTCTCGAGATTCCTGGAAGTACCCATAGATACAGGGGTGATCATCGGGATGCTGATCGTTTTATTCTATGCCGTACTGGGGGGTATGAAGGGGATCACCTATACCCAGGTTGCCCAATACTGTGTCCTGATCTTCGCCTTTATGGTCCCGGCCATCTTTATCTCCATCCAGATGACAGGCAATCCTGTACCCCAGCTGGGGATGGGTTCCCAGGTACTGGGTGAGGAGACTTACCTCCTCGACAAACTGGATGGACTTTCAGAAGCCCTTGGTTTTACAGCTTATACGGATGGATCCAAGTCGACCCTCGACATCCTCTGTATCACGGCAGCCCTTATGGTGGGTACAGCGGGATTGCCCCATGTCATCGTCAGGTTCTTTACAGTGCCCAAGGTGAGGGACGCGAGAAAATCTGCGGGTTATGCCCTGCTTTTTATTGCAATCCTGTATACAACTGCCCCGGCTGTAGCTGTCTTCGCCAGGACCAACCTCCTGGAAACTGTGAGTGGTCAGCCCTATGAAGCCATGCCCGAATGGTTTCGAAAATGGGAAACGACCGGACTTATCCTCTTCGAGGACAAGAATCAGGACGGCCTAATTCAATACACGGGGGATGCAGAAATTAATGAGTTGACTGTGGATCCGGACATCACTGTGCTGGCCAACCCCGAAATTGCCGACCTGCCCAACTGGGTGATTGCCCTTGTGGCTGCCGGAGGCCTGGCTGCGGCCCTTTCAACAGCAGCGGGGTTACTGCTGGTTATCTCTACGGCCATCTCCCACGACCTGATCAAAAAACAATGGAAACCGGATATCTCGGACCGAAGCGAGCTCGTCCTGGCACGTATCTCTGCTGTGATCGCCGTGTGTATCGCTGGATATTTTGGTATCAATCCGCCTGATTTTGTGGCAGCTACGGTAGCTCTGGCCTTTGGCCTTGCAGCAGCTTCCTTTTTTCCGGCCATCATTCTGGGGATCTTTTATAAAAAGATGAACAAGGAAGGGGCCACGGCCGGTATGGTGGTAGGCATTGGAGCGATGCTCTATTACATGCTTAGATTCAAATTCGACATGTTCGGAGGAGGAACATCTGAAGACTGGTGGTTTGGAATCTCTCCTGAAGGCTTTGGAACCGTGGCAATGTTGCTTAATTTTATAGTCTCCCTCTCTGTTTCGGCCTTCTTCCGTGATCCGCCCGAAGAGGTTCAGGAGATTGTGGAGAACATACGTCTGCCAAAAGGGGCCGGAGAAGCCAGTCCGCATTAAAAATGATCCTATGAGTAATTACAGTATCAAAAACCTAGAAGAGTATTTCCAGCTTTACAGAAAATCGGTAAGAGAACCCGAGAATTTCTGGGAGGAGATCGCAGAAGAACATTTCTTATGGAGAAAACGCTGGAAGCGGGTCATGAGATGGGATTTTTCCAAGCCTGAAGTGACTTGGTTTGAAGGGGCAAAATTGAATATCACAGAAAATTGTCTGGACAGGCACCTCGCCATAAGGGGGGAGAAGACCGCGATCCTTTTCGAACCTAACGACCCTGAAGAGAAAGCCCAGCATATTTCTTACAACGAATTGCATAAACGCGTATGCCGTTTTGCCAATGTCCTGAAATCCCAGGGAGTAAAAAAAGGGGACAGGGTCTGTATATATCTGCCTATGATCCCTGAGCTGGCTATTTCGGTCCTGGCCTGCGCACGAATAGGTGCCATACATTCTGTGGTCTTTGCCGGCTTTTCTTCCCAGGCACTGGCTGCGAGGATAAACGACTGTGACTGCAGGACGGTGATCACTTCCGACGGTTCTTACCGTGGAGCAAAGACCCTGGATCTCAAAGGTATCGTAGATCAGAGCCTGAAGGACTGCAAAGGGGTGAAGACTGTTCTTGTGGTTAATCGCACGGGGGGAGAAGTGGAAATGGTAAAAGGAAGGGACCATTGGATAGAACCTCTGCTGGAGAAGGCCAAAGATGAATGCAAACCGGAGATCATGGATGCCGAAGACCCCCTGTTTATCCTCTACACTTCGGGATCAACCGGTAAACCCAAGGGTATGGTGCACAGTTCCGGCGGATATATGGTATTCACAGCCTACACTTTTAAAAATATATTCAGGTACAGAGAGGAAGACATTTACTGGTGCACGGCAGACATCGGTTGGATCACAGGACATTCCTATATCGTATATGGGCCCCTGGCCAACGGAGCTACAACGGTTATGTTTGAAGGGGTGCCTACCTATCCCGATCACGGACGATTCTGGGAGGTGGTGGCCAAACACAAGGTCAATCAATTCTATACCGCTCCGACGGCGATTCGCGCCCTGGCCAAGGAAAGCCTTGATTACGTGGAGAAATACGACCTGTCTTCCATCAAGGTACTGGGAACGGTAGGGGAGCCTATCAATGAGGAGGCATGGAACTGGTATAACAACAACATCGGAAAGAATAAGAGTCCGATCGTAGACACCTGGTGGCAGACCGAGACCGGTGGCATCATGATCTCTCCCATCCCTTATGTAACTCCCACGACACCTACCTATGCTACCTTGCCCTTTATTGGGGTGCAGCCGGCCCTCATGGATGATAAAGGCAATGAGATCAAGGGGAACCAGGTCGAGGGGAGGCTTTGCATTAAATTCCCCTGGCCTTCCATGGCCCGAACGATATGGGGGGACCATAAGCGGTATTACGACACCTATTTTTCGGCTTTTAAGAATATGTACTTCACAGGTGACGGCGCAATGCGGAATGCCGTGGGATACTACAGGATTACGGGAAGGGTTGACGATGTGATCATCGTCTCCGGACATAACCTGGGAACAGCACCCATAGAAGATGCCATCAACGAGCACCAGGCCGTCTCTGAATCTGCTATAGTAGGATTCCCGCATGAAGTTAAAGGGAATGCGCTTTACGGCTTTGTGATCCTGAAAGAAGTTGGGGAAGCCCGGGACAGGGAGAATTTGAAAAAAGAGATCAATCAGCAGATCGCCGAGCATATCGGCCCGATCGCCAAACTGGATAAGATCCAATTCGTACCCGGATTGCCCAAGACCAGGAGCGGGAAGATCATGAGGAGGATCCTCAGGAAGATCGCAGCGAATGATACCTCTAACCTCGGGGATATCAGTACATTGCTGAATCCAGAAGTGGTAGAAGAGATCATCAAAGACGCCCAGTAAGATCAGAGCAGGGCATATAGCACGAATCCCCCAAAAGCGAAGGATAATGGCGTCAGCAATCGGATTGCCGGCGGGGGTAAGAGGGCCGCGCATTTTTTGGCGTAGGCGTGGTGCCAGCGCCTGGGAAGCAGGATCAGCACTGCGGAAGTCCCCAGCATAAACCACCCCAGCCATTCAAAAATCACAGGAAACCGTGATTCAGGTGCACAAAGGATGAGTCCGGCTGCAGGGATCATCCGAAGGATGAGTTCCCCGTAATTGATCAAAGGGGTGCTCCCGGCCTTGCTGAGGATTCGCCACACGAGGGTGGGGGATACGAGCATCATAAAACCCACTGCAATCAGGAAGAGGCCGAAAAATGCCGTGACGATCTGGGCTGCGAGGTCCATGGACTTATTCTTTTGACAGGTAATATTTTTGCAGGGTGTAGAAAGCTTTCTTTTTTATGCCCTCCTCAGAGATCAGCCCTTTTCGGTTCCAGCCATCCTGGATTTTAGGGAGCATCCTGCGTGGCGACCTGAAGTCTACAAGGATCCAGGGAGACATGCCCCTCAATTGTTCAATAGAGCTAAGCATTTTGATGTTTTCTTCATAGAGGTATTCCTGGTAATCTTCTGTCCAACGGGTGTGTTTGTCTCCAAAATATCCTTGTTTCGCCCCGCCACCGAATTCGGATATGAACACAGGTTTATTCTGTTGGATCTTCCAGCTTATTTTTTCGGCTTTGTCCGGAAGGCCGTCATACCAGCCGATGTACTGATTAAAGCTTAAAATGTCGGTTACCCGGGCAAAATCGTCCTCAATCGTCCTGACCCAGGGATCTCCCTGATATGAACTCTGTTCAAGTGCTGCACTGATCAGGCGTGTCGGGTCCAGCGATCTCGTCAGTTCGGCCAGATCTGTCAGGAAACGGTTCCTCGCATTGCTTGTGGGTGTTTCATTGGCCATGGACCAGATAATGACAGATGCCCGGTTTCTGTCCCTCCTGATGAGTTCCTGTAACTGGTTGGCGGCGTTCTCATAGGTAGCCTCATTTTCCCAGGAGATAGTCCAGTAGACCGGAATTTCCTCCCAGACAAGAATGCCAAGTGAATCTGCGAGCCTGACCATGTGTTCGTTGTGAGGATAATGTGCAAGGCGCACAAAATTGCATCCCAGCTCTTTTGCCCAACCCAATAACTGCCTGGCGTCTGCTTTGGAATGCGCACGGCCTCCCCTGATGGGACTCTCCTCATGAATGGAAATTCCTTTTAGGAAGACAGGACGGTCATTCAATAGTATATCCCTTCCTTTTACAGTAATGGTTCGAAATCCGACCATGTCTGTTATGGTGTCCTCCTTTGTATTGAAAATAACTTTATAAAGTTTAGGGTCATTTACAGACCACAGCCTGAGTGAATCAACAGAAGTACGAAAAGATGCTTTGCCTTTTTCATCGGTCTTTAAGAGTACCGACTTACCGAGTTCGGGAATGTGTACTTCTACTTCTGACCCGGACCGGTCTATACCGTTCAACTGTACCAGGCCGACAATATGCCCCGGATCGTCGCGCTCCAGTTGTATGCTAAAGCCCTCTATGAATGTGGAAGGAGTTTCCAATAGGTTTACATCCCTTGTGATGCCCCCGTAATTCCACCAGTCGGTATTTACCGTAGGCACCCCGTCTTTCAGGCGTTTGTTGTCAACCTTTACAACCAGGGAATTGACAGTATCCTTCAACAGGGAAGTAATTTCAAAGGAAAATGGGGTGAAACCTCCGGTATGACTCCCAAGTTTCTGGCCGTTCAGATATACGTCAGCCTTGTAATTGGCTGCACCAAAGGAAAGAAAAACACGATTCGCAGGATCCTTTATAGTGGAATTGAAAAGCCTCCGATACCAGACAGTTCCTTCGTAAAAGAATAGTTTCTCTTTTTGTGTATTCCAGTCGCCGGGAACATAAATGCTGTCACTGAGATCGAAGTCGTATTCGATAAGTTCTGACCGATCTCGGGGTTTGCTATCGGTAAAAAAGGCATTCCTGGATGTATCTTCCTGCTCCTCGAACGGTTCCAGCCTGTAATTGTAATAGCCATTTTCATAGGGGTCCACTATATATTTCCAATATCCGGATAAGGATTCCGAAGCCCTGACGTTGGGGTTGACATAGGGTGTCGCCTGAGAGAAGCAAGAGAGGGAAAGCAACAGGAATAAAGCAGGGCAGCCTATTGACAATATCGATTTGAAGCGCGCGAATGACATGTTAGTTTTTGTCCTTCAGAAAGGCATATGTAAATCCGTTTTGAAGGGTAAACCCAACGGCCAGTACACCGATCAGGATCTGGTATTGAGGATGATCCCCGACAAGGGAAGAGGCCAGCAGAATGACCGCTGCCCAGATAAGGGCGTTTAAGATCAGAACTTTTTTCATAGCATTGAAATGAGGATTATTATAAAAAAGCTGTTTATGGATAAAGAGGCTCCTGAATCAAATAATAAATGGCGACCGGTTTGAGCATTCGTCTCAGGTCATTCTTGCACAAAATACACCCTGGCCCACTTGTGATTTTTCTTATCCGTTGTAAGGGTGTCTATTTTAATTTTACTTCCTTTTTTGGCAACCCTTACGAATTGCGGCAATCTGTAATTATTTTCCTTTCTGGGTTTGTCTGCCCTGACATTGGCCCCTTTGATCAGATCATAGGTCTCTCCTTCTTTGGGAGTACCCGCAATGATCCGGTCGCTGGTCAACCCGGGTGTAAAGTTTCCGAGGTAGAGCCAGTCGACAGCCGCGATTTTTTGCTCTTCATTAGTTGTGGCGAATTCAGTGGCATTAGCGGTTTGTTCATCGATCTTATCGATGATCTGTAAGGCGTTTCTCTGAATATCAGAGAGATGGGATAGTTGAACTGAATCTCCGGGATTCAGGTCGATGTTTTCAAGCACCCGATTTACTACGTTTTTGATCGCTGTGTCCCTTGTGCCTATATCGACCAGGACGTCCATCAAATGGGGCTTTCCCGGGGCGAGGATCATCTGGGCCGCGATCTGGGGATCATCGTCTTTTTTTAACATATAAATGGCATAGGCACCCATCTTGGAGGTGGTAATATCCTTATCTGCGATCATTTCCATAAAGGGTTGCATGGCAGAAACATTGGCGATCTGACTTTCGATCTGGGTGAGGCTCCTGTTAAAGAAATATCCCATTACGGCGACAAGGACAGGGGTGAGGAGCAAAATGATGGACTGGGTGATCTCCCAGGCTGATTTTGATTTCTTGGTTTCAGACATCGGTGTGTTGGTTTTTAGGTTTATATATGATGAAAGGTTCGTTGGAGCTCGATTTTGATAGGATCATTTGATATCTGACCTGAGATAATGAATGACCTGGAGAACGAGTTTCAGACTTCATTTTTTTGATATTCTGCTGCCTAATTTTCCGCCTAACCAACCCATTGGGATATAGGCCAGGACGAGGTCGAGGGTCGAGAACCAGCCCGGAGCCGGCAGATTGATCACGTTGATGATCCCTCCCGCAAGAAAAGCCACCCCTATGACCATGGCGAACAGCATTTTCCTGTTGGCGGCTATCCTGGCGGCGAAATACGCCCCGACGAACGTCCCTATGGCATGTGCCAGGAATGGGAAGATAAAGTGCTTGGGTTCAAAGAGCGACATACTCTCGGCAAGTCCTTCCATGGTACTTACATCGGCTCCTTCGGGCAGGGAGATAACCCTGCCGTTCAGGGAGATAAAGAACATGTTTACGGCGCTGCCTATGACCAGTCCCGCGATAACAGCTAAAATATTCCTGAAGATGGGATTCATGGTGGTTGGTTTTTGTTGTTGACTGATTCAGGGCAGGATCTTCCCAACCCCTTTTGTTAAAATTAGGGATTTTATCCTAAACGGTAATAACATTTATGAGGGTTCCGGTGTCAGAACTTCCTTTCTTTCAGGAGTTTTCTGATCAGGACGATCTGTCCGAGATGGTAATGGCTGTGTTCTACCAACCCGTAGAGATTACGTTCATAGGAGCCGTACTTCGGGTCTGAAAAGATCTCGTCCAGCTTTTTATCGGACAGGTTTCGGGCCAGTCGGCCAAAGGTCCGGGCATCCTCCCAGACCTCTTCGAGAAAAACATTCCAGCCTTCCCGTGAGTTGATTTCAGGGACGTCAAAGCTTACAGCATCTTTTCCTTCCAGGGGCTGCCCCTGCAATACCCGGTTCACCACCTTGATAAAATAATTGATATGGTAGACCAACTCTGAAATGGAGTGCAAGGAGGCTATTTTCTGATGGGCCTCTTCCCAGGTGAGTCCTTCCAGGGCACCCTGCAGGTTGACGGCGGTCCAGTTTCCCCCAAAGTGGAGGTCCTCGAGGTTCTTTGCGATGAAGGAAGTCTGTTTATTCGACATAAAAAAGCCGTTTCCAACCCACTCTAAAAAAGACCCGTTCTTTCTTAAGCGAAGTTTTTTAAGACGCCGGGAGTGTATTTATTTCCCGCGGTAATAATTCAAAAGTATGGAATCCATCTCTTTTTTTCCGCCGATGATGTCTTCGACGGTCTTCCAGGTAGAATCATTAACCAAAGCCCTGAGGGGTTGTTTCTTTTCAGATATCAGGTTAAAAACCTTGCGAAGTTCGGCATCCCATACCTCGTGGTAACGCAAAAGATCATCCGGAAATACCACTTTCCGATCTGTACCTTCATCCACTCCCGTGAAAGGTTCCTGTAAGTTCAAATATCCGTAATCATCTGTGAGTTGTTCCCCTTTTTTGATGTCGCGGATGGCGATCTCGAATTCGTAGGCGGTGGAGAGGCAATTCGACCTGAAACTGTGGTTGACGTAGCGCCCCAGATCCCAGCAAAGGACATAATGTCCCTTATTATTCCTGTAGGTGTAGGTGTCAAGGATAGTCTTGTAGATGGGAGGCATCTTTTCGTATTGTGCAGAGGTGAACTCCCTGTCGAGCGCATCCAGTACCCAGGTAATGGTGCCGGCCGGGATATCCCTGGTGGCCACCACGCCGTAGCCTATGGTCTTATTTATAAATCGCAGTTCCGTATCAGGGTGGATCATAATATTGGGGATAATGGATGACCTGATTAAATGTACTTATCATTTAGATTCGCCCGACCTACCTAACCGCCTTTTTTTTGAGAAAATTTCTCAGCAGGAAAAGTGCTACGGAGGTGGTAATGGCCATGGTCACGGCTATGCTGTTAAAGGCGATGTCCTGGGGGTCGAATACTCTGTTGGGCAGGAAGAACTGTATCCCTTCATCCAGGGCACCCAGCAATACGCCGCAAATCCAGGCGGTAATAGCGGGCTTCCAAATCCTGTTTTCTGTTGCGTATCTTTTTCCGAATGCCTTGTGCAGAAGTACGGCAAGTACGCTGTATTCGATAAGGTGGCTGCGTTCAGGAGCACCCAGCCTGAAAAAGAACATGACATAGACCGCTGCTATACCGATCAGAAAGGCGTATTCTACTGCACCGGGTCTCCGGATCAATCCGTGCAGCAGCACAGCCACGGCAACCAACAACATACCCGATAAAAATATCACTGCCTGAACATTCTGGTCTCTCAGTTCATTAGCCAGAGGCTGACCTATAAAGAGGGTGGACAGGATCGTCAGATAAACCACCATAACTGCTATCCACAGATGCTTCTCCTTTATTTCTGTTATTCTGAACATAGATGCCTTTTGAGAATTCTGAAGATTTCAGCTTTACTCTTATTTTATTTGCTATCTGAACTGAGCTTCTTTGCGATCCGTTGAATGGTTTTCCAATTCCTGGTCGTGACCCCTTTTCCATAAATTCTTTCGACCAGGGCCATTGCTTTTGGCGTATCGCTCTTGTTGAGATCCAGTATGCTATAAAGAACTTGCCCACTCTGCCTCAGGATTTTAAAAGATCCGTCCTCGCTGCTCATGGGGTATTCATTTGTATCTTTGACCGTATTGCCGAGGAACGTAACGTAACAGCGGGTCTTTTCGTTCAACTCCTCGTCTCGGAAGGGTTCTGTTTTGGACATACCCTTAAGAATTTCGGCATCCAAAACTTGTGTGGGTATCTCAAAAGCAAACACCTCCCTCAGGTGAGAGGAGATGTGATCCTGAATACTTGCAGTATCGTGATTGTCTGACAGGAAAATCACATTACCCGAATTCAAAATAGTTATAACTCCTGTATACCCCATATTTTGCATTTCCTTTTTTAATTGGGCCATAGGCATCTTGTGGTGACCTCCCACGTTGATGCCTCTCAGAAGGGCTATATAGGTCTTTGATGAAGTTTTCGATACCATCGATCTGAGGTAGATTTGTTACTCCTCAAAAGATACAGAGATAATCTTATATCAGTTGAATAATTCGCTTCGGAATACCTTTGAGTACCCCACCCTGAGAGAAGATCGGAAAACTACATGAGCCATAGTTTATATCGATACAAACCTTCCGGATCATAGGAATTCATTTGGTAACTTTGAGGAACTTGAGAAATTCAAAACGAACGCTCTTAATAAACCTAATTACGACACCATGGAAGACTTAAAAGACAGAACTGGATCATCCAACGGTTCAACCTACCGTGCGAATGATGAAAGTAAGTGCCCTTTCCTTAACGGGGAACTGCAGCAGGTGGCCGGAGGCGGGACAACCAACAGAGACTGGTGGCCCAACTCTCTCAACCTGAACATCCTCAGGCAACACTCTGAACGCGTAAATCCTATGGAAAAGGATTTCGACTACGCAAAGGAGTTTAAAAGCCTTGATCTTAAGGCTGTTAAAAAGGATCTTACAGACCTTATGACGGACTCCAAAGACTGGTGGCCTGCAGACTACGGACACTACGGACCTTTCTTTATTCGTATGGCCTGGCATGCCGCGGGTACCTACCGAATCTCTGACGGTCGAGGCGGTGGAGGCACAGGGGCTCAGCGCTTTGCTCCCCTGAACAGCTGGCCCGATAATGCTAACCTGGACAAAGCCAGGGTACTGTTGTGGCCTATCAAGAAGAAATACGGAAAAAAACTCTCCTGGGCAGACCTGCTGATCCTCGCGGGGAACGTGGCCCACGAATCCATGGGACTCCCCATGTACGGCTTTGCAGGCGGCCGGGAAGATATCTACCAGCCGGAAGAGGATATCTACTGGGGATCTGAGACCGAATGGCTCGGCAATAAAGAACGCTACAATGAAAAAGGAGAACTGGAAAGACAGATGGGAGCCGCACACATGGGCCTCATATACGTAAACCCTGAAGGTCCCAATGCAAATCCAGACCCTGTAGCTGCAGCACACGATATCCGTGAGACCTTCGGTCGTATGGCCATGAACGACTACGAGACCGTGGCTCTGATCGCAGGGGGACATACCTTTGGAAAGACACACGGGGCTGCCAAGGACTCAGAATTCCTTGAGGCAGAACCTGCCGGAGCACCCATCGAGTTGCAAAGCCTGGGATGGAAGAGCAATTTCAAGAGTGGAAAAGGTTCGGATACCATTACCAGCGGACTCGAAGGAGCCTGGACAGATACTCCCGTCAAGTGGAGCCACAAATACCTGGAAAATTTATTCAAATACGAGTGGGAACTCACCAAGAGCCCGGCCGGGGCATGGCAGTACCAGCCCAAGGACGGAGCGGGTGCCGGAACGGTACCGGATGCCCACGACCCAAATAAGAAACACGCACCCTTCATGCTGGTGACCGACCTTTCCCTGAGGATGGATCCGGCTTATGAAAAGATCTCCCGCCACTTCCTGGAGAATCCGGAAGAATTCAAGGAGGCCTACCAAAAAGCCTGGTTCAAACTGACACACAGGGATATGGGGCCGAAAGCGAGATACCTGGGATCTGAAGTCCCCAAAGAGGATCTGGTATGGCAGGATCCTGTCCCCGCAGTAGACCACGAGCTCATCGATGAGAAGGACATTGCAGGGTTGAAAAAGACGATCCTCGCCACTGGCCTTTCTGTTTCAGACCTGGTGCGAACTGCCTGGGCTTCTGCTTCCACTTTCAGGGGATCCGATATGCGCGGTGGGGCGAATGGCGCCAGAATTCGACTTGAGCCTCAGGTAGGTTGGGAAGTCAACAACCCGGTTCAACTCGGAAAAGTTCTGGACACCCTTACAAAGGTGCAGTCTGATTTCAACGGAGCTCAGAAAGGAAACAAAAAAGTATCTCTGGCAGACTTAATCGTCCTCGGAGGATGTGCCGCAGTGGAAAAGGCCGCCAAGGATGGGGGTCAGGATATCAAAGTGCCATTCACACCGGGTAGAACAGACGCAACTGCAGAGATGACCGATGCAGAAGCCTTCGATGTATTGGAACCAATGGCAGATGGATTCAGGAACTACCGCAAAATCAAATCATCCGTTTCTACGGAAGATATGCTGGTAGACAGGGCACAACTGCTGACCCTTACTGCCCCTGAGATGACAGTACTCGTAGGGGGAATGAGAACCCTGAATGCAAATTATGACGGCTCTGCCCACGGAGTATTCACCAAAAGGCCGGGAACGTTGAGCAACGACTTCTTCGTGAACCTGCTCGACATGAGCAATGAATGGAAGGCGGTGGATGCAGACCAGGAGGTCTTCGAAAGCAAGGACCGCAGTACGGGAGAGAAGAAGTGGACCGGAACACGGGTCGACCTGATCTTTGGTTCCAACACCGAACTGCGTGCCCTGGCCGAAGTATACGCCTGTGATGATGCCAATGAGAAATTCGTAAAGGATTTCGTCAAGGCATGGAACAAGGTGATGAACCTCGACCGTTTTGATCTGGCCTAGATCTCAGCATCGATATATATGGAAAATGGCCCCTTTTGGGGCCATTTTTTGTGCTCTTTTTTGACTTAAGAATCTACTTCAAAGTCGATCAGCGAACGTATTGTCTTGATCTTTTCCAGCAGGGGCATGTAGTGCTCTCCCTCTACACTGATACTCGTAATGATAAAGGTGAGAATGTTGTTCTCAAATTCACGGCTTCTAAACATCTCCATGTTGCTGTAAAATACGTCGGATTTCTCTATTCCCATTATCTTGTTGCTGATCCCTGTTTGATCAAAAACGGTTCTGATGCTGGCGTTGTTTCTGCGAAACATATCCCTGATCTTTTCCCGCTCTAATCTCAGATCCTGTTCCTGTATTTTGATGCTTTCCAGGAACGAGCTCCACGAAGCGAGGTGAATCCTCAAGTCGTCGTTAGAAATATCCCGAAGGCTACCGGAACTGATCATCTCATTCAAAACGGCGTTGTTCGGGTAATAGGCGATTTCATAAGCGAAGGAATTATATCCCAGTTGGGAGAGCGTTTCTTCCAGATCAGAGGAAGGATTTTTATCAATCACGGAAAGGATCTTTTTTGCAGCCTCGTAATTCTTCCTGTTCACCTCCATGAGAGTTTCCAGTTTTTTCTGGCTCACCAAAAACTCTGATTGCAGGCTCTTGAGGTAGGTCTGTTCTTTTTTTCTGAGGATACGGTCCTCGTTGTAGTTGTTAATACTAAGGGCGATCAGAATGCCTATGACCACCAGGATGATCTCACCAATGGCGTATTTTAAATATTGTCCGGCCTTGTTTTTCTCGATGAGATTATAACGTATGCGTCTGAAAAATTTGATCATATGTATTAGGTGATCGGTTTAAGGGTGAAAGTAAAAAAAAACGCATTAGCAGAAACCCATATTTCAATTAGGATAAACAGAAAATGGCCCCAACCGGGGCCATTTTATAGTCTTAAACGGGAATTTATTCCTCTGCAACCTGTACAGCCAGGCCGTTTACGTCAAAGTAGTCGGAGGCAGCGGCGATCTTACCCTCATCATTTACTGAGATGATGGCGTAGAATTTGACACCTACGGGCTTGCCGGTTGCGGTATGGGTGGCATTCCAGGTACCATACACCCTTATATTGTTGGATTCCGTGGTAGCGGTGGCTTCAGGGAAGACCGAACCGGACCAGTAGCCACCTTCGGTTGCATTGGGTGTGGACACCCCGGGAGTAAAGCTGATGTCGTCAAAATTCTCGTGATAGTTCTTCAGGGCAGCCAGCAGGTCGTCCTTCCCTAACCATTGGTTGCCGTTGAACTGGGGCGGGCTCCATTGAAGGGTATCCGCCAGCAGGTTGGTAAGGGTTTCCAGATTTTCGGCTTCGTGGGCCTTGTAAAAGGCCGTGATGATGGCTACTTTGGAATCGAAGGCAGCGTAGTCAGGAGCTTCGGCAGCATCCATCTGCTCTTCAGATGCAGCCTGTTTGCAAGCAGAGAGGGCGAGTAAGCCCAGTACCGCAAGGGTAATGAATCGTGTTCTCATGGGTTGGTTATTTAATTGGTTTATAATGGTTTAAGGTACAAAAAATATAGAACCGAAAGGCATCCTTTTTTTAATGCCCGTAAGATTTATTGTCAGTTGCTATAGACCCTTACATAATCCACTTCCATGATTCCCTCTGTAAAGGATGCAGGAATTTCACCACCCAGATTACCCCCCATAGCCACATTCAGCAGCAGGTAATGAGGGTTGTCATAGGGTTTGTCTGTGGTATTAGACAGTTCATGGACCAGGGTATCATCTACGTAGATCCTCATATATTCCTCGTCCCATTGCAGAATGTACAGGTGGAATTCCTCTGTGGAACCGGGATTAGGGATAGTTGATCCCTCTGTTTGATAAGCGCCAGTTTGGGTGTTTCCCCAGTGGAAGTATCCCAGGGAAGTGTTTTTATCCCACCCCCTTTGTTCCATGATATCGATCTCCCCACAAGCTGGCCAGCCCACGCTGCCATATTCAGACCCAAAATAGTTTCCGGTCTCGTCAATATTGGCGCCCAGAGTCCAGATAGCAGGCCACGTACCCCCGGGTGACGGGAGTTTAGCCCTGACCTCCACCCGGCCGTAGGTAAAGGCGAATTTTGAATTCAATCGGGCTGAGGTAAAGGATTTAGTTATCCCATCAGAAGTATATTTTTCACGTAAAGCCCTAATCTTCAGAGTGCCGTCGCTGACATAGGAATTTTCCGGTCTTGCCGTGTAATGTTGTTTTTCTGCGTTAAACCAATGGCCTTTTGCCGGACCGACGACCTGGTAGTGCCATTTCTCAGGGTCCGGTCTGCCCTCGTATTCGAATTCATCGGAAAAGATCAGGGAGAGCGTATCAAGATGCTCCGATTTATGGTCAGATGTGATGTCATTGGCGGATCCGTTTCTGGTCTCAGCACCCATTGGGATGTCAATAACGGATTCATTGCCTGTAGAGGAGCTGGAGGAAATTAGGAAGATAGACAGCAGGATTATACTGAGAAGGACTTTAGTATGGTTCATCGGAGATTCAAAATTTTAAGTCACCAATGATACTCAATTTTTCCGGGAGTTAGGGTATGGTATTTCCAGGCACCTGAGTTTTGTAAGTCTCATATCTTTTTAACCATGTTGTACCATACAAGATCTTCCCCGTCCGGAAAATAAGGGGCATTCTTCTCGAACTGCATCCCCGCCTTTTCCATGACCCTGATGGAGGCGATGTTCTCCTTCATCGCAATGGCGACTATCCGTTGCAGTTTGAGGTCGTTGAAAGCATAGGTCAAAATGGCCCGCGTGGCCTCAGTGGCCAGGCCTTGTCCCCAAAATTCCGGCAGAAAGCGATACCCAACGTCAACTTCGTCAAATTCCGGGAGATAGGCCAGACCAGACCAGCCTACGAACTGGTCGCCCTCTTTCAGGACAGTCGCCCAGCGGCCATAGCCGTATTTTCGGTAATCCGCTTGTTTTTCGGCTATCTTATTGCGGATTCTTTCGGGTGTGGTGATGACCCCTTCCCCCGTATATCGCTGCACTACGGGGTGGGAATGCAGCCGCATCATATCATCTGCATCTTCGGGGCATAGTTCCCTCAGGATCAGGCGTTGGGTTTCTAGGATGGGTTTGGGTTTCATGGTTGGCAAAAGAGATGATGGAATAAAGATAGAATTTATCGGGACGGAATTATGCTGTGGACTGGATTCTTTCCTCCCCACCTTCGTTTCGGAAACATCCAAAGTGGATGGGTGCTGCACAGCAATTCCTTTTCCCCTCTCCAAAGCTCAGACAAGCCTGGCTTTTGCGACGGAAAAGTCCTTCTGATGGGAATTGCTTTGTGAAAGGACTGGATTGCTTCCTCGCTATGTTCGGAAGCGGCCTGGGGGGTGGCTGTACAAAGAAAGCCATTCGCCATGCTGTGCATGGCGCTGCTTTTTCATTTGCTACAAGTTTAACCAATATTGAAATTGCTTTGCCAAGGGGATTGGATTCTTTCCTCCCCACCTTCGTTGAAAACTTCGGTGGATCGGAAAGGGCCTAAGGAGGTAGCTTTACAAAGAAAGCCATCAAACTCGCCAGGGCGAGTTTGCTCCTTTTCCTTTGCTCCCAAGCTGGAACAAGTTCCGCTTGTCCGCAAAGAAAAAGCCACCAACTTTCGTTGATGGCTTTCTTTGTAGCGGGGACTGGACTCGAACCAGCGACCTTCGGGTTATGAGCCCGACGAGCTACCTACTGCTCTACCCCGCGATGTGGACGGCAAATATACAACGGTTTTTTAGCAATATCAAGATTTCCCCGGAGAATTATTTGGAGCCGCCGGGATGGCCAAACCTGTAAAAATACCTACCTTCGGACGCGAAGAAACTCTATGGAAGCGATCAACGATTTTCTTTCCGCCCTCATCCCATATACGGAATGGCCCATGTTTATCCTGCTGATCGGTGGGGGGCTTTTCCTGGTCTTCTATTCTCGGTTTTTGCCCTATCGGTTCTTTGGGCATGCGATCGCCATAACCTCCGGGAAATACGACGACAAGAATGCCAAAGGTGATGTGAGTTCCTTCCAGGCCCTAAGTGCGGCTGTGGCTGCCACGGTAGGCCTCGGGAACATCTCAGGCGTGGCCATCGCCATACACGACGGGGGACCCGGAGTAGTCTTCTGGATCTGGGTTACCGCCCTCCTTGGCATGTGTATCAAATTCTATTCCTGCAGCCTGGCCATCATGTACCGGGGTACCGACTCCGAAGGGAAGATGCAGGGTGGCCCCATGTTCTACATCACCCAGGGAATAGGCCCAAAGGCCAAACCCCTGGCCACCTTTTTCTGTATCTGCGGACTGTTTGGCTTCCTGGGGGTCTTTACGGCCAACCAGTTTACTGAGACGTTTATGAGTGTGGTAGACCCAGTAGAAACGGTGTACGCTACCAGTGAATTCAACTGGAAACTTGGGATCGGGATCGTGCTTGCGGTGATCACGTCCTTTGTGATCTTCGGGGGGCTGACCAAGATCGCCAGGGTGGCTTCGGCCATCGTACCCTTTATGGTCCTGGTCTACCTGGTCTCTGTGATCGTCGTTATGGCCCTGAATTCAGAACTCATCTGGCCTTCCCTGAAAATGATACTCACCGAAGCCTGGAATTTCAATACTGTCGTAACAGGTGGGTTCTGGGGCCTGGTGATCATAGGGATCCGCAGGGCTATGTTCTCCAATGAAGCCGGACTCGGAAGCGCCCCTATGTACCATGGACAATCCAAGAATGACGAACCCATTAAAGAAGGCCTGGTGGCCATGCTGGGTCCCTTTATCGACACCATCATGGTCTGTACCTTTACTGCCGTGGTCATCATCCTGAGTGGAGCATACCTCGAAGACGGAAGCGGGATCGTCATGACCCTCACCGCCTTCCGAAGGACCCTCTTCGGATACGGAGATGAGCTCCTGATGCTGATCGTCACCGCCTTTGCCCTTTCCACCCTCTTTACCTATTCCTATTACGGGGTAAAGAGTTTGTCCTTCCTCTCCAATGCGAGGATAGGTAAATGGTACAATGTGTATTTTGTGGTCATGATCATCTTTGCAGCCGTAGCTTCCCTTGAACTGGTCAAGAACCTGATCGACCTCTCATACGCCCTCATGGTCATTCCCAATATGATCGCGGTGTTGTACCTTGCACCCAGGGTGAATAAAGCCGCCAAAAAATATTTTGCCCAACATGCCCAACGTAAAACATAAAGCCGGTTTCGTCAACATCATTGGCAATCCCAACGTGGGGAAATCTACCCTCATGAATGCCTTCGTAGGGGAGAAACTCTCCATCATCACCTCCAAGGCCCAGACCACCAGGCACAGGATCCTGGGGATCGTGAACGGGGAGAACTTCCAGGTGATCCTTTCGGATACTCCGGGCATCATCAAGCCGGCCTATGAATTGCAGAGCGCCATGATGGACTTTGTGAAATCGGCCTTTGAGGATGCTGATATCCTACTGTACATGGTCGAGATAGGTGAAAAGGCGTTGAAGGACGAGGCCTTCTTTGAAAAGATAAAGAACAGCCAAATCCCGGTACTGCTTTTGTTGAACAAGATCGATACGGCAGACCAGGCCCTCCTTGAAGAACAGGTGCAATACTGGCAGGAACAATTGCCTAAGGCTGAACTCCATCCGATTTCGGCCCTGAGCAATTTTAACGTAAAGAACGTTTTTGAGCGTATCATTGAACTGCTCCCTGAGAGTCCGCCCTATTTCCCAAAGGACCAGCTTACGGATCGGCCTGAGCGCTTTTTTGTGAACGAGACCATACGTGAAAAGATCCTGAAACACTACAAAAAGGAGATCCCTTATGCCGTGGAGATCGAAACAGAAGAGTTCCTGGAGGAAGAGGGGATCATCCGGATTCGCTCCGTGATCATGGTGGAACGGAATTCACAAAAAGGAATACTCATCGGCCACAAAGGCAGCGCCCTGAAAAGGGTTGGGGTAGAGGCGCGCAAGGACCTGGAGCAATTCTTTGACAAGCAGGTCCACATTGAGCTCTATGTAAAGGTCAACAAGGATTGGCGCAGCGACAGCAGACAGCTTCGGAGGTTTGGGTATCAATCCTGAGCCTTGGCCTTATCTCCCAGTACATTCATCAGGAATGTGTGGAGTTCTTTCATCTGGGGTTTCCCCTTTTTCTTCCCGGCCCTTCCCATCGCATAGAAGATAAACCAGAGGACCACCATGCCTCCCATGGCTCCTATCAACCACCCATAGGGTTTGTTCAGGACGGCACTGCTGTAGGCCCAGATCCCGAAGATGATAAACAAGGTGGCCACCCCGAAGTGGAGGAACATAAAGAAGGTCCACAGGGTAGGGTTAGGCCCGAAAAGCCCATATATCCTGCTCCCTCCGTTCTCTTCTTCAAGGATCTCCAGGTGGAGCTGGGGCGACCAGAAGTGGGCGTCATCCGATTTGAATTTAATAAACACATGATCGTCCATCCGCTTGATGTGATAAGGAACCCCTTCTAACTCTTCAAAGGCTTCCAGCAGGGTCTCCTTGGGTTCCCCCCGCTCCAGGTTGAAACGAGGGCGCAACACGATCTCATTGGGCAGTGGTTTCATAGTCATTTTATCAAACGAGAAGTTACAATATTAGGTGCAATTTTTAGCTTTTGAGATCATAAGAGTTCTGATATTTCTCATCTTGTTTGTCAATACATTAATACTACCTTTGCCCCAAGTTTTTAGCTATGAGTGCAATTGTGGCCATTGTGGGCCGACCCAATGTGGGTAAATCGACCTTCTTCAACCGTCTGATACAACGGAGGGAAGCCATCGTCGATGCTGTGAGCGGTGTGACACGCGACCGTCATTACGGGAAGAGCGACTGGAATGGGAGGGAATTTACCGTGATCGATACGGGTGGTTACGTACTCGGCAGTGATGACGTCTTTGAAAAGGAGATCGACAAACAGGTAGAGCTCGCCATTGGGGAGGCTGATGCGGTTATTTTTATGGTAGATGTGGAGACCGGGATCACCGGCATGGACGAGGACGTGGCCAAATTGCTCAGGAAAGTGGAAAAACCCGTATTCCTGGCCGTGAACAAGGTAGACAATACGCAACGGCTGCAGGATGCCGTGGAATTCTATTCCCTGGGGCTGGGAGAATATTACCCCATCTCCAGCATAAACGGTAGCGGTAGCGGGGAGTTGCTCGATGACCTAATAAAAGTACTGCCGGAGAAAATAGAGGAGAAAAGTGAACTGCCCCGGTTTGCCGTGGTGGGCAGGCCCAATGCCGGTAAATCGTCCTTTATCAATGCCCTAATAGGGGAGGATCGATACATTGTTACCGATATCGCCGGCACTACCCGCGATAGCATAGATACCCGCTACAACCGATTCGGATTTGAGTTCAACCTGGTGGATACGGCAGGGATCCGGAAGAAATCCAAAGTAAGGGAAGACCTCGAATTCTACTCTGTGATGAGGTCCATCAGGGCGATCGAACACTGTGATGTCTGTATCCTCCTTTTGGATGCCACCCGGGGTTTCGACGGGCAGGTGGAAAACATCTTCTGGCTGGCGCAGCGCAACAACAAAGGCATCGTGATCCTGGTAAACAAATGGGACCTGGTGGAGAAGGACACACAATCGGTAAAACAGTACACCAAAGCCATTAAACAGGCTATTGAGCCCTTTACAGACGTCCCGATCGTCTTTATTTCTGCCCTGACTAAGCAACGGATCTACAAGGCGATAGAAACCGCAGTGGAAGTATATAAGAACCGCAGCAAGCGGATCCCCACGAGGAAATTAAACGATGTGTTGCTGCCGATCATCGAGCAGACCCCGCCTCCGGCCTACAAGGGCAAGTACGTAAAGATCAAGTACATCACCCAGTTGCCTACGCCCTACCCGCAATTTGCTTTTTTCTGCAACCTGCCTCAGTATGTCCGCGATCCCTACAAGCGCTTTCTTGAAAATAAGCTCAGGGAGCACTTCGACTTTACAGGGGTGCCCGTGACCATTTTTATGCGCAAGAAATAAGGCCTAGATCAGAATGATGGTGAAGATACCGGAATTGACCCTGTATTCCACAATAGCATTCTGAGAAGTGAGTTCCCTTATTTCCAGCCGGTCGCCACAACACGGATAATCAGTCACCCCGAAGGTCACCGAAATGTCGACCTCAAAGTCATTCCCAAGAAAGATCGTGTAGTTATAATTACCCGCCTTCCAGTCGAAACTGGAGATCTCCAGGTATCCGGTGGTCGCTCCCTGAGTATTAGGGAATACCTTTATCTGCAGCTCTTCTGTGGTGGCCCCTGTCACTTCAATATTTTCCAGGGTATAGGTTTCGTTGGAGATCACATTCTGGCCTTCGGAGATCAGCTCCAGGTTGATGGAATCCCCTGCTGCGCAAAGGACCAGAGAGCAATCAATACCTTTTTCTTCCACGCAGCCCAAAAGAGAGAAGCAAACGAATCCGATAAAGAAGTATCTCAATGCCAAAGCATACTTTTTAGTGAGAGTCATGGTTCTCAAAGGGGTTGCGTTCCTACCATCCCCCAGAGGCCCCGCCACCGCCGAAACCTCCGCCACCGAAGCCGCCGCCGAAACCTCCGCCTCCAAAGCTGCCACCTCCGAAGCCGCCACCCCGGCCTTTATAGCTGCCCCGACCCATGTTGCTGAGGATGATCACATCCCAGATATCGAGCCCCTTGTGGCGTCCGCCGCCTTTTCCGCCCCCTTTGTTCTTTCGGTTGGCGTAGATGATCAGCAAGACGATAATAAAGATCACGAAGAGGATCACGATCAGGACAAAGATGGCCTTTACTTCCTTGGCTACGGGATTGGTATTCTCCTCCAGCGCTTTCTGGAACTCTCCACTCAGTACCTGGAAGATAACATCGGCCCCTTTGTTGAGTCCGCTTGCATAATTGCCATTTCTGAACTCCGGAACGATGACCAGGTCGATGATCCTGCTGCACATGGCATCCGTGAGCCGGCCTTCCACCCCGTACCCTGTACTGATGGCTATTTTGCGGTCGTCATTGGCTACGAGGACCAGAACCCCGTTGTCCTCTTTCTCCTGCCCGATCCCCCATTTCTGACCCCATTGGGCACCCAGATAATTGATGTTCTCCCCTTCCGTGGAAGCGATGATGGCCACCACGATCTGGGTGGAGGTGGTGTCTGAGTAGCGGATGAGCTTTTCTTCCAGGGCTTTTCGATCGCTCTGAGACAACAGGGAGACATAATCGTATACACTGGTCTGCAGCTCGGGTTTCTCCGGAATGGTGAACTGAGCTGTACCCTGTGAAAAGATGCACAGGAACAGAAGAAGGATACTAGCTTTTAGATACCTCATTGCTCAATTCGTTTGTATCGTCGCTTTTAAATGGGAAGTGTACTTTTAATTCTTCCCCGGCTTTCAGGATTCCTGCCACGATCCCCTGTTTAAATTCACCTTTTTTAAAATGTGCCTGTATGACCTCTTTTGTATCATTCCAAAAGGTCTTGGGAACTACCTCGTTTATACCCTTGTCTCCATAGATCACAAAGGTTCTGTCCAACACTGCAATATAGATAAGGACCCCGTTGGCATCCCGGGTCTTGTCCATCTCGAGTTCGTGGAATACTTCCTGAGCCCGTTCGTAGTGGTCCGAATCGGTATGGTGTTCAATGTGCACCCGGATCTCTCCGGAAGTATTCTTCTCCGCCTCGCGGATAGCACGGACGATCTCCTGTTCCTCTTCCTGTGTTAAAAACGCTTCAACCTTAGATTCGGACATGGATTAATCGAATTCGAAGTTCACATCAGGGGCATTCTCTGAACCCGGACTGGCCTGGTAACGGGCCATTTCCTCAAAGCCGAACCAGCCGGCGAGAATCTTGTTAGGGAATTTGGTGGTATGGATGTCGTAGATATTGACGGCTTCATTGTAGCGGTCCCTGGCCACGTTGATCCGGTTCTCGGTGCCCTCCAATTGGGATTGCAGGTCGAGGAAGTTCTGGTTGGCCTTCAGGTCGGGATAGCGCTCAACCGTAACCAGTAACCTGGACAAAGCTGACGACAATCCGGTCTGTGCTTCCTGGAAAGCGGCCATTTTTTCAGGGGTCAGGTCATTTACGTCGATGTTGGTAGAGGTGGCTTTGGCCCTCGCCTCGATCACATCGGTAAGCGTTCCCCTTTCAAAATCGGCTGCTCCCTGGACGGTTTTCACCAGGTTACCAATGAGGTCATTACGCCTCTGATAGGTGCTTTCCACGTTAGACCAGGCCGTTTTGGCATTGGCCTCATATTCTACCGCGGTGTTGTTAAATCCTACTGCCCACTGGTAGAGCCCGAATGCGACCACGACCAGGATAATTACGGGAATTAACCATTTTTTCATAAGTGTTCAGAATTAAAGTTAGGTATCTGTATGTCTAAAAAAAGCCCCAATTGTTACATCAGAGCTGGTTTTTGATCTTGATCAGTTCGGCCTTGACCTTCTCGAGTTTCTGGATGATCTCGAAGTTCGACAGGGTTTTCTTTCGCTCTTCCTTCAGGTGGATCTTGGCCCCTTCCAACGTAAAGCCCCGCTCTTTTACCAGGTGGTAGATCAGGTGGAGGTTCTTGACGTCCTCAGGGGTGAACTTGCGGTTGCCTTTTGCGTTCTTTTTTGGCTGAAGCACGTCGAACTCCTTTTCCCAGAATCGGATCAGGGAGGTATTTACATCAAAGGCCCTGGCTACTTCGCCAATGCCATAATACCGTTTTTCAGGAAGTTCTATATGCATCAGTCAAGGGATTGGTTCTCTTGGTTGGCGTATTTCAGCATGTTCTCGAATTCTTCAGCTGTCAAACTGCCGTAGTAGAAGTTGATAGGGTTGATCCGTTCCTCGTCTTTCCAGACCTCGTAATGCAGGTGGGGTGCTTCAGACCTTCCTGTACTGCCAATAAATCCGATCAGGTCGCCCCGCTTCACTTTCTGCCCTCTTTTGACGTTGTAATTGCTCAGGTGGGCGTAGAGCGACATATATCCATAACCGTGATCCACCCTGATATGCTTGCCGTACCCGGAGGCGTTATTATCCGCCCGGGTAACGATACCATCACCGGTGGCGTAGATAGGCACTCCCTTGGGGGCGGTAAAATCCATTCCCCAGTGCATTTTTCGCGCTTTGGTGAACGGATCTGACCTCCATCCGTACCCGGAGGCCATGCGGGTCAGGTCCTCATTTTTTACCGGTTGGATGGCGGGGATGGACGCCAGCAATTTTTCTTTGTCCTCGGCGAGTTTTGTGATCTCGTCCAGAGAACGGGACTGTATCACCATTTGCTTCTGGATCACGTCCAGTCTGCGCGTGGTGGCAATGATCATTTCGGAATTATTAAAACCTTCGAGGGATTTGTAGCGATTTACCCCACCGAACCCGGCACGTCTCTGTTCTTCCGGAATGGGGTTGGCCTCAAAATACAGGCGGTAGATGTTGTTATCCCGGTCTTCAATATTCGCCAATACCTGCTCAACCTGCTCCATTTTCTTGTTGAGCAGCTCAAACCTGAGTTCGTAATTCTTGAGTTCGCGGGCAAGGGATAATTCCCTGGGGGTGTTGAGGATATTCGTGTTGAGGAGGAAGATGAGTCCGAGGAACCCAAACAGGGCCGAACCCAGGATAAAAAGGAAGATGTTCCTGTAGCGTCGGGTTTTCTTAAGCTCTATTTTCCGATAGGAAAGCGTATCCGGATCGTAATAGTACTTAACTTTAGACATGAATGTAATTTATCCTATTTTTGTGCTTCCAAAGTATCAAAACAAACAAATATAAAAATTGTTTTGCAGAAAGCGTTAAAATTACCAAAACCTTAGCTTTTTCTATGACTTCCAGCGAGATACGCGAAAATTTCCTGGCTTTTTTCAAGGGTAAGGACCACACAATCGTACCCTCTGCTCCCATGGTGATCAAGGACGATCCCACCCTGATGTTCACCAATGCCGGGATGAACCAGTTTAAAGAGTATTTCCTGGGGAACAGCAAATCAAAATACCCCCGTATCGCAGATACCCAGAAATGCCTCAGGGTGAGCGGAAAGCACAACGACCTGGAAGAGGTGGGTAAGGACACTTACCATCATACCATGTTCGAGATGCTGGGCAACTGGAGTTTTGGTGATTATTTTAAAAAAGAGGCCATTTCCTGGGCCTGGGAACTCCTGACAGAGGTCTACAAACTCGACAAGGACAGTCTGTATGTTTCCGTTTTTGAGGGCAGTGAAGACGACGAGCTGGAGCTCGACAAGGAAGCCTATGATCTGTGGAAGGCTATTGTCCCGGAAGACAGGATCATCCTCGGCAGCAAGAAGGACAATTTCTGGGAGATGGGCGACCAGGGACCCTGCGGGCCCTGTTCAGAGATCCATGTGGATCTGCGTTCAGCAAAAGAAAAATCAAAAATACCCGGGGCCAGTCTCGTCAATCAGGATCACCCCGAAGTGGTGGAGATCTGGAACCTGGTCTTCATCCAATACAACCGCAAGGCCGATGGGAGCCTGGAATCCCTGCCCGAGAAACACGTAGATACCGGGATGGGCTTTGAACGCCTTTGCATGGCCCTGCAGGGAGTGAAATCGAATTACGATACAGATGTCTTCCGTCCTATCCTGAAAGAGGTAGAGACTATCACAGGGGAAACCTACGGATCTGATCCCAAAAAAGACATTGCCATGAGGGTCGTGGCAGACCATATCCGGGCGGTGGCGTTTTCCATAGCAGACGGGCAGCTGCCCAGTAATGGCGGGGCCGGATACGTCATCAGGCGCATCCTGAGAAGGGCCGTGAGGTATGGATTTACCTTTTTGGGGCTCCATGAACCTTTTCTTTACAAATTGGTGAAGGTATTGGTAACCCAAATGGGGTCTGCATTCCCGGAATTGAAAAAACAAACTGCTCTGATCGAGAATGTCGTCAGGGAAGAGGAGCATTCCTTCCTGAAAACTCTGGAGCAGGGACTTATACTACTGGATGAGGTGATAGCCCAGACCAAAGACAAGGAGGTAGACGGGCAGAAGGCCTTTGAGTTGTACGACACTTTCGGCTTTCCCATAGACCTGACAAGCCTGATCCTGAGCGAAAAAGGATATACCCTGGATGAAGCCGGCTTTGAAAAGGCGATGCAGGAACAGAAGTCGAGGTCGAGGTCGGCCTCCGAGGTGGCTAAAGACGACTGGCAGGTGGTGCACCCCAATGGGGAACAGGAATTCCTGGGGTATGATCAGCTCAAGGCAGAGGTCAGGCTGTTGAAGTACCGGAAGATCTCCACGAAAAAGGAAGGGACCCAGTTCCAACTGGTGTTCGACAAGACCCCGTTTTATCCCGAGGGTGGTGGCCAGGTCGGCGACAAGGGTTATCTGGAGGTCCCCAATGGGGATGTGGTGTATATCCTGGATACCAAAAAGGAGAATAACGAGATCGTACACTACGCGAAAAACCTCCCCAAACACCTTAATGATCCTCTTACGGCGGTGGTAGATGCCGAGTCCAGGGCCAGGACTGCCCGGAATCACAGCGCTACCCATTTGTTACACCAGGCCCTGAGAGAGATCCTGGGCTCCCATGTGGAACAAAAAGGTTCAGCTGTGCATGCAGGTCATTTGCGCTTCGATTTCTCACATTTTGCGAAACTGACAAATGAGGAGCTCAAAAGAGTAGAGGATTTTGTCAATGAACGCATTCACGAGCACTTGCCCTTGCAGGAAAACCGCAAGGTTTCCATGCAGGAGGCTATGAATGAAGGGGCGATCGCCCTGTTCGGAGAAAAGTACGGAGATCAGGTTCGCACCATACGCTTTGGTGATTCCATCGAACTCTGCGGGGGAACACACGTGCAAAACACGGCCGAGATCTGGCATTTTAAGATCGTCTCTGAAGGGGCTATCGCCGCAGGGGTGCGCAGGATCGAGGCTATCACTTCGGATGCGACCAGGGAATACTTCCGGGAAAAGGAAGAACAGCTAGACGAGATCAAAGCACATTTAAAAAGCAGTGGGGACCCGGTGAAGGCTATCGAAAGCCTCATGGAGGATAATGCCCAGCTGAAAAAAGAGTTGGAAGCCTTGCAAAAAGACAAGGCAAAAGGCCTGAAATCTGAGATCAAAAAGGAGCTGGAACAGATAAACGGCTACAAGTTCCTTTCGAGAAAGGTGGACATCGATGCTGGGGCTATGAAAGACCTTTCCTTCGAACTAGGGCAGGAGGAAGAGAATCTGTTTCTTCTCCTGGGAGCTGAGAAGGACGGCAAAGCCCTCCTCAGCTGTTATATTTCGAAGGACCTGGCGGCTTCCAAAGGATGGAACGCCGGACAGATCGTACGGGAGCTCGGGAAATACATTCAGGGGGGTGGTGGTGGCCAACCTTTCTTCGCTACGGCCGGGGGTAAGAATCCCGATGGATTAAAGGAGGCGCTTGATAAGGTGCGCACCCTCATATCCTGATCCCATGGAACTCCAGACACGCCTTAAGATACCCCAGCACCCAAACCCCATTTCCTATTCGAGTGAAACCCTGTTGATGGGTTCCTGTTTTGCGAGCCATATGGGAGGTAAATTGTCCTACTACCAGTTCAGGAATACACTGAATCCTTTTGGAACGCTTTTTCATCCCAGGGGGATCTGTAATCTCCTGGAAAGGGCAAAGACAGGACGATATTTTAAGGCAGAAGATTGTTTTTACCACATGGAGCGATGGCATTGTCATGAAGTGCATTCAGATTTGAGCCATGCCAACCGGGAGGAGATGCTCAAAGAGCTGAACGGCAAGGTGGACCTCACAGCCGAGTTGCTCTCCCGAGTCTCCCACCTGGTCTTGACACTGGGTACAGCCTGGGGTTATGTTCGAAAGGAAAGCGGGCAGTGGGTGGCGAATTGTCATAAGGTACCCCAGCGTGAGTTCGACAAGGTGTTATCCTCCCCTCAGGAGATACAGCAAGATCTCATAAAAGCCCTGGATCTGGTCCTGGAAGCAAATCCTGAGATTTCGGTGATCTTAACGGTTTCACCCGTGAGACATATGAGGGATGGCTTTGTAGAGAACCAGCGAAGCAAGTCGCACCTTTTTGTGGCCTTACATGAAGTTCTTGAGATGTATCAGGACGGGGGAGTCACCTATTTTCCGGCCTATGAATTGATGATGGACGAGCTCAGGGATTACCGGTTTTACGAGATGGATATGCTGCACCCCAATGCCCTGGCGGTGGACTATATCTGGGAGCGATTCCGATCAGCCTGTATTCAATCTTCAGAAAATCCCATCATGGCGCGCGTGGAAGAGATTCAAAAAGGCCTTAACCATCGGCCTTTTAATCCGGGATCTAAGGCTTATACCTCGTTTGCGAATGATCTTAAAGAGAAAATCGCAGGCCTGAAAAAAGAATATCCTTTTATGTCGTTTGACACCGGACTATGAGGCCACTTTTTCGGCATCCACCAGGCCGATCCCGTCATCGATCAGGTGACCTACTTCAGGCCGTCTCTGTTTTACATCCTGAAGGTGATCCAGGATTTCACCTGCAAAATCCTCATCCCTGTTATTCCTGGCCAGTTCATACAATTCTACGGAGAGCAGCCAGTCTTCCGGATAGTTCTCCCTGATTTCTTTAAATACCTTGTTCCTGGAGATGGTCGTATTGCTCCCTTCCCTGAACTCCCGAATCTGCCGATAAAGTTGCTGAAGTTTCTTTCGCTCAGCGGATATCACAGGTTTGATGGTGGTGCTTGTCACCTTATGGGTGATAAGATCGAAACTCGACAGGTCGGCCGGGCCATTGAAGGCCGAAACGATCTTGTCTCCCACAGCCATGTGATACAGGCCAAAGGAAGGTTCAAAAAGCACGGTATCCCCATGGGTCACCGTACAATCCTTAAAAGTGATCAGAATGATCTCCCCCCGGAGGTTACGGGTACCTGTAATGATCTCGCCTTCTACCTTAATTCCTCCTTCGAATTCAAGGGTCTTGCGTTCTCCTTCATAAATGTTGTACGCCTTCAGGTCGCGTGGGCTCATATCCTCTATCGCCAGGTTGATCCCCTTTAACTTTCCTATGGGTGATCCAAAACCTTCGGGATGGTTTTTGGTGCTGTGGCCCACCAGTTCCTTCTCACGGTACGCTAGGGCAGTGGGCCCTGTGGTCTGAATATAGACGGGAAGATTTTGGTGTTCGATGACCCGGGTAAAGGAGCCAGAGATCTGCAGTCCTGTACTCAGTTCCAGCGTACATAGTTCCCTGGAGGCGATTACTTTTTTCACCCCATCCAGTCCGCCTTTTCTCAAAGCCATGGTGTTGGCAAATTCCTCCAAAACCTGACTCAGGTAAGCGAAGTCAGGTGTTACGAACAATTGGGGTTGCGGTTTGGTAATGTCGAAAGAGGTGTGTGCCGCTTCAATCGAATAGGGGACCTTCTTCACCTTGTCGGTCATGCACCAGGCGCTTTCCCCTATGGAGGAAAGCAGGCCGGCCCCATAGATCTTGGGTCGGTCCAGTGTACCGATCAGCCCGTATTCCACGGTCCACCAGTGCAGGTTACGAATGAGAGCGATCTCGCTGGGTTCTCCCATATTGTTCTGGAGTTCCTCTATCTTCTTTTCTGCTTCCTCTATGGTCTTCTCTGGCGTTCCGGGCGCTTCCTTGATGATGGACAGGTGCCTCACCGCTTCGTACAATTCATGGTCCTTGGCATTGGAAAGCGCTTTGCACCCAATCTCACCGAACCTCCTCAGGTATTCTGCATATTCTGGGTTTGCTATAATAGGTGCATGCCCGGCCCCTTCGTGGATGATGTCCGGGGCGGGGGTGTATTCGATGTGTTCGAGCTGGCGGATATCCCCGGCGATCACCAGGACGTTATACGCCTGAAATTCCATAAAGGCCGAAGGGGGAATAAAGCCATCAACGGCCACCGCTGCCCATCCGATCTCCTTCAGGATCCGGTTCATCCCGTACATGTTTGGGATATGGTCAATTGAGATCCCGGTTTTTGCGAGCCCGTCCACATAAGAACGATGGGCCACCTTGCTGAGGTAGTCCACATTCTTCCGCATCACATATCTCCATACGGCCTGATCTATAGCCGTGTACTCCTCGTAATTCTGAGGTTTTATGTATTGCTTCAGATGCTCGGGTAATTTATCCAGGATGGGGTTGCTCTGGTAGCTCATAAAGTGAATTTTGATATACCCTCAAAGGTAAGAAATCACAGGCATAAATCCATGATACAGGAGTGTACTGACGCGCATTTCCGGTGCGTATATGGAGATAAAAAAACCGCCTTTGAAGGCGGTTTTATTTTTTAGCTTGAAGGTGCAGTATTGGGGGGATACCGCTCCATGATCTCGGAGACGAATTCCCGAATCCTCGCTTCCTTCTTGTCTATGTTGTCGATGTTACTAAGCGTTCCCACACCGCGACCCTGCCAGATAAGTTCTTTGGTCTTGGCGTCGATAAGGTCGATGTAAAGAGAACCTTCGGTACGGGTACTCACATTGTTACCCCATCCGGGTCCGCCCCACATCCAGGGATTCCAGAAGCCCCATCCGGGACCCCAACCCCAGCCCCAACCCCAGCCCCAGCCGGCGTTGTTGTAGACATCCACGCGTTCGCGTTCCTTGGTAAAAATGCTCACCATAAGATCGGGTCTTTCTGATTTCACAAAACCTTTATTGGCCATTTCCGTTTCTATGGCCCTCAGGATCCTTTTCTTGTCCAGGTCAGAGATCTGGGCCTTGTCTATCCCTGTCTTGTAAAAAGCGTAGGTCTTGTAGGAATTGAAATCTGCATTCCTGTCGTAGTCCGCAACTACTCGCACAGAAACACATGAACTTGCCAGCACAAGCAAGGCAAGAGGCAGTAATACTAAAATTCTCTTTTTCATAAATACAGTTTTTTAGGGGTAAGGAACACTAAAAAACGCTCAAATATCATGCCGAATAATCCCCGGTCAGCGTCTTTTAACCCTGGGATCGAAGCCATACGGACAGTGTCTGCAATTACTTTCACAACAATACCCCCTTTTGAGGAGGTATTGTTCCGTGAATACTTTATATCCTTCTTCAGAAAGGTAAAAATCCCCATCTTCCAGGGGTATGATCTTTTTCACTCTCGAACGTTCATTCAACCTCTTACAAAATTACGGGTTTTCATCTTAATATCCCATGCCTGCAAAGCAGTTGCTGGCTCAGGTGAGTTAGAACACTATCCTCTCATTTAACTCATATTCAAGGATGCCCGGGTTCCGTTCAAAGAAAAACACCTTATTTTTGAGTCTGAGGAAGGAAATACTCATGGTGATCATCAGCAGATACTTTTTTTACAGGAATTATGTGGCTCTTACCCTATGGCCTTTTATCATCCTCAAGACTCCGGAGTTAAGCCGCGATAAGGTACTGATCAACCACGAACGCATTCACTTAAGACAGCAGGCGGAACTCCTCATCCTCCCGTTCTATCTATGGTATTTGCTGGAATGGTTAATTAAGACCATCAGGTACCTCAGTCCTTATACAGCCTATCGCAACCTCAGTTTTGAAAGGGAAGCCTACAGGTATGAATCAGACCCCACTTATCTTCAGAGGAGAAAAAGATTCTCCTTTACACACTATCTTTGGAAGGCACAACCGAATCGTCCGTGACCACTCCCACTCAGGAAATACAACTCCCGCTACTTGAGGAAGCGGGGATCTGTCTCCGAATCCGGAGGGAGGACCTCCTGCACCCGGTCGTCTCAGGAAACAAATGCCGAAAGCTGAAGTACAATCTGGAGGAGGCCCTAAGACAGCGGCATGACACCCTTTTGACCTTCGGAGGGGCTTATTCCAACCACATCCCCGCCACAGCATTTGCCGCTGCAGAAAACGGGTTGAGATCCATCGGATTCATTCGGGGAGAAGAACTCGCAGATTCATGGAAGGACAATCCCACGCTAAAATACGCTTCGGAAATGGGCATGCAATTGGAGTTTGTTAGTCGGACTGCGTACCGAAAAAAGACGGATAAAGCATTTCTGCTGGATCTTGAAAACCAATACGGCCGCTTCTATATTGTCCCGGAAGGGGGCACCAACCTGCCCGGGATCAGGGGATGCCGTGAGATCCTGCAACCCGGGGATGAGGCATACGATGTCATCGCCTGTGCTGTGGGAACCGGTGGTACTCTGGCTGGGATAAGCATGTCGGCATCTGAAAAGCAAAAAGTCCTGGGATTTCCTGCCTTGAAAGGGGATTTTCTTCACAAGGTCCTGGAAGGTCTTACCCCCAATGACAACTGGACCCTCACCTGTGATTTCCATTTCGGGGGATACGGGAAAGTGACAGGAGAATTGATCGGCTTTATCAATGATTTTAAGGCGCAAACCGGGATTCCCCTCGACCCTGTATACACAGGCAAAATGATGTTCGGCCTGCTAAAAATGGTGGAGGAGGGACACTTTGAAAAAGGGACGCAAATCCTGGCCATTCATACGGGCGGACTTCAAGGGATCACTGGGATGAATGGCATTTTGAGAAAAAAGAACTTACCTTTGCTTACTGTATGAGGAAGATTTTTTTTACCTGTGCCCTGCTTGTGCTCATCTGGGGATGTGGCACCAAGAAAAAAACTACTTACGCCAAAGGGCCGGGCTCCGGTTTGGAAACTGAAAGATTCAGGGGAGATGCAGATCCCCAGTCCATGCCTGAAGATACAGGGAGGTTCATGGAATTCCCAATTGCTTCAATCGAAGATTACATAGATACTTTTTCCGAGATCGCCCAGAACGAGATGAGGGCCTACGGGATCCCCGCGAGCATAACCCTTGCCCAGGGAATTTTGGAAAGTGGTTTTGGGAGAGGGGAACTGACCCTGAAGACGAACAACCACTTCGGGATCAAATGTCATACGGGATGGGAAGGTCCTTATGCCCTGCATGACGATGATGAGGCAGGAGAGTGCTTCAGAAAATACAACCACCCTGTGTATTCCTTCAGAGACCATAGCCTCTTTCTTACCACTAGGTCGCGTTACGCTTCCCTGTTCGAGCTCAGGAAGGACGATTACAAAGGATGGGCACGAGGGCTCAAACAGGCCGGCTATGCCACCGACAGAAAGTATCCTGAGAAGTTGATCAATTTCATTGAACGTTACCGGCTTTACGAGTATGACAGGGCAGTGCTGCAGGGCGACCTCGCCGTTGCCAAAAGGTCATCTTCTGACCAGTATCAGGTTCACATAGTTCAGGAAGGGGATACGCTCTATTCCATTTCGAGGCGATATTTTACCACGGTAGAAGCATTAAAACAGCTGAATGCCCTGAATGATAATATTATTTCCGTAGGACAGGAATTGAGAATACAGTCCAACAATATCAGATAAGATCATGAAGTACCAAAGAAGCAGCGCCCTTTTCAGGGAGGCTCAACGCTATATTCCGGGTGGGGTGAATTCCCCGGTCCGTGCTTTTAAGGCTGTGGGGGGAACCCCGGTTTTTGTAAAAGAAGCCAAAGGCGCCTACATATACGACGTGGATGGAAACCGCCTGATAGACTACATATCCTCCTGGGGTCCGCTAATCCTCGGCCATGCTTTTGAACCTGTTCTGGAAGCTGTGATCGAGAAAGCCAAAAAAGGGACCTCTTTCGGCATGCCCACAGAGATAGAGACGGACTTGGCCAGGCTCGCCGTCTCCATGGCACCGAACATCGATAAGATAAGGTTTGTGAACAGCGGAACGGAAGCCTGCATGAGTGCGATCCGACTGGCCAGGGGTTTTACGGGAAAAGAAAAGATCATCAAATTCGCAGGCTGTTACCACGGCCATGCGGATGCCTTCCTGATCCAGGCAGGCAGTGGGGCGGTGACCTTCGGGAGTCCGAATAGTCCGGGTGTAACCCAGGGTACAGCCAATGACACCCTCCTGGCCCGTTACAATGACCTGAACAGTGTAGACGAACTCATTGCCGCCAACCAGGGTGAGATAGCTGCAGTTATTATCGAACCCGTGGCAGGGAATATGGGATGCATCATCCCGGAAGAAGCCTTCATTCAAGGATTGAGAGAAAGGTGCACCAAGGCGGGGATCCTGCTCATTTTCGACGAGGTCATGACCGGTTTCAGACTGGGACGCGGAGGAGCGCAGGAAGTATTGGGCATCCCTGCAGATATTGTCACGTATGGAAAAGTCATAGGTGGGGGATTACCCGTAGGAGCTTTTGCAGCCAGAAGCGAGATCATGGACCACCTGGCTCCTGAAGGTCCGGTCTATCAGGCGGGAACTCTCAGCGGTAATCCTCTGGCAATGAGTGCCGGATTGGCCATGCTCACTGCCCTAAATGAGAACCCCGGCGTCTTTGATAGCCTGGACAAGAAAACCCGGTACCTTCACAAAGGGATTGAAGAAATACTTATGGATCAAGAGATACCCCACCAGATCAACCGTTTTGGATCCATGATCTCCGTGCATTTCACGGAAGAGCCGGTGGTCGATTTCGAAGGGGCTGTCAGAGGGAATAACGATACATTCAAAGCCTATTTCCACGGGATGCTCTCAAAAGGTGTCTACCTTCCGCCCAGTGCTTTTGAAAGCTATTTCCTGAACGATGCCCTGAGTTATGAGGACATCGACTTTACCCTTGATGCCCTAAAGCAGATAGCACCGAAATTGAAATAAGAAAAGGACCCGCACGGGTCCTTTTTTGTTAATGTCTGCCCCGACCATCCCGGTCGCCTTTAGGCCTGTGGTGTTTCTTGTGATGCATGGCCTTTTCCCATTTTTCGAATTGCTCCTCGTTGAGGATCTTCTTCATTTTCTCCTTACTGGCGATCATGTGATCCAGGCGTTCACTTTCCCTGCTGAATCGTTCATCGGAGCTGAGGTCTTTACGCGACCTATCATCTCTCTCCTCTTTACGGGCCTCCATTTTTTCCTTGCGCAGGCGGGCATTCTCCAGATGAAGTTTCTGAACCTCCTCCTGCTGTGCCTTCGAGAGGTCGAGTGCAAGGGTCATACGTTTTGTTTTGAGGGTAGCGACCTGTTCCGGGGTCAGTGGGTCTTCTGAGTGCCTGGGACCGTGTTTATGTCCTTCCTGGGCCACTGCACTGTAACTGGCTATGACGAGCATAGCGATCATGATTTTTTTCATGTGTTGATGATTTAAGTTATACTCCTTTGACCTGTAACCGTATCAAAGGTTTAGTGCAGGAGGAGGATTTAAGACAGAATTAACGCTTGAGTTCTAAAACGAAAAAGCCCCGCTGGGTGCGGGGCAATTTCTATGGGTGATTTGGGGATATGTATTCTGGTAAACGCCTACAGAGCTTCGTCTTTCTGTTGTTGCAGATCTTCCGTCTGGGTCTGCACCAATTGGATATCCTCAGTTTTAAATTCTTCTGAGGATGTTTCCACCTGGCTGTAGATCAGTACAGAAGCGATGAAACAAATGAGGTAGATAAGACTTTTTACTTTGTAAGGCATGATCTGGGGTTTTTAATTTCATCACTAATATAGGACGTAAAAGCAGGTGGTTTCCCGGAATGTTGTCCAGCGGCAGCCTGGTTGTGGTGAAAAGGCCGAAAGTTGTGGTAAACGGTAAAATGACTTTGAGGTGATAAAAAACAAAAGGTACCGTTCACAGAGGAAACGGTACCTTTTACAGAATGCATTTTCAGCTTTTAGCTTGGATCCAGAATCTTTTCTATACGTTGCGCAATGTCCTGGAGGTGATATTTGCTCATCCGGTCAGAAGTCCTGTTCACCGCGTTCAGAGCAGCAGACCTGATGGTGCTCAGCTCAGCTCTGGCGATAGATCTCAGGTCGGATTGACTCATGGTTACTGCCGTCGACTTTCTGTATCCTCCAAAGTCGGGCAGCTTTCTCTGGTCTTCGGCCTTCATAATATACTCCAGTCGGTCTACATGAGCCTTTTGTAAGTTCCTTCGATACGTATCTATGGTCCTGCCGCTACGCAATTCAGACCAAAGCCCGCGCCTGATATCGGTCATCAGGTCGATGAGGGTATAAGCCTCGTTTCCGTGCAGGGCTTCGTATTCTACCAGCCGTTCCATTTTACCGAGGCTCAGCAGGTTGTTCAGGGTGCGCTCCTGCAGTCCTCTCAGCCTCTCTACAGAACCTGAATATTCGATCTTTGCAAACAGGTCTTTGTCGATAAGCCACTCCGGGGTCTCAAACAGCTGATCGTGCAGGAATGCCACGCAATTCTCCTGATGTTCTTTAGGTACATAGGTATATACAGGGCCTTCCTGCTCGTAGGTTTTATGGTTTTCATATACCCCACCTATATTGTTGGAAACATGTCCCATATAGCGGTTAAACTGTGAGAGCACCTGGCCGTAAAGCGTTTCCAGGTCGTCATAGTTCTTCCCATCTTCTTTGGTCCATTCAACCAGGTTGGGAACGATGCGTTTCAGGTTCTCGATCCCGTATTCACTGGCAAGGATCGCATTGTCACCCAGGTCCTCGGTCTGAGAGCTTGGGTCGACCACGTCTCCGGCCTGCTGGTGTCCGAATCTGTAGAGGGGATCTCCGGCATGCTCCAGTATCCAGGAATCAAGGACCGGCTTCTCCTCCTCGGCTGATTTATCTAAGATGGGACGGTATCCCCATTTAATGGCGTATTTATCATAGATACCGATGTTCGGCATCAGGGCCACATCCCCGTCCTCGGGCTGGGCGATGTAGTTAAAGCGGGCGTAATCCATAATGGAAGGAGCCGTGCCGTATTTTTTTGTAAAGGAGGGTGATCGAAGGGAATCTACAGGATAGGCCACGCTGCTACCCATATTGTGGGGCAGGCCCAGGGTATGTCCCACCTCGTGAGATGATACGAACCTGATCAGCCTTCCCATCACTTCATCCTTGAAGGCCACGCCCCGGGCATCCGGGTTGATGGCAGCTGTCTGTACAAAGAACCAGTTCCTCAACAGCGTCATCACATTGTGGTACCAGTTGATGTCCGATTCCAGGATCTCCCCGCTTCTCGGGTCACTCACGTGAGGTCCGTTTGCGTTGGGGATGGGTGAGGCCAGGTATCGAACTACCGAATAACGCACATCCTCGGGAGACCACTCAGGGTCTTCTTCAGGGGATGGCGGGTTTTTGGCGATGATCGCATTTTTAAAACCTGCCGCTTCAAAGGCTACCTGCCAGTCTTCGATCCCTTGTTTGATGTAAGGGACCCATTGTTCAGGGGTGGCGCGATCTACGTAGTATACGATAGGTTTCTTGGGTTCAACCAGTTCACCTCTCTTGAACTTTTCCATGTCCTCTTCTTTTACTTCCAGTCTCCATCGGTCGAGGTAAGTAATAGTCTTGCTCTCTTGTGCGTCTAGACCGTAATCTACCTGGCCTCTGGCGAACCAGCCTACCCGTCTGTCGAAATACCTTCTTTTCATAGGTTCCTTTGGCAGCAGAATCATAGAGTTGTTGATCTCAATGGAAATAGAACCGAGGCTCTCATTGGATGGAGGATCCCCGGCGTTGTATGTTTTCACATGCCTGGCTTCGATGTTCAGGGGATAGCTTTTAATGGATTCGATAAAACTCCTGCTGTCATCCAGCCTTGTAGCTTTGTAGCGTTTTTTATAGCGGTCGGGCATACCCAGGGCCTGAACGTCCTTGGTAAAGAGATCGTCGACCTCTATCACTGTGGCCGGGTTAAGGGAATCCTTATTAAATGCCTTGATATCGAAAGAATAGAGCACCGGTTCAAAATTGGAATTGACCACGGCCTCGTGTACGGGAAGACTGTCAGCGGCTACCACGTCGTGACTTACCACACGGAGGAGCACCTTTTTGGGCTTCTTTTCCCACCTCAGAACCTGAGTATTGATTTTTCCACCCCCAAAACCAATGCCTGAAGCTGTTTTGGAAATCCTGCTAACCATAAGCATCTCCCGGTTAAAGAGGGAATCCGGAATTTCGTAAAAATGGGTGTCATCCACCACGTGGACCTTAAAAAGGCCCTCATCGGTGACGGCCTCCTTGGTGATGACCTTGTCGTAGGGTTCAATATCACCTTTTTTACTTTTGGCTGCAGGTTTGGCAGCTTCTGTTTTTTTCTTCTTCTTAAAAAGTTGTGCATCGACCGATTGGGAGTATCCTGCAAAAAGTAGTATAACCAGGATCTTCGGAAGTAATTTTCTTATCATTTTCAGGTTCTTTTGATTTTGAAATTTTTCAAAGAACTGAAAAAATCACACAGGGTTCTGTTAAGGATTTCTTAAGTAGGGCAATGCAGGTCTGGCCCTGGGGATACCTATATAACTTTCTATAAATCATACTATTAAGATTAAAAAACACCTGAAAAATCTCTTCAGTTCTGAAGGTTTTCAAGTGTTAATTATCAGCCAACAATGTAACATCTTACGTTTTTTAAAGTCTTATAGACATAGAATTACAACCATCAATCAATCGAGAAATGAACAAACTATTTATCCTATGTGGAATGGTTTTCCTGGGGATAACCTCCACGCCGCAATCACCCGAAACTATTGAATCAGAATCTTTTGAAACCCTGTCACCTGTGACACTCAAGGCTACCTGGAAACAAGATCAGGTCGGGCATCTGAACCTTAAATCAAAGGTCTGTGAGGAAACGGTTTATGCAGAGGATCTGGATGTTGCTTCAATCCTCTATGAGGAAGACGAAGAACCTATTGAACTGGGGTTTGACACCCGGGAGTACCTGCCCGAGAATTTTAATCCTTATGTGACTTATGTCGACTTTAGTGCAATTCCTTATATCGAAGGGGAGGAAGAGGAAGTGTTCCCCGGAACATTGATGGCACTATTGCCTGAAGGATTCAATGCCTATGCAGCTCCTGTCGATGTTATGAATGTATCATATATCGAGGAAGAAGACCTGGACCTGGGCTTCGATACTAGTGAGTGGCTGCCCGAGGGGTTTGATCCTTATTTCCGCGACCTGGATCTGGACACCATTGTGTACATTGAAGAAGGTGAAGATCTCGACCTGGGATTTGATACCTCCCTCTACCTTCCGAAGGATTTTGATCCCTATAGTCTGTAAAGCATCTTTAAATGAAATAAAGATTTCATTGAGATATTTGAATTAGTTAGTTGAGAAGCCCCGCTGATGCCGGGGCTTTTTTATGGTGAGGGTGAGTTTTTAAACAGAGAGGCATCATTTGCAGCTGATTAACAAATGTTTAACTCACTGCATTGGTGGTAATAAAAGAGGGTCGCAACTGCCTTAAAATATCTAAATGAACCTCCTAATTATCAACTTGATAAGAAGAATCTATAGAAATTACGAAAGTCATAATCATGACTGATATTGCAGATTGTTAATCATTTCTGAAGGGCAATAAAAACGGGGTTTTTGGGTTATATCTTTGCCTTAAAATGTAACCAGAAAATGTTATGAATACACAAAATACATTACTTTATATCTTTCTTTTCTTCGGTTTTGGATTGAGTTCATCAGCCATGGAAAAGAATAACGAGATCAACCTGGAAGTGGATTCCATCACCTATATTGAAGAGGAGGACTCTGCATCTTTGGACTTTAATACGGAGGCTTTTTTACCGGAGGATTTCAACCCATACAGTGCGCCTGAAAACATTCTTCATGTAAGCTATATAGATGCTGAACAGGAAATCGATCTGGGGTTTGATACCGAGGAGTACCTGCCGGCCGGATTTAATCCTCACCGCTTTTTTTTCGATATCCATTCCATTGAATATATCGAAGATGAAGAGCTGTTCGATATCGATCTAGCGATTATAATCCAGGTACCGACATCAGGAATTATGATCGCCTATGACAGGGAGCCCGGCAAAGGCTTCTAACATCTGAATCAAGATTTTTCTACATCCCCGGAAGCACCTTTCTTCCGGGGATTTTTTTTAGAATAACAGGGGTAAAATAAACTGGAACATAAGCACCAGCAGGACCACCGAGATCAAATTCAGGATGACACCCACCCTGGCCATCTGGTGTACCTCGATATAGCCGCTGGCAAAGACGATCGCATTAGGTGGGGTGGCCATCGGGAGCATAAAGGCACAACTGCTGGCAATGGTAACAGGGATGAGCAGGTGCAGCATGGGAATCCCCAGTCCGATAGCGATACCCGCTACCACAGGGGCCAGGACAGCCACCAGGGCCACGTTGCTCATCAGCTCCGTCATAAAAAGCATCAGCAGGATCAGCAGGGAAGCGGTGAACAGGATCTGGAAGTCACTGTTGGCGATGGCTCCTGAGACCACATCTACCAGTCCGCTACTCGACATCCCGTTGGCCAGGGCCAAACCTCCTCCGAACAGGATCAGAATACCCCACGCCAGTTTATGGGTATCCCCCCAGGTAATTATAAAGTCGTTTTTCCTCAGATTATAGGGCAAAGCGAAAAGAGAGATGGCCCCGATCATGGAAATGATCGTATCAGAAAGCCCCAATGAAGGGAAGATACTGTTGATCACTGTGCGGAATACCCACAGAAATACGGTCACCCCGAAGATGGCCAGGACCATTTTTTCCTTCCCTGATGTAGGCCCCAGTTTTTTGAGTTCTTCCTGTATGACCTGGTGCGAAGCCGTAAACTGCAAATGCCGGTTGGGAAACATCCATTTTACCAGTACCCAGTAGCAGATCAGCAGCAAGATGGCTGAAAAGGGCAGGCCAAAGCTCATCCATTTCAGGAAGGAGATTTCGATCTGGTACTGGTTCTCCAGAAGACCTATCAATACGGAATTCGGAGGGGTGCCTATTACAGTGGCGATCCCGCCTGCATTAGCCGAGAAGGCGATCCCCAGCATCACACTGAGGGCAAAATTCCTGTCGTCCTTCGTGAATCCATCCTCGTCGTGAATCAGGAGGCGGATCACCGACATGGCGATAGGGAGCATCACAACCGTACTGGCCGTATTGCTGATCCACATGCTGAGGGTGGCCGTTGCAATCATAAAGCCCAGCACCACCTTGTTAGGGGTGGTCCCTGTGATCCGGATGATGGTCAGGGCGATCCGTTTGTGGAGGTTTACCTTTTCAAGGGCCAATGCCAGCACAAAGCCCCCGAAGAAAAGAAAAATGATCGGACTCCCATAGTTGGCTCCTACCTCCGTGATATTCATTACATCAAGGCTGGGAAAAAGCACCAACGGTAACAATGCAGTTACGGAAATAGATACTGCTTCCGTGATCCACCAGACCACCATCCACAAGGCCGTGGCGATCACGGCATTGGCGTGTTCCTTACCGGGCAGGAGGTCCGGGAGGTTGATCAAAATGAAGAAAAGGGCCGGACCCAGAAAGAGGCCGATTCTCTTACTCCAGGGCATAAGGTGTAATTTTGGCCTAATCTATAGGTTATTTTTCAGTTGGGAAAATAAAAAAGGGAGCGAACCGCTCCCTTTTCCGAACATGGCAACCAACCCTTTACGGAGTGAGATCAATGATCGAAAGATCACTGTCACAGGCTCCGTAGAAGATCTTAATTTCGTTTTCTACATCGTATCCCGCGATGAAATACAGCACGTTGTCTTTCTGTACGATCTCAGGCAGGTAATTTCCGTTGTATTTCACCTGGGCGATCTGCACCCCTTCAGCGCTGAATTTTCGAAGGTAATTATCCGTAGAGATCACAAATGAATTTCCGAGTGATATCAGGGCTTGTATGTTGGAAGTACCCTCGTAAAATTCTTCTTTTAGGATATTCCCCTCGCTATCCGTAACACGCAATTCTCCATTGGCGTACATGGCCAGGTTGCCATTGGAGAGTTCCACAAGCTGATAACTTCCGTTAAACCCATTACAGTCTGAGACCATTCCGGTAAGAGAGGAGTCCTCATAGATGACGTGGTCTGTCACATTCAGATCCCCGTCCATAAATACCAGCAGGGGTTTGTAGTTCGTGACATAGGGCAGGGTCGTGTTTTTGTTGAAAACAGCCCCGTAGGCAACGTAACCCCCGTCTACCTCAATCATGTCTCCTATCATGGAGTCGGCAGGCCCAAAGGAGTTCAGGGTAACCGCAAAAGCGTCTCCGCTGCTATTTCGTTTTTCAACCGCGGTCTTGTAGATCCCTCCATCTGCCTGTGTCCCGAAATATAGGTAATCTGCCCCTGCGGGAAGCTGACCGTAACTGTGTTTCGTCGCACTGCTGATGGCATTCAGCAAGGTCCATACACTGGTATAATTGACTTCCTGCGTTCCGTACAAGCTGCCGAGTGTCCTTGAGAAGACAAAATTCATTTTGCCGCTGGAGTAGAAGTTTACGAAACCACTACCCGAATTATAGGGTTTGTCGGCGATATAGTTGGAAGCATACTGAAGTTCTTCGTCGAATTCCCGGTAATAATATTTGGAGCCTCCTCCTCCTACATTGTCCTGTAATAGCTCCAGGGTATAGATGTTTCCGGTGATGGGATGGATCCCGGCCTCAAGAGGCAAGCCTGTATATCCTTGAAGGATCTCCGGGAAAAGATAGGAAGCTTCAATAACCAGAACGGTTACCGATTTTGACTGGGTTTTGGTTTCTTCTCCGTCATATACGGTAAGGGTGATCTCATAAGTTCCCCCTTCTTCAAAGCTGACCGAGGGATTCTCCAGTTCGCTGCCTGTACCATTGCCAAAATCGAAGGAATAGGAGGTGGCCCCTTCAGAACAGTTACTGATGGTCAGTACTTCCCCTACGCTCAGGGTGGTATTGCTCAACTCAAAACAGGCTTTCAGGGATACCCCGTCATCGGGATTGTCATCGATCAGTGTGAGGCCGTCCTTGGAACAACCCAAAAGAAATATAAGGCCCAGACCTAAGAGGTAGATTTTTTTCATAAACACAGATTTGAGGTTCCATGTTTATAAAACGTCTGCAGGCCCTTCTTATTTAAAAAATTAACAGGTTTTCGATGACTTGCATAGGCTGTAACCTACTGATAATAAATATTTTAGAAAATATTAACAGGTATTTCGTCGATAAAGTCCCTACAGCAGGGTACAAAGGAGATCCTCACCTTCTTTGACCACTTTTACCAGGCCATGTGCATTTAATCCTTTCATCCCCTTGTCCCAGGCTTTATTGCTCAATCCTGCTTTCTCCTTGAGGACGGGCAGGGAAACGGGATTTTCTTCCTTGAGAAGTCCGAGAATGGTCTTTTCATTCTCACTCAAGTCAGGTAACTTCTTTTCGGGTCGCATCTGAGGGAAGAAGAGCACTTCCTGTATGGAGGCGTTGTTCGTCATCAGCATGACCAGCCGGTCTATCCCGATCCCGATCCCGGAAGTGGGTGGCATACCGTATTCCAGGGCGCGCAGGAAGTCCTGGTCGATAAACATGGCTTCGTCATCCCCTTTTTCGGAAAGTTTTAATTGTTCCTCAAACCGCTCCCGCTGATCTATGGGGTCGTTCAGCTCAGAATAGGCATTGGCGATCTCTTTTCCGTTCACCATGAGCTCAAAACGCTCTGTGAGTTCAGGGTGGGTGCGGTGTTCCTTTGTAAGCGGACTCATCTCCTTTGGATAGTCGATAATAAAGGTGGGCTGTATGTAATGCATCTCGCATTTTTCACCGAAGATCTCATCGATAAGCTTGCCTTTGCCCATGCTGTCATCGATCTCGATATCGAGTTTTTGTGCGACTACCCTGATCTCTTCCTCGCTCATCCCGCGAAGGTCATAGCCCGTGTGTTCCTGAATCGCTGTCAGCAGTGATACCCTGGGATAAGGCGCCTTAAAATCGATCTCATTTTTTCCCACTTTTACTTTGGTGCTGCCATGGGCGTCCACAGCTACCTTTTCAAGCAGGCGTTCTGTGGTCTCCATCATCCAGTTGTAGTCCTTGTAAGCCACATAGAGTTCCATGACGGTGAACTCAGGGTTATGGGTGCGGTCCATCCCTTCATTCCTGAAATCCTTGGAGAATTCATACACCCCTTCAAACCCTCCCACGATCAACCGCTTGAGATATAGTTCATTGGCTATACGAAGATAGAGTGGAATGTTCAGGGCATTGTGATGGGTGACAAAAGGCCTTGCTGCCGCTCCTCCCGGGATGGGTTGCAGGATAGGGGTTTCCACCTCCAGGTAGCCCATCTCGTTAAAGAATTCCCGTATGCTGTTGGTGATCTTAGTCCTTTTGACAAAAGTATCCTTGACCCTGGGGTTGACCACCAGGTCTACGTAGCGCTGGCGGTACCGCTGTTCCGGGTCATTGAACTCGTCATAGACATGACCCTCGGCATCCACCTTGGGGAGAGGGAGGGGCCTTAGCGCCTTGCTCAGAATATCGAAATGCTTCACCATGACGGTCTTTTCCCCTACCTGGGTTGTGAAAAGGGTGCCATGAACACCAATGATATCCCCTATGTCCAGTAATTTCTTGTAGACGTCATTGTATAAAGTCTTATCCTCCCCCGGGCAGATCTCATCACGGTTGAAGTATACCTGTATCCTGCCTTCACTGTCCTGCAACTCGGCAAAGGAAGCCTTTCCCTGGATCCGCCTCGACATGAGTCGGCCTGCGATCACGACCTTTTTCCCTTCCTCGTAGTTCTTTTTGATTTGGGTCGATTTCGTATCCACCGGATACAGGGCAGCGGGATAGGGGTTGATCCCCATCTCCTTTAATTTGGCCAGTTTCTCCCTCCGTACTACTTCTTGTTCAGACAGTTGCATATTCCAAAAATTGAGCTGCAAATATAGCCAGATACAGGCAATCTTTCAATGAAAATCACCTTCAGGAAGTAAAAATAAAAAGAGGATGAGACTGTAACGTTTTAGGGATATGAGATACTGATAGAGTGCATCAATCAAAATACATCGCAATGAGCTTTTGGCGCGTCTTGCTGGCTATCCTTTTCCCTCCCCTGGCGGTTATCGGGAAGGGATGCGGCTCTATTCTTATCGTTTTCCTGCTCACCCTCTGCGGGTGGGTGCCCGGGGTAATCGCAGCCCTGATCATCTTGAATAATCCCAACTGATCCTCGTATCTTTGCTGCCTATGAACAAAAAGGTAGGCGTACAGGATCTGGGATTAAAAGACTACAAGGAAACCTGGGATTACCAGGAAGAGTTGTTCCAGGAGATCCTGGGGATCAAGATCCGAAACCGTCGGGAAGGAGGGGAATTGCCTACTCCCAACCACTTTTTGTTTGTGGAGCACCCCCATGTATATACCCTGGGGAAAAGCGGTGATATCAGCAATCTGCTTGTCACAGAAGCTCAGCTGCGGGATAAGGGTGCCACGTTCTACAAGATCAACAGGGGAGGGGATATCACCTACCACGGGCCTGGACAGATCGTGGGGTATCCCATCCTGGACCTTGACAATTTCTTCACCGATATTCATAAATACCTGCGACTGCTGGAGGAAATTATCATCCTGACCCTGGCCGACTATGGCCTGAAAGGAGAACGATCCCAGGGGGAGACCGGGGTCTGGCTGGATGTGGGTACCCCATTCGCCAGAAAGATCTGTGCTATGGGGGTCAGAGCCAGCCGGTGGGTCACCATGCACGGCTTCGCCTTCAATATCAATACGGACCTGTCTTATTTTGATATGATGATCCCCTGCGGTATCAAGGGCAAGGGCGTCACCTCTCTCAATGTGGAATTGGGCAAACAGGAGGTGCCTATGCAAGAAGTACGAGAAAAGCTACTCCGACATTTCGGAGTGCTTTTTGAGGCCGAGATGACGTGATTTGTCATCAAACCCCACTTATAATTAAAATTTAAATCCCTGTAAATGTAACATTTAACGGGCTGATGCGTCTATATAGTACACAACCTAATTAAAGAACAACTACAATGTCAAGCATCAGAACACAATTCACGCACAAGAGCATCATGCTGGGTCTGCTTTTCCTGGGGATGTTGTTGAACTCACAGTTTGAGTCGTGGAGTTCAACCGATGCCGTCGCAGAACAGGAAGTGAACTCGTCATCAGAATTACAATCGGAAGAGTCTTTAGAATCTGATACTATGAATTCAGACGAGAACAGATCTGAAGTGAGTATGGCCGATTTTGGTTAACATTTAGCTTCTAAGGACCATAAACCCCCTTGCAAGTACTCTATTTTATTAAATCTTGAATCAAGAAATTTAAGTAAGACTTTGCTCTTCCTATTGATTAATTAAGACTGTAAACGATCAGCGAATTCTCCTCAAATTTGGCAACGATCTCCACCTTTCTGTCGTTATCCATGTCTGAGAGGTCGATAGGAGAGTTGGCGTAGACAGGGAATCCGGCAAACGGAATAGCATTGCTGTCAAACAGGTAAGCGCGCTGTGTTTGTATATCGGTGACACTCACGTAGATCTTGTCGTAGATATAGAAGATGCGGGGTTTAGTGTACACGCCTAGGTCCAGGACCGCCTTGTTCCCCTTGATGGTGAGTTCGTTGTCATTCATTAGGGATAAGGTTTTAATGGTGGCATCCATCCCGTGGTCGGCTGCCAGGTTGAAACGCGTTTTAGTGATCCTGCCCCGGGTATCTGTTGAAAACAGGGTTCCCGTTTTGTCCGTCACAATAAATTTGTCGTTATAGATGTAGACGTCATTGTCTGAAAATTCGATCTTCTCCTTAACGGCTACCCTGGTATCCCCAACGCGATTAAGGATTTTCAAGGACCCGTCCTCCAGGCGGAAGACCAGATAATCCCTTGTTCCCACCCTGAAGTGTCTGGGTCGGTCCAAGACAGGGCTGTCGGCCTTTGTGTATTTAAATCCTGTAACTATATTTCCCTTGCCGTTGTACATGCGTACATCGCTCCCCTGGGTGATGACAAACCTGTAATTGCGGTTCCCCTCGTAATCAAAGACAGCCAGCGGATTCAGGACCGGGCCGGAGAATTTCATGTCGAAGGGTGCCACTTCCTTCCCATTCCTGTCCAGCACGAGGAACTGGTTATTTGTGGTAAAGGCGAGTTGCAGTCGGCCGTTTTTGTACAGGTCGATCTGCTCTATCCTGCCCTGAACTCGTCCTTCCAGCTCCTTTTTCCAGAGGATCTTCCCTTCTGATGAGATGAGGTAGAGGTTGTTCTCTGTATCCTGTACCACAATCTCTTTTTTATTGTTCCTGTGGTCCGTAACAAATTGGGGAACGGTCGCCAGGGGAGCATCTAGCTGCAAGGTGAAGCGCGGACTGACCCCTTGCTTCCTTACACTGCTGGATTTTCTCTTTTTGAAGATGTTGAGATGACAGAAAGAACGGTCTGCCACTACCTGGAAAGCCAATAAGGGATCCCCAATAGCCGCCTCATTTGCGAGCCTGAACAGCTCAGAGGGCAGGAGGTCTGAGGCCACGTCCTGTAATTTTTTACCGTCGCCTATCAACAGAAGTGAGGAAGCCTCTGCGAGTTCTTCTTTTGCGCTCTGATAGATGGCCGACTTGTCATAGGAGTTTCCGCTATTGATATTGCGGATGATAAGTTCCAGAAATTCCTTTGTGTCACTGAAGACAAAGGAGTTGTCCAGAACTGCGTAATGCGTAAAGCTAAAATCCCTGATAAATGAGGGGAAAGCTTCTTCCAGCACGGAATTAGGCTTTAGCACACCTATTTCCTTGCCCTGGTAATCATAACTGTCCTGACGTGCGTCCTGAAGGAATTCGGCCAGGCTAAGTGCACCGTATGTATTCAGCAGGACAGCCCTGTTGTTCCCTTGGAAGACAAGTCCGACTGCCTCCGAGGTACGGAACAGAGAATCAGAAATCTGATTGCCAGGAAATACCTTGCTCTGATTTTCGGCAAATGCGCTGTGGTCTGCGAAAGAAATGGTCAGGAGTCCGTCAGCTCCTTCTGGGGTCAGCGAGGCAAGGGTGTTCAGCACGGGCCGGGTCTGATCAAAAAGACCGATCAGGGAAGGGAGGCTGTCATTCTCGACTCCAACCCCCGTCCACTGCCACTTGTCCTGTGAAAGGCTGAGGTCTAAGGCAAGCGATCCCGCCAGTCCGGACCATTCGGTTCGGTTTTTAATAGCCGGACCTGCCAAGGAATCCGCTTTTTCCGAATCGACAAATAGAGTGAAAGGTCTTCCTGTTGCAGAACTTTTCAGCAAGGATATACGCCTCTGATCCTGATCTTCAGGAAGGCTCGAAGTATCAAAGGAAGTGATTAAGACGGAATCCAGACTGGATAATCTAATGCTTCCAAGATCCTTAGAGAAAATTTTTTGGGTAAATGAAGCTTCTGCTTTGTCAGTATCCAGGGGATCTGCGGGTAATTCCCCTGTTACTGCCAGGCTGTCTTTTTCCTTTGGTTCCTCCCTGATTCCGGAAATATACAGATAGGACAGGCTGTCGCCTTTAGTGGGAAGTGCTGCCAGGTAACCGGATTCCTCAGGAGAGAGGTGTTTCAAGTGTTGCAGGAATTCAAGAATGGGTAAATCGGTTGATGTATCCTCCTTTAGAAATTCGTGATCCAATTCTCTGAGGGCTCCTTCAGGATCGTTGACTTTCAAAATATAGACGGCATTCCGGGGGATGGCTTCTTCGGGTAAGAGGTCGGATCGCTCCAGCGGATTACACGCTGCGAACAGAAGGGCGATCAGACCCAGCCTAAGAATACCTTTCATACGCCTGTTTTGGAGCAAAAATAGGATTTTAAAGCTCAAGGGATAACTGTTCATTCCTGATTTTAAAACTTTTTCGATGGTACTTGGTCAGGCCGTATTCCCTAATTGCAGCTCGGTGTTCCTCTGTGGGATATCCTTTATTCTGCCGCCAGTTGTACATGGGGAATTCATCGTGTAATGCTTCCATGATCCGGTCTCTCGAATTCTTTGCCAGTACCGATGCTGCGGCGATACTCATATATTTTCCGTCTCCTTTTACAATGCATTCATGGGAATAACCTGCAAAGGGTTTGAAGCGGTTCCCATCTACCAGAATATGTCTGGGGGCTACCTCGAGCTTATCCAGAGCTCTGTGCATCGCAAGGATGGAGGCATTGAGGATATTGACCTCATCGATCTTCTCGGGCGGGATATGCACAATTCCGAAGTCAAGTGCAAAGGTTTCGATCTCCATCTCAACCCTGAATCGCTGCTCAGCAGAAAGGACCTTGGAATCGTTGAGCAAAGTTGATGTAAATCCGGGGGGCAGGATCACCGCTGCAGCGGTGACCGGACCCGCCAGGCAGCCCCTTCCGGCCTCGTCTGTTCCTGCCTCAAAGAGGAATCTGTGATATTCTCTTAATCTACCCAAGTGTATTATCAGAAAAACAGGTTAATAATGGTTTTTGAGGAACTTATCTTCAAATACTTTGCTAAAAGTACAGGGAATCCATAAAAATGTTGAATAATCGATAATAAATCTACATATTTTAACATGCCTTAACCTCCTGTTCACTTCTCATTTGGATAATTAAAAGTTAATCATCATTTTTGCCACTGGCTAATTCAAAAAATCTAATTAAATGAAATCAAAGTTAACATGGATGTTGACACCTTTGTTGGTGCTCTGCATGAGCTTTTCTTTTGCACAAGAGAAAAGGATTTCGGGTAATGTGACGGACCAGAACGGTCTGCCCCTGCCTGGTGTTGCTGTTTTGGTTGAAGGAACCACGACGGGAACGCAAACCGATTTTGACGGAAACTATACCATCACTGCCCGAGTAGGTCAGGTTCTCAGGTATAGCTATCTGGGTCAAAAGACGGTGACGAGAACGGTTGGTGCTTCCAACACGATTAATGTTCAAATGGAAGATGACGCTGAAGCACTTCAAGAAGTCGTAGTGCAGGGTTATCGAAACTCCACCAAGGAGAAGTCCAGTATTGCATCGGTAACGATCAACGCTGAGACCATCGAGAACAGGCCTAATGCGAGTTTTGTACAGACACTTTCAGGTCAGGTGGCCGGTCTGAACATTACGACCTCTACAGGTCAGCCCGGTGCTGCTTCCAACGTTAACCTTCGTGGTGTTACCTCCATTAACGGTAATACTCAGCCTCTTTACATTATTGATGGTGTACCTGTAGACCAGTCGAACTTTAGGAGTTTGAACCCACAGGACATTGCCTCTGTATCAGTCCTTAAGGACGCGGGTGCAACGGCCATCTACGGTAACAGGGGTGCGAACGGTGTAATTGTGATCAAGACCCGCCAGGGAAATTACAACACAGGTCTTCAGGTGAACTACACCGGGATTATGAGTTTCAGTACCCTGCAGGACAATGATTACAACCTGATGGATTCGCAGGAGCAGCTAACTCTTGAAAAGCAGAGAGGTGCCGGACGTGGAAACCTGCTGACCGATCAGGAGATCGCAGAGGCTCCTACTTTTGACTGGGCTGATTTCTTCTTCAGGACAGGGTTGACACAAAACCACACCCTTTCCCTTCAGTCGGGAAGCGAAAACTTCTCTCAGTTTACCTCCTTTGGATATTTTGATCAGGAAGGTATCCTCCAGGATTCCGGTCTGAAAAGATTCAGTATCCGAAACAACACTTCAGGGAAATCTGAAAATGAGAAGTTCAACTACAGCACGAATTTGACCATTAACTATTCTACCTCCAACGAGCCAAACTCAATTGGTTCGGGAGCGATCAACAGGAACTATATTCTAGGTGCTTACCAATCTGTACCTTATATCACGCCTGATGATTACGTGGATGGTGCGGCATTATTGTCTCCGCTCCTTTTCTCTAATACACCTCTTTTCCTTTTGGATCGATTGAGAACATACACGAGGAAAGAAGAAGAAGTAAGGCTTATAGGAAGCTTCCAGGCCGGGTATGAGATAGTACCAAACCTTTCCGCTAACTTGACCATGAGTGCGGATTACCAAAGTACGTTCCTGACCAGGGCTGAGGGTCCAACCTCTTTTAACGCATTGTTATTCGGTGGTGCTGAGAACCCAACTTCCGGTTTCCAGCAGCAAATCTCAACAAGGCAATTCTCTTATAACCAGGTTACGTCTCTGAACTATACAAATACCTGGGGCAAGCACTCCCTTGACGTTGGTGCTTACTCGGAATACTTCAAGGCTCACCTTAGGGGCTTTGGTTTCTTCGCCAACGGTTTGAACCCAAAGACTTTCTATCCTGGTGATGGAGCCGGTTTGATCCCTGTATTCTTTGACACAAATGCAGGAGCACTCTTGTTTCCTGATTTTCCAAACGCTACGATCAGGAACGCCGGACTGTTCTCTATCTTCAGCCAGGCTGATTATGACTTCGACGGTCGCTACGGTATCACCGGAACGATCAGGAGGGATGCTTCCTACCGATTCGCAGGAAGTAACCGTTATGCGAACTTCTTCTCTGTGGCCGGTCGATGGAACATCGACAACGAGTCCTGGATGGAAAACTCCATCTTTGATGTGTTAAAACTCCGTGCATCTTATGGTACCTCAGGTAACCAGAACATCTCCGGAGTAGGATATTTCTCTGCGCCTGACCTTACGAAGAACTTCTTTGCAACAGGTACAGGATACGGAGCTCAGAACTCCATCTTCCTTTCACAGATCGCTAACACCACTTTGAGATGGGAGACCGTGACTCAATCTAACGTGGGTATTGACTTCGAGTTGTTCAACAACCGCTTGAGAGGTAGTGTTGACGGTTATATCAAAGAAACTTCTGATCTCTTCCAGAGTACTCCGGTTTCTGCAGTGAACGCAGTAACTCAGCTGGATGCCAACACGGGAGATCTCAAGAACACAGGTGTTGACCTTACGCTGAACTACAACATCCTCAACGGAGGTGATGATGGATTAAATCTTGTCCTGAATTTTGTAGGGAACTACAACAAACAGGAACTGAGTAACCTTCCAAGCGAGGATGGCGAGCTTATCGGAACCGGTAGGAATGGTGGTAAACTCTTTGAGTACTTCACTATCCGCTATGCGGGTGTTAACCCTGCTAATGGTAACCTCCTGTTCCTGGATGCTGATGGGAATGTTACTGAAAACCCCGATGCCGATACTGACAGGGTTTGGTTGGATAAGAACATCTTCCCTGATTTCAACGGAAGTTTCGGGTTTAACCTGGATTACAAAGGTTTCTTCCTGCAAACTCAGTTCAACTACACTGTGGGAGTGGATCGATTTGACAACGACCTGGCCAGTTTCCAGAATCCTGACAACATCGGACAGTTCAGGTCTTCTCGTGACCTGCTGAGGGTTTGGACTCCTGACAACAGGATCACTGATATCCCTTCATATGATGCATTTAACAGGGCGGCCGTTGGATCTACCAGGTTCCTGAGGAACGCCGACTATATCAGATTGCGTTTTGCATCTATCGGATACAGTTTCCCTGCAAAATATCTGGAAGGAACTGGGTTGTCAAGACTCAGGATCTTCGGTAATGCAGAGAACCTGTTTACCATTACTGAGTGGAGAGGTTTTGATGCAGAGGCACTGAGCAACACCTCACGCCTGTATCCGACACCTAAGACACTGTCAGTAGGATTTGAATTAGGATTTTAAATAAAAAGAGCAATGAAAAATTATAAAAAGATATTTTATCTATTTGGTTTGGTGACTATGCTCGTGGCCTGTAATGATGCCATCGACATTGACCAGCCAGGACGATTAGACGCGGATGCGGCCTTTGAAAGTGTGGCAGATCTGCAGTCGGGACTCCTCGGGGTCTATGCTAACTACGACCTGAGTGGTGAGATCGCCTTCAGCTCTATCTTTACCGATGAATTGTCTATCGGTTTTGATAACGGAGGACAGGGTCTCGCTGACTATGGATTCGTTTTGAACGCGGGTAGCACGGCTCCTGCTGTATTCTGGACAGGCGGATATGCTGCCATTAACTCGGCCAACAGGCTGATCGAGGCTGCGGAGATCATTACTCCAGAAGCTGGGGAACAAACCCAGTACAACAACATCCTGGGGCAGGCTTACTTCCTTAGGGCATGGGCACACTGGTTCCTAATGGAGTATTTTACCACGGATTACGCAGACGACAATGCTCTTGGTATTATCGCTCTGGACAGGGTTCCAACAATCGATGAGCAGTTGTTGAGAAACACTAATGGAGAGGTATATGCTTTAATCCTCGGTGACCTGGATCGCGCACAGTCTCTTATTGGAAATGATACCAGTGATCCTACTTTTGTGAACATAGATGCGGTCAACGCTCTTCGCGCAAGGATTGCCGCCTACCGTGAGAACTATACTCTGGCCGCTACCTTGAGCCAGCAGTTGCTGGACAAGTACGGTCTGGCCAACAGGGCTCAGTATGAGGCTATGTTCCTCGATACGGATAATACCGAGATCATCTTTAAGCTGGAGCGTACGAACAACGATCCTTTTGATGGTCAGGGAGCCACAGGTAGTCCTGCTGCCGGGGGATGGGCCGGTGCCCGTTTCGCCTTTGTCGATGCAACCTTATCAGGATCTCCTTATTTCGAGATGGGACGTTCCCTTTTCAACCTGCTGGATCCAGCCGATATCCGTTACGATGTGAACGTGGCGCCTACCAGCTTGATCGACCCAGATTACAACATCAATAACGATCCTGCTACCGATATTTTAGTGATCCAGAAGTATCCTGGTTCTGAAGGTCAGCCTCTGATGAACGACCTGAAAGTGTTCAGGTCTTCTGAGATGTTGCTGATCCGTGCTGAGGCTTATGCCGATGCAGGAAGCATTAATGGGGCTACCAATTCTACGGCAGCCTTGCTAAAGCAATTGAGAGATGCTCGATTCGGTACAGACACCGCGCTGCCTGTTTTTGCAAACCAGACCGAGGCTTTTGCCGCCATTCTGAATGCAAGGAGGATCGAGTTGGCCTTCGAAGGTCACCGTTACAAAGACCTCAAGAGACTAGGTGAGCGCGCCAATCAAGGTGTGCTGAAAGATCCTATCGATTGCGCTTTTAACGGAGCCTGCAGCCTGCCTGCAACCGATTACAGGTTCACCCTGCCTCTGCCTATTGTAGAGTTCAACGCGAACCCAGGTCTTAGAGAGCAACAAAACCCTGGATACTAATCCATAAAAAGCGTAAACAATGAAAAAGTATATAACCTTATTATTCGTAAGCCTCTTCGCCTTAACAGCATGTGAGGAGGATCTGGTGATCTACGATGTTGAAAATGGTCAGGCGATAGCGACCATTACCAACGGGTCACAGCAGACACTGCCTGTGCCAGATACAGGAGACACAGCGATCATTGAAGTGGGTGTGACCACTGTTTCTGACGTGGATCGTTCCATTTCTATCAGTATTGATCAAACTCAGACCACGGCTCAACCCGATGAATATTCCATCGATCAGAGCACCCTGGTTATTCCTGCAGGTTCATTTGTGGGTCAGATCGAGATCGACGCTAACTTTAGTGCAATCCCAGAGACAGGTATCACCAGCCTTGTCATCAATGTAGATGACGTTGCTGGAGCAGACGCTTTGGAAGGAACCCTGACGCATACTATCAATTTCTTCAGGTTCTGCCCGTTTGAGGGTGATGCAACCTTCCTAGGCGATTACCAGTTAGAGACCGTTACCCTCGGAATCTTTGATACACCAACCCTGACTGACGGCGTAGTAACCATCAGCCAAGGGGCTACTGTGGCCGACAGAAGGTTCAGCGTTGCCGCATATCCGGCATTCGGTGCCTTTACTCCCTTCCAGTTCTCATTTAGTTTGATCTGTGGAGAGATTGTCGTTTCTCAGGTAGAAGGAATTAATGTGGGATGCGGTGGTGCTAACGGTATTGCACCGACAACGGCTACCATTTCCACGTACGATTCCGCAGACGATTCTGAATTGATCATCAATTTCATTGATGACTATCGCGACCAATGTGGTTGGGGTGCTCCTGAAGTACAGATTCGTCTCACCAAGATATAAGTAATCTAACTTACTATCAGAATATAAAAGGCCTCCTTTCAGGGGGCCTTTTTTGATTGATGAATTACTAATAAGGTAAAGGATGTTCTTAGATTATTTCCAAATTTACCAGGAAAGCTATGAAACTTGGCGGACTCTATCTACCGGTATGAGATGTAATTTAATTCACGAAGTTTAAACGATGTAAACAATTGAGGGAAGTTACTTTACGTAACTTCCTTAAGGCAACGTTGTCCCGATGGGCTCAATAGTAAATAATGAAGTTTGTTAAGATCCTCTGCGTTGAGATCAAATAAAAACCCGCACTACTCTAGTGCGGGTTTGTTACTTAGATGAAAATAAGAATTTACAGCGAGTTGTAATAGGCTAATACCTGCAGAACTTCTTCTTCTGTCTTCATCTTTAGTTTGTTCTTCTTGGAGAAGTCCTCCACTTCCTTCTGATGGTCCGGAAGGGCCGCCAGGATATCCTTACTCCTGAGCCTCACCTCTACTCCCGGATTGCCTTCGGTGATGATGTAATAAGAATTGTCATCATCGAATTTAGCAGGCTGGTCCTTGGAATAGGAAGAAATAGCAGCTCGCTCCTCCACAAACTCTTTGTGCTGCCTGAAAAGCAGTCGAGCTTTGCCTTTGTTCATCTCCACGAAATAGGCTTTTCTGATCGCTCCGTTGTTTTTGTAGTTTTCAATGCGATAGAGCTTCCCCCCGATTTCAGCACTGAGGTATTCTCTTTTCAGCAGGGTGATAACCCCTTTATCCGTCTTCATTTCTATACCGTCCTGGTATGCATTGAACCTGAGAAGTCCGTTGTAAGGCTGTTGTCCTTCAGCAAATACTTTTCCCAGCACAAATTCCTCATTGGCGTAAGGAGAGCCCTGAACATTTTCAGGGAGATTGTTAATCCCCCCCAGGGTGGTGTTGTTGATGTATTCCGTAGGAAGTTCAATGTTTTGGCCGAAGGCAAAGGATGCGCCCAGGGCAAAAACGAGCATAAGATTTTTTTTAATCATTGTTTTAATAGGATTTATTTGCTGAAATAGAATCAAATACCATTCCAGCTTTGGTTCATTTTTGATTTTCTGTCATTATTGCACTCTGAAATCGAAGATCTCCGACTGGGATGTATTTCCCTGGCTGTCCCTCGAAAGGATGCGCCAGTAATGGACCGTGCCGGCCGCTATAGTAACCTCAAAGGTGCTATCCGCCGTTGTACCCAGGGAAGTCAGGTTGCCCGGATCCGTTCCGAAGAATACCTCAAAATCAGTCAGATCATTGTCTACATCGCTTCCTGCCCATACCAGGTCAGTTGTTCCTGTGTCTGCCACCGTCGATCCCCTTTCAGGGCTTACGACCTCAGCCGGAAAAGGCGCGTAATTCTCCACTCCAGGCCCCTGATTATAGAATCGCCATGTAGCACTTGTGGCTGTTTCATTGGTACCGGTGGCCCTGGAGACCACAAACCATTCGTAGGGAACCCCTCTCAGCAAGATGATGGTGGCACTGTTGGTATTGGCATCCGTCCTGGCCGTATTGTTGTTGTCCAGGTTGCGGATGTTCAACTGGTATGTATCAGCGTTCTGGGCCTCGGTCCATCGAAAGGTGACACTGCTCTGCGTCTCGTTGATCACCGTGCCTTCATTGCACTCCGTATTGTTGTCCGGAAAGATGAGAGTGGCAGCTGACGGGGGTACAACCGCTGGTGGTTCCGGTTCAGGATCGGGATCCCCGCTCCCTCCGCAAGAGATCATCAGCAGGGCCAGAATCGCGATTAGTTTTAATTCGTATCTCATTTTCTAATGATTTTATAGTTTAGTAAACCGGTGGATGTTCTGACATTTAAGAGATATATCCCCCTGGAAAGCGCATCGACATTAAATCGAATCTCATTGTTCTCAGTATTGTATTTTTTGCGGAAGACCGTTCTCCCATTGAGGTCGAACAAGGCTACCTCCACCTGCTCTGATCTATTATTCCCCAGATAAATATTGAGGTCACCAGACGAAATAGGATTCGGGTAGATCAGGAGTTCATCACTGAGTCTGATCACCTCCTCAAATATACCCTGACAGTCTTTTTCCGTTCTGACTGTAAGCACGTTTTCGACCTTCTTAAGTTCTAAAGTGATCTGGTTTGCCGTAGTCCGGAATACTTCTCCGTTAAGATTGATGGTGTAAGATTTGCCTCCCGACAGGTCGAGGGTGACTTTATTGTCGAAAGAATCTACCTTGGAGGAGACCGAGAGGTCCTGAGGTTCGGAGATCAGTACGGTAAAGCAGGTTTGGTAGTTCGCCTGGCCTTCCACTGTGATACAGACCTCATAAGAACCGGAGATCAGATTCTCGACCGTTAGCGTGTTCGTAAACCCTAAGCTTTCATTCAGACTGCTCCCGGAGATCGTGGCGGTATAGTTCAATGCTTCAACAGCTTCTATGGTAATACTTCCGTCATTGTTACCGGGGCAAGTTTCTCCTGTGCTGATGATAGCGAAGTTATTTGAGGGCAGGCTGAAGACCTCACATCCCGTAACATCGACCACGGCTCCCGGAGGGGTGTTATCGCACAGGTCATTGGCGTTGGGTACGCCGTCGTTGTCAGCATCGTCATCACAGACATCCCCTATTCCGTCCCCGTCAGTGTCCTCCTGGTTGGGATTGGCTACAAGTGGGCAGTTGTCCTCTGTATCTAAAATACCGTCATTGTCATCATCTGGATCACAGGCATCTCCCTGTCCGTCGCCATCAGTGTCTGTCTGACTTGCATTTCCTACCAGAGGGCAGTTATCATCTACGTCGAGTATGCCATCATTGTCATCATCCTCGTCATCCTGGAAGCCTTCCACGACCAGGTCGTCAATGATCACTCCTTCCTGCGTCACTGCCGGATCGGAATGGAAAACGATCCTGAAGATCACGTTGGATTCCCCCGTAAGGTCGGGTTCCCCCAGGGCGGCATTGGCCGTAAAATCATAGGCGTATTCCTTCATGGTCGCGTCTGTCCCGGTCCATTGTGCTCCCGGGCAATTCTGGCAATCGTCATCCGTGCCGGAACTATCATTGGTGCGGTCGCTGTTGTACCAGTTGGGCTGACTGTTGATGTTCCCCAAAACTTGCCAGTTGGCGCCGTCATCGGTGCTGTATTCCACATAGACGATATCGAAATTGATCTCCAGGTCAAAGGCCATCTGGAATTTCAGGACGGGAGCCAGGATGCCGGACAATTCATAACAGTCGCTCACGAGGTAGGCAAGTGTCCCATCCGGATGGTTCCCATCGAGATTAGTGCCGTAAACCTGAGTGCCAGAGCTTGCCTGGTTGAGGAGGGTACCGGTAGGAACACCTCGTTCCCAGAGCGGAGTGCCTCCTCCATCATTGTAAGTATTTAAAGCGTCAGCTGCCGTTTCAAAAGTGTTCACCTCTCCACCGAGTCCAAAACCATTGACATAGAAGACGTGAGAGATGGTATTGTTATCGGGGAAAGCGTCGTTCGGGATAGAGACAGTTACCTCCAGAGTATATTCCCCAATGGTCGATAGACTGAGGGAGGGAAGGGGTATAGTAGCGGTTTCCTCGCTATTCAGTGTAACGGGTGCATCAAAATTCTGAGCACTACCGCCATTGAGACTATAGCTCACGTTCACGGTTGTGATAGGATTCAGTCCGTTATTCTCTACGACGATCTCAGGGAAGATCTCCCCACATAGGAATAAGTCATTAGCTGGGTAAAGCGATACCAGCCTTACATCATTGTCCGGTACCTGTATAGGAATAGGGGATTGCCATACGCCCCGCCCATAGGTAGAAGCTGTGATCAGCTCGTCATCCAGGCTTATGTCCAGGTCGCTGATGGCCACACTCGGGAGATTTGTAAAATAATCTTCCCACTCCGTCAGGGTGTCATCAGTCCGGTATACGCCCAGGCTGGTCCCGACATAAATGGGGTTATCGGTGTGCCGTCCCTGGTGGACGATGGAGAAGAAGGCCTGGTCTGTCGGGATGTTATAAGTGATATTCGTTTCCAGCCCTGCATCTCCGTTCGCATTAACGGGAATCTTGACGATCTCCTTTTGCACGGGTTGATTTGATTGACTGATCCCTACCCTGGAAGAGGTCACATAGTAGACAAAGGAGCCGTCATTTGAATTGACGGTCATATCTGAAATATCAGCATCGGCGATGAAAAAGGCTGTAAAATTTTGTCCCCCGTCTCCGCTGCGATAAATAATGTTGCCTTCGGCGGCGTATATCACGTTGGGATCTGTGGGGTCGACTTCGATGTCATCAATGTTTCCGTCTCCGAAATCATTGGACCATTTTTCCCAGGCATTGCCAACGAGCTTGTAAACCGCATCGAATCCCGAATAGATCTCCCCAGTACTGCTTATAGCCAGGGGGGTGATCCAGTTTCCCTGTATGGTATTGTTGTTTTCATCCCTTGGCGGACCTACATACCCGATGGACTGGCCTGAATTGGAGGAAATGTTAAACGAGCCACCGAACTGTGTGAAGCCGTACACCAGGTTGTCATTGTTGGGGTCGATCACGTTGTCCATTCCGTCTCCCCCGTGGTAGTTCTTCCATTCCCCGTTCTGAAGGATCTGCCCCCCATTATCCTGCAATCCTCCTATCATCTTGGAGGAATTCGAAGGAGATACTGAGAGCCTGTAAAACTGGCCGACGGCCATTCCAGCGGAGTAATCTGTAAAGGTGGCGCCACCGTTTGTCGATCTGTAAATTCCTCCGTCCGTACAGGCAAATACCTGATTATTGAAGATTTTTATAGTATGTATATCTGCATGGGTGTAAGCTGAATTATTTACAAACCACTGGTTCAGGCGGGTAAAGGTATTACCACCATTTGCACTTTTCCAGATGTTCAGGCAACCCATGTAGAGCTCGTTGGCATTGTTGGGGGATACTTCAAAGGCCAAATCGAACCAGGCCTGGCTGGATTCCATGATGTTGGTGGTATTCGGGCTTTCGGTAAAAGTAGCCCCACTATCTGTCGATTTATAAAGGCCCTGATAACTGAAGTTACTCGACCCTGTATTGGCCGTCAAAATATAAAGCACTTCAGGATCTGCAGGGGATACTCCCAGCAATGCTCTTCCTGAGTTTGTAGGTAGCACCAGATTTTGTCCGGTCCCTTCATTTCGTAAATTGGTAAATGAATCTCCCCCATTTGTTGATTTAAAGAAGTTGACCTGGTTGCCACTTCCACCTAGATATCTCCCTACAATGGTATAAACCGTATTAGGGTCTCCCGGTTTGAGTTTTAGATCGGCAATATATCCCGTCAGTTTTCGATCCCAGGTGTTCCCTCCATCGAGACTTTTATAAAGTCCAGAATTTGTGGCCACCCATAAAACATTGGAATCAGAAGGATCGATCAGGATCACTGTCATGAGGGTGTTGAAATCAGAATTAGAAGGGTTGAGTCCGGTTTCCTGCCAGGTGGCTCCACCATCCAGTGACTTGAAGACACCTACACTATAAGAGTCTGCGGCGTCATCGTCTCCGGTGGCAATATAGATGACATTCGAGTTATTGGGATCGATGGCAATGCTGGAGACCCCGATCTGTGGGAAATCGTCAAAAAGATTGGTCCAGGTAGCCCCGGCATTCGTGGTCTTCCAGATCCCTCCGGCAGGTGCTCCCACGTACCAGGTATTGGGATCGTTGGGATCTACCTCTATGGCATTTGTCCTTCCTGTCCCGGGTAATCTTCCCGAGAATATTCCGACCTGTTGCGGTCCTACCGAGGTCCATGCACTGGTGGGGTTTGTGGTCATTGCCTGGCGGCTCTGCTTGTTTTCCCAGGCCTGCCAGAGTTTTTTGGGGGTGGGCAGGTAGCCCTGCTGATCTACGAAATGCATCCAGTAATTCTCCCACCGTTTATAAGGTTTAAATCCACTTCCTTTGGCATTGATGTCCTTGTCCTTCCAGTATTCGTCAAAGGCCTCACTGATCTCAAAAATAGAGCGGGGTTTATCAGGGGAAAGCGACTCGAACTGTTCACCATCAGGACCCGCCAGCCAGGGGGCATTCTGGTTGAACTGGGCATGGGAGTACAAGCCCGCTAGGAGGCAGAGCATGAGTAATTTTCTTATCATGTAATTTTTTTGACTAATATCCCGAAAATCTCCGGTTATTTCAATTTTATTTGTTCAGTGGACTCGTTTTTTGGGAAATTCTGAACAAGGAATGCACAATATAGGAAATAGATGTCTTTTCTTACCCGGGTTTCACGTTTCTTTAGTACTAAAAAAAGTACCTTTGCCGGAGTCTGTTTTTTTATGAGATACCTGATCGCAATTGTAGCTTTTCTTATGATATACCCGGCTGTAGCCCAGGAAACACTACCTCCCCCGGGTAAACAAAAAGACTCCACACAATTCAGGAAACAGAATTTGAGGCAGAGTCTGGTAACTAGTGGAACGGAAGCTGTCAACAAGATCGAGGAGTACAAGATCATCTCCTATTCCAGGGATACCACCTACCTCGATACCACCCTGACGATCCAGAAAGAATACAGGTATAATTATCTCAGAAGGGACGATTTTGAGCTCATGCCTTTTGCCAATGTGGGCCAGCCCTACAACAGTCTGGGGGTCGACCTTACCAGGCCCAACCTCTATCCTCAGATTGGAGCCCGGGCGAGGCATTTCAATTACCTGGAGAAAGAGGATATAGCTTATTACAATGTGCCGACGCCACTTACTGACCTGTTTTTTAAGACCACCTTTGAACAGGGGCAGTTACTTGATGCGATGATCACCTTCAACACCTCGCCCAGGTTTAACTTCTCCATCGCTTACAAAGGATTTCGATCCTTAGGTAAATACCAGTTCAGTCAAATGGAATCAGGTAATTTCAGGACCACTGCAAATTACCAGTCCAGGAACAACAGGTACACCCTTCGGGCTCATATTGCGGGTCAGGACATTTTGGGGGAGGAGAACGGCGGACTGATCGCGAAGGAGTTGCAGTTTGAATCAGAGGACCCTGAATTCAGGGACCGATCGCGGATAGATGTGTTCTTTACAGACGCCCGAAATAAGATTTTAGGTAAGAGATATCATCTGGACCAGAGGTATGCACTGGCCAGAAGAAAGGATTCAGTGTCTGATTCCTCTTTGGGAATAGGTCATGAGTTCACTTATGAAACAAAGTATTATCAATTTCAGCAAGACGCCCAGAACGATTTTTTCGGGGAAGACCTGTTCAGCCCGATTGACGACAAGGCCTACTTAAAGACCTTCTTTAACGGCGTAAGCCTGGATTATTCCAACAAATTTCTGGGAACGATCAAAGGATATGTGAACTGGTTCCAGTACGATTACTATTTTGACAGCATCCTGATTACGGAGGAAGGGACGATCCCTAATCAGCTCACGGGAGATGAGATCTCCGTCGGGGGCAGTTACGATAAACAGATAGGTCCGTTTACCCTGAATGGGAACCTCGCCTATGGAATCACTGGGGACCTCACTAACTACATCTTAGACGCTTCTGCCAGACTGAAGCTCAACGAGAAAAACGAGGTTGGCTTCAGTGTCCATGCTTCTTCCCGTAAACCTAACTTCAATTTTCTGCTGTACCAGTCGGATTACTCGAATTATAACTGGTACAATGCGGAAACCTTTGAGGATGAAAATGTACAGAGTTTGCAGTTTGATTTGAAATCACAGGTTTGGGGAGATCTCACCGCCCTGTATACTACGACAGACAACTATACGTATTTCTCCTCCAATGCATCTGCGGCACAAGTAGCAGAAGGGGAGGCCAATGCCTTTGTGACGCCTAAACAGGAAGGAAATCCGGTCAACCTGCTAAAGGTAAAATATCAGAAAGAATTCAGATTGGGTAAATGGGCCCTTAACAATACGGTCATGTATCAGAATGTCACCCAGGACAGTGAAGTGCTAAACCTGCCTCAGCTGGTCACACGCAATACCATATACTTTTCAAGTGATGTCTTTAAAAAGGCCATGTTCCTTCAGACAGGGGTGACCTTCAAGTATTTTTCGGCCTATAATATGAATGCCTACAATCCCCTACTGGGTGAATTCTATGTGCAGAATCAGGAAGAGCTTGGAGGGTTCCCGCTACTCGACTTTTTTATCAATGCCAAGGTGAGGCAGACGAGAATCTATCTGAAGGCGGAGCATTTCAATTCCTCCTTCTCAGGCAACACATTTTACGCAGCTCCCGGCTATCCCTATCGCGATTTTGTCATCCGATTTGGGCTGGTCTGGAATTTCTTTTCCTGATTGCGTAAATACTGCAGCTAATATTTTTCCAAAATCACACCTCATAATCAGGGTTTTAGAAAAGGATTTTTCGAATTAAAAAATTTTTCTTGCAAGGAGTTGTGCAACCGAAAAAAGGGTTCTATATTTGCACCCGCTTAACGAGAGATCGTTGGGCGTAAGAGTAAAGAAGATTAAGTTCATTGATATATTGGTAGACAGCGAATTAAGCCATTTGATGGTGTTTTTACACCAGATAATGGATTGATTAAAAGATTTTTTGATTTTTTAAGACACAAGAACCGTTTTGGGGCGGGACAGCTTTTTAGTTGGATGCATTGATGAGATATTTAATGTTATAACGATGAAGAGTTTGATCCTGGCTCAGGATGAACGCTAGCGGCAGGCCTAACACATGCAAGTCGAACGGTAACATAGGAAAGCTTGCTTTTCTGATGACGAGTGGCGCACGGGTGCGCAACGCGTATAGAACCTACCCTGTACAGGGGGATAGCCCGGAGAAATTCGGATTAATACCCCGTA
>NZ_BMFH01000002.1 GCF_014638095.1 Muriicola marianensis
TGCGCTCTAAGACAAGTGTGTACTGCACACCTGAAGACTCTTTAGAAGATAAAAATTCGTCTCTTTGCAAACCCTGTCCCTTTATGTTAAGATATACCGTGAAGCAGGTGAGATTCACCCTTCACAACAAGGCTCAGGTGGCCATGGCGACGGGGTCCACCCCTTACCATTCCGAACAGGGAAGTTAAGCCCGTCAGCGCCGATGGTACTGCCACACCAGGTGGAAGAGTAGGTCGCCGCCTTTTTTAAGAATCCCTCACAGCAATGTGGGGGATTTTTTTTGGAGTTACCTCAAGTGAGTCAAAGGTAAGGTCCCAAGTCCATATTACATCCTACCCCCGGGGGACATACGTCCTTATTCCCCCTTGATTACAAAATAACTTCTCATCCCGAAATACAAAAGCAGAAAAGTATTCTGGCAAACTGCCTCTGGACCAAAGCTTATTGAGATCTTGAGAGTAAGAACCCAAGAGTATTGAAACTAGCACCCTTACATAGTCTTACCCCCGGGGGACATACGTCCTTATTCCCCCTTGGTTGAAAGATACTCTGTCAGCCGGAAAATGAAAAGCAGGGAAATTTTACCTGGTTACAACCCCGTTTTGATAAACTCTACGCGACGGTTCTTGGCTTTGCCCATTGTGGTATTATTGGCTTCAATAGGTTCGGATTCACCCTTGCCGTCTACTTCCATCATGGATGAATTAACCCCGAAGTCCTTGGACAAGGCTTGTTTAACAGCCTCCGCACGTCTACGGGAGAGGTCCAGATTGGAACTTTCATCCCCATCACTATCCGTATGTCCGACAATGATGACTTTGGCATTGCTATCCTTTAATACTATCGAAATGTCCTTAAGTACCCCGTAGGATTCTGGTTTGATCTGATCAGAATTTACTCCAAAATAGATACCGTTGGTTACTAATTTGCCTTCAGTTAGAAGTTTGTTCCTCGTATCAGGTGCTCCGGACGCCATACGAATGTTGCCTAAAAAGTAATTGCTACTGTACAAATTAGAAACACTCCACTGTACTACTGTAGTCCTAAATCCACTGGGAAGAACTTTTGGCAGATCTAAGATCTTATTCTCATTGAGATAGAATCTAATTCTTTCCTTTTGCCTCCAAATAGATATAGTAACCTTATTTTTTCCTTTAGCCGGGACAAATGATTTGCCAAAATCCAGATTACCTTGCTGAGTAAATCCATTATAGTGCCCGTAAGCTTTTGTACTGGCATCATTCAATCCTGGATGTATATCAAATTTAAAAGATCCGTTTCTGAAATTACTTTCAGACATTTCACCACCATTGCGTCCTTCCCTATAACGATTAATGTCGATGACATCGAGCAGGTGCAGGTTTAATGAAGCACTGCTCCATTCAAATGGGATTGAACAAATTAGATCGAATTGGATTGTGTAATTTTCAGGCAATCCTAATATTCTATCCAAAAAATAATTAGAATTGTCTTTAAGCATCAGCCATTTACCTTCAAAACCCTCAATATTGACGACCTCTCCTGATCCATTAGTGAACCAGAGTGCGGGGAAATCGCCAATGGCATCCTGACTAAAATCTTCCCAAATGACCAATTGATCTCCTGGAATAAAATCGAATTTTGATTTGTAAGAAGTGGTTTCATTTACCGATACATTTTCCGGCTTATGATCAGGAAACTCATTGTCTGGTATCCCTTGTTCGGTAGTATTTTCGGGATTTCCATCATTTTGTTCCTGGGGTGTGGGTTTGTTCTCTAGCTTCTTTTCTACCCCTTTCTCCACTTTGTTGACTACTTTATCCTTCATTTTCTTTAAGATCTGTGCATCCAACTGCATGGAAAACGAAATAAATACCACGGTCACTAATACTCCAGTAATTGTTCTCATAACTATAAGGTGTTCCTATAAATTCCGGTAAATGTATATGTTGATTATGAAATCTTTATCCCGTAAAAAGGGTATTTTAATTTGAGTAATAATCGGGCTTCCCAGTGAAAACTTTGCGTAACTTAGAATAGATATATAAGCTTATGAAAGTACTTCTGGTATTCATGATTATAAGCTTTGGGTCATTATGCGAAATTCGCGGATGCAACCTCACTTTGCCTTTTTACTCCACTATAGATATTTTGCTTTTTGAACCTCAGACCGGAAATGAAACCCTTAAAGAAAAAGAACAAGAAATAAGGGAAATATCCGATATCCAGGATCGTAAGCTTAGGAATCGGAATGTGTTAGCTCTTATTCTGGCTATTGCCCTTCTTTTAATAATCGTGATAGGAGTGCTTCTATACAGGAATTTTCAGCATAAACTCACATTGCGTCAAAAGAAACTTGACCGTATGGAACTGGAATCCAGGCTATTGACCATAGAAGCTGCCCTAAATGGTGAGGAAAGAGAGCGTGCAAGAGTAGCTTCGGAACTCCATGATGGTCTCGGTTCTCTTTTGTCCGGGATAAAATTTTCCTATCAAAACATATTGCCGTCCCGTGATGATTCAAAAATCAATATGGAGGCATATAGCAAAGGGATGTACATGTTAGACAATGCCCTTGCCGAGGTCAGGCGTATTGCTCATAACATGATGCCAGCGACATTGATCAAATTTGGTCTGGACACGGCTCTTAGGGACTTCTGCTCAGAGGCAGATCAGCGTGAAGATCTGATTATTAGTTATCAGTCAATAGGGCTGGAAGAAATGGAGCTTGAACAATCAGAATCCCTGGCGATTTACAGGATAATTCAAGAACTCGTCCACAATGCCATAAAACATGCGAAAGCAAAGAAAGTTATCGTTCAATTGATTTTCAGTGCAGGTAAATTAAATATAACGGTGGAAGATGACGGCATTGGATTTAATCCTGAATTAACGGATCGGTCAAAGGGCATTGGTTGGAATAGTATCAGTAACCGCATAAATCTGTTAAGGGGTGAGCTTGATTTACAAACCTCACCTGGGAAAGGGACGTCTGTTCATATATCAGTCCGAATATGAAGTATAGGTATTTTATAGTTGATGATCATTTTATGGTAGTAGAAGGGATTAGAGCCCTGCTGCAATCCGAAAATTCTCTGGAGTTCATGGGTTCAGCGAGAAATGCCGCGTTCTGTATGGCAGAACTGCTTAGCAAGAGGCCTGATATCATACTTATGGATATAAACTTGCCGGATAAGAGTGGTTTTGAACTTTGCAAAGAGGTCAAGCTTAAATATCCTGGGACAAAGGTTATAGGACTCAGCACCTTCAACCAGCAGAGTTTCGTGAAAAAGATGCTGGAAAGTGGTGCAGATGGTTACATACTCAAAAGTGCTGACAAAAAGGAAATCCTCAAGGCCATAGAAATGGTCATGCGCGGACAAATTTATCTTGATGCTGATGTTTCAGGGCTATTGCGTCATCCAGAGGATAGGGAGATTATTTTAACCAAACGGGAAAAAGAAATCCTTGTTCTGATTGCTGAAGGACTTACCAACTCCGAGATAGCTGATAGACTTTTCCTGGGAAGCTCAACGGTAGATACTCACAGAAAGCATTTATTGCTAAAGATCGGAGCACGCAATAGCGCCGAAATGATCAAGATTGCCTTTCAGAAGAACCTCCTTCTACTCGATTCTTAGTATATCCCATAAAAAGGGGAAAAATTTAATGTGTATACACATTACATTTGGTCGGTTAACTAGAAATTCCTCTGACCATGAAATTCGGTTTTTGGTTGCTGGTCTTGTTCGTAATCACTTCTGTAAAGTCTGTCGTTCTTGGGCAGGAAAGCGAACAACACCCTGATATGCGACAGGAAATAAATGAACTAAAACAGGACATCAGGGAACTTGAACAGGAAATTGCTGAGGCCAAAATCAATAATCCGGACGAAGTGCCCCAGCTACAAAAAGAACTGGCATCCCTTAAAAAAATAGTTGAGTCATTTGAAAAGATGGCGGGAAACTCCCCAAACCCAACTCCAACTGTCCATAAATTAGCTTCTACACAGAATTCGGTGAATCAATCACCTATTGAAAGAATTATTCTAAGTAGGCAACCTACAACTCCAAAACCCGGAGAAGATACTGACAGGTTGTTGTGGTACCGTGGAAAAAAAATAAACGATAGCACGTTGATTACGAACAAATCCATGGTAGTACAGTTCCAAAAATCTCAGAATCGTGTCGTGGCTCAGCCAGATAAGAAAACAGATCCCTTTGAGCCTATGATAAGGGAATTAGAAAAGGCTATGGAAAGGGAGGAGGAATTAATAGAGAAATTCGCCCGGATGGAGAATGGGTTTTTGTACTATCCTGAATTAGAAAAAACACTATCGCGGTATGAAGACCTGAATGAAGAATATAGCGCTTTAGTAAAAAATGTAATTGAACTTCCTGAACTTTCAGCCAAAACGGATGGCAAATATGCCCAGGCAGAGTCTGAAACCGGTGGGATTGGGTCAACTATCAGCAATGCTAAAGATTTTCAGAATCTGCTGGATTATGAGGAGACCATGGCTAAGGCCCGACGTCTATTTAAAGCTCTCCCTCCTGTTGAGGATTTTCCCGCTCCTCCTGAGGATGATTTGAGTGTTTGCGGGGCTTGTGATCCCGAGTTAATAAAAAAAGAACGCAAGGCAAAAGATGAATGGCATAAAAAATTCATAGGTCAGGAGGAAGAAATTAGAAACCTGATCTTGGGCATGGAACGTCAATATGCTTTACTAGGCAGTGAAGATCACAAAATATCTCCACAGAGCATCAATTTTTTGGATTCATTAGACCAAAGAGAAAGAAAAAAACTACAGACTTTAATGCAACGGTATGGCAACCAAATAACAAGATTTAATACCGTGCTGATCTATGTTTTAGGATATGAGAGGAAAAAGCAATTATTAGGCTCAAATGAGGGGTCAATAGTTGATTATTCTAGCTTAATGTCTAATCTTGATAGCATCTATACGCAATACTTGAATGAACAAATCCAGCTCAAAAATCACGACTTCGTATTAAATATCCCCCGCCATATTTCATTAGAAAGGCAAAAACGACTATTAGGAGATGAATCACCTCCTGTTGGAGTTTATGGTTTAGGTAAAAATTTTGATAAGGCTGTGGCCTATAATAGGTTCGCCCTGAAGGTCAACCTTCAATTCGAATACGAACAAACAGATGATGAAGGGAACCTGGAATTAAAGGCAACAGGGAGCCTGCTAACCCCTGAGAAGGTCTATACCATGCTAATTACGGACGGTTGTACCTATAGCCTGGTAAAACATAAAGTAGATTTCACCAGTACAACTGAAAAAGAGGTAGCCATTCCTATAGAAGTAAAATCAGGAGCTAAAACGATACTGGACGAGGAAGACCGGTTGATAACTTTTTCCTATACCGGACCGAATAAATACCTCATGAATTTCCCTGAATTCAAATTGGATTTCTGTACTGGCAGATCGCGAGATTCAGTTTATTTTATGCCGCTCTTCAGCGAAGAGGTAAATATGCCATTGGGGAATTTAAATAAATCATACACATCTGAGATGCTACCCATGGCCAATCATATTTTTGTCAATATCGTAGAAATGGAGGAACAATTGGAGAAAGGAATGGAGCTTGCCGCAGAGATCATTACTTCGGTTACGGCAATTCAATCAGCGGGTAGCGGGATTTCTACGCGAGAAAAGCTTAGAATGCAATATGAAACAAAGCAAAAACAGGATAACTACAGAAAGGATATCAATAAGTTGTCTGCCAATACCAAAACCGTTTTTACGTTCGATGCCCGTAATAGATCATCTGAAATTATCAATGCCACACAGGACACAAAGCATGAGATAGATGAATACTCCAGGTTAACAGTGGGAAAAATTCACATCCAAGTTGTGCATGATCCTTTTCAGTAATCTATTACACTCTTGGCAGATCTCCCTCTCCTTTTAAAGGCAGATCAGACCTTCCCATAAGATATGTATCCACATGGTATGCCGCTTGCCTTCCCTCAGATATAGCCCACACAATTAAGGATTGACCTCTCCTCTGGTCGCCGGCAACAAACACTCCGGGTACATTGGTCTTGAAATCCTTTACAGAAGCTTTGATGTTCGTTCTCGTATCTGCTTCGAGCCCCAATTGTTCTGCAAGAGTCATTTCTGAGCCGGTAAAACCGAGGGCCAGTAATGCCAGATCGCATTCCCATTCCTTTTCCGTCCCCTCTATTTCCTTCAAAACTGTCCGCCCTCCAGGTCCCTTGATCCATTCCACTTCGGATGTGATCAGTCCTTTGAGATTTCCGTCTTCATCACCAATAAATTTCTTGGTGGAGATACTGAAAACCCTTTCGGCCCCTTCCTTATGGGATGAACTGGTCCGAAGGCGCATAGGCCAGAACGGCCAGGGCTGATCCTGGGGTCTGCTCTCTGAAGGTTTGCTCAGGATCTCAAAATTGGTTACCGTTTTTGCTCCCTGCCTGAAAGAAGTTCCAATACAGTCAGAACCCGTATCGCCCCCACCGATCACTATCACGTGCTTGTCTGTCGCAATGATCTCTTCCTCAAACTTCTTTTTCCCTGCTACCCTTCGGTTATTCTGAGCCAGAAAATCCATGGCCTGTACCACCCCGTTCAGGTCAGATCCTTCTATCGGGAGCTTCCTGCGCACTGTAGCTCCCCCGCAAAGCACAATGGCATCATAATCCTTTTTTAATTTGTTAGCGGGCACATCAATGCCGATGTGAACTCCACACTTGAAAACGATCCCCTCTTCTTCCAATACTTTAAGACGTCTGTCGATCACGTGCTTTTCCATCTTGAAATCCGGGATGCCGTACCTCAATAGTCCTCCGGGTTTTTCATCTCTCTCATAGACCGTTACCCAATGCCCTGCCCTGTTGAGCTGCTGGGCAGCGGCCAGTCCGGCCGGACCGGAACCAATAACGGCAATTTTTTTACCAGTCCTCGTTTCAGGTGGGATTGCCTTGATCCACCCCTTTTCAAAGGCGGTTTCAGCAATGTTCTTCTCAATATTTTCAATGGAAACAGGATCTTCATTGATGCCCAGTACACAAGCCTCTTCACAAGGTGCAGGACAAAGCCTGCCGGTGAATTCCGGAAAATTGTTGGTGGCGTGAAGGATCTGTGCTGCCTTTTCCCACTTACCGCGATAAACGGCATCATTAAAATCCGGAATAAGATTACCCAATGGACAACCACTGTGGCAAAAAGGGATCCCGCAATCCATGCAGCGTGCCCCCTGGTCCCTGAGTTCTTTTTCCTTGAGCGGAACCGTGAATTCCTTAAAATTCTTGATCCTCTTTTCTACCGGTTTATAGGGCTCTGTCTTCCTTTTGTACTCTAAAAATCCCGTGATCTTTCCCATTCCTTCTCTCTAAGTAATTTGTAGCTTTTCTTCTTCCAACCTCAATAAGGCCTGCCTGTATTCTTCCGGGAAAACCTTGATAAACTTAGGGAGGTAATGTTCCCAATTCTCAAGGATCCGCTGGGCAAGCGGACTCAAAGTCGCGTTGTAATGATTCTCTATCAGGCCCTTCAATTGCTGTATGTCCTTCTCTTCTTCCACTGCCAGAAGGTTGAGCGCTTCTTTGTTACAGCGTTTGTCAAAGGTTTTGTTCTCATCTAATACAAAAGCGATTCCTCCGCTCATCCCGGCTCCGAAATTCCTTCCGACCTCCCCGAGGATAACAGCCACTCCGCCGGTCATATATTCACACCCATGGTCACCGATACCTTCTACCACGGCAGTGGCTCCGGAATTCCGAACACAGAATCTCTCCCCCGCCTTGCCGTTGATATAAGCCTCTCCTGATGTTGCACCGTAAAGGGTTACGTTACCGGTGATAATATTTTCCTCAGGTTTTAGGGTAGATTTTTCCGGGATCTTGATAACAAGTCTCGCACCAGACAGCCCTTTGCCCAGATAATCATTTGTATTGCCATTGACCACCATGGTCAGTCCCTTCGTGGCGAAGGCACCAAAACTTTGTCCTGCTGACCCTGTAAAATTTAGTTTCAGAGTATTCTCAGGCAGTCCTTCAGCTCCGTATATTTTAGAAATCTCATTACTGATAATAGCTCCAATGGCCCGGTCTGTATTGTGAATAGTGAATTCCAGGCTGGTCTTCTCTTTTCTGAACAATGCCGGGTGCGCCTGTGAGATAATATCAAACTCAATAGAATCTTTTACACTGTGTTCCTGTTTGGTGGTATTGTACAGTTTGGTACCCTTGGGGACATCAATGGTATGAAGGATGGGCGTGAGATCCAGACCATTGGCCTTATAGTGGTCTATAGCCTTATTTCTATTGAGTTTCTGTACCTGTCCAACCATTTCGTTGATGGTCCTGAAGCCCAGTTTAGCCATGATTTCTCTAAGTTCCTGGGCTACGAAATACATGTAATTGACTACGTGTTCCGGTTTTCCCTCGAATTTCTTCCTCAGCTCAGGATTTTGGGTGGCAATACCCACAGGACAGGTGTTCAGATGGCAGACCCTCATCATGATGCACCCTGAAGCTACCAGGGGTGCTGTCGCAAATCCAAACTCTTCAGCTCCCAACAAACAGGCTACGGCCACATCCCTTCCCGTTTTCAATTGCCCATCGCACTCCAGTACTACGCGGTTTCTGAGGTCGTTCATGACCAGGGTTTGCTGTGCTTCGGCTATTCCCAGTTCCCAGGGTAGTCCTGCGTGCTTCAGGGAGGTCAGGGGCGAGGCACCTGTTCCTCCGTCAAACCCTGAAATTAGGATCACATCGGCCTTGGCCTTGGCAACACCGGCTGCCACCGTTCCTACTCCTACTTCAGACACGAGCTTCACATTGATCCGTGCCTTCCGGTTGGCAGCCTTTAGGTCGTAGATCAACTGAGACAGGTCTTCTATGGAATAAATGTCGTGGTGTGGGGGAGGTGAGATGAGTCCCACATAGGGCGTGGAATTCCTTGTCTTGGCGATGAAAGGGTTTACCTTTGGACCGGGTAATTGCCCACCTTCACCCGGCTTGGCACCCTGGGCCATTTTGATCTGTATCTCCTGAGCATTGGTCAGGTAATTAGAGGTAACCCCAAAACGACCCGAAGCCACTTGTTTAATGGCACTGTTCTTCCAGTCTCCCGTCTGATTTTTATAAAATCGTTCGGCATCTTCTCCTCCTTCGCCTGAATTGCTCTTCCCTCCGATCCGGTTCATGGCCACTGCCAGATTCTCATGGGCCTCCTTGCTTATGGAACCGTATGACATGGCCCCGGTCTTAAAACGCTTCACAATATTGGTCCAGGGTTCTACCTCCTCCAGGGGAATAGGATCAAAATTGGTAAACTCGAACAACCCCCTGAGGGTCATAAGGTCTTTGGACTGTTCATTGACAATCTCGGCAAACTCCTTATATGTCTCGGGTTCGTTGTTTCGGACCGACTTCTGGAGTTTTGCAATGGACAGCGGATTGAACATGTGTTTTTCTCCATCCCGCCTCCATCTGTATTCCCCTCCGATCTCGAGGTCCAGGTTGGCGGCCACGTGTGTTTGGGCAAATGCTTTTTTATGTCTTTTAGAGATCTCTTTCTCGATCTGGTAGAGGCCGATCCCCTGAATCCTGGTAGGGGTATTCGGAAAATACTTTTCCACCACCTTGGTATTCAGTCCAATACATTCAAACAGCTGGGAACCCCGGTACGAATTCAGAGTAGAAATACCGATCTTGTTCATCACTTTTACGATACCTTTCCCTATGGCCTTGTTGTAATTCTTGATTGCTTCATCAAAGGTGTATTCTGTAATGTCATTTTCCTCGATCTGTTCCCCGATGATCTCGTTGACCAGATAGGGGTTGATGGCACTGGCCCCAAATCCAAAAAGAAGGGCGAAATGGTGTACCTCCCTCGGTTCAGCAGATTCTATGATGATACTGAGTTTGGACCTTTTCCCTAAACGCTGCAGTCCGCTGTTGACGTAAGAACAAGCCAGAAGAGCCGGAATTGGTGCTTTTTGCTGGCTCACAAACCTGTCTGAAAGGATGATGATATTGGCCCCTTCATCGATCGCTTTAGAGGCCTGGGTCAGCAAGGACTCCAGTGCATCCTCGAGACCATTGTGGCCCTTATCCACCTCATAGAGCATAGGGATAGACACCACCTTGTAATCCGGGCTGGCATCATAGTTTTTTATCTTATCGAGGTCTTCCTTGGAGATCACAGGATTCTGGATCTTAAGTTTACGGCAATGGAGCTCGGTGATCTCAAAAATATTCCTGTCTGTTCCCAGGGTAAGGCTGATATCTGTGATCAGTTCTTCCCTGATCCCGTCCAGGGGCGGGTTGGTTACCTGGGCAAATAATTGTTTGAAGTAATTGTATATCAGCTGCGGTCTCTCTGAAAGAACGGCAATGGGTGTGTCAGAACCCATAGATCCGATAGGTTCTTTTGCGTTCTTACCCATGGGCAGAATAATCGTATTGATATCTTCAAGCGTATATCCGAAAATGGCCTTCCTTTTTTCCACGGTCTCTTCCCCCAGGAAAAGGGGGCAGTCATTGTAGGGGATGTCTCTCAGGTGGACCAGATTGTCATTAAGCCACTTCCTGTAGGGGTGCTTTTTTGCTATTTCCTCTTTGATCTCGGTATCATTCACGATTCGTCCCTCCTCCATATTGACCAGGAACATCCTCCCGGGTTCCAGTCGACCGTGTTTCTCTATATTTTCAGGGGCGATCTCCAGTACTCCTGTTTCAGAAGACATGATTACATACCCATCCTTGGTGACCGAATATCGGGAAGGTCGAAGCCCGTTCCGGTCGAGAAGTGCCCCAATGTAGTTCCCATCCGTGAAAGGGATAGAAGCCGGGCCATCCCAGGGTTCCATCAGGCATGAATTGTATTCATAGAATGCCTTTTTGGTATCCGACATCTCAGTATTTTTCTCCCAGGCCTCGGGCACCAGCATCATCATCACCTCCGGCAAGGATCTGCCTGTCATCAACAGAAGTTCTACCACCATGTCCATGGTAGCAGAATCTGATTTACCCGGCAAGATGATAGGGAGTATTTTTTTAATCTCCGGCCCGAAAAGCGGACTTTCCATCAGAGCTTCTCTAGATCTCATACGGGTGACGTTGCCTCTAAGCGTATTGATCTCCCCATTGTGGCACATGTACCGGAAAGGCTGTGCCAGATCCCAGGTGGGGAAAGTATTCGTGGAGAACCTCTGATGCACCAGCGCCAAACGAGTCACAACTCGGGGGTCCATCAGGTCTTTGTAATACAATTTAATATCCTGGGGCATCAACAACCCCTTGAAGATGATAATTTTAGTAGACAGGCTGGGAACATAGAAAAACTTGCTTTCCGAAAGTTTCGAATCGATGATCCTGTGTTCCGTAACCTTTCTGGCGATGAACAGCTTCCGGTTGAAGGTTTCGATATCCTCTTCCTCTTTCTCTTTGCCCACAAAGAGCTGCTTCACATAAGGCTCTGTCTCTGAAGCCATCCGACCTGGCACGCCCTTGTTTACAGGCACGTCCCTCCATCCCAGTAAACGGAGGCCCTGTCTGGCGATCTCTTCTTCGAGGACCTGCATGCAATAATTCCGCTGGTTCTCCTTTTTGGGCAGGAAGACATTCCCAGCCGCGTATTCCCCAGCTTCGGGTAAATCAAAAGAACATACCTCCGTAAAATACTGATGTGGTATATCGATCAGGATCCCTGCACCGTCTCCGGTCTTCCCGTCGGCACTAACTGCACCTCTGTGCTCCAGTTTATCAAGGATCTCCAGCGCCTTGTGGATGATCTCATTCGACTTCTTCCCTTTCAAGCTACATATGAATCCTGCTCCGCAATTGTCATGCTCGAACTCGGGTAAATACAATCCTTGCTTCTTCAACATTACTTTAGTGTATTTGAACAAAAATATCAAATACACTGCGGATCATCTTTTGTTTAGCTGAATATGATAGAAAAAATGCAGCGTTTTCAATTTATTCTTAAAATAAAAACAAAATGAAATTTATACCCGTGTTTCAATGCCATTTTGATAATGGGACCCAAACAAAAAAGACCCTGAAAACGGGTCTTTTTTGATAAAAGTTAAAATAGTCTTTTCAGGAAAATCAGTCCTTTAGTATGCTTCTGGAGATGACGATCTTTTGTATCTCAGAAGTTCCTTCATAGATCTGAGTGATCTTGGCGTCTCTCATCAGTCTTTCCACGTGATAGTCCTTCACAAACCCGTTACCCCCGTGGATCTGTACGGCCTCAACCGTCGTGTCCATTGCCACCTGTGAAGCGTAAAGTTTGGCCATGGCACCGGACAGGTCGTAATTCCTGTTCTGGTCCTTGTCTACCGCGGCTTTGTACACCAGCATTCGGGCAGCATCGATTTGTGTGTGCATATCTGCCAGCTTAAAGGCAATGGCCTGATGATTCATGATCTCCGTACCAAAAGCCTTCCTCTCTTTAGAATATTTTCTGGCCAATTCGTAAGCCCCCGCGGCAATACCAAGGGCCTGAGCTGCAATCCCTATCCTTCCTCCTGCCAGGGTCTTCATGGCGAACTTAAAACCAAAACCATCCTCGCCAATGCGATTCTCCTTTGGGACTTTTACGTCGTTGAAATTCAGGGAGTGTGTATCGCTCCCTCGGATGCCCAACTTATTTTCCTTAGGGCCGATCTCGAATCCCTCCATTCCCTTTTCCACGATAAGGGCATTGATGCCTTTGTGTTTTTTCGCAGCATCGGTTTGTGCCATCACCAGGTACACATCTGCCGTACCTCCGTTAGTGATCCAGTTCTTGGTTCCGTTAAGCAGGTAATGATCCCCTTTGTCAATAGCGGTGGTCTTCTGGGAGGTGGCATCACTGCCGGCTTCTGGTTCAGAAAGGCAGAAGGCTCCAATAATTTCGCCGGTGGCCAGCCTTGTCAGGTATTTCTGTTTTTGTTCCTCTGTTCCGTAGGTCTCAAGGCCCCAGCAAACCAGGGAGTTATTTACGGAAACAATGACGGAAGCAGACGCATCCACCTTCGACAATTCTTCCATGACCAGGACATACGAGAGCGTATCGAGACCGCTGCCTCCGTAATTCGGGTCGACCATCATCCCCAAAAACCCAAGTTCGCCCATCATTTTAACCTGATCGGCAGGGAATTTCTGTTCTTCATCCCTTTCTATTACTCCCGGGAGTAATTCCTGCTGGGCGAAATCCCGTGCAGCCTGTTGGATCATCAGTTGCTCTTCAGTAAGTGTAAAATCCATGGTGTTTATAGTATTGTTAAAAAAGGCTCCCAAAGATACGGCTTCATTGGATATTATTCAATGATTATCTCATCGATTTGAGAATATCATAATCACCTTTTTTCGTTTATCATTCGTTGATTACGAATTCCTTTTATACCCGCCCAATATTTTTATATTTGTTCCAAGGGATTTAAAACGATTGATTTGCACTGAAATTATGAGACAACACTAGCTTTTCCTGCAGTCTGTCCCATTTCTGGGACCATTCCATTCTCAAGTAAACGAACTCATAATCTAATCCTGATTTTAATGAAAGACCTTTTAAAGCAGTACGAGGATAAAGCACCGGAAATCGTTTTTAATTGGAAAGACCCTGAAACTGAGGCCGAAGGCTGGGCAGTGATCAATTCTCTTCGCGGGGGAGCCGCAGGTGGCGGAACGCGCATGAGAGAGGGCCTGGACATGAATGAAGTCCTTTCTCTGGCAAAGACCATGGAGGTTAAATTCACCGTTTCCGGACCCCCGATAGGCGGAGCCAAATCCGGGATCAATTTTAACCCGAACGACCCCAGGAAGCGCGGTGTATTGGAACGCTGGTACAGGGCAGTCTCTCCTTTACTTAAAAGTTATTACGGCACGGGAGGTGATCTTAACGTGGATGAAATTCACGAGGTGATCCCTATTACTGAAGACGCGGGTGTCTGGCATCCTCAGGAAGGGGTATTCAACGGACACTTTAAACCAACAGAAGCTGATAAGATAAATCGAATAGGCCAGCTGAGACTGGGGGTTATCAAGGTGCTGGAAAGTCCGGCATACTCCCCGGACATCAGCAAGAAATACACGGTAGCCGATATGATCACAGGATTTGGGGTCGCTGAGGCAGTCCGGCATTATTACGATATCTACGGGGGATCCGTAATCGGTAAAAAGGCAATTGTACAGGGATTTGGAAACGTTGGAGCTGCTGCTGCTTTTTACCTGGCTCAAATGGGAGCCCGAGTCGTGGGTATTATTGATCGTGTTGGAGGGGTCATCAAAGAGGACGGATTCTCTTTCGACGAAATCAAATCCTTCTTCCTGCATAAAAAGGGAAATACTTTGATCGCCGATGCCGACAGAATGATCCCGTTCTCGGAAATGAATGAGCGGATCTGGAGCCTGCAAACAGAGATCTTTGCACCCTGTGCTGCCTCCCGTCTGATCACCCAGGAACAGATTACCCAGATGATCGACAGCGGTTTGGAAGTGATCTCCTGCGGGGCCAATGTTCCCTTTGCAGATAAAGAGATCTTTTTCGGTCCCATCATGGAATATACAGATGAAAAGGTGAGCCTGATCCCCGATTTTATTTCCAATTGTGGCATGGCCCGTGTTTTCGCCTTTTTCATGGAGGGTAGGGTTGCGATGGAAGACGAATTGATATTTAAGGATACCTCTGATGTGATCAGAAAGGCAATTTTGAATATCTTTAAGCAAAATCACAACAAGACCAACTTAAGCAAAACGGCATTTGAAATAGCACTTAAACAACTCTTGTAAAATCTAACCAGTATGGAAACCATTATCATCATTGTCTTTTTGGCCGGTTACCTGGCCATAACCCTGGAGCATAACCTGAAAATTGATAAGCTGATCCCGGCCCTGGCGATGATGGCAATTCTATGGGCATTGATCGCCCTGACCCATATGCCTGTTTTTGAGGTCAATACGGAACTAAAAGAGTTGGAGCCTTCCCATCTGGACGAGATGCTGCTCCACCACCTGGGAAAAACCGCCGAGATCCTGGTATTCCTTCTGGGGGCAATGACGATCGTGGAGATCATTGATTATTTCGATGGTTTCGCAACCATAAAAGGCTATATCCGCACCAAGAAAAAATCCAAGTTATTATGGCTTTTTTCCATACTTGCCTTTATCCTTTCCGCTATCATAGACAACCTTACAGCTACTATCGTACTGGTCACTATTTTACAAAAAGTGATCAAGGACAGAGAGATCCGACTCTGGTTTGCCGGTATGATCGTGATCGCTGCTAATGCCGGGGGTGCCTGGTCTCCCATCGGGGATGTAACCACCACAATGCTCTGGATCGCCAATAAGGTGTCTGCATGGCAGTTGATCGAACACGTCTTTATCCCTTCTGTAATGTGTATGGTGGTGCCTGTTCTTTTTGCACTTCGATACAAGGTCTTCCAAGGGGAATTGGATATGGACCTGGAAGAGAAAGAGATCCCAAAATCTCCCTATGGAGCTACCATGTTGTACCTCGGGCTGGGCTCTATAGTGTTCGTGCCTTTTTTCAAGACGATCACGCATCTGCCTCCTTATGTGGGAATGATGCTGTCACTGGCTATAGTAGCTACTTTTGCCGAGATCTACAGCAATGCAAAATTCAGTATTTCCACAGTGGATTTTGATGAAGAAAAACACGACCATCACAGTCCTGTACATACTTCCCTTTCTAAGATCGAATTACCCAGTATTCTGTTCTTCCTGGGAATCCTGTTGGCAGTGGCTGCCCTTGAGTCTCTCGGGATGCTTTTCGAATTCGCAGAATCCCTGGACCAGTATATGCCCATGTTGGGAACTGAGGCCGTGGCAGGCACGGTTTCAGATCTTGTGATAATTATTCTGGGAGTTGGTTCGGCCATCATCGACAATGTTCCCCTGGTAGCTGCGAGTATTGGTATGTTTTCAGTTCCTATTGATGATCCTGTCTGGCATTTTATCGCCTACTCTGCCGGGACCGGTGGAAGTATGCTCATCATCGGTTCTGCTGCCGGTGTTGTAGCCATGGGAATGGAGAAGATCGATTTCTTCTGGTATCTCCGCAAGATCGCCTGGCTGGCCCTGGTCGGGTTCCTGGCAGGAGCCGGTACATTTATGCTTATCAGAAATTTAGTGTTGAACGCATAATTAAATAGACAGAACTCCGTTATAGGGGCAAATTAATTAAGGGAACTTATATGATTCTATTTCAAGATCTGGCTAATGAAGCCCAGGTTGGAGAGGTAATATCCGAAGAAAAGACACTTTCTGTTATCGATTTGATCCTCAGTGGGGGAACGGGAAGCATCGTGATCATCTCCGTACTTTTCGCCATGCTGGCCGTGGCCCTGTACATTTACTTTGAGCGGTTACTGGCAATCAAGGCCGCATCTACTATCGACAAGAATTTTATGAACCAGATACGGGATCACGTCATGAATGGTAAACTGGACGCGGCAAAGATCCTGTGCGCCCAGACCGATTCCCCGGTTGCCCGTTTGACTGAAAAAGGGGTTTCCAGAATCGGAAAACCTCTGGATGATATCAACGCAGCCATAGAAAATGCGGGAACACTCGAGGTCTACAAACTGGAAAAAAATGTAAATATCCTCGCCACAGTTGCAGGTGCCGCTCCCATGATCGGATTCCTGGGTACGGTGATCGGGATGATCCTGGCCTTTCACCAGATGGCTAGCAGCGGAGGACAGGCCGAAATGGGTGCCCTCGCTTCCGGGATTTATACTGCCATGACCACTACCGTAGCAGGATTGGTAGTGGGAATCATCGCCTATGTGGGTTATAACCACCTGGTGAACAGGACGGACAAGGTCATCCATAAGATGGAAGCCCATGCGGTGGAATTCCTCGACCTTCTTAATGAACCCGTATAAGTCGGACCTATGAAACTGAAGAGAGGAAATAAGATCAGTCCGGAATTCAGTATGTCCTCCATGACGGACATCGTTTTTCTGCTGCTGATCTTCTTTATGCTGACAGCCAACTCCCCCAATGCCCTGGACCTTTTATTGCCCAAGGCCAGAGGGAAGTCGACCAACACCCAGAACGTCTCCGTTTCCATAAACAGGGACCTGGAGTATTTTGTGAACAATCAGCAGATAAACGGAGCCTATATCGAAATTGAATTAAAAAAAGCACTGGAAGGGAAAGATAACCCCACAATTATTCTCAGGGCAGAGGAAAGCGTGGCCATAAAAGAGGCCGTTAACGTCATGGATATTGCCAACAGGAATAATTACAAGGTGATCCTGGCAGTGCGACCTAACTGATGTCGTTGCTGGATACGAGACACAAGAAGAAATCATTCTCGCTCACGGTCTTTTTGCTGAGCGCCCTGGTCCTATTGCTTTTTTATATCGGCCTTACCTATATGGACCCGCCCATTGAAAATGGGATCACCGTAAACTTTGGAAGTATGGAATACGGTTCCGGCAGAGAACAGCCCCAGGAATTGCTCAGACCCAAACAGGAGGAAACCCCTCAACCGGTGGAAACTGAAAAAACTGCAGCCGAACCTGAGGAAGTTGAGGAAACACCTGAAGAAGCATCCCCGAACAAGGAGGCGGAAAACCTGCTTACCCAGGAAAGGGAGGAAGCCATCAGGATCCAGAAAGAGAATGAGGCTAAGCGCAAAGCTGAGGAAGCAGCCAGAAAAATAAAGGAAGAGGCAGAAAGAGCCGAGCGTGAAAGGCAGGCTGCAATCGAGAAAGCGAGACAGGAAGAGGAAGCCAAGAAAAGAAAGCTGGACGCCCTCATGGGCGGGATCAATAATGCCGACGGTACAGCCCAGGGCAACGAAGGCGATGACGCCCTGCCCGGGGATAAGGGCCGGCCAGACGGTGACCCCTACGCGAACAGTTACTACGGCAGTCCCGGATCGGGAAGCGGTACAGGGGGCTACGGACTTAAAGGCAGGTCTCTGGCCAGCAGGGGCAAGGAAGAACAGAATTGCAACGAAGAGGGTACAGTGGTGGTCAGGATCGTGGTGGACCAGAATGGAAGGGTAATCGAAGCTAGTCCGGGCGTGAGGGGAACTACCAACAATCATCCTTGCCTTATTGATCCTGCCAGAAAAACGGCACTTCTCCATCGTTGGAATCCTGATCCGAAAGCCCCACTAAGGCAGATCGGCTTTGTCGTCGTCAACTTTAAATTAGGGGAATAATACATGACTTATAGGGAAACCTTGGATTGGATGTTCGCCCAGCTTCCCATGTACCAGCAAAAAGGAGCGTCGGCTTACAATGGTAAACTGCAGGGGATTCAGGAATTCTCAACCCATCTGGGCGATCCACATCTGAAATTTAAGAGCATACATGTAGCAGGGACCAACGGCAAAGGGTCCTCCAGCCATATGCTGGCTTCCATACTCCAGGAGGCCGGTTATAAGACCGGTCTGTACACCTCTCCCCACCTCAGGGATTTCAGAGAGCGCATCAGGATCAATGGACAACAGATCCCGGAAGAGGAGGTCTTGGAATTCATCGACAGGAACAAGCCCTATATCCAGAAAAAGCATATGTCTTTTTTCGAGATGACGGTGGCAATGGCATTTGATTACTTCTCAAAGGAGTCTGTCGACATTGCGGTGATTGAGGTTGGCCTGGGTGGTCGACTGGATTCTACAAACATTATAAATCCTGAAGTTTCTCTGATCACCAACATCGGCATGGACCACACCGACCTGCTGGGGGATACCTTGGAAAAAATCGCCTATGAAAAAGCAGGAATTATCAAACCCTACACTCCTGTGGTAGTCAGCGAAAGACAATATGTGACCTGGGAAGTATTCACTGCTGTGTCCCAACAGCAGAGGGCACCTATAATCTTTGCCGAAGATGTGATCTCCGAAACCTATCCTACCTCCCTTCTGGGGTCATACCAGTACAGGAATATCAAAGGGGTCTTGGCCGTGATAAAGGCCTTAAAGGATTTTGCGATTTCAGAAGAACATATCCGTCGTGGATTGAAGAAAGTTGTAGAGAATACCGGACTACTGGGGCGATGGCAGGTCCTTGCCGAAAGTCCGAAGGTCATAGCAGATACGGCTCATAATAGTGAGGGGTTGACCCTGGTGCTGGAACAGCTTTTAAAAGAGCAATACGGATCCCTTTGGTTTGTGCTCGGTTTTGTGCAGGAAAAAAATCTGGACCATATCCTTCCGCTGTTTCCTAAGAACGCAAATTACCTGTTCTGTAAACCTGATATTCCAAGGGGTTTATCTGCTGAGACCCTGGCTAAAAAAGCTGTGGAATTCGGTTTAAAAGGTGAGGTTTTAACCTCGGTAAATAAAGCACTTGAAACGGCTAAGGAAAGAGCGGGAAAGGACGATCTCATCTTTGTGGGAGGCAGTAATTTTACGGTGGCTGAAGTGGTGTGATTTTTTCTTTTTTTTGTTTTGGGTAACAAAAAACTATCCTATATTTGCACTCCCTTTGGGGCTCTTAGCTCAGTTGGTTCAGAGCACCTGCCTTACAAGCAGGGGGTCACTGGTTCGAATCCAGTAGGGCCCACATCAAGCACAAAACCCACTCCAATTGGAGTGGGTTTTTTCATTTCAAAGGGCGCCAAGCTTGCTTGAGCGACCAAAGAAATGAAATAAAACAGGCTGCGTTAGCGGCCTGTAGGTTTTGTATTTGCAGCCGTGGTCTCCCGATGGAACATCCCGCTATGTGGGATAATCCAGCATCTTTAAATCGCATAGCTTGAAATAAAAAATCCTTCATTGCGCTTCTGCGCAATGGGTTGTCCATTTGCAACATCGCGCACAATGGATCACGGCTCTGCCGTAATCCATTGTACAAATTCCAAATTCCATTCTGATAGTCCCGATGTACCATCCCGCTATGTGGGATAATCCAGCATCTTTAAATCGCATAGCTTGAAATAAAAAACCTTCATTGCGCTTCTGCGCAATGGGTTGTCCATTTGCAACATCGCGCACAATGGATCACGGCTCTGCCGTAATCCATTGTACAAATTCCAAATTCTATTCTGATAGTCCCGATGGAACATTCCGCTATGCGGGATAATCCAGCCTTAAAAACAAGAGTCGAAGTGGGGCCGATCTGGTTCACTTGCCGGAGAAACTGACTACTATCTGGGCTTAAATGAAATCTACAGTGACCTTAATCCTGACGATTGTGAACCTTTAAATTGACCCGAATCTTCTCCAAAATAAATAGTAAATTTATAGGACTACCCCGATCTCAGGATTTAAATCATGGCATTTACAAACAAGAAAACAGAGAGAATAAAGTGGTTGATTCAGGAGATTTCCGGGATTATATACAGGCTTAAAGAATACGAGATCAAATACTCGGCTGAGATTTCTGCTGTCCATCCAAATTTTGCAAAAAGTGCTGTTAACCTTGTTCATTACCGGGCTTTACGAAAAGAGGATCTTCGTCCTATCCAGAAAAAACTTGCCGATTTAGGCCTTTCTCGCTTAGACAAGCCGGAAGGTCATGTCATGGCGAGCTTATTGGCGAGTAAGGCTATTCTGGAAGCATTTTTAAACAACGAACCCATACAGGCTCACAAGGCTGGTCTGACCTTCAAAAAAAGCAACCGGCTGGTCAAGACTAACGCAAGATCACTACTGGGTAGTCGTTCAAAAGGCAGACGCACCAGGATCATGGTGACACTTCCCACAGAAGTAGCATATGATTATAGGATGGCCAGGGATATGATTGCGAGTGGTATGAACTGTGCAAGAATTAATTGTGCGCATAACACTGAGGAGGAATGGGATCTGATGATCAAAAATGTCAGGAAGGCTTCTGTATTGTTGGATAATAAATGTAAGATCACGATGGACCTTGGAGGGCCCAAGGTCCGCACAGGTCCACTCCTCGGGGGGTCTCAGATCATTAAATTGCGCCCACCGAAGGATATTCGTGGAAAGGTGATCAAGGAAAGTAAGGTCTGGATGAGCCCAAAGGCTCATCCAAAATCAAAATATCCGCATCTTCCTGTGCCCGTCAGCGGAATAGAAAATCTAAAAAAGGGTGACAAGTTGTTCTTCAATGACAGTAGGAACAAGAAAAGGGAATTTACGGTTCTGAAGAAGACAGGAGAAGGTTGTGTGGTCTTATGTGACAAAACATGTTACCTGGAAACAGGGATGAAAATATATAGAAATGCGGAACTTACAGCAACTCCTTTCCCCGTGGGTGAATTACCTGAAACGGAACCTTTCCTTATTTTAAATACCGGTGATTTGTTGCGTCTGCACAAAGAAGCGATCCCTGGAGAACCTGCTGTGAAGGATAAAAAAGGTAATGTGATAAGTCCATCCCATCTTTCCTGCACCTTGGAAGAAGTCTTTGAACAAGTGAAGCAAGGAGAACCTGTGTTTTTTGATGATGGAAGGATTGCAGGCGTTGTCCTCGAAGCCACCCCGGATGAATTGATCATTCAAATAGTAAAGGCCAGAAAACAAGGCAGTAAACTCAGAGCCGACAAAGGGATCAATTTTCCTGGAAGTGAACTGGATATAAAAGGTTTGACGACCAGGGACAAAAAGGACCTGGCCTTTGTAGTGAAGCATGCAGATGCGGTCAATGTTTCCTTTGTAAACCGAAAACGTGATGTCAGGGAGCTGATGATGGAGTTAAATAAGTTAAATGCTCCTGAAGGATTTGGGGTCATTCTGAAAATAGAAACTCAAAAAGGATTTAATAATCTTGCCAAGATCATTCTGGAAGCCATGAAGACTTATCCGATAGGTGTAATGATCGCCAGGGGGGATTTGGCGGTGGAATGCGGCTGGAATAATATCGGCCGAATTCAGCGGGAAATACTTATGCTGTGCAGGGCGGCCCATATCCCGGATATTTGGGCTACACAGGTTTTGGAAAACCTTGCAAAACAAGGTGTTCCTTCCAGAGCGGAAATGACGGATGCCGCCATGGCTCAAAGGGCAGACTGCGTAATGCTCAACAAAGGACCCTATATACTCCAGGCTATCGAGATGTTAGATGTCGTTTACAAGGATATGGAACACTATCAGGATAAATATGTCCAGCTTTGGCCTCCAATCGTTAAGGCTACCTGACCCTGAGTAATCCAGGATTTTAGTACAAGTATGCTGTGGTATTGAGGTATTGACCTTCGATCGGATAAAGATTTTGATCATAATAGGAAAAATTAAATGTGAATCATGGTCTTTGCCATTTTTTTACCTACCGGGTTATCAAAGATATTTACATCCAGCCTTCTAAAACAAACCGAAATACTGCATTCAATGTTCAATATGAAGCCGGTACATCATACCGGGAGTTTAACCTCGACAAAAAAATCAGGTAAGAATATACTTACATTCTTATTTTTTCTCATTTTCTTTTATATTTAATTTTTAACATTAAATCACACAGATGAAAAAGATTACTGCATTTGTTTTTATTGCCTTTTTGGGCCTTATGACTATTACTGCTCAGGGTGATGGCATACAAAGCACTGCGATCCCGGAAGGGGACATCCCTGTAGATCCTGACGTAATAATCGGCACCCTTCCCAATGGGTTAACATACTATATCCGAAACAATGGAAAGCCGGAAGACAAGGTTGAATTGCGACTAGTAGTCAATGCAGGATCTATAATGGAGACAGACCGCCAGCTGGGCCTCGCCCACTTCATGGAACACATGAATTTTAACGGTACTAAAAATTTTGAAAAGAATGACCTTGTAAGCTATTTGCAGAGTATTGGGGTTAAGTTCGGAGCAGACCTCAATGCTTATACGAGTTTTGATGAAACGGTATATATTCTTCCTATTCCCAGTGATGATCCTGAAAAGTTGGAAAAGGGCTTTCAGATACTGGAGGATTGGGCCCATAATACGACATTGTCAGAAGAAGCCATAGATGGTGAACGGGGTGTGGTCCTCGAGGAATTACGCCTGCGTTTGGGCGCTGACCAGCGTATGCAGAAAATTACCCTGCCTAAGATCATGTATGGATCCAAATACGCAGAACGACTGCCAATAGGCACCAAAGAAAATCTGGAGAATTTTACCTATGAGGATGTGCGCGATTATTTCAGGACCTGGTACAGGCCTGATCTGATGGCAGTAATAGCCGTAGGCGATCTGGATGTGAAAACCCTGGAGGAAAAGATCAAAACACATTTTTCAAAGATCTCCAAGGCAAAGAATCCTCAGAAACGTGAATCCTATCAATTGCCCAATCACGAAGAGACCCTTATTGCCATCGCGTCTGATAAAGAAGCTGCCTTTACCAGCGTTCAGGTAATGTACAAGGATCCGTTTGAAGCACCTCAGGTGAAGACGGTCAGTGATTACAGAGACAGGCTGGTAAAAAACCTTTTCTCTACCCTGATCAACAATCGCCTTGACGAGTTGAGGAACAGTCCTAATCCCCCTTTTGTTTTTGGATTCTCTTATTACGGGGGCACTTTTGCCAGGACGAAAAACGCATACCAGTCATTTGCCCAAACAAGTCCTGACGGTCAGATGGTGGCACTGAAGGCTATCCTAGAAGAAAATGAAAGGGTGAAACGATACGGCTTTCAGGAAGGTGAATTCGATCGTGCCAAAAAGAGCTTGTTAGCCCGACTGGAAAAGCAGTTCAACGACAGAGATAAAATGGAAAGCAATCGCTTGATTGGCGAATATGTGGATCATTACCTGGAGGAGTCGCCTATCCCGGGTATCGCCTGGGAATTCAACACCACAAAAGATCTTTTACCGGGGATCCGCCTTGAGGAAATTAGTGCCCTTATCAACGGCTTTATTCACGATGACAACCGGGTGATCGTGCTGACCGGCCCGGAAAAAGAAGGGCTCGAGCAGGTGACAGAGGAACAGGTACGCACATTGCTCGATGAGATCAAGACTGCAGAGATCAAGCCATATAAAGACAGCGAAGTGAGAAACGACTTGATGGAGTCCATGCCGGCTGCAGGCACTATAACATCTTCAGAATACGATCCCGATTTGGAAATTACTACGCTGACCCTCAGCAACGGAGCCAAATTGACCTATAAGAAAACGGATTTCAAGAATGACGAGATCCTCTTTAGGGCATTCAGCCCCGGGGGTACAAGCCTTTACAGTGACGAAGAACTCCAGGCCACCTCTTTTGCCAATGGCGGCCTGACGGAAGCAGGGATAGGAGGATTATCACTCAATGACATGTCTAAATTCATGAGTGGTAAGATTGTGAGGGTGAGGCCTTTTATCAGCAGTTTTAGTGAAAATTTTGACGGGTCTGCGGCCCCAAAGGATTTGGAAACCCTCTTTCAGATGGTCCATCTGTATTTTACTTCCCTCAACAAAGATGAGGAGGCATTCCAATCTCACATGGCAAAGCAAAAGAGTTTTCTAGGAAATCTCATGGCCAATCCACAGTTTTATTTCCAGGATCAGATCAGCAAAATTAGGAATGAGGGGAATCCCAGGTACACAGGGTTTCCAACTGTAGAGAAAATGGACGCTGCAGACTATGACCTGGCGTACCAAAAATATCTGGAACGCTTTGACGACGCCGGGGATTTCCACTTTTACTTTGTCGGTAATATTGATGAGTCGGCTTTAAAGGAATACGCCTCAACCTACCTGGCTTCTCTCCCCGGAAAGAATAGCAATGAAAAATATATTCCCACGGCCTTCCGACGAAAAGACATGTACCAAAAACATGTCATTGAAAGAGGAAGTGATCCCAAAAGCTATGTCAGCATTCAATGGGAGGAAGAGATTCCCTACGATCGTGAGACTGCCATGGCGGTAGATGCACTGGGAGAGCTGCTTACTATCAAATTAATTGAAAAACTTCGGGAAGAAGAAGGAGGAGTATACGGCGTGGGAGCTAATGGGAACCTGACCAAGATCACTTATCCCTTACTTACTTTCAGTATTTCATTCCCATGTGGACCGGAGAATACCGAAAAATTGATCGCAGCAGCCCTGGACGAGATCGAAAAAATAAAGAAGGATGGTGTGTCTCCCGAGGATATGGGTAAGATCAAGGAGACCTACTTAGTCAAGCAAAAAGAAGACCTTAAGACAAACCGATACTGGCTCACAAATATGGTCAGGGCAGATCAGGAAGAGCGGGATCTTGGATTGATGATGAATCTGGAGGGAAAGCTTGCTACCCTCACTTCAGAAGATATTCAGCAGGTGGCTCGGAAATATCTGGATGAAAACTATTTCCTGGGGATATTGATGCCTGAAAAAGAATAGATGGAATGTCCTCTATATTTCCTTAATCATAAAACTGTCAACCTATTCAGTAATCAGAACCGGCATTTGCCGGTTCTGCATTTTTCCACTTAAATATGGAGTATTTTGTGGTTTTCTTTTTCTTACCTTCAGTGAACGCTAACCCCAAACAGAATTAACGCTTTGCAATCAAACAGGTCAATTAGTCTGCTCCAATTATTGAGATTTTCGATACCGCTTTATTTTATATGTCAATTCTTGACAGGTTGCGAAAGAAATCAATCCGATCAACCTGTCGTTGACTATTCCTCCTGGGAAAATTACGCAGGCACTAAAGACGGCAGTAGGTATTCTTCCCTGGAGGAAATCAACCTTAACAATGTCAGCGAACTGGAGGTAGCCTGGCGTTACAGTTCGGGAGACAGGGACACGCTGAACCGCTCCCAGAATCAGTGTAATCCGATTGTAATAGACGGTGTATTATACGGTTCTTCCCCGCGGCTGAAACTACTGGCCCTCAATGCCGCCACCGGGGAACCCCTGTGGGTGTTCGACCCGGCTGAGGAAGACAGCGCGCTCGCCCAGGACCCCTATCGTTTCTATAAGGTCAACAGGGGAGTGGTGTACTGGGAAGGGGACCAGGAGAATGAGAGCCGATTATTTTATAATGTCGGAGCTCGCGTTTATGCCATTTCAACCATCACCGGCCGGCCCATCCGCGCATTTGGCAAGGAGGGGTATATCGATCTGAGTCAGGACCTGGACAGGGATCCCGGCACTTTCAATCCGTTTATTGCCAATACATCCCCGGGTATCATCTACAAAGATCTGATCATCCTGGGTTCCCGTGTGGCCGAATCCGCCGATGGGGCCCCGGGCCATGTTCGGGCCTATAACGTGATCACCGGAAAACGCGAATGGATCTTTCACACCATTCCCCATCCGGGGGAAGTCGGATACGAATCCTGGCCTGATAAGGAAGCTTATAAGAAGTTAGGGGGAGCGAACAGTTGGGCTGGCATGTCACTGGATGAAAAGAGGGGGATCGTCTATATCCCAACAGGATCTGTTTCCGGGGATTTCTATGGAGGTATTCGGGAAGGCGAGAATCTCTTTGCCAATTCCTTGGTTGCCCTCGACGCCAAGACCGGAAAATATATCTGGCACTATCAGACGGTACATCACGATCTGTGGGACCGGGACCTGGCCGCCAATCCCAACCTGGTAACACTCAGAAAGGAGGGAAAGGACCTGGATGCAGTGGCCCAGATCACCAAGCACGGGTATGTATTTCTCTTTGACAGGGTTAGCGGAGAACCTGTATTCCCGATCGAGGAGAAGGCTGTATCTCAGAATGCCCTGCCCGGGGAAAAACCCTGGGCAACGCAACCTGTTCCAACACTGCCGGAACCTTTCGCCAGGCAGGATTTCAGGGAGGAGGACGTCACAAACCTGACCCCTGAAACCCATGATGAAATGCTGAGGCGATACAAACAGATCAAGTACAGAGAGATGTTTCATCCCCCGAGTAAAGAAGGCAGCTGGATCTTCCCCGGATTCGACGGGGGAGGGGAATGGGGAGGAGCTTCGGTAGACCCCGAAACCCAGGTCCTGTATGTCAATAGTAGTGAACTGCCCTGGGCTATGATCATGGTAGATGTTCCTGGGAATGATATAATATCCGGATCCTCTTCGCCGGGAAGGAGCTTATACAACAAGTATTGTTTCGCCTGCCATGGCCTGGATCTGAAAGGAAACGGGACCTCTTTTCCTTCCCTTGAGCAGGTCGGTAACAAGTACAGCGAGAGTGAAATCGTGAATATTCTCAAGAACGGGATCAATATGATGCCGGCTTTTCAACAGATCCCGGATCATGAACAGGACGCCCTGGTCACGTTTTTAAGGGAAGGAGAATTCGAGTTGGAAACCCCTGTTGAGATGGCAAAAGAACCGGCGACATCCGGTGTTTCATCAGGAGGAAGTCTTTTGGATGAAGTGCCCTACCAAATGGCAGGATATACACGTTTTCTGGATGATCAAGGGTACCCGGGCATCACACCTCCATGGGGAACGCTTAATGCCGTCGATCTCAATTCAGGAAAATTGTTGTGGAAAGTTCCATTGGGCGAATATCCGGAACTGACGGCCCTGGGACACCCTAAAACCGGAACCGAGAATTACGGCGGACCTGTGGTTACCAAGGGCGGACTCATTTTTATTGCCGCTACCAAGGACTCAAAGATCAGGGCCTTTGACAAGAAGACAGGGGAGGAGGTCTGGGCTGCAGACCTGCCGGCACCCGGATACGCCACTCCAAGCGTGTATTCTGTTAATGGCAAGCAGTATGTGGTCGTCGCCTGCGGGGGAGGTAAGATCGGCAGTATTTCCGGGGATGAGTACGTGGCCTTCGCCCTGCCCTGAATCTCAAATCAAGGATTTTTCTGGTCAAAAATTGACCTCAAATATTGTGGATGGAACATCTCTATTCCCTAAAAAATTCCGATATTGCACCCCCGTTAGAAAGACAGGTTCTTTCCATTCACGGAGTGTTAGCTCAGCTGGTTTAGAGCACTGCCTTGACAGGGCAGGGGTCGTTGGTTCGAATCCAATACACTCCACATCACTCAGAAAATCCATGCGGTACTGCGTGGATTTTTTTATCCCCGGAAGTTGCCAAATTTATTTGAGCGACTAGAGGGGATAAAAACATCACATCCCGCTCCCGGCGGGATGTGGATTTTCTAATTGCAGCCGTGGATTGATTTTGGATCACGAGAGAATCGAGTAATCCAATTAAGGAGGGGATAAAAACATCACATCCCGCTCCCGGCGGGATGTGGATTTTCTAATTGCAGCCGTGGATTGATTTTGGATCACGAGAGAATCGAGTAATCCAATTAAGGAGGGGATAAAAACATCACATCCTGCTCCCGGCGGGATGTGGATTTTCTAATTGCAGCCGTGGATTGAGTTTGGATCATCGCAAGAATTGAGATAATCCAAAGAGCTTAGCGGGAAATGCAAAAATAACTGCGCCGCTGACGCAGGATTTTCTATCCCACTTTCATCGGGAGAGATTCGCGGAAGATTCATTAGTCTGATCCATATCCCATTCTCAGTCGCCTCTTGTATTGAGTAACCCAGGTTACAGGACGGCAGCTATGACCGCGGTACCTTTGTCTGGTTTAAAATAAAAGACTATACATATGGCAACAATAAAGCTCACTGCCGAGCAATTCAAGGAAGAAATATTCGACTATACCAAGGAAAAAAGTTGGAACTACAAGGGTGACAAACCCGCTATCATTGACTTCTATGCCGACTGGTGTGGTCCCTGCAAGATGGTGGCCCCCATCCTGGAAGAACTCAGTGAAGAACATCCGGAGATGGTTATCTACAAGGTGGATACGGAGGTGGAACGGGAACTCTCCGCCGTTTTCCAGATACGCAGTATTCCAAGCATGCTCTTTATCCCCATGGAAAAACAGCCGATGATGCAAGCGGGAGCATTGCCCAAACACGTGCTTAAGGAGGTGATTCAAAAGGAATTGTTGAGTCCGGTGTCATAGAACCTTAGATTACTTTTATCTGGGTATGGCCGGCGTAAAGGGAGCCTTTTAAACGGTTGGGTGAGGAATTTCGTTGTTTTCCGGTAAGCACCTATGGTAGCCCGGTTCTTCCGGGAAATTAATAATGCGGTCCCCATCGATGCAAGCGGTGACCTTGTTAATAACGAGAGCGACTAGTGAATTTAGATTGGCTTAGATCAACTCTAACACCCGCTCCAAGGCCATACCCCGTGACCCCTTGATCAGGACGCTTCCTTTTGTAAGTGGGTGTTGTTTCAAATGGGCAGAAAGATCCTCAAAGGTTTTAAATTTTTCTCCTTTTACCGAGGCCAAAAAAAAGTTTTCTCCTACAAAATATCGATTTTCTAGAGGTAGCTCCCGGGTGATATCTGCAATGGCCTGATGCTCTTCGGCAGCACTTTCACCCAATTCGAACATATCCCCAAGGATAATAGTCTTGTGATCTCCCGGAGCCAATTGAAAAGCCTCCAGGGCTACCTTCATGCTAGAGGGATTGGCATTGTAGGCATCCAGGTATATCCTAAGTCCATTTCGATTCAGGATCTGTGAGCGGTTATTCTCAGGAAGGTAGGTTTCTATACCCTTTTTTATGAGGTACAGTGGGACGTGGAAATGAATTCCCATCAACACAGCGATTGCCGCATTGGGGAAGTTGTACTTCCCGGGAAGGTTTGTATGAATTTCTGTGTCTTCAATTTTCAATTTTACCAGGGGAGAAGCTCCAAGGAATACGATCTGTTGGTCGGAGGCAGTACTCTGGCTGAATCCTGTCTTATTGGGATAATCCCGAAGTTTTTCATCCTGGATAGGGTCATCGGCGTTCCAAAAGATATGAGCTTTTCGCGTCATCAGGTTTTGGTATAGCTCGCTCTTGCCTTTGATCACTCCTTCCACGCCGCCGAATCCTTCCAGGTGGGCTTTGCCGAAGTTGGTTATATAGCCGTGATCGGGTAAGGCCAGTCCGCTCAGGAATTCGATCTCTTTCTGGTGGTTGGCCCCCATCTCGATTACCGCTATTTCTGTGTCCTCCTCAATGCTGAGTAAAGATAAGGGTACCCCGATGTGGTTGTTAAGGTTTCCGGATGTAGCTATAGTTTTGTATTTCTGGGAGAGTACAGCGTAGATAAGTTCCTTCGTTGTGGTCTTTCCGTTACTGCCGGTCAGGGCGATCACAGTTGCCCTGGATTGAAGTCGGTGATATGTGCCCAGTTGCTGTAGAGCCCGGAGCACATCCTCTACCAGGATAAACCGATCGTCCAGCTTGTATTCTTCCTCATCGATCACGGCAAAGGCAGCCCCTTTTTCCAAGGCCTGCCGGGCAAATGCGTTGCCGTTAAAATTGGGTCCTTTAAGGGCAAAGAAGATTCCGTCCTTTTCTATTTTCCGGCTGTCTGTACTGATGTTAGGGTGCTTCTTGTAAATGTGGTATAGAGCCTCTTTAGTCATGGGCTAAAGATAAAAAAAGCCCCGACTTTTACATCGGGGCGGGGACATTACTTATTACTGCTAAACCTAATCAAAATCTATGTCTAAAATGATAAGTAAACTACTCCTCATGGTTTTAAAAAAAGAAAAAATAGCGCCCTTAATTTCCCCCGGGCGCTATTTAACATCCCTTGCAAAGATCCCTAATCAAATGCAAAACCTGTGGATGCCCTAAATATGAATGCAAAAACTACAATAATATAACTCGCCATAAATAACCAGGAAAGTACTTTCAGATACGACTTGGCGAACTGGCTGCCAATATTCTTAAATGCCTCCAAATAAAGTTCCTTCATTAACATAACACTTTTCATAACTTCTAAGATTTGGGTTCTTACTTTTTAGTTTTTTTATCTGTTTGAGCGGATGGGATTGAACTTCATATTTTCATCCGACCGGTACTAGAAAGGGAATTCTTACAAAAAAGTATTATAAATCGATAAAACGCACAAAAACACGGTGAAATACACAAAAATTAGTATATGAAATACAAAAAATATAATTTGAAATAGGTTTTAAACCTAAGAATAGATCTATTTATCGAATGCTTAATAGTAAAATTCAGACAATTTTTACAGTGTAAATCTCAGTAATATTTGGGCACCCCTAAGCAGAGAATTACCCTCCCCGGATAATTAAAGCTGACTCAAAGGGTTGAGGTATAGTTATGATCAGTTTTAGATTTCGGGCTGCAGGCTGTGAGCTAATATGTATTCTTTCCATGCATTCCAAAAGGCCTGGGAGATTCGCTACATGGTTTCATAAAATATGGCTCGCCTCAATTTATACCCAGTTTTCTTTGAATATAAATGATAAACAAGGCGGCGCATAAAAGGAGAAAATAAAAAGCCCCGGCTAATTTGCCGGGGCTTAAGTCCTAATATATAATCGGAAGAATTATTTCACTTTTTTACCGCGAACTGTTTTGTTCTTGGACTTCGATTTAGAACCAACTCTAGACATGGCGCATCGGAATCCGATATAATCTGTGGCCATATACTGGGGCAGGAATCTCCTCTGGGCAGGATCCAGCCAATAAGCCCTGTCTCTCCATGACCCTCCTTTGTAAACCCTCACTTCGTCATTGATCAGGGTAGTCCTGTTGTTGCTGGTATCATAACCTCTCACAATATTACCAAGAGAGTCTCTCTTTACCTCATGTTTAGGGGAATCGTACATCTTGCGCTGATTTTCTTCGTCCTCTTCGTCGCTGAAGCGATCAAAGAATCTGGAAGAGCCAGGATCACCATCCCGGTAGGCGCGGTTATCGCTATCTGAGAAATTGGTCCTCAGGTAAGTCTCATTTTCGTCAACCGGAACCATCAGGATCTCTCCGGGAAGGTTTACGGCTACTACTTTTCCGTTAGGCAGGGTGTCGTAAACGATACTGTCTCTCAGAATTTCCACTTTGCCATCATCTCCAATAGCCGTCTTCGTGTAGATGTTTCCTCTATAGTAGTTGAAGTCGCTGATCTCATCATCCACGATGGGTCTGTACACATCGGCAACCCACTCCGCCACGTTTCCGGCCATATCGTACAGTCCAAGATCATTGGGTTTATACGATTTCACCTCGGCTGTGATATCGGCACCGTCATCGGACCATCCGGCGATCCCGCCGTAGTCTCCTTTACCTTGTTTGAAGTTCGCCAGCTGATCGCCTCGACCAACTCTTTGTCCGTTCCTTGTGTATTCTCCTTCCCAGGGATACTTCTTTCTCCCCCGGTAATTATTGTATTCCCTTGTGCCCTGTAAGGCCTGAGCTGCATATTCCCATTCGGTCTCAGTCGGAAGTCTGTATTCCGGGGTAATGATCCCGCTGCTTCGTTTGGCGAATACAGACACTGAATCTTTTTGCTTATTTCCCTGAAGGGAATCGATCTGTCCGTTATAAACAGATTCTGGTCGGTTGAGGTAAGCTTCTGTACTAAAGGTACCCGCGATCTCACCGGTCACAGCCTGATATTTGGCGTCCTTTGCCAGATACCCTTCCCGCTCCAGCACGGCCTCATTGACCCGGTCTGTCCTCCACTCGGCAAATTGAGTGGCCTGAACCCAGTTTACGCCTACTACAGGATATTCGGCATAGGCGGGGTGGCGGAGGTAATTGTTCGTCATGGTCTCATTGAAGCCAAGTCGGTTTCTCCACACTAGAGTATCCGGAAGAGCCCCCTTATAAATATTGGCATATTTTGGATTTTCCGGCGGATAGACGCTTTTGAGATAATCCAGGTACTCCAGGTACATCACGTTGGTCACCTCAGTCTCATCCATATAAAAGGATTGTACGTGCTGTTGAGTAGGAGTATTATTCCAGTCGTGCATCACATCGTCCTGGACCTTACCCTTAATAAAGGTACCTCCTTCAATGAATACCAGACCGGGAGATGTTTCCTGCTCCTTAAAATCCGAATTGTATTGAAAGCCTCCTTCTTTAGCATTGATCTTCCATCCAGTAGCCCTGGATACGTTTTTGGAACTGGAGGACTTTTTACAGCTGGTGGCTGTAAAACCTGCCACGAGCACGGTGCAAGAGAGTACAACTTTGATAAATTGTTTTTTCATCTGTTGATCTTTGATTTAATAATTCTTCAGATTCCGGCAGAGAAGACTGTTCCGATTCTCAATTCTCTTTGCGAAACCTGATCCTTATAGGACTTCCTTAGGTTTTGTCTTTCCGTTAAACAGGATTGACGGGTTTACTTGATTTCATGGTATTTCCGGCTACTAGAACGACGATTTACCTATAATATTTTACAGGCAGAAAATTTCTTCAAGGCCTTTGCCCATAGAGTTTCGGGCCGGTAATACAAATTGATAACGGAACAAATAACATTATATTATGGGTTTTTCCTTTTCTTTACGGTCAGGGGTGTTAATTTCTGCAGAGGGGGATTCCCTGCCCCGGAATCTCTGACCCCATCGATAAAACACACCTTTTTACAAAGGGATTGAAGTAAAATAATGCCTTAGACTGTACAAGATATTTTTAAATTGACCGTTAACCACATGTACAAAACATGGGAACCCAACTTCTCAGGGGACTGTAAGAGAACTCAAAAGAATTCGAGATTTCGCGATAAGGGCCCCACAGTATTAGAATTCGACAGGGTTTAAAAAGATCGATTAAGAGAGAAATATGAGAAAATTAGTAGGCATTTTGTTGCTGGTTTTTGTGAGTAAGGGCCTGGCCCAGGAGGATAGAGTAATCACCACCGCGGTGCCCTTTCTGACCATTGCCGCGGATGCTCGTGCGGCGGGAATGGGCGATATGGGAGTAGCCACTTCAGTGGATGCGTTCTCACAACAATGGAACCCGGCAAAGTTTGCATTTGCAGAAAGGAAAATGGGCATAGGTGTGAGCTATACGCCATATCTGGAAAGTATCATCACGGATATTTCCCTGCTCAACGGAAGTTTCTATAACAAGATAAATGAGCGAAGCGCCTTTGCCTTCTCCCTTCGTTATTTTACCCTGGGAGAAATCGAACTCAGGCAATTCGCCAATGATCCGGGAACGCTGGCCAAGCCTAATGAACTGGCTTTAGACGGTTCCTATTCCCTGAAGCTCAGTGATAAATTCTCCATGGCAGTAGCCGGTAGGTTTATCCGCTCGAATCTCAGACTGCCCGAGATCAGCAACGTGGATTCGCAGGCTGCGAGTTCCTTCGCGGTAGATGTCGCCGGGTATTTCCGGTCTGATGAAATTGCCTATAACAATTATAACGGTCGATGGAGGGCAGGTTTTAACCTGTCTAACCTCGGGGGTAAGATCCAGTACGATGAGGGAGGACAGGAAAATTTCCTGCCCACCAACCTTAGATTTGGGGGAGGGTTCGATTTTATCTTCGATCAGGACAATGTTCTTGGGATCACTGCGGAATTCAACAAATTACTCGTCCCAACCCCAAGGGATTTCGACAATGATGGGGATGTGGATTCGGAAGACAACGACCAGTACCAGCAGATCGGTTTCCTCAAAGGAGTATTCGAGTCATTCGGGGATGCCCCTGATGGCTTTAGTGAAGAACTGAAAGAGGTGACCTGGGCACTGGGTGCCGAGTACGCCTTTCAACAATCTTTTATGGTTCGGGCCGGCTATTTTAATGAAAGTGAGGATAAAGGATCGAGGAAGTTCTTTTCCCTCGGTGCCGGATTTATCTTTAAGGCAGCCCAGATAGACCTGTCCTACCTCTTCTCTTCTTCCCAGGTAAGGAACCCCCTGGAGAATACCCTGCGTTTTTCTCTTACCTTTAACCTGGGAGAGGAATTCATCAATAACTAGACCTTTACCGGAACAATATAAAACCTGCTGCCCGGCAGGTTTTTTTATGCGAAGGAATCAGGGAATTGTATCTTTAGGTCATGAAAAAAGAAACCCTATCCCTTGAATTTACGGTTTATGATTCTGAGAAGGAACTTTCTTCCGAGGATGCTGCCTTGTTAAGTCGTGCGCGGCAAGCTCGTGAAGATGCCTACGCACCTTACTCCAAATTCAAAGTGGGAGCCGCCGTTCTTATGGAAAACGGAGAGATAGTTGTGGGGAACAACCAGGAGAATGCGTCCTATCCCTCAGGGCTTTGTGCGGAAAGAGTAGCTGTCTTCCAGGCCGGGGCTATATATCCGGGACTGGCTATTCAGAAGATCGCCATAGCAGCCGGATCAGAAAGAAACCCCCTGGCCAAACCTGCAGCACCTTGCGGAAATTGCCGTCAGTCCATTTTTGAATACGAGAACAACCAGAAAAAGCCTATCGAGCTTTTACTTATGGGAGCATCCGGAGAAGTGTATAAATGCCCTTCCATTCAAGGTCTTTTGCCCTTGGCGTTTGGAAATGAATACCTTTGAACTTCCGCTGAGAAAAACAGGCTTGAGAGTGCTTAATTGCAGTCGCAATGGGGTGATAAGCTTTTTCCCTAAATCTTTTTCTCTATTATAATTATGTGTATTTTTGACTTTCTTTAAAATACCTGTTGCGGGAACATCCGGCGGGGTTAAGACAATCGAATAAATTTCATTTTCAATGAAAAAAATTACCAAGGAAGTCTACCTGAAGTGGTATGAGGATATGTTGTTTTGGCGTAAGTTCGAAGACAAGCTCGCCGCAGTCTACATCCAGCAAAAAGTGCGTGGATTTCTTCACTTGTACAATGGACAGGAAGCGGTCCTGGCAGGTGCACTGCACGCCATGGACCTTACCAAGGACAGGATGATCACCGCTTACAGGAATCACGTTCAGCCCATTGGGATGGGTGTGGATCCCAGGAAAGTGATGGCAGAGTTATACGGGAAGGTCACCGGTACTTCAAAAGGTATGGGTGGCTCTATGCACATTTTTTCCAAAGAACACAGATTTTATGGCGGACACGGGATCGTCGGAGGTCAGATCCCCCTGGGGGCAGGTTTGGCTTTTGCCGATAAATACTTCAAGCGAGACTCCGTAACACTTTGTTATATGGGTGACGGAGCGGTGAGACAGGGAAGTCTGCACGAGTCCTTCAACCTGGCCATGCTCTGGCAATTGCCGGTGGTCTTCATCTGTGAAAACAACGGATATGCCATGGGAACTTCCGTGGCGCGGACCTCTCATTCTACGGAGATCTGGAAACTCGGCCTTGGTTATGAAATGCCCTGCGGCCCTGTGGATGGTATGGACCCCGTGACGGTGGCTGAGGAAATGCACAAGGCGATTGAGCGCGCGAGAAGCGGGGGCGGACCTACCTTCCTGGAAATGAAGACTTACAGGTACAGGGGGCATTCCATGTCTGACGCCCAGCATTACCGTACCAAGGAAGAGGTGGAGGAGTACAAGAAAATCGACCCCATCACCCAGGTGCTCAATGTCATCAAGGAAAAGAAATACGCCACTGACGAAGAGATCAAGGTGATAGATGACAGGGTGAAGAAACTGGTCAAAGAGTGTGAAAAATTTGCTGAGGAATCGGACTACCCGCCGCCTCAGCAGCTTTACGATGTGGTTTACGAGCAGGAGAATTACCCGTTTGTCGAACACAAAATTTAAAGAGAAATGGCAGAGATCATAAATATGCCCAGGCTTAGTGATACCATGGAAGAAGGTACCGTGGCCAAATGGCTAAAAAAGGTTGGAGATCAAGTTAATGAAGGGGATATTCTCGCCGAAATCGAAACGGATAAAGCTACCATGGAATTTGAATCCTTCCATGAAGGCACCCTGCTTCACATAGGCATTCCTGAGGGTGAAGGAGCCCCTGTTGATTCACTGCTGGCGATCATCGGAAAAAAGGGGGAGGATATTTCTGCCCTGATAGACGGAAGCTCAGCTAAGGTGGAGTCTGATTCACCGGCGGAAGATAAAGAGGTGCCAAAGGAGGAATCCAAAACCGCTGAGAAGAAGACGGAAAAAAGTACATCCACAGAGATCCCAAAAGGTGTGGAGATCGTAAAAATGCCCAGGTTGAGCGATACCATGGAAGAAGGTACAGTCGCTACCTGGTTAAAGAAAGTGGGCGATGACGTAGAGGAGGGAGATATTCTGGCCGAGATCGAAACCGATAAGGCTACCATGGAATTCGAATCCTTCTACTCAGGAACGTTACTTTATATAGGAATTCAGGAAGGAGAATCTGCTCCGGTAGATGAAGTGCTGGCTGTCATCGGCCCAGCCGGGACAGATGTGGAAGCCGTGCTCAATCAAAAAGATCAGGAGACTGCAGAGGCTGCAGGGGAACAGGAGGAAGAGACTTCTTCAGGAACCGACCAGCAGCCGGCTGAAAGTGCACCCGCACCCGTTGTCACCAATGATGGAGAGAGGATCTTTGTATCCCCTCTGGCCAGAAAAATGGCTGAAGACAAAGGGATCGACCTCAATACGGTTAAAGGAACCGGTGACCAGGGTCGTATCGTCAAGAGAGATATAGAAAATTATACACCAGCTCAGGCCAAACCTGCACCTGTTGCCGCCCAGGCGTCAGAGGCAGCGGCACCCGCAAAACCCGTCTTATTGCCCACAGGGGAGGAAGGATCGGAAGAGGTGAAGAATTCCCAGATGAGGAAAGTGATCGCCAAGAGACTGAGCGAATCCAAATTCACGGCACCTCATTACTACCTGACTATCGAGGTAGACATGACAAATGCGGCCAAATCAAGGGAACACATCAATAGTTTGCCCGACACCAAGGTATCTTTCAACGACCTGGTCGTGAAAGCCTGTGCCCTGGCATTGAGAAAACACCCTCAGGTTAATACAACCTGGAACGGTGATACCACGCGCTATAACAAGCACATTCATGTAGGAGTAGCCGTGGCGGTTGAAGACGGACTCGTAGTGCCTGTACTGAAATTTGCGGATCAGATGAGCCTGACTCAGATTGGAGGTGCTGTCAAAGACCTGGCAGGAAGAGCGAGGAACAAGAAATTGACCCCTGCCGAGATGGAAGGCAGTACATTTACCGTATCCAATTTGGGAATGTTTGGGATCCTTGAGTTCACTTCCATTATCAACCAGCCCAACAGCGCTATTTTATCCGTAGGAGCCATTGTTGAGAAACCGGTTGTAAGGGATGGCCAGATCGCGATAGGAAACACCATGAAACTTACTCTCGCCTGCGATCACAGGACTGTAGACGGTGCCACAGGAGCTCAATTCCTGCAAACCCTGAGAGACTACATTGAGAACCCGGTAACCATGCTGGCGTAAACTCGAAGATGACTGTAATCAACAAACATGAAAAAGCATTCAATTCATTTCTGAATGCTTTTTTGTTTTGATCAAGACCTTGTAAGTCGATGAAAAATATTTTGGCAATTCTGGTTGTGGTTTTGTTCCTTACCGGATGCCGATCTTCAAAGAACACGGCCATAGATGTGGGGAATTTCTCATCTGCCTCAACCATTGGCGCCCACATGAACTTCCTGGCATCTGATGACCTCAAAGGAAGGGAGGCCGGGACAGATGGCATTGAGCAGGGAGCTTCATATATCGCTGCAACCTTGGAGAGCTTTGGCCTGAAACCTTATTACTCATCGTTTCAGGATACGCTGGTCAATTTTGAACCTGCTGCCTATAATCTGGTTGGGATGCTGAGGGGGAATGACCCAAGCCTGAGAGACGAACTGGTGCTGATCGGGGCGCATTATGACCATATCGGTATTGTAAGAGCCAAAGAGGGAGATTCCATCGCCAATGGAGCCAATGACAACGCTAGCGGGACCTCTACGGTTCTGGAACTTGCCAGGTATTTCGGGAAGGCCAAAACCAATAAAAGAACCCTGGTATTTGCCCTGTTCAGTGCCGAGGAAAAAGGTCTCAAAGGTTCTGAACACCTGGCGAGGAAAATGAAGGAAGAAGGAGTAGACCTCTATGCCGTCCTCAACTTTGAAATGACCGGAGTAGCTATGCGCGACAAGGATTACCTGGTCTATGTAACAGGTTATAACAAATCGAATATCGCCAGTGTAGCCAATACACACGCGGGGGAGAATGTAGTAGGGTTTTTACCTACCGCAGAGGGTTACAACCTCTTTAAACGTTCTGATAATTACCCTTTTTTCGAGGAATTCAACATCCCTTCCCATACCTTCTGTACCTTTGATTTTACCAACTTCGACCATTATCACCAGGTTGGGGATGAGGCTGAGTTGATGGACTTTGGTCATATGGCCACGGTAGTCAACAAGATGATCCCGGCGGTAGAGGGAATCGCGAATTCGAAAGAGAGGGAAATAAAACTCAACTAATGGCAAATGTCATCATTACCGGTTGCAGCAGGGGTATTGGCTACGAACTCGCCAAACTTTTTGCAGACGCGGGTCATCAGGTACTCGCCCTGTCCCGGAACGACAAACCTATCAAAGCCCTTGATCACAAAAAGATTCATTGCTTCCCCTTCGATATTTCTAAAGAGTCATCCCTGGATACCGTCAGGCATTTCTTGGAAGGGCAGTGGGACGGAGTTGATGTCCTTATCCACAATGCTGGGATGCTCATCAATAAGCCATTTTCGGAAACTTCACCAGATGAATTTATCTCGGTATATCAGGTGAATGTTTTTGGAGTAGCAGCTCTAACCAGGGTCGTGCTTCCCTTTATGGGGTCAGACGGGCACGTGGTAACCATCAGTTCCATGGGCGGTGTACAGGGAAGCGCCAAATTTCCCGGTCTTGCGGCCTACAGTTCCAGTAAAGGAGCAGTGATCACTCTTTCTGAGTTGCTCGCGGAGGAATACAAGGAAAGTGGTCCTTCTTTCAATGTGCTGGCCCTGGGTGCGGTGCAAACCGAAATGCTCGAAGAGGCCTTTCCCGGATATAAGGCACCGGTAACAGCCTTGCAAATGGCGCAATACATCATGGATTTTTCCCTTACAGGTCAGCACCTCTACAACGGAAAAGTCCTGCAGGTTTCCAGTTCTACTCCCTGAAACAAGCCTCTTTTTCTGTAGCAACGCAATTCCTTCTGCCAGAACCTTTATTTTTGTTTTCGATGAACAGCGTTTTGGAAAGATACTTGCCACCTTCGGCCGTAATCCCGTGTTTTGATCTGATCCGCACCCACCGGGTACACCTCAAGGTAGTGAATGAAAGGATGACCAGGCACGGAGATTACCGCTTGCTCCCCGATGGGTCGCATCAGATCACGGTGAATGCTACCCCAAACCCGTATAGATTTCTCATAACCCTGATACACGAGATAGCTCATCTGGTAGCCTTTGAAACCTATGGCAGGCGCATCAAGCCCCATGGCAGGGAATGGAAGCACACCTTTCAGCACCTTATGCTTCCCTTCTTAAGACCCGAGATCTTTCCGTCGTCACTTTTGCCCTTCCTGGCGAAACATTTCAGAAATCCAAAGGCCAGCAGCAGCACAGATGCTCACTTAGCCATAGCTTTGAAACAATTTGATCCGCCATCGGATCAATCCATTCTGATGGAACTCCCGCAGGGAACGGTTTTTCGTTTAAAAAATGGCCGTACCTTTAAGAAGGGTCAGCGCAAGGTGAAGCGTTTTCAATGCGTTGAAATAGGCTCGGGAAGGCTGTATTTATTCCAGCCAAACGCTGAAGTTGAAGTCGTAAAATAAAAGTAAGATGAAAAACAAAAATTACTATGCTGTTTTGATGGCAGGAGGGGTAGGTTCGAGATTCTGGCCTGTGAGTACGACACAGAATCCCAAACAGTTCCACGATATGCTGGGGACCGGAGACACCCTGATTCAAAGGACATTTAAAAGATTGAACAAATTTATCCCCACAGAGAATATCCTCATCCTTACCAATGAACGTTATAACGATCTGGTCCTGGAACAACTCCCTATGATCAGACAGCAGCAGGTTGTTCTGGAGCCCGCCATGCGAAATACAGCCCCGTGTATTCTCTACGCAGCCCTCAAGATCAGGAAGATGAACCCTGATGCACTCATGGTGGTAGCACCCAGTGATCACTGGATAGAGGATGAAGATGCATTCGCAAGAGACGTACAACATTGTTTCCAGGTCTGTCAGGAAGGGGAAGTGCTTTGTACTTTAGGGATCAAACCCTCTTTTCCGAATACGGGATTCGGTTATATCGAATACGATAAGACATCGGGAAAAGAACATAAGAGGGTAAGTCAATTCAGGGAAAAACCTGATTATGAGACTGCAAAATCCTTCCTCGCACAGGGTAATTTTCTCTGGAATGCGGGCATATTCATGTGGAGTGCCCAGACCATCGTCAGTGCTTTTGAAAAATATCAACCGGGCCAATATGAAATGTTTTCCAAAGGCCTGGATAGCTTCAATACGGAGAAGGAAGCCGACTTCATTCAAGAGCACTATCCCCAGGCCGAAAATATCTCCATTGACTATGCCATCCTCGAGCAGTCGGATGCGATCTATGTCCTGCCAGCTTCGTTCGATTGGAATGATCTGGGAACCTGGGGTTCTCTCTACGACAAACTTGACAAGGACCCTAAAGGCAATGCGCTGGTCAACGGCCAAATGCTGGAAACGGAAGCCAGCGGAAATATGGTTCGGCTGCCCGAAGGAAAACTGGCCGTAATCGAAGGTTTGGAGGACTATATTATTGTAGACCAGGAAAACGTACTTATGATCGTTCCCAAGGCAAAGGAACAAGATATTAAAGCGATAGTTTCAAAAACAAAAGCTACTTTTGGAGAAGGATACGTTTAAGTGTAAAAAGTACTATGGAAACAGGCAGGAATCCGGGACAGAATCGCGACCTGGACGGTGTTGAGGATGTAAAACAGGAATTCAGGGGGCTTCTGGGATCAACCCGGAAATTCCTTTCAGAATTGCTGGACATACGGAAGAATACGGATAAGGACAGCACTAAGGAAGCGATCATAGCCGACATCCCCTTTAAAGGGCATACTGCATGGATCCTGGTCTGTTCTATCTTTATTGCGTCCGTGGGCTTAAATGCCAATTCTACGGCAGTGGTTATCGGAGCCATGCTTATCAGTCCGCTGATGGGTCCGATCCTGGGCATCGGTCTCTCCCTGGCGGTGAATGATATCGACACCTTGAGAAGAGCATTGCGGAATTTCACGGTCATGGTGGTTCTCAGTGTCCTTACGGCCTATCTTTTCTTTGAATTCTTTCCCCTTAGGGATGAATCCTCAGAATTGCTGGCGCGAACCAAGCCGGACATCAGAGACGTATTGATCGCATTTTTCGGTGGGCTAGCCCTGGTGATTGCACGCGCAAAAAAAGGGACGGTAGCAAGCGTGATCTTCGGTGTAGCCATCGCAACGGCTCTGATGCCACCCCTTTGCACTGTGGGATTTGGCCTCGCCATTGGAAACTTTTCCTTTGCGGCAGGAGCCATGTACCTCTTTATTATCAATACTATTTTTATTGGCTTAGCGACCTTTCTTGTTTTAAAGCTCCTGCGTTTTCCCATGGTGAGATATGCCAATTCTGCCAGGAGGCGCTTTATCGGAAGGGTAGCTTCTCTAGTGGCCCTCCTGGTCATGATCCCGGCAGGGATCACCTTTTACAACGTCTTTCAGGAATCCAGGTTTGTGAATCAGGCCAATGATCTTATCCATAATACGATCGGCATATACCAGTTCAATGACAGGGGAAGGTATATGGAAAACCTGACAGAAATTAAATACAATCCGGATGGGGTGTCGACCATAGAACTAGTGACGATGGGGGATGAGTCTATTCCGGAGAATGTCATCGCTACGTGGAGAAACCAGATGCAGGCCTATTCCAAACTCGAGAACACGGAATTGAAGATACTGCAGGGTGGGCAGGACGACTCAGAACAGAAATTCAATTATGTCAACGAGTTGTACGAAGCTAAAAAAGCCGAATTGTTGACGAAGGATGAACGAATCAGACTCCTGGAACAGGAATTGTCCGAACTCAGCAGTTACGCCAAGAAACAAATCCCCTTTAATGATATCAGTGCCGAAGCCAGGACCAATTACGACAATCTGGAAAAATTGTCCTTCTCCTATGTGATCAGGACGGATTTTAAATCTATGGATACAATTCCCGTATTTGAGGTCAAATGGAAAGAAAGTGCACGGTCAGAACAGACCAGCGCCGAGTCTAAAAAGTTGAATGACTGGCTTAAAGTACGGCTCAAGGATCCCAAAGTGGAGGTAAAGGCCTGGCAGGATTAATTCCGCTCTTCCAGGTACATCTGCCTTACCTTTTTAAAGAGTTCCGAGGAATAGACAAAGTTGGTAACGGCTTCATTATCTGTCTTGAAGATCTCCTTGTTGGAACCTTCCCATTCCTTGTGACCGTCCTTCAGGAAAATGATCTTTTCTCCTATCTCCATGACCGAATTCATGTCATGGCTGTTGATCACCGTGGTGATGTCATACTCCTCTGTGATCTCCTGGATCAGGTTGTCGATCAGGATGGCTGTTTTCGGATCAAGACCGGAATTGGGTTCATCGCAGAAAAGATATTTGGGGTTCATGACGATGGCCCTGGCGATAGCTACGCGTTTCTTCATTCCTCCTGAGAGTTCGGAGGGGTACTTGTGATTAGAATTGACCAGGTTAACCCTTTTGAGGACAAAATTCACCCTGTCCAGCATCTCGGATTGGCTCTGCTTTGTAAACATATCTAGAGGGAACATCACATTGCCCTCAACGGTCATGGAATCGAAGAGCGCACTGCCCTGAAATACCATACCCATTTCCTGCCTGAGGTCTCGTTGCTCCCGGGGCTCCAGCTCCGAATAAACCCGACCATCGTAAATGATCTTTCCCTGTTCGGGAGTGAAAAGGCCAAGAAGGCATTTGAGAAAGACGGTCTTACCAGATCCGCTCTGGCCTATGACCAGGTTGGTTTTTCCTTTTTCAAAGGTGGTAGTAATCCCCTTCAGTATATGATGGTCCCCAAACGATTTATGTAAGTTCTCTACTTCGATCATCAGCCTAACAGGAGTTGAGTGAGGATATAATTGAGGATAATGATCACCACACTGGTCCAGACAAAGGCAGTAGTGCTCGCTTTGCCCACTTCAAGGGCGCCTCCCTTCATATAGTAGCCGTGAAATGATGGCACCGTGGCGATGACAAAGGCAAAAACCACAGACTTGATAAAGGAGTAAGTAACGTGAAAGGGTATAAAGTCGAGCTGCAGACCTTCCACAAAATCAGCACTGGAACTGAATCCTCCGAAAACACCTGCGATCCATCCGCCCAGGATTCCTATGTACATGGCGATGGCCACCACAAATGGGTAGAGGAACATAGCGATGATCTTTGGGAAAACCAGGTAATTAAGAGAATTGACACCCATGACCTCAAGGGCGTCTATTTGCTCTGTAACACGCATGGTCCCTATGCTCGAGGTGATATACGAGCCTACCTTCCCTGCCATAATAATGGAGGTGAATGTAGGGGCAAACTCCAGGATGACAGACTGCCTGGTGGCAAATCCGATCAGGTTTCTCGGTATCAACGGGTTGCTGATGTTCAGGGCGGTCTGAATAGCTACAACCCCTCCGATAAAGAAGGAAATGAAAATGATGATCCCCATGGAGCCATAGATCAATTCATCGATTTCCTTTAAGATGAGGGACTTCATTATAGGCCATTTGGTTGGCTTCTTGAAAACCTCGCGGACCATTATGGAATAGCTTCCTATAGAGGATACATAATTCATAAGCAGTGGTATGCTTCTTGCTGTAAAAATAACAATATTAACCTTGTAATAAACCTCATTTAAGATTAATAGGGTTTAATTAGTTATTTTTGAAGACATGCCTTTTTATATGAAAAAATACTTCTTCCCCTGGCTGCTTTCCGTCATGATGACAGGACTTTTACCTGTTTCAGGGACAGCTCAGGACTCACAGACAAAACCGATTAAAACAACGCCTAAACTCATCGTCGGGATCGTGGTCGACCAGATGCGATACGACTACCTGACCCGGTTCTGGGAACACTACGGCGATGGGGGTTTTAAAAGGATGGTCAGTGAAGGATTCAACTGCAAGAACAACCATTACAACTATGCTCCGACATCAACGGGGCCTGGCCACGCCTCAATTTATACCGGAACTACTCCATCTGTCCATGGGATCATAGGGAATAACTGGTATGATAAAGAATCCGGGCAGGTAGTGTACTGCGCGTCGGATGAGAGATATACCTCTGTGGGCACGACGGCCGGAACCGGCAAGATGTCGCCCCACTGGATGACGGTCTCTACTATGACGGACGAACTCCGGCTGTTTACTCAAAAAAGGGGTAAGGTGATCGCCCTGGCCCTTAAGGACAGAGGAGCTGTACTGCCAGGAGGACACATGGCCAATGCGGCTTACTGGTACAATGGAGGCCTGGATGGCAACTGGATCAGTAGTTCGTACTATATGGATGAACTCCCCAAGTGGGTCATGGATTTCAATGCATCAGACGCCGTGGAGAAATACAAGAAGACATGGAATACTTTAAAGAACATAAATGTATACCTGGAGAGCGGACCCGATAACAATCCTTATGAGGGGGCATTCTCAGGGGAATCTGCCCCTGTGTTCCCGCACGACCTGCCAAAACTATGGGAGAGCAATGGTCAGTTCGACCTTCTCAGGAACACCGCTTACGGCAACAGTATCACCACGGATTTTGCCCTGGCGGCCCTCGAAGGGGAAGATTTGGGCAAGGATGCGATCCCTGATTTCCTGGCGATCAGCTACTCCAGCACAGATTATGTCGGTCATCAATTCGGGGTCAATTCCAAGGAAATTCAGGACACCTATCTCCGTCTCGATGAGGACCTGGCAAGACTGTTTAAACAACTGGATCAGAAAGTCGGCAAAGGGGAATATGTGGTATTCCTTTCCTCAGACCACGGGGCAGTAGATGTGCCTGCCTATCTTCAGGATCAGAAACTCCCTGCAGGTTATATGGATTCTCAGTCGATGTCTGCCAAATTCAGGGAATTCATGTCCTATAACTATGGCGATGCGAAACTGGTCAGGAATTACAGTAATGCCCAGTTCTTTTTGGATCACGATGTGATCCGCAGTCTCGACCTGGAACTGGAGGATGTGCAATACAAAATTGCACAGGAATTGTTGAGCTACGAGGGGATCAGCAGGGTGTTTACCGGCTATCAGATGGAGACGAACGAGTACAGCCGGGGTATACCTTACATCATTCAAAATGGCTATAACCAGAAGCGATCAGGGGATGTACTGCTTGTTCTGGATCCGGCTGTGGTCTATTACCCAAAAACAGGATCCACGCACGGTTCGCCCTTTATTTATGACACCCATGTACCCCTGTTATTTTTCGGAAAAGGTATTACGCATGGAAGCACCACGGAGCGTACGGAGATCCCGGATATAGCGCCAACCATATCAGCCCTGTTGGGAACAGCCTTTCCAAATGGGACCACGGGAAAGCCTATAAAAGCGATTCTAGATTAGTTTTCCTAAAATCCGTTTCCAGCGCAGATTCCTGATGAATTTTCCTTCTTCCGGGGTAACGATAAAAGGTTGTTCCTTCTTTTTTGCTTCCCGGTAGCCGCTGAGGTTGTCCCTGATGATCCTTATTTTTCGATTTTTCCAGGCCATTTTAAATGAGGCGATACAGGAGATCAGCAGGCCGTATCTCATGAGGTACATGGCCCTGCCCTGCGACCTCCTTGCCTTGGCATTGTAGGCATCACCTATGGGTCTGCGGTGTTTAACCTTCAGCGTCTCATCCGTCCTCACTTCGAACCCGTGAAAACGCGCAAGCAGTTCGTCTACGGTATCCCAGCCCATAGCCTCCCGAAGTCCGCCCATGGTATCAAAACACTTTTTGGAATACGCCTTAAAAGCCCCGCGTACGTGGTCTTTGTCCATAGGATGATTCAGGACCCATTGTCCGTTTCTGTCCTGTTCATAGGCAAACCCCCCGGCTATCCCTGTTTTTTCAGAAGATCTGAAAATCGCGGCGATTTTTTCAAAATAATCCGGGGGAAGCAGAATGTCGGCATCGAGCTTGACGAGAAAATCAAAATCTTCATCCAGTATAGCCAGGCCCGCATTAAAAGCTGCCACCACCTTACTTCCCGGAAGATGTTCGTCCGAAGACTGTTTTTTCACCCCCTGTATATACGGATACTTCTCAGCATAGGTCTTGATGATATCCGCAGTTCCATCGGTGGAATGATCATCGACAACCACTACTTTTTTCGGCCTTATCGTTTGGTGGACCACACTTTCAAGAGCATCTGCGAGAAAACGGTCCTCATTGTGGGCAGGGATTACAATATAATAGGCTGTACCAGGTAGCTGTGCCATGCGCTGGGGAATAGGATTTACGGGTTTGATCGTTCGGCGTATACGATGTAATACCTCGGGGTAAAATACCTCAAAATGGGTCTAAATCCTATCTTTCTCACGGGATGAGTCCATTTCTGGGAATCGATGATCTTCCATCCGGTTTTCTCCAGAAGCCAGTCGAATTGCCAGGCTTCAAACTCGTGAAAATGCCTGTCCCTCTCATCGGTCTTACTTCTGTAGGCCGGAGAAAACCATAGCTTCAAAGGAATGCTGGCCACCAATTTCTGAGCCCGGATCTCCTTTAAGGCGTTAAAGGGCGCCAGGAGGTGTTCGAAAATTTCGAAGGCGGTGACGACAGGGGCATCCGAAGTACGTATAGCAGAGAGGTCGAGGTCCAGATCTTCCCCTCCTGTATTGCTTACCGTATATCCCTGCTCCCTCATGATCTGAGTGAAGGGATTCTCCACTCCGAGGTCCAGGATAGACTCGTTTTTCGGAATGTGCTTTTGTAAGAAGGAAAGTGTTTTCTGGTATCTTTTTTTTGGATAATGGCTCTCGTACATGCCCTAATATCTGTATACGACGGCATTGATATTCATCCCGGCGCCGACACTCGCAAAGATAACAACATCCCCTTTGCTCACCTGATGATTTTCCATTTTTCCCTTTCTCACCATATCGTAGAGCGTAGGGATCGTCGCTACGGAGCTGTTACCCAGTTCATGTATGTTCATGGGCATGACCCCTGCCGGCATTTCCCTGTCGTATAGTTGGTAGAAGCGCTTTACGATGGCTTCATCCATTTTTTCATTGGCCTGATGGATAAAGATCTTTTTGACATCGTCTATGGAAACTCCGCTTTTATCCAGGCATTCCTTCATGGCCCCGGGGACATAAGTTATTGCGAATTCGTAGATCTTCCGACCGTACATCTTGATGTATTTGAGATCATCAGGGATTTCATGGTGGTAAGAAGCACCGTGGAACAGGTAATAGGCCTCTTCATTGGCGTACGTGGCCGAATTGTGAGCCAGGATCTCTCCCTGACCTTCTTTTTCTTCAACGATACAGGCTCCCGCCCCGTCCGAATAGATCATGGAGTCCCTGTCGTGAGGATCTACCACTCTGGACAATGTCTCGGCACCTATCACCAGGCAACGCTTTGCCATCCCGCTTTTGATAAAAGCATAGGCCTGTATCATCCCTTCTACCCATCCGGGACAACCAAATAACAAATCATAGGCCACACATTTCGGATTCCTGATCTGGAGATCGTTCTTGACCCTTGTAGCCAGGCTGGGCAGGGTATTACCATGGGAGGATCCAAAAGGGACATCCCCAAAATTATGCGCAAAAATGATATAATCCAGGTCCTCTCCGCTGATGCCGGCATCTTCCAAAGCATTTTTTGATGCCAGGAAGGCCAGGTCCGAAGCGTTGAATTCATTCTTGGCATAACGTCTTTCACGTATGCCGGTAATGGCCTTGAATTTCTCAATAATAACTGTGTTGGATTGAGGAAAGGAAGAACCGTCGCTGTTTAGAAAGTGCTTGCTTTCAAAAGCCTCGTTAGGGACCAGGACTTCCGGGATATAGCAGCCGGTACCTGTAATGGCAATACTCATGAATCTAGGTGTTTATTTATTGTGGTAATCTAGCCAAAACTATCGCCATATAAAAATACCTCAACCCTGAAATACGATGTTCAAGCATGCCCCGATTGGTAATTCAAGGCAAATTCACCCTATAGCTATATCTAATACTTTGATATTTAGTCAGTTATTCTGAATCGGCATATGCTTCAATAGGGGCACATGTACAGATGAGATTACGATCTCCATAGGCTTCATCCACCCTCCGGATACTCGGCCAGAACTTATTCTCCTTTACATAAGGCAAAGGATAGGCGGCCTGTTGTCGCGTATACGGGAAAGACCAGTGGTCTGAGGTTACCATTTCCATAGTATGAGGAGCATTTTTTAGTACATTCTGATCATTCCCCTCACCAATTGCGTCAATTTCTTCCCTGATGGAGATCATGGCATCACAGAACCTGTCCAGTTCTGACAATCCTTCGCTTTCGGTTGGTTCGATCATCATCGTACCTGCCACGGGGAAAGAGACTGTAGGGGCGTGAAACCCGTAATCCATCAATCGCTTGGCAATATCGGTTACTTCAATGTTCTTTAGTTTAAACGGACGACAATCTATGATCATTTCGTGAGCCGCTCTGCCCATCTCGCCCGTGTACAAAACCTGGTATTTTCCTTCGAGGCGTTCTTTGATATAGTTGGCATTGAGGATGGCGATCTCGGTGGCCTTCTGCAGTCCGTCTGCCCCTAGCATTTTGATATACCCGTAGGAGATAAGACAGGCCAGCGCACTGCCCCATGGAGCTGCACTAATGGCTGTAATGGCATTTTTGCCCCCTGTGGGGATGACCGGGTTCCCGGGAAGGAATGGGGCCAGTTGTGCAGCCACGCAGATAGGACCAACGCCGGGACCTCCTCCTCCGTGAGGGATGGCAAAGGTCTTGTGCAGGTTAAGGTGGCATACATCGGCCCCGATGATAGCCGGGTTGGTAAGCCCTACCTGAGCATTCATATTGGCACCATCCATATAGACTTGTCCGCCGTGTTCGTGAATTAGGCGTGTGATCTTCCGAATAGACGATTCAAACACTCCGTGGGTTGAGGGGTAGGTAACCATGAGCGCAGCCAGGTTTTCGGAGTGTTTTAGCACTTTCTCCTCCAGGTCTGCCAGGTCTATATTTCCCTTTTCGTCTGTCTTGGTGACTACCACCTGCATACCGGCCATCACGGCAGATGCAGGGTTGGTTCCGTGTGCAGAGGCCGGGATAATACAGATATTTCGATTTGTATCCCCCCTTGATTCATGGTAGGCCCTGATGGTCATCAGGCCGGCGTATTCTCCCTGTGCACCGGAATTGGGCTGGAGGGAGGTGGCAGCAAATCCAGTGATGGTGGTCAGGTCGTCAGCAAGGTCTTCGAGTACTTTATGGTATCCTTTTGCCTGTTCCACGGGTACAAAAGGATGAATGTTTCCCCATTCCGGCATGCTCAGGGGCAACATTTCGGTGGCTGCGTTGAGTTTCATCGTGCAGGATCCCAATGAGATCATGGAGTGATTCAGGGCCAGGTCTTTGCGTTCCAGCCTTTTGAGATAGCGCATGAGCTGGGTCTCCGAATGATAGGAATTGAAAACTTCGTGGGTGAGGAATTCTGAAGTTCTCATCAGCGCCTCAGGTATGGAAGTGCCTCTACCTAGCTTATCGTCTTTCGGCGTTTCTTTCCCGAGGGCTTCGGAAAAAATGGACAGGATCTCCAAAGCACGTTTCCGGGTAGTCGCTTCATTTAAGGAGATAGAAACAGTGCCTTCATCCACATAGTGGAAATTGACCTTCCTTTTCTCTGCTACTGCTTTGACTTTGGCTGCATCTGCTTTCACCAGAAGGGTGTCAAAGAATGCGGAATTCAATTGATAAATACCCATCTTCTCGAGGCCATCCGCCAGGAATAGGGTGTTGTTATGTACTTTATCAGCTATGTATTTCAGCCCTTTAGGCCCATGGTAGACCGCGTAGGCACCGGCCATCACGGCCAACAGGACCTGAGCTGTGCAAATATTTGATGTAGCCTTGTCCCTTTTGATATGCTGTTCCCTGGTCTGCAGAGCCATGCGCAGGGCTCTCGCTCCGTCAGTGTCACGGGTCACCCCGATGATCCTTCCCGGGATGTTTCTTTTGAATTCATCCCTGGTGGCAAAATAAGCTGCGTGAGGACCTCCATAGCCCAGAGGGATACCAAAACGCTGGGTGGTTCCTACAACGACGTCAGCCCCGAACTCTCCGGGAGGGGTCAGCAGGACGAGGCTTAAAATATCTGCCGCTACCGCCACTTTTATATCCTGGCTTTTGGCATTGGCAACAAACCCTGCGTAATCGAAAACCTGACCGTATTTACCGGGGTATTGGAGGAGTACTCCAAAGAAATCCTGGTTGAGTTCAACATTCCTGTGATCCCCGACAACCAATTCTATCCCCAGGGGATTAGCCCTTGTCTGCAAAAGGGAAAGGGTCTGCGGCAGGACTTCTTCTGAGACAAAAAACCTGACACAGCCATTTTTTTTCTGGTCCCTGGATCTGATATCGTAGAGCATGGTCATAGCTTCGGCTGCAGCCGTACTTTCATCCAGGAGTGAAGCATTGGCCAGTTCCATTCCTGTGAGGTCGCAGACCATGGTTTGGTAATTCAGTAATGCTTCTAACCGACCCTGGGCGATCTCTGCCTGATAGGGCGTATAGGCGGTATACCAACCAGGGTTTTCCAGGATGTTCCGCTTGATTACCGAGGGAGTGATGCTCTCGTGATAACCAAGTCCGATGTATGATTTATACACTTCGTTCAGGCGTGACAGTTCATGGATATGAGTCAGGAACTCCTGCTCGGTCATGGGAGCATCCAACTGAAGGCCTTCTTTCAAACGTATATCATCAGGGATGGTCTGATAGATAAGTTCATCTAAACTGTCTACCCCAATAGTCTTTAACATCCCAGAGAGGTCTTCCTCCCTGATCCCGATGTGTCTTAAAGCAAAAGAATCTGTGTTCATTGACGAAGCGTAAAGTTATTTCTAAAAGGAGCACAAAATTAGGTAATTATTCCCTTTTTACAGGCAGTAAAATGCCGGGTGTATCCAAAGTTTTTTACCAGAGGAAACGCATAGAACAGGGTTTGGCTATTTTTGTTTAATGCGCGTATTGAAAAAGATTTTCGAGTATTATGTAAAAGCCAGTATTCACGTGGCCTTGGCTGTCCTTGCGTTGCTTTATCTCACCTGCCACTTCTTAAACATTCCCATTGATAATTCCCTGTTTTTTTTAGTTTTTTTTAGCACAATCCCCACCTATAATTTCATCAAACAGGTAAGCAGAAAAAGAAATAGATTTTACGGCCTTCTCAACATGCAGGCAATTTACCTGATAACCAGTCTAATTTCTTTGGTGGTGTCTCTCTACTTCGTCACAACCCTACGGTGGCAGACGATAGTAACCCTAATGGTCCTTTCTATTCTTACGGCCATTTACACCCTGCCCATCCTGCCGGAGGGAAAAAACCTCAGGCACAGGGGTCTTGTCAAGATATTGATCATTGGCCTTGTATGGACCGGAACGACAGTGCTGTTGCCGGTGGTGGAAGTGGCCTCCATGCAGTCATGGGACGTCTGGGTGGAATTTGTACAAAGATTTCTCCTGATCCTGGTGTTGATGGTACCTTTCGAAATTCGCGATCTGAGCACGGATCCTATGGATATGCTCACGATCCCTCAACGTCTCGGTCCTGCGAAGACAAGGCGACTCGGGCTTTGGGCCTGTGTGATTTTCTACTTGTCGACTTTTCTGGTGGATGAGCTTTCGGTAGAGGAAATCCTGGGAAAGACAATGATAGTCCTCAGTCTTGCGGGACTTTTGATCTTCCTGCCTAAAAAACAATCCCGTTATTTTGCTTCCTTTTGGGTAGAGGCCTTTCCTGTTTTCTGGGTACTGGGTCTGTGGGGAATTCAGGCCCTGGTTTAAAGTCTTTCGCGGATCTCCTGCTTTAACTGCTTTTTACTGGAATCACTTAGTACGTGCAGTTCTGTCTTGCCAAACATCTGGGATAATTGTTTGTTGCGTTTAGAGAAAGAACTGCAAGTGCTGCAGAAGAGGATATGCAGCTTCAGTTTAAATTTTTCCAGTAAACTGGCCTCCTCGTATTGAGATTTGTTGCAAATCAAGGCGGCTTCATCACATGAGATCATGATTCGAACCAGTTTTTATTCAGGCACCCCATCAGGGCTGTTCTCGCCCGATGGATGATTACCCAAAGATTAGACGGATTTATTTTGAGTTCTTTACAAATATCTTCTGTGGAAATTCCGCTGATGGTTTTCATCACGAAAACTTTCTTCTGTTTTTCGGGGAGTCCGTCGATACATGCCTGCAAGGCCATGCCCAATTCTTCATTCTCAATGATGTCATTTTCACGGATGCTGTAGGGGTCTGCGACCTGCTCTTCAAGCCAGTCTCCCTCGCTGTCAGAGGCAGCGCTGTAATTCCTTTTAACCTCAGCCTTCCCTTTTTTGGAATTGATCTTCCTGTAGTGGTCTATGATCTTTCTTTTCAAAATAGCGACCAGCCAGGTGCGTTCTGAGGCCTGACCTTTGAAATTCTCTGCAGAATGCAATCCAGCTATAAAAGTTTCCTGAATCAGGTCCTTGGCGGTATCCTCATGGTTAACCCTTGAAATGGCGTAGTTGTAGAGGTAGTCGGCATATCGGTCTACCCATTTTTCAGGGATTAATTGTACGGGTTTCATAGCGATTTTATACCTCGTAAAAGTAAAGGATTTCAAACAAATACGATACATTTGATTGAAATGTCAAGGCCATGAAAAAACCATTAATCACACTTATTCTCCTCATTTCATTAGCGGGATGCAGGGATTCCGGAAAGATGTCCATCACTGAATTCGATCAACAGGGATTGACGAAATATACCCTCATAGACGTGCGGACCCCCGAGGAGTTCGATGCTGGTCATCTCGAGAATGCGATCAATATCAATTGGTACGACGAGGATTTCGCCGAGCAGGTTTCTGACCTCCCAAAAGGGAATACCATCTATGTGTATTGTCAGAAAGGCGGTCGGAGCGCTATGGCTGCTTCTGTCTTGGATTCACTGGGTTATCGCACCATTGACCTTACGGGTGGATATGGAGCTTTGACAGGCACATCGGACTAGGCCGTTTTTTTCAGCAATCCCGCTCGTTCCAGCAAGGGATCCAGGCTGGGTTCACTCCCCCTGAATGCTTTATAGAGATCCATAGGTTTGGTCGTTCCACCTTTGCTCAGGATACAATCCTTGAATTTTTTTGCGATCTCCCTGTTAAAAATGCCTTGTTCTTTAAAATAGGCGAAAGCATCCGCATCGAGCACCTCAGCCCATTTGTAGCTGTAATACCCGGCCGAATAACCTCCCTGAAAAATATGGGAAAAAGCCGTGCTCATGCAGGTTTCCGGTGTATCGCTATAGAGTTGGGTATCTGCAAAAGCCTCAATTTCGAAGGCTTTCACCTCCTCAATCCCTGAAGGGTCATGGGCATGCCACGCCATATCCAGAAAACCAAAGCTCAGCTGTCTTAAGGTGGCCATCCCTTCCATAAAATTTGAGGATTCCTTGATCCGCTTGATCATTTCCATGGGTAGCAATTCACCGGTCTCGAAATGGTGGGCAAAGTATTCCAGGGCTTCCTTTTCAAAACACCAGTTCTCCATGATCTGACTCGGCAGTTCCACAAAATCCCAATAAACCGAAGTGCCCGACAGGCTTGGGTAGGTGGTATTGGCCAGCATCCCATGAAGTGCATGTCCGAATTCGTGAAACAAGGTGGTGACCTCGTTGAAGGTCAGGAGGGAGGGTTTGGATTTCGTCGGTTTGGTAAAGTTGCAGACGATCGAAATATGTGGCCTTTCATTGCGTCCCTCTCTCTTGTACTGCGGTTTATAAGACGTCATCCAGGCTCCCCCTCGCTTTCCCGGTCTGGGATGGAAGTCGGCATAGAATACCGAGACCAGGTCGCCTTGCTCATCCTTGACCCTATAGGTCTTTACGTCCTCGTGATAGGTATCTATATCCTTCACTTCCTCAAAACTAAGCCCGTAAAGTTCCCCTGCGATCCTGAAGACTCCGGCGATCACATTTTCAAGTTTGAAATAGGGTTTTAATTTCTCGTCATCGAGATCGAAGAGTTTTTGTTTCAGCTTCTCGGTATAATAGCTGCCGTCCCATTTCTGTAGTTGATCGATCTCATCCTCTTCTCTTGCAAAAGACTGAAGCATCTCAAATTCCCTGAGGGCAGCGGGTTTTGCTTTATCCTTTAACTCTTCCAGGAATTCCATTACCCTGGTCGGGGTTTCTGCCATGCGTTCTTCCAGGACAAAATGCGCATGTGAGTCGTACCCCAGCAGCCTCGCCCTTTCATGGCGCAAGGCAGCGATCCGGAGTACCAGTTCCTGGTTGTCCAGTTCGTCCTTGTGGAAACCCTTGCTTCCGAAGGCTATGGATAGTCGTTTCCTGAGCTTCCTGTTCTTCGCATAGGTCATAAAGGGGATATAACTCGGGTAATCCAGTGTAATGATCCACCCTTCTTTTCCTTTAGAGGCAGCCAATTGGGCGGCTGTCTCCAGCGCATCCTCAGGCAATCCCTCCACCTCTTCTTCTTTTGTGAGGTGCATCTCATAGCGATTGGTCTCTGCCAGGACATGCTCCCCGAAGGTTAGTTTGAGTCTGGCCAGTTCCTTATCGATGTCTCTAAGACGACTCTTCTTATCACTGGAAAGATGAGCCCCGTTTCGACTGAAATATTTGTATTTTTTTTCAAGCAGCATCTGCTGCTCAGCATTCAGGTCGAGCTGATCCATACCCTCATAGACCTGTTCCACCCTTTTGAACAAGGCCTCATTCAGGGCGATGTCATTGCTGAATTCGGTAAGCAAAGGCGAAATCTCCTGAGCCAGGGCCTGGATCTCCTCACTGGTCTCAGCAGAATTCAGGTTGAAGAAGAGGCTGGAGAGTCTGTCGAGGTGGGCACCGGCAAATTCCAGGGCTTCCACCGTGTTTTCAAAAGTGGGAGTTTCCTCAGATCCGGTGATCTCATCGATCTCAAGACGGGCTGCCTCCAGGGCTTTTTCAAAAGCGGGTTTAAAATGCTCATTCTCAATGGAACGAAAGGGAGCCAGGTCAAAGGGCTCCAGCAATATGTTCTTCATGCAAAAATTAGATTTTTCTGTTTTTTTAAATTCCTGCGCAAGGGAGATATTAAGTCGACTTCCCTTTGCGGACCTCCTCAGCCCCTTTGATCACCTTATCCTTCAGGCCTTCTTTGAAGAGAACTATCTTATCCAGGACACAGGAATCCTGACTTCCTATGATCTGTGCGGCCAGAATACCGGCATTTTTTGCGCCGTCAAGGGCAACAGTTGCTACAGGAACGCCCCCCGGCATCTGCAGGATAGACAGGACAGAATCCCATCCGTCTATGGAATTCCGGCTTTTTATGGGTACGCCTATAACAGGCAATGGGGAGAGGGAAGCCAGCATTCCCGGCAGATGTGCAGCTCCTCCGGCCCCGGCTATGATCACCTGGAACCCCTGGGTATGAGCTGTTTTCCCGAACTCAAAAAGTTTTTCCGGGGTGCGGTGTGCAGAAACGATATCTACCATCACTTCAATATCGAATCCTTTTAAGACATCCACTGCTTCCTGCATAATCGGAAGGTCACTTGTACTGCCCATAACTATGGCTACCTTGCTCATGACTTGGTTTTACTGATTACGTTGATCGTTCTTTTTACTTCCCCGGCAATTTTCCGGGCCTGTTCCATATCTTCATTTACTATGGTCACGTGTCCCATCTTCCGGAAGGGCCGGGTTACGGATTTTCCATAGATATGAGGTGTTACTCCCCTCATGCCGAGGATCTCTTCTATATTCTCGTATTCTACCTCTCCCTGATGGCCCTCGGCACCTACCAGGTTCACCATCACTCCGGCGACCTTGCTATCCGTATTGCCCAAAGGCAGACCCAGGATACACCTGAGATGCTGTTCAAACTGGTTGGTAAAACTGGCTTCAATACTGTAATGCCCACTATTGTGGGGCCTTGGAGCCACTTCATTTACAAGTACTTCATCTTCCTGGGTCTGGAACATCTCCACAGCCAGAAGGCCGACGTGTTCCAGGGAATCAGAAACCTTAAGTGCAGTAGCAATGGCTTTTTTGGCCACTTTCTCACTGATCCTTGCGGGACAAAGCACATATTCAACCTGGTTTGCCTCCGGATGGAACTCCATTTCCACCACCGGGTAATTTACAGAAGTCCCATTTCTGCTTCGGGCAACGATCACGGCCAGTTCGGTCTTAAAGGGAATAAGGGTTTCCGTCAGGCATTCCACATTGGGAAGGTCTTTGAGGTCAGACCTGTCGCGTACTATCTTGACCCCTTGTCCGTCATACCCGAACTGTGCACTTTTCCAGACAAAGGGAAGTTGAATCCCTCCGTGATCCAGGCTGTCCCTGATTTCACTGGTATAGGCAAATCTGGAGAAAGGTGCTGTCGGGATCCCGTGATCTACATAGAACAATTTCTGAGTGGCCTTGTTTTGGATCAGCCTGAGCTCCCGGGGCGTTGGATATACTTTGACCCCAGTTTTTTGTAGGGCTTCCAGTGCGTCAATATTGACATTCTCTATCTCTATGGTGAGTACGTCGACGTCCTTCCCGAATTCGTAAACAGAATCAAAGTCCATAAGGTCGCCCTGCACGAATTTGTTACAGGCTAGCCTGGAGGGAGCATCCTTTGAAGGGTCCATCACTTTGGTGGCAATATCCCATTTTCGGGTCTCGTAGAGCAGCATCTTTCCCAACTGGCCACCACCTAAAATTCCCAAGGTAAAGTCTGAGGAGAAATATGCAGTCTTTTTGCGGTCTGACATGTAGGTCGAAGAGGTTTTGACAAAAATACATCTTAATCTTATAAACCGGGAGAAGTGTCCTGAAAAAGAGGATGCAAAGTGTTATCTTTGCCCTCTTAACACGTATCCGCAGGTTGTGATAAAGATCCACGACAAAAATTTTGAACTTTACCTGACCGAAAAGGAGATCCTCGACGCTGTCAAACGCATAGCCGGTGAGATCGCGGCCGATTACAAGGACGAAGTCCCGATCTTCGTGGGAGTGCTCAACGGGTCTTTTATGTTTGTCTCCGATTTTCTCAAGCACTATCCACATCCCTGCGAAGTCTCTTTTGTTAAATTGAGTTCCTACAGAGGGCTGACCTCCACGGGGATCGTAGAAACCCTCCTGGACGCTCCCGACAATATTGAAGGCCGGAGTGTGATCATCCTGGAAGACATTATCGATACCGGCAGGACGCTTCAGGAACTGGTTCATATCTTTTCCAACACGAACGTAAAGAACTTCAGGATCGCCAGCCTTTTCTATAAATCAGAAGTCTATAACGGGGAGTATTCCATCGACTATTTTGGAATGGAGATTCCTGATCGGTTTATCGTGGGTTATGGCCTTGACTATATGGAACAGGGACGAAACCTCAGGGACGTCTATCAAATCAATAAAGCACATATGATTAACCTTGTATTATTTGGAAAACCCGGAGCCGGAAAAGGAACGCAAGCGGGTTTCCTCAAAGAAAAGTACAACCTCAAGCACATTTCCACAGGGGATGTTTTTCGCTATAACATCAAGAATAACACTAAGTTAGGTCAACTTGCCAAGTCTTACATGGACAAGGGTGACCTGGTCCCGGATGAGGTGACCATCGATATGCTGAAGGATGAGGTGGAAAAGAACCCTGAAGCCAGCGGCTTCATCTTTGACGGATTTCCGCGAACCACCGCACAGGCGGAAGCATTGGATAATTTCCTTGATTCCCGGGACATGAAGATCGATGCCACCATTGCGTTGGAGGCCGATGACGAGGTCCTGATCACACGACTCTTGGAAAGGGGAAAGGTAAGCGGCCGTACTGACGATCAGGATGAGGCCAAGATCAGGAACCGTTTCGAGGAGTACAATGAAAAGACAGCGCCTCTTCGTGAATATTACAAGGCCCAGGGGAAATTCCATAGTGTGAATGGCATTGGGAAAATTGAGGAAATCACAGGCCGACTCTCCTCTGTGATAGAAAAACTCTGTTAAAAGGGTCTTTCCCCTTCCCTCGTAGAAACATATATTTTCTCTGTTGGGACAATTAAAACCGCCAAATGACTGAAGGTAATTTTGTGGATTACGTGAAAGTGCACGTTTCTTCCGGAAACGGGGGAAAGGGCTCTGCCCATCTCCGACGGGAAAAGTACGTTCCTAAAGGCGGCCCCGATGGGGGAGATGGAGGACGGGGTGGCCATGTCATCGTGAAGGGGAACGAAAGCCTCTGGACCTTACTCCACTACAAATTTCAGCGCCATTTCAAGGCCGGTCACGGGGAGCACGGCAGTAAGAACCGCAGTACGGGTGCAGACGGTGCCAATGTCTACCTTGAAGTTCCCCTAGGAACCGTTGTTAAAGAAACCGCTTCCGGAAAAGTACTGGTGGAGATCACTGAGCACGGGCAGGAAGAGATCGTCCTGGAAGGCGGACTCGGAGGACGAGGGAACTGGCATTTTAAAAGTGCCACCAATCAGACCCCGAGATACGCCCAACCCGGTATTCCCGGCTCGGAATCCGACCTGACACTTGAACTTAAAGTTCTGGCCGACGTCGGCCTGGTAGGTTTCCCGAATGCCGGTAAATCCACCTTGTTGTCCGTCCTGACATCTGCCAAACCCAAGATTGCAGATTATCCCTTCACCACGCTGAAACCCAACCTGGGGATCGTACAGTACCGTGATTTCAAGAGTTTTGTGATGGCCGATATTCCCGGGATCATAGAGGGCGCTGCCGAAGGGAAAGGTCTGGGCCATTATTTCCTCAGGCATATAGAACGAAATGCCACCCTCCTCTTCCTCATCCCTGCAGACAGTATCGACGTTTCAAGGGAATACGAAATACTGCTGAATGAGTTGAAGGAGTATAATCCGGAGTTGCTCGATAAAGATAGGCTGGTTGCCATTTCAAAATCCGACATGCTGGATGCAGAGCTGAGGGAAGAGATGGGCAGAGAAGTCGGGAAAGACCTGGGAGATGTTCCTTTCCTTTTCATTTCTTCTGTCTCTCAGTACGGTCTGCAGGAACTCAAGGACAAACTCTGGGCTCTTCTCAACGATTGAAATCCTCTCCCTTTAGCCAGGAGGTTAATTTTCCGTAAATTAGAGGGTAATTACCCATAACCGGTATGGATGTATTCCATAAGGTTATGCCCCAAATTGACGCGCTATGAGAAACTGGCTATGGATACTTTACCTGCTGCTGCTCGGCTGCTCCAGCCTCAGAGTGGATTACGACTATGACCCCGGTACAGATTTCTCCTCTTACCGGACCTATAATTACTATCCGGACATGCAGACCGGGCTCAGTGAACTCGATACCCGGCGTTTATTGTCTTCCCTGGACTCTGTCATGCTCTTAAAAGGCTTCTCATCTTCAGAGGAACCTGATTTTCTAATCAATATCGAATCCCGTGAGTTGCGTCTGCCGAGAAACAGCACGGTCGGGGTCGGACTCGGAGGTGGTGGCCGCAATGTAGGCGGTGGTGTTTCCATTGGATTGCCTGTAGGCCGGACAGAATTAGAAAGAGAGGTGCTTTTCGATTTTATCGACAGTCAGCGTGACGCCCTCTTTTGGCAAGCGGTCTGTTCGGGTAATTTCAGGGAAAATGCAACGCCTCTGGAAAGAGAAAGACAGATGAGGGAAATCGTGGTAAAGGCGATGGCGAAATATCCCCCCAGAAAGTAAGTCGAATACTTTTTTTTCTCGTCAAAGTGATCTCAGCAGACCCCCATCAATGGGGATATTGCTCCCTGTGATATACCCAGCTTTATCTGAAGCGAGGAAGGCAGCAAGGAACCCGTATTCCTTTGGTATTCCAAGTCTTCTCAGGGGAACCTGGCCGGTCATATGGCTTCTTACTTCTTCGGGTTTGATCTGCTGTTGTTCGGCCTTTTTCTGATTGAGTTCCCCGAGTCGTTCTGTATCGAAATAGCCGGTCAGAATACTGTTTACGGTAACCCCGTCTGGTCCCACCTCTGTGGCCAGACTTTTTGCCCAGGCTACCACCGCGGCCCGGATACTGTTTGAAAGCACCAGGTAGGACAGGGGTTCCTTAACCGAAACCGATGCCACGTTGATGATCCTGCCCCATTGTTGGGATCTCATCCGCCCTATGGCCAGCTGGGTGGTAAAGACAACCGATTTAAACAGGACATCAAAGGCCTCCTGATAATCCTCAACTGATTTTTCGAGAGGGGTACCTGCCTTGGGTCCCTGGGTATTATTGACAAGAATATCGACCGTATTCTTAGAAAAATACCTTTTGATCACCTCTGAATACCTGGAGAAGTCAGTAAAGTCGACAACCAGGTATTGATGCTTTTGGGAAGGGTAGGTGGCGTGCAGGGATTTGGTTATTTGTTTGAGTTTGTCTTCGCTCCTGGCCATAAGGGTGACACTGGCCCCGCTCTCTGCCAGTTGCTGCGCGATGGCCAGGCCTATGCCTCTGCTGCTTCCCCCAACCAATGCTTTCCTGCCTTGAAGATTGATGTTCATGGTCGCATTATTTGTATTCTTCTCTAACCGGACTGAATACGTCCATGAGTCGGCATGCGGTCAGAGCCTTCCCGCTATGTGGAATATGGGGTGGTATTACGACCAGTTCGCCTGCCTGGTAGACCTGTTTGGCTCCCCCAACGGTAAATTCAAAACTGCCTTGCAGGACGTGCATGATCTGTTCGTGTACGTGTGAATGTTCGGGTACTTCTGCCCCTTCATCCACATCCCAATATGCCAGGGTCATGTGTTCTCCGTGGACAAGCCTTCCCCTGTATCCGGGCATGATCTCTCTGGGCTGAACCTCTTCAAGCTGTATTTTCATGGTCAATTTAAATTTTCGTTCTCAGCAGGTACATATGTTCATTGAGCACTTCATCCGCCGGCAGTTGGATGGCGGGTAAATATCTATCGGAGAGGCTCATCGTATCCTGATGATCTTCCAATGTATACGTTTGCAAGGTACGGTAAAATTCGTGCGGAAGGGTCTGGTAGTTGAATTGCTGATTCTTTTGGAGATTCCCCTCCACGAAGTCGATCAGTTTTTGAAAGACCGCTTTTTTCTCAAGGGCAGGGGTAAAAGATACACTTCCCACATACCCGTCATTTGACTGCAATCGGGGGAAAAGATCGAAAAGTCTTGTCGTATCATCATGCCCGAGGAAGAATAGCACCCCTTCCAGAAGGATAAAGCACTTCCGACCCCTGATCAGAGGAAGGATTTGCTGGTATAGATCCTCCAGGCTCGGGCGGTTAAAATCCGCCTCTATATACCGGATATTCCTTTGAGGCAGGATACCCTGTTTTTGCCAGTCATTGGTTCGATCTTGTTTATAAGATATTACATTTTCGGTATCGATCTCAAGAAATAAAAGGGAGGGATCGAGGAGATATGGATACATGCTGAAGCCACAACCAAAATTCAGCAAAGCATCGATCTTCCCTGATTCAAAAAGGTACTGAATCGTGTCCAGAAAATATCGGTTCCTCAGACAATGCGCCAGGCCTTCATGGAGAGACACGGCCTGCTTATACCGGTTCGCATGCCGTTCCGTGATATCGTTTGCCCATAGATGGGCAAAGGTGTCCCTGCTCAGGTCGCTGTCAGCAGCCCTGAAAGCAGCCGTAACAAATGCCGTTTCATGTATGTTGATCTTTTGCTCCAAAACAATGACATAACTAGTTTCTAAGATAGTGAGAATAAGGATGCCTCAAGGGTTTGGGAAGCACTTTTCAAAGGCTATCTTTGTTCAGAAATAGACGGAACTATGCGGATTCATTTTATAGCCATCGGCGGAAGTGCCATGCATAACTTGGCCCTGGCTTTACACGATAAAGGGTATGTAATCACCGGTAGCGATGATGTGATCTACGAACCCTCCAAAACCAGGTTGAGGGAGCAGGGTCTTCTGCCGTCAGAATTCGGATGGTTTCCTGAGAAGTTAAGCACTGATATGGATGCGGTCATCCTGGGTATGCATGCCAGGGAAGACAATCCGGAATTGCTGAGAGCCCAGCAATTGGGTCTCAAAATCTATTCTTACCCCGAATTCCTCTATGAACAATCCAGGCATAAGACCAGGGTGGTCATAGGGGGCAGCCATGGTAAGACAACCATTACCTCCATGATACTCCATGTGCTCAAATATCACGACAGGGAAGTAGATTATATGGTAGGGGCCCAATTGGAGGGGTTCAACAGGATGGTCCACCTTACGGAGGAAAATGATTTTATAGTGCTGGAAGGTGACGAATATCTTTCTTCCCCCATAGATCGGCGTCCCAAATTCCACTTATACCAACCCAACATCGCCCTTCTCAGCGGGATCGCCTGGGACCATATGAATGTATTTCCTACTTACGAGAATTACCGCGAACAGTTCCAGATCTTTGTAGATGGAATTGTTCAGGGAGGAAGTATTACGTACAACGAAGAAGATACAGCAGTAGTGGAGGTAGTTGAGAAGACTCCGAACCAGATCAGGAAGTTTCCATACCGTACCCCGGAATATAACATAGAAAATGGGCAGACTTTCCTCGAAACAGGGGAAGGCCCTATGCCTGTAGAGGTCTTTGGCCGGCATAATCTCAGCAACCTAGCCGGTGCCAAGTGGATCTGCCAGCAAATGGGGATAGATGAGGATGATTTCTACCAGGCTATCAGCACGTTTACCGGGGCTTCCAAGAGGCTTGAAAAGATTGGGGAAACCAGTTCTTCCGTGGCCTTTAAGGATTTCGCACACTCCCCCAGCAAGGTTGCAGCCACGACTATGGCCGTCAGGGAGCAATATCCAGATAAAAGGCTCGTAGCCTGTTTGGAATTACACACCTACAGCAGCCTGAATGAGGCCTTCCTTTCGCAATACAGGGGCACATTGGATGCAGCCGATATTGCAGCGGTGTTTTATTCCCCGGAATCTGTGGCCATCAAAAAGCTCTCTCCTTTGTCTGCATCCCAGATCCAGGATGCCTTCCAGAATGAGAAACTGGAGGTCTTTACAGATCCCGGACAGTTCAAAACCTTCCTTTATGAACTAAACAAAAATAATGGGGTTTTCCTGTTTATGAGTTCGGGAAATTATGGAGGGTTGGATCTCAGGGCCTTTATCGATCACCTGGGATAATTCCTGTTGGCCTCCCCAGTAGAAATTACACCCCAAATTGCCTCAGGTGGTGATCCAGGTGCTTGTAGTTCAGTTTTCCCCATTGCTCGTGTGTGAGTTTACCGAAGATAGGGTGGGGGTTCCAGGTATCCCTGCTTTTAAGATTGTGGAATTGGGCAATAAGGTCCAGTAATTTGTAGCGTTCCACCGTAAAATCCTTGGGTTCATTCGCTTTGGCAAATGGGGAAGTGGGCAGGTTTTTACGCCAGGGAGTGTCGTTGTAAAGCGACTTTTTAAAGAACAGACGAATAAAAAGGTTGCCTTTCTTGCGGGTAGCCTTGTTTTTTATAGCCAGTGCAAGGGGAACCTGGCAATGCCAAACCATTTGGCCTACGGTCATCTTTCCCCACTGCCCTTTATGATTAGAATTCAGTTCACCCACCCTTCTCTCAATTTCCTCGTAGGCATCCTGGTCGAATAATGATTTCATGGTTTGCTTTTTAATTGCAGTCCAAAAACTACATTAACAATATTAGTTGTTTATCTTTAACCATGGAAAAAAACCCGGTGTCTTTCTCCATTAAAACCTGGGCAGAAAATGATAAACCCAGAAGAAAATTAATGATCAGGGGGAGAGGTGGCCTCACCGATGCTGAACTGCTCGCCATCCTGATAGGATCCGGAAACAGTGAAGATTCAGCTCTTAACCTGGCTAAAAAAATTCTGAAAGGAGCTGATGACAGTCTTACTCAGCTCGGCAGGATGTCTGTGTCAAAACTTATGAAATACAGAGGGATAGGAGAGGCAAAGGCAGTGACCATCGCTGCAGCCATGGAGATCAGCCGAAGGAGAAGGGAAGAAGCCACAAATGATCTCAGCCATATTTCGGGAAGCGCAGATGCCTTTGCGGTACTGGAACCCGTTCTGTCTGAACTACAGCACGAGGAATTTTGGATTCTCTACCTGAACAATGCCAACAGGGTGATCCACAAATCTCAATTGAGCAAAGGGGGGATCACCGGGACCCTGGTAGATGTCCGACTTGTGCTCAGGGAGGCCCTGGAACTGGGTGCTGTAGCCATCATTTTAGCTCACAATCATCCCTCCGGAGCCCTCAAGCCCAGTGAGGCCGATAAGGCGATCACCAGGAAATTAAAGGTTGCCGCTGAGGTGCTGGATATTAAGGTCCTCGATCATCTAATCGTCACGGATAAGACCTTTTTCAGTTTTGCGGACCAACATCTTATATGACATGTTGCTGATCTACACCCATAAGATTACCCCCAGGTTTACCTATATCATGAAGCAGGTATTTTCCCGTATGCTGCAGATAGATGTTGGCTTTACGACCAAGGTTGAGGATTTCATCAGGCATACAGGACCGAAAATTACCTATACAAAACAACCCCTCCAGAACGAATTCTTTGTCAGGAGCCATTCTCTTTTGTTTGAACAGGGGGTGCGCAATATGAACCTGTCTATAGGAAAGTGGGATGATCTGCCCTGTTTTTTCCCTACCGGGGAACGCAGTAATTTACCATTCGACATATTTGCAGCCAGCTTTTACCTCCTTTCGCGGTATGAGGAATACTTTCCCCATGTGAAGGATCTCGTAGGGCGTTTTCCCCTTAAGGAGAGCCTGGCCTATGAACAGGATTTCCTTAAACTTCCGGTGGTTGATCTCTGGGCTCAAAAGATGCTCGCCATTCTGAAGGAACGGTTTCCCTCCCTAACCGCGGCTACCAAACCTGTGCGTAATACCTCTGTGATCGATGTTCCCGTGTCACATAGTTTTGCACACAGGGGTTTTTTCAGGAGCGGGATCGGAATGTTGCTGGACCTGTTTTCGCTCAGGTTCAGAAGGGTCTCCCAGAGGCTGGCGGTATTGTTGAATCTCAGGAGGGATCCTTATGACAATTTCGAGGAACTTATCGGGATCCATAAGAAACACAAACTCCCTGCTATTTTCTTTTTCCAGTTTGCCCAGTATTCCCGGTATGACAAGAATATCTCCACGGAAAACAATCGATTTAAATACCTGATTAAATCCGTAGCTGATTACGATGCCGTGGCCCTGGCAGCTTCCTATAGCTCATTTACCAATATGGACCTGCTTAAAGAAGAAAAGGAAAACCTCTCCAATGTGATCAACAGACCGGTGAATTTTGTCAGGCTCCGTTACAACAGGGTCGATGTTCCCGAAACCTACAGAAATCTGGCAGCTGCCGAATTCACTGACGATTACTCCATGGGGTATACGCACGAGATGGGATTTAAGGCCGGGACCTGTACTTCCTTCTACTTTTACGATATTCCCCAGGAGGTGCAGCAACCCATTAAGATACATCCCTTCGCCGTACACGATTACGCCCTTCTCAAGTATACTTCTGAGGAGGAGATCTTCGAGAAACTGGATCAGCTGCACGGCGTGGTCAGGGAGGTCGGCGGCCATTTTATCACAGTCTTTTCCAACGAACTGCTCGGTTCGGAAGGAAAGATCAATTGGCTGCAGTTGTACGCTAAAATGATTGAAAGGTATTATGTATAGGGATCTGGTAACGGATGTGTTTTTTGACCTGGATCATACCCTATGGGATTTTGATAAGAATTCAGCGCTTACCTTCAGGAAAATATTCGCAGATCACGGGATAGGCCTGGACCTGGATACCTTTTTGGCAGAATACGTCCCCGCCAATCTGGCTTTTTGGAAATTATATCGCGAAGGTAAGATAGAGAAAGAAGACCTCCGGTACAGAAGGCTGAGGACTGTCTTCGACTCCGTCCGGTACCGGGTGGAAGATGAAGTGATACACAGTCTGTCGAATTCCTATATAGAACACCTTTCCTCCCATGATCACCTGGTGCCCAACACCAGGGAAGTCCTTGAGTATTTAAGTCCAACCTATCGCCTACACATTATAACCAACGGCTTTGAGGAGATACAGGCCAAAAAGTTGATGAATTCCGGGATTGCTTCTTATTTTGATCAGGTTATCAATTCGGAGATGGCCGGAGTAAAAAAACCGGATCCATGGATTTTTCACCTGGCCCTGGAGCGCACCGGAGTACAGCCTCAGCATGCGATCATGGTGGGCGATAACCTGGAAGCAGACATTCTCGGCGCCAGGGCCGTAGGTTTTCACACGATTCATCTCAATGTTCATAACGAACCTCCTCACGAATACGGGTCGATCATTCACGATCTGGGTGAAATAAAATCGTATTTATAAAGTTATATAGGGTAATGGGGGGGAAGTTCCGTCTTTTCGGCCTTTCCGGCCCCTTCAAGAAGCGCTCGAGATGAAGAAAATTCAATATCTCTTACTATTCCTGTTTCTGAGCATTACTTCCTCATGTGTGGAAGAACAAAACTTCGATCAGTTCAATGACCTGGATATCATTCCTACGGTAGAGGCGAGTATCCTGTACGTGGAAAGCCCTGAAAGTGTGATCAACGGTGCTCCCGGGGCCGTTTGGTATATCCAGACCTTTAATTTCGATGCCTTTAGTGAGCAGTTCTTCGCAGACAATGTACTGGACGGGGTGATCACCTATGAGCTGGAGAATACGACCAGCAAACCCCTGGAGATCCTTTTTGAATACCTGGATGATGCAGGAAATGTGCTGGATACCGAATTCTTTTCCCTGGATCCGGCTCCAACGGCCGTCCTCAGGAGAGAAACCGCCTATGGCACACCTACAGGTCGAAGTCTGGACATCATCAGGAATACTTCCCAGGTTCGGGTGAATGCCAGAAATTTAGGGGACAACAATAGCGTTTCCAGCTTACCGGACCCTATGATCATCTTCAGGTCTAGCGGTAAATTCAGACTGCGTTTGAAATGAGGAAATGGAAACTATTTATTACAGCCATCTTCCTTGGCAGCGGTTTCCTTTTTGCCCAAAACAGGGAATTGCTCTATGATTTCACGGAAATTCCCCAGGCGATCCTGTTAAATCCGGGAATTGAGACCACTTATTCCTGGTATGCCGGTGTTCCGCTTGCTTCAGGAATTTACGCTCAGGCCGGCAGCAGTGGTATCACTGTGCATGACCTCTTTGCCAATGATGGGGTCGACTTTAACCAAAAAGTGCGCACCCGCGCCCTTGACGGGATGACGAAAAGGGATGAATTCGGAGCCACTGTACAGGTAGACCTCCTTCACGGTGGGTTCAGGAGTGGGAAAAATCCCGATATCTTTTATTCCTTTGGGGTCTATTTTGAGTCGAATACCATCCTCTACTGGCCCCAGGACCTGGCCTATCTGGCTTTTGACGGAAATGCCGATCAGCTTGGCAGACGGTTTGACCTGGGTCATCTGAAAACAAGAGGAGAAGGCCTGACCGTTTTCCATTTTGGGATCAATAAGGTGATGGATCGCAACCTTACCGTCGGGGCCCGCGCCAAATTGTATTCAGGGATCTATGATTTTCATTCTTCAACCAATTCGGGATATTTTGTAACAGAGGAAGGACAGAACAATCTCCTCTCCCATACCCTGGATGCAGATATGCAGTTGAGGACCTCAGGGCTTGAAGAGATTCGGGCTATCCTCGATGATGAGTCAAGCGGATCTGTTGGAGGGGTCATCTCTAAAAGGGCCTTATTCGGAGGCGATCTCGGATTGGGCATAGACTTGGGCTTTACCTATCAACTCAACTCCCAAACCGTGATTACCGGAAGCCTGCTCGACCTTGGATTTGTCTATCATTCCGGGGATGTAAAGGCATATACTCTGCAGGGAAGAGCCACGACTGAAGGGGTAGAGGCCATACTCCCCGATGCCTTTGATGATGCCAATTCCGATTTTTGGCAGGACCTGGTGGACGAGATCGAAGCCCAGTTGCCTTTTGAGGATAACAATTCCAGTTATATCACTTTCAGGCCCACACAGCTATACGGTTCTATCCGTTATAATTTCGGAGAACCTGTCGGTGGTGAAATTGATTGTGACTGTGATATAGGGGTGACGGACGCCGATGTGCGTACTCCCTACAGGAATGCGACAGGCTTGCAGCTCCATGCCGTCAGCAGGCCCAGGGGACCTCAGGCTGCCCTCACGGCATTCTATTTAAGGAGGTTTGGGAATATCCTGAGCCTGAAGGGAACGTACACCGTGGATAAGTTCTCCATGACCAATTTGGGGCTGGGGATGAACATACAGGCCGGACCTGTAAATTTCTATGTCCTGGCCAATAACCTCCTGGGATACCAAAACCTGGCAGACAGCCATTACGCGTCTTTTCAGATAGGATTAAATATCCTATCTTGGGGAGCCAACAGATAGGCTTTAACCATGAAAAATAGTGTATTCGTCATTTTCCTCCTGCTGGGGCTAACCGCTTTTTCCCAATCCGTTCTCAACAACTACAAGTATGTGATCGTACCCACCCAATTTGAGGGATTCCGGGGTGAAAACCAATATCAGACCAGTACGCTTGTGAAGTATCATCTGACAGAAAAAGGGTTGAATGTGTTTTATGATAACGCGGTTCCTGAAGAGGTAAACACAAATCGCTGTACGGCTTTATTCACCTCCCTGGATAATCAGTCGACCATGTTCACTACAAAGGTGTCTGTGGTCTTTAAGGATTGCGAAGGAAACGAACAATTCAGGACCCGGTTGGGTTCCAGTAAACTCAAGCAGTACGTGGAGGCCTATCGTGAGGCACTACAGGAGGCTTTCTCATCTTTGAAGGGGTTTCAGTATTCCTACCGGGAACCTGTTGATACGGCACCCACTGTATTGAAATTCGGGGATGACGTAAAGAGTTTGCCTCCGGCCTCAGAGATGCCTTCTTCGTTAGAACCGGCAGAAGAGGAAACCGAAGTGATACAGCCTGAAGCAGGGGATAAAGAAGAGACTTTATTGCTTCCAATGCCAGAAGAAACTACGGAAGCGGTGACCCTGGATGAGGCAGTGGCCCAGGAAGAAGAGCTGGCGTTCCCCCTTTCGGCCCCATTGTACGCCCAAAAAACAGAAACGGGATATCAGCTGGTGGATACAGCCCCGAGCATACAGTTCTACCTAAGGGAAACTTCTTTGCCTAACGTATATCTGGCCGAAAGGAAAGGTCAAAATGGGATCCTTTACCTCAAGGACGGAAGGTGGATATTTGAATTCTACCGGGGGGCCGACCGCCTACAGGAAGAATTGCAGATCAAGTTCTAATACTTGTATTTATCTTTCCATCGACTGCTTAGAAAGTCTTTTATGGCTTTTTCTCTGTTGTTATTGCCGGGAGAATAGAAGACAGAACCCGTCAGGGTATCAGGCAGGAAATCTGCCTGTACAAAATTGTGCTCGTAATCATGGGCATACTTGTACTCCTCCCCATATCCCAGATCCTTCATGAGTTTGGTGGGGGCATTTCTAAGCTCAAGCGGAACCGGAAGATCTCCGTGTTCCTTTACGGCCATTTGTGCGTTTTTTATCGCTGTATAGCTGGAGTTGCTCTTGGGACTGGTCGCCAGGTAAATGGCGCATTCACTCAGGAGGATACGAGCCTCAGGGTAGCCTATGGTGGTCACGGCCTGGAAAGTGCTGTTGGCGATTACCAGGGCAGTGGGGTTGGCAAGGCCGATATCCTCTGAGGCCAGGATAAGCAGGCGCCTGGCAATAAATTTCACATCTTCTCCCCCTTCTATCATCCTGGCGAGCCAATAAACAGCTGCCTGAGGGTCACTGCCCCGTATAGATTTGATAAAGGCCGAAATGATATCGTAATGCTGCTCCCCGGTTTTGTCATACAGCACAGTGTTCTGTTGAACTTTCGACATGACGAGTTCATCCGTTATCACAACTTTATCTGAGTCTTCTGAAGTCACCAGGAGCTCAAAGATGTTCAGCAATTTCCTCCCATCTCCTCCCGAAAGGCGCAGCAGGGCTTCGGTCTCTTTCAGGTCGATGGTCTTTTCCTTCAAAATCGCATCCTCGGTCATTGCCCTCTTTAGCAGGACCTCAAGGTCCTCCTTCCCAAATGGATTGAGGATGTAGACCTGGCAGCGTGACAACAATGCAGGGATGACTTCAAAGCTGGGATTTTCGGTGGTGGCACCTATCAGGGTGATCCAACCCTTTTCCACAGCGCCAAGGAGAGAGTCTTGTTGTGCCTTGCTGAATCGGTGGATCTCGTCTATGAACAAGATGGGATTGCGGGTGGTGAACAGGTTGCCGGCAGATTTGGCCTTCTCAATTACTTCGCGCACGTCTTTGACCCCACTGCTGATGGCGCTCAGGGTATAAAAAGGCCTTTTGCTCTCCTGTGCGATAATGTGTGCCAGAGTTGTTTTACCGGTGCCCGGCGGACCCCATAGGATAAGGGAGGGAATGGTGCCTTTCAGGATCTGGTTCCTGAGGGATCCCTTCTCTCCAACCAGATGATTTTGGCTGATATAGTCTTCCAGGGTCCTGGGTCTGACCCGCTCTGCCAGGGGTTCATTCATGGAGTTAAAAGTACGTTATTTCTCCGGAAGGGCGGGTGATTGTAATTCCGAAAATGGCTCTAAATTTGTATGACAATGAGCGAAATGGGAGTAGACAAGCAAGAGACAAATTTCAGGTTCACCGACAGCGTGTTGATCGTCCCTATGGTAGCTGTACTTCTGATATGGACGGTATTTTGGCTCGAACTGCAATTCCGCATCAACTGGAACGATTACGGCATCTACCCGAGAACACTTTCGGGCCTTAGGGGTGTTGTCCTGAGTCCATTCCTGCATTCTTCTGTGGAACACCTCTACAACAACAGCATCCCGTTGGTTATCCTGCTGGGCACGCTCATGTACTTCTATCGTTCTATCGCCTTTAAACTTCTATTCTGGGGACTGATGCTCACCGGGCTGGTGACCTGGCTGATAGGTCGCCCTGCCTTTCACATCGGGGCGAGTGGACTCATCTATCTCCTGGCCAGTTTTATTTTCTTTAAGGGCATTTTTACGAAACACTATAGGCTCGTAGCCGTTTCTTTGGTGGTTTCCTTTATCTACGGAAGTATGTTGTGGTATATCTTTCCGGTGGAAGAGGGGATTTCCTGGGAAGGCCACCTCGGAGGATTTCTGGTCGGACTTTTTGCCGCACTTTTCTTAAAGGTCAGGGTGCCTGCCGTCCCCAAATACGCCTGGGAGCGGGAGGATTACAACGAGGAAGAAGACGAATTCCTAAAACACTTTGACGAGGAGGGAAATTTTATCGAAAAACTTCCGGAGGAAGAGGAACCGCAAGTCAGGATCACATATACATACCGTAAGAATAGGCGTGAACCTGGAAATGATGTAGACTAGAGCGTTCGCTGCCGAACTGCCTCATAGAGGAATGCCCCGCAGGCTACGGAGACGTTCAAAGATCCGATCTCACCCAGCATGGGCAGTTTAGCCAGGAAGTCGGCTTCTTTGAGTATGGAAGGGGAAATGCCACTGTCCTCAGCCCCCATAATGATCGCCGCAGATCCTTTGAGATCCACCTCATAGAGCAGATTGTTGGTTTTCTCTGTGGCAGCTACTACAGTAACTCCGGAGGCCTTCAGGAAAAAGAGCGCATCTTTTATGTGATCGGTTTTAGCGATGGGTACCCTGAAAACAGCACCGGCAGAGGTTTTAACCGTATCACCTGTGATGGGCGCCGATCCTTTTTTAGGTACAATGATCCCATCTACTCCTGTGCACTCGGCTGTCCTGATAATAGCCCCGAAGTTTCGCACGTCTGAAATTCCGTCGAGTAATAGAAACAGGGGTGATTCCTTATGGGTGAATACCTTTTCAGTAAGTTCCTCCAGGGTGAGGAAAGCTACAGGTGAAATGGCCGCTACCACTCCCTGATGATTATTTTGTGTAAGCTTGTTGATCTTCTGCAGAGGAACATAGGAAGCCGGAATTCCCGATTTCCTCAGCAGATCCTCCAATTCCTTTATCAGTGTCCCCTTAAGCCCTTTTTGTATATAGACCTTGTCTACCGGTTCCCCGGCCCTGATGGCTTCAATTACGGCTCTGATTCCGTAGATCTGGGTAGTTTTAGACATGGATAAAGGGAATTAGTATGTCATTACAGTAAAAGAAATTCAAGCTATGGAAAACAGCCGTGGCAACATTAATTCTCTGCCAAAGTATCCAGATATGAAACGGCTTTTATCAGCATGGTCTCATCAGACAGGTCTATATTTTCTTCCTTCAAATACGCTTTTAAGTCGCTACTCCAACGGTCATCGATCTCTTTCAGGAATTTGTTCTTCTTTTGGGAGATCTCCCGGATCGGCTCATCCCTGAAACGCAAAAAATAGGAGGTGAAGTTACTGAATTTACTGGGTGTGGGACCCACCATGGAATTGGCGGCCGGTTTGGCTTCTGTAAACTTCGACTCTTGATGTTTAAATAGTGTATAAGACGATCCTTTGTAAACCCGGACAAGGTAATCATCATTCTTCGAGCCTTTATCTGTAATAAATGAGAGGTATCGATATTCTTTGTTCCTGTTAGGAAGTATCAAGGCCACCTTGGGATCACGGATCAGGGCCTGGTGTTTTTCTTCGGGCAATAAGGTTCTTTTCAATTCTATTTCCCGGGAGAAAATATTGTAACGGTAGTAAAATTCCCCCAGATTTTCGTCCTTGTACCAGACCTGGCCCTTTTCGAAGGATTCACTCTCATAGGGTGTGCCTACCTCGGCCCCCACAAAATGCCTGACGATACCATCATCATCTCGCACGAGTTGAAAAAGCTTTTCCATCATGGGGTTCCACCGCTGATGGTAATTGGCAAACGGGTCGTTTTCCACCGCAGCCACCTGAGGAGCTCCAACTCCGGCCTGTTGTGCTTGCAGAGAACAGAATGCAAGGATTACAAGCAATCCTGCCACCTTTTTCATGAGGAGGTATCTATTGTGTTGATAAATTCAAAGGTACGGATCAGATCTTCTTCATCATCCAGGTTGATCTTCTGATCTTTGAGGAATGTATTCACGACATCCCTGTCTTCTTTGTCGAGGATTTTCAATACGGCAGCTTTCTTCTGATTGAGCTGGTCTATTCGATTGACACCCTCCTGCTGATAATAGTATTCAGTGAATTGAGCATATCTGCTGGGGATCGGCATCACCATGGAATTAACCGCAGCTTTGCCTTCGCTGAATTTTACTGCCAGGCGGTGATAGAGGGTAAAATTCTTTCCTTTTTCAATGATCGAGAGGTAGCCATTTTTTGTTTCTCCCTTCTTGTTGATATAGGTAGTAAACCTGAGTTCCCTGAGACCGTATTTTATACGTAACTGGTCATCAGCCAGGAGTCTTTTTGCTTCTTCCTCTGGATATGCGGTTTCTTTGATCTCGATCTCGCTGTTTAGGGCATTGTACCGGATATAGTAGTCGCCAATATATTCTTCCCCGTAATACACTTTGCTCTTGATAAATTCCTCATTGAGATAGGGCGAACCCAGGATTTCACCTTCAATGGTATTCTTCTTATGCAATTTTGCCAGACGTGTGGCAAGGAAGGGATCTGTAGTGGCTCTTCCACCTATTCCAAAGGCACCACCGGCACCACCGGCGATTTGACCTGAGACTTGCCCTAGAGAAACGGAGATAGAAGACAGGAATACAACGGCCAGTAAAAAGTATTTCATTCTAATGCAGGGTGTTTGTTTATCAATAAGTTGGCGGTAAAGGTAAAAGAATTTTTGAGATTTGGTAAAGCTAGCTGGGGAAATACGAGAATACAAAAAAGGCTGCCCGTAATGGACAGCCTTTTAAGATGATTTCAAATTTAAAACCTTACGGACATATACTAAACAGATCCGTTATTTCTCCAATGACAGGATTAGGTCCGTCAGAATAAGCCAATTTACCGTTAGGCGCATATAGCTGATAAGTCACCTCAGAATCCCAGTCGCCTGAAACGTATTCCCAGGACCAGGTAGAAGCACCTGCTGGAATCGTGATAGTCTCGGAGTTGGAAGCACCCTGAGCTGCAGTAATGGTGTAATCTGTGGCTACACCATCAACGGTTACCCTGATAGAAGCTCCGTTCCATCCGTCCCCGAAGGAATCCTGCATATCCAGTACGAAATCTCCTGGTACAGGGCCTACTGGAATACAAGCGACAGTAATGTCGTACTTGTAAGGAGAGGAGAAATAAGATCCACCCAAAACTCCGTTATTCGCATCTGTATTGGTAAAGGACCTTCCATCTGTCAAATTAACCACAAACCTGTAGGAGAACACGTCACCACCGGAATACCCAGTGCCGATTCCTACGGCCGTGGCAGACTCCTGAAGTGTTGTTGAATAGGTCAGTTCAGGAAGTCCCCTTGAACTGGTTCCGAATTCACTGGCTGCAAAACTTGCAAGAAGTTGTTCTGGAACACTGGTGTCGGTTGGGTCGTCCTGATTATCCGTAAAGGAAATATACAGGTCTACGGATTCCAATAAACCTCCAAATTCCTCGTCCTGTTCTTCAATAGTCACGGTCCATACGGATCCGGGAACAAAGGCGTTGTACGGATTACCAGCCTGGGCCCTTGTCCTGAGGACGGCCCCGACGGTAAAATTGTCGATTACCTGGTCCACTACCTTATCGTCCGTCTCACAGGAGATAAAGAAGGTTGTGGACAATGCTAAAAGAAATACACTTATTTTTTTCATCGTAATTTTTTTTAAAATTAGTTAGCCACAGGGAATGTTGGTGAAGCGGGATTCGTATCCCAGAATACCTGATCCGTAACACCGCTCTTCTGATTCAGATTGGAGTTGGTGTTAGCGGCATTCGCCGGATAAAAGAAACTTCTGATAAAAGCTCCGGGGTTCTGTTCCAGGTTAGGCTCCAGATCCGTTGGATATCCTTTTCTTCTGTAGAAGTTATACGCGTCGTGGCCATTTCCTTTCAGAGCGATAAAGAATTGCTCTGCCATGATGTTCCATTTACCTTCATTATCAGCTGCATCGAATTCTGAATCTATGAAATCTATGAAATCAGATACATCAGATGCAGATGGCTCAAAGGAGAGATCAGCAGTGGCGTCCAGTGAAGCGAAGGTCTGTACCTTGGCAATCGACTTGGCTATACCTGCCAGGATGAATGGTTTACCAGCGGCTGGGCTGCTGTTCATAGCGAGCTCAGCTCTCCAGAAATCCACCCAGGAAGCAAGCAGCATAGGTGTGATACCTGCTCCACCACCTCCGGTTCCGAGGCTGGTCTCACCAAAGCTGTTGTCGTCAAACTGACCGGCTTGTGGGTATACACCTACAGCAGTCCTCAACAGACCATCCGGTGGGATACCTGCATCGTTTCCGTGGTTCCTTCCCCAGTACCCGTTGTCCAGAGAACAGAATGGGAATCCACCTGCCGCATATTGCGGGGGAGGGGTAGACTGCAGTGAGCAGTCGAGCGTTTCCTCGTTTGGCGGAACATAAACTCCATTGATATCCAATGCATTCGGTGTACCATCATTCTGACGGTAGTAGTAGTACCTGATCCGTGGATCATCTGTCGTATCCATCAGGTTCATCATCCAGATGGAGGCATAGTCCCCACCACCGGTAACTGTATAGTTCTGAGCGTAGTTAGGGTGCCTGGTATCAGGCTGTACCTGGTTCGATCCCCACTGGAACTGGAAATCATCATCCGTAGAGGAGATAAAGTTCCCACTGGAAATAATGCTGTTAAAAGCACCTGTTTGTCCCAGGTTGAGATGTAATCTCAGTTTTAGGGTATTGGCCGCTTTTACCCAGGCATCCCAATCTCCATCGTAGTAGAAATCGATGTCCGGATCTGCGAGGGCAGTGGAATTAAAGTTGGCGATTGCCGCATTTGTCAGGGCCAAGGCAGCAGTATAGATATCTGCACCGCTGTCTGTACTAGGGTTCAGGTTATCAGCCCCCCCAATTGCCTCTGAATAGGGCACATCACCGAAGTAATCCACTAAAAGTGTAATGGTGTAAGCCTCAATAAACTGCGCGATTGCAATATGATGGGTCAGGCCTGCTTCTTCAGCCAATGGGGTAAGGTCCCTGGCGTTCTTGATAACTTCCTGATAGGCATCTTCCCAGTTGCCGTCGAATCCGGCAGGGGAATAAGCGTTCTGGTAGTTCCGGCTACCCATCCATTCAATTCGGGTTACCTCCGCACCTGTTTCCCCCAGGGATTCAACCACGCGGGCGAATTTTACCTGCACTTCGTTGAGGTAGAAATCCACATCCGCCTGTGAAGGGGTCAGGGCATTGGGGTTCTCCGTAAGGTCCAGATTGGTGGTCTCACATCCTGTGAACAGGACGCCACCGATCAACCCAATACTTAGATATTTAAATATGTTTTTCATGATCAATTTTTATTTTAATTAGAATGAGGCTTTTACACTAAGTCCATACCTTCTTGAGCTGGGCCCGTTCAGGTAGTCAAACCCTCTACCGTTACCGATACCGATACCGGCTACGTTTGGATCAAAGTTTGTCCCTTTGGGGATATTGATCGCTTCATACCAGAGGTTGAAACCTGACAGAGTAAAGCTCAGGGAGCCAAATGGCGTCTTATCTAGGAACTTAGCTGGAACAGAGTATCCCAGGGAAACCTCCTGTAATCTTACCGTAGAGGCGTCGAATACACCGAGTTCATCCGGACCGAACAGCACGTTGTTGAAATAGAACGTAGAGTTGTTGATCTGAACTGTATTTGGTGCACCTGTTGAAGTTACACCGGGTAAGATGAAGGTGTTCAGACGATCTACCACGTCTGTGGTCAAACCCCTTCCGATCAGTACAGAGGTTGTCCTTGAATAGATGTCTCCTCCGTGAGTATAGTTGAACAGGAAGTTAAAGTTGAAGTTCTTATAGCTGAAGCTGTTTCCAATGTTCAGTACCCAGTCTGGGTTTGGATCTCCAATTTCGAAAAGACCCTGCTCTTCAATATAATCTCCGGCGTCATTTACTACGAAGTTACCGGCGTCATCACGCTGTATCCTGGTACCTACCATGATTCCAAGAGGATCTCCTACTCGGGCAGCATTACCCAGGTTGGTAAATCCGGCATAAACCACGATATCGGTATCCAAACCGAGGTCAGTTACCTCAGATTCGTTGAAGAACCAGTTAGAGTTCAGGCTCCAGTTCAAGCCTCCTGGCTCGTCTGACCTGAAGATATCCAGGGTTGCGTCTACCTCAGCTCCCCAGGACTTGATCTCCCCTACGTTGGTCTGCGTGGTGGTGAAACCAGTAGACGGGTCAAGAGGACGATCGATGATCAGGTCTTCTGTGATCCTGTCGTAGTAAGAAGCATCCAGGGTAAGCCTGCTGCCGAAGAATCGGGCTTCCATACCAAACTCAAGCTCTTGTAGAAGCTCGGGCTTCAGATTAGGGTTACCCAAAAGGTTGGCACTCACGTTGGTTACTGTATTGTTTCCGTCTCCATCCTGGAAGTTCTGTGTGTCGAGAACCAGGGTGGAAGCTACAGGATACCCTGTTGGGAAGTTAGCAGAAGTACCGTACCCGGCCCTCAGCTTCATGTAGTTTACACCGTTTTCGCTCTGAAGCCCGGGAATAAATTTCGTCGGGATCAAAGACAAGCTGGCAGATGGGTAGAAGATAGAACGGTTGTCCTGAGACAGGTTAGATACCCAGTCATTCCTACCGGCCAGGGTTAGATACACCATACGATCGTAATCGATGTCGAACTGACCGTAAACACCAGCGATGTTACGTTCTTGCAGGAACTGGATGGGTTGGAAGAGGGCGAAGTTAAAGTGCCTCAATACTCCAAATACCTGCTGTCCTGAACTGGCCACACCATTCTGGTCGAATCGCTCGCTACGGGTAGTGGCACCGAGGTTGAAACTCACACCAACTTTTTCTGAGACCTCGTATTGTCCGGTGAGGATGAAGTTGTGGTCAAAAAGAGTATTGGTGTTGTTCCATGTCTGGAGGATACCACTTTGAGTGGCAACGCTTCCTCCGATACCTCCCTTGTTCTGAGAAGTAATGTTGTTTTCACTGTAGACGTCCAGACCAAAACGATACGTCAGGTTCAGGTTGTCATTGATGTCATAGACCAGGGCCATGTTACCGAAAGCCCTTTTGGTATCCTGCTCTGTCTTAGAGTTCTTAACCGTCCAAAGCGGGTGCTGGATACTGTTGTTCTGACGGTAGTATACACTGGAACCGTCAACAGGGCTTTCAAAAGGCAGTCCCTGGATATCCACACTCCTTGGAGTATAAAATACGTTGGCAAAAACCGAAGAACCTGTACCAAAGACACTGTTACCTGTACTCGCCGCTACCGGTGGAGACTGGAAGTTAGTGTTGGTATAGTTCAGGGTACCGGAGGCTGTGATCTTGTTTGTAAGAACAGCTCTACCACCGAGACCTACGGTGTACCTCCTAAGATTGTTTCCAGGAGTGAATCCCTGGTCGTCAAGGTGACCGAAGTTCATGTTGTAGCTCATGCTACCGTCATCGGAAGCTCCGTTCACGTTTACAGAGTTGGTCTGTACGATCCCCTGCTTAAAGAATTTCTCTACACTGTCATAAGGCTTCCAGGGATACCTGGCTCCTGCGAACTCAGGGAATGCAGCCCTGATGGCAGAGGTTGATGTGGAATAAGGGTGAGCAAGTGTTCCGGCATCATCAATAGCTGCCTGAGTTCCCCATCCGGCTACACCGTCCCTGTCAAAGCTAGGTCCCCAGTTACTGAAGAACCAACCGAAGGCTTGGTCGAATCCGTTTCCGAATTCATCCTGATAGTCGGGCATGGAGGCGATCTCGTTGATAAAGATCGAGCTGCTCACCGTTACTTCAGTCTTCTTGGCTTGCCCTGTGCTTACAGCACCGTTCTTGGTGGTGATCAGGATCACCCCGTTACGACCGGCTGTACCATAGAGGGTGGCTGCCGCAAGACCTTTCAGTACGTTTACGCTTTCTATGTTGTTTGGATCCAAATCCAGGAACCTACTGGAACCGTTGTTTCCATCCACGAAGCTGTTACCTCCACCGTTCTGCGACTGGGCGTTGGTGTCACTGTTGAAAGGAACACCGTCAACGATGAAAAGCGGCTGGTTACTGCCGCTGAAAGTACTCAGACCCCTGATGATGATACTGGTTCCCGATCCGGAAAGACCACTTTGCTGCTGGATATTGACCCCGGAGGCTTTACCTGTAAGGATACGACCAACGTCACCTTCGGCGCGTTGCTCCAGCAATTCATCACCCACTTCGGATACTGCATACCCCAGGGCTTGCTTCTCCTTTTTGATACCTTGTGCCGTTACGACCACTTCCTCCAGTGCCTGCGCATCTTCCTGCATCTGCACGTTGATAGTGTTACTGGCCCCAATGGTGACCCGAACATCTCGCTGCCCGATGTAGGTAAAAAGAAGCGTTTGACCAGCGCTACCACGGATAGAATAGTTACCGTCGAAATCAGTCTGGGTACCGGTAGTGGTCCCTTCAACGACGATGTTCACCCCTGGAAGTGGAAGTCCGTCCTGGTCCGTAACCGTACCGGAAATCGTCTTCTCCTGCGCAAATGTCAAATGCACAACAAACGCCAATAACAGCGTCAAGATTCCATTTAGATTTGTTCTCATTTTAAAATTATTTGAATTAGGTAAGTGCGAAAATCTTAATTCTGTGTTAATAATCCAAACTTATTTTAATAAAAATTTAAGACGTAAATCGCCTTTACACTAACGACCTCCTTGGATTTCAGACATTTCTCAATTAATCTGGGTCCTGATTTGAATATTATTAAAATTCGGATGCTGCTTCTATGAGATGTGCAAGAATTGGAGAGGTTGCGCTCTTGCTATTTTTTATGGTCTTTTCTGTACTGTAAAAATGGGACGGGATGTGTTCGAAATTAAAGCTTAAGTGCTCGGTCGGATATAAGAGTGTTTAACGATCTTCAGAATACACCATATTTAGCAAAATAAGAGGTATATATATAGGGTATACATCTAGGGTAAAATTTCATCCTTTCCAGGCCTCCCATCATCCCATTTCTAAATTCTTATAAAATTACCGCGCAACGATTTGAATTATGTGTAATAATTACTACATTTGCCGACCCTTAAAAGAGGGTAGATTTTTTTACATAAATATTTATATGCCAACAATTTCACAATTAGTACGAAAAGGAAGGGCCACAATTACCAAGAAGAGTAAATCGGCTGCTTTGGATTCGTGTCCTCAGAGGAGGGGTGTTTGCACGCGTGTATATACCACCACTCCTAAGAAACCTAACTCTGCCATGAGGAAAGTGGCCAGGGTAAGGCTGACCAACGGGAAGGAAGTGAACGCTTACATTCCCGGAGAAGGACACAACCTCCAAGAGCACTCGATAGTATTGGTTAGAGGCGGAAGGGTGAAGGATTTGCCAGGTGTTAGATATCACATCGTGAGAGGGGCTTTGGATACTGCGGGTGTAGCCGGCAGGACTCAGAGACGATCTAAGTACGGCGCCAAAAGACCCAAAAAGTAAGCAACACTTTTAAGAAGAAGCAATGAGAAAAAGACAGGCAAAGAAAAGACCACTCTTACCGGATCCTCGGTTTAATGACCAGCTGGTGACCCGATTTGTCAACATGATGATGTGGGACGGAAAGAAATCAGTGGCCTTTAAAGTTTTCTACGATGCCATCGATATCGTAGAACAAAAGAAGACCGATGAGGAGAAAACCGGACTGGACTTGTGGAAAGACGCCCTCTCCAATGTAATGCCTCACGTTGAAGTGAGGAGCCGCAGGGTAGGTGGAGCCACCTTCCAGATCCCTATGCAGATCAGGCCGGATCGAAAGATCTCCACTGCCATGAAGTGGCTGATCAATTTCTCCAGGAAGAGAAATGAAAAATCCATGGCCCAGAAACTGGCCGCAGAGATCCTGGCAGCTGCCAAGGAAGAAGGTGCTGCGGTAAAAAAGCGGGTTGATACTCATAAGATGGCAGAGGCCAACAAAGCATTCTCTCACTTCAGATTCTAAAAATTAACATGGGAAGAGATTTAAAATTTACAAGAAATATAGGTATTGCAGCTCACATCGATGCTGGTAAAACCACCACGACAGAACGAATTCTGTTCTATACGGGGGTGAGCCACAAGATCGGAGAGGTGCATGATGGTGCGGCTACCATGGACTGGATGGAGCAGGAGCAGGAGCGCGGGATCACTATTACCTCCGCCGCTACGACCTGTACCTGGAATTTCCCGATGAAGAACGGGCAGATCATCGATGAGACAAAGCCCTACCACTTTAATATTATTGATACCCCCGGGCACGTTGACTTTACCGTGGAGGTGAACCGTTCCCTCCGGGTTCTGGACGGACTGGTTTTCCTTTTCAGTGCTGTAGACGGGGTAGAGCCTCAGTCTGAAACTAACTGGAGGCTTGCAGACAATTACAAAGTTCCCAGGATGGGATTCGTGAACAAAATGGACAGGCAGGGATCTAACTTCCTGGCCGTATGCCAGCAGGTCAAGGACATGCTGAAGTCCAACGCTGTTCCGATTGTATTGCCTATTGGGGACGAAGCAGATTTCAAAGGGATAGTTGACCTGGTAAAGAACCGGGCCATCGTGTGGCATGAGGATAACTTCGGATCTACTTTTGACGTGATCGACATCCCTGCCGACATGGAGGATGAGGTTAAGGAATACCGTGCTGCCCTTATCGAAGCTGTAGCAGAATACGATGAAAACCTGATGGAGAAGTTCTTTGAGGACGAGAATTCCATCACGGAAGACGAAATACACGCCGCCCTCAGGGCTGCGGTGATGGACATGAGCATCATCCCGATGATCTGTGGTTCATCATTTAAAAATAAAGGAGTACAGTTCCTGCTGGACGCCGTTTGCCGTTATCTTCCTTCTCCTCTGGATAAGGATGCTATCGTGGGGATCAACCCCGATACCGGAGCAGAGGTGGCCAGGAAACCCGATGTTAAAGAGCCGTTTTCAGCTCTTGCCTTTAAGATTGCAACCGATCCTTTTGTTGGTCGTCTTGCTTTCTTCAGGGCGTATTCAGGTAAACTGGACGCTGGATCATACGTGCTGAACAACCGTTCAGGGAACAAGGAAAGGATCTCCAGGATCTACCAGATGCACTCCAACAAGCAGAACGCAGTAGAATCTATCTCTGCCGGAGACATTGGAGCTGCTGTAGGTTTTAAGGATATCAAGACAGGGGATACCCTCTCTGATGAGAAGCACCCGATCGTACTCGAAAGTATGAACTTCCCCGATCCTGTGATCGGTATTGCTGTGGAGCCAAAGACTAAGGCCGATGTCGATAAACTCGGTATGGCCCTCTCCAAACTGGCAGAAGAGGATCCTACTTTCCAGGTGAAGACCGATGAGGCCTCAGGGCAGACCATCATCTCCGGAATGGGAGAGTTGCACCTCGATATTATCGTAGACCGACTGAGAAGGGAGTTTAAGGTAGAGGTGAACCAGGGTCAGCCTCAGGTGGAATACAAAGAAGCTATCACCAGGGCTGCAGATCACCGCGAAGTATATAAGAAACAAACCGGTGGACGTGGTAAGTTCGCAGATATCGTCTTTACCATGGAACCTTCTACTCAGGAGAAGGCCGGATTGGAATTCGTCAATGAGATCAAGGGAGGTAACATCCCAAAAGAATACATCCCTTCAGTGGAGAAAGGCTTCAGAGAAGCTATGAAGAACGGACCTCTGGCCGGTTTCGAAATGGACAGCATGAAGATCGTCCTCAAGGATGGATCCTTCCACCCTGTGGATTCGGATTCCCTCTCTTTCGAACTGGCGGCCAAGCTGGGGTACAAGACAGCTGCCAAGGCTGCACGTGCCGTGCTTATGGAGCCAATTATGAAGCTGGAAGTGCTTACCCCCGAAGAGAACATGGGGGATATCGTAGGTGACCTTAACCGTCGTCGCGGACAGGTGAACAACATGTCTGACCGTTCCGGTTCCAAGGTGATTAAAGCCGAAGTGCCACTCTCAGAAATGTTTGGTTATGTGACCGCGCTGAGGACTTTGTCTTCAGGAAGGGCTACCAGCACCATGGAGTTCTCGCACTATGCCGAAACACCTGCCAATATCGCAGAAGAGGTAATAAAAGCAACCAAAGGGGTAACCGCTTAATTTCAAGGAGATGAGTCAGAAGATCAGAATAAAATTAAAATCATACGATTACAACCTGGTAGACAAATCTGCCGAGAAGATTGTAAAGACCGTAAAGACTACCGGGGCTGTGGTGACCGGACCAATTCCGCTGCCCACCCACAAGAAGATCTTTACCGTATTGCGTTCACCTCACGTGAATAAGAAGTCGAGAGAACAGTTCCAATTGAGCTCTTATAAAAGGCTTCTGGATATTTACAGTTCTTCCTCCAAGACCATTGATGCTCTGATGAAGTTGGAGCTACCCAGTGGTGTGGAAGTGGAGATCAAGGTGTGATAAAATAATAGGGAAGGCAAACGCTTTCCCCGACATGTCCGGAGCGGTAAGCAAAGGAAAAACGGAAACAAAAATATATTCGGGGTCGAATTATTTTTGGCCCTGTTTTTTTGTCAGAAAGATTAGAAACATTTAAACAATTAATAATTAATAGTATGTCTGGGTTAATAGGAAAAAAAGTAGGCATGACCAGCATCTTTGACGAGAACGGGAAAAACATTCCCTGTACCGTTATCGAGGCGGGGCCATGCGTAGTTACCCAAGTCAGAACCGAAGAGGTAGACGGGTATAATGCCCTTCAGCTCGGTTTCGATGACAAGGCAGAAAAACGTGCGAAGAAGTCCGAAAAGGGCCACTTCAAAAAAGCAGGTGCTTCTCCCAAGAAAAAGGTCGTCGAATTCCGTCATTTTGAAGGAGAACACAAATTGGGAGATACCCTTGGGGTGGATCTTTTTGTGGAAGGAGAGTTTGTGGATGTCACCGCAACATCAAAAGGTAAAGGTTTCCAGGGAGTTGTCAAAAGGCATGGTTTCGGCGGTGTCGGACAGGCTACTCACGGGCAACACAACCGACTGAGAGCACCGGGATCCATCGGTGCGGCCTCCTATCCTGCCAGGGTCTTCAAAGGAATGAAGATGGCCGGCAGAATGGGTGGTGAGAAGGTGACCGTTCAGAACCTGAGGGTACTTAAGGTCGTACCGGAAAAGAACCTGATCGTCCTTAAGGGATGTGTTCCAGGTCATAAAAACGCTTACTTAACGATAGAGAAATAATGAAAGTAGCAGTTTTAGATATCAACGGTAAGGAAACAGGGAGAAAGGCAGACCTTTCTGACGCTGTATTCAAGATAGAGCCCAACACCCACGCCATTTATCTCGACGTGAAGCAGTACAGGGCACATCAGAGACAAGGTACCCACAAGTCCAAGGAAAGGGCTGAGATCTCCGGTAGTACCCGCAAGATCAAAAAGCAAAAAGGTACCGGAACTGCACGTGCAGGAAGTATCAAATCTCCTATTTTCAGGGGAGGGGGAAGGATCTTTGGTCCAAGGCCAAAAGATTATTCTCTGAAGCTAAACAAAAACCTGAAGCGTCTGGCCAGAAAATCGGCCCTGAGCATCAAGCAGCAGGAGAACGCAATTATGGTAGTTGAGGACTTCAATTTCGAGACACCGAAAACCAAGGATTTTATCAACGTACTCAAGGGTCTTGGCCTGGAAAATAAAAAGTCCCTCTTTGTCTTGGGCGATACAAATAATAACGTATATTTGTCGTCGCGCAATTTGGAAGGATCAGAGGTGGTAACTAACTCAGAATTAAGTACTTACAAAATATTGAACGCCAATAATATTGTGTTGCTTGAGGGTTCGTTAGAAGGAATCGAGGCCAACTTAAATAAATAGGAAATCATGAGCGTGTTAATAAAACCCATCATTACGGAGAAGATGACAGCAGATAGCGAGTTGCACAACCGCTATGGTTTCATCGTAGAACCCGGGGCCAACAAATTGCAGATCAAAGATGCTGTTGAAGGCACTTACGGAGTGTCCGTAAAGAAGGTTAGGACCATGAATTACGGCCCGACCCGCAAGACTAAATATACAAAGACAGGGATTCAGCAGGGAAAGACAAATGCTTACAAAAAAGCTATTGTCGATGTTGCTGAAGGTGATGTCATTGATTTTTACAGTAATCTATAAAGACACCAAATGTCAGTTAGAAAATTAAAACCGATCACTCCCGGGCAGCGATTTAAAGTAGTAAACGGAAATGACGCCCTTACTGCTGATAAGCCGGAGAAAAGCTTGCTTGCTCCGTTAAAAAAGTCGGGAGGTAGAAACAGTCATGGAAAGATGACCATGCGCCACCGAGGCGGGGGTCATAAAAGAAGGTATCGTCTGGTTGATTTCAAGAGGATGAAGCACGGTGTTGAAGCCGAGGTGAAATCCATTCAGTACGATCCCAACAGAACCGCTTTTATTGCTCTTATCGAGTATAAGGACGGTGAAAAAAGCTATATCATAGCTCAGAACGGTTTAGAAGTAGGCCAGAAGGTAATTTCCGGAACAGGAGCATCTCCTGAGGTCGGCAATGCCATGCCTATGAATGAGATTCCTTTGGGAACTATCCTTTCCTGCATCGAATTGCGACCCGGACAGGGAGCGGTGATGGCCAGAAGTGCCGGAACATTTGCGCAATTGATGGCCAAGGAAGGCAAGTATGTAACTATCAAGTTGCCATCAGGTGAAACCAGGATGGTGTTGGGCAATTGCCTGGCGACCATCGGTGCTGTTTCCAACTCTGACCACCAGCTGATCGTATCCGGTAAGGCCGGACGCAGCCGCTGGTTAGGCAGGAGGCCGAGGACAAGACCTGTTGCGATGAACCCTGTTGACCACCCCATGGGAGGTGGTGAAGGAAGGGCATCCGGAGGACACCCGAGATCCAAGAAAGGTATTCCGGCCAAAGGGTACAGGACGCGATCCAGGACCAAGGATACCAACAGATATATCATAGAACGTAGAAAGAAATAAAAAGTAGAAAGAAATGGCACGTTCACTAAAAAAAGGACCCTACGTTCACCTCAGCCTGGAGAAGAAAGTCAGGCAGAATGTAGACTCAGGCAAGAAGACCGTGATCAAGACCTGGTCAAGGGCTTCTATGATCACCCCGGATTTCGTTGGGCAGACCATCGCGGTTCACAACGGAAAGCAATTCGTTCCTGTTTATGTCACTGAGAACATGGTAGGGCACAAATTGGGAGAATTCTCACCAACGAGGTCTTTCCGAGGTCATGCCGGAGCTAAAAACAAAGGTAAAAAGTAAGTAAGCTATGGGAGTTCGAAAAAAACAAATGGCCGAAAGAATCAAGGCAGAGAAGAAAGAGCTGGCCTTCGCAAAGCTGAATAACTGTCCTACCTCACCCCGCAAAATGCGCCTGGTCGCTGACCTGGTGAGGGGAGCTGAGGTGGAAAAGGCACTTGCCATCCTCCGGTTCAATCCGAAGGAAGCCTCCCGCAGGCTTGAAAAACTGTTGCTTTCTGCCATAGCCAACTGGCAGGCAAAAAACGAAGATGCCAATATTGAGGAAGCTGAATTAATCGTGAAAGAGATCCGGGTTGATTCCGGAAGGATGCTGAAACGACTCAGACCGGCACCTCAGGGAAGGGCTCACAGGATAAGAAAACGTTCAAACCATGTCACTCTGGTGGTAGGGGCAAACAATAATACAGAAGCTTAGTATGGGACAAAAGACAAATCCAATAGGAAATCGCCTGGGGATCATCAGAGGATGGGAATCCAACTGGTACGGAGGTAACGATTACGGGGACAAACTAGCTGAGGACGACAAGATCCGTAAGTATGTGCACGCCCGTTTGGCCAAGGCCAGTGTTTCCAGGGTGATTATCGAAAGGACCCTGAAACTCATCACAGTGACCATTACCACCGCAAGGCCCGGTATCATTATCGGTAAGGGAGGTCAGGAAGTTGACAAGCTGAAAGAAGAGCTCAAAAAGATCACCGATAAGGAGGTGCAGATCAATATTTTCGAGATCAAAAGGCCTGAGGTGGATGCGAACCTCGTTGCGGCAAGCATCGCCCGCCAGATCGAAAACAGGATCTCCTACAGGCGTGCCATTAAAATGGCTATTGCCGCCGCGATGAGAATGAATGCAGAGGGTATTAAGGTGATGATCTCAGGGCGTTTGAACGGGGCCGAAATGGCGCGTTCGGAATCCTATAAGGAAGGCCGAATCCCATTGTCTACCTTCAGGGCAGACATCGATTACGCCATGGACGAGGCTCATACGACGTATGGCCGACTCGGAATCAAAGTTTGGATCATGAAAGGTGAGGTTTATGGAAAAAGAGACCTTTCTCCTCTCGTGGGAATGTCCAAGGGATCCGGAAAAGACAAGTCGGATTCCGGAAAGAAACGCAGAAGAAAATAATACGAAAAGAAGGAAGACATGTTACAGCCGAAAAGGACAAAGTTTCGCAAAGCGCAGAAGGGCCGTATGAAAGGGAATTCCGGAAGGGGGCATCAGCTCTCTAACGGGATGTTCGGGATCAAATCAATGGATTCTGCCTTTATCACTTCGCGTCAGATCGAAGCAGCCCGTGTCGCTGCCACCCGATATATGAAGAGACAGGGCCAGTTGTGGATCAAGATATTCCCGGACAAACCCATCACTAAAAAACCTCTTGAGGTACGTATGGGTAAAGGAAAAGGAGCTCCGGAATACTTTGTGGCCGTAGTAAAACCGGGCAGGATCATGTTTGAAGTAGCGGGTGTTCCTATGGACGTAGCCCAGGAAGCTCTCAGGCTGGCTGCTCAGAAATTACCGGTAAAAACAAAATTCGTTGTGGCTAGGGATTACGAAGCCGCCTAAAATCAACGCAAAGAGATCATGAAACAATCAGAAATCAAAGAATTGTCGGTAGAGGATTTGAAGGATAAGATGGCGGACCTCAAAAAGAAGCATGCCGACCTGAAGATGGCCCATGCCGTGACACCCCTGGAAAATCCACTCCAGCTGAGACAGGTCAAAAGGACCGTGGCCAGACTGGCTACAGAATTAACAAAAAGGGAAAACCAATAACGGGTTCTGCTTTATGGAAAAAAGAAATTTAAGAAAAGAGAGAGTAGGCGTTGTAACCAGCAACAAAATGGAGAAATCCATCGTGGTTTCCGAAGTAAAGCGGGTAAAGCACCCTATGTACGGTAAGTTCGTTTTGCGGACAAAGAAATATGTTGCACACGATGAAACCAATGATTGCAATATTGGAGATACAGTAAAGATCATGGAGACAAGACCTTTGAGTAAGACCAAGTGCTGGAGATTGGTAGAAATCCTTGAAAGAGCTAAATAATTATGTTACAGCAAGAATCTAGACTTAAAGTGGCAGACAACACCGGAGCTAAAGAGGTGTTGACCATCCGTGTACTGGGTGGTACCAAAAGAAGATATGCTTCCGTAGGGGACAAGATCGTAGTTTCTGTTAAAGAGGCTACCCCCAATGGAACTATTAAGAAAGGTGCTGTATCAACAGCCGTGGTGGTGAGAACCAAAAAGGAAGTAAGACGTCCAGACGGCTCTTACATCAGGTTTGACGACAACGCCTGCGTACTGCTGAACCCCACGGGGGAAATGAGAGGTACCAGGGTTTTTGGTCCGGTAGCCAGAGAGCTCAGGGACAAACAGTTCATGAAGATTGTTTCATTAGCTCCTGAGGTGCTATAATCATACAATAGGATGAAGTTAAAGATAAAAACAGGAGATACAGTACGGGTGATTGCTGGAGACCACAAAGGTTCCGAAGGCAAGGTCCTGTCTGTAGACCGCGTGAAGAACAAGGCGATCGTGGAGGAAATCAATATGGTGTCCAAGCACGAAAAGCCCAGTGCCAAGAACCCTCAAGGGGGAATCGTAAAAAAGGAAGCACCTATTCATATCTCTAACCTTTCCCTGATCGACAAGAAGTCGGGGGAGACCACCAGGGTTGGTTTTGAGTTTGAGGATGGAAAGAAAGTGCGGGTTTCAAAGAAATCTAACGAGGTAATATAGTTATGGCTTACGTTCCAAGATTAAAGAAAGAATACCAAGAGCGGGTGATCGCATCCCTGAAAGAGGAATTTGGGTATGACAATATCATGCAGGTTCCGAAACTGAAGAAGATCGTGGTGAGCCGTGGTGTTGGTGCCGCTGTAGCGGATAAGAAGCTGATTGACCACGCTGTGGAAGAACTCACTGCGATTACAGGTCAGAGAGCAGTTTCGACCATTTCCAAGAAGGACGTGGCATCTTTTAAACTCAGGAAGGGAATGCCCATCGGGGCCAAGGTGACCCTCAGAGGCGAGAAGATGTACGAATTCCTCGACAGGCTCGTAACCACTGCCCTCCCCAGGGTAAGGGATTTCCAGGGGATCAGGGCTACCGGCTTTGACGGTCGTGGGAATTACAACCTCGGGATCACCGAACAGATCATTTTTCCTGAGATCAATATAGACAAGATCAACAGGATCAATGGAATGGACATCACATTTGTGACCAGCGCTGAAACAGATAAAGAAGCACAATCCCTCCTGGCAGAATTGGGTCTGCCTTTTAAAAAGAATTAGTATGGCTAAAGAATCAATGAAAGCCCGCGAACGTAAAAGGGCAAAAATGGTAGCGAAATACGCAGAAAAAAGAAAAGCACTGAAGGAGGCCGGTGATTACGAGGCATTGCAAAAACTGCCGAAGAACGCTTCTCCTGTGCGCATGCACAATCGCTGCAAGCTCACCGGAAGACCAAGGGGTTATATGAGGACCTTCGGACTCTCCAGAGTTATGTTCAGGGAAATGGCCAACAAAGGGTTGATTCCGGGTGTTAAAAAAGCAAGTTGGTAATACTACAAAAAAGGAAAGAACATGTTTACAGATCCTATCTCCGATTATCTGACACGAATTAGAAACGCCAGCAGGGCGGGTCACAGGGTAGTAGAAATACCGGCTTCCAACCTGAAGAAGGAAATCACCAAGATCCTTTTCGATCAGGGGTATATCCTGAGCTATAAATTCGAGGAGGACAAGGTTCAGGGGACCATCAAGATCGCCCTGAAATACGACAAACAGACCAAAGAGCCTGTGATCAAGAAGATCCAGCGAATCAGTAAGCCGGGTCTGCGCAAGTATGCGGGCCACGAAGAACTTCCCAGGGTTCTCAACGGACTGGGAATTGCTATAGTCTCTACCTCTCACGGGGTGATGACCAGCAAGCAGGCAAAGGCTGAGAATGTAGGTGGAGAAGTACTTTGCTACGTATATTAAAAAGAAAAAGTATTAGAAATGTCTAGAATAGGTAACAATCCGATAGCGATCCCAGAAGGAACCACTGTAGAGGTAAGGGACAATATCATTACCGTCAAAGGAAAACTGGGTGAACTCACACAGGAATTCTCCTCTGTCGACATCAAGGTGGAAGACGGACAGGTATGGATCACCAGACCTTCAGATTCCGGCCAAGACAAGGCAAAGCACGGCCTTTACAGGGCGCTCGTTTACAATATGGTGAAGGGAGTCTCTAAAGGCTGGACCAAGGAGCTGGAATTGGTGGGAGTTGGATACAGGGCCAGCAACCAGGGACAGAAACTGGACCTCGCGCTTGGATTTTCCCATAACATCATCATTGATCTTGCACCCGAGATCAAGGTAGAGACCACCTCTGAGAAGGGGAAGAATCCTACCATCAAACTGACATCGCATGATAAGCAGTTGATCGGCCAGGTTGCAGCAAAGATCCGCTCTTTCCGCAAGCCTGAACCTTACAAAGGGAAAGGAATCAAGTTCGTCGGTGAGCAATTGAGAAGAAAAGCAGGTAAATCAGCATAAGAAAAGATCATGGCATTATCAAAGACTGAAAGACGGGACCGAATCCGAAAGAGAATCAGAAAGATTTCTTTTGGTACAGCTGAAAGGCCAAGACTGTCCGTGTACAGGAGCAATAAGGAGATCTACGCCCAGGTCATTGACGACAACGAAGGTAAGACTCTCGTGTCAGCTTCCTCCAGAGATAAGGAGCTGAGCAAGGCTAAAGGTACCAAGACAGAGATCGCTGCCCTGGTAGGCAAGGCTGTTGCAGAAAAGGCATTGAAGGCCGGAATTGAAACGGTTGCTTTTGACCGTGGAGGTAATTTGTACCACGGACGTGTAAAATCATTGGCAGAAGGTGCCAGAGAAGGCGGATTAAAATTTTAAGAGATTACTATGTACGGTAAATACAAGAATGTAGAAACAGTAAAACCGGGAGGTCTTGAACTAAAAGACAGACTGGTGGGCGTTCAACGTGTAACCAAGGTAACCAAAGGAGGCCGGGCATTCGGTTTCTCTGCCATTGTGGTTGTTGGAGATGAAAAAGGTGTGGTCGGACACGGCCTGGGCAAGTCCAAGGAAGTGGCTACTGCAATTGCCAAGGCTATTGAGGACGCCAAGAAAAACCTCGTCCGAATTCCGCTGAGCAAGGGTACCTTACCCCATGAGCAAAAAGGGAAATACGGTGGGGCCAGAGTATACATTCAGCCTGCCTCTCACGGTACAGGAGTGATTGCAGGAGGTGCCGTACGTGCGGTACTCGAATCTGTAGGAGTACAGGATGTATTGTCCAAGTCTCAGGGATCCAGTAACCCTCACAACGTAGTGAAGGCTACCTTTGACGCTCTGCTTCAACTGAGGGATGCAAGGACCGTTGCTGCACAGCGCGGAATTGCCCTTGAAAAAGTTTTTAAAGGATAAGGAACGATGGGAAAGATAAAAGTTACACAGGTCAAGAGCAGCATTAAAAGACCTCAGAATCAAAAGAGGACCCTCGAGGCCCTCGGACTCAGGAAATTGGGACAGGAGGTCATCCACGATGACACCCCGAACATCCTGGGGATGATCAATAAAGTTAAACATTTGGTTTCTACGGAAGAAGCTTAAGAAAAGCGTGTTGAAATGAATTTAAGCAATTTAAAACCAGCTGAAGGTTCCGTTCACAAGGATGGAAAGATCATAGGAAGGGGTCAGGGATCCGGTAAAGGAGGAACGGCCACCAGGGGTCACAAAGGAGCCAAATCGCGTTCCGGGTACTCCAAAAAGATAGGTTTTGAAGGTGGACAGATGCCGCTGCAAAGACGTGTGCCCAAATTCGGGTTCAACAACGTCAACCGCGTTTCTTACAGGGGGATCAACCTGAGTTCTCTTCAGGAGCTGGTCGATAACGGGGCGGTAAAGAAGACCGTAACCCTCGAAGACCTGATCGAGAACGGACTTGCCGGAAAGAATGACCTGGTCAAGATCCTGGGCGGAGGAGAACTGAAGGCAGGCCTGAAGGTCACTGTCCACAAATTCACCGGAAGCGCCAAAAAAGCGATAGAAGCCGCCGGAGGCGAAGCAATAACGTTATAAGAGAACGGGCCCTATGAAGAAATTTTTTGAGATCATATCAAATATCTGGAAGATAGAAGAGCTGAGGAAAAGAGTCTTGATGACCCTCAGCCTTTTGCTTGTCTACCGTTTTGGTGCTCAGGTGGTACTTCCCGGTATTGATACCTCACAATTGGCGGCCTTGTCCTCAAATACCGAACAGGGTATCCTGGGTATTCTGAATGCCTTCACAGGAGGTGCATTTGCGAATGCCTCTGTATTTGCCCTGGGGATCATGCCCTATATATCTGCATCCATCGTGGTGCAACTCATGGGGATAGCCGTTCCCTACCTTCAGAAACTCGACAAGGAAGGGGAAAGCGGACGTAAGACAAAGAATCAGATCACGCGATGGCTGACCATCGGGATCTGTATCGTTCAGGCACCTGCATACCTGTACAGTCTGGGAGCCCTGGGGGTTCCTGACAGTGCCTTCTTGCTGGGGAAAGGACTGAACTTTATCGTTCCTTCTGTGATCATCCTCGTAACAGGATGTGTCTTCGCCATGTGGCTGGGTGAAAAGATCACCGATAAGGGGATCGGAAATGGTATATCCCTCCTGATCATGATCGGGATCATTGCAACCATGCCTCAGTCATTTGTACAGGAAGCTGTCACAAGGCTCGATGGCAATGGAGGACCCATGCTGATCCTGGTTGAAGTAATTCTCTGGTTTGTGGTGATCCTGGCGTGTGTTCTGCTGGTGATGGCCACTAGGAAGATCCCGGTGCAGTACGCCAGAAGATCAGCCTCTGGAGGGTATGAAAAGAATATAATGGGCAGCAGGCAGTACATTCCTCTGAAACTGAATGCTTCAGGGGTGATGCCGATCATCTTTGCCCAGGCGATCATGTTCGCTCCGGGATTGCTCGGACGTACCTTTAACGATACTGCTGTGGGACAATGGATGGAAGTACAGTTCCAGGATATCTTTGGACTGGCCTATAACATCCTCTTTGCCTTGCTGATCATCATTTTTACCTATTTCTATACGGCTATCACGGTCCCGACCAACAAGATGGCCGACGACCTGAAACGAAGTGGTGGTTTCATCCCCGGTATCAGACCAGGTAAGGAAACAGGTAGTTTTCTGGATAAGATCATGTCGCTGATCACCCTGCCGGGGTCGATCTTCCTCGCCATAATTGCGGTTCTGCCGGCCATTGTGGTAAAACTGATCGACATCCAGTCGGGATGGGCACTCTTCTACGGAGGCACCTCCCTGTTGATCATGGTGGGTGTGGCCATCGATACAGTACAGCAGGTGAATGCATACCTGTTAAACCGTCATTACGATGGACTCATGAAAACCGGAAAGAACAGAAAAGTAGCATAGGATATGGCCAAACAAGCAGCAATAGAGCAGGACGGAAGTATCATAGAGGCATTGTCTAACGCGATGTTCCGGGTAGAACTCGAGAACGGGCACGTAGTCACTGCTCATATCTCGGGGAAAATGCGCATGCATTATATCAAGCTTTTGCCCGGGGACAAGGTTAAACTGGAGATGAGTCCATACGACCTTACCAAGGCTAGAATTACATATAGATATTAAGAAACTCGAGACATGAAAGTAAGAGCATCGATAAAGAAAAGAAGTGCCGACTGCAAGATTGTTCGCAGAAAAGGCAGATTGTACGTAATCAATAAGAAGAATCCCAGATTCAAACAAAGACAAGGGTAATTATGGCAAGAATTGCAGGGGTAGATATCCCAAAACAAAAAAGAGGTGTAATAGCCCTCACCTACATCTTCGGAATTGGTAAGAGCAGGGCTCAGGAGATCCTTGACAAGGCTGAGGTAAATGCCGATACCAAGGTGTCTGACTGGAATGACGATGAGATCGGTAGGATCCGGGAAGCGGTTTCTTCTTACAAGATCGAAGGGGAGCTGCGTTCAGAGAATCAGCTCAACATCAAAAGGCTCATGGATATTGGTTGCTACCGAGGGATCCGTCACAGATCAGGACTCCCATTGCGCGGTCAGAGAACCAAGAACAACTCCAGGACCCGTAAAGGAAAGAGAAAAACTGTGGCTAACAAGAAGAAGGCTACTAAGTAATAATACGGCATTAAGATGGCAAAGACAGGTACAAAGACAGCTGCAAAATCGACCAAGAAGCGCAAGGTTATCGTTGAATCGACCGGCGAGGCTCATATCACCGCTTCCTTCAACAATATCATCATCTCCCTGACCAATAAAAAAGGAGACGTGATATCCTGGGCTTCGGCCGGGAAAATGGGATTCAGGGGTTCCAAAAAGAACACTCCCTACGCGGCTCAGGTCGCAGCCGAGGAATGTGCAAAAACAGCTCATGAGGCAGGTCTCAGGAAGGTAAAGGTGTATGTGAAAGGACCCGGTAACGGAAGGGAATCCGCTATTCGATCCCTGCACAACTCCGGGATTGAGGTCACCGAGATCATAGACGTGACTCCAATGCCTCACAATGGTTGCAGGCCGCCCAAAAGAAGAAGAGTTTAATCATTATTTCCTAAATATATTTCTCACAAAAGTGTAGTTACGATTATCGAAGGATAAGCCTTAATTCATAATCACACTTTTAATTTAAAAGAAGATGGCAAGATACACAGGACCAAAATCAAAGATCGCCCGTAAATTCGGAGAAGCGATCTTCGGCGATGACAAATCGTTCGAAAAGAAGAATTATCCACCAGGACAGCACGGGAACAACAGGCGCCGAGGTAAGAAATCGGAATACGCAATCCAGTTGATGGAAAAGCAAAAGGCCAAATACACCTATGGAATCCTGGAACGCCAGTTCCGCAATCTTTTTGCGAGGGCGAACCGAAGCAAGGGGGTTACCGGTGAGGTGCTCCTGCAATTGTGCGAATCCCGTTTGGACAATGTTGTCTACAGGATGGGGATCGCTCCTTCCAGAAGGGGTGCGAGACAATTGGTCTCCCACAGACATATTACCGTAAACGGAGATGTTGTGAACATTCCCTCATATTCCCTGAACGCCGGGGATGTAGTCGGCGTAAGGGAAAAATCCAAATCCCTTCAGACTATTCAGGATTCCCTCTCAGCCAACAGCAGTGTATATGAGTGGATCACTTGGAACTCTGAGAAGAAGGAAGGAACCTTTGTTTCAGTTCCCGAGAGGATTCAGATCCCGGAGAACATCAAAGAACAATTAATCGTTGAGTTATACTCTAAATAAACCACATACCTGACTATGGCATTATTTAATTTTCAGAAACCCGATAAAGTTATAATGATCGATTCTTCAGATTTCGAAGGGAAGTTCGAATTTCGCCCTTTGGAACCTGGTTATGGATTGACTGTCGGGAACGCACTCAGAAGGGTACTGCTTTCCTCTTTGGAAGGATTCGCCATTACCTCAGTGAGGATAGATAAGGTTGAACACGAATTTTCTGTGATCGAAGGGGTGGTAGAAGATGTAACCGAAATCATCCTCAATTTAAAGCAGGTTCGGTTCAAGAGGCAGATCGACGATGTGAATGAAGAGACTGTTTCTGTTTCCGTAAGCGGAAAAGAGCAACTTACTGCAGGGGACTTTCAGAAATTTATTTCCGGTTTTCAGGTGTTGAACCCTGAGCTGGTTATCTGCAATATGGATCCCAAGGTAAGCATCAACATGGAGTTGATCATCGAAAAGGGCAGGGGATATGTTCCCGCTGAAGAGAACAAGAAATCCAATGCGCCTATCGGTAGCATTGCGGTCGATTCTATCTTCACCCCGGTGAAAAACGTTAAATACAGCATTGAGAACTTCAGGGTTGAGCAGAAGACCGATTATGAAAAACTGGTCTTTGAAATCGTTACCGACGGATCTATCCACCCAAAAGAGGCCCTCACAGAAGCTGCCAAGGTACTGATCCACCACTTCATGCTGTTCTCTGATGAGCGCATCACCCTGGAGGCTGATGAGATCGCCCAGACAGAGACGTATGATGAGGAATCTCTGCACATGAGGCAATTGCTCAAGACCAAGCTGGTAGACATGGATCTGTCAGTACGGGCCTTGAATTGTCTGAAAGCAGCAGAGGTAGATACCCTGGGGGACCTGGTATCCTTCAACAAGAACGATCTGATGAAGTTCAGGAATTTTGGTAAAAAATCCCTGACTGAGCTGGAAGAACTCGTGATCAACAAAGGTCTTAATTTTGGGATGGACCTTTCAAAATACAAACTAGATAAAGATTAATATCCGCTTCTGTACCCATTGACCATAGAGGCATAGGGAGGAAGATCATATAGAACGAAACCATGAGACACGGTAAGAAAGTCAATCACTTGAGCAGGAAAACAGCCCACAGGTCGGCTATGCTGGCCAATATGGCCTGTTCCCTGATTGAGCACAAAAGGATAAACACCACAGTGGCCAAAGCGAAGGCCCTGAAGCAGTTCATAGAGCCACTGATCACCAAATCCAAGGCAGAGAACAATCAGTCGCTGGAAAAAGGTACGCACAACAGGCGTATAGTTTTCAAGAATCTCCGCGACAAATACGCGGTATCTGAGCTGTTCAGCACGGTGGCGGAAAAGGTGGGAGACCGGCCGGGAGGATATACCCGAATCATCAAACTGGGTAACCGTCTGGGCGATAACGCCGATATGGCCATGATCGAGCTTGTCGACTTCAACGAGGTCTACAACGCGGGTAAAGCCAAGAAGAAGAAATCTACCAGAAGGAGCAGGGGTTCTAAGAAGTCCCAGCCTGCAGCTGAAGTGGCTGAGACAGCCAAGGATGCAGAAGTGGCTGAAGCAAAAGCTCCTGAAGCCAAAATGGAAGCGAAAGCTGAGCCTAAGGCAGAAGCGAAGGCTGAAGCTAAAACTGAGAAGCCTAAAGCTGAAGCCCCTGAGAAGGCAGAAAAAAAGGATTCTGAAGAAACTAAATCAGATGACTCCAAAGCATAAGATGTTTACAACGTCTGGAAAATTGAAAAGGATAGGCCTAAAAGCCTGTCCTTTTTTTCTTTTTATTTGTGAAACTTAAAAAACAGTTCAATGAAGTATCAATCCAAGAAGAAAGCACTGATCTTACTTGCCGATGGCACCATATTCTACGGGAAATCCGTGGGAAATACCGAAGGAACGGCTTTTGGAGAGGTTTGTTTTAACACGGGGATGACAGGGTACCAGGAGATCTTCACGGATCCGTCCTATTTCGGGCAATTGATGGTCATGACCAACGCACATATCGGGAACTACGGGGCCAATGCAGACGAGGTGGAATCCGATTCGGTAAAGATCGCCGGTCTTATCTGCAAAAACTTCAGCTATGAATACTCCCGCCCGGATGCGGACAGTAGCCTGCTTGAATTCCTCAGGAATAATAACCTTCTGGCCATTTCGGATGTAGATACGCGTGCCCTCGTAAGCTATATCAGGGACCACGGGGCTATGAATGCCGTGATCTCCACCCGGGTTGATGAGATTGATGCACTGAAGGAAGAACTTAAAAAGGTGCCGAGCATGGAAGGCCTGGAACTCTCTTCCAAGGTCTCTACCAAAAAACCCTATTTCTATGGGGATGAGAATGCGACCTTCAGGATCGCTGCCCTGGATATAGGAATCAAGAAGAACATCCTCAGAAACCTGGCAGCCAGGGACGCCTATGTCAAGGTCTTCCCTTACGACACACCTTTCTCCGAGCTGGAGGCGTGGAATCCACATGGATACTTCATCTCAAACGGCCCTGGAGACCCTGAACCGCTCAAGGGTGTGATCGAGACCGCCAAACAGATCATAGCCCAGGACAAACCACTTTTTGGAATCTGCCTGGGGCATCAGATCATTGCGCTAGCTAACGGGGTGTCTACCTATAAGATGTTCAATGGTCACAGGGGTATCAACCACCCGGTGATCAACCTCAAGACTGGGAAAGGTGAGATCACCTCACAAAACCACGGTTTTGCGATCAACAGGGAAGAGACTGAAGCCAATCCCGATCTGGAGATCACTCATGTGCATCTCAATGACAACACCGTGGCCGGGATACGGATGAAGAACAAGAATGTATTCTCAGTACAGTACCATCCCGAAGCAAGTCCGGGTCCACATGATGCCACTTATCTGTTCGACCAGTTTTTCGAGTTGATCAGGGCGCATGCGGATATCAATGTGTCGGTCTGAGGCACAAATCCCATTTTGTATTGTTAAGGGAAACACAGTCAGTTCCCGTGTCCTTTTGTATCTTTGACACATTGTAAATCAACCAGAAAAATCACAATATTATGAGTATAATCCTCGATGTACACGCCCGTCAGATCTTCGATTCCAGGGGCAATCCAACAGTAGAAGTAGATGTCATTACCCAGAACGGGGTCATGGGAAGGGCGGCAGTCCCCTCAGGTGCCTCCACCGGAGAACACGAAGCTGTGGAACTGAGGGACGGAGGAAAACCTTATATGGGAAAAGGGGTCATGAAGGCCGTAGAGAACGTAAACAACGTGATCGCCGAAAAGATCAGGGGGATGATGGTGTTCGACCAGAACCTTATAGACAAGACCATGATAGAGCTAGACGGTACCCCGAACAAATCCAAGCTGGGAGCCAATGCCATCCTGGGCGTTTCCCTCGCGGTAGCCAAGGCGGCAGCAGATGAAATGGGTATATCCCTCTATCGTTACGTGGGAGGGGTAAGCGCGAATACCCTGCCGGTACCCATGATGAATATCATCAATGGGGGCTCGCATTCAGATGCGCCCATCGCCTTCCAGGAATTTATGGTGATGCCGGTAAAGGCGAAGAGTTTCTCCCATGCCATACAAATGGGTACGGAAATTTTCCACCACCTCAAGAAAGTGCTTCACGATCGCGGCCTCAGTACGGCCGTTGGAGACGAGGGCGGATTTGCCCCTACCCTCAAAGGAACCGAGGATGCTCTCGACACAATAAGTATGGCTGTAAAGAACGCCGGATACAGCTTTGGGGATGAGGTTATGGTAGCCCTGGATTGCGCTGCGGCCGAATTCTACGTAAACGGAAAATACGACTATACCAAATTCGAAGGAGACAAAGGTGCTGTGCGTACCTCTGAGGAACAGGCCAAATACCTGGCATCGCTTTGCGAGAAGTATCCCATCATCTCCATAGAGGATGGGATGGATGAGAACGACTGGAAAGGCTGGAAGATCCTGTCTGATCTGATCGGGGATAAGGTACAGCTGGTGGGGGACGACCTGTTCGTTACCAACGTTACCCGCCTGTCAAGGGGTATCCAAGAGGGAATAGCCAATTCCATCCTGATCAAGGTTAACCAGATAGGTACCCTTACCGAAACTATTGCAGCCGTAAATATGGCCAAGAATGCCGGATATACCAGTGTGATGTCACACAGGTCGGGAGAAACGGAGGACAATACCATAGCCGACCTTGCCGTGGCATTGAACACCGGGCAGATCAAAACAGGATCTGCTTCCAGGTCGGACCGAATGGCCAAATACAACCAGTTACTCAGGATAGAAGAGGAACTCGGGGAAGTTGCCTATTACCCGGGTAAAAATGCCTTCAAAGTAGGACATTGAGATGATCATGTCATCTATAAAAGCCCTTCGGAATTCCGAAGGGCTTTTTTATGTTTATGGAAAACCGTAAACTGGAGATGGTGATCTCAAAACCGTGAACGGGATCAGGAGTGATAAAATTCCCTTAAATCTCGGCAGAATGCTCTTCTCAATCATTGTTAAGAAGTCGCCTTTTTCCTATCTTTATAGCCCTGTCTAAACATTACCAAAATCAACTCCATGAAAGATAAAGCAACGCTAGAATACCAAGGGAAAAAATTTGAATTCCCTGTGGTGGAAGGTACCGAAAAAGAACTGGCTATTGATATTAAAAAACTGAGGTCTACTACGGGTATGATCACCCTGGACCCCGGCTACAAGAATACCGGTTCCTGCGAAAGTGCTATCACCTATCTGGACGGAGAAAAAGGCATACTGAGATACAGGGGGTACAATATCGAGGAATTGGCAGAGAAGGCTGATTTTCTGGAAGTAGCCTATTTGCTGATATTTGGTGAGTTGCCAAACAAGGAACAGCTGCATAAATTCCACGAGGACATCAAACACGAATCCCACGTGGATGAAGAAATGAAGAAGATCCTTGATGCCTTCCCTAAATCAGCTCATCCGATGGGAGTTCTGTCCTCCCTTACCAGTGCGCTGATCGCATTCAACCCTTCTTCAGTTAACATTACCTCTGAAAAGGACATGTATCACGCTATCATACGTATCATGGCCAAATTCCCAGTGCTGGTGGCCTGGACCATGCGCAAACAAAAGGGCCTGCCTCTGGATTATGGGGATGATAACCTGGGATACGTGGAGAACCTCCACAAAATGATGTTCAAAAGGCCCAACAAAGAATACGTAAAGAATAAGATCGTCATCGATGCCCTGGACCAATTACTGATCCTCCACGCCGATCACGAACAAAACTGTTCCACCTCAACCGTAAGGATCACAGGTTCTTCCCACGCCGGACTTTTCGTATCTCTCTCTGCCGGAATCTCAGCCTTGTGGGGCCCCCTTCACGGAGGTGCCAACCAGGCCGTTCTGGAAATGCTGGAAGCTATAGCAGCCGATGGAGGAGATACTCAAAAATACATGAACAAGGCCAAGGACAAGAATGACCCTTTCAGGCTCATGGGCTTTGGTCACAGAGTGTACAAGAACTTCGACCCCCGTGCAAAGATCATCAAAAGAGCAGCCGATGAGGTGCTGGGAGATCTGGGTATAGAGGACCCCATCCTCTCCATCGCCAAAGGGCTGGAAAAAGTAGCCCTGGAAGATCCCTACTTCGTCGATCGCAAATTGTATCCCAATGTCGACTTCTATTCAGGAATCATCTACCGGGCCCTTGGGATCCCTACAGAGATGTTTACCGTAATGTTCGCTATGGGAAGACTGCCCGGATGGATCGCGCAATGGCGTGAAATGCGTTTGAGGGGTGAACCCATAGGAAGGCCAAGACAGGTCTACATAGGAGAAAATCAGCGACCATTCGTGCCCCTGAACAAGCGCTAGAACACCCCCTGCATGTTACGACTCAATGTACGTGATGAAACCTCATCCTTAAAGGCTGTTGTTTTGGGCAGGGCTGAGAGTTCCGGTCCTGTTCCCAAGGCGGAAGATGCCTATGATCCTAAATCTCTGGAACACATCCTGGCGGGGACTTACCCCAGGGAAGAAGACATGATCAGTGAGATGGATGCTTTTGACGATGTCCTTAAGAAACACGGGGTGCAGGTCTTCAGGCCCGAGGTCTTAAAGGATTGCAATCAGATCTTTTCGAGGGATATCGCATTTGTCATTGAAGACAAACTTATCAAGGCCAATATTCTGCCCGAGAGGGAAAAGGAATTTGAAGCCATCCTGCATGTCCTGGACGTGATCGATCCTGAAAAAATTCTCGTCCCTCCTCCCGATGTACATGTAGAAGGAGGAGATGTGATGCCCTGGAAGGAGTATATCTTTGTTGGGACATACCGTGGAGAAGATTACGCCAGTTACATAACCGCAAGAACCAACACGGCTGCTGTGGCTTATCTGCAGGAACAATTCCCGCACAAGGTTGTCAAATCCTTCGATCTTAGAAAATCCAATACCGATCCAAAGCAGAACGCTCTTCATCTGGACTGCTGCTTTCAGCCTATCGGTAAGGATAAGGCCATCCTGCATAAAAATGGCTTTTTGGTTGAAGAGGAATACCGGTGGCTCCTGAATTACTTCGGTCCGGATAACGTCTTTGAGATCAGCAGTGAGGAAATGTATCAGATGTTCAGCAACGTGTTTTCGATCTCACCCGAGGTGATCGTTTCCGAACGATCTTTTACCCGGCTCAACACCTGGCTGCGTGAAAAGGGATTTACGGTAGAGGAGGTTCCCTATGCGGAAATTGGCAAGCAGGAAGGGCTTCTGAGGTGCAGTACCCTGCCTCTGGTCAGGGAATAGCTCGGTGTAGGGGGGTCAAATTTCTTATCAAATTCCCAATATTATAACCGTCTAAAGGATTAACTTTGACCTGTAATAAGCTCCCTTATGCAGATCACTAACACCATCCTTATGGTCAGGCCAGTACGCTTCCGGATGAACGAGGAAACGGCGGTAAATAATTATTTCCAGGAGGATCTTGACATTAAGAACCAGACCATCAATCTCAGGGCACAAAAGGAGTTCGACGACTTTGTGTCTGTCTTAAGATCGCATGGTGTCGAGGTGATCGTGGTGGACGATTTATACGAAAGGGACACCCCGGATTCTATCTTTCCCAATAACTGGATCTCTTTTCACGCCAACGGATCGGTAGGTTTATATCCCATGTTCGCAGAGAACAGGAGAAGGGAAAGGAGGGAAGATGTACTCGATATTCTGGAAGAGAAAGGTTTTGAGATACGCACAGTGATTGATTACACCGCTGCAGAGGAGGATGGACTGTTCCTTGAAGGGACGGGTAGCATTATTATGGACAGGGAGCACCAGAAGGCGTATTGTGCCCTCTCGCCCAGGGCGGATGAAGGCCTCTTTATTGAATTTTGTGAGGATATGGAGTGCACCCCTGTGATCTTTACGGCCTACCAGTCTGTAGACGGACAGCGCCTGCCTATCTATCATACCAATGTGATGATGTGTATCGCGGAGACCTTTGCGGTGATTTGTCTCGACGCCATAGACGACAAGAAGGAGCGCAAGAATGTGGTAGACCACCTCAAAGGTGACGGGAAGGAGATCATCGCGATCTCTGAGGTGCAGGAACAGCATTTTGCCGGGAATATGCTGCAGGTCATTGGTTCAGGAGAAAAAAGATACCTGGTGATGAGTTCTGCGGCTTACAACAGTCTCGATGAGGAACAACTCAAGGCGATCCACCGTCACTGCGAGATCATCCACAGTCCGCTTGATACGATAGAGACCTGCGGAGGAGGCAGTGCCCGCTGCATGATGGCGGAGGTATTTCTTCCGAGAGCTGAAGTGCTGTCTTAGGTCTGATTCAGGTCCTGGCCCGGGCAATATTCCGGATCATTCCCCCGAAAATAAAGTAATGAAATGGAAGGATGGTATACCAATAAAGCCTTCCCCTGAGTCCTTTAGGCCTGAAAGTTGCTGTTTGATGCAGCACTGAATCCTTGTCTATCCTGAATTCTAACCACGCCTCGCCGGGAAGTCGCATTTCGGCAAAGAGCAACAGGCGCTTTCCCTTTTTATCGGCCAGGAGTACACGCCAGAAATCAAGGGAATCGCCCGGATAGATCTTGTCAGGGTGAGTGCGCCCCCTTCTCAACCCGACTCCCCCGGTTAGCTTATCGATAAAGCCCCGTATCTTCCACAGCCAATTGCCGTAATACCATCCCTGTTCACCCCCAATGCGCCAGATATTCTTCAGGACGGCGTCGGGATCGTCAACCTTCATCTTCTTTTCGTCTTTTAAGACACCGTATTTCGGAACCTGGATGTACTTTTCCAGGTTTTTTTGGAAGCGTCCGCTGACCATACTGTCCTTCCAGCTACTGACTACCAGGTTTTGTTCGATTTTCTTAAAGGCCATGTCGATGGCCTCCAGATAGGTGTGGGTCTCCAGGCCGAGCAGTTCCTGCAGGCGGTTGTCCCTGGCCACTACTTCCATCTTCATACTGTCGACCAGGTTGACGGCGAGCTTGTATGAAGTGGAGGTCACAAAATACAACCAGTAGGAGGAGAGTTTAGGTGTCATCACCGGGACCGTGTAGATCCAGTTCTTGAATCCGCGGGCCTTGGCGTATTGTTGAAGCATCTCCTTGTAGGTGAGGATGTCCTTGCCCCCTATGTCAAACGACTGATCGTAAGTGTCCTCCCTGCCCAATACTCCGGTGAGAAAATTGATCACATCCCTGATGCCGATGGGCTGTGTTCTGGTCAATACCCATTTTGGGGTGATCATTACAGGGAGCTTTTCACAAAGGTCTCTAATGATCTCAAAGGACGAACTTCCGGAACCCACTATGATTCCGGCCCTAAGGACCGTCAGGTGATAGGATCCCTGATAGAGAATGTCCTCAACATTCTTTCTGGATTCCAGGTGTTTAGAAAGCTTCTCCTCATTGACAATACCGCTGAGGTAGATCACCTGTTGTACCCTGGTATGTGCGAGATAGCGGTTAAAGTTTTCTGCTGACAGGGCTTCCTTCTCGTCGAAGTCTTCCGTAGATGAACTCATGGAGTGGATGAGGTAGTAGGCAGCATCAATGTCTTTGGGAACCAGGCCTTCTTTTACCTCGCTCAGGAAATCGATCTCCAGTACCTCAATTTTCTTCAGGGTCTCCTCATCTACTGAAAGCCTTTTTTGGTCGCGAACGGCGCACACTACGTCATGGCCCAGCTCCAGGAGCCTGGGGAGCAACCGCATCCCGATATAACCATTCGCGCCTGTCAGGAGGATCTTCATGGATCAGAGGTCGTCAATTTGAGTTGGTGTATTGTCTGCCTTGAGGCCCATCAGTTTTTTAAAGAACTTCTGCACCGCCTTGGTATCTGAACGCACTTTGATGAAATGATGGTCCCTGTAGATGGAGTATACCGCCATGTCCCCTTTGTAGAGGGTGAGTTTGTAATACGGGATGACCAGGGCAAAGGTCTCCAAGAGGGAGCGAAACCTGACGATAATCCCTTTCGGCCTGAGCTCAACATTGCAGCTGTCCAGGTTATTGTCCAGGATCAGGAGATTTCGGATCTCCACACTCGAAGCTGTGATAAATAATTTTGGGGAACCGATCCCTCCCATGGCCCACCTTTCCCTGAGCGGAAAAGGCTTCCCGACCTCCTCATCGATCTTTTGCGTGATTTCCTTGTTGTTGTAGGATACGTTGACTAACATTCTCTTTCTTTTTCAATAGCGCCCTAAAGTTACCGAAATCCTTGTGGAATCCTTATTAACAGGATTATAAAAGCTTAAAAAATATGTAGTTTTGCAACTTTAAAGAAGGTTAGTCCCGGCCCATGGAACACCAATTGATCTCAAAGACAAAAGAAGCTGTAAACACCCTCTTTGGAGTGGAACTCCCTGCAGTAGAATTACAGCCTACGAGGAAAGATTTTGAAGGAGATATTACCGTGGTGATATTTCCCATGCTGAGATATGTAAAAGGCAATCCCGAGAAAATCGGTCAGGCCTTAGGGGAGTTCCTGAGCGAGGCATTACCCGAGGTAGACCGATTCAATGTTATCAAGGGATTCCTGAACCTCACCCTTTCTGATGAATACTATCTGGGATCATTTCAGGATATACAAACTGCTGAGGATTACGGAAGAGTAAAAGGAGAAGGTCAGGGGGCCGTAATGGTCGAATATTCCTCCCCCAATACCAACAAACCTCTACACCTGGGCCATATCAGGAATAACCTGCTGGGGTACTCTGTGTCGGAGATCCTCAAAGCCTCGGGGAAGAAGGTCTATAAAACCCAGATCATCAATGACCGGGGCATCCATATCTGTAAGAGCATGCTCGCCTGGAAGCGATATGGAAAAGGAGAAACCCCGGAATCTACTGGATTAAAGGGTGATAAACTGGTAGGGAACTACTACGTGGCTTTTGATAAGGCTTATAAAAAGGAGGTCGAACAGTTGATGGCAGAGGGAAGGAGTAGGGAAGATGCAGAACAACAGGCGCCTATCCTTTTGGAAGCCCAGGAGATGCTACGGAGATGGGAGGCGGGAGACGAGGAGGTGGTCAGCCTGTGGAAGACGATGAATTCATGGGTTTATACAGGATTTGAAGAAACCTATTCCCGCCTTGGCGTTGATTTTGATAAACTCTATTACGAAAGTGATACCTACCTGCTCGGAAAAGAGGTGGTGGAGGATGGACTTGAGAAAGGCGTATTCTACAGGAAAGAGGATGGGAGTGTGTGGATCGACCTGACGGAAGACGGCCTGGATGAAAAGATCGTTTTAAGGGCGGACGGTACCGCTGTGTATATGACCCAGGATATTGGTACGGCCATTCAGCGGGTAAAGGACTTTCCCGATATCGACGGGATGGTATATACCGTGGGAAATGAACAGGACTACCATTTTAAGGTATTGTTCCTCATCCTGAAAAAACTCGGATTCAGCTGGGCAGAACACCTTTACCACCTGAGTTATGGGATGGTAGACCTGCCCGAAGGCAAGATGAAAAGCCGGGAAGGGACGGTGGTGGATGCGGATGACCTGGTAGAGGATATGGCGCATACTGCGGAAGAGATTTCCAAAGAACTCGGCAAACTCGATGGGTATTCGGAGGAAGAGAAAAAGGAACTCTACCACATCATCGGCCTGGGAGCTCTTAAATACTTTATCCTGAAGGTAGACCCCAGGAAACGCATCCTGTTTAATCCGGAGGAATCCGTCGATTTTCAGGGGAATACAGGTCCCTTTATTCAGTATACCTACGCCAGGATACAATCGATCCTGCGAAAGGCCGATTTTGATAAAGAAAATTTCGATAAAATTTCAACGAAGTATAGGATACGACTACACCTTAAAGAAAGGGAGCTCATCAAGCAATTACTCTTATTCCCGGCGATCGTTCAAGAGGCAGCCGAACAATTCAGTCCGGCCCTGGTCGCTAATTACACCTACGACCTGGTCAAGGAGTTCAATTCTTTCTACCAGCAGGTTACCATCCTGGGGGAAGCAGACGAACAGATCAGGGATTTCAGGGTGAATCTTTCTGCCGTAGTTGGGGAGGTGATACGCTCCGGCTTTGATTTATTGGGGATACAGGTTCCTGAAAGGATGTAAAAAAAGGCCGCTCGAAAGCGGCCTTTATAAATATTTGTTCTCAGGAAAATTATTTTTCAGAACTCTGAGCTACAGCAAGTCCGTAGATCACGAGTCCAAAGCCGATCTTGTTAACGGCGTCACCAATGTTGTAGATCACATCCATATTGAGGCCGGTAAAGATCCCTTCATACCATCCGGGAGTTCCAGCCATGTAACCGATAGGATAGATCGCCCATCCAACCAAAACGAACCAGCAGAGCGTTTTGTGAGCGTTCAGTACAGATCCACCGGCAGCAACAGCCAGTTTCTTGGCTTCTCCGAACCAGATCTCATAAACGATCCAGAAGTAAGCGATACCGGAGATCAGACCCCAGAAAGCAGCGCTGTCTCTATAGACGGCTTCTCCGAAGTATCCGGTTACGAGCATGATCACTGAAGCGAAGATCAACCTCCACATCAGGGATTTCTTAGCTCCTGCTACCTTGAGGATCAGGAAGAATTCAACACACATCAGCGGTACAGTCAGCACCCAGTCTACATAACGGAAAAAAGTAGGAGACTCAGCGAATCCTGCCCAGTAATCCCTCATGTACCAGTAGTGTACTGCTGCGATAAACGTAATTAATCCTGAAACCAGGATTGAAGTTCTCCACTTCTTGTCGAAGCTGTTCATCGACAGGAAGAAAAATGCAGAGGCCGCCATCATGGCCATACAGCCCACGAAGAAGGTAAACCCTACATAATCATCGGTCGCCAACCTGGAGACCAGTGAAATTGATGATAAAAAATTTTCCATAGAAATAGAATTAGTTAATTTTGTTTAAGCAAACATATGAAAAGTTGAACATAATTTCATAAATTTGACCACGAAATTTTATGGATTTGGAAAAAAAACAACAAAATATTAACACTTTTAGCAGTTTTATGATTGTTGCCACCTTTTTTTCCCTTTGGCTTTCTGTATATTTCGATGTTCAGGCCGAAGCCTTTTTGTCTTATTTCCTCATCTTTACATTCGGGATATTTCACGGCTCGAACGATTTAAAACTGATTCAGCAAACTTCCGGGAGTTCCAAAAAAAATTTTTTTCTCCGGGCCCTGATAAGTTATGTTACCGTCATTGCCCTCACGGTAGCCTTTTTTTCCTTTTTTCCGGTATTGGCATTGGGTTTTTTTGTGCTGGCGAGCAGTTACCATTTCGGGGAGCAGCACTGGGCCCAATACACAGAAAGATCACTTTTGGCGTATGTTTTCTATACCTGCTATGGCATGGTGATCTTCTTCCTGCTTTTTTATTGCCAGGCCGATGCCGTCACCCCCATCATTTATGAGATTACGGGCATTAACCTGCAGGCAGATCACTACCTCTACACCCTCGCCTCTTCCTTCGGTATCTTTATGCTGATCTATTTCTGGTGGTTGTGGAAAAGAAAGATCAAAGTGAATATGATCAAGGAACTGTTCTTTCTGCTTGTTTTCTTTATCGTCTTTAAAACCGCTTCCCTCATATGGGCCTTCAGTATCTACTTTGTGATCTGGCACAGCATCCCTTCCCTGATGGACCAGACAAGGTTCCTGTACGGAAAGATTTCTAAGGCTTCCCTATTGTCTTACTTCCGCACTTCTTTTATATACTGGATCTTTTCTATGATCGGACTCGCAGGCCTTTATTATCTGTTTCACGATAAGCAGGGCTTGTTCCTCTCTATCTTGATCTACTTCCTGGCTGCTATCACATTTCCGCATGTGATCGTTATGAATCGGCTGAACCGTTCTTAAAAACTGACCCTGAAGCTCGCATTGGGCGTAAGCCCCAGGGAAATACTCTCCACGGTTTCGACCTCATTCTGGTCGTTGAGACGATAATAGGTATTCAGGACATTTCTCTTTCCGAAGATATTGAGGACAGAGGCACCTGCTGTGGCCCTGACCCCCTTGCTGAGATCGAAAGAATAGATGAGGGATGTATCTGCCCTGAGATAATCAGGTAGTCTGCTGCTGTTCGGACTCTCGTAATTGATCCGGTTTGGGAAAACCGAGATATCAATGATGTTGGGACCCTCCTGGGGTTTGGTAAAGGGTTTGCCCGTCCGGTAATTCAGGCCAAAGCCCAATTTTAGGTCCCTGTAGTTGTAGGTTGCGGCCAGGGTAGCCGTATGGGTGATATCGAGGTTATTCGGGAATTCTGATGGAGTGATATCCTCAAAGAAGTAGGTATTCTTGTTGTAGGCGTAGCTCAACCAGCTACTGAAGCTGTTGTTCTTGTAGTTGACCAGGAATTCACCTCCCCTGATGGTATAGCTGCCGATTTCCCCATTGAACTGGTCTTCGTTCTGAAATCCCTGGGTTGAAGTACTGATCCCTGTAACTTCCTTGTAGAATCCTTCCAGGCTCAGGAACCAGCGATTCTTGTCGTAATTGAATCCCAGGGAGCCCTGTTTGCTCTTTGTGATAGGCAAGGTGTCCTCATCTGACAGGATCCATCGCCTTTTTTCGATGCCGAGGAAATTCTGTTCCAGGTCGATGATCTGATTGGTCACCTGGTTTTTGAATTCCCCCTGGATTTCGAACCTGAAATCGGGCAGGAGCATATAGCTCATATTGAGCCGGGGTTCCAGGATCACTTCCTCAAAAGTGTCAAGGTTCACCAGGTAGTTGAGCCGTGCGCCACCCAGGAAGTCGAATTTGCCGTCTTCAGACCCGTACTGGATCTCGCTGAACAAGGCGTGCGACCTAACTACTCCCTTGACGTTGCTCAGGAAAGGAGGCTGACTTACATTCGTGAAATTCGTGATCCCCACCTCGGTGAACTGATAGCCATTTCGGCTGCTTAGTTCTTCTGTGAAGTCGAATTTCGTATTGAGTTTAAAAGAGGACTCCAAAACCTGGTTGTTCTGGAAAAGGGATTGCTCTCCGTTACCCGTTACGTTCTGGGCATCGAGGTTATAGCGGGTGTAGTAGGTGATGACCTGACTTGAAAATCGATCTGTCCACCTGCTTGCCAGCCGGCCGCCAAAGGAAAAATTGGTTTGGTCCAGCAAACTCTGGTCAGACCGTCCCGTGTCCCGGTTGCTTTCCAGATAGTCGAGGTTGTTGTTGATATAGATCGCGCTGACCCTCAGTTTGTGATCCTCATTGATATCGTACAGCAGTTTGCCTGTAAAGTCGTAGAAATAGAAATTCTCTTCCCGTTCTATGGCTTCATCGGCGCCCCCGCCTCCTTTAACTTCCGTATCCTGAAAAGCCCTGTCAAAAAACTGATTGTAAGTAGGAGTGTTGAGGAAATCAGTTACAGATCTGCGGCCGGAGATCTGAATAGCGAGTCGTTCAGAAAGCGGAATATGCCCATAAACGTCCCCGCTGATCAGGTTAAATCCTCCTCCCCCTGAAATCCGATCCTGTATCTCATCACGGGTCTCCATGCTGATGATCCCGCTGACCCCGTCGCCATACTGGGCACTGGTACCGTTCTTGATGACGGTTACCTTTTCGGTCAGATAGGGGTTAAAGGCAGAAATGAGACCAAAGAAATGCCCCGACTGGTACATTTTGATCCCATCCCACAGGATGAGGTTCTGGTCGTTGGTCCCACCACGGATATTGATATCAGACACGGTCTCATCTATACTTTTGATTCCCGGCAGGGCCTGAACGGTCTGCAGGATATCGGGCTCAGACAAACCGGGAAGAATCCCGAAATCATCTGTGCTCAGGAGGATGCTGCCATCGGTTTCCCTCGAGAGCCCGGTGGTCAGGAACTGATACACTACTACCTCCTGCAACTCCTGATAACTAACGGCCATTAGCAGTGACGGGCAGTCGTTGCCTGCCAGGTCTGATGCCGTCACAAAGCGTGGCTTGAATCCCAGGAATCGAATACGCAGGGTGGCATCCCGCGGAAGATTGGTCAGGGTGAATTTTCCATCCATATCCGTGACGATAGCCACACTGCCCCCCAAAACCTCGACAGAGGCCCCGGGAATGGTATTCGCCCCGAAATTGTCATATACATAGCCGCAAACGTCTACCGTAGAGCGCTGCACGATGCTGTAGTACCTGTCGGAGAGTTTCTCGATCCTCAACTGGGTCTCTTCCCGGATCGCATCGAGGATCAGGGTCAGTTCTGATACTGCGGGCGGACTGACCTGAATATCCATCAGGTCCTCATCCACATAAGAAAATTTAACATTGAATTCCTGCTCCAGCCTTAACAGGTATGCGATCAGATCTACCCTGTTGTTATCCTGGCCCAGACCTGAAGTATGGACTAAGAAAAGGACGGATAAACAAAAAAGGAAACTCTTAAGGCGCGTTATCTCCATAAAAGAGTACTTTGTTCCCCTCTAAGGTAAAGCTTATTTGAGAAGGAGTACTTATACTCTGTAACGCCAAATTCATATCTGTGTTGCTGAAAGTACCTGTAAAAAGTTCATCGAGGTCTACGTTCCTGGTCTCCACCTTTATTTTGAACTGCCGTTCAAACTCCTTCAGGACGAAGGACAGGGGGATACTCCTGAAACTACTCTCATTGTTGACCCACGACGGTTCAGTGGTCATCGGAGCCTGGGTATCTGTGATCCTTCCGTTAATGACCAGAAATGAACTTCCTGCGGGGAGTTTTTTCTGTGATCTGCTGTATTCAACACTGACGAGACCCTCATAGCAGGTCACTTCAAAAAAGCCTTTTCTGCTCTTTACGTTGAATTGGGTCCCCAGTACACTCACGGCACCTGCTTCCGTATTCACGGTAAACTTTTCTCCTTTGGCCACCTTAAAAAAGGCTTCCCCATCAAGGTTGAGTTGCCGTTTATTCTCCCAATTTCTCTCGCTGTAGGACAGCTCAGAACCTGCATTGAGGATCACCTCCGAGGCATCGGGCAGAATGACCTCCGTGCGCTGAGCGTATTCGGCGGTAAAGGTCTCATCGAGGGTGGCAATGTAAAAGATAGAAGCTGCGATCAGCACGGTTACTGCGGCTGCGATCTGCATCAGGTAACGGGTCGGACGCATCCTGACCACTTTAGTCTCCTGTGGTTTTCTCGATTTTAAATCAGCAAGGGCCCTGTCCATATCAAACGCGGGAGGCGTAAGGCCTTTGGAAGCCCTGGCGATCTTCTCATAGGAGGCGTACTCTTCAGTTTTCCTGAAGGCAGCCAGCTCCTCTTCGCTGAGTTCGTTATTAAGCCATTTGGCCAGGTAATTTTCCTGCATGATTTCTAAACTTTACTCCTATATAACATTTCACAAAACAAAAACCCTACCGTTGGTCGATACTTTTTTTCTCACTCCCCGTAAAACCCGGGGTGAGCGCATGTAACAATTTAGATTCCATCGATCTGTTCCCTAAGGGTTTTCAGGGCCAGGTGCATCCGCTTTTCGATCGCCTTGACACTTACCCCTTCCATCTCTGCGATCTCCGCATATTTTTTCCCGTCTATCCTGTTCAGCAGAAATACCGTTCTCTGATTCTCCGGCAGGCTGTCCAGGGCCCTGTCCAGTTTTTCTTTGAACTCTTTCTCTTCCATCAGGTAGTCCGGGGATTCGGGATTGGGACTGATCCTGACGTTCGAAGCGTAATTCAGTCTCACCTTCTCCGCCTTCAATACATTGAGGTATAGATTATTGGCCACTTTGTAGACAAATGCCTTGGCCTTATCCGGGGCTACCTTGGCACAATTCTCCCACAGCTTCACAAAAGCCTCTTGCACAGCATCATAGGCTTTCTCCTCGTTGCCGTATTTATAATATATGTAATTAAAGATCGTTTTAGAATTGGACTTGAAGATGGTATTAAAAACCTGTTCTTCACAAACATTATCCATAAGGTGTTGTTGCGTTATTGATCGGTGTCATTCAAAGATATTTTAAAAAAAATTAAAAACAGGGTAGGGTTTTTCCTTTCAGATCTGTTTTATCTCTGTACGAACAACAAAAAAATCCAAATCGTTATGAAAAATGTATTCAAGTATTCAGTGTTCTCCCTGCTGTTTATGGCGACACTGATGGTGACATCCTGCCAGGATGAGTTTGAGGAACTTCCCGGGCCGGATGAGCAACAGACCATTATGGCCAGTTCCTCAACGGCACGGTTGATTGAGAGGACCTCTGCCAATGACGGGTCCTTTGACAATATCGTGGACGGCGCCAGCTGTTTTGCACTGGATTTTCCCTATACCGTTGAGGTGAACGGAATTGAGATCACGATCGATTCCCGTGAAGACCTCCAGGTCATTGAAGAGATCTTTGATGCCATCGACACCGACGTGGATGTGTTGGAAATCATTTTCCCTGTTACGATCACATTTAGTGATTACACTAAGATCACGATCAACAACAGGGAGGAACTAATGGCCCTTGCAGAGGAATGTCTTGAAGGAGGTGCTGATGACGATATCGAATGTATAGATTTCGTATATCCGATCACCCTGTTCACTTTTGACATCAATGAGCAGCAGACCGGAAGCGTTACCGTGAATAACGACGAAGAATTGAGACTGTTCTTCAAAGGTCTTGATGAGAATGACCTGATCAGCATCGATTTCCCGGTGACCCTCAAATTGTATGACGGTACAGAGGTGGTTGTGAACAGTAATGCCGAGTTGGCAGCTGCCATTGAGAATGCCAAGGATGCTTGCGACGAGGATGATGACAATGACTACAATGACGACGATTTCACCCTGGAGAGGTTCAATAATCTCATTACAGAATGCCCATGGCTGGTCAGGGAAGTACAAAGAGATGCCATCAGTCAGACCGATCAGTACTTCGAGTACCTGATGAACTTTACGGAGGATGGAGCTGTTACGGTCAAGGATCGCGCCGGAAATGTGTTGAACGGGTTCTGGAGTACCCGCATCACCGACCGTGGAGTCCTGTTGAACCTGGAGTTCGATTTCCTGGTCGACTTTAACCTGGAGTGGTTCGTATACGAAATAGAGCCCGGAAAGATCAAATTGTACGCCGAAGGAGGCAACAAGATCATCCTGAAATCTGTTTGCGATGTCTTTAATGACGATCCGAACACGCTACGTGAGATTCTTAGGGAATGTGCGTGGGTGATCAAGAAAGTACTCCTCAATGGTGATGAGATCGAACGACTGATTGGATATGAGTTCAAGTTCATGGCTGAAGGTGTGGTAACCTTAAGCAACGGGATCAACGTCTCAGAGGGATCGTGGGTGATCACGACCAACGCCCAGGGCAGGCTGGTACTGGCCCTTGAATTCGGAAATGAGCCTTCGCTGAACTTCGAATGGTTGTTGAGCGACCTCAGGAACGACAGGTTGAAATTCAATATAGAAGGCACTGCCTATGAGCTTATAGTACAGAGGGTGTGCGATGACGATCCTGCAAATGTTGACGGTGATGTACTGGAGATCCGAAATGTGATGATGGGCGGTGAATGGATGGTAGCCCATTACAGTGAAGGTGAGGTGGATCAAACCCAGAATTTCATGCCCTATACCTTTGTCTTCGGAGCAGAGCATGTGATGAGCATTACGCTCGGACAGACCGGAACGACTCAGCCCGGTATCTGGAGAGTTCTGCGCAACAGCGACGGTAAACTCAAGGTTTACCTGAATGCAGGGATAGAAGGGGAACTCGCCGACCTGACTGACGACTGGGACTTTGTGTCTATGACCAGCAACAGGATCGAGCTGAAGAGCTATAGCGATACCAATGCAAGTTATGACGTGCTTGTTTTTGAAAAACCATAAGCACACCTTTTTTGCCCCATGTGTTGATAAAAGGGCTGCTCCTCCGGGAAGCGGCCCTTTTTCTTTGGATTTTAGGGTAGGGAACTTCTCTGATCCCGTTCCAATTGTTAAATTTGCATTCCTCTAAAGGTAAAGCAGATATGTTCGACAATTTAAGCGAGAAACTGGATAAGGCCCTGCATGTCCTGAAAGGGCATGGGCAGATCACTGAGATCAATGTGGCTGAGACCACCAAGGAAGTGAGAAGGGCGTTGCTCGATGCGGATGTCAACTTCAAGATAGCCAAGGAATTTACGAATAAGGTCAGGGACAAAGCCCTGGGCCAGAACGTGCTGACCACCCTCCAGCCCGGTCAGTTGATGGTGAAGATCGTCAAGGACGAGCTTACTGAGCTTATGGGCGGAGATGCTGCGGGTATCGACCTGTCCGGGAATCCTTCCGTGATCCTGATGTCGGGATTACAGGGATCCGGAAAAACCACGTTCTCCGGAAAGCTGGCACATTACCTCAAGACCAAGAAGAACAAGTACCCTCTGCTGGTGGCTTGCGACGTCTACAGGCCTGCGGCTATAGACCAGTTGCACGTGGTAGGGGAGCAGATTGGTGTACCCGTTTTTTCAGATAAGGAAAATTCCGATCCGGTTGCACTTGCCAAGGCGGGGATCGCCCATGCCAAGGCCAATGGCCAGAACGTGGTCATCATAGATACCGCGGGTAGGCTCGCTGTTGATGAACGCATGATGACCGAGATCTCCCAGATCAGGGATGCCGTACAACCACAGGAGACCCTTTTCGTAGTGGATGCGATGACGGGGCAGGATGCAGTCAATACGGCCAAATCCTTCAACGATGTTCTCAACTTTGATGGGGTTATCCTCACTAAACTCGATGGAGATACACGGGGTGGGGCAGCGATCTCGATCAGGTCCGTAGTCAACAAACCCATCAAGTTCATTGGTACGGGTGAAAAAATGGATGCCCTGGACGTATTCCATCCGGACAGGATGGCGGATCGTATCCTTGGGATGGGAGACGTTATCTCACTGGTGGAAAGGGCACAGGAGCAATTCGATGAGGAAGAGGCCAGGAAGATACAGAAGAAGATCGCGAAGAACACTTTTGGTTTCGACGACTTCCTCAAACAGATCCAGCAGATCAAGAAGATGGGAAGCATGAAGGACCTGATGGGGATGATTCCCGGTGCCGGAAAGGCTCTGAAAGGTCTTGATATTGACGATGATGCCTTTAAACATGTGGAGGCTATCATCCATTCCATGACCCCGGAAGAACGGTCCAATCCGTCCATACTCGATGCCAGCAGGAAAAAACGTATCGCAAAAGGCAGCGGACGCAACGTACAGGAGGTGAACCAGCTGCTGAAGCAGTTCAACCAGATGGGCAAAATGATGAAGATGATGCAGGGCGGAGGCAGCAAAAAGATGATGCAGATGATGGGTGGCCTGAGGGGATAGACCTATAAAATCCCATAGTATTCCGGGTTTCTCTGGATAGTCAATAAATTCGAAAACAAATAATATGGTCATTCTAGACGGCAAAAAGATCTCAAATCAGATCAAGGATGAGATAGCCTTAGAGGTCTCCGAAATGAAACAAAGGGGTGAAAAAGTACCTCATCTTGCAGCCGTCCTGGTGGGTAATGACGGGGCCAGCCTTACTTATGTCGGCAGCAAGGTAAGATCCTGCAAGCGGATCGGTTTCGAATCCACCCTGAAGCACCTGCCCGAAGAGACCACGGAAGAAGAATTACTGCAGCTTGTCAGCGACCTGAATGAGGACCCTGAGATAGACGGGTACATCGTACAGCTTCCGCTACCCAAGCACATAGATGAACAAAAGGTCCTGATGGCCGTGCATCCCGACAAGGATGTAGATGGTTTTCACCCCACCAATTTCGGGAAGATGGCCCTCGATATGGAGACCTTTATCTCCGCCACTCCCTACGGAATTATGGAGCTGCTCAGGCGTTACGAGGTGGAGACCGAAGGCAAACACGCCGTGATCATCGGACGAAGCCATATCGTGGGAAGGCCCATCAGCATACTCATGAGCCAGAAGGGGAAGGCTGCCAATGCCACCGTCACCCTTTGCCACAGCAGAACGAAAAATATTGCAGAACTTACCCTCCAGGCCGATATCGTGGTCTCAGCCCTGGGGGTACCCCATTTCCTAAAAGCAGATATGGTCAAGCCCGGTGCCGTGATCATCGATGTCGGGATCACCCGCGTGGAGGATGAAACCAAAGAAAAGGGATATTATATCACCGGAGATGTGGATTTCGATAAGGTAAAGGAAAAAGCTTCCTATATAACTCCTGTTCCCGGGGGAGTGGGTCCCATGACCATAGCTATGCTGTTAAAGAATACGCTGCTTGCCAGGGAACGCCACAGGGCAAAGGCCTGATAGGGTCACATCTTTTTACGTCTGAATTTGACTCAAAATTGTAACATTTCTGCCCTTTGAGAGTCAAATGGTAACGAACTAAAACACTGTATTATGATCAAAAAGACTGTCTATGGCCTGATCGCTTTTACTGCCCTGGCCGTGGTCTCCTGCACATCCGAAAAGAAAGAAGAAAAAGAACTTACCTCTGGTATCCTGACCCAGTATATGGATACGACGGTGAATCCCGGCGATAATTTCACGGCCTTCGTCAACGGGACCTGGGTGAAGAACACTCCCATTCCTGACGACAAATCGAGTTACGGCGTCGGCTATATCGTCTATGAAGAGTCTGAAGAAAACGTGAAGAAGATCATAGAGGAATCTTCTGAGGGGGATTTTGCAGAGGGATCAGATGAGCAAAAGGTCGGGGATCTTTATACCTCCTACGTAAACTTTGACAAGAGGAACGAGATCGGGGTAGCCCCTTTGAAGCCTGTATTCGAAAAGATCGACGCCCTGGCTAATTACGACGACCTGGCAACCTATTTTGCCTATGCGAACAAAATGGGAATCAACGTACCGCTGGGACTGTTCATTTACCAGGATTTTAAGGATCCGACAATCTACACAGTCTACACCTGGCAATCCGGCCTGGGACTTCCGGACAGGGAATACTATCTCAAGGACGATGAGAGGTCTCAGGAGATCCGCGCCAAATACGTTGAACACATAGAAAAAATGTTCGACCTGGCCGGACTCCCCAATGGGAAAGAATCAGCCAGTACCGTCATGAACCTGGAGACCGCCCTGGCAGAAGAACACATGGAAAAGGAAAAGACAAGGGACCTGGTTTCCCTCTACAATATGTTTCCGGTAGATACCCTGGGTAATATCATGCCTCAGTTTAACTGGACGGCTTTCCTGAGTGAAGCCGGACTGGCCCAACAGGAAAAACTGGGCGTACTCATGCTCGATTATACCAAGGCATTGGACGGCATTATCACTTCAACCCCCCTGGATACCTGGAAGACTTACCTGAAATGGGGGGTCATCGATGCCAATGCCTCAAGGCTGAACGAGGCCATGGACCGGCAGAACTGGGAATTCTACAGCGCAGAGCTCAGGGGGACCAAGGAACAGCGCCCGCTTTGGAGACGGGGTGTTTCTGCGGTGAACGGCACCCTTGGTGAGGTCGTGGGCAAGGTATATGTCAAAAAACACTTCCCCCCGGAGGCCAAGGAAAGAATGGAGAAACTAGTTGAAAACCTGCTCAAGGCCTATGAGGCGAGTATTAAAGAACTCGACTGGATGAGTGATGATACCAAGAAAGAGGCCCTTGATAAACTCAGCAAGTTCACTCCCAAGATCGGGTACCCTAACAAATGGAAGGAATACGATTTTGAGATCAAAGAAGATGATCTCTACGGCAATATGCAGCGTTCTCAGCTGTACGAGTACAACCGGGAGCTAGCCAAGCTGGGGCAACCCATAGACAGGGAAGAATGGGGTATGACACCTCAGACCGTCAATGCCTATTACAACCCTACCCTGAACGAGATCGTCTTCCCGGCAGCCATACTGCAGCCTCCCTTCTTCGACCTGAATGCTGAAGATGCGGTAAATTATGGATCCATAGGTGCCGTGATCGGGCACGAGATAGGCCATGGCTTTGACGATATGGGCAGCACCTTTGACGGAGATGGGGCCATGCGTAACTGGTGGACCGATACTGATAAAGAGGAGTTCAAGAAAAGGACAGGAGCCCTGGTAGAGCAGTACAACCAGTTTGAGGTTCTGCCCGGGCTCAATATCAACGGCGAATTCACCCTGGGAGAGAATATTGGTGACCTGGGCGGACTGAGTATCGCCCTGAAAGCCTATAAAATGTCACTAAATGGGGCTGAAGCACCTGTGATGGATGGATATACAGGCGAGCAGCGCGTGTTTATCGGCTATGCTCAGTCCTGGAGGAACAAGGCCAGGGATGAAGCCCTGCGCGTTCAGATCAGCACAGACCCACATTCACCCGCAGACTTCAGGGTGAACGGAGTGGTGCGGAATGTACCGGAATTTTATTCGGCCTTTGATGTGAAAGAAAGTGATAGCCTGTATCTCGCCCCGGAGAAACGGGTCAAGATCTGGTAAGAAGAACAAAATATATTGAAAGAGAGCCTCCCAGCCAGGGGGGCTTTTTATTTGGGGATCTCTGTGGTTTTATAAACCGCCTGGGTGGTATCATTAGGGGTGAGGATGTCCAGATCGTTGTCACCCTCGTCGTTGGTGCAGCTCCAGGTGAAGATGATAGAGATGATCACAAGCAGAAAATAAAGCACATAGGGACGTTTCATAGCTCAATAATTTAGTAGGTGTCGATTACCGAGTTACTGATTATATAAAACGGTCAAAAAGGCCCTTTGGTATTGCTGACATTCCCAAAAAACGGTACCTTTTATCGAAAATTTATCGATAAAATGAAAAATACCCTATTCGTACTGGGCTGTTTGATCCTGCTCAGTCTATCCTGCAAAAGGTCTGATTCCTCAGGGCCGAACGCAGAGATTTCGATTGCCTTTGCTGATTCTTTATCTGAGGATACCCTCGATGGCCGTTTGCTTCTTATGCTTGCCAGGGATAACAAGGCCGAACCCCGCTTTCAGATCAATGATGGCCCGGGAACCCAGCTGATCTTTGGGATGAATATCGAAGGGATGAAGCCGGGAGAATCCGTGAAATTTGATGCAGAAGCCTTCGGATATCCCATCCCGGACCTATCGGAAGTCCCTCCGGGAGAATACTGGGTACAGACCCTGCTTCATGTCTATGAGACCTTTAATCTCTCAACAGGACAGACTGTAAAACTCCCTATGGACAACGGGGAAGGACAGCAATGGAACCGGTCTCCCGGAAATCTGTACAGCACTCCTGTGAAGATCACTGTGGGGAATGACGGTATCGGTTCCTTTAAAGTAGTCATGGATCAGAAGATCCCGCCTATTGAAGAACCGGAGGATACAGAGTGGATCAAGCACATCAGGATTCGGTCTGAAAGGCTTTCGGAGTTCTGGGGACGGGATATGTATCTCGGAGCACATGTCCTGCTGCCCAAGGGGTTTAAGGAACATCCCGAGGCCCGATACCCCCTGATGATCTTTCACGGGCATTTTCCGGATGATTTCGGTGGATTCAGGACTACGCCTCCCGACCCCGGACTGGAACCGGATTATTCGGCAAGATTCGACGTGGAAGGTTACAACATCATACAGCAGCAGGAGGCTTACGATTTCTATCAACGGTGGATCGACCCTGATTTCCCCAGGTTTCTGATCATCGAGATACAGCATCCTACCCCTTATTACGACGACTCCTACGCGGTGAACTCTGCCAGTCAGGGCCCTTATGGAGACGCCATAACCTATGAATTGATCCCCTTTATCGAGTCTCAGTTCAGGGGGTTAGGTGAAGGCTGGTCGCGTTTTCTTTATGGGGGATCTACCGGGGGTTGGGAAGCCCTGGCGGTACAAGTAAAATACCCGGACGAGTACAACGGCTGTTTCGCTGCCTGTCCCGACCCAATCGATTTCAGGGCGTACTGCCTCACCAATATCTACGAGGATGAGAATGCCTATTACTACAAAAGCGATTTTGTGGACCTGGAAGTGCCTGCACACAGGGATTACCTGGGGCAGATTCAGGGTACCGTCCGAGGCAACAACCATATGGAACTCGTCCTGGGCGACAAGTCGCGCTCCGGCCAGCAATGGGATATCTGGGAGGCTACCTATTCTCCCCAGGGGGAAGATGGATATCCCAAACGCATCTGGGATAAGATGACGGGTGAAATAGACCATGAAGTGGCCGAATACTGGAAGGAGAACTTCGACCTGAGGTATATCCTGGAACGCGACTGGGATAAGCTGGGGGAAAAACTCAGGGGAAAGATCCACATCTACTGCGGGGACATGGACAATTACTACCTCAACAATGCCGTCTACCTTATGGAGGATTTCCTGGAAAGCACTACAGATCCCTATTACGAAGGGGAAGTGGCATACGGAGACAGGGCAGAACACTGCTGGAATGGGGATCCGGAGCTGCCCAACCACATCTCCAGGCTGAGGTACAACAGCATGTATGTGCCTAAGATCATGGACAGGATCTGGAAATCGGCCCCCGCAGGAGCAGATCTGACCAGCTGGCGGTATAAATAAACTCGAAAAAACGAACAATATGGAATACAGGAGATTTGGCAGGACAAACTGGGAGGTAAGTGAGATTGGGTATGGCATGTGGGGGATGGGTTCCTGGAAGGAATCGGACGACCGGCTATCAGCCCGGTCACTGGACCTGGCCGTAGAGTTGGGCCTTAATTTCTTCGATACGGCCTGGGGCTATGGAGAAGGGCATAGCGAAAGGCTTTTGGGAGAACTCCTGAAAAGACACCCCGGGAAAAAACTCTATACAGCAAGTAAGATCCCCCCGAAGAATTTTAAATGGCCCGCCCGTCCTGAGTACACCTTTGAGGATTCCTATCCCACGGACCACGTCATGGATTACACCCATCGCACCCTGAAGAACCTGGATGTAGAACAGATAGACCTCATGCAGTTCCATACCTGGGATGATACCTGGGCAGAACGGGAAGAGTGGCAGCGTGCCGTGGAAGAGCTGAAGACAGCAGGTAAGGTAGCAGCCATGGGGATCAGCATGAACCGCTGGGAGCCGGAGAACGGGATCAGAGCTCTGAAGACCGGACTGATAGATACGGTTCAGGTGATCTACAACATCTTCGACCAGGCCCCGGAAGATGAGTTGTTTCCACTATGCGATGAGATGGATATTGGAGTGATCGCGAGGGTCCCTTTTGACGAGGGCACGCTCACCGGCAACATCACGAAAGACACAGTCTTCCCCAAAGGCGACTGGAGGGGTACCTATTTCGTGCCTGAAAACCTGATCCCGAGTGCGGAAAGGGCAGACCGGCTCAGGCCCCTGGTGCCCCAGGACATGACCATGGCAGAGATGGCGCTCCGATTTATCCTGATGAACGACCAGGTAGACACGGTGATCCCGGGTATGAGAAAAGGGGAACACGTACGATCCAATATCGGCACCAGTGACGGGAGAGGACTGGATGAAACTCTGTATACCGCCCTGCGCGCCCATCGCTGGGATCGGGTCCCAACTTCCTGGTCTCAATAAACCTAACGGAATATGGAACGCAAAAGATTTATCGCTCAGGTAGGCATAGCAGCCATCCTTTATGTCCTGATCTCATTGATCCTCGAAAAAGAGATCACTAAGGAGGTGCTGGTCCGGGAATTACGAGACGGACTGGTCTTTGGCCTTGTCTACGCCATTTTTCTCTGGATATGGAATCGTTTCAAATCCCGTAAAGGTCCTGAAAATGGAGAAACCAGAACATAGTGGCTTATGCCGTTTCTGTTTGGACCGGGATCTTCTCCTTGTTTTTCTTCAGCCAGTTCTCAAAGTTTAGCAGGTCCGGATTGAGCTTTCTGGCTTCCTTCGGATCCCTTGCTTTACAGAAATCAGACTCAAAGTCGACCTTGAATTGATACATATTCGCAAGATCATCGGCTCCGGGAAATCCAAAGGAACGGTACATCTCGGGGGTTACTGCATTGTACTTCACGGTTTTGCCCATGACCCGGGTGAAGGTATCTGCCATTTCTTTGCCTGTCAGGTGCTCTCCGGCAATTCCAACAGTCTTTCCCTGGTAGGTTTTGCCTGCCTTGAAGATACCATGAACACACTTCCCTATGTCCTCAACGGCAATACCGGGCATTTTAGCATCGGCCAGGGGGAAGGTGATGGCCAGTACCCCGTCGGGTCCTCTCTGTGGCTCAGCCCCGAAATAAATAAAATTATCCCAGAAGAAGGAGGTCAGCAATAAGGTATAGGGAATGCCACCGCGTTCAAAGTACGCATTGGCAACGCCTTTTGCATCGAAGTGCGGCACCTTGTACTTACCCATGAGGGTGGGCATTCTGTCGTCACTCAGGGGGACTAATTTTCGGGTGTCCTCAAGGGTAGACCACACTATGTGGGAGATTTTTGCCTCAGCTGCAGCTTCGGCCATGTTTTGGGCGTGTTGCAATTCTTTTTCAGGAGAGAGATGTTCCCAGAAGAAGGTCACGCAAAAGGCTCCATAAGCCCCTTTAAATGCTTTGACAAGGCTGGCTTTATCTGATACATCGGCCTCTACGACTTCGGCTCCTTTCTGGGAAAGTGCTTTCGCTTTATCTGAATTTGCATCACGGGTAATCGCCCTGACGGCGAATTCACCTGAGGGATCATTGAGGACGGCATGGACGACACCACCCCCCTGGGCACCTGTGGCGCCCACAACGGCAATGATTTTTTTGGATTTCATGATGGGTATATTAGTGGTTGATCATACCCTATTAAGATACGAAAAAAGAAGAGATGTATCCTTGTCTGAACAAGGATGATTATCTCATTACCAGAAACTTATCCCTCGGATTTTACTTGGCGAATAACTGCCCCATGTCCTTGAAGGCCTTGAACTCGAGGGCATTCCCCGCCGGGTCCAGGAAGAACATGGTCGCCTGTTCCCCGACCTCCCCCTGAAAGCGGATGTAAGGTTCGATGATAAAATCAATGCCCTTGGCTTTCAGGTCCTTCGAGAAATCCTGGAAGGTGTCCCACGGCAGGACCACCCCATAGTGAGGCACCGGTACATTCTTGCCGTCAACCGGATTGGTATGCAGATCCTCTTCCGATTTAGGTTTGTAGTGTATCACCAGCTGATGTCCGAAGAAGTTGAAATCGACCCAGTGGTCGCTGCTTCGCCCTTCGGAGCAATTGAGAACATCGCGATAAAAAGTACGGCACTCATCCAGGTTATGGACGGGAATAGCCACGTGAAAGGGAGTGATTGTCGACATACAATAAGATCTGTTCGTTTGAGTTCGTCAATACTGATATTGGAATGTTAAAAGTAAGCCATTTCTAGGTATTCAGGAAATCCATCACCTGCTCGCTTACAAAGTCCTGGTGCATAGAATGACCGTAACCTTTAGTCTTGATCAGCCTGCTGCCTTTCCAGTTCTTATGTACCTTTTCAGAAGCCCTGAATGGGGCTATAGTGTCAAGTTCATCGTGGATGAGCAGCCCCTCGATGTTGAGGTCTTTCGCGTAAATCGCTGTCGAAAATTCACGGATCCCAAACCCGAATTTCCTTTTCAAATACCTGTCGAGGGCCCGGAACACGGCATCGTTGAATCTCAGTATCCTCTTGTATTGTAGCATTAGGTCCTCCAGATCCGAGGGAGACCCGATCGTCACTATCTTCTTCAGGGAGTTCTCCGGATGCAGGTATTGATGATAGACAGCGGTGAGTCCGCCCATGGAATGGCCGATGATATAGTCGGGTTGATAGGCTTCCACTACGGCCCTCGTGCATGCCGTGTAGCGGATCACATTCATTATCTTTCCGGTGGAATGCCCATGTGCCGGGCCGTCGAAAGCTAAGATCTCATATCCGGCCTCTTTCAGAAATCCGATGAGGTTCCTCCAACGAAAGGTATTGCTTTCCCACCCGTGAAGCAACAGCACCTTCCTGCCTTTCCCCTCCCATCGGTAGGTCTGGATCTCCATATCCTCTACGGTGATGCGTTCATAGGCTGCATCGGCCAGAAAATCACTTTGAATGGGTAGTACCTTGCCTCTTCTCGGGGTGCAGAACAGGAGATATGCTTTATGGGCTACCTTTTCGGGAGCAAAAAGCACCAGCAGGTTAAAATATTTTCCGATGGCAAGGGGCAGGAGCCTTTGAAAAAATCTTTTCAAGACGAAGCAATTCCTGGGATAACCCTTGCGGGATCACCTGTTTTACTACCTAATTCCATCCTACCATCATATACTTGATCCTGGCCTTGTCCGGGATCTGTATCATGTCGATGTCCGTATTCACAAAACGGAGTTCGGCGGGTAATTCCTCCTTGCTGATCGTGAAATACAGGTCGCTGTCCTTCAGCAGGACCACCACGTTGTTGAGGGAAGTGACTACCTTCCTGACATTCAGCTTTTCCCGGATGTCCTTGAAGGTACTTTGAACATGTACGCCTTCCGGGGTCACATATCGGGGATCGAGGATCCTGATATTGGCGATCCCAGGGATACTGTCAGTAGTCGGACTCACGCTGAGCAGGTGTTTCCCGCCTTTCTCGTATATCCTGATGACCTCTGAGGTAGTATTTCCCTGGGTTGCATTGTCCGGCTTCACGATGGAATCTGCAGCAAACAGGGTGTTCAGTTCCTCCAGGGTGGTCGACTTCGAAATAGGTCCAACCCCTTCACCCGAAATACTGAATCTGGGATCGATCTCCTTTTTGCAGCTACCGCCCAGGATGATGATCAAACCACATATAAAAAAATGCTTCATAAAAAATTACTGATTAAAAAAATGGGACATTCGCATATTTGCCCGGCTCTATTTCATGGCCTTTCTGAGAATTCCGAGGACCCCGCGAATAAAGGTGGCACTGGTCAGCACCTTAACCACCGGATTTTGGCGAGAACTGCTCCTGCGGGAACGGGATGAGGTGGTGCGGGAAGTGGCCTTTTCCTCTTCTTCGTCTTTCTTGGCCTTGGCTTCCGCTTTTTCGATCTTTTCATTCAGGATCTCATAGGCACTCTCACGGTCTATGGTCTCGTTGTATTTCGGGATCAAGCGGGAATTATCGATCACCTCTTCCAGCTCTTTGGCGGTGAGCACGTCCATGCGACTCATTGGCGCCCTTAACAGGGTGGCGGCCAGAGGGGTGGGTCTACCCTTCTCATCCAAAGCACTGATCAGTGCTTCTCCTATTCCCAGGGAGGTCAGCACTTCCTTGGTGTCATAGTATTCCGAAATAGGATAATTCTCGGCTGTAAGTTTGATTGCCTTCCTGTCCTTGGCCGTAAAAGCCCGGAGAGCGTGCTGCACTTTAAGACCCAACTGTGCCAGGACGGCGTCAGGAACGTCCGTGGGATTCTGGGTCACGAAGTACAAACCTATACCTTTTGAACGTATCAGCTTGACTATACTTTCGATCTGGTCCAGCAAAGCCTTGGACGCCTCCTTGAAGATTAGGTGGGCTTCATCAATAAAGAGGATCAGTTCGGGCCGGTCACTGTCTCCTTGCTCGGGAAAGGTGGCATAGACCTCTGCCAGGAGGCTGAGCATAAAGGTGGAGAATAGTTTGGGCCTGTCCTGTATATCGGTAAGCCTGATGATACTGATCATTCCCCGCCCTTCTTCGTCTATCCGGGTAAGGTCATTTACATCGAAAGACTTCTCCCCGAAGAACAGGTCGGCTCCCTGCTGTTCCAGTTCGATCACCTTCCTGAGGATAGCCCCCGTGGAACTGGTGGCAATGCGGCCGTAGCTTTCCTCGAATTCCTTCTTGCCTTCTCCCGTGGCGTACTGCAGGACCTTCTTGAAATCCTTCAGGTCCAGCAGGGGGAGTTTGTGGTCATCGCAGTACTTGAAGATCACGGCTACGATCCCTTCCTGGGTGTCAGACAGATCGAGGATACGGGACAGCAGCACAGGGCCGAACTCGGATACGGTTGCCCTCAGCTTCACCCCGTCCTGTTCGGATAGGGAAAGGATCTCGACGGGAAATTTCTTAGCGGTGAAGGGAAAACCAATCTTTTGGTGCCTCTCGTCTATTTTGGGATGCCCCGGACTGGGTTGTGCCAGCCCGCTCAGATCCCCTTTCAGGTCCATGAGCAGAACGGGTATGCCTTTGTCTGACAGATTCTCAGCCAGCACCTGAAGGGTTTTGGTTTTCCCGGTCCCGGTAGCACCGGCGATCAGGCCATGGCGGTTGAGTGTTTTTAATGGGATCTTCACCAGGGCGTTGGTGACGGCCTCCCCGTCTAGCATAGCTGCTCCCATGGCGATAAAATCCCCTTTGGTCTTGTAGCCTTCCTCTATATGTGCAAAGAAATCTTCCTTCCTACCCATCGATCTTAATTTTCGATAAAAATAGGGTAATTTTAGGCAACATTAAAAAAGTGAAATCATGAAAATCCTGCTGTTGCTTTCCGCTTATCTGACCTTGACTTTGTCTTCATCCATACTGGCACAGGACAATCCAGGCATCATTTTTCACCCGTCGCACGAGCCCAAAAAGCAAACCGCTCCTTTCAGTGATGCGGTGGAGGCCGGGAACCTCTTTTTTCTGGCTGGACAGATCGGCATGGACCACAGCACGCGTACTATGGTAGAGGGAGGGATACAGGCTGAAACCACGCGGGCCATAGAAAATATCAAAGAAGTGCTGGCTCAGCACGGACTTGAGCTGGATCATGTGGTGAAATGTACCGTGATCCTGAGTACCATGGAGGATTTCGCTGCATTTAACGAGGTTTATTCCACTTACTTCGTGAAGAAACCGGCACGTACGACCTTTGCGGCATCCGGACTGGCGAGAGACGCCAGAGTGGAGATCGACGTGATCGCTGTCAGGAATTAGCCAGATACTCCATCCCCTTTGTTCGATTTCTCGACAACTTAGATGTATCTTTGCGCCATGGAAGTCAAAGAGATCATGGAGTTGGTAGACCAGGGGGTCATGCTCCCCTTAATGGAGGAATTTTACACCATCCAGGGGGAGGGATATCACAAAGGTACAGCCGCTTATTTTATCAGGATAGGCGGGTGCGATGTCGGATGCCACTGGTGCGATGTAAAGGAGAGCTGGAATGCCGCTATTCATCCTCCCACAGCGATAGAAGACATAGCCGAAAATGCAGCAAAATATTCCGATACGATCGTGGTGACTGGGGGAGAACCCCTTACCTGGGATATGGATCCGCTCACCAAACTCCTCAAAGAAAAGAATCTGAAGATCCATATTGAGACCTCCGGGGCCTATCCGCTAACGGGCACTTGGGACTGGATCTGTTTGTCTCCCAAAAAGAATAAAGCACCGGTAGGAGATATTCACAAGAAGGCCGATGAGCTGAAAGTGATCGTTTACAACAGGGACGATCTGCGATTTGCTGAAGAACACGCTTCCAAGGTGGGCCCTGACTGTATACTGTATCTTCAACCCGAATGGAGTGTGCGGGAAAAGGTCACGCCCTATATCGTGGATTACGTCATGGCCAATCCCAAATGGAAGGTATCACTCCAAACCCACAAATACCTGAATATTCCCTGAAAAACAGGCGTTTAGCGGCCGCCGTTAGCCTGCAGATCTGTTATGCACTCCGAGTCGAGGCCCGGTACGGCACCTTTTCCGGCCAGCATGCGCTTATTCATCGCTCCGAGCAACCCGCTGCCGAATTCTATCTCAGCCCGCATCAGGCAACCGTCGATATCACAATGGTGCTCTGCATTGGGGTCCTCATGAGCATTTACCGGAGGGGTTCCCAAATCGACAAGCCCAAGAAGGTGACCAAATTCATGGTTTAGAGTAGCCGTCTCAACATCTTCTATGGTAACCTGACTGCTTTTCAGAGCGATATCCCTGACCGTGGCTTCGTAGATGACCATAGATGTATTCCTGTAAACGGCACCCAGGGTTACGGTTCCTTCCTGTGGATCGTCTGTATCCGATGGTGCATCCGAAAAATAAATGTAAATGGCCAGAGTACTGCCTTCATTGTAGGCCGTCCTGTTGTCGAATTCCAGGTCGGCTATTTCCTGCAAACTGAGTTCGTTTTTACCTGGACTTGGGAGTTCCAGATATTGTATTTCGATATCCTGTTTAAAGGTCAGTTGCTGTAAAAAGGCCTGGAAGTTGTTCATGGCCTCTGCACTGGGCCTGAATCCCGTAACGTACCCGATCTCGATCAGCAAACGGTCATAGGTGTCGTTCGAAAGAATGTCGTTGGCTGAATCTCCGGTGGCAAGCAAGTTTGCAGACCGGTCTATCGGATCCGGTGTACTTCCATTGTCGGTATCCTTGGAACAAGAGGCCAGGATAAAGATCCCCGCCATCAGCAAAAAAAATCGCTTCATAAATATCATACCCATCATTTTTCTGTAATTCTATAACAAGTGAGAGCGTCAATACCCTACGTAGAACGGAAAATAGACCCTGCTAGTATCCCAAAAGGGTCAATTTACCCAAATAGTCGTAATGATCCCCTTTCCTTACAAGTTCGAAAGCAAAACCGTGGTCTGCAGCTGCTCTTTCCATAACCACGGCATCGATATACAACCACGGAAAAGGCTCACTTCTTGCGCCCCTGTATGCTACTTCAAATTCCACCTCCCCGTAATAGGTTTCGGGCGATGGGAATTCGTATTCCCCATCCTCATCCTTGTCGAACATGTAGATGATATCGCTGGAATCGAACAGAACCTGCCCAGAAGGCTTCAGCAGTGCTCTGGCCTTTTCGAAAAACTCGGGAAGACGCCCTACCCGACCTGAGATCCCGATCCCGTTCATAAGCAACAACAGGGTGTCGAACTTCTTTCCTTCATAACTCCAGAAATCGGCTTCTACCACCCCTGTCAGCCCCATGGCCCGACATACTTCAACCGCACCGGGGGAAACATCCAGGGAAACTACCTCGATTCCCTTCCCCTGGAGATACAGGCTGTGACTACCTGCCCCACAGCCTATATCCAGGACACGTCCCCTGCAGAGATCCAGCGCCTTCTGTTCTAAAACAGGCATAGTATTGTATTCCCTGAACAGGTAGGCAATGGGAAATGCGTCTTCTTCTCCCAGAGAAGAATAGGTGCGGATCTCGCCCTCCCTGTCCCCTGAAAAATAGTAATCCCGGATCGCCATACCAAACACATCTGTGCTCATCAACCTAATTTTAACGCAAAAATGGGATATTTGCAGCAGTGGTAAAAATGATAGCATGCAGAAAGGGCACGAGCAGATAATGTTAGAACAACTGCCGCAGAAAGCGCGGGAGAGGGAAAATGAAAACCGAAGGTTTTTTAGGCGACTTAAAAAGAAGCCCCCAAAAGACCTGGATGCGACCATGCAGGAGCTTCACCATGCCGAATTTCAGCGTACGGATTGCCTCAGTTGTGCTAATTGCTGCAAAACCACGGGTCCGCTTTTCACCCGGGCCGATATCGACAGGATCTCCAAACACTTCAGGATGAAGGCCGCTAAATTTGAAGAGACCTATCTTCGGACAGATGAGGATGGCGACAGTGTGTTGCAGGAATTACCCTGTCCGTTTTTGGGAACAGACAATTACTGCAGTATTTATGAGGTCCGACCTAAAGCCTGCCGGGAGTACCCCCACACAGACCGCCGCAAATTTGAGCAACTCGGGAAACTGACCGTAAAAAACACCTATATCTGCCCCGCTGCATTTAATATTGTTGAGGAAATGAAGAAGAGGATCAGGGTTTAGCTCATTGGATTCTTGTTGATGATTTAATTATTTTTACAACCATGGAAAGTTTGATCCAGTATTTTGAGACCATCCCATCCTCCCATCGCAGCCTGCTGCTGGTTTTGGGGATCACATTTTTCTGGCTTCTAGAAGGGGCCGTTCCCTTGTTTCGCTTCCGATACAAAAAGTGGAGGCATGCCGTCCCGAACTTTTTTTTCACCCTCACGACCATTGTGATCAACTTTGCGCTGGCCTTCCTGTTGTTAAAAACCAGCGACTGGGTGGCTGCCAATGATTTTGGGATCATCAACTGGTTGCCGGAGATGCCTCTCTGGGCCTATGTGATCCTCGGGGTGTTGCTCCTCGATTTCTTCGGGGCCTATCTTGCCCACTATGTGGAACATAAGGTGAAACCCCTGTGGATGATCCACCTGGTACACCACACGGATCATGAGGTGGATACCACAACTGCCAACAGACACCACCCTCTTGAAAGCCTGATCCGCTTCAGTTTTACCCTTTTGGGCGTGTTATTGGTCGGGACACCTATTGGGATCGTTATGCTGTATCAATCCCTATCCCTGGTGGCTACGCAATTCGGACATGCCAATATACGCCTGCCAAGGAAGGTCGACAAGGCTATCAGTTACATCCTGGTCTCCCCTGATATGCACAAGGTGCATCACCACTATGTGCTTCCCTATACGGATTCCAATTATGGTAACATTTTCTCTATTTGGGATCGCCTCTTCGGAACGTATATGGAACTAGACCGGGAATCCATCGTTTATGGGGTAGATACCTTCCCCGACAGAGTGGAGAACGGCTCCATTGGCGGACTGTTGAAACAACCATTCCACAAATACCGCAAACCCACGGACGGCAGTCAATTCGGTCAGGGATAGAGCAGGTATTTACTCCTGATCTTTTGGAAAGCATCCAGGTCGGTTTTCCAGGTCATTCGTATCTCTTCCTCACTTAGACCGGCTTCTATCTGTTTTTGAAGTTTTTCGGTGCCGGCGTGCTTACTAAAACCGGAGGTATTGAAAAAGAGGTCTTTCCGATCGCAATTCCGGTAGGCTTTGAGGATGTATTCCAACGATACTTTTCTCAGTTCAGGTTCAGTACTCAGGTCTTGCCCGTAACAAACCTCCCCCAGATGTTTGGGATTTTTTGCCCCCGGATTGGGTTCAGGTGTATACCGGAAAGTGAACACTTCTTTGTTGAGGAAAGGCGCCCCGTACCGTTGAAACTGCCCGTCTGTACCCCTCCCGGCATTGATGTTGGTACCCTCAAACAATCCAAGGCTGGGATAGAGGTTCACGGCCTTGTCATTGGGCAGGTTAGGAGAGGGTTTGATGGGTAGACTGTATGTGGCGTCATGCCGATAGTTCTCCATAGGGATCACCGTCAGATCGGCTTTGATTTCATTATCCATCCACCCTTCCCCATTGACCATGGTCGCGTATTCCCCTATGGTCATCCCGTAAACAAGGGGAATAAGGTTTAATCCCAGAAATCCAGTCAGGTGGGGTTCCATGGTAGGGCCATCCACATATTGGGCATTGGGATTGGGACGGTCGAGTACCATCACAGGGATGCCTGTTTCTGCACAGGCTTCCATAACAAGCTGAAGCGTAGCGATGTAAGTATAAAATCTCACCCCCACATCTTGTATGTCAAAGACTACCAGGTCCAGACCTTCTAAATGTGTTTTGGACGGTTTGCGATTCTGTCCGTAGAGCGAAATGACCGGCAGGCCGCTTCGCCTGTCGACTCCGTCTTCTACTTCTTCTCCGGCATCGGCCGTACCCCTGAAACCGTGCTCAGGTGCAAAGACCTTGACCAGGTCGATCCCCGCTGAGAGCAGAGAATCAGCCAGATGGGTATAGTTCGTCTCTATCCCTGTCTCCCTTGCATCACTGAAAATAACACTGGTCTGGTTCGCAACGAGTCCGACCTTCTTTCCCTTTAGCAATGGGAAATAGGCCTCGGTACGGTTGGCGGCGATCCTGAGATTTGTATCGGCCAACTCCTGTTGAGAGGAATCAGCGAATACTGCTGGCCTTTCCGATGTAGTTCCTTTGCGCCCGCAACAGAGGATAACAGGAATTAATAACAAGCACAGAAAAGGCATGGCCAGTCTGAAAGGTACCCTTAAGGCATTTTCCTTTAATCCTGAAGGGATAACAACGCTGACTAACAGCTGAAAACTGTATTTTTGGGGGAGAAAAGAGAACATCGGTTGAATTTAGAACTGTTTATCGCCAAGCGCCTCATCAAGGGAAAGCAGCATAAAATTAGCATTTCCGCCCCAATAATAAAAATAGCCATCGCGGCTATCGCCCTGGGGATTTTGATGATGCTGATCGCACTCGCCACGGGGGTCGGACTCAAATACAAGATCCGGGAAAAGATCGCTGCTTTTAACGGCCATATACAGATATATAACTACGACAATAACAATTCGGAGGTATCCGTAATTCCGGTCTCCCTCGAACAGGAATTTTATCCCGATTTCAAAATCGTGGAAGGCGTCAGCCATGTCCAGGCGGTGGCGACAAAAGCTGGGATCATCAGGACGGAGGATACCTTTGAAGGGATCATCGCCAAGGGGGTGGGGCCCGACTATGACTGGACGGCCTTTAAGGAATTTCTTGTCAGGGGGAACATCCCAGCATATTCAGGGGAACTGAATACGGAAGTTCTAATGTCCCGGCTGATGGCCTCCCGGTTGCAGATAGATTTGGGAGATACATTTTACACTTTTTTCCTCAAAGAGGAGGATCCTTCTAAGGTGCCCAACCAGCGCCGGTTCACTATCACCGGGATCTACGACAGCGGTTTCGAGGAGTTTGACGGCACCTATATCCTGGTAGATATTCGGCATATCCAGCGAATGAATCAATGGGGGGAGAATGAGGTAGGCAACTTTGAGGTGTTCCTCGACGATTTTGATGAGATAGGAGAAAAGAGCGCACAGATCTATGGGCAGACCCTGAGCACCCTCGACACCCAGACCATTGAGAATAAGTATTACAAGATCTTTGAGTGGATAGGCCTGTTCGATTTTAATATTGCCATAATTATTGGCATTATGATTATTGTGGGAGGGATCAACATGATAACTGCCCTGTTGGTCTTGATCCTGGAACGAACACCTATGATAGGGATCCTGAAGGCCCTGGGAGCTGATAACTGGAGTATACGAAAGGTCTTCCTGTACAACGCTGCATACCTCATCCTCATTGGACTTTTCTGGGGGAACCTCCTGGGTCTCGGGCTTATCTGGTTTCAGGATACCTATCGTTATTTCAGGTTTCCAAATCCCCAAGAGTATTACATCGATTACATTCCGGTCTATATAGACCTGCCCATGGTACTTATTTTAAATATCGGGGTGATGTTGCTCTGTATGCTGATGATGCTCATCCCTTCCCATATTATCACCAGGATCAGTCCGGTTAAAGCCATCACATTCGATTGACAGGGTCACTTGTTAAAATGCTATCAAAATCGATTTCCTGCTGGAGGCAGAATTGAGGAACTCCTATCTTTGCAATCTATGGATTACGCTGATAATATTCTGGGGACCATTGGGAGTACACCCCTTGTGAAAATGAATGTGCTGACCAGGGATTTACCCTGTCTTGTGTTAGCTAAATACGAGACGTTTAATCCTGGAAATTCGGTCAAGGACCGGATGGCGGTCCAGATGATTGATGACGCTGAAGCTCAGGGAAAACTGAAGCCCGGGGGTACGATCATCGAAGGGACTTCAGGGAATACAGGGATGGGTCTGGCCCTGGTAGCTGCCGTGAGAGGATACAAGATGATCTGTGTGATCTCCGATAAACAATCCAAGGAGAAGATCGACATCCTCAGGGGGATGGGTAGCGAAGTCTATGTGTGCCCCACGGACGTCGCCCCTGACGATCCAAGGAGTTATTATTCCACCGCCCGTCGCCTTTCAGAGGAGATCCCGAATTCCTGGTATGTGAACCAGTACGACAACCTTTCCAATACCAAGGCCCATTTCCTTACTACAGGACCTGAGATCTGGGAACAGACAGACGGAAAGGTCACCCATTTCGTAGTGGGCGTGGGAACAGGGGGGACTATATCAGGTGTAGGCAGGTACCTGAAGTCAAAGAATCCCGACATCAAGATCTGGGGCGTGGATACCTATGGCAGTGTATTCAAGAAATACCATGAAACGGGAATATTTGATGAGAATGAGATCTACCCTTATATCACTGAAGGGATAGGTGAGGATATTTTGCCGAAGAATGTCGACTTCGATATCATTGACGGCTTTACCAAGGTAACCGATAAGGACGCAGCCGTATATACCCGCCGACTCGCCAGGGAAGAGGGGATGTTTCTCGGTAATTCTGCGGGAGCGGCGATCAAAGGAGTCCTGCAGCTCAAAGAGCACTTTGGAAAAGACGATGTGGTAGTCGTCCTGTTCCACGACCATGGTAGCCGCTATGTCGGGAAGATCTTCAATGATGAATGGATGAAAAAACAAGGCTTTCTTGAATAGTTTCCCTATCTTTTGTCCCCAAAGAAATACCATGAAATTTAAACAGATTCTCCTTATTGTGATGGTTTTTGCCATCACCCTCCCCGCCTATTCCCAGAAGCTATCCCGTACTGAAAAAAAGATCCTGGCCGCCGTTGAAAAGAACAATGCTGAGGCAATTGATTTCCTGGAGCAAGTGGTCAATATCAACAGTGGGACACTCAACGCAAAAGGGGTCCGGGAAGTGGGAACCGTCTTTGGAAATGCCTTTGAGGAAATAGGATTTGGAACCCGCTGGATAGATATGCCCCCTGAGATGAACAGGGCGGGACACCTGTTTGCAGAAAAAGAGGGAGCCAAAGGTAAACGCCTGCTGTTGATCGGCCATCTGGATACTGTATTTGAAGAGAACAGTCCGTTCCAGCAGTTCGAAATGGTCAATGACAGCACAGCTCACGCCCCCGGCGGGAACGATATGAAAGGGGGAGATGTGATCATTCTCTATGCCTTAAAAGCCTTGTACGAACAGGGGCTATTGAATGATGCACAGATCATTGTCGCCTTTACAGGGGATGAGGAGAGCACCGGCAAACCCCTGGAAGTAAGCCGAAAGGACCTCATCGATGCTGCAAAACGGAGCGATATTGCCCTGGGATATGAAACATCGACAGGATTCAATTATGCCACGGTAGCAAGGCGAGGAGCTTCCGGCTGGGAAGTAGAGGTGAAGGGGAAGAGGGCCCATTCCTCCGGGGTGTTCAGCGAAAGGACAGGAGCCGGGGCCATTTTTGAGATATCGCGAATTCTGAACGCCTTTTACGAGGAAGTAAAAGGAGAAGAATATCTGACCTTTAACCCCGGCGTCCTAATGGGTGGAACTTTTTCGGAATACGATCCCTTGAAGAGTTCCGGCGAGGTGTTTGGAAAAACCAACGTCGTCGCCCAAACCGCCTATGTCAAAGGGGGGTTGAGGTTTATATCAGAAGAGCAAAAGGAAAATGCAAGGGAAAAAATGAGAGCCATTGTGGCTGACAACTTGCCCAATACCTCGGCAGAGATCTCATTCACCGATAGTTACCCCGCCATGCCACCCACGGAAGGGAATATGAGGTTGCTAGAAATTCTCAATGAGGTAAGTAAAGACCTCGGACAAGGAGAAGTCCTGGCGTATGATCCTGGCAGGAGGGGTGCTGCAGACACTTCCTTTGTAGCTGATTACGTGGATTGTCTCGACGGTCTGGGGACGATGGGTTCCGGGGCACACACCCCTGAAGAGACTGTGAATCTCAATACCATAGAAGCCCTTACGAAAAGATCGGCTATCCTGATCTACAGACTCATCAATCAATAGGCTATGGTCACCCTGGAGCATCTCGATCAGAGCGTAACCATCCATGAGGGGGAACTCACCAGTTATAAGGTCAAGGGCTATGAATTCATGCATCAGAAGGGGGAACCCGGTTGGGGGAATACTGATACTGAGATGTTCCCGGTCATCGGCCCAACGGCTGGTGCAGAATACCGGGTGCAAGTCCCAAAAGGCAATGCCGTACTTGACCAGCATGGCCATTTACGGGAACTTCCTTATGTGTTGGAAGTTCAGGAGAAGCAAAGGGCAGTTTATACAAAGGAGTACAAGGCAGGTACCCTGGTCTCCAATTCGAAATACCCCAAAAGGTCGAGGGCCCCGAAATTAATATGGCCGTTCAGTTTTCGGTTTGAAAAGAAATTCCACTTAGGGAATGAGGGATTAAAGATCACTTTTGCCGTAAGTGGGGAGAGGGACATGCCTTATATGCTGGGATACCATCCAGCCTTCCGGTTGAGATCGCCCGATGCCCGGGTGGTCGGCGGCGGTAAATCAACTAGTCTTGCGGAGGTGATGGCAGCTGGTGACAGGGCGCTGGAGATTCCCGAAACGGAGGATTTGGTGCTGGAAGACGAAAAAAGCATTGGCGTAAGTACCCGTGGTTTTGGTAATTTTATGTTGTGGTCTCCGACCTCCAATATGATCTGTGTGGAGCCTGTGACCTTTTACCCCTACGCGGTTGAACAGACCGCCCTGCATGAAGGATTCAGGTACCTGGATCAGCCTGAGGCAACATTTGAGGTTTCACTTATACCTAATATCAAGTCATGATCGACCAGAACAACAGAGAATTGAAATTTGAGGAACTAAAAGAGCTCTATGGATACTTGTTTGAGGACGAACTCATTAAAGAGATACATGAAGCCGGGAAATTCCAGAAGGTAAATCAGGGTGATTATCTGATGGACATAGGAGATGAGATCACTTTTATGCCCTTGATATTCAGCGGTGCAATAAAGATCATGAGTGAGGACGAGCAGGGGGAGGACCTCCTTCTGTATTTTATAGAAAAGGGAGACACCTGTGCCATGACGCTTTCCTGCTGTGTAAAACAGGGCCGGAGCAACATTCGCGCCGTAGCGGAGTCGGATGTAGAGTTGTTGATGATCCCGGTTGCTAAAATGGAGGATTGGATGGGAAAGTACAGGAGCTGGAGGGCTTTCATCCTCGACAGCTACCACAACAGGATGCAGGAACTCCTGGAAACCGTAGACACCCTGGCCTTTATGAATATGGATGAACGCTTGCTGAAATATCTCAGGGACAAAGCCATGGTGAATCACGACGATGTAATCCATGCCACCCACCAGGAGATAGCAGCTGATCTGCACACATCCAGGGTGGTGGTATCCCGTTTGCTGAAGAAAATGGAAAGGGAAGGGAAGATCGATCTCCAACGCAGTCAGATCAAGGTAAATAGCTTATAGGATACGACCCCATGTTCCTGTACACCACCATAAAATGAATAAAATACTACCGTTTTTAGACTGGATCAAAAAGTACAGGTGGTCTTTCCTTCCGCACGACCTTATAGCGGGGGTTACGGTAGCCATTGTGCTGATCCCTCAGGGACTTGCCTATGCCCTGATTGCCGGGTTGCCTGCGGTATACGGTCTCTACGCTTCCATGGTTCCCCTGGTGGTCTATATGTTTTTCGGTACTTCCCGGGCCCTTGGGGTAGGTCCGGTGGCCATGGATTCCTTGCTTGTTGCGGCAGGACTTGGGGCAATCGCCTCCGTGGGTCCTGACAATTACATAGCTATGGCCATCGCCCTGGCCTTTCTGGTAGGGGGAATTCAGTTCTTACTCGGGGTTTTCAGAATGGGATTTCTGGTCAATTTCCTGTCAAAACCTGTGATCAGTGGTTTTACCTCGGCCGCTGCATTGATCATCATGTTCAGTCAGCTTAAATACCTGCTGGGTATAGAAATGGAGGGTAGCAGCCAGTTGCACCTGATCTTGTGGAATGCATTTCAGCACGTGGACGAGATCAATCCCATCGACCTGAGTATTGGGATAGTTGGGATTCTGCTTATGGTAGTACTGAAAAAGTGGAACAGGAAGCTGCCGTATATTCTGATGGTAGTGGTTCTGGGGATTTTGGCCGTTTACTTCCTGCAGTTGGTTCAGTATGGTGTAGGGATCGTCGGCGAGGTGCCAAAGGGTTTGCCTTCTGCCACTTTTCCTGAGATAAAGTGGAGTGTGCTGACAGATCTGTGGCCCATTGCCCTTACTCTTGCGCTGGTGGGATACCTGGAGACCATCACCATAGGTAAAGGGGTGGAGGATAAGATGAATGGGGATGGCCTGAAGGCAAATAAGGAATTGGTCGCCCTGGGCCTTTCCAATATGGCAGGGTCCCTTTTTCAGTCCTATCCTATTACCTCCAGTTTTTCGAGGTCTGCTATTTATTACGAGGCAAAGCCCAAAACCAATTTGGCTACGCTTTTCACAGCAGGAACGGTATTGCTTACTTTGCTCTTTCTCACACCACTTTTTTATTACCTCCCTAATGCCGTTCTGGCCAGTATTATCATGGTGTCAGTGTACGGGCTTGTAGACGCCAATTATGCCAAAATTTTATGGCAGTACAGGAAGGACGAGTTCCTGGTCCTGGTCACAACTTTTATTCTGACGCTTTTCGTCGGGATCATGGAGGGAATTCTGACCGGAGTCCTGATCTCCTTGTTACTGATGGTTTACCGCACCTCAAATCCTCATGTTGCCGTATTGGGGAACATTCGGGGGACCCCATATTACAGGAACGTGAACCGATTTGCATCTGATGCCATAGTCAGACCCGACCTTCTGATAGTACGGTTCGACGCCCAGCTTTATTTTGGAAATGCCAATTTCTTTAAAACACATCTAACGGAGCTTATTGAGGAGAAAGGACCTGCCCTGAAAGCAGTGATCCTGAATGCGGAGGCAATCAATTACATAGACTCCTCTGCCGCCATGGCCTTGAAGAAACTTATAGAAAACCTCTATGGAAAAGGGGTGCACTTTTTTATCGCCGGAGCCATAGGTCCTACCAGGGATATTCTATTCACTAGTGGAATCATGGATCTACTACCCAAGGCGTGCCTTTTTGTGGAAACTAGAGAGGCGGTCGAATTCTTTGACCATCCATCAGTAAAGGACGGAGTAAAGGATAAAGTAGCCCTTCAGCGCAACCCGCTTGGTAACCAGAGTTACTGAAGCTAGGCGATTATCCCTTATTTTTGCAGTGAATTAAGTATTGAAACGATGACCATAGAACAGATTTATACAGGATGCCTGGCACAAGGTGCCTACTACATAGAAAGCAAAGGGGAAGCAGCTATAATCGACCCTCTGAGGGAGATCTCTCCTTACATAAAAAGGGCAGCTAAGGATAATGCGAAGATTAAATACGTTTTTGAAACGCATTTTCATGCCGACTTTGTCAGTGGACATATCACCCTGTCTAAGGAAACAGGGGCGCCCATTATTTACGGGCCGAAGGCCGATCCTTCCTTTGAGGCCTATATCGCCAAGGATGGGGAAGAATTTAAGATAGGAGACCTCACTATCAAGGTCCTGCATACGCCAGGTCATACCATGGAGAGTACTACCTATCTGCTCAGGGATGCCAAAGGGAAGGATATAGCAATTTTTTCAGGCGATACCCTTTTCCTGGGAGACGTCGGAAGGCCTGATCTGGCGCAAAAGGCGGCTCATCTTACCCAGGAAGAGCTAGCTGGGATGCTGTACGACAGCCTGAGAGAAAAGATCATGCCCCTGCCCGATGATATTACGGTATATCCAGCTCATGGGGCCGGATCTGCCTGCGGTAAAAATATGATGAAAGAGACCGTGGATACCCTGGGGAATCAGAAGAAGATGAATTATGCCCTTCGCGCTGATATGACCCGGGAGGAATTCATAGATGAAGTAACAGAAGGTCTTTTGCCACCCCCAAAATACTTCCCTTTGAATGTGAAGATGAACAAGGAGGGATATGAAGATATTGGGGTAGTGCTAAAAAGAGGCAAAACAGCCTTGAACCCTGATGATTTTGAGGCTCTGGCCAATGAATCCGAAGCTATCGTTCTCGATGTACGGACGCAGCAGGAATTCGTCAAAGGACACATCCCAAGGTCGATCTTTATCGGGCTCAACGGGGATTTCGCTCCCTGGGTGGGTGCCCTGATAGCAGATGTTACCCAAAGTATTCTGTTGGTTACACCGGACGGGAAAGAAGAAGAAGCTGTAACCAGGCTTTCAAGGGTGGGCTTTGACAACACCCTGGGTTACCTGGAAGGAGGATTCGACTCCTGGAAAAAGGCAGGGAAAGAGATCGACAGTATCAAATCCAAGCCCGCTGCAGAACTGAAAAAGGAGCTCTCAGAAAAGTCTACCCCTGTCTTCGATGTCAGGAAGGAATCCGAATATAAGTCGGAGCACCTGGTCGGAGCTGAAAATACACCCCTGGATACCCTCAATGAGCATCTGGCGGAATTTCCGGATGATCAACCTTTCTATATGCACTGTGCCGGAGGGTACCGTTCCGTGATCGCTGCCTCTATCCTCAAGAGCAGGGGTATTCACAACCTGGTTGATGTCGGCGGCGGATTCGATGCGATCAAGCAAGCAGGCCTGGAAGTGAGTGATTACGTCTGCCCTACCACTTTATGACAGATATCATAGGACGGAACTGGGAATAGATGTAGTATTGCAGGGTGAAATGGACTAAACTGACCAAGTTTATCGGGGTCTGTATCCTTTGTTTAGGCATCATTTACCTGATAGCCCGGCTTATATATTACCTAACCTGAAATTGAGAACACATGAAAAAAAATATGGGAGCACTTGACAAGGTCATTCGGGTTGTGATTGCACTGGTAGCTGCGGCTTTGGTGTATTACGATGTAGTTGAAGGCATGTATTCATATATACTTCTGACCATCACAGCTATCTTTCTCCTTACCAGCCTTGTAGGTTTTTGTCCGCTTTACGGCCTGTTCGGTTTAAACACCTGCCCGGTAAACAAGCGAGGTTAGTACACGTTGTATTTATAATTCCCATATACTTGGAATTTCGATGGCATGTATGCATTAGCCGTCTGTATCATACGTATCAGGAATAATTATTCCTGTATCACCAAATTATTTCAAAATCCCCATTTCATAAAGGGGATTTTTTTAATTTAGTCAAGAGAACAACGGACAATGCTTAAAAATTTCATTCGCAGTGTAGGGGTCATCAATGTGATACTGCTCCTGGTCGTACTTTCCATCATTGTCGTTTCTGAATACATGTACCTTACGGGCCACAAGCTCGACGCCATCTTCATCGCTTTCTGGGCGCCTACCATCTTAGGATTCATGAACTATTTCAAATACAGGAAGTGATGGATTTTATACTGGCATATTCTCTCTTTGTCGGCCTGATCTTTGTGATCTGGATGGTTTTTGTGATACGGATGTACAAGGAACTCAATAAGAAGCAATAAGAGCTCTGGCTATTTTGCCTGCCCTATTTCCATCAGGTTTCCACTGTTCCTGAGCACGTATGAGCTAATGAGCCTGCGGTCTTCCAGCGTCTCCTTCTGAGGTGTTACAAATGCCAGTATATCCTCTATAGAGGACACAGGTGTTTCTTTAGGGACAAAGCCATACCCGTAGTAAAGGCCATCCCTTACCACCACAAGGGCATCTTCATCGGGATTTCTCCCTTTCTCCTTTATGATAAAATTCTCCCTTTCATCTGCAAGTGATGAGATCGCTTGCCTTACCTTGGCATTGTATTCTTCAATGCGCTCTTCCCCCCGGCAGATCCCCGAACAGGGGCCCAACCTGAAATGGTTGCAACGTGCCACCCCTTCCTGAAGATGGCAGTATTTAGGACAGAGCTCAAATCGGGCACAGAGTTTTTCCAGAAATTCACGGCTCTCTGTCAGGGAATACAGGATGGCTATAGGATTGGGAACACCACCTGCTCTGGTAATGGCCAGGTGCAGTATGCCTTCCCGGTCTTCATAGGAAAAGATCGCTATCCCCTGTACCTTTCTCTTTTGTGCCTGGTTGTACACGGGAAAATGTTTTTTGATGGCCTGGTTCTCCATTAGGAGAGCGACCAGTTCATTTCCGGATAGGTCGAACTCTATTTTTTGGGTCGCCCGGCACATGCGTACCTCTTTCTCACTCCGGTCGTAGAAGTGGCCCAGCACCCTCTTCTTTATATTTTTTGCTTTGCCGGTATAGATGATCTCGCCTTTGGAATTTTTGAAATAATAGACCCCCGGTTTCTGAGGCAGCCTTTCGTATTGAGTCCGGGGAAGAGAAGGGGGGAGGGTAGCTTCCTGGGATCTGGCATTGAGGAATTTCTTCAGGGTGATATCGATTCCAGGAGTAGCCAGGATCCGTTTGAAGAGAATGACGGTGGCCCTGGCATCACCCCTTGCCCTGTGCCTGTCTTCCAGCGGAATGTTCAGGGATGTACACAATTTGCCAAGGCTGTACGATCTGAATCCCGGGTACACGGTCCTTGCAAGGCGGACCGTACATAATTTCTTTCTGGTGAATGTAATCCCAAGTTCCTGAAACTCGTTCTTGATAACGTGGTAGTCGAAATTCACGCTATGGGCAACAAAGATACAACCCTCTGTGATCCTCAGGATGTCATCGGCTATATCTCTTAACGGGGGGGAGTCGCGCACCGTATCATTGTCAATACCGGTAAGTCCGGTTATAAAAGAAGGTATTTCGCACCCGGGATTGACGAGAGAGGTGAATTCATCAATGATCCGACCCTCTGAAAATTTAAAAATTGAGATCTCTGTGATCTTATTTCCTTTGATACCGTTCCCCGTGGTCTCTATGTCGACTATGCAATACACCCCTAACGAAAATTCCAATTAAAGGTAGTGTAAACGCAAAAAAAGGGCAACTGCAGTTGCCCTTTGTCTGATTTCATAAAATAACAGATGTTCCTCAGGAACTAATTAAGAATTGTCTACCACTTTAGCGGAAGGGGCGTTCTTTTTAACGGAAGCTATCCCATTGGCCATAGAAGAGGTAGAGGCATACATCTGGCTGGCGCCAATTTCCTGACCGTTGGTGGCCTTGAGGCTGAAATAAGGCTTGCCATTTTTAGCAACCTTACGTTCAAACATTCCGTCGTTTTTGGAATTTTTTCGGACGGATTCAATTCCATTTTCACAGGCGGCTTTGGTCTTGTAGGCTTCACTGGAAAGGATGACCTGACCGTTACCTGCTTTTAGATTAAATCTGAATTGCCCTGATTTGTCTTTTTTAATTTCGAATTTGCCCATTTTGAAGTAGTTTGAATTTTTTCAAATTTACTATTAAATACCATTTTTTTTGGCAAGGAGATAAAAAATAATCCACATTTTACTGTGGATTATTGTTGTTTTATCAGTTTTCCGGCTAAAATTACCGACCTGTGATTTAGAGGGGTATCAAATCACAGGAGAACCTTTTAACCTTTTTTCTATCTTCTGTTTTTTCTCGGTAAGCCTTTTCATAAGATCCATGAGTTCAGGTTCCCTTGTCTTCTTGTAGATCTCGTTTAATGCCAGGATCAATTCTTTGGCATCCCTGGATGCCTGTACTCTGTCACTGGTAGACATATGGCTCATTTTCATGTTCTCAAATGTCTCTGCTCTTTTTAGTAAATCCATAATTCAGCAAATCTTATTATAACGGAAAAGATAGGAAAGATTTAAATGGTGGCACCACCCTAATCTCATAAACTTTTCCTATTATTTCCTTAAGGAAAAGCAAAGACGCCATGGACTATATAAGAGTGTAGTACTCTAAAGGTCGTACTGTTACGGAGGGATTCAGTTCGCAGTTCCCTGGTCCATACCCTGTAAAGAATTAGGGTCGACCACAGTAATAAAATTCTCCCGGGTCAGCGTATCATTTCCTTCGCTGTTGATCGCGATGAGGGTCACGTCATAGGTGCCGGGATTCAAATATTGGATAAAGGGTTCCACTTCCGTACTGCTGTCAGGCGTACCCCCGGGGAAGGACCACTGGTACGAAGTGGCATTGGCGGACCCATTCACGAATTGCACCCGTGTACCGGCCCGGATCGTGGTGGCCAGGGCATCGAATTCCGCAATGGGCGGACTGCTGGGTTCGGGCATGGAATTGTCTTCATCATTGGAACACTGAACATGCAGTAAGAGTACAGTGATCAAGACTAAAATCCTGGTGTATTTCATACGGATCAAATTTGGACCTAAAAATAGTAATTTCCAGAAATGATCGATTAAAAAGCCTAATCCACTGTCCGGATCAGAAATTTCGGGCATATGTCAGAGAGACGTATATAGTGCTCTATCCTTTGCCTGTGCATTGAGTATCCTGAGGTTTTTAGAAATAGTCAAGTGGACAATTTTCTATTCGCAACGAGATTAAAAAGTTTACTCGAATTGTTGGGGGGATTACCCATCACGATAATCCCGATAGCTATTGGGATCGGTGTTTTCCTGAGTTCCCGTCCTGCAAACCTGCCTGCCTTCAGGCAGATACAAACCCGGCTTTGCCCTTTTGCAGTTTGTATGTAAAGCTTATCTGAATTGAATGGGAGATTACCGCGCTTTGCGCCCTATTCTCCGGGTCTTCGATATTGCAAATAAAATACCCATTGCTTGTGCAATGGGCAGCTTGTCGCATATAAAACGCTTAAGCGAGCTTGGCGTTTTCTCAAGTTTGAGATTGTTGGTATTTGGGGAGATTACCTGCGGTGTTCTCCTGAGCTCCCGTCCTGCAAACCTGCCTGTCGGCAGGCAGGTACAAACCCGGCTTAGCCAGAGGCAAAGCGGTTATTGTCTTTTTCCGCATTTAATTTTTCAACATTCTTATAAAATGGGAGATTACCTCTCTGCGCTCGGTGTTCTCCTGAGCTCCGGTCCTGCAATTACAAACCCGGCTTTGCCAGAGGCAAAGCGGTTATTGTCTTTTTCCGCATCTAATTTTTCAACATCTTATAAAATGGGAGATTACCTCTCTGCGCTCGGTGTTCTCCTGAGCTCCCGTCCTGCAACTACAAACCCAGCTTTGCCTTTGGCAAAGCGGTCTTTCGTTCCCTGCGTCCTTTACAGAGCGAGCTCTGTACGGCCTCAGGAAACGAAAAACCCCGCCTCAAGGCGGGGTTTGTGAGTGATCGTGGAGCCGGGGAGAATCGAACTCCCGTCCAAACAAGCAATACCACTGCTTTCTACATGTTTAGGACCTGTTCGATTTTCGATACAAGGCTGACCAGGAACCGCCTACCCTGTACTTAGCTTCTTTGTTTTTGAACCTCCGCCGAAGCTACGGAGATCCTATGTTGATTTTTATGGTGCCCCGGTATGGATCGCCATCAACAAGGGCTATCCCGGGACATCTCGCTTCCCTGCCTTGCAGGGACGAGGCTATATCCTACTATAATTCAGATTAAGCGGCAAGAGCGTAATTAGATTCGCCATTTAAAAGTGTGAAATATGAGATTTACGAGCTGTATCCCAGCGCTCGACATGCTTACAATGCCATTGGTCTCGCTGTCAAAACCAGTCGGCCCCAATAAGTTTAAGAACGTCCTGTTTCCAGAAGGATTGCAAAGATACCAAAAAGTTTGCGCCCCGACTGAAATCCGTGTAATTTTGAGCAAATTCCATACCAAATCCTATGATACATTTCGGAATCATCAGGGAGCGAAAAAACCCACCTGATAAAAGGGTTGTGCTGTCCCCCGGAGCCTGCCACAATGTCCTGAAATCCTTTCCCGAGGCTGAAATCACGGTAGAATCCTCCCCCATTCGCGTTTTTACCGATCAGGAATACAGGGATTCCGGAATTCGCGTCTCAGATTCGATTGCCGACTGCGATGTGCTCATAGGAGTAAAGGAGGTACCTGTTGAAGCCCTGGTACCGGATAAGAAATATTTTTTCTTCTCCCATACGATCAAAAAACAACCCTATAACCGCAAATTGCTTCGGGCTATCCTGGAAAAGAACATCGAATTATACGACCATGAGGTGATCACAAATTCAAAAGGAATCCGACTTGTAGCATTCGGACGTTACGCAGGGATCGTGGGGGCCTACAACGGGATACGCGCCTTCGGATTTAAAAGCGGTTCTTTTGAGCTCCCCAAGGCGGAGACTCTGAAAGACAAAAAGGCCCTGATCAATGAACTGAAAAAGGTAGACATGCCCCCTGCCAGGATCCTGCTTACAGGGAAAGGCAGGGTTGGGAACGGCGCAAAGGAGATCCTGGATGGAATGGGACTCAATGAGGTGTCCATAACAGATTACCTGGAGAAGAATTTCGATGTTCCGGTCTTTTGCCAGATCGATGTCCTGGATTACAACCGGCGGAAGGACGGGCAGCAATTGCCGATGCAGGATTTCTTTGACCACCCTGAAGCATACGAATCTACCTTTATGCGATTCGCCAGGGTCTCTGATCTCTACATTGCCGGTCATTTTTACGGAGATGGCGCCCCCTACCTTTTTACCAGGGAGGATGCGAAACGGCCTGATTTCAAGATAAGCACGGTGGCCGATGTCAGCTGTGATATTGACGGCCCTGTGGCCTCCACCCTGAGGGCCTCTACCATAGCCGATCCCATCTACGGGTATGACCCCGCTAAAGAGGCAGAAACGGATTACCGGAATCCGGATGCGATCGCTGTGATGGCTGTGGACAACCTGCCTGCAGAATTGCCAAGGGATGCGAGTGAAGGATTTGGGCAGACCTTTGTAGACCACGTGATCCCATCATTCTTTAACGGAGATAAGGACGGTATACTGGAAAGGGCCAGGATGACATCGAATGGCAGACTCACCGAGAGATACGCTTACCTGCAGGACTATGTAGACGGGAAGGAATAAGGCCTATTCCGGCTTCAGTTCCCATTGTACCTCAGGATGGACCCCGGGCGCTGTATAAGCCCCCAAAGCGTTTAACCTGAGCATGATTATTTCTTTTCTTTCAAGGGTCTTGATCTGCAGGATTGCTTTCTTCTTAGCCGGTATCTCAAATACCGGCGGCTTGCTGTAGAACGTGTATTCCATTTTATTTTCGAACAGGAGGTCGCTGCTGGAGACATTCTCCAGTTCCACTTTTAAGATATCCGTGTTCGGAATATAGTTTGCGGAGTTGACTTGTACACAGGCATGTAAAAGCGGAATGAGGAATTCAGGCTTTCCTACAAAAAGGGAATTGTAAACGGCAACCGTTTTACCGGAAAAAAGCGCCTCTTTCATGCTCTCCGGACTTTTCTCCCTGGCAAAGACCAAAGTGATAGGACGATGGCCTCCTTTTTCCAGGTATTGCCAATCGATGAGACCGTGAATATCGGAGGTTCCCATGATGGTTAGGTTGTGCTCCATGGCTATGGCCAGGGATTCTTCGGCATAATCGTATTCATTGATGACCTCAATCCCATGTAGTTCACCTGCTTTTATGCGTTCCAGTTGAAATTCGCTAATGATGGGATTTCCGCTGGGGCTCTGTCTGTACCATGCCGGATGGTTCCAAAAAATAAAAGCTCCCTGTTTTTTGGCCTCGCTGAAGGGGACCTTGGGATCTTCATCCAGAAGAGTGTTGGCATCACTTATAAACAGGGCATTACTATGCCCGATTGGAGAATCCCTGGTGATCTCGGAACCGTGAATGATCATCAGCCCGTGGTTCTCAGCTTCCTGCATTGCCAACACATAAGACCGGTTTCTATCAGGGTGAGGGATGTCCTCCTTATGGGGCTGGTATTCCAGGTGTTCCGTAAGGGAGATGGCGTCCAGATTTTCGCGCAAGGCTTCCATGACCCTGATCGAGGGCCAGACTTCCCCGTCGGAAAAAACAGTGTGCTGGTGCAGGTCGGCTTTAATGGTGACGTAACCCGGAATGTCGGGATACATCAACGCATGGCCATGGGCATGGCTGTGATCCTGGGCCTGAGAAAAAATGGTGTGGAGGAAGATCGCGCTTAACAGAATTGTAGTGTATCGCATGTTTTTTATTCAGTGTTGAATACTTATTGCTGGAAATTAATATATTTCAAGTTCTTAAAAATCAGAATCCACGTGAAATTCAATTGGATCCTTTCCAATGAGCTGGATGAAGGCATCCGGAGATACTGCATAGAACTGGAGTACCAGTTACGTCCTAAAATAACAAAGTTTTTGATGGCCAGACTGGAAAAGGAATGCGATGGTGATTTTTCCTGTTTTCATTTTGACGTGGATCTGATATCGAAGAATATCACGATATCACCGCAAACTCCTGTCCGATTTTCCCGCAAGATCGAAAGTGACTTTGAAAGGGAGATCAACGGGGCTTGTTGCACCTGATGTATAATGAATCCTGCTTCCGAGTACATTTTGAACCAGCCGGAACCGTTCCGTTCAATGTTACTGCACTTGCAAACAGTAGTTGAACAAGCCATTCCTGAAGCAGAAATGAAATACAAATGGCGGATTCCCTTTTTCTATCTGGAGGGTAAGCCCTTTTGTTATCTCAACCGGTCTAAAGACTACGTCGATATCGGGTTTTTCAAGGCTGCTTACCTGACTGTGCATACAGAGCACATGGTCACCGAAGGAAGAAAGGTGATGAAATCCCTGCGATATCGTTCCCTGGAGGCCATCGATGACCAGGTACTAACCGATGTCCTGAAGGATGCCTACTCGGTCAGGGACAGGAAATTTTACAATTAAAAGCAGGGATTAATCCAGGCTGTTGATCGTAGCCCTGAGCTTGGTCAGATCGGTCAGTAGTTTTTCGAGCCTGTCCAGGGGCAGCATATTGGCCCCGTCGCTTTTGGCGTTGGCGGGATCAAAATGTGTCTCCATAAAGAGCCCGTCCACCCCGGCTGCGATCCCGGCCCGGGCCATAGTGCTGATAAGGGCAGGCCTGCCTCCTGTGACGCCGGACGACTGATTCGGCTGCTGCAGGGAATGGGTGACATCCAGCACCACGGGAGCGTACTGCTTCATGGTCGGAACTCCCCTGAAATCTACGATCATATCCTGATACCCGAACATGGTGCCACGGTCTGTGATGATCACCTGCTCATTTCCCGAATCTGTGACCTTGGCCACGGCGTGTTTCATGCTTTCCGGACTCATAAACTGGCCTTTTTTGAGGTTCACGGTCTTCCCAGTCTGGGCAGCAGCGATGACCAGGTCGGTCTGGCGGACCAGGAAAGCCGGAATTTGAAGGATATCCACGTATTCTGCCGCCTTTTCTGCGTCCGAAACCTCATGGATGTCCGTGATGGTAGGCACTTTAAAAGTTTCAGAGACCTTTCTCAGGATCTTCAGGGCCTTTTCATCCCCGATCCCCGTAAAGGAATCCACCCGACTGCGGTTCGCCTTCTTGAAACTCCCTTTGAAAACATAGGGGATCCTGAGCCTGTCGGTCACTTGAACAATTTGCTCTGCGATCCGCAGGGCCATATCTTCCCCTTCAATGGCACAAGGGCCGGAGAGAAGGAAGAATTGTTTGCTGTCCGTATGTCTGAGTTGAGGAATCCGGGTGAAATCCATGAGAACTATTTTGCGCAAAGGTAGGAATTTGAGTCCATTTTTCAGACGAGGTATTCCTTTCGGAAACCGCTCAAAATCAGCCTGCTAAAAAAAACACAACTTTGTTATCTCAACCCGAAAATAGCAGTATCTTTGCGCGCTCAAAACAAGAAGATGTCTGTGACCAAGAATATTGCCATCATCGCCCACGTAGACCACGGAAAGACGACCCTGGTAGACAAGATCCTCCATTTTTGCCAGCTTTTCCGCGAGAATGAGAAGACAGGAGACCTGATCCTCGACAACAACGACCTTGAAAGGGAAAGGGGGATCACCATTGTCTCCAAGAATGTGTCCGTCACGTACAAGGGGACCAAGATCAATATCATTGATACCCCCGGCCACGCCGATTTTGGCGGAGAGGTTGAAAGGGTGCTGAACATGGCAGATGGAGTATTGCTGCTGGTAGACGCCTTTGAGGGGCCAATGCCACAGACCCGTTTTGTCCTGCAAAAAGCTCTGAGCCTTGGGCTCAAACCCTGTGTGGTCATAAACAAGGTCGATAAGGAGAACTGTACTCCTGAAGAGGTGCATGAAAAAGTATTCGACCTGATGTTTGAACTGGGGGCAGAAGAATGGCAGCTGGATTTCCCGGTAGTCTACGGCTCCGCAAAGCACAACTGGATGAGTGCCGACTGGAAGAAGCCCACCCAGTCCATAGAACCTTTGTTGGAAATGGTCCTGGAAAATATTCCTGAATTCAAGCCGGAGCAGGGAAATACCCAGATGCTGATCACTTCTCTCGACTATTCTTCCTTCACCGGCAGGATAGCCATCGGTAGATTGCAGAGAGGGAGCCTGAAAGAAGGACAACAGATCACTTTGGTCAAGCGCAATGGCGCACAGGTGAAGTCGAAGATCAAGGAACTCTACACCTTCGAGGGCCTGGGCAGGATCAAGGTGGCTCAGGTGGCTACAGGGGATATTTGTGCCGTGGTCGGATTGGAAGGCTTTGAGATCGGGGATACCATCGCAGATTTCGAGGCTCCTCAGGCCTTGAAGACCATCGCCATAGATGAGCCCACCATGAGCATGCTGTTCACTATCAATGACAGTCCATTCTTCGGACAGGATGGTAAATACGTGACCTCAAGGCACATCAAGGAGCGCCTGGAAAAAGAGCTGGAAAAAAACCTCGCTTTGCGCGTGGAAGAAACCGACAGTGCGGATAGATTCATGGTTTTCGGCCGGGGGGTATTACACCTCTCAGTTCTGATCGAGACCATGAGACGGGAGGGTTACGAGGTACAGATCGGACAGCCACAGGTAATCATCAAGGAGATAAACGGGGTTAAATGCGAGCCCGTGGAACATCTTACCATCGATCTTCCGGAGGAAGTTTCCGGAAAGGCCGTGGAAATGGTGGCCATCCGCAAAGGGGAAATGATAGGGATGGAATCCAAGGGTGACAGGATGATCTGTGAATTCCAGATACCTTCCCGTGGGATCATAGGGTTGAGGAATCAACTCCTCACCGCTACAGCCGGGGAAGCTATCATGGCACACCGCTTTTTGGAATACCAACCGATGAAGGGGGATATCCCCCAAAGGCAAAATGGCTCATTGGTCTCCATGGAGAACGGCAAGGCCATCCCTTATTCTATCGACAAACTACAGGAGAGAGGCCGTTTCTTTATCGATCCGGGAGAAGATATTTACGAAGGGCAGGTGATCGGTGAGAATTCTAGGGGAGACGACATGACCATCAATGTCACCAAGACTAAAAAACTCTCCAATGTCCGGTCTGCAGGAGCGGATGAGAAGGCCAGGATTGTACCCGCCATCAAATTCTCTCTGGAAGAGGCCCTTGAGTACATTCAGAAGGACGAGTACGTGGAAGTGACCCCAAAGCACATTCGCTTGAGGAAGATCCACCTGAAAGAGGTGGACCGCAAGCGGAACAAGTAAAAGAAAAAGCGCCAACCGGCGCTTTTTTTTATATGTGATATACGATCAATCGAGGGTGATAGGATGGTGAACCGCTGCTGCGGCCGCACCGATGATCCCGGCGTGATTTTGAAGTCCGGCAGGGATTACCGGGGTCTCGATAGTGATAAAATCCTTGTATTCATCAAAGTCCTTGGAAGTGCCCCCTCCCAGGATAATCAGATCCGGAGAGACCAGGATCTCTACATATTGCAGAAAGATATTGAATCGCTTTCCCCATTCCTCATAGCTGAGGTCTTCTTTCTCCTTGGCGGAGGCGGCAGCCCAGGTTTCTATCTTATCGAATTCCTTGTACGGGATTTGTCCCAGTTCAAAGTTCGGGACGAGTTCCCCGTCCCAGAAAGCACCACTGCCGAGTCCGGTACCGATGGTGATCATGACCACAAACCCGTTCTTGCCTTTTCCCACCCCGTAGTTCATGGTGGCATAACCGGCTGCGTCTGCATCATTGATCACTGTGACAGGAAGGCCCGTGGCTTCACTGAATAATTCTTTGACATTGACACCTACCCACTTTTTGTGAAGGTTTCCCTTCGACTTGCAGACCCCGTGTCTGAGGGTAGTGGGGAAGCCACACCCTATAGGTCCTTCATAGTTGAAATGCTCTACGATCTGCCGGACCACCTTGGCCATGGGTTTGGGTTTTCGGGAGGCAGGTGTGGGGATACGGTATCGCTCAGTCAGCATTTCTCCTGTTACAGAATCCACAAGGGCACCTTTCATACCCGATCCTCCGATGTCTATTCCCAAAACTATCATGTAAACTATAATATGTGAGCGAATCTCGCCTGGTTAGTCGGCCGTAAAAGTAACAAAATTAAGAAGATGATAGTATAAAGGCTTTATATCCGGTCTTCCTGCTTTAGGTAGTCGAATACCAGCCTGCCTGCAGCTGAGACCTGATCTTTGTTGCCAATACCCAGCCATTTCATCTCTTCGATCTCCGAAGCGGGTTTTAATTCTCCCTTGAATTCAGACTCGTAGCACCGAATGCGCACCATTACACCGGGAGGTTTCTCATCGGCCTGGGCCTCAAAAGAACCCAGGAAACGGAAACTTTCGGGTTTCAGGGTGACCTGTAATTCTTCGCCTATCTCCCGGCTTAATGCCATCAGGTCGGATTCTCCTTTATCCCTCTTTCCTCCCGGGATATAGAAAAGGTCTTTGTTCCTGCTCCTCACGCAGAGAACCTTTTTATCAACCACATAGACCCATCCGAGTTTGTCTATCAGGTTACGGGAAGGCTCAACATAATAGTCGATAGAGTTAAGGGAGTGGTTCGGGTCGATCATATCGAGGAAGCCATCGATAAACTTTCCGAATCCTGTGAGCATCCCCAGTTTTTTATTCCGCCCAAGGGCACTCGAGATGGTCTCATCCCGGTTGCCGAACGGATAGCCACCCTTCCGGATCCAAAGCAGGTTGAGGAGGTGCTGCATAAGCACATTGCCGAGTTGGTCAACAGAGATGGCGATCTTTAACAAATACTCGCCCACTCCGGTAAGTCCCCTCTTGAACAAACTGTGGAATAGTCCATAGAGAAAACCCAGGGGGCCTGTGATGACCAACAGGATCAGGGAGATCAAAAAGAGCAATACCCCAATGAGAGGGTGCATCTTTTTATCCGGGGCTTCTTGTTTTTTCTTGCGTATCAAAGAAGGGGTCCTTTGTTATTTGGATTCTTCAGGGACATAAGGCTTTGGGGCTAGCCAGTACCATATCACAAAGATAATAGTGAGGCCGAACAGGACCATTGCCAGGATATGAAACAGGCGGGACAGGGTAAGAAAATTCAAGAAGGGCAGGAGGACTAGGGGAGAAAGGAACTGTCCCAGGAACCAAAAAGTGGTCAGCCTGCCGATCTCTTTACCCCGTATCTCCTGAGGTGCCAGGTGCATGACCCAGAGATTGGCATTAGGGATCATAAGTCCCATCCCGAGGCCTGCCAGTAACATCCCGAGGAGCACCATGCCATAAGAATTCCCGAAGGCGATAGAGACAAAGGCGAGGGCCATGAGAAAATACCCCAGGGCGAAGATCTGCCTGAAACCCAGTATGTCTCTTATCCGGCTGTAGGAGAAGGAAGAGACCGCAGAGAACAAGGTGCTCGCTGCGATAGCGACCCCGATCATGGCGTTCTTTTCCACCCCGATCTCCTTGAGGTAAAACGGGATCTGAACCGGGATGATAAAGAAGATGATCCACATCAGCATCACATTGGCAAAGATGAGCCAGATTATTCGGGGGGAGCGTATACCTCTGACAGAATCGGATGTTTCACGTTCCCGCTTTGGTTCCTTAAGGTGCAGGTAGGCTGCAGGCAGGATCAGGAGGGAAAAGAAATAGAGCAGGAAAGGCACTCTCCACCCTATATCGGCCAGGAAGCCGCCAAGGGTTATAAAGAGGATTCCAGCAAGCGACATAACGGCGATCTGCAATCCGGCAAACTGCTGCCTCGACTTTCCCTGGTAATAATCGGCCACGAGGGTGGTGACGATCGTCATGGAAATACCTACCGAGATCCCGAGAAGGGCCCTTCCGGCCAGGATCCCATAAAGATTGTTGAGCCAGTATCCCGAAGTTCCTCCAAGGGCATACAGGACAAGGGCAATACCCAATAATTTGAGCCGGCCCGTCCGGTCGATTATGATACCGGCAACGATAGCACTCAGGGCTATGAACAGGCCCGGAAAGGATAATGATAACTTCACTAACCCTTCACTGTTTGGGATGTCAGAGAAGGAACGCGTCATATCGGGCAGGGAAGCCGAGATGGTGATCATCGACATGATAGTGAGGCTGCTCACCAGCAGCAATGTGGCCTTGACCTGCCAGGATTGGGAGTTCATATAGGGGAATTCCTTAGTTTAAGAAAGGGAAGCGGCCTCAGGCCATTTCACCTTTCATCAGTTTGGGCAGCATTGCCTTAAAGTTTTCCTTTTTGTTGAGGTGAGGCAGTTCCTCTTTAGGGGCTTCAACTCCCAGGAAGTCGCAGAGCGGGGCCCATCCGTCCCTGACATCATAGACCAGTAATTTATCTTTTGGGACATATCGCTTTACCTCCGCAAGGTGGTTTTCCCATACTTTTTTAGCGTGTGCCTTGTCTTCGAACTGACCGCTCATCTCCCCGGCAAAAAAGGTCTTCTTAAAGAATTTTATACACTGAACCACATTCCTGGCCCGGCTGCTGAAGAGGAGTTTGCCCATCATCTTGAGTTTCTCCCCCGGTGTCTGGGGTCCGGCCCGGAATACAGTACTGTCCACACTTCGGTACCAGTCCTCGAAATCCCTTACCGTGAGAATGACCCGGGCATCCGGGTAGCGATTCATATGCTCCTTGTACCAGGGATATCCGGGAAAGTCGACCGTGGCATCATACCCATCATACAAGCCCTCCCAATCCGTGTCCCCTGTTTCCGAAAGGGTTTTCCAGTAATGCAAATTATGCGGATTTACCAGGAGTTCTTTCATATGGTAAACCCTTTTGAATCCGAGCATTTCAAGGGATCTTTTCAGTGTGGTTGTCCCGGTTCTCGGGAATCCTGCTCCTATTATTTTAATTGACATATCTGTTGGTTTTTATCGGTTAATGTTATTGTGCTGGTTCATCCGTAGCCGGAGGCATTTCCAGAACAAAGGGTTCTGGTTGCGGGTCCAGGGGGGATAAAGTTTTTCCGGTAAATGCCGGATGATCCTGGGGATACAGGGTAGCCCTGAACAGACCGAAGATAAAAGGTCCAGTAGGTTGGGCTGGGGAGCCGTCCGGCAGGGTGTAATCGAACTTGTAAGGGGTCCAGTATTCCCAAACCAGCTTGCCGTTTTCATCGATTTCTATGAGCCTTCCCTGCATTCCCTGGGTGATAAACGTATGTCCGTTCCTGAGCCGGTGGGCTCCCGAGATAAAGGCAGAGTACATAGAATAAAGATCCGGAGCCGTATAAGTCCAGTCGGGTTCTGCGGGTCCGAATACCCCTTCCTCCCCTGGTTCATAAACGCCTGTTTCTTCCGATGGAATAGACCATTCGTGGACCGCAGAATAATTGCCTACATCCCCAACAGCCACATTCATTTCAGGATCGGTCTTACCCGCCAGAGATGCCCACATGTTTGGGAGTTTGTTATCGGGATGGGGAATATCGTTGTTGTATACCATGAGATTGCCCGCTCCGGGATATCCTTCGGGAATCCATTTACTGTCGTGTTGCCCGTATAGCTGCTGGTCCTCTTCCGCGCCTTTTCCGTAATTGGCCGGATTTCCCCATCGATAGAGGAGGTCCCCTCCGTGGCCCCATCGACCCCCGGAATCCCCCCTTGCCTCCTCGGTTGTGGTACTGTGATCGATCACAAAGATCTCCCCGTACCCGGGAACACTGATAACGATCTGATCCAGATCAGGGTTATAGGAAACGGCATTTGTATGGACGATATCGGAACCCCGATTGTCTACAGTGGCATTAGAAGTCAGGAAACCCATTTGTTTCATCTGATCGAGCCGTTCCTGGGTCATTGGAGATCCCACTTCATCGCTTTGAATGTTGATATTGATTTTCCTGGGATGATCAGAAACCACCCCGTAATTCTTTTTTTCAGGATCAAAATCCTGGATCAGGTGGTCCTGCATCCGCCATTCCCAGACAATATTACCACCCTGGGGTCGGGTCGGTTCTATCTCGATGATCTTATCCAGCCATATCCCCGCTTTGGGAATATGTTTGGGGTCCATGCCGGCGTTTAGAGTTTCCTCCTCACTCAGGGCGTCATAAGAGATGGCCAGGATATTCCCGTTGGGCAGGATCTCGATATCGTGGTGGGTGAGATAGGTTTCACTGTGATATGAAAAATCCCAGATGAGATTACCATCCCAGTCGTATTCTTTGATCCTCCCGGATTGGCCCCCGGCAGCAAAGGTTGTAAAATCCTCATCCCTTTCCATTCGGATGAGATGACCGTTGGGCTGGAGGTAGGAATTCATGGAATTGAGGTCTGATTGCCATTGGTGGACCACTTCTCCATTCTTGTCTACCAGGAAAGTGTACGTACTGGTAGGGGGTTCATACAGGACATAGCCTTCCGTGTCTTCTTCGGAATCGTAGATCAGGCCGCGATCGGCTAGTGCCCCTGACATACTGCGTACGTCCTCCGGTTTCCATTCCCGAACCTCCAGAGCGGCCACATCTGTCTTCGGTGGAGCTTCGGATTTACAGGATAATAGGGTAAGGAGGAGTAGCGAACAAGCGTAAAAATTTGTTCTCATAATGGTTTAGGTTGGTCAGTAAGGAAAGATACGCTTTTTTCCTATATCCCGATAAAAATAAGTGGGAGGGAATAGGGGTCAGACTGCTTTCTGCACCACTTCAAATACTTTGGAGCCATCGCATTTGAGGGTCTTGGAAGGGTATTTCAGGATAAGAGCGTAGTCGTGGGTCGCCATCAGTATGGTGCGCCCTGTCTTGTTGATCTCCTGGAGGACCTTCATCACTTCCACACTGGTCTGCGGATCGAGGTTACCCGTAGGCTCATCCGCGAGGATGAGTTCAGGATCGTTCAGCAAGGCCCTGGCTATGGCCACCCTTTGTTGCTCTCCTCCCGACAGCTCGTGTGGGAATTTGAACCCTTTGGTTTTCATCCCGACCTTTTCCAGTACTTCCTCAATCCGTGCGTTCATCAGTACGGGATCTTTCCAGCCTGTAGCCTTCAGTACAAAGAGCAGGTTCTTTTGGATATTACGGTCGGGCAGCAGTTTAAAATCCTGAAAAACCACCCCGAGTTTTCTCCTCAGGTAAGGGATGTCCTTTTCCTCCATCGTTTTCAGGTTGAACCCTACCACGCGTCCATGGCCTTGTTTCAGGGGCAGGTCTGCGTAAAGGGTCTTCATAAAACTGCTCTTCCCGCTTCCTGTCTTCCCGATGAGGTACACAAATTCCCCATTCATCACCTCGAGGTTGATATCCTTAAGGACCAGATTTTCTTTCTGGTATACGGCCACTTCTTTAAGGGTCAAAACGGGTTCTTCCATCGGCTTCTTATGTTGATATAAAAGTAATAAGTTCTATAGGATAATAGGGGAGGACGCTCCAAAAAACTTTTTCTTTGATCAGATTATACTGCCGTCGGTTATTTGCCGTTACTATGTCAAACACGGTAATTCTCAAGAGCTCTAGAACACTATGCGAATGAAAAAGACTGCCATAACCCTGGTGGCCCTTGGGCTGCTGCTCACTATCCACGCCCAGGAATCAGGAATCTATACAGATGAAGACAGGATGTTCCGGGAGGCTCTGGAACTCTACAACAACCGCCAGTACCAGGCAGCACAGACCTTATTTGAAAGGGTAGCTTCCACAACGGAAAACGAAACTACTGCGGCCAATAGTGCTTATTATGCAGCTAACGCTGCCGTAAGGCTTAATCAAGTAGGGGCAGACAGACTTATGGAGGACTTTGTGGAGAACTATCCAACCTCTACCAAAAGAGATGCCGCCTTCCTGGATGTGGCGGATTATTATTTTGAGAATGGGAAATACCCTTACGCCCTCAAATGGTACCAGAAAGTAGAGCCCGGGGTCGTTCCATTTAAGGATAAGGACCGTTTTCATTTCAATTTGGGCTATTCTCTGTATGCGGCCAAAAAGCCTGCGGAGGCCAAGAATTATTTCAACCGGGTGTTGACTTCTGAAAAATACGGCCCACAGGCGAAGTATTACCTCGGTTTTATCGCCTATCAACAGGACGACTACGAGGGGGCAAGCCGGCAGTTCGACCAGATCACGGACCAGGAACTGCTGGATGAAAAACTCTCTTATTTTCAGGCCGACCTGAATTTTAAGCTCGGGAATTTTGAGGAGGCCATCGCTCTTGCTGAGAAACAACTCCCGGTATCAGACCGGCAGGAAGTATCAGAACTCCACAAGATCATAGGGGAGAGTTATTTCAATCTCAAACAATACGCAGAGGCCATTCCTCATCTTGAGTCCTACCGGGGGAAACAGGGTAAATGGAACAATACGGATTTTTACCAGCTGGGATATTGCTATTACCAGCAGGAAGACTACGCCAATGCCATCCTCCAATTCAACAAGATCATAGGGGGTAAGGATCCCGTGGCCCAGAACGCCTATTATCACCTGGCCGAGTGTTACCTCAAACTGGATAAGAAACAAGAGGCGCTCAACGCCTTCCGAAATGCATCCCAGATGGATTTCTCCGGGGAGATCCGGAAAGATGCGCTCCTCAATTACGCCAGGTTGAGCTACGAGATAGGGAATGCTTATGAACCTGTGACCGATGTCCTGCTGACCTATCTGCAGCAGTATCCAAAGGATGAGTACAGCAATGAGATTCAGGATCTGCTGGTCGATTCTTATCTGACCTCCAGGAATTTTAAGGGCGCTTTAGAACTCTTGGATGAGAACAGGAATTACGCCAATAAATCGACTTATCAGAAAGTCGCTTTTTATCGCGGGATGGAACTCTTTACGGAAGGGGATTACGCCGAGGCTGTTGATGTACTCGACAGGGCTGTCCGCGGTGATGCCGATGCGATTTTTACCGCCAGGGCCCGATACTGGAAAGCAGAAGCGGAGTACCTGTTAAATCGATTTGACCAGGCACTGGTTGATTTTATTCAGTTTCAGCAAAGCGGGGCTGCTGCCAATACTCCTGAATATAAGGAGTTGGATTACAACCTGGCCTATACCTATTTTAAGCTTAAGGACTACAATTCTGCCATCCCGTATTTCCGGAATTTCGAGAACCGGAACGCAGGGGATCCGAAGGGGCAGGACGCTGTGGTCAGACTGGGTGACTGCTATTTTGTGAACCGGGAATACGATCCGGCGATAAGGGCGTATTCGCGCTATATTTCTGCCAACGGACAGGAACAGGACTACGCGGCCTTCCAAAAATCGATCAGTTATGGTTTTATGGGCCGGAACGATACCAAAATCTCAGAATTGAATGACTTCAGATCCCGATATCCCTCCTCCACCCTCAACGACGATGTTCTCTTCGAACTGGGCAATACATACGTTCGGGAGAACCGGGAACAGGAAGGGCTCAGGGCTTATGCCGAGCTTGTTGAGACCTATGGGGGAAGCAAGCTGGTGCCTGAGGCCATGCTGAGACAGGGACTGGTACACTACAACGCCAACAGGAATGAGGAAGCTCTGAAGCAATTCAGGGCGGTGATCAGTAAATACCCCGGGTCTGAGGAAGCTTCACAGGCCGTAAACACCGCAAAACTGGTCTATATGGACATGGGGCGGGTGAACGAATATGCGGCCTGGGTCAAAAACCTGGATTTTGTGGAAGTGTCCGATTCCGAACTGGACAACGCCACCTACGAGTCAGCTGAACAACAGAACCTGGAAAATCGCACCGACGCCGCCATCAGGGGATTTGAGAATTATATCAGGGAGTTCCCTTCTGGGCGTCATATCGTCGATGCGCGTTTCAAACTGGCCCAGCTGTACTTCTCCAGGGGCGAAGGAGAGAAAGCCCTGCCTCATTACCGTTATGTGGCAGACAGGGGAGGGAGCGAATACAAGGAACAGGCTTTGGCCAGGACCTGCGAATTGCTGCTGGCCAAGGAGGATAATGCCATGGCCATGAAGTACCTCGGGCAGCTCGAGACCTCCGCAGACATTCCGCAGAACCGTACCTATGCACGTCAGAACCTTATGAGGTTATACTACGCGCAGCAGGACTATCAGAAAACGCTCCAATATGCAGACAAGGTATTGGCGGCAGATGGGATCGACGACCGGATCAGGAGTGATGCCCAGGTCATGATCGCCAGGTCGGCGATGAGGACAGGAGATGAGACCAAGGCCGAGGAAGCCTACGGGAGGGTAATAAAGATCGCAACCGGGATCCTGGCTGCAGAGGCCCTTTATCACGACGCTTATTTCAAACAAAAACGAGGCGACCTTGAGGCCAGTAACACGGCCGTGCAAAAACTCGCCCGCGAATACTCCATCTACAAAGAGTGGGGAGGGAAGGGCTTGATCGTCATGGCCCAAAATTTCTACGCTTTGGGCGATGCCTTCCAGGCGACCTATATTTTGGAAAGTGTGATCGAAAACTTCTCCCAGTTTCCCGAGATCCAGTCCAGCGCAAAGAACGAATTGAGCACTATCAAGGCACGTGAAGCCGAGAAGAATGCCTCCGTGAACCCTGATGAGAATTGATAAACGCATGAGCAATATGGCCAGAAATTTTTTAGCCTTAAGTATATCGATCTGTGTATTCCTGGGAACCTATGCCCAGGACAGAGATTTGGGAACGGAGACCGTTACGGTGGTCAAATCGTATTCCCCAACCATATCGGACGCCTTTAAGATCAGATCCGTACCTGTGTTGAACGATTCTATCATCCTCTCCAAAAAGCAGATCCAGTACAGTATCTTTTCCGTTCCTGTGGCCTCAACTTTTGTTCCCGCCAAGGGTAAGGCAGCTGCCGTACAAAAATCAGCCCCGGAAAAACTGTACAATTCATCTCTTTCCTTCGGCCTTGGTAATTTCAACAATGCCCTTCTGGACTTTTATACCAGCAGGGATATTGACAGGGGAAACCAGCGGATAGATATAGGCCTCAATCATTTTTCGTCAAGGGGCGACCTCGATTTCACGCCTTTGGATACCGATTTCTACAATACCGCACTGACGGCCTCTTATTCCGGAAAAGGGCGAAACGGCAGTTGGGGAATCTCGGCGGGGGGCAGCCACCGTCTTTACAACTGGTACGGGATCCCAGAAGGCGTCTTTGACGAGGCGACCATCGCAGGGATAGACGAGCAGCAGCAATATTACAGCGCTGAGCTCGGGGGCCGTCTCGAACAGAGCGAATCCTTGTTGGGAAGCGGTGAATTCATGGTAAAGCGATTCTGGGATGCCGTTTCCTCAGGGGAGAACAGGGCCAACCTTTCAACGGGTCTGGATTTCCCTTTAAGCCAGGATTCCTTTTCCCTGGGGATTCACCTGGACTATGTAGGGGGAGAGTTTGCCAATGCCAGCGTGAACAGTACTACCAATACCGGCGGGATCAACTACGCTCTACTTCAGGCAGGGATCAGTCCTTCCATCCTGATCGAACAGGACCAGCTCAGTCTGAGGCTCGGGGCCCGTCTCGTTTACGGTACGGACATGGAGAACAGCGAGAGCAATTTCTATATCTATCCACAAGTAACAGCCACTTACGAATTACTGGACGAACTGGTGATCGTGTACGGTAGTGTGAGCGGTGAATTACGGCAGAATTCCTATGCGGATTTCTCTGAAGAGAATCCCTTTGTATCACCTACGCTTACCATTCAACCCACAGATCAGCAGTACGATGCGAGGATCGGTTTCGAGGGTCAGCTTTTACCTACCCTGAGCTATAATGTCAGGGGGTCCTACCTGGCAGAGAACAGGAAACCCCTCTATAAGCTCAATCCTCAAAATGATTTCAGGAATGACGAGAAAGGCTATACCTACGGAAATTCCTTCGAGTTGTTTTACGATGACGTAAAGACACTCAGCATTTTTGGGGAGCTCAATCTCGACATCAGCCGGAATTTTTCCCTTGGAGTCAATGCCTCGGTAAGGGATTACGATACGGAGACGGATAATCCTGCCTGGAACCTGCCCAACGTGGAAGGATCCCTGTTCATGGATGTTCAGATCGATGACCAATGGTTTGCAGGGGCATCCCTTTTCTATGTGGGGGAACGTGAAGATCTCTTTTCACAGGCCGTGCCGAACACCCAACCTGCTGATTTTCCGTCGACCATCCTGACGCTCGACAGCTATTTTGATGCAAATGCCCATCTGGGCTATCGTTTCAGTGATCAATTGTCTGTTTATGCCAGGGCGAGCAACCTCGCGAATAATGACTACCAGCGATGGGCCAACTTCAGAGTGCAGAGCTTACAGGTATTGGGTGGCCTTACCTACAAATTCGACTTTTAAAAGACAGCCATAGTTGTTCTTCAGGGTTATATAGGTCAGGATTGGGCTAGTTCAGTCGCCTTTTGTCGATGTTAACGGTCATCACGGAGGGATTAGGTGCCTGTAATCCGGACAATCCTTACTTTTATGGGTAGAATACCTGCCGATGAAAGGATTCTTTCCATATCTGGGTTTGTTTCTCGTGGTGTCCGGGTCTGCGGCTGCCCAGAACCTGGTCTTAAACCCAAGCTTCGAAGAACACAGGGAATGTCCCGGTAAACTCGGAAACTTTAATACAGACGTGGTCAGCTGGACAGCCCCCACACTGGGTTCTACGGATTATTTCCACGGGTGTAGTGAGGCCATGGGAACCCCAAAGAACTTTAACGGCACCCAACTGGCTGATTTTGGCCAGGGTTATGCCGGGTTCTACCTGTACGCCCCTAATGACTACAGGGAATACATACAGGCCGAGTTGGTTTCCCCTCTCGTGGAAGGGGTGACCTATGAACTGAGTTTCTTTGTGAGTCTGGCAGAGCGGTCCGATTTCGCGATAAACGCTTTCGGAGTGGTTTTCTCAGAGAATCCTTTGCATTTTGAGATACAGAAGGACTTGTCTAAGCGACATCTCTATTCAAACCCCGACAACCCCTTTACTTATGTGGAGATCGGATATTCACACTTTGCCAATGACAAAAAGGAATGGATGCTGGTGACCACCACCTATACGGCTAAGGGAGGAGAACGGTATATGACCCTGGGGAATTTCAAGAACAATGCGCGTACCCGCAAATTCCTGATTAAAAAGGATGCAAAACAGGGCGCTTATTACTACATAGACATGGTGTCTCTCCTTTCACCTGATCACGGGAGTTCCATCGCCGGGAATATATCAGAAAAGGAAACCCCGACTCTGAATACACCCCATCTTTTTCAGCATGTGCTATTCGATTTTGACGAATACCGTCTCCTGGATTCCGCCAGGGAATACCTTAAGGAGACCTTCGACTTTCTTATGAAAGACCCCAGTTTACACATTGTGATCCACGGACATACCGACAGTGTGGGCTTGCCGGACTACAATATGCAACTTTCAGGTAACCGCTGCAGGGCTGTTGTGGAATATTTTACGGGTCTCGGCCTGCCAAAGGACCGCATATCCTGGAAAGGACACGGAGGGGATCTTCCGATTGCAGATAATTCTACCGCTGCCGGAAGACAGCAAAACAGGCGGGTGGAGTTTATCCTGACCCGGATGGAATGATACCCCTGCAGTGCCCCGAAAGGTTACTCCAACAGATTTGATCTGAAATCCCATCCCAAAATGTGCCGGAAACACCGTACTTTGCAAAAAAAGAGAAGATGGACCTTAATTTAGCAGTATTGATAGACGGGGATAATATCCCATCGGCCTACGTAAAGGAAATGATGGAGGAGATCGCCAAATACGGCAATCCTACCATCAAGAGGATCTATGGCGACTGGACGAATCCACGCCTTGGGAAATGGAAGAATGTACTGTTGGAGAATGCTATCACGCCCGTACAGCAGTATGGGTATACAGCCGGAAAGAATGCTACTGATTCTGCTATGATCATAGACGCGATGGATATTTTGTATTCCGGAAAGGTCAACGGGTTCTGTCTGGTGAGCAGCGACAGCGATTTTACACGCCTGGCCACACGCTTGCGGGAAGCGGGGATGATGGTGTTTGGGATAGGAGAGAAGAAAACCCCCGATCCGTTCATAGTAGCCTGTGATAAGTTCATTTATATCGAGATCTTAAAAAAGCAATCAGAAGAAGCCTCGGCGGAAACCGAAGGCAGCAAAGCCGGCAAAAAGAGTGGAGTAGATAAGATCACCAGAAAGGATATCAACCTGATCACAGACACCGTAGATGACGTGGCTGATGACGACGGCTGGGCGTTTCTCGGGGATGTGGGCAGCCTCCTTCAGAAGAAACAGCCCAACTTTGATTCCCGGAACTACGGCTACCAGAAACTCACACCCCTGATCAGTGCCATGGGTGAATTTGATATCGAAAGAAGGGAAGATGCCAAAGGCCGCAAAAAGCTAATCTACGTGAAGATCAAGGAGAAAAAGGGCAAAGGTTCACGCCGATAAGTCCTTTAATTTCTGCTTGTGTTTTGTATGGGCCAAATTCACTATTTTTGGAAGCCTGTGAAAAATCGGGTCTCCATACCCGGAACAATTGCAAATATGAAAAAGTTACTTCTCCTGACCTGGCTGGTGATTTTCACCTCATGTCAGACCTCCAAAGAGCCGGCAGACCTGCTGGTCGTCAATGCAAACATTTACACTGTCAATGAGACCTTCGACAAAGCAGAAGCACTGGCAGTAAAAGATGGGATGATCCTGGATGTGGGTACCTCAGAATTCATCAGTGGGAAATACGAAGGAAAGGAAGTGGTGGACGCCGGTGGTAAAACCGTGATCCCGGGACTCATAGATGCACATTGTCATTTCTACGGCCTGGGCCTGAACCAGTTGAAAGTAGACCTGGTGGGAACGACAAGTTATGAGGAGGTCCTGGAGCGTGTCAGGCAGTTCAGCGAGGAGAACCCCACCAACTTCATACAGGGAAGGGGATGGGACCAGAACGACTGGGAAGTCAAGGAATTTCCGACCAAGGAGGAGCTCGACAGGCTTTTCCCTGATACTCCTGTGGCGCTGGAACGCGTAGACGGGCATGCGTACCTGGTCAATCAGAAGGCTTTGGATCTGGCGGGAATTACAGCGGAAACACAGGTTTCCGGTGGCGAGATCATTAAAAAGGACGGCAAGATCACCGGGGTCCTGGTAGACAATCCCATGTATATGATCGATGCGATCGTCCCTCCTCCCACCAGGGAAATGGACATCAAGGCTTTGAAGGATGCAGAAGCACTTTGTATAGACTACGGGCTTACCACTGTAAATGATGCAGGGTTGATGCGGGGGACCATTGAACTTATAGACAGTCTGCATCAGGCAGGCGACCTTTCGATGAGGGTATATGCCATGGTCAGCAACTCCCCGGAGAATCTGGACCATTTCCTGCCCAAGGGGATCGTCAAAACAGACAGGCTTCATGTGCGGTCTGTAAAGGTTTACGGGGACGGCGCTTTGGGTTCGCGCGGAGCAGCCCTGAGGGAGCCCTATTCTGACCAGCCCGGGCATTTTGGTGCCATGGTCACCCCGGTTGAAGAGATCGAGGACCTGGCTATGCGCCTTGCGGACTCCGATTACCAGATGAATACTCATGCCATTGGGGACTCTGCAAACATCGCTGTGTTACGGGCATACAAGAAAGCCCTGGAAGGAAAGCAGGACAGGAGATGGAAGATCGAGCACGCACAGGTGATCTCTGCTCCGGATTTTGATTATTTCAAGGAAGGGATCATCCCCTCGGTACAGCCGACTCACGCCACCAGTGATATGTACTGGGCAGAGGACAGGCTGGGCGAGGAACGGGTACAAGGTGCTTACGCTTTTAAAACCTTACTTGACAAGGCAGGGATGGTTGCCCTTGGTACGGATTTCCCGGTAGAAAGGGTAAGTCCTTTCCTCACCTTTTACGCCTCTGTGGGCAGACAGGACCTTGAGGGTTATCCCGAGGGAGGGTTCCAGATGAAGGATGCGCTTAGCCGGGAAGAAACCCTGAAGGGGATGACTATCTGGGCGGCTTACTCCAACTTTGAGGAGGATGAAAAAGGCAGCCTTGAAGCGGGAAAGATGGCAGATTTTGTGATCCTGAGCGGGGATATCATGATGGTTCCCCTGAAAGAGGTTCCGGACCTGAAGGCTGAACAGGTCTTTATTGGCGGGGAGCGAAAAAAATAGCAAAAGAAAAAGCCGAAGCAACTGCTTCGGCTTTCTTTTTTCAGATTATAAGGATTACATCACAAAGGTGATAGGAACAGCTACTCTGTCGGTTCCCCATCCCATAACCAGGTGAACTCCGCCATCCACTTCCTTAAAGGTCATGGAAAAAGCCTCCAAAGAATCGTCTCCTTCAGATGCCTTGGCCTGAACTCTTACTACATCGCTTGAGTCCTGGTAGAAATAAGAACCCCACTGGTTCAGATTCTTGTTGAGTATAACGGTCCATTTACCCTCACCTGGGATGGTAAAGAGAGAATACGTACCGGCATCGATCTTTTTACCACCTATGGTAGCGCCCTTGTAAAAAGTGATCTCAGCGGCTTCATTCGCCCCTGTTCTCCATACCTTCCCTGCCGGAGCAAGGTCGGCCACAGCCCTTCCCTTAAGCTGGGGTCTGCTGTAGATCACCCGGACCGCCTTGTCAGAGATCTTGTAGTCAGATGGGTAGGAGGCCATATCCATCGGACTTTTGTCCATTCCGCTGAAATCCTGTGCAATCACGTCACCGGTAAAGGCGATCGCGCAAATCAATAAAGTAAGTGTAAGTACATTTTTCATAAGTTCGATTTTTAGTTCTATCAAAGCTAATGGCTAAGCCTTTCTGATTTTTATAAAGAGTCGTTAAAATTTGAACTTCTTACATTTTACTAAGGGAATAATCGAAATCAGAGTTAATCATATCAATTAATGCAATATATTACGAAAAAAGTAACAGTATGAAATTGAAATTAATAAAGTGTTTTCTATTTAAAAGTATATCTTCATCTTTGCCTCTCAAATCAGAAATATAACGAAGTATGTGTGGAATTGTATGTGCCTTTGAGCTGAAGGAAAGTTCAGAAGTGTTGAGGCCGCAGTTATTGGAGATGTCAAAAAAGGTGAGGCACAGGGGACCCGACTGGAGCGGGATCTATTCCGATGATAAGGCCATCCTGGCCCATGAAAGGCTCGCTATTGTGGATCCGGCCTCCGGGAAACAGCCACTGATAAGTCAGGACGGCACCTTGATCCTGGCCGCTAACGGTGAAATTTATAACCACAGGGAACTGCGAAAACAATTCACAGGGAAGTACCAGTTCAGAACCGAATCAGATTGTGAGGTCATTTTGGCCTTATACCAAAAAAAGGGCCCTGCTTTTCTCGATGAGATGAACGGGATCTTTGGATTTGCGATCTACGATACAGAAAAGGACGAGTATTTTGTGGCAAGGGATCATATGGGGATCATTCCCTTGTATATGGGTTGGGATAAGAACGGCACGTTTTACGTCGCTTCAGAGCTGAAGGCCCTGGAAGGGACCTGTACCAAGATCGAACTCTTCCCTCCAGGACATTACCTCCACAGTTCGGACGGGGAGTTAAAACGATGGTACGTGCGCGACTGGATGGAATACGAAGCAGTAAAGGATAATAAGACGAGTATTGAAGCGATCCGGGAGGCCCTCGAGGCGGCGGTTCACAGACAGCTGATGTCTGATGTACCTTATGGGGTGTTGCTGTCAGGCGGACTCGATTCTTCTGTGACATCGGCTATTGCCAAGAAATTTGCCCAGAAACGTATAGAGTCTGATGACACCACCGAAGCCTGGTGGCCACAACTGCACTCCTTTTCCGTTGGCCTTGAGGGATCGCCGGACCTTGCTGCAGCCCGGAAGGTGGCTGAACACATCGGGACGGTCCACCACGAGATCAAATTCACCATACAGGAGGGCCTCGATGCCATCAAGGACGTGATCTACAACCTGGAGACCTATGACATCACGACCATCCGGGCTTCTACGCCCATGTACCTCATGGCGAGGGTGATCAAGTCTATGGGGATCAAGATGGTGCTGTCAGGAGAAGGGGCTGATGAACTTTTTGGGGGATATCTGTACTTTCACAAGGCCCCCAATGCCCGGGAATTCCATGAGGAGACAGTGAGGAAACTGAAAAAACTCCACATGTACGACTGCCTGAGAGCCAACAAGTCGCTCGCAGCCTGGGGAATTGAGGGACGGGTGCCCTTCCTCGACAAGGAATTTATTGACGTGGCTATGAGCATAAATCCCCAGGACAAGATGATCAACGGGGAACGCATGGAGAAATGGGTAGTGAGAAAGGCCTTCGAGTCTTATTTGCCTGAGAGCGTAGCCTGGAGGCAGAAGGAGCAGTTTTCGGACGGGGTAGGATATAGCTGGATCGACACCCTGAAGGAAATGGTGGCAGCGGAAGTGAGCGATGAACAACTGGCCAATGCCAAGTTCCGGTTTCCTATTCAAACCCCGACCTCCAAGGAGGAATTCTATTACAGGTCGATCTTTGAATCCCATTTTCCCTCTGACGCGGCCGCCCTCAGTGTGCCCCAGGAAGCTTCAGTTGCCTGCAGCACGCAGATCGCCCTGGAGTGGGATGAGGCGTTTAAGAATATGAATGACCCCTCAGGCCGGGCGGTAGCCAGGGTGCACGCAGATGCTTATGTTAAGTAATAGGAATCGACAACCGATTCAGGTTTTGATTATACGCAGAAAGCACCCGGATGGGTGCTTTTTTAATGGTAGAAGGTCTAAAGAAACACAAAAATCAGCAAGACGATCCCGGCAATAAACAGTGGTCCTAAAACTCCCAGGACCAGTCCGCCAAACCTGAAGTCCTTTTGCTCCAGTTTCCCGGTGCTGTATGCGATGGCGTTAGGGGGAGTCGAAATGGGCAGAAAAAGAGCTGTGGAGGCACATAATCCGATCACCAGGGGTAATACAATAGGGTTTTGATAGGTGAGGATGATCCCCAGGGGGATGAGGACGGTCGCTGTGGCGGTATTACTCATCACATTAGACAGGATGACGGTCAGAAAGCCGAAGAGGAGTACCAGGACGACAAAATTCAACTCGTAACCCGCGATCTTTTCGACATAGTGCGAAGCCAGCCCGGTCTCTTTGATCGCCAACCCCAGTGCCAGTCCGCCGGCGACCAGCATGAGTGTATCCCAGGGCAGTTTTCTTACGTCGTCTGCGTTTACGATACCGCTCATGGTCAACAGGATGATCGGAAGGAGGGATACGACAGAAGCAGGGATACCGTGTAGTTTTTCCGTAAGCCAGAGCAGGAGGGTGAGGGCCAGCACACCCAGAACGATACGTTTCTTGATCCTCTCAAATTTATTGAATTCATCATCTGCGGGCGCCGTGGTCTTTTCGGTTTCTATCACGAATTTTCTTTTCTCGTCCAGATATTTTCTGGAAAGGAGGTACCAGAACATGACGGTCAGCAAGAGGGAGATCGGGAACCCGATCATCATCCATTCCAGGAAGCCTATATCGATCCCGTGATTGTTGAGGGCCTCAACAGCAATGGCGTTGGGGGGAGAACCGATCAGGGTTCCCATCCCGCCAATGGTCGCGGCTCCGGCGATGCCGATGAGAAGAGCCTTTGACAAGGGGTCCTCCTTTTCCAGGGTATTGAGAAAAGGGAGTACTGAGGCGATCATCATAGCCGTAGTGGCGGTGTTGGACATAATCATGGAAAACAGGGCGGTAGTGAGCATGAGGCCAAGCAACACCCGTCTGGGCGAGGTGCCCATTCGGGAAATGCTGAGGTCGAACACTACCTTGTCCAGTCGGGTCTTACTCATGGCTTCGGCGATAAAAAATCCGCCGAGCATCAGCCAGATAACACTGCTCGACCACGAATTGATGTAACCGATGTAATGTTCCCTGACGTTGTCGGGATCGACCTGAGAATAGTGGCTGTTCATCGCAAAGATCAGGAAACCAAAGACCATCAGTCCTACCGCAAAGGGAGGAATGGCTTCAGTGACCCACAGGCCAATGGCCAGGAAAAGAAGGAAGAGCACGTAAACCTGCGCCTGGTCGAGCCCGGGTTCATACATAGCATAGGTCAGGAGGAAAGAAAGAATAATACATAGGAGGAAGTAAATGACCTTGCTTTGGACATCCACGACCTTTTGAATGTGGGACATCAGCTTAAGAGACACACCCCGGGAATCACTCATGATAAATACGTTTGGATTGCAGTACAAAACTACTCCGGAAAAAAGGAAGAAAACCTAATATTTGTCATGTGTATTCTCAAATCTGTCCTTCAGAGCGAATCAGGGGCAAAATTGTTGTTAAATTGTTGATAACTTCACTGCTTCATTTGGCCCTCATCCCTATATTCCACGGGGTTTTCCTTATATTTGTGAGATTGTTGAATCGCAGGCAATCCCAGAGGTTTCTAAGCGGATAAATCCACCGGATTTTGAACCTTTCAGGATTGTTTTTTTGCGTTTGGTAGATACGGGTCATGAAAGGATCCGGTCTGGAAGTAAAACCTTAATCAATTTTATGAGCGAAGAGAAGAAAAGCAACTATTCAGCCGACAGTATTCAGGCCCTGGAGGGGATAGAACACGTGAGGATGCGTCCGTCTATGTATATCGGGGACGTCGGAGTAAGAGGGCTGCATCATTTGGTATACGAGGTTGTCGATAACTCCATAGACGAGGCCATGGGCGGCCACTGCGATACGATCAGTGTCGTCATCAATGAAGATAATTCGATCTCGGTTAGGGATAACGGTAGGGGAATACCTGTAGACCTCCACAAAAAAGAGGGGGTGTCTGCTTTGGAAGTGGTCATGACCAAGATCGGTGCCGGAGGTAAATTCGACAAGGATTCCTACAAGGTCTCCGGGGGTCTTCACGGCGTCGGGGTCTCTGTGGTAAATGCCCTGTCCAATTCCCTGAAGGCCACTGTATTCCGGGAAGGAAAGATCTGGGAACAGGAATACGAAAGGGGAAGGGCACTTTATCCCGTGAAGAGTACAGGTACTACCCAGGAAAGGGGTACAGAGGTCACCTTTCACCCGGACGAGCAGATTTTTTCACAGACCATAGAATTCAGCTATGAAACCCTGGCGAACAGGATGCGTGAGCTGGCATACCTCAATAAGGGTATTACTATTACCATCACGGATCGCCGTCAGAAGGAAAAGGACGGTGAATTTGTATCTGATGTCTTCCATTCGGAGGAAGGACTGAAGGAATTCATCCGATTTCTGGACGGGAACCGGGAGGCACTGATCCAGAATATCATTTCCATGGAAGGGGAGAAGAACGACATCCCCGTGGAAGTTGCCATGGTCTACAATACGGGATACACAGAAAACCTGCATTCGTACGTCAACAATATCAATACCCATGAAGGGGGAACCCACCTTTCCGGTTTTCGCAGGGGATTGACCACTACCCTTAAGAAATACGCCGATGCTTCCGGGATGCTGGACAAACTCAAATTCGAGATCCAGGGGGATGATTTCAGGGAAGGTCTTACGGCTATTGTCTCAGTAAAAGTAGCAGAACCTCAATTCGAGGGACAGACCAAGACCAAGCTTGGGAACCGGGAGGTTTCCGCGGCGGTGAGTCAGGCCGTTTCCGAGATGCTGACCAATTATCTGGAGGAACATCCGGACGATGCCAAGATCATCGTACAGAAGGTGATCCTGGCCGCCCAGGCGAGGCATGCTGCGTCCAAGGCAAGGGAACTCGTTCAGCGAAAGAATGTGATGTCCGGCGGAGGACTTCCAGGGAAACTCTCAGATTGTTCGGAACAGGATCCCACCAAATGCGAGGTGTTCCTGGTTGAGGGTGATTCGGCGGGAGGTACTGCCAAACAGGGCAGGGATCGGAACTTCCAGGCCATCCTGCCACTCAGGGGTAAGATCCTGAACGTGGAAAAGGCCATGCAGCACAAGGTCTTCGAGAATGAGGAGATCAAGAATATCTATACCGCTTTAGGTGTTACGATCGGAACAGAGGAAGACAGCAAGGCGCTCAATCTGGACAAACTCAGGTACCACAAGGTAATCATCATGTGTGATGCGGATGTGGACGGGAGTCACATCGAGACGCTGATCCTGACCTTCTTTTTCCGCTACATGCGCGAATTGATAGAGGCCGGCCACGTATATATCGCCACCCCACCGCTTTACCTGGTCAAAAAAGGCAATAAGAAGAGTTATGCCTGGAATGACAAGGAACGGGATGCAATCGCAGAGAGTTACAAAGGAGGGGTCAGCATACAGCGGTACAAGGGTCTTGGGGAAATGAACGCAGAACAGCTGTGGGAGACTACCATGAATCCGGAATTCAGGACTCTGAGGCAGGTTACCATTGACAATGCGACCGAATCAGACCGAATCTTCTCCATGCTGATGGGCGATGAGGTGCCTCCAAGGAGGGAGTTTATCGAGAAAAATGCGGTCTATGCCAACATTGATGCATAAAAAAAGGCATTACACAACAAAAACTCGCCTCCACAGGGCGAGTTTTTTAGTTTTAAGCAAAATTACATCGATATGAAAAATCTATTGTTTGCTATGATGGGATTCTGTGTACTGGCTACTCAGGCACAATCCAATGTCAACGACCTCTTCGCGGCCGGGGTAGAGGACGCAGAGACCTTTATGAATGATTACCTGGCTCCGGTCTCCGAAGGAGCTATTTACAGTATCGCGGGTTCATGGTTCAACACAGGGGATGCCAAACCCCTGGGTGGATTTGAGATTTCCGTCATCGGAAATTTAACCGGATTCAAGAACAAGGAAGACAAAAAGACCTTTGTGTTGAATACTGCGGATTACCAGAACCTCCAGTTTGTGGACGGGAGTACATCCAAGACCGTATCCACCGCCCTGGGAGATATTCAGGGCGTCAGGGTATTCGTGGAAGATGAGGTTGCACCGGGTGTCACGGCCAGGGAGGAATTTGAACTCCCTTCGGGTCTTGCAGCCGAAGACATCAATTTTATCCCATCCGGATATATCCAGGGTAGTGTTGGCCTGATCAAGGGCACGGAGCTCAAAGCCCGTTTCCTGCCCAAGATAGATACAGATGATGTCGCGATCAGTCTCTACGGAGTAGGTATACAACACGAATTTACCAAACACCTTCCCGCAGATAAGATCCTGCCAATCGCTATTTCCGGAGTGATCGGATACACCCATATAAACGGGACATACGATTTTACTGATACCAATATCATTGCAGGTTCAGACCAGCGCATCGATGCGAAGATCAATACCTGGGTCTTCCAGGCGGTAGTCTCTACCAAGCTGCCGATCATCAATTTTTACGGTAGCCTGGGATATCTGAGCGGAAAGTCGGAAACGGCCATCCTCGGTACCTACGATGTACAATCCGGACCTTTTCAACAATCGATCACCGACCCCTTCACCCTGAACAAGGATGCCAGTGGGGTTACTGCCAATGTGGGTACAAAACTCAAATTGGGCTTTTTCAGGCTTCACGCCGATTATACCCTGGCAGAGTTTAATAACTTCTCCTTTGGGCTGAGTTTTGGATTCAGGTAAAAGGTGTTACTTTCAAAAGAAATGAAAACAGCCTTCCCAATGGAAGGCTGTTTTACTATATAGAAAAAAGTCAGGGGATCTCTTATTCTCTCAGCGCGAGGATATTACCTTGAATATCTTCAAGTACGGTTCCTTCTTCTGAAGTCTTCATGCTTACTCTTTGTTCGGGCATATTAGTGCCGGGGTAGGAGATGGTGTACACACCGTTGTCCTCCGTCCAGCTGAAATCCGTTTTTACTTCTAACTGGCTGCCTTCATAAGCATGGTAGCGTCCCAGGTATACATCATTAAATATCCATTCCTGCTTGCTGGTATATCTTCCGGCTTCCTGGTCTGTGACAAAATCTACCCTGGACCAAATCCCGATGATGGGATCGTTGTTTTCAGGGATCTCGGTACAATTGCTCACCGAAATAATAGTGACTAATGCCAATAGGGAAAAGAGCTTTTTCAAAATGTAGGTTTTAGATTTGGGATCTGTTACTGATTTGTAACGCCTCTAGATCCGACTCTATTACTATTTTTCGATGAACGGCATGTCTGATATGGAAAAATTCGATGAACGTCACTCTGACGCCCTGTCTGTCTTCTTGACTTTCAACTCTTTTCCCGCTCTTTTTTCTTAAAAGTTTCCACCGTTCAGGACCCGTAATTACCGTATAAATTGCTATTTTTGCGGCGCGTTTAGGTCTTTGAGAAGGCTCGGATTTAAAAGGATCCATCTCCCTGCAGACCAACGTCTCCAAGATCGTTTAACACCACAAAAAACACATTCATATGAAAGTTACAATAGTAGGTGCCGGTGCTGTCGGGGCCAGTTGCGCAGAGTACATCGCTATCAAGGATTTTGCATCGGAAGTTGTCCTCCTGGATATCAAGGAAGGGTATGCCGAAGGAAAAGCCATGGATCTGATGCAAACCGCTTCCCTCAATGGTTTTGATACCAAGATCTCGGGAACGACCGGGGATTACTCCAAAACGGCAAACAGCGATATAGCGGTAATCACCTCAGGGATTCCAAGGAAACCGGGGATGACGCGGGAAGAACTCATCGGGATCAATGCAGGAATTGTTAAAGATGTCGCTACCAATTTGATCAAACACTCCCCTGATGTCATCCTGATCGTGGTGAGCAACCCTATGGATACGATGACGTACCTGGTACATCAGGTCACGGATTTGCCTAAGGAACGCATCATCGGAATGGGAGGTGCCCTGGATAGTGCGCGATTCAAATACAGGCTGGCAGAAGCCCTTGGTGCTCCGATCTCTGATGTGGACGGAATGGTGATAGGTGGTCACAGCGATACAGGGATGGTACCTCTGGCCAGACACGCTACCCGAAACAGTGTAAAAGTGTCGGAATTCCTTTCTGCAGACCGACTTTCACAGGTAGTGGAGGATACGAAGGTGGGCGGAGCTACCCTGACCAAGCTTCTCGGCACCAGCGCCTGGTATGCCCCCGGTGCTGCCGTTTCGGCTTTAGTACAGGCCATCGCCTGCGACCTGAAAAAGATGTTTCCCTGCTCTGTACTCCTCGATGGAGAATACGACCTGAATGATATATGTATAGGAGTTCCTGTGATTCTGGGAAGGAACGGGATAGTGAAGATCGTTGAGATCGATCTAGACAAGGCAGAAAAGGCTAAAATGCAAGAAAGTGCAGAAGGGGTAAGGAAGACAAACGGCTTGCTGCAGGTCTGATATATCCTGATAAAATTCAAAAAAAAGCGTTCCTGAGGAGCGCTTTTTTACTTTTACTGAGCGGGTGTACAGGGTCATTTTTCAGGGTCCTATATCGACCTATAAAACCGTGAAATAAATTGTCAGTTCCTCTTGGAAATGATATATTTGCACGCTATTTACGGAATCCATCAACTAATTAAAAAATCAGATGCAGAATAAAGGCCTGATAAAGCTTTTTGCTTTTTTGTTCGGACTGGTGAGTATTTACCAACTCTCCTACACCTTCATTACCAGCAGACTCGAGAATGAGGCAGAAACCTATGCCACCGCGAGAATCCCATCGACAGAAGATAATTACGTTGCCGAGCGGGAGGCTCTGGAAGCCAGGTATCTCGATTCCATAGGGGACAATACCGTTTTGGGGTATACCACGTATAACGAAGCGAAAAAGAAAGAACTCAACAAAGGTCTCGACCTGAAGGGGGGGATCAATGTAACCCTCCAGATCTCCGTAAAAGACATCCTGAAAGGTCTGGCAGACAACACCAGGAACCCCGTGTTCAACAAGGCTCTGGCCGATGCAGACCAGGCCTCCAAGAACAGTGATGATACCTATCTCAACCTCTTCTTTGAAGCTTTTGACAATATCAAAGGGGATACCAAACTGGCTTCTCCAGACATCTTTGCCAACAAAGCTCTGAGCGATGAGATCAACTTCCAGATGACTGACGACCAGGTCAAACCTATCATCAGGAGGAAGATTGACGAGTCGATCGTATCAGCATTTGAGGTACTCAGAGAACGTATAGACGGCTTTGGAGTCACCCAGCCCAATATTCAGAGGGAAGGTACTTCCGGTCGAATTCTGGTTGAACTTCCGGGTGCCAGAGACATAGCCAGGGCTCAGGACCTGCTCTCCAGCACCGCCCAGCTTGAATTTTGGGAGACCTACGAGCCAGGCAACCAACCCCTGATCAACTTTTTTATCCAGGCTAACGAACAACTCAAAACCCTGGTTGAGGACACGGGGGAAGAGCAGGTAAAAGAAGCCTCAGAGATCGACACCCTGCTCTCTGATGTGGCACAGGATTCGCTCGACCTGACAGCGGAGCGCAACCCACTCTTTGAAAAATTACAACTCAACGGACCCGGATTTGCAATAGGAATCGCGGCCATCAAGGACACGGCAGAGATAGGCTCCTGGCTGCGCATGCCCGAGATCAGGAGGCTGCTTCCTGCAGAAGTCCAATTCACCAAATTCCTTTGGGAACGCCCATCCCAGAATTCAGAAGTAGCTGCTCTTTACGCCCTTAAATCCAACAGGGAAGGAGTGCCAAGGATCAGCGGGGACGTAGTTAGTGACGCCCGCGATCAGTTCGACCAGTTCAATCGCCCTGCTGTGGGGATGGACATGAACGTCAGAGGCGCCAAGGAATGGGAAAAACTCACCAATGAGGCCAACCTTAACAACACAGGGATCGCCATCGTCCTTGACAACAAAGTATACACGGCTCCCGGTGTTTCCCAGGTAGGGGGGATCTCAGGGGGTAGTTCCGAGATCACGGGAACCTTTACCGTCAATGAGACCAAGGACATAGCCAACGTATTGAGGGCCGGTAAACTGCCGGCTTCTGCGGAGATCATCGACTCTTTTGTCGTAGGACCGTCCCTGGGACAGGAAGCCATAGACAGCGGTTTCACCTCCTTTGTGATCGCCATGGTCTTTGTCCTGATCTGGATGTTCTTCTACTACGGCAAGGCCGGTATCTTCTCTGATATCGCCCTGGTCTTTAACATTGTTCTGATCTTTGGTGTCCTGGCAAGTCTGGGCGCGGTACTCACCCTCCCCGGGATCGCGGGTATCGTCCTGACGATCGGTATGTCAGTGGATGCGAACGTACTGATCTTTGAAAGGATCAAAGAAGAAGTTCACAAGGGTAAAGGCAAGGGACAGGCCATCAATGACGGTTTCAACAACGCCCTGTCTTCCATCCTGGATGCGAATATCACTACCGGACTTACGGCATTGATCCTCCTCGTTTTCGGATCAGGTCCTATCAAAGGTTTTGCAACTACCCTGATCATCGGTATTCTGACCTCCCTTTTTACCGCGATCTTTGTTACCAGATTGCTGGTCGACTGGTATATTTCCGGTAAGGGAAGGTCCCTGACCTTTTCCACGGTCATCACCAAGAACCTCTTCCAGAATGTCAATATCAACTTCCTAAGCAAGCGTAAGATCGCCTATGTGATATCAGCTATCATTGTGACTGCCGGAGTAGCGTCTCTGTTCACTAAGGGGCTCGACCAGGGGGTAGATTTCGTGGGAGGCCGTAATTACCAGATCCGTTTTATCGATCCGGTAAACCCTTCTGAGATCACCAATGACCTGACTGCAGTCCTGGGAAGTGCCAGTGCAAAGACATTTGGAGATGCTAACCAGATCATGGTCACTACGAAATACAAGGTAGATGCTCAGGGAACGGAGGTCGATGATGAGATCCTTGGCATACTCTACAATACCCTCCAAAAATATCTTCCGGATGGAGCCACCTATGAGGATTTTGTGCCCGGTGGAACTAATGAGGATATTGGAGTGATGAAATACCGTAAGGTAGGTCCGACCATTGCAGATGATATCAAGAAGAATGCCGTATGGGCTGTACTGGGCTCCCTGGCGGTGGTCTTCCTTTACATCCTGCTTCGATTCAGGAAATGGCAGTTCTCCCTGGGTGCAGTCGCCGCGGTCTTCCACGACGTTCTCATAGTGCTGGGTGTCTTCTCCTTCTTCAGTGCTTATATGCCCTTTAGTATGGAGATCGACCAGGCCTTTATTGCGGCCATCCTGACGGTGATCGGATACTCTCTGAACGATACGGTTGTTGTGTTTGACAGGATACGTGAGATCGTCACCGAAAAAGGATTTAATGCCGGGATAAACATCAATGAAGCTTTGAACAGCACGTTGAGCCGAACGCTGAACACCTCACTCACCACCCTCGTGGTGCTACTGGCCATCTTTATCTTTGGGGGAGAGACCCTGAGAGGATTTATGTTCGCCATGATCGTGGGGATTATCGTAGGTACCTATTCATCCCTGTTTATCGCAACGCCTGTGATGTTCGATACCTTAAAGGAAAAGATTTCCAAGAGGAACCGATAAAAAGAAAAACCGCTCTTAGAGCGGTTTTTTTATTTTCCGGCAAATAGCCATTTCTTGGCTTCCTTTCGCTTCAGGAAGAGTTTCATCTCATATCCCAGGTTATTCATAACCGTTTCTGTAAAAGAAAGGTGGTTGAATTGTTCTTCATTCTTGACCACGACAGAAAGTTTGTAATCAGGGAGCCATCCCATGTTGGTGGCAGCATTCACCAGATTGAATTTGGAACTTGTTGGATGTTGACCTTTGAGGTCGATAAAGGCCAAAATAAAATTCCGGGTGGTAGTCTTGCAAAGGTCGGCGATTGTACTCCATCGTTCTTGGGCCTCTTTAAACTCTTTTCCCGGAACGATCTCACCTTTTATGTGCACTTCGAGATATTCCGGATGCACCCTGTGCTCTAAGGTATATGGCATTTTGTGCAATTTTTTGTCAAAATATGAAAATAAGGACTTAGGTCAAAATGATACCCTCAGAGCCTTTTTCTGTCGGTTTAAGTTGAAAGACCGCCCCTGGGTTGAGTCCCGGTTCTTCATTGTGGGAGACAAAAAGCACGGCAGAATGGCTTTCTCTTCCGAGTTTGTTGACCAGGTGTACGACCAGTCTGGCTGAGTGGTCGTCCAGGTCGGCTGTGGGCTCATCCAGGATGAGTAATAGCGGGTGTTTGATCATGGCCCGGGCACACATAATAAGCCGTTGCTGCCCCTTGCTCAGGTCGTGGAAGTATGTGTCTTTCCGATCTTGAAGTCCCAGAACTTTCAGCCATGATCCGGCAAGTTCTCTTTGTTTTTCTGTGGGAAGGGTATACAGACCGATGGAATCTACCAGTCCGGAGATCAGCATCTGCTCAAGGGTATGGTAGCCCCGGAAGCGGTCTGTGAGGGCCGGGGTTATATACCCGATGTGTTGCTTGATGTCCCATACGCTTTCCCCACTTCCTTTTCGATGCCCGAACAGGTAGATCTCCTGCCCGAACGCTTTAGGACTGTCCCCTGTGATCAGGGAAAGCAAGGTGGTCTTCCCGCTCCCATTGGGCCCTCTCAATTCCCAGAAATCGCCGGGTGCGATCTTCCAGGAGATCTGATGGAGAACCTTTTTATCAAGGAATGAAACAGATACATCCCTGAGTTCAACCAGGTATTGGTCTGCGTAAGTGATAGTATCGGGGGGAGGGGGAAGGGCTTCCGGGAAGGGCTCCATCTCTTGGGCCGTTTCTCCGGAAGTGCCGTGTTTTCTCATCCCGATAAGATTTTCTCCCTTCCAAAAGAAATGTTTATCGATAAAAGGAAGTAGGTCTGATCTACGACTTAGAATCTGGATCACAGATACCTCAGACGAAAGTCCCGCTATCTTTTTCCGCAGTTCTTCCCGGAAAGATCGGTCCAGGTTGTCGAAGGGATTGTCCAGGATGAGATAATCCGGTTCCTGTTCCAAAATATAGGCAAACAGGGCTTTTTTACGCTCGCCGCTCGACATGGACTGAAGACTTTGTTCCCGATCGCGGGTCAGTACTTTCAGGTCGTGCCTCAATTCTTCCTCCATCCACCGCAGGATCTCCGATATAGAGAATAGCGCACCACTTTTACCTTCCAGTGACTCAAAACCCTCAGGCAGAGGTCCGTTGAGGAGCCTGTCGACCAGAGGCGCAACAGGAGTTGAATTGTCTGTAAAAATGGCCCAATGAGGTATCAAAACAGGTTATTTTATCACAGGAAAGAACCCTGATGTCTGGGCAAAGATAGTCCTTCGGGAGAATGTAAATTGGGAGTGCGCCCGGGAACGCTTAAAAATTTACTCTCAGTACGGCATTGGGGGTGATACCGAGGGAATTCTGAGTAAAATCCCTCGCTTCTCCCGGATTGCCCACCCGGTAAAACCGGCTCAGGGTATTGTCTCTGTCCAGTACATTCCAGACAGATACGCCCACCTGGGCATTGGTGCCGGATGTCAGGGAGAACAGGTACAGAGCTGAGAAATCTAAGCGCATATAATCCGAAAACCGATCAGAATTACTGGGAAGAAAATTGACCGCATTGTTCAGCACGGGTTGATTCTGGTCGGGCAGGGTTGTGGGTTTCCCTGTCCTCCAGTTCCACCCTGCAGCCATTCTCAGATGGTCAGCCTCATAGCTCATCCCGAGGGTCAGTGCATGTGTAATGTCATAGTTGTTGGGAAACGTTCGTTCCGGCAAGGTCTCAAAGGTATAGTCGGATTGCAGGAGGGAATAACTCAGCCAGGCACTGAGGTCACGTAATTGTTTGCGCACAAGGACGTCCATGCCATGAGCCCTGTAGCTGCCTATGGCTTTTTCGAATTCATACTGATTCTGGAATCCCTGACTTTGGGTAGTGACCCCATCTACATCCTTGTAAAAGCCCACGGTATTGATCAACCAGCCGGAACGGTTAAAACTCAGACCGACTGAACCCTGTTTACTTGTGATCACCGGGATCTCCTGTTCATCAGCCAGTTGCCAACGGCGTTTCTCAATCCCCAGAAAATCATTCTGGAAGTTGATCACCTGGGAAGTGTTCTGATGCTTGAACTCGCCCAGGATCTCCAGGTTGAACCCATCTGAAATACGCTGGTTGAAACTCAGACGGGGTTCCCAGATCAGTCTGTTGAATTTATCGAGGTAATTCAACCGAATCCCCATATTCGCACGGGTATCCCGGTCGCCTGAAAAATAACCCAGGGAAGTATACCCGCTGTGGACTCGTAGCACATCCCCATCGAGTCGCCTAAAGACGGGATCGTCCACATCATCCAGGTTGGTGACCTTTGTTTCCGTAAACTGATACCCCGAATTCCACTGCCATTGCTCCTTCACGCGCATGGATAAATTCAGTCGGGCCGCTGTTTCAGAGACCTTGTTCTCCTGTAGGAAACGCTGATCATTGGCGATATTCACATTGATTGCCCTGAGGTTGTAATCGGTATTGTAGATCTCGAGATCCGTACTGATCCTGTCATTCCAACGCCGCTCGTATCGGAGTCCGCCTGCGACTGTTCCCTGTGCGAGGCTGCTTTCACGCGAGATAGGGGTATTATTCACATTGGCATTTTCATTGAATACCAGGTCGTTTCTGGCCACGATAAAATTAAACCGCAGCAGGTCCTTGTCAGATCCCTTCCACAGCCATCGAAGCGAAGTGTCATAGAAATCGAAGCTCTGGTCAGAATTGATCACATTTCCGGCATTATTCTCCACTTCCGTATCCTGGGAGATCCTGTTGAAGTATTCGGTATAGGTGGGACTCACCACAAAATCGTTGATCGCTTTACGGGCCGCTACCTGGATGGAGGACGTGGCCCCGAGAGGTGTGTCCACTAATCCGCTGACATCGATAAAGTTCACTCCCAGGGAACCGGAAAACGTTTCATTGATCCTGTCATCGGTCTCCATATCGATGGTGCCCGAGACCCCATCCGTATAACGTGCAGGGGTTCCATTCTTCCGAAGGGAGACGTTCTGGGTGATCATGGGGTTAAACATGGAGATCAATCCAAAGAAATGACCCGACTGATACATCTTGATCCCGTCCCATAAAATCAGGTTCTGGTCGTTAGTCCCTCCCCTGATGTTGATATCTGAGACCGTTTCACTGACGCTTTGAATCCCGGGGAATGCCTGCACAGCCTGAAGGACATCTGTTTCTATAAGGCCGGGGAGAATGGTGAACCTATCGAAATCGATCTGGTAAGAACCGTCATCGAGCTGGTCGATCCCACGGATCAGGTAGTCATAGAGAACGATCTCGGCGAGTTGTACTTGCTGAGGTATCATAAAGATCTCCTCACAATTGCCCGGTTCATTCTTTGTGAATTCCTGTTCCAGATTCCGGTATCCCATAAAGCGAATCGAAACCAGGCCTTGAGCACTTCCAAGTTCTATTTCAAAATACCCGTTTTCATCAGTTATGGTTGATCCCACAGCGCTCTGTACAGTAGCAAAAGGGAGAGGGTCACCCGAATTACGATCCCTGAGATATCCGCAGAACAGTCGGGCTCCGGATTTTATCGAAATAAAATTGTCAGGTAGCAGGTTGAATATGAGTCCGCTTTCCTCAGACAAATAATCCAGGATCTGTTCTATACTCCATTCTTCTTTGGGGGGGATAAGCTGCAAACCTTCCACGACCTCGGAGGCATAGTTGAAGCGGTAACCTGTAGAAAGCGAAACCTGCTCCAGGATTTGCTTCAGGGGCAGGGGGTCTTGTTCTCGTTGTGAATAGCTGGAAAATCCAAGGCAAAGAATGATAAAAAGAAGTAAGAATCGGCTACTTTTCACGGGTTTTCAGAATCACCTTGTTTTCTTGTGTGAGGTCGTATGACAGGCCCAGGGGTTCAGTGATGGAACGCAGGGCGTTTTCCAGATCGTCATGGACAAACCCACCTGTAAACCGTGTATTTGCGGATACACCTTCGAGAATCACCTCAACATTGTACTGCCTTTCGAGTTCAGCGACCACCTCAGAAAAAGGAACCTCCCTGAAATCACTGATATTATCTTTCCATTGGGGCCCACTTAGAGAGGTGCTGCCCCGGGTCATTTTGCCATCGAGAAAGCTGAGGCTCTCACCTGCGCGTAATTCCTCTGTCTGGGTTCCGGAAACAACCCTGACATGTCCTTCATAGCAGATCACCTCAAAGGCAGACGCACGCTGTTTCACATTGAATTCCGTACCTAGCACAGAAACGGTCCCCCGGGGGGTGACCACATCGAATCTCGATCCTTTGGCCACATCAAAAAAGGCCTCTCCTTTTAGTTCAAGGGTTCGGTTATCCTCCCAGTTCCTTCGGTTATAGGTAACCGCACTCAGGGCGTTGAGTACCACCTGTGATTCATCTGGTAACTCTATAGTTGTCTTTTGGGCCGCGAGTGTTTCCACCTTCACTTCAGAGGGAAATAAAATGAAATAATACAGGGCGAACCCTATTACGAATACACTGGCGATCCTGAGGAGCCAGGTTGTAGGATGCAGCTTTCTGACCGGTACCTCCCTTGTCCTTATCTTCTTTTGGAGGGTTTCGAAATCTGATAGTTCTGAAAATTGAGAGGCTTTGAAATGCGAAGCATCAGCGATCAACCGCTCGTAAAAAGGATAGGCCTCTTCCTGCTGAAAAGTCTCCCTTTCAGCTTCGGTGAGGCTATCGTTCAGCCATTTTTCCAACAAGGATTTATCTTCCATGATGCTCGATCTTACCTATATAACAACTCAGTATCCGAAATTCCTGATTATTTTATTCGAAAATTTTCCAGTTCTTCCTTCAGAATGCCAAATGCCGAGTAAATCCGGTACTCCACGACCTTTCTGGTTACTCCCAACAGCTCTGCGATCTCTTCGTGTTTCTTTCCCTCCACCTTATTGAGGAGGAAGGCGACTCGCTGCTCTTCGGTAAGTTTGGCCAGTACCTGCTGGTACTTCCTGAAGTATTCTTCTTTCTGCATCAGAAATTCAGGATCTTCCCTGGTGATGTCGGCCGGTTTTTCCGAGCGATACCGCAGTACCACTTTGTGGTGTTTAATATCGTTCAGCACATTGTTGTTCGCTACCTTATATAAAAATGCCCGTGCCTTGGAGAAGGCCACTTTCTTACAGTTCTCCCAAAGTGTAATGAAGGCATCCTGCGTCTTGTCGTCCGGGTTGCAGGTCTCACCGTATTTGTAATACAGGTAGTTGTGGAGTTCGGCGGCATATAGTTCATGCAACCTTTTAAAGGTATCATCCTTGCAGACGTTCTCGTGTAATTCCCGGGTCAAAACAAATTCAGTAAGACAGCGTTAAAGATAAAAATTAAAATTTCTCAAAAATTTTTCAGGAGAAATAAGGACTTAGTTGTTTTAAGAGTAAACAGTTTAATTTAAATCTTATTATGCTATGAATTCAATTGTAAAGTTATTCTCGCTGATTCTGGTCGCCGCAATGGTGTTCACCTCCTGCCGGAAAGAAGAATCAGTTCTGATCGAAGGTCCTCAGGGACAGGCGCTACTGGCGAATTCCACCGTAGCCAATCTCATGCAGAGAACTGCTATGAATGATGGTTCTGACGATAATATAATCGATCAGGCCAATTGCTTTTCTCTGGCTTTTCCTTTTACTGTAGTTGTCAATGGAATGGAACTCACCGTAAATTCAGAAGAAGACCTCGATACGGTGGAGGATATCCTGGATGAGTTCGATGACGATGAAGACACCATAGAGATCGAATTTCCCATTGTTATTGTCCTGAGTGATTTCAGTGAGATCACGATCAATTCCCTGGATGAGTTTGAGACCTATGCCGATGAGTGTTCGGGGGAAAATGAATACGATGACGACATCGAGTGTATCGATATCGAATATCCTATCACCGTGTCCGTATTCGATACCAACAATGAACTGGTCGATACCATCACGATCAACAGCGACCAGGAACTCTATTTCTTTATCGATGAACTGGATGAGGATCTCATCGTAAATGTACAGTTCCCCATTACTCTGATCCTCTCAGACGGTACTGAGATCTCTGTATCTAATCTCGACCAGCTGGAGGATGTTATTGATGAGGCCGAGGACGACTGTGACGAAGATGACGACTACGACTACAATGATGACGACTGTGACAATTGTACCACTGAAGGCCTGGCTGATTTCATTACCGGTTGCGACGGCTGGTATGTAAAAGACCTGGAGAGAAATGACATGGACCTCACAGATCAGTATGTGGGATACACCTTTAGTTTTGACGCCGAAGGTAATGTCACTGCCGATTCCGGTACAGAAACTTTTACAGGTACCTGGGAAAGCAGTGGGTCCGGGAACTTTATCACCGTGAGTATCAATATTCCAGATCTCAGTGATTTCAATGCCGACTGGACATTGCACGAATTGGAGCAGTATGAGGATGAATTTGAGGTCGACCTGAGAATGGCGAATGATGATGAACTGGAATTCAGAAGTAACTGTGCCCCTTAACCTATGATTTTAGGGAGTGTCCAGGTCCTTCTATTGCCCCACAGGGCCTGGATCTCCCTTTTTTTTAAACACCTTCAATTAACTACATAAAGATTTTAAATCATGAAAAAGATCCTTTTAACCCTAGCCCTCCCAGCTCTTACTTTCTTCCTTACCCAGTGCTCTTCAGACAATACAGATGAAGAAATGCAGGACCCTGCTGTGGTAGCCCAGGCGGTCACTGACCTGGCTGTATCCGGGACATGGGTAGTCAGCAGTTACATTGATTCCGGCACTGATGAGACCAGCGATTATAGCGGTTATACGTTTTCCTTCAATACAGATGGAAGTTTGGTTGCAGACAATGGGAGCAGTATGGTAACCGGAACCTGGTCAGTGACCGTTGACGACAGTTCTGATGACGATGACTACGACAGCATGGACGATGTCGATTTCAATATCTTTTTCTCGGCCCCTCCGGCATTCGAGGAATTGACAGACGACTGGGACATTGTCTCACGGTCATCTACCAGAATAGAACTGATCGATATCAGTGGAGGAGACGGAAGCACGGATACCCTGATCTTCGTAAAGAACTGATCCAAAATATGGGGTCGGGATCCCCAACCCGATCTCCCGTGCTATGGGAAAGATTGTTCTCTGTTGTAAACTGCCCTGCAAAGGGCAGTTTTTTTGTTTTAGGTCTATTCTCTGGTAAACTGTATCCGGTCGCCTTCCTGCAGGCCCCAGGCTTCACTCAGGCCGGCATTCACTTCCAGGACAAACATGACCGGCTGGGTGGATGGCAGGCTTTCCTCCTGTAGCGGTTGGGCATCCTTTATAATGCTGGCGACAACGGAGTCCCGGTCTATATAGATGATGTCTAACGGAAATCTGGTATTCTTCATATAGAAACTGTGGTAAGCCTCTTCGGGGAATACAAAGAGCATTCCCTGTCCTTGTTCCATGCTTTCCCGGTACATGAGCCCGGTCTGGGTCTCGTATTCTCCTTCAGCGATCTCGATGTCGAGTCGGGTTATCAGGGAATCCGTCTCTCCCTTAAATAGGCTAAGGGAACCTTCTTTTGTAAAGGTGATGGGGGCTGTGGTGACGACTTTCCTGGGTTCGTCCTTGCACGCTGTCGCCAGGATAAGACCACAAAAGATGAGCAAATAGGACCAGTATGCGACTTTCAATCTAAGCAAGCTTTATGCTTTTGAAGGTTTGAACATAAAATAAAATCCTATCAGGATAAATGGCAGGCTGAGCCACTGGCCTGTAGACAGGAGTCCGAGTGATTCTTCAAAACCACCCTGACTTTTCTTCACGAATTCCACAAAGAACCGGATTGTCCACAACAGGACCAGGAAAAGACCGAACAAATACCCCGGACGATGCTTCTTATCGGTCTTCCAATAGAGGTAATACAGGAGGAGAAAGACAAAAATATAGCTGATCCCCTCGTAGAGCTGGGCTGGATGTCTGTAGGGAATGGCCTCCAGATATTCTGAAAACTGGGGGTTGTTCTCCAGAGCCTTGTATGCGGCATCTGCCGTTTTTTCCTTGGTGATGCGCAGGGCATTGGATGCCGGCATGTCGTCACTGTCCCTCACGAATTTCGTGGCGAAAAGGAAGGATTTATCCACGATCTTTCCATTGATCTCAGAGTTGAAAAAGTTCCCCAGCCTGACGCAAAATGCCCCTATGGATACAGGGATCACGACACGGTCCAGGACCCAAAGCATTTTAAAGCCCTTGTGTTTTCGAACATAGAGATACATGCCGATAATTATACCGATGGCGGCTCCGTGACTTGCAAGGCCGGTAAAACCGGTGAACTCATACCCGCTGATAATCCCAAACAGACTGCCACCGGCACGTTCGCGGATCGGGAGGAGTATCTCAACCAGGTGCTGGGAGTAATAGGGCCAGTCATAGAAGAACACATGGCCGAGCCGGGCACCCAGCATGGTAGCGATCACGGTATAGATAAAGAGGGAATCCAGTTCCTGTACCGTTTTCTTTTCGTTGAGGTAAATGCGTTTCATGATGAACCACCCAAGGGCAAAAGCGATGATCCACAACAGATTGTAGTACTTGATCTGCAGGAAGCCGATCCTGAACAGCGTATCAGCCGGATTCCATATAAAACCTAAAAAATTCATGAAGTCATTTTAGGGTCCTAAGATACACAAATACCCAGAGAGGGAAAGGATTTAGAAGGCTTCTCTGAGAATTCAATACCACCTTTGATCTCAGCAGTCTAGGGCACAGGGTCATAGCCACTGCCTCCCCAGGGATGGCAACTGAAAATACGCTTTACAGATAGCCAACCTCCTTTGAAAAGACCGTGTTTCCTGAGGGCCTCAAGCGTGTATTGTGAGCATGTCGGCGTGTATCGGCAACTTGAGGGCAGGTAAGGTGATATCAGTAACTGGTATCCTCTCACCAGGAAGATAAAGGGAGCGATGAGGATCTTTTTCATGAGATGCTGAAGGTAGTGCCTTCCTTCCCGTCCATAAGCTGAATACCCATGGCAGAGAGCTCATCCCTGATCTTGTCTGAGGTGGCAAAATCCTTGCTGGCCCTGGCCTCGTTCCTCATCTGGATCAGAAGGGAAACCACCCCGCTGAGTTTTTCCGAAATTGCACTGTCCTGGGCCTGAGATTCCAGTCCGAGGATATCAAAGACAAAATCATTCATCGTTTTCTTCAACACATTCAGGTCTTCTTCCGTAAGGCTTGCTTTGCCTTCCCTGAGTTGGTTGATGTATTTAACTCCTTCGAAAAGCACTGCGATTAGGACAGGTGAGTTGAAGTCGTCATTCATGGCGTCATAGCACCGTTTTCTCCAGTCCTGTATGTTGAGATCAGAGGTCTTGCCGGTTACCAGGCTGTCCATGAGGCCGATAGCATCCATGAGCCGCTGATAGCCTTTCTCAGAGGCCAGGAGGGCTTCGTCGCTCAGATCGAGGATGCTGGTGTAGTGGGCCTGCATCATAAAGAACCTCACCACAGCAGGGGAGAAGGGCTTGCTCAGCTGGTCGTTTTCCCCTGAGAAGATCTCATTGGGCAGGATGTTATTTCCCGTAGATTTTGACATTTTCTTCCCATTCATGGTCAGCATATTGGCATGCAGCCAGTATCTCACCGGGGACTGTCCCGTCGATGCTTCAGACTGGGCGATCTCGCATTCGTGGTGAGGGAATTTCAGATCCATTCCCCCTCCGTGAATGTCGAAGGTTTCTCCCAAATACTTTGTGCTCATGGCTGTGCATTCCAGGTGCCAGCCCGGAAACCCGTCACCCCAGGGAGAGGGCCACCTCATAATATGCTGTGGTTCTGCTTTTTTCCAGAGGGCGAAATCCTGTGGGTTGCGCTTTTCGTCCTGGGCTGTCAGCTCCCTGGTATTGCTGATCATGTCCTCCAGTTTGCGACCGCTCAGCTTCCCGTATTCATGGCTTTTGTTGAAGGTAAGGACGTCGAAATACACAGATCCGTTGGTCTCGTAAGCAAATCCCTTTTCCAGGATCTCTTTGATGATCTCGATCTGCTCAATAATGTGGCCTGTAGCCGTAGGCTCGATACTGGGAGGCAAGAGGTTGAATTTCTGCAGGATATTGTGAAAATCGACCGTATAGCGCTGAACGACCTCCATGGGTTCTATCTGCTCCAGCCGTGCCTTCTTGGCGATCTTGTCTTCTCCTTCTCCCGCGTCGTCATCTTCCAGATGCCCTGCATCTGTAATATTACGCACATATCTCACCTTGTATTCCAGGTGTTTCAGATAGCGGAAGATCATGTCGAAGGACATAAAGGTGCGGCAGTTGCCGAGATGCACATTGCTGTAGACTGTCGGGCCGCAGACATACATGCCTACATGGCCTTCATTGATGGGCTTGAAGACCTCTTTTTGGCCGGTAAGTGAATTGTATATTTTCAGTTGCTGATCTCGATAAAGCGCCATTGGGATCCTCGAGGATTAAAAGGTGGTATCCATGTTTATGTATTCCAAAAACTCCTTGCGTATAGCCTCTTCCTTGAATCGGCCACCGTACTCTGCTGTTACGGTACTGCTGTCTACATCCCGTATGCCCCGGGAATTTACACAGAGGTGTTTGGCGTCAATCACACAGGCCACGTCTTTTGTACCCAGCACTTTTTGTAGTTCGCGTACGATCTGTATGTTCATCCGCTCCTGCACCTGTGGCCTTTTTGCAAAATAGTCCACGATCCGGTTCATTTTGGACAGGCCAACCACGGTCCCGGCCGAGATATAGGCAATATGTGCCTTACCTACGATGGGCAACATATGGTGTTCGCAGGTAGAATAGACCGTAATATTCTTCTCCACCAGCATTTCCCCGTACTTGTACTTGTTCTTGAAAGTAGAGGACTTGGGCTTCCTGTCCGGGTGGAGTCCGCTAAATATCTCTTCCACATACATCTTGGCAACCCGCTTTGGAGTGCCTTTCAGGCTGTCGTCATCCAGGTCTAGCCCAAGGGTAAGCATAACGTCTCTCACACTCTGCTCAATGCGCTCAATTTTCTCCTGGTCTGAAAGGACAAAGGCGTCCGGCCTCATCGGTGTTTCTTCGGATGAGGAAAAATGGTCCTCTCCAACCCCTTCAAAATGGTCTTCCAGCGAACGTTTGAATTTCATGAAGTCAAGTCTTTTTCAAAGGGCAAAGATATACATAATATGGCACTTTACGCGGGATTATGGCCCTTACACAACATAAATTAGTGTTAAGGTAAGGGGTCAACTATTTTTAAGTTTTACATGTAAAACAAGGCCTGTTTATGAGAATTCCACTCGGTTTTCTTGTGATATTCTTACTTTTTTCCCTGAATGTGGTCCGTGCTCAGGTGGCAGAGGACTGCCTTAATGCCATCCCCATCTGCAACAATACCCCGGTAAATGGCGGGACCCAGGGCTATGGTGTTGACGATTTTGACAATGCCCCTGAAAGCGGTTGCCTGGAACCCACGATCACGGGGTATATCGAGTCTAATTCGGCCTGGTACCGATTCAGGACCGGGGCTTCCGGCCAGCTGGGATTCAATATCGGTTTTGATACTTCAGAGGACTGGGATTTTGCCCTGTACCGGGCTTCTGATTGCGATTCACTGGGCGATCCCGTCCGCTGTAATTTCTTTGACAACAGTGATGAGGATGCCTACATGGGAGTGGGTGAAGACCCGACAGGAAACACGGCTAACGTACAATACGAGGAGTGGATACAGGTAGAACCGGGAGAGGATTACTACCTGCTGATCAATAATTTCAGCAACAACAACTCCGGCTTCTCCATACAATTCTCAGGTCAGATCTTCGAGACCAACCCCAACGATGCTCTGGATTGCTCTATCATCGATAATCTCCTGGGTGCACCCATAGCTGCCTGTGACAATGAAACGATCATCCTGGACGCCACCACTACCAATGCCCTTTCGTATACCTGGTATACCGACACAGGGATGGGATATCAGGTGATCCCAGGGGAAACCGCTCCTACGCTAACTGTAAATTCATCGGCCATGTACCGGGTACAGGTAGAAATGCCCGCACCACCCAACATCATCAGTGAGGTACAGGTCGCCTTTTCAATAGCCCCGGTGACAAATCCTTTGGCAGATGAGACGGTATGCGTTGAGAACGGAACTTTCGACCTGGAACAGAAAGACTCCGAAGCCCTGGGTGCCCAGGACCCGGCTACACATTCCGTCAGCTATCACTCCTCCCAGGCCGATGCTGACAGCGGGACCAATGTCCTGCCTAAGAATTATACCATCACATCAGGGACAGAAACGATTTATGTCAGGGTATCCAGCCTTGACAATCCGAGGTGTTATGACGCCACTGAGCAATTTACACTGGAAGGTTTGGTGACGCCTGACCTGAACTTCGATGATCAGGTTTTTATTTGCGAGGATACATCAGGTGAGCTCATTGGAGAACTCTATCCCAATGCCCAGTATACCTATCAATGGGACAGTGGGGAGACCACGCCCAGTATCAGCGTAACCCAGCCAGGGGATTATACCCTTACCGTCACGAATACAACGGGCGGACTCGCCTGTGCTGCGAGTAGAACTGTGACAGTAACCGTTTCCGATCCGCCGCTGATCTCCGAGGTATTAATTGATGACTTGCAGACGGCTAACACCGTTGAGATCGTCAACGGGGTGGAGGGCGATTTTGAGTATAGGCTAGACGAAGGACCTTTCCAGGCGTCGCCTGTATTCCGGGAAGTGAGCCCGGGGATGCACACCGTAACAATCAATGACCTCAATGGGTGTGGGACCGTAACGGAAACCATCATTGTGGTGGGCTTTTCCACTTTCTTCACCCCGAATGGGGATGGGGCAAATGACTACTGGCAGATCGTAGGTATTGAGACCCTACGGGAACCCGTAGTACAGATCTTCGACAGGTTCGGGAAGTTGTTGTTTGTGATGGAGGAGGATTACCTCGGGTGGGATGGAACCTATAACGGGATACCCGTTCCCTCTTCAGACTACTGGTTCAAGGTCTCCTTCCTCGATGAGAACGAGCAGCGGGTAGAGGCCAAATACGTGAACAATCACTTCTCCCTGAGGCGTTGACCCTGCCTTTTTATCTGGGTAAACCGTTCATCGATTTACCGCCAAAAAGTGGGTTGAAAGTATACTAAATCCACCCCCATCTAGTTATACATACTGTTCGAACATTGTTCCCTAGCCCTCAATTCTATGCGTACGTTAGTTTGTGGTGTATTTCTGCTTTGTTTTTGGTCTGTTGGCTTGTTCGCCCAGAATTCCCCTGATTGTCGCAGTGCTATCCCGGTCTGTGCCGATGCGCCCATCAACTCTTTTGCCGATGGGGCAGGGGACATCGATGATTTCGATCCCGATGTGATCAGGCAAAGCGGATGCCTGGAGAAAGGCAGTGTCAGTTCGGCCAATATTGAAAACAATACTTCCTGGTACGTGTTCAGAGCCGGGACCCGGGGTCAGATCGGATTCGACATAGAAGCGTTGCCGGGAACCAGCGGCACGGTCACCGCAGAATGGGACTTTGCCCTTTACGGCCCGGATGTGGACTGTGCCAGTATTAGCAACGGTACTGCTCAACCCATCCGCTGTAATTACGAGGTGAATGACACCAATTTCACAGGTGTGGGAGTGAACCCTGAAAATGGACAGGAAGGTGCCCCACCCCTCACGGGAAGCCAGAATACTTATGACGAATGGCTTATCGTGGAAGAAGGGGAGATCTATTACCTGCTCATCAATAATTTCAACACAAATTTCGATGGAGACCCCGAACCTTTCCAGCTAACCTTTACGGGGTACTCAGTGGACCAGGACCAGAACACAGCCCTGGACTGTACCCTGAGGGACGAGTTCCTCGGCCTAGACATCGTAGCCTGTGAAGGAGACCCCGATATCGTGCTGTCTGCCCTGAATTCTCCTGCTGGTCCTGATATTGCCAATGTGACCTGGAGTGTAGACTATGAGGATGACGGAGTGATCGACCAGGTACTTGCTTCCGGACCTGCAGAGACGACTTACACGGTCACCAGTCCCAATTCCGGTCGTTATTTTGTGGAGATCATCACGAACCTCGCAACGACCATTACGGATGATATACTGATCACCTTTTACGGAACCCCTGTCCTCCAGGAAGTTATCATTCTGGACGATCTCTCTGACAGCAACAACATAGAGATCGTGGTAGACGGTGACGGAAGCTACGAATACGCCATCAACGGGGGTGAATTCCAGGATTCTGCCATCTTCTTCGATGTACCCCCGGGAGAGAATACGGTGATCATCAATGACAAGAACGGCTGTGGCTTTACGGATCCCATTCCTTTTCTGGTGGTGGGATATCCCAAGTTCTTTACCCCGAACGGAGACGGGATACACGACGCCTGGAACATACTCGGGATAGAGACGCTTACAGACCCGGTGGTATTTATCTTCGACCGCTATGGGAAACTGCTCAAGCAGTTAGATGAGACAACCATTGGATGGGACGGCACCTTTAACGGGAGGCCCATGCCTTCCTCCGATTACTGGTTCAGGCTGGATTATTCCCGTGATGAAGGGGGTATCATTGTCGCTAATTCCGTGAGGACACATTTTTCCCTGGTACGATAAAAAAAAGCCGGCATTTGCCGGCTTTATCTTTTCAAAATCTTCTATCATAAATTAAGCGTATAACCTACCAGAACGTTGGTGTTGATATTGGTCACATTGGCAGGGGAAGGGAATCCCGTGACAAAGAGGGTGTTCTGACGGCTCTGTTCTGCTCGGCTGAAGGCGAGGTCGAGTCTGCTGCCCCCGAAGTTAAATCCGAGTCCGAAGGAAAATGCCGTAAGATCGCCCACTGTAACACCGTCTTCATAAGGGCTGCTCTCAAAACGATACCCCCCTCGCAGGCTCAGGTTCTCGATCCTGTATTCCCCTCCGATACGGTAGGTGTTAACCTGTCCAAGCTGGGAAGCGATAAATGTATTCTCATCACTGAAAGCAGGGTCGGATACAGGGCGTAATTCGGCCTCAGCCATATCCTGGTATCCGTAATCGAAACTGATCAGGCCCTGGGGTCCGAAGACGATCGCCAGGCTTCCTGTAAGCTTGGCCGGAGTTTTGATCCTGTACTCGTCAAAGAGGTTGACCACGTTGAAATCGATAAAACCGATCTCTGAGTCGGCCAGGTCCGAATTGATTCTCTGTGAGGTATCGTCCAGGAGTCTGTACCAGGTAGGCGACTGGTAACTACCACCTATTCGTACGTTTTCGTTCATCACCGCGATGGCCCCCAGGCTGAAGGAAAAACCTGATCCCTCTGTACGCAGGTAGTTGTCGAAGTTGACAAAGCTGACAGGGGAGCTGGCATCGTATCCCGTCTCGGTGAATTCTGTATACTGGTCGAATAGCACATCGTGGAAGTTCAGGGAAGCTCCGAGAAAGAGATTCTGTTGGTACTGACCGGCTAAATTCACAGTGAGTTTGCTGTTGTACCCGTTGGTCCGCTTAAAGTATTGCTGGTCGACATTATTGTAAACGGCATTGGATACATATGCAGTATTGTTGTTGTCGGTTTCATCCACCGGGTCGATCACTCCACCGTAATACCCCAGGAAAGCCTGCTGCTCCCTGAATCCGAGGTTGGCACCTATGTCGAGATATGCCTCTTCGATAAATTCACCGTCCTGTATCAGGAGAGATCCGAAAGGGACTCCCTGGGCAAAATTCAGAAAGTAATTGTCGATTCCCTGATTGCCGTTTCCATTGACGAAGACCTCATTGTCAAAATTCCTCGCCATATCGTAGTTGAGGGCCAGGGAGATCTTTTGCCAGGGGGTATTGGGATTACGGCTCTTAAAGACGAATACGCCTCCGAGCTGACTGATATCGACCGAATTCCGGACCTCGGTGGCAGGTGAACCAAAGTAGGTGGATTCGTTATTCTGATGGTAATTGGCCCCGGTTATGGTAAAAAGGCTGTTGGCGAAAACAGCGGAACCTGCGGGATTGATATTAAGGGCAGACATATCTCCTCCCAGGGCCCCGAATGCACCGGCCATTCCCTGGAAGCGGGCCGTTCCCTGGAGGTTTTCTGTGCTGTATCTCAATACGTCATCGATGTTCTGAGCCGATATGGCCAGGCATGACAAACCCATAATGAACGTTAGAAATCTTTTCATTGTACCTGATTTTAAGAGTGAAAAATAAATGGGATTTTTACATCCTGCCGCCTCGGCCAGAAGATCTTCCTCCTGAAGACCTGCCTCCTCCGCTTCGCATACCGCTGGAAGATCGGCCGCCACCGGAGCTTCTCATGCTTCCTGAGCTTCGGCTGCTACCGCCTGAACTCCTGAAACTACCCGAGCTTCGACTGCTGCTTCCCGAACTCCTGAAACTGCCGGAGCTTCTGCTGCCGGAACTTCTCGAGCTTCTGTAAGCACCGCTGCTGCGTGAACTCCTGATCCCGGATGAGGATCTTGAGTAACCCGACGATCTGGGGGTCCCGGACGAACGGTAACTTCTGTTAGAAGATGGCCTTGCGGTAGTCCCGCTGCTTCTTCTGTATATATTGTTCCTGGATGAAGAATATCCGTTGTACCTGCCTTGCGCAGAACTTCTGTTGTAATTAGGAGACACACGCGAGCTTCTGCTGGTGCGGTAACTCCTGTTCCTGCTGATCGCGTCGGCACTGACCGATCGCCTGGCAGTGGTACCTCCTCTGTAGGTAGAAGAACTCCTCACCCCATTCCTGGAACTCAGGTTAGACCTTCCGCTATCCCTCAATCGGGTATTTCCACGGGGTGTATTCAGATTAGACCTGCCCCTGAAGGAATTGGCTGCCAGGGAATTGTTATTGTAGAAACCTCTGCGAGACCTGTTGTATCCAAAGCGGCTGTTATAGGGATATCCGTAATATCCGCCCCAGCCCCAGTTATTCCAGCCCCAGCCGTTCCAGGCCCAGGCACCGCCCCAACCCCAGTTGTTCCAGCCCCAACCCCAGTTCCAGCGATTCCAGCCCCAGTTCCAGCGATTCCAGCCCCAACCCCAGTTGTTCCAGCCCCAGTTGTTCCAGCCCCAGCCCCAGTTGTTCCATCTCCATGGACTGTAAAGGCCACCCCAGTACCAGCCGCTGTATCCCCAGAAAGGATCGGCCCAGATGGGATTCCATCCCCAATTGTCATTGATATTGATGACCACATTGGTAGGGTTATCTCCCCAGCCGGGATTACCGGCATAGGTTTCGTCAGAATTAAAATAGTCTGAGTCTCTCATGATGGCAAGGCTGTCTTCCTCAACCCCGCTGTAGTAAGAATCCACGTCAGTGAAGATCTCACTGTCCATATACTGGTCTATTTCCTCTGCTCTCCTGCCGAAGTAGTCTCCGTAAATTCCATCGTCCGCCTGTCTCGCCGGTCTTTCAACCGTTCTCGGCGTATTGTACACGGTGCGCTGCTCTACTCCTGAACCGTAAATTCCGTCATTGTCGTAGTACGATGCCTGCTGATAGGAACCACAGGAAACCAGCCCGATGCCCAGTAGGCCCAGGACGGCTTTTTTCAGGTTTTTTAGGAGGGGTAAGGAAACTATCATGGGTGTAAATTTATATTGTTGAACATTTTAAAAATAGTTAGTTTTGCCCAACTATTCTTGAAATAAGTTGCAAGTTTTGTGCCAAAGTATACTAAATGGGTAAAAATTTAACGACGCGAAAGGAAGATTATTCCAAATGGTATAATGAGCTCGTGATCAAGGCTGACCTGGCCGAGAATTCGGGTGTGAGGGGGTGTATGGTGATCAAACCCTACGGGTATGCTATCTGGGAAAAAATGCAGGCTGGGTTGGACAAGATGTTCAAGGAGACCGGGCATGAGAATGCCTATTTCCCCATTTTCATACCGAAATCCTACCTGAGCAAAGAAGCCAGCCATGTGGAAGGTTTCGCCAAGGAATGTGCCGTGGTTACCCATTACAGGCTAAAGAATGCCGAAGACGGCAGCGGAATAATAGTAGACCCCGAGGCCAAACTTGAAGAGGAACTGATCGTAAGGCCTACTTCAGAAACGATCATCTGGGATACCTACAGGCGCTGGATACAGTCGTACCGAGACCTGCCCCTGCTGATCAACCAGTGGGCCAATGTGGTCAGATGGGAAATGCGGACCCGACTCTTTTTGAGGACTGCGGAATTCCTCTGGCAGGAAGGGCATACGGCCCATGCCACGGAACAGGAGGCCATTGAAGAGGCTGAAAAAATATTGGACATCTATGCCGATTTTGCCGAGAACCATATGGCGGTTCCTGTAATCAAAGGGACCAAGACCGAAGTGGAACGATTTGCCGGGGCTGTTGAAACGTATTGCATCGAGGCCCTCATGCAGGACGGAAAGGCGCTGCAGGCGGGTACTTCCCACTTTCTTGGCCAGAATTTCGCCAAAGCATTCGACGTCAAATTTGCCAACAAGGAAGGACAGCAGGATTATGTTTGGGCGACCTCATGGGGGGTTTCAACCCGACTCATGGGTGCGCTGATCATGACCCACAGTGATGACAATGGTCTGGTGCTTCCCCCAAAACTAGCTCCCATTCAGGTGGTGATCGTACCCATCTACAAGGGAATGGATCAATTGGAGGCTATTTCGGAAAAAGTGGATCCTCTGGTAAAAGAATTGAGGTCGAAAGGAATCTCCGTTAAATACGATGACAGGGATACGCATAAGCCCGGCTTCAAGTTTAATGAATACGAACTGAAAGGGGTGCCGGTGAGGCTGGCCATAGGACAACGCGACCTGCAGAATGAAACCTTTGAAGTGGCTCGGAGAGACACCCTGGAAAAGGAAACGGTTAAAGCCTCTGAGGTGATCACTCACATAGAGGAATTACTGGAAAAGATACAGGAGAATATCTATAACAGGGCATTGGATTACAGGGATGAGCACATTACAAGGGTGGATTCATACGATGAATTCAAAACCCTGCTCGAGTCTAAAGGCGGCTTTTTCCTGGCCCACTGGGACGGGACAGCCGAGACTGAGGAAAGGATCAAGGAGGAGACCAAGGCCACCATACGCTGTATCCCGCTTAGTGACGGAAAGGAAGAAGGGAAATGTATGGTTACCGGAAAGCCTTCCTCCCAAAGGGTGATATTCGCCAAGGCCTACTAAGTGCCCTTCAAAAAATAATCGGTGGGTGTTGTGGTAGTAAAAAATAATTGTATTTTTGCATCCGCAATTGCGCAAACCTATGGCCCGTTCGTCTAGGGGTTAGGACGCCAGGTTTTCATCCTGGTAACAGGGGTTCGATTCCCCTACGGGCTACAAGGCAGATCATTAGGATCACGCCGTTGATATATTGAATTTTGGCCCGTTCGTCTAGGGGTTAGGACGCCAGGTTTTCATCCTGGTAACAGGGGTTCGATTCCCCTACGGGCTACTGGGAATCCGCCGGGAAGGCGGCTGAAAACATTAATTATAACAAGATGGCAAATCACAAGTCGGCATTAAAGAGAATCAGAAGGAATGAAGCAGTGCGCCTGCGCAACAGGTACCAGCACAAGACCACGCGTAACGCGATCAAGAAATTGCGCAACGAGTCTGACAAGAAAAAGGCCAATGCCCTTTTGCCTTCTGTGGTCAGTATGATCGATAAACTGGCGAAGAGAAATATCATCCACGATAACAAAGCCGCCAACCTGAAGAGCAAGCTCACCAGAATGGTGAATACCCTCTAATAAAATATCCTCAATGGTAAAAACCCGGCCCTGCAGCCGGGTTTTTTATTCCCTTTATTTTCAGATTCTATTTAACAAAAAAATCCCGGGACATTGCTGCACCGGGATCTTGATTTTATAAGGAAAACCTACTGACTCATCGTCATCAGGAATTCTTCGTTGTTCTTGGTCTGCTTAATACGCTGTTCCATGAATTCCATAGCTTCTATGGGATTCATATCGGCCAGGTACTTCCTCATGATCCACATACGCTGGATCACGTTGTCTTCCAGCAACAGATCGTCCCTTCTGGTAGAAGAAGAGATGAGGTCGATGGCAGGGAAGATCCTTCGGTTGCTGATCCTGCGGTCTAACTGCAGCTCCATATTACCGGTTCCCTTGAATTCCTCGAAGATCACCTCGTCCATCTTAGAGCCCGTCTCAGTCAGGGCCGTAGCGATGATCGTCAATGATCCCCCGTTCTCAATATTCCTGGCGGCACCGAAGAAACGCTTGGGTTTGTGCAGTGCATTGGCATCCACACCCCCACTGAGTACTTTTCCGGAGGCAGGCTGAACGGTATTGTAAGCCCTTGCGAGCCTGGTGATGGAATCGAGCAGGATGACCACATCGTGTCCGCATTCTACCAGGCGCTTGGCCTTCTCCAGGACGATGTTGGCTACCCTTACGTGTTCCGTGGCTTCCTTGTCGAAAGTAGAGGCAACTACCTCACCTCTTACATTTCGCTGCATATCGGTTACCTCTTCTGGTCGCTCATCGATCAGAAGGATGATCTGGTATACCTCGGGATGGTTAGCCGCAATGGCGTTGGCGATATCCTTCAGCAACATGGTCTTACCAGTCTTGGGCTGGGAAACGATCATACCCCTCTGTCCCTTTCCGATAGGAGAAAAGAGATCGATAATACGGGTTGAAATATTGCTCTGCCTTTCTGCTAGCTTGAATTTCTCCCTGGGGAAGAGGGGCGTGAGGTGCTCAAAAGCCACCCTATCCCTAACCACCTGGGGGTCCTGTCCGTTGATCTTGGAAACCTTGATCAACGGGAAATATTTCTCACCTTCTTTTGGAGGTCTTACATTCCCGAGGACGGTATCCCCTGTCTTCAGTCCGAACAGGCGGATCTGAGACTGGGAGACATAAATATCATCCGGTGAAGAGAGGTAGTTGTAGTCCGATGATCTCAGGAAACCATATCCGTCTGACATGATATCCAGGACGCCTTCACTCTCGATGATGCTGTCGAATTCGTATTCAGGTTGTTTGTATTTGTTCTTGAGGTCCTTGTCGTAGTTCTGGGACTTCTTATCCTGCCCGTTATTCTGGTGGTGTGATTTGTTGGTATTCTGTGACTTGCCTGAATGGGAGGAAGATTCTTTCTTTTTATGGTCTCTTTTAGAATGTTCCTTTTTTTGGTGGTCTTTCTTTCCGGCTTCATCGGAGCTTTCTGGAGCCTTGCTTTCTCTGCTCTGGGGTTGCGTACCGGAATCTTGTGCCTCACCACCGCCTTCATTGCGGGTCTTTCTGGGCCTTGGTTTGCGTTCCCTTTTGCGCTCCTGGGGAGCAGCACTCTCAACAATCTCGGCGTTTTCTTTCACCATTTTGGGATTGCTGGCCTGGAGGTCGAGGATCTGATAGACCAGATCTAATTTTTTGAGGGTTTTGAACTTGGGAACTTTGAGGTTTTCGGCAATACTCTGAAGCTCAGGTAGCTTCATTGCCTTTAAATCGGAAATCTCAAACATTGAGTTTTGAATAAGTTATACGTAGATCTAAAAATTCGAAGTATTGATACTTGGATTAACATGGGAATGGATTCCCAGTGGGTAAGTGCTATCTGAGATAACGCTTCAAAATTACAAAATATTTTGAATATTTGGTGGTTAATATTTAAAAAGACCTTTATTTTTGCAGGGCTAAAAACCCTTTAGTACATGATCCAGCGCATACAGACTCTCTACTTAATAGGAGTCATCCTCCTCGGGGCCGTACTGCCCTTCTGGGTTTCGCTGTGGACAGATACTGATAACGGGGTTGTATTTGCAAAGAATGAAATCGCGGTTTCGCTGGCCTTTTACGGGACAGCAGTTTTGGCTGCCCTTGCCATTTTTAAGTACAAGGACAGAAAAAGCCAGTTCGTACTGAACCGCTTCAACATGATAGTGAATCTTTTTTTACTGGGATTTTTCGTTTACCGGTCGCTAAACTTATCCGGAGGGGCTCAGGTCTCGGAGAAGGGTATTGGGATGCTGATTCCTGTTTTTTCTATCGTTTTACTGGTCCTGGCCAACAGGGCCATCAAAAAGGATGAGGATCTTGTAAAATCTGTTGACCGCTTACGTTAAACCTAACATCTTAGTAGTATTAGTGCGTGAAACCCCGGTGTCCAAACCGGGGTTTTTTGCATTTTAAGAATTTGGTCAGCTCCCCTTATCTCTTGCCGAGTTCTATTACCTCGAGATCTTTGATTTCACTGCCATCAATCACAAACCGAAGCATGGTCCGAACCTGGTGAAAGCCCTGTTTCCCGCAGGCTCCGGGATTCATATGCAGCAATTCCAGTTTTTTGTCCCACATCACCTTCAGGATATGAGAATGGCCGCTGATAAACAGCTTAGGAGGATTTTCGGCAATTTCGCGTTTTATCCTGGGGCTGTACCGGTTGGGATACCCTCCAATATGGGTCATCCACACGTCGACACCTTCACAGGTAAAACGCGCATCGAGAGGAAATTCCCTTTGCAGGACCGCATTGTCTATATTCCCGTAAACGGCCCTCAGGGGCTTGATTGCTGATAGCCGGTCTGTTACCTCTATGGTGCCTATGTCCCCTGCATGCCAGATCTCATCGGCCTGGCGGGCGTACTTGCAGATCGCCTCGTCCAAATATCCGTGCGTGTCTGAGAGCAATAAGATTTTGGTCATTTTAGGGGTATATTTGTGCGTTACAAAAATAGAATTTCACTTTGAGATATTTTATTGAGTTTTCCTATGACGGCAGTGCCTACCATGGATGGCAACGCCAGCCCAAGGCCATCAGCATCCAGCAGACCATGGAGGAAGCCATGTCTACCCTGTTGAGATCTGAGGTAAAGCTCGTGGGTGCGGGAAGAACAGATGCCGGGGTACATGCTCGCCAGCTCTTTGCACATTTCGATCTGGATGAAGCTCCGGATTACGCAGACTTGGTCCACAGGCTGAACTCCTTTCTTCCTGAGGACATTTCCGTAAAGCGAATCCTGCCCGTAATTCCCAATGCTCATGCCCGCTTCGATGCCCTGGAGCGCACCTATGAATACGTGGTGGTGCAGCGCAAAGACCCTTTTTTGTTCAACTGGGCACATTATGTCCATCTTCCCCTGGATGTACAGGCAATGAATCTCGCCTGTGCCGAATTGCTCAAACACACCGACTTTGAATGCTTCTCCAAGTCGAATACAGACGTAAAGACCTATGTCTGCCACCTCAAGGAAGCAAGCTGGAGTGAACAGGAAGACAGGCTGGTTTTCAGGATCACCGCAGACAGGTTCCTTAGGAATATGGTCCGCGCTATCGTCGGTACGCTGCTGGATGTAGGTTTGGGTAAATCGGCAGTAGAAGATGTTAATCATATTATAAAAAGCAGGAACAGGAGTGAAGCCGGGGTTTCCGTGCCCGCAAAAGGGCTATATTTGACGAGGATTTCATACCCGGAATCCCTATTTCAAATTCATGGATAAAGAAACCGGCAAAGCCTTTGATTACCGTCTCTTTAAACGCCTGATCGCCCAGACCAGGCCGTACAGGGTCACCTTTTACGGGGTTGCACTGGCAGGTATACTGCTGACCTTCTTTGCCGTACTTACGCCCTATATCCTTCGGAACATCATCGATGATGCGATCAGCCTAAAGGATATGGACCTGCTCCTGTGGCTTTCCCTTGCCATGCTGGGCGTCCTCCTGGGCCAGGTGATCTTCCAGCTGCTTTTCAACTACTACGCCAACTGGCTGGGAGAATCCGTCATCCGTGATATCCGCGTCCTGCTTTTCAAGAGGATGCTGGGTTTCAAGATGAAATATTTTGACAATTCATCCATAGGGGTGCTGGTCACAAGGGCGGTAGCCGATATGCAGCGCATAGGGGAGATCTTTAGTCAGGGTTTTTTTACCATTGTTTCGGACCTCCTGAAAATGCTGGCAGCGGCCAGTATGATGGTCTATATGAACTGGAGGCTGGCCCTTATGGTCTTCGCCATCCTGCCGGTTATCCTCTACGCAACCCGACTCTTCCAGAAAGCCATGAAAGTGGCCTTTATCGAGGTGAGGGCCCAGGTCTCCAACCTGAATTCCTTTGTGCAGGAACGCATAACCGGTATGAAGATCGTACAACTGTTCAACCGTGAGAAGATCGAAAGCGAAAAGTTCAGGGAGATCAACAAAAAACACCAGGATGCCTGGCTCAAGACGGTCTGGTACAACTCCTTCTTCTTTCCCGTTGCGGAGATCGTGACCTCAATTGCGATCGGACTGGTAGTATGGTACGGGGGACTGCGGAATATCGCCAATATCGAGGTCGACCTTGCCGGAACTATTTTTGCTTTCATTCTCTACATTGAAATGCTCTTTCGCCCGCTCCGGCAGATCGCAGATAAGTTCAACACCCTCCAAATGGGGATGGTGGCAGCCAACAGGGTATTCAAGATCCTAGACACGGACAGCAGAATTCAGGATGACGGTACTTATGAAAAGAAACCCGTTTCCGGTGACATCAGTTTTAAAGATGTGCGCTTCGGATACCTGGAAGACGAAGAAGTGCTTCACGGAATCTCATTTGAGGCAAAAGCAGGGGAGACCGTCGCCATAGTTGGGTCTACAGGAGCGGGTAAATCGACCATCATCAACCTCCTCAACCGATTTTACGAGATCAACAGCGGGAGCATCTGTGTGGATGGAGTCGATATACGAACATACACCCTCTCCTCCCTGAGAAAGAACATCGCTATCGTCTTGCAAGATGTCTTCCTCTTTGCGGATACCATTGCCAACAACATCACCCTGAAGGATGATTCCATCACCACGGAGACCATTGAGGAGGCCGCAAAGCGCATCGGGGTACACGACTTCATTACCACCCTGCCGGGGGGCTACCAGTACAATGTGAAAGAACGGGGTACCATGCTCTCCAGCGGTCAGCGCCAACTGATCGCCTTCCTCAGGGCCTATGTCACCAACCCCAGTATCCTGGTGCTGGACGAAGCCACCTCTTCCGTGGATACCTACACCGAGCAACTGATCCAGAAAGCCACGGACAAGATCACGGAAGGACGTACTTCAATCATCATAGCACACCGCCTGGCCACAGTTAAAAAAGCAGACAAGATCATCGTCATGGATGCCGGAAGGATCGTGGAGATAGGAACCCACAAAGAACTGCTCAAGACAGACGGATACTATTCCAAGCTTTATGAAGCCCAGTTCCTTGCAGAGGAGGAAAACGTAGCCTGATCCCCTATTGCTGAGGCGCAAAATCCTGTAGTTCCAGTGTACCCGTCATAAACATGACGATGTAGAAAAGGATGATGATGCCGATATACCCTATCGCAGTCAGGATAAAAAACAAGATCGCCCTTAGTGTGGCAGCCGCGGCTGCGTACCGATGAATCCTCTGCATGGCGAAGACACTGTACCCGATCATAATGAAAAGAGTCGGGAAGCTCAGGTCGATATAAGATGTAGGCGCAAAAATCAGGACCATCAGGGAAATCGGAAAAAGGAAGATACTCCACTGAGAAAGGATGTAGATGTAGGCGATGATATATTCCGAAAGCAGATAGTCCTTGCGGTTGAAGGTCAGGTAGCCCGCGACCGCAAATACCGGGATGTAGAGGATAAAAAACAGGGAAGAGTAATCGTAAATTGAATTGTAAAGTTTTCCGGCCACCTCTTCAGGGAGCTGTCGCCCGTAGGCAAAGAACATCTCCGGGGTCATGACCTTCTGCATCACAAAGATGATGATCCCGGACAATGTCAGAGCGATCCCGAGATGGCTAATGGGGTTGAGGAACCTTCTTCGAACCCCCTGAATATAAGAATCGATCACCATCTCTGGCCGGACAATTAACTGAGCAAAAGTCCGGAAAAATGAGTTGTCCAAGTCAAAAACGCGTTGGGAGATCTCATAGGTCAGGTTTCTGAAGGTCAGGCGATTCAAGATCACTTTGGCTCCGCAAAACGAACAAAAATTGGATTCAGAGGTCAGGGGCTTCTCGCAATTTTTGCAAATCATACTAGAGCAAGTCTTTTTTGATAAGGGTCTCCAATTCCCGCAAGTCTTTATAGATGATAAATTCCCCGTTCTTAATGTAGGAAATGCTGCCGGTCTCTTCACTGATCACCAGGGCCAGGGCATCTGTCTTTTCAGTGATCCCGATAGCCGCTCTGTGCCTGAGGCCAAATCTCAGAGGGATATTGCGTTCCTGCGACAGGGGGAGGATCACCCGGGTGGCGATGATGCGGTTACCACGGATGATGGCAGCGCCGTCGTGCAGGGGACTGTTCTTGAAAAAGATACTCTCCAGGATAGGCAGGTTGACCTCCGCATTCATCCTGTCGCCCGAGGATTTTATGAAATCCAGGGAATTGTTTCGCTCGATGACCAGGATGGCCCCGGTTCGACTTTTCGACATTTTCTCACAGGCTTCAATCACTACTCCCACCCTCAGGTCCGGGTCGATCCCATCCTGTTTTAAAAAACTGAAGCGCTTCCCAAAATTGCGTTTATTGGCGAGATTTGTAGAACCGATCATCAGGAGGAATTTGCGGATCTCCTGCTGGAAGACCACGATCAGAGCGATCAATCCAACCTGCATAAAACCACCCACCACACTGCTGATCATCTTCATGCCCAGTAACTGGGTGAGCTTCCAGAAAGCCCAGATAAATACGATCCCAAGGAAAATATTGACAGCGGCAGTGCCGCGAACCAGCTTATAGATGTAGTAGAGGAGTATGGCGACAAGAAGGATATCCAGGAAGTCTGTAATCTTGAAATCCAGAAAATTCAGAAAGTCCAATCCGGTCGTTTTTGTAAAATTAGAAAAAATAGTGGATTCCAGCCTACAGGCTGGCATCACTTAGTTTGCGATACAGGGACACACATTCCTCAGCTTCCTTTACATCGTGAACCCTGAGGATATTTGCCCCTCCCTGAAGGGCCACCATATTCAGGGCAGTGGTGCCATTCAGAGCTTCCGCCGGTGTTCCTCCGAGCACCTTGTAGATCATGGACTTGCGGCTCAGGCCGGCCAGGACAGGTATCCCAAAGGTATTGAACAGTGACAGCTGCCTCAGCAATTCGTAATTCTGAGCGATATTTTTGGCAAATCCGAAACCGGGATCGATCACCAGGTCGTGTATCCCGAGAGCCCTGGCTGCAGCCAATCGTTCCGAAAAATAGAAACGGATATCCTCGATCAGATCAGTGTACGTATTTAAATCCTTCATCGTACGGGGATTTCCCTTCATGTGCATCATGATATAGGGGACCCGTGCCTTTGCGACCGTCTCCATCATTTCCGGATCCAGATGGCCGGCCGAAATGTCGTTGATCAGAGCCGCACCCGTATTCAGGGTTTCTTTCGCAACCCTGCTCCTGAAGGTATCTATGCTGACCAGGATGTCCGGAAAATGCTTCAGCAGGAGTTCTAACACCGGGACAATACGACGTAATTCCTCTTCTACTGGAATATCCTCTGCCCCCGGCCTCGAGCTGTAAGCACCGGCATCTACGAAGGTTGCACCCTCCTCAAGCATCTTTTCCGTTTGTGAGAGAATGCTCTTTTCGTCCTTGTACTTCCCGCCGTCGTAGAATGAATCGGGAGTCAGGTTTAAGATCCCCATGACCTTGGGAGTGTTAAGATCGATCAGTTGTCCTTTGCAGTTCAGGGTCATCATAGGTAAGCGCGCAGTGTTCTGCGAGAATTCATTTTGCCGATTTAGATTAAACACCGACCTTTGAAGCCGATGCTTTTGGGATCGAAATGTACGCAAAATAGCAGGATATGCAGCATACTTCTGAACAATACGACTCGGTAATTACCCGGTGTAAGGAGTTGTTCGATAAGAAAATGAAGGACTACGGGAGTGCCTGGCGTATTTTGCGGCTTCCCTCCCTCACAGATCAGATCTTTATCAAGGCTCAGCGGATACGCAGCCTGCAGGAGAAGGAGGTTCGTAAGGTTGATGAGGATGAGCGTTCAGAGTTTATCGGGATCATCAATTACTCCATCATGGCCCTTATTCAGATTGAAAAAGGGGTGGTGGAACAGCCGGACCTCTCCCCTTCAGAGGCATCCGGACTGTACGACCGGTTTGCCAAAGAGACCAAGAGCCTGATGGAAGACAAGAACCATGACTACGGGGAGGCCTGGAGGGATATGAGGGTGAGTTCACTCACCGACCTTATCCTGCAAAAACTGCTCCGGGTAAAACAAATAGAAGACAATCAGGGGGTCACCCTTGTCAGTGAAGGCATCGCTGCCAATTACCAGGATATTATCAACTACGCGGTCTTTGCCATGATCCACCTGGAGGAAGAAACCGCATGATATAGCATATATTGTGAAGATCGTAATCACCCTATCAAGAATTTTTGTCGGAGTCCTGTTCATTCTTTCAGGATTGATCAAGCTAAACGACCCTGTGGGGTTCTCCTTTAAACTCGAAGAGTATTTTAGTCCGGCCGTACTCGATCTGCCGTTTTTTACTCCATATGCACTCGCCATGGCCATTTTTCTGGTTATTCTGGAAGTAGTGCTGGGTGTACTCCTGCTGCTAGGGTATCAGAAGCGCATCACTCTGTGGAGTTTACTGGGGATGATCGTATTTTTTACCTTCCTGACCTTCTATTCGGCCTATTTTAACAAGGTCACGGATTGCGGGTGTTTTGGGGATGCGATTAAGCTAACCCCCTGGGAATCGTTTAGCAAGGATGTGGTCCTGCTGTTCCTTATCCTGCTCCTGCTCTATGGTCAAAAACACATAGTCCCGATCTTCAGTACCAGGATCTCCCTCGCGGTGGTTCTTGCATCCATAATAGCTTGTAGCCTTTTTGTGAACCAGGTGATCAACCACTTACCTGCATTGGATTTCAGGCCCTATAAAATTGGAGCCAATATACCTGATGGCATGGTGGTTCCTCCTGATGCCCCTAAAGCGATCTTCGAATACGCCTGGACCTTCGACGTGAATGGAACGGAGAAAACCATAGTGACTAATGGGGAGTATCCCACCGTTGATGGAGAATTCATCGGGGTGGAGACGAAAGAGATCCAAAAAGGATATGAGCCTCCTATCCACGACTTCACTATAGAAGAAGACGGAGAAGACAGGGCGGCCGAATTCATGGCAGTACCCAGGCTGGTCATGGTTGTGGCATACGATCTGGCCAAGAGTGACGTCGGTGCATTCGACAGCATAAAAGAGATAACCGACAGGGCCCTGGATAAGGGCTACAAGGTGATAGGAGTATCTGCATCCAACGAGGCCTTGAGCAAAAGATATATAGACGAGTTTCAACTGAACTTCCAATTTTACTTTACCGATGAGACCGCCCTGAAGACCATAATCAGGTCGAACCCGGGAGTCCTGGTCCTGGAAAAAGGAACCATCAGGGAGAAAGTCCATTTTAACGACCTGGACGAACTCACTTTCAACTAAATGAAATCAACAGCACCATGAGAAGAAAAATAGTAGCCGGCAACTGGAAAATGAATAAGAACAGGGAGGAGACAGCCCAACTTATTTCGGAATTGAAAACTGCCATAAAAAAATCGGATGCGGAGGTGATCATCGCTCCTACCTTTGTGAATCTGGCCGAATCTGCAGGTAAACTCAAGGGCTCTTTTATACAGGTCGCAGCACAGAATATGCACTTCGCAGAGAGCGGGGCCTATACAGGGGAGATCTCGGCAGACATGCTCAAATCAATAGGGGTGAGTACGGTCATACTGGGTCATTCCGAGAGACGTGCCTATTTTGGTGAGGACGACAGCCTCCTGGCAAAAAAAGTGGACGCCGCTTTAAAGGCAGGGATGCGGATCATCTTTTGTTTTGGGGAAGAACTCGAACAACGCAAAAGCGGAGAGCATTTTAAGGTGGTGGAGAGCCAATTGAAGAATGCGCTCTTCCATTTGAAGGCTGCTTCCTGGAAACACATCGTCCTTGCCTATGAACCCGTATGGGCCATCGGTACCGGTGAGACCGCTTCTCCCGAACAGGCCCAGGAAATGCACGCCTTTATCCGCAAGACGATCGCCCGTACTTATAGCGATGATATTGCCCAGGGGGTGACCATCCTGTACGGAGGGAGCGTCAAACCCGGGAATGCCGAAGAGATCTTTTCCAAAGTCGATGTGGATGGCGGACTCATCGGAGGAGCGTCTCTGGTCGCTGCCGATTTCGCAGCCATTGTGGCTGCAGCCCGATAGAAATGAGCTATCCCTATCTTGAATACACTTTTAAAGTCAATCCTGCCGATCCCGGCAGAGACATTCTGCTGGCCGAATTGTCTGCCCTCCCTTTTGAGAGTTTTGAGGAGACAGAAAACGGATTAAAAGCCTACGTGCGTAAGACCGACTGGCGGGAGGAACTTTTAAAGGAGGTGCACCTGCTTGAAAATCCTGCTTTCGAGGTTTCCTACCGATGGCAGGAAATCCCTCCCGAAAACTGGAATGAACGATGGGAGACCCACTTCGAGCCCATCGAGATAGATGAAAGGTGCCGGGTTCGGGCCCCATTCCACATACAAAAAGATGTGCAGTTCGACATCCTGATCGAACCCAAGATGAGCTTTGGTACCGGACACCATGCAACCACGCATATGATGCTGGAATTCCTCCTGGATATGGACCTGGCAGGAAAAACCGTGCTGGATATGGGGTGTGGAACCGCAGTGCTGGCTATTCTTGCATCCATGAAGGGGGCCTCAGAGATCGATGCTGTTGACATTGATCCCTGGAGTTATGAGAATGCTTTGGAGAATGCTGAGAAAAACGGGCAGGAAAGGATCAGGGTCTATCAGGGTGACTCCTCTGCCATTCCGCAAAAGAAATACGACCTGATACTGGCGAATATCAACAGGAATGTATTGATCGATGATATCCCTGTATATGTGGATCACCTGGAAGCTGGAGGGTGTTTGCTGCTGAGTGGATTTTACGACAACGATCTGAAAAGTATTACTGCCCACTGTAATGCACACGGATTAAAGCTCGACAACAAAAAGGAAAGGAATTCCTGGGTAGCCGTGAAGTTTCTCTTGGGTTAACCTGTGCGTATTCAAATACTCCTAGATTCTACGGGACGATTCAATCGATTAGCCCCGAATTCGCAAGTCCGAAAAATTATTATATTAGTAAAAATTCTCGGCTATGGGTCAAAAAGAAAAATTCTCAGAAGAGGTATTGCTCGAAGAAGTAACGGTTAAACAACATGAGATCGTCCTCTTCAACGATGATGTGAACACCTTTGATCACGTTATTGAGACGCTAATCAGTGTCTGCGATCACACCCCCGAACAGGCAGAACAGTGTTCTCTCATCGTTCACTACAATGGCAAATGCACCGTCAAGACAGGAGAATACGACGATCTGAAACCGAGGTGCACTAAATTACTACAGGCCGGTCTGAGTGCAGAACTGGTCTGAACAGAATATTCCGGTGATCTCTATTCCTCAGGGATCTATACAGACAGCTGTATTTAAAGCTTTCCAGTTGAGGCTTACTCTCCTTATCATATTGATCTCTTTTGGTATTACCTGCACCGCACAGGGTATCCCGCCTTTGCAGAATTTCACCCCTGCCCAATACGGGGGAGAGAACCAGAACTGGGATGTCGCCCAGGACGCCGGTAAGATCCTGTATATTGCCAATAGCCAGGGACTGCTCGAATTCAATGGCGCACACTGGAGTCTTTATCCCCTGCCCAATGAAAGCATAGTAAGGTCTGTCCGCGTTTTCGATGAGAAGATCTATACAGGAGGGTTCAGAGAGTTTGGATTTTGGGAACGAAATGCAATCGGCCACCTCGAATATACCTCCCTCTCCAACAGCATCAGGGAAAAAATACTTCCCGATGAAGAATTCTGGAATATTCTGAAGCTCGACCGCTTATTGGTTTTTCATTCGCTCAACCGCATATATACCTTCGATCTGGATGAACAAACCTTGAACTGGGTAGAAACGGATTCATCCCTTCCGGGAATCTTTACTATAGGACAGACTGTATATTTCCAGAGACCCGGAGAGGGCCTATTCAGTATTGAGAATGGAATAGCCACTCTTAAATTCAACACTCCGGTGTTCAGGGAAGATGAGGTGGTAAACATGTTCGAACTCGACGGGGACGTCCTGGTATTGACACGACAAAATGGATTCTATGCTATAAGGGGAGAGGTCATCGAGCCCTGGGGTTTGGATATGGACAGGGAACTGTCCGGAATGAGTATCTATTCAGCCATTGCCCTGAGGGGTGGTGGGTTCGCTTTGGGTACTATTTCCGAGGGGTTGATTCTGCTCGACAGGGAAGGGCGGTTCCAATATCAGGTAGATCAGTCGAAGGGATTGCAGAACAACACCGTACTCTCGCTATACGAAGATCAGGAAGGCAATCTCTGGCTCGGTCTCGATAACGGTCTTAGTGTGCTCAACCTAAGGTCGGCTTACCGGGTCTACCAGGATAACAGCGGGTTTATTGGCAGTGTCTACGCCGTCAGCGAAAAGGACGGATACCTCTACATGGGCACAAACCAGGGCCTGTATTATCTGGAATACGAAAAAGACCGGGATTTTCGATTGGTGCCTGGAACTGAAGGCCAGGTATGGTCCCTGGATCTGATAGGGGATACACTTTTTTGTGGTCATCACACCGGTACATACACTATCGAGGCAGGCCGGGCGAAAAAGGTGGTAGGAATAGGAGGGACCTGGGGGGTGAAAGCCCTTCCCGGCAGGACAGACCTTCTTTTGCAGGGTAATTATACAGGGCTGTATGTCCTGGAAGGAAATAACGGGACCTGGGAGTTGAGGAACAGGATCGACAATTTTTCTAATTCATCCCGATTCTTTGAGGTTTACAAAGGGGAGATCTTTGTCAATCACGAGTATAAGGGATTGTTTAGAATGAAGGTAGACGACGATTACCGGGAAGTTTCTAACCTTGAGGCCGATACCCTTCACAGGGGAGCAAATTCGGGTTTGATCAGCTATCGTGATCAGTTGCTTTTTGCCTTCAGGGACGGAGTTTTTAGTTTAGACGGCGCAAGCAGGGGATTTAAAAAGGATACGGTCCTGAGCAGTGTGCTCGAAGAAGGGGGGTATGTATCCGGGAAACTGGATTCGGACCGTGAAGGAAAAGAACTCTGGATCTTCACACAAAAGGATATCAGCAAAGTCTCTCCCGGCAATTTGAATTCCAGTCCGGTGATTCGTTCTGTCCCTTTGATGGCAGCTGACAGGGGAAACATCAATGGATACGAAAATATTTATGGTCCGGATGCTGAGGGAAGGTACATCGCCGGGTCCAATAATGGATTTATCTCCTTCGACACAGACCGACTTCCCAAGCGTAAATTCGAGGTGGGAATTCAAAAAGTTGCGGTATCGGCATATGCCAGAGGAACTTGGATTGATTTCCTTTCGGAACCCGGGACGGAAGGCAGATATTCCGACAGGGAGAACAACTTGGAGATATATTTTTACGCCCCGGTATATTCGGCCTTGATAAAGCCTAGGTTTCAGTACAGGCTTTCAGGACTGTATGAAGAATGGAGTGAATGGACAGAAGAGAAGAAGGTTTCTTTTAACAACCTGCCTCACGGGACTTACCTTTTCGAGGTACGAGCCAAAGTTGGGAATGATATCTCTACGAATACGGCAACTTATTCCTTTGTGATCGACAGGCCCTGGTATGCAACCGGATTGGCTATGGTAAGCTACTTGCTGATCGCTTTGTTCGGTGCTATTGTTATCCATAGGACTTACAGGCGCTATTACAGGAATCGGCAGCAGGAGATCATTGACGTCAATAAAAAGGAGATGGAACTGCAACGGATGCGCAATGAAAAAGAGATCGCTAACCTGAAGAACCGGCAGTTGGAAGAAGAATTCAGGAACAAGAGCAATGAACTCGCCGCCTCCACCATGAGCCTGATAAAGAAAAATGAGCTCTTGACCAGGGTGAAAGAACAATTGCTTGCCTCAGAAAAACAGGGGAGCGCATCAGTGAATCAAATCGTCAAGATCATCGATAAAAGTATCGATCAGAACGATGACTGGGAAATGTTCCTGGAAGCGTTTAACAATGCCGATCACAAATTCCTTAAGAAACTCAAGAACAAACACCCGAATCTCTCCCCTAATGACATCAAATTGTGCGCGTATCTTCGCCTCAATCTATCCTCTAAGGAGATCGCCCCATTATTGAATATCTCAACCCGAAGTGTGGAAATTAAGCGGTACCGATTGCGGAAAAAAATGAATCTCGAACATGATTCGAACCTGACAGAGTACATCATCGCCCTCTAAACAGCTATACAAGCCCGATTTTTCACCTCAACATTACCTATACAATCTGTATTTTCACTCCTTTTTGTTAAAGAAATATTAATACTCAGTTCATTGCCAAAGTCGTTATTTTCAGGGGTGTTTCCTGAATAATTGTGAAAAATACAGTAATAAAATTGCTGCTTGTATATTTTTTGTTGAGGAAGGTTATAAGGAATTACTAATAGCCTTGTCTTACCTTACGAGATCAAAATTCTCAACCGATGAAATACGTTTTAACAATTGTTCTCGCCCTGTTCACCATCTCTGGAGTACTGGCTCAGGGGATCACCGTAAGCGGAACCGTCTACGAAGCGGCACAAAGGGGTCCACTTCCAGGGGTGAATGTGGTGGTAAAGAACACCACAATTGGAACTGTAACGGATTTTGATGGAAACTTTGTCCTAACCAACCGACAGGTGGGTGACGTACTGGTCTTTTCCTACCTTGGATATATCACAACCGAGGTTGTGGTCAGGGATGCCAATCCCCTTAATGTCACCTTGCAGGAAGACGTAAATGCCCTGGACGAGGTAGTGGTCGTGGGTTATGGAACTTCCACCAAGAAAGAGATCACCGGTGCGGTTTCTGTAGTAGGAGCCGAGACGATAGAAGATTTAAATCCCCAACGGATAGAACAGGCCCTGCAGGGGCAGGTGGCAGGAGTGCAGATTACTTCTGAATCAGGTTCTCCGGGTAGTGGATCCAATATCAGGATCCGGGGTATCTCTACGAACGGGGATAACCGTCCGCTTATCCTTGTAGACGGTAACGTGATTGAGGACCTAAGTGTGATCAATCCGGGGGATATTGAAAGTATCAACATTCTGAAAGACGCGACCGCAGGGATCTACGGAGTGCGGGCTGCAAACGGGGTCATCCTGATCACCACAAAGACAGGGAAAAAGAACACAGACCTGAAGTTCAGTTATGATGCTTATGGCGGATTCCAGGAAACATCTAGGAAGATTCCTGTCCTGAACGCCACTGAATATGCTATTATTGTGAACGAAGCCTTTACCGCCGGTGGAGGTGTGCCGCCTTATCCCAATCTATTCGGATTGGGCGAAGGGACTGACTGGCAGGACGAGGTCTTTGAAACGGCTCCCATCATTAACCACAACCTTACCGTGAGTGGGGGAGGCGAGAAGTCTACCTTCTCCTTTGGATCTTCCTACCTGACACAAAACGGTATCGTAGGCGGACCTAAAGCTAATTTCCGACGACTCACAAGTCGGATCAACTTCAATTCAGACCTCTTTAAGAATTTTAAATTAACCGCTAACCTTTTATATACGGGTACGAATAGAAAGACCTTGCCTGAGAATGCCCTGGGATCGGTCCTCTTTAATGCCCTGAACAATGCTCCTACATTCTCCGTCAAGGATGACAACGGGGTTTTCACTTTATCAGAGGGACTCGGAAACGAGGTGATCAACCCCCTCGCGCAGATCGCAAATACCTTTAACGAAAATGATGTACACCGGTTGAGTGGAAAGATTGGAGGGAATTACGCATTCCTCGATAATTTCACCCTGGAGAGCAGTTTGCAATTCAACTACGCCGAGGTGACAGGCCGCTTCTTTTCTCCAACCGTTTTTTATGGATCCGGGAAGGTGTTTAACGTAGACCGGAATTTTGTGGTGGATACAAAGAATATTTTCAGGGATTACACCTGGGATACCTTTATTAATTACAATGCCGAATTCTGGGAAGACCATAGTCTGACAGCTACACTCGGGATGTCCCTTTTCCAGACCACAGGCCAGTTCGGGGGAAGCCAGGGGTTTGACATACCTGACAATAGTTTCAGCAATGCCTTTATCGAGCAATCCTCGGATGTGATCAACTTTAATGAACAGAACAACACAGTGGGCAAGTTCGATTCCAGGTTGCTCTCTTATTTTACAAGGCTTCAATACAATATAAAAGGAAAGTATCTGCTCTCCGGGATCATCCGAAGGGATGGATCGACCAATTTCGGGCCGCGTAACCGATTTGGCTACTTCCCTTCCGGGTCTGTGGGCTGGATCGTCTCAGAGGAAGGTTTTCTTCAAGACAGCAAGCTCTTCTCCTTTGTGAAACTAAGGGGAAGCTACGGGATTGTAGGAAACGACCGGATCGGGGGCAACCGCTTCCGTTCCATCCTCAACGGGGAAGGAGCCTATGTACTGGGCGGACAGTTGCTCTTCGGCCGTGCAGCCGGAGGAATCTCCAACCCTGAGATCGCATGGGAGGAACAAAAGACCCTGGATATAGGTGCAGACCTCAGACTCTTTGATAGTAAGGTGGATATCACCCTGGACTACTTCAACAAACGTACGGAAGACCTGCTGGTTTCACCTCCTGTTTCAGGTATACTTGGGGCAGCAGCTCCCGGTTCCGGTTCACCGGTCGTAAACGCCGGGACCGTGGAAAACAAAGGATTCGAATTTGTTATTGGCTATGGCAGTGATCCTACCAAGGACTTTTCTTTCGGGGTCAACTACAATGCCACCTTCCTTGAGAACGAAGTTATCTCCGTGAACAACGGAGTTGGATTTATACCCGGTGGCTCATTTGGAGTCGGCCAGGACCCACCAGCCCGTATGGAAAACGGAAAACCCCTGGGGTATTTCTTTGGTCTTCAGACCGATGGGATCTTCCAGAACCAGGCTGAGGTTGACGCTCATGCGACCCAAGCCAATGCCGCCCCCGGCGACCTGAGGTTTGTCGATATCAATGGGGACGGGGTCATAGATAACGACGACCGTACCGATATCGGAAACCCTATACCCGATGTGACCATGGGTCTGAACATTTCCCTGAACTACAAGGACTGGGATTTCACAGCCTACGCCTTCGCCTCTATAGGAAACGATATCGTCCGTAATTACGAACGTAACCAACCCCTGGTGAACCGATCTGTCTATACACTGAACCGATGGACCGGGGAGGGAACCACCAACGAATTCCCCAGGGTGACCACGGGAGCCACATCCAATATCCTGTTCTCCGATTATTTCGTGGAGGACGGCTCATTTGTCCGTCTGCAAAATGCGCAGATTGGATACACCCTCCCACGCAGGATTGTGGATAATGTAGGTATTGATCAGCTTCGGGTCTATATTTCAGGGAACAACCTGTTTACCCTGACGGAATATAGGGGCTATGATCCCAGTGCTTCTTCCGGCGCGCCCATTGGAGCCGGGATAGACCAGGGATTTTATCCGGTACCCAGGACGTACTTATTAGGGGTTAATCTAAAATTTTAATCAAGCGGTATGAAAACGAGATATATAAAAGTAGGACTTATAATGCTGGCTTCAGGATTGCTTGCTCTTTCCTGTGGGGACGACTTTGTCGACGTGCCATCTTTTGATGAGGACTCTGAGAACTTTTTCAATTCCGAATCTGACTATCAGGAAGCCCTTATTGCGGCCTATGATATGTTGCAGTCGACCTACCTCAACGTGATGGTAGGAGAGATCGCGAGCAACAACACCCTGGCCGGGGGAGAAAGCGCTACGGACGTGCCCGGCATACAGGAAATAGACGACATGACCCATACCCCTGTAAACCAGCAACTCAGGGATATCTGGAGCTGGATGTTTGCCGGAGTGAACCGCGCGAACTACATCCTGGAATTCCAGGACAAGACGGATTTCCCTGGTAAGGACGTGGTCCTTGCTGAAACGAGGTTCCTGAGGGCCTATTACTATTTTGAACTGGTTAAATGGTTTGGCCCCCTGCCTTTTAACGTGCAGGAACCGGACAGAAGGATCCTTTTCGGGGACCAGGACGTACTGGAGCGCCAGCCGGAGGAAGTCATCTACGGCCTGATTGAATCAGACCTGATCTTTGCAGCAGCCAATTTACCGGCTGTACAGGCAGAGACCGGAAGGGCTACCAAAGGTGCTGCTCAGGCGCTGTTGGGCAAGGCATATCTCTATCAGGAAAAGTTCACCGATGCCGCAGCTATTTTGGATGAAGTGATCAATACCGGCCCTTATGACCTGCTGCCGGACTACAGCACGATGTTCGAAAACTTCAACGAAAACAATATAGAATCTGTGTTTGAAGTGCAATACACTGATGTGGAAGGAGCTGGATTTGGATGTTTACAGTGTAGCGAAGGAAACGTTGCCGTTGGGTTTAACGGAATACGAAATTACACAGGTCCTGTCTTCGAATCGGGCTTCAGTTTCAACGTACCGACTCAGGAGGTCTATGATGCCTTTACTGCAAACGATGCACGGCGAGATGTGGCCATCCTTGATATTGAGGCATGGGCTGCGGCCAACCCCGAGGTTTCCTACGTGGAGGGATTTGAACATACCGGATTCTACAACCGAAAGTACATTGCTCGCCAGGGCGATCTCAACACACCTGATGCCAACCTGACCAACCCTAATAACTACAGGGCCATACGCTTTGCCGATGTCTTGCTGATGGCAGCCGAAGCCCATAACAGGACCGGCAATGATACCCAGGCTCAGCAATACCTGAACCGGGTCCGAAACAGAGCCGGTCTGGGAGATATCAATGATACTGGCACAACCCTGAGAAATGCGATCTACGACGAAAGACGACTCGAACTCGTGGGGGAAGGCCACCATTTCTTTGACCTGGTTCGTACCGGAAGGGCCGCACAGGCGATCAACGGCTTTACAGTTGGGAAACACGAATTGTTTCCCATCCCATCTATAGAAATTGAATTGGCAGGAAACCGCTGGAATCAGAATCCCGGCTATTAATAAAAAATAAACTTTGAACAAATGAAAATTCTATCCAGACTACTCGTACTCTTTTTAGTGATAAGCGGCTTCCATTCCTGTACGGAAGAGGAAACCAGCTATGTATTTGAAGGGATGTCAGCTCCTACGGAGGTCAATGCAGTATTCGATATTGCCAATGACGACTCCGGGGAGGTAAGTGTAACCCCTACGGCTAACGGAGCTGCCCTGTTCCGCATTTATTTCGGAGACCAGGAGAATGAATCTCCCACCGAGGTAGCCCCAGGTGAAACCGTAACTCATGTCTACGGGGAAGGGGAATTTACTCTCCGGATCGTAGCCGTCGGTATGACGGGACTCAAGAGTGAGTTGTCCAGGATAGTGACCATATCATTTTCTGCTCCAACCAATCTGCAGGTAGATATTGTTCAGTCTAACCCGCTAGAGGTAACCGTTACTCCTTCAGCAGAGAATGCTACTGTTTACGACATTTATTTTGGGGACGTGGAGAACGAAGAACCAACAACGATCATGAATGGGGAGTCTGCCGTTCATGTATACGCCCAGCCCGGAGATTACACCATTCGTGTGGTCGCCCGTGGAGCAGGGGCTGCTACTGCAGAGGTTTCTCAGGTATTCACCGTGGTCGATCTGCAGAATGCAGAGGCCTTTCCTATCACTTTTGAATCTAACGAGACCCTGACAGGCGTTTTCGAAGAATCAGGAGGTGTTACTGGAGCACCAATTGCCAATCCGGACTCCAACGGAAACAGCTCAGAAACGGTTTATGAATTCAACAAGGCTGACGGAGCTCCCTGGTACTCAGGTATATTCCACATCTTCTCACAGGATATGGACCTGAGCTCTAATCAGCGCTTCTCACTCAAGGTGTGGTCGCCCAAAGCCGGTGTCAACATTCGCTTCCAGATCGAAAAAGAAGGAGGCGGAGGCGGAGCCACACTCTTTGTGGATCAAACCGTGGATACAGCCAATGAATGGGTTACCCTGAGCTACGATTTCACAGGGATCGTCAACGGATCTGACGCCTATGACAAATTCGTGATCTTCCCTGATTTCGACGATATAGGCCAACCGGCAGGCGATGGGTCGATCTATTACCTTGATGATATTGACCTAACGGGCAGCTGTACTGCGGAAACCGAAGAGAACATCGATCCTGCAATGGGAGATATCAACTGGACTTTCCAAACCAATGACTTTGCCCATTCCTTTGAACCTTTTGGTGATATCAATTCTTCCATCGTCAGCAACCCGAACCCAAGTGGGATCAACACTAGCTGCAACGTACAGAGTTATATCAAAACACCCGGCTGTCAAACATGGTCCGGGGTTGGAAAAGGCCTTGCGAATGCCATTGACCTGACCACCTCTCCCAATAAGGTGTTTACCATGAAGGTGCTGGCAGAGACCCAGGTGACCGAAGTGACGCTGAGACTCGAATTTGAGCCGTTCCCTAACGTTGATCCTGCTGTGGATGTGGTACAGACCATTTCACAGGTAGGTGTGTGGGAGGAACTGGTGTTCGATTTCTCTGCCCATAGCGATAAGACATTCAAGAGTATTATCGTATACTTCGACAGGGATCAGCCTTGTGATGGTGCGGTATACTACTTTGATGACATCAAGCAGGTAGCCGATGCCGGTGGAAGCGGGGGAACTTCTCCTTCCGTTCCGGCTCCGACACCCACCCAGGCCCAGGCTGACGTGATCAATATGTACAGCAACGCTTATACTCAGGATGTGAACGTGAGCTCCTGGAGGTCTGACTGGAGTACCAGTACCCTGACCGATATCCAGATCTCAGGTAACGATACCAAGGAGTACATCGATGCGGATTTTGTGGGAGTTGAATTCTACGCTCCTGACCAGGTGGATGCTTCCGGTATGGATTTCTTCCACGTGGATGTTTGGACGCCCAATGCGACTACCTTCAGGGTGAAGCTAGTGGACCTGGGTACAGGAAGCCCCATAGAGGCTGAGATCGCCTTTGACGGCATCGCCCAGGGGCAGTGGGTCTCACTGGATATCCCGATGGCGGACTTTATAAGCGGGGGAATGAGTGCGACAAATTCCATTCAGCAACTCATCTTCTCCGGATTGCCAACGGGAGAGTTTGATTTCTATATCGACAATGTGTATTTCTACAAGGAGGCTGCTGCACCCACAGCGCCGACTGTACCTGCCCCTGATCCCACACAGGCACAGGCCGACGTGATCAACATGTACAGTGACTCCTACACCCAGGATGTGAACGTAAGCTCCTGGAGGTCTGACTGGAGCACCAGTACGCTGACCGATATCCAGATCTCTGGAAACAATACCAAGGAGTACATCGATGCGGACTTTGTAGGAGTGGAATTCTACGCCCCCGACCAGGTGGATGCCTCCGGAATGGATTTCTTCCACGTGGATGTATGGACGCCCAATGCGACTACCTTCAGGGTTAAACTGGTGGATCTGGGTACGGGAAGTCCCATCGAGGCTGAGATCGCTTTCGATGGTATCACCCAGGGGCAATGGGTATCCCTGGACATCCCAATGGCCGACTTTATAAGTGGAGGAATGAGCTCGACGAATTCTATTCAGCAGCTCATCTTCTCAGGATTGCCAACGGGAGAATTTGATTTCTACATAGATAATGTCTATTTCTATAAAGAAGTGGCTGCACCCACAGCGCCGACTGTACCTGCACCTGATCCGACCCAGGCACAGGCCGACGTGATCAACATGTACAGTAACGCCTATACGCAGGATGTGAACGTAAGCTCATGGAGGTCTGACTGGAGTACCAGTACCCTGACCGATATCCAGATCTCCGGTAACGATACCAAGGAGTACATCGATGCCGATTTTGTGGGAGTGGAATTCTATGCCCCCGATCAGGTGGATGCTTCTACCATGGATTTCTTCCACGTAGATGTATGGACCCCGAACGCGACCACCTTCAGGGTGAAGCTCGTGGATCTGGGTACAGGAAGCCCCATAGAAGCCGAGATTGCCTTTGACGGTATCGCCCAAGGGCAGTGGGTCTCCCTCGATATACCCATGGCCGACTTTATCAGTGGGGGAATGAGTGCGACAAATTCCATTCAGCAACTCATCTTCTCCGGCTTGCCAACCGGGACATTCGACTTTTACATAGACAATGTGTATTTCTATAAAATTCCACCGACATCACCGACCACGGCAGCTCCTGACCCAACAGAAGCCCAAGCCGATGTGATCAACCTGTACAGCAATGTGTATACACAGGATGTGAACGTAAGCTCGTGGAGGTCGGACTGGAGTACCAGTACCCTGACCGATATTCAGGTTGAGGGGAATGACACCAAGGAGTACATCGATGCAGACTTCGTAGGAGTTGAATTCTATGCACCAGACGCAGTTGATGCCTCCGGTATGGCTTTCTTCCACGTAGACGTATGGACTCCCAATGCCACTACCTTCAGGGTAAAACTTGTGGATTTGGGTACAGGAAGTCCCATAGAAGCAGAGATCGCCTTTGACGGGATTGCCCAGGGGCAGTGGGTCTCGCTTGACATCCCCATGGCCGACTTTATCAGTGGGGGTATGAGTGCGACCAACTCCATCCAGCAACTGATCTTTTCAGGTTTGCCAACAGGCACCTTTGACTTTTATATAGACAACGTATATTTTCACAACTAGGAATAACAAACACATCTAGTGATTATGAAGACTTTGCAAATGATTATGCGTTATTTCCTACTGCTCGCGTTTCTGGTGGGTTGCCAGGAGGACATACCCAGCCTGAGTGCCGTGGTTGTGCCTTCAAACTTAACCATTACCACAAACGTGGCCAGTGACCAGTCCGGGAACGTAACGGTAACAGCTACGGCCGATGATGCCCTGAATATCCATGTGATCTTCAAGCAAAATGCAGCGCCCGTGGTAGTGAGCCCCGGTGAGCCGGCCAGCTTCAGGTACACGCAGTCCGGACAGTATTCCCAGCTTATTACCGTAGTTGCCTTCGGAGCCGGGGGTACGGCCAGCTCTAGGAGTATTACCATAGATTTGGATGTCAAACTCCTGATCGATCAGGACATCCTTCAGAAGATTGCCGGTGACGGAACAAAAAGGTGGGTCTGGAACAAGGAGGAAACAGGACACTGGGGTGCAGATGCCGCCTTTAACGAAACGAATAACGGCTTTCAGGCGCCTCCCAATAGTATCAATCCCTGTGCCTATGACGACGTACTCACTTTCTCCTATGACGCCAATGACAATTACGGCTATCAGCTGGAGACGGGAGCAGGTGATGAGACGCTGGTGGGTTGGGCCGATGTGAATGTATTCTTCCCTAATGCCACGCCTTCCCAATTTGTCGATGAATGCCGGGATATCACCTCACCCAACAGTACAGCGGTTAAGACTCTGGATACGGATACCAGCTTTTTGATCTACGAGGAGGACGGGGACCTGTACCTGGAAGTTGAGAACAGCACCCTTTCCTTTTGGTCGGGAGCTACGCGATATAAAATCCTTGAATTGACAGAGGATTTCCTCTTTGTCAGAGGGGATCACCTGCCATTGCTGGAAACAATAGAGATTGCCTATTATCACCAGTTCAGGCCGGAGGATTACGATCCCAATGCCAGTGGGACCCAATTCGAGACCCTGGTTTGGGCCGATGAGTTCGACGTGGACGGGGCGCCTGATCCCACCAACTGGACCTATGACTTAGGGACCGGAAATAACGGGTGGGGTAATGGAGAGTTGCAATCCTACACCAGTGATCCGGAAAACGTAGTTGTGGAGAACGGTGTTCTCAAGATCACGGCCAGGGACGACGGGGCCGGGGGATATACCTCTGCCCGCGTGAAAACGGAAAACCTGAGGGAGTTCACCTACGGCCGTGTTGAGGTAAGGGCGAAATTGCCGTCTGCCACAGGTACCTGGCCAGCCATTTGGGCACTAGGTGCCAATTTTGAGACCGTAGGATGGCCAACTTGCGGCGAAATAGATATTATGGAACAGACTGGTGCAGAAAAGAATACGGTACTGAGCACCGTTCACTTTCCCGGTAATTCCGGAGGAGGTGGGATCACAGATTCAACCCCCCTTCCCACTTCAACCACGGAATTCCATGTTTATACGGTGGAATGGACGGCCGATGAGCTGAAATTCTGGATCGATGAAGAACCTGTTCATCACACGGTCACCAACGACCCCTCAAGACCTTTCAATGACGATTTCTTCTTTATCATGAATGTCGCTATGGGGGGAACCCTGGGCGGGACCGTAGATCCGTCATTCACCGCTGATACCATGGAGATAGATTATATCCGTGTATATCAATAATGAGTGTTGAGTAAAGCGGAAAGCTTAGAAAAGGGTTGGCTTACCGAGTTAACCCTTTTCTGGGCTAAAAGCAAGAGCTATAAACGATCAATGAATTATCTGAGTAGGAAGATATTCTACCAAAAACTAAACACCACTATGAAAAATTATTTTCTAAAAGTTTTATTGGTCTTGTTCACCACAGGCCTCTTTGCCCAGGCTGACCAGGTCTCCGTGGTTCAGGATGAAAACGGAATGAAATTGGTCGTGAATGGGGAAGATTTCATGATCAATGGGATGAACTGGGACTATATTCCTATAGGTACGAACACTGTTAACGCAGGTTTCTGGGAGCAATCCGATGACTTGATCAAAGCGGGGCTCGACACAGAGATGTCTCTCCTTAGGAATATGAACGTAAATGTAATTCGCCAATATACAGGTGTTCCGGCCCGGTGGATCCGATACATATATGAAAAGTACGGTATCTATACCATGCTCAACCACTCCTTCGGAAGGTATGGCCTCACCCTGGATGGGGTATGGACGCCCATTACAGATTACGCAGATCCAAAGACACAGGAATTCCTTTTGTCTGAAGTGGAAGCCCTGGTTCGGGATTATAAAAATACCCCCGGACTCCTTATGTATCTTCTGGGAAATGAAAATAACTACGGCTTGTTCTGGCAGGGGGCTGAGACTGAGGACTTTCCAGATGATGAAGGAAGAATCGCCTTTATAGGGGAGAATCGTGGCAGGCCCATGTACAGGCTGATGAATGAAGCATCAAAGATGATGAAGTCCATGGACGCCTCTCATCCCGTGGCTATTTGTAACGGAGATGTACTTTTTATCGACATCATCGCCGAGGAGTGTAAAGACGTGGATATCTATGGTACCAATATGTACAGGGGGATATCTTTCGGGGATGCCTTTCAGGTGGTAAAAGAGAAACTAAACATGCCCATCATGTTCACAGAATTCGGGGCAGATGCCTTTAACGCCATCGAAAACCAGGAGGATCAGAAATCCCAGGCATATTATATGGTAGGGAACTGGAAGGATATATATGAAAATGCAGCCGGACTCGGCAAGGCTGAAAACTCTATCGGAGGATTTACCTTCCAATTCAGCGATGGCTGGTGGAAATTCGGTTTCGATGACCGTAAGAATGCTGATGTACACGACAATAACGCTTCCTGGGCGAATGGCGGATACGACAGGGATTACAAGGAAGGCGAAAACAACATGAATGAAGAATGGTTCGGGATCTGTGCCAAAGGACAGACCAACCCCCGTGGCCTTTACGACCTGTACCCGAGAGCAGCCTACTACGCCCTAAAGGAAGTACATAAGCTCAACCCTTATGAGGAAGGAGTTACCCTCGATTTTGTACAGAATTATTTCAAGAACGTAGACCTGATGGACGCCGTACTCAAGGCCAGGGGTGATAAGGCTGCTTTGGTAGGAGAGGAGAGCAGTATGCTCAGGGTAAGCAGGCTCGAAGCCCGTTTTACTACGTTCAATACAGGAGGGAATCTGCTAACCACACCCAGCAATCCGGACCCTAACGAACCGACTACGTATCCAGATCAGACAGGTTTTGATCATATGCAGTCCTATTTTGTAGGCTTCGAGGGAGAACCTGCCCCCAATATGAGGGCCAACGTTAATTTTAACGTGATCGGAAAGGTAGCGACCAATCCCATAGACGAAATCTTTTACGAGAACAGGGCCAGACCGGTGGAGGTAAATACCGATGAAGGTGATGTAGTCCTGTCCGACGTCAACAGGGTGGCCGTATACAACGCCTCATTCGACTGGAATGCGAAGAATTTCGACCTGAGGGGATTTTATCGTACCGGGCACTATCACTGGGGCTATGAAGGCGACTTCTTTGGTCTTTATCCCGAGGCGAACTACGGGCCCAACCTCGATATCTATAATGGGGAGATAAGCGGTTTTGAACTTGACGGGAAGCGTGCCATCAAGGGGCTGAAGGCCGCATTCGGACCTCAATTGTGGTGGGGTGCCAACCCGGCTGTACTCGTGAAATACGAAAGACATATCGGCAAATTTGACGTGGCCGGGGTCTTCCATGAAGACATTGATACGTTTGGGAATATTGTTTCCTCCCTGGCTGTACCTATGCCCAGAACCAGAAGGGCTACGCTCTATATAGGAAGGGAATTCGGAGATGTAAAACTTGAAGTTGGAGGAATCTGGGGAGGACAGCCTTTGAACGGCAGGGAATTCCAGATTGCAGAAGACAACCCCAACTACGATCCCAACAACCCCGATGCCACTTCAAAGTATATCGTATATACGGACAAGGTAAACGACAAGGATAACTGGGGTGGCAAAGCCAAGATCACTTATACAGGGGGCAAATTCAACTGGTATGCCCAGGGTGCCATTCAGGGCCTGGTGGCTAATGGAGGTGCCGATCTGACGAGGACATTTACCGGCTGGAAACTAAAGGATACGGGAAGTGGGAACCAGACCAATTTCCTTTCTGGTTTCACCTATACGGTGGGCAATGTACAGATAGCGCCTAACTTCTTATGGCAAAAACCCATCGTGGGACCTATGCCCAACGACGTCCAAGGACCGGGCAGACTGAGAAATATCCTGGACGACCCCTTCTCAGTGCGCTGGAACCGGGAAACGGTTGCAGGAGAGATCCTCCTCACCTGGGACCCGACTCCGGGCACTTGGATGTACGAGTGGGACAACGACCGGGCTGAGGACGCCAAGCTCGCCGTGAGCGCAGGCTTCGTCTTTAAACACCTGCCTACTACCATGGATGCACACATCGGATTCCTTGGCAACAGGACCCTCTTTGCCTTCCCGAATTCGGTACCGGCACAGGACCTCTGGGAGACTCATGCGAGGATCGTATCCAAGATCAATCCCGAACTGGGGATGATAGCCAATATCTATTTTGGAAATGCCCAGGCCAATGGTGACAGTGAACGTTTGATTGAACGGGTTGGTGGGGATATCCGTCTGCTCTATAAGAATATTAAGGTTCAGCATATGTTCAAGATCAACGACTGGGGACCTTTTGATTACCACAGGGATTTCAACCTTACCTATCCCGTACAGCTGATGCTCGATATCTCAACTACCCTCGGAAAACCAGATTGGTTTATCCTTCCGAATACTCAGGTGGGGATTCGCGGCACCTGGAGGTCGCTTAATGAATTCTCCAACAGGTATGCACCCAATGCGGCTGAGGAGTTCGCTGCGGAGCCCATTATCAGTCCGGTCGGATTTGGCTTAGGAAACGAATGGGAGATCAGAACGTATGTACACATCAACATCGGTAGATAAAAAATAGCACAATGAAAAATATCAGAGTTAAAAATATAGGTATCCTTATACTTTCAGGCCTTGTTCTGTCATGGTCAGTAGGATGTGAAAGGGAAGTTTCGGACGAAGTGGAATTCGCCAGCTTTCCGCAACGAGCAGAGATCTTTATTGACGGATTCAGCGGAGGTCTGGAATACCTTCCTTTTGGGGGTTCCAAGCTCGATGCATTCTCAGTGGATACGGATGTAAAATACCTGGGGGAGGCCTCCATGCGTTTCGACGTCCCTAATTTCGGAGACCCGTCAACCAGCCTGGGTTTTGCCGGAGCTATATTCCCGGATTACGGAGGACGCGATCTTTCGGACTTTGATGCCCTGACTTTCTGGGCAAAAGCTTCAAGAGCGGAGACGATCAGTCAGATAGGCTTCGGAAGTGATTTTGGAAACAGTCCGTATCGGGATATGCAGGATAAATTCCTGGTGACAAAGGAAAACCTGAGAGTAAGCACGGGCTGGCAAAAATATGTCATACCCCTTCCTGATCCCGGAAAGTTGATCAATGAAACTGGGATGTTTTGGTATGCCGAAGGGCCTGATGCCAATGGTGATGGTTATTCCTTTTGGATCGATGAATTAAAGTTTGAAAAGCTCGGTACGGTAGCACAACCAAGGCCGGCTATACTCAATGGGGAAGACAGGATGGAAAGGTCCTTTCTGGATTTTCAGATCAACCTGACGGGCCTTACCCAGACGTATAATCTTGAGACCGGGGAGAACCAGACCGTTGCGGCCGCTCCGTCCTATTTTACCTTTGAATCTTCGGATACAGGTGTAGCTATCGTAAACGGCATGGGTGTTGTCACCATGGTAGGCACGGGAACTGCAGAAATCACAGCTACTCTCGGTGGTGTTAGAGCTGCGGGCTCCCTGACGGTGGATGTAGGAGGATCATTTGATTTTGCCCCAGTGCCAACAAGGGATCCGGCAACCGTGATCTCCATCTTCAGTGACGCCTATACCAATGTGCCTGTTGATTTTTACAACGGATTCTTTGCACCCTTCCAAACTACGCTGGGTGGCGCCATTAATATAAACGGGGATAACATAATTGAATACACAGAGCTCAATTTCGTAGCTACCGAATTCAAGAATCCTACGGTCAATGCTTCGGCTATGACCCACTTCCATGTGGATATCCGCATAGATGAAAATATAGATCCGGCAGACTTCATCGCTGTCGAACTGGGTGATTTCGGGGCAAACGCTGCATTTGGAGGAGGAGACGACTCCAGTTCAAGGATCACCTTCGATAGCAGCACCCTGGTAAGCGGGCAGTGGATCAGCCTGGATATTCCGCTTTCTGATTTTACCGGACTGGCTAGCAGGAATAACCTGGCGCAGATCTTCTTTATCTCCGATGGGACCATCTCGACACTCCTGGTGGACAATATGTATTTCTACGCCGAATAAACCGGGAAAAAGCAAGCAAATATGAATAGCAATAAACAGTTTAATATGAAAAAGAATTCAGGATTAAAAGAAACCCTGACCTTGAGAAAAGAGACTTTCCCTGCTCTCTCCAGCGGCTTCCTGCTTATCGCTCTCTTCCTGCTCAATACGGGCTGCGCAGTGGACGATACCCAGACAGTGGTGAATTTCACCACCCTGACCATGCAGGATGAATTCGATACAGACGGTGCTCCGGACTCTTCCATTTGGGGATACGATATTGGTACTGGTATGAACGGCTGGGGAAACCAGGAACTGCAGTACTATACAGATCGCCCTGAGAACGTAACTGTCAATAACGGAGTGTTGATCATCACGGCGAGGAAAGAGGACTTCCAGGGCTCCGGCTATACCTCTGCAAGGCTTATTACACAAGGTAAATTCTCACAGACCTACGGCCGGTTCGAAGCCCGGATCCGCGTGCCTTACGGCCAGGGAATGTGGCCAGCCTTCTGGATGCTTGGTGTTCCGGACAGCCCGGGTGAGATCTGGCCCAGTTTAGGAGAGATCGATATCATGGAGATGCGTGGGCAAAATCCAACCACCCTGATCGGCAGTGTACACGGACCGGGATATTCTGCCGGGAATGCAATCTCAAAAGAGTATGTCTTTCAAAACGACCGAATGGATACAGGTTTCCACGTCTATGGGATAGAATGGGGACCAGACTACGTAAATCATTACGTGGATGACGTATTGTACAACCAGATCACCCCTGAAGACCTTCCTGAAGGTTCCGAATGGGTGTTCGACAACGATTTCTATATCCTGATCAACCTGGCAGTAGGAGGGAATTTTGTGGGTTCTCCGAATTCGGAAACCGTCTTTCCTCAGTCCATGCTGGTCGACTATGTGAGAGTATATGAATATAACGGACTAAACTAACTAAAAGAAGAACTATGAAACAAGTAATGAAAAAAGCTAAAGCCATTGCCGTATTCTTTATGGCTATAGCTTATTTGGGATGCGAGGATGTCACCAACCTCTTTCCGGATGTGGTATCGGCATTTACCTATACCATAGATTCAGAAACCGGCGTCGTTACCTTTATCAATATTTCGGAGGAAGCGGACACCTATTTATGGACCTTTGGGGACGGGGACAGTTCTACAGAAATCAACCCTGTAAAGGCCTATACTGCTTCAGGAACGTATACGGTGACCCTTAAAGCCACCAATGTGGCGGGAGCTTCGGACACCTCCGAAGATGCGGTCACCATCAATCTCCCGGTTGTCCTGGAGGATGTGACTCTACCCATCACCTTTGACGACCCAGATGTGGACTACACGCCTGAAGCCTTTGGAGGTACCTCTTTTGCGATCGTGGACAATCCGGATGTTTCGGGAAGCAATGATAAAGCTACCAAGGTGGGGGCCATTACCAACAGTGGTGCGGCCTTCGAGGGAATTTTCTTCGACCTGGGTGCTGCCATTGATCTGACCACTGAGAAATCCATTACCATGAATTTCTGGGCAGATGCCCCCGTTGACCTGCTTCTGAAACTGGAAGAAGGTACGGCGGCAGCCATTGAGACCACCGTGAGTCATGGCGGAACAGGGTGGGAAACTACTACATTCGACTTTACCTCTGCCGACCAGTACTCCAGGCTTACCCTCTTTGTGGACGGTCCCGGAACCACGGCGGGTACGTTCTATATCGATGACGTTGATCAGGCGGAGACTTCCACAGGTGGTGGAGGGGGGCCTATCGCCCCGACGGCTGGTCCGGCAGCTCCTACCCAGGATCCGGCCGATGTGATCTCTATTTACAGCGATACTTATACTGATGTACCCAATGAAGGATTTAACAACTACGGCTCGGCTGCCTTTGAACAGGTAGATCTCGCCGGAAATGCCGCATTGAAATATACATTTGCAGCCGGCGGCGGCGGAAACTTCCAGGTGATCGAACTCGGCGGCGCTAACCAGATCGATGCCGCGGCAGCTGGTATGACCAACTTCCGATTCGATATCTGGTTCCCCAATGAGGTGGATGCCAGTTCTGCCTTCCTGATGAAAGTAGTGGACATCCCCGGCAGTGGGGCCACAGAGGCACAGATCAATATCAATGATTCGTCAACCCCTCCAATAGAGCAGGCTACCTGGCTTTCCTTCGACATTCCGATCACGGAATTACAGGCCAACGGCCTGGGAGGCACCAGCAACATCCAGCAAGTGGTGATCGACCTGGTGACTTCAGGAGAAGCCTATATCGACAACATCTACTTCTACAAGCCAGCCGGAGGTGGTGGCGGTGGCACAGCGCCAACGACGTCGGCTCCTGTACCCCCTGCCAGGGATCCGGGAGACGTGATCTCGATCTTCAGTGATTCGTATACGAACATTACAGGGGTGAATTACGATCCCAACTGGGGTCAGTCTGGCCATACCCTTGTGGATCCGGCCTATGATCCGGGAGATGGGAATTTTGCTTTGGCCTATCCTAACTTTAATTATCAGGGTACCGACTTTGCCGGAAATGCGCAGGATGCCTCTGCCATGGAGTTCCTCCATGTGGATATGTGGACGGCCAATGCTACGGATGTGAAGGTCACACCGATCAACGGCAGTGGTGCCCCTACAGAATCCCTGGTCTCACTGACGCCGATCACCTCGGGCCAGTGGGTCAGCTATGACATTCCGCTTACGGATTTCACGGCTTCGGGGATGACATTGAATCAGATCATCCAGATGAAGTTTGACGGGCAGGGTGGAACCACCCCATCCGATATCTATCTGGACAACATCTATTTCTACCGGGCAGCTGGTGGTGGTGGAGGCACAGCACCAACCACTTCGGCTCCTGTACCCCCTGCTAGGGATCCCGGGGACGTCATTTCGATCTTCAGTGATTCGTATACGAATATCACTGGGGTGAATTACGATCCTAACTGGGGCCAGTCTGGCCATACCCTTGTGGATCCGGCCTATGATCCGGGAGATGGGAATTTTGCTTTGGCCTATCCTAACTTTAATTATCAGGGAACAGAATTCGCTGGAAATGCACAGGATGCTTCTGCCATGGAATTCCTCCATGTGGATATGTGGACAGCCAATGCCACGGATGTGAAGGTGACCCCGATCAATGGAAGCGGGGCGCCTACAGAGTCACTGCAGACATTGAGTCCGATCACTTCGGGCCAGTGGGTAAGCTATGACATCCCACTTTCGGATTTTACCGCTTCAGGAATGACTCTGAATCAGATCATCCAGATGAAATTTGATGGTCAGGGCGGAACGACTCCCTCTGATATCTACCTGGATAATATTTATTTCTACAGGGCAGCCGGCGGAGGCACAGCGCCGACCACTTCGGCTCCTGTACCCCCTGCCAGGGATCCGGGGGACGTGATCTCGATCTTTAGTGATTCGTATACCAACATCACCGGGGTGGATTACGATCCAAACTGGGGTCAGTCTGGTCATACGCTGGTCAATACGATGTATGATCCGGGTGATGGAAACTTCGCCCTGGCCTATCCTAACTTTAATTATCAGGGAACCGACTTTGCCGGAAATGCACAGGATGCTTCTGCCATGGAATTCCTCCATGTGGATATGTGGACACCCGACGCTACGGTTGTGCAGGTCACACCCATCAACGGATCTGGGGCGCCCACAGAATCTTTACAGTCTCTGACTCCGATCAACACTGGTCAATGGAACAGTTATGACATCCCCCTTACGGATTTCACGGCATCGGGTATGACCCTGAACCAGATCATTCAGATGAAGTTCGATGGGCAGGCTGGTGTAACACCATCCGACATTTATCTCGATAACATCTATTTCTATCGCGCTGCTAGTGGCGGAGGCGGTGGCGGAAATCTCGCTGCCAACGGGGATTTCGAGACAGGAGCTGAAGCCCCTTGGTTATTATTCCAGAATGGAGGAACCGCCGCATTAGACAATACGGTGAATAACACAAGTGGAGGAACCTGGTCAGGCAGACTAGCCACCGGAGGCCCGAGTAATCCGGCATTCAAGCAAGAGAGGATCGGCGCCGGTACCGTTGCAGCGGGGGATACTGTACAAATCCAATTCGATCATATCGGTGCGGTAGTACAGCCCGGGGCTGTGTTTAACGTGCTTCTTTTTGGAGAGGGTGCCGGAGGTGCTTCCTTTACCCATGTCTTTAATCCTGCCCCGACCCTTTCTGGTAGCTGGACAACTTTTACAGGGACCTTTACTATCCCCGGAGGAACAGATGTCTCTGAGGGTATATCCTTCCTGATAGAGGCTGTTTGCGGAGGAGATGCGGGTTGCAGCGTAACGGCAAACATTGATAATGTTAGTGTAACTCTCAATCCATAAATAATGATCCGGCTGACAGAACAAACAATGAAGTTTTTCTGTTGGCCGGTTTTTTATATAGATGTGTAACCTTAAGATCGCATGTTGAATCTATTAATTCTATGTCTTTCTAAAGCGTGCAAAAATGAAAAGGGATACTCAAGGAACTACTGAACAACGCCTTGAACATAAGGTTGATTCCCTCCTGGTCAAAATGACCCTGGACGAAAAGATCGGGCAGATGACCCAGGTACGTCATTTTGATGACATATCAGAAGAGGATATCGCCACCAAATTCATTGGTTCGGTTATCCATACACAAGGTCCCCTGCCGGGAGCAAACGCGAAAGAATGGCAGGAGAAATTCACCCGCCTGCAAAAGAAAGCCCTGTCAACCAGGCTTGGTATCCCTCTGTTATTCGGGGTGGATGCTGTGCACGGGCAGAATACCTATGAAGGAGCCGTTATCTTTCCACATAACATCGGTCTCGGTGCCAGCAGGAATGCTGAACTCGTCCGAAAAGCAGCTGAAATTACGAGAATTGAAGCCAGGGCTACCGGTTTTAACTGGGTGTTCTCGCCCTGTATCGCCATCCCTTATAACGAGAAATGGGGGAGAGTATACGAAGCGTTCTCTGAAAGTACGGAACTCACAGAAGAATTTGCCAGAGCCTCCGTTAAAGGGCATCAGGGTACTGAACTGAGTGCCCAATCCGTCATGGCCACGGCCAAACACTTTATTGGTGACGGGGCTACGGATAATGGGGTAGAAGGAGGGGACTGCTCCCTGACTCCCGAGGAAGTCAGAGAAAGGCTATTACCTCCGTACAGGGCAGCTGTGGAAGAAGGTATAGGCTCAGTAATGGCCTCCTTCAACAGCATGTCGGGTCAGTTTATGCACGCTCATAATTACTGGATCTCGGACGTCCTCAAAGGAGAGCTTGGATTCAAGGGGATCATGGTGTCCGACTGGAAGGCGTACTCCCGCTTTGGCGGGAATGAGATCATCAATGCCGGGATCGATGTGGTCATGGCGGTAGACGGAGATCTTCAGATGTTTCATGAAGGACTCAAAGCCGGAGTTGAGAACGGGGAAGTATCCATGGACCGCATAGACGATGCCGTAAGGCGCGTTCTCACTCAGAAATTCAGGCTCGGGGTGTTCGATAATCCTTTCCCGGATCCTTCCCTCATTCCTCAGATCGGGTTACAAGCTCACAGGGATGTCGCGAGACAGGCCGTCAGGGAATCCCTGGTCTTATTGAAAAACGATGGAAACATACTCCCCCTGAATAAAAAGACTTCAAAGATCGTGGTGGTTGGCGAACACGCAGATAATACCGGTCTCCAATCGGGCGGCTGGTCCATCAACTGGCAGGGCTCTACTGAAACGTATGCGGGTTCCACGACCATACTTCAGGGGATCGAGAAGATAGCGAAAGGAAAGGTGGTCTATGATGCCGATGCTACGGGGAATCATAAAGATGCCGATGTGGCTGTGATCGTGGTAGGTGAAACCCCCTATGCCGAATTATTTGGCGATATTGGCGGCGAGATAGATGCCTATCAGCTGACCCTTACCGAGGAGCATCAGAATTACATCAACACCTATGTGAACCTGGGGGTAAAGGTGGTCACCCTGTTTATCTCGGGGCGCCCTTTGGTGACGACTGATCAAATAAACAAATCGGATGCCTTTGTGGCTGCCTGGTTGCCGGGGTCTGAGGGGGATGGAATTGCTGAGGTCCTTTTCGGGGAATTCGACTTTAGAGGTACGTTGCCACATGCATGGCCCGCCTCTGAGGGAGATTATCAAGGAAAATACGGACCCAATTTCTGGGATGACTCTGTGGAACCCTTATTTCCCTTTGGATTTGGGTTGAATTACAGGGATGAGACGTCAGAAAATGACACCACAACGGGAAAACGAAGACAATGAAAAGTTCAATCAAATTATTAATCGCTGTTTGTGCACTGATCTCAGGCATGGCCTGTAAAGAAACCCGTGAAAAAACAGAGGATAAACAACCGCAAATATCAAATGATATGAATGCAAAGGACATTCTTGGAAACCCTGAGTATCTGGCTATTTCCTATGGGGGTTATCGGACAAAGACGAGGGATAACCAACCCTCTCTTGATGAACTCAAAGACGATATGAGGATCCTGCATGCCATGGGGATCCGAATCGTTCGCACTTATAATGTTCACCTGGCCCAGGCTTCCAATCTTCTGAAGGCCATCAGGGAATTGAAAGAAAATGATCCGTCTTTTGAAATGTACGTCATGCTCGGGGCCTGGATCGACTGTAAGAATGCTTGGACCGGTAAAACGCCTGACCACAATGTAGAGAGTGAACGGAATAAAAAGGAGATCGCAACAGCCGTGGAGCTGGCAAATCAATATCCGGATATTGTCAAGGTGCTCGCCGTTGGAAATGAAGCCATGGTGAGATGGGCTGCCAGCTATTACGTGCAGCCTTCTGTGATCCTGAAGTGGGTAAACCACTTGCAGGAACTCAAGAAATCCGGGAAACTCCCGAAAGATCTCTGGATCACCAGCTCTGATGATTTTGCATCCTGGGGAGGGGGAGATGAAAGTTATCACACAGAAGACCTGGCGAAGCTTATAAAAGCTGTGGACTATATTTCCATGCACACCTACCCTTATCACAATTCGCATTACAACCCTGAATTCTGGAAGGTGCCGGAGGATGAGACTGAATTATCAGACATGGAGAAAATAGATGCGGCCATGGTCAGAGCCCTGGAATTTGCACAGCAACAATACGCGGCCGTCACGGCCCATATGCAAAGCCTGGGCGTGGATAAGCCCGTCCACATAGGAGAAACCGGGTGGGCGACCATTTCGGACGGACTTTACGGGCCGGAGGGATCTAAAGCCACCGATGAATATAAGGAAGCCCGGTATTACCATCTTATGCGGGAGTGGACCAATGCAGAAGGCATTTCCTGTTTCTACTTCGAAGCCTTCGACGAACCCTGGAAAGATGCAGGTAATCCTATGGGGTCAGAGAATCATTTCGGCTTATTTACAGTGGATGGAAAGGCCAAGTACGCCTTATGGGATCTGGTAGACAAAGGTGTATTCAATGGGCTTTTACGCAATGGGAATACCATCACAAAAACATTTGACGGAAATAGGGATGCTGTGATGGAAGAAGTACTGGCACCTCCCCTGGCGGGAGAGTAAATGGTCGCTAAAAGGTCTTGTGGCTTTAATGCGACTCGTCAATCGAAATACTGAAACGATGAAAAAGTTTAACCCAATTAATTATCTCTTGATTATTAGTTTGATTGTAAATGGTTGTTCGGTAGAGCAGAAATTGGAGGTGGAAGTTTTTGAGACGTCTGCCGATGGTAATAAAATGACCCCGGTTACGGAATTCAGGGTTTTACAGGATATACCTGTGATTAAAATCATGCCTGAGAATGAGTATCAGGTAATTACCGGATTTGGCGGATCGTTCACGGAAGCTTCGGCATCCCTGCTCAATGCCCTGGGACCGGAAAACAGGCGTAAGGTTATTGAGGCCTATTTTGGTGATGACGGGGCTAAATACTCCCTTACAAGGACGCATATGAATTCATGCGATTTCTCCCTGACCAATTATTCTTATGCACCCGTGGAAGGAGATAGTGACCTTCTTTATTTCAGCATAGAGGAGGATCAGGATGACATTATCCCTTTCATCAAGGAAGCCATGGAGGCCTCTTCAGAAGGGTTTAAGATCGTGGCTTCTCCCTGGACAGCCCCCCCATGGATGAAAGACAACAAAGACTGGCGCGGGGGTAAATTACTTCCCGAATACAGGGAATCCTGGGCACTTTTCTTTTCCAAATACCTGGAGGCATACCAGGCGGAAGGTATCGATATCTGGGGGTTTACCGTAGAGAACGAACCCCTGGGAAATGATTACAACTGGGAGAGCATGCACTTCACGCCAAAAGAGATGACAGATTTTGTGACCGAGTACCTCGGTCCCCGTCTGGAACAAGACGGGCATGATGTCAAGATCCTGGGATACGATCAGAATCGTGAACACCTCGAGGAATGGGTGGATGAGATGTTCAGGGATGAAGCGGCCCGGAAGTATTTCGATGGTACAGCGATACACTGGTATGCCAGCACCTTTGAAGTCTTTCCGGATGCCCTTCAATACGCGCATAATAAGGCGCCGGAGAAATATCTCATCCAGACAGAGGCCTGTGTGGATGCAGAGGTCCCCAAATGGCAGGACGACAAATGGTACTGGTCTAAGAGGGCGACAGACTGGGGTTGGGACTGGGCCCCGGAAAAGGACAAACACCTCCATCCCAAATATGCCCCCGTCTACCGTTATGCCCGTGATATCATCGGTTGTCTCAATAACTGGGTCGACGGATGGATCGACTGGAATATGGTCCTCGATAAAAGGGGTGGTCCTAACTGGTTCAAAAACTGGTGCGTGGCTCCTGTGATCGTAGATCCCGAGAAGGATGAGGTATATTTTACCCCTCTCTACTACACCATGAAGCATTTTAGCAGGTTCATTCGTCCCGGGGCAGTGCGCATTGGCTTCGAAAATCCCGACAAAACTCTACAGATCACTGCTGCGAAGAATCCTGACGGGTCGATCGTGGTAGTCGCGTTCAACCAGGATCACAAAGGGAAGTCATTCGATCTTATCCTTGGAGAACGTTCTCAGAAGTTGTCTATAAGTCCACAGGCGATCCAGACGATTGTTATCAAACATTCAACTAACTAAACAACCTATCTATATGAGCAGTTCAACACAAACGATTACAACCAAAGTGCCGTTCGGGCAAAAAGTTGCCTTTGGGATCGGCATGTTTGCCAATCAGATGTTTCCGGCCATTCTGGGTATTTTTATGGTGGTTCTTGTAGAGGACCTGGGATTTCCCGGTTGGATGTGGTCACTCATCTATTTCTTTCCCAGGATTTTCGATTCTATCACAGACCCCATCATGGGCTTTATCTCGGATAATACCAAATCCAAATGGGGAAGGAGAAAACAGTATGTGCTCATAGGTGGCCTTATCATGGGGGTGGCCTTCATATTTATGTGGCAGCTCTATGCATCCGACACATTACAATATAATTTCTGGTATTTCTTTCTGTGGTCTATCGTATTCTATTTAGGGCTGACTTTTTTTAGCGTTCCCTACGTGGCCATGGGGTATGAGATGAGTGACGATTTTCACGAACGCACCGATATTATGGCCGTTGCTCAGTGGATCGGACAATGGGCGTGGGTGATTGCTCCCTGGTTCTGGGTGATCATGTACGATCCGGACTGGTTTCCCTCAGCTGATGTTGCCGTGAGAGAATTGGCCATCTGGGTTGCCATTCCCTGTGCCATTTGCGCCATGGTTCCTGCCATTTTTATCAGAAGCAAATCGACCCTTGACGAAGATTATGAACCTCTGAATGCTGCCAACATCGTCAATAGCCTGAAGAAGATCCTCGATAGCTTTAAAGCAGCTTTCAGAATAGAACAGTTCAGGAGAATATGTATGGCCACCTTCCTGATCTTTAACGCATTTAACACGGTTGCTGCCCTTACATTTTTTGTCGTTGTCTATAAATTATTTAACGGGGATGCTGATGCTTCCGGGATCTGGGTATCCTTATTTGGATGTCTGGGAGCATTGGGTACCACCTTTATCGTGATTCCCATAGTGGCCCGTATGGCAAGGGTTATGGGTAAGAAAAAGGCGTTTATGCTCGCCCAGGGTATTTCAGTTGTTGGTTACATCATGTTGTACTTTCTTTTTGTACCAGGAAAACCCTGGCTGTATATTATTGGTCTTCCCTTCTTCTCATTCGGGATAGGCAGTTTATTTACCATCATGATGTCTATGACCGCAGATGTCATAGATATTGATGAGCTGAATTCCGGGAAACGCAGAGAAGGTATTTTCGGGGCTATTTACTGGTGGATGGTCAAAGTTGGTTTTGCCATTGCCGGGGCGCTGAGCGGACTTATTATTGCCTTTGTAGGCTTCAATCCGGACCTCCCTACCACAGAGCAGCAATCTGCTGTAGACGGCTTGCTGGCATTCTTTTGCTTCTTCCCCATGGTGGGTACCATAATCGCGATGCTTGTCATGAGGAAGTACGACGTGACCGAGGCGCGGGCCAATGAGATCAGGGCGGAAATAGAGAAGCGTAAAAAACCCAAAAGCTCTTCTTCTTACTACGGTGGGAACAAGCTCTCCACTTTTGATACTCTAGGTCTGGAAATAGACCCGAGTACCGATTTGGATTTTACGAATATGTCTGATACCAGCGTGAGAAAGCAATTCCTGATCTCTCTCGAAAAAGGGATTCACGGCATGTGCTTCAGTCCGTATCGCGAAGGACAGGATATCGGGGATATACTTTCCGAAGAACAGATCCGAATCCGTATGGAGGTCGTGAAACCCTATACAAAATGGGTGCGCTCCTTTTCCTGTACGGATGGAAACGAATATATCGCGAGAATTGCCAAGGAAAACGGACTCAGGACCATCGTCGGAGCGTGGATTGGTGAGGATATAGAGAAGAACGAGAGAGAGATCAGCAGCCTCATTAACCTGGCAAAAGACGGCCATGTCGATATCGCTGCGGTAGGTAATGAGGTTTTGCTCAGAAATGAATTGCCAAAAGAGGAGATCCTTCAGTATATTCGCCGCGTAAAAGAGGCTTTGCCGGATATCCCTGTGGGGTACGTCGATACCTACTTCAGGTTTTATGAGCATCCGGATCTGGTAGATGCTTGTGATGTGATTATGGCCAATTGCTATCCTTTTTGGGAAGGGTGCAGTGTAGAGGAAGCTTCGAATTACCTTAAAAAGATGCATGCCCTTGCTGTGAAGGCAGCCGATGGAAAACCTGTCATCATTACAGAGACCGGATGGCCGGATAATGGAAATAACGTGAATGAGGCAGTGCCTACAGCACTGAATGCGATGAAGTATTATATCAATCTTCAGGCTTGGGGGGAGAAATACAATACGGAATTATTCTATTTCTCTTCTTTTGATGAAGCCTGGAAGATACATCACGAAGGAGAAATTGGTGCCAGTTGGGGCATTTGGGATAAAAATGAACATTTGAAATACAGCTAAACATGTCAACGAGAAACATATCATCCAGAAAAGAGAAATATCTGGCCCTTGCGGCCCTGGATTACGCAGGAAAGACGACCAATGAGCTAAAGAAACTTTGCAGGAGCGTTTTGGATGAAGGGATGCACGGTCTTTGTTTCAGCCCATATCTGGAAGGGCAGAACCCTGGAGACCAGATCTCCGAGGACCAGATTCGCCGAAGAATGGAGATCATCAGTCCCTACACGAAATGGATCCGATCCTTCTCTTGTACGGAAGGCAATGAGGCCATTCCGAGGATCGCCCGTGAATTTGGGATCAAGACCATGGTGGGAGCCTGGTTGGGCGACGACCCTGAGATCAATGCTCAGGAGGTGGAGAACCTGATCCAATTGGCCAACGAAGGTTATGTGGATATTGCTGCAGTGGGCAATGAGGTGATGTTGAGGGGCGACCTTACGGAAGACGAATTGCTCCAAAAACTGGACCAGGTAAAAAAGGCCATTCCTGACGGAATTCCTGTCGGTTATGTGGACGCTTATTACGAATTTGCAGAACGTCCGAGGATTACAGAGGCGTGCGATGTAGTTCTTGCCAATTGTTATCCTTTCTGGGAAGGATGTGATCTGGATTACTCTCTGCTTTATATGAAAGATATGTACAGGCGAGCCATCAATGCTGCACAGGGCAAGAAAGTGATCATATCTGAGACCGGATGGCCCTTTCAGGGAACGAATCTGGAAGGCGCTTATCCCTCTTATGAGAACGCCCTCAAATACTTCATGAATACCCAGAAATGGGCCGCGGAGGAGGATATCGAAATCTTCTATTTCTCTTCCTTTGACGAGTCCTGGAAGGTTGGGGCTGAAGGGGACGTAGGTGCATTCTGGGGGTTGTGGGACAAGGATGAGCAACTCAAATTTTAAACAGGGTTTACTCTGAACCTTATACCTGAACATTCTCATTAAAGGCCGGAGCCAGTAGCCGGTCTTTTTAACTATATTTATCTTCCTTGTACTTTCGGAAAGATGGGCAGGGATCAGAGCGATACGAACCTAAACACTAGAAAATGAACCAGCCAGCCACAGTTATTAAGATGAACAAGTCCTATACTATCCTCATCAGCCTTATCGTGGCCCTGGGAGGATTTTTACTTGGTTTTGACAGTGCCGTGATCTCCGGAGCCGTCAGGGGGATTACCATTTATTTTGAGATGACGGAATGGATGCTGGGCTTTTCTGTGGGATGTGTGGTATTTGGGGCCATGGCGGGAAACCTGCTGGCAGGTCCGGTTGCAGACAGGTTCGGGCGGAAGAATACCCTTATTGTTGTAGCCGCCCTGTTCACGATTTCAGCCACCTGGTCTGCCCTGGCCACGGGATATACAGAGTTCATCATTGCACGTATTATCGGAGGTGTGGGGATCGGGGGTGCCATTCTCATAGCACCTGTATATATTGCTGAGATCGCCCCTCCAAAACTCAGAGGCAGCCTGGTTTCCTTTAACCAGTTGAATATTGTAATAGGGATATCCGTAGCTTATTTCTCTAACTACTTTCTGGTCAATGTAGGGGAGGAAAGCTGGAGGTGGATGCTGGGGGTAGAGGCTATACCCGCACTGATCTATTTTATCAGTCTCTGGACGGTGCCAAAGAGTCCGAGGTGGCTTATCCAGAAGCTCAACAAGGTAGAACTGGCGCGCAAGATCCTCCAAAAGATAGGGGGAGAGGAATACGCCGAGGTAACCATACAGGAAATACAGAGGGGGATTGACAAAAAAGAGGAAAAGGGTAAACTCAGGGATATCCTGGACAGCAAATACACGACTATCATGATCATTGCTCTGGGGATTGCCTTCTTCCAGCAGATCACAGGGATCAACGCTATCTTTTACTACGCCCCCACGATCTTTGAACAAGCAGGCGGAAGCACGGATTCCTCCTTCCTTCAGGCTATTGTGGTCGGGCTTACCAACCTGGTCTTCACCCTGGTGGCTATCTGGCTGATAGATCGCCTGGGACGTAAACCCCTGCTCCTGATCGGTACTACCTGTATGACGATCGCCCTGCTGATGGCCACCTTTGCCTTCAACAATGCAACCTATGATTTTAACGAGGAGACCATCGCCAAGGTCGGGGATGATGAGATAAGAGCTGCTCTTGCAGGACTTGACGGGCAGTCATTTGACGGGCAGGCCGTATTGTTTTCGGCAGTTCAGCAGGAACTCAATGAAGAACAATTCCTAAATTTCAGAAGGAATGAGATCACGAACTTCATACAGATCAACGCATCTCTGGTCCTCATAGCCATTCTGTTGTACGTGGCCTCATTTGCCATATCCCTGGGACCGGTTATGTGGACGCTGATTTCCGAGATCTTCCCAAGCAAGATCAAGGGTATCGCGATCTCTGTAGTGGGCTTTTTCAACTCCCTGGTAAGTTTCTCGGTAACCCAGGTATTTCCCTGGGAACTCTCGAATTTGGGTCCGACCGTAACCTTTGCCCTCTATGCCCTGCTCTCGTTTATCGCCATCCTGTTTGTCTATAGGTTTGTCATCGAGACCAAAGGAAGAACACTGGAGGAGGTGGAAGAATTGCTCATCCGCAAGTAAATAATATGTCCTTTATAAGTCCGGTAAGTAATTTAATTGCCTGCCGTTAACACAGAAGGAAACAACATTAAGAATAAATCAAAAAAGAAAGTAAAAGCAACATGAAGCAAAATATTCACGTAGGAAACAGTACGCTGAACTTTCAGGATAGAAAAGTAGAAGGAACTTTGGTCGTCATAGACGGCGAGACCTATTACAAGATCAGCAACTGCGACCAGATGCGTCCCTTCTTTATGAGTATAGTGAGCGATTCTAACCACTGGATGTTCCTATCCAGTAATGGCGGGCTTACTGCAGGCAGGAAAAATAGTGAATTTGCCTTGTTTCCTTACTATACAGATGACAAGATCACTGAATCTACTGAGATCACGGGAAGTAAGACTATTATCAGGGTTGTGACCCCTGAGGGGGATAAACTATGGGAACCCTTTTCCAGAAGATATGAAGGGATGTACAGGATTGAACGGAACCTGTTCAAAAATACCTTTGGGAACAAGGTTATTTTTGAGGAGATCAATGCAGATCTGGGATTGGTTTTCCGCTACCATTGGAATTCGAGCAACCTCTATGGTTTTGTCAAAAAAGCCACTCTATTAAATACGGGGGGTGATAAAATACAGCTTAGCATCCTGGACGGATTACAAAATATCATTCCGTATGGGGTGAATGCCGACCTGCAGAATACGCGAAGCAATCTGGTGGATGCCTACAAGAGGAGTGAACTCGTCCCACAGGCGGGGATAGGTATTTATGCCCTGAGTGCCATCATCGTCGACAAGGCCGAACCCAGTGAGGCACTTAAGGCAAATGTAGCCTGGTCTCTTGGGGTGTCGAATCCTACCTATCTGGTATCATCCCTGCAGGTCGACTCATTCAGGGAAGGAAAGGACCCAAGTCAGGAAGCGGATATCAAGGCAGAAAAAGGGGCGTATTTCCTTCATTTCCATACCTCCCTGGGTGCAGGGGAAGAGAAGGATTGGATGATTGTATCCAATGTCAATCAAAATGCCTCGGATGTAGCTTTGATCAAAAGGAAGCTTGAAAATCCGGAGGCACTTAAGGAAGAATTGCTTTCAGACGTGGCCTCAGGGACACAGAGGCTCAAGGTCCTCGCCGGGGCAGCCGATGCCTTTCAGTGCTCTCGGGATACCCTCCAGACCTCCAGGCATTATGCCAATGTCCTCTACAATATCATGAGAGGTGGGATTTTTGATAAAGACTACCAGATTGAGAAAAGAGATTTTACTATATACTTAAGAAATGCGAACAAGGCTGTTCACGATCAATTCAAAGGAGATATCTCACAATTGCCGGAGGTTTTCGACCTGAAGATATTGAGGAAACTAGCCCTTGAAAAAGCACAACCCGATTTCCAGAGACTATGTCTGGAATACCTGCCACTGAAATTCAGCAGGAGGCATGGGGATCCCAGCAGACCCTGGAACCGTTTTTCTATCAACACCCAAAGTGAGGTAGATGGATCAAAGATCCTGGATTATGAAGGTAACTGGAGGGATATCTTTCAGAACTGGGAGGCCCTTGCCCATTCTTTCCCTGATTTTATAGACGGGATGATCCATAAATTCCTCAATGCCTCCACCTTTGATGGATATAACCCGTATAGGGTGACCAAGAGCGGGTTCGACTGGGAAGTGATCGAACCTGATGATCCCTGGTCGTACATCGGCTATTGGGGAGACCATCAGATAATCTATCTCCTAAAATTCATCGAATTCATAGAGGATTATTTTCCTTCCCGATTGGCCGTGTATTGGGATAAGCCCATGTTTGTATACGCCAATGTACCATACAAGATCAAGAGTTATTACGACATTGTGGCCGATCCGAAGGACACCATCGTCTTCGATCATCAACTCCACAATGAGATAGAAGACCGCAGGAACAGGATGGGTGCAGACGGCACATTGCTTTCCGGCCGGGACGGTAACATCGTCCGTGTAAACCTGGTCGAAAAATTGCTGGCCACGGTGCTTGCGAAGGTCTCCAATTTTATCCCGGAAGCCGGGATATGGTTGAACACCCAGCGCCCTGAATGGAATGATGCCAACAACGCCCTGGTCGGAAATGGGGTATCCATGGTGACCCTGTATTACCTGAGGAGATTTCTGGTTAAATTCAGGGAAATCCTGGGAGTCGTGGAAAAGGACCAGGTAGAAGTATCAGAGGAACTGATCGTCTTTCTGACCAAAGTGGTGGCGACCCTGAAAAAGCACGAGACCATCTTAAAGAGGAGTTTTACTGATGCAGAACGTCTCCAGGTGATGGACGGATTAGGAATGGCCGGAAGTGATTACCGGGAACAGATCTACAATTCAGGGTACAGCGGGAAGAAGGAGAAGGTCAGTAGAAAGGAAATACTTCATTTCACAGATTCCGTCCTGGCGTACCTTGAGCATTCCATTGATGCCAACAAAAGGAAGGACCAGTTGTACCACTCCTATAATCTGATAAGCATTGAGGCGGGAAAAGGTGCAGCCGTTGATTACCTGAGTGTTATGCTCGAAGGCCAGGTTGCTGTCCTCAGTGCCGGATACCTGAATGCAGATGAGGTGCTTACACTCCTTGAGAATATGAGGAAGAGTGCGCTTTACAGAAAAGATCAGAACAGCTATATCCTTTATCCGAATAAGGATCTCCCGGGATTCATGGAAAAGAATGTGATCCCTGAATCTCTTGTAAAGTCTTCTGATCTTTTGAAAAAAATGCTGGATACAGGAGACAGGCAAATCCTCGAAAAAGACGTGGATGGTCAATGCCATTTTAACGGGAATTTCAATAATGCAAACGATCTGAAAAAGGCTCTCGATGACCTCAAGGGAGGCCCCTATGCTGAGCTTGTAAATTCAGAAAGACAGAAACTCCTCGATATTTTTGAGGAGGTCTTTGATCACAAATCCTTTACGGGCAGGTCGGGCACCTTCTTCGGATACGAAGGTCTGGGATCCATCTACTGGCATATGGTCTCCAAATTGCTGCTGGCAGTGCTCGAATGCAGCAGAAGGGCCATGGCCGAAGGAGCACCCGATAAGGTAGTCAAAGGGCTTATGAAGCAGTACCATGAGATAAACGAGGGAATTGGGGTGCACAAATCTCCTGTATTATACGGTGCCTTTCCAACCGATCCGTATTCCCACACTCCCGCAACTAAGGGGGCTCAACAGCCGGGAATGACCGGACAGGTAAAGGAAGATATCCTGAGCAGGCTGGCCGAAGTAGGGGTAAGCGTTCAAAACGGCAAGATCTCTTTCGGGACCGGACTCCTGGAAAAGGAAGAGATCCTTACCCAAGAGGCGACCTTTACCTATATAAATCTCGAAGGAGAGGAAAAATCCATCACCCTCTCAGCAGGCAGCATGGGCTTCACCTATTGCCAGATCCCTGTTGTGTACACCTTTGGATCTTCTGAAGGTATACGCCTCCACAGAGAAGATGGTACTCAGGAAAATGTCTCCGGACTTACGCTGGATACGGGAATGAGTAATGAGATTTTCTTTCGAACCGGCGAAATCACTCGGATCGATGTGGCTCTCCGTTCGGACAAGGTGCCCATGTGATTCCCGGTATGACCTAAATTTATATAAACAGGCTTCTCCTGCTTAATGGGGAAGCCTGTCTTTTATAAGCCCGTAGAAAAAGGTGCCCAGGATCGCTCCCGCGATCACCAGCAACATACTCAGCACTCCGGTTCCCACAAGGATGTACATGGGGCCGGGACAAGCTCCCGCCAGGGCCCAACCCAGGCCAAAAATAGTACCTCCTATGAGGTATCTCGCTATACTGCGATCCTTAGGTGGCAGGACAATTGGTTGCCCCTCTATACTGTTGAGTTTTGATCTCTTGATCAGCCATACTCCGATGATTCCCACCACCACAGCTGAACCTATGATCCCGTACATATGGAAGGACTGGAATTGGAACATCTCATAGATCCTGTACCAGGATACAGCCTCGGACTTTACCAGTACGATCCCGAAAAAGATTCCTGTCAATAAGAATTTCAGTGATTTCATGCGCTAAAAATTAAAGGGAATAAGACATGGATCATAAAGAGTCCGCCTATAAAAAAGCCTATCACGGCAACCAGGGAAGGCCATTGAAGGTTGCTCAGGCCGGTGATCGCGTGCCCGGAGGTGCACCCTCCGGCATAACGTGTCCCGAACCCTACTAAAAAGCCTGCACCTATAAGGATCATCAGTCCTTTTGGTGTCCATACGTTACCCCAATTGAATAATTCAGGAGGCAGTAGGGAAGCCCCGGCGTTATCAAATCCCAGGGTGCTGAGATCTTCAACTGTTTGGGAATTCAGATCTATGAGTGAACCGTCTGAGAGGAAATTGACAGCGATAAACCCTCCTATGACGGCACCCAAAACCACCGTCAGATTCCATAGCTGGGATTTCCAGTCAAATTTAAAAAAAGAGGCGAAATTGTCAGCACCTCCAATGGTACAAAGGGTACGCAGATTGCTCGACATTCCAAATGTCTTGCCGAAATAGATCAGCGCGAGCATGACCAGCGCGATCAGAGGCCCTGAGACGTACCAGGGCCATGGTTGAAGTATGTAATCCATGTGCAAAAGTTTATACAAAGATACGTGATGCCCTGCTCCGAAGTGTAATCAGGGTTACAAAGCTTTAAGATAATCAGCCTCCGGCCTCAACGCTATTTTTTCCTCTAAACCTATTGTTTAAGGTAAGTCTGGGTTCGGAATTCGGGGAGGTCTTCCCCCAGGGTAAGGACCATTTCTGCTCCGTTCAGGGAATACACCCAATCCGGTTCCCCACTGAGAACGATATCCTCGTTTACGAAGTCCCAGGTTCCATTTTCTGTCTTGTACTCCCCACAAAAAATGGCATACTGCTCATTGGTGATAAAGGTGATATCCAGCTCTTCATAGTATTTGCTATAAGTAAGATCTTCCCTGAGGATGATGCTCCCGCTGAGGCAGTCGAGTTCATCCATCAAGTCCGCAGAAAAAGTATCATCCTGGTTGAGGTCCTGGGGAGGGTTGACAATGTACTCCGAGAGGTTGTAAAGCCCCGAGACTGATTCGATCTGAGCCAGGGTGAGCAGCTGATCTTCGCTCGCAGCATCTTCGGAACAGGAATAACCAAAGAGAACCACAAGTAGTAGGGATATGAGAGTTTTCCATTTCATAGGACCGGCATTTTAGGGCGAAGATATTAAACTTGGTCCTTTAAGTCTATCCTACTTCACATTTTGGGAATCTTTTATTCTTATATCTCTCGGGTTGAATCGGAATCATTACCTTTAGAAGGCTCTGGAAAGAACCTCTGATGAATTACCTGTTATGCAAATCTGTAAGAACTAAATAAAATCACATAACCATGAAAAATACAATTACGAAATCTACAAGTCTTATACTTCTGTTGGGATTACTGTTATCCGGCTGTGCCGAGAGTCGTATGGGCGGACTTGCTCTCTACACCGTGCGGGATGACATGAATGCCGATGCCAAGGAAACCTTGAGATCTGTGGCAGATGCAGGCTACCTAAATATTGAGGCCGCTGGGTATGCAGAGGGAAAGCTTTATGGGATGGCACCCGAGGAATTCAAAGCCTATGTGGAAAGCCTGGGCCTGAATCCCATAAGTACCCACCAGGGCTCGGTGACCCTGGAAAATGCCGATGCCATGATGGCCGACGTAAAGGCGGCCGGATTTGAATATTTTGTGGTTCCCGTACCTCCTATGGGATTGTTCACCTTTGATCCGGAGACCAGGACCCTGGGCATGACAGGTGGAGCCGAGAACCTCACCAAGATCATCAATGAGTTGGGTCAGAAAGCGCAGAAAGCAGGTCTGAAATTGCTGTATCACAACCACGATTTTGAGTTCATGGAAGATGAAAACGGGGTGGTTACCATCGACTATATGCTGGAAAATACGGATCCCGAGATCGTGAATTTCCAGATGGACCTCTATTGGGTCACCAAAGCGGGAGCCGATCCCGTGGCCTACTTTGAAAAATATCCGAATCGATTCAAGATCTGGCACGTCAAGGATATGGATGAGCAGGGTAGGTTTGCTCCCGTGGGAAAAGGCAAGATAGATTTCAAGAGGATCCTGGACAAGAAGGATCTGTCGGGGATGAAATACTATATGGTGGAGCAGGATATGACCTTTGACGGTCTGAAACCCCTTGAAGCAATAGGGATCAGTCACCAGGGCATTAAGGAGATCGGGTTTGAGTAGAATTTTTTAAACGAGGACAGTCAACTCCTGTCCTATCCAAATGTAGATCATGAAAAATCAAATGGTTATCGCAATCATATTAAGCCTCGTGCTGTCGGCCTGCGGACCTAAATACACAGAAGAAAAAAAGGATACGTATATCCTGATCAAAAATGAAGACGGTGCACAGCTGGGTTATTCACCGGAATCCGGAGTTAAGGTTCTCGACCAGGACGGTTATGCTTTTAAGGACCTGAATAAGAATGATACGCTGGACGCCTATGAGGACTGGAGGCTCCCAGCTGAGGAGCGGGCCAAAGACCTGGCATCTCGGATGAGCCTCGAACAGATCGCAGGCCTGATGCTGTATAGCGCCCATCAGGCCATACCTGCGGTTTCGGGAGGATATTTTGGTGGGACCTACAATGGGAAACCGTTTGAAGAAAGTGGGGCAGCACCCAGTGACCTCAACGACGCTCAACTTAAGTTTCTCACAGAAGACCATCTCCGCCATGTCCTCATAACCGGGGTGAGTTCCCCTGAAGATGCGGCTCTGTGGAACAACAAAGCCCAGGCTTTTGTTGAAAAGATGGGGCTTGGGATTCCTGTAAACACAAGTTCAGATCCCAGGCATGGGGCAGATTCCTATGCTGAATTCAACGCTGGAGCGGGCGGTGAAATTTCCATGTGGCCCGGGACCCTGGGTATTGCTGCTTCTTTTGATCCGGGACTCATGCAGAGATTTGGGGAGATCGCCTCCAAGGAATACAGGGCTTTGGGGGTGGCGACAGCCCTGAGTCCGCAGATCGACCTAGGTACGGAACCCAGGTGGAGCCGTTTTGACGGAACCATGGGCGAAGATCCCGATCTGGCGACCGATCTGGCGAGGGCCTATGTGGATGGATTTCAGTCCTCAGACGATGGAGGCTGGGGCTTTCAGAGCGTAAATGCCATGGTTAAACACTGGCCGGGAGGTGGCCCTGAAGAGGGAGGAAGAGACGGACATTTTGGCTATGGAGCATATGCTGTATACCCGGGTAAAAATCTATCAGATCAGATAAAACCATTTGTCGAAGGGGTTTTTAAACTGGAAGGGGATACAGGCATGGCTTCGGCGGTGATGCCTTATTATACCATCTCCTATGGGCAGGACACCAAATATGGGGAGAATGTAGGTAACGGATACAGTAAGTACCTCATCGAGGATGTACTCAGAGGGGAGTACAATTATGACGGAGTGGTATGTACAGACTGGGGGATCACCCGGGATGTCAGCGCTGTAGACCGGTTTGAAGGGAAACCTTGGGGTGTGGAGGAGCTTTCGGTGGCAGAGCGCCACTACAAAGTGATCATGGCGGGGGTCGACCAGTTTGGTGGAAACAATGACAAGGGACCCGTACTGGAAGCGTATGCGATGGGAGTGAGGGAACACGGAGAGGAATTCATGCGGAAACGCTTCGAGCGTTCAGCTGTACGTCTGCTCAAAAATACTTTTAGGGTAGGCTTGTTCGAAAATCCTTATTTGGATGTGGAGGAAACAAAAAAGATTGTTGGTAATCCGGAATTCATGGAGGAAGGGTATCAAGCCCAGTTGCGATCGGTGATTATGTTAAAGAACCACGGGAATACCCTGCCGCTGAAGAAAAAACAAAAAGTGTATGCGCCTCAGCGCTACATCGCCCCCAGCACCAACTGGTTCGGGATGCAACAACCCGAAAAAACGGTGGATCCCTTTAACCTGGAGGTCGTAAAAGATTATTTTGAAATAGTGGACAGCCCACAGGAAGCTGATTTTGCACTGGTCGGCATCGAAAGTCCCAATGGAGGAGTAGGGTATGACCGGATAGATCTTGAAAAGGGAGGAAACGGGTATGTACCCATCAGTCTCCAGTATGGCCAGTACACGGCGTCTGAGGCAAGGGATGTGAGTATTGCCGGGGGAAGCCCTTTGGAAAATAGTACGGACAGGGCCTACAAGGATAAGTCGTTCACAGCTTACAATATCTCGGACATGGCCCTGGTCAACAAGACCAAAGAGCAGATGGGAGAGAAACCTGTCGTGGTAGTGGTCAAGGTTGCTAATCCTATGGTATTCTCGGAAATTGAGAAAAGTGCTTCAGGGATTCTGGCACATATGGGTGTACAGGATCAGGTGCTGATGGATCTGATCAGCGGAGTGGCCGAACCTTCAGCCTTGCTGCCTTTTCAGATGCCGGCAGACATGGCCACGGTAGAGAAACAGTTTGAGGATCTACCCCGGGATATGGTGCCCTACACGGATGAAGACGGAAATCAATACGATTTCGCCTTTGGACTCAACTGGGAGGGGGTTATTGATGATGAGCGGGTGGCGAAGTATAAGTGATAGCGCCAGGATTACTTAGCCCTGAAGCGTGCTTAGCACTGCTTCAGGAGCCCTTCGTTACCGCCAGTCTTAAGACTGGTGGCAAATCTCCAGGATTACTCTCCCGATAGCTATCGGGATCGTGATCCTGAGAGCAGTCTCTCCTGCAAACCTGCCTGCCGGCAGGCAGGTTCCGATTTCCTTATGGTTCCGTAAACTAAATGAATGGCGTGCCAAACCTTCGGGATTAAAGGCAGGATTACCTTCGGTGGTCCTGATAGTGCCCCCGCCTGAAAATAGTCCAAACAAAAAAACGCTCAAGCGAGCTTGTTGGGATTACGTCGCTTAGCGCCGTTTTCCTATCCAGCTCCGTAGTCTAAATGAAAAGCTCCCAGCTTTCGCTGGGCTGCTCTTTCTTTCTTCACTTCGGCCTGCAAGGGAGCTTGCGCCTTGTTCGAAAAGAAAAAGCCCGCCTTTCAGGCGAGCTTTTCATTCTTAAGTGACCACGCCAGGATTCAAACCTGGAACCTTCTGAGCCGTAATCAGATGCGCTATTCAGTTGCGCCACGTGGCCGATTTAATGTATTCCCTTCCTTTACAGGTTTTTAAAAATTTCTCTCTTTTGATTGCTTCTTCTTTGGTGTCAAATTCTTCGCATAAGATCAATTCCCATGGTAAATAAGGCTTTGTAGATTTATTTTTTCCGCCATTGTGCTGTTTTAGTCTTCTAACGGGATTTCGAGTAAAACCTACATAATTTCTGTCAAAATTTAAACTCTTAAGAACGTAAACAAAATATTTCATGAACCTTTGATGCGCCCCGCCAAGGGCGGGCTCGTATTCAGCGCGTCCGCCTTGGGCGGATTGCGCCACGTGGCCGATTTAGATTCCCCTAAGTAAGGGCCTGCAAATATATTTCTTTTTACTTTTAAGGCAAAATAACCTAAGCCAATTCCATGGATTTTAAACAGTACGTAAGGGATATAGAAGATTTTCCCAAAAAGGGAGTGGGTTTTAAGGATATTACCCCTTTGCTAAAGGATCCCAAAGCATTTAAGGCTGCTGCTGATGCCTTGCTGGCGTTTATAGGGGATGAAAAAATTGATGTAGTTGTGGGGATGGAAAGCCGGGGATTTTTTTACGGTCCGGTACTGGCGCTTGCTCTCAACGCCGGATTTGTTCCCGTCAGGAAGGTTGGTAAGCTGCCCCATCAAAAGATCAGTCATACTTACGATCTGGAATACGGCACAGATACCCTCGAGATCCATGCAGATGCCATCAATCCAGGTGACCGGGTGGTCATTCATGATGATGTCCTGGCGACTGGCGGAACGGCCAGGGCCACATGCAAGTTGATAGAAGCCCTGGGTGGGGTGGTGGTGCAGTGCAATTTCCTCTTGGAACTCACGATGCTCCATGGGGCCTCAAAATTGGAAGGCTATTCCGTAAAATCGTTGATGCGTTATTGATCCAGGGCTCGCGTGGTCACATAATACCGCCAACCAATAATCGCCAGCTGAAGTTTGCTGGCCTTGGAAAGATCCAGTTGCCTTTTGGAATACGAAGGCAGACACAAGCGATTGAGGGCCGCTAGGCCGTTGAAAAGGAGCTTTTTCATGCTCCAAATGTAACAAAACACAATGGGATTATTCGCTTATGTGTGTCTGCCTTATGGTATTCCCGTCTAGCTGGTTGGCTATAGAAACAGTCCAATTAAAAGGACAAAAAGTTGTAAAACCAATTTGATAAGTGCTATCATGTAATCGTTTTTATTAGGAATATACTCCCTGATTCTCAAATATTTCTGATGAATATATAGAGGGCCTGAAATGCCTGCAAGGAAAAGTGAAAGAATTAATAAAAGTGAATACACTTCTGTAAGTAAAAAAATAAATAATATGACTAATTATAATTCAGTGTCTACAAAAGAGTTATAATAGTGTATATAATAATCAATATAGACTTATAAATAGAAATAATTGTAGAGGGTTTTCTGGTCATATTTGAATTTTCTAGACAGGAAATAGCCTGAAAAGACCAATTTTGATCACTTTCATCTTTTGGAATAAAAAAACCGGCCTTTATCGGGCCGGTTTCCGGTTGGGTCATCAAGGTCGGTTTTTGTCAGTTTTTTTTCGTGCTGATCTTGATCACCCCGTCTTTGGCACGGTCTCCGTACTCTTTGGTGGCTGCGTCTCCTTTAATTACTTCTACCGTCTCTATTTTACTGGGGGATAGTCCTTCGAATTCCTTCCTGCTCATTTCCTTGCCGTCTACGATAAAAAGGGGATCCTCTCCCTTGTCACTGTCCAGGAAGAAAAAGGAAGCTCCTTCTTTCTCGATGATCTCAATATCTTCCTCATCATCAGAATCCTTGAGAATAAACACGTTTCCTCCTTCTCCTTTCTTAATCTTTTTGATCTGAATGCGCTTTTTGTCTGAATCTTCGCCCATTGCTTCCAATTCTGCTTCGGATACTTCTTCCCCATTTATCGTAATTGTCTTTTTACCGTCCTTGATCTCTACCAGAACCTCTTTTTCATCTCCTTCCCCTGAAGAGGTCCAGGCGAAGCCACCCTTGTGATCTTCGGAAAGTACTTTCATCTTTTTATGGACCTTGTGTTTCCCTTCATGCATTTCTTCATCGTCCGTGTCCACCACTATCATTTTGGTATAATTTTTTCCCATAGAATGGGCTGTGTGATGTGAGGCTCCTGAGAAAAAACCAATACTGCGATCCTCTCCATCCCCGGTGACCCTGAAAGTAAAAGGTTTGATAGGGGTGTCACTGTTCTGGCTGTAATTACCACTGATGCCATTCTCATCCTTATAACTGGCGCTGATAGCTGTGATCTCGCCAGCACTATTGCGTTTTATCCCTTTGAATTTGAGGTCTATACCTTGTTCCTTCATGAATTTGGTGTCGGAATCTATCTGTTCATTGGAATAGTCCTTATCGATTCGGATCTCGATCTTACTGATATTCATTTCCATTGTCACCTCTTTTTCTTTTTCCTGGGCGACTACCCTGGTATTGAAGGTGAAGAGGAATCCCGCAAGCAGTGGCAGGATTAGGGCGTACTTCAAGGCATTGAGCCGGTTCGATTTTGATTTGTGTAACATGACGATTCGTTTTTTAATTAATGAACTGTAAAATGGGTTAGTGATTGGTGTATGATGAATATTCGATGATACTTTCAGCAAGGCATACTGGTAGTTTCTCACGGATTTGGTTTGCCTGATCGCACTGGAATCGGCCAGGAATTCGAGATTTTGCTGAATATGCTGCTTGTAAAGCCAACTCAGGGGATTAATCCACAATAATATGGTCAGAAGATGGGCGAGTAGCATGTCTACCGAATGTGCCTGGGCACAGTGGGCTTTTTCGTGCTGCCTGATGGCCTCGAGCTCGCTTTCGCTGAATTGTGAGGGGTTATAGACGATATAATTGAAAAAGGAAAAAGGGGCGAGGTCCTGATCGGTTTCCACATAGCGTACATCGCCCATCCTATTTATCACGTGATTTCTCAGCAAGCGGTGCAGAGAATAAAGCTGAAACAGAAACTTCAACCCGAGAAAAAGCAGACCCGCAATATAAACACCGGAAAGAAGCAGGATCCAGTCAGGTCCCTGTTCTCCTATTGTGGCTACCGCTGATCCCGACTGGATGATTTCGGCATTGGGGATCGATACGGGTTCTACGGTAATGTATTTCTTTATTTCCACAAAGGGGAGAAGAAATGAAATCACTATTCCCCCCAGCAGAAAATGTCGGTTGGCCTCAAAAAACGTTTCCCTTTTCAGGAAAATGAGATACACTCCGAGGAAGAGAACTAAAATTCCGGAAGCTTTGGCCAGGTAGATCAGAATGAATTCCATGACTACTTATTTTTTTCAATCAGATTGATGATTTCCTTTAACTCTTCTACCGAGATCTTTTCTTCTTTGGCAAAGAAGGAGACAAGACTCTTATAGGAATTATCATAAAAATCGGCTATGGTCTCATTCACAAAGCGCTTTCTGTAGGCCTCTTTGGACACAAGGGGGTAATAGCGATGTGTATTTCCAAAGGCCTCATGGCCTACATATCCTTTGTCCTCGAGGTTCCGCACGATGGTGGAAAGAGTGTTGTAATGAGGTGGATCTTCTGTGATCTCTGCCAGGATCTCCTTGACAAAGGCTTTTTCGAGCCTCCATAGGATCTTCATGACTTCCTCCTCTTTGTTGGTGAGTTTTTTCATGGTAAAATATCTTGAATCAAACCTACAACTAAAAAAATAGTTATACAACTAAATTTTTAGTTATTTAACATTTCTGCGGGTGCTCTATACGGTGATCGAAGAAAACCGCAATCCTTTGAGAGCTGTGGTCCTAACTTCTCGAATACCTTATATTTACCAAAATTTCAGCATTGCAGTATTTACTTTTTATCATTCTGGGACTGGTACTTCTTATTCTGGGTGGTAACTGGCTCCTGAAAGCTGCCGTTGCTCTTTCTCTCAGGCTCAGAATTCCGAGGATTATCATCGGAATGACCATCGTCTCCTTCGCTACCTCAGCTCCGGAACTAATTGTGAGTGTTACTGCGGCGGTAGAGGGTTTTCCCGATCTGGCCCTGGGGAATGTGGTGGGTTCCAATATCGCTAATCTCGGATTGGTACTGGGGATCATCCTGGTCATGGGGCCCATAGATGTACGTAAAAGCTTTTACGTCACCGACTGGCCCGTAATGATGGCCGCATCCCTCCTGGTTTTTTTTCTGCTATATTACGACGGGCAGATCAGTGCACTGGAAGGACTGATCATGATCGCATGCCTCTTCCTTTTCCTCGTCTTCTTACTGCGATTCCAGCAACCCGCGGTAGTAGAGGATCTCGATAAGGCCATCCTGCCCCTGCCATTGTACAAGGCCGTTCTCTTCCTCGGATTGGGTGGAGCCGGGCTGTGGGCGGGTTCTGAACTGCTGATCTCAGGCGCGGTGGGCCTTGCCGAGTTTTACAGGGTAAGTGAGAGGATCATTGGGATCACCGTGGTTTCCGTAGGGACGAGTATCCCGGAGTTGGCGGCCTCCGTCATCGCAATATTGAAAAGGGAAAAGTCGATCAGCGTCGGAAACCTCATAGGTTCTAATATCTTTAACCTGTTAGCCGTTCTGGGGATCACCTCTTTGGTCCATCCAATCCGGGTCATAGACCAAGGCCTGCTCTCGAACGATATATTCTGGATGCTTGGCTTTGCCTTCGTCGTACTTCCACTGGTCTTCTTCCCCAAAGGATTAAGGCTGGGATGGCACGATGGCATCGTTCTCCTGGTGTCCTATGCGGCCTTCGTTTACCTCACACTCCTTTAGATTACCTCGAAAAAAAAACCGCCAGGGTATTTCCCTGGCGGTCTGTAATTGAGCTTTAAAATAGTTATGCTGTAGCTTCTATTTTGGCCGACTTCACAGTCTTAACGATCCTTCCGGCGATCTTGTATGGATCTCCGTTAGATGCAGGCCTCCTGTCTTCCAGCCATCCTTTCCATCCGCGCTCTACAGTAGCGATAGGGATCCTGATAGATGCACCCCTGTCTGAGATTCCATAGCTGAAATCGTGGATCGAAGCAGTCTCGTGCAATCCGGTAAGACGCTGATCGTTGAATTCTCCATAAACAGCAATGTGCTCCTTGGCCACAGGCCTGAAGGCTTCACATACTGCTTCATAGACGTCCTTGCTTCCTGCATTTCTCAACAAGCTGTTAGAGAAGTTTGCGTGCATACCGGAACCGTTCCAGTCACCTTTGACAGGTTTCGGATGGTACTCGATATAGTATCCGTAAGACTCAGTGAGCCTGTCGAGGATATAACGTGCCACCCATACCTGGTCTCCTGCATTCTTCGCCCCTTTGGCAAAGATCTGGAACTCCCATTGTCCACAGGCCACCTCCTGGTTGATACCTTCGAAATTGATCCCTGCAGCGATGCAGATATCTGCGTGCTCTTCCACAAATTGACGCCCGTGTGTATTTTTTCCACCCACTGAGCAGTAGTACATCCCCTGAGGTCCGGGATAACCACCCACAGGGAATCCCAGAGGAAGCTGCGTATGGTTGTCCATGATAAAATATTCCTGCTCAAAACCGAACCAGAAGTCGTTGTCGTCGTCATCGATCTTGGCTCTGTGGTTGGTCTCGTGTGGTGTGCCATCGGGATTGAGGACCTCGGTCATTACCAGATACCCGTTATCCCTTGTTGGGTCCGGGAAAATGGCCACAGGCTTCAACAGGCAGTCAGATGAATTCCCTTCGGCCTGCTTGGTCGAACTTCCGTCAAATGACCAAATGGGGCAGTCCTCCAGTTTTCCACTGAAATTCTCCTCGATCTTTGTCTTGCTGCGCATGTTCTGGGTCGGAAAGTATCCATCCAGCCAGATGTATTCCAATTTTGCTTTGCTCATAATCTTGCGAGTTAAATTTTCAAATTTTTTTGATCGTCAAAAATATAGTTTTTGATACCATATATGGAAATTTCTGGGGGGTAATTATCAATAAATTAGACAAAATTATCAACACCCCTTTTTTTTAGGGGGTTCATTGTAAAAAAACTATTTTAATCGAGGATAAGTGCGAATTGTTTAATTTTGCTCCCACATCCTAAATCAGTCCAGGTTATGTCTACGCAAAGAACCAATGCCATCAGGGAAAGCAGCAAGCGCAAAACCCGCTCTTTTGTTGAACAGATCAGAAGATCCGAGCTTTTTGGGTCTCATGTTTTTAACGAGGATAAGATGGTTCAGTACCTTACCCGTGATGCTTATGAAAGTGTAAAAAATGCCATTTTTACAGGTTCCAAGATCGACCGCAAGATGGCCGACCAGATTGCGGAATCCATGAAGGCCTGGGCACTCTCTATGGGAGCCACCCACTACACGCATTGGTTCCAGCCCCTCACGGGTGCCACCGCTGAAAAACACGATGCTTTTTTTGATCTGATGCCAAATGGCAGAGCCCTGGAGAAATTCGGAGGAGGACAACTCGTGCAACAGGAGCCAGACGCCTCCAGCTTCCCCAGCGGCGGTATTCGAAATACCTTTGAAGCCAGGGGATATACTGCATGGGATCCGTCATCACCGGCTTTTATCTATGGCGCCACCCTTTGTATTCCTACCATTTTTGTTTCCTATACCGGTGAAGCCCTGGACAACAAGGCTCCATTGCTACGCGCTCTCCATGCTGTAGATCAGGCTGCTACCGGGGTAGCCCGCTATTTCGACAAGTCGGTGAACAAGGTTATGGCCACCCTGGGGTGGGAACAGGAATACTTCCTGATAGATAAAGCATTGGCCTCTTCACGGCCCGACCTGGTACTCACAGGGCGGACCCTGGTAGGTCAGGCAGCAGCCAAAGGACAACAGCTAGACGATCATTACTTCGGTGTCATTCCCCGAAGGGCCCTAAATTTTATGAAGGACCTGGAGGTAGAGTGTACCAAACTCGGTATACCAGTAAAGACCCGGCACAACGAGGTAGCCCCTAACCAGTTTGAACTTGCTCCGGTATTCGAAGAAGCCAACCTGGCGGTGGACCACAATCTCCTCCTGATGGACGTTATGGAAAAGGTGGCCGACCGCCACGATTTGAAGGTCCTTTTTCACGAAAAACCTTTTGCGGGGATAAACGGCTCCGGGAAACACAACAACTGGTCCCTGGCCACAGACACGGGAGTGAACCTGCTAAGCCCCGGTTCCACACCAATGAAAAACCTTCAATTCCTGACCTTCTTTGTCAATACCATCAAAGCGGTTGACACCTATGAGGAACTGCTCAGGGCTTCCATCGCTTCAGCGACCAATGATCATCGCCTGGGTGCCAATGAAGCCCCGCCAGCTATTTTTTCCATCTTCATCGGGGAGCAGCTCAGCGCGGTACTCGACGAACTTGAAGGCGTTTCACAGGGTAAACTCTCTCCCGAAGAGAAAACAGAGCTCAAATTGAATGTGGTCGGAAAAATACCGGAGATCCTGCTCGACAATACGGACCGCAACCGAACTTCTCCCTTTGCCTTCACCGGCAATAAATTCGAGATGAGAGGAGTGGGAGCGAAAATGAATTGCGCCAAGCCCATGACGGTCCTCAACACCATAGTTGCGCGCCAGTTGATCGAGTTCAAGAAGGAAGTGGACAAACTCATAGAAAAGAAAAAACTCAAAAAGGATGAAGCTATCTTCAATGTCCTGAGAGAATATATCAAAGCTTCGAAACGGATCCGTTTTGACGGAGATGGATATAGTGAGAACTGGCAAAAAGAGGCCGCCAAAAGGAAGCTTAGCAACAACAAGACTACGCCCGAAGCCCTTGAGATCGTGGTTGCGAAGGCATCGGTCGACCTTTTCCGTGACATGCAGGTCATGAGCGAAGTAGAGGTAAAGGCCAGGCATGAGGTCGATCTCGAGACGTATATCCTGCAGACCCAGATCGAGGGGAGGGTTTTCAACGAACTGGTCAATACACAGATCATCCCGGCAGCCATTGCCTACCAGAACAAAGTGATCTCCAATATCAAGGGGATCAAGGAGATTTATGGATCCGGTTTTCAGAAACATGCGGAGGCCCAGTTATCTATCCTCGAGGAGATCTCAGGGCATCTGGCAGCTACCCGTAAAAAGTCGGAAGCCATGACCGAAGCCAGGAAAAAGGCTAATGCAGAAAAGGACATCCGCAAGAAGGCGAATGCCTATTGCCATGAGGTAAGGCCTTATTTCGAGGATATCCGTTACCACTGCGATAAGCTGGAGCAATTGGTGGACGATCAGGACTGGCCCCTGGCAAAATACCGGGAACTTCTGTTTATCCGATAACCTGAGGCTTACATAATCACTTTGTAATGCCTGCAAGTGATTTCATTCTGCTATTTTTGCTGAGAATCATGAATTTCTGAACGTGGCTGTAAGCAAGCGATACCAACAAAGGGGCGTATCCGCCTCTAAAGAGGATGTACACAAGGCGATCCGAAACCTCGATAAGGGCCTGTTTCCTAAGGCTTTTTGCAAGATCGTTCCAGATACGCTGACAGGGGATGATGACTATTGCCTGGTCATGCATGCAGATGGGGCAGGGACCAAATCTTCTCTGGCGTATATGTACTGGAAAGAAACAGGCGATCTTTCTGTCTGGAAAGGGATCGCACAGGATGCCCTGGTGATGAATCTGGACGACCTGCTCTGCGTGGGTGTCACGGAGAATATCCTGCTGTCTTCCACCATCGGAAGAAATAAGAATCTAATCCCTGGAGAGGTCATCGAGGCCATTATCACAGGGACCGAAGAATTTATTGAAGCCATGGCTTCCCATGGGGTACAGATCCGGTCGACCGGCGGTGAGACCGCAGACGTGGGAGATCTGGTAAGGACCATCATAGTAGATTCTACAGTTACGGCCCGCATCCACAGGGACCGGGTCATTGACAATGCCCGAATCCGCCCGGGAGACGTGATCGTGGGCCTGGCATCATTTGGGAAATCGACCTATGAGAAAGAATACAATGGCGGGATGGGAAGCAACGGACTTACCTCTGCTCGCCATGACGTTTTTGCGAAGGATCTGGCCGGGCGCTATCCGGAGAGTTATGACCCATCCGTCCCGGACGAACTGGTGTATTCGGGAAGTATGCAGCTGACCGATCCGGTGGAGGGAGTGCCCCTGGATGCAGGAAAGCTGGTCCTATCGCCTACAAGAACCTATGCCCCGGTGATCCGAAAAATCCTCGAGAAGTACACCCCTTCGGATATTCACGGCATGATACACTGCAGTGGAGGGGCTCAGACCAAGATCCTGCATTTCCTTGAAAAGAATCACGTGATCAAAGACAACCTCTTTCCGCTTCCTCCTTTATTCCGGCTCATTCAGGAGCAGTCGGGCACTGACTGGAAAGAGATGTACCAGGTCTTTAACTGTGGGCACCGCATGGAGCTCTATGTGGAGGAGAAGATTGCAGCAGATCTGATCGCCATTTCAGAAAGTTTTGGAGTAGAAGCCCGGGTGATTGGAAGGGTGGAGGAGTATTCTGAGAAAAAACTGACCATAAAAGGCCCACACGGCACCTATATTTATTAAGGTATACGATTCTGCCATAAGCCGCGTTCTCTAATAAAGAAAACCGCATTGTTATGGAAAGAAAAGCCTTTTTAAAGACCCTTGGCGCAGGTGCCGCATTTGCCCTGACCTTTCCCTGTGTTCAGGGATGTTCCAAGGATGAGAGCGTTGGCTTGCCTGTACCCACAGGAGTTGATTTTACCATCGATCTGACTTCCTCTGAAGGTCAGCAACTTCAAAACAACGGAGACTTTATCTTAAAGAACGACGTGGTGGTGGTCAAGAACCTCGAAGGGAACTTTGTGGCCGCCAGTCAGATCTGCAGCCACCAGCAAACAGATCAGGTAAGGTTTGTGCCTGAACAAGGGGGCATATTCGAGTGCTCGACACACGGTTCACAGTTCACACAAACGGGAACTCCCCTGAATCAGATCACGAACAATCCCCTCAAGATTTTCAACACCGAACTCAACGGAGATATCCTGAGAGTTTTTGAATAAACATGAAAATATCGGGTCCTTTTCTTCAGGGATCGGGGATGTTCCAAGCATATTCCTCCAATAATTTATCTTCCGGGATTGCCCCTAAAAGTTGTAACTTCGCAGCCTAAGGGAAGTCAGACCATGATCGATAAATTAAACATCATAAAACAGCGTTTTGATGAGGTTTCGGACCTTATCATACAGCCTGATATAATCGCAGACCAAAAGAGATATGTACAACTGAACAAGGAGTACAAGGACCTCAAGGTACTGGTCGATAAGCGCAAGGACTATATCGATCTGAAAAACCAAATCAAAGAAGCAGAGGATATCCTCTCTGCCGGGGCCGAAGAGGAAATGCTGGAAATGGCCAAGATGCAGCTCGAAGAAGCCAAGGAAGCCCTGCCCCAACTCGAAGAAGAGATCAAATTACTGCTCATCCCCAAGGACCCGGAAGATGCCAAGGATGTGGTGATGGAAATCCGGGCAGGAACCGGAGGGGATGAGGCCAGTATTTTTGCAGGCGACCTGTACCGGATGTACGCCAAATACTGTGAATCCAGGGGTTGGAGAACCAATATCATTGACCTAAATGAAGGTACCAGCGGGGGCTATAAGGAGATCCATTTTGAGGTCACCGGGGAAGATGTATACGGTACCTTGAAATTCGAAGCCGGGGTACACAGGGTTCAAAGAGTTCCCCAGACAGAAACTCAAGGGAGGGTCCACACCAGTGCAGCTACCGTGATGGTACTGCCGGAAGCCGAGGATTTTGACGTTCAGATCGATCCCAAGGATGTGCGCATCGACTATTTCTGTTCTTCAGGACCCGGAGGTCAATCCGTGAATACCACCTATTCAGCGGTCAGGCTCACCCATATCCCAACAGGGATTGTAGCCCAGTGCCAGGATGAAAAATCACAACACAAGAACAAGGATAAGGCATTCCGCGTCTTGCGATCCCGATTGTACGATATGGAATTGCAGAAAAGACAGGAGGAAGATGCAGCCAAAAGGAATTCCCAGGTGAGCAGCGGGGACCGGTCTGCCAAGATCAGGACGTATAATTATCCTCAGGGCCGGGTCACCGATCATAGGATTGGTCTTACCCTTTATGACCTGCAAAATATTATGAACGGGGATATACAGAAGATCATTGATGAGCTCATGCTGGTGGAGAACACGGAAAAACTAAAAGAGGCCTCTGAAATTTTCTGATCGCGCATGAATACTACAGATTTACTGGATCAGATCGAAAAAAAGGGTTCTTTCCTCTGTATTGGTCTGGATACAGACCAGGAGAAGATCCCGCCTCATTTGCTAGATGAGCCCGATCCAATCTTCGCCTTCAACAAGGCTATCATCGATGCAACCCACCATTTATGCGTGGCTTACAAACCCAATACCGCCTTTTACGAAGCTTATGGCCTGAAGGGATGGGAGTCGCTCTCCAGGACTATAGAATATCTGAATTCATCATATCCGCACCTTCTTACCATAGCTGATGCCAAAAGAGGGGACATCGGGAATACGGCTACCCGTTATGCCGAAGCATTTTTTAACGATCTCAACTTCGATGCTGTCACTGTGGCTCCATATATGGGTCGGGATTCTGTAGAGCCCTTTTTGAAATTTCCGGACAAGTTTACCATCCTGCTGGCGCTGACCTCCAATGCCGGGGCATTTGATTTTCAGACCCGGGAGGTCGATGGACAGGCATTGTATAAAATAGTACTGGAAACTGCTTTGACCTATGAACATTCAGATCGACTGATGTTCGTCGTGGGGGCCACCAAGGCAGAGTTCCTCAAGGAGATCAGAAAGATAGTACCCGAGCATTTTCTGCTTGTCCCCGGGGTAGGGGCACAGGGGGGAAGCCTGGAAGAGGTTTGTAAATACGGAATGACAGACCGAGTCGGACTGCTCGTCAACTCCTCCCGAAAGATCCTCTATGCCTCCAGGGAGAAAGACTTTGCCGAGGCGGCCGCCCGTGAAGCGGAGGGCCTGCAAAAAGCCATGAAAAAGGAATTAATTAAGAGAGGGTAACTCAGGCGAGTTGTTCTATCTGCCTTCGGATGGCTTTTGCCTTCCTTTCAAAAAATTCTCCGAGCTGGGTGCCGGCATACCGGCTGTCAGAAGCCCTGCTGATCAGGGATTGATAATAACTGATCATCCTGGTGGTGGCCTGAGAACCACTCCCTAAATGGGTGGAGGACCCCACTTTGCAATATTGACTTTTCATAGACTGAGCTTTTGTTTAAAGATACGACCAGCTGCATTTAAAAGGCGCATAAGGGTGTTGAGTTACCCAATTAATCGGTGATTCTAATCAAAAACGAAAAAGCCTTTGCCGATACTCCACGTTCGGTCTGTTTTTCCGGCTCAAAGAGAAGTTGAGTATCTTTTCGTACCTTTTTCTCATCAACCGCAATCCCATGAAGATATTACCCCTATTGCTTGGACTCATGTTCTCTGCGTTTCTCTCTACAGCACAAGAAGACAACTGCGCCTGTTGCACAGACGACCATAAGGCCTTTGATTTCTGGCTGGGAACCTGGGAGGTTACCCTTCCCAATGGTAACAAAGCAGGGCAAAATCTCATAGAAAAGATTCAGGGTGGTTGTGTGTTGCGGGAGAACTGGACAGGAGCTAACGGTAACTTTACAGGGACCAGTTATAATTTCTATAATCCGGGTACCGGACTGTGGGAACAGCTTTGGCTTGATGTTGCAGGTACTATTTTGAAGTTAAAAGGACAAAGGACTGGAGATCAGATGATCATGGAATCTGAGGAGACTATAAATGAGGATAAAAGCGTAAGTACTCAGCGAATTACCTGGACACTGCAAGAGGACGGGAAGGTAAGACAGGTTTGGGAAGTATTGAAGGATGGCGTTTCTGCTCAGGTACTATTTGATGGGCTGTACAGCAGGAAGGAATGAACTTCAGCGAGGGCATAGAAGAAGCAAAAAAAAACCGGCCACTACACCGGTTTTTTTAACTAACTAACTCAAAAATACTAACTCAAATAATACGGGTAAAACTATTTTAATTCTTTGTTCTAGCGGTTAAGCTAAGATTACCAGAAAGTTACCTCTCTGTGTCTTTATTCTTTTAACGAGTTTTTTGTAGAATTATTGCAGGATAGAAAAGGGCTCTTAAAAAAGCCGAACCTTGCTTGCAAACTCAGGTTCTGTATGGGATCAAATCAGAAGAAAGTCTATTTGCCGTAATGCTCGGTGATCAAAGCATCTGTTTCCGCTTTGGATTTGAATACATCAAAGGTTTTGCCCTGTGTTCTGAGGGCGCCTAAAGCATTCGCGTACTCGGCTGCTTTTACGGGATCTCCGTAAACAGCAAACCCATAGGCAAGTCCACCTGCAAAGGAATCCCCGCATCCCGTGGTGTCTACCACATTTTCCATATAAATGGATTTGACCAGGGTTTTCTCAATTTTTCCGCCCTTTTTGGTGTAGAACACGCATCCTTTGGCATCAAGGGTGACATAGAAGTATTTCACCCCTTTTTTAAGGACGTGAGCGGCCATCTCGTCGAGGTGCTCTGTGCGGTCCTCATCATAACTCGTCATCTCATCAGAAGAATACTCCCGCTTGAACCAGCAGGCCTGAGATTCTTCCAGGTTCATCTTGAGGATGTCGATGTAGCGCAGCCAATCATCCATATCTACCCAGAATTTTCGATACCTGTCACCTGTCATACCCATAGAGGTGGTAGGGCCATGAGCGTCGAAGACGACCAGGCCTTTCCGGTTCTTCTTGATGTACCTCAGGGTCCTCATCGAGATCTCGAAATCGGTAATAGGGATAAATACATAAGCATCCATTTCTTCCAGGGGTTTGATATCCTTGGGGACGATGGGCTTCATGCATGCGGTTTGCCGCTCCAGTCGGTTATTCTGATCTACAAACTTGAGCTCTATGACCGTTCCTCTGTCGTGCTTGCTGGAGATATGGCGGGTGTTGATGTTTTCATAAGGGGCAAAGAGGTCGATGATGTTTTGGTAGTCCACCTCGTGTACATGTGACACAGGGTACACTGTGCCATCCTTGCCGAACAGTTTTGCCAGGGCAATGACCGGATGGGAAACGCAGCCATACTTTTTGATGGTCTCCTTGTGGTGGGTGATGATGGTGTCTCGGGGGATGGGTCCCAGAACCGCAATTTTCGTCATAACCTTAACTGATCTCCTTACCAGGGAAGCGTCTTTTACAGTGAGTATTTCCCTTTTTAAATACGTCTTAGATTGGAGGGTAATTTATGAAAAATAAAGATAGGAATGAACTGATTTGACAAAGGTCGGCTATCACCTTTACGCTCAGTGCTCTACGTGAAGATCACCGTTTTGTTGTTGTAGACCATCGTCTTCCTGTTGACGTGCAGCTGCACCGCCCTGGAGAGGACGAGTTTCTCCAGGTCCCGTCCTTTTTCGATAAAATCGTTCACCTTGTGTACGTGGGATACCCGGGTGATGTCTTGTTCTATGATGGGACCTGCATCGAGTTCTTCCGTCACGTAATGGCTGGTGGCTCCTATGATCTTCACCCCCCGATTAAAGGCGGCGTGATACGGTTTAGCCCCTGCAAAGGCCGGCAGGAAAGAATGGTGAATGTTGATGATGCGGCTGGGATATTCGGCGATCAGTTTTTCGGTCACGATCTGCATATATCGCGCCAGCACCACGAAATCTACCTTGTTATCTCTCAGGAGTGCCAGTTGTTTTTCTTCAGCTTTTGCCTTGGTTTCCCTTGAGACAGGGATGAAATGATAGGGTATCCCGAACTGTTCGGCAATGTGCCTGAGATCTTCATGGTTACTGATGATCAGGGGAATTTCAGCCTTGAGCTCCCCGGTAGAATACCTGATCAACAGGTCGTAAAGACAATGGTTGTATTTGCTCACAAAGAGCGCCATCCTGGGCCTTTTCTCCCTGAGATGCATACTCCACTCCATTGCGTAAGGCCCTGCCAGGTCTTTCTCAAAACGATTTTCTATCTCATCTGCAGGAAGACTGCCTTCAGAGAAATCAACTTCAAGGCGCATAAAGAATACCCCGGCTTCCTCGTCTACATGCTGATCGAGATAGGTGATATTTCCGCCTCCCCTGTGAATGAAACTGGTTACAGAACTAATGATCCCTGTTTGATCCGGGCAATGGATGAGAAAAATGGCTTTCAAAACTCTCTGCTTTGAGGGTAAAATTACTACAAAGAGTAGGTTGACCAAAAGTCGCCCCGACTATTATAAAATTCTAAACAGAAGGGAATAATTTTTGCGTTTATCGTAAATTGCACCCTTGAAAAGGACTGTTTATTAGTGATGGAGCAAATTAAGACCTATACGCCAAAAAATAAGATCAGGATCGTTACCGCGGCCTCTCTCTTCGATGGCCATGATGCAGCGATCAATATCATGAGACGCATTATCCAGGCTACGGGCGTGGAAGTCATCCATCTCGGGCACGACCGTTCGGTTGCCGAGGTGGTGGACTGTGCCATTCAGGAAGACGCCAATGCCATCGCTATGACCTCCTACCAGGGTGGGCATAATGAGTATTTCCGATATATGTACGACCTGCTCCGGGAACGGGGTGCCGGCCATATCAAGATCTTTGGTGGAGGAGGAGGAGTGATCCTGCCGGAGGAGATAGAATCTCTCATGAAATACGGTATCACTCGGATATACTCTCCGGATGACGGGAGGAAGATGGGATTGCAGGGGATGATCAATGACCTGGTTGAAAAGTCGGACTTTAAAACGCTTCCCCTCGAACTTCCCAGGGGAAAAGATCTGGCTACTTCACTCCGGGACAAGGACGTGACCACTATCGCCCGCATGATCAGCCTGGCAGAGAACAGGCACGATGAATTCGAGGGACTGGTAAAGACACTGGGTGAACCTGAGAATCCTGTTCCCGTGCTTGGAATTACCGGAACAGGAGGGGCAGGGAAGTCGAGCCTGGTAGACGAACTCGTCCGGCGGTTCCTTTTCGATTTTTCAGATAAACATATAGGAATAGTTTCCGTTGACCCATCAAAGAGGAAGACCGGCGGCGCCCTCCTGGGCGACAGGATACGGATGAACGCCATCAATAGCGACCGGGTATACATGCGTTCGCTGGCCACCCGCCAGTCGAACCTTGCCCTTTCCAAATACGTGGGAGAAGCCATCGGGATCCTGCAACACGCTCAGTACGACCTGATCATCCTTGAGACCTCGGGTATTGGCCAGTCAGACACGGAGATCATTGAACACAGCGACCTTTCGCTCTATGTTATGACCCCGGAATTCGGAGCTGCCACCCAGCTGGAAAAGATCGACATGCTCGATTATGCCGATCTGGTGGCCATCAACAAATTTGATAAACGCGGAGCCCTGGATGCCCTCAGGGATGTCAGGAAACAGTACACCAGAAACCACAACTTATGGGATGCGGATCCTGAATCCCTGCCGGTTTTCGGAACCATAGCGTCCCAATTCAACGATCCGGGCATGAACAGCCTTTACAAGGCCGTCATGCATAGCCTGAAGGAGAAGGCCGGGGGAACGCTTGATTCCTCCTTTGAAATAAAAGGAGAAGAACCGGAGAAACGATATATTATTCCTCCCGCCAGGACGAGATACCTCTCAGAGATCGCCGAGAGTAATCGTGCCTATGATCAGCTGGCCGGTACCCAGAGCAAGACAGCCCAAACCCTTTTCGGTCTATACAAGAGCGTGATCTCCATCGCCGGTAATAAAGAGCAAGCAGGCGAAGGGGCCGGTTGGCCCTATCTCACTGATACAGGCCTGGATGAAGAGGCCCTGAACAGGGACGTTCCGGAGGGAAAAAAAGAACTGTTGCAGCTGCTTATCGCTGAATTCAACGCGGTAAAACTGAACCTGGACCCCCATCACTGGAAGACCATAATTCAATGGAAATCCCAGGTGGAACGCTACAAGGCACCTGTATATCGATTTAAGGTGCGAAACAGGGAGCTCGAGATAGCAACCCACACAGAGTCCCTTTCGCATCTGCAGATCCCCAAGGTTGTCCTGCCGCGATACGAGGCCTGGGGCGACCTGTTGCGGTGGACCTTGCAGGAAAATGTCCCTGGGAGTTTCCCGTATACTGCGGGGTTGTATCCGTTTAAACGAACGGAGGAAGATCCCACCCGGATGTTCGCGGGGGAAGGCGGACCTGAAAGGACCAACCGGAGGTTTCACTATGTCAGCCTAGACATGAAGGCAAAAAGGCTGTCGACTGCCTTCGATTCGGTCACCCTCTATGGGAATGATCCGGGAAAACGCCCGGATATTTATGGGAAGATCGGAAATGCAGGAGTCTCCATCTGTTGTCTGGATGATGCGAAAAAACTGTATTCCGGGTTCGACCTGACGAATCCCATGACCTCGGTTAGTATGACCATCAATGGGCCTGCGCCAATGCTGCTGGCATTTTTCCTCAATGCCGCCATCGATCAGAACTGTGAGAAGTACATCAGGGAGAACGGTCTTGAGAAAGAAACTGAGAAAAAGATCGCTTACCTGTATAAAGGCCTTGAAAATACCCGGCCAAAATACGCCGGAGAACTACCAGAGGGTAACGACGGCCTGGGACTTATGCTCCTGGGAGTAACGGGAGATCAGGTTTTGCCGGCAGACGTGTATGAGACGATCAAGGCCAGGGCCCTGCAGGAGGTACGCGGTACGGTCCAGGCAGATATCCTCAAAGAGGATCAGGCACAGAATACCTGCATTTTCTCGACAGAGTTTGCGCTACGGCTTATGGGGGATGTGCAGGAATATTTTATAGGGAAAAAGGTGAGGAATTTTTATTCGGTCTCCATTTCGGGATATCATATTGCCGAGGCAGGGGCCAATCCGATCACCCAGCTGGCCTTTACCCTTTCTAACGGATTTACATACGTGGAGTATTACCTGAGCAGGGGTATGGATATCAACAAATTCGGACCCAACCTCTCCTTTTTCTTCTCCAACGGCATAGACCCGGAGTACGCCGTAATCGGCAGAGTAGCCCGAAGGATATGGGCCAAAGCTATGAAGGAGAAATACGGGGCCGACCCCAGGGCGCAGATGCTGAAATACCATATTCAGACATCAGGAAGGAGCCTCCATGCTCAGGAAATCGATTTCAACGATATACGTACTACGCTGCAGGCCCTTTATGCCATTTATGACAATTGTAATTCCCTACATACAAACGCCTATGATGAGGCGATCACAACGCCCACTGAGGAATCGGTTCGCAGGGCGATGGCTATACAATTGATCATCAATAAGGAACTGGGCCTCGCCAAAAACGAGAACCCCCTGCAGGGATCCTTTATCATAGAGGAGCTGACAGACCTTGTCGAGGAGGCGGTCTTGCTGGAATTCGACAGGATCACAGAAAGGGGAGGGGTACTCGGGGCCATGGAAACTATGTACCAACGCTCGCAGATTCAGGAAGAGAGCCTTCACTATGAAACCCTGAAGCACAATGGAGAATTCCCCATCATAGGGGTCAACACATTCCTGAGTTCCAAAGGATCGCCCACTACTCTGCCCAAAGAAGTGATCAGGGCCACGGAAGAAGAGAAAGAAAGGCAGTTGACCACCCTGGATAATCTCAAACAGCGCAATCGGGATAAGACTGCACAAGGGTTGAAAGAACTACAGGAGGCTGCCGTGCGGAATGAGAATATCTTCGAAAAATTGATGGAAGTGTCCAAGTATTGTTCCCTGGGACAGATCACCCAGGCCTTGTTCCAGGTGGGAGGTCAGTACAGGCGTAACATGTAAGACAGAAGTCAGCTGAGGTATTCCCTGAAATGCCAGGTCTCTCTGGGATGGTTGTAACTCACCAGAGATTTGCGCCACTTTTTAAAAGACCTGCGGAAGAGTCGGATCTCACGTCTCAGCAGGTTGAGATACTCCTTTTCCCTCAAGCCGTCCTTTTCCAGCCCATTGCAGTAAGAACTTATGTTTCGGAGCATGATCCCGATAAAAGTAGCACTCTTCATTCGGTCTCCCATAGAAGGGGAGGTCTCCGCTCTTGCGATCTGCTGAGGGATCAGAACCGCATCAGTGATGAGAGAATCTGCAATGTGATCCCGGTGACTGTCAGACTGGTAGAGAGTTAGTAAATTTTTGTTGTAGGATACGAAGGAAGCCAGCTCCTGACTGAGGGTACAGAGCTCTAAAGCTTTTCTATAGATCGGAAGCGATCCTAGGTGATTTTGGGACATTGTTCTTTTTCATTGCTTAAACTACTTAAAATTACATGGTAATTCATCGAAGTCACTTTTTATTTTAAAGATAAATTTTTAATTTGCTTATTAAAGCAAAAATTACAACGTTAAAAAATTTGAAAACAGAGATTGATCGATTGAACTGGGGGATATTGCAGTGTTTGCAGGAGAATTCCCGTGAATCCTTTGCGAGTATTGGCAGGAAGGTGGGTCTTACACCTCCTGCAGTTGCTGAACGGGTAAAAAAGATGGAAGACCTCGGGATCATCACCGGATATTTTGCCCGTGTATCCCATGCCATGGCCGGATATCAGTTAAAGGCCATTATTACCCTGAAGGCATTTATGGGGAAGTTAAAACCTTTCTTGGAAATGGTAGTGACCCTGGACGAGGTGGTGAATTGTTATCGCATCACCGGAAATGAGAATATCATCATGGAAGTCATACTGAGGGATCAGTTTCACCTGGAAAAGTTTATTGACAAACTCATTCTATACGGGGAGACGCGGACCCACATTATTTTGTCTGACGTTGTGGCCGATGCCCCTATAAAAAAAAGAAGGGGATAAAAATTATTCCTAACTTTAGATAAGGAAGTTGATTTACCTGAATCTCTTGTCCTCCTATGTAAGGATCAATCGATTTTCATTTTTCCGGACAGGGTATTTATTTTTGGCCGGATTTTTGAGGAATACAATGCTATGAAAATTCCATTTTTTCTCTGCTTAATTGCGTTCAGTATCGCCCCGTCGACTCTCAGCTCTCAGGAACTAACTATCAGAAAAGGGATGGTGCAGGATTCCGTCCGCATCAACGATTCCATTCCGGAAACCTTTGCGGTTTATCTTCCAACAAACTACGAGCCTTCCTTAAAATGGCCTGTCCTGTTTGCCATGGATATGCAAGGACGTGGAAAACAGATAGTGCATATGTTCAGGGAAGTAGCGGAGGAGCAGGGGTTTATTGTAGCGGCCTCAAATGATATTCACGACAGCCTGTCAATAGTTCAGAATACGCTGGTGACGAGCCGGATGTTCAACAGGGTATTCAGTTTGTTTTCCATTCACAAAAATCGGACCTATACGGCTGGTCTGGCTGACGGGGCGCAATTTGCTACAATCGTAGCTTCCCTGATCAAGCCGGTGGAAGGTGTGATCTCCTGTGGTGCCGGCATTCCTTACAAGGAATTGATTAATCCAAAAAACCCATTTCAGTTTATAGGCATAGTGGGGAGATCAGACCACAACTTCAATAATCTCCTGGAAGATTTCGGCATGACCAGGACAACCACTAAAGCCATTGGAAGGTCAAAAATGGTTGATTACCTGATGGTATTTGAAGGAGGGGCGGAGTGGCCCCCCCAGGACTATCTGCAGCGCGCCCTCGAGATCCTTAATTTAAAGAGTATGAGCAAGGGGGATATCGCGAGGGATTCGACCTACGTGAACAGTAATTACAACCGTAACATGGCAGAGCTGGATAAACTGGTGACCAATGGGGACTATCTGGGAGCGGCTTTCCTTGCTGATGAGATGCTCACTAAATTCAAGGGACTGCTCGATCTGGATGAATTGAAAAGAAGGAAGAAGTTCATCTGGCGAGAAAAGGAATACCAGGTGCAGTCGCGTAAGCAAAATCGTTACTTGCAAAAGGAATACTTCATACGGGAGGAATACGACTTCAACCTCAATGACGATGTGCTCACCCTTAATTACAACAATTTGGGATGGTGGAATTACCAGAAGGGAGAGATAGACAAGTTTCGGAAGAGTAACGACCCTTTTGAAAAAGAAATGGGGAACCGCCTGCTGGGATTTTTGAACGCCCTGGTGGAGGACAATATCGAACTTGAAAAGGCCCAGAACCCTGTGAATGAGGAAGCTCTCAGCTACCTGTGGATGGTCAAGACCATTTCGGCTCCCCTGGAATATCAGAATTACCTCAACATCATTTCCGACAGCGCCAAATACGAAGATTTTGGAACTGCTCTATTTTACCTTGAGGAACTGCTGAAGAAGGGTTTCACAGATAAGGCTGCCCTCTATACGCTGAAGCACACAGCCCTATTGAGGATCACCCCTGAGTTTAACGAGATCATCGAAAAGTACTTTAAGGATGCACGGTACGATCTCATAGAGGATTAGCCCTTAGTATTCTTCTGCCCGGCAGAATTCGATACCAATTATCAAGATCGCTTTCTGATCATTTTTTCCTGCTTGTCTGTAACCTGTAACGCAGGGCGTAAAGCAAAAGGATTCCCATAACTCCTATGATCATTGCGAGGTACCATGTCGACTTGTAACCAAAGTTTGCGATGGAGACCATACCTCCGTTATGCGCAAAAATATGGGATATGGAGAATGCAATATTGTAAAGTGCCATGTATTCTCCCTGCCTGCCCGAACGGGATCGGTCCATGGCAAAGGCACTGGAGAATGGAAATGTGATCATTTCCCCGAGAGTCATCAGGATCATGCCGATCACCAGGAGACCGGTCCAGGTACCAATGGTAAGGAAAAAGAAACTGAAAGTGGTCATGGCCAGACCTATTATCATCAGGGACGTCCTGGATAGGGTGGAGGTTTCCAGATACTTGATCAGAGGCATCTCAAAGACAAAGATGATAAACCCGTTCATGGCTAAAAGGAGCCCGATGCCAACCTCGCTAAGAGATCTCATTTCACTGTAAAAGAGAGGGACGGTCGAAAAGTACTGCACAAAGATGAGGCCCAGCAGGACCATGGCTCCGATAAATAGGAGGTAAGGATAGTCGCTGTAGGCAGAACGGGGGGCTTCATTCTTAACCTGGTCCAATTCTTTCGCCTTTTTCGGATTGAGAACAAGCAGGAGGAGAAGTGCCGCCAGCAGGCAGGTGACTCCGTCAATCCAGAACAACCCGAAATACCCGACAGAGGCTATTATGACCCCGCCAATGGCAGGTCCGGCTGAGAACCCCAGGTTGATGGCGAGGCGGATGAGGGTCACGGACCGGGTTTTGTTCTCGTGTTTGCTGTAAGCGCTCATCGCCACATAGGTAGCAGGCCTGAAGGAGTCTGCAATAACCATCAGGACAAAGATCCCACTGCAAATGGCATAAAAGGATTCCAGCATCTGAAGCCAGATAAAGAGGACGCCGGTGAGGAATAGGCTCCACACCATGACCTTATAATAGCCGATCCGATCCGTCAGTTTTCCACCCAGCCAGGTTCCGGCGAGGGAGCCCAGGCCAAAACAGCTCATGATGGTTCCCACATCCTCCAGGGAAAAGCCCCTGTCCTGGGTCAGGTAAAGAGAGAGAAAGGGGATGACCATGGTGCCGGCGCGGTTGATCAGCGTGACAAGGGCCAGCCACCAAACCTCCCTTGAGAGTCCTTTAAAGGAATTTAGATAGGAGAGGTAGAGCAACTTCATGGGGATATCTGTATCGTGATCCGCTGTTTCAGGAGGTAAAGGCTCACCTTTACATCGATCTAAATCTAGCTAAAAAATGACCTATTCCGTACTTTTGAACTAAAATGGTGTACATATGAGAGTTTTCATTTGCCTCCTGTTCCTGTGTTTGGTCTTCAACAGTTGTGGGGATGGTAAGAAATACCATGATGAGGTCGCCCGTAAAGAACTACCGGCAGATAGTGTATTAGCCTCTATCATCTCCTTCCAGAATGAATTGAATGAAGAGTTTGCCAACCCGGAATCATCTCCTTTGCCAGACCGCTACCGCAAGGATTTCGAAGGGCTGGAATTCTTTGATCCGGACACCACCTTCCGGGTCGTGGCTGATCTCACGCGTACCCCAGAGGCCATACCCTTCCTGATGCCCACCAATACGGACCGGATGTCTGAGGAGGTCGTTTACGGGGTTTTGACTTTTGAGTTGAAAGGGCAGCGGTATCAGCTGGAGGTATATCAGAATCAGGAATTAAGTACTGAAGAAGGTTACGAAGAGTACCTCTTCCTGCCGTTCACGGATGAGACCAATGGAAAATCTACCTACGAAGGGGGCCGGTATATCGACCTGAGCATTCCTGATGGAGAACAGCTCGTTATCGATTTCAACAGGGCCTATAACCCTTATTGTGCCTATAACAAAAAGTATTCCTGCCCACTTGTTCCCGCCCAGAACCATCTCTCGACTGAGGTGAGGGCAGGTGTGAAAGCCTTCAAATAAGTCCAAAATAAAACCCTGACAATAAAATTGCCAGGGCTTATCAACGAACTAAACAAAACTAATAAAGACTCGCTGTTAGAAAGAGTATATCGCTGCGATCAGGAAGGACGAGAGGCTGTTTGTCGGTGCCCCGTCACTGTCTGAAAAGGGTTCATTGTCGTCTCCAAAACTATCCAGGCGGATTTCCGGTTTGATGATCAGGTTTTCCTTGGTATAGCTTCCTGTGAGGGTCAGTCCCAGAACAGGAACATCGTCAAAACCATCCTGGGTAAAGGCGAAGTATTCACCTCTCAGTCCGATAGCAAAATCATCTGAGGTCTTCAGCTGGGGATAGATGGCAGCTCCGTAGAATCCTGAATCCGTTTCAGAGTTCTTGTTGTAGGCAGCATTGATTCCCAGGAAAAAGTCCTGCGTCAGATCCACCCCACCGGTATAATCGATCTCAAAGCCCAGACCTCCGTTAGACCCGCTGTCGTAGTACAGGTTCAGGTACTGCCCGTGAACGCCCAACTGTGTTCCCAGGGCATACTCCCCGGTGGCACTGATATCGTTAGTGTCCCATGGGTTGGTTACGGCAACCATCAGACTCACGTCATCAGAAAGGGCAAAGTCGGCTTTTACTCCCATATGGGAGAACGGTCCGTTGGAAAAGAGATAGGAAACACTGTAGTTGAAGTTGGCCGCAGGCGCAATTACCTCATATCCTACCCAGGTGTTGAAACGCCCGATAGTCAGGGTAGTGTTTTCCGATACATTCCAGTAGGCGTAGGCCTGGTTAATGATACCGTTCAGCACATCATTTTCAAAGGTGGCCTCTGTTCCTCTGGGACCAAAGACCAGGTCGACCACCACTCCGGTGTCTCCCTTTTCATAGGCTCCGATCAGGTTTGCCATCCCCAGGGCAAATCCCGTTTGATTCGCAAAGGAGGTCGGGGTAGCTGTTGTGGCCAGTCCGGCATCGTTAAAGGTTGTCCTGTAGTAAGTATCAATACTTCCGGAGAGGGAAAACGGACTTGATGTTTCTTCCTCTTCCTGGGCTAATCCTATCACGCCGACGAAAAGTATGGTGAGATAGAGTAATTTTTTTCCGAAATTTGTATAAATAATCGTTTTCATATTTCTGTGTTTGTTATCCTGTTTACAGGATGTTAATACTGTTTTAAGTTGAAATGTTGAAAAGGTTATGAACGGAGCGTTCTGCCAAACGCTCCGTTCGCTTTTTATATTAATGTTGGTTCATTCTGAAATCTGCATAGGCATCCATTCCGTGCTCGTGCAGGTCGAGTCCGTCTACTTCTTCCTCCTTGGCGACGCGGATACCCACGGTCTTCTTCAGGCTGTAGAAGATGATAAAGGCTGTGAGGGAACAAAAGGTTGCTGCAGCTCCCACTCCTGCCAGCTGGTAGAGGAACTGGTCCCCTCCGGCCTTGGCGCCAAAGATACCGACAGCCAGTGTTCCCCAGATCCCACAGATCAGGTGAACGGTCACGGCACCTACGGGGTCGTCAAGTCGAATCCTGTCTATAAAGGCAACACCCAGCACAATGATCAATCCGGCGATAAATCCTATGAGCACGGCTTCATTTGGCGACATAAGATCTGCCCCTGCGGTGATCCCCACGAGTCCGCCCAGGATCCCGTTCAGGAACATGGTGAGGTCGAGGTTCTTGTAGAGCAAGGTTGAAAGGATAAGGGCACCTACACCTCCTGCAGCTGCTGCCAGGCTCGTGGTCACCAGGACCAGAGAGGTGAGTTCAGGGTCTCCGGACAAAACAGATCCACCGTTAAACCCGAACCATCCCAGCCAGAGGATCAGTACCCCTGCCGTGGCCAATGGGATGTTGTGTCCCGGAATAGCCTTGGGTTTACCGTCTTCCCCAAATTTGCCGATCCTCGCACCCAGGAGATAGATCCCGATAAGGGCTCCCCATCCTCCTACTGAATGCACGAGGGTGGATCCTGCAAAATCGTAAAAACCGGCGTCGTCACCTCCAAGGGTTGAGAGGAAACCGCCTCCCCATTGCCATGATCCTACAATAGGATATACCAGACCTACGTAGAGGATCACGAAGATCATAAACGGCCCGATCTTGATCCGCTCTGCAACTGCTCCTGAAACGATAGTAGCGGCCGTGGCGGCGAACATCCCCTGGAAGAGAAAATCGGTCCACCAGGTATATCCCCCATCGGCGTATTCGGGTGTCATCCCGTTCTCTGGAGCTGCGATCCCGAATCCTGCAAAATCGAGGATTCCTGCAGATCCGTCGGCGAATCCCGGGTACATCAGGTTAAATCCGCCTATGTAATACATAAGAAGTCCGACCGTAATGATAAAAATGTTCTTAAAGAGAATGTTGATCGTGTTTTTCTGTCTCGTAAGTCCTATTTCCAAAAAGGCAAATCCGGAGTGCATGAAAAATACCAGAGCGGTACAGATCATCATCCAAATGTTGTTTGCTGTAAATAATCCTGCTTCCATATTCTGTAATTTGTTAGTTAGTTATCAGATTTAGTTAATCCCTTCATATCCGTTTTCACGAGTGCGGATCCTGTAGGCATCGGTGACCTCGGATACAAAGATTTTACCGTCCCCTACATTGCCGGTATAAGCGGCATCCAGAACGGTGCTTACGGTTTTCTCGAGAAAATCATCTGAGACGACGATCACCAGATATCTACGCTGTATATCTGAAGTACTATAGGAGATACCCCTGTACACGTGTCCCTGTTTCTCGTTCCCCACGCCGGTTACATCCCAGTAGCTGAAGAAATTCACCTCGATTGCATGAAGTGCTTTTTTCACATCGTCAAACTTTGATTTGCGAATGATTGCTTCTACTTTTTTCATTGTATTAGTTTATTGTTGATGGGGCCAAAATTAGATTAAAAGAAATAACCCCCTAAAAAAATGGGGGTTATCTGATCATTTTTATCATTATTACAAAATAGACCCCTAAAAAATTAGGGTATGATATTCTCAATTGTAAATTTTGGGAATATGGTTTTTTTGTAGGCGAGTTTTAACAGTACCCGTAAGAAAAGGGGTATGTATAGAAATTAAAACACTGAAAAACAGAGTGTTATAATAAGGCTTTTATCAACCAGAGTCCTGCTGCAACAGCCAGGATACCAAGGACGACACTGCCCAGTATATAAAGTAGGAAGAGAAATATTTGTCCTTCCCTGATCATGCCGTAGTTTTCCAGGGCAAAGGAGGAGAAGGTCGTGAAGCCGCCACAAAATCCGACAGTGAGAAATAAAACAGCGGTATTACTAAAGCTGGTGTACTTTGCCGAAAGGCCAAGGATGAGACCAATCAAAAGACATCCCAGCATGTTAACCCCAAAGGTTCCCAGGAAGAAAGAAGGGATAAACGGGTTTAAGGCTTTACTGATTAAATAGCGAAGGGCACTTCCGATACCACCCCCGAGGAAGACCAGTAAAAAATTTTTCATTCCCTAAAGATAGGAATCTAGATGGCTTTCCGGTATTCTGAAGATGACAAATCGAGGGGGTATACCTTCTCTTGAGCTGCATCATTTCTATCGCCGGAAATCTCGGCTTGCCTGCGCTTGTTCATCACCACGCTGAAGGTAAGCAGGCCTGCATTCACTGCAATTAAAATGAAGAAAATGGTAAAAAAGGTTGTCATTTATCGGATTTCTTTGAAAGTATAACGCAAAAGTACGTGTTTTCTTATAGTATACGCATGAAATGCCGATTATGTTGTCAGGTCTTTAATTTTTGTGGTGTAGGCAAAAAAACTGTTAATTTTTCAGCAAATATTTAAGACCAAAAAGGATAATTACGAATAGGACAAAAACGATCCCTACCCATTTTACACCTTTGTAGTTCTTTTGGTGAAGATCCTTGTCCTTTTTATAGGAAATAACGATAATTGAGGCGAAGACAAGTACGAATAAGGCCGCAAAAATTAATTGTCCTGTGCTGAACATAATGTCTATTTTTAGTGCAAAATTACGCGAAATACACATATCATGAAAAGTAAGATCGATGCTGTTGCCCTGTTTCATCGTTCCTTTGGACTGGGAATTTCAGAAAGTCCCAGGGCCGATCTGGGGGAAGAGAAGAACCTCCTGAGATTTAATCTTATGGATGAGGAGAACAGGGAATATTTTGAAGCAGCTAAGAAGGACGATGCGGTGGAAGTGGCAGACGCTTTGGGTGATATGCTCTATATCCTTTGCGGGACCATCCTTGAACACGGGATGCAGCATATTATCGAAGAGGTATTTGAGGAAATACAGCGCAGCAACATGAGTAAATTGGGAGCGGACGGAAAACCTATCTACAGGGAAGACGGCAAGGTTCTGAAGGGTCCCGATTACTTCAAACCCGATATCAAAGGTATTCTGGACAGGTAGTCAGTTGATTTTATCCCAACGAATACATCCCAGAAGCGCATGTAAATCAAACTACCTCAAACCGCCACCCAAAAGGATCTTCTGCCTTGTTGTACTGTATGTCGGTAATTCTCTTTTTCAGGCGTGATGCATAACTGTCCTCCAGGTCGGGAAGGCTGTAATCAGTTCCCCTGAAGCCGAAACCTGAGATCGGGGAGATCACGGCGGCAGTCCCGGCGCCGAACATTTCTTTTAGGCTACCGTTCTTGGAAGCTGCGACCAGCTCCTCGACTCTTACCTTTCTGATATCGACAGGAATACCCTCTGATCGAGCAATATCGATCACACTTTTTCGGGTAACCCCATCCAGGATACGGTCGCTCACCGGACTCGTCAGCAGGGTGTCGTTGATCCGGACAAAAATATTCATGGCTCCTGCTTCTTCTATGTATTCATGGGTGTTGTCATCTGTCCATATCACTTGCTGGTATCCTTTTTGGATCGCCAGCTGGGTGGGATAGAATTGACCGGCATAGTTTCCCCCCGCTTTGGCATAGCCCACGCCTCCGTTTGCGGCCCTTGAATATTTTTCCTCTATGAGGACCTTAACCTTACCTGAAAAGTAAGGACCGGAAGGTGCACAAACGATGAAGAATTTATATTGGTCTGCCGGGGAGGCATGCAGCCCGGCTCCGGAAGCGAAAATAAAAGGCCTGATATAAAGAGAACTGCCCGGGGTGGTGGGTACCCAGTCTTTCTCCAGTTGAATGAGCGCCTTTAAGCCATCCATAAAGATCTCTCTGGGAAGTTCAGGGATGGAGATCCTTTTGGAGGAAATGTTGAGCCTTTTCTGGTTTTCCTCCGGCCTGAAAAGCCAGACTTTCCCCTGATCGTCCTTGTAAGCTTTCATGCCTTCGAAGACCGACTGCCCATAGTGGAATATCTTGGCAGATGGATCGAGAGTAATTCCCTGATAAGGAACAATTTTTGGTGTTTGCCAGGCTCCGTCCCGGAAGTCACAGACCAGCATATGGTCTGAGTGTACCTTACCAAAAGGAAGGTTCGAAAAATCCACTTCCGAGATTCTCGATTTCTTTACTTTTTCTATGATGATGTTCGTAACGTTGGTCTCCATTTACAGAAATTTTCAGGTCAAAAATACTCAATTATGAACTCTTGTTCCTTCTTTTTTGGCTGAAAAATCCCCAATTTTGCATTGTCAACTCAAATCCCGAATAAAATGAAATCAATTAACATTTTCCTTGCATTTTTACTCCTTCTTACCGCATGTAAGGAAAATAAATCTCAAAGCCAGACAGTTTCTCCTGAACCATCCGAATCGGAAGTCCAGTTCTTTGGTTCGTCCTTCGATCCCGAAGGCGCCTCTTCCGCTCAGGAAATAGCCATGGCATTTGATAAACTCGAACCTAAAGACAGCCTGAAAGTTTCCTTTACAGGCAAGGTGACCGATGTTTGCCAGATGAAAGGCTGCTGGATCAAGGTATCGCTGGATGGAAAAGAAGAGATGAGGGTCACCTTCAAGGATTACGGCTTTTTCGTTCCCAAGGATATCACCGGCAGGGAGGTAGTTCTGCAAGGTACAGGGTTCATCGAAGAGATCAGCGTGGAGGATCAACGTCACTATGCCGAGGACGGCGGGGCCTCAGAGGAGGAAATAGCAAAGATCACCACTCCCAAAGTGACCTACAGTTTTGTAGCAGATGGTGTACTGTTGAACGACTGAGGTGAAAAGGCGTATCATCACAACGTCTGATGGTTCCAGGACAATCAGCCTGGAGGACTGGAATGAGCACTATCATTCCACCCACGGTGCAGTGAACGAAGCCTGCCACGTTTTTATCGACCACGGTCTGGCAGTGTGTCAGCAAAATGAGATCCGTATCCTGGAAGTGGGATTTGGAACGGGATTGAATGCCCTGATCACCTTAAACGAAGCACAAAAAAAAGATCTGATTATCCACTACACAGGCGTTGAGGCCTATCCGATCTCAATGGAAGAGGTAGAGGAGCTCAATTACGCCAGGGAGTTGGACCTGGACCAGCTAGAGCAGGTGTACCGTGAAATGCACCTTTGCCGGTGGGATATTCCGGTTCAGCTAACACCTGAATTCACCCTCACTAAACAGAAGAAGGATTTTGGCCAAATCTCAGATGAACAGGAATACGATCTCATTTATTTCGATGCCTTTGGTCCGAGGGTTCAGCCGGAGTTGTGGACTGAATCCATCTTCATAAAAATGTTTAACGCCTTAAAATCAAATGGCGTACTCGTTACTTACTCGGCAAAGGGAAGTGTTCGAAGGGCCATGCAGGCCGCAGGATTTACTGTAGACAGGTTACCCGGACCTCCGGGGAAGAGAGAAATGCTCAGAGCGAATAAAGCATAACGGAATGGTTAAGGAGTAAACCACTGAAACCCTTAAACAATACTGTTAAACCTTATTTAAACCCGCTCCAAATCGCCTGTAAATCAAATATATTTACAAAAAATTACACATGCGCATTTTGATCACTGGGGCTACCGGGTTGATTGGCAAAGTTATCGTTCAAAAGTGCCGCGAGAACCAAATAGAAGTCAATTACCTCACGACCCGAAAAAATAAACTCACTACTAAAGGCAAAATCCGTGGATTTTACTGGAATCCCTCCAAGGGTGAAATAGATTCCAAATGTCTTGAGGGAGTTACCGCCGTGATCAATCTGGCGGGTTCCAGCATTTCTCAGCGATGGACCCAATCCAATAAAAAAGATATACTCAACAGTCGGATAGACAGTCTGCGGACACTGAGGTCTGCCATGGAAAAAAGTGATCTCAGCGAGATAAGATCTTTTGTGTCGGCATCTGCCATTGGACTGTATCCGGATTCACTCGACCGGTACTACACAGAGGACGAATCGGAGATAGATGATAGCTTCCTTGGAGAGGTAGTCTCAAAATGGGAAGAAGAGATCTCGGCCTTCAAAGAATTTTCCTTCCCGGTGGCCATGATCCGTGTAGGGCTGGTTCTCTCTATGGATGGAGGCGCCCTGCCTGCCATGGTAAGACCGGTCAAGGCCTATATGGGTGCCGCATTTGGCAGCGGTGAGCAGTGGCAGTCATGGATTCACATCGATGACCTTGCGCGTCAGTTTCTCTTCGTGATCGACCATGGCCTCGAAGGTGTTTTCAATGGGGTAGCTCCCAACCCTGTCACCAATTCGAGATTGGTCAGAGAGATCGCAGCCGTGCTGAACAAGCCCCTCATCCTGCCGAACATCCCTCAGGGTTTGATGAAAGCTGTCCTGGGAGATATGTCCTACCTCTTGTTTGCCAGCCAGCGAGTCAGCAGCAAAAAGATAGAGGAAGAAGGATTCGACTTTAATTTTAAGAACATCTGCAGCGCACTGAAAGATATTTTACATTCGGAAGAAACATCCAGCGATATCTTCCAAAAAGAGTTCGTCTGATCTCAGGTTCATACTCCGTACCGCGTTTAACACCCCAATGAGGGTGTTTTTTGTGTGACATTTTGACATTTTAGGAGAATTGGCAGTACTTTTGCCTTCTTGAAGCGACGAGGTAAAAATGCGCCCAACATGAGTGAAAAAGACAGAATAGAAGAAATGGATGAATTAAAAGATGCCCTGACCCAGGATGAAGCTGCACAGGAAGCATCACAGGAAGAGTCACAGGAGCAAGAAAATGAACAGACTGCAGAACTCTCCAGGGAAGAAGAATTAGAGAAAGAACTGGAAAGGGAAAAAGATAAATTTCTCAGACTTTTTGCGGAATTTGAAAATTTCAAGAGGCGGACCTCCAAGGAGCGAATGGATCTCTTCAAAACCGCTGGTCAGGAGGTCATGGTGTCCCTTCTTCCTGTAATGGACGATTTTGAGCGCGCTTTAAAGGAGTTGGGAAAGTCTTCAGAGAAAGAGCTTTTCAAAGGAGTGGAACTGATCTACAATAAATTCAAAGACACCCTGAAAGCCAAAGGGCTGGAAGATATAAAGGCAGAGGAAGGCGATGCCTTTGACGCCGAGATACACGATGCGATCACCCAGATCCCTGCCCCAAACAAAAAGCTCAAGGGCAAGATCATAGATGTGGTTGAGAAAGGATATCGCCTGGGAGATAAAATCATCAGGCATCCCAAGGTTGTAGTTGGTAATTAAACGGAAGACATGAAGCAGGACTATTACGAAATACTGGGGATTGATAAATCGGCATCGGCGGCAGATATAAAGAAGGCGTATAGGAAAAAGGCGCTGGAATACCACCCTGACAAGAATCCCGGAGATCCCAAGGCTGAAGAGATGTTCAAAAAATCAGCCGAGGCCTATGAGGTCCTGAGCAATCCGGATAAACGTGCCAGGTATGATCAATACGGCCATGCGGCATTTGAAGGCGGCGGATTCGGCGGCGGCGGAATGAACATGGAGGATATCTTCAGCCAGTTCGGTGATATCTTCGGCAGTGCCTTTGGTGGTGGTTTCGGAGGTTTCGGAGGCTTTGGCGGAGGACAGAGAAGAGTGAAAGGGAGCAATCTCAGGATCCGTGTCAAACTCTCCCTTGATGAAGTGGCCAACGGAGTAGAGAAAAAAGTCAAGGTTAAGAGGAAGGTTCAGGCACAAGGGGTAACCTATAAAAACTGTCCTAACTGTAACGGTAGCGGGCAGGTAACCAGGATTACAAACACTATCCTCGGGCGAATGCAGACCGCAACCACCTGTGGCAATTGCAGTGGTAGCGGACAGGTGATAGATCACAGGCCTTCTAATGCAGATGCCCAGGGATTAGAGATGGTGGAAGAGACCGTATCTATCAAGATTCCGGCCGGGGTTGAGGACGGAATGCAACTCAAGGTAAGCGGTAAAGGAAATGAAGCTCCGGGCAACAGTGTGCCGGGCGACCTGCTTGTGGCGATCGAGACCAAGGAACACGAGACCCTGAAGCGGGAAGGGGACAACCTTCATTACGACCTCTATATCAGCATCTCAGATGCGGTTCTGGGCACTTCCAAAGAGATCGATACGGTGGGAGGTAAAGTTCGTATCAAGTTGGAGCCAGGAATCCAATCCGGTAAGATCCTGCGCCTGAGGGGCAAGGGGATCAATAACCTCAATGGATACGGCAGCGGGGACCTGTTGGTACACGTAAATGTCTGGACCCCCAAGGAATTGACTAAAGAGCAGCGGGAGTTTTTCGAAAAGATGAATTCACACGAAAATTTTGAGCCCAAACCTGAGAAATCGGACAAATCCTTTTTTGAGAAGGTAAAAGACATGTTTTCTTAAACCATTTCATAGGCGGTTTAAATAAAAAACGTATATTTGATCCGATACTGGGAGACCGGTATTAATTTTCTTTTTCATAGCAATTTTTTTCCCATCCTCGATCCTTCGGGGATGGGTTTTGCTTTTTAAAGAGATGGACCTGGCACTGTAACCCTTGGAAATCGGGCGGTAATGACCTGGCGATCGGTGCAGGGTAAAGTTGACAAATCGCCTTAACAGGTGATCTTCAAATGGACTTACAAGCCGAGCTTAAAACCTCCTTTCCTTTGACCTTACATATAGATTCAATACCTCAAACTTTTACCTCCAATTCTATATCTTTGACAAAATTGCATGCATGAGCCCCATCCTGGTTGCCGAACGGATCACCAAACGCTACGGATCAAATTTTGCACTCAACAATGTTTCCCTGGAAATCCCGGCTAACAGCATCTACGGACTACTGGGGCCTAACGGGGCAGGGAAAACCACGCTGATCCGGATCATCAATCAGATCACCTATCCCGACAGCGGTTCTGTCCTCTTCGGAGGGGAACCCCTGCTGCCTCACCACGTATCTATGATCGGTTATCTGCCGGAAGAGAGGGGACTCTATAAAAGCATGAAAGTGGGGGAGCAAGCCCTGTATCTGGCCCAATTGAAGGGGTTGTCTAAAACCGAGGCAAAAAGAAGGCTCCTGTACTGGTTTGAGAGGCTTCAGATAGGCGACTGGTGGAATAAGAAGATTCAGGAGCTTTCTAAGGGGATGGCTCAGAAGATCCAATTCATCGTCACGGTGCTGCACGAGCCCAAATTGCTTATTTTCGATGAACCTTTTAGCGGCTTCGATCCGATCAATGCCAATATCATCAAAGAGGAGATCCTGCATTTAAAGGAAAAGGGGACTTCTATTATCTTCTCCACCCACCGTATGGAATCCGTAGAAGAGATCTGCGAATATATCGCCCTTCTTCACAATGCCGAAAAGATCCTTGACGGCAAGCTTTCCGAGATAAAAAAGCAATACAAGAATAATGTCTTTACCGTGGGAATGGCCGTTCAGAAAGGAGAGGACGTCCTCAGGGAACTCTCGGAGCATTTTCAGATTACCTCCTCCTCCTTTGATCCGGAGGAATCTCAGGTAGCCTTTGAAGTAAAGCTACCTTCTCCTGATACCGCACCTCTTTTACATCACCTCTCCAAAAAGGGAACTGTCAACAGTTTTGTCGAGACCATTCCTTCGGCCAATGATATCTTTATAAGGACAGTACAAAGCAAATCGATCCATGAATAAGCTAGGCCTGATCATCAAAAGGGAGTATCTCGCAAAGGTCCGCAATAAATCCTTTGTGATCATGACCTTTTTGAGTCCTGTCCTGATGGTGGGGATGATTGTGCTCATCGCTTATCTCACTGAGATCAACGACCGGGAGGTCAGGGTATTAGGAGTGCTCAATGAAAGTGTGTATTACTCAAAAGACTTTTCCTCTACAGAGTCCATGTCCTTTGTACAGTTCACGGATGTTTCCCTGGAACAGGCCAAGGATTCAGTCATAGGTCAGAATTTCTACGGTCTTCTGTACCTGCCGGCAGGCAATTCGCCTGAAGAGGTTGCCAGGGGTACCCTGCTATATACCAAAGAAGCCCCCGTTTCAGGCGTGGTAGACAGGCTGGATCTGATCTTCAGGGACAGGCTGAGACAACAAAGACTGCTCGACCTTGGTGTGACCCCGGCTGAATTCGCTTCCATAGAAACGGATTTTCAATTGAAGACGGAGACCTTTGAAGGCGAGAGAAACCTGAAAGGTCTCAACGAGCTGAAAGCGTTTATCGGTGGTGGGTTCGGGTACCTGATTATGATGTTCATCATCATCTACGGGGGCTTTGTCATGAGAAGTGTCATTGAGGAAAAGACCAGCAGGATCATAGAAGTGATCATCTCTTCTGTCAAGCCCTTCCAACTGATGATGGGAAAGATCATCGGAACCTCTCTAGCCGGACTGACACAATTTGCGATCTGGATCTTTTCTGCCTCCCTTTTACTGCTCGCGATCATGTCGTTTATGGGCCTGGAAACCTCTGCTTTTGAAACAGCGGGAGCCCTTCCGGGGGGTGCCGGGATGAACGAGCTCAGCAAGATGAATTCTGCTGGCAGTGAGATGCAGTTATACGCCATTGAACTGATGCGTATACCATGGGCCATGCTTATCTTTTTCTTCATGATCTATTTTGTATTGGGATACCTGATCTACAGCTCAATCTACGCAGCCATTGGGGCAGCAGTAGACAATGAAACGGATACCCAGCAATTTATTTTCCCGATCATTCTCCCGCTTATGCTGGCGATATACGTCGGATTCTTTTCTGTTTTTGGAAACCCTCACGGGCCGATAGCTGTTGGTTTTTCACTATTTCCCCTGACCTCGCCCATAGTCATGCTTATGCGCCTGCCCGGGGGTCTGGGAGAGGGAGGTGTCCCAATCTGGCAATTGGGTCTTTCTATATTCCTGTTGTTGGTTACCTTTATCGGGATCGTCTGGCTGGCCGCTAAGATCTACAGGGTGGGCATATTGATGTACGGGAAAAAGCCCAGTTACAAGGAATTGTTCAAATGGTTAAAATACTAGGATGGAAAAGGTAAGAGAACTCTGGAAAAACTTCAACGATCTGTTGTCATATCAGATCTATGACAGTGAGAATATTCATATCACCATAGGTACCTTCCTCACCATCGTTATCGGGGTGGTTGTGGTCACCTATGTGTTGCGCATCATCCACAACATCGTCGTCAAAAAACTGCCAGAGGCCGACAAGAATAAGTTCGTCAGTATTTTCTCTTTCTTAAAATACCTTTCCTACATCCTGGTGATCATCGTAATCCTCCATTCTTCAGGGGTGAACCTCACCGTACTGCTCACGGCTTCGGCCGCCCTTTTTGTAGGCCTCGGTTTTGCGCTCCAGAATCTTTTCCAGGACATCATTTCCGGTATCCTGATGATCCTAGATCAATCTATACACGTGGGTGACATTATCGAGGTTGAGGGTAAGGTAGGGAAAGTCTTCGAGATCAGGTTGAGGAGTACAAGGGCCATTACCCGGGACGACAAGGTATTGATCATCCCCAACCATATCTTTCTGACAAACACCATTTATAACTATACCCAGAATCACAATATTACCCGGGAAGCCCTGAATATCGGCGTGGCTTACGGCAGCAACGTGAAACTGGTCACGGAGATCCTCACTGAGATCGCTGAGGAACAGAAAGGGGTGCTCAAGAATCCGGAACCCTTTGTGCAGTTCGATGATTTCGGGGATTCTGCCCTGATCTTTTCTCTGAACTTCTTTATTTCTGATGCTTTTAGGGTACCGAGGATGCGGTCTGAGATGCGCTATAAGATTGATACCCGCTTCAGGGAGAAAGGAATTACCATACCTTTCCCTCAGAGGGATGTGCATTTCTATCAGCACGGCCCCATTTCCCTCAAAAAGGAATAGGTGCTGATCAAAAGCAGGTAGCATCCAACATGAATTCAGCTGTTGGTTAGTCTGCATAAGAAAATGGCACTGGCATCGTTTTTGAATGGGAGTAAGGAAAATGAATGAGCACCGGGTCTATATGAACAACATTATTAAATAGCAGACATGTCAAAAATATTAGTAATTGAAGATGAAGCGGCTATACGCAGGGTACTGATCAAGATCCTGACGGAAGAGAACGACCAATACGAACTGGAAGAAGCTGAGGACGGGCAGAAGGGACTTGAGATGATCAAGAAGAACGACTATGACCTCGCCTTGTGCGATATAAAAATGCCCAAAATGGATGGGGTGGAAGTCCTGCAGGCATCCCGGAAGATTAAACCGGAAATCCCTTTTATCATGATCTCCGGGCATGGTGACCTGGATACTGCCGTCAACACCATGAGACTCGGTGCCTTTGATTATATCTCCAAACCCCCGGACCTTAACCGCCTTCTTACAACGGTCAGAAATGCGCTCGACAGAAAGGAACTGGTGGTGGAGAACAAGATCCTGAAGAAGAAGGTGAGCAAGAATTATGAAATGATAGGGGAAAGTCCTGAGATCAGTAATATCAAGCAGATCATAGACAAGGTGGCTCCTACGGATGCCCGTGTACTGATCACTGGATCCAATGGTACCGGGAAGGAACTCGTCGCCCACTGGATCCATCAGAAGAGCGAGAGGAGCAATGCGCCTTTTATAGAAGTAAACTGTGCGGCCATCCCATCCGAACTTATTGAAAGTGAACTGTTCGGCCACGTAAAAGGGGCTTTTACCTCGGCTATCAAGGACAGGGCCGGAAAGTTTGAAGCTGCAAACAAAGGCACGATCTTCCTGGATGAGATAGGGGATATGAGCCTGTCTGCCCAGGCCAAAGTGCTTCGCGCCCTGCAGGAGAACAAGATCTCCAGGGTAGGTTCAGACAAGGATATCAATGTAGATGTCAGGGTAGTGGCAGCCACCAATAAAGACCTCAAAAAGGAGATAGAGGAAGGCAGGTTCAGGGAAGACCTCTACCACCGACTGGCGGTGATCCTGATCAATGTTCCTTCTCTCAACGATCGCAGGGAAGATATTCCATTGCTCATCGAACATTTCTCAGAAAAAATTGCCGGCGAACAGGGCACTGCCCCCAAGCAATTCTCGCCAAAGGCGGTATCCCTCCTCAAGGAATACGACTGGACGGGGAATATACGGGAATTGCGGAATGTGGTCGAAAGGCTCACCATTCTGGGAAATGATGAGATCACGGAGGCAGATGTCAAACTCTTCGCCAGTAAATAAAGAATGACACTTCCCTAATTTGTGGCCGAACAGCGTTCTCCTAATTTTTCCAGGGCGCGCGCTGCGATATTCTTCGTCTTCAAGTTGTAGTATCGCTTACCTTCCGTGAGCTCGGCTTTAAGCAATTCAAGTTCGCATCGCTGGAAAACTCCCAGGACGTAATTCTCGGCCTCCTTGCATGGTAAGGTGGAGATGACCTTCTCCAGTGAAATCCTGAAACTTTCCAGGGAAGACTCTACCTTTTTTTCGAGCTCCTTTCCGGAAATAGGTCTGAAGGATTGAACCCTGGCCTTGTCCTCCCGGGTATTTACGCTAAGATCGTTTCCGTATTCACTGGTGTGGATCTCAGGATGATCTTCAAGCGCTTCCAGACTACCCTGGGCATGATCCAGTGATTTCTCTAAAAGCATGCGGGCTCCCATAAGGGAACTTGCTTTTATCGCTTGTTTGAGATAACGCTCACTCTCTTCAATGCCGGACTGGGCGTATTCACATCCACAGGCAGCAAATTGATCCTTGCTCTTGTCAATAGCGCTCAATGCCTTATAGGCATAGTAGTGGATCATGTTTATTTTGTCGGCTTCGATGGCCTTTTGGGTATTCGATCTGATATAACTGATGTTCGACCCCGCAAATTCACAGGCATTGGAGAATCCTGTGCCCGAAGGAAAGGGCAGTAAAGCGAGCCATAGATAGATTGTCAGCACCTGTAATGACATGGGACGTTATCTCAGATTTGGGTGACCTAAAATAGAAATATGGAGAATCAACCCCTTATTTTATCGTCATATGGGGAAAATCCCACGTTTTTCGCACTATTTTAGGGATTTAAGACTATCCGTATTTAATGAGTTGAGTGTAAGCAAAGCACCGATAAATGTCCTATCTTCAGCCTATGAAGAAGATCAAAAGTAAAACCTATCAGGTCGACAAGACCGTAAAGTTAAAAGACATTCCCACAACGGATCCATTCGGGGAATCCGATAAAAAACTCAAGAAGTACCTGGAGAAGATTCGGGTTAAGCTCGGAAAGTTTCAGGATGTGATGTATGCCCATGACAAGTACAGCGTCCTGATCTGTTTACAGGGAATGGATACGGCAGGCAAAGACAGTCTGATCAGGGAAGTATTCAAGGACTTTAATGTCAGAGGCGTACAGGTCCACAGTTTTAAGGTACCCACAGAACTGGAGAGAAGCCATGATTACCTCTGGAGACATTACATCGCCCTTCCCCCCAAGGGGAAATTCGGGGTCTTTAACCGGACGCATTATGAGAACGTATTGGTAACACGGGTCCATCCTTCTTACATCCTCGGGGAACACATTCCGGGTATCCATACAGTAGAGGACATCGACGAGGAATTCTGGCAAAAAAGGTTCCGTCAGATCAACGATTTCGAAAAACACCTTGCAGAGAATGGGACCATTATCTTTAAGTTCTACCTTCACCTATCCAAGGAAGAACAGCGGCAGCGATTGCTGAGGCGGCTCGAATTGCAGGAAAAGAACTGGAAATTTTCAGCCGGCGACCTCAAAGAGAGGGCCCTGTGGGACAAATACCAGTGGTGTTACCAGGAAGCCATCAACCATACTTCCAAAGAACACGCTCCCTGGTTCGTGATCCCTGCGGACAACAAGGAAGCTGCCAGGGTTATCGTGGCGGAGATCCTCCTGGAAGAACTCAGCAAGTATACAGATGTGGTAGAGCCCGAACTGGATGAGGAGACCCGGGCAAATATTGAAGAATACAAAAGACAATTAGAAAGCGAATGAGAAGGACTTTTATTTTAATTATTATCGTTTTGCAGGTGCTGAATAGTACAGCACAAACGAATGATCAGGAGCAGATCAGAAAGTTTTACGATCTGGCCCTGACGCAGGGTAAGTCGTATGACTGGCTCAATTATCTTTCCAATCAGATAGGAGGCCGACTTTCGGGTTCCGTACAGGCGGAACAGGCGGTTAACTATACCCGGGCAGAACTCGATTCCCTGGGATTAGACAGGGTCTGGTTACAACCTGTCATGGTGCCCAAATGGGTGAGGGGAACCCCTGAATTCGCCTACCTCGAAAGCAAGCCCGGTTACACGAGCAACATTCCGATTTGCGCCCTGGGCGGATCAGTGGCCACTCCACCGGGAGGAGTCAAGGCAGAGGTGGTGGAGGTGCAGTCCCTGGAGGAACTTGAGACCCTTGGGCAGGAAAGGATCAAAGGGAAGATCGTTTTCTTCAACAGACCTATGGACCCCAGGCTATTGAATACTTTCCAGGCCTACGGGGGTGCGGTTGACCAGAGATCGTCAGGAGCAGCCCAGGCTGCCAGATATGGCGCTGTAGGCGTTATCGTCAGGTCGATGAACCTCCGGCTCGACGACTATCCCCATACAGGCTCCACCAATTATGGGGATCTGCCCGAAAAGGACAGGATCCCGGCTGCTGCTATTAGTACCAACGGGGCCGAATTCCTGAGCACAACGTTAAAACTCAACCCGGAAGTACAATTCTATTTCAAGCTAAACTGCAAACAATTGGAGGACGTTCAATCCTACAATGTAATCGGGGAGATCAGGGGCAGTACCAAACCTGAAGAGATCATGGTAGTCGGGGGTCATCTCGATTCCTGGGACCTGGGAGACGGGGCCCATGACGATGGGGCCGGATGTGTTCAGAGTATGGAAGTGCTAAGATTGCTGAAAAAGAGCGGGTATAAACCCAAACGGACCATCCGTGTGGTCCTCTTTATGAATGAGGAGAACGGGCTCAGAGGCGGAAGGAAATACGCTGCCGAGGCTGAACAGAAAGGGGAGAAGCACGTCTTTGCCCTGGAAAGTGATGCAGGGGGATTCACACCCCGTGGATTTGGCTTCGACAGTTCGGACGCAGATTTCGAAAAGATCGCGGGATGGGAGTCCCTGTTTGAACCATATCTCTCTGATCATTTTATCAGAGGCGGAGGCGGAGCCGACATCAGGCCTCTCAAGAAGGAGGGCATGGTTCTGGCCGGGCTCAGACCTGATTCCCAGCGATATTTCGCGCATCATCACGCCCAGAATGACACTTTTGAGCACGTGAACCGGAGAGAGCTCGAACTGGGGGCAGCGGCGATGACGAGCCTGATCTACCTGGCGGACAAATACGAACTGGGATCCATCGGTAACTGAGTTATTTCCCGGGATTGAATTGAAGTGCAGGCCAACTGGCTTTTAGGTGCAGAATCCCTATCTTTGCGGCTCTTAAAATAAAGCCACATGGAAAACGGAATCTACGCTAAATTCAATACTGCAAAAGGAGAGATCCTGGTAAAACTCACTCATGAAAAAACCCCCGGTACAGTGGGCAATTTTGTCGCCCTGGCCGAAGGTAAACTCGATAATAAGGCCCGATCTAAAGGCAAGCCTTATTACGATGGCTTGACCTTTCACCGCGTGATTCCCGATTTCATGATACAGGGGGGATGTCCTCTGGGTACGGGCACAGGAGATCCCGGATACAAATTCGACGATGAATTCCATCCAGATCTAAGGCACGATGCCCCCGGTGTACTTTCCATGGCCAACGCCGGCCCCGGAACTAACGGCAGCCAGTTCTTTATCACGCATACAGCAACCCCCTGGCTAGATAACAAGCATACTGTTTTTGGACATGTCGAACAGGGACAGGAAGTTGTGGATGCCATAGAACAGGGTGATACTATGGACTCCGTGGAGATCCTGAGGGTCGGAGATGCCTGTGAGGCATGGGATGCCCTTCAAGCCTTCAGGTCTTTCGAAAAGACCAAGGAAGAAAGGATTGCAAAACAAAAAGAAATAGCCGAGGCCGAGATGCAGAAGATTTCAGCCGGATTCGACAAAACGGAGAGCGGTCTTCGATACAAGATCATTCAGCAAGGGAATGGTAAAAGACCCGAAACAGGTCAGCGTGTATCTGTCCACTATGAAGGTTCACTTGCCAGCGGACAGGTCTTTGACTCTTCTTACAGGCGCAAGGAGCCTATCACCTTTCAACTGGGGGTCGGACAGGTCATCCCTGGTTGGGATGAAGGAATAGGTTTGCTGAAGGTCGGGGACAAGGCCCGGTTTGTGATCCCTTCCCACCTCGCTTATGGCAGTGCCGGGGCAGGCGGAGTGATCCCTCCAAATGCCACCCTCATCTTTGACGTGGAGCTGATGGAGGTCTCCTAAAATAAGAGGAGGTCAAATATTCAGTTCCTGTTTGCCAGTTGTATGGAAAACAGGAGGAGGGCAAGGTTTAGTACAACCAGAAAGCCCATTATTCCAAAAAATACAGTCATAGCTTTTCTTACATAACAGCTATGTCTGCCATTTACCCTACCTCAGGGTAAAAGGATTTAAAATTCACTTTTGCGGGCAGTACTCAGCAACAATAAGACGATATTGATCGCGATCAAAACCAGCAGGATCCAGAGAAAGGAATACATTGGCGTTGGTTATTAAGGGGTTAAGGGGTGTACATGTAGGACGCAGAATCACCTTAATTGTTGTGTGGAGGTCAGGGGAAGTTAATAACAAGTTATGAACAATCGCAAAAAGAAAACCCCGGTTAAACAACCGGGGTTTATAAAGAAAATGAGAGTATTACCTAGTCAATTATTTTCACATTAACGGCGTTCATTCCTTTTTTTCCTTGTTGCAGTTCGAATTCCACAACATCACCCTCGCGTACTTCGTCAATTAAGCCGGAAATGTGTACAAAGTGATCTACTGATGAACCATCTTCAGTGATAAAACCATAACCTTTGGAATCATTGAAGAATTTTACTGTTCCTTTACTCATAATAAAAAATAATAAAATGTTAAGGCGCCAAAGGTACGTTTAATAATTAGAAATAAGGTCGATTTTCCAATTTTAAATCTATGCGTCCCTTTTTTATTGGCTGTCAGCCTTACTAAATCGGCTTTAATAATGGCATTTCACAACCAGGTCGTGTGTTAATTTTTAAATTTTGGCTACTTAGAGCTTTAAGTCTGTAGGAGCTTGCCATCTTATTTCTATACCTTTACTTGTATTTTTTGTTGATATGGAACCGTCAGAACTTGAAAACCTGAAATACCCCATTGGGCATTTTATAAAACCGGCCAGGATCACTTCGTTACTACTCAAGGACTGGATCGCCCAGATTGAAGCCCTCCCTGTCAATCTCAGGGACCTTGTCCAGCCATTCAGCGACACTCAGCTGAACACTCCTTACCGCCCCGGCGGGTGGACGGTAAGGCAGGTGGTGCATCACATCGCAGACAGCCACCATCACAGTTATATCCGGTTTAAATGGGCTCTCACAGAAGACCGCCCTGTCATCAAGCCCTATCTTGAAAAGGAGTGGGCACAACTCGCCGATGCCCAGGATGGCCATATCGACCTCTCCCTGAATCACCTCGATGCGGTTCACTCCAGGCTGGTCTTTATGTTGAAAGGACTCACGGAAGCCGACTGGAAAAGGGAGTTCATTCATCCCGATGGGAATGTTGTGGTAAGCCTGGAAGAGAATGCGGGCAAATACGCCTGGCATGGCAACCACCATTTAGCCCATATTCAGGGACTTGCGGAGCGAATGAACTGGTAGGCCCTTCACTATTTAAGAGACCGCCCCAGGAGGTACATGCCCTTTTCCTCCGGAATAGCATTCTCGAAGGGCAATACCTCTTCCCTGAGGATTTCATAGCCCATTTTGAGATAAAATGACAAAGCCCTTCCCTTTTGCATGGTAGAAAGACAGATATACCCCATCCCCAATTGCCGGGCCCTGTCGTGCAAGGTGGAGAGTACCTTGGGGCCATAACCCTTCCCGGTATATTCTTTTAACAGATAGATCTTTTCCAGGAATACGGGATCAGAAAATATAAGTCCTTTTGGATTTTTATTTAGGACGAGTTTAGCGATCCCAATGATCGTCGCCCCGGATCGTACCAGATAATGGAGATTGTTTTTTTGGACCAGCTCCGTTTGGACCAGCCGGGCCCTGAAGCTATTCTCGATATATGGAGAAGGGTCCTGATCGGGCCATAAATGCAGATAATGATCCCTGTAGGCCTGTTCCCCTATTTTGCAGTAGAGATCAAGGGTCTCCACAATGACGGGTTCCAGTTGGATGGTCGGCTGGCCCCGTTCTTCTAATTTTTCTTCCATTTTATATTACATCCGATACTCGGCTTCTGGGTCTCTGCCTGGGGTTTCCCTGAGATCAGCCTGTCCATCGCCTGTTTTAAATCATCACCGGTCAGAGGAATACCATTACCGGGCCTGGATGAGTCTAACTGCCCCCTGTACACCAGATCCAATTTTGAATCGAAAAGATAAAAGTCAGGGGTGCAGGCTGCATCGTAGGCTCGTGCTACTTCCTGTGTCTCGTCATAGAGATAGGCAAAGGGATATCCTTCAGCAAGGGCATTCTCCTTCATCAAATGGGGAGCATCCTCCGGATAGTTGATCACATCATTGCTGGAGATGGCTACAAAGCCAATACCTTTTTCCATGTAAGCTTTGCCAAGTCTGGTAAGGGCTGGGTTGACATGTTTGACAAAGGGACAGTGGTTACAGATGAACATGACCACGGTTCCTTTTTCGCCCCTGACATCTTCCAGGGATTTCCGTGTTCCAGATACCGTATCGGGGAGTTCGAAATGAGGCGCCCTGGTGCCCAGGGGAAGCATATTACTGGGGGTACGTGCCATGAGGATGAATTTATTCTACAAAAATAGCAAGCCTCTGGCAGATTCAGGTACCTTTAAAGAAATTCAAGGTAGGAATCCCAAAATCCCAAAACCTGAACTTGGTTATCTTTGGTAAGGATACAGTTGTGGTTATTGAAAATCGAACAGGTGATACAAGCTGCATTAGACGAGGCGAGAATTGATTTTTCCACAGAGACTCTCTGGGTCCTGAACGTCATCCTTGCTTTGATCATGTTTGGTGTAGCCCTGCATATCAGGGTAAGTGATTTCAGGTCTCTGATCAGTAATCCCCGCCCTGTTCTGGTAGGCGTCTTGTGCCAGTTCCTGGCCCTGCCGCTGGTCACTTTCCTTCTTGTCCTTTTTTTTAGGCCGGACCCCAGTCTCGCCCTTGGAATGATCCTGGTAGCTGCCTGTCCGGGTGGGAACATCTCCAACTTTATCACCTCCTATGCAGGAGGCAACAGGGCTTTATCTGTGGCCCTCACGGCCAATGCAACCCTTTTTGCCATCCTGCTTACTCCTCTGAATCTGAGTTTTTGGGGTTCCCTTTATCCACCAGCACACGACCTGCTCAGGGTAATTTCCATCGATTCATTAGAAATGGTCCGGATCGTTGCTCTCATCCTCGGGGTGCCTCTTCTGGCGGGGGTGTGGATGAATGAGCGTTATTCGGCTCTTGCCGGGCGTATGGCCAACTATTTGAAACACATTTCCCTCGCATTTTTTATAGGCCTTATCCTGGTCGTGATCTACAACAACAGGATACAGATCCGCGACTATCTACATCTGGTTTTCTGGCTGGTGTTCATCCAGAACTCTGTCGCTTTTCTCACGGGTTATATGGTGGGCCGGTTGGCCGGGTTATCCCCCAGAGATACCCGAAGTATCACTATTGAGACAGGGATCCAGAATTCAGGGCTTGGCCTGGTCCTGATCTTTACATTTTTTGACGGCCTGGGAGGCATGGCTGTGATCACTGCATTCTGGGGTATCTGGCACCTAATTTCCGGGCTACTCCTTGGAAGTTTTTGGGCCTACAGGCCTGTGAGAGAGGAGGTGAGGGGATGAGGCGACTGATGTATGACATAACCCAAAGAATTGCATGTTTCGGGTTGTTTTGCTACTACCGTGACATGAAGCTGTATGGCTATCACAAGGTGCCAAGAAACAAAGCGGTGATGTTTCTTGCAAACCATCAGAATGCCCTGATGGATCCATTGGTAATAGCTGCCTTCACCCCTTTCAGGACCTATTTCCTTACAAGGGCTGATATCTTTGTCAACCCGGTTGTCAATCAGATTTTCCGGTTCCTCAGGATGCTGCCTATATACCGTATGAGGGACGGGCGCGATACCCTGGGCAAGAACGAAGAGATCTTTATGGGGTGTGTCCGTATCTTAAAAAGTGGCGGATATATCCTTTTGTTCCCTGAGGCCAACCACAACATTATGAGAAAGGTGAGGCCACTGAGCAAGGGATTTACCAGGATTTTGTTTGCGGCACTCGACCAGGATGCAGACCTCGATGTCCTCCTTGTCCCGGTGGGGATCAATTATGAGAATGCTTCGGAATTTCCGGACAGGGTTGCTTTTTATTTCGATGACCCAATCTCCTCACGTGCATTTTACAACAAAGATGACATTCAGGGCTCAGTAACCCGTATAAAACAGGAGGTGTCCGAAGCCCTGCAAAGGAATACCACTCACATTGCCCCTGATGAGGAGTATGCAGAAAAGCTGGCGTATCTCGACTCCCTTGGATTGAACTACCTGGATCCTTCAGAGGCCCGTGAGGCCCTGGCGAAATATCCGGAGAAAAGAAAAGAAGAGAATAGGACGAAGAGAAGTCCGCTGCGTTCGATACTTAAATGGATCTTTTATCTGATCAATGCTCCGACCATCGTCATATGGAGGTTTTTCCTCAAGCCTCGGATACTTGAAGTAGAATTCATTAGCACCTTTAGGTTTGCCTATGTGATCTTCGTCCAGCCGTTATTCTATATCCTCCTTTGGTGGATTTGCTATACACAGCTGAATGCACTCTGGGGCGGCTTGATAGTCATCCTGCATTTCCTCCTGAGTCTGTTCTATGTAAAAACGGGAAGCTCCCGATCGGGGTAACCAATCGGGTAGCTACCCATCCACTTACATCATATCCCCGAAGAAGATAGCGTTCATCAGGAGCTTGTTGGTTCCGTACCAGAAAGCCCGGAAGTTGGTATTATCCGTAAACAGAACAACCTTTCCTCTCCCCATGCTACTTACCTTGAACGGGGTGCTGTTGGAGATAAGGGAGGCATTCTCCTCAGAAATGTACCCGCTCATCAAAGGGGAGGCCGTATACTGTATTGGGTTGTTATAACTGTCCTTTTCAGGTTCCAGGTAGATGTTGGAGTTCCTGAACAGGGGAAGGGTACCGTTTTTATACCCAAAGTTGATAGGGTGGGATCGATCTAACCTGGCTTCAAAAATAGCACCCCCTGTTACCTGAGCTCCCCTGAAGTCTTCTCTCTCCCCGAAGGAGACATTTTTTGCAACCAGGGTATCTTTTTTAAATACCAGGTCGAGGAATTCATTTTTATCAAACCAATTGGCTGTATTGCGGTACCCGATGAGGGTTCCCCCGGCCCTGACCCAATCCTTGAGTTTCTCAGTACCGGATTTGTCCAGGCCCGCACTTCCCCAGGTTCCCGGGATAATGATATCGGTGTACGAACTCAGGTCGGCCCTCGAAAGGTATTCTGTATCAATTTTAGTGAGGGTGATATTGTATCTCGTATCGAAGAGATGCCAGATCTCCCCGGCATCATAGGAGCGCATACCTTCGCCCACGATGAGCGCCACCTTTTGTTTTTCTACAGGCTCGAAATCTCCGCTGCCCAGGTCGATTCCCCGGGTCTGGCCGGTATTCACCGACGTGATCTCGATATGGCTATCCTTCGCAACCCCAGAAAGGAAGTCATACAATTCCCGCTTGCTCAGTAACTGGTTCTGTACGGGTATCATGACAGTCCCATAGTCGTAGTTGACACCATTCATACTGAAAGGATACTGTGCGATTTTAGCTCTCAATCCTTTTTCCAGGATCTGATTGAGGGCTTTAGGAGTGTAGTATTCATGCCATTCGAACAAATAGGCATAGGAGCTTTCGCCACTTACGGATCCGGGTAATTCTTTTAATTCTCCAATCCGGGGTCCGGCATTGGAAAGGGAGGTGAGCTCTGCGTAATCGAGGTTAAACGCCAAAGGGAAGGTCCAGGCTGAGATGTCGTAGAACAAACTGTCTGTGAAGGTGGTCCTCTTTTCGAACATGGCCTTGATCAGCCGGTGATTCTTTTGCTCGAGGGGTACCACATAGCTCTTGCCTTTTACATAACGCTTGCCTCCCAAGGTCACATCCTGCCCCAGTTCGTGTATGTCGATATTCTGGCGTTCGAGGATCTCTGCCAGGTGCCAGGCTTTTGCCCCGTCTTTCTCATCCCCGAAGATAAAAGCTTTTGTCTTGCTTCTGCCCGCTTCAGATCTGAGATCCCTGTAGAAATCACGTTGATAGCTCAATAATTTTGTCCTCATCTTCTGGGCAGCTTCCACGGTGGAGAGGGCCGTGGTAAACTGGTTGCGGATCGTAAAAGGAAAGGTCAGTGTGCCGTTCTCACTCTCCTGAATATGGCCTCTGGAGCTGGCCTGTTCAAAAAGGATTCCAATGCTTCCCATCACATCAGGGAAGGTAGATCCCTTGCCGTAATAGTAGTCGTCATAATTCTCCTCCGAATAATACAGTGAACCGATCTTATCAAGGGCTTTGGCGTGGTAAGTACCTATCTCAGCCGTGAGTTCCTGATTGAGCTTCGGGGTCAGGGGATGTACCCTGGTCGGCTCACCGGGCTGGAAAAAGAAGGTGGAATTGGTACCCATCTCATGGTGATCGGTCAGAATGTTCGGCAGCCAGCGATGGAAGGTTTTGATCCGCGCCCGGCTTTCCGGAAGCTGCACCGGCAACCAGTCCCGATTGACGTCGAACCAGTAGTGGTTTGTACGACCGCCGGGCCATACCTCGTGATATTCCCGGTCATTATTGTCCGCAGTCAGATTCATATTCCTGTTGGTGTTGGCCCAATAGGCAAATCGCTGCAAGCCATCAGGATTATATGAAGGATCCATCAAAATGACGGTATTCTTCAGCATCTCATCTATTTCGGGACCCTGTGCAGCAGCCAGATAATACGCATAGGCGAGTCCGGCATTGGCTCCACTGGGTTCATTGCCGTGTACTGAAAAGCCCTGGTAGACCACGATGGGCATATTCTCCACACTGGTACTGTTCCCTCCGGCCTCACTCAAGGCCAGGTGCTGTTGCCTGATCTCCTCCAGCCTGCCGTGATTCTCGGGGGAGGTCACGGTAAGCAACAGGATAGGCCTGCCTTCAAAGGTGGTACCCCTGTTCTCAATAATGATCCGGTCGCTGGCCTCAGCGAGAGTCTGCATGTAAAACATGAGTTTGTCATGGGTGACATGCCATTCTCCCACCTCATGCCCGATGACATCAATGGGTTTTGGGATTGAAGGATCATAAGACAGTTGCTGAGGCAGGTAATAGTCCAGGGAAAGATCGTCCTGGGCAGAGAGAAAACAGGTAAAAATAAGTCCGATTAGGAGTAGTGCTTTTTTCATTCGAATCGTTTTTTATACGGTCGCAAAAGGTACTCATTAGAAGGACAAGCCGCAAATACCCAAAGGGTTAAAGATTCCTTAAAATGACAAAAAAAAGACCTCTAATAAATGAGGTCTCGTATGTTTTCTTAAGGGATAAACCGATGTCAAATATCATCAAAGTCCACATCGGTAAAATTGTCGAGGGTTTGGTTTCCATCCCCGCTCTCGGAATCTTCCTTCTTGAAGTCCTTTTGGTGGCGCTCAGAAATAACCTCCTGGCCTTTTTCAGTGATGATGTAATCCATCATTTCCTCCATATTTTCTCTAAAAGCTTGAAAATCTTCTTTGTACAAATAGATCTTGTGTTTCTTGTAGTGGAAAGAACCGTCGTCGTGAGTAAATTTTTTACTTTCTGTAATGGTCAGATAATAATCCCCGGCTTTAGTACTTCTCACGTCAAAAAAATAAGTCCGTCTGCCGGCCCTTAAAACTTTGGAGTAAATTTCCTCCTGATCCATTAAATCTTTGTTAGCCATTTGTACAGAAATTGGTTGAATTTTTCGAATAAGGTCATCAAAAATGTAAAAAAATTCCTAATTCAGCAACAAATTTCTAGTTTTCTTTCTCGCTGAGTTGATGGGTGTAAAGCTCCTTGTAATACCCGTCCTGTTCGACGAGTTCCTCATGGGTTCCCTGTTGCAGAATGCGCCCTTCATCGAGAACGATGATCATATCTGCATTCTTGGCTGAGGATACTCTGTGACTTACGATCAGGGTGGTACGGTTGCGGGAAGCTCTCTTAAGATTGTTGAGAATGGCCTCCTCTGTCTCTGTGTCCACCGCCGAAAGGCAATCGTCAAAGAGATAGATCTCGGGATCTTTTAGTAGGGCCCTGGCAATGGATATGCGCTGTTTCTGTCCACCGCTCAGGGTGATCCCCCTTTCACCGAGGATCGTATCGTACTTTTTAGAGAATCCTGTGATGTTATCGTGTACCACTGCCATTCTCGCTACCTCTTCTATCTCCTCCTTTGAAGCTGTTTCCTTCCCAAACCTGATATTGTTTGAGATAGTGTCGGAAAAGAGGAAGGCATCCTGAGGGACGGCTCCGATGGAACTTCTCAGGCTTTCCAGGTTTAATTTTCTTATGGGGGTACCATCGATCCTGATCTCCCCGCTACTAACATCATACAGGCGGGCAACAAGGTCGAGGATGGTGGATTTACCGGATCCGGTCTGACCCAGGATGGCCACGGTCTTCCCGTCTTCCACTTTGAAGGAGAGCTCCTTCAGGGCTGTGATGTTCGTGTCGTCATAGGTAAAGCTTACCTTATCGAACTCTATCTCACCTCTGATCGGAGTTTCTTCCTCCACCTCATTTCTGAGCTCGGGTTGCACTTTCAGGAATTCATTGATCCTTTTCTGTGAGGCCTCAGCCCTTTGTACAAGGGACGTCAGCCACCCCACTATTGCCACCGGCCAGGTCAGCATATTGACGTAAAGGATGAACTCTGCAATGGTCCCAATGGATTCGATCTCGCCATCGATATACTGCTTGCCACCCACATAGATCACAAAAATGTTGCTGATCCCGATCAGCAATATCATCAGGGGAAAGAACCACGCATCCACCTTGGCCAGGTCCATGCTCCTGTTCTTCCCTTCCAAAGCCAGCCCGGAGGCCTCCGAATTGACGTTGGGTTCTAAAGTATAGGCCTTGATCACGGAAATGCCCGAAAAGGTCTCCTGTGCAAAGGTGGAAAGATTAGACAGGAATTCCTGCACCTTCGTACTTCGCTTGTGGATGATCTTGCTGATCTTATAGATGAGAACAGAGAGGATCGGTAAGGGCAATAGGGCGTAAAAAGCAATGGTGGGCGCTTTGATGAACATGAGTGGAATGAGGCATACAAAAAGGGTAAGGGTCTGCATCCCGTACATTATGGCGGGTCCCGCATAGAGGCGTACCTGACTTACATCCTCACTGATCCTGTTCATGAGGTCTCCCGTCCTGTTCTTTTTGTAAAAGTTCAGGCTGAGCAATTGATAATGATCAAAGACCTCGTTCTTGAGGTCGTATTCTATGTAGCGGCTTACATTGATGATGGTCTGCCGCATCAGAAAGGTAAAAAACCCCGACAGCAAGGCTGCCCCCAGGATAATCAGGATGTATTCGAGCAGCAGGGAGGTCGCCTCCGGTTTCGCCACGGTTCCGGCAAAATACTTCTCCACCACTTCTATGGAATTCTTAACGTATGAAGGCATGACAAGCTGGAATACCCGGGCTATGATGGTGATGATGATACCCAGGAATAACTTGAACCAATACTTCCTGAAATATTTGTTGAGGTGTTTTAATTCTTTCATGAGGGGAAAGCCCGTGCTGTTTCTCTGAGCAGAGCAAAGATAGGAGATTCGTCAGTAAAGAAATGTTATAAAAGCCATAAGATAATCCCTCCCCGGGGAAGGTCATATCCGGAGAATTCTTATTTTTGCCAGCGATTAATTTTCTTTAAAGTTCTTTAGACATGCTTACGAGAAGGCAGTTGAGGGTGAAGGTCATGCAGTGCATTTATGCGATCACCCAAACGAAGGATGATTCTCTTGAAAAACAGGAAAAATTCCTCCGTGTAAGCATCGAGAACACGTATACCCTTTACCTTTTAATGCTGTGTTTGCTGAGGGAGATCCACGCCATGGCCCTGCATCGCCTGCAAATGGATTCCAAGAAATACCTGGCTTCCGACACAGACGAGTTTCCCGACAAGGAAAAATTTGTACACAACAAGCTCCTTTTGCAATTAGTGGAGAATCCATCACTGGATGAGGAACTGAAAAGGCGCAAGATCCGGGGTTGGTACCTCAATGAGGACTATGTCCGGATCATCTTCAAAGAGATTCTGAAGCACGATCTCTATCTGACATACATGAAGAAAAACGGGCGATCCTTCGGGGAGGACAAGAATTTGGTGATCGACCTGTTCAGGGAGGTGATCGCGCCCAATGAAAAGCTATACGAATTTTTTGAGGATGACAAACTGACCTGGGTAGATGATATTCCCCTGGTGAATACATTTATTGTCAAGCAACTGCAAGCTGTGAAAGAAGATTCCCCCCAGAGATACTTCCTGCCTCGATTGCTCAAGGATGAGGAGGACATGGACTTTGCCAGGAAGCTGCTTTCGAAAACATTGTTGCAAAACAAAGCCCTGGAGGAAGAGATTCAGGGGAAAACGCCGAATTGGGACAAGGACCGAATCGCCGAGATCGATGCGATCCTTTTAAAGATGGCGATTTGCGAACTCCTCAATTTCCCTTCCATCCCTGAGCGGGTGTCCATCAATGAATACCTCGAGATCGCCAAGGAATATTCCACCCCCAAGAGCAGTATCTTCATCAATGGGATTTTGGATAAGCTCGTGAAGGAATACAAGGCCGAAGGAAAACTTAAAAAAAGTGGGCGTGGACTTCTGTAAGTATTTATTCCTTAATTTTGCAGCTGAATATTAAAATCTAGTTCTATGAAAAGAGTTTTTGTCGCCCTGGGCGTAATCAGTATGTTCGGCTTTGTTTCCTGTAAAGAGAAAGCCTCCAGTAAAATTGAGACTGCCAATATCGAGGTGGCCGCTGAAAGGGATGCCGCTGCGAAAAACCTTCCCGTGATGACCTTCGACAAGTCGGAGCACGACTTCGGGAATATCGAACAGGGAACGCCTCAGGAGACTGTATTCACTTTTACCAATACGGGTAATGCTCCCCTGATCATCACAAACGCTACGAGTAGCTGTGGGTGTACCATTCCCGAGTATCCAAAGAACAAACCGATCGCACCCGGTGAAACAGGTCAGTTACTGGTCAAATTCAATGGCTCAGGACAGAACCAGGTCACAAAGACCATAACCGTTTCTGCCAACACCGCAAAAGGCTCCGAATTGTTGCGTATCAAAGCATTTGTAAATCCAAAGAACGCGGCCAATACACTCGGGCCCGTAAAATAAATTTTAAAAAACTATTCCGGTATGAATGAGATAGGGAATTTCCTGCCTATGATCCTGATCTTTGTCGTGGCGTATTTCTTTATGATACGACCCCAGATGAAGAGGCAGAAAGATGAAAAGAAATTTGCCGCAGCGCTGAAGAAAGGGGACAAGATCGTCACCAAAAGCGGGATGCATGGCAAGATCGTGGATCTGAATGACAAGGATTTTTCCTGCATCATTGAGACTATGGCGGGCAGGCTGAAATTCGACCGTTCGGCTATTTCTATGGAGATGAGCAATAAGCTCAACGCAGACAAGAAATAATCCCCGGAAGATCTGAAACATGAAGACCGGTATGAAAGATCATACCGGTTTTTTTATTTCATTTATTTGATTATGACTTTCGGTATTTGTCATTGATACTTACCCCGGCACGGATCATGGGGATGATCTTCTCCAACCTTTTTAATTTGGTCGTATCCTGTTTGGCCGAGTCTATGTGTTCGCAGAATTCCCTCTGCTTATAGGGGGAGAATTTCACAAAAGAGTCTTTTAGGGCCGGGTCGGCTTTCAGAGCCTTTTCCAGGAGTTCAGGAATCTCGGTAGTTTTCTTGGCATCAGGTTTCCAGACCATCCCCTTTTTCTGGTTTTCCACGGCTTCTCCCATATAGGAAAAGACAATTTTGGCGTCGATCTCATCTGCCGAAGCGAACTTCAAGTGCCTCATGGCCTTGGTCTTTCCTTCCTGTGCATTCTCCAGTACTTTTGCCGGGTCCTTGAGAAAGCATCCATTGAAGAACCAGATCCCGAAATGGGAAGAAAAGGCATTGATCCCAAATATATTCTTTCCACCGAGGGTGTAAACCGGGCTGTTCCATTTGTAATCCTCCTGCAGACCGCTTTTTAGAGCGAGTTCCCTGAGGAGACTCAACCCTTTCCTAAAAGGGGTGTCTTTCTGGTAGAAGGTGTCCGCTTTGGAATTGCTCATAATGTAGAATTAAGATTTTTCAGCCGTAAGCTCGCAAATTTTCACGATAACTTCAACCGCCTTTTCCATACTCTGTATGGGTACGTACTCATACTTCCCGTGGAAATTATGGCCACCTGCAAAGATGTTCGGGCAGGGCAGGCCTTTATAACTGAGCTGGGAACCGTCCGTACCCCCGCGGATAGGTTTGATAATGGGCTCAATACCCACTTGTTCCATGGCTTCTTTAGCGATCTCGACGATATGGTATACCGGCTCCACCTTTTCACGCATGTTGTAATACTGGTCCTTCAACTCCAGATCTACTGCCTGAGGATGCCTCTGGTTGAATTCCTGTACAAGTAGGTTTAAAAATTGCTTCCTCTCCTCGAATTTCTCTCGGTCGTGATCCCGGATGATCAGTTCCATGGAAGCGTTTTCTATAGTGCCTTTGAGGTGGTGCACGTGAAAGAAACCTTCCCTCCCCGATGTTTTCTCAGGCACCTCTTCCCTTGGCAGACGGGAAGCGAGATCCGTGATGATGCCGATTGCATTCACCATCTTGTTCTTGGCATAGCCAGGGTGAACACTTTTACCCCTGGCCGTGATCTTTGCGCTGGCCGCGTTAAAATTCTCGAATTCCAGCTCCCCGATCTGGCTCCCGTCCATGGTATAAGCCCATTCGGCCCCGAAAATGTCAACATCGAACCGGTGAGCACCCCTGCCGATCTCCTCATCAGGGGTAAAACCTATCCGGACCTTTCCATGCTTGATCTCGGGATGAGCAATAAGGTATTCCATGGCCGTAACGATCTCGGCCACACCGGCCTTGTCATCGGCTCCAAGGAGGGTTGTCCCATCGGTAACGATGAGATCCTGTCCCTTGTAAAGCAACAGATCCTCGAAGTAGTCCGGAGAAAGGACGATATTTTTCTCATTATTGAGGACTATATCTTCTCCCTTATAGTTCTTCACGATCCTTGGCTTTACTCCCGTGGCCGTGAAATCCGGGGAGGTGTCATAATGAGAGATAAAGCCTATTACCGGGACATCCTTATTCAAATTCGATGGGAGTGTGGCCATGATATAACCGTTCTCATCCATGGTCACATCTTCTAAACCAATGGCTTTCAACTCCTCAAAGAGGTGCCTGGCTAACACCCATTGTTTCTCAGTGCTGGGGGTCGACTCAGACGCTGGGTCGCTTTGGGTGTCCATTCTTACATAAGTAAGGAAACGATCTGTCAACGAGGTCATGATATTCTTTTTAAAAAAGCAAATGTAGGTCTTCTTTAATAATGACTGGCGGGAGTTCTTTTCGGGCTTGAAAGAGCTGTCATGGATCCAATGTAATTTATATCAATTATTTCTCTGTAAATCACTAACTTATCAGGCTTTTAACTCAAATACCGAACCTATGAAAAAACAATTACTTTTTCTCGTATTGCTGTTTTTAGGTTCCATTGCTCTGCTTCAGTCGCAGGTCACGGGAACCGTAACAGATGAAGATGGAAATCCCCTGCCGGGGGCTTCTGTAGTTAAAAAAGGGACCCGGGTGGGTACGACCACGGATTTCGATGGCAATTTTTCTATCGATGCCATTATCGGTGACAGGCTTACGGTCTCCTACATCGGATTTCAGCCGAAGGAAGTACTGATCAACAGCACGATCATGTCCATTACCCTGGTCTCAGGTGTTCAACTGGCCGAAGTCGTGATCACCGGATCCAGGAACCCGAACCGCACGGCAACGGAAAGTACGGTTCCTATTGATGTTATTGACGTCAAGGAGCTGGCCAATGCGGCCCCACAAGTGAATCTGAATCAGATCCTCAACTACGTGGCGCCTTCCTTCACCTCTAACACCCAGACCATCTCAGACGGAACGGACCACATAGATCCGGCCTCCCTCAGAGGATTAGGGCCTGATCAGGTGCTGGTACTTATCAATGGAAAGAGAAGGCATACTTCTTCTCTGATCAATGTCAACGGAACCTTTGGCCGAGGTAGTGTAGGTACCGACCTCAATGCTATTCCGGCAGCAGCAATTCAACGAATCGAAGTACTGCGTGATGGAGCAGCTGCCCAGTACGGTTCGGATGCCATCGCAGGGGTTATAAACATAATCCTGAACAAAAATGTGGATGAGCTTTTGATCAATGTTACCTCAGGGGCTAACTTTTCGAAGAATGCCAACAGTCAGACCGGTGGTGTTGATGGAGCGACCACAAATATCGCTGGAAGTTACGGTATCCCGGTAGGACAGAATGGTGGTTTCCTGAATCTTTCAGGGGATTTTGATGTTCGACAGGATTATAACAGAATGAAGGAATGGGAAGGAGATATTTTTAACCTGTACAATACCGTCGAGCGATTTGCCAGGGCAGATGGCGCCGATCTCTCCCTGTTGCTGGATGACGACGTGACCGATGTATTACAGTACGCCAATGCGGCAGGTATAGATACGCAGGGAGCAACGACCAAAGCTGAATTGCAGCCTATCCTGTCGGCCGACAATACGGCTGCCGAATTAGCAGCCAGGGGCTTAGTACGCAGTGATTTCAATATGAGGGTAGGTCAGTCGGCCTTGAGAGGCGGCAGGTTTTTCGCCAATTTCTCCCTTCCGTTAGATGACGAGGGAACCGAGATCTATTCATTTGCCGGCCTGAGTGCACGTACTGGTAATTCTGCGGGATTTTACAGGCTGCCTAACCAGAGCAGGACCTATACCCCTGCCTATTTTAATGGATTTTTACCCGAGATCAACTCCAACATCAAGGATCAATCGATCTCTGTGGGGATCAAGGGTATGATTGGCGACTGGAATGTGGATCTGAGCAATACATATGGAAAGAACTCCTTTCTGTACGTTATCGGCAACACCTATAACGCTTCGCTTCAGAATGCATCTCCCACAACCTTTGACGCCGGTGGGTTTTCATTCGCCCAAAACACAGCAAATCTGGATATCTCGAAATTCTACGATGATATCTTCAGCGGTTTGAACGTCGCTTTCGGATCCGAATACCGACTTGAGAATTACACCATCCTGGCAGGTGAAGAAGCCTCCTATGCGCAATATACTGCAAACGGGGAGGTAATAACCCTGGCTTCACAACAGCCCGCGGTAGACTTTTTTGGATCTGCAAGGCCGGGAGGATCACAGGTTTTTCCGGGATTTTCTCCTAATAATGCCCTTTCAAGGGAGCGGAGCAGTGTTGCGGGTTATCTCGATCTTGAAGCGGATTTCTCAGAAGCATTTCTGGCGAGTTTTGCCACGCGATATGAAAACTACAGTGATTTTGGTTCAACGATGAACTTTAAGCTGTCTACCCGGATCAAAGCCTCGGATAATCTCAATATCAGGGGGGCCGTAAATTCAGGATTCCGCGCACCTTCACTGCATCAGCTTAACTTTAATTCCACTTCCACGATCTTCGACAACTTGGGGAATCCGCAGGAAGTGGGTACATTTTCCAATGATAGTAAGGCCGCCAATCTCCTGGGGATTCCGGAACTGAAGCAGGAAACATCAAAGAGTGTGAGTTTGGGTCTCACCTCCAGGATTCCTTCGGCAAATCTCACGGTAACCCTGGATGGGTATTTTGTCAAGATCGATGACCGAGTGGTTTATACAGGACAGTTCTCAGGTCCGGGAACCGGGACAGAACTCGATCTGCTGCTCAGACAGGCCAATGCCACAGCAGCTTCGTTCTTTGCCAATGCGATTGATACTGAATCCAAAGGAGTAGACCTCGTGATCACGCATGATGCCTTGTTGGCCGATGGATGGAGACTTCGGTCCGATCTGGCCGGAACCTTTTCCAAGACCCAAAAGGTAGGGGATATCAATGCTTCGGATGTTCTCCGTGATGCAGGATTGGTAGATACCTATTTTCCGGAAGACAGCAGGGTCTATTTGGAACAGGCCGTGCCCAGGACCAAGGTCAACCTGACCAACAACCTTTCCTCAGACCGATGGGTGTTCTTCCTCAGGAATGTATTCTTTGGAGAGGTGACTGAAGCAACCACGATTGTGGCCAATCAACAGGACTTCGGGACGAAAATCGTGACCGATCTCTCTGTAGGCTTCAAGGCTTCCGAGGAATTGACACTGACTGTAGGTGCCAACAACCTCCTGGATGTATACCCGGACATGGCCGACCCTGCTTTTGGTAACAGGAGCGGCGGTAGATTCGACTGGTCCAGGAGATCGCAGCAATTCGGTATCGCCGGGCGGTTCCTGTTTGCGCGACTGAGCCTTAATCTGAAGTAACTACTCGATATTGTAAGTCTAAGGCCCTGTGAACTCAGGGCCTTTTTCTTTCCGGTTATACTAAAGTGCAAACATCCCTGTTTAATGAGTATAACTCAATCCTTTCGCTCGGATGATAAAAAATGCCATTCTTTTCTCTCTATTTGCCTTGTACAGCTTTGAAATCTCTGCCCAGTCCGGTGATTGCATGCTTGGTATAGGCGGGAATGACACAGAGACCATCATTCAGGTTTTTCAGCTCAGTGAGGAGCAGATCGGGAAGATGGAGGAATGGCGGGCCGAATTGGCTCTGGCCAACAAAATCTACCAGGACGAGATCCGCCAGCTGTTCGATACGCATCCCCAAAGTACGGATGAAGAATTGCAGGCCCTGGCCAATAAATACAGGGTCCTTAAGGATAAAGTACTGGATAATGCCCGGGAATACGATATCCGTATGCTTAAGATCTTTAATCCCAGACAGTATGACCGCTACCTGGAACTTTGTGCGAGCGCACAAAGAGTTCCCTACAAAGTTGTACCCCGCCCATTCACAAACAAGGGACCCGAATAGTTATTCCCATATCAAATAAGGGCGAAAACCCGAAAGTGAGAAGATTGAAGTTTGTATTTTTGCCTTTCAAAAGGCCGTATGTACAGGTTAATCATCAGACCTCTCCTATTTCTATTCGATCCTGAAAGTGTCCACCACTTCTCATTCCTGACCATCAGATGGATGGGTAAACTCGGTCTCTCCGGTCTTATCAGAAGATGCTATTTCGTGGAAGACCCCAGGTTAGAAAGGGAGGTTTTTGGATTGAAGTTTAAAAATCCGGTGGGCCTCGCCGCAGGGTTCGATAAGAATGCAGAATTGTACAATGAACTCTCCGACTTCGGATTTGGATTTGTCGAGATCGGGACCCTGACCCCCCGGGCCCAGGACGGAAACCCTAAAAAGAGGTTGTTCAGGCTCAAGGCAGACCAGGCGATCATCAACCGGATGGGGTTTAACAATAAAGGGGTGGATGCGGCTGTGGAGCGACTTAAAAAAAGACATCGTGTCCTAATAGGCGGAAATATCGGCAAGAATAAGGTCACCCCCAACCGGGATGCTACCTCGGATTACCTTCTCTGTTTCAGGGCACTTTTTACTCATGTCGACTATTTTGTCGTCAACGTCAGCTCGCCCAATACTCCAGGGCTCCGTGAATTGCAGGAGAAAGAACCTCTTACAGCCCTTCTGAAAGCGCTTCAGGAAGAAAATTCTACCCTCGCCGGCAAATATGAGGTAAAGAGGAAACCGATCCTGCTGAAGATCGCACCCGACCTGTCAAACGATCAGCTTTTGGATATCATCGATATCGTGAGAGGCACAGTACTTGATGGCGTTATCGCGACCAATACGACGATAGGCAGGGAACATCTCAATTCTTCTCCGGAATTGACAGGCCAGGCAGGCGGACTCAGCGGTAAACCCCTGAGGGAACGCAGCACGGAAGTGATCCGTTTCCTGCATGAAAAAGGTAAGGGAGATTTCCCCATCATTGGCGTTGGAGGGATTCACTCCCCTGATGATGCCCTTGAAAAACTGGAAGCAGGTGCCAGCCTGGTCCAACTGTGGACCGGTTTTGTCTACGAAGGCCCCGTCCTGGTCAGGCAGATCAACAGGGCCCTGCTAATAAAGGAGGCTCAATCGGCCCAGTAATCTACCACAAGTACGTCTTCCAGAATAGGTCCCAGGAGATTTCCAAATGCTTTGTGATCGGGGTGAGGCAGGTAGAGGTCTCTGTCTTCTTCTGATTTAAAGGTGAGGAAGAAGCAATGTGTAAATCCCTTATCCAGGCCTTCCGGACTGTTGTTGATCCCCCATTCCAGGTTTACGATCTGCGGTATTTTGGATTTCAGGTCGACAAAGGCCTTTCGGACTTCTGCAATCTCGTCGGCAGAGGCACCGGCCTTGAATTTGAACAAGACCACATGGCGCAGCAAAGAATCTTTCTCTTGCGTAGTATCTGCTGTATCGATATGTCTTTTCACGGGAATTATTTCTGTTCTGAGAAGGAGGAAACCCAGGACCAACGCCAGGCCCAGCAAGGGAATTTTCATGATCTAAATTTTTGTAAGATATAAAAAAGTACGTTTGTTTGTCCTGAGATTCAAATAGGTACCTGAAGTGAATTACGAGATCCTGTGGGCGTTCTCCCTGGCTACAGCGGCCCTGGCCATTTTTCCCGGTCCGGACAATATCTTCGTGCTTACATTGAGTATTGTCCATGGAAAAAAGTACGGCTTGGCCACCACTGCAGGATTGATCTCCGGCTGCCTGGTTCATACAACCCTCCTGGCCTTTGGGGTGTCTGCCATCATTAGCCTGAACCCTATGTTGTTCTATACGATCAAGATCTTTGGGGCGCTCTATCTGTTCTATCTGGCGTTCCGTGTCATGCGATCCGAGGCTCAACTCAACCTGGAGGTGAACGGACGTCCAAAAAAGACACTCTGGCAACTATATCGACAGGGATTCATCATGAATGTGCTCAACCCAAAGGTGACCATCTTTTTTCTCGCTTTTTTTCCGGGTTTCCTGTTCAGTGATTACATAAGTACGACCCTGCAATTCTATATCCTTGGGATCTTATTCATGATCATCTCATTTACCATCTTTGCCCTCATTGCCCTTCTCGCCGGATCTATATCGGGCTATTTGCAAACCCACCGGGGAGCACCTGTCTTCCTGAAATGGCTGCAGGTCCTGGTTTTTGCGGGGATCGGACTTTACCTGCTTTTATCCTATAAATAGTAGTACTTTTGAGAGAGTAAAAAAGACTGTTGAAGTGCCTGCAGAAAAGGTTGCCATCATAGAGTGCCCCAGGGATGCCATGCAGGGTATCAAGAACTTTATTCCCACAGAGGAGAAGGTCAAATACATCCAGGCATTACTGGGATGTGGCTTTCATACGATCGATTTCGGAAGTTTTGTTTCTCCCAGGGCAGTCCCCCAAATGGCTGATACGGCAGCAGTATTGGAAGGGTTGGACCTATCAAAAAAACAGTCGAAATTACTCGCTATCGTTGCCAATGTAAGGGGGGCTCAGGACGCATCCGAATTCGGGCCTATCGATTACCTGGGATATCCCTTTTCCATTTCTGAGAATTTCCAGATGCGAAATACGCACAAGACCATTGCACAATCAACAGAAGTGCTCAGGGAGATCCTCGATATTGCTGCAAATTCAGGCAAGGAGGTGGTAGTTTACATTTCAATGGGATTTGGTAATCCTTATGGTGATCCGTGGAACGTGGAGATCGTTGGAGAATGGGCGGAGAAGCTCACAGCCATGGGAGTCAGAATCCTGTCTCTCTCAGACACCGTTGGTACCTCTACGCCTGAAGATATCTCCTATCTCTTCTCTGAGCTGATCCCCATGTATCCCGGAGTGGAATTTGGCGCCCATCTTCACACGACTCCGAATACCTGGCACGAAAAGATCGATGCGGCCTTTAAGGCAGGATGCAGGAGATATGACGGGGCTATTCAGGGATTTGGAGGATGTCCCATGGCAAGGGATGAATTGACGGGCAACATGCCAACTGAAAAGATGTTATCCTATTTTACGGCTAAAAAGGCCCAAACCGGGGTGAGCTGGACCGCCTTTGAGGCGGCCCATAATCGTGCTACCCAGCTATTTTCAAAGTATTTCTAATATTCTTCCTTTTAATACTGCAGTCTTACGCCCAGGTAAGCCCCCAGGGGATGTCCGGGTCGCAAACCTGCAGGCACCCTGGACACTGCGTATTTCTCATCCAGCATGTTGATGAAATTGAGGGTCAGACTTGCATTGGGGTTAATGTGATAAGCCCCGGCGAGATCCAGCACAAAACTGGAAGGAACCCGTTCGTCCGATGGGATGGACCCCTGTCCTGCCAGTGTTCGGAATTCACCGTTGTACCGGCCACTGAGATTGATGTCGAAGGTTTTGTGTTCCAGAGACAGGGTAGTGTTGAATTGATGTTTGGAGATGTAGGGAAGTTCATCTCCTGTGGTCACGTCGCCCCATATATCTTCTGCACTGCCAAAACTACTCTGGAATTCCGTGTCCGTGTAGGTGTAGGCAAAAGTGAGGGGCAAACTCAATTTGTCATGGGATTGAAGGAAATCGTAGTTGAGGAGGAGTTCGATCCCCTGTACTTTGACCTCCCCGGCATTGAACTGTTCCAGGCTGCCGGTTCCTCCCGTGGCTGCAAGGTCGCTCCCCAGCAAGTTGCTGTAATCATTGTAGAAGCCGATAAGCTCCCCGGAGATCCCTTTAAATCTGAATCGGGAACCCAGTTCCAAATTGATACTCTCCTCGGCTTTTTCATCCTCCCTGCTGGTAGGAGGCGCAAATCCCTTGTGAACTCCACCAAAAATGGAGAATCCATCGAAGTTGTAGTTGAATCCAACCCCTGGGATCCAGACGTCTGTCCGGTTCTCGCGCACAGACAATGAAGTTCCCAGGCGTTCTATGTCGCTGGTGCCGAAGTCTGTCCGGCCCAGGCGAATGTTCTCGTATCTGAGGCCGGGAGTCAGTGTGAGTTCTTTGTATTTAAACTTGTAAAGGGCGAATGTCGCAAGGGCTGTGGCATCGCTTATCCTGTTGGCATCCGTGCCCGGTACACCTGAGGAGGTACGGATCATACTGCCGTCTGTTATTCGGTATCCGTCGATGAACTGGAAACGGTCCTCTTCATCGTAGTGGTATCTCACTCCTATCTCAATGTCGTGAAAGGTATTTTCCCCAGTCCAGTGATAGTCGAACTTGGTCTGCAGCCCTTTTGAAATATAACCCCGTGCATTCGCCTTAACGAGCAGAGCATTATCAGGACTATCAGCTGCTCCCGTGATCACATCCAGGTATTCAGAATTATTCGAAGGGTCGGAGAGGATGCCGGAAACACCGCGGCGTTCCCCGTTCAGAGTTACCCCATCCAGTTTGTACCAGTTCCTGGTAAAGCCGTTGTAATAGGCATTCGTTGTGATATGGAAATTGTCACTAAAGGCCAACAGGTGAGTAAGCATGAACTGTTTGTGGTCATTGACCATTTCGTCTTCGGCGGTTCCCGCATATCTCCGGAAAGGAGTAGCACTGAAATCCGCATCGCTCAGACCCACATAGGTCTCATTGGATTCCTCGTCCGAGTACTGGAACTTGAATTCGAGGGATTGCTGAAGGCTGGCTGCGGGGCCGGTATTCACCCTGAATTTAGCCACGAGGTCATTTTTATCGAATCCCGTATTTCCTCTGGAATCCAGGTTTTTAAAACCATCGGAATTGAAATTCAGGTACTCTATCATATAACCAAACCGCTCTTTGGAATCTCCAAGTTTTGCGTGCAATCTGCCGCTGTTGTAATTTCCATAGGAGGCTGAGAGAAATGCGTTAAAATCATCGGGGATCTGTGTCGAGAGCATGTTGATCGCTCCTCCGGTGGTAAAGGGGCCGTATTGAACCTGGCTGCTCCCTTTGAGGATCTCTACTGCCTGCATTCTTGCAACAGAGGGAAAATAGTAGGCGGCCGGGGCGCTGTAAGGTGCCGGGGCGATCAGCACTCCGTCTTCCATCAGGGTGATTTTTGCGCTCCTTTCGGGGGAGGTTCCTCTGAGACTGATATTGGGCCGGAGTCCAAATCCGTCTTCTTCGTAGTAATTCACCCCGGGTACCGATCTCAGCACCCTGTTGATATCTGAGTAGTTAAAAGTGGCGAGTTCCTGAGGAGAAATGTAAAAAGCCGAACCGGTGCGATTCTCAGCCTGATACTTGCTGCCCAGGATCACATTGGCGGAGAGCACTACTTCATCGAGGCGGATGAGGTTGGAGTCCTTGGATTGTGTTATAAGCCGGGCGTTTTGGGCCAGCATCGAACAGGAAAATAATACGGTGACGAGGGTGAGTAAGTGTTTGTACATATTATTTAGACTAATTAAATATAAGATGTTCTCAGAGGACAAAAGTAGACCGCAATTGCCGCATTTCAAAATTAATTTAGACTTTTTCTAAATAAAATTTTCATAGAAAAAGCGTTGGCCTGGCAGGGTCTAAAATGAGCCTTTTTTCAAGGATGGAAAAACGGGAAGGCAGAATCCTTGTCGGCCAAAAAAATGCGTATATTTGCACGCAATTAAGCCTTAATTGCATGGAAGCTCACCTCAATAAAATCCTCGGAGAAGGTCTTACTTACGACGATGTCCTCCTGGTACCCGCATTCTCTGAAGTTCTGCCTCGCGATGTGAACATTCAGGCCCGATTCACGAGAAATATCAAGATCAATATCCCAATAGTGTCCGCGGCTATGGATACTGTCACCGAGTCGAAAATGGCGATCGCCATGGCCAGGGAAGGGGGCATAGGAGTACTTCACAAGAATATGACCATCGAGGAACAAGCCAACAAGGTCAGAAAGGTCAAAAGGGCGGAAAGCGGGATGATACTTGATCCCGTCACTCTTCCTAAAGATGCACTGGTCAGGGATGCAAAGGCCAATATGAAGGAACACAGCATAGGGGGGATCCCTATTGTCGACAAGGATAGCAAACTCATAGGTATTGTGACCAACAGGGACCTGCGCTTCGAAAAGAATAATGACAGGCCTATCTCAGAGGTGATGACCTCTGAAAACCTGGTTACGGTAGGTGAGGGTACATCCATGGCTGAGGCCGAGGACATACTGCAAGCCAACAAGATCGAAAAATTACCCGTAGTGAACGCAGACTACAAACTCGTCGGCCTCATTACCTTCCGGGATATCACCAAACTCACACAGAAACCCATAGCGAATAAGGATCAGTATGGCCGACTCCGGGTGGCGGCGGCGATCGGAGTGACAGCCGATGCCCTGGAACGCACCACCGCCCTCGTAAGGGCAGGGGTGGATGCCGTGGTGATCGATACGGCACACGGTCATTCCAAAGGGGTAGTATCCGTTCTTAAAGAAGTTAAAAAGCAGTTTCCCACCCTCGAAGTGATCGTTGGAAACATAGCCACCGCAGAAGCTGCAAAATATCTGGTGGAAGCAGGGGCAGACGCCGTGAAGGTGGGGATCGGACCGGGCTCTATCTGTACCACAAGAGTGATCGCAGGGGTAGGTTTCCCCCAATTTTCAGCTGTACTTGAAGTCGCAGCGGCTATTAAAGGTAGCGGGGTACCCGTGATCGCAGACGGAGGAATACGGTATACGGGAGATATTCCCAAGGCGCTGGCCGCCGGAGCAGATACTGTAATGCTCGGATCCCTGTTGGCCGGGACCAAGGAATCACCCGGGGAGACCATCATTTACGAAGGGCGAAAATTCAAATCCTACAGGGGAATGGGTTCGGTGGAAGCCATGAAAAAGGGGAGTAAAGACCGCTATTTTCAAGATGTAGAGGATGATATAAAGAAACTGGTCCCGGAAGGAATTGTGGGTCGTGTACCTTATAAGGGAGATCTTTTCGAAAGTATCCATCAGTTTGTAGGTGGTCTGAGAGCCGGGATGGGATATTGCGGCGCAAAGGATATTCCTTCCCTACAGGAAAAAGGCCGGTTTGTCAAGATCACCAGTAGCGGGATCACGGAAAGTCATCCTCACCACGTGACCATCACGAAGGAATCCCCCAATTACAGCCGATAGACAGAGGCTTATTTGCCCTGTCCGCTATAAGTTTTCCAATCGAGTTCTTTGTAAATATCCTCCCCAAAGTAACGGGCGATATTCAAAAATGGCCCGGGCTTCTGGTAGCCCGGTACAGGCGAGAGCATGTTGAATTGCTCGTCGAGAAAAACCACAGTAGGGTAGCTGAGTCGGCCCTGTAACAGGGCTGCAGCAAATTGATGGTATCCCCTTCTTCCTGAGGGGACATAGGTGTAGGTCTTTCCTTTGAATTCAATAGGTTCCTTTCCTTCTCCATCCATCTTGACCATATAGAAATTCTCATTCATATAGGCCGCTACCTGGGGATTCTGGAAGGTATCCTTATCCATACGCTTGCACCAGCCACACCAGTCGGTATACACGTCTATAAATATCTTTTTGGCGTTGCCTTCTGTCCTGGCCAGCTCTGTGGCTTCCTGCCAGGTAAGCCAGTTCACCTGTTGGCCCCTGACTTCTTGGGTCGCCCCGCTCAGAACAAAGGTTAGGAATAAGAGAGTGAGTATAGAGAATTGTTTCATAGCCATTTGTTTCGACCTTTGGTCGTAATCTTACCACTAAAATAACGAATTTCTATCTCCTTTATTTTAAGGATCGACTCAGGAATACTCGAGAGGGTATTTATTTGGCTGCTACCCTCTTCTTTGCGGGCTCAAAAAGTTCGGGATGGTCTACCTGGTTGCGAATGATGTCGTCAAAGGTCTCGCGCTTGCTGATCAGGTGAGCCTTCCCTTTGTGCCACATGACCTCCGCCGGTCTGTAGCGGGAGTTGTAGTTGCTGGCCATGGTATAGCAGTAGGCTCCCGCATTGCGGAAACACAGGATATCGCCCTCCCTGATCTCGCTGATCCTTCGGTTGCTGCCAAAGGTATCGGTCTCACAGATATAGCCGACAACGGAGTAGTATCGTTCTCTACCATCTGGATTGGAGATATTGATGATCTCGTGGGAGGCACCGTAGAGCATAGGGCGGATCAGATGGTTAAATCCGGAGTCCACACTGGCAAAGACGGTCGATGTGGTCTGTTTTACCACATTTACACGGGCCAGGAAAAAGCCGGCTTCGCTTACCAGGAATTTACCGGGTTCAAAGGCCAGGGTAAGGTCGCGCCCGTATTCCTTGCAGAATTCGTTAAAGCGGTTCCCCAGTTTCTGACCCAGTTCCTCAATATTGGTCTGGATATCCCCGGCTTTGTAAGGCACCTTGAAGCCACTTCCAAAATCTATGAACTCCAGGTTCTCAAAGTGTTTGGCCGTTTCGAAAAGGATCTCCGAAGCGTACAGGAAAACCTCTATGTCGAGAATGTCACTTCCCGTATGCATGTGGATGCCGTTGATGTTCATTTTGGTAAGATCCACGATCCTCAGCAGGTGGGGGATCTGGTGGATGCTGATCCCGAATTTGGAATCTATATGGCCCACGGAGATCTTGGTATTTCCCCCGGCCATGACATGGGGGTTGATCCTGATGCAGACAGGTACATGGGGATGCCTGGTCCCAAATTGTTCCAGGATAGAGAGGTTGTCTATATTGATCCTGACACCTAGTCGGGTCGCTTCTTCGATCTCTTCCAAAGAAACGCCGTTCGGGGTATAGATGATATCCTCAGGGGAGAATCCCGCCAGGAGACCCAGCCTTACCTCTTGAATGGAAACGGTGTCGAGGCCGCTGCCCAGGCTATTCATCAACCTTAAAATACTTAAATTGGACAGGGCTTTGGCCGCATAATTCAGTTTTAGGCGCGGAACCCCGCTGAAGGCCTGTGTCAGACTTTTGAACTGTGCTGTGATCTTTTCCGTGTCGTATACATAGACCGGAGCTCCAAATTCGTCCACTATATTTAAGAGATCTGCATGCTTCATGATGAATACTTTAGGGCAAAACTAAGGCAGTTGCCGGGTCCACCCAAAATAAAAACATATAAATAGAAAAATACAACAAATAGTTATAAATACAACAATATTCAAAGGCGATAGCATTTGTCCCTGAAGGGCCGACTTCGTATTTTTACTAAAATTCAGACGTGAAACTACCATTCTTTCCCTTACAAACCGTTTTTTTTCCCGGGGAGACCGTTCCCCTGCACATCTTTGAAGAACGCTACAAGGAACTCATACACGATTGTCGTAAAGAGGCCGTTACCTTTGGCATTCCCGTCTATATCCACGACAGGATCACTTACGGCACAGAAGTACAACTCGTGGAGGTGGTGACAACTTATGAAAACGGGTCTATGGATGTGGTCTGTGTGGCCCGTCAGGTCTTCCAGGTCATGACCTTTGAAAATGAAATGGAAGGGAAGCTTTACGCGGGGGGAGTGGTGAAATTCCTGGAGAATATCAATGACGGGGACCTCGAGACCAAGAAAGTGGTACTGGATGGTATCCAGGAACTCTACGATCTGATGGGGGTCCCATTTGACCGTATCCCGCCCGAGAAATTCAATCCCTTCATGCTCGCTCATAAAATGGGTCTGTCCTTTGAACAGGAGCACGAACTGTTGCAACTCATGAGGGAAAGCGAACGATTGGCCTATATCAAAAAACACCTTGATCATACCATCAAGGTCCTCAAACAGGTAGACCGGACCAAGGCCCTGATCGAGATGAATGGACACTTCAGGAATTTTGACCCGCTGGATTTCAAGGATTTTAAAGTTTGAGAAGCTTATTTTATAAATAGGGTAACTCCGCTTTCTTTCCTATTTTTGCACACAACTAACGAAATATCACCTTATGAATCTTCACGAATATCAAGGAAAGGAAATATTAGCCAGTTTTGGCGTTCGTATCCAGAGAGGCATTGTGGCTCATAATGCGAAAGAGGCTGTAGATGCAGCCAAACAGCTCAATCAGGAAACCGGGACCTCCTGGTATGTCATCAAGGCTCAGGTCCACGCGGGAGGCCGGGGTAAAGGAGGTGGCGTAAAGCTGGCCAAAAACCTCAATGAAGTGGAGGAGATCGCAGGAAAGATTATAGGGATGAATCTGGTTACCCCTCAAACCTCCGCCCAGGGAAAGAAAGTCCACCAGGTACTGGTCGCTGAAGATGTGTATTACCCGGGTCCAAGTGAAACGAGCGAGTTTTATGTATCCGTTCTCTTAAACCGTGCCAGGGGTCGCAATATGATCATGTATTCCACCGAGGGCGGGATGGATATAGAAGAGGTGGCCGATAAAACCCCTCATCTCATCTTCACAGAAGAAATTGACCCTGCTACCGGCCTGCTTCCGTTCCAGGCACGGAAGATCGCCTTTAACCTCGGGCTGTCAGGGACCGCCTTTAAAGAGATGACCAAGTTCATCTCCTCCCTTTACAAAGCCTATGAGCAAAGCGATGCGAGCCTGTTCGAGATCAACCCCGTTCTGAAGACTTCAGACGATAAGATCCTGGCCGTGGATGCAAAGGTCACTATAGACGATAATGCCTTGTTCAGGAGGAAACAGTATGCCGAGATGCGCGATCTCAGGGAAGAGAACCCTATAGAGGTAGAAGCAAGGGCCGTAGGCCTGAACTACGTCGATCTCGATGGTAACGTTGGGTGTATGGTCAACGGAGCCGGACTCGCCATGGCGACCATGGACCTGATCAAGATGGCTGGGGGTGAGCCCGCCAACTTCCTCGACGTAGGAGGTACAGCCGATGCCAAAAGGGTAGAGGAAGCTTTCAGGATCATCCTGAAAGATCCCGCAGTAAAAGCCATCCTTATCAATATCTTCGGGGGAATCGTACGGTGCGACCGGGTTGCCCAGGGTGTTGTCGATGCGTATAAAAATATGGGTGATGCGATCAAAGTACCCATCATCGTCAGGCTGCAGGGTACCAATGCTGAACTCGCAAAAGAGATCATCGATAATTCAGGCCTCGCGGTGCATTCGGCCGTTCAGTTCCAGGAGGCTGCAGACAAGGTGAAGGAGGTGCTGTCATAATCCACCTGTAATAGAATACAAAAGGGAGATGTTGGATACACATCTCCCTTTTTTTTGTCTTTGAATCAATACTCGTTTCCCTCCTTCATCTGATCTCTCTATAATTCGTGTATCAGCTGTATAAATTGCCATCTTCGCACATTTTCCTTTCTAAAGTTGCTTAAATAATTGTTAATACTTCAAAAAATTGTAACATCATCAAATTACAGTCGTCTTTTATAGCAAATCATCAATCTAATTATTAATCAAAAAACAAACTAGTCATGAGAAAATTATCTTTAGTATTTGCCGCGGCCCTGCTTCTGGCAGGTGGGAATCTCTTTGCAAATGATTCCGGGACCATCGATCCCAACAATGAACTCGCTGTTCAAATAGGGGACCTGTTAAAGGACAACAATTTCGTTCTGGACGAGGAAGACTTGACCGCTAAGGTCCTTTTTACTCTCAATGACGAGAAGGAGATCGTTGTCATTTCTGTAGAAACAGAGGATGAAATCCTGGAGAAATTTGTAAAAAGCCGCCTGAATTACAAGCAGGTGAACGTAGTAGCCGGGAAGGAAGGTAAGATGTATACCGTACCGGTAAGAATTCAAGGATAATACCTGGGGTTATTCATCAACAGGTCCTAAGTTCGCTTAGGGCCTTTTTTATTTTTAGCCGATGCCTTACCGGTGTGGACGCGTTTCTGTCCGCCGATTTTTTTCGGCTTCGGTCGATCTGTATTCTCATTGCTTTTGTCCCTTGCCTTTGGTGCTTCCTTTGGCCCCCTGAGATGCAACACCAGACCGTTCAAAAAATTCCTCAGAACCTGGTCCCCGCATTCCCTGTATTTCGGATGCCCCTCCTTACGGCAAAAGGCACCGATCTCACTTTTTGAGATCCTGAAATCCACCAGGGCCAGGATGTCCACGATCTCATCATCCCTCAACTGCAGAGCCACCCTTAATTTCTTCAAAATATCGTTGTTCGTCATTCGATCAGCTTTGTGGGAAAGATAGGAATTCCTGTTAAGTTTTGCCTGCTTAATCATCCATGTGCGTTCTTTTCTACATGGGAATGGGTGCTTTATTGATCAGACTAAAACTGACAAAACGGCATGTATAACTAAAGAATACCCGACAAAAAGACATGTAATTACACTTGGTATATCCTTTGTTCTATTAGGGTAAAAAAAGAAGTTTAATCTAAAAACTATAAGTCATGAGTATCATAACACGAAACACCGGTATGTTCCCAACCTTGATGAATGAATTCTTCAAGCCTGATTGGTTCGGCGGAAGCGAGAACTATGTATCCACACTGCCTGCCGTAAATATCAAGGAAGATGACTTGGGCTTCCATCTGGAACTTGCCATCCCTGGAAGGAACAAAAATGATTTCAACGTAGAAGTAGATAACGATGTGCTTACCATCTCCATGGAAAGCAAGACTGAAGATGAAAAGAAAGAGGATAATTATACCAGAAGAGAATTTTCTTACTCTTCCTTCAGAAGGTCCTTTACGCTGCCAGAAACAGTGAACAGCGATAAGATCAAAGCATCTTATAAAGAAGGCATCCTGCATCTGGATCTTCCCAAAAAAGAAGAGGCTTTACCTAAGCCAAAGAGGATGATCGAGATCGGCAAGTAAGTATTTAAGAAATTATGCTTGACCCGTTCTGCGGGTTTTCATAATGGTTGGTTTGTTTGGTTAGTTGAGAGGTACCCCGTTTTCGGGGTACCTTTTATTTTAAAGGTTCGTTGAGGATGGCCAGACAGGTGATAATCCCCTCCAGAAAATTCCCCAGCCGGAGATTTTCATTCGGAGCGTGGATATTGTTGTCCGGATTAGGGATGCGCACCGAAACGGCCGGAATATCCAGGGTCTTAATAAACGGGGCTATGGGCTGTGAGCCTCCGGTGGTTCTCATATTGACCACCTTCTCCCCGAACACCCGTGATAGGGCTTTGTTAAGGTAATGTCCTGTCTCTGAATCCATTTCTGTCCTGAAGGGCAGGGAACCCAGGCGATAGTCCAGGCTGGCCAGTTTCGAATACTGTGCTCTTTCCTCTGGGGAGGGTGTGTCATCTACCATGTAGTACCCTTCCCTTTCCATATGATCTCTCAGGAGCTGTATCATGCGTTCTCCCGGTGTTTCGGGAACCAGTCGCATGTCTATCTCTACATCCACCACATCGGGGATGATCGTCCGCACTTCTTTTCCTACCCATCCGGACTGCAAGCCACGGACATTCAGGGAGGGGTACTGCATAGATTCCTGGTAATTATCACCTATGGCGTCCCTTTTGTGAATTCCGAGCCGGAGTCTCAGGCTGTCCTCATTTTCGGGCAGGAATCCCAGAGCCTTTTTGTCTTTTTCAGACAGGGAGATCCCATCGTAAAATCCCCGGATCAACACCCTTCCTTCTTCATCCTTCATACTGGAGATAAGTCGGGCAGCCTCGAATACAGGATTGGGGGCGTAATTCCCGTATTGCCCGCTGTGCAGGGAAGTAGAAGGTCCGAAAACCCGGATCCTGGCTGTGGCGATCCCCCTAGCCCCGTAGCAGAGGGTGGGCCAGTTGGATATATGGCGTGTGCCATCCATGATCAGGACCATATCGGCATCAAAAAGGTCCCTGTTATCGGTTACGGCCTGCGGGAGGGAAGGAGAGCCCAGCTCTTCCTGGAAGTCCATCACGACCTTAATGTTGAATTCGGGTTGGTGGCGGTGCTCATGAAAGTACTGTACAGCCGTGATAAAAGCCATGGCCGGACCTTTGGAATCGGAAGCAGACCGACCGAACAAGCGCCATTCAGGGTTGGGAATTCCTTTACCATCCCAATCCACGGTCTTCCAATGCCCGTCACTACCTTTCTCCTTGATCACCGGTATGAAAGGATCGTCCTGTTCCCATTCCGACGCATCCACGGGCTGGCCGTCGATCTGCAGGTAGAACAATACGGTCTTCTTTTTCGGGGATACCCTTTTCTCGGCAAATAGTAAGGGGGCCGAAGAGGTCTCGATGACCTCTGTCCTGAATCCCAGGGAGGTGAATTTATTCTCGCACCAGTTCAGGTTTCGGCCAACCTGGTCTGGCTCACTCCCGATGTTAGGGATCTTCAAGAAATTCATCAAATCCTTCAATCCACCTGGATATGCCTCGGTAGCCGCAGATTTGATCATGCGCTCGCTAAGCCGCTGACCTGTAATAGTTTGAACGGCAAGGGAGAAAAACAGGAAGAGATAGACAAATTGCTTCATACCGGCTAATTTAACTACTCCTGGCTTTGCAGCACTTTGATCTCATCCCTCAATTTGGCTGCCAGCATGAAGTCGAGCTCCTTGGCTGCCTTTTCCATGGCCTTGCGTTTGGAACGGATCATCTTTTCCCTCTGATCTGCGGTCAGGTATTCCGGATCCGGTTCTGCTGCTTTGCGCTCTTCTTTGATGTAGTGGTAGGTCGAGACCGAATTCTTTGCCAGGGCATTGTCCAGGCTTTTGTTCAGGGAGGTGGGGGTGATATTGTTCTCCAGGTTGTACTGGGTCTGTTTTTCACGCCTGTAGCGGGTCTCGTCAATGGTCTTTTGCATGCTTTCCGTGATCTTGTCCGCATACATGATCGCCTTTCCATTCAAATGTCGCGCGGCCCGACCCACCGTTTGGGTCAGGGACCGGTTACTGCGCAGAAAGCCCTCCTTATCGGCATCCACAATGGCCACAAGGGATACCTCGGGTAAATCGAGGCCTTCCCTCAACAGGTTCACCCCTATGAGGACATCGAAGAGCCCTTTCCTGAGGTCCTGCATGATCTCCACCCGTTCCAGGGTGTCCACATCGCTGTGGATGTATCGGCAGCGCACATTGATCCGGGTGAGGTATTTTGCCAGTTCCTCAGCCATGCGTTTGGTAAGGGTGGTCACCAGGGTTCGCTCGTCCCTTTCAACCCGGACCTGTATCTCTTCCACCAGGTCGTCTATCTGGTTCTTGGTAGGACGTACTTCGATCTCGGGATCGAGTAGTCCTGTTGGCCTGATGACCTGTTCCACATAGACCCCCTGGCTGTGCTGCAATTCATAGTCGGCTGGGGTGGCGCTGACAAAGATGGTCTGACCCTGCAGGGCTTCAAATTCCTCAAATTTCAGGGGACGGTTGTCCATGGCGGCGGGCAGCCGGAAACCGTAATCCACCAGGTTCTCCTTCCGGGAGCGGTCTCCCCCGTACATGGCGTGCACCTGTGGGATGGTCACGTGACTTTCGTCCACGATCATAAGGTAATCTTCAGGGAAATAATCCAACAGGCAGAAGGGCCTTGTCCCGGGTTCCCGTCCGTCCAGGTACCTCGAGTAATTCTCGATCCCAGAGCAATATCCGAGTTCCCTGATCATTTCCAGGTCGAAATTGGTCCGTTCCTCCAGTCGCTTGGCCTCCAGAGGCTTACCGATCTCCTTAAAATAATCCACCTGCTTAACCAGGTCGTCCTGGATCTGGTGAATAGCATTCTGGAGAATGTCCGGGGAGGTGACAAACATGTTCGCCGGGTAAATATTCAGTGTTTCGTAAATCTCGATCAGGGTGTTGTTGTATGGGTCGAAGGCTTCGATCTCTTCAATCTCATCCCCGAAGAAATGGATCCTGAAGGCATGGTCCGCGTAACTGGGAAAGACGTCCACCACGTCCCCTTTCACCCTGAAATTCCCGTTCTTGAAATCGGCTGTGGTACGGGAATAGAGGCTTTGAACCAATTGATGGAGGAATTTGGTCCTCGAGATCACCTGCTCTTTCCTGATGGTAATGACGTTCTTCTGGAATTCAATGGGATTTCCGATTCCGTACAAACAAGACACCGAAGCCACTACCAGTATATCCCGCCTTCCCGACAGCAGGGAGGAGGTGGTGCTCAGCCTCAGTTTCTCAATGTCTTCATTGATGGACAGGTCCTTTTCGATATAGAGTCCACTTGAGGGGATATACGCTTCAGGTTGGTAATAATCGTAGTAGGAAACAAAATACTCCACCGCGTTATTCGGAAAGAACATCTTGAACTCGGAATAGAGCTGTGCCGCCAGGGTCTTGTTATGGGCCAGTACCAGGGTCGGACGTTGTACTTTTTCGATCACGTTGGCCACCGTGAAGGTCTTACCCGATCCTGTTACTCCAAGGAGGGTCTGATATTGTTCTCCTTCCTCTATTCCGGTAACCAGCTGCGCGATCGCTTCGGGCTGATCCCCGGTAGGTTTGAATTCTGATACTACCTTAAATTTCATGGTTTAAAATTACGAAAGTCGACGGGTTTACAACTTCCGTCCTGTCAGAAAATCAGGGGTCAGCGTTTGAGGGCGAAATGCCCTGTCATTTCCCGGTCGGTGCTCGACCTGGCCCTGTACCAGTAATCCGATGCAGGAAGGTCCATCCCATTGATGGTCCCGTCCCAGCCGCGGGAGGAGGGATCGATGCGGACCAAGAATTGTCCATAGCGGTTAAAGATCTCTATACTGACAAGAGTGATATCGCCTGCAAATTCAGGCGGGATGTACTGCCAGTAATCATTGATGCCATCTCCGTTTGGGGAAAAGAATTTGGGAAAGCCCTCCAGGGTGAGGTCCTGTACAATCTGTTCCTCTGCAATCCCGCAGCCATTTTTATCTCTAACATACAAGGTATGTGTACCATAGGCAATATTGGTAAAGACATTGCTGTCCTGGTAGGGTCCGTTGCTGTTATCAATGGCGTATTCATAGTCGCCGCTACCTGCAGCGTTCACGACAATGCGTATCCCGTTGGCCTGTTCTGTTATATTGACTGAGGTGATCTCCGGAATCTCCGAACTCACTACTGTAATGATCCTGGAGGTCGGGCATTCCAGGTTTCCGCTTTGAGGGATGAGGGTATAGGCTTCGTACCGGTAGGAACCCGGTCCGGGAAAAGAAACAGTTTGTGTATCCGATATCAGGGCTTCGTTCCCATTTACATCAATGCGGAACCATCGAAAGCCGTCAGCTACATCCGGTGAGATGTACACCAGGGGAAATTCACTGGCACAGGTCGAAATGGTATCGGGTATATCGATCACGGGATTAAGGGTGATCAGGTCCCCTGTCATGGGATCAAAAAAGGGCCCACAACCCTGCAGGGTGGTAAAGGATTCCTGTTGACATCCTATGGCTTCCCCAGCATCGTTGAAAGGCACGATTGTGATAAAAAAGGTCCTGTTGGCCTCCAGTTCCAGGATGCCTGTCTGTGTCACAGGAGGGAATGCTACATTGTCGAGCACCTCCGCTGTAAAAGGGGAATTGCCCACTGTGATCCTGTAGCCCGTGGCACCGGGGACGGGTGTCCATTCCAGGATGGGGGTGACCGGCACGTTGGTCGCCCCGTCCAATGGTGAGATCAGGGAGGTACATCCCGGCAAGGCTGCCAGTTCACTGGTTGTAAAACTAAAATCCGTGCAAGAGGTTGCATCCCCAATTAGGTTGTAAGCGGTAAGGCGCACATAGATGACCGTGTTAGGAGGGAATTCCGCGGGTGGGTCGTAACTCAGCACATTCCCCAGAACCGTTGAGGGCAGGATCTCTCCTCCTCCCGGACTCGTGCCTATGGTCAGTCGATATCCTATAGCGCCGAGAACATATCCCCATCTAAGGTTGGTGGCCGGGTTGACGTCCGTCTGTCCGTTGGTGGGGATGTTCAGCTGCGCACAGGCCGGTGCCTCAGTAATGGAGGCTGTGGTAAATGATTCACTTTCGCAGGGGATCTCGATGTTCCCGTTCTGGAAGTCGAATAAGGTGATGGTCACATAGATGGTGGTATTCTCCGGAAGGCCTACCGGAGGATTGTAAGTAGTGGCACTGCCCACAAAATTCTGGTCGAGTATATCTGTACCTCCGGGAGTGGTTCCCAGGGAAATTATATAGCCGGGGACATTGGGCACCTGATTCCAGGAAATATCGGCATCTACAGGAACGTTTACGGCTCCGTTAAGCGGACTCGTAAGGACAGGAGAAGGGCAGGTCTGACCAAATGCATTCAGACCAAATAGCAGGACTGAGAAGCTTGTGATAACAAACCCTTTCCATGAATATTGCATTTTCCGGCCACAGATCCGTGACATTATATCAGTGTTATCGTAAGGTACAGAAGGGAGGTGTCTAAAATCTCGCTTTCCCTGCTCAAGGAGGATTATGATAAGACCAGATCAGGTCGGAGTAGCAATTTTTTTCACGTTTCCCTAAACGCTACAATATACTACAAATCTCTCTTTTTCAGGATCCAGTAGGACGAAGAGATAAAAATAAAGGTCCAGGTGAGGACGATGAGGATCTCGTAGGTATGAACGTGATAGTTCAGGGAAACCTTTTCCCCGATCTGGTTGGCGACGGATTGTACGGCATTTAGACGGGTGAAAGGTTCTTTGACGAGGTTAAACATGGAGTTTAGAGGAAAGAACCCCATCACGGTGTCTGTGGTCTCTGAATCAAACAATTTCCAGCGGATCATCCCCCTTACAAAGCCTTCAAAAACCTGCCACAGGATAAGGAAACCCAGGGCAAAGGCCGATCTTTTAACCAGGACCCCGAGAAAGAGACAGAAGGAAAAGAAACCCACCAGTTTCACAAAATAGGCCAGGAGGAATTCCAGGTCTGAGAAGATTATAGAAAGTTCGTCATAATCCGAATAGATCAAACCCAGGATCATCGATACCGCAAAAACGAAGACTGTGGATATCAAAGCAAAGGAGATCACGGTCAGGAATTTCGAAAGCACAAATTCCTTTTTGGAGAGACCGTCGATCAGGTTTTGTTTGATGGTCTTGTTGCTGTATTCGTTAGACATCATGGAGACGATCACAATAGCCAGGAACAGCTTGAAGAAGGCCGTGACAAAGGTGTTGAAATGCCAGATGTACGGAAAATTGAATATTCCCTGGTCTGCCAGGTGAAACTGTATCGGACCTATATCAAACTTGATGGCAGCGACCAGGGCTATGGAGGTCAGCAGGACGAAATAGGAGATGATCAGGATCCGGCTCGAACGGTTGTTCCAGAGCTTGATAAATTCTATTTGCAGGAGTCGTTTCATAAATGTGATCCGGAATTAATTGCTCTGACTTTTGGTCAGGTTAAGGAATTGCTCTTCCAGGCTTTCCCTTCGCATCACCAGATGGGTTAGGACGATACCTTTTTTGAATAGGTGCTCGTTGAGCTCACCCGGGTCCATTTTCTCGCGCAGGACCACGGTAACTAACCCCAGGCTTTCTTCAATCTTCCCAAAACGCTCATCACCGCTGAGAATGTCAACCAGGGCGCTTGTGTCCCGGCACTTCAATTCAAGGAACCCATGACTGGCCATCATGTCCTCTACGGGACCCGAATACAGTTTTTCCCCTTTCCTCAGGATCACCACATGAGAGCACACTTTTTCCACCTCATCCAGCAGGTGGGAGGCCAGCAGGATGGTCGTACCCTGGGAGGCGATCTTTTTGATGATCTGTCGGATTTGGTGGATCCCCTGCGGGTCGAGTCCGTTGGTGGGCTCATCCAGGATCAGGATCTCAGGGTCATTCAACAAGGCAGAAGCGATTGCGAGGCGTTGTTTCATCCCCAGAGAATAGGTGCGAAATTTGCTGTCCTTTCTTTCCCATAACCCGACGAGTTGAAGGGTTTCTTCAATTCTGTCTTCAGGGACTTCCTTGATCTTAGAGACCAGTTTCAGATTCTGCAGGGCAGACATATAGGGGTAGAAATTTGGCCTCTCAATTATCGCACCCACTTTTTTCAGCGCCTCATGCGTACTGGTATGGCCATCAAACCAGGTGAAGTTTCCGCTTGTGCGGTTAACAACATTCAGGACGATCCCCAGGGTAGTGGACTTGCCACTGCCGTTGGGCCCTAAAATGCCATATACATTCCCCTTTTCGATGGAAAAGGAAAGGTCTTTGACGGCGGTTAGGTATCCGAATTTTTTGGTCAGGTTAGAGACCGTAAGAATCGTTTCCAAAAAGTACGCTATTTAGGCAGTTTATAGTAACTTGACGAGATAATACCCGTTTTGTTACAAATTGGTGGTAAATACATAAGTTGAAATGACCCAGCAAAGACTCATGTCCAAAAAGAAGCCCTCGTTTCCTGTAAGCAAGAAACTCGAGACCTTTCTGGACCAGTACAATCGCAAAACAGAGATCCCTATCCTTTATGACGATCTCCTTCGCTTTGCGGGTTCTGTGGTGGTCTACGACGACGAGGGAAATGACACCCTGTGGGTGCGGGCCTATTACACAGATGCCGAACGCAATGAGATCGACCTGAACCTCAAAAAGGTTTATTCCATATTACATTCCGACGGGACCGACAGGATATTTCAGTATTTGAATGTGGATGCCGTCGACTATTGCACTTTTGGGAATTCCAAGCCCTTTCGTATAAGGATCAGGAATATCCTCAATGACAACTTCATTTATTTCTACGTCAAAAAAGCAGATGCCTCAAGGATCTACGGCCTGGAGCTCGAGCATATGCTTTCGCCCTACAACCTCAATTACCTGGTTTACAAGGATACGCTGATCGAAGAACATATCTCAGGGATTCCAGGGGACATCTTTATCAAAAAAATGCTGCCCAACTGTACAGATACACAGAAATCACAACTGGCCAAGGAGTTTGTCAAATTCAACGAACGGTGCATGATCCAGCTGCTGGGCGACATGCGGTCCTATAATTATGTGATCATTCCCATCCACGATTTTGACCATGTGGTCTTTCGCATTCGGGCTATCGACTTTGACCAGCAGTGCTACGAAGGCAAGCTCAAGGTCTACCGGCCACAGTTCTTCAAGGAGAACCAGAAGATGGTGTCTCTGGTACAGTCGCGATTGCTCAATGACTCAGTGGAGCAATACAAGGTCGAGGAAAGGTCTATCATCGCCAAAAGGATCATCAGCGCAAACAAACGGATCAAAAGGCTGATCAATTCGGCAAAGGTTGACAAGATATCCAGCCCGGAGAACGTGGAACAGCTGAAGATGGAGATCTTTGCCTTTACCAAGGATGTCAAATTCAAAAAGTGCCGCAATATGGGACAGATCCTGAACCTTACCCTGGATTTCGTCCGCAGGAACTACGAAAATGTCAGCATGAGGCAGATCCTCGATAAAAAGATCAAGGTCCGTTAGATCAGGACCACTTCAGCCCAAGCAAGTATCAGTGTTTGGTTTCCTTGTTAAAGTACACCAGGTAGTAGTACATCTGTTTTTCCTCGTCCCAGCCCTTTTCAACAAAGCGTTCCGCAGATTCAGGATTGATGAAGTCGAGCCGGATCTGCACGTTGGTATCCAGGTTGATGACGTTCTTGATCTTCTTACGCGTATCTGATACCGCTTTGTTGGCAATGGGGAAGGAAGATACATCCTCAATGCTGTATTTGGGTCCCCTTTCCACCTTGTAGTGTTTGAATTCGGGGATGAGGTCGGGATTGTCCATGACCTCGTTGAGGAAACGCGTCTCCTCAAAGTCGTCATTCTTGGCAAAGTGATTGACCGCCCTGTTCATAAAGAGTACTTCCTGTTGTTTGTCCTCTGCCGGCAGGACCACATCCTTGGCAAAATTCTGGCAGAATTTGAGGTAGTTCTTGGTATAGAAATTTTCATCCGGCAATACTTCAACCCCCAGGAAGTTCTCGAGCCAGTATTTGGCGTCATACCGGTTGCTGTCTACCGACAGGACTTTGTATCCCTCCTCCGGGAGGACATTGAAGATCAGGCATCCTTTATCCAGTTTGTTGAGGTTGATCCCCTCTTCTAGTTTCATCTTCAACAGGCCCGGCTTTTCTTCGAACTGCAGGAATTCCTGCTTGATTTCGCTTTTAAAGATCCCAAGGGCTTCCACCTTTTCCTTGTCCAGGACGATGTTGCTGAGCCTGACCACAAAGACCTCACCATTCTTGATGTGGGGATGTCCTGATTGATCGTACAGGTGACGGGCAATCAGTTTCGACTGTTCCTGAAGTGCGGCAGGGTTCATAAAAATCGTCTTGGCTGCCTTATAGACTTCATTGAATTCAACATCGGCCTCATGGTCCAGGGTGTAGTAATTCTCCTCTTTCTCCCTGAAGGGTTTCAGGAAGAATTCTTTGAGGAGCCCCCTGGATTCGTCGTTGAGTTCCTGGGCCGATTCCGAGAGAAAGAGGCCTTCATTCCTGTGTTTATTGCCGATGCGGTGGAGAGATACCTCGTCTATCTGGGCATTGAATAGGTTGATCATAAAAGCGTAGCTTAATTAAAGGGTTTGCGGTAAAAATTCAGGAGTTAATTGAAAGAGACCTCAGTTCCAGTTTTCTTCAAAATCCAGATCGTCATAACGGTCGAAGGTCTCGTCGAAGTCGAAATTCGGATCCGCCTCAAAGGTCTTTTCCGGAGGGGTGTCAGGAAGTTCCCCGAAACTGAAAAGGACATTGGGGTATTGGTGCCCTTCGGTTTCCTCGACAATGTCGGCGAGTTCTACAAAGAAGGTCCACATACTCAGAAAATCGTATACATAGATCATTTTGGGATGTTCTCTTGTGAGCACATCTTCCAGGAAGGTCTCGTTCATCAGGCGGACAGACTCATTCCCTTCACTCATATCGAAGAGTGCAATCTCCTCCTGCTGATTCCAGTTGTCGTCACAGGTATAGAAGGAAGCCATCTCATCTCCCATAAAACCAAAAGCCTGGGTGATGGCATTGTGGAAATCTTCCATAGTGCTTTCCGCCTCAATCTCGATATCCCTGAAGATATCTTCCTTCGCATCCAGGATGATCCTGATCTTATAAACCATACTTCATTTCATTTCCAAAGTTCAAAGGTACGAAGTTTCCGGGCTGATTTTCTTTTTTCGGGTCTCCAGTACCAGATAAAATTGAAGGCCGAACATAAGAGCCGCCAACACCAGGTGGAGAGGCTGGGATCCGAAGGGAAAATCGAAATAATACATGGCGATCCCGGTCAGGACCTCTATTCCTATGAGCCCCATAACCCAGTATATCATACCATATCCCAGTTTTTTTGTAAAGATCTGAAAGGCGATCCATCCGTTGAGCAGAACCACGGCTATGGAGAGGGAACGGTGAATATAGAATTGCACTTCCGGTTCAGACAACCACAGGCCTTTGGCATTTGCTCCCAGCAGGTCGATCTGCGTATCGATAAATTGCCTTACCTGGGTTCCGAGCACGATCTGCACCAGGGTAAGTCCAAGGGCGACCCACAGCAGGTTATGGATGGATTTGTCGAAGAGCCTCGAGTCTTCGTTCCTGCGGGTCTGTTGCAGGAGGTAAATTAGCAGGGCCACAATGACAAGGGCCATGACCATATGAATAGTGATGCGCACAGGCAGCAGCACGGAGTACACCACAGTCGCCCCTAACCAAGCCTGGAAAAGCATTCCGAATACGACAAGCCAACTCACCAAGGTTATACGTTTGTCTGTTTTCCAAAATCCAAAAGAGGACAGTGCCAGAAATAAGGTGGCCAATCCTGCTAAAGCTCCCAGGAGTCGGTTGATATACTCTATCCATGTATGGGTGGCGTTAAAGACGGCGTAATCGTGTTTTGTATAGGGCTCCCAGTTGGCGGAATCGTATTCCTCCCCCGTTGTAAAGTCCGACTTGGCGACCCAGAGGGATTCCTCCCTGATGATCACCTGGCCTTTTTCGAAGGTCCGGTCAGGTTGCCAGAGCAACTCGGCTTCCTGGGTAGGGGGGATATAATAACCAAAACACTTGGGCCAGTCAGGGCAGCCCATACCGCTGCCGGTCATCCTGACCACAGCCCCTGCAATGATGACAAGGTAAACCAAGATGAGGGAAGTCCTTGCCAGGGGGCGATAGAATCTACGCATAGTTCTTACTTCAAAAACAACACAAAAATACCACTCTTTTGGGTCTTAAAAAGACAGGAATCATGTCAGAAAATAGATTGTAAAGATGCCGCATCGACCCGACTTATGGCTCAATTCCCAGCTCCCTGGCCTTTTTCATCATAAAGTCCCTGGCAGCTCCGTATTCATTCGGGATCTCCCCGTCGAGGATGGCTTCCTTGATCGCATCTTTTATCAGGCCGACTTCCCTTGATGGAGAAAGCCCAAAAGTCTCCATGATCTCCTCCCCGCTGACAGGGGGTTGAAAATTCCGTATGTGGTCCCTTTCTTCTACTTCCTCGATCTTCTCTCTTACTTTTTTGAAATTGTTGAGGTAGCGTTTCTTTTTTCTGGGATTTTTAGTAGTGATATCGGCCTCGCACAGGGTCATAAGGTCTTCTACATAGTCGCCTGCATCGAAGATCAACCGGCGAACTGCGGAATCCGTGACAAAATCCTCGGATAAAACGATGGGCCTGGAACTCATCAGGACCATCTTCTGCACGAATTTCATCTTTTCATTCAGGGGCAGGCGCATTCTCTTGAAAAGCTTGTAAACCATTTTGGCACCTACGAATTCGTGAGCGTGAAAGGTCCAACCCAACTTCTTGTCGTAGCGCTTAGTTGGCGCCTTGCCGATATCGTGCAAGAGAGCGGCCCATCGGAGCCAAAGATCGTCTGTCTTTGCAGCGATATTGTCGACCACTTCCAGGGTATGCCAGAAATTATCCTTATGCCTTTGCCCTTCTACCTCTTCAATTCCCTGTAAGGCTACCAGTTCGGGGAGGATCAAAGGCAAAAGACCGGTTTTATGTAGCAGGGCAAACCCCGTGGATGGGGTGTCGCTCATCAGTATCTTATTGAGTTCGTCCACGATACGCTCAGTGGATACAATTTTTATCCTCGATTTGTTCTCGGTGATCGCCGAAAGGGAGTTGCTTTCTATCCTGAATCCCAGTTGGGTGGCAAAGCGAATAGCTCGGAGCATCCTGAGAGGATCGTCAGAGTAGGTTACCCCGGGTTCAAGGGGTGTCCTGAGTATCTTTTTGTCCAGGTCGTCCAGGCCCCCGAAGGGATCGAGGAGGTCCCCAAAATTATGCTCGTTCAGGGATAGAGCAAGAGCATTGATCGTAAAATCCCGTCTGTTCTGGTCGTCCTCGAGGGTACCGTCTTCCACCACCGGATTCCTGCTGTCACGGTTGTAGCTCTCTTTCCTGGCCCCGACGAATTCAACTTCAGTTTCTCCTACCTTCAGCATGGCGGTGCCGAAGTTCCTGAACACAGTCACCTCAGGTTTTCCCGGGGAGAGGTCAGCCACTTTCTTCGCCAGTGAAATCCCGCTACCTACCGAAACGATGTCTATATCTTTAGGGATGCGTCGACCCAGAAGCAGGTCTCGGACAAACCCACCGATCACGTAACTCTCGAGCGACAGTTCCCTGGAAGCCCTGGCGACTATTTGAAACACAGGTCCTTCAAGAGCTTCTTTGTAGTTTGTCTTCCTCATAATTATTCCCGTATCACTTTTACGGTGCCATCGTTACCCAGTGCAATGATGGAGGAGGGAAGGGTTATCCCTTTTTCGCGATGCAAATTTACCACATAGTCCACTCCTTTTAAAATCGCCGCGGGGATTTCTCCGAAGTGTTGGGGCTCCGGCATTACTGCAATATTTGCGGAGGTTGAGACTATTGGTTTTTTAAATGCGTTGATCAGGTAGCGGCAGAACTTGTCAGAGGCAACTCTTATGGCTAAGGAGCCATCCTCGGCGATCAAACCTGAAGCAACCCCCCGGGGTTTGTCGAAGACTAAGGTGGTGGGTTTGGTTGCCAGGTCCATGATCTCCCAGGCCAGATCGGGAACCTGCTCCACATATCGTTCCAGCATGGCGTCATTGCCCACCAGGCAAACCATGGGTTTATTTTCAGGCAGTGCTTTTAAAGCACGGACCTTCTTCACTGCTTTTTCGTCCGTAGCATCACAACCTATCCCCAATATTGTATCCGTGGGGTAGAGGATGAGTCCGCCCGCAGAGAGCACCTCCAGACACTTCCGTATCTCTGCCTGGAAATCATTCATGACTCAGGAACTTTCTCAGGTCGAAATGATCCACCAACTGCCTCCATTGTACGCTGTTAAGGTCTTTTTTGATGTTCTCGTGTTTGAGGGAGAATTTCTGGGAACCCATGATGGGGATCCCTTTTTTACCCGAGTTGGAAGCCGGCCTGCATACCGTACCATTCAGGAGGGACATAGACTTGAACCATAGGTCGTCTGCCTTGGGTGCCAATTTCAGGAAAAGATCATCTCGGGAATAAAGGGGATTCAGGGATCCGGGCGGATAGAGCACTCCTTCTGCTCCGATGGGAAGCACCCAAGGGGAGGCATCCTGTTCCGGGAGATCCACCGGCCACTGCTCGTATGGCAGGAAATTGCCCTGCGCATCTGTGCGGATAGTTCGGGTTTGATTGCCGATTACAGCTCGCGGATAGCGTTCGGATTCTTCATACAATCGCTGCAGCCATTGGGGTCTGTACATCAGGTCGTCGTCACAGGTGATGATCCTTTCAGACGGGTAGGCCTCGAGGGAATGGATCAGCTTTTTATGGGAGCAGTGCAGGGGAGTGGGCCTGATCTCGAAGATCTCGTTTTGCAGGGAGGTGAGTCTGGGTGGGAGTTTTGTCAGCAGGGATTCGTGGATCCAGAGCAGTATCTTTTTTGGGGCTACACTCTGTGTCAGCAGGCTCCTGATGACCAGGTCTACCAATCGGAGTCTGGGCTCTATGGTGGTCAGGGAGACCACGACGGGGACCTGTGGTTTTGAGCTCGATCCCGGTCCGTATCGCGTCCCATACCTGAGCTTGAGGGTTTGATAAAGGGATTCGGGGATTTCTTTGACTTTCATAGAGAATGGGAATCGGCTGTCTGTGTTGTGCAAATTACGTTATCCATGTGAGAAGCACCAAATGCTGAAACGAAATCGAGATTTGGCATGAAGGATAACTTCCCAGAGCCAGACACTCCAAATCCATGCTATAATTTCTTCATGAAACATGGTAATTGGATAAAGTCTCCTATTTTTGTGCGATGCAGCAGACAGCACCTAAGATCTCGATCGTCGTCAGCACCTATAATTCGGAGGCCTGGCTTGAAAAGGTCCTCTGGGGATTCCAATACCAGACTTTTAAGGATTTCGAAGTGGTGATCGCTGATGACGGCTCCGGTCCGGCTACCCGGAAGTTGCTGGAGGAAATGCAGAAGAAGGTATTCTATCCCATCATTCACATCTGGCAGGAAGACGACGGGTTCCAGAAATCACGTATTCTCAACAAGGCGGTTGTTGCCTGCAATGCTCCTTATATCATCATGACCGACGGCGATTGTATCCCAAGGGAGGATTTCGTGGAAGTGCATTACATCAACAAGGAACCAGGCTATTTTATTTCCGGGGGATACTACATGCTGCCCATGAACATTTCCAAGGCCATTACCAGGGAAGATATAGAGAAACAGAATTGCTTTAATATCCATTGGTTAAAGAACATGGGGATCCCAAAGACCTTTAAGAACAACAAACTCACTGCGCGGGGATTTATCTCTAAATTCTTCAACACCATCACACCCACCAATGCGAGTTGGAACGGTCATAATTCCTCCGGGTGGAAAAAGGATATCCTCAATGTCAATGGTTTTGACGAGCGTATGCAATACGGAGGGCAGGATCGTGAGCTGGGGGAACGCCTTTTTAATTTTGGGATCAGATCCAAACAATTGAGATACAGTGCGGTCTGTGTGCATTTAGATCACAAACGTGGCTATAAAACCCCGGAGTCCATAGAGAAGAATAAAGCGATCAGAAAAGAGACCCGGAGTCAAAAACGGGTCTGGACGCACTACGGCATAAGCAAGTAATAGGCAAGGGCGTTCTTTCTCTCCAGGCGTTTCAGTTCCCTGAATCGCTCTAGTACTCCCAGAGCGTTGAGATAACAGATCGTCAACCCTTTTTTACCATCCAGGATCCCTAACCTCAGAATATAGTGGTTGAAGAATTTCCAGGCCGGTTTTACTATGTAGTAGAAATAGTTGAAGCTTTTCTCCCTGTAGAAATCCTCCTTGGCTTTTAGTCGGCCATAATTAAGCATCTTCGACTTGTAATCGGAGTAATCCTTATAGCAGTAATGGATCAGTTTCTCTTTGAGAATTCCTGATGTACCGTCTACTTCAAGGGTCTCATGGACGATCTTCTTATCCGTAAATTTAGCTTTGTCCTTTTGGAAGAGGCGGTAGTTCTTATCGGTTTGCCATCCGCTATACCGCAGAGGAGTCTTCTGGAACATAAATTTCCTGTAAAACCAATAGGCTGCGTGAGGCGATTCGAGCTGAACCGTTTCCAGTATCTCATTCCTGAGGGCTTCCGGAATGATCTCATCGGCATCCACGAAAAGTATCCAGGGATGGGAGGCCTGGCTCAATGCAAAGGTCTTTTGCTGGGTAAAATTCGAGAAGGGGTGTTGAATGGCTTTGACTTTCGGATGTTCCTTGAGATATTCATAGGTCCCATCCGTGCTGTATGAATCCACAACCACAATTTCATCGGCAAAGGAAACAGAATCAATACAGTCCTGAATATATCCCATCTCATTATAGGTGATGATCAGCGCTGATATTTTATGATGTTCCTTTTTCATACTTGTAATTGAGGTTATATCCTGGCTTTAAGCCAAAATAATAACTTGAAATTATCGATTAAATTGCCTTTTGAAAGTAAATTCTTACAATTTAAACCGCTACATTATATTCCCTCAGGGCATCGTTCAGGGAGGTTTTCAGATCTGTGCTCGGTTTCCGTTTCCCGATGATCAGAGCACAGGGCACCTGATATTCTCCTGCGGCAAATTTCTTAGTGTAGCTCCCTGGTATAACAACTGAGCGCGCCGGAACCCTACCTTTCATCTCTATAGGCTCTGACCCGGTCACATCGATGATCTTGGTTGAAGCGGTCAACACCACGTTGGCACCCAGCACGGCTTCACGTTCTACTCTCACTCCTTCCACAACTATGCATCGGCTTCCCACAAAGGCATTGTCCTCAATGATCACAGGGGCTGCCTGCAGGGGTTCCAGCACCCCTCCAATCCCAACACCCCCGCTTAGGTGTACGTTCTTCCCTATCTGTGCACAACTACCTACGGTAGCCCAGGTATCTACCATGGTCCCGCTGTCTACATACGCTCCGATATTCACATAACTCGGCATGAGGATGGTACCGGAGGCGATGAATGCACCGTGCCTGGCCACTGCGTGGGGTACAACTCTCACGCCTTTTTCTTTATATCCTTTTTTGAGCGGTATCTTATCGTGGTATTCGAAGATGCCAACCTCGTAAGTATCCATCTTCTGAATAGGAAAGTAAAGTACCACTGCCTTTTTTACCCATTCGTTGATCTGCCAGTCGTCCCCTGTAGGTTCGGCACATCTGAGTTTTCCCTGATCGATCAGGTTAACGACTTCCCTTATGGCCGTCTGAGTCCCGGAATCCGCCAGCAAGTCTCGATTCTCCCAGGCTTTTTCCACGATTTTCTTCAACTCTTCCATAGGCTAAACAAATTTGCCGCAAAGATAGTGGGATGGGGTGGATTATGGAGAGCATTTTGACAGGAATAACAATTTATCCTGTACTTTTGCAAAAATTAATGGAATTGGGGAGGATCATTGCCTTGGATTACGGAAAAGTCAGGACGGGAATAGCGGTCACAGACCCCTTGCAACTCATAGCTTCCGGGCTGACCACCGTAGATACAAAGGCCTTGATCCCTTTTCTGGAAACCTATCTGGCCGAAGAGAGCATCGCTGCTTTGGTCGTAGGAGAACCCCGGCAAATGGACAACTCCCCGTCGGAGTCGGAAGCAATGATCAGCAGCTTCATCGACAAATGGGAGAAATTGTATCCGGAGATCCCGGTATACCGGCAGGATGAACGGTTTACTTCCCGTGAGGCTTTGAAAAGCATGATCGCCTCCGGCGTTAAGAAAAGCAAGAGAAGAGAAAAGGCCCTGGTGGATGAGGTGAGTGCAACCCTCATTCTGCAGGGATATCTCGACAGGATAAAAAATTGAGAACCTACTAGAGATCAGATCAGAATATGATTTTACCAATTGTTGCCTATGGTGATCCGGTTTTGCGGAAGATAAGTACAGAAATCGATGAGGATTACGAAGGTCTGGACACCCTTATTTCCAACATGTGGGAAACGATGTACAATGCCAGTGGGGTAGGCCTGGCGGCCCCACAGATCGGTCTTGCCATCAGATTGTTCCTCGTAGACACCAGTCCTTTTGCCGATGATGAAGAACTCTCGGCGGAGGAGAGAAAACAGCTCGAAGGTTTCAAAAGAGTTTTTATAAATGCGAAGATCCTGGAGGAAACCGGAAATTCATGGGCCTTTAATGAAGGGTGTTTGAGTATACCGGATATACGGGAAGACATCACCCGCCTGGATACCATCACCCTGAGGTATCAGGACGAGAATTTCGTGGAACATACAGAGACCTTCGACGGACTGCTGGCACGTGTTATCCAGCACGAATACGATCACATTGAGGGTATACTCTTCACAGACAAGGTATCGAGCCTTAAGAAACGACTTCTCAAAGGGAAACTCTCCAACATATCCAAGGGAAAAATACAGGTGGATTACAGGATGCGATTCCCCCTGTTAAAAAAAGGCAGATAGGATGCGATATTCCTTATTATTTTACATATTTGCCGCCTAAAATCAGGAATTGAATGAGTCTGGACAAGATCTTATCCATCGGAGGAAAACCGGGACTGTTTAAGTTGCTTACCCAAACCCGCTCGGGCTTTGTGGCTGAATCACTGCTGGATGGTAAAAAGGTTACGGTAGGGATGACCAATAATGTAAGCGTACTCTCTGAGATAGCCATTTTTACCCTGGAAGAGGAACTGCCTCTGAAGGCCGTTTTTAATAAGATCAAGGAGAAGGAGAATGGAGGAAAGACCTCCATAGGCCACAAAGAGGACAAGATCAAGCTCGAGGAGTATTTCTTCGAAGTAGTACCCAATTACGATGAAGACCGTGTCTATCCCAGCGATATAAAGAAGGTCATACAGTGGTACAACCTCCTGCACCAGCACGGGATCACCGATTTTGAACCAGAGGAATCACCGGAAGAAGGGGAAGAAAAATAGGTTTTTGATCCCGGTTCAACCCATATAATTTCTCATAATTATCTCTATATTCGGAGTCTGAACAAAACTGAGACTCCAGATGATACATTCGTGCTTTCGATCCCTCCCTGTCGCACTACTTCTCATTTTTTCAACATTCCAATTAAAAGCTCAGGATTCCATCCAGGCTGTGGATTCCACCAAAAAGGCTACTAAGGAACTGCCTTTAGAGCCAGAGAGGAAAATCAGCTTCACAACCTCAGAAGGTACCTGGATATCCCTGGACGTCAGTCCGGATGGTTCAACCATCGTCTTCGACCTGATGGGAGATATCTACACTTTGCCCATACAGGGAGGCAAAGCTGTACCTGTCACCCAGGGCATGGCCTATGATGTCCATCCGCGGTTCAGCCCGGATGGAAAGTCGATTGTTTTCATATCCGACAAGAGTGGCTCTGACAATGTCTGGACGCTGAGACTTGAGGACAATGAAGAAAAGCAGATCAGCAAGGCAAACAACCAGAATTTCTTCGCTGCAGAATGGACCCCGGACGGGGAGTATATTTTAGCAGCCCAGGGAAGGCGGAATATCAAAATGCATATTTATCACAGGGAAGGCGGATCGGGAAGTGCACTGATCTCTGAACCCAAAAACCTCAAGACCATCGACCCTGCCATAAGCCCGGATGGAAAACTGCTCTATTTCTCCCAGCGGCAGAACGCCTGGAATTACAATGCCCGCTTACCTCAATACCAGATAGGGACCTATGATATGGAAGATGGCGATATGGCGGTGATTACCTCCCGCTATGGCTCTGCCTTTACGCCCACCTTGTCTCCGGACGGAAACTGGCTGGTATACGGAAGCAGATACGAGGAGAAAACCGGACTCGTCCTGCGGGATCTCAATTCCGGGAAGGAGCGATGGCTGGCGTATCCCGTACAAAGGGACGAACAGGAATCCATAGCGCCTTTGGGCGTCCTCCCGGCCATGTCCTTTACTCCTGACAGTAAAAAACTGCTCACCTCCTATGGAGGTAAACTCTATTCCATTGATATTTCGAACAACACAGCCTCGGAAATCCCATTTACAGCCGAAGTAGACCTCGACATGGGTCCGAGGTTGAAATTCTCTTATCCCATTGAGGATACCCCTGAAGCCCTGGTGACCCAGATCCGGGATGCAAGGCCTTCCCCGGACGGAAAAAAACTCGCCTTTACAGCCCTGAACAGGCTTTATGTCATGGACCTTCCTGATGGTACTCCCAGAAGGCTTTCGGACCACAATTTTACAGAGGCCCAGCCCAGTTGGTCACCGGATGGCAAGTGGCTGGTATATACGACCTGGAAGGAAGGAGGAGGACATCTCTTCAAGGTCAATGTAGATGGAAGGCCCAGACAGGTGCAATTAACCCGCCAGGCGGGGATTTACAGTAACCCGCAGTGGTCGTATTCCGTGAATAGGATTGCCTTTCAAAGGGGAACCGCACAGGCCTATGAGGATGCCGTGGGACCCCGGGCGAGGGGAGCCCAGGAAGACCTGGTCTGGATCTCTTCAGACGGGGGTCCTGTTCAATTCATAGATAAATCGAAAGGGAGAGAACAACCGCATTTTACCCGGGTTGATGACAGGATCTACCTGAGCCACTCTACCAAGGGCCTGATATCAATACGCTGGGACGGGACAGATGAAAAGGAGTTATTGAAGCTGAAGGGGATAGAGACATACGGCTCTAGCGATATTTTTGGCAGGGACCATATGGAAGGAGCCATTCCTCATTATTTGCCCATGGTTGAAGACAACAGGGAAGATAATGACAAGGCTTCTCGCCCTTCGGAGATCCGTATCTCCCCGGACGGGACCACAGCCCTGGCTCTGATCAACAACGATATCTATACCGTTACGATCCCGAGGTATGGGAAGACACCCACTATCTCCGTAGCCAAACCTGAAAAGGCTGCTTTCCCCGCGGTGAAACTAACCACCCTGGGAGGTGAGTTCCCGGCCTGGTCTGATGACAGCAAGAAGGTTCACTGGTCACTCGGAGCCAGTCATTTCCGCTATGACCTTGCGGCCGGAAAGCAGTACAGGGATAGTGTGGCTGCAGCGAAGAAAGCGGAGAAAGAACTAGCCGGTGCTGAAAAACAAAAAGATTCTACGGCCAACGGAAATGAAAAAGAAAAGGAAAGTGAGGTCTTTGAAGCAGAGGAATTCAAGATCAAGGTGAAATACAAACGGCACATTCCTGAAGGTACTTTATTGTTGAAAGGAGGAAGGATCATCACCATGAAAGGGGATGAGGTCATTGAGAACGGTGATATCCTGATCGAGAACAACCGGATCAAGGCTCTTGGGCCAAACGGTTCCATCACCATGCCCAAAAATACTAGGGTCATCGATGTAAGCGGAAAAACACTCACACCCGGATTTGTGGACACCCACGCCCACATGTGGCCTATTTGGGGAATCCATAAAAATCAGGTATGGATGTACTCTGCCAACCTCGCTTATGGGGTCACCACGACCCGGGATCCACAGACCGCCACTACCGACGTGCTTACGTATTCTGACATGGTGGAGGCAGGAATGCTGCACGGTCCGCGGGTATACAGCACGGGACCCGGAGTGGGATTCTGGAGGTACAAGATCGAGAGCCTGGATCATGCCAAACGGGTTTTGAAACAGTACAGTGAATACTATCATACAAAGACCATCAAGATGTACCTGGTCGGGAACAGACAGCAGAGGCAATGGGTTATTATGGCCGCTAAGGAACTTGAGTTGATGCCGACGACAGAAGGGGGTCTCGATTTTAAGTTGAACATGAACCAGTTGCTTGACGGGTATCCGGGCCATGAACATTCCCTTCCGATCTATCCCATCTACAGGGATGTGGTCAAAACCATAGCAGAGTCAAAAATGGCCGTAACTCCGACCCTGCTGGTCTCTTATGGCGGCCCCTGGGCAGAAAATTATTTCTATGCTAAGGAAGATGTGTGGGGTGATGCAAAATTGCAGCACTTTACACCATATGAAGAACTGGCAAATAAATCCAGGCGAAGGCCGGGTTGGTTCATGGATGAGGAACACGTCTTTATGAAACATGCCGAGTTTATGAATGATCTGGTCCGGGAAGGCGGACTTGCCGGGATAGGCAGTCATGGTCAGTTGCAGGGTCTCGGATTTCACTGGGAACTGTGGTCGGTGGCCAGCGGGGGCATGAAGAACCACGACGCCCTGAAGGTAGCAACCATTCAGGGGGCTACGGCAATCGGACTCGAAAAGGACCTCGGATCCCTTGAAGCTGGTAAGCTGGCTGATATCCTTATCCTGGCGGAAGATCCCCTGGAGGATCTGAGGAATACCAATACGCTCACGCATGTGATCAGGAATGGCACCGTTTACGATGCCGAAACCCTGGATGAGGTATGGCCGGTAGAAAAGAAAGCGGCACCATTTAGCTGGCAATCCGAAAAACCAAAGGGTATTCCGGGTATAAAGCATTGATTCTGAATGATCTCTATGTTGGCGATTATCGGGAAGTATCCCTGATAAAATCCGCGACATCCTTCTTAAAATGTGCCATAGACGGTGGATGGGTATACATCATATGCCCGGCCTCGTAATACTTCATGATGATGTTTTCCTTAATCTCCGGGGTCAGCCCCAGATGACTGATACTGTGCTCCACCCCGTAGAAGACCGTGGCAATATCGTAGATTCCGTTGAGGATGAGGACTTTCACATGGGGATCCCTAGACATGGCTTCTGCCAGATCCACTCCCGTATTGATGGCGGCCTGTGTACCCCAGCGCTCGTTTCCCTCGTGTTTCCAATCCCATTTAAAGCCTTTTCTCTCATAAGCTGAGGTGGCGTAATGCAAGGACTTGTCCACCTTCAGGTCACGGTACAAGTAATCGAGAAATCCGGCTGTATAAGCAGGGGAAATGGCCGAGCTTTGAGGATCATGGTTGCCTTCCTGGGCCAACAGGTCCTGATTGATCCCTGTGAAGCGGGAGTCTAACCGACCTACGATTTCACCTTTATCCCTGAGGAATTCCGCAAAGAATTCGCTGTTGGTGACCCTCAGGTCTGCCTTTACCCAATAGTCGGCCTTCGTCCCGGTATACATCGCGAGTTTTGCAGCCATCGCACTTTTCTCATCCTCCGTAAGCCGATCCCCTTTGAAGAGGGCAGGGGTGTATTCTTCTTCTGTGAACTTCCTCACCTTATCCAAAAATACATAGAGATCAGTCGGTTTATCCGGGATCATATCGTGGTACCAGGCCGTTGCTGCATAGGTGGGAAAATGGACGATATACGGCAGATCGTCCTCGGGCGGGAAGAGAAGTGTCCTCAGGTCAAATACCGCTGAGACCATGATGACCCCGTTCAGGGCGATCCCATCTTTTAGCAGCCGGTTCATCAACCCCGCATTTCTGAATGTGCCATAACTCTCTCCCAGCAGGTATTTGGGACTGTTCATCCTGTCGTTTGCGATCAGGAACTGCCTGATAAAGAGGGCAAGGCTCCTTATGTCCTGGTCGACTCCCCAGAAATCCTTGAATTGAGCTTTCCCCAGGGGAACACTCAGGCCGGTTCCCACGGGGTCGATCATGACCAGGTCGGCCACGTCCAGGATGGAGAAATTGTTATTGACGATCTGATAAGGAGACGCCGGAGTGTAGTCCGGATCGTTCACTACGATTCTTTTGGGCCCAAGGATGCCCATATGAAGCCAGTAGGAAGAAGAGCCGGGACCCCCGTTATAGGCGAATACGACAGGCCTCCTTCGTGTTTCGGATTCCCTCTTGTCTCCCTTGGTATAGAAGGTATGGCCCATAAGGGCGATGGGTTTGTTCTGTTCGTCCCTTACTTCAAAGGTCCCTGCCTGTGCTGTGAGGTAGAGGGTCCTTCCATTTATGTTTACACTTTGCATGCTGGTAAAAACTTCGGCTTCAGGGATAGTATCCCGTTCTGCCTGGCCATGAACCATTTGCATTATAAACAATGTGGTTAAAATGTAAATCCTTTTCATGATTTTCGGGTTAGTGAGTTTGTCGTATCTCCTGAGGTCAGTCTTTGATGATCTCCCTCGATTTCTCGGGAGGTTTTACCCAATCGATCCTGGGTGAGGGATAATAGGCTACATTCATCATTTCCAGGAAGGGAGTTTGATGAGCCAGTCGCACCCTGAAATCCTCCCAGTCCCTGTTTTCCTCCAGGCTCCAGCTGAGTTCGGCATACCCAATAGCCCTGGGGAAGGCCAGGTACTCCAGCTCCTGAATATTGCTGATCGTCTCAGACCAAAGAGGGGCTTCTACCCCAAGGATCTTGTCTTTTGGGATCGCAGGGACGTAAGTTTCCGGGTTCCAGATATAAGCAGTGTCTACCGGTATATACGCGGCCCAGTGCAGGCCGTGTTTAGAAAGTGTATCGTATTGCATGTCAAGATAGGCTTTTTTAGCAGGAGAAAGGATCACCTTCATCCCTTTGCTGACAGCTGTTGTAGCATTTTCCGCATCGGCCCAGAACTGGGCAATGGAAGAAGGGTCCACATCGGCCTGGGCGATCTCATCCCATCCAATCATGGTCTTCCCGTACTTCTGGACGATTTTTTCCACCCTGTTGACAAAGTAGATATAATCATGTTTTTTCGTGGAATGGCTTTCATCACCCCCAATGTGGAAATACGGCCCCGGTGTGATGGCGGAGATTTCCCGCACCACGTCATCCAGGAACGCGTAGACCGTATCCTTCCGGGTGTCGAAGGTACTGAAACCCACCCTTGTGCCTTCGTACAGCTTGAGGGGTTTCCCCGTTCCGTCGAGGAAAGGGTAGGAGACGGAGGCTGCGTTTGTATGTCCCGGCATGTCAACTTCGGGGATGACCGTCATAAAATGCTCTGAGGCATAGGCTACGATCTCCTTGTAGTCCTCCTGGGTGAAGAATCCACCTGCTTCCCCGCCGACCTCCGTGCTTCCTCCAACTTCTGTGAGTTTTGGCCAGGATTTTATCTCAATTCGCCACCCCTGGTCGTCAGTGAGGTGCAGGTGCAGGACGTTGAATTTGTAATAGGCCAGCAGGTCAATGTATTTTTTAACGTCTTCCACGCTGAAGAAGTGGCGGGCCACATCGAGCATGGAGCCCCTGAAACCAAAATTGGGATGGTCTTCTACAGTACCGGATGCCACAGGCCAGATCGGATGTTCTGCCAGGGTATCATTGGAAACTTCAGGGATGAGTTGCCTGATGGTCTGCACTCCCCTGAAGGCTGCTTCAGCCGTTGGCGCCTCCAGGATCATAGAATCTTTAGAAATGGAAAGTCGGTATGCCTCCTGATCAGGCCAGGACACTCCGTTTTCTTGACGGAAAAAGATTACCGGATCGCCTTCATTCCCCGTTTCCGGGTTTACTTCCGGCCGGATCCCGGCCTTCTGACTGATCTTGTCCGCCAGAAAGGAAGCCACCTCTGCCAGCCGCTCGTCTTCACCCTGGGTGACGATCCGGGTGAACGAGTCGAGGCGAAAACTGCTGTTTGAAGGTACAACCTTAGAGGGAATGGGAATAAGGTGTTGCTTACTGATATCCAGTGAGGGCATGTCGATCTCCTCGCGGGCTTTTTCACAGGAGTAACTACTTATTAAAAAGACTGTGATCAGGCCCATCCAAAATAAATTCTTTGTCATTTTCATACGTATCAATTTATGTATTTGCTGAGCACTTCGTACCAAAGTGCATATCCTTTTTCATTCATGTGTAAGCCGTCCTCCTCGAACAGGCTTTCATTCAGCTGTTCGTCCATAAGCATTATGTCCCAAATGTTGGCGAACTCTACGCGCTCCGATTTTAAGGCGTACTCTTCCAGCTTGCGATTCAGTCTCTGGAAACGCCTTTTTAATCTCCACCTTTCCGGGCTGGGCTTAGCGGCGATCAGGACAAATTCTGTATCGGGAAATTTCTCCCAGACCTTTTTCAGGATCTTCTTAGTGTTTTTCAAGACCCTGGAAGGACTTTTTCGATATTCGAGGTCATTATCCCCTTCATATATAAAGACCTTTTCGGGCCTGAAATCCAGGATTAGAGGTTTGATAAACTTGAGGAGATCTTTGCTTTCGGATCCTCCGAACCCTGTATTTATGATCTGATGGTCGGGAAAGGATTCCTCAAGGCCCGGCCACAACCTAATGCTTGAACTTCCCGTAAATACAACAGACCTTTGTTCACTTTCTTTGAGGTCTTCGTACTTCTGACTGATCAGGGCTACTTCCTCAGTGAAATCTTCTTTTTTTTGCGATATGCCCGATTCCAGGCCTATACATGAAATAATCACAAAGGCAATTAGCCTGATATGTTTCGAAACCGGGGTACTCATTTATTTGCCTGCAGGGTTTATGAGTTCTTCGGCTATGCCCCAATCGTAGAATCGTTCTATCCAGGAATCGGAAGGCAATCCCTGAGATCTCATCCCAAAACCGTGTCCGCCTTTTGAATACATGTGAAGAGCTACTCTCAGGCGGGCATCATACCAGGATTTGTACAAGTCCAGGCTCCCACTGGCGAGACCCAGGGGATCGTCTGAGGCACAAATAACCAACATGGGAGGTTGGTCTGCGGAGACAGGCTGCACGGGCATGGCATCCGTCCATGCATAGACGGGGACCAGGAAATCGGGTCCCGACTCAGGGGTGGCGTTGTAAGCAACTCCCATGGTAACGGCACCGCCGGCAGAAAAGCCCATAAAACCGATCCTGTCTTCCTTCAATCCCCATTCTTTGGCGTGTTCGCGTACGTGCTTTACCGCAGCAAGTCCATCCGCCACGGAATAGGGGATCACGACGGAGATCAGCCTTTTGAACTCCTCCAGGTTGTTTTTGCTCGTCTCGTTGAGGTCCCTGACCCCATCCTCCCCGGTTGGAACAAGCCGGTATTTGAGCACAAATGCGGTAATGCCTCGTTCAGCAAGCCAACGGGCTACCATATTTCCTTCGCTTTCTATACTCAGGGCGTACAACCCCCCTCCCGGGGCGATTACGACCGAAGTTCCATTGGCTGTGCCGGGAGCCGGTCTGAATACCTCCATCGTGGGTACGGAAACATTACAAACAACTTCTGTGTTCCAGATAGTGGAAAAGAAGGCCTTTTCACCTCCTTCCCAACTCACACTTTCAGGCTTTTCATATGGGAGGGCAATGATCTCCTGGGACTGTATGAACAGTCCGTTCAACAAAAGAGTAAAGATTAAAAAAACAGTTCTCATCTTATGGCGGGTCATTCTTATAAAGTCCAGCTCCTAAAATAACAAATAAAATGCTGTCCCAGGCAGGTTTTAGTATTCCATATTTGGAAATTAGTACTACATTTAAATTACCAGTAATCAACCGATCCTATGAACGGACTCCGACGTTCCTTTCCCTTTTTGTTGTGTCTCATTTTCGCCATAAATGCCAAAAGTCAGGTCAGGAATTTGTCTTTTGAGGGCGACCGACCCGTAATGAAGGCCTTGAAACTCACCGAACTTCCATCTATAGACGGGGAGGTACTGAATGACCCGGTCTGGCAGAACATACCTATGTATGGGGATCTGATACAGACTCAGCCTCGGTTCGGATTTCCTGCCAGTGAAAGGACCGATATTCGGATTGCCTATTCAGAGGATACTTTTTTTCTTTCGGTGGTTTGTTTCGATTCCAGGCCTTCTGAACTGGTGATCTCAGACGCCAGGAGGGATGCCGATCTCGACAATACGGATGCCTTTCTCTTCATTATCGATACCTATAAAGATGGGCAGAACGGCTTTATTTTCGGGACGAATTCCCAGGGGGTGGAGTACGATGCACAGGTAGACAATGAAGGACAAGGCAATTTCAATGTCAATCGGCAGCAGGGAGGGACGATTGGAGGTTTTAACCTCAACTGGGATGCGAGCTGGGTGGTCCGTACCCAGGTAGGAGATTTTGGCTGGAGCGCAGAATTTTCCATTCCTCTGAGGACCATTCGATTCCAGTCCGGGAAAGACTGGGGTATCAACTTCCGGAGAAATATCAGGAAGACCAACGAGATCGCTTACTGGGCACCCATACCCCTGGGTTTTACATTTAACAGGCTATCTCTTGCAGGGACCCTTACGGATCTGGACCTCAGGAGTCCCGGGAATCTGAAAGTTATACCCTATGTTCTGGGTCGACTTGAAAAAGACTATCAACAAACCGATCCCGAGCTTGAATTCTCCCCTGATGCCGGAGGGGACATCAAATACAGCATAACCCCCAGCCTGACCCTGGATTTTACTTATAACACTGATTTTGCGCAGGTTGAGGTGGATGACCAGCAGGTGAACCTGGACCGCTTTAACCTTTTCTTTCCGGAAAAGCGAGCCTTTTTCCTTGAAAATGCAGGACTGTTCACCGTGGGTAGCCCGGGGGAGGTCGATCTTTTCTTCAGCCGGAGGATTGGGATAGGTACCGCTGGGAACCTCGTGCCTATTATAGGGGGGACAAGGTTGTCAGGAAAGCTAAACAGGACCAATGTCGGGCTTTTGTCCATGTTCACGGACGATGTGGCCGATGCGGGGATCGAGAAGAACAATTTCAGTGTAGCCAGGGTCAACCACGAATTCAAAGGACGGTCTGCCCTGGGCGCGGTCTTCGTGAACAGGGCCGGCCTGGAGAGAAGTGACGATTTCAACAGAACGGCCGCCATCGATGGGAAACTGGGGCTGGGAAACAAGGCGAGACTTTCGGGTTTTTATGCCCGCACCTATGATCCCAACGATACAACCCAGGCACATGCCTACAAGCTGCAAGCCGATTATTTATGGAACAATTTGGAAATGAGGCTGGCTTATACAGAGGTAGGGCAAGGCTTTAACCCGGAAGTGGGTTTCCTGCTTAGATCGGCCTTCCGGAAACCAGAGGCCCTGGTCTTGTATCGATATCGTCCCAAAAACCCGGAATCCCGTATCCTTGAACTCAGACCCCATGTGTCTTACCGTGGCTATTGGAATTTTGAGGGATTCCAGGAAACGGGGTTTTTACACCTCGACAATCACTGGGAATTCAAGAGCGGCCTTGAATTCCACACCGGAATGAACCTGACCACGGAAGGGGTGGTCAGTGATTTTGAGATCTCAGACGGGGTGATCGTTCCCGCCGGCACCTATGACCATACGGAAGCCCAGATAATCTTTTTTACCAACCGAAGTAAACCGCTTTCAGTAAATATCCGATCGGTTATGGGAGGTTCCTTTGGAGGGTCCAGATACCTCAACAGCGGTACCCTTACCTATCGTCAGGGTGATAATTTCAACATCGCTCTGACGTATCAGAACAATAGTTTCGACCTTCCGGGGGGTAGTTTTTCGGCCAATATCCTAAGGACCCAATTGTCCTATGCATTTACACCCCGTATCTATCTTCAGGGCCTGATCCAGAACAATACTGCAGACGAAATATGGGCGGTAAACCTGAGGTTCAGCTGGCTGCAAAGAGCGAATACCGGCCTGTTTGTAGTGTACAATCACAACCTTCAGGGAGGAGACCCACTTAACAATAGTTTTATCATTAAGTATACCAGGATGTTTGATTTGGTAAATTAGGCCGGACAACTATTCTTTCAATTCCGGATAAACAACTTCCTCGCTGATCTCCGGTACATTCCCGGCGTATTCTTTTCCCCTTAATTTCCCGACCGTATGAGCCTGTAATTCTTCTTCCGGATAGGAATGGATAAGGTCCTGCAGGGCTTTTATATCCAGGTCTTCCTCAACCTCTATCAGCCATTTGTCGGACAATTCCTCATCGAGGATGAGGGGCATTCGCGGTCCTGCCAGTTTAGGGTTGTTGTGAATATGAGCCATCATCGGATTTCCTTCTGTGGTGACAATACTGAACGTATTCAGGTATTCTCCGGTCTCAGGATCGAGCCAGGGATTCCACAGACCTGCAAACACCAGAGGCTGTCCATCTCTGCGCGAGATGAAATGGGGGTAGGTTTTGCCTTTGAAGTGATGATGCTCGTAAAATCCGTCCACGAAGATCAGACAGCGATGATATTTGGCGGCAGTCCGAAAGGCGGGTTTTTCAAAGATGGTCTCCCCCCTGGCATTCAGGGTGTTGTTCCAGATCTTTTTCTGTTGATTGTGATCCTTTACCCAGTGGGGCACCAATCCCCAGGTAGCTACCCTTGGGATCGAGGGTTCATCATCCGTGTAGATGAACAGCCGCGGGTGCTGAAAGCCGGAGGCGTGATAAATCGGGAGGTCTGTTAATGGGGCGAGTTTTTCTTCGATCTCCCGTATAGCGATCTCGTCCCCGTACTGGCGGGCGCGCTTGAGTTGGGCTTCCAAACTGGCTTTGATGTCGTAACACATAAGACCTTAGAGTTGGGTTAATCAGATCCGGAATATCCCGGACCTTTGATAAAACGCCCCGGAAATGCACCTGTATGATCTCCGTCTTTCAATACGGGCACGCCGTTTACCAGGACATGGATCACACCTGTGGCGTACTGATGGGGTTTCTTAAATGTGGCGTGGTCGGTGATCTTTTCAGGATCGAACAGGACCACGTCGGCATAATATCCTTCCCTGAGCGCGCCTCTCCTGTCGAGTTTTAAATTGGTAGCCGGCAACAGGGTCAGACGGCGGATAGCCTCCTCAAGGGAAATGACCTTCTCCTCCCTGACGTAATGGCCCAGCAGGCGGGCAAATGAACCATAGGCCCTGGGATGTGTGCTTTGTTCCAGGAAAACCCCTTCATTGGTATAGGACCCTGCATCGGAACAGATGGCCATAAACGGCAGGGCCAGCTTCTTTTTGATATTGTCTTCAGACATGGAGAAATACACTACCTGTATACGGCTGTCGTCCTCAAAGATGAGGTCGGCCACCGTCTCGTTCGCCGGTTTTCCCCGTTCAGCAGCTACCTCGGCCAGGGTCTTGCCGATAAGGTGTCTCAGGTCCTTATTCCTGAAGCCCACCAGGAGAATGTTTTCAGGGGGTACATGGAAATCGACCTCCCGGATCATCTTTTTCCGGGTCTCAGGTTGCTTCATCAGCTCGATGGTCCTGTCGTGGCCTCCTTCCTTGGCCCAGGCAGGGAGCAGCACATTGAGTCCGGTTGAACTGGCATTATACATATACATGTCGGTCGTAATGGCGAGGCCTCTCTCCCTGGCACTGTTAACTTTTTGAATGGCGCTGTCCAGCAGGTGCCAGTTGGCCGTGCCCGAGGCTTTAAAATGGTAGATCTCTGCCGGCAGATCGGCTTCTTCGGAGATCCTGATCAGTTCGTCCACTGCGTCCAGTAATTTACCTTCCTCGTCCCGGATGTGAGATACATACATCCCGTTATATTTGGAGGCAACCTTGGCCAGGGCAATGATCTCCTCGGTTTGGGCGTGTCCGCTGGGTACGTAGATCAGGGAGGTGGAAAGCCCTACGGCTCCTTCTTCCATGGCCTGTTGGACCAGGGATCCCATTTGAGACAATTCCTCATCCGTGGGCACCCTGTTCTCATAGCCCATGACGTATTCCCGCACCGTCCCATTACCCACGAAGGAAGCGATATTGGGTGAGATCCCTTTTTGCTCCATATGATTCATGTATTCTCCCAGCGTTCTCCAGCTGACATCATATTGGATGCTTCCCTGATTCTCCGCCATTTCAGCTGCCATTTTCTCATTGAGCGGCCCCATGGATCGGCCTTCCCCCAGGACCTCCAGGGTTACTCCCTGTCTGATATCGCTCTGGGATCGCCCGTCTTCGATAAGAGAGACATTGGCCCAGCTCAGCATGTTGATAAAGCCCGGGGCCACAGCGAGACCGCTAGCATCGATCTCCTGGTTACCCACAGCTTCATCCAGTTCTCCGATGGCAGCAATCGTATCGGCATTGATCCCTATATCGGCATATATGCCTTCCTCCCCGGATCCATCCAGGACCAAGCCATTCCTGATAAGGATGTCATAGGAATTGGGCTTCGAACAGCTTAAAAATGCAACGGAAATAATAAACAGGATCAAGTTGGAAGTGGTACGCATACTTCAGAATTTTAAGGAGGCGGTTATGATTTCTGCCATGGGCAGTCCTCTAAAAATAGTCCAAATAATGAGCACTCCCAAAACTTTCATCTTTGTACTTTTGCGCAAACTACCGCATATGAATTCCCGTAAACAACAACTGGAGGCGCTCGACCGGCTTCTGACCATCATGGATGAATTGAGGGCACAGTGTCCCTGGGACCGGAAACAGACCATGGAGAGCCTGAGACACCTCACCATAGAGGAGACTTATGAATTGGGCGATGCCATCCTAGAGGAAGATCTGCAGGAAGTGAAGAAGGAATTAGGGGACCTGCTGCTCCACATCTTTTTTTATGCCAAGATCGGGTCTGAGACCGGGGATTTTGACATTGCAGACGTTTGCCATTCCATCAGCGAGAAATTGATCCACCGACACCCCCATATTTACGGTGATGTGGATGTGGCCGATGAGGAGGAGGTGAAAAAAAACTGGGAGAACATCAAACTGGCCGAGGGCAAGAAAAGCGTGCTTGAGGGTGTACCGAATAGCTTGCCAGCCCTGGTAAAGGCCAATCGCATACAGGATAAGGTGGCCGGAGTGGGATTCGACTGGGAGGAGCCCCAGCAGGTGTTCGAAAAACTGCAGGAAGAACTGGGCGAACTGCAACAGGAGGTCCGCAAAGGAAAGCAGGAAAAAATAGAGGAGGAATTCGGAGATGTGTTTTTTTCCATGGTCAATTATGCGAGGTTTTTAAAAGTAAATCCCGAAAATGCCCTGGAGAGGACAAACAAGAAATTCATCAAAAGATTTGCCTACCTGGAGGAGAAAGCCAGGGAAGCGGGAAAATCCCTGAAAGAGATGACCCTGGCCGAAATGGATGTGCATTGGAATCATGCCAAAACCCTCTAATTAAAATCATATCCCTTGTTCAGGCAATACACACGGGAATTCCGATATAACATCAGGCTCTCCATTCCTGTCATCCTCGGCATGTTGGGGCATACCTTTGTAGCTTTTGCAGACAACATCATGGTAGGTCAGCTGGGAACGGCCGAGCTGGCTGCGGTATCCCTGGGTAACAGTTTTGTGTTTATCGCCATGTCACTCGGTATAGGGTTCTCCACGGCCATTACACCTCTGGTGGCCGAGGCAGACGGAGCCGGGTTGAAATCAGATGCCAAAAGGGCGCTAAAACACGGTTTGGTTCTGTGTACTTTGCTGGGCCTGTCCCTCTTTGTGCTTATCCTTTTGCTCAAACCCCTGATGTATATGATGGACCAGCCTGCCGAAGTGGTGGTACTGGCCATCCCGTATCTGGACCTGGTGGCATTCTCCCTGGTCCCCCTGGTCATGTTCCAGGCATTTAAGCAGTTTTCAGAAGGGCTTTCGCAGACCAAATATCCCATGTATGCCACCATCCTGGCCAATGTGATCAATATCGTATTGAATTACCTGCTGATCTTCGGTGCCTTTGGTTTTCCAAAAATGGGGATCGTCGGAGCTGCGGTAGGGACACTGGTGTCTCGCTTTGTCATGCTTGCATTTCTCTGGATTCTGTTGAACAAGAAGCAGAAATTCCACTACTATGTCTCTGCCTTTAACTTCAGGGAACTGGAGAGAAAGGTGATGAAGAAGATCATCGATCTCGGCTTTCCTTCGGCCCTTCAAATGTTCTTTGAGGTGGCCATTTTTACGGCTGCCATCTGGTTGAGCGGGGTGCTTGGGAAGAATCCACAGGCCGCCAACCAGATCGCCCTGAATCTCTCCAGCATGACGTTTATGTTCGGGATGGGACTGGGGGTGGCTGCCATGATCCGTGTTGGTAACCAAAAAGGACTGAAAGACTGGAGTGAACTCAGGCGCATTGCCCAGTCCATCTTTTTCCTGACCCTTCTCCTTGAGATCGGTTTTGCAGTTTTATTCCTCCTTTGCAGGCACTGGTTCCCTACTATCTATCTGGATGTGGACGATCTCGCCAATCAGGCAGATAATATGGAGGTGATCGGCCTGGCTGCCCAGTTATTGCTAGTGGCTGCCTTTTTTCAGATCTCCGATGGGTTACAGGTGGTTATACTCGGAGCCCTGAGAGGATTACAGGACGTAAAGATCCCTACGGGGATCACATTTGTATCCTACTGGTTGATCGCCTTTCCCATCAGCTATGTGTTGGGCCTGCACACTGAACTGGGCAGTACAGGTATATGGATCGGACTCTTATCCGGCCTTACTGCTTCGGCGATTATGTTGTATCTTCGATTCAATCATTTAACCAAAAAACTTGCGCTGGAACAAGCGAACAACTGATAGCTAAATAAAATTTCCCAAAAATGGACATACCCAAATTCTTATTTGGAGACAATACAGACTATCCATCGGCCATCTTCATCATACATACAGAGTATCCCCGCTTTATCATCAATCTGGAGAATGATGAGGTGATTTGGCTGGAGGAATTTTCCATGGAGGATGAGAAGGAGCTGGAAGCGGAGGCTCGCGAACTCTTTGAGGCGGCCAACGAATTTTACGACAGGGAGATAGGCAGATACGAGGACTGATATGCTGGAAGAACTCATCCAAATAGACCGGGAGACCTTCCTGTTCCTCAACAACCTGGGAACGCCGTCCTGGGATGGATTCTGGCTGTTTATGACCGGTAAATGGAGTTCCCTTCCCCTCTATTTTTTACTGCTCTTCCTGAGCGGCAGGATGCTGGGATGGAAGAAAACCTTTCTACTGCTGGTTGCAGTGGCCCTTCTGATTACGGTCTGCGACCAGTTGTCTAATTTCTTTAAATTGGGAGTAGGCCGACTAAGGCCCTGTTATGACCCTGAGTTAAACGGGCTTTTCCGACTGGTGAAAGCTTCCTGCGGAGGGAAATACGGTTATTTTTCGGCCCATGCTGCCAACACCTTTGCGGTAGCCGCCTTTTTTTCTTATCTGTTCAGGACAGACTTTAAATGGTTTCCCTGGGTGCTGATCCTGTGGGCAGGGGTGGTTTCCTACAGCAGGATCTATATCGGGGTCCACTTCCCTCTGGATGTGCTCTCAGGGGCTCTTGTGGGTACATTTATGGGCTGGCTTTTCTTCCGCTTGTATATCTTTGCCTCAGACAGGATCCGATTATGATCACACCGGCCCGATACTGGAGTTTGCTGCTATTGATCTCTCTGGTCTATCTCGCCGGTCTCTTCGCAACTCTTTTCGAAAACGATTCAGCTCAGTTTGCCGTCATGGCGATGAGGATGGTGCAGGAAAACGACTTCCTAAGCCTATTCAAAGGGCCCGAAGAATACCTGGACAAGCCGCATATGCATTACTGGCTGGCGGCGCTGGCTTTTAAGATCTTCGGGATACATGACTGGGCCTATCGTATCCCGGCCCTGCTGGCTTCCCTTTTGGGTGCCTGGAGTACCTTTGGGCTGGGCAGCGTGCTTTACAACAAGCAAGTGGGAAGACTGGCTTCCCTTATTTTCCTCACGGCTCAGACCATTGTACTCTCCAATATAGACGTAAGAACGGATGCCGTTCTGACCGGTTTTACGGTATTTGCGATCTGGCAACTGGCCAGGTACATCAGGGATTCGGATCTGTTCTCCCTTTTGCTTGGCGCCTTTGGTGCAGGGATCGCATTTTCCACCAAGGGACAGATCGCCTTGTTGGTCATCGGCCTGCCTGTACTTTGCCACCTGGCGTATACGAGACGATGGGAAGTATTACTCAGCTGGAAGGTGGTGGCTGCCCTGCTGGTCTTTGGTCTGACGATCAGTCCGATGTTATATGCCTACTACCAGCAATTCGACCTGCATCCGGAAAAAGTGATCAGGGGGCGCTCGGGCAGAAGCGGTATCCTTTTTATTTTCTGGGAACAGAGTTTTGAGCGCTTAAGCGGGGAAGGGGTTGGCAGAAACAGCAGTGATTATTTCTTCTTTTTTCACACCTTCCTTTGGGTCTTTTTACCATGGACTCTCATAGGAATCTTTGCCTACTGGACGGCCCTGCGAAAACTGATAAAAACTCATTTCAGAAAGAATTCAAAACTCGAATTGCTTACGGTGGGTGGTATTGGGATCATTTTTGTGATCATCAGTTTTGCCCAGTTCAAGCTCCCTCATTATCTGAATATCCTGATCCCTCTTTTTGCCATCCTCTCAGCCTCTTACTTGTTTTCCTTGAAAAGGAGGCAAAAGACACGGGTACTGAACCGTGTACTGGCCGCACAATACTTCATCCTGAGCCTGGTCTTCATCGCCACAGCCCTGATTTGTTTTTATGTATTTGAATGGAGAAACTGGCTGTCCTACCTTCCTTTGGGCCTGGGTTATGCCTTACTGGCTTATTTTATCGTTAAAAAAGAGGCTCCCTATCTGCGCATTATCACCATCACCGTCCTTGCCTCGGTATTACTGAACTCCGTGCTCAACCTTCATTTCTACCCCGAACTGCTCAAATACCAGGGAGGATCATCCATGGCCCGGATCGTAGAACGAGAGAACATCCCCCCGGACCGCATTGCGAAAATTTCTGAAAGGCATACTTGGGCACTTGACTTTTATAACCGGCAACCAGTAAAGATCATCTCACTGGATCAGTTGAAAGATCTAGATGATACCTGGGTTTATGTGACCGAAGAAGAGATGACCATGCTGCTCGGGCAGGATTTCACCTGGGACAGGGAATATTCGGTGGACCAATTCCGCATAACACGCCTGCAGGGAAAATTCCTCAATCCGAGTACCCGTTCCAAGGTGTTGAACAGGATGTACCTGCTTCATATACCCTGACTATTGTTGGAGATCGGGACTGGGCTTTCGGAAATGATACCAGAAGCCCGAGAGGGATACCAGGGCCGTGATCAGAAAAAAGATCATGCTGATCGCAACGGAGCGTTCTTCTTCCAATCCAAACCACAGCGCCCCGTAAAGGAAAACGAGTTCCCTGCTGCCTATCCCTCCTATAGTCAGGGGAATGACGGACACGATGGAGGAAATAAGGAAAATAAACAGGTACTCATAAGTATTCAGGGAGATATCCAGGGACCAGAGGATGAGCAACACACTCGTTAACTGTGCGAGCTGAACCAGGGCAGAGAGGAGGTTGGTCTTCCAGAAAATGGCCTTTACATATGGGAAAAATCGAACGTACACCCAATAGAAAATCAAAAAGCCCAGGGGCACACAGAAGAGCAACAGCCATCTGAAGGGGGTTAGGGGAGACCCCTCAAGGGTAAATCCCAGGATACAGGCAAAGACGAAGAGCAGGAGGAGTCCGCTCAGCCGGTCCAGCAACAACACAGCCACCACCCTTTTTGTAGACACTTCAAAGTGCTGTTTGAGGTAGTAGCCCTTGTAGGCGTCACCGCCGATCCCTCCCGGTAAAAAGAGGTTGTAGAACATACCCAGCAGATAAAGGCGGAGGTTTGTACCCGACCCCAGGGGAATGCCTATTTTATGGAAATACAGGTTGAGACGGATGGCCGCCACGAATTTGGAAACTACAAAAAGTAGTAGAGCTCCCATAAGGTAAAGGGAATTCGCATTTTTAACCGCTGAAATTACTTCCCTGAATGGGATCTTGGTAAAGATAAAATAGATCAGGGCGGCACTTACCACCACTTTCAGAAGAGTGATCCCTTTTTTACGCAGGCCGGCCTCCAATGCTTATGTTTTTTATGCGATAAGGCCGTTTGCTTTGGGATTCATAATAGGTACGGATCAGGAGTTCCATGACGATACCTATGGTGAACAGTTGAATACCCCCGAGGATGAACATCATCCCGAAGATCAGCAAGGGTCTGCTGCCTATGTCTTCCCCGAAACCGAGCTTTACCACAAGGAGGTATGCATTGATCAGAAGACCCAGCAGGATCAGGAATACCCCCAGGATACCGAAAAGGTGAATGGGTCGCTGGAAGTACTTTCGGATAAAGAGCAGCAGCATCATATCAGCGACCACTTTAAAGACGCGTTCCAGTCCGTATTTAGAAACCCCGCCGTGCCTGGCATGGTGCTTTACCGGTACCTGTTTGATCCGGGCCCCTTCCAGAAATGCGAGTAAGGTAATGAATCGGTGCATCTCTCCGTATAGATTGAGATCCTTGGCAATGTCCCGTGTAAAGACTTTCAAGGCACACCCGTTGTCCTTGATATCGAGCTTGGTCACCCGACGCACCAGGAAATTGGCGATCTTGGAAGGAATCTTCTTTACCAGGGAGTCCTTTCGTTTTTGCCGGATACCGGTTACGACATCGTATTCCCCGCTAAGGGCGTGTTCCAGCATTTGCGGGATGTCGCTGGGATCGTTCTGAAGATCCCCGTCCATGGTGATGATGTATTCTCCCTCCGCATAATCCAGTCCGGCTGCCAGGGCCAGGCTCTGACCGTAGTTCTTTTTCAGGGCGAGGAGGTGGACGCGCTTATCTTCCATATCCTGGATGACCCTGCGTGTTTGGTCCGTCGAAAAGTCATCGACATAAACGATCTGATAGTGATATCCTTTAAGGCTTTCGTGTATCTTTTCAGTGAGAAGGGCCACATTGGCCTCTTCATTGAAGAGAGGGACCACGATAGAAAGGAGTGCTTCGGTCTTGGGTCTCATGGGAGGTTTGTTGCCCGCAAATTTAGGGTATTTATTTCATTCCTTTCCGATAGGCATCGAGCAACTCCTCAGCAGCTCTGAAGGGAGAGATCTTCAGCTCTTCAACGGCCTTCTCCAGTTTGCTAATGGACTTCTTTACTTGGACTTGCTCATAGAATTGCCCTTTTAATAAGGTTTCAGTCGTCTGTTGGAACCAGTATCTGTTCTGGCCCTTCCTCTTTTGGTCGAAGTGTCCGGATGCACGGTTCTCATTAGCGTAGTCCTCTATCATTTCCCATATCTCGGGAATCCCGGTGCCTTCGATGGAAGAACAGGTAAGTACGCGGGGGACCCAATTGTTCTCCTTGGGGGGATAGAGGTGCAGTGCCTTTTCAAATTCGCTTTTTGCCTGTTTTGCCCGTTTGATATTTTCTCCCTCTGCCTTGTTGATCACAATGGCATCGGCCATTTCCATGATCCCTCTTTTGATACCCTGAAGTTCGTCTCCTGCACCAGTGAGCTTGAGCAATAAGAAAAAATCGACCATACTGTGGACAGCCGTCTCACTCTGCCCCACGCCGACCGTCTCAACCAGGATTACATCGAATCCGGCTGCTTCGCATAGGATAATACTTTCCCTGGTCTTGCGTGCAACCCCTCCAAGGGAAGTGCCCGATGGGGAGGGCCTGATAAATGCCATAGGGTCGTTGACCAGCTGTTGCATCCTGGTCTTGTCTCCCAGGATGCTGCCCTTGCTTACTGTACTACTGGGATCCACTGCCAGGACAGCCACTTTCTTGCCCATGGCCGTAAGCATGGTCCCGAATCTTTCAATAAAGGTACTTTTGCCCACCCCCGGTACCCCGGTGATCCCGATCCTCAGAGTCTCCCCCTTCATTGTCAGGCATTTTTCTATAATCCCATAGGCTTTTTCACGGTGGTCCGGATGGGTACTTTCTACAAGGGTGATCGCCCTGGCCAGCAGTGACTGGTTTCCCACACGGATTCCCTTCACCAGCTCCTCGACCGTGGGTGTTTTCAGCCTCATGGACCTCAGGTCAGAAGCACTCTTATCTCCTATGTTGCCCGTACTGCTCAAGACTTTTGAAAGATCGGTACCTGTACCTTGGTCCTGTCCCACATCAGGGAAAGGAAAAGTCCGTAGTCATCAGGAAAACTTATGGTAAAATTTTCCTGGGTGGCAGACATTTCTATCACAGATGCCTGCACCTGCAGTACATCCGTCTCCGGGTTCCTGGTGGCTTCTGTGCCTCCGCTGCTCAGAGTAGCTCCCCAGTCCGGTATCTCGCTGTTAAAAATGATCGTCCATTGCTTTTTACCAGGGATGGTCCAAAGGGAATAGGAACCTGCAGGAAGAGGTTTGCCCTTGATCATCAGGTCTGTTTTGGTCTCAAACCGTGTGGGTTCGTTGGCCCCGGTCCGCCAGACCTCGTGATAAGCCACCAGATCCCCGAAGATTACCCTTCCTTTTTTGGATGGACTGCTGTAATTGACCAGCAGGTCATAGCCGTCATTTTGATAGACCACGGTGGTTTCCGGGCTGTGTTTTTTAGTCTGCTGCCTCAGAAATGGCATACCGACAAAATAAAAGAGCAGGCCCAGTACCACCAGGATACCTATGACCCATTTCAGAATTTTCATTGTGTTTTGCGATTAGGATTATAAGGAACTAAGGTAGTGAATCGAACCTAAAAAAAGATTCATTCCTGTAGGTTTCTCCGGGTTGAAGGATACAAGAAGGAAAGGAGGAATGGTTGGGTGCATCCGGATAATTTTGGGTTTCAAAACAGATGGAAGGCAGATCTTTTGGAGTGTAGACAACCAGGGCCGGTTGGTTAGATTCTACGGTAAGCCTGATACCTGACACAGGGGAGTAGGCAAGGGCTTTGGGGTCTTTATCGGGATCGAACACATAAGGAGTGTCTAGGCGGGTCGATCCAAGGGGGCGCATGCTATGAAAATCGTATGCCGTGTCCATTACCTTCACAAGTTTACCTGTTGGTAAAAGGTTTTTCTCGGTCTCGAGTCGCTCCTCTGCAAAAATCTGTAAGTGCAGGTGATCGGGCGATCTCTCCCCGTCCAGTCTGAAATAGCTGTGGTTCGTCAGATTTACTACGGTCGGGCGATCGGTGGTGGCCTCATGGTAGATCCTCAAAGCGTTGCCCAGGAGTTGATAGGTGACCTGTACATACAGCTCGCCAGGATACCCCTCTTCCAGATGCGGGCTGAGGTATTCGTAGGTCACAAACGGATCCTTGCCATTATGGAATTCCTTTACTTTCCACATTCTCCGTCCCAACCCTTTTTTACCCCCGTGTAAATGCACTCCCCCTACAGCATCGATAGGGTAGGACGATTCCCCTATTTGTAACTGCGCACCGGAAATTCTGCCGGCAAATCGTCCTACACACGCACCCAAAAAACTTTCGTCTTTCAGGTAGTCTTCCGGATCCTGAAAGCCAACGACACAGTTCGTGAGATTTCCATTCCGGTCGGGAACCAGCAATTCCTGAATAATAGCCCCGTAGTTCAGGGTGGTAAGTTGCAGGTATTCGTTATTGACAGTGTGCAGTTTCAATGGGAGATCCAAAGATTTTATTAAAAATAGAATATTTTGCAACACTACCTTTTTTATATCGTCTTTTAGATAACAACTCGACCAACGTTGGACACAAACCTGGAGATAACACGGGACCTGGTAGAACGCTGCAAGGCGAACGACCGAAGCGCACAAATGGCCTTGTACAGGCAGTATTGCGAAGGGATGTTCTGCGTGGCCATGAGATTTGTCAGGGAACGGGACGATGCAGAGGACCTGGTGCAGGAAGCATTTATAAAAGCTTTCAGGAAGATCGAGCAGTTCAGGGGAGAGGTGACCTTCGGGGCCTGGTTAAAGCGAATCGTGGTCAACAAATGCCTTGACTTCCTCAAATCAAAAAGGGAAAGGCTTATCTCCATTGAGGAGCACGAGTTACAGATAGCGGAGGAACCCGACTGGACAGTGGAACGAAAGGTTTCTGTGGACGGGGTACTCGTAGCAATGGAAAGGTTACCGGAGAAATACAGGGAAGTCCTGCAGCTCTATCTCCTTGAGGGGTACGATCACAAGGAGATCGCTGAAATCCTGAACCTGACCCCGGTTGCCAGTCGGACCCGACTCATGAGAGGGAAAGAATATTTGCGCTCTTATTTAAATGAAAAAAAACATGAAACAGGATCTTAGAAAGCTTTTTGAAGCCGAACGAGCCAAAAAGCACAGCATGAAGGAAGGACACGAGGCCCGGTTTGAGCAGAGGCTGGATGAGGCATTTCCTCAAAAGCGCAGGTCTTTCTATTACCTGTTTGGCATGGCCGCTTCTGTGGTTGTGCTCCTGGGGCTGGGCTTCGTCTTCTACCAACAGATGCAGACAGAAATCCCTGTAAAGACCACTGTCGTTGACAAACAACCTGTTTCTGAAGAGCCCTATGCGATCTCTCTGGGAGACCTCTCTCCGGATCTCAAAAAGGTGGAGACCTATTATGTGAGCTCGATCAACCTTGAGCTTTCGCGCCTCGATCTCTCTGAGGACAATAAAGAAATAGTTGACGACTTTATGGGTCGGCTTGCCGAATTGAACCTGGAATACAGGGACCTGAACAGGGAGCTGAACGAGATCGGTCCCAATGAACAGACCATTGAGGCCCTGATCCGCAACCTCCAACTGCGACTGCAACTCCTGTTAAAACTAAAGGATAAATTAAATCATCTAAAATCATCAAACAATGAAACAGTTACGAACAACACCGTTTAAAGGATTCACTTTGGCACTGGCCATGATCTGTACGGGTGCCATCGCGCAGAAACAGACCAAGACCTACAAAGAGGAATTCAAAATAGAACCCAATGCCGTCATCGACATCAATACGAGCTATGCCGATATCCAATTTGAAACCTGGGATAAAAACGAGGTGGTGGTGGAAGGAACCATTGAACTGGAAGGGGCTACTGAGGAAGAAGCCAGGGCCTATTTTGAGAATTCGGGGATTGAGATTCTGGGCAACAGCAAAACCGTTGAGATCAGGACTTCCGGGAACAGCGGTTGGGGCCGCATAGCCGGAGCCTGGCCTTCGGCTGAAATGATGGAACTGGACTTCCGCATTCCCGATGTGGATGCCATCATCCATTCCATCGACATCCCTGAGATACCCCCTATGCCTGAGATGCCACCCTTGCCACCTATGCCCGATTTTGAATTCGACTATGAAGCCTTTAAAAAAGACGGGGAGAAGTACATGAAAAAATGGAAGAAGGAATTCAACAAGAGCTTTGACAAGGAGTACCAGGAGAAAATGGAGGCCTGGGGCCGGGAATTTGCTGCCAGGGCCGAGGCCAGAAAAGACCTGATGGAAGAAAGACGTGAAGTGATGGAAGAACAAAGGGCTGAGATGCGGGAGCAAAATGAACAGCTTCGGGAACAGGCTGAGCAGGCCAGGGAACAGGCCATGAAGGACCGGGAGCGAGCCAGGGAAGAAGTCCGCAAGGTCAGGGAGCAAATCAGGACGGAAATGAGGAATTCAGACGAATCTAACTTCTTTTTCCGTTCGGCTGATGGGGAATCCAAGTCGTACAAGGTTAAAAAGACCATCAAGATCAAAATGCCTAAGTCGGCCATCCTGAAAATGAATGTGCGGCATGGGGAAGTAAAACTGGCGGCCAATACCAGGAACATTCGTGCAACCTTGTCTTACGCAAGGTTGCATGCTGCCAGTATTGAAGGTAATGATACAGAGATCAACGCCGCCTACACCCCCGTGAAAGTAGCACAATGGAAATACGGAAATCTGAACACAAGCTTTACCGATCAGGTGGAGCTCGATGCCGTGACGGATCTGAACCTGAACGCTACCTCTTCCGAGGTGAAGATCAACAAGGTGCTCCGGAACCTGATCAGCAGGAACGAACTGGGGGCTATTTATATCAGCACTGTAGATCCCAATTTTAAAAAGATCGATATAGAAGTGAGGAACGGGGAATTTGAATGTGTTCTTCCCAACACCCCCTTTGCAGTATCAGTGAGAAATACCCAATCCGATTTCAATTTCCCTGCTTCCTGGATACTTAAAACCACCAAAGACGGTCCACGCGTCCTCTACACCGGAAATTCCGGCAAAGGCAATTCAGACAGGGTCTTTAAACTCAACACGGCCTATAGTTCCGTAGTATTGCAATAGAGATTACTCCTCCAGCACCAGGGTGCCAAAGATATCCGCATTGATCCACCCCTGGTTTTTATCTTCCCCGGGTACAAATACCGATCCCACAAAATTCTCCCTCTCTGCACTGCCGTCATTGTCACAGTACGCCAGGGCAAAACCGATCTTCTTATTTTTTTTCAGGGGTACGGGAATATTGATCCCTCCGTCCTGGTAATCGTCCTTAAACAGCCGGATGGCCAATTCCCAGGTGCTGAGATTTCCATCCACCCTGCGGGCAGAACGAATATGGTCGTTGTAGAGTCTGGGTTCCCGATCAGGGGCCAGGTCGACCACATTCCCATCCAGGGCAATGTGGTACGCAAAAGCATTGTGGCTGAACTGGTGCAACCCTCCCGAGTTATCCTCATCTATGAAAACCTCTACACAGTCGTCATCCCACCAGAGTTTCAGGGGGTCTTTTCGGGCGTCGTACAGGATGTCGTCAGTGATCTCGACCAGAACGTACAGGTAGTCCTCATCCCAGCTGAGTTTGTACCGCCCGTTAAAATCTTCAAAAGTATAGGCTTCACCAAGCCAGTTTTGATCCAGCAGATGCCAGGTAGCCATATTCCAGCAGGTTTCAGTGGCTAAACCATCCAGGGTAGGGGGGGTAGAGGTCTTCTTTACGACCAAAAGCTGATGGTCTTCTTTTTCGGTGGATTTGCCGCAACTTGTAATACAAGCCAGGGCGAGAATCAACATAGCGTATTTCATCACACAGGATTTTAAGTTCTCAAGGGCTCAATCACTCCTTGATGAATGAAAGCCATAGATTTGGGGTCCAGAGGGCAGATTAAAGATACAATTTAATCAGAATTCCCCTGCGTTTTAAAGAAAATCTCGATGAATGTCGATCTCCTGACCTGGGTCGATTTTATTGAGAAAGGCAAAGTAAATAGTTCCCGGGCAGATTCTAGTGACTATCCTTCTTGAGGTACTCCGCAAAATTCTCCTTAAACCGATTGAGGCGGGGGATGGAGACATTGCGGATGTAAGAGTCATTGGGATGTTTACGCTCGTAATCCTGGTGGTATTCCTCGGCCTTCCAGAAAGTAGTAAAGGGCTTGATCTCAGTGACGATAGGCTTTCCGTACACCCCACTCTCGTCCAGAGCTTTTTGGTACTCCTCAATGATCTTGCGCTCTTCCTCGTTCTTGTAGAAGGCGATAGAGCGATACTGCGGCCCCCGGTCCGGTCCTTGCCGATTGAGGGTAGTCGGGTCGTGAGAGCCGTAAAAGACCTGTACCAGTTCAAAGAAACTCACTTCTTCCGGATCGTAATAGACCTCTACGGCTTCGGCATGGGTGGTACGACCGTAACTCACCTGTTCATAGGTAGGATTTTCCTCTGTTCCGCCTGCATAGCCCGAAACTGCTTCCTTCACGCCTTTTACGCTTTCGTAAATAGCCTCCACACACCAGAAACAGCCGCTGGCAAAATAGGCGGTCTCGTATTTCTGAAGTTCGGTATCTGAGAGTTTCTCTTCCTGTGCCAGGGGTTCACCGGCCTGCTGGTCTGGACTTTTGGCCTTGGTCTGGCAACTCATAGAAACCAGGGCAATCACAGTAAAAAAGGTAGTTTTAAGCAATTTCATAGCAATTTTTTAATTTGATTTGCAAAAGGTATAAAACCTCATAAAAATCAGGGTTAAGACGATGTTAATTATCCCGAGAAATCATTCGGCCTCTCAGCTTAAACGATATGCTGACAATATCTGACGACTTTACAACTCCTTCGGGTGCCGGACCCGTAATGGATGCCTCCATTCCATGGGAGGACTACACACCTCTTGATCTGAGTACTGCCAACAGGGAATTGGAAGGAATAGACCTGGGTGATCCTGCGGCCTGCCAGGGATATATAGATTTAGTCCTGAGGCGGAATTCTGCCAGGATCGCCTATGGGGGATATCTGGAACAGCGCAATCTCTACCGGGGTAATGCGGGTTTTGAATCGGGTGAAGAACCACGTGATATTCACCTGGGGATTGATTTCTGGGCCGAGGCCGGGACGCCGGTCCTCGCCCCTCTTAGCGGAAAGGTCCACAGTTTTAAGAACAATGCAGACAAGGGAGATTACGGCCCTACCATCATCCTGACCCATGAGACTGGCAAAAACACTTTTTATACCCTCTATGGCCATCTTTCCCTCGAATCACTCGAGGGACTTTACCCCGGAAAACAGATAGGAAAAGGGGAGGTACTGGGATCACTGGGTACTCCTGATATCAATGTGAACTACGCGCCTCACCTGCATTTCCAATTGATTCTTGATATGGAAGGCAAACAGGGAGATTACCCCGGGGTATGCATGGCCTCTGATTTGGAATTTTACAAACGGAATTGTCCGGATCCCTTTTTAATCCTAGGTTCACAAGGACTTAAGGATCACTTCCGGCGGTGAAATAAACGTTGGAACACCTCGATGATAAGATGCACAGCAAACAATACAATAGTGCCCAGTGGAATTCCAAGGCTCAGACCCCAGAACAGTGACATAGCAGTTTGTCCACCCTGAAATGTCTCCGACTGCCCGAAGTTGAAGTTCATATTTCCCGCCAGCCCGTAGGATATCGGGACCCAAAGGAAGGCTAACACGATTACAATCTTTAGCGCAACCGCCATCGACCTGTAGAAAAAACCCTGGGGTTCCCTGAACCTCCTAACCCCGCAATAGAGGCTCATGGGTAAGGAAATAAGTCCGGCCCAGGTAATAAAACTGCCCAGGGGGACCGTATCGTTTTCTCCGAGGGGGTATTCCAGGGCGGGAGAGGCAGTGACCAGGAGATAAATCGACAGGGCACAGACGCCAAGGGAGAGGAATAGACCGATTAAACTCTTCTTCATACCTGCTAAGTTAATGGATTACCGGATAGAGTTAATTACGCCAAACTGAATTCACTTGCAGTTTCACATAATTATTTGTTCCGAAGCTTTCGATATTAGGAATATTAATTAGGCAGGCACCGATTAACGACCCCTTTTTCCGATTAGCGGTTTTGAGGTTCCGTGACGTTCACCGATGAATTTTTACACTTTACCCGGATTCTCGCCAGATACCGAAAAATAAGGGTTTTTCAGCGAACGACACCCCGGTGAAACCCCTGTCATCGCGTTTTATTTATATAAAACGCAAGACATGAAAACGCTCGTAACTTTCTTCTTCTTCTTCCTGATCAGCTTCGCTGCCCAGGCTCAGAATAACACTCCTGAAGTAAAGGTGGAAACTGCAAAAAAAGAAGTGGTTGCTCCTGCTGCTGAGAAGGAAAGCGTTGCCCGTCTGTATCGTTTTAAGAACAGCCGTATCAAAAAAGAGCTTTCTTTTAAGACTTCTAGAGGATCTTCTAAACTTGCCTAAGAACTAGTTAGGGAAATGCTGTTTTTTGATTTCGCCCGGCACTGAGAAATTATAATCCATCTCTTCAATCGTTTTAAAGCCATATTCCCCAAAAAGACTATCCGCTATTAAGTAGGCATTTGAGGAGGAATTAGCATCGTCCAGTTCGCATGTACCATTTTCCACCGGGATCCGGTTAGTGAATATACCACAGTGGCTGCCCATTTTGTGGAGGGGCTGCCATCGAGTAAGCTGGGGTGGTACTGGTAGGACAGTATAACGGTATCGCCGTATTTCCTTGCCTTCAGCCCGGCCATTTCATAGGTGTGAGCCGGAAGCTCGGCAAATGTTTTTTTTGCGTAGGCAATGACATTTTCCATTCCCTCAACCAATTCCTGTGCACCTAGATTGTCAAAATAGATAAGATCCGGATGTGCGTGGATGGCATATCCTTCGGCTTTTCCACTGGCCCATCCATCCAGCGCTTCCCTTTCTAATGCAATAACCTGGTCAATTGCTTTCATGATTCACTTTATTAAAAAATTGATTTAAATACATTTGATTCAGCAACTCCTGATATTCCGGCAGATCTCTCAAACGATCAAAAATAGGATCGATACCTAAGTAAGGCATATTCGGATCTCGTATCTCATAGGCCTTTTTGAGGTATTCGATTGCTCTTTCTGAATTTCCGGCCCGCGTGTACAAGGTGGCTATCTGCCAGGGGGTGTGATAGGCACCGTCCCGATCTTCACTTTTGTATTCAGCGACTCCGGAAAGGGCAGTCGGGTAGCCACCTTCTCTAAACCCTTCCTCCAGGATTTCTGCAGACCTGGCTTCTCCTTTTTCAAGGTAGGATACTTTAAACATCTCATATGACCTATCATATTCCCCAAGGTTGAAATACACGGTCCTCAGGGTGGAGTAAGCGATGGGATGATTTCCTCTGTCCTTAATTATATTCAGTAAGATGGCTTCGGCACTTCGAAATTTCCGGGCATAGTTAAGGACCATGCCGTAAAGGGACTGTATGAGTTCATTGAAAGGGTCTAGTTGAATGCTGAGTTCGGCCTCTGCTACGGCTTCCTGAAGCCGGTTGGTAATGGCCAGTAAATGGGCAAAATATGCCCTGCCTTTGGCATTATTGGGATTTAATTCTAAGGCGCGTTTAAAGGCCTTATATGCCTTGTCCCATTCCCAGTCGATCCATGTATGGAGAGAAGCCCGCCAAAAGTAAGATTCTGCATTTTCACCATCAAGGGACATGGATCTGTACATATTCTTGTAGACATTCGGCAAGGCCTTAGCCTGATTGACGAATCCCATTTGAGCCCTGCCAAGCCATACACCGGCCATGGCAGTATAAGCCGGCGCAAAATTCGGATCCAGCTGAGTCGACTTCAAAAAACATTCCAGTGATCGGTCCAGTCCCTCTTTGCTTAGTTGTTCCCAGTAGTGTACTCCTTTTAAATAGGTTTCATAGGCTTCAGGGATGACTTCATAATAATTTTCAACCTGATCTCTTTCTCTTTGGGTCAGTTTGGCATCGATCTCTTCTGTAATGTCCTTTACCAGTTCGTTGTACATGGAAAGGACATTTTTAAGCTCCCGATCGTAAGATTTGGCCCAAAGATGCTCTTCTTTAACAATCGTTTTTATGAGCTGGACCTGTATTCTGATGTGATTTTTATCTTTGAATACAGTGGCTTCGACAATGGCATCTACCCCGAGATCCCCGGCAATGTGCAACATGGGCGAAGTAGTATTCCGATAACGCAGTGTTGATGTCCTGGAGATGACCCTCAGGGAGTTGATCTGAGCGAGCTCGGTTATCAGAGCATCATGCATTCCATCTACGAAAAACTGTTGTTCGGGATCTCCTGAAAGGCTGTGAAAAGGTAGGACGGCTATAGACTCTATTATGTCTGACCCACTCAATTCCTTTTTCCTGTGATGAGAGGTCTTCGGGAATTCCGGGTCGGCTATAGCATACGTGGTAACAGGCAGTGCCACATTCTTTAAAGGGAGTTCACCGAGTTTATCAAAGATGATATCACAGTCATTTCCAATGGATTCTCGAACTTTTGACGAGAGAAAGATCCCGCCAGGATCTGCAATGGATTGCAACCTTGAGGCAATGTTAACGCCGTTCCCGAAGACATCGCCCTGCTCCACGGTAACTTCCCCAAAGTCGATCCCGATTCTGATCTTACATAGCAAGTTCCTGGCGTCCAGTTGTATATCCCTGGCGCATAGTGTGGCATCGAGAGGGTTTGCGAATCGTGCAAGCATTCCATCTCCCATCTCTTTGATCACCTCCCCATCATGTTTTCTGATCTGCTCCAGGTGAATCGCCCTGCTTTGTCTCAACAGCTCCAGGGTTTTGGTTTCGTCCTGTCCCATCATGGTGGTATACCCCACAATATCGGTAAACATGATAGCAGCTAGCTGCTTTTCAACGGACTGATGCATTTAGAGGAAGGTTGGTTACACAATCCTGAGTGGCCTGACCTTTAAATTAAGGTTTTAATCTCAATTTAAAAAGCATAAAAGATTGAAAATGTTGGGATTATGTAGATTCCAAAGACGATCCTTGTTAAGATCAAATCAAATAAATATTCAGATAAACAGAGCCATAACCTTTAGAGGAAACATTCACCTCAGCAAGCCTGTTTCGATATCAAAGGGGTACGAGTGCGGTAAATGAACGAATTGAGGATAGATAAACGACACCTTTTTCCGATTAGCGGTTTTGAGGTTCTGTGACGTTCACCGATGAATTTTTACACTTCACCCGGATTCTCGCCAGATACCGAAAAATAAGGGTTTTTTAGCGAACGACACCCCGGCGAAACCCCTGTCATTGCGTTTTATTTATATAAAACGCAAGACATGAAAACGCTCGTAACTTTCCTCTTCTTCTTCCTGATCAGCTTCGCTGCCCAGGCTCAGAATAACACTCCTGAAGTAAAGGTGGAAACTGCAAAAAAAGAAGTGGTTGCTCCTGCTGCTGAGAAGGAAAGCGTTGCCCGTCTGTATCGTTTTAAGAACAGCCGTATCAAAAAAGAGCTTTCTTTTAAGACTTCTAAAAGCATATCTAAACTGGCATAAACCAGTCGTTCAAGAATCGCCTTACGAAAGGATATATTACAAAACAGGGAATTCCATTATTCAAATCAATCCGGCCCCTAGTGAAAGGGAGAGCAGGATAAGCATGATGGCGACGGTGACCTGCAGGAAGCGCAGGGTCACTTTCTTTAACAGCCTGTTCCCTACAAAGGATCCGGCAATACCGGCAAGGGTGGCACAGAGGACCAGTGGCACGTAATCCCCCAGGCCGGCTGTGGCAAAGCGGGTAGCATATACGCTCAAACGTGTAAAATCCACCAGGGTTGAGATTACAACTGCGGTCCCTATAAAGACCTCTTTTGAGAGACCTGCCTTTATCAAAAAGGCGCTCCGGAGTGCCCCCTGGTTACCCGAAAGACCTCCGAAAAAGCCGCTAAGTGCCCCTCCCAGGGGAAGTTTATCCTTCCCGAACTCCAGTTTATTGAACCAGGGCAGCAGGTCCATGGTCGCGAAAATGATCAGGAGGATAGAGATCAGGAATTTTACGGGATATACTTCCAGGTGACTCCCGAAGGCGTCATAGGCGAACAAGGGTTGTACGTCATTGATGTTGAGCAGCAGCCAGGCCCCGAAGAAGGCCGCAATGACAGCCGGGATCCCAAATCGAAGCAGTACCTGTTTGTCTGCATTCCGGCCAACGAGGAAAAGCTTGTAGATGTTGTTGAAGAAGTGCACCACCCCGGTAAGGGCAATGGCCAGTTCTACCGGGAAAAAGATCATAAAAACCGGGGTGAGGATGGTTCCCAGGCCAAATCCTGAAAAAAAGGTAAGGATGGCTACCAGGAAGGCAACAATGGCAATGATGACATATTCCATAGGTAGGGTTAAAAATAGGTGATTTTAGGTTTCTGTAAGAGAATGCCACAAAGTCGGTCATGACTTGGTGGAACACGATGATGGATCAAGTCAGTAAAGGGAATACCTGATCGTAAACCGGGTAAATTATATTATCGTCACATGTATCCCATAATTCATATGGAAAAACGATAGTGTCAGGTAAGCAAAAAAGAGGAAATCCGGAAGTTCTACACCGATTAACGACCCCTTTTTTCGATTAGCGGTTTTGAGGTTCTGTGACGTTCACCGATGAATTTTTACACTTTAGCCGGATTCTCGCCAGATACCGAAAAATAAGGGTTTTTCAGCGAACGACACCCCGGTGAAACCCCTGTCATCGCGTTTTATTTATATAAAACGCAAGACATGAAAACGCTCGTAACTTTCTTCTTCTTTTTCCTGATCAGCTTCGCTGCCCAGGCTCAGAATAACACTGCTGAAGTAAAGGTAGAAACTGCAAAAAAAGAAGTGGTTGTTCCTGCTGCTGAAAAGGAGAGTGTTGCCCGTTTGTACCGTTTTAAGAATAGCCGTATCAAAAAGGAGCTTTCTTTTAAGACTTCTAAAAGTACTTCTAAACTGGCCTAATGTGAATGCGATTTTTACTATCGACCTATAAATCTATACCTATGCTTCTTCCTTTCCTTCTTCTGCTTCTCCTTCTGACGACGCTTCTTCCTCTTCCTCTTTTGAAAGAGAGTGTTGCAGAATATTGATCTTCTTGAGCTTGGCCTTCCAGGTTTTGAGGGATTCCTTCTGGCGGTTGATCTTATCCACCACCTCTTTTACCAATGGGTTGTCTTCTGAGGCGTTAGAGAAGAATTGCAGGTTGTTCTCCAGCTGATTGATCTCGCTCTTCCCTTCATCTATCTTACGTTTGATAAAGGTGCGCTCCTTCCTGAGGGCATAATCGTCCTGTGCAGAGGCCAGTTCTTTGAGTTTATTGCCGTATTTGAGGAGTTCGGCTTCCTTCTGGTCTACTCCCAGTTTTTTAAGGACCCCGTCTACGATCTTGTTGAACTTACCGTTTATGCTTTTTTTATTGTAGGGTACCCTGCCGATCGACCTCCATTCCCCAATCAGGGATTTAATAGTGGCCAGGTCATCTTCCTTGGATTTCCCCGGGCTGAATGCCTGTAGTTTGTCCAAACACGCCTTTTTCTTTTCCAGGTTTTCGAGTTCTTCCCCACTGCCCTTGTTCTTATTCGCATGCAGGCGATCGAAGTAGTGATTGCAAGCTGCTTTGAACTCCTTCCACAGCTTGTCTGAGTATTTTCTCGGGACGTGGCCGATCTTCTTCCAGTCCTGCTGTATCTTTTTCATCTGGGGGGTTACGGAATCCCAGTCTTCGGAATCTTTAAGGGATTCGGCAACTTTCACCAGTTCCCGTTTTTTCTCCAGGTTTACCTGTTGCTCTTTCTTCAGGTTTTTGTAGTATTCGTTCTTTTTGCGGTTAAATGCCCGCACAGCCTCCTTGAATCGGCTCCAGGTGGCTTCATTGTCCTTGAGGGGGACTTTCCCCGCTGAAAAAAAGGCAGACCTCAGGGCTTCCAGTTCCCTGATCTGTTTCTGCAGTCCTTTGTGGTCCGTAGCCACATGCTCGCCAAGGGAAGTAATGGAGGCTATGATCTCGTTCTTTTTCAGCAGGTTCTGCTCGAATTCCTTGTCCAGTTCCTTAAAATGCTCCTGACGCCTCTGGTGCATCGCCTTGGTGGCATTACTGAACCGTTCCCATATGGCTTCCCGGTGTTCCTTGTCGACCGGACCAATTTCCTCTTTCCAGATCTTGTGAAGGGTCTGCAATTCTCTAAAAGCCTTGTTGAGGTCCGGTTCTTCTACCAGGGCTTCTGCACGCTGCACCAATTTTTCCTTTTCCTCCAGGTTGTACTTAAAATCCAGGTCGCGCAATTCCCGGTTCAGATGCAGAAAGTCGTAGAAGATCTCGACGTGGTGATGATAGGTCCGCCAAACATCGTTGTAATTGCTCCTGGGTACGGCACCTGCATTTCTCCACTGCTCCTGCAGGGACTTAAAATTCTTATAGGTGGTGTTGATGTCTTCTTCGACGTTCACGAGGGCTTTGAGTTCCTCTATGATCTGCAATCGCTTTTCCAGGTTGGCCTTCAGGGATTGTTCCAGGTTGCGGTAATATGAATTCCGCTTTTCGCGATAATCGGCATATACCTCATTGAATTGCCGCTTGGCCACGGAATTGTACTTGAAATCGACCTCATTGCCCCCGTGGGCCACGAACTCTTCCTTTTTTTCCTCTAAAAATTCCTGAAACTTAAGATCGAATTCAGATTTGATGGCGTCCACATGGTTCTTGATCGCCTGAACTTTTTCCGTACGAATAAGGCGCTGCAGCTCCCCGACCAGGTTTTCCATAGACATGGCGTGGTAGTCCTGCATAGGGATATGATGTCTGCGGTGATTATCTTCATCCTCAGCATCCTCTGCGTTGGAATCATCGATCTCCTCCTGAACATCTTCCTTATTCTCCGGAGTGGGTTTCTCCTCTGCCTTTTCTTCTGCTTCCTCTGCAACCTCAGAAACTTTCTGCTTTACTTCATCTTCAGAAGCATTTTCTTCGATTTCAGCCGGAGTTTTGTTCTCCGCTTTTGCTTTTGCAGTCTTGGTGGCGGACTTGGCAGTGGGTTTCTTCTTTTTTGATTCTCCGGACGTTTTCTCTGAGGTCGATGTGTCCTCAGTAGCCTCCGGTGTTTCCTTTCCCCCTACATCGGTGTGTAGTTTCTGGTCTTTTTCTTCCAACATGATCGTCTGGATTACGTGCGTACGGGATCTAAATCCCTCTGTAAGATACTAACAACCCTACAGACAACAAAGGTAATCAATCTACTTTTACACGGGGAACGGGCCCTTTGACGTCAGATCAGAAACTTTCCGTTAGGACTCCTGCCATATCTCCCATGCCTTCTGTGCCTGGAACTCCAGCATGGCAAGGCCGTTGCTTGTGGTTGCCCCCCTTTGTTCACCTGCCTTCATAAACGCTGTTTTCTCCGGATTGTATACGAGATCGAACAGCAGGTGGTCTGCAGTGAGGTATTCGTATGGGATTTCCGGTTTCTCTTCTACCCGGGGAAAGGTCCCCAAGGGGGTGCAATTTATGATCAGGGTGTGTGATTTTATCCTCTCTTCAGTGAGATCCTCATACCCCCACTGACCCTCTTCGGGTTGGCGGGAGACGGTGACAAAACGCATCCCCATTTTCTTCAGGCTGTAGGCGATCGCCAGGGATGCTCCTCCCGAACCGAGGATCAGGGCATGAGCGTGATCGCGCTTATTGAGATAGGGCTCCAGTGATTTTTGAAACCCATAGGCATCTGTGTTATACCCTTCGAGTCCGGTTTTGGTAAACTTGATGGTATTGACAGCCCCGATCTCCCTGGCCTCAGGATGTAAACGGTGGAGGTAGGGGATGATCTGTTGCTTGTAGGGGATGGTCACATTGAGTCCGCCCAGATCCTGTTCCTCCTTCAACAAGGTTTCGAGATCCGAGATGTCCGGAAGGTCGAAATTCTCATAGGAGTGCTCGGTAAGCCCCTGTTCCCGGAAGAAGCGGGTAAAATATCCCCTGGAGAAGGAATAAGAAATATTCCTGCCCAAAAGTCCAAACCTATTTTTTTTCCCTGCTTTTTCCATACCATTCCAAACCGATGAGGATCAGGATGCCTAAAACAATGTATGCAATGGCCCACCAGGATTCAGTCAGTGACATGTCCGGGAGGTATCTCTGGTAGTTCCTGATAATCGGGTCGCCATTGCTGTCGAAAAGTACCTGCCCCAGGGCATCTTCAGCAAAGATAGTCCTTTTCCAGGGCCAGACTACCCCGAGGCTGCCTGTGATAAAACCGATGATGGTGGCCGTCGTGATATGCCTGAAATGTTTGAGCACGTATCCCAGCAGGTGGGAAAGGGTGACAAGGCCGGCCGCTGAACCCAGGGTAAAGACGGCGAGGACCTTGAGGGTATCGATGCGTTCCGTATTGGAAGTAAAGCTGAAATCCCCCTGCACCACCTCCGCTATGGTGTCATAGAGCGCATTGACTGAATCGACCAGCAGGAGCACGTAGTTGCCCAACAGTATCAGTATAAAGGAACCGGACAGGCCCGGGAGAGTCATACCCGAGACGCTGATGATCCCGCACAGGAAGATGAACAGGAGATTGTCATTTTCCCTGGCCGGACTCAGGAAACTGATGGAGATCCCGGCTATCAGTCCGAGTACACCCCAGGTGATGGTCTTTCGATTCCAGTGCTCGAAATCCTTGGCGATGAAATAGATAGACCCAATGATCATCCCAAAAAAAGTAGCCCATACATAGAGCTCCTTGGTCTCGAGGAAATAATCCAGGAGTTTTGAGACGCTAAAGTAACTCACCAGCATCCCAAAGATCAGGACAGAGAGAAATGGACCGTTCACATAGCGGTAAAAGCTTTTGAACCTCCCGTTGAACAGGAGTTTAAAAGCCTTGAGGTTGACCTTTTGAAGGGAGTAGATGAATTCTTCGTAAAAACCGGCCACAAAAGCTACAATACCCCCGGAAACCCCGGGCACCTTATTCGCGGTACCCATAGCAAGACCCTTGATAAAAAGGAATACCTTATCCGCAAAGGTTCTGGGTTGATGCATGCCAGTAGGTTTTATTTTCTTGCAGCGAGTTTTTCGAGCATAAAAATAAGTGAAAAACCTGCGATAGCCAGTAGAATTGCCCAGAGAAGTTGCGGGTCTCCCGGATAGGACATAGGGGATACGTTCTCTTCCAGCACAGGGATGATCTTTTCATCGAAGACACGGGTCTCCAGAACCACTTTCCAGGGCCAGATCTTGCTCAGTGATCCTATGATAAAACCCGTCAGCAGGGCCAGGGTGAGGTCTTTGTAATGCTGGAACATCCACTTGAGGAGTCTGGCGAAGGATAACAACCCGAACAAGGCTCCCAGAAAGACAGTGCCCAGGATAAGGAGGTTTCTTTCGTGTACCGCATCCAGTACGGTCTTGTACGATCCGAGAAGCACCAGGATAAAGGCCCCTGAAATTCCCGGCAGGATCATGGCGCAAATGGCCAGTGCCCCGGACAGAAACAGGTAGGGCAGGCTTCCTGTGTTTTCAACCGGCGGGAGCTGGGTGATGTAATAGGCTAAAACGGCACCGAGGAAGAGGGTAAGCAGCGTCGCTGCCCGCCAGGATGAGATCGCACGGGCCACAAAGATCACGCTGGCAACTACCAGTCCGAAAAAAAAGGACCAGAGCAAGATGGGCTCGTTCTCCAGGAGCCAGCTGATAAACCTTGCCAGGGTGATCACACTGAGGGCGATCCCAAGAAACAGCGCCAGGAGGAATTTTCCGTTGACCTGTTTCCAGGCGGCTGAAATGCCTTCCCTGGGAAGGGTTTTGACAACCGCGGTTCCTATCTGGTTGATGGAATAGATCAGTTCCTCATAGATCCCCGAGATAAAAGCGATAGTGCCACCTGAAACACCAGGAACGACGTCTGCCGCGCCCATGGCCATGCCCTTGAGCGTAACCACGAGATATTGTATGAGATTACGGTTCCCCATATTTTGGAAAAGCCAAAAGTACTGCTTTTATTTCGAAGCCTTCTGTACGCTTTCTATAATGTTTCTCGCCCAGACTGAATCGTAAAATGAGGGGAATTCTTCCTTGAAGATATCGACCATCTCTATATCCTTTTTGAGCGCTTTCCTGAACCTGTACTGGGCTTTTACAGGATCGTTGGCCATCAGGTAGAGTCCGGCCATTTTATAGAGGATCACAGCCTCCTCCGGGTAGAATTCAAGACCCTGGAGCAGGATCTGTATTGCAGCTTCAACCTCCTGGTTTTGGGTCACCACCTCGGCCCAGTTGAGCCAGGTGTCCAGTTCGTAGTTTCCGAGGTCCACGGCTTGTTTGAAGGCAAAATCTGCTTCGTCATAATGTTCAAGTGCCGCGTGGATACGTGCACATTTCTTCCAGTACTTCGCATTTTCCCCATCGATATTGATGGCCTTATTGATGTAGTAGAGGGCCCTGTCGTATTTGTGTTTCTTGAAATAGAAATTGGTGATGGCCAGCCAGCCCTTGTCCAGCAGGGGGTCTTCATGTACGGTCTGATAAAAATAGAATTTTGCCAGGTCGTCATTGGCGAGCTTTTCATGACATTTCCCAATCCTTAGGTAGGCGTGGGAGGTAGGATCATCTATGGAGATCGTGGTCTCGTAATTTTCTATGGCCTCGTTGTACCTGCCGAGTTTTTCGAGGACCTTGCCCTTCTCGAAGTAGGCGCCCAGAAAGGTGTCGTCAGAGATGATGGCAAAATCGAAAGCAGCGAGTGCTTCCTCGTATAGCTTAAGAGTAAAGTATTGTTTTCCTAGCTGATGCCAGGCGACCTGGCAATAGGGATTGCGTTCCAGGTATTCGTTGAGGTATGCGATAGCTCCCTCATAGTCCTCCAGGAATTCAAAGCAATAGATCACATTATAGAGGGAGGAATAATCGTGCTCATCAAAGGAGACACATTTCATGAAATTCACCTTGGCCTGTTCATAATCGTCCATGAAGAGGTACTCCATGCCCAACAGGGCGTAGATGTCAAAACTCTCCTCCGTAAGCGAAAGCGCCTTTTTTAGCAGGGCGACTGCCGCTTCGTGATTGTCCTTTTTAGAGTAGATATTGGCCCGCTGAATATAGATTTCCTCGTTGGTCCCATCCAGGAGTTGTAGCCTGTCCAGGATCTTCTCGGCGAGTTCGAGGTTGTTTTCAAAGACCATTACCTCTACATCCAGCAACTTTAGCTCCATAGACTCAGGGTGCTGCTGCAGGCCGATCTTTATGGCCTTTTTTGCCAGAGAGATCTTACCGTTGTTCAGGTAATGATGGATGATGTCTTCGAAGTCTTCGGCATCGAAGAAATAGACATCATCTGTCTTGAGCATGGATTCAAATTTGGTAACGGGCTGGTTCGGTTTCTCGTTAGGATCTAACGCCATAGGAACGTGCTTGGTTATACTATGGACTTAAAAATAGTTTTTATAACCACTTTTATGTCTCTGCGGGGCCTATATTATTAACAAATTAGTTAACAACTCATTCAGTCATACCTTCCAAAACCTCAAGGATTATCGAACATCCCTTTTCGATCTCCGCCTCGGAAATCGTCAGGGGAGGGGTAATCCTGACAGCGTTCTTTTCGAAAAGCAGCCAAAAAAGGACCAGTCCTTTTCGGGCGCACGAAAGTACTAATTCATTTGCGATTTCACTACTCTTCATCATCAGGCACAACATAAGTCCTCTCCCCCTGATCTCTTTAATCAAAGGGTGTTTCAGGCGCTTTCGGAAATACGCCTCTTTCTCGAGAGTTGCCTGTATAAGTCGGGATGAGGTAAGCTCCCGAAGTGTTGCCAGGGCAGCGGCAGCGATAACGGGATTGCCTCCGAAAGTAGTGATGTGGCCGAGCATGGGTTTCTCCCTCAGGGTGGCCATCATTTCCCTGGAAGCGGTAAAGGCCCCTATGGGAAGTCCCGATGCCATACCTTTGCCCATGACCAGAATATCAGGTTCGATCCCAAAGTGTTCAAAGGCAAACAAAGCGCCCGTCCTACCAAATCCGGGCTGAATCTCATCCAGGATAAGGAGTGCACCTACCTCATCACACCTGTCCCTGACAGCTTTTAAGTAGCCGTTTTTCGGTTGTATAAAACCTGCGCCTCCCTGTATGGTCTCCAGGATCACAGCAGCTGTGCCGGAGGTGATCCGGTCCAGATCTTCCTTTTTATTGAACTCAATATGCCTGATATCTGGTAACAAGGGTCTGAAAGGGGCTTTACGCTCTTCGTAGTCCATGAGGCTAAGGCTGCCCATTGTATTGCCGTGGTAGGCATTCCTGGCTGCGATGATCTCACTCCTTCCCGTCACGCGTCTGGCTAACTTCAGGGCCCCTTCTATGGCCTCCGTACCCGAATTCACGAGATATGTGGTCTCCAAAGGGGGAGGTAGCAGTGAAGCCAGTTCCCTGCTGTATTCCACAGCCGGGGCCTGTACGTATTCTCCATACACCATCACGTGCATATAGGTCCGCGCCTGCTCTTCCACGGCGCTGACCACAGCAGGATGGCAATGACCCAGGCTACAGGCTGATACGCCCGCCACAAAATCGAGATGGGCATTTCCGTCTGTATCGTAGATATAGCTGCCCTCTGCCCGGGAGATCTCAAGAGCGAGCGGGTGGGGAGTGGTCTGGGCCTGGTATTGAAAGAAATCCTTTTTCATGACTGATCAGTTCCCGACTACCCTTAAGATCCAAATCTCGTCCGTATATCTTCCATAATAGTTGGAATCCCTGGCCCTGACAGCTTCTGAAAGCGAATCATAGCGTTCCAGGTAGACATAGGTAAACTGTTTGCCTTCCCTGAAGAATGTCCTGGGTTCGATACCCCTGTCTGAAAGCATCCTCGAAAACCTGGAGAAGTTCTCCTCTTCTTCAAAAACGTTGACGATAAGGTAGTACCCGGGCATGATCCCGGGTTCTGCCCTGATCTCTGTGACACGTTCCGGTTTTACCTCCTTTTCCGAAGGGATTTTCTTTTCGGGAATTGAAACGATCGTTGTGTCAGAGGAATTGACGTAATCCCTTGCCTTTTTCTCCAGCTCGGAGATCTGAGGATCGGCATCTGTGTCTATGGGATTGTCAAGGCCCCGGATCTTTGGTAACACCAGATTGTTGTCGTCCTCATCAAAGATGTCTTCCTTGCTCCGGATACGTTCATCGCCCCTCCAAATAAATCCCTTTAATTTTCTGCTGTTCTCGGGCAGGTCGGCCTCCGGGAAGATATCCCCGTCGGGGTTGGTAAAAAAGGTGATGTCCTCAATGTCACTGTTCTCAAAGGTGAGACGGATGGAACTACAGATCGTCTTGTTGATCCCGATGAGCTCCTGGTCGTCATTGTACATATAATAGATCACCTCTGTGTTCTTGACCAGGTCGGCAATTTTGAGTTCGTTCTCTATGAATTTCCCGAAGAGGTCCTTGCCCTTGGCCTGGTTGAAGCCCACTTTGCCAATGGTATCCTGTGAGATCACGAAGGCGTTGTTCAGCACTTTTAGGGAATCGAGTTTTTCCGTCTCCATGTCCGAGATCAGCAGGATGCTGTCTCCCGTCATCTGGTTCTCGAGGTTCCACAGCACAGGCTTTCGGATCAACCGTGTGATACCTGTTTTCTCCTCAAAGTGAAGGGAATCGCATTTCCCGCTCAGGTCGGTCTTGTAGAACTTGGTATTCCTGAACGCCCGTAGGATTCGCTCTTCGGGTTTTCCGGTGATCATCAGGGTATCACCGTGAATGTAGAGTGAATCCTGTTCTACCAGGCTCACGGAGACGGCACGTTTTGTTGCAAAGACCGAATCTTTTGCCTTGTAGACCTCTGCGTAATGCGCCCTTATCACCCCGTTGTTGATCGTATCGGTGACCTTGATATTGTTGGTGGCCGAGGCAAATTCCCGGGCTTTGTTGAAATACACACTGTCTCCCTCGATGATACGGTTGTTGTAGTTGATCTTCGTGTTCTTGATCCCGTACCCGGTCTCCACCTTCGTATCGTAAAACCCCCTCTCGAAATAGAGTTTATAGGTCTCTCCTGTGATGGTCGAAGGCCCGTACATATAAGCATTTTTGGATAGGGTATAATAATCAAGTTGACTCGATTCTACGGTGTATTCCGGGTTTCTGATCTTCACGTTTTGCAGGAACTGGTATTTTTTTGGCTCCATAAAATATCGACCAATCCTGCTGGTCAGTGTATTAGCGGAGTCGACGATGGTCCCCTGACTCCGGTAATAGGCTTCCTGGTTTTCCCTGTCGAAGAACAGAGTATCTGTCCTCAGGGTCATGTCGGCATTCTTCAGCATTACTTTTTCCCAGGCCTTGGCCAGTTTCTCGTTGCCGTCGTAATCGATCTTGCCGCTGGTCATCAATATAGAATCACCTTGTACAAGCCTGATATTTCCGATGGCTCTCAGTTTGTTCTCCTTCTGATAAAAGATGGCGATATCACACCAGAGATCGGCCCCCTGGTGCTCGAACTGCACCTGCCGGTCGTCCTTGCTGAAGATGGATGCCCCGGGATATCTGGCTTCGTCCTTGGTGAAGTTGGCCCCGTAGACAATGTTGATCTGTCGTTGCTGGGGTTCCGGATCCTGGGCAAGGGTCCAATGTAAGGAGATGCAAAGAAGGATTATGCAGAGGATTCCTTTCAAACGCTTTCTTTTAACCAAAAATAGGATTTTTTGAAGCAGCCGGATTTTCTTTAGTACAGTTTTAATACTTCCCCTTTCCCGGGCGATCAGGATACTGCCAGTTCCCTGTGAATGGTCTGGGTTCGGTCTGGCCCTACGGAGACGATCTGGATGGGAACTTCCAGGGATTCTTCCAGGAATTCGATATAGGTGATCAGATTCTGAGGAAGCTGTTCTTCAGAGTTCATCCTGGTCAGGTCCTGTTTCCAGCCTTTGAATTCGGCATACACAGGGGTCACTTCCGAGGCCTCTATGTTGAAGGGCAGGTGGTGGATCTTTTTCCCCTGGTAGTGGTAGGCCGTACATACTTTGATGGTTTCAAATCCGCTGAGCACGTCAGACTTCATCATCATCAGGTGGGTAACCCCATTGATCTGAACGGCGTACCTAAGCGCAACCAGGTCTAACCACCCACAGCGCCTCGGCCTTCCGGTAGTGGCACCAAACTCATTGCCGACCCTCCCCATGGTCTTGCCGTCCTCGTCAAAAAGTTCGGTAGGGAATGGTCCGCTGCCCACACGGGTGGTGTAGGCCTTGAAAATGCCGAAGACCTTGTTGATCCTGTTCGGTGCGATCCCCAGTCCGGTACACGCCCCAGCTGCCGTAGTGTTGGACGAGGTCACGTAAGGATATGTCCCGAAATCGATATCCAGGAGGGAGCCCTGTGCCCCTTCCGCAAGAATTGACTTCCCGGCTTTCTGAGCCTGGAAAAGGTATTCTTCACTGTCGATAAAGGTGAGTTTCTTCAGGACTTCCACGGCCGAAAAGAACTCGGCTTCCAGTTCCTGCAGATTGTATTGTATGTCTACATCGTAGAAGTGGATCATCGCTTCGTGCTTGTCTGCCAAAGCCCGGTATCTGTCCTTCCAGTTGCTGAGTTCCAGGTCGCCCACTCTCAGCCCGTTCCTCCCGGTCTTATCCATATAGGTGGGGCCAATGCCCTTCAAAGTGGAACCGATTTTAGCCTTGCCTTTGGCAGTTTCTGAAGCGGCATCCAGCAACCTGTGAGTCGGGAGAATAAGATGGGCTTTGCGGGAGATGAGCAGGCGCGACTTTATGTCGATCTCGAACTTGTCCAGGGCGGCCAGTTCCTTCCGGAATATCACGGGGTCTATGACCACGCCGTTTCCCACCACATTGACCGCCTCATCGTGGAAAATGCCCGACGGGATGGTGTGCAGTACGTGTTTGTGACCGTCGAACTCGAGGGTGTGACCCGCATTGGGCCCTCCCTGGAATCTGGCTATGATATCGTAATTTTTCGTCAGGACGTCTACGATCTTCCCTTTTCCTTCGTCTCCCCATTGAAGACCGAGTAGCAAATCTACCGCCATTTATTAAGTCTAATTATTTCGCCTCTTCGGGCTGGTTCCTTGTGCCGTAAAAGTAAAGCGAATGATTGTTAATCTTGATATCGAATACCTCTTCTATGGTTTTTTTGATCGACTGGATACGCGGGTCGCAGAATTCGACCACTTCTCCCGTATCGGTCAGGATGACGTGGTCATGTTGCCTGTCAAAATAGGATTTTTCATACTGGGCCTGATTCTTCCCGAACTGGTGCTTGCGCACAAGTTTACATTCAAGCAGCAGCTCAATAGTGTTGTAGAGGGTGGCCCGGCTAACCCGGTAGTTCTTGTTCTTCATCTTGATATAGAGCGACTCGATATCAAAATGGTTGTCCGTATCGTAAATCTCCTGAAGAATGGCATATCGCTCCGGGGTCTTCCTGTGATTATTCTCTTCCAGAAAGGCCGTGAATACGTTTTTTACGATTTCCTGATCCTTATTTCCCATAGAATTTGGTTCGGCTGCATTCCAGTGCAAAGGTAAAGCTAAAAAAATTAAAAAACGGCCCATTTACGGGCCCAAAACACCCCTTATCAGGTCAGGTTCTGGTCACTTTATCGATCCCCTTTACAGCTTTCAGATTATCGATCAATTTTTTCAAGATGCCCTTATTTTTGACCACAACGGTGATCCTGCCGGAAAAGGTTCCTCCATCGGTGTCAAAATTCAGATTCTTCATATTTACGTGCATGTGATCCGAGATGATCTCTGTGATCTCATTGATCAGACCGAGGTTGTCGAGGCCTGTTAGCTTGATCTCGGCCGTAAACTCTTCCTGAGTAGAATCGATCCACTTCGCACTGATGATCCGGTATGCGTAATTGGATTGCAGCTGTATGGCATTCGGGCAGTTCTTCTTATGCACCTTTATCCCGTCATTCACACTGATAAACCCAAAAACCTCGTCTCCCGGAATAGGGTTGCAACATTGTGAGAGCTTGTACTCCAGTTTTTCTTCCTCTTTTCCAAAAACGAGCATGTCGTATTTGGAAGTGATCTCGTCCTTGTCCACATCCTCCGGAACCGGTTTTTTCCGCATTCGGTTCTTGAAGAAACTGATGAAAGCGTTGTTGTAGGAGGAGGCAAAGTCCTTGATCATCTGGTTGTCGATGGAACCTATCCCCACCCTGTAGAAAAGGTCTAGACTCGTTTTGAGTTTGAAAAAGACCACCATTTTGTTGATGGAATCCTCATTCAGGGTTACCTTCTGGGATTTCAACTTCCTCCTCAGGATCTCCTTGCCTTCTTCGGCTACCGCTTTCTTTTCGTCCCTCAGGGAGGCCTTGATCTTAGACCTTGCCCTGGCCGTTGTTGCATAGTCGAGCCAGTTCTGGTTGGGTTTTGCGCTGTCTGAAGTAATGACCTCTACCTGGTCCCCGCTTTTCAGGGAAGTACTCAGGGGAACGAGCTTTCCATTGACACGGGCTCCCCTGGTGCGCATCCCTACTTCAGTGTGGATGTTAAAGGCAAAGTCGATAGGAGTGGCCCCTTTTGGCAGGGAGATCAGCTCTCCCTTGGGCGTAAAGACAAAGATCTCCTTCGAATACAGGTTGAGTTTAAATTCTTCCACGAAGTCTACGGCACTCCCGTTTGAATTCTCCAGAGCCTCCTGCAGCCGGTTCAGCCATTCCTCAATACCCTGTTCCTTCTGGTCGCCGTGTTTGTACTTAAAATGGGCGGCATAGCCTTTCTCAGCGATCTCGTGCATACGCTCACTGCGGATCTGTACCTCCACCCATTTCCCCTGGGGCCCCATCACCGTGATGTGCAGGGCTTCGTACCCGGTTGATTTAGGGGAGGAGATCCAATCCCTCAATCGGGTTGGATTGGGCGTAAAATGGTCCGTGACGATGGAATAGATCTTCCAGGCTAGAAATTTCTCATTCTTCCGGTCTGATTTGTAGATGATACGGATCGCAAATTTATCGTAGATCTCCTCGTAGGATACGTTCTGGGTGTTCATCTTCCGGCGGATGGAAAAGATGGATTTCATCCGGCCTTTGATGGAGTATTTGAGTTTCTCCTTGTCCAGGGATGCCTTGATAATATTGGAAAAGTCGTCTATATACTTTTGCTGCTCTTCCTTGGTCTCCTCTATCTTGTTCTGTATGTCCTGGTAAACTTCTGGTTCTGTGTATTTTAAACTGAGGTCTTCCAGTTCCGTTTTGATGTTGTACAGCCCTATCCTATGGGCCAGAGGGGCATAGATATACAGGGTTTCCGAAGCGAGTTTCACCTGCTTGTCCTCCGGCATGGATTCCATGGTGAGCATGTTGTGGTACCGGTCGGCTATCTTGATGATGATCACCCTTACATCGTCGTGCAGGGTCAGCAGCATCTTCCGGAAATTCTCCGCCTGCTGGGAGATGTTTGTGTCTTTTTTGAGGTGGGCGATCTTGGTCAGTCCGTCTACGATCCTGGCCACCGTCTCCCCGAAGAGTCGTTCGATATCGTCCAGGGTGTATTCTGTATCCTCCACCACATCGTGGAGCAGGGCAGAGGCAATGGACACGGCATCCAGACCGATCTCGGAGGCCACGATCTTGGCAACCGCTATGGGATGGAAAATATAGGCTTCTCCCGATTTCCGTCGCTGATTCTTATGGGCATCCACGGCCACATCAAATGCAGATCGGATCAGTTTTTTGTCCTGGGGCGTAAGGGTCTGGTAACTGATGCGCAGCAATTCCTTGTACTGCTTGGCAATTTCCCGGTTTTCCCTGTCTACTACAGTTTCACTCCTCATATCTTAAAATTACACAATCTTTTGGAGTAATCAACAAAAATCATGCCTGCAGCCTGCGGACACGGGCGATGAGTGGCGGGTGGGAGTAGTGCATGAATACATAAGCCGGGTGGGGGGTGAGGTTACTCAGGCTGTTCCTCGAAAGTTTTTTCAGGGAATGGATAAGAGGTCGACTTCCAAAGGTCTCTCTCGCATACCGATCGGCCTGATACTCGAACTGCCTTGACATGTAGTTCATGGCCAGGCCGGTCAGCTGTGAAACCGGACTGTACAGTAGTCCAAAACCGATGAGTGCGGCGTGGAAACTCGGTTGTTCAACCCCAATGGCCATAGACACCTCAGGATTGTTGATAAAAAGGGAAAGAAGGAAAAGGGTGAATCCCGTAAGGGCGGTAGAGACCAGCAGGTTGGAGATGATATGGCGTCTCTTGTAATGCCCTACTTCGTGGGCGAGGACGGCGACGATCTCATCTTCCTCCAGGTCCTGGATCAGAGTGTCGTACAGGGTAACTCGTTTTTGCCTCCCAAACCCTGAAAAATAGGCATTGGCTTTGGTAGATCTCTTGGAACCGTCTATCACAAAGATCTTCTCCAGTTCAAATCCCACCTTCCCGGCATAATCCTGTATACTCTGTTTCAGGCTGCCTTCCTCCAGGGGTTCCTGCTTGTTAAACAGGGGCACTATGAGTTTGCTGTAAAACAGGTTCAAAAAAACTGAGAACACGGCGATCAGCCCCCAGGCATACAACCAGAAATTACTGCCGGTCCTCTGGAAAAAGAGAATGACCAGCGACAGGACACCACCTCCCAGAATGCCCAATAACAGCCATCCTTTGATCTTATCTGTTATAAACAGCCTGAGGTTACTTTTGTTGAAGCCAAACCGTTCTTCGATCACAAAAGTCCTGTAATATGCAAAAGGGGTCATCAGCAGGTCGCTTCCGAGCATAATGATCCCAAAGAATAACAGGGCCATGCCGATTGGATTATCCGTAACCTGCCGGACGAGTTGGTCGACCCATTGAAATCCTCCCAGGCTCAGAAAGACTATTATAAGGATGATAGAGAAGGTGGAAGAGACCAGTCCGAAGGAATAATTGGCTTTTTTATAAGCCTGAGACCGGGTGTACTCCTCAGGGTCATATACATCTGACAATTCTTCGGGTACGGGATCTCCAAATCGCCTTGAATTGAGGTAATCCATCAGGGTATCTACCAGAAACTCGACGACCAGGATGGCAATGATGAGGTAAAAAAGGGTAATACTGTTCATATAAAGGGATGGATAGGCACTTATCCGACAGAGGAGAGACGCTGCCTTTTGGCCTCAAAGATAAGGATTGCTGCCGAGACGGAGACGTTCATGGAGTCTATCTCCCCCTCCATGGGAATGACCACCCTTTCCTCTGCCTGGTTTGTCCAGATCTCTGATAGTCCGGTGGATTCGGTCCCTACAGCAATGGCACAGCCTCCCGTGTAATCCACAGAGGTGTAGGGGATGGCCCTGGTAAGGGTAGCGGAATAGACCTTTATGCCCCGTCGCCTGAGAAAAGCCAGTACCTCCTTTGAGGAAGCTGTGGCTACTGGGACTGTAAAAAGACACCCCACGCTGGAGCGTACCGTGTTTGGGTTATAGAGGTCCCCTTTTGGGTCGGCAATTATGACGGCATCCAGCTTGGCTGCATCGGCCGTTCTTAGCAGCGCACCGAGATTTCCGGGTTTCTCAACCGCCTCTGCGATCAAAATGAGCGGATCTTCCGGCAGTTCCAGAGAATTGAGACTGTGGTCCTTGGTCCTGGCAATGGCAAGGACACCTTCGGTCTTTTCTCTGTAGGCCAGTTTTTGGTAAACATCTTTGCTGAGTTCAATGAGTTCAGCTTGTTCAGCCCGGCCTGTCAGGAATTTTTTAGCTTCCTCAAGAGGAAAGAATTCCGGATAGATCAGGATGGTCTCGATCCGGTACCCCCCCTTGAGCGCCATTGACAGTTCCCTTTGACCTTCCAGTACAAAAAGTCCGGTCTTGCCGCGTTCCCTGTTCTTATGCTTGAGTTGGGTAACCTGGCGTACCAGAGGATTCTGTAGACTGCTTATCTTTTTAGGAGGTTGCATGGGGTTAAAAATACAGGAAACTGTAAATTTAAGAACGCATTCCCGACAAATAAAAAAATCGTTTTACCATGTACAAGACAATATTCTGGATTTTGGGCTTTCTTCTTATCAATTGTAAGCAGGCCCCGAAAGAAGAGACTTCCATTGTAGAGAAAACCTCTGATGAGGTCAAAGTCGAAACAGCACGCTACCCAAAAGCCTTAGACGGGGTATTCCAGGCGCACGGGGGGCTAGATCTCTGGAAAAGGCAGAGGTACCTGAGCTATGAGATCCCTAAAAATTCCGGAATCGAAAAACACCACATAGATCTCTATTCCAGGAAGGATCTTATTGAAACCGATACCTACAGCATGGGTTATGACGGGAAAGAGGTCTGGCTCCGGGATCCGGATGGCGCCTACAAAGGAGATCCGGTCTTTTATCACAACCTCATGTTCTATTTCTACGCCATGCCCTTTGTCCTGGCCGACCCGGGAATAGAGTACTTTGAGACCGAACCTTTAACCTTTAACGGAAAATCCTATCCCGGAATCGGTATCAGATACGAGGATGAGGTCGGCACCTCTCCTGAGGACGAATATTTTCTTTATTACGACCCGGATTCCAATAGTATGTCTTGGTTGGGCTATACGGTGACTTACCGGACAGGAAAACCGTCGGATGATGTGCATTTTATTCGGTATGACGACTGGATATCCGTATCCGGACTCCGCTTACCCGGTTCAATGACCTGGTACGAGGTGGAGGATGGATGGCCCAGTGTGGCAAGAAATACAGTGGAATTTCAACAGGTTGTCCTGAGTGGGACTCAGGAAGATCCTTCCATGTTCGCCATGCCTGAAGGGGCTGTGATCAGGAAGCCCGTGCAGCCTGAAAATTAAGAAAGGGGCCGAAGCCCCTTTTTTAGTTTAGTCCGCGTTATACTTACCCATATACCGCTTCCAAAGCTCTGTCTGATGCGTTTCCAGGGAGATCTCTCGCCCGTCTATAAAAGCGTGGGTGAGTTGGTTCCCCCTCATGTCGAGTGCATCCCCTTCGGAAATGAAGAAGGTGGCACTTTTGCCTGTGGCAAGGGTGCCGTAGCTGTCATCGATCCCCAGGATCTTTGCGCTGTTGCCGCTGATCAGCTGCAGGGCCACTTCCTTGTCCAGTCCCTGTCCTACCACCTGCCCGGCATAGAAGGGCAGGTTTCGGGTCTGGAAGTTGGAGGCCTCCGCATTTTGCAGGGCCACCAGCAAACCAGCGTCTACCAGCATTTTTGGAAGTTTAAAGGTAAAATCGTAATCATCGTCATCAAATTCCGGCAGGGTGTGAGTAAAGTTCACGAGGACCGGTATATTGTGCTTCTTGAGTAGATCTGTTACCCTGTGGGCGTGATACCCTCCTACAAGGACCATTTTATCTATTCCTGTTTCCTTCAGTGAAGTGATGGCGTCTACGATCTGTTTCTCATCCTGTGCATACACATAGAGGCGCTTAGATCCGTTGAACAGCCCCTGAGAAGCTTCAAAGGCCGGATTCACAGGCGCACCCTGGCCGTTGCCGTAGACCCTGGCATTCTTCAGGAAGGACAGGACTTCCTCTACCTGTTCCTGATAATCCTTATTGGGCTGATATCCGCGGTCCTCACCAAGCCACCAGCGACCCCGCCTGAAGGTGTTTGGCCAGTTTAGGTGGATACCGTCATCCACTTTAACGGCTGCGTCTTCCCAGTTCCAGGCATCGAATTGTACGATGGAAGATGTACCTGAGATCCTGCCACCCTGGGGGGTGATCTGGCCTATAAGGACACCGTTTGGCCTCATGCTCTCCACCACCTTGGATTCCGCGTTGTAGGCAATAAGGCTTCTCACGTGGGGTATCAGGCTGCCGATCTCATCCTGGTCATCACTGGCCCTTACTGCATTGATCTCAATAAGACCAAGCGACTTTCCAGGGGCGATGAAACCCGGATACACATGTTTTCCGGTAGCGTTGATCACCCTGCCCTGCGGACTCACCCCTGCGCCAAGGGCCGATATTTTTCCATTCTCGAAAACGAGGGTACAGTTCTCGATAACCGTGCCGTCACCGATATGGGCAGTGGCACCGGTCACCGATATGACCTCAGACTGGGCTGGAGCCGGGGTCTGTTGTCCCGAAGTATTCTGATAGAACCCTATAAAAAGGGCTAGTGCGATATATTTCAAATTTTTCATGGTGTTCCTGTTATAAACTGTCACAATTGAATCTTTCCTTTTTGCGCTGTACGGGACGTTGTGTTTTGCTGCCTCCGTTCTTCTCGTCTATCATCATTTTAACCAACTGGCTGCGTTCTTTTTTGATCGCCTCCCTCAGGGCTTTATCCTCTTCCAGGTCGAAGTACGTGACCCCCTGTATAAGGGTCTTTTCAGCCTTGGCGTAGACAGACATGGGATGAGCATTCCACAGCACCAGATCTGCTTCCTTACCTACTTTAATGCTTCCTACGCGGTCATCGATATGCAGGAGCTTGGCGGGGTTGAGGGTCACGGTCTTCCAGGCTTCTTCTTCAGACATACCACCGTATTTGATGGTCTTTCCGGCTTCCTGGTTGAGTCGCCTCGACATTTCCGCATCGTCACTGTTGATCGCCACGGTTACCCCCTCACTGGCCATGATAGCTGCGTTGTAGGGGATGGCGTCATTCACTTCGAACTTATAGGCCCACCAGTCACTGAAGGTGGATCCTCCCACCCCGTGCTCGGCCATCTTATCGGCCACCTTGTACCCTTCGAGGATATGCGTAAAGGTATTGACCCGAAAACCGAATTTCTCGGCCACCTTCATCAGCATATTGATCTCGCTCTGCACATAGGAGTGGCAGCTGATAAAACGTTCCCCGTTGAGGATTTCGGCCAGCACCTCCATTTCTTCGTCATACCGGTAGGGTTTGCCGCTTTTTTTCAGGGCGTCGTATTCTTTAGCCCGCTGAAAGTAGTTCACAAAGACCTGCTCAACCCCCATCCGCGTCTGCGGAAAACGTGAATTGCTGCTCCAGTTACTCTGCTTGACATTCTCCCCAAGGGCGAACTTGATGAACTTGGGTGAATTCTCAAAGATGAGCTTATCGGCAGATTCTCCCCATTTAAGTCGAAGGATGGCAGACCTTCCACCAATGGGATTTGCAGAACCATGGAGGAGTTGTACGGTAGTCACACCTCCTGCCAGATTGCGGTAAAGGTCCATATCCTTAGGGTCGACCACATCGGTCATCTTTACCTCAGCCGAAGAATTCTGACCGGCCTCATTGATGGCGAGTCCCGCTATGTGGCTGTGCTCGTCAATGATCCCCGCCGTTAGGTGTTTTCCGGTGGCATCGATCACTTTCGCACTCCCCGGACTCAGGTTTTGCCCGATCCTCGCGATCTTGCCATTCCGTACAAGCACATCAGTATTCTGAAGGATTCCCTCGGATTCTCCGGTCCAAACAGTCGCATTCCGGAACAGGATGTCTTCCGCGGTCTTCCTCTGGGCATACCCATAGCCCACATTGGGGAATTTGACAGGCATGACCACCGGAGGCCCGGCCACTTCTTCTTTCTTCTCAGAGGATTTCTCTTCCGGCCCTGCTTTTTTAGCAGCCGAAAAGGTAGAATCTCCACCGTTGGGCAACAAAACCCTACCACTTAAATTGTCCTCCCCTGGCGTAATCCTGGCCGTCATCCTGTAGACCTCTTCATCGGGTGTGGTAAGGGTAAGGGTGACCCAGTCGCCGTCGTACTTGAATTTTGATTCTATTTTTACCGTATCCTGTTTGATCTCGGCCTTGGGTTTTGAAGGTTCTCCGCTGATGGCGAGTTCATAGGTCTCTCCGCTCACCCTCAGGTCGTATGTCCCCCGAATGTCTTTCTGATCCATGGGGTTTACGATGTGCTTTTGTCCCTGGACCCAGTTCTCGTAAAGGGTAGTCTCCTTGTCGAACACATTCCCTGAGGTGATCAGGAAGTTGGCATAGCGACCGGCCTGAAGGGAGCCGATAAGATCAGACTTGCCTAGGATGGAGGCAGGTACGGTGGTAAGAGCCTCCAGGGCTTTGGTTTCAGATAGTCCGTAGGTGATCGCCTTCGCGAGCTTGTCTTTGAGTTCAGAGGGGCTTTTCAGATCATGGAGGGTGATGCTGAACGCCACCCCATTTTCTGCCAGTACCTTGGGATTGGAAGGTGCCTGGTTCCAGTATCTCATATCCTTAAGCGCCACATAGTCGGCCTGGAAGGGATCCGAAACATCATAGGCATCCGGGAAGTTCAGCGGGATGATCAGTTTGGCATTGGTGGCTTTGATCTCGTCAATCATTTCAAACTCGTTACCGCCACCGAGGATGGCGTATTGAACGCCAAAAGCATCCCCGATCTTATCTGCACGCAGTACATGCCCCGCATCTCCGGCCGCAAAGATCTGCATCATACCCCTGTTTTCTATCAGGGCCTCAAGGGAACGGTCTTTGGTAGCTACCATCCCTTTCTGGTACCAGGAGGCATCATTGTACATCTGCCTGAGCAGGGCCATAGCTCCCATTAGGGAAGTGGGATAAGACTGGTTCTTTATGATACTGCGATCAAAGGAAAAGTACTGAGCTGAGTTGTCATCCACGATTCGTTCGGCGTCATTTCCTTCGGCCCTCAATGCGATCAGGACCCCGCTTCCTCGGGCGATCCCATCCTGAATGTGGGAGTTGACAACCCCAAAACCTGCCTCACGCAGGGCTTTGGCGTCCTTGTCATTATAGGTAAAGGAATTGATCGCATCCGCCTCCGGCATGATGTGGTCATTCCAGTAAAATCCCTCCCTGGAGGGATCGTACTGTGCGGATCTTCCACCTCCGGATGGCCGCTTGGGCTGCTCCACCCCGAATGTAGAATACACATCGATGAAAGAGGGATAAATGTACTTGCCTTTCAGGTCGATCCTTACCGAATTAGCAGGGATATTTACATTGGTGCCTACAGATACCACTTTTCCATTTCGGATCAACAGAGTGCCGTCTTCGATGACCTGTGAGGGACTCACGTAGATTCGGGCATGAGTCAGAGCCGTGTAATTGTTATTCTCGGCCTTTACCCCGTCATTCTTGGGGAAATAGTCCTGAGAAAACAGGGTACATGTACTGAGCCAGGCAAAGGCCAGTACAAAATACTTCATTTTCATATGTGCCTGGATTTTTAGTTAACGGCTAAAATTAAACGAACTGTGAAAAAATGAGACCGCGTTACATTTTTTTTAACAAAAAACAGGGAGAATCCGGGGCAGATCAGGACTATAAAGGCGATTCTTCGTGGTAAGCGACAAGGAGGGCCACCACCAGGTTGTAACTCCGGATGCCCGCAGCCTGGTTGTTGGCTTTGAGGAAGGCATTAAATGTCAATTTAAAGATCGGCTCCAGGGGGTTTTCATAGGCTTTCCAGAAGGCGCTAAGCTCCTCGTAATCCTTTTTTATCCCGGGATTTACTCGGGAGTAGGCCTCTTCAAACAATTCTTCATCCAGAGCGCGAAGTTCAGACAGGCAATAACCCAATGCATAGGAAAGTGCCGAATATCTCAGGCGTGGATCTCCCTGGTTAAGGGCCGCCAGATAACCGATAAAATTAGCTTCGTTCTCGGCTGCATAACCCAGCTGATGGGCGATCTCGTGGCAGCTGACCACAGGGAATCTCGACATGGGTATCTTCTGATTCACCTGAGCCTCAAGGGTAAAGGGGTTGAGATATCCCCCGTAGCCCATGTAGGTCAGCGCCAGGCTGTAAAGTGAACCCTTTACACTGGGGTTGCTGTATTCGAATTCTGGGAATTCCGTCGGTAAAGGACGGTAATCAGACGAGACCATTTCAAAGATCTCCTGTCTTTTGAAAGGGACGACTACCTGTATACTGTCTGCTTCAGAAAGTTTGGCCTGCAGTTCGTTGGTCTTTTCGGTAAGGACAGCCGTAAAGGCAGTGAGTTCTTCCGTGGTATATGAATTGCGCAAGCCAAGGGTTTTGGAGAGCGGCTGCCGGTAATAATTCAAACCCCAAAGCAGGTGGAAGGAAAAGTAGGCAATGGAAAATACCACCAACAAATCCCTGAGGAAGGAAAGCGGTTTTGTGCGTATCTCCAACCAGTGCAGGTACAGATACCTCCCCGTAACCAAAAGAAGCAATGTGTAGAGGATATCTCCCAGAGAAAAAGGGATCCATCCATACAGCCACCTCAAAACTGCAGAGATGTAGGGATAGATACCAAGGCTGTAATAATTCTCAATGACCTCCGGGTATCTCGTAATCCAGCTGACCAGCAGGATCTGGACGGGCAGGGAGAGGACAATGGCATTCTTCAACCGATAATTCATGGGCGTAAATTTACCCATTTTTAGAAGCGGGATTCATGCTAGCATTGTATTTTTGAGCCTCAAAACGAAAATTTTATGGACATCCACTCCTTACAACCCACCTCCGTCTGGAAGTACTTCGCACAACTCAATGCTGTACCCAGGCCATCTAAGAAAGAAGAACGGGTCATCGCTTTTATGCTCGATTTCGGGAGGTCGCTGAATCTGGAGACCTTTAAGGATGGCGTGGGTAATGTTATCATCCGGAAACCGGCCACAAAAGGCATGGAGAATCGTAAGACTGTCGTACTCCAGTCCCACCTGGACATGGTCCACCAGAAGAATAATACGACCGACTTTAATTTTGAGGAGCAGGGGATAGAGATGTATGTCGATGGAGACTGGGTCAGGGCAAGGGGAACAACCCTGGGAGCAGACAACGGCATGGGGGTGGCAGCCATCATGGCTATCCTGGGTAGCGACGACATTCCTCATCCACCCCTGGAAGCTTTATTCACCATAGACGAGGAGACGGGAATGACAGGGGCCAAAGGCCTGGAGAGCGACGTTCTGAAGGGCAGTATCCTTTTGAATCTGGATACGGAAGAGGACGATGAGATTGATATCGGCTGTGCCGGCGGTATCGATGTGACGGCCACCGGAACGTATCCTCAGAGAGAAGTCCCAAAAGGTGCCAAGACCTATCACCTTGAGGTCAAAGGTCTGCAGGGTGGTCATAGCGGGATGGACATTCACCGTGGTCTGGGTAATGCCAACAAGATCATGAACCGCCTCCTGTTTGCCGGCTCTAAAGCGGGAGATCTTTTCCTGATCGGAATCGATGGGGGTGGCTTACGCAATGCGATTCCGAGGGAGAGCAATGCGTATTTTGCCCTGTCGAATGGACAGAAAGAGGTGTTCAAGGCGATAAATGAGCTGATCGGGGAGATACAGAAAGAACTGGCCCCCACCGAGCCCGATCTTCAGATCAGCATCAAAGAAAAGTCACAAAGCGGGATGATGATGGGGGCGGAGGACCGAGATAGACTGTTGCAGGCCGTATACGGGGTGCACAACGGGGTGTTTGCCATGAGCAGGGCTATAGACGGACTCGTGGAAACTTCTAACAACCTGGCACGGGTGGAGGTTCTGGATGGCAGGATAAAAATTGCCTGCCTTACCCGCTCCTCTGTGGAATCGGCCAAGATGGACCTGGCTAACGGACTCGCTTCTGTCTTCGAACTCGCCGGATATCAGGTAACCCTTAGCGGGGATTATCCGGGATGGACCCCGGATCCGGACTCGGAAATTCTGAAAGTACTCACTGAACAGTACAAACTGCTATTTGCCGAAGAACCCAGAGTGGTTTCCTGCCATGCCGGACTCGAATGCGGGATCCTGGGCAGCCATTATCCGGAAATGGATATGATCAGTTTCGGGCCCAATATCAAAGGAGCGCATTCTCCTGATGAACGGGTACAGATCTCCTCGGTTCAGAAATTCTGGACCTTTCTCCAGAAGGTTTTGCTGGAAACTCCCAGGGTATAATAAAAAAACCCCCGCAATCGCGGGGGCTATTTCTTACTCGCCGTAAAGGCCGGTGATCTCCAGGTCGAAGACCAGATCTGAATTGGGTGGGATGGGTCCAAAGCCCTGTTGTCCGTAACCCAGGTGAGGGGGGATAAACAATCTGACCTTGTCGCCTACTTTCATGGAGAGCAGACCCTCCTTGAAGCCCGGGATCAGGCTGGCTTCCGGGCTGTAATCCATAGGGAAAGGTTCGTAGCCTCCTCCCATCTTTCTCTTGGAATCGAATACGCCATATTTTAAAGCTACTGCCTCGTAATTACTATCGAACAGTTCTCCGTTCTCAAGGTAACCGGCATAGTTCACCAAAACCTTTTGCCCTACCTTGGGTTTTTCACCTGTCCCTTCTTCGAGGACCATTAACTTTAATCCTGAGGGCAAGGCCTCGGTCTCATTCTTTTGATCGGCGATCTCATTGGCAAAGTCCTTTTTCATCTTTTCAAAAGCAGCGATAGCGGCTTCCTCCTCTGCGAAATAATCGCTCATGATCTTGACCGCGTCAAAATTCTTAGCCTCTCTGCCATTCCTGATGATCTGTACTTCCTTCATCACCACGTCCGTCAGGGGTCTGTCCCTGTCGTTGGTCTCTACCACCCCGATAGAATCGACGACATCCATCCCTTCGACAACCTCCCCGAAGACCGCGTGCTTTCCGTCCAGCCAGGGTGTGGGCTTCAACGTGATAAAGAACTGGCTCCCATTAGTTTTTGGGCCTCCGTTGGCCATGGATAGGATCCCGGGCCTGTCGTGCCGGAGCGAATCGACGATCTCGTCTTTAAAACGATACCCGGGGGACCCGGTTCCCTGTGCGGTGGGATCTCCACCCTGTATCATAAAGTCGGCCATCACCCGGTGGAACAGCACTCCGTCGTAGTATCTTTTGTCCTTGTATTGTTCGCTCACAAAAGGGTTCGTGCCTTCTGCCAGGGAGACGAAGTTGGCCACGGTCACAGGAGTTTTATCGTGTTCCAGTTTCACAATAATGTCACCTTTTGTCGTTTTGATGTCCGCAAACAGACCATCCCCCAGGTGGGTATACTGGCTCGATTTACACCCTGCCAGGGTGATCATCATCGCGGTTAACAGGATAAGTATATTCTTCATTTTATGTCAATTTATGGTGTTTCGTTATTCGTATCTCTTTCGATCTCACGGACTGTGATCACGGCTTTGAGGGGGACGTTTACCCCGATCTTGTTTTTATCGCCAATATATCCGTATCCGAGGGATGAGGGAAAGAGGAAGATCGCAATTTCCCCTTCCTTCAAGAGTTTGATGCTGTTGCGCAATCCGGGGAATAGTTCCTGTTTATCCACTTTGTAGGATTGCAGCCCTATCTCTTTTTGGGTGTAGATCGTATCATTGTCCAGGGTGAGCAAGGTGTAAGTGAATCTCACGAGGTCATCGGTCTGGGGCGTGTAATCAGAGACCTCATTTTTTAGCTCATAGGCATACCAGCTACCCTCAGAACTGGGCATGTACTCTTTCAGGCTGTCTGTTTTAATGATCCTTTGGATGCGTTCCTCTTCTTCTGCCAGTAATTTTTTATTCCTTTCTACGGATTCTTTGATAAAGGAACCTGATTTTACTTTCACAGGCCTTCTGGGTTCCGGTCCCTGGCAGGCCAGGACCAGAAGTGCCAAAAATAAGGGTAAGACCTTTCTCATTTGTTCAGTTCTTTTTGGTGTTTCGGGAGCAGGCTCCTGAAATAGGCGACAGTATCCTCCATGGATTGTTCACTTTTTCCGCCGGCTGCATTGGTATGGCCTCCCCCGTTAAAGTAGGCCCGCGCAAATTCATTGACCGAAAAATCGCCTTCAGATCGCAAGGAGATCTTGATGATCCCTTCGTCCTTGTTCTCAATAAAGATCACCGCCAGCCTGATCCCCGCCAGGGTTAGGCCGTAATTCACAAATCCTTCTGTATCCCCTTTTTTGAATTGGTGCCTGTCTAGCTCGTCCTGGCTCAGCGTGATGTAAGCCGTGCTGTATTCCGGCAGGATCACCATATTGTTCAGGGCACATCCCAGCAAGTGAAGCCTTCCGGGGGTATTGGTGTCAAAGATCAAACGGTGGATCTCAGAATTTCTGGCTCCCTTTTCTATGAGAAATGCCGCCACTCTGTGAGTCAGGCTCGAAGTGGAGGCGTATTTAAAGGAACCTGTATCGGTAAGGATCCCGGCATAAAGGCAATCGGCTATCTGAGGGGTGATCTCGTCCTTCCCGCCAAGAGCTTCTACGGTGTGGAAGATCATCTCGCAAGTAGAACTCATGGTCGGATCTGAATACCTGATACGGGCGTAGTCTGCCGGACTCTGATGGTGGTCGATCATCACGAAGGGCGCTTGCAGTTCTTGCAGGATCTCCTGCATCTTACCAACTCTGGAGAGATCGTTGAAATCGATGGTGAAGACCACCGCTGCCGTTTTTAGGAATGCTGTGGCCTCCTCTTCCTGTTTTTCAAAGTTCATGACAGCCTCTGTCCCGGGCATCCACTTGAGGAATTCAGGATAGTCATTCGGGCTAATCACTACAGGGTTGTGTCCTTTCATCACCAGGTAATGATACAAGGCCAGGCCCGCTCCGATGGCATCACCATCGGGGTTCTTGTGGGGGACTATCGCTATTTTTTTCGGAGTGCTAAGCAGGGTATTCAACGCCCTGGCATCGGCTGAATTCATGGGTGCAAAGATACGACTATTTGACATATCAACACGAACCGTCCTTAAAGAAGATCTTGGGATTTTCTAGCGGGGGATCATCTGCGATTTATCCAAAAAAAGACAGGGGCTTTTCGGGGTAGGTGTATTCTTTTACCTTAGCAATAAATATAAACCAATGAAGAAATACGTATTTGCTATCCCGATCTTCTTCTGCTTCCTTGCCTGTAAATCCCTGCCCACAGGGGAAAGTCGGCAAGCATTTGGCGATTTCACCATCACCTTCGGTTCCTGCAACAAACACGATGTACGGAACAGACTGTGGGACGATGTACTCGCCGCCAACCCGGATGTATGGATCTGGGGTGGTGACATCGTCTATGCCGATACCAGTAACCCCACAGAGATCGCGGCTATGTATTCAGCACAAAGAGAGGTGCCCGGCTACAAGGCTGTGTTAGAAGAGGTGCCGGTTATCGGTACCTGGGATGATCATGATTACGGTTTGAATGACGGGGGGGTAGAGTTCGTCTCAAAGGAGGGCAGCCAGCAAGTATTCCTGGACTTTTTAGGATTGGAAGAGAATGATCCCAGAAGAGCGAGGGAAGGGGTGTACGCTTCTCACGAATTTATAAGGCCAGAAGGTAAAATAAGAGTTCTTGTCCTCGATACACGCTACTTCAGGACGGCCCTGACTCCGGCAGAGGAAAAGGGTAAAAGATACCAGCCCGGAACTTATGGAGAAGGTACTGTCCTGGGAAATGCACAGTGGTCATGGCTGGAAGGGGAGCTCAGGAATTCGGATGCCGACTTCAACGTAATTGTAAGCAGTATACAGGTTCTGTCCTCCCAGCATGGGTTTGAGACCTGGGGTAATTTTCCCCACGAGGTCGACAGACTTGAGAAAACGATTGTCGACTCGGGTGCGAAAGGGGTCATCATCTTGTCCGGAGACCGGCATATCTCAGAATTTTCGAGCTCCGCTGTCGATGGTTTGTCTTTTCCGCTGATCGACTTCACAAGCAGCGGTCTGACCCATGTCTATTCCTCCTATTCAGGGGAACCTAATCGGTACAGGATAGGGGAGGTTGTTTCAAAAAAGAGTTTTGGGGTACTGGAATTCGATTTCAGTACAAAACGGGTACACTTCAAAATTGTCGGGGATCATGGCGAGGTCCTGGGTGAACTCTGGCAGCAGTATTAATGTTGTAGGTTGCGATAAGATAGCGTACTTTTGCCGAAAATTTTTAAGAATGACAGGAAACAGAACATTTACCATGATCAAACCCGATGCCGTGGAGAACGGACATATCGGGCCTATCCTGGAGAAGATCACCTCTGCGGGATTCAAGATCATCGCCATGAAATATACCCAGCTCAGCAAAAGGGATGCACGTGAATTCTACGCCATTCATAAGGAGAGGCCTTTCTTCAATGAACTGGTTGAATTTATGACCCGAGGTCCAATCGTTTCAGCCATCCTGGAAAAGGATAACGCAGTGGAGGATTTCAGGGCTCTGATAGGTGCGACCAATCCTGCCGAAGCAGCCGAAGGTACCATCCGAAAGCTTTATGCCAAGGATATAGGGGAAAACGCTATACACGGCTCAGACAGTGATGAGAATGCTGCCATTGAAGGGGCATTCCACTTCTCAGGAAGGGAGATCTATTGATCTGTACAAATGATTTTGAAAAAGGGCTTCCAGTATACGGAAGCCTTTTTTGTTGGATGAAAGTATTCAGCGAAGGACGATCTTCCTTACCACTTCCCTTCCCAATTCTTCGTTCAACAGGTCGATGATTTTGGATTTTCCCAGGCTGAGTTCCTCCCGCAATACAGAAGAAGATAGGGATACATAGAGCGTACCATCCCTGAGCTCGACTCCGGTGGTATAGTTGTTTACTCCATTACCCATCAGGTTGGCCCAGGCCTCCCTTACATGCACCTTGTCCAGCCCTTTTTGCAATTTGTTGGAGGAGATAAATTCCTGCAGGGCCTCTCCCAGGCTTACATTATTTTTTTTACGAACCATCCGTGTCCAGATTGATAGGTTCAAACCTTTTATAAAGATAGCGAATCTGATCTGTATTGATCACCGAGAAATTCGTTGGGGTCAGGGATTCGATCTTCTCTTCCCACTCGCTCATCTCGTTCCTGTATTCCATAAAATAATTACCGTCCCTGACGGAGATGGTGAACTGTTCCGCATCGTCCGAGGTGATAAAACTCCCATCCGGAAGGGGCTGTACCTTCTTGCGGTACCCGGACATCCCGGAGGTTTCGATATAGTCTACGGTCGTACTGATGTCGTACTTCTTGCTGTCTCCAGATGGGAAAACCACTTCTTCTATCTCCCAGTACCCGTCTAAGTAACCCAGGTCTTCTTTTGTGATCTCCTGCCTGCAGGAGACCATCATAAGGATAAATAATAGGGTGCAGAATGATCTCATATTACAAAGGAAACATTTTATAGGTCTGATGTATTTCTTTAATGATCTTTTCCGTGCGGTCAGCATGGGTGTCACTGATGAAGATCTGCCCGAAATTCTCGTCCTCCACCAGGGAGATAATATGGGCGACCCGGTTCTCATCCAGTTTGTCGAAGATATCGTCGAGCAACAGGATAGGGGTAGTGCCCACTGTTTTTTTCAGAAGGTGGAACTGGGCAAATTTCAGGGCGATGAGGTATGATTTCTGTTGCCCCTGGCTCCCGAATTTCTTGATGGGGTACGATTCGATCTCAAAATCGAGGTCGTCCTTGTGGACCCCGACACTGGTGTACTGAAGGGCTCTGTCGCGTTCCAGGTTGGCCTCCAGTAAATCAGAGAGGGAAGCTTCGTGCAAGCCCGAATTATAGACGAGATTGACGATCTCACTCCCCCCGGAGATCAGCCCGTATTGTTCCCGGAAGACCGGGACAAAATTTTTCAGGAAATCGGCCCGTTTCTCGTATATATATTGCCCGTGTACCTGCAGCTGCTGGTTGTAGATCTCAAGAGTGCTAGGGTCGAAAACATGGTTGGCTGCAAAGTATTTTAGGAGGGCATTTCGCTGTGATACTGCCTTCTGGTAAGTGATCAGGGCGTGGAGATATTCGGGATCAGACTGGGAGATGACGCCATCCATGAATTTTCTTCGGGTCTCACTGCCCTCAATGATCAGGTCCCTGTCTGCCGGGGAGATGATCACCAAAGGCAACAGGCCAATATGTTCAGATAGTTTATCGTAGGCCTTCCCATTTCGGCGGATGACCTTCTTGACGTTTCGTTTCAGGGAACAGACGATCTTTTCTTCCCTCCCGTTGAGCTGGAATGTGCCTTCTATGACAAAGAAATCCTCCCCATGCCTGATATTCTGGGTGGCAATGGGGTTGAAATAGCTCTTTCCGAAGGAGAGGTGATAGATAGCGTCGAGCATGTTGGTCTTTCCCTTGCCATTGTTTCCAACAAAGCAATTGATCTTCGAATCGAATTCACATTCGATGTCGCTGAAGTTCTTGTAGTTGAGGAGGGAAATCTTCTCGAGATACATGAAAAGCGTGATTCAAATTGGGTTTTAAGACCCATTTCGGACCAAAAATAACAAATAAATACCCTACGGTTTTCGATAAAAACTTTATTTTTGCGCGATCAATTAGAGGAACTATGGCAACATATAAAAAGAGGGGTTACAAGCCGAAGAACAAGGAAGAGGAAAGAACCCTTGCAGAACAGGGAAGTACCACTGCTGAGGTGTTCAGCGCCCTGGATGAAAGCGCATCCCGGTCGGAACAATGGGTGGCCAGGAACCAGAACTACATCCTGGGGGTGATCGGCGTGATCGCAGTGGCCGTATTGGGTTACCTGGGGTATAATCAATTCGTTCAGGAACCCAGAAATGCCAGTGCTGCCAATGAGATGCTCTACCCCAATCAATACTTCAACCAGGCCCTGGAAAGTACGGCCGAGAAAGATTCATTGTTTCTTCTGGCCCTGAACGGAGCCGAAGGTAAATACGGCTACCTCGATATCATTGAGGAATACTCAGGTACGCCTTCAGCTAATATTGCAACCTACGCAGCGGGAATGGCTTATAAGGAACTGAAGCAATACGACAAGGCCATAGAATATCTGGAGCAGGTAAATCCTGACGAGGAGATCACTGCCTCCCTTGCCCTGGGCGGGATAGGTGATTCTTTCTTTCAACTGGGCCAGGCTGCGGATGCCCTGGGCTATTATGAAAAGGCCTTTGCTGAGGATGACAATACTCTCACTACACCCTTATATCTGCACAAAGCAGGTATCGCAGCTCTCGAATTGGGGCAAAAGGAAAAGGCGCTGAAATACTTCCAGCGTATCAAGGATGACTACCCGGATGCCAACGAGGCCAGGAATATCGATGCCTTTATCGGGATGGCCCAAACCCAGTAGGCATGGCTACGGCTAACAAAAACCTTTCAGAATACGACAAGGCGCAGTTACCTGATGCCTCCGACCTCGAGATAGGTATCGTCGTATCTGAATGGAATCAGGCCATCACTGAATCTCTGTATCAAGGTGCATATTCAGCTCTCCTGGATTGTGGGGTGGCTGAGGACCGGATCACCCGCTGGAACGTACCCGGGAGTTTTGAACTTACCTTCGGCTGTAAAAAGATGATAGAGGAAGCAGATCCGGATGCCGTGATTGCAATTGGAAGTGTCATCCGGGGAGAGACCAAACATTTCGATTTCGTCTGCAGTGCTACAGCCCAGGGGATCAAGGACCTCAACGTCCTCACAGATACTCCCGTAATCTTCTGCGTCCTGACAGATGACACCCAGCAACAGGCTGAAGACCGGAGCGGTGGAAAACACGGAAATAAGGGCACGGAAGCCGCTATCGCTGCCATCAAAATGGCCGTTCTGGGGAAATAAGCCCGGACCTCTGCATTACCTCCTGGTGTTAACAATTTTTGGGAAGCTTCCTACAGCACTTTTTTTATAATTAAGTATTTTTGGAGTAGGAGCGATATGGGACGATTTACGAGACTGCGAAAGAACAAGAAATTCAATTACTCACCGAAATATTACGATGATAAGGGAGAGGGTAATCCGTATAAGATCGAACGCAAACTCGACAAGTACAGGACCACTGCTGATTCTCCCGGAGGGATAAAGTCGAGGTGGAGTGCCGCCATGTCTGACCTCAGGAAGGGTGCAGACAGGAATTACAGGCTCCGATTCTTGTTGGTTCTCGCCGTATTGATCCTCATAGTTCTATATCTTTTGGATTTCGATATTTCCATCTTTTTTCCTGAATAATGGCGGACTTCATTCATCTTTTGCCGGACCATGTGGCCAACCAGATCGCGGCGGGGGAGGTTGTACAAAGACCTGCCTCAGTGGTCAAGGAACTGCTGGAGAATGCAGTGGATGCAGGGGCTACCGAGATCAAGCTTATTGTGAAAGACGGCGGTAAAGCCCTGATCCAGGTAGTTGATGACGGCAGCGGAATGAGTGAGACCGATGCGCGTATGAGCTTCGAACGCCATGCCACTTCAAAAATTCGGAATGCAGAAGACCTGTTCCAGCTCCACACAAAAGGTTTCAGGGGGGAAGCGCTGGCATCTATAGCCGCGATTGCCCATGTAGATATGCAGACCAGGCCGGCAGATGAAGAGGTGGGGACACATATCCGGATCGAGGGAAGTAAAGTAATATCCCAGGAAGCTGAAGTTTGTCCTCAGGGTACTTCCATCTCGGTCAAGAACCTGTTCTTTAATATTCCTGCAAGGAGAAATTTTTTAAAATCCAATGCGGTAGAATTCAGGCATATCACAGATGAATTTCACCGGGTGGCCCTGGCACATCCCGGGATCGGCTTTCAGTTTTACCACAACGGGAGTGAATTGTTCCATCTGGATGCGACTTCCTTAAGGAAGCGGATCACTGCGATCTTCGGCCATAGAATGGATGAAAAGCTCGTCCCTGTGGAAGAAGAAACCCAGGTGGTTGAGATAAAAGGATTTATTTGCAAGCCCGAATATGCCAAAAAGAGCAGGGGAGAACAGTTCTTTTTTGTCAATGATCGATTTATTAAGAGCCCATACCTCCACCATGCGGTGGTGTCGGCTTTTGAGGGTTTGCTGAAACCGGAGGTTCATCCCGGGTATTTCCTTTACCTGCAGGTAGACCCGAATTCTATAGACATCAATATCCACCCCACGAAGACTGAGGTGAAATTTGATGATGAGCATACTCTTTATGCTATATTAAGAGCTGCAGTGAAACACGGGTTGGGCCAGTTCCACCTGGCACCTATGCTCGATTTTGAGAAGGATCAGAACCTGGAGACTCCCTATGCCTACAGGAATAAGGAAGCCGAAGCACCGGGGATATCGGTAGACAGGGGATTCAATCCCTTTAAGGAAAGTTCAGCGAGAATTTCCTATCCGGGTAGCTATCAAAAGAAATCGGCAGATGGATGGGAAAACCTCTTTATAGACCTGGAGTCGGGATCACAGAAGCAGGACTCTTTCAGCAGTGTACATTTTGAATCAGAGGTAGTAACGGGTTCTATTTTTCCCGAATCGGAAAACGATGAGGCCAGTGAAGCCACAACCTTTCAGTTGAGGAGGAAATACATCGTCACAACGATACGCTCGGGCATGCTCATCATAGACCAGCAAAGGGCACATCAAAGGGTGCTGTATGAAAAATTTCTCCGGAGTATGACGGTTTCGGAAAGTCTCAGCCAGCAACTTCTCTTTCCCGTCACCCTTCAATTCTCACCCAATGAACGGCATATTTTGGCAGAACTCTCGGATCATTTGCAGGCACTGGGCTTTGTGTTTGAAGATACAGAAGATGATGAGCTCGCCGTTAAGGGCCTGCCTCCCACGGTCCCCGAAAAGGAAATAGCCTCTGTTCTGGATGGCCTTATCTCGGGCTATAAGGAAGGAAATGAGGAGAATCTATCACAGTCCGATATGCTGGCCAAGGCCTTGTGCAGTGCTGTCAGTGTCAAAACAGGAGACCGGATGGACAGGGTGTCACAGCTGGCCCTGGTCAATGATCTTTTTGCCTGTAAGGAATCTATGCTGAGTCCGTTTAATAAACCGATCTTTATCACCTTAACCGAAAATGAAATCGACAATAAATTCAAGTAGATGGGAAGACTAACCGGTGCTATAAAACACCTGCTGATCATAAATATCCTTTTTTTCGTCGCTACGGCACTGTACGGAGAACAGATGTATCAATGGTTCTCCCTATGGTTCCCTGAGAATGAAAATTTCGTCCTCTGGCAGATCCTCTCCCATATGTTCATGCACGGGGGATTTATGCATATCCTGTTCAATATGTATGCCCTGTGGGCTTTCGGCTCCCCTCTGGAACAAATGTGGGGCAAGAATAAATTTCTCTTCTTCTATTTCTCCGCGGGGATTGGGGCTGCTCTTATCCATACCGGGGTTAATTACTACTACTTCAATGAAGGGATGGATGTCCTTTTAGGCTCGGGTCTTACCCGGCCTGAGATCATGGATATCATATCCCAGGGAAAATTTAATCCGGCCTGGTATAATCTTGCTCCAAGAAGTACGATAGACAATTTCCTGATGGCATACAGTACTCCGGCGGTAGGGGCCTCAGGTGCCATCTACGGGATCCTGGTCGCTTTCGGGATGTCTTTTCCCAACAGCGAACTTTTTCTTATTTTCCTGCCGATCCCTATCAAAGCCAAGTATTTTATCCCGGTACTGATTGGTCTCGACCTCTTTTCAGGCGTTACGGGATATTCTATCTTTGGCCAGGGGATCGCACACTTTGCCCATGTGGGAGGTGCTTTGTTCGGATTTATTATGATGTGGTACTGGAAGAAGAACCAGTTCAATAAAAACAGATGGGATTGATGCTATGAGTACAGGAGGATTGAGATACCAATACGCCCGACTGAATTTTGCGGAAAAGCTGATCGTGATCAATGTCGCGGTCTTTATCCTTAATGCCCTCTTGCCGTTTCTTCTGGGTTTTGGTAAAAATGCTATTTCCCAGTGGTTCGAATTACCTGTAGACCTGATGGCCTTCTTATCCCAGCCCTGGTCTATTGTCACTTATTCCTTTTTCCACGCAGATTTCTTCCATTTGTTCTGGAACATGCTGCTGCTATACTTCTCGGCCAGGATCTTCCTGAATTTATTCTCGGCGCGCAAACTTATCAATGTGTACTTTCTGGGTGTTATTCTCGGAGGATTATTGTTCGTCCTGAGTTATAATGTTTTTCCTGTTTTTCTGGGGTCTAATTCGGCCATCATTGGGGCCTCAGCAGGTGTCACTGCGGTGCTGATCTTCATTTGTGCGTATATACCCAACCAGGAGGTTCGCGTGATCTTCTTCAACGTCAAGCTATGGTACATAGGGGCATTTTTTGTGCTGGTCGACCTTATTTCTATCCCGGCCAGCAATTCCGGTGGGCATTTGGCCCACCTGGGTGGAGCCTTGCTAGGTTATGTATATGCCCGACAACTCATCAAAGGGAAGGATATAGGAGAAGGTTTCGCCAGAATCCTGGATGGCCTTGGCGCCATGTTCAAGCCAAGGGAGAAAAAGGCACCTATGAAAACCGTATATCGTAAAAGGAACAAACCCTCGGATTCCAACATCGATTACGACAAGGAGAGCCGCCAGCGAAAAATTGACGGGATCCTGGACAAGATCAGCAAGTCGGGGTACGAAAGCCTTTCCAAGGCGGAAAAGGATTTTCTGTTCAAGGCCGGGAAGGAAGACTGAATTCCCATGACGCGATCCACCATATTCCTTTACTTTGCTAAAGGCTTAGTAATTATCCTGGCCCTCCTTTTGATCGTGGCTTGCCTGTATGGGACGATATGGGATGCTGATATCGTATTTTTCGACCTTCTTGCCTTGTTGCTCCCCTATCTGGTGATTGCAAATCTGTTTTCTGGCCTCCTGGCAGCCGTAGTTCGCTCCAGATTTTATTTGTTACCAGTAACTTCCCTGCTCATCTGGATTTTTACTCTAGGGTCCTTTTACGTTTTTTCTCTCGATGAATCAGGGGATTCGAAAGACGATATTTCTGTTCTCAGTTACAACGTGCAGGAATTAGAAGGAAATTACCGCATGGACTATGCCGAAGCAGCCCCAATGATTATGGATTTTGTATTGGAAGAGGATGCTGAGATCGTATGTTTTCAGGAATATGCAAGTACCGCGATCTCCCGGGAAAAAATGAAAATCTACCCCTACGAATATCGACTGACATACTATGAGGGCAGGAAATATTCTCCCATGGGAATATTCTCAAAATTCCCCATAATCTCTAGAGGTTCGCTAAACTTCCAGGATACTTTTAACAACGCTATTTATGCTGATCTTCTAATAAAGAGCGATACCTTAAGGGTGTATAATGTTCACCTTCAATCTCTGAGATTCAGGGCAGGATCTGTAAAGAGGGAAAATACGGTCCGACTATTCAACCGACTTGGAAATACGATCAGGAAGCAGAAAGAGCAGGTCGAAATCCTCCTCGATCACACAAAATCCTCTCCCTACCCTTTTATTATTTGTGGCGACCTAAACAATACCCAATATTCTAAGGTGTACCGAACGCTCAAGGGAGATTTGAAAGACACTTTTCTGGAAAAAGGGAATGGACTGGGCAGGACACTGCTGTTAAAATTCCTCCCCTTCCGCATAGATTATATTCTGGTTGACCCAGATTTTGAGATCACGAGTCACTCAAACTATGATGTAGAGTATTCGGACCACTACCCGGTCAGGGCATCATTCCGTCTCCCGGAAAAATAAACAAACAGTCCGTCCAATCGGCTAGCATGTGAAGCAGTAAACCGATCCCCCAAATACGCGTGGGTTTGAAGAAGAGGAACACGGTGTAAACTCCCATAGCCCAATATGTATGCAGGGGATGGAAGCCGATGCTGCAGCGGTTGGGATCGAAGATAGGACTGGCGAAAAGGTGGTCCAGATCGATCAGGATAGCCGATAACATGATCAAAGCTGCTCGTATGGGACGTTCCTTGTAAAAGAGGAAGGCTACCGCAATGGGCAAGATAAAATGGATGCCATAGTGAAGCGAGATTCTAAGCATGGGCAAAATCTAAGGACAGGGACCGGAGATAGTCGGCGGCATGCATCCCTTCGTTAAACAACAGATCTAGGATACCGACATTGGGAATAAAACCGTGTTTTTCCACAAATACCTGGGTGTAATAAGGCGGGTCAAAGGGCAAGGTTTTTTTGGCATTGACCAGATGCCTCATATCTGCAACCTCCAAAGGAGAAAGATCATATTTCGATGTTCGCATTGCCGGAACGGAAAGCCCTAATAGACTATAGACTGTTTGAATACACTCCAGGTTAAAGTCGAGCAGAAAAGTTGGCGGGTCTTCAAACAACGGAGCCAGATCATCCTCGAAGTATTCAAAAAAAGGGGAGGACCTGTATGCGGTCTCCAGGGTACGCCAGTGTAGCCTTTGCCAGGAATAGGAATTGTCGGTTCTCACGTCCCGGTAAAATTGCTTTCCCTGTTTACCCCCAACGTGTTTGATCGGGATGCTCATCAGGTGTTTACCCTGATCTGTGCAAATATAAGTCCGGTTCCTGTACGTCTGTTTCTGGTAATAATCGCAGACCTCCCATTGGCATTCTTTCTGCGCTAAAACAGCCATAGTGGCTATATTCGGAAAGTAGACGGGGTGCAGGAGATGGAGCATGGTCAGGTCGCTCTAAACTTTATTTTGCTTTACTCTTCTTCCTCCTCTTCCGGATAAAATCAAAGATAAACCAGGCTGCCAGGGCCATGAGGAAATACCGGAAGTAGGAAACGGGTTCCCCTTTTCCATTGACGGTAGTAAAGATCCTGTCCCACCTGGGTTTCCAGTTGGCAATGCCATCATTGAAGTTATCAAAGCTCAGCCAGATAAAGATAGGAGTCCCGACGATGTGGTTTTCAGGAACATAGCCCCAGGTTCTGCTGTCCTCTGAGTGGTCCCTGTTGTCCCCCATCATCCAGTAATAATCCTGTTTAAAGGTATATTCCTCGGCTGCTTCCCCATTGACCAGCACCTGATTCCCGGAAACACTGACAGTGTTGCCTTCGTAATCCCGGATCACCTTTTTGTACAGGGGCAGCACCTTGGGATTCAGGGCTATTGTACTTCCTTTGGCGGGAATATAGATGGGGCCAAAATTATCGTTATTCCATCGGTAATCTGGACTTTGAGGGAAAATGTTATATCCGGGTTCCCCTTTGGGTTCTATGATCTTGACCACCGAATCGATCTGGGAATTTGCGCGGAGCTCTGCCGCCATCTCATCGGTGAGGGTAGCCTGCCGTTCCCGGTCTGTGATCTCCCTCAGGGAAAGACCCAGACCCCGGATCACATCAGTGGGGATACCCCTGCTGTCTGTCAGGATCACAGGGGGGTTGTTCTGCCCGTAGACCGCGAACCCTGCTGATCTGAGCGCCATCATCTGCTGTGGGTTCAATGCCTGGGCTACGTAGGTCCTGTTAAATTCCGTAACGCCCACATCCAGCAACAATCGGGAGGATACCCCGTTCTGAGCGTACAGCATATAATCATACTGAGGTTTGGCCCTGTCAGACAAGACGAGTTGCTCTCCGTTGATGTAGACAAAACCATCCCTGATTTCGAGGGAATCTCCGGGCAGGCCTACACATCGTTTTACGTAATTTGATTTTTTGTCAATGGGCTTGACCACGCCGGCTTCTTTTTTGAAAAACGCCCGTACCGTATCAGCCGGCCAGCTGAAGACCACAATATCATTTCTGTCGACCTTCGTGAATCCCGGAAGCCGGAAATAGGGGAGCTGAGGTTTCTTCAGGTAAGACCTTATCCCAAGCCCGGGCAATGTATCGTGTACCATTGGGGCAGCAATTGTGGTCATAGGCGTCCTTGCTCCGTAATGAAATTTGCTCACAAATAAGAGATCACCGATCCGTAGTGTGCGTTCCAGAGACCCGGTAGGGATCACATAGGGCTGAATAAAATAGGTGTGTACCAACGTCGCCGCCACGACAGCGAAAACAATAGAACTCACCCATTCTCCCGAGCTGCTTTTCGGGTGCAGACTCCTGTCTTTGATATGGGTCACCTCCAGGGCGTAATTGACGTAATAAATATAGAAACCAAGGGAGAGGATGGCCAGCCAGGTGTCTGCAAGGCTATTGCGGCCAAAACTCCTGACGGTCTCCACCCAGATCACCGGGAACATCAGCAGGTTGATGATAGGGATAAATAAAAGTATCACCCACCAGGCGGGCCGGTTGATGATCTTCATCAGAATCACTGCGTTGTAGATGGGAATAGCTGCTTCCCAGGGTTTTCTACCCGCTATCTTATAGAGTTTCCAGGTTCCCAGGAAGTGGATGACCTGAATGAGGAGAATAAAGAGGATCCATTGTGTTACGTCCATTGATGAGGCTATTTTGGCTTTAGGTTGGGCAAGATATCATTTAGTCGTCATTTACCGCCCAGGTTTAACACGTCTTTCATATTAAAAACACCCTGCTTTCCAAGGATCCATTCTGCTGCTACAACTGCCCCAAGAGCAAATCCCTCCCTGCTGAAGGCCTCGTGCCTGATACTAATCTCATCTACCGAACCGGAATAGGTGATCACATGGGTGCCGGGTACCTCGCCTTCCCTGTGAGAGTGAATGGGAACGGTATCCACATTCCCTTTATTCAATTCCCATTGTTTATAATCCGTTTGGGAAATAATGCCCTCAGCCAGGGTAATAGCTGTTCCGCTGGGGGCGTCGAGCTTATGTATGTGGTGCGTTTCATCTATCCTCACTTTGTATTCCCCGGAATTTTGGATCATCCCGGCAAGCATCCTGTTTAGCTCAAAGAAAATATTGACTCCCAGGCTGAAGTTGGAGGCGTACAAAAAAGCACCCTGTACCTTCAGGCAGTGATCTCGGACCTCCCCGAATTTTTCAAGCCATCCTGTAGTGCCGGATACAACAGGGACACCGCCGGAAAGGCAGCCTTTAATATTCGAAACGGCAGATTCCGGTACGCTGAAATCGATGGCAACATCCATGTCGCCATAAGGGATTTCGGTGGAGTTTTCATCTATGCGGGCAACGATCTCGTGACCTCGATTCTGGGCGATCTGTTCGATCATCTTACCCATTTTTCCGTATCCAAACAATCCGATCTTCACGCTTTCAGAATTTTATGATCATGGCCACCCCGTAATTCGGGTCGGAGGTGATGGGGTGGGCTTCGAGATAGGGTTTTATATCCAGGCTGAGGTCCTCATTGACATTGAATTGCTTCAGGTGGGCATCTACGTTCGCGTCAATGATGTTGAAGGCGTAAAGGCCGATAGTGATCAGCAGGGCGAGATCCCTGTCGCGCTGGTATCTTTCCTGGGCGTCCTGCAGGGCCTCATCGGATAGGTCCGGGCTGCCCGGCACGATACCACTGCCGTTCACGTCGTAGAATTCGTCATCGGTAAACCCTGCCCGCCTGCGTTTAAAAGCCGATCGGAACCGATCGTATAAATCGTCATTGTAAACATAAGCGTAGACCCCTGTTCCTATTGCCGCGTACACTATAGGAACCTTCCAGTATCGGCGGTTGTAGATCTGACCCAATCCGGGCAGGATGGCGGAATAAAAGGCTGCCTTGCTGGGAGCAAGGGGATTGACCTCTTGCTTCTCTATGCGGCCGTCTATGACGACCCCTTTATCTTTCAGATTGTTTCTAAGCGAATCTGTTTCAGAATTTTTCCTTTGCGCATGGGTAAGGGCCATACAGGAAAACAGGAAGAGAAAAAAAAAAGACCGCTTATTCACCGGTGATCAATTTAATGATACGGTTCAGTTCTTCCCTTGACTTGAAGGTGATGCTCATCTTGCCTTTCTCATTGTCCTGAGTCTTCAGAGAGACATCTGTTTCCAGGAAGTGTGAAAGGGCGATCTCATTGTTGATGATAAAAAGGGATTTATCTGCCCTTTTTGGACTTGTTTTACCGGACACTTTACCTGTATCGTGGTAATTCCTGACGAGTTCTTCAGTCTGGCGAACAGAAAGGCCGTGCTCAATGATCTGCTCGTAAATCTCGAGCTGATCTGTACGCTTTTCCACGTTGACCAGGGCCCTGCCGTGTCCCATGGTGATAAAACCGTCCCGCATTCCCGTTTGTATGATGGGGTCCAGTCTGAGGAGGCGGAGGTAGTTGGTGATGGTAGATCTTTTTTTCCCGACCCGGTCGCTCAGTTTTTCCTGTGTCAGTTCGATCTCCTCGATCAGTCGCTGATAGGACAGGGCGATCTCAATAGGATCCAGGTCCTCTCGCTGAATATTCTCAACCAATGCCATTTCCAGGGATTCCTGGTCGTTGGCGATCCGAATGTAGGCGGGGATGGTTTCCAGTCCGACCATCTTGGAGGCCCTGTATCGCCTCTCCCCGGAAACGAGTTGGTACTTGTTGAATTCGGTTTTTCTTACCGTGATGGGCTGTATGACTCCCAGTTCCCGGATGGAGGAAGCGAGTTCCTGCAGGGCCTCATCATTGAAGTTCGACCTGGGTTGGAAAGGATTCACTGCGATAGAGTCCAGATCGAGCTCAACGATATTTCCGACCACCTTATCTGCATTCTTATCCGCTACCGAGCGGATATCGTTGTCAGGGTCTTTTAACAGGGCAGATAAACCACGGCCCAGTGCCTGTTTTTTTGTCGCCTTCGCCATTACACTTTCTCTTTGTTCTTTTTGAGAAGCTCGTTGGCCATGTTCAGGTAATTGGCAGCTCCTTTGCTGCTGGCATCGTATTTAATGATGCTTTCCCCATAACTGGGAGCTTCTCCCAATCTCACATTCCGCTGGATGATGGTATCAAATACCATGTCTGAGAAGTGTTTCTTTACTTCTTCCACCACTTGATTGGACAAACGAAGCCGCGCATCGTACATCGTGAGGAGCATCCCCTCTATATCCAGGTCGGGATTGTGAATTCGCTGCACACTTTTGATGGTATTCAGAAGTTTTCCCAGGCCTTCCAGGGCAAAGTATTCGCATTGTATAGGAATGATCACCGAGTCTGCAGCGGTGAGGGCATTCAGGGTAAGAAGGCCGAGGGATGGAGCACAGTCGATCAGGATATAATCGTAGTCGTCCTTCAGTTCCACAATAGCCCGTTTCATCATATACTCCCTGTCATCCTTATCCACCAGCTCTATCTCGATGGCCACGAGGTCGATATGGGCAGGGATGAGATCTACATTGGGGGAGGAGGTTTGAATGATGGTCTCCCTTGCAGAGCAAGAATGTTCGAGCACCTGGTAGGTGCCGAGTTCCACGCTTTCAACCTCAATCCCAAGTCCGGAAGTTGCATTGGCCTGGGGATCTGCATCAATGAGGAGTACTTTTTTTTCCAGTACACCCAGGGAGGCAGCCAGGTTGACCGTGGTGGTGGTTTTTCCAACTCCACCTTTCTGGTTTGCAATAGCAATGATTTTGCCCATCGTCATAGTAAGTTAGGGGTTAAAAATACAATTATTTGAGGAGGGAGAAAATGTATTTTGTTAACAGGAAGTGAATAACTCAGGGTTATCCGGCTCGGTGAGCACCGCCCAATGTTCAATTAAAAATATTTGCCCCAATGTTCAGTCGATCAGGATCTCAAGGATCTGGATGGCGGCATCGCTGATCCGGGTTCCCGGGCCAAAAACGGCCACGGCTCCCGAGTCGAACAGGTACTGGTAGTCCTGTTTGGGGATGACCCCACCAACGATCACCATAATATCGCTTCTTCCGTATTCCCTGAGTGCCTCTATGACCTGGGGTACCAGGGTCTTGTGTCCCCCGGCCAGGGAAGATACGCCTAGAATATGTACGTCGTTTTCCACGGCTTGTTTGGCCGCCTCTGCGGGAGTCTGGAACAGGGGTCCTATATCTACGTCAAAACCGAGGTCGGCATAACCGGTAGCGACTACCTTGGCACCGCGATCGTGTCCGTCCTGACCCATTTTTGCGATCATGATCCGGGGTCTTCGCCCGTCCTGAGCAGCAAAGGCATCTGCCATTGCACGGGCTTTCCGGAAATTCTCGTCGTCCTTGATCTCTTTGGAATACACTCCTGAAAAGGTCTGGATTTTAGCGTTATATCTCTGGAAAACGGTTTCCAGGGCGTTGCTGATCTCACCAAGGGTAGCCCTTTCTCTGGCCGCTTCCACGGCTAAAGCTAACAAATTATGTGCATTTTCACCCTGAGAACCTGATGCTTTCGCCCTTGCTGCTTCGGAGAGTTTATCCAGGGCTTTCGACACTGCATTAGAATCTCTTTTGCCCTTTACCTCATTCAGCCTTTCGATCTGTTGCTTTCTCACCTTGGCGTTGTCCACTTCCAGGATCTGGAGCATTTCTTCCTCCTCCAGCCTGTATTTGTTCACGCCTACAATGATGTCCTGACCACTGTCTATTCGCGCCTGTTTCTTAGCCGCCGCTTCCTCTATCCTCAACTTGGGTATCCCGGCCTCTATGGCCTTGGTCATGCCGCCAAGTTCTTCTACTTCTTCGATCAGTTTCCAGGCTTTCCTGGCCAGAGCGTCTGTGAGGTGTTCCACGTAATAGGAACCCGCCCAGGGATCGACCGTCCTGGTGATCCCGGTCTCTTCCTGCAGGTAGATCTGGGTGTTCCTGGCGATCCTTGCAGAAAAATCAGTCGGCAGGGCAATGGCCTCGTCGAGGGCATTCGTGTGGAGGCTTTGGGTACCCCCGAAAGCGGCCGCGGCTGCCTCTATTGTGGTACGTGCCACGTTGTTGAAAGGATCCTGTTCCGTAAGGCTCCAGCCGCTGGTCTGGCAATGTGTCCTCAGGGCCAGGGACTTGGAATTTTTTGGATTAAACTGACTCACCAGTTTTGCCCAGAGCATACGCCCTGCCCGCAGTTTGGCTATCTCCATGAAATGGTTCATCCCAATGGCCCAGAAGAAGGACAGTCTCGGGGCAAAGGCATCGATATCTAATCCTGCTTTCAGGCCGGTCCGTATGTATTCGAGTCCGTCGGCCAGTGTATAAGCAAGTTCTATGTCGGCCGTAGCCCCGGCTTCGTGCATGTGGTAACCCGAGATACTGATACTGTTGAACCTTGGCATGTATTGGCTGGTATATTCAAAGATATCCGCCACGATCTGCATGGATGGTCCGGGCGGGTAGATATAGGTATTGCGAACCATAAACTCCTTAAGGATATCATTCTGAATAGTACCGGCGAGTTTTTCAGGGGATACACCCTGCTCTTCAGCTGCAACGATATAGAATGCCATGATCGGAAGCACCGCCCCATTCATTGTCATGGACACGGACATCTGGTCGAGGGGTATTCCGTCGAAAAGAATCTTCATGTCTTCTACGCTGTCAATGGCTACACCTGCTTTCCCAACGTCCCCTTGCACACGCTCGTGGTCACTGTCATACCCCCGGTGCGTTGGGAGGTCGAAGGCTACCGAAAGTCCCTTCTGACCTGCCGCCAGGTTCCTGCGGTAAAAAGCATTGCTCTCCTCGGCAGTGGAAAATCCTGCATACTGCCTGATGGTCCAGGGTCTTTGTACGTGCATGGTAGGGTAGGGGCCTCTGAGGTATGGCGGTATACCTGCCCCGAATTCAAGGTGTTCCAGATGGGAAGTATCTTCCTTTCCAAACAGATGGGGAACTTCAATCCCTTCGGCAAATTGGGTTTTACTACCCGACCTGCCCGCATTTTCAGCCCTGTTTGCAAGTTTGATATGACGCAAGTCTTTTCTACTCATGCTCCAATCTTTTTTTCTCCAGGCTTTCTGCCAGCCTTTTTTCCAATATGGGTTCCACCAGGGTTTTCTCAGCTCGTTTTTTGGGGAAGGGGTGTATCTCCAGTTCTCCTTTCATACGGTCATCCGGATTTTTATAGGCGTTGGTCCCTACCAGGACCTGTTCTCCCTTATCAAAACGTTCCTGATCCGCACCTGCCTGTTCCCTGATCTTCTTCTGTATGCTGTGTTTTTTCAGGGCGGAGAGAAAGCCACCAGAAGCTTCTAATTGCATGAAAAGCGCCAGGGCTTTCTCAGCCAATTGCTGCGTCAGGGATTCTATGTAGTAAGCCCCGTCTGCCGGGTTAGAGACTACTCCTAAATAGCTCTCATTTTTAAGGATCAGCAGCTGGTTTCTCCCCATGCGTTCTCCAAATTCGTTCTCCTTGTGATAGAGAGCATCGTATGGCATGTTTATTACGGTATCTGCGCCTCCGTTAACGGCCGCCATGCATTCCATGGTGGTCCTCAGCATGTTCGCGTTGTACTCATATAGGGTTTTATTCCTTCTGGTGGGCTCAGCTATGATATGACACATCTCCGGAGCCCCGAATTCCTTGGCCAGGGTAGCCCAGAGCAGCCGCATGGCCCGCAGTTTAGCGATCTCGAAAAAATAATTGGAATCCACAGCCATCCTGAAAACAGGTTCCGGAATGGTAACCTTCATTGAGTTCGATTCAGCAAATTGCAGATATTCACAAACGTGGGCCAGGGTGTATGCCAGTTGCTGAATCCGGTTCGCACCGGCATTCTGATAAAGGGTGCCATCCACAGACAGGGTATGCATGCCGGGAAGATTCCTTATCACTTCGAAAGTGCTGCTCAGGTCCTCCTCCATGGATTTGTACCAGTTTCCGGTTCGGGCCAGATGACCAATCACATCCCAATGGAGGAAAACAGAACCCTTGGCACGAGCTGGGAGGGAACTGAGTTGCTCTTTTAAAGGAGAGGTGAAAAAAGATACCTCAAGATGAACAGGAACTGTTTTAAGGTCGATACCCTCAAACAGTAGTTTCAGATCTGCTTCCTTCTCAGTGATAAAGTAAAGACTCTCTGCTCCTTTTTCAAGGGCGTTCCTGGCTTTGGCATTTGCAGAACCAATGTCTCCTGCATCAATCGCCTGCCCTATCTTCCATTCCGCTGGGGCAGAAAGCTCCCTGGCGGTCATGTCCTCCAGGTCTTCTGCACTGTAAAAAGGTTTCACCTTGATCTGATCCGGACTATCCCATACCAGAAGTTCATTGTAATCCTTGCCTTTCAGCCCAGCCTGTATCTGCTGTTTCCACTGTTTGGCGGTCACAGGCGGAAAATTGTAAAAACGGGTCTTACTGGTCATCCTCTTTGTTTTTCAGGCTATCCTCATATTCGATGAGGTAGATCTCTTCATCTTTTTTCTTCAGATAATACTTTTCCCTTGCAAATTTTTCCAATTCTTGGGGATCTGAAAGCTTCTCTAAAGTTTTGCGGTCCTTTTCGATCTCGCTTTGCAGGAACTCCTTTTGTTTTTCGAGGTCGTTGATCTGTTTCTGGAGCTCCCGGTGGATCAGCAGGGAATTGGTGTCGAAAAATACCATCCAGATCACAAAGGCGGTCAGCACCACCACATAGAGATTGGTGGCGATGGAGAACCATTTCTTTTTTCTGAGATCCTTCAAGCCCATACCCCGTCAGTGTAATTTATCGTTGATGATGGTCCTTACAATATCCACAGCCACGGTATTGTATTTATTGTTGGGGATGATGATGTCTGCGTATTCCTTGGTCGGTTCTATAAACTGGTCGTGCATAGGCTTTAAGGTAGTCTGGTACCTGCTCAACACCTCTTCCAGGTCGCGCCCCCTTTCATTAATGTCCCTCTTAAGCCTGCGGATAAGCCTTTCATCAGAATCGGCATGGACGTAGATCTTGATGTCGAACATCTTGCGGATCTCAGGATGGGTGAGAATGAGGATGCCTTCCACGATCATCACCTTCCTCGGATGGGTCACTATGACATCACCCGTCCTGTTGTGCTTTGGGAAGGAATAAACCGGCTGGTCGATCGGCTTTCCCTTTCTGAGCTGACCCAGATGTTTTCCCAGCAGCTCGAAGTCGATCGCCCTGGGATGGTCAAAATTGATCTTTGTCCTCTCCTCGTATGACAGATGAGAGAGGTCGTTGTAATAGGAATCCTGTGAGATCACCCCCACTTCTTCCTCAGGTATCTCATTGATGATCTGATTGACGACCGTGGTCTTTCCGCATCCAGTGCCTCCGGCAATCCCAATAATGAGCATGCAGTTTACTTTTGTTCAAAAATAAGGGTTTTCACCTACACTTATCACCTGGCGGATGAAGGATTTTAACCGGCCGTTGTCTTTAAGCAGGCACCCGCAGGAAAACAGTTCCTTCGCTCAGCCCGTTCAGAAAGAATCCCTGGAAAATAGCAAATAATTCGACCCTGAAAGACATCTGAAATTGCAAGGAGAAATAAATTTCCGACCCTTTTTTATTTTACATATCTTGCCTGTGCTACATCGATATAAGAATTTCCACAATATGTCTAAACCGTATAAAGTCACCGTTAACGGGACCTATGAATACGAATTGTCAGAAGGGGATCTCGATTCCCTGGACGTCCTGAAAACCTCCGCATCGGGTTATCATGTGCTGAAGGACAATGTCCCTTTTCCTGTTGAGGTGATCTCGGTCGACTTCAACAGAAAGGTCTACAAAATAAAGGTCAGGAATGATGTGTATGAGGTCAGCCTTCAGAACGAGCTCGACCAGCAGATCGCCCGGATGGGATTCTCCCTGGGGTCGGCTAAAAACATCACCACCATTACCGCTCCCATGCCGGGACTCATCCTCGAGATTAAGACAAGGGAAGGAGAGGAAGTAAAGGAGGATTCTCCTCTGCTCATCCTCGAAGCCATGAAGATGGAGAATGTGATCACCTCCCCGAGAGAAGGGATCATCAAAAATGTATCCGTAAAAGTAGGGGAGACTGTAGACAAGAAACAGTTGCTGATCACCTATGCGTAAAGCAATGCTATTATTATGAAGAAAATACTGGTTGCCAACAGAGGTGAGATCGCCATCAGGGTCATGAAGACGGCCAGGAAAATGAGTATAAAGACCATTGCGGTGTATTCTACTGCCGACCGGCATGCGCCCCATGTGAAATTTGCGGACCAGGCCGTCTGTATAGGCGAAGCCCCTTCCAAGGAATCCTACCTCAATGGAAAGAAGATCATAGAGGAGGCTATCCGTCTCAAAGCGGATGCCATTCACCCCGGATACGGTTTCCTCAGTGAAAACGCTGCCTTTGCCAAGGCCGTGACAGACAGTGGGATCACCTTTATCGGTCCGCGACCCAAAGCCATAGAGATGATGGGAAGCAAACTCGCTGCAAAAGAAGCTGTCAAGAAATATGACATCCCCATGGTCCCCGGAATTGATGAGGCCATTGCCGATGCAGATAAGGCCAAAGTGATCGCGCGGGAGATCGGGTTCCCTATCCTGATCAAAGCTTCTGCCGGGGGAGGAGGGAAAGGAATGAGGATAGTCGAGAAGGAAAAAGACCTGGAATCACAGATGGAAAGGGCCATATCCGAAGCAACTTCGGCCTTTGGTGACGGGTCTGTTTTTATCGAGAAATACGTGAGTTCACCCAGGCATATCGAAATTCAAGTCATGGCAGATGCCCACGGGAATATCCTGTATTTCTTTGAAAGGGAATGCAGTATTCAGAGACGTCACCAGAAGGTTGTGGAGGAAGCACCTTCGGCCATCCTGACTCCCGAATTGAGAAAAGAAATGGGTATAGCGGCAACCAAGGTGGCACGCTCCTGCGACTACCTGGGTGCGGGGACGGTGGAATTCCTCATGGATGCCGACCACAACTTTTACTTCCTGGAAATGAATACCCGACTGCAGGTAGAACACCCTGTAACGGAACTGATTACGGGGGTCGACCTGGTGGAGCTGCAGATACGTGTGGCCAGGGGGGAAGAATTGACCCTGAAACAAGAAGACCTGGCTATTAGAGGTCATGCGTTGGAACTACGGGTCTATGCGGAGGACCCTCTGAACAATTTTTTGCCGAGCGTAGGAATACTCGAGCGATACAGGTTGCCTTCCGGCGAAGGTATACGGGTCGACAATGGGTTTGAGGAAGGGATGGAGATCCCTATCTACTACGACCCTATGCTGGCCAAACTCTGCACCTATGGTAAGAGCAGGCAGGAGGCCATACAGCTCATGATCGAAGCCATCGACCGGTATGAGGTAGAGGGGGTTCAGACCACCCTTCCCTTTGGTCGGTTCGTCTGTGAACACGAAGCTTTCAGGTCAGGTGACTTCGACACCCATTTCGTCAAGGATTACTACGCTCCAGAGGTTTTGCTGCATAAGGAAGAGGAAGAGGCAGGTATTGCGGCTAAGATCGCATTGAAACAGTACCTCGAAGATCAGAAATTATTAAGATTACCAACGTCGTAAAAGATGAGTTCGAATATTGACAAGTTGAATGAAAGCATTGCCCAGGCCAAACTGGGGGGTGGGCAAAAACGCATTGAAAAACAGCACCAGAAAAAAAAGCTGACGGCTCGCGAACGCATCGAATACCTCCTCGATGAAGGTTCCTTTGAAGAAATGGGCATCTTAGTGACCCACAGGACCACCGATTTCGGGATGGACAAGGAGGTCTATTACGGGGATGGGGTGGTTACAGGCTACGGAACTATTCACGGACGCCTGGTATATGTTTATGCCCAGGATTTTACTGTTTTTGGCGGAGCCTTGTCCGAGACCCATGCTGAGAAAATCTGTAAGATCATGGACCTGGCCATGAACGTGGGAGCGCCTGTCATAGGCCTGAATGATTCAGGAGGAGCGAGGATACAGGAAGGAGTGAGGTCCCTCGGAGGGTACGCAGACATCTTTTATCGCAATGTGAAGGCATCCGGAGTCATCCCTCAGCTATCGGCTATTATGGGCCCATGTGCGGGCGGAGCGGTATATTCCCCTGCCATTACCGATTTTACCCTGATGGTGGAGGGGACGAGTTATATGTTTGTGACCGGTCCCAACGTCGTGAAGACCGTGACAAATGAAGAAGTTACCTCTGAGGAACTGGGAGGGGCCAGTGCACACGCGGTCAAGTCGGGCGTAGCTCATAAGACTTCCGCCAATGACGTCGAATGCCTGGAAGATGTGAAAAGCCTCTTGAGTTACCTGCCCCAGAGCCATAAGGAAAAGCCTAAAGACCTGCCTTATCATATAGGGGATGAGTTCAGGGATGTGCTGGAGAAAATCGTGCCTGACAGTCCTAACAAACCCTATGACATGCACGAAGTGATCAAGGGAATTATTGATGAGGAGTCCTTTTATGAGATCCATAAGGAATACGCTGAGAATATTATTGTGGGTTTCGCTCGACTCGGAGGAAGGAGTGTGGGTATCGTGGCTAATCAGCCCATGTTCCTGGCCGGGGTACTGGATGTGAACAGTTCCCGTAAAGCTGCCCGTTTTACCCGTTTCTGTGACAGTTTCAACATTCCCTTGCTCGTTTTGGTAGACGTACCGGGCTTCCTTCCGGGTACGGACCAGGAGTGGAATGGCATCATCGTACACGGAGCCAAGTTGCTCTACGCCCTGAGTGAGGCTACGGTACCCAAGGTGACGGTGATTACCCGAAAGGCCTATGGGGGAGCTTATGACGTGATGAATTCCAAGCATATCGGGGCCGATTTCAACTACGCCTGGCCAACCGCGGAGATCGCTGTTATGGGGGCCAAAGGAGCCAGTGAGATCATCTTCCGGAAGGAGATCAGTGAAGCAAAAGACCCTGCAAAAAAATTAGCAGAGAAAGAGGCTGCCTATGCCGAAAAATTTGCCAATCCTTTCAGGGCAGCAGCGAGGGGATTCATAGACGAGGTGATCCCACCACGAGAAACCCGGCGAAAACTCATTAAAGCATTTAGAATGCTGGAGAAAAAGGACGTGTCCATGCCTCCCAAGAAGCACGGAAATATTCCCCTGTAGTACCTCCTCAGAAGGGATTCAGCTCGGGAGATAGACGACACCGGAAGAGGAATCCCGACGGGCACCCGTGACTGAACTCAGCACGTTGATCTCCTGTTCGATCCGAAGTACACCCATAAAGGCAAAAACGAGGGCTTCCTTGAATTCAATCAACTGAGGAGATGGGATTTCCAGGCTGATATCATCCCCTGCTTTTTCCTGCAACACTTCGGTGAGATAGGTGTTCAGTGCCCCACCTCCTGTTACCAGAAGGGTTTTCTTACCCTTAGAACTGAGTTTTCGAACTACCTGGCCGATCTGTCCACAGATGTGATGCACGGCCGTATGCAACAGGGATTCCAGAGGGGCCTCTGTCGCGTCCACAAGCGGGGCTACCTCGGTAGTGAACCATTCGTAACCGGTCGACTTAGGATAGGGTTTTTTGTAATACGCCAGATTGTCGAGTGATTTGAGGAGGGAAGGGATTATCTCGCCTTTCCGTGCCCTTGCCCCACCTTTGTCGTACGGGATGTCTTCTTTGGAGGTAATATGATTCAGCAACATGTTGGCCACTCCTATATCAAAAGCGATCCTTTTCCCATCACGGTGGAAAGAAATATTGCTGATCCCACCCAGGTTGAGGCAAAAATCGTAGGAGGCAAAGAGAAAATGATCTCCTACAGGCACCAGGGGAGCTCCCTGCCCGCCCAGGGCCACATCATTGGTGCGAAAATCGCATACGGTTCGGATGCCGCTGGCATTGGCAAGGTGTTGTCCGGAGCCCAGCTGAAAGGTCATGCCGTTCTCGGGCTGATGGTGGACCGTATGACCGTGGCTGGAAATGAAGTCGACCTCCAGGCCTTCCTCTTCTTTAAATCGTTTGGATTGCTCACCCAGCCAGGTACCATAGTCGTTGTGCAGACGGAACAGCTGGTCTGCCGGCAAATCTATGGCTGATTTCAGTTTTCCATATCTCGTCTTGTCATAGGAAATGCTGCGGGTAGCCTTGATCTCGTACTCCCATCGCGTCAGGTTCTTCCGGATATGGCAGTAGGCCAGGTCCAGGGCATCCAGGGAGGTGCCCGACATCAGGCCGATGACTTTATACGTCTTCATAGGCATGTGTTATAATGTGACAGGCAGAACGCCAGTCGCCTTAAACTGACCAAGAAAATGTTGGGCGGCGACCTCTTCGAATCCTTCCAGCTCCTGGTAAGCAATGACGACTGTCCTGATCTTCTCCAGGGCCAGATGATTCAGAAAATAAGGGTTGCCGAACAAATATACGATCACCTCGTAATTATCCGCCAGCTGATGGATCAATTCTATAGTTTCATCCTGAAGTCCGAACAGATCCCGGGGCTTGGCCTTGGGGAGGAAAACCGAGAGCAGGACACGGGATGTACTCCCAATCCGTTTTTGCAGGCTTTCCAGATCCATTCCTTCCTTTAAAATCAGGGAGTTTTCCTTTTTTAGGCCTAATTTCCTGTGGAATTCTCTCCCTTTTTTATTGCCGACGGAAAGGCTGAAATATCCTTTTTCACGGAACTCCCCAAATGTTTCTTGTTCGCCTTTGTACAATGTCAGGCTGTTTCTCGCTACCATTTTGTTGTAGCCAAGAGGTTTACTCAGGCCGGATTCAACGGTTCCCGTCATTTGAAAAGCCCTCTCCTTCAGGCCCCATACCCGTTTGAAGCTCTGTTCGATCCTTTCCGGGGTAGCATGTTCCAGTATCTTCTCAATACCTTCCTCCGGATGTTCCGTAAAGCACAAAACATCGGTGCCCGCGTCAAAGGCGGTCCATTCCAACGTCCCCTTTTCGGGAAAAGCCATGGATACACTGTGCATATTGAGGGCATCAGAGACCACGGGTCCCTCGAATTCCAGGGTCTTTCTCAGCAGGCCGTCAATGATCTCTTTGGATATGGAAGCGGATTCAGACCTGCCCTGGGTGATTGCCGGAACCGCGATGTGTCCCACCATGACCGCATCAACCCCATTCCTGATCAGGGCCCGAAATGGAACGAGTTCCTCTGCCATTAGATCCTCTGATGATTTTTGTAGAACAGGCAGGGTCAGGTGTGAGTCGGTCGCGGTGTCTCCATGCCCCGGAAAGTGTTTGGCACAACTGAGGATACCGGCGTCCTGCAGACCCCTGCTAAAAGCGGCGGCGTTCATGCTTACCTTTTCTTTATTCCCTCCGAAAGAGCGGTACCCGATGACCGGATTGTCAGGATTACTGTTGATATCTGCCACAGGAGCAAAATTCCAGTGGATCCCTGCGGCCCTGCAATCCTGCCCTATCTTTTTGGCGACCTCATAAACCAGGAAGGGATCGTCAGCAGCACCGAGGGTCAGGGCGTAGGGATATTGGGGGGTTTCCTCGATTCTCATGGCCAGGCCCCATTCTGCATCTATGCTGATCAATAACGGGTATGCAGCAGCTTCTTGATACCTGTGGATCAGGGTCTTGAGCAGGTTATAGCTCTTCTCATTGTAAACGACTTTTTTCCTGCCTTCAAAATTTGTAGCAGCGCTGGCCCTGCTGTGGAAAAAACATATACCTCCCACGACTCCCTTCCGGATCAGTGATTCCAGCTTCCTGATCTCTTCTTCAGTGTCATTGATAAATGCTGCCGGCATAAAACACTGTCCTGCTTTTTCCCTGAGAGAAAGCAGGTGGGTTGCCTCTGTATAAGGGACGATGGACCTTTCAGGAGTCTCTTTTCTTGCCATAGTCCGGGGGATATTGAATATATTTCAGTAATAGTAGAGAGGGTAGGGCGGCCAGGACCACCCAAACAAAGAACCCTTCATATCCAAGCCATTCCTGCATGTATCCGCTGACCAGGCCGGGCACCATCATTCCCAGAGCCATAAAACCCGTGGCAATGGCATAATGGGAGGTTTTGGAGATCCCTTCGGCCAGGTAGATGAGATAGACCATAAACCCGGCGATCGCAAAACCATAGCCAAATTGTTCGAGGACCACCGTGGTAATGACGGCTGCGAGGTGATCCGATCCGGTAATGGCAAGGAGAGCATAAAAGGCGTTCGGGATATTTAGTGTGAGTACCATGGGGAAGAACCAGCGTTTTAAGCCGTGCCTCGAGATCAGAACTCCCCCGAGGATTCCTCCTGCGGTAAGCATGATTACACCTATAGTGCCGTATATGGTGCCCACCTCAGCCGTACTGTATCCGAGTCCGCCTGCCTCAGGCGCATCCAGTAGAAACGGGGCAGCCATTTTGACCAGCTGGGACTCACCCAGCCGAAAAAACAAGATGAATGCCAGGGCGGTACCAATCCCTGATTTCTTAAAAAAGGAGGAGAATACCTCCCAAAAACTGCCCGGTTTATCTAGGGTTATGGACTCGGAAGATTCGTATTTAGGACATAAAAGGGCATTGGTAAGCGTAAGGAGCAGCATTATGCAGGCTGTGACGATCATGGTTACGGACCATGCCTTGTCACTCTGGCCGTAGTGGTTTTCCAGAAATCCTGCCAGTATCACCAGCAGGCCCTGGCCGGTGACCATGGACAGCCTGTAGAAGGTACTCCTGACCCCTACAAAAAAAGATTGTTTCTCCTCGGTCAGGCCGATCATATAATACCCATCAGAAGCGATATCATTAGTGGCTGAGGCAAAAGAAGCCATCCAGAAACACGCAAGGGTGGTCACGAAAAACATATTGGTGGGCAGGAAGAGACCTATGGCCAGGAAAGAAAGGGAAATCAGGAGTTGCATACCCAGGAACCAGTTTCGCTTTGTGCCGATCAGGTCTAAAAACGGACTCCACAATGGTTTGATCACCCAGGGCAGGTAGAGCCAACTCGTGTACAGCCCGATATCGGCGTTGCTGATCCCCAGCTTTTTGTACATGATCACGGAGACGGTGACCACCATCACATAAGGCAAACCCTGAGTAAAGTAAAGCGTTGGAATCCAGGCCCAGGCCCTTTTGTTCTTTTGTATCATGCCGGTAAATCCGTCCTAAAAGTAAGCAAATTACCCAGTAAAGAAAGTTCCCGACCTGAAATTGATGACAGATCGGGAACTGAGCTACGGTTTATTGTTTTTACATGAAATGATACCGGACAAAACCTTCCATGGCTTCGTATTCGGCCATTCCCAGGGCGTTGTATTTCCTGGCTGTTTCCTTGTTCCGCTGTTCGGCCCTTTGCCAGAATTCCCTCTCGTCATTTCCAGGGAACATGGCACTGTCCTTTTGGGACTGGTGTTTAAAAATGGCGTTCTTTTTTCTTTGCATATCGGCCGGACCTATAGGGATGGCCATTTCCATATCTGCAATATCCCATTCCTGCCAGGCTCCGCGGTACAGCCAAACGTAGCAGTCCTTTATCCAGGAGGCCTTTTCCTTCACCAACCGGTCCAGGGCGCGATAGATGATGTTCAGACAGACCCTGTGCGTTCCGTGTGGGTCCGAGAGGTCACCCGCAGCAAAGATCTGATGGGGCCTGATCTTCTTCAACAGTTCATAGGTTTGCTGTATATCTGCTTCGGAATAAGGTTTTTTCTTTACCGTGCCGGTCTCGTAAAAAGGCAGGTTCTGGAAGTGGGCATTCTCTTCTTTGACCCCGCAGTACCGACAGGCGGCGAGCGCTTCTCCTTTTCGGATCAGGCCCTTGAGCTGCTGGATCAATGGGCTGTCTACCTGACCCGGGGTTTTCTTGTCGAGAAAAGCCCGCACCTCCACAACTTGTTGCTGCAATTCCTTATCGTCTTTCTGGATATCCCTGGCAAAGTCGAGGAACCGGATCACTTCATCGTCGAACACGGCTATATTCCCCGAGGTCTGATAAGCCACATGAACCTCATGTCCCTGATCTACAAGCCTGAGTAAGGTGCCACCCATGGAGATGACGTCATCGTCAGGGTGTGGGCTGAAGATAAGAGAGGTTTTGGGATATGGATCCTTCCTTTCGGGTCTTTTGCTGTCATCGGCATTGGGTTTTCCGCCGGGCCAGCCGGTAATGGTTCGCTGCAGCTGGTTAAAGACGATGAGGTTGATGTGTTCGGCCGAACCGATCTCAGCGATGAGGTTACCCATTCCGTGTTCGTTGTAATCCTCATTGGTCAGTTTTAGGATGGCCTTATTTAATTTGCCAGACAGCCAGATAGCTGCTTTTTTGATCAGTTTCTCATCCCACTGACATTCGCTGACCAGCCAGGGGGTTGCTACGCGGGTCAGGGCAGAAGCCGCAGCCTCATCCAGGATGAAGTCACAGTTCGAGTGGTGCTGGAGGAAGGTGGCCGGGACGGATTCCTTGATGGGGCCTTCCACGGCTTTTGCAATGACCTCCGATTTTCCTTCACCCCAGGCCATCAGGATGATGCGCTTGGCAGACAGGATGGTGCCGACTCCCATGGTGATGGCACGTTTCGGTACATTCTCCAATCCGAAAAAGTCGCTCGCAGCGTCCAGTTTTGTGACCCTGTCTAGCCTGACGAGCCTGGTCTTGCTGACCAGGGTAGATCCGGGCTCGTTAAATCCTATATGTCCTGTGCGACCGATTCCCAGGACCTGTATGTCTATACCTCCTGATTTGAGGATCTTTTGTTCATAGGCCTGGCAGTAATCCCGTACATCTTCCTTTTCAAGGGAACCGTCCGGGATATGGATGTTCTCCTTGCGGATGTCGATGTGATCAAAGAGGTGTTCTCTCATAAACCTCACATAGCTGTGGATAGAATCGGGTTGCATGGGGAAATACTCATCCAGGTTGAAGGTGATTACATTCTTGAAACTCAGACCTTCTTCCTTGTGAAATTTAACCAGGTATTCGTAAACCTTGGTGGGAGTAGACCCGGTGGCCAGACCGAGCACTACCTTTTTACCGCTTTTTTGCCGCTGACGGATGAGGTCGGCGATCTCATTGGCCACGTAGAACGAAGCTTCATCAGAATTGTCGTGGATCTTCGTTCTGATCCTTTCAAACTTTCTCGACTCGTCGTCTGTGGGGAAGGCTCCTGTTTCAGAAGCCAGGGGGGAGGTGATCATAGTACATGTTGTTAGATTAACTGGACAAAAATAAGAAATAAAATCGACACTTGCAGTTTTTTGCAAGAAAAAGTGCAATAGTATGCACTTAAATACGTAAATTAGCAATGTTAAGCAGATAAAACTGCAAAACATCGAACTGAAAACTGACCAAAAAACTAGGTATTTATGTTAAAGGAAGAGCGACAGCAGCTAATTATAAATGAGGTAGACCTGCATAACCGGGTTCTGCTCACAGACCTTGCGGAGAAACTGGATGTCTCCGTAGATACCGTAAGAAGGGATGTGAAGGAACTCGATGCCGGCAGCAAGTTGCGGAAGGTTCACGGGGGAGCGGTCTCCCTGGGATATACACATACCGCTGCCCGAAGTTCCAACATATATGCCCTGAACGAGAAAATGGCAATTGCCGAAAAGGCTGTCAGTATGCTAAAGGAAGGAGCCGTCATTTTTATTGACGGGGGTACCACCTGTCTGGAAATGGCCCGAATGATCCCTCCTAAATTAAAACTTACCTGTTTTACCTTCAGTCTCCCTGTAGCCCTGCAACTGGCGGGAATGCCCCATGTAGACCTGATTTTCATAGGTGGCAGGATCTCTCCTGAATCTATGATCTCCAACGGGGCCTATACCATTCAGCGTCTCGCTGAAGTGCGGTTCGATTATGCTTTTCTCGGTACGGGATATGTCGATGCCCTTCACGGGCTTACGGAATTCGACTGGGATGTGGTGCAGCTGAAGAAGGCTGTGATACGCGCTTCCAAAAAAGCTGTACTTTTGTGTATCTCGGAAAAACTGAATTCCCAGCATCGTTTTAAGACCTGTGATATCCACGAGATCAATACGATGATCACGGAATTATCCCCCGAGAATAACCTGTTGAACCTCTTTAGAAACCAGGACCTTCGCCTGATGTAATTATGACTGATTTTAAGAAGATCACAGAAGTAGATTCGGTCTATGACCGCCTGGAACACATGTCGACCTCTGAACTCCTGACCAGTATAAACCGGGAAGACCAGAAGGTGGCTGGTGCGGTAGCCCTTGTCATCCCGAAGATCGAGCAGCTTGTAGAACTGCTTACAGAACGCTTTTTAAAAGGGGGGAGGTTGTTCTATATCGGAGCAGGAACCAGTGGCAGGCTCGGGATCCTCGATGCATCGGAGATCCCTCCCACCTTCGGACTGCCACATGAACGGGTGATCGGACTCATTGCCGGAGGTGATTCGGCCATCAGGAAAGCCGTAGAATTTGCGGAAGACGACCGGGAGCAGGCCTGGAAGGACCTGGAGGCTTTTGGGATCAATGAGCTTGATACGGTGGTGGGGATCGCCTCTTCGGGTACCACACCTTACGTGATAGGCGGGGTTTCAACGGCTCGAAAGAAAGGCTTGCTCACCGCGGGAATTACCAATAATCCGGGGTCCCCACTTGCGCTGGAAGCAGAGATTCCTATCGAGATCCCGGTAGGACCGGAATTTGTCACGGGAAGTACCCGTATGAAAGGCGGGACCTCACAGAAACTGGCCCTGAATATGATTTCCACGGCCCTGATGATCCGAATTGGCCGGGTTCGTGGGAATAAGATGGTCAATATGCAATTGAGCAATAACAAACTGGTTGACCGGGGTACGCGTTACCTGATGGACAGCCTGGGCCTCGACTATAAAACGGCCACTGAGGTACTTCAAAAATACGGTTCGGTCAAAAAAGCGATGGACGAATACGGCAAATAAAACCCTAACTAACCGTTGGGTACCAGTTTGTAGATCCCTTTGTTCTCCACTGCCACGTAGATATAGCCATCAGGTCCCTGCCTGACGTTCCTGACGCGACCGACATTCTCCATCAGCTTTTCCCGGGAAACTACTTTTTCTCCTTCCATTTGGAGGCGCTCCAGGTACTGGAAGGAAAGTGAACCTACAAGAAGGTCTCCGTTCCAGTCGGGATAAAGGGGAGAGGTCACGAAGGTCATACCACTGGGGGCTATGGAAGGAATCCAGTAGTGTATGGGTTGTTCCATACCTTCCATCTCAGTCTTGTCCGTGATGGGGGTACCGCTGTAGTTGATCCCATAAGTGATCACCGGCCAGCCGTAATTGGCTCCTTTCTTCACGATATTGATCTCATCTCCGCCCCTGGGGCCGTGTTCGTGGATCCAAATCTCACCGGTCTCAGGATTTTTTACCATTCCCTGGGGATTGCGGTTCCCGTAAGTGTAAATAGCTGCTTTGGCCCCTGCTTCATTCACAAAGGGATTGTCGGAAGGGATCGTGCCGTCGTCGTTTATTCGGTATACCTTACCTCCGTCACGGGTTATGTCCTGGGGGTTCACATCCCGGTCGCCCCTTTCGCCAATAGTGAAATACAGGTAACCGTTATCGTCAAATTCAAGCCGTGAACCAAAATGTTGCCCTCGGGTCGTATTGGGGGTAGCCTTGTACAGAACTTCTACATCAGAAAGGGAATTACCTGTCAGTTTAGCCCTTGCCACTGCGGTGTTTCCACCTTTATCATCCCCTTCGGCAGAGGAATAAGAGAGATAGATCCATCCATTCTCCGCGTAACGAGGGTGTAATTCGATGTCGAGCAGGCCCCCCTGACCCCGGTAATACACGGAAGGAACATTAGTGATCTGGGTTTTTTCACCATCCTTGAAGTGGATGATTTCCCCGGACTTTTCAGTGATCAGCATACTGCCGTCAGGCAGAAAAACAAGTCCCCAGGGAATCTGCAGCCCATCGACGATCAATTCAGCAGAAAAATTGGTTTCCTCGGGAGTTTTGATCCCGTTATCTGACTTTTGGGCACACGAAATGACCGTCAATACAACGAAAAAACAAGTGATGAGGATACTTTTTTGCATTCCGAGACGTTATTTAATTTAATAATAATATTGGTCTAACACCAAAGATAAAGAGAAAATTATAGAACGATAACTACGCTCTGAATATACTGATCCCAAATCAACATATTCTTGCCATAACCAGGATTAACCTATGCTCCCTAAAAAAATCAGGCATTTTTCGTATGCCTTGCTGTGGTTGGCACTTTTTGTAATAGGTACATCTGCCATCGCAAACCCCAGCGTATTAAAACTGGTCTCTTCCCTGGATGGGACATCCCTTTTTGCGGATGTTTCAGAGGAAGCTGCAGCCGTGGAAGAGGTAACAGAGTCAGCAGAATCGCTAGGTCTGTCAGAGGACTTTTTTGCTCCTGCTGCTCCCATGTTTGTCACCATCATTCAGGGTGCCAATGAGGAGGTTACCTGTCCTAATGACGGGAGCACCCTGGCCAAATTCTTTCTTTGCGGAACCAGCGATGTCCGCACTATCACGTTGAGTCAATCAGGGTCTAGCTACGAATGGCAAAAGCTAGATCCCAACCGATGTGCCGCATCGGTTATCGAAGATTGCGCAAACACCAACAACACTTGTTATGACACCGTGGGTACGGGAGCTACCTACAATCTGTCAACCAGCGGGGAATTCAGGGTAAGAGTGGACGGAGGTCAGTATTACTATTTCAAATCCACTTTGAACCCCCTGAATCCCCAGCTGATCAAGGAAGATATAATATGTGGAAATCCGGGCAGGGTAGAGATCACCAACGTACCTGCAGGTTATGAGTACAGTCTCAACACTCCGGCGGGACCTTATCAGGATACACCTTACTTCGACATTACTGCCCCCGGTAGCTATATGGTCTATGTACGGCTCAAGAACGTATCGAGCAGTTCCTGTGTATTTCCTTCCAATTCCGTTACCGTACAGGACCTGAACATCAATGTGGATGTAACTGCAAACGACATCCTCTGTAGCGGACAATTGGGGAGCATAGACGTACAGGTAACCGGAGTTCCGGGTTTTTATACCTACCGCCTTATCAAAAACTCTGTTACGGTAGATACTTTTGGCCCGGATGCAGCGAGCAATTATACCTTCGCCAATGTGAGTCCGGGTACCTACAGCGTTAGGGTAGAGACGAACAAATGTAATGAGCTTATTACCCTGGATGTCAACTCAGACCCAATCGTCATCGGAAATGGGATCAGTCCGATAGCCGTCTCTGCTACGGCTAATGACAGTTTTGGTTGTGGAGCGGCTACTGTAGATGTGACTATCAACACCTCAGGAGGTACGCCGCCTTACCGCTATAGCTTGGACGGAGGGGGTAGTTTCAGTGCACCTTACGCCAGTACGGCTGTATTTACCGTCACCTCTGCCGGTACATATCCTATTTTGGTAGAAGATGCCAATGGTTGCCAGCGATCGGCCAGTGTGGATGTGGAAGACCTTCCTCCACCGGTTTTCACGGTCACCACCCAGGATGCGAATTGCGGGGGAGCCAACGACGGGCGTATCACGGTGAATGTGACCAATGGCTACGGGTATAACCTGGAATTCAGTAACAATAACGGGGCAAGCTATCAGGGAAGTAACGTATTTAATGGGCTGGCACCCGGCAGCTACGACGTGATGATCCGTTATCAACAGGGTAGTTTTGTCTGTACCACTCCTGCGACCGCTGAGACAGTTGGTACACCCTCCAATATTACTGCCACGGCTACGCCAGACAGTGTTCCCACCTGTCTTAATGAAAATGGAGGCCAAATTACCATTTCAGGGGTATCGGGAGGTACTCCGCCTTATGATTACAGCATAGGGGCCGGATTTAGCGCGACCACCGTCTTTACCAATCTGGGGGTAGGTACCTATACCCCTCAGATCAGGGATGCCAACGGATGTGTTCAGAGCCTGGCGCCCATCGTATTTAATCCCCTCGACAAACCCACGGATATGGATTTTACCATATCTAGCATCGACTGTCTAACGAGCACGGCTTCCGTGACTGTCGCCGTAACTGATGGTACAGCACCTTTTGTCTATGAGATCATTGCCCCGGCTGCCAGTGCGGTCAATAACGGGAATAATCCTGTGTTCACAGGCCTTGGCCTGGGAACGTACACATTCAGAGTGACGGATAATGAGGGATGTTCTTATGACGAGGTATTTGCGATCACGGACATCAGTTCGATCTCCGTACAGGCTCAGGCTACCAAGGTGGTCACCTGTGTGGGCGACAGCGATGGAGAAGGCCGATTCTTAGTGGATGGTTTCGCGACCACCTATAGTTATAGTATTGATGGAGGACCTTTGAATACCGGCGAGTCTAATGGGATCATTTCCCTGACCGGACTTAGTGCCGGAAGCTATGTGATCAACGTGACCGATGAGGATACCAACTGTACAGATACGGCTACCCTGGTCATACAGGAACCCGCAACCGCTTTTGCCATCAGCAGCCTGAACGTGAACCCCATGAGCTGCCAGAATGGGAATATAGGAAGCGTGACCATCAATACGGTAGGCGGATGGGGAGGAAACAGGTATACCCTGATTCAACCCGACCTTTCAGTAAGAGGGCCCAAGAACGGTAATACCTTCTCCAACCTCTCCCAGGATGGCCTGTACCAGGTAAGTGTAACAGACGCGAACGGATGTACGGTAACGGACAGTTTTACACTCACTTCCCTTTCAGCTCCGGTGCTGACCCTGGATGCAGCCACCGATTACTGCTATGACAATGTGGATGCAGCTACCATAGTCGTTAACGCCGCGGGCGGATTGCCCCCATACGAATTCAGGATCAATGGTGGTCCCTGGGTTGGAGCCAGTACGTTCAACGGGCTCACACCCAATACGTATACCGTACAGGTGAGGGATGCCAATGATTGCCGGGATGATGTAACGCTTACCATCGAGCCTGAGATCTCGGCTACAGCAGTTACCATTACAGAACTCAATTGCGGAGGTCCACCGGCCGAAATTCAGGTATCTATCAGCAATGGTTATCCCTCGGGTGGAAATTACGATATATATGAAGTAAGCATAGACGGAGCACCCTATACCTCCGATTCGAACCCTATCACAGGAAACTCCTTAGTTTACAGCATTCCCAATGACGGTTCTATCACTACTGATACTACTTTCCAGTTTCTGGTAAGTGACAGCCGGGGATGTACCACGGAAACCAATGTAGTGACCATTTCCCCTCCTGAATCCATCGCGGGTACTGCGGTCCCAACTCATACTACCTGTGGGGACGACAACGGGATCATAACTCTGGTTCCCGACACCAATTTCGGGGTCCCTCCTTACGAGTTCAGCGACAATGGCGGAGCTACCTTTGGCACCCAGAATGTGTTCTCAGGGTATGCCCCTGGTGTGTACAATACGTTTATGATTCGCGATAGCAGGGGATGTACCACACCTTTGTTATCTGCAACCATCAATGCAAGCGTACCTGTAGATGCCACCGTGGTGGCCAATGATGCCCTTTGCGCTGCGGGAACGACTTTCGGTTCCATTGACGTAACAGCAGTGGCCAATGGAAATCCCGATTATACCTATATAATTCAGGATATTAATGGCGTTACTGTTGCCACGGTAGGTCCTACTGCCAGTACCACTGTGAATTTCCCTAACCTGATCCCGGGCACCTATACCGTGATCACCCAGGATGCCTCGGGATGTGAGGACAGGGATACCGTGACCATCATACAAAATCAGATAGACCTTGTGCCTGTGGCAACGACCACCCCACCTGATTGTACTACGGCATTTACCTATATCGTTGACATTGTAGGGGGTACCCCTCCCTATCAGATCGGTCTGCTCGGAGGGCCTTTGGGTCCGCCCAATGTGGATATAGATACCCATGATTTCACGGGCCAGATCGCCTATGGGGTGACCTATTTCGTGGAAGTGATCGATGCCCTGGGGTGCCGCTATATTGAACAAATAGATCCTATATTAGGTCCAAACCCTATCTCGGTTGTCGCTACCGCCACATCGGCAGCCTGTGCGCCCAATGCCGATGGGTCGATCGATTTCCAGGTGGCCGGTATAGGTTCACCGGCCGATATTACCATCCAGTTGCAGGATACCAACACAGGAGCCATCATCAGCGGGCCTACGGTCCTGAACAATGAACCCATTCCCTATAACGGTAGCTTTACGGGTCTTCCTGCCGGGAATTATCAGGTCCTCGTGGAAGACAACAACACCAGTTGCCAAGCCAGCACCCTGGTGGACATTGTACCTAATGTGCCTGCCATTGTGATCGACAGCAACCTGCCGGCGACTTGTAATGTAGGCGCCCTGGTTACTGTCAGAGGTAATGGGGGAACACCTCCTTACGGATTTGCTTACGTGCCTTCAGGAAACCCAGCGCCTGCTGTATTCACCCCACAAACCACGTATGAGATTCCCGGGCCTTATCCGGCTAATTATGATTTTTACGTAGAGGACAGTTTTGGATGTACCAGTTTTACCACAGTTACCGTGACAGCAGAACCGGGTGTACCTGTACCTACTGTAGACGTCGTAAATCAGTGTACCGCCGTTGCAAATTATACCATCGACGTGACCTCACCCCTGAGTACGGGATCCGGTCTGCCCGATGAAACCTTCCAGTACGACATTGGAGGAGGATTCCAGACCAGTCCTAATTTTGTGGTCCCGAATCCGGGGGATTATACCATTACCGTGCGAGACGGAAACGGATGTACGAACACCGTAATAGCCAGGGTATTTGACTTCTTCGCCATTACGGCTGATGCCACCTCCGAGCCTACCTGTAATGCAGGAGACGGGGTGATCACGGTGAACACCAGCGGGGGTAGCGGGAATTTCCAGTATGAACTGGACGATGGGATCAATCCGCCCTTAGTGCAGGTCAATGACCCTGTCTTTATCAATATAGCGCCGGGTACCTATTCCATCCTGGTCACCGACCTGGATTCTAACACCGTGCCTTTGTGTACGGATACCGCCACGGTAGACGTCACTGTTGTGACCAATCCGGTTATTTCAGCAACACCCATGGGAGACGTTACCTGTAACGGTGCCAATGACGGATTCATAGATGTGGAGCTCCAGCCGGGAACAGATACCGACAGTCCGTTTACGTATGTACTGTACGATGGAAGTACGACCACTGTCCTGGCAGGCCCGCAGGGAAGCTCTCTCTTTGATAACCTGTCTCCGGGAACCTACCAGGTTGAGGTTATCTCAGACCGGGGATGTACGGACCGATCCGGGGATGTGATCATCACAGAGCCCACCCCACTTCAGATCAATGCCGTGAATACGGATTTCACCTGCGATCCCAACAGCAACCGATTTAATACGGCTACCATTACTATCTATACGGATACCAATGGGGACGGGACAGGAGTTGATACGGGAACAGCCCCTTATACCTACAGTATGAATGACGGTACCCCTGCATTTGACGGGACCAATTTCCAGACCAGCAATACCTTTGAGGTCATTGACAACGGAACCAACCAGACCATAATATTGACCGCAAGGGATCAGAACGGATGTGAGATCACCGATACGATCACGATCAATGCACCTACCGACCTGACATTTACTTACAATGTCAATCCACTGACCTGTGATGCCAGTGGGGTAGGGGTAAATCCGGGTTCCATCGAGATCATTGTGGATCAGGGACCCGGCAACTACGATGTGGAGATCCTCCCCCTGGGCTCTGCGGCTGTGCAGAATTCAGGCGGTACAGACCGGGTGATCTGGAGTATTGACACCCCTGGAGACTATATCTTTACCGTGACCGATGTAGGAAACGCCGGTTGTTCTTACCTCACGGCCGTGGTCAACGTACCGGAATACAACACTATTGACGCTGTCATCGCCGAAGTAAAACCCGTGACCTGTTTTAATGGTACAGACGGGGAGATCAGTATTCAGATCAACGACTATACAGGGGTATACAATTACGAGGTCTTTTCACGGGACAATGCAGGGGTGGAGACCAGCACAGGGGTCACCGGCACCTTTGACACGGCTGCTCCGGGTCAGAACCCCGGAGTCATCACCGGCTTGCCAGCCGGCAACCTTGTGGTCCACGTGGAAGCCCTGGACGATCCCTATTGTGATACGGTCAGTAACGTAGCAACGGTAAGGCAACCCGACAGGGCCCTTACGGTCACTGCCCAGCAGACTGCAGAGGTAACCTGCGCCATACCCGGGCTGGGAGAGATCTTCCTTACCGGAGATGGGGGATGGGGCGGATTTGAATACCAGGTCATCGCTCCGGACGGCAGTACGATCCTTCAGGATTTCCCGAGTACGAACAGGACCATTACCGACCTTTCAGACGGGACGTATACCATCAATGTACGGGATGCCGAAGGTTGTACGGCCACCAATACCATCACCCTGTTATTGCCCACGCCAATTTATGCGGATATACAGATCACCTCCCCTTTGAGATGTAACAATGACAATGATGCAGTCATCGAAGCCTTTAATGTGAGTGGCGGACAGGGTCCCGGAAATTATCTGTATCAACTCAACCGTCTTTCCAATGGCACCAGCAGTGGCTTGCAGACCACTCCGTCCTTTGCGAACCTATCTTCCGGGGACTACACCATCACGGTGTTTGATGGCTGGTCCTGTAGCTATACGACCATCCCTATCACGATTACCGATCCGGAAGTAGTGGTTGCCGAGCTCGTGGAATTACAGCCTCCCGGTTGTGGTGATTTCGGGATCATGGAACTGACTATCACCAATCCGGAACCGGGCGTGAGCTACTTTTACAGGAGATCGGGCACATCGGATCCTTTCCTGCCCCTGAGCACGGTAGACCCTCTGGCGATCTCTGTTCAGATCACCGAGGATATTACCCTGGATCCGGGTCCATTCCAGTACGATGTACAGAATTCTAACGGATGTCCTTTTGAGATTTCTAACCAGATCTCCCTCGATCCTGCGGCACCCCTGGTGATCAATTTGGATCTGACCAATGCCACCATCAATTGTGCAGGAGAAGCGACTGGGATCATCAGATCTGAGGCATTCGGTGGGATCGGAAATTATGTATATACCTTGCTGAACTCAGATGTACCTCCTGTCCCAACAGCAGGAAATACGGTTAGATCAGCACAGTCGTCCGGGATCTTCCGGAACCTGGGACCGGGTACCTACTGGGTCTTCGCCCAGAGTGGGGGCTGTACGGCCATTTCAACACCGATCACAATCGTGGATCCTCCCCCGTTAGTACTGGATTACATAGAGGCAGTGCCAGTCAGCTGTTTCGGTGACGTAGACGGACATTTGATCATCGAGGCCAGTGGAGGTACCGGTGTGATCCGATATTCCATCGCAGACCAGCTCAGCGAATTTTTTGAAGGGGATGACCCCATGTTCCCCAACCGCAAGACCTTTACCGACCTGGCTCCAAGGAGTTATGAGGTGATCATACAGGACGATCTGGGGTGTACCATCACCCAGACCATAACCATTACAGAACCGACCGAACTGGTGGCGGGGATAGGGAATTCCATTCCCGAGACCTGTCTCGGCGATGAGGACGGGGCTGTGACCGTCTTTGTGAATGGAGGTACGCCTCCTTATGAATTCGCCCTGAACTCCAATGACCCGGCCGACTTTGCGCCTAACCCCACCATGACCTTTACCGATCTGAGGGGAGGGGAGACCTATGTGATCTTTATCCGCGATTCCCGTGGATGTGAGACGAATGTGGTAGTCCCTGTGGATATAGGGGTCGACTTACAACCTGAGGCCGTGGTCAATTATGGTTGTGACGGGATATTCCCTAACAATACCGCTGTGGTCAACCTGGCGGATACCTCCCAGTATGCCGATCTGCTCTTTGCACTGGATCCGGCTGATCCCACGGACGCCATCACGGCCCAGGCAGATGTGGTCCGAAACTGGGGCGACCTCACGGCAGGAGATCATACGGTGTATATTTACCATTCTAATGGATGCAGCACCTTTGTCGATTTTACCATTGACGCCTATGATCCATTAACACTCGACCTGTTCAAATCAGGGCCCAATGAGCTTACGGCTACGGCCACGGGAGGATTCGGGGGATACGAATTCTACTTCCAGGGCGTAAACCAGGGCAGCCTGAACACCTATGAGGTAAACGAGGATGCCACGGTTACGGTACGCGTGGTAGACGCTGGGGGTTGTGAAGCCATCATGTCCATACCCTTCGATTTTACAGGTATGCTGGACATCCCCAATTTCTTTACCCCGGATGGAGACAACAACAATGACTTATGGTTCCCGAGGAATCGTGAATTCTTTCCGAATATAGAGGTAAAGATATACGATCGCTATGGCCGTGTGGTGGCTGTGCTGGACCAGGTTTCGGGTTGGGACGGGACGTACGACGGCCGTGAAGTTCCCACTGGGGATTACTGGTATGTGGTCAATGCCAACGACAAGGAAAAACAGCAGTATGTAGGGCATTTCACCCTGTATCGATAACACACCGGAACGGGGGACCTATTGCCCTAATGGAAAGATGTCTTTAAAATAGAGCCGTTTTCCAGAAGGATAGGATAGGAGTACCCGCTTCCGAGGTCGACGTTGAGTTGAACCAGAGCCCTGACAGTAATTGTTTTTCCTTTTTTAACAGGCTCCGAAGTGGTGATCACCAGGTCGTAGCTGTCCTTACTTCCGTCCTGCAGGTGTATCCAGTTCCTGCCCATGATTCCTTCATTTACCTTGGTGACGGCACCTTTTAGCTCAACTTTTTTACCCTCGTATTTCTCTGGGTTATCCACCAGGTCGGCAATTTTTATTCGTCCTGAGAAAACGGCTGAACTATCCTGCTGGTCCGCAATACTTTTTTCAATGGTCTTTACCTGTTCCTGGTCGATGGGCGACTTGCTGAATCCGTGCATATCTTGTCCATGGGCTTCTGGAACCAGGGAAGTAACCAGGTAAAGAGTATCAAATACTCTGCTCAATTCCTTGCTTTCGAAATTTGTCTTAAGGATGGATTCGTTGAAATAATAAATATCCCCGGTCTTTATTTCCTTTTTCTGGGTGGAGATCCAGAACGAACGGTCATCTTCTTTTACCAGGGCGTAGTTATATTTATCCCCCGAAATCACTTCGGTCACTTCTACCTTCCTCATTTCCCGGCTCACATCCGGGTCGAGAATTGACTTGTCCAGGGTTCTGGTAATGGTATAGGGTTCCTTTGATTTAGGGCCGTCCAGGCAGGAGGTGAAAATAATCAGGGCGATAAAAATTCCCGTGGGTCTCAGTAGGGGTTTCATGTATGCTCGTTCTTCGGTTAACTGTGATTTAATAGCCTTATGGGGTATCTATGATAGCCTGTTCTATGATCAGGTCCGTGATGTGTTCCTTTGAGGTCGACCTGCACTTCTGGTGATACAGTTTTCTCATCACCCGGTTCGTCACGATCTCGACAACTGCCGGGTCTTTGATTTTCAGATTCTGATGGAGGTAGCCCGCCGTATTCTTTCTTACCTGTAATTTGTGCTCTCCGAGTAAACGGTGTAAAGCCCTCTCCTCCAGCCAGGAACCATAAGACTGAAGCTCTTCCCTGATGATGTTCCTTACAGATTCCAGGGCCATAGTCCTTTGCACTCTGTTGTGCTCTAGCTGTGCTGAGATGGCATCGAGGTTAAACAAGGTGATGCCTGACTGATGCGATAGTTCCGGATCCATATTGGAGGGAAGTCCCAGGTCCAGTAATAATCTGGGTTTGGTACAATCATTTAATTTTTTGACAATATACCTGCTGTTGCCTGCTGCACCAACGATGATGTCAAAATCTCCAAAATCATTGGCCAGGACCTTATCCCATTCGTAGATCTCACAATTGTACCTCTTTTTGAGAACCATTGCATTCTTTTGGGTCCTGTTACTGACCGATATCTTTTTGAATTTGAATTTACCGTTGTATTTGAAAAGTTGTCTTACAATTTCTCCGGCCCCGATAAAGAGCATTTTTTTCTCGTATATGTCTTCCTCGCTGAAGAACTGAACCATGGTCTTAAGCGACTTGTAGGCCAGGGAGGTGGTCCCATCCCGGAACAGGGTCTCGTTCCTTATCCTTTTGTGATTCCGGAAGACCATCTGCATGGTCCGTTCGAGGAGGGATCCCTGCAGGTCCATGGCCAAAGAGCTTTGGTAGGCTCGTTTAACCTGGGCGATGATTTCCACATCACCCAGAACTTTTGAGAGTAAGCCTGATGATACCTTCAGGAGATGCTCGGCCGTTTCCAGGGTATTATTTGTATGGGAGAACAAAGCCGTTTCGCCATGATTCCTCTTCTCGTTTAAATACGCGAGGAAGAATTCAAGGAATTCGTAGGAATTGGTGGAAGCCGATTCAAAGTAGACCTCTGTCCTGTTGCAGGTTACCAGCACCATCAGGCCGCTGACATCCGGAAACCGCTCCACACATATCCCGGCAAAGGCTTTTTTTCCTTCTTCCGGGATATAATATCTCTCACGTTCCCCAACAGGGGATGTAAGATGGGAGATGCTGATGGATCTCAGGTTGGTATTCATGTTAATGCTACAGGGGTTCTTTTTGTGCATGGGACCCTTTTTACCGTGCTTTAAAACAGGTATTACGGATCACGCTAAGTTTGTGATTTCGTCCTATTCCTTGAGCGTACGTATGTAGTTTACCACTAACCATACGTCTTCTTCGTAGGGAATCTTCTTTTCGAAATTTGGCATATCGTCTCTTCCGATATAGCTTTTGTAGAAGATTTCGCCATCGGTTTGCTCGTGGAATTCCTCAGAGGAGAAATCGCCGAGATCTCCCGTCATTTCCGCAGCTTTTGGTCCGTCTCCATATCCTTCTTTCCCATGGCAGGATTTACAGTGCTTGTCATATAAAGACTTCCCGATATTCAGGTCTTTTTTGGGATCGGTCGGGTTTTTCATGTTGACGTATTTATCCGGCACCACCCATTTTTCCTGAACGATAGTGGTGAAGGAATACAAGGCGAAGGATATCACCCCGATGATCATCAATGATTTGATTGTTTTCATGTTTGTTTATTAAGATTTAGAAATTTTATATAGGTTTCTGATCAGATACACAATTGGTCCCCACGTCACAGCAATGAGTAAGATAGTGAAAACAAGAATAAATATCGGTGTTTTGCTTCGCGGCGACCATAGGGTTCTTTCATTAAAACTGGTGTCCAGGACGATGGGCTCTCCATAGGGTGCTTCTGTCACAGCCTTTACGGTGCCGTACTCATCACTTTCAGGTAGAACCACCTCAATATTGAGGATGCCTTCCAGTCCGGGAATACCCGCTTCTACAGGTACAAATACAGTGCCATTCTCATCTGTGTAATTAAATTCCTCACCTATCCTCAGGGGCCGGATCAGGCGCTGTACCTGTACCCTAAGGGATACGTCAGTTACCGGAAGTCCTGTACCTACATCCGTAAGGGTAGCCTGAATATAATTGATACTGTCTTTTTGTTCCAGCCTGGTTTCAATATGGGCATCCTTGAAACTCGTGGTTCTGGAGCCGCGTTTGAAATCATCATTTCCTCCGAATGACACCCCAACAGTATACATTCCTGTAGAATCAGCTTTCATCTCAGATAGAGGAGGTAAAAGAAACCTGCTTTTCCCGCTCATATCCGTCCTGGCTGTTCCAAGAGGGAATTCTTCGTATTCGTATTCGTAGTAAACTTCAAGGTCAATACCAGGAACATCCACCATTTGCCGATCTATGCGGGAGATCACCTTGATATCGAGATAGCTCTGCCCCTCTATAACCTTGGTATAATCAGCTTTGATCCTTACACTGTTCTTTTTCTTGTCCTGTGCCTGTATTCCAGAAATCAGGAATACCGAGAGGAAGATCCAGAGCACATAGAATAAACCTGATCTGATTCGCGTCTCTGATTTCATGATGGGATCTTTTTAAATGAGGCTTCCGTATTCATTTCCTGTTCATCTGCTGTTCGCTGGATAGGCACTACGGGCAGGTACCGAACCAACAGGGTAATGATCAGCAGGGCCATGGCCAGGGTGGCGATGGTGATGATCCATTCATGGGCACTGGGGAAATAAGATCGCCAGGATTCCGGTACTCCCTGAATAGGCATAAAGGGCTCGAGCAGGGTAGGGGTAATGATAATGTAGCGTTTCCACCAGGACCCGATCACAACCACCATTCCAATAAAGAACATAGGAAAAGGTTTGCGGCCTTTTTTAAAGAACAATAACAGGACAGGGATCACCAGACCCACAATGGTCACGAACCAGAACAGTCCGGCGTAATGCCCGGTTAGAAGGGATTCCAAATGTGCGTCTTCTCCTTTTTTGGCTGTAAAGAATGGGACCACATATTCGATAATGTTGAAATACAGGTAAATGATACAGGCTAGCGCCAGGAGTTTACCCATCTTGTCAAAATGGTATTCAGTGATGTATTCCTCGAGTTTCCGGGTTCTTCTAACAATATAGATGACGGTCACGAGGGCTCCTGTACCGGCTACGAAAGCTCCTGAAATAAAGTAGGGCGCCAGGGCCGAGCTGTCCCACCCGATCCTGTAGGTGGTGGAGAATAACCAGGCATCTATGGTCTGTAGCATGATGCCGGCAAGCAAGAATAGGATGGATAGGACCGTAATGGATTTTGCGTGGATCACTTTTTGTTCCTCACTGCCTTTCCATTTAAGTGAAAGTCGGCCATACCACCTGCTCAAGCGGGGTTTAGAAGTTTCAAAATGCTTCTTAAGAATCGCAAAATCCGGCAGAAGAGGGAAATACAGCATCAACAGGCTGATCACGATAAAGGTGGGGATAATGATGATATCCCAGGTGATGGGCGACTGTAGTCGGGCGTGGATAAACAGGTACATGACCCTGTCTGGCCTGGCCATATCCAGGGTGATCGTGATCCCGGCCATAATGATACAGGCCAGGGTAATAATCTCCGCGATCCGCACCAGGGGGGTCCGCCAGGAATTGTTGGTCAATCGGAGGATGGCCACTGCTGCCGATCCCACAAAACTGGTGGCTACAAAGAAGACAAAATTGGAGATATAGATCCCCCAGAGGGCGTAGTCCCTCATATTGGTTACCTTCTGCCCCTGAATGACCTGATCTGCATAGGCGATCACACCCAGGATCACAAGTACCACAAGGAACCCTATCCAGATCATTCCGGTCTTCCCGAATTTCCCGGGAGCCAGATCCGATACGATGTCATCAAACTTTTTCATTCTTCAGTGGGTTTTTCAACAGATTCAAATTCCTTGAACTCCGATAATCCATCTTCAAAATCTACAAGTCGATCCACAGGAGGCAGGTAATATACACTGGGCTCGGTGCCCAGTCCCTCGAGCATTCGGTAACCCGCCTTGTCCTCCAACAGTTTGCTCAGCCTGAGGGTCTCTTCCCCGTTGGTAACCGTATCTTCGTATTTATCTCCAAAATAGAAGACGCCATTGGGACAAGCGGTGACGCAATGGGGCAGCTCTCCCTCTTTAACCATATGTGGGCAGAAGTCGCATTTGTCCACTGTACCTTTTAAACTGGGCCTTCCGGCGTATTCAGGAGTAGGCTCTACACCTGTCATATCCATGTTCAGCGTAACCTCCTGCCCGGGATCCCCCCAATTGAAAACTCGGGTAGAATAAGGACAGGCAGCCATACAGAAACGACATCCTATACAGCGCTCATTATCGATGAGTACCAGGCCGTCCTCTCTCTTAAAAGTGGCATCCACCGGACAAACCGTTACACAGGCCGGCTTATCACAGTGCTGACACATCATAGGCAGCCAATAGGGTGCAGTATCTGCAGATTCCTGCATTTTATAGACCTTGAGCCATGCGTTCTCTCCTGTTATATAGTGGTTCTTGTTACAGGATTGTTGGCATTTAAGGGCGTTTTTGCACTTGGCCAGGTCGACAACCATGACGAACTTTCTGTTCGGTATCCCCTCCCTGACGTTGTAGTCCATTGAATAATGGTGATGGTGTTCCACCTCCATTACCTCTGAGGTATCGACCTCCACGATGGTCCCGTCTGTGGTCATGAGCTCCATGGTCTCACCCGTGGGAGACTTCTCCTCTGAGAATTTGGCCGAAAGTTTAGAAAGACCTATGCCCCCAAGCACCCCTGCAACCCCCAGTTTCAGGCCCCGGTCCAGGAATTTTCTCCTCGTTTTTTTGTTGTTTTCGTCCATGATCAATAGGGTGATTACATTTTTTTATCCAGCCATTTCCTGAAGGAGGAGTTAGGAATATTTTTTTTGACGACCTTGGAATTCTCCAGGGTACGGGCCTTTACCTTTACGATGCTCCCATCGGGTTTTAAGAGGGTTTTGTACTCTTCATCTCCCTCGTTCTTCTTCAATTTGGTCTTTTCTTCAGGTTTTGAATACCCCATGAATGGAAGTAGGAGGGTAGTTCCCAGTAGGGGGAGGAGCCCCCTCCTGCTGATGGGGCCGTCTTTTTTTGGTGGATGTGCCATGGTCGTCTGAAAGTTAGAAGTTATAGAGTCGCGTGATATTGAATCCTATCAGGAAATCCCCTTCAAAGAAATTGTTCTGGTTAAACATGATGTTTTGCTGGGGAACGATTCCCTGGTAACTCGACAGGAACAATTGAAATGCGTGAGAGGAGGTCCTGAATTCCACACCTACACTGATTCCTGCTTCGGGATCCATATCCAATTCTGCACCGTCGAGGTGGTGGATGAAAGGCTGGGTATAATCCACCAGGATAGCCGTTTGAGAACTGATCTTGTACCTGCCTCCCAGGGACATGGCAATGACGTCATTACGCATACGCTGGGGAACCAGATTGTAGTGGGATACACTGACGGCACCCTGTAAGGATAGCTTGGAGTCGAATCGCCTGGAGACGATCAGTTGGTTGAAATAGGAATATCGGTGCTGTTCTACCAGGAAGTTCTCTTTGCCTCTGGCATCGATTACGAAGTTACCGTAATAGGTCACATTCACCGGGATACTTCCGGATCGCGTCTGGCGGAGCAGCGCTACTTTCCAGTTAAAATCCTGTAGCCTGTTGAATTTGGAAGTACCAAATCCAAGAGTAAGCCTTTCATGAGGTGCATAACTAAGGGCTATGCGGATGTTGGCCGGAGCCCAGATCCCGATAAGGTCGTTAGTGCCCGAATTGACTACCCCGAACCGGTGTGCCATATGCACCTCCAGCGTATTCTTTATAAAGGTAACGTCAGTGGGATTGTCTATGATATACGAACTCTCAAATGCTGGCCTCTCTGGTCTTTCGACAACCTTTTCCACTATGGTGTCCTGGGATAACAGGGAGAGTGGGGCTAACAGGAAAGAAACGAATAGGAAGCTGAATTTTTTCATGTTGAAGGGTCTTATCGGTTTAATTATTTTCGGCTCCACGGTCTATCCAGGCCTTGATCAGGGCGATGTCTGCATTGTCCATGACAAATCCAACATCCAGCGGATGTCCGTTCCCGGGAAGTCTTTGATAGAAGGTACTGCCCTCAGCGTCTCCGGGTACGATCTGGGAGATGATATCGGCATAGGCGTTCCCTGCCTGTAGGTCAGGGTTGGCGACGTTTCCGTTATGGCAGGCGGTACAGTCCTTCCCGGATTTCGCAAAAATGGGTTCAATATCTGTACTGAACGAAATGGTCTGATCCACGGGGATATCAGGCAAAGGCTGACTCAGATCGATCTCCTGGTCGTAGTAACACGAGAAGTTAAAGAGGATCAGGCTGCTCATCAGGAAGAAGGAGATGCGTTTTTTCATTTTCTTCATTTTACTGTTATGGGTCTCGGGTCTTCTTTTTATGCCTTGTATTCAGTGCAAACTGTCCATCAGTCCATTCCGGCTGGCTCAGAGTTCCCGAAGTGTATTTTAAAAAGCCCGGGCAGGGAATTGGGCCCGGGCTTTAATAGATTCCTAATTTTGTAAAGCCTCAATGGAGTTCTTCAGGAGGGCCCTAGAATACGCGGGGTTATGCGTTCCTCTACTTTGGTCTTCGAGCAAGGTCTTATAGTTCCAGGCAGCCTGGGCTTCTTGAACAGTGAATATTCCGGAGTTGGAACGATCGGTATTGTCAGGAGCAAAGTCCACGATTAAACCAACCACAGGAACTCCCGTACCCACAGGATTACCGTCGGCATCATAAACCGGATTTCCGTCGGCATCTTCTTGGAATTCCTCACCCACAACGTTTTCCAGGAGGGATTTAAGGGTGATCATATCTTCCGTATAGCCAGCCAATTCAGAAGGAGCACCGTTTGGATGACATTGCAAACATGCGGCCTCGGTGGTCTTCCAGGAGTGTAAACCTTTGCTTGTATCAGATGATTCCCCCATGTGGCAGGATACACAGGAAGATCCAGTACGGTGGGTGGCAGAAGCCACGGCAGGATAACCTTCAGAACCTGGGAGGTTGGCCCCCAGAATACCTTCAAGCATGGTGGCTTGCGGCCCGTGGTGTGGTCCAAAACGAGACGTATTCACAACATATAACCCACTGGAGTTCGTCGCTGGGATTTCATAAGAGTCGCGTGGTTGGTGGCATGAAATACAATTATTACTGGCGCCTTCAAAATCTAAGGTATAGTTAGGGTCCAGGAACAATTGCTGCCCGTCCGGGTTCCTTAATGCGTAATCCGGCCCGTCGTTTTCAAAGTCGAATGTTCTATGGCTGTCGTGACAGGTATTACAGGAAATTGTATTAGGACTGGTGTAAGGGCCTAGGGCCGCACCGGTTTCCAATAGGTCGATAAATCCATCGCTCCCGTGGCACTGTGCACAACCTATCCGGGCTTCTGCAAAACCAACGGATCCTGAGGCGTGTGCGGAAAGTTCAAAGGATGCGAAAATGGGCTCTCTTGTAGTATTGGAGTGACAGCTAACGCAGGAAGCGGTGCCATCGACCCCGTCAACCCCGTCAATTCCGTCCCGCCCATCTGCTCCGGGAGGCCCGACGATGGGATCTGGGATTTCGAGGTCACTGGTACACTGGATCATTAAAAATCCTGATGCTATGATCATCAGGCTGCGAAGGAGGTGTGAAGTTTTCATGTAATTCCCAATTAGATATTTAAATTCTGGATGAAATTAGGAGAGGATTAAGAGGATTCATATGACATTTGTCATATTTTAAAATAATCTTAAAGCTCTACCTCATAATCTTAATTTTTTGTTAAAATAAGAATTAAAAATAAAATTCAAAATGTTGAATTCGTAAAGAAATTGTTACCCTTTTCCGGGAAACTTTTCTATTTTTGCGCACGCGTTTCGGGATGTGGTTTGTTCCTGAAGATCAGGACAGGCTGGTAGCGTATCCCGCAAGGCGGGATGGTGATGAAGATGGATGATGAATATAAGGTATACGTTCTTTACAGTGAGAAATTAGAGAAGTATTATGTCGGATTCACTTCTGATCTAACAGAAAGAATAGAAAGGCATAACACAGGTCGAAGCAGATTTACCTCGAGGGGAATCCCTTGGAAACTGATCCGGGTTTTTGATTGCGCGTCGCGATTGGAAGCTATTCGTTTAGAAAAGTGTATAAAATCCAGGGGAATTAAAAGATATCTCGAGGAAAATTAGAGGTATATGTGGCTTGTTCTCTGCAGAGCAGGACAGGCTGGTAGCGTATCCCGCAAGGCGGGATGGTCGCTGGTTCGGTCCGAACTATTGTATTGAGAATAATATTGGGCTTGTTCTCTGCAGAGCAGGACAGGCTGGTAGCGTATCCCGCAAGGCGGGATGGTCGCTGGTTCGGTCCGAACTATTGTATTGAGAATAATATTGGGCTTGTTCGCTGCAGAGCAGGACAGGCTGGTAGCGTATCCCGCAAGGCGGGATGGTCGCTGGTTCGATCGGAACTGTTGAAATGAGAATGAACTTAGGATTGTTCTCTGCAGAGCAGGACAGGCTGGTAGCGTATCCCGCAAGGCGGGATGGTCGCTGGTTCGATCGGAACTGTTGAAATGAGAATGAACTTAGGCTTGTTCGCTGCAGAGCAGGACAGGCTGGTAGCGTATCCCGCAAGGCGGGAAGGTCGCTTTGTCTAATTGACATATTGAATTATAATTAATCGGGATGTGGCGCAGTCTGGTAGCGTACGCGCATGGGGTGCGCGTGGTCGCTGGTTCGAATCCAGTCATCCCGACAGTAAAGTAGAACCATCGTCTTTAGGCGATGGTTTTTTATTTTCTATAACCGAGTGGAATATATTCAGATGAGGTTAAGAAAATAAAAAAACGAAATGAGCGCAGCGAACAGGTTCACTTTACTGTCTACACCCCCAACTCTGGATCACGCCGCAGGCGTAATCCAGAAAAGCACCAGAACTTATCTTTTCAATGACATTAGGATGAAATAAACGAAATGAGCTCGGCGAAAAGGTTCACTTTACTGTCTTCACCCCTCCCGATAGCTATCGGGATCGGATCACGCCCGGAAAGTAGAGCACAGCTCACTTTCGGGGAGCGTAGTCCAGAAAAATCCAAGAGTAATCATTTTACGAAGCGTAGGATCCTCAGGAATAGCTGATAGAGTAGAGGAAGGAGGGTTACCAAAACAAGCCCCAGGAAGATCAATCCGTAATTTTCTTTAACCCATGGGATCTCACCGGTGATAAACCCCGTAAAAGTAAACAGGCAGACCCAAAGGACAGCTCCCATGATAGATTGCCTTGTAAATAATTGGTAATCCATTTTCACTGCGCCTGCGAAAAAAGGGATATAGGTCCTTACCACAGGGAAGAACCTGGAGATGATGACGGCCCTGCTTCCGTATTTCAGCATGAATTCGTCCGTTCGTTCCAGTGATCTTCTAAGAAAGCGATTCTCTTTCTTAAATGCCCATCTTCCAAAGAGCGTCCCCATCTTGTAGTTGAATAAGTAGCCCAATATAGCGGCGGAGATCAAACAGGGTACAACTATGTAAATATTTAAAGGGGTTACAGCGGCGACCACACCAACAGAAAATAACAATCCATCACCCGGAAGAAAAGGACAAAAAATGATGCCCGATTCGGAAAATATAATGCTAAACAGGATGAAATAAGTCAGCAGCAGATTCGATTCAACCTGCCGGATCAAAAAATCGTCCGTGTTGCTGATCAATTCAAATAATTCCATTATAAAGAAATACGTTTACTTTTTGTACAGGACATCATAATATGGGGTCATGTAGATAATGATACCAGGATAAAGCAAGATCGTTTTATCTTTTTTTGACATGATCTGGCCACTGAACCTGGAATTCGACAGAGTAAGACACTGGATAAAATCCGGGTAAATACCGCTTTATTCCTGTGCTCGTCATTGTAAAATGTAGACCGCAATACCGGTGAAATAACCGATCAGTGCAAGTATGGAAAAACGTTTCAGGTACCAGAGAAAGTCGATATTCAACAACCCCATAGCGGCCACCCCCGCAGCAGAACCAATAATGAGGGTGCTTCCCCCTGTACCCGCACAGTAGGCCAGGAAGGTCCAAAAGGGGTCATTGACAGGAAAAGTTTCCAGGGAATACATGCCCATCGCCCCAGCTACCAAAGGAACGTTGTCTATGACTGCAGACAACAGCCCGAGGAAGGCATTGGAGATGTAGAAATTTCCAAAGCTCACTTCCATCATTTTACCAACCTCTTCCAAAATCCCGAGTACTTCAAGAGAAGAAACGGCCAGCAGGATCCCCAGGAAAAAGAGAACACTGGGAGTATCTATTCGCTGTAAGGTCTGGGCCACGGAAAACTGCCGTTGGACCTCTCTGCTCTTTTTTCGGTGTAGCACCTCTGTGACCAACCACAACACGGACAACGCAAAGAGCATTCCCATAAATGGAGGTAGGTGCGTCACGTTCTTGAACACAGGCACAAATAGCAGGAGGAGAACACCAAGGACCAGTACGATCCGGCTTTCCCGGGGGTATAGATTTTCCGTAGGTACCTGCTTAAGCTCAACCAACCCCTGAAGAGCCTTCGTCCGGGTAATACTGACCAGTAACAAGGGAGCCAGGAGGCAGGCCAAACTCGGCAAAATGGCCGTTTTGATGATCTCGACAGAACTGAAGTATCCTGCATTCCAAAGCATGATCGTCGTGACATCCCCAATGGGAGACCACGCTCCACCGGCGTTAGAGGCGATGACAATAAAGCCCGCGAAATACCAGAGATCTTCGGTTTTGTCGAACAGCTTTCTCAACAGGGCCACCATCACTATGGTGGTGGTCATATTATCCAGGACGGCCGACAGGAAAAAGGCCACAAAGCTCAGGATCCATAAGAGATGTGTTCTTTTTTTGGTCCTGATCAGGTCCTGAACTATTTCGAATCCGCGATGGGCATCAATGAGTTCAACGATGGTCATGGCCCCAAGCAGAAAAAACAGGATCTGTGCGATCTGTTCAAAATGCGAGCCGAGCTCTTCGAATACTCCTTCGTGTTCTATGTTGAGAACGAGGATAGTCCACAGGACGACCCCCATGAACAAGGCTGTGGCAGCCTTGTTCACATGAATCTTGTGTTCTACGGCGATCAGCAGATAGCCTAGCAGAAATATTACGATGATCAGAGTGGTAGCCATATTTAAAAATATGGAAAAAATCAGGATGCCGACCTGAATGATCCGGGAAGATTACAGTTTTTCTCTATCAATTTTTTCCATTTTTCGGCTCTTTCCACCTCAAAGTCTTGAGAGACCTGTCCATCTCTGTCATAGAGGTTTAATAGGGTACTCTTCTCTGCCGGTTTTGTATGGATCAGTTCCAGGTCGACCCTGACCAGATCAAAACTTACATTCCCGTTTGTTTTTCTTCTGTTTCGCTCTATCAGTACATTACATTTCTCAATGGATTCCAAAGGTATTTCTACCTTGAATAACTCCCCTGGCAGAATCCGCATATAGATCAATTTCGATCTCGTTCGGTCCAGGCCTATTAAGGTGTTGCCCCAATGTTCGTGCTCATCGAGATAGAAGCCCAATCTCCTGGCCTCCTTTTGAAATATCTTGTATTTTTTTTTCGATTGTTGTTTGCCGAGGTAAGCGATATAAAAAAAGGGTAAGAATACGAGGGTGGTCAGGATTGCTGAAACCAGACCCATTGCATAGTCCATAGTCTGTTGAATTTTAGTGATTGTGATGTGTGTAATTTTATAACCCGGAGGTTTACCCTGAGTGCAAAGGGCTACTCGCATCACAAATGACTATGGAAAGGAAAGAGGATCAGTCTTTGAAACTGAAAGTGATAACCGGGAGATGATCCTGGTAAAATATCTTTCGTAAATATTTTTCTGGGATCTGGAATTTCAGAGTTTAGGAAGTTGAACAGGATTTGGTTTGTACTGTCCGTTTCTTCCTTGGCTCGAATATAGGTTACCTGAGGATATTGATAAAAGGTGACGTTTGGATGGTGCTCAGGGAGGTCGTTATCGGTGTATCGATATACCTCATCCGAGGGTAATGACTCCACCGGACATGGCTGGAAGGATGTCCAAAGGAGGAAGGCATACAGGAGGAGCTTAATGCAACCCATACGGATCAAATAAACGGGACAAAGGTAGATTATTTCCTAACAGCATGATTAAATCGTTAACCCGATTTTGTTTAAAATCTACTCGAGATTTCATAAATACGTTACATTCGTTCAAATTCTGAATTAATTATTTTATGGTTGGATATCTGGGCTTCCTCATTGCGGCCTATGCCGTTATTGCCAATGACATCATACAGACGCTTGGAACTTTCCTGTCTTCGAACCACAAACGGCCCTGGTATGTCCTATGGGGATTCTCCGCGCTTATCCTTGTGGCGACCCTGGTCTTTGGATGGTACCTGAACCAGGGGGATGTCTCCTATGGCAGATTAGATCTGATCCCATTGCCCGACCCGCTCCATTGGTGGTATCTGATCGCCCCTGCCTCTCTGCTGGTCATAACCAGATACGGCATACCGGTAAGTACTACGTTTATGATACTGAGTGTGTTTTCCTCTACCCAGGTGATCGAAAAGATGCTACTGAAATCCTTAATGGGATATGTGATCGCATTTGTAGCGGCTTTCCTAATCTATATTCTGATCGCCCGGACTTTCGAATCCCGTGCTTCCCTTCGATTGATGGACATCAAAAAGCAAAAGAAATTCTGGCTTGCAGCCCAGTGGGGATCCACGGCCTTTTTGTGGGCTCAGTGGCTGATCCAGGATTTTGCGAACATTTTTGTCTTTTTACCACGCAGGCTCGGTCTGAACGAATTACTGCTGTCTCTGACAGTGATCCTTATTTTAATGGCCTACACCTTCCAAAAGCGGGGCGGGAAGATCCAGGAGCTGGTCAACAAGAAAGCCAATACGCAGAATATCCGGTCGGCAACCCTGATCGATCTCAGTTACGGATTGTTATTGCTGGGTTTTGGAAATCTCACAAACGTCCCCATGAGCACGACCTGGGCATTTATCGGCATCCTGGCAGGCAGGGAAATGGCCTTGAGTTACAGGCTTAACATAACGGAACTGGGAAATACCTACAAGGTCATCGTAAAGGATCTGGCCAAGGTTAATTTTGGTCTGGCGGTCAGTATACTTGTAGCATATATCATCAGGATGCTTGGGTAAGTGGATGGGTATTCGATGGTAGGACTTTAGATATGAATCAACAAAAAAAGGCCGCGATATACGCGGCCTTTCCTTTTGTAGACATGTTTACTATCGACTTGCTTCTGATTGCTTGTCGGAATCGTCCTTGACAAATTTCTGAATCACCTTCAGGATCTCATCTTTTTGGGCTCCTTTTTCCTCCAGGGTTTTGAGATAAACGTAAAAGGGCTTGTCATCTACCTTTCTGGCCAGGGTGAGGGTTCCCTCCCTGTTGTAAACCTCGTCCCAGGCAGCTCGTACTTCGGTCCAGAAGACCTCGTGGCCCGCCCACCAGTCGAGGGCTACCTTGCACCTTTCATCAGAGACGCGGGTGTAGGCATTCAACCCTTTTTCCTGGGCGAGCAATTTGTCAGCCTCCCCGTCCTTTCTGATGACCTTGTCATTGTCCTGCTCGTGTACCCAGCCATCAGCGGTGATCTCATGCCGGTTCCCCCTCAGCATCACATTGTAGTCATCTCTCTTGGTATACTCCCTTCTGGGTAGGGGAGAATCTGTTTTGTTCTCCCAGTAGTGCTTGTCGTCTACATGCACCCAGGATGCGGTCCCCGAATACCTGGGGCTGTCATCCACCTGATAGACCAATTGGGTCCACTGGCCCTGCACGTCTTCGGCAGGAAGGGTTCTGAAGGTCCAGGTGTTGTCCTTATCATAGGTGAAGACCCTGGTGTTCTCAAAAAGCCAATCCTGTCTCCAGTGCTTGATCACGGTGGAGTCATTGACCACCAGGAGATGCTGTATGGAGATCTGGTTATCCTCATCTACTATTGGCAATGCCAGTTCAAGGGCACCCGTTTTGTAGTCCGGTCTTTTTTCATATCCCTCCACAGGGGAAAAGGTCTCCGAATACTGGAATGAGATCTCGTAACATCCACACATATTCTTAATGGCATTCCGGTCCAGATCCTTTTTGTCCTGCCCTGTCATTACGGTCACGGAAAGAAATGATAACAATGAGAAAAGAGTCAATTTTCTGATTTTCATGGGATTGTTTTTTTGGTTAATGAATTCAATAAAATTTTACTTATTCTAATTTAGACTGATTAAAAATAACAATTATATTTGCGCCAAAATTAAATGGAATGATTCTAAATAAAAATTATTCTGCGATAATTTTTTTCTTTTTTGGCCTGGGTTGGCTTTCCGCCCAGGATCAGGAAAGACAGGACTCCATTTCCGTAAATCCCCTTGAGGAAGTAGTAGTGACCGCCACGCGAACAGTCAGACAAATGTCCTCACTTCCCTTGCCGATAACCCTGGTAGACAGGAAGCAATTAGAGCAAACCGGGGTCACCCGTCTCAATGAGATCCTCAGCGAACAGACGGGGATCGTCATGACCCCCGATGCCACCATAGGAGGTGGGGAAGGAGTACAGATACAGGGGATCGCCTCAGATTATGTCATGGTTCTGATCGACGGGGTACCCGTGGTCGGGCGGAGTTCAGGTAACCTTGATCTGAGTAGGCTGGCCGTTGGTAACATCCGGCAGGTGGAAGTGGTCAAAGGGCCCTCTTCCAGTCTTTTTGGCTCGGAGGCACTGGGTGGAGTGATCAATATCATAACAGAGAAACCCTCATCCGATAAAATATCGACCCAACTTTCACATCGAACAGCCACCTTCAACAATCAGAACACAACTGTTAATGTAAGCCAGAGAAAAGGCGACTTCAGCTATACTTTATTTATAGATCGGCTGAGTACTGATGGATATGACCTGGCCCCGCAGGATGAAGGGCAAACGATCAACCCTTATTACAATTATACCCTGAACGGGCGCATGACCTATAAGGTGAACGGGCAGTGGAATATTTTTGCATCCGCCAGGTATTTCTACCAGGAGTTCGATACCTCGCCGGATGTGAGCCTGGAAACCGACAACAACATCCACGTGCGGGTGGATCACAACCCGGGAGAGAAACACAAACTGCAGTATGAACTCTATTACACCCGGTATACGACTGATGAACGCACTTCAGACCCTATTGATCCGGAACTGTTCGTAGAAAATGATTTTGACCAGCGCTTGTTCCGGCCTGAGATCCGATACAACTTTTCCCCACGAGATGGCCAGACCCTGACCACAGGGGCAGGATATAACTTCGAGACCCTGGATCGGTCTCTTTTCAGGGAGCAGGTGCGGTTCGACTCCCGATACCTGTTTGCTCAATACGATTTTAGTCCTTTCGAGAAGCTCAATGTGATCGCCGGGGCACGTTTTGACAACCACAGTGTCTACAATTCCCAGCTGAGTCCGAAAATTTCGGCCCGATATACCGTCAGTCCGGCAATTGCCTTAAAAGGATCCGTGGGTTCCGGCTTCAAGGCACCCGATTTCCGACAGCTCTACCTCGATTTTAACAACGTTTCCGGAGGTGGGTATTCCGTTTTTGGAAAAGAAGTTGAGGCAGCAGGCATACAACGGTTACAGGATAATGGGGAACTGGCTTCCCTGCAGGTCGATCCTGCAACCCTGGGTGAGCCCCTGGAGGCTGAAAGTTCAACAGGGATCAACCTGGGCGTGGATTATCGAAAAGGGAGTTTCTCTTCTTCCATCAATTATTTTCAAAATGATTTCAGGGATTTGATCGATACCCGTATCCTGGCGACCAAAACCAGCGGACAGGGAGTATTCGGTTATCTCAACCGGGAAAGGGTACGGACACAGGGCCTGGAGCTCGACCTGCAATACCGACCTGTGGATCGATTGAAATTCTCAGGGGGATATCAATTCCTCCTGGCTTATGACCGAGAGGCCCGGGAGGAGGTGGAAAGAGGGGAAGTTTTTACCAGGGACCCAGAGACCAATCGCACCGTCCGCCTGGAACAGGCAGATTACTTCGGACTGGAGAACCGCTCCCGCCACACCTTTAACCTCAAGGCTTTTTACGAAATCCCTGCCTGGAAGGCGAACACGAACCTTCGGCTGACATACCGAAGTCGGTTTGGGCTCACGGATCGCAACGGAAATGGTCTGCTAGACGAATTCGACAATTCTTTTGTTCAGGGCTATGCCCTGGTCAACCTGTCATTTGAAAAGGAATTTTATAAGCATTACCGTCTGCAAATAGGGGCTAACAACCTGCTCGATTTTAAGGGCAGAAATCCCCTGGCCGCTCAGGACAGCGAATTGCTGATCAATCCCGGAATACAAATTTTTTCTAAACTCAATATTCAATTTTAAATCCAATTTTTTATGAAGACTTGTTTTCATCGATTCTGTTTGTTGTTTGTGCTGATCGCAGGGGTATCCTGTAGCGAAGATGGTACAGAAGAACTCAATGCTTTTAACATTACTGCAGTATCTCCTACTTCTGGGAGTGTAGGAACGGAGATCACCATCAGCGGGAATAATTTTCCTTCAGAAGCCTCCGATATTGAGCTCACTTTCGGGGGAGTGGCCGCGAACATTACATCCCTGAGCACAACACAGCTCACCACAGTTGTTCCTGCAGGGGCCACCTCAGGGGAGGTCCGGATCTCCATCCAGGGGACTTCTAAAACGGCCCTGCCCGGGTTTACGGTCCTGGACGAACTGGAGTCGGCCCGTGTTGAAAACCTGTTCGCGCCCCAGGAAGGCGGCCAGGGACAGGGGGAGATCGGCGGCCCCTTCACCAAATTCAGCTTCAGGACCGGTGAGGTGACTGATAGCGAAACCGAATGGGATATCGCATTCAGAGGCACCACAATCGCCGTTAACGGGGGTAGCGTCACCGGAACCAATGACGAACCGGTACGCAACGGAAATGCGGGTGCTGCCATTGTCAATGGGATCTATGACGAAATCCTGACTGCTGAGGGCCTGGAATTTGCCCAGGATGCTCAGGGAGCATTTGCCATCCCAACAGGAAGCGACAACGGATGGTATAATTATAACTTTATGACCAATGTCGTGAGTCCGATCCCCGGGGTGGTCCTTGTTTTCCGAACTCATGACGGCAGGTATGCGAAAGTGGAGATCCTGAGCTATTACGAGAATGCTCCCTCTAATCCCGACGGATTTAATGATGCCTCCCGTTATTACACTTTCTCATATGTCTATAATCCCAATGAAGGGGACACTAACCTGGGTACGCGATGAGAGGGATTCAATGGATATACATCGCTCTCAGGCTGATTCTTGGGGGATTCATGATCTATGGGGGATTTCAGAAGTTCGAAGGCCCCACGCCTTCCCCCGTGGCGGTAGTGGAAAAAGCTGAAAATTTTAAGGGTCCCTCCCAGGAAAGCACCCTGCAGAAGATCTTGTATATCAGCGGGGCAAAGCAAACCGGCTATTTCTGGCAGGTTTTGGGGGTTTGCGAGATACTGTTTGGGGTGTTACTCATTTTGCAGTACACCGGTTTTATCGGAGCTGTCTTCCTGCTGCCGATCACCCTGCATATCTTTTTGTTCCACGCCTTCCTGGAGCCTGATGAAACAGTTGAGCTCCTACAGACTGCCGGGCTGTTTGGTATTAACATCGCCCTGGTACTCAAGGAGAAGAGAATGTGGAAAGACCTCTTGTGGATAAAGCCCGTTTAAAGGTGTCCGCATGAAGGAAGCTATCATAGAGGTGTTCGAGGACTGGGCGGATAAGGTAATGCCCGAATAAAATCACGGGCAAAGGGTTACCGGCTCACGAATGTCTCCGGTTGCTTCAATAAAATAAGGCTCAAATTGCTGAGAATCCTCAGCGATTTGAGCCTTTCAAGTTATTCTGCCAACCCCTTGGTGAGGAGTGGGGTATTTAAATAAGCTTAATCGTCCAGCAGGTCGATGTGCTGCTTGATGGCGTTGCGGATACTTTGGGCGAGCTCATTGTTGCCATCAGGATCGGTAGGACTGATTTCTATGGTTCCGTCCTGGTTGCCATCAGTAGCCTGGGTAAGGTCGACCCCGGCTGTGCCGTCAAAGATCAGGCTCAGGTCAAAATCGATAACAATACCCTCGGGGACTTCTGAAATGGTGATATCAAAATTGGGATCCTCAAAATCCACTTCCACTTCGTCTTCAAAATCATGCCAGAAGATAAATGGAGTACCCTGAACGGTACCCTGGATCAGGACCGATTTGCCAAAAAGATCACTGTTTGGATCCGTTCCTGCGTCGAACTTGAATTCCAGTTCTTCAAAATTACCCATAGGCATGGTCACATTAAGAAAGCTGATCTGTCCGGCCATCAGGTCCAGTTCGAAAGGTCCTTCCAGTTCGATCTCATCCTCGAAATCGTAATAGCCATCGTCATCCCAGTCTTCATTTTCGTCCATATCGTAATCCTCTCCCGGGTCCTCCATATCGAACTCCAGCTCGAATTCCTTGAGGTTCATGCGGAAATCAGTGATGTCGATGTCGTTGTTGATACTCTTACCACTGGCCGATTTACCGGTTCCTGTAGTATTGAAAGTGCTTTTGGCGCTGATGCTCAATCGTCCCTCGCCTGCAGGGACTTCATCTTTGGAGCAACCTACCAGGGAAATGGCCAGCAGGCTTGCGAATGCAGCGAATAAATTAGTTAATCGAAAATGTTTCATTTTTAAGAGATTTGGGTTTTTAAAAGAATTAATTGTTTGTCTATAAAACAACTCAGGTTAAAAAACTCCTGAAAAATTTCAATTTTTTTAGGGACCCAATTGAAAATCGGGCTATAATATCTTAGTCCCTAACGCACTACAACATTCAATAGTATACAAGTCGGCCAGTATAGGGAACAAAAAAGAAGATCAGATAAACATTCAGAAGCTAGGGAGAGGGCCGGGATTCACCCATGTAGTTGAGTCCCGGCCTTGTTTTTAAAAAATAAAGGTGTGGATGTATTTCACGAGCACCGACTGGTTATTTACCGAAGGCAGATTGGGGAAGGCACTCATGCGATCCGTGTTGTACCCTGAATTGAGAACGACCCACAGATCCTGTCCCTCCCTGAAGTTGTAGCGGAATCGCGCATTGAGGGAGAAGATGTCCTGGGCCCCGTTGTACTGGAACAACCCGTTGAGGGACAGTTTCCGGTCGAGGGCAGTTCCTACCCGGAGTCGTGCAACGTGGAAGTTGAGCCGATCATCCCTGTCGTCGAATCTTCCATAATTGTACAGGTATTCGAGGTTTAACTGCAGGTGTTTGGAAATATACCATCCCGGACTTATGTTGAGGGTATGCAGCCATCCGTCGTAAAAGCTTCCGGTCTCGAACTGAACTCCGGTACGCATGGTACGGTCGATGGCCTGATTATACCGGAAATTGATGCGGTAGAAATCGTATTGTCCCACGGGGAGTACGACGTCTTGTGCGAGCCCAAACTCCGAGGTCAATCGTTCATAGACGCTGGTAAGCCTGATCCGTCCGCTATCCTGGTTTCTCCTTGTAAAAACCCACTCCAGGCCGTATTCCGATGAGATCACCTGGTTTTCCCCATTGTCCAAAAAGGTATTCCCAAAAGGCTGTATGGTGTGGAAGATAAAAGGACCCTGCTGGTTCAGCCACGTCTGAGAGATCAGGGCGGTGAAATATTTGAAATTCTCCCGGTCCACAAATCCCACCCCCGGATCGTAATTCTCCCCAGAAAAGATGGTTCCCAGGGTATATCCCAGACCTTGCCTCCGTCTTCTGGTCATCTCCAGTGCCAGTCGGCCATTCCTGAAATAGTCGGAATATCCCTCTTCCTGCCGGCTGTCAAAGGCCTGAGCCCATTGCACCGTGAGGTAGTCATCCCCAGATACCCGGATCAACCCGTCCAGGCCATACGCCAGGTTGGTATTGCCATCGGCATCAATCCGGCTTGTGAACATACCCCCTAAAAAGCTATTCTCATTAAAAACTCTTTTACGCAGGCGGAGCACACCAAAGTTTTCGGAAGGAATAGTATCCAGGGATTGGGTCTGCATGTCCAGCAGACCAAAATCCCAGTCGGCAGACCTGCCAATCAACCGGATTCCTCCATAAATAGGCACCTGTTCTCCCGTGTTGGTAAGGCCTATGCGTCTGCTGAAGAAAAGTCGGCTGATCCCTCCGGTACGAAAATCAAAAATCGCTGAACGCTCCTGAAAGAACTGCCGTTTTTCAGGAAAGAACAGGGAGAAACGGGTAAGGTTCACCAGCTGGTCATCTGCCTCAGCCTGGGCAAAGTCGGTGTTGATAGTGAAATCGGCTGTCAGGTTGTTCGTAATGGAATATTTCACATCTCCTCCCACATTCCACTGGGTTTCACTGTTTTCCCGATAGGCATCACCAGTCTCATTCAGGGTGAAATTCCGGTCGTATCCGCCCAGGAGATAGGGAGTAACGTACAGCGTTTTACTGGGGCTGATCCCGGTAAATACGATCTTCTGGGCCAGTGAAGGACGCAAAAAAGCCCAGTTGGTGATCGGTGGGACGGCCGGGAAAACCAGCCTTTCATTTTTATGGGCTACTTTGCGCTGTACGATGATGCCCATGGTTACCTGCCCGTCCATCGACTGGAACCGCAGGCTGGAGAAAGGAATGCGCATTTCTGCGGTCCATCCCTGTTCATCTACCACACTTTCCGCATCCCAAAAAGTGTTGAAGTCCCGGTTAAAAGCGCCACCCTGGGTAACGGTACTGACGATAGCATCATTGAATACCTCCGCATCATTCCTGATCCCTGTTGGGGTTGTGGTGAAGATATAACCGGTCTGGTTGTCGTTATAAGTGTCAAGGAGGATTTCCAGGTGGTCCGATCCGGCGATGCGGTCCCGGTAAAGAGAGGTGGCCCGAATCTCGTTCTCATGGCTTTCAAAGGCGCGTATGGAGACGTAAAAATACCTGGCGTCATAGGCCAGGCGGATCTCTGAGCGCTCCGTGGGCGGCTCCCCGGCCCGAGGTTCGTACTGAACCAGGGGCAGGGGTTTAATAGCCTCCCATTCCGGCTCATCGACCTTGCCGTCAAAACGTATATTTTCAATCCGGTCAATGAAAATGGGAGGGCCGGCCTGGGCTTTTAGGTCTGCGAAGGCGACCAAAAGTAATCCGAGAAAGATAAAGCGTCGTAGCTTCATGACTTTCCATGGTTAGGATTTTATCTGCAGACATAAAAGAAAGGCAAGATTCTATTAAACTTCTAAGTGCCGTATTATGGGCTTATCAGATCACGGTGCCTTTCGGGATGACTGCATTTTTTTTCAGGACTACTATCCCATCCCTGACCACATAGGTATCCGTCTCCTTGTCCTCCAGGTGGGATCCCCCTTTGATGGTCACATCGTCCCCGATCCGGCAGTTCTTGTCTACGATGACATTTTCAATATGGCATCGTTCCCCTATGCCCATCAGAATATCGATATTATTACTTTCGATCTCTTTAAGCGTTTCGTAGTAATCGCTACCCATCACATAGGTGTTGCGCACCACCGAATCCTTTCCGATCCTCGCCCGGATCCCGATCACAGATCGCTCAATACTGGCGGCATGGATGATACAACCGTCTGAGATCACAGCCTGGGACATTTTGGTTCCGCTGATCTTGGTGGTGGGAAGCATCCTTGCCCGGGTATAGATACGGTTGTTCTTGTCATACAGGTTGAATTTCGGGATCTCATCGCAAAGCCCCAGGTTGGCTTCAAAGAAAGAAGAGATATTTCCGATATCAGTCCAGTAACCCTCAAACGGGTAGCTCATGGTCTTGTGCTTGTGGATGTTCTGAGGGATGATCTCCTTCCCAAAGTCGACCGTAGACTTATCATCCATCAGTTCGATCAGCAGGTCCCGGTTGAAAATATAGATCCCCATAGAGGCGAGATAGTGTCTTCCCTGGGCCTTCATCTCCTCGCTGACGTCGGAAGTCCAGTCGGGCAGCAATTCCGTCGCCGGTTTTTCTATAAACGAGGTGATCCTCTGATCCGTGTCGGCTTTCAGAATACCGAAGGCCGGCGCATCATTCGCGTGAACGGGGATAGTTCCTATGGTGATGGCAGCCCCGCTTTGCACATGGGCCTCGAGCATCAGGTTGTAATCCATCTGATACAGCTGATCCCCGGAAAGTATAAGCGCGTAATCAAAATCGTGCCTGACAAAATGGTGCATACACTGCCTGACCGCGTCTGCAGTACCCTGGTACCAGGTGGTGTTCCCTATCGTTTGTTCGGCGGCCAGGATGTCGACAAAGGCCGAGCTGAAGAAACTGAAGTGATAGGTATTCTTGATATGCTTGTTCAGGGATGCCGAGTTGAACTGGGTCAGGACAAACATCCGTTTGATCTCCGAATTGATACAGTTGGAAATTGGAATGTCTACCAGCCTGTATTTCCCTGCGATGGGAACAGCGGGTTTAGACCTAGATTCTGTGAGCGGATATAATCGTGTGCCCTGTCCGCCTCCAAGTATGATCGCCAGTGTGTTCGTATTTAGCATGCTCGTCAAATTAAAGATTGATATAATGTTTTTACCTGTTGGGCGATCGCGGCCCAATCGAAGTGTTCTTCCACCCGTTTGCGACCGTTAACCGCCATTTTGTTTCTAAGGGCTTCATCCCTGATCAGAGTGTTGATCCCTTCAGCCAAATCCCTCGCAAAAGCATCCGGATCCACGGGTTCAAACGGTGCTGTTTTTTGTTGCTCGAGGGGTACAAGGATTCCCGTTTCCCCGGGGATGACCACCTCTTTTATACCCCCGACGGCACTTGCTACCACGGCTGTGTTGCAGGCCATGGCCTCTATATTGATGATCCCGAATGGTTCGTAGATAGAAGGACAGCAAAAGACATCGGCGTGGGAATAGAGCTGTATGACCGATTTCTTATCCAGCATCTTATCTATCCAGATAACATTGTCCCTGGTCTTCCGCACTTCCTCTATACCCTCCTGCATTTCCTGCGCGATCTCTTGGGTATCCGGGGCGCCTGCACATAACACGATCTGCGTATCAGGGTCGATGTATTTGATGGCGTTCATCAGATGGATGATCCCTTTCTGTCTTGTGATCCTCCCGACAAAAAGTACGTAGGGTTTATCAGGATCCACCCCGTACGTGGTAAGGGCCGAGGTATCCTGAGTGACCTGGTATTCCTGCAGGTTGATTCCGTTGTAGATCACACTTATCTTATCTTCATCCACGTCAAAGAATTTCAGGACATCTTCCTGAGTTTCTTTGGAGACCGCGATAATGGCATCAGCCATCTCAATTGCCGTTTTCTCTATCCAGGAGGAGGCATCGTAGCCCAGGCCCAGCTGTTCCCTCTTCCATGGTCTCAGGGGTTCCAGGGAATGTATGGTGATCACCAGGGGTTTTCCGTAGCACAGCTTGGCCACGATCCCGGCGAAATGGGCATACCAGGTATGGCAATGGACGATATCTGAATCGACCTCATCTGCGTTGAAATGAATACAGGTGCTCAGGGTCTGCAGGACACCTTTTAGTTTGCCATCCGAGGTATCGAAGACAGGGTTGTCATAGGGGAATCCCTTGACGGCAAGCGAGCCGGAGGTTTCGTCCTGATCGCCAAAACATCGTACATCCACCTCCATCAGTTTCGATAATTCTGCTGCCAGATATTCAACATGTACCCCTGCGCCCCCGTAGACGTAGGGAGGATATTCTCTGGTAAAAAACTGTACTTTCATGCACTACTTGATTTCTTAATTTTCAGGCTCTTTTCATTTTGATGGGACCGTCTATTTCCTGCCTCAGCAAAATAATGAAACGCAGACCAGAAAGACGCTCTATTTCCAAATTATTAATGCAATCATAACCCAATTCTGCCAGCTACCCTCTGAGCAACTCGTCATAAGGACAGAACAGCGGTGATATGGCATTCGATGGTTTTAGCCGTGATCTACTAAGGTATGAATAACCCGGAACATTCGGAATGATAATTATCATTTCACAACCAAAGGCAGAACATGATTTTTTTGTCTCCGAGACACAGCCAATATTCTGCGGATTTCCTGAGGAAAACGGACATTGGAAACCAAATAAAATACTGAATTACCGGCGCTAAATCGCCGAAATATAGTACCTTCAGTAAGATCTTAAAGGGGTTCCCATGAAATCAAAGATGGAAAGATCGCTGTCTGCAACCAAGGCCAATTTCGGGACACTTCCTGTATTCCTGACGGCCATCTCCACCATCCTGGGGGCTATTATGTTCCTGCGTTTTGGTTTTGCCGTGGGGTCGGTAGGTTTTGCCGGCACCCTGCTGATTATCATCATAGGACACATGGTGACCATTCCCACAGCTATGGCACTGGCTGAGATCGCCACCAACCAGAAAGTGGAGGGTGGGGGCGAGTATTTTATCATTTCCCGCTCCTTTGGTGTGAACATCGGTGCTGCTATCGGCATTGCCCTTTACCTTTCTCAGGCGATCAGTGTCGCCTTCTATGTTATTGCCTTCGCTGAGGCCTTTGATGCCATTAAACCCTGGGTGGAAAGCGAACTGGGGTACGTGCTTTACGACAACCGCCTCTTCAGTATCCCGGCTATACTTGGACTCATATGGCTGATGGTAAGCAGGGGGGCCGCCCTTGGGATGAAGGCCCTCTATGTGGTGGTAACCATCCTGGCGATCTCTCTCGTTTTATTCTTTCTGGGAAATACCGAATATGCCCAGGTCTTTGACAGTTCGCAGTTGTTTAAAGGCTCTGATTCCGGCTTTAGCTTCTTCTACGTCTTTGCCATCATCTTTCCCGCCTTTACGGGAATGACCGCAGGGGTGGGTCTGTCCGGCGACCTGCGGGACCCTAAAAAAGCCATCCCCCTGGGAACGCTCTCTGCTACAATCATAGGAATGATCGTCTATGTCTTTATTGCCTATAAGCTGGCTAGTTCAGCTTCTCCGGAGGATCTTATTAACGATCAGTTAGTGATGGGAAAGATCGCCCTGTGGGGCCCGATCATTCCTATCGGACTTGCAGCGGCCACTATCTCTTCCGCCCTGGGTTCTTTTATGGTAGCCCCCAGAACGCTGCAGGCCATAGGAGGAGATAAGGTCTTCCCCAACCGTTTTATAAATCACTGGGTTTCCCGGGGAAATTTCAAGACCAATGAACCGCGGAATGCTACCATCCTGACCAGTATCATTGCCTTTTTCTTTGTCTTGCTGGGCGATGTAAATGCCGTGGCGGAGATCATTTCCATGTTCTTTATGGTCACCTACGGATCCCTTTGCCTGATCTCCTTCCTCCAGCATTTTGCCGCAGACCCGGCCTACAGGCCCTCCTTTAAATCGAAGTGGTACCTCTCCCTGCTTGGAGCTGTCATGTGCATCTATCTCATGTTCAAGATCAATACTCCCTATGCCTTTGCAGCTATCCTGGTGATGATAGGCCTGTACTTCTATGTCTCTTCCAGGAGTGATTCCAAAAAAGGTATGGCGAGCATATTCCAGGGAGTGATATATCAGCTTAGCCGTACCCTGCAGGTATTCCTCCAAAAGGCAGACAAGGCAAAATCTGATGAGGACTGGAGACCAGCTGTTCTGTGCCTGTCGAAGGATTCCTTCGAACGCTATGGGGCACTCGACCTGATGAAGTGGATCTCCCACCGTTATGGATTTGGCACCTACATACATTTTGAGCATGCTTTCTTTTCCAAAGAGTCCAAATCCGCGGCAGAAGAAAAACTGGAAAAGCTCATCCATATTGCTTCAGCGAGCAAATCGAACATCTTTCTGGAGACCATCATTTCTCCCTCGAATACAGCAGCCATTGTGCAGGCTATACAGCAACCTGGTATTTCGGGAAAACCCAACAATATGATGCTCTTCGAGTACAAAAGAGGGGAGAGGGAGTGGTTGTCTAATATCGTGGACAATTACAGTGTCCTCAAGGCGGCCAACTACGACCTTTGTATCCTGGCCAGTTCTGATCGCGGTTTTGGCTACCACAAAGACATTCATATCTGGATACAGAAAGAGGATTATGAAAATGCCAGCCTGATGATCCTCCTCTCTTATATCATCCTTGGCCATTCCGATTGGAAACACGGGGAGATTAAGATCTACGCCACCTTCCCCCGGGATCATATGGCCAGGGAGCAGGAACAACTGATCAAACTCACTTCGAGCGGAAGGTTACCGATCTCGGCCAAGAATATCCGTGTGATCGCCATAGAAGAAGACATGGACCGAAAACAACTGATCAACGGATATTCCATGGATGCCGACCTTACCCTGATAGGATTCCACGAAGAGAACATTCTTAACGATCATCACCTCGAGGTTTTCTCCGGGTATGAGCACATGGGCAATATCCTCTTTGTTAACACCCTGACGTCTAAGTTCATTAGATGATCTTTTAGGCTAAAGCGTACCAAGAGAGGTTCTTAAAAGAAATTCCTGGTCTTTTTTAGCGGTGAGACTTTTAATAATTCCAATTCCTAAACTTTTCACAACCAGGGCAATAAATCCATTTATTTTGTAGTTTTGTAGGCATATGAGGGCTGTAACTCAGAAATTAGGAGCCGTTTCACTGGCCTTTTTGGTCCTTTTCGCCACCATGTCCTTTTCCCTGGACATGCATTTTTGTGGTAAGACCCTGGTGGACCTTAAATTCTATCAGCAGGCCGATTCCTGCGGTATGAACATGGCAGGCATGGAGATGAACTCCGAAGCCATGGAATCCCATTGTTGCAGTGATGTGGCCCTTGTTATCCCCGGACAGGACGATGTTCAGGCTTCCTTCGACACTCTCACATTTGAACAACAGACCTTCCTGGTCTCTTTCTTGTATTCATATCTTCAGCTTATACCTGATTTGGAGGACAAGCACGATCCCTTTAAGGATTATGCTCCGCCTCCTTTGATCCGGGACGTCCAGATCCTGGACCAGACCTTCCTTATTTGATCAAGGACTTTTGAGATAGACCCCTTTGCGATGCAACAGGGGCAGGGCCATTTGCGGTTCCCGATTACGTCAATTTCAAAGTTTAATGATCAAATCTCATGCTTAACAGTAGTATCAAATTCCTAATAGAAAACAAGCTGGTGGCCTTTATCCTACTGGTCTTGTTCCTCGGTTGGGGGGTCGTGAATGCCCCGTTTAACTGGGATACCGGTATTCTGCCATCGGATCCTGTAGCCGTGGATGCCATCCCGGACATAGGGGAGAACCAGCAGATCGTTTTTACCGAGTGGGAGGGGCGTTCCCCCCAGGATATAGAAGACCAGGTTACCTACCCCCTAACCAGTTCCCTCCTGGGGATTGCGGGAGTGAAGACCATCAGGAGTACCTCCATGTTCGGGTATTCCAGTATTTACATCATATTTGAGGAGGATGTAGAATTCTACTGGTCCCGCAGCAGGATCCTTGAAAAACTGAATTCCCTGCCGGCCGGGCTGCTTCCCAAGGGTGTGACCCCATCCCTGGGTCCTGATGCCACCGGCCTGGGCCAGATATACTGGTACACCCTGGAAGGAAGGGACCAGGATGGTAATGTGACTGGTGGATGGGACTTGCAGGAATTGCGCAGCATCCAGGACTTTACCGTGAAATACGCCCTTTCCTCAGCGAGTGGAGTCTCTGAAGTGGCATCCATAGGTGGTTTTATCAAGGAATATCAGGTTGACGTCGATCCTGAATTAATGCGTCAATACAACGTAAGCCTGGCCGACATCGCAAGAGCTGTAAGTCAGAGTAACCAGGATATCGGCGCCCAAACCATTGAGATGAACAGGGCGGAGTACCTGGTCAGAGGCCTGGGATATGTGAAGTCGGTCGCAGACGTCGAAAATGCCGTCGTAAGTTCTGAGGAATTTACTTCCATCCGTATAAGGGATGTTGGAAAGGTAACACTGGGTCCGGCCACCCGGAGAGGTGTACTCGACAAAGAAGGCGCCGAGGTGGTAGGCGGGGTGGTGGTAGCCCGCTATGGTGCCAACCCAATGGAGGTTATTGAGAACGTAAAGGAGCAAATTACTGAAGTGAGTGCAGGACTCCCCTCCAAGGTATTGGCTGACGGTCGTATATCTAAAGTAACCATCGTTCCCTTTTACGACCGGACAGAGTTGATTGAGGAAACCCTGGGTACACTTAACGAGGCCCTTACCTATGAGGTGTTGATCACTATTCTGGTCATCGTCATCATGGTTTTCAACCTACGGGCCTCCTTACTGATCTCAGGCCTATTGCCCCTGGGTATCCTGATGGTCTTTATCACCATGAAGCTATTTGGGGTGGATGCCAATATCGTGGCCCTTTCCGGAATCGCTATTGCCATTGGGACCATGGTCGACGTGGGGGTTATCCTGGCGGAAAATGTGATCAGACACATGGAGGATCCGCAATTGAGGAGCAGGGAAGACGGGAAGGAATACAGCATGGACGAGATCGTCTACAATGCCACCTCCGAGGTATCCGGGGCCATTCTCACGGCCGTCATGACCACGATCATCAGTTTCCTGCCTGTCTTTACCATGATAGGGGCAGAAGGGAAGTTGTTCAGACCCCTTGCTTTTACCAAGACGATGGCACTGACCGCTTCCCTGGTGATTGCCCTCTTCCTGATTCCGCCCTTTGCCGCAGTGGTGTTTCGCAAAAGGAAGATGAAAATTCAATTCAAACACATTCTGAATGGTCTGTTGATACTCTTAGGGCTATTCTCCGTCTTTATGGGTTACGGACTTGGGATTTTTCTGATGGCCTATGGAGGGGCCGGACTCTGGTTCGACAAAAATGAGGACAGGCCCTCTGGGGTCAGCCTTGCCGGTTTTAAGTTTTCCATCACCCGCAACGCAGTCCAGATTCTCCTGGTATCCCTGGCGATTGTATTTCTTTTGGCAGAATACTGGAGGCCCCTCGGATTTGATCGGAGTATTGCTGTCAACCTCTTTTTTGTCGCTCTGATCTGCTTTGGAATTCTGGGGATTTTTGAGGTCTTCAAGAGGTATTATTCCAGGATCCTGACCTGGGCACTTGCCAATAGGATAGTATTCCTGATGATTCCTGTTACGGTCCTAGCCCTAGGGACGGGAATCATGATCAACACGGGCAAGGAGTTTATGCCATCCCTGAATGAAGGTACCTTCCTGTTGATGCCCACTTCCCTTCCGCATGCCGGGACGGAGGAAAACAAAAGGGTCTTGCAACAGCTCGATATGGCCGTTGCCTCCATCCCTGAGATAGAAACCGTGGTTGGTAAGGCCGGGCGCGCAGAATCAGCCCTGGATCCCGCTCCCCTGTCCATGTACGAGAATGTGATCCAGTACAAGCCGGAATACATGAGAAACTCCGAAGGGAAACGACAGCGCTACAGGGTTAATGAGGATGGGTTATACGAATTGAAAAACGGGAACCTGGTATGGAATCCAAACCTTACAGCGTCACTGCCTGAGGTGGATGCTGAAAGGCTCCAGGGAAGTGCCACTCGTGAGGAGTTGATCCCTGACGAAGGGGGTGAGTATTACCGCAACTGGAGACCTGAGATCAGGAATCCGGATGATATCTGGAATGAGATCGTCCGCGTGACACGCCTGCCGGGGGTCACTTCTGCCCCAAAACTCCAGCCCATCGAAACCCGTCTGGTCATGTTGCAGACCGGTATGCGGGCACCCATGGGAATCAAGGTGAAAGGACAGGACCTGGCCGAGATCGAACAATTTGGTCTGCAATTGGAAACCCAGTTGAAACAGGTCGAGGGAGTGAAGGCCGAAGCTGTCTTTGCCGACAGGATCGTGGGGAAACCCTATTTGCTAATCGATATCAAACGTGACCAGCTGGCCCGTTACGGGATCACTGTGATGGACGTGCAGGAGATCCTGCAGGTGGCCGTGGGAGGCATGCCCCTGACACGTACCGTGGAAGGGAGGGAGCGCTATGCCATCCGGGTACGCTACCCAAGGGAATTGCGCGACAGTCCTGAGGACCTGAAAAAGATCTATGTCCCGGTGGAGAAAGGAAGTCCCGTTCCCCTGGGTGATCTGGTGGATATCCGATATGAGAAAGGTCCGCAGGAGATAAAGAGCGAGGACAGTTTCCTGGTAGGTTATGTGTTGTTCGATAAACTGGACGGCTTTGCAGAAGTGGACGTGGTTGAGAACGCTCAAGCCTTTTTAAATAGAAAAATTCAAGAAGGAGAATTAGTTGTTCCGAAAGGGATCAGTTACAGGTTCACGGGCACTTATGAGAATCAGCTGAGGGCCGAAAAGACCTTATCCGTGGTTGTACCTCTGTGTTTGATCATCATTTTCCTGATCCTGTACTTTCAATTCAGGTCGGTCTCAACATCCTTCATGGTCTTTACCGGTATTGCAGTAGCTTTTGCCGGAGGATTTATCATGATCTGGCTCTACGGCCAGGGCTGGTTCCTGAATTTTGAGTTGTTCGGGCAAAATGTACGAGAGCTTTTTAACATGAAGACCATCAATCTCAGTGTGGCTGTCTGGGTGGGATTCATTGCCCTGTTTGGGATTGCGACCGATGACGGGGTGGTCATGGCCACCTACCTGACACAGACCTTTGATAAAGAAGCGCCATCTGACCTGGCAGGGATACGGCGTTCTGCCCTGGAGGCAGCAGAAAAAAGGATAAGACCCTGTTTGATGACTACCGTTACCACCATCCTGGCACTCCTGCCGGTGATGACCTCCACAGGGAAGGGAAGCGACATCATGATCCCTATGGCTATTCCCATCTTCGGAGGAATGGTAATCGATATTACTTCCTACTTCATAGTACCTGTGCTGTACAGCTGGAGGAAGGAACTACAATTAAAACGACTGAAAACATGAGAAGGCTGATTTATGTATTCTTCGCATTGAATATCTGGGCCATCCCCGAGGTGTTTGCCCAGGACCTGTTGTCTTATATCCGGGAGGCCGAGGCGAACAACCCCCAGATTCAGGCATTTGAATTGCAGTATAGCATTGCAAAGGAAAAGGTCAACGAGGTGAACACCTTGCCCAACACCACATTCGGAGTCGGGTATTTCGCCAGTGAACCGGAAACGCGGACCGGAGCTCAAAGGGCCAGGTTCTCTGTAAACCAGATGCTTCCCTGGTTCGGGACTGTAACGGCCAGAGAGAACTACGCAAGTTCGCTGGCAGAAGCTGAGTATCTGGAAATTGCCATCGCCAAAAGGGAATTGGCCCTTTCTGTAGCCAGGTCTTATTTCGACCTCTATGCCATTCGGGCAAAACAGGAGGTGCTGGATGCCAGTATGGAGTTGTTGAACACCTATGAGGAACTGGCCCTGCGGTCTGTTGAAGTGGGTCAGGCCTCTGCCGTGGATGTGCTCCGCCTGCAGATCCGTCAGAATGAACTCAGGCAACAGAAAAGGGTGCTGCAGTCCGCTGATCAGGCTGAACAGGCACAATTCAACAGTCTGAGAAATCAGAAAGAAAGTCTTTCTGTTGAGGTCGTGAGTGAGTTAGAACTGCCTGAAACCGATCCAATATTGTCTGGTGAGCGACTTGAACTGAACCCTGTTCTGATGAAATACGACCGTTTGTTCGAATCTGTTGTGCAGTCAGAGGCCCTTAACCAGAAAGAGAGTGCTCCTGATCTGGGGATCGGACTGGATTATGTCCCCGTGTCCGAAAGGAAGGATCTCGATCTTCCCGATACCGGAAAAGACGTGGTAATGCCCATGGTCTCAGTCTCTATCCCGATCTTTAACAACCGGTACAAATCTGTCTCCCTTCAGAATGAACTGAAAATGCAGGAGATCCAGTATCAGAAACAGGATCGCTTAAATACCCTGAAAGCGGCCCTGTCACAGGCCCAATCCGCCAGGGATCAGGCGAGGATCTCCTATGAGACCCAGAAAAAGAACACAAAACAGGCAAGGGATGCCGAAGACATCCTTTCCAAAAGCTATGAAACCGGCACGATCGATTTTCGCGATATCCTCGACCTGCAGGAATTGCAGTTAAAATTCCGGATGGAAATGATCGAATCCGCCAGAGCGTATTACATTCAAAGTTCAATCATTAATTATTTAATTCAGTAAACATGAAAAAAATAGGAATTATTCTGACAGTGATGCTCATGGCATCTATATCTTGTAAGGACAATAAAGACTCAAAGGAAGCACCGGCTGATGTTTCGGAAGCTCAGCCCACAATCGAGATGGCTGATGCCTCTTTCTCTTCTACAAGTACAGGTGCAGTCTACCTGGCCTACCAGGAATTGAGGAAGGCTCTTGTTGCATCCGATGCGGCAGGCGCCCAAAAAGCTGCGGACAGGCTCAGCCAAGCTCTTGAAGACGAACAGGGTGAAGCAGTATCAATCTCCACGTCCATGGCCGACACAAGTGATCTGGAAGAGATCAGAAACCTCTTTTCCGATCTCACAGCCTCCCTGGATCCCCTCTTCAGGGAATCGCTGGAAAGTGGGGAGATCTATCAGCAATTCTGCCCGATGGCCTTTGAGGGGAAAGGTGGGTTCTGGTTTTCCGACAAAGAAGAGATCCGGAATCCTTACTATGGGGATAAAATGCTGACCTGCGGAAAGGTGACCGAGGTAATAACTCAATAATAAATGGAACACGACTATCACATTCACGGAATGACCTGCCAGGGATGCAGGAAACACGTGGAGGAGCTGCTCTCTGGCGTGGAGGGTGTTTCTTCTGTTTCCGTGGATCTGGAAAAGGCGAAAGCGAGGATTTCCATGGCCTCTCATATCCCCTTAAACCAATTTAAAGAGGTCCTGGAAATGGATGGTGGCCGGTACAGCATTCACAAGGAAGGGGAATCCGTCGAACACAGGGCGAAGAAAAAGAAAGAAGCCGAAGGGAAAGGAACGGGAACGTTCTACTGCCCCATGCAATGTGAAGGGGACAAGACGTATGATGCCCCGGGGGACTGCCCTGTTTGCGGAATGGACCTGGTGGAAGAAAAACAGTTGTCGGGGTCTTCCTTCTCAGAGGAGTGGACCTGCCCCATGCATCCTGAGGTAGTAAACGATGAGCCGGGCAGTTGCCCGATCTGCGGGATGGACCTGGTACCTAAGGAACCCGACCTTTCTGCCGAGGAGAAGAGTTACAGGGCCCTCCGTAAGAAACTCTGGTGGTCGGTGGCCTTTACCCTGCCCATTTTCCTGATCGCTATGAGCGAGATGTTGCCAGGCAATCCCCTCTTCGAACTCATGCATCAGAAATACTGGAATGGGGTGCAATTCGCTCTTTCCCTCCCCGTAGTTTTCTATACGACGTGGATGTTCTTTGAAAGAGCATATCGCAGCATTCTTACCTGGAATCTCAACATGTTCACCCTGATCGGCATCGGTGCGGGGGTTGCCTGGTTGTTTAGTGTATTCGGGATGTTGTTCCCGGACATATTTCCGGAGCAATTCAAGACAGAATCCGGGACAGTGCACGTGTATTTTGAAGCTGCCACTGTGATCCTGACACTGGTCCTGATGGGTCAGGTTCTCGAGGCCCGGGCGCACAGCAAGACGAATTCGGCCGTAAAAGAACTCCTGAAACTCGCCCCTAACAAGGCTGTTAAAATGGTGGATGGAGAAGAGGTGGTAGTTCGCATAGATGAAATAGAAATCGGGGATATTCTCAAGGTGAAACCGGGAGATAAGATCCCTGTGGATGGAAGAATCACAAAAGGCTATAGCGCCTTGGATGAATCCATGATAACCGGCGAACCCATACCGGTAGACAAAGGCGAAGGAGACAGTGTCAGCAGCGGGACCATCAACGGAAACCAGTCTTTTCTGATGAAGGCTGAAAAGGTAGGCAGTGACACCCTCCTGTCACAGATCATCGCCATGGTCAACCAGGCGAGCAGGAGTCGGGCCCCTATCCAGAACCTTGCAGACAAGGTCTCAGCTTATTTTGTACCCATAGTGGTCATCGTGGCTGTCATTACTTTCGGCGTATGGGCCTTGTGGGGACCGGAACCGGCCTATGTGTACGCCCTGGTGAATGCCATCGCTGTCCTGATCATCGCCTGTCCCTGTGCTCTTGGGCTGGCAACACCCATGTCTGTCATGGTAGGAGTAGGCAAAGGTGCACAGAACGGGGTGCTGATAAAAAATGCAGAGGCCCTGGAAAAAATGAACAAGGTGGATACCCTGATTGTGGATAAGACGGGCACAATTACAGAAGGAAAGCCCACGGTTGATACAGTAGATTCTTTGGACAAGTCGTTTACAGAGGATCAGATCCTGAAATTGATCGTAACCCTCAACAGGAACAGTGAGCACCCTCTGGCCGAAGCTACTGTCAGTTATGGGAAGGAAAAAGGAATAAGCAGCGGAGAAGTTGAGATTTTCAATGCTGTTTCCGGTAAAGGAGTGGAAGGAAATGTTGATGGCAAACACCTGGCATTGGGCAACCGTAAAATGATGGAACATGCCCGAGCCACCCTGACTGATCAGATGGAAAACAAGGCCAGGGAATTTCAAAACACCGGTAAAACCGTATCCTACCTGGCTGCCGATGGGAAGGTGATCGGGTTCGTGGCCCTGGGCGACAAGGTGAAGTCCAGCAGTATAAAAGCCATCCGTAAATTAAAGGGAATGGGTATAGAGGTCATTATGCTCACCGGGGATAATGAACAAACAGCCCAAGCTGTGGCCGGAGAACTCAACCTGTCGGATTTTAAAGCAGAGATGTTGCCTGAGGATAAGCTGAAGGAATTAGAACGACTCCAGGCAGAAGGCAGGATAGTGGCTATGGCGGGTGATGGGATCAATGATGCGCCGGCCCTGGCCAAGAGTGATGTGGGGATTGCTATGGGTACGGGGACCGATGTTGCCATTGAAAGTGCTGCGATCACCCTGGTGAAAGGAGACCTGCAGGGGATCGTCAAAGCTCAGAATCTGAGTCGCTCCGTAATGAAGAACATTAAGCAGAATTTGTTCTTTGCGTTGATCTATAACACCTTGGGCGTTCCCATTGCTGCTGGGGTTTTATATCCATTTTTCGGCGTCTTGCTTTCCCCTATGATCGCGGCGGTCGCTATGAGCTTCAGTTCTGTTTCAGTAATTGCCAACGCCCTTCGACTGAGGGCTGTAAACCTCGAATGACCATGAGTATATCGCGTAAGACCATTAGAAAATTTCGAAAGGCACACCGTTATCTCGGCGTGTTTCTGGGGATGCAGTTCCTGATGTGGACCGTGAGCGGGATCTATTTTAGCTGGACGGACATAGACGAGATCCACGGTGATCACTTCAAAAGAGAAATTCCGGTCGTAACCTCCTTCGATAACCTGATCAATCCGGTATCAGACCCCCATCTGAACGAGATCACCTCCCTGGAACTAAGGGATATTGGGGGCGAACCCTACTACTGGATCAACGACAGTTATCTCCTCAATGCCCAAAATGGTTTAAAGAGAAGTGGGATAACGGAAGAGGAAGCCCTGCTTGTAGCGGAAGCAAACATGTTGCCGGAGTTGGAAGTGAACTCTGTGGAACGGATTGAGTCTGTTGGTAACCACCACGAATACAGGGAAAAACCCCTCCCGGCCTATGTGATCTCATACAAGACACCTAAAGAAGTTAAGGCGTATGTATCTGTCAGGGACGGGGCATTCCAGACGGTCAGGTACCGCGACTGGAGGTGGTTCGATTTTCTCTGGATGACCCATACCATGGATTATCAGGGGCGGGACGATTTCAATACGACGCTCTTGCGTGGTTTCTCCTTGATGGGACTGATCACGGTACTTAGCGGATTCATCTTATTTTATCTAACCTCATCTACGATTAGAAATTTAAAACATAAAAAGTAACCCGATGAAAAAGACTATCATCTATGTGAGCGTTGCGATCCTGGCCGGTTTAGGTGCCGGATATCTCATCTTTGGCGACCGTTCAGGCAAAGACTCTACTGAGGAACACATGCATGCGAATGAACAGGGCGAGGTCTGGACCTGCTCCATGCATCCGCAGATAAGGCAGCCGGAACCCGGGCAATGTCCTATTTGCGGGATGGATCTGATCCCTTCAGTAACGGACGGTTCAGAGGTGGGTGTCAATGAGATCAAAATGACAAAAAATGCCATGGCACTGGCTGATATCCAAACCATGGTTGTCAGCGGCAATGGCGAAAAGAGCTCAGCGGAGATCATCCTTTCCGGAAAGATCAAAATGAACGAGGAGACCACAGCCATTCAGGCCAGTTATTTTGACGGGCGGATCGAAAAACTCTATGTGGATTTCACCGGCCAGCAGGTAAGGAAAGGGCAGTTGCTGGCTACGCTCTATTCTCCCAACCTTGTTGCTGCCCAGCAGGAACTGATCACGGCATCTTCCCTGAAGGAGTCGCAGCCTGCCCTTTATGCCGCAGTCCGTAATAAACTGAAGTTGTGGAAGCTCAATGAGCAACAGATCAACGCCATAGAAACCTCAGGGAGGGTGAAGGAGGAATTCCCTGTCTACGCCGCTGTGTCGGGAACTGTTTCCGAGAAATTGGCCTCGGAAGGAGATTATGTGCAGCAGGGGCAGCCTATCCTGAAGGTCAGTAATTTGGGTACGGTTTGGGCCGACTTTGATGCTTACGAATCCCAGGTTGCTAATTTTAAAACAGGTCAGAAGATCACAGTGGTCCCTTCCGCCTATCCTTCGAAGGAGATCCAAGCCACCATTTCTTTTGTGGATCCGATTCTCGATACCAAAACACGTACGGTCACCGTCAGGGCCCTTTTAAACAATTCGGACGGCACCCTCAAACCGGGCATGTTTGTGAAGGGGAAGGTTCAAAGCGGCGTCACAAAGCCTGATGGAGGGGTGGAGATCCCTGCTTCTGCGGTCCTCTGGACGGGAGAACGGTCGCTGGTTTATATAAAGACAAATCCCTACGAACCAGTTTTTGAAATGAGGGAAGTTGTTCTGGGGAACAGGATGGGAGAGACCTATCCCGTGATTTCCGGACTCGAAAGTGGGGAAGAGATCGTGATCCATGGAACATTTACCGTGGATGCCGCTGCCCAGTTACAGGGCAAGAGATCCATGATGAACACCACAGGGGGGAGGACCTCCACAGGCCATGACCATGGGGTAATGAAGGGTAGCATGGGCAGCAATTCCCCTTTGCTTACCGAGGAATCTCAAGCTGAAGCGAATACGCTAATCGCTTCCTACATGGAGCTCAAGGATGCCCTTGTGAATTCGGATCCGGCAAAGGTGAAGGAATATTCCGAGAGGGCCTTGGAAAAGCTTATCACCCTGAGGAACAAATCCGGAAAGGAATCACAGCCCTTTTATGAGAGCCTTCAAAAGAACCTGGATGGGATGATCAAAAGTCCCGATCTGAAAGCACAGCGCGATACATTCGTGGTCCTCTCCGAACAGATGATCAGGGTTGCTATGGAAATTAAAGACAAATCACAGGATCTGTTTGTCCAATACTGCCCCATGGCCAATCAGGACAGGGGAGCTCAATGGCTGAGCTGGGAGAAGGAAATCCGCAATCCCTATTACGGGGATGCCATGCTCACCTGCGGAGAGGTGAGGAGAAAGTTCTGAGGGAATGGCTTTAAAACCCTTATTTTTGGGAGACTGGAAGCTATTCCGAAATTGTCAACAACTCGATTGAAAAAACTTATGAAGATCATCACCTGGAACGTAAATGGGATACGGGCTATCGTTAAGAAGAATTTCTTCGAATCCCTGGAGCAAATAGATGCCGATGTGATCTGCCTCCAGGAGACCAAGGCAACCGGAGAAGAGGTGAAAAAGGCCCTGAAGAATCTCAATGACATTCAGATATATACCAATGAGGCTGAACAAAAGGGATATTCCGGCACTTCTATCCTCAGCAAGTCAGATCCCCAGGACGTTATAAGGGATATGGGGGTAGAAGAACACGATAAGGAAGGTCGAATCCTTTGTGCGGAATACCCTGGATTTTTTCTGATCAATGTGTATGTGCCCAATTCGGGTCAGCAGTTAGACAGGCTCGATTACCGCAAGCAGTGGGATGCGGATTTCCTTACCTACATCAAAGAGAAGGAAAAGAGCAAACCTGTGATCGTTTGTGGCGATTTTAATGTGGCCCACCGGCCCATCGACCTGAAAAACGATAAATCGAATTACAACAAGACAGCTGGCTACACCCAGGTGGAGATCGACGGGATGGACGCATTTACAGAGGCAGGCCTGGTGGATGTTTTTCGCCACTTTTATCCGGAAAAAGTAGCCTATACCTACTGGAGCTACCGCTTTAAGGCGCGAGAGCGAAACGTGGGCTGGCGAATCGACTATTTTCTGGTCAGCAAATCCCTCATAAAGGACGTAAAAAAAGTGGAGATCCTTGGAGATCACTTGGGATCAGACCATTGCCCTGTTCTTCTGGAGGTAGACGCAGGTAATTAGGGGTGAATTAAAAAGGCACTTCGGCCAAATTCATTGAAATTGACTACTTTAATGCAAATTGAGTAGTTATGAAAGATCGCAGAGCCTTCCTGAAAGACCTGGGGGTGGCCGCCCTGGCCACCCAGTTGCCCCTGACCCACCTGAATGCTAACAAACCCCTGAATCCCCGGGAGGAGATCGGTGTAGGGCTCATAGGAGTTCGCGGCATGGGCTGGGTCGACCTCACTTCTCTGATGAAAAACCCGAATACCCGCTGTGTGGCTTTGTGTGATGTGGACGCCACCCTTCTGGAAAATCGCGCCGGAGAAGCTGAAATATGGGGAAAAAGACCCCGGACCTATGGCGACCACAGGGAATTTTTAAAGAACAAGGACCTGGATGCGGTCATCATCGGCACACCGGACCACTGGCACTGCATCCAAATGACGGATGCCTGTGCGGCAGGTAAGGATGTATACGTGGAAAAACCTATCGCCAACAGTATTACCGAGGCCAATTTAATGGTAGAAGCCACCAGGAAATACAAGCGTGTAGTTCAGGTAGGTCAGTGGCAGCGAAGCGACCCCCACTGGATCAGCGCCCTGGATTATCTCAAGTCGGGTCAACTGGGCAGGATCCGGCAGGTGAAGGCCTGGGCTACCGTAAATTACGGCAAAGGTTTCGAGGTAGTGCCGGACGGGGAACCTCCGGAGGGAGTCGACTATGATCGCTGGTTGGGTCCGGCCCCGAAACGACCTTTCAACAAGAACCGGTTCCACGGTTCCTTCCGGTATTTCTGGGATTATGCGGGCGGACTCATGACGGACTGGGGGGTGCATATGCTGGATATAGTCCTGGCGGGAATGCAAGTATCAGCACCGCACACGGTAACGGCTATGGGGGGTAAGTTCGCTTTTCCCAACAATGCGGCAGAGACACCCGATACCCTCACCACCCTGTACGATTTCGGGGATTTTAGCCTGGTCTGGGAACAGTTTATCGCTATGGGCACCTCGCCTTACCTGGAAGAATCAGGAGAACCCGGGGTGGCCTTTATCGGGGAGAACGGGATCCTGGCGATCAACAGAGCGAGCTGGAAGGTACTGCCGTTCCAGGAAGATGGGAAATACCTCCTGGAGGCAATCCCAACACGTCGGCCATCGGTAAATCCTATAGACCTGCACACCAAAAACTTCCTGGATTGTATTCGCTCCCGCAAAGATCCCAACTGTACGATTGAAATGGGAAGGGATGCAGCCCTGGTTGCTCACTTAGGGAATATCGCTTACAGGACGGGGGAGAAACTGACCTGGGATAATGCAAAGGGAGTGATCTCCAATTCAGAGGCAGGCATGTCCTTTCTGACACCTTCTTACAGAGCCCCCTGGCAACTCTGGAAAGGATAATCATTTCACAGCCGGCCCAACATCACAGGATTATTCTCGACCACCGGAAATTAGGGTTGTTGTAGTATGTTGTTAAGGACGACTACCGTACTGGTGCAAGTGTGGTTAAACGTTTATATCTAATCCGATTTTCTTAAGTACACTTCTTTAAGGTCTCAATTTGACCTAGCTTTCTTGAAGCTCATTGAGATCATTCCAGTTTAAACCGAAGTCAGACCAGGCTTTCATTTCCTCTGCCCGACTACCAGCATCGGACGTATCTCTGACAGCAAGGAAAGGAATGTTGACATGAAACCCCATATGATCCACATTTTGTCTTTCAAAGATCCGTTCCAGAAGAGGGTGTTTTTTATACATCATGGCCAGCAGATCAAAAGGCTCTTTTTTCAAATATTCCAAGACTCCAAACGGCATAATTGCGTGTTCCAGTTCGACAAATATATGCCGTGTATTCTTTAATAGCGCCGCCAAATAGGACTTGTTAAATCTCTGAACTTCAGATAATTCGGTGGTTTCTTTAATATGCAACACAGTAATCAAAGCATCTTCAGGGACTGCCATCTTCAGAATTTGGTGAAGTTCAGATTCTTTGTACATAGACAGGTAGTCCGTCGGGAAAAGGATGTTTTTTACAGGAGAGTAAGAGGTATTATTCGGGATCACCAGCACAGGGGCAAACGCCTTTCTCAAAACATAGACGGTATTACTGCCAATAAAAACCTCTCTGGCTCCTGTCGCACCTTTGGTACCCATAACAACCAGATCTATCTTCTTGTTTTCGGTAATATCATTCAGCTCATGACTGAGGATGTTGAAAGCGGAAATGGCTTCAAACCGGTGCCTCGGATTACCGGACATATCTTTCATGTCTGCCAGGGTCTTTTCTAGGCCTGCTACTGAACGGTTGACCTCCTCATCTGCGATAGCACTGAAGGGAGGTCCTCCCAACATATAATCAATGCGATAAAAGGCCGGGGTGTAGGTATGCAGTACGTAAAAGGTGCATTCTTCCTCTGCGAACAGGGTCAGGGCATACTTAATGGCGTTCCATGCGGTAGTGGAAAAATCGGTAGGTAACAGGATCCTTTTCATTTCGATATAACTTATAGAAACTTAAATATAAACCTTCCACGAGTACCATAAAATGATCTTTGTCAGCTTGTTGAAAAGGATTGAATATTGCTAAGTACAACTTGATAACATGACAAAAATCATTGGTTAAGACTTTTATTGTACGGAACTTAAGGTTCAACCCTAAAAAGATTTGCGATGGCACTTGATTTTAACAAATACGCAAAGGAAGGGAACACCTTTATAAAGGAGTATGCCCGTGAAATGAATCTCGGTAAGGACACTGAGAAGGCAGGGAGGATCTTTTCGGCCATTATGCATGCCCTGAGGGACATTATCACTCCTCAGGAATCGCTGCAACTTGTGGCGCAGATGCCCATGTTCATGAAGTCGGCCTATGTGAATGGCTGGACCTTGAAAAAGGAAAAACCCAAGATCAAGCACATGGAGGAATTCGTGGAACTCGTCCGAAAACACGACGGGGTGGCGGCGGTCAATGATTTTGGCTATGAGGATGAGCTGGCTGAACGCTACATCGACATCACCTTCATCTACCTGAGGAAATATATCTCCCTGGGTGAATTGGAGGATATACGCGATGGTTTGCCCAAGAACCTCAAAAGTATGATCTATACTAATTTGATGTTCTAGGATGGACAGAGGGCTAAGACCAGAAAAGGTGATCGGATTGTTGATGTTGATACTTCATCGATAAGCCGACCAAAATTATTATGGGATAGATGATAAATGTCATAGGAATTCAATAAGGTGCATTGTACCTTCAGCTACGAATATTGAACGGATTGTTTAACCTAAATTTCAGGATCATGTCACTTGTTAGATTTAAAAATCGGACTCGCCCCTTTACCGATCTGATTACCTCCGATTTCTTCGACATGGAAGATTTCTTCGATAATCGATTTTGGAATAAAGGGTTAGTCAACGAAAATTTCTGGAATGGCAGAAAAGGAGAGCCTGCTTTGAACATCAAAGAGGACAAAGACCATTTCGAAATTGAACTGGCCGCTCCGGGCTTTAGTAAAAAAGATTTTGAAGTATCTATCGAAAACGGCTACCTGACCATCAGGGCCGAGAAGAAAGATACCGATGAAATCAAAGAAGAGAATTACACAAGGAAAGAGTTTTCCTATAATTCCTTCATGAGAACTTTGTTGTTACCCGAAAATGTTTTGGAAGATGAAATCAAAGCCAAATACAATGAGGGTATCCTGCGCTTCAAACTGATGAAAAAGGAAGAAGCCAAAAAAACAAAACCTAAAATGGTGGAAATTGCATGACACATCCCACCCATTAAGGTAGCCCTCCTGCGCTTGATGATTGCTTCCGTATAAAAAGCCCTGCAGGAGGGCTTTTTTTATACTCATTTATTTTATTGAAGTCTATTTATTCCTTGGAATTCCGGGGTAACACCTCTTCCGGGAAGGGGAACAGGATGGTGGAATTCTTCTCTGCGGCTATATTGGACAGGGTCTGGTATAATCGAAGTTTGATGGCGGAGGGCGACTGGTCGATCTTTTTACCTGCCTGCAGCAACATATCTGCTGCCTGCTCTTCTGCCTGGGCCAGGATAATACGGGCACGCCTGGAGCGCTCTGCCTCTGCCTGGTTGGCCATCATCCTCCTCATGTTCTCAGGCAGCTGGATGTCCTTGATCTTCACATCGATGATCTCTATACCCCATTCACTTGTCTCTGCCTCTACAATCGTCTTGATATTTTTACCCATTTCTTCCCTTTTGGAGAGGATGGTGTCCAGTTCCACTTTACCGCATACATCCCTGAGGGCCGCCTGAGAAAGCTGGGTGATAGCAAAGGAAAATTCCTCTACTTCAAGAACCGCGCGTTCCGGGTTCTTGATCTGAAAAAACACGACCCCGTCAATGCTGCAGGGAACGTTGTCCTCGGTCATAACCTCCTGGGAAATAATGTTGATGGTGATCACCCGGATGTCTACCACCTGAATGGTCTCGACGATGGGTATGATCCACCGGAAACCCGGGTTCAGGGTCTTGACATACTTTCCAAATCGGAACTTCAGGGCGCGTTTGTATTCAAAGATGATGCGGATCCCTGAGAGCAGGAAGAGCGCAATGACCAAAAAGAAAATGAGAGTGGGATTCATGATGATATCTTTTACAGGTTTAATTAAGAAATGTTATAGTCTGTAAGGGCCCGATACTATTCCGACCTCTTTTAAAGATACGAAAAACCGTTCTTTAATTTAGGTCGATTTTAGGTGAAATCGGATTTCTTCAAAGGTTTTAATTTTTTGATCAGATTATAATTAAGCCCCGAGAACCATGACAGGCAGAGCACAAAGGTCACTTTCTGGATCAGGGGCAGGGCAGCGATAAAAAGTCCGGTCTCGTAGATGAGATAATTGATCAAAAACACAATAAAACAAACATATCCAAGAACACCCAAAGCCCTGTAACCTCCTTTTACCAGGGCCCAGGCACAGGACAAAATAGCTGCAAAACCAAAACCACCAGCAAGCCTTACAATGAGGTCGTGGTTCTGGGTTCCCATTAAAAAGATGATAAAAAGGGCTGTGATCCCTGTGATCCACATCAGGAAATGTCCGAAATTCTTTTTGTCGAATAGGCGGGGAAGGAAGATCCAGAGCAGGATAAGCCCTGAACAGAGGACGAACAGGGATGCCCGGGCGTAGTACCTCGCAGAATTCAACTCCCCGTTAATGGCGTATTCGTCCAGCAGGTCGCATAGGTAATTGTTCCAGAAGTCAAATCCGGTATGGGCGGGCTGAGCAGCAGACCCCCCCGGGTAGGTGATAGCCGCCATCACGTAAAGCACCAAAAAGAACAGGATGCCCACCCCCGGTAACCATAAAACAATGCCGGAGGGCTTGGCTGTTTTGCTGATCGAGTTAAGATCAATCATGTTGCTTAAGCTTTACTTTATGTACAATTAGGCACTTCGGTTGCCAATTACACTTCTTCCGATGATCACCTTAAGATAAAATATTCCGGTGTAGATTATCCGACAAGTTCAACCCCGTTTTTTGAGCGAGGATTTCTCTCAATTCGGTATTGGTCCTGGAGTCGATCAGATTTAATGCTTTGACCCCACACAGGTCTTTTACCATTTTGATTCCCGCCAGCGTATTCGTCGTGATCCCGCTCACAATGTCCGGGACAATGTTGAACGCCTTCATGAGTCCATATACGGAGTAAGGGTCCGTAGCACTCAGCACGGTACATCGGATAGTTTTTCCGAGGGCTCTTACGGCAAGATCCCCGTTATAGGGTTCCATAGGGGAGGCTCCTACTTCCACAATGGCGATATCCGCATTTTGATGAGCTGCCAGGCTTAAAAGCATGCTGACTTTCTTTTGATAGATATCTTTTGCACAAATGGAGGAAGGCAGACCCACATCCACAAAATCAAAGACCGCATCGGCCCCGACATCCTTTAAAGCCAGGATATCCTTAAAACGCCCGGCACCACTGAGTTTTACACCGACCACCTTGTACTTTGCAGATTTAAAGATATTAGTAACGATCCTTGCCGAGGTGGTCTTCCCGGCAGACATGGAAGTGCCTATAAACAATACCACAGGGGTGTTGAATTCCATGGGCGCCACTTCTGGTAAAAAATGGTCCATAGTGATCTTGTTGCCTTTTCTGATCACGTGACCGGTGTATTTGATCTTCATCATGTTGGGCATAAAGGCCGACTTACTGGTGAGTTTGCCAAAGATGCCTCCGCCTGTCAGGATGCTCATTACCCCATCTGAACCTACCTCTTCCCAGGTCCCTGTGGCTTCGAGAGTGGCAAAGCGCTCTCCCAGAACCCCTACAACATACTCGTCTCCAATGACCCCTCGCATTCTGCCATTTGGGAGTTCAAGGCGCAGCGAAGTATGTCCAGGGTCAATGATTCGGCAAACTACGTAATCCCCTGTCGACCAGTGGGACCTTGCCAGTTTCTCAAGACCGAATTCCCTTTCTTCCAGGTCTGAGATTCGCGTGAGGGATGTGAAAATGAAATAAGATGGCATATCTGTTTTCATTTCTTTTTTATTTAGGCCCGGCGAGCAGTAAAAGTGCCAGCAGAGCCGTTCTTTTTGGCAATTGGTCAGTAAAAATAAACTCATGGGTGGCGTGAGCCCCGTCTCCGGGTACGCCAAGGCCATCAAGGGTAGCGGTGTACATACTTGTGGTATTTCCGTCTGAACCGCCCCCGGCGAGCCCTTCAGACAGGTTCATTCCCAAACACAGTGCTTTTGCTTGAGCCAGTTTCCAAAGCTCCTGATTCCTTGCATTGCGTTCCATAGGGGGTCTTCCAATCCCGCCTTCGATCTCCAGTTTGACGTCAGGAAGAGAGGGTTTTAAGCCCAGAATCTTCTCTGTGATCCGGTCCCCGTCTTCAGAATTTTCAACGCGTACATCTACGACCGCCCTGCTTTCCGGGGCGACCACGTTTGCCGAAACTCCGCCTTCTATCATCCCAACGTTGACTGTGATACCCTTTTCAAAATCATTCATGGCGTACAATTGCTGTACCTGATGGGATAGTTCCACAATGGCATTGACCCCTTTCCCGGGATCAAGTCCGGCATGAGCGGCAATCCCATGTACCTTGATAGTGAACCTGCCAAGACCTTTCCGTGCGGTTTTCAGTTTTCCATCCATGTCCAGTGGTGGTTCCAACACATAGGCCCTTTCTGAGATCCGGGCCAGTTTTTTAATGGCCGGCGTAGATTCTATACTGCCGATCTCCTCGTCGGAATTGAAGAGGACAACAGGGGTCATTGAGGCCTCCATACCCAATGCCCTTATGGCTTTTAGAGCAAAGATCACCTGGGTGAGTCCTGCTTTCATATCATATACCCCCGGACCCTTCAACTTACCTTCGTGCTCCATTACTGGCATCTCCGCCAGGGTATTCCTCTTCCAGACGGTATCGCAATGTCCTAATAGCAGCTGTATCGGTTTGTTCTTTTTCCTGTTGTCTGGACGTCCGTAAAGAAAGCCTCCGGTATTCCTGCCCGGCATGCGCATGGTGAAGAAACCCAATTCGTTCAGTTCTTTTTCCAGACGGACCAGGATCTGTGTTTGGGTATTCGGTTCCCTGGATGGACTCTCCATCAGAACCAGGTCCTTCAAAAGGAGTTTCATGGCTGCTTCCTGACTGTTCAGATAATTCAATATGTTGCCGGCAGTCTTCACAGGGTCACTTTTTAAAATCTTTGGGAAAAGGAAAATTAAAGGTCTCTGAAATCTTTGCATATCTGCCCTGGGCAATGTATCCCAGTAGTGGATTTTTCATCAATTGTTCCCTTTCATCAACTTCAGAAACTCTCAAATAATCCTTGTCGGCATGAGCCACTCTGATCTTACCCGTGATCAGGCTGTAATCGTCAAAACCTTCAATGATCCTGAATAGCTCACACTCCAGGTACAGGTAAGCCCCTGCGATCACCGGGGCTTGCATGGTAGATGCCCGGAACACCGAAAGGTTCTGAAGTACATCCTTTGCCTTATCGGAACATTGAGATCTGGGGGTTGCACTGAGTGAAGTTTGAACAACCTGATTAGGTTTTGGGAAACTCACGGTAAATTCCCCTGTCTTTTCAATATTCCTGTAAGTTGAATGCCTGGGGGTACAAACAAAGCCGAAATAATTCCCAAAGCCTAACGGGGTGGCCATATGTTTAGGCGCCAGGTCATAGGATTCGCCTTCCACTGTTCCAATGATAACAAGGGGCGCTACTGTAAATACTCGATCCCACAGATTTTCAGAGACATCCAGGGGCCGCAGGTTTTTTGTGCTCAGGGCTTCCATTTAAAAACGGTTATCACGGAATGTAACCCTCTTAAATGGAAAATGAAATGATATAAGTCAGGTCTTTACATTTTTCCCATAAAGTAATGGGAGTACCTTATGACATCCTGGAATGGCCTGTCAAATCCTTTAATCAGCAGGGAGATGTTTTTTGTGAAAACTCAGGAGAGGTCGGTCGAGCTGCATTTTAACTTTTTTAACCGTATCCGTACGCCACAAACGCTGAAACGCATTTGTACTATCGCGTTCGAGCATCACGATGAGGTCTCCGTCCTCTTCCCGGATATAGTCAAGCAGACTACCGGTAATGTCTTCTGAGAACCGGAGATCGAACAGGACCTTTTTGTAGTCCACCTTGCTTCCGAGCATCTCCTTGAACCATTCCATCTGGTCTTCCCCGGCGTATTCTTTATTGTGAGTGATGTGTACGAGTTTGATCTCAGCATCGAAAGGATGAGCCAAAGCTACCAGCTTTCTGACTGCCAGGATATCAGCTTCTTCGAACGCTGTGGCGTATACGATGCTTTTAACAGACCGTACCTCCGCTCCTTCTGGGATGGCCAAAACCGGGACATAGGAGTTGTTGATCAGGGCACTGGCCGTACTACCCATGATGAGGTCCTGAAGCACGCTGCTTCCCTTTGTACCGATGATGATCAGGTCTGCGTTGAGAGATTCTACTTTTTCAAGTATCCCCGCAGATGGAATTCCGTGTTCGTGCACCATCATTTCCATCCCCTCAGGGGATCCATTTTTTAAAGTGTGTTTCTCACAGAATTTCTCCAGTTTTTCTACCTGTTCCTTGAGCATGATCTCTTCTCTTTTGGCATAGGTAAGGCTGACCGTGCTGATGAAGGTGGCCTTCATATCGAAAACGTGAAGTACAAATAGTTTTGCCTTCAGTTGTTTACTCAGCAATTGGGCATAGCGAAATGCCGGAATGGAGTTCTCCGAAAAATCTGTTGCATACAAAAGGGTTCTCATGAGGGCGGACTTAGGAATCTATGTCAAACTATTGAAAAATCCGATCTCATACTATGATGATTGTCATATTCTGCCGGAATGTGAATAAAATTTATCCCGAACTGATTTTTACCGGGAACCGCTTACTGTAACCTAGGTTACGACGCAGGCCATAGGGCCGGTGTAATTTTGGACCTCAAAAGTAACATCTTGGAAATCACATCAATTCTAGGTTTTATCGGTGCCCTTGTCATAGGGATTGTACTCGGCCTGATCGGCGGTGGAGGATCTATCCTTACGGTGCCAATTTTCGTATACCTCCTGGGGATCAATCCTGTAGTGGCCACAGCCTATTCCCTCTTTGTGGTGGGAGTCTCCTCGCTCACAGGAGCTTTGAAGAACATGAAGAAGAAACTGGTCGACTTCAAAACGGCTATCGTTTTTGCGATTCCGGCCTTTATCGCGGTCTACCTGACTAGGCGGTTTTTGGTCCCCTCCATACCGGAGGAACTCTTCGAAGTCAACAACTTCCTTGTAACACGGGATATAGGGATCATGATCTTCTTCGCTTTTATCATGCTGTTGGCATCCTATTCGATGATAAGAGGCAAGTGTGTCAATTGCGACGATGAAGACGCTGAGATCCACTATAACTACCCCATGATACTTCTGGAAGGACTGGTGGTAGGGGTCATCACGGGTATTGTAGGGGCCGGTGGCGGATTCCTGATCATCCCTGCCCTGGTTATGCTGGCCAAGCTTCCGATGAAGAAAGCAGTAGCCACTTCCCTGCTGATCATTGCCATCAAATCCCTGATCGGTTTTATAGGTGATGTGGAGACCATGGAGATCGACTGGTACTTCCTGCTCAGTTTCACCGCATTTTCCCTCATAGGTATCCTGGTGGGGGTATGGCTCAACAAGTTTATAGAAGGGAGCAAACTCAAAAAATCATTTGGCTGGTTTACCCTGCTGATGGGTATTTATATCATTGTTAAGGAGATCTGGTATTAATTTTTTCAGGACCTGATAAATGTCATTGTAAGACTGGTGTCCCGAAAGCACTTTTGTAACATAAGTCACGATGCAGCCCATCCGATCTTTCTAATTTTAAAGAAGTTAATGTAATTACAAGAATTTAATCACAGTAAAACATGAAGATAGAACAGATTTATACCGGTTGCCTCGCTCATGCAGCTTATTACCTGGAAAGCAAGGGTGAGGCTGCTATTTTCGACCCCCTGAGGGAGGTCGGCCCTTATATTGAACGAGCTAATAAAGACAAGGCTGAGATCAAGTATGTCTTTGAGACGCACTTCCATGCCGATTTTGTAAGCGGACATCTCGACCTTAAGAAAAAGACAGGAGCTGAGATCGTTTTCGGTCCCACCGCTAAGCCCGGCTATGAAGCCATCGTTGCTGAAGACGGCCAGATCTTCAAAGTGGGCGATTACCAGGTAAAGGTGATCCACACCCCCGGACATACCATGGAGAGCACTACCTATCTGCTGATAGATGAGAAAGGCAGGGAGCACGGGATCATTACCGGTGATACCCTCTTCATTGGTGATGTGGGTAGACCAGACCTCGCACAGCACGTGATCTCTGAACTTACGGAAGAGAAGCTGGCCGGCTACCTTTTTGATTCCTTGAGGAACAAGATCATGACCCTGCCCGACCACCTGATCGTCTACCCCAACCACGGAGCCGGTTCGGCCTGTGGAAAGATGATGAGCAAAGAGACCACTGATACCCTGGGCCACCAGAAAAAAGTGAATTACGCACTTCGTGCAGACATGACCAAAGAGGAATTCATAGAAGAATTACTGACCGGGCTTACCACGCCTCCCGGATATTTCCCTCAAAACGTGCTTATGAACATCAAAGGGTATGAAAGCCTGGATACTGTCATGAAGCGGGCAGAGACCCCCATGTCTCCCGAAGCCTTTGAGGCAGCGGCTAATGAGACTGATGCCCTGATGCTCGATACTCGTAACGCGACCGATTTTGCCCTGGGACATGTGCCTAACAGTATCAATATCGGACTCGAAGGCAGTTTCGCGCAATGGGTAGGGGAGATGATCCCGGATGTGAAGCAACCCATCCTCCTGATCACCTATCCTGACAAGGAAGAAGAGGCTATCACCCGGCTTTCAAGAGTGGGATATGACAATACCATCGGTTTCCTCAAAGGCGGAATTGATGCATGGAAAAAGAGCGGTAAGGAAATTGAGACACAAGGTCGTGTAACGGCTGCCGAACTTGAAAAGGAGTACAGGAATTCTGAACCTATGTTGTTCGATATCAGGAAGAAGAGTGAATTCGACTCCGAACATGTGATCGGTGCGATCAATATTCCCCTGAATGAGATCAACAGCCATCTGGCACAATTCCCGAAAGATAATCCCTTTGTCCTTCATTGTGGAAGCGGATATCGCAGCATGATCGCAGCGTCTATGCTTCAGCAAAGGGGATGGAGCAACTTCCGCGATGTCTCCGATGGCTTTGACGGAATTAAAGAAACAGGTATCGGGAGATCAGAATATATCTGTCCCACTACCTTATTGTAGAATTAGTTTTTTTGGTTGGATTGTTGAGGGGGGCAGTTCTCGTTATGAGGCTGCCCCCCGATATCCAAAAGAGATAAATGAGATACGATGTCTATTATTAACAAATTACTGGGACCTAAGCCCGAGTACTCTGAAAAGATAGAAATACTGGGGGTGGAAGAGTACAAAAAGGCGGTGAATAACAATGATGTACAACTGGTAGACGTGAGGACCCCCCGGGAATTCAGGGGAGGGCATATCGCCAGAGCTGTCAATATCGATTATTTTAGGGGAGCTGATTTTGAAAAGGCTTTCGAAAAGATGGACAGGAACAAACCGGTTTACCTCTATTGCCGGTCCGGAAACCGAAGCCTGAAAGCCGCCCGGAAGCTTGTCTCTATGGGATTCGAAAAAGTCTACGACCTTCAGGGAGGCATTTTGAAATGGAAATAACGTCTACGGCCTAGGAATTTTACAAAACCGTGCCGGGACTGAAATACTTCTGATATATGAGAATCTGGATCTTATTGCTCTCTGCCGGTATTTTATTCTCCTGCAAGGATGGGAAGAAGAATGAGTTGGTTCCCGTGGAGGAAGCCGCCCGGCTTGAGATGGAACAATCCCGTGCTTACGGAAAACAGATCGTAGAAAGAGAGTGCTACATCTGCCATGATCCATCATCTACCGAAATGTCAATGATCGCTCCTCCCATGGTGGCTGTCAGATCGCATTACATGGATAAGAGAACAAGCCGGGAGGAGTTCACACAGTCTTTAACGAACTGGCTTAATGATCCACAACCGGAAAAGGTGAAGATGAAGGGTGCATTCAAAAGATTTGGGATCATGCCATATCAACCCTATTCCGTAGACGATATTCAAGATATCGCTGCCTATCTCTACGATTCGGAGCTTCCCCAACCCGACTGGTATGAGGAACATCGGCGCAATCGTCATGGAAAGGGGATGGACCAAGCGATGGACCAGGGAGATGAAGAGGAGGATACCCCCTATTTTCCAAATGCCGCCTTTTACCTTGAAAAAGGAAGCGAGATCGCCGGCCTGGCCCAGGGGGTATTGGGTAAGAACCTGGTCGGAGCCATCGATGAAAAAGGAACCTCCGGAGCTATCTCTTTCTGCAAAATCAGGGCAACGGGGCTTACGGATAGTGTGGGGATCATGAACAACGCCATCATCAAACGCGTTTCGGACAAACCCAGAAATCCTCAAAACCGCGCTACAGCCGAGGAAACCGGATATATCATCGCCTTCCGGAAACAACTGGAGAACCAGGCTGAAAACAAAGGTCGGATCATACCTATTGTGAAAGAAACGGGTGAGGACGAAGTGTTATATTATTCACCCATCACGACAAATTCCATGTGCCTGCAATGTCACGGTAAGAGGGAAACGGACATACAGGAACCTGTATTGACCACCCTGAAGGAATTGTATCCGATGGATGAGGCGACAGGTTATGAGGCCGGCCAGATCCGGGGGATGTGGAAGATTCAATTCGTGAAGGAAACCCAGTAATACAGGTTCATAAGGAAAATGAGAAAAATAGGACTTATAGGGGGTACTTCATGGCACTCCACCATAGCCTACTACAGGCTGATCAATGAAATGGTAGGGGAGACCCGGGGCACCTGGGCTAATCCTGAAATGCTGATCTACAGCATTAACATCGAGATCATGAGGGAACAGGATCCGGACAAGATCAATGCCAAATACCTGGAAGTCTCTCAACTCCTCCAGAGATCAGGGGCCGAAGCCCTGGTGATCTGTGCCAATACTCCGCATATGGCGTATGATCACGTACAGCCGAAGATAGATATTCCTATTCTTCACATTGCAGAGGCAACCGGCAGGAAGGCAGCAGATCTCGGTGCCCGAAACCTAGGCTTGCTCGGGAACAAACCCACCATGACCAGGGGGTTTATCCCTGAATATCTCGATCGGGAATTCGGAATAGAAACGATCATCCCCCAGGGTGAAGCCATTGAGAGGTCGCATCATTTTGTATCCAAAGAACTGACCCAGGGGAAATTCACGGAAGAGGCGAGGAAATTCTATCTCGGACAGATCTCAGATCTCAAAACCAGGGGGGCAGATGCCATCGTGCTGGGATGTACGGAATTGCCTTTGCTCATCGAGCAGGACAGCACCGATATTCCATTGCTTCCCACCACACAGTTGCATGCGAGAATGGCCGCAGATTTTATCCTCAGCTGACGGGCATTAAAAATCAATTACTTTTTAGGCTTTCCAAATCCATAGGCATTCTGGTGCAGGAAATCCTTGGGAAAATTCTCATCTCCCTTAAAACCCAGTTCTATGGTGCCGCTGTCCTCCGGGATATAATTGGTCTTGAAAATATAATCCCATAAACTCAGGCTTATCCCAAAGTTCACTCCATAGGACCCCTTGGGCAAGGTGTAGGCGTGATGGTACAGGTGCATCACGGGATTGTTGAACAGATACTTGAACGGTCCCCAGGTGATCTTGATGTTCGAATGGTTGAAATGACCAATGGCGATAGCTGCAAAATGGACGATATAGGCCTGTGAAGGTTCGAATCCCCCCAGGATCATCACACCGAAAACTTTCAGCGGTTTGTACAGGATATTTTCCATCCAGTGATACCTCAGATGTGCCGCAAAGCCCATTTCTTTGACGGAATGATGCACCTTGTGGAAATTCCAAAGGATGGCGTACCTGTGCAGCAGGATGTGCGTAAACCACTGTACAAAATCCAGGACCACAAAAAATATAAGTAGTTGCAGCCACATGGGATAAGCCGAGATATCGATAATTGACAGGCTCTTGGCCGTGATTCCAATATCTTTGAAAAAGACCTCCAGTAATTTATAGAATCCACTGATCGCGATAGAGAACATAAAGAAGTTGAAGAACATATAAAAGGCATCCAGCCAGAAGTCCTTCCGGAAGATCGATTGATCTTTCCGCCAGGGGAACAATATCTCGAGTACCCATACAAAGAGGGAAATGGCGATCAGTCCCCAGAAATAATTAGTATACCATGGCACTTCAAAAATGATAGATTTCCACGTCCACTGAACGCTGCCATTAAAAGCGCTTACAAAAGCATTCCAGTAATTTTCCATAGTCTATTTTTTTAATAATGTGATCGAATCAGTTTCAATCGGCAAAAGGTCGTCATAGCTCCATTCCACCCAGGAACCGTCATAATTCAGGACATGCTTGTATCCCAGCAATTCGGTCAGTACAAAGGTAGTATGTGAAGAACGAACTCCGCTATGACAATACACCACAATGGTGTCCTCTTTACCGGCCCCGAGTTTTGAGTATATCTTTTCCAGTTCTTCCGTGGGCTTGAAGGTGTGTGTTCCCGAATAGTCGATGGATTCTGCCCAGTCTATATGGATGCTTCCCGGGATCCTTCCGGCCCTCAAAGCCCCACTTTTCATTTCTTTTCCGCTGTATTCGTCGGCGCTTCGCGCATCGAGCAGTATGATGCCGGGTACTTCAGAACTGAGGTGTCTGAGCAATTCTTCTTTTTCGATGACCATCGGCTGATCCGGCTTATCCGGAAATAGGAAGACGGTAGGCTTGATTTCCGGTACATCCCGGCTGGTCTTTTTTCCCATCTTTTCCCAAAGGCCGAGTCCGCCATCAAGCAGATATACCTGCTCAAAATTGTATAATTTCAAAAGCCACCAAAAACGGGAAGCATCCGGAGACCCCTTGTCATCATAAACGATGATGGTATGTTGGTTCGAGATCCCTGCCATTCCCAGGCTAGCTGCGGTCTTTTCCCTGTCGAGACGCATCCCTGGATAAGGCATTGATGCATCCTGGAAATGATTCCTGTAAAGCTGAATGGAACCAGGGATGTGGGCTGTTTCGTATTCCTCTGCCTTCCTGAAATCGACGATGACGATCCCGGGGTCTTCTGAAGAGAGCATGGGGTTGTCATAAGTAATCAGGTGCTTGCCTTCAAGGACCGTCTCTTTTTGAACCGCCTCAGGCTTCTCTTTACAGGAAATACCCAAAGCGAGGATTGCAAGGACCAAATGACTAATCTTCCAGCTCATACCATTGAATATCTGTCAGGATCTCCCGTCTCCCTTTCTTTTTAGGAGGATAATTGGTGACCAGATAGTTTACAATAATTTCTTCGTTCTTTCCCAGGTCCCACAGGTTCTGTGTTTCCTGCATCCATCGGATCGTCGCGATCCAGCGTTCCTCATTCATGCGGTTCTGTATGACCAGCTGAGCCGAATGGCAGTTAGTACAGTTGTTCACTACGGTCATCAGACCTTCGGCCTCCTTAAGACCCGTTCGCACGTGGATCCCATTCTCAATTTTGTCAAAATCGTCCTCTGTCGTTACTGCCACATACTCCTGGGGCACTTCATTTCCCCTGAAAAATGAAAGGTCAGGATCGTTCAGCAAATAGACCACTCCGAGAACCGTGATCACAAAAAGTACCAGGAGGGTCGACAGGAGCCGGTAAATGCTCCGTATCTGTTCCCTGAATTTTTCTTTCTCCTCCATGTTTAAGTAACCTTGATGGCAATTCTGTGGCAGGCGTTGTTCAGATACCCTTTAGGGTTCCATCCGGGCAGGAGCATAGGCTGACTCTTCCCCCTGGAGTCGGTCGCGCGGGCCCAGATCTCATAGTAGCCCTTTTTAGGCAAGGAGACCTCCGCACTGAAATGCTGCCATGCCAGTCGGTTCGCAGGTTTTTCCAATTGGCATGTACTCCATGTAGATCCAAAATCGATAGAATACTCCATTTTGCTCACTTCGAGTTCACCGGCCCAGGCATGGCCTCGTATACTCAACTTACGCCCTTCTTTGATCACAGCACCGGATCTGGGGTAGGTGATCAGGGATTTTACAGGCATGGATTCTATGATACACATGTCCTCATCTTTCACTTTTTCTCCAGGAGCAACAGGATTACAGGGCATGCGATAGGCATCGCCTGTCATTTTTGACCCGTCGTGTACGCGGTCCCTTACACTGATCCGCTGTACCCATTTTCCTGAGACCGAGGCGGGCCAGCCACCGGCCACAAGCCTCAGGGGATAACCGTGAGCCAGAGGAATATCCTGCCCATTCATCTTAAAGGCGAGCAGAGTCTCGTCCTGCAGCGCCTTTGCCATAGGCGCGCCCCTAGAGATGGGTTCTTTTCCGGGATCCCGGCTCAAATGGACGTCTGCGGCGTGATAACCTATATACACTGCTTTATCTGTGATCCCCGCATCTTCCAGTACATCCCGAAGCCGAACACCTGTCCAGGTTGCACAGGATACGGCGCCGACGGTCCATTGATTACCCTTGGCGGGCGGGTCGAATTCGCTTCTCCCATTACCCCCGCATTCCAGGGTAAGCTGGTAGGTGTAAGATTTGAACTTCGATCTGAGTTCAGACAGTGTATAGGTTTTCGGTTTTTTAACAGCCTCCCCATCTATGGTCAGGGTCCATGAATTCACATCGATGTCCTCTGGGATCAGTCCGTTGTTACGGATAAACATGTATTTGTTGGGAGTGATCTTATCGTCCAATAAATGAGCCTTGGCCTCGATATTCCAGGGTCGGTCATTGAGGACTACCATTTCCCTGTCTTTGCTGAAAAGGGTAAACGGATCCGGGTCCTGTAGTGCTAATAGGGAATATCCCTCGGGTATCAAACGCCCGAAAACGATATCTGTGCCCACGGCCGCAGTCAGCGTCCCAAGGGCTGTGTTTCTAATAAAATGACGTCTTTTCATAGGATTGATAGCGGATTCAGTAAGAACCTTAAAGTTAGAAATAATCCCCGAGCCAATTTAAGTTTGCGAAACAATTAGACTGATGAATTATCTCTATTTCATGGATTTGACAAGGCTCAATAAGCTTTGTAACTTCCATTTCAACTGCCTAATATTACTCAAGTTCCGGAAGTTGTATTGTTACCTATGTTACATTACTCCTTTGCAGAATGGAGTACCTTTAATAGGTATTTAGAACAACAATCAATCCCATGAAAAAACACTATCAGATACTCGTCATTGGAGGTGGGACTGGGGGCATCATGACCGCCGCCCAACTCATGAAAAAAAATAAAAAACTGGATATCGGCCTGGTAGAACCGGCAGATACGCACTACTATCAACCTGCATGGACACTGGTAGGTGCCGGTACGTACGACTATGAAAAGACAGCCAGGCCTATGGCTTCGCTCATCCCAAAAGGGGTCGATTGGGTGAAGGATTACGCCACAGCCCTCAAGCCTGAAAAAAATGTGGTTTCAACGAAAAGTTCAGGGGATATTTCCTATGACTATCTGGTCTTGTCACCCGGGCTTGTCAATGATACCTCACTTATAGAAGGTCTGACGGAGGCCATCGACAAGGGCGTGGTGTGTAGTAACTACACAGATCCTGAACATACCTGGAAGGTACTTCAGAATTTTAAAGGGGGCAATGCGCTGTTCACTCAACCCTCAACTCCCATCAAATGCGGTGGCGCTCCTCAGAAAATTGCCTACCTGGCCGCCGACTACTTTAGGAAGAAAGGAATCCTGAAAGACAGCAATGTGATCTTTGCTACTCCCGGGACCGTGATCTTTGGCGTACAACAGATCAAGGAGACTTTGCTGAAGGTGATAGACAGGTACGGGATGCATTTCAGACCGTATTACGCTCCTTTTAAGATCGATGCGGAGAACCAGATCGCCTACTTCAAATACACAGCCCCGGCTGATAAGCGTGTACCCATTCAGGAAGGCAATAAGATAGGTGAGACCATTGATGAGAAGGACGTCATCAGCATACCTTTTGATATGCTGCATCTGGCCCCTCCACAAACAGCCCCAAAATTTGTAAAAGACTCGGTGCTGGTCAATGAGGCAGGCTGGGTAGAGGTAGACCACCATTCCCTGCAGCACGTTGCATTTGCCAACGTATTCTCCCTGGGCGATGTAACCGCCCTGCCCACAGCGAAAACCGGCGCGGCTATCAGGAAACAGGTTCCCATCGTAGTGGACAATCTGTTGAGTCTGATAAAACAGGAAGCTGTGAAGAACCATTCCTATAACGGGTATTCTTCCTGTCCGCTGGTAACAGGGTACGGGAAGATGGTCCTGGCAGAATTCGACTACAAAAACAATTTCACACCAGACCCAAAATTAAAACAGATGCTCATCTTTGACAGTTCCAAGGAGCACTGGAGGTTGTGGATATTAAAGAAATACATGCTGCCCTATCTGTACTGGAACAAGATGATGAAAGGCAAAAATGTATAGTATTGGTATGTAAATACTATGTGTGAAGGATGGCAGGTGGCCTTTGGGCCATCTGCTTTCTATTTGTCATTAATTGATAGGCAAACCTTACCTTAGCAGGAAACCCCGATACCTATGATTGTACATCAGCTTGAAAAACAGGATTCTCTTTTAAACCAGTTTATCGCTGAGATCCGGGATAAAAATGTACAAGGTGATTCCATGCGGTTTCGAAGAAATATCGAACGTATAGGGGAGGTGTTGGCCTACGAACTCAGCAAATCCCTGAAATACCGCGACAAGGAACTTCAAACTCCTTTCGGTACTAAATCGGTACGGATCCCTGAGGAAGAACTGGTGCTTTGTTCGGTGCTGAGAGCAGGACTGCCGCTTCACCAGGGATTGCTCAATTACTTCGATCATGCAGAAAATGCCTTTATCTCCGCCTACAGGCACCACCCTGAAGGAGGGGACGCGTTTGAAGTTGTCGTAAAATATTTTGCCGCTCCAGACCTCGAGGGTAAGACCCTGATCCTGACAGATCCTATGCTTGCTACCGGGAAGACTCTTGAAAATGTATATTCAGCCCTGTTGGGGCACGGCACCCCTGCTCAGCTGCACATCGTATCCGTGATAGGATCGGCCCCGGGCGTTTCTCATGTAAAAGAGGTTTTCCCCGAAGACACCCATCTGTGGATTGCGGCTATCGATGAGGAGTTGACGGGCAAGGGATATATCATCCCCGGTTTGGGGGATGCCGGTGACCTTGCCTTCGGAACGAAACTCTGATTCAGGACCTGACTACAGAATCCCGGTTGCCCTTCTCCGCTATGAGACTATAATAACTTTTGATAACTTTGTGAATTCCTTTTTTAGGGAATAGGGTAATTTTATCCGTTTAAATTTTGTAATACAATGGCAGATTCTATAGAGCGAATTAAAACCCTGATTTTGGGTTCAGGACCGGCAGGCTACACGGCTGCGATCTATGCGGCAAGGGCCGACCTCAAACCGGTCATCTATACTGGGATGGAACCTGGAGGGCAACTCACAACAACCACGGAAGTCGATAACTTTCCGGGCTATCCGGAAGGGATAGATGGCCCGACCATGATGGTGCAACTGCAACAACAAGCGGAGCGCTTCGGAACTGAGGTCAGGATCGGGATGGCTACCGCGGTCGAATTCAGTGACCAGGTAGGAGGAATACACAAGGTCACTGTCGACGATTCAAAAGTAGTTGAGGCCGAGACGGTGATCATAGCCACAGGAGCTTCGGCAAAATATCTGAATATTCCCAGTGAGCAACGCCTCAGGGGAGGTGGCGTTTCTGCCTGTGCAGTATGCGACGGCTTTTTCTACAAAGGGCAGGAAGTGGCCATCGTAGGGGGAGGCGATACAGCAGCCGAGGAAGCGTCATACCTCGCGAATATCTGTAAAAAGGTGACCATGCTGGTCCGAAAGGGTGAGATGAGGGCTTCCAAAGCCATGCAGCACCGCGTGAACAGCCTTCCCAATATCGATATCCGATACTTTACCGAGGTAGATGAGATCCTGGGCGATCAGGTGGTTGAAGGCCTTAGGATGGTGAACAATCAGACAGGCGAAAAGGAGGAGATTCCGATTACAGGGTTCTTTGTCGCCATTGGCCACAAGCCCAATACAGATATTTTCAAGGGACAGTTGGAAATGGATAATACGGGATACCTGATCACCAAAGGAAAATCAACCAAGACCTCAAAACCCGGTGTATTTGCAAGTGGGGATGTACAGGACAAGGAATACAGGCAGGCAGTCACTGCAGCCGGGACCGGTTGTATGGCGGCACTGGATGCCGAAAGATACCTGGCCAGTGTGGAAACTCCGGCCGAGATCAATTCGTAACAAGGATAAATTTCAAAGAAAAACCCCGGATTTCCGGGGTTTTTTATTTTGTCTGCTAATTCTGTAGAAACTAGTCTATTCGGATATAGTTTTCCGAGAACGTCGGATTTCCTTCCAGGTCGAGGGAGATCTGGCTGTAGGTTGCATCCTTCAGGTCGAGCTGGAAATTAAAGACCCTCATCGTATCCAGGGCCTGCATCATCTCATAATCCCCGTACTCTATAGTCTCCATCAGTTGATCCTCGGTAATGTTATAGGAGCCGTATCCGAAACGTCCCTTTTTGTCTCCGGGTACCCAGCGAGACCACATGATCTTTCCGTTGTAATAGATCTTTACCTGGCGGTACCCTTCATCCTTGGCTACGGTATCTATCTTATCACCATCCCAGTAAGAAAAACTCTGAAGTTCCCAAACACCCTGCATGGAATGCATAGGATTTGGTTTGGAAGAGAGGATGGTTGCCGCAATGACAAAAACAAAGATGAGGCCGGCGATCTTAATAGAATTCTTCATAGGTAAATATTTTATGCTTCCAAAACTTCAATTAAGATACAATTTTTTTAATAAAAATTTAACGTTACCCCAATTATTTGGTTCTCAGCATTTATCTCCTGCGATTGAGCATTAGCTCAAAAGGAATTGAGAGCGTCGGCAAGGGTTTTCAGGTCATCTTTTAGATGCGCTGAAGTCAGAACGATCCTGCTGGTAGCATAGGTGTCTTCGGTGGGGTACCTGAAATCTGTAACCAGGATGAACCTCTGCCGGAGGTACTCCGTCAATTCAGGGTTAGAATATCCAAAAACGGGGTACTGGGGCATGGAGTTCAGGAGTTCCTGATTATTAACTACGGATTGGAAATAGGTGATATTCCGGTCCAACACCTTTCTCTTTCTTTCATAAAAGGGCCCGGCCTTAAGGAATTGGGCTATGTAGAAAGGAGCAGGAGGACTGGCTCCCCCGAAAAAATCGGATGCCTTCATCTTCTCTATTCGCGCAGTTTTACCGGCGACCATACCTGCCTGTAAGGACAGGGCTTTGCCCATTGAAGCACATAGCACGACCTCTTTGCAGGGTAAGGAAGTAAGAGTTCGGTACACCCCGGAACCGCTTTCTCCCACCACGCCTATGCCGTGCGAATCGTCAACTACCAGGATACAGGATTCTAAGGGGAGGGTTTTCAGGATCTCGAAGTTCGGGTAGTTGCAGCCCGAAAAATCGATGGAATCCAGAAATATGACCGGGGTTTCCGCCTGTTTATTTTCGAGGTGTTGCCTCAGGGAAATCCCTAAGGTGGTGTAGGTGGTATAAGGCTTCGCCCCGCTGGTGTACAAAGCGGAATGACTGTTAGGAGCGTAGAACAATTTGTGTTCTTTATTCTTAAAGTGATTGGCAACCATTTGTCCGGCGAGATACCCGGAAGAAAGGGTCAGGGCTGCTTCACTCCCTACCCACTGCGCTATTTTTTCTTCAGCCTCTTCATAGATCACAAAGCGGACATTGGCACGGCGGGAAGCCCCATAGCTCGACCCGTACTGACGGATGGCTTCAATGGCCAGTTCCCTGAATTCAGGATCCTGTTGCAGCCCCAGATAAGAGGTGCCTCCGAAATAGTAATAGGTCTTTCCCTGGTGTTCCAGGGTCCGGCCCGGATAAGTAGAAACTGGCACCTTCATGACAATAATTCTATTCCGCTTCCGCCGAGTTGCGGAAAAACGATGCTCGCATCATCACAGATCCGTATACCTCTCGCTATGTCATTGGTGATCAGCAGGGGACCATCCATGTCTACGTAATCCAACTGAGGCAGGAGTTGCCCGATCGCGGATATTCCCACCGTAGATTCTGTCATGCAACCGACCATGATCTTCATCCCCAATTCTCTTCCGGCCCTGATCATGCGAAGGGCCGGAGTAAGGCCACCGCATTTGGTCAATTTAATGTTGATACCATTAAAGTGGAGGGCACAGCGCTTTACGTCCTCCTCCACCAAACAACTCTCGTCGGCTATAACCGGGAGTACAGAGTGGTGGGCTATCCTCTCCATCCCTTCCCAGTCATCTGCCTTCAGCGGCTGTTCGATAAATTCAACCCCCAGCTCTTTCAGGGCAGGGGCGAGGGCGATGGTCTGTGAAGCTGTCCAGGCACAGTTAGCATCGATCCTGAACACCGCATCAGAGTGTTTTCTCAATTCCCTGACAATATCCAGGTCTTCCTTTGTACCCAGTTTGATCTTATAGATAGGCCAGGGTTTCTCCTTCATCTTGGCGACCATATTTTCAATGGTATCGATCCCTATGGTATAATTGGTGCGGGGATACGACTTCACGGAGGTTCCCCAAAGCTCATAGAGGGGTTTGTTCTGCAACTTCCCGTACAGGTCATGGGCTGCGAGGTCCAGGGCACAGAGCGCAAAGGAAGAAAGGTTCTTCCCTCTGAGCCATTGATGAAAATCCTCCGGTTTGCTGAAAGGGTAGTTCTCGATCTCGTCCTTGATCCCCTTGATCTCGGATAGAAGGCTTTGCAGGGTATGGCCGTAATACGGGTTGGAGGTGGTTTCTCCATACCCGGTTTTGCCTGCCATACTCAGGTGAACGATGAGCGTATCCTGGGTACTGTGTGATTCCCTGGAGATCGTAAAGGGATGTTTCAGGACAAGAGTATGGGTGCTGAGTTCGAGTACCATATAAATTTTATATCTAAGATACACAAAGAGGAGAAAGGCCCGCAAAAAAACCCCGGATGAAAATCCGGGGTTTCTCGCCTTCTATGGATAGGGGCTCAGTCCTTATGGACCCTGCCCGAATATGATTTGTTCTTCTCCACGGTGGGATTTCCCGTATAGGAGATATCTGCGCCGCTTGTGGCCTCGGCGATGAGAGATTCTGAGACGTTGACATCGATGTCTGCCCCGCTGCTCGCATCGGCGTAACATACCCTTACAGAAAGTTCTCTCGCCCGGATCCCGGAACCGCTGCTCGCATCGGCTCTGAGCATCTCGGCTTCACCTTCGAGCCTCACATCGGCTCCGCTGCTGACATCCACTTCCACTTCATCAGCAACAAGGGAGGCCTTGATATCAGCCCCGCTGCTGGCGTCCAGGTAAATCTTGTTTGAGCGTATGGCATTCCTCGTTATGAGGTCGGCTCCGCTGGAAGCGGATAGTCCGGTCACCTCGGGAAGTGTCACGTGTATCCTCTTGGTCGCCCTGCCGATATTCTCATAAGCGTGTACCTTGAGTTTTCCGTTCCTGATATCGGTACCGATCAGGTCTGCGATATTCTCATCCGCTTCCACTTCGATAGAATAAGTATCTCCCTGGGTCACAAAGACGTCGAGACCTTCAGAGGCCGATACCTCACTAAAGTCTTCGGAAACAGTTCTGGTTTCAGTGGTTACCACACCATTTCCCATCTTTCCCCTGCCGAAATTCATGTCAAAAGCACAGGAGGAGAAGAAGAGGGCCATCAGTATGGCAATTGCGATTCTGGCTAGTGTTGTCATGATCTTGTTTTTTGATCCGGAATAAAACTCCGGGAGTTAATTTTAAAGGTTAGGTCAAATCTATTTTTGAATATTGATTTCTAATATTTTCTCTGACTCAGTTGTCGATAATTGAGGACGAAATGTCGCTCCTTAATTATCGTCATCTGCTTTGATCTCGACCCCGTTCTCGTCTATCTTCAGTTTAAAGGATTCCCTCCCGTCACTCATGTTGATATCCAAACCGTTCTCATCAATGATGATCTGGCTGTCCTCATTGTCGATCCTCCAGGAGGAATTCATATTTTCAGGACAGTCGAGGCATTGTAATTCCCCATTTGTGCCCATCACCCAGTAGTATTCTACCAGGTCACCCCTGTAGATGTCTTTGTCATAACGCGTCAGCCGGCCGATATGCCTGCGCATTCCTCTCTCAAAACCTATCACGGTTCCTTCAGGAACAGAAAGAGTTAAATGAACTTCCTGGTCCCTTACCTTATTCTCAATCCCCGTGGTGAGAAAATTGTCGAGAGAAAGTGTGCTGCCTTCCAGGGCATAGGAATACCGGATGTTGGAGGCCCTTTCCCTTGCATCTGCCATGGAGCGCCCATCGGCGTGTCTTCTCACCTTTAAGTAGGACAATGAGTCCGAGGACCGGGTGACATCGAACCTGATATCGTCCGAGAAAAGGAGTTGTTCCCCATTCTCATCATAGGTCAGGGTCATGTGATTGAAACCGATGTTCTCCTGGTTATCAAAAAGCTCGCTGCTTCTGGGCCGGATCATAAGCGTGTCCGGTTCCGCAGGCAGATACAGGACCTCACTTTCTGTGGTGCTACCAGAATAGGCATGGGCCGAAGCCTCCTGAACACCGAGGACCACCAGGCCGATGATGGAGATCAGCCAGAGTCCGAGGAGGGAAAACTTCACGATATTCCCGATGGATTTCAGGTTGTTGATGAGGATCTTCAACCCCAGGTAGAGCAGGAAGAAGAAGGGGATACCCACCACAAAGAAGGTAAGCAGGGACACTACCCAAACAGGAGTTTCTGTAGCCCCGAATATACTGTAGAGGTCCATGCCCGGGATGTGTATGATATCCAGGGTCCCCACCGTGAAAAGTCCGACAAACAGACCGATCAGCGTGGCAGCCCCGATAATGATAAGCAGGATCCCTATGAACTTGCCGATGACCTTAAAAAAGAACATGATCACATTCCCCAGGGCATCGAAAAAGGTTCGCCCGCTACTCTTTACCTTATCGCCTACCTTTTCATAATCTACGCCCCTGACGCGTTCAGCGACCTCATCATATCCTTCTTTAATTTTTTTTTCGATGTTGCTGATGTTGACGGGTTCGCCCCTCATGTCCAGCTTCTGGGAGGTCGTAACCGCCTCCGGAACCAGGATCCAGAGCAAAATATAGGCAATAAAGCCAAATCCAGTGGCCAGGGCGAAAAAGATGAAGATCAACCGTATCCACAGGCTGTCGATGCCGAGGTAGTGTTCCAGACCGGCACATACCCCGCCTATGTATTTGTTATCCACATCCCGGTATAATTTTTTCGGACGGGATCCCTGACGGGCTTCAGAACGGGGAGCATCTTCAAAGATGTCCTCATCTACCCTGTAGTCTTCTGGCTGACCCATGACCTGAATGACGGCATCTACTTCCTTCATAGTGATCACCTGTCTTTCGTTCTCCAGCCTCTCCTGGAAGAGTTCGGCGATACGGGCCTCTATGTCGGCGATGATCTCATCGCTGCCTGCAGTACCCGAAAAGGAGCGTTTGATGGCCTCCAGGTAGCGTTTCAGCTTGTTGAAAGCCTCCTCATCGATATGAAAAAGGACGTTAGCTAGGTTTATATTGACTGTCTTGTTCATTTTTTTACTTTTTTAGCGTTGGTTACCAAATTCACGGCATTTCTGAGTTCATCCCAGGTGGAATCCAGTTCTTTCAGGAACATTTTGCCGGTCTCCGTGAGGCCGTAATATTTTCTGGGTGGCCCGGAAGTGGATTCCTCCCACCGGTAATTCAGTAGTCCGGCATTCTTGAGCCTGGTGAGCAGAGGGTAAATGGTACCTTCGACCACCAGCATTTTTGCGTCTTTAAGGGTATCCAGGATCTCGGAAGTATACTTGTCTTCCTCCTGGAGGATTGACAGGATACAGTATTCCAGGACCCCTTTCCGCATTTGCGCTTTTGTGTTTTCTATGTTCATAATCTGTTTCTTCTGTTACATGCTGACCGGTGATGAGTCGGTTTTCATCCAGCACAGGGTTAACTGTTCGTTTTTAAGGATTCATGGTAATTTGATTGATGAATAAACTCTGCTCAGTGTTTTAAGGTTGATTAATGGTATATGTCTCTGCGGGCTGGTGATCATAGCTCAATTCTCTTTTGATCTTCCATTGCCCGTTCTCAAGCACCCAAAGGTGGATGAAGCGTGCGATATCTCCTTGCTGGTACTCCCGGTTTTCATTCAGGAATTCGAATCGGTGTTGCCCCTGCTGTATGGCTCCGTAGAGGTCTCCATTGTTCCGCAAAGGAAAAACTGCTAGGGAACCCTCGATAAGGATCCTTTTTGAGGGTTGCACCCAACTTTCACCTTTCTCCTGGCACCTGGTGTACATGGGTGACAGAAATACCTGCTTTCCCTCTGTCAGACCTGCCTTATCGTGGTAGAATTCGAAGTCTTCCGAAAAAAGGGAGGCCATAGTTGCAGGATCGCATGTATCAAAAGCGGCCCTGAACAACAGGCTGTCCTTCTGTTTCAGGGTCTCAAAGAGATCTGAATCAGTTGGTTCCTGCGCCTGGGAGATATAGCTCCAGGCGGTAAGGAATATCAGTATGGTGTACCTGAACACTTTCATTATTTGATAAAGTTGATGGTAATGGGGTATTTAAAAACCTGACCTTCATGTGTCCTGAGCGTAGCCAGGATGGTATAGACCACGTTGATCGCGAAAAGGGCAACGGGTATCAGTCCAGCCAGTCCGATCGGCCACAGCCTATGAAAGGGAAAATCGTCCCAGTCGATAAAAAAGTTGACCCCTTCAAAAGGTTCCCTGTATCCCCATTCAAAGATTCCGTGATGAAAAATGTCAGGGATCAGGCCAAAGAAAAAGGGGATGGAGATCGCTCCGAAGATGATTGAATACAGAAAAAGGCTGATCTGAAAATTCAGGGCCTGTTTCCCGTTGTAATCCACAAAGGCGTAATCCTTCCGGTTGGCCAGCCAGAGCACCAGGGGCAGGATGATGTTCCCAAGGGGAATAAAAAACCTGCTAAAGGTGGACGCATGGATGACCGCGGACAGGGTTCTCTCGTGTTTGGTCAATGTTTCTGTCATCGCATATTAGTTTCTAATGCAAATATATATCTAAAAAAAGGTATTATGCAATACATAGTACTATCAATTAACATTTATTTAACAATTTTTGTTTCACGTATTTTGGGTATTTTAGCCCTAAATGTCAAGGATATGGCTAGCCCGGGAAAATTCAATTCCTTTCTTTTTTTTAAGCTTCCCTCCGCCTGGTGGACAGGAGTCAGGCTACGTGAGATCAGCGAAGAAAAGGCTGTGGTAACGGTAACCCACCGATGGATCAATCAGAACCCCTTCAAGTCTATGTTCTGGGCCGTACAGGGGATGGCTGCCGAACTGAGTACAGGGGCCCTTGTAATGAATGCGATCCGGAAAAGTGGTAAGAAGGTATCTATGCTCGTGGCAAACAACAAGGCCACCTTTACTAAAAAAGCGACAGGGAAGATCACCTTTACCTGCAGGGATGGCTTTCGCCTGGCCCAAACCCTCGATAAAGCGATACAAACAGGGGAAGGGCAGACCTGCTGGATGTCTGCCACCGGGGTTAATGAAGATGGAGTCGTAGTCTCAACCTTCGACTTCGAATGGACACTTAAGCTAAAATCTTAGGAAGTCTCATGCCACGGCACTCGGCACACATAGGTAAGGACAATATCCTGTTTCGGGAAGAACAGGGCTTCACACAGTGGTTTATCTGGGCTTTGCTATTGGGTTTGGTAGGTATACCCCTGTACGGGATCATACTGCAAATTTTCCTCGATGAACCATTCGGGGATCATCCCATGTCTGATTGGGGTCTCATCCTTTTTCTGACAGGGACCTTGCTATTCTGCTATTTCTTCTGGTCTGTGAGACTGCGAACCGCAATTGCCAGGGATCATATCCATATTCAATACCGACCCCTGGCCAATAAAAAGGTTTACTGGCGCGATGTTTCCAAAGCGGAGATCGTTCAATACAGTCCGTGGATTGGCTACGGGCTTCGGTTCTCAACAACCTATGGCACGGTCTATAATGCCAAGGGCAATAAAGGCCTGCTGCTGACTCTAAAGGAGGGAAAGAAAATCATGATAGGCACCCAAAGACCCCGAGAAATGGAAGAAGCTGCCCAAAGAGCCATGAAAGCGACAAAAGCCTTGTAACATAAATCGGCAGGTGAACACTAACAAAGTGAATCAAAAATAGTAGCACCATGAACGCACATGAAATAGACTACCATATCTATGGAGAAGAAATGCAATACGTAGAGATCGAACTCGATCCCCAGGAGGCTGTAGTGGCCGAAGCCGGCAGTTTTATGATGATGGACACGGACCTGCAGATGGATACCATCTTCGGGGATGGCTCCAACCAGAACAAAGGCGTACTCGGCAGCCTTCTTTCTGCGGGAAAAAGGATCCTCACAGGAGAAGGCCTCTTTATGACCTCTTTCCTCAATGTCGCATCAACCAAGAGAAGGCTGAGTTTTGCCTCCCCCTATCCCGGTAAGATCGTACCGATCGACCTCTCTGAGAAACAGGGGAAATTCGTCTGCCAGAAAGATGCCTTCCTCTGCGCAGCCAAAGGTGTATCCGTAGGTATTGAGTTTTCTAAACGACTCGGAAGGGGGCTCTTTGGAGGAGAGGGGTTTATCATGCAAAAGCTGGAAGGCGACGGCATGGCCTTCGTTCATGCCGGCGGTACCCTGGCTAAAAGAGTGCTGGGTCCCGGAGAGGTCATCAAAGTAGATACGGGTTGCATTGTGGGCTTCACCAAGGACGTGGACTATGACGTTGAGTTTGTCGGGGGAATCAAGAATACCCTTTTCGGGGGAGAGGGTCTGTTTTTTGCCACCCTCAGAGGCCCGGGTACGGTTTATATACAGTCGCTTCCCTTTAGTCGTCTCGCCAAAAGAGTCTGGGCTGCTGCTCCCAAGGGAGGAGGGAAAGACAGGGGCGAGGGTAGTATCCTTGGCGGACTCGGAGATATTCTCGACGGGGACAACAGATTCTGATCTTGCTTTCCTTTACCTCAATCGTTATTTTGCCACCCTATGGATTTCAGGGCTCTCCTCGACTTTCTCAAAGAACTGGACCGCAACAATAACAAGGAGTGGATGGACCGGCACCGGAAGACCTACCTCCGACTCAGGGATGAGTTTATTTACTGGCTGGACGGTCTGGACATCAGGTTGGCCCGGTTAGATCCGGATTACTACCCTACACCCGGAAGGACAGGGATCAACCGGATCAACAATAACCTCATGTTCCATCCGGAAAGGCCTGTCTACAAGGACCATTTCGGGGCCGGACTCGACAAGGCGCCTGACACCGGGGACTTTTACATACAGATCGGGATCAGGGAATCCCTGTTGGCCGGTGGACTCTGGCGCCCGGCACCCGGGAAATTACGCAGTGTGAGAGAGGCCATCGATTTTAACGGTGAAACACTTGTTGAAATTCTCAATAAACCTTCCTTTGTTTCCGCCTTCGGGGGTCTTTACGAGGATGAGAAACTGCGCACTGCTCCTAAAGGGTTTAGCAAAGACCATCCCTATATCGACCTGTTGCAGCACAAGACCTTTGCCGTGGTCCACGAGCTGGACGTTGAGACGATCATTTCGCCCGGATTTGAGGATCACATCGTAGAAATCTATTTGGAGATGCTACCTTTCCGGAGGTATCTCAATAAGGCAATCAGTGTTTGATTGAAATTACCCGAAGGATATGAAATCATGAAAAGAGGAGGCATCAGAAAAATTGAGAAGGAAGTTCTTTCAGAACAGTTCTACACCCTGAACCGTTACACCTTCGAATACGAGAAAGAAGACGGTACCTGGGAGCTACAGAGAAGGGAATCTTACGACAGAGGGAATGGGGTGGCCATCCTGCTGTATAATCCCGGAGAACAGAAAGTGATCCTTACCAGGCAATTTCGTATCCCTACTTATGTGAACGGGAACGAGGATGGCATGATGGTGGAGGTCTGCGCCGGGATGCTGGATGAGAAGGACCCCGAAGCCTGCATCCGTAGGGAGGTGGAGGAAGAGACAGGGTACCGGATCGGGGAGGTGAAAAAGGTGTTCGAAGCCTATATGTCGCCCGGCGCAGTGACCGAGATCCTTCACTTTTTTATCGCTCCCTATGACGAGACCATGAAGGCAGGGCCTGGCGGTGGAGCGGAAGGAGAAACTGAAAACATAGAAGTACTGGAAATTTCATACGACGAGGCTTTCAGGATGATCGACCGGGGAGAGATACGGGATGCCAAGAGCCTGCTGTTATTGCAATACGCCCGTCTCCAGGGATTGATCTGAAAATAGTTTCAATAGTTATCTCTGATTCCCTCCAGTACCGCCTGTATACGTGCTTTGATCCTGGAGGCTGGTTCCAGATAGTGGTTGTTCATAAAACTAAAGATCAGGATCTTCCCGGACCTAGCGATCAGGAATCCGCTCAGGCAATAGGTGTTTCCCAGGGTTCCGCTCTTGGCAAACACATAGGGATGTGGATTTCCGGTATACCATTCTTCCAGGGTACCGTTCTTTCCCCCTGAAGGGAATACAGAGAAGAGCCACTCCCTTCCTTTTTCATCGAGTAACTTCTTTAGCACATACACCATGGAGGAAGGGGTAAAAAGGTTGTAGCGAGACAGGCCCGATCCATCCACCCACCTGGGTTTGTATTCCATTTCAGACAGATATGAATCGAGGACAAAATCCCTTGCAAGGCTTGAGGAAATGGTGTCAGAGAGCACAAATGAAGATACCATCAGCAGTTGCTCGGCGATAAAGTTGTCACTCTCCTGCATCAACCGCCTGTAGAGGCTATCGGCGGGGGTAGATCCCATTATGGTCCTGGTCTTCTCAACGGGGAAGGCTTCACCGATCCTGATACTTTTCCCAAGTACATTTTCGAGCAGTGTTAGCGTCAGCCTGTCTGATGTGATATAGGGGATCTCCAAAGTGTCCGTGCGGGATGGATCAAAATAAAAGGTATTCCGCTTCTCCTCCCTTCTTCTGTTTTTCACCATGACCTGGACACTGTCTGCGAATAGATTAGGTTCTGTTCTGAGGCCCCCTTGTTGAGTGACACTGACCACATTGCCATAAAGGGGAAAAGAGGAACGTTCAGGGGAAAAGGAGGAGTCGTAATCCTCCCAGGCCCACCCGGGGCCGTATCGCCCTTCAGGGAAATCACCCGGGACATAGACCAGTTCGCTATATCTACTTAGGAAATTCACTGCGCTGCTGTCCCGGAAATTAGGATGAAGGATGGATGGGTTACCCGTGCCGCTGAATATAAGCGTATCCCCGGAAACAAAATATTTTAAAGCCGGGATGGAATCATCCAGGATCTTAACTGCGGTATAGAGGGTAAAGATCTTGGTGTTACTGGCGGGTGTAAAATAAAGGTCGGAGTTCACCGAGACCAGGGTGTCACCTGATGAGGGGTCTAATACCATAAGGCCTGTAAAATGCTCCCCGAATTTGTTTATTTGGAGCTCCCGGGTTACTTTTTTTTCGAATCCCCTTGTCCTGGAGGAAGAACAACCCACTAAAAATACAGTCATCAATAAGAGTTGCAGCAGCCCTGGAATACGGCTCAGTTTGTTCATAGAACGATAGAATATGTAGTTCATCGATTATTTGGTGAATTTATCCATAATTTGAAGTGTGAAACACAATATCGCCTGTCATTTTTTGTTAATTTCGATTAGACAATCTAACGATAAATACGCAACATATGGCTAGAACTATGTTGGAGTATTACAAGATGGTGCTCCAAAAAGTGAGTTTCGACGCTAGGTTATTCAGCAAGGAACTCAGAAAAGCAATTTCGAAGCTATTGCCTTATGAAATTGAAGAACTCAAATACTGGTTGCTGAATTTTGTCACAGACAAGCCAGAACTTCAGGAAAGTTTAATTTATATAAAAGCGTAACTAGCTGCCGAAAGGCAGCTTTTTTTTATCTATAATTCACCCAAGTTTAATTCTGGGAAACGGGACTGATGATCTTTACGTCCTGGAACTTGATGGCACCCCTGACCACGGAGGCGATCACCTCTCTCAAGGCGTTCGTGATGTGTAATTTGAGTTCCTTTTTGTGGTAGATGAGGCTGATCTCCCGTGCAGGGGGAGGTTCCTGAAAATATTTCAAATTCGATTTTTTCCGCTCGTCCAGTTCCACAGCATTGAGGTAGGGGAGAAGGGTCATCCCCAGGCCCTCGTTGGCCAGGTTCACCAGAGTCTCGAAACTCCCGCTTTGCAGGTGAAAGTGATCTTCGAAGTTTTGATTCGCCTTGCACAGATTGACGACCCCTTCCCTGAAACAGTGCCCGTCTTCCAGTAGCAGGATGTCCCGGATATCCAGGGCTTCCGGACTCAGTTTGTCTTCCTTTCTCAACCGGTGGCTGGGAGGCACATAGCCAACGAATGGCTCATAATACAAGGGCCTTTCTGTGATGAACTCAATGTCTAGGGGAGTTGCTGCGATCCCGGCATCGAGGTGGCCGTCCTGCAGGTTGCGGATAAGGCTGTCCGTATTTTGCTCCCTGATAACCAGGTTCACTTTGGGATATTTATTGATAAAGGTTTTTAGGAACATAGGTAAAAGGGTAGGCATGACCGTGGGGATAATCCCCAGGGTGTACTCCCCCCCGATATACCCTTTCTCCTGGTCTACGATATCCTTGATCCGTTTGGCTTCATTCACAATGTTCTTGGCCTGGGCAACGATCTTCTTCCCGGCTTCGGTGATCGAAATGGGCTTTTTGCTGCGGTCGAAGATCCGGACATCCAGTTCATCCTCCAGCTTCTGCACCTGCATGCTCAGGGTGGGCTGGGTGACAAAACTCTTCTCAGCGGCTACGGTGAAATTCTGGTATTCCGCTACGGCCAGGACATATTGTAATTGGGTAATCGTCATGCTATAGTGTTAGGTGATAAATTTATAAAAACTATCGATAAAACTTATGTTAACAGCCAGTTTTAATGTGATAATTTTATGGTAAAATTAGAGAGCAATGAAACTGAACAGCATTGGCCTGGATGCCAGGCAATCAAAAGAATTAGGGCAGGAGCTCAATACCCTCCTCGCCAATTTTCAGGTGTATTACATGAACCTGAGAGGGATACACTGGAATATCAAAGGGAAGAGATTCTTCGACCTTCACGCGAAATTTGAGGAACTCTATGACGATGCCAACTTAAAAGTGGACATGGTAGCAGAACGAGTCCTCACATTGGGTGAGGTACCCCTTCATACCTTTGGGGATTACATGAAAATAGCCAAAGTGCCTCAGGGCAAGAATATCACGGAAGATGAGAAGGCCATTCGTCTTATCGTCGATTCCCTGACAGAACCCCTGAAGATCGAAAGAAGGATCCTCGAAGCTTCCGACAAGGCAGATGACGAAGGGACCAATTCCATGATGAGTGACTTTATTACGGAGCAGGAGAAAACCGTTTGGATGATGAAAGCCTGGTTGGCTGAAGAGATATAAACAAAAAAGCCCTCAAACGAGGGCTTTATTTTTTTAAGGATCTAAAGCTTGATGGTCATGGCAAGGTCCTGGTCAGACAACTCAAATTTGGCCTGGTAGAAACTGGGAGGACCCATATGGCCACCTTCACCGGACATCCCAAATGATTCTTTGGGCATGCCCCGCTCATCAAAGTCCATTTGAAAATTGCCATTCATGTCGTGCATGACCAAAATGGCATAGGTCCCCGGAACCACGTTTTTGAAGTCGAGCTCCAGCGCACCCTTTTTTCCTTCGGCATAAACATGGCCTACCCCTTCACTTTGCATAAAGGTCTCTGCGCTGTGAAGGACGGCCAGGATCTTTCCGCCCTCCGATTGAATATTCTCAACCTTGAGGTGAATGTCATAGGCAGTTAAATCCTGGGATCTGACCAGGGAAGTCAATAAGAATAGAACGATTACTAAGGGAATACTTTTCATGGCTGTAGTTTTAAATGTTAGACTACATCAAAAGTGAACATCCCCCCTTATTAAATAAAAAAAGAAACACCGACCTGTAGGATATGCCCGCTGAGTCGTGCTACGGAGTGCCTTTTTCTGCAAAGGTGACCGACACCTCCCTGTCATCTACGATGAGGCATAGCAGCCCGGCAATGAACATGCTTACGCCCCCAATGATCAGGGCGTAGATGGAGATATTGCCGAAAAAGGTCTTGAGCATAAAACCCAGGATTCCGGCCGCCACTATCTGAGGAATCACGATAAAGAAATTGAATACCCCCATATAATATCCCATCTTGTCTGCGGGAAGAATGCTGGAAAGCATGGCATAAGGCATAGACAGGATACTGGCCCAGGCTATACCGACCCCTATCATGGATATCAGGATGAGGTTGGGATCCGAAATAAAGTATATCGAGATGAGTCCGCCCCCACCACAGAAGAGGGCCAGCAGGTGGGTTACTCTCCGGCTGACCTTTTTGGCGACTATTGGAAGCAGGAAGGCGACAAGGGCCGCGATGCCGTTGTATATCGCAAAACAGATGCCTACCCAGTCGGCCCCTTCGTTGTACAAGGCCGAGGTCGTATCCTCTGTTCCATAAATATGGCTGGTCACTGCCGAAGTAGTATAGATCCACATGGCAAAAAGGGCAAACCAGGAAAAGAACTGAACGAAAGCCAGTTGGATCATGGTTTTCGGCATCTTGAAGATTCCCATAAAGGATTCAGCCAAACCGCCAAAGATCCCTTTGCTGGCGTTTTCTTCCCTCAATTTCTCCAGGTCGTCCGGGGGGTATTCCTCGGTTTTGAAAACAGTCCACATAACTGCAAGGAAATAGGCAATTCCCCCCAGGTAAAAGGACCATTTTACCGAGTCGGGGATTCCTCCGTCCGGGGCGATATTGCTGATCCCGAACCAGTTTGTGAAAACCCAGGGCAGGGCAGAGGCGATGATCGCCCCCAATCCTATAAAGAAGCTCTGCATGGCAAACCCGCTGGTCCTCTGTTCATCGGGGAGCATGTCCCCTACGAAAGCGCGGAAAGGCTCCATACTGATATTGATGGAGGCATCCATCAGCCAAAGCATGATCACGGCCATCCACAGGGCTGTAGAATTGGGCATCAGGAAAAGAGCTATTGTCGCAAGGATAGCCCCCACGGCAAAGAACGGCCTTCTGCGTCCCCACTTTTTATGCCAGGTCCGGTCGCTGTAATACCCGATGATAGGTTGTACGAGCAGTCCGGTTACGGGCGCAGCCAACCAGAGGATGGGCAATTCGTCCTTGGAAGCACCCAGAGTTTCGAAGATCCGGCTCACATTGGCATTTTGAAGGGCGAAGCCAAATTGTATACCTAGGAACCCAAAACTCATATTCCAGATCTGCCAGAAAGAGAGACGGGGTTTTACTGAACTGATGGAGATTTTAGCCATGTTGATTCGATGAGATAAGAAGTCGGCATTAAATGTAGGCTTTTTAATGAAACAAAGGAAGATGTTCGTGAACAGGCTGATTATAAGGGACCTGTGAATTATTCACAGGGGTATACTGAGAAAAATGCGAGGTGAATCCTCGATGAAAAACCTCTTTCTTTAACATTTGTGCTCCTTTCATCGAATTCTGGCCCCGGCGGCTGCATTTTACCGAAAAAAATTTGCGGATTATCGAGGTTTGTTCAACTTGGGATCACCAAATCTTATGAAAATATAACCTATGTACTAATAAATTACTCCTTCTTAATTTTAGTTTTTATTCTTGGCTAAAGGTGTCCCCACCTTGTGAAAGGAGCTATGATTTAGTGCAGATAATACTTGTGCCATGTTCTGCAAAAATCGATCTATTTTCAAGGATTCTTTTCGAGTTGTCCATTTTAGGTTTTGGGCAATGGTTCTGTTGAGTCTTTCATTTTCGGGACACCTTTTTAGCCAGGAAGAATCACCTTACGTTTCCTATAACGTTCCCTTTCAAAATCTCTTAAAATTCAATAGGTTTCTAATAAACCCGACCTTCTCCACGGTGCGGGAAGACAAGTCATATATCAACTTCTTCCACCGCAGCCAGTCGGCCTACTTCCAGGACAACTACCAGAATTACTTCCTGAGTTACAGCGGGCGGATCAATGACCGGACCGGCCTCGGGATTAGTGTCTATAATCAACAGGAAGGTCTTGTATCCAATATTGGGATACTGACCAACTATGCTTACGGAGTTCGTCTGGGCCCGAAAAGCGTGCTGACCTTTGGGTTCAATATTCCCTATTACCGCAGCAGTTTTGATGAGAACAGGGCAGTCACCAATGAAGCAGATCCTGCCCTCGCTGCCTTCAGTGAAAATTCAATTATCGCATTTCAGCCCGGGATCAATGTAGCTTTCGGGAGTTTTGACATTGGGGTCTTCGCAGAGGACCTTTTCGATTTTAATCTCAAGACCGGAGAGTCCCTGACCACTTTTGTCGAGAAATCCTTTTCCGGCCATTTACAGTATACCCGTAATTTCCGCTATGCCGACGGGATCTTCGAAGAAGGCAGACTCATGCCCATTGCGAGGATTCGCAAGACCGGAAATGAGGGACTCGAGTTTGGTGGTGGGATCATACTCGATCTGCCCCGTCTGGGATGGTTGCAGGCCGGTTATGACAGTTTTTACGGCGGATCTGCGGGAGCGGGATTCAACATCAACAAAAGGCTTTCTCTGGGATATAATTTCGAAAAAGGATTTTCCCAGGGCATTCAGAATTTTGGGGTAACCCACGAGATCTCGGTAGCTTATAACATTATTCCCACCCTCACCGAAGATATGGTGCAACGCGATGCTGAGGAGATTCAGGATTCTGATTATCTCGACGTAAAACGCAGGATCAAGAAAAACAAGAACCCACTGTATCTGGAGATCGATAAACTGAGAAAACTCAATCGGGCCAATTACGCTGTGATCAATGAATTGATCTACAAAGTGGATTCCCTGGAGAACCATATCAATTCTGAAATGGAGCGCAGGTTCGAACTCGCGGTGCGCAACACGAGGCGCGAAATGGAGGCGATGAAAAATGCCATGGGTGATGAAAGGCCTGCCATACTAGCTTCAGCAGACACGAAAGAGCCTGTCAGGCTCAGTGACGAGATCAAAATGCAGATGGAGAAGAACATTGATTCATTAACGAGACTTAGCCAGATGTCCCTGGCCCCTGATCGAATAGTACGAGACACCATTGTATTAGGGGACCTCATAGGCATACCCGAAGGTCACTATGTCATTGCCAATGTCTTTGAAACCAGGGAATATCTGGAGAAGTTTCTCGCCGAGCTCAAGGAAAAGGGCATTAAAGCCGGGTATTTCAAAAATCCTGTGAACGGATTGAACTATGTGTATCTGGCTCGTTACGAGAACGACGAAGCCGATCTGGAAGCAGTGAAATCCGACTTCCGTTCCAAATACGGGAATGAGCTATGGATCATGAGCGTACAGAAAGCCTCGAATTCGAGAATGGCCACGTTGAATTTTGACGACTGACATCCACAGCTCAGCATGGGAATCCAAAATCAATAGACCTGCTAATAAGGGGTCAGGTTCCTTCCTGCCCCCTTTTACCGACCACCTCCATGATCCAGTAGATCAACTGGCCAAGGCCGTTGGCGAAAATGAACAGCAGGATCCAGACCAGTAAAAGGTTGTTTTGCTTCAGGTTCGGGTTATAGGCCGCATGAACGATATAGAAGATCAGGCTTCCGAAAGAGACCAATACAGCCACCAGGACAAAGAGGACAATTACGCCGAGGTTGCCAAGGATCCACCCTTCGGGAAAGTTTTCCGAACCGTGCTCCAGATGGTCGATGTTGCCGATCAACATAAACAGGAAGATAAAATATCCGATCAGGCCGAGAACGACCATTGCGATGGGGCCTATGGCAAAGAATGCCTGCCAGAATTTGCTGCGTAACATTAAGTCTAATTTAAAGGTTGTCCTTAAAAGTACCTTTTTTTAAAGAGTTGAACAAAGAAGAAAGACCCGGAAGATCCCGGGTCTTTCAGCTAGGTTGGTCGGTCAGGTTTAATTTCTCTTTAGTTGGAGGGTGAATAAGCCATATCGGGCCGCATCATTCCCGTGTATTCTTCATAACTCAAAAGGTTGTTCATGAGGTCCCACATGACCTTGCCTCCATCTTCTCCAAGCAATGCCTGGTTCGCTGCAGACATCTGGGCATGATCGACAGCGTCCTTGGCTGCGACGGCGACCATATAGAATTCCCCTCGGGTCCCAAAACCACTTCGGTATACCCTGTAATAGACCTTAGATCCCTTACTGGCGAACATGTCTTTTACAGCTTTCATTTTTTCTCTTACTGCGGCACGATTTCCCGGTGTTACATAGAGGTAGTGGAATTTCCTGAAATTCTGTCCCTCCGGAGTTTGATTGATCCCTCCGGGCTGATAAGAAAGCTCTGCATCCAGGTTGATGATGTAGTCTTGCTCTGTGTCGTAGCATTTGTCCATTCTTGCAAAAAGGGCACCCATGGCCTCTTTCCCCATTTTTTCTGACAGTTCCGCAAATACAGGCTTGTCCAGATCAGACATATTTTCGATCGGACTCACATAGAGGTAGCGGTTGTCTGAGGTGTTGGTAGTGATCCAGCCGGTACCCTGTATATTGTGGGTTTTCATGTGGCCGATGAGTTCTTTGCAGACAGCCTCATATTCTGCCATCATACCTGGTTTTACCACATCTTCGTGGACCCAGTAGGACTGGTTGGCCGATCCCTGTGCGAAAAGAGCAGAGGAGAACAGGGCGAGCATTGTAAAGGTTAATACGTTTCTGAGTTTAGTTTTCATGTTTATTCAAATTAAAGGTTACGGATAGGTTTGACGTAAGTATTATTCCAGATTAGGTGGGATCAATTCGTATCCCAATTGTTGCAACAGGTAAAGCTCATTGTAATAAATATCTTCCCTGCTTATTTTGTTCTCTTCGTTCAAGGTAAACATGGAAACTCCGTGAACCCTTGCTTTTTTACCCGTAGGGGTGAACTCTCCAAACACCCCCGTGTTAGTCCCCTCAAAGGTCCAGACAGCCACAACCTGCTCTCCTGACTCCACCCACTGGTCTAAGGTCACTCTGAGATCGGGGAAGGCCTTGCGGTAATTCTGTATATAGGCATCGAGTTCCACTGATCCTTTTACTACCTGAATTCCGTTGAGGTTCCTCACAAATTCATCAGCCAATATTTTTCCCAGAGTCGTTCCATCGTTCGAATTCCATCCGAAATCCACGTACTGAATCACGAGTTGCTTCCGTGGAGAAAGGCCTGAATCGTTTGTTTTCTCAGGTGACCCGCAGGCGAGAGGCAGTAGAATGAACAGGATCCATCGAAAGGTAACTCGTTTCATACGCCTGACATTTAACAATCATCCCCGCTACGGTTACTGTGATTAAATAAAATATATCTCTATGAGATAAAGCGATCCATTCAGGACGAACAAGGTGAAAAACTGTCCGAAGAAGCATCTTTTTTTATCCCACAGGCCTCAAGGATATTTTTTCGTACCTTAGAGAGCCTCATTTCCTTAGCAGCGAGTTATGAAATGAAATGAGAACAGGATCCTTCACACCGGTGATCATCTGCCTCCTCTTCCTTGTGAGCGGTCACCATGCCCTGTCCCAGATTATCGACTTTCGTGAAGAAAATTCCTACAAAAAAGTATTTAAGCAAACCGATAATTTTGGCCCTTCCTACCTTGACACCCTGGAGATGGCCTACGTTCAGGCCCCCTCTGATTCTCTCAGACTGACCATTTTAAACGACCTCTCCTACTACTGGCATACCCGTGATCTGGCTAAAGCCTACGAATTCACTCAAAAGGGATTGAGGGAAGCCCGGGAACTGGAACTGCCGAAATGGGTCGGGCGATTCCAGATCACCCAGGGGGCTATCCTGCTAAGGGACGAAAAACTGGATAGCGCCAGGATTGTCCTGGGAATGGCCATGAAACGGGTAGACCGCGATGAACTCCCTATGCTCTTTACCCAATTGGGTTATGTGGCGGAAAGGGAAGGCGATCTGGCCAAGGCTGCTGAATACGCCATGCGTACATTAAAACTAGGCGAACAGCTCGGGGATGTTCACGCCCAGGCTCAGGCGTACAGTGATATCAGCAACCTTTTCTGGAAGCAAAAGAAATTCAAGAAGGGCCTGGAACAGGGACTCCTGGCCATAGAATTGTTCGAAAGTACCGGACTCAATGATCTGGATTATGATTTCACCCTTTATGTGGTAGGGAATAACCACCTTGCCCTGGGAAATACTGAAGAAGCCCTGAAATACTTCAACCATGCCATATCCATAGGGGAGAGGTACGGATTCTATAACAACCTGAGTGATATATATATTTCCCTGGCCGATCTCTTTGGCCATACCAGTGAACTGGCCAAAGGGGAAGCAGCGGCCTTCAATGCGATCCGCTATAGCGAACGACTCAACAATAACTTTATGTTGATGCGTTCCTGGCTTGCCCTGGGCAAAATGCAAAGATTACAGGGGAAATACCTTTCAGCCATAAAAAGTCTGGAGAAAAGTATTGAAATCGCGACCGACGATTTCGGAGATGCCTTCTTTTTGAGTGATGCTTACCAGAACCTGGGGAAAGCATATGCGGGAAGTCATAACTACCGGCAGGCTTACGCGGCTTTTGAGAAATATGACGAACTCCAGAAAGAAGTCTTCACGGCAGAAGCCGATGAGCGCATGTCGCAGATCCAAACCGAATTCGACGTGGCCGAGAAGGATAATACTATCCAGATACAGGGTATGCAGATCAGAAAACAACAGATCATTCAGACCCTGGGGATCGTATTGATCATACTTCTGATCCTTTACCTGGTACTTATCTTTAAGTCGGCCCGAACAAATCGGAGAAATAGTGAAAAGCTCAGGATACAGAATGAAGAAAAAGAATTTCTGCTGAAAGAAATCCACCACAGGGTAAAGAACAACCTGGAGATTGTTTCCAGCCTGCTGTCTCTGCAGGCCGACCAGATCCTGGACCCAAAGGTAAAAAGCGCCATGATCAAAAGCCAGCAGCGCGTTCACAGCATGAGTATGATCCATCAGAGGCTGTACCAGGGGAAAAGTCTGTCTCACATTGAAATGAAAGATTATTTCCGAAATCTGGGCAACTATGTGATACATTCCTATGGTAAGGAAGATCTGATCACATTGGATTGTGAGATGGAACCTATTACAGTGGATATAGACCACGCTATCCCCATAGGACTTATCGTAAATGAACTGCTGTCAAATGCCCTGAAATATGCCTTTCCTGATGACCGGAAGGGTCATATTCGGATCTCTCTTTATCAACGGGGATCAGTGCTACACCTGGAGGTCTCTGATGACGGGATAGGGAAAGACAACGGACACGGAACAGAGGGCACGGGCTTTGGGACGCAGCTGATCGCCCTGCTGACCACCCAGCTCGACGGCGAAATGGATTTGGTAGTGGACAAAGGAACATCGGTCTCATTTAATTTTCAACTCACACAAGCCGCCTGACATGGAACAACGAACAAGGGTACTCATCGTAGAGGACGACATGATCATCGCCTCCAACATTTCACTCCAGCTGACCAAGACGGGCTATGAGGTCACGGGTATCGAATCGAGGGGAGAGGAGGCCGTCATCCATTCCCGCCTTAATCCACCTGATGTAATCCTTATGGATATCAACCTGAAGGGAAGGTTAAATGGTATTGAAACGGTAAAAAAGATACAGCGTGACGCTGACATCCCCGTCGTTTATATCACGGCCAATAACGACGAGGCTACCTTTGAGGAAGCCAGGAAAACTCATCCTTTTGCTTTCGTGGACAAACCCATTACCATGCGCGACCTGAGCAGGACACTGGCCCTGGTGACCGAGCAGCTCAAGAATAAGGAAGAGGTGGGGGAGAGTTCTGAGGAGCATATCGCCCTGCTGAACGACCGGATCTTCATCCGCTACCAGGGACAGATGGTAAAATTATTGTTGCAGGATATTCTCTATTTAGAGGCTGATCGGAATTACTGTCACCTGGTCACGGACAAGAAGCAATTCGTCCTGGCCACCACCCTGAAAGACATGCAGGTAAAACTACCTGAATCCCTGTTTGTGCGGGTACACCGATCTTTTGTGGTCAACATCTCAAAACTGGATGTGCTGGGAGATGGCCATGTTGAGATCAACAGAAAGGTCATCCCTTTGAGTCGTTCTTACAGGGATGAACTCCTGAAACACCTGCAGACCATTTGATCCTCTGACCGCAGCATAGCAGTAACACGGTCTGTTTATTTGTCTGCAGAGCGTTTTTTCATGATCTGAGAGATCTCACGGCTGCCCTGATCTTTTTTGGAGGCAAGTTCTGAAATGATCCTGGGGTGATCTTCCTCCCGCCCCTGCGAGAGTTTATAGGCGGCCTGTATCTCGTCGATCCTGATCCGGAAACCCATCACTCCTCTTACTTGTCTCAAGGTAGCATCAGACATGCGATGCAGGGATACGGGTTCCTTTTCCCCGGCTTCGTGATGATCTACCAGGCTGCTCAGCCAGGCAAATACTTCCTCCTCTGACATGATTTCAACACTGCCGTAAACGTGTACCGCGATGTAATTCCAGGTAGGCACTTCTTCTTCCTTATACCAGGAGGAGGACACATAGGAATGGGCGCCATTGAAGATGCACAATACGGTTGGATTGTCTGAAAAAGCACGCCACTGTGGGTTTGCCTTGGCGATGTGCCCGATCAGGATATCCCTTCCATCGTTATCCGTGGAAAGTTCTAGTGGGGTGTGGGTTGCCCAGGGCTTCCCTTCGAGGTCGTTTACCAGGATTCCGAAGGAATGGGCGGCGATGAAATCCTTGACCTCTGAAAGGTCTTCATTCTTATAATGTTGTGGGATATACATAACTCTGTGCTGAGCTCAAAAATAGATAAATTCTTTATGCAGGGCCTTCTTCATGACGACTGGTAGTACAAAATTGACAATTCAGTACATCTAAGTTGAAATCCTGAGCTTTTATAGAGAATATTACGACCTGAAAGGACACACATCTGCTGCTTTAAAGAGATGAAAGTCGAAGCCGACAAAGAGGAACTATCTTTTTGTTACCTTTAAGAAAACAGGCATCGGATTTTAGTGAAAATCAGAAAATAAGAATGAAAAGTTTGTATCAGATATTTAAGGTTTCCGTACTGATCGCCGCTGTGATCGTAATTATCAATGTGCTGATCAACCTAAGTTACGATTGGGGCGTGATGGAAATACTTGAACTCGCAGGAATTTCCATGATCTACAGTTTTACGCTGACCGCAGTGAGTTCCTATTTCCACGAATACTCCAATACCAAATACAGCTGGGCAACCCAGCCTCAAAAAAGGTTGTGGTTCGGAGCCATAGGATCCGTCATCGTCACGGTCCTGGCCTTTGCCATCGTCCGATGGTTTGTAGAGGTTATTATATACGATAAGTCCCTGGACGAATTTATAGCAGGAGAAAGAGTATACAATTACATTATAGCGCTGGCCATAGTTCTGATCGCTTCCCTGTTCTTCCACGCGTTTTATTTCTGGAAGGCCCTTCAGGACACCAAGATCAGGGAACAGAAGATCATTGCGGGAACGGCTTCGGCTAAGTTCGATGCCTTGAAAAACCAGCTCGACCCGCATTTCCTCTTCAACAGTCTGAACGTGCTGACGAGCCTGATCGAAGAGGACCCGGATCAGGCTCAGCGATTCACAACGGCCCTTTCTAAGGTGTATCGTTATGTGCTGGAACAAAAGAACAAGGACCTGGTCCCGGTAGATGAGGAACTCGATTTCGCCCGGACCTACGTCAAACTCCTGACGATGAGGTTTGAAGATGGTATTCGGTTCGAGATCCCTGAGCAGGCAACCAATACCGGGGCAAAGATTGTCCCCCTCTCACTGCAGCTGTTGCTGGAGAATGCGGTTAAGCACAACATGGTGACTTCGGCAAAGCCACTGGTGATACGGGTGTTCGAAAGGGATGGCAATCTTGTGGTTCAGAACAATATACAGGAAAAATCAGTGGTCAGACGAAGCAGTGGGGTAGGGTTGCGGAACATTCAGCAGCGGTATTCCATTCTGTCGGACAGGAAAGTAAGTATTAACAAATCGGTATCGGAATTCAGTGTGGAGCTACCGATGCTCACTAAACAAATAGGAAACATGGAATCGCAAAAAGCATTTATAGAGGACAAACGTTACAAGAAGGCCAAGGAACAGGTAGAGGCCATCAAGGGGTTTTATGGCAACCTGCTGGCGTACTGTATAGTGATCCCTTTTCTCGCATGGCTGAATTATCGCACCACAGACTTTCCCTGGGTGTTGTTCCCGGCCCTGGGGTGGGGACTTGGAGTGATAACCCATGGGATGGAGGCCTATGGCTATAACCCTTTATGGGGAAAGCGATGGGAGGAGCGAAAGATCAGGGAATTCATGGAGCAGGATGATTTTTAGATCTTCCTGCCGGTTGAAAACCGCCGTATGGAATTGAGTTCTACGATTCATCAAGGATAAAAGACAGTTGGGAACACTTCTTTTTTATATGCCCCGGGAAACAGAGAATTTTGAGTAAATGAAATTCAAAAAACACTGATCATGGAAAATTTTGACAAAGAGAATAAGTACTTGCGAGCTAAAGAACGGGTAGAACGTCTGAGAAAATTCTACAGTAACCTCACTTCCTATGTAGTGGTGATCTCTGCACTGGCTTTGATCAACTACTACACCAATGAATGGCGCTATATGTGGTTTCTCTGGGCCGCCTTTGGTTGGGGGATTGGGATCCTGTTCCACGCGATCGGAACCTTTGATCTGAACCCTTTCTTTGGCAGGTCGTGGGAACAAAGGAAGATAAAGGAATTCATGCGGGAGGACGAAGAGATCAATAAATGGGAATAGCCCTAAAAACTCAGGTGATGGAACAGAAAAGACCGGAAGACGAGAAATTCAAAAAAGCCAAGAAAAAAGTAGAAGAGCTCAAGGGGTTTTATATCCACCTGAGTGTGTATATCGTGATCAATTCGTTTATTCTGCTGAATCTGCTTATCAGATCATGGGATGGTTCAGAACACTTTTGGCAGTTCGGCACCTTCTTTACTCCTTTTTTCTGGGGTATCGGATTGGCCTTCCACGGGTTCAAGGTCTTTGACTACAACCCGATTCTGGGCAAGAAATGGGAGGAAAAGCAGATTAAAAAGTTTATAGAAAAGGATAAAAGGGACGCATCAAAATACAGGTAACATGGAAAGCACAAGGACAACAGCGTATCAAAGGGCCGTAGAAAAGGTAAAAAGGATCAAGGGCTTCTACAAGCACCTCACTGCCTATCTGATTGTTAATACGATCATAGTGTGGGAAGGGCTAAAGGGGATCGAATTACTGGAGATGAAGATGTCTGATGTAGATCCCGCCTTTCTGGAATGGCTGTTCTACAATGTATTCAGCGTACCCGTTCTCTGGGGAATAGGCTTGATCATTCACGCCCTGAGGGTATTTGGCCCCAACATGAAATTTGTAAAAGATTGGGAGGAACGGCAAATCAGAAAGTGGATGGAGCGAGATAACTTTTCACAGAGGACATAGATCAATACCAAAGCATGCGTGTAATTATTATCGAAGACGAAAAACCCGCCGCACGAAGGCTGGAAAGGATGCTGACTCATCTCGGCATTCAATCAGAACAGACCTTGCATTCGGTAGAGGAATCCCTGGCATGGTTTCAGAACAATCCACATCCCGAACTGATCTTTCTGGACATCCAGCTATCTGACGGGCTTTCCTTTGAGATCTTCGACCTCCTGGATATCCGAAGTTCCATCATCTTTACCACTGCTTTTGATGAATACGCACTGCAGGCCTTTAAGCTGAACAGTATAGACTATCTGCTCAAGCCCATTGATGAGGATGAGTTGAAGAAGGCGGTCGACCAATACCGAAAGCAGAACGATACTATGAACCCGAAGATGACCATCGATTTTGAGGATATCAGAAAAATGCTGGTCAACCCCATAGAGAGGGAATACAAAAAGCGTTTCACGGTCAGGGTAGGGCAGCACCTCAAGATCTTACATGCCGATGATGTGGAGTGCTTCTACAGTGAGAACAAAGGAACCTATGCAGCGACCTCAGAGGGAAGATCCTACCTGATGGACACCACCCTGGAACAATTGGAAACCGAACTCCCCCCTAACTTATTTTTCAGGGTAAGCCGCAAATACATAGTGAACATCAACCATATCCGGGACATCATCTCCTACACCAATTCCAGGTTGCAGATCAAGCTGAACAAGGGTGCAGACCAGGAAATTATCGTCAGCAGGGAACGTGTTCGTGATTTTAAGTTATGGTTGGAGTAATGTAATTCAATAGCCTGAAAAAGAAATATTTAATAGTCACTATAGATTTTTCTTATAGTCCTTATTTTGGGGATTTTCTTCCTTTTTTACCACCCTGTTCTCGTCAAAGGAAGACGGGAGTAATGTTGGGATCAGTTTGATAAAGATCGGCAGCAGGACAGCTCCTCCAGGCAGCATAAAGATGGCCAGGGAAGGGACGCTTTTAAAAATATCCATCAACTGGTCCTGTACTTTTTTCTTCTCGGATGCACTCAGTTCTTTTACGGTTCCTTTTGAGATGAGGAAGACGAGTTCCTTGCTTTCGGCCAGCTCTTTTTGGAGGCGTTTACTGTTTCTCAGGATGAGTTTGTTCACGACCCTTGCCATGCTGTCATAAAACTGCACAGCCAGGTTGGTATCTTTCAGAAAGGTGATCTTGTCTATGTTCTTTTTAAAAAAGATCGTGATCTCTTCCAGGGAACTGGCGATCTGTTTTTCCTCAAAGCCCATGTCCTTTCCGATTCCATAGATATACTGGGATTCTTTGTAATCCAGGGAATAGTCCTCCCATACCGTGAGACTGGCCACATCGAGGAAATACTGGTTTTCCCAGGGGGAGCAATTCTCCATCAGGATCTGCCGATACGAGCCGTCGAACTTTTGTTCCTCTGCATCGATAAAGGTGAGGGAAGCGGCGAACAACTGGGATAGTTTTTCATCCGACTTGTTCTTCTCCTTGGCATTCAGCGCATGGTAGGTAATATTGATGGTCAGGTACTCCAGCTTCTGGGCCTGGGCTACCAGGTCTTTCTCCCCTCTCAGGTAGTAGCGAAAGGTAAGTACATCTATAAAGAGCAGGGAATTGGTAATGACGCTGGTAAAGGTCCTGGTGATCACATTGTCATCCAGATACACCCTTGAATCGATCAGCGTCTCCAACTTGTCGGAAGTTTTTTTTCCAGTGAGCAATTTGTTCAAAAAGGAACTCCGGCCGATGTTTAAAGCCCTGTAGAAGGCGAATATGGTCTCGAGGAACTCTTCAAAATCACCCTCCCGCCTTTCGATAGAAAAAGTAAAATAGAGGGCAACCAGCAGATTGATCTTGGCTCGTTCATCCTCTGAAGGCGGGTGTTCGATCGTAATAAAGGCTGGGATCTCTACATTCATCCCATATACAAACCCGTATTCTTTCAAGTTGGCGTACAGGGTAGAGAAGTCGGGGTACATTCCCGACTTGTTCCGTACCACCTCGCCGAATTTATTGATCCAACCGGGTCCAGAGGGATTCATGAGTTCGAATTTGGGCCCAAAGTACATCAAAAATTGACTTTTCTAAAAAATTAAGGAGTTGGAATCTCGGACCTAAAGGGATAAAGGTCCATTTCTACTGGGGTTCAACCAAAAGTACGCGACAGGACTTTACTTTGCATTTCATCGAATAATGCCATGACTTTGCTCGAATTCCCTGCGTATAATTAGGATATTATAGACGAAATGTATAGTTTTATCGTTGAAGTTCATGTTAGAATGTCCCAAGTATTACTCTTGAACGCATAGTAAACAATTGTGTAACCGACCCAAATCACCTACGTTATGGAATATTTCTTCTTTATCTGCTGGTCCATAGCAATGCTCCTCGTCTTCGTTAAAATCTGGTTGGCAAACCGATCTCTTCAGAACCTTCTGCGCAAATAACCATCGGAAAAAGCCCTTCGAATTTTAAAGCCATACACGTAAACCCGACTAATCGGGGATATGTAACTAGTTTTTATGCTCTTATTTCCGAGTCATAAAAAAAGCCGTCCGAAGACGGCTGTTTACTAATTGTGCTTGGAGTTATTTGATGATCCCCGTACAGCTGACCCGGGCTCCGGCAGCTCCGCTGGGCTGGGAAACAAAATCATCCACTCCCTGGTGAACGATCACCGCTTTACCTGTAATATTCTTTGTTTCATCTTCGCAGCTCAGGCACCACAGGTCTGTAGTGAATTCAACTGTGGCATTGCCTTCAGAATCGGCTGTGAAATTCCCGATATCACCCCTGTGGTACCCCTCACTGGCTCCCCATTTCCCGTGGGGTTCCGAGGTTGGATTCCAATGGCCTCCGGTGGAGGTCCCGTCTGCCGAAGAACAGTCGGCCTTCTCGTGAATGTGAATAGCGTGTTCCCCCGGAGTAAGTCCGGAAAAACTCGCCTTCATGATCACTTTACCGTCTTTTTCTGTGAATTCTACTTCCCCTGCTACATTACTGTCACTTTTAGGTTCCATTTTAAAGGCGATGGTCTCAACCATAACTTCTTCCTTGACCACTTCCACAGCTTCTTCCATTTCTTCCATAGCTTCACCGGCTTCTTTCTTGGCTTCCTTACAGCCCAATCCCAGGATAAGGAACAAGCTCAGTGATGACATTCTCAAAATTTTCATGCTTTATGCGTTTTGGGTTATCTTTTAAAGTTACAAAAATTTAAGGCGAAGTCAACTTATTTCCCTTTACCCGTTTATTTCTTTTTCCTTAGGTCGGGATTAAAGAACAGGGCCACCTGAAGCCGGTCGAAATCGATCCCACTGAAGTGGTTTTTAAGATACCCCACCTGCAGGCTGCTGTTCTCTGTGATATGTACTCCGAAAGCAAAATAGAGTCGATTCTGGCCAAAAGCGTCGTCCTGGAGATTGATAAAAATCTCGTCATAGGCATTGACAAAAAAAGTATCTGTCAAAGGCAGGGTAACCTGCAGTCGGTACCTCGCTCTGTGCTGTGTGTCGGTGAAATCTCCGAAGTTGATAAACCGCTGTTCCATTCGGTACCGGTGCTCAAAAAGAAATTCTCCCACCTTGTTCTTGAGGATGAATTGCTGGAAGATCCTGTTCTCCCGGGAATCCCTGTCCCCGCTGAATTCCTCAAAGGTGTTGTCTGTGAGAATGTAGGCATACCCGAGGGTGGCGATGGCATCCGAATTAATGTGGTAGTTCAACCCCGTCCTGAGCAGCATCTGGTTGAAATTACCCTGGGTTTCGTAATAACGAAACTGTGCTTCCGAATGTATACTCAGCTTATCCGAGACCTGGTTCATGCCAAAATACATGTACCAGGCACCCCAGGTGTCTTCCCCCGTTTCCTGAGCTAAAGAAAGGCCGGAACACAAGAGGGTTAAGGCCAGTATCAGTCTTTTCATTCCGTCTCGGTTTGCATTTCCATGGTCTCCCCGTCCTGAATAGGCTGTCCCTTATCCTGTTTCAGGTAGACGTCGAGGAACTCAAGGATCTTGCTGTAGGCAGCGATCTGATTTTCCTTTTTCACGAATCCGTGACCCTCATCCTCAAATAGGACATACTCTACAGGCACTCCATTCTTCCTCACCCCGGCTACGATCTCGTCGGATTCTACCTGTAATACCCTGGGGTCTTTTGATCCCTGAAGTACAATGAGGGGTTTTGTAACCTTGTCTGTATGGAATAAGGGCGAGATCGCTCTCAGGCGTACCGAATCCGCACTGTTGGGATCACCTAATTCCTTGTAGAGGGCATCTTTAAACGACTCCCACCAGGGCGGGATGCTCCTCAGGGTGCGTATCCAGTTCGTCACGCCGAAGAGATTCACTCCCACAGCAAACTCTTCCGGAGTATAGGTAAGGGCAGCCATGGTCATATAGCCGCCATAGGAACCCCCTATGATCCCGATCTTCCCGGGATCGATCTCGGGCTGGGCGGCGAGCCAGTTCTTCCCTTCCACACAGTCCCTGAGGTCCTTGTCTCCGTGGTTGAGGTCGTCCATCTGATAAAATGTCTTACCATAACCGCTGCTCCCCCTGTTGTTTACGGCCAGGACCGCATAACCGTGGTTGACCAGGTATTGGATAAGGGAGCTGAAATTCTGCCTGCTTTGCCCTCCGGGTCCTCCATGCACCCAGACAAGGGCGGGGACTTTATTTTCGGGTGAGGCCTGGTGTGGTTTGTAATAGATGGCCGGGATCTCCAAACCGTCAAAAGAAGGATAGCGAATCACCTCGGCCTTCACCAGGTCCTGTGGCTGGATCTCTTTATTCAGGACATCTGTCAGCTTAGTTTGTTCCCCTGATGCGATGTCGTACACATACAGGTCTGATGGGCTGTTGGAGCCGCCGGCGTAGAACCTCATCAGGGTGTCATCGTCCGAAAAAGACACACTGGTAATGTCCATATCGCCTATGGCAGGCAGGGTCATGGGCTCTCCCGTGGCCACTTCCTCCACTTCAATACTGTTCTTGGCATCCTCGTTTATGTAGGTCACCCGGTACTTGCCGGTTCTCGTAAAGTAAGTGCCATTGATATCCCAGTCGCGCTCCATCACTTTGTCTCTTGTTCCGTCCGGGATGTTGTATCGCATCACATAGGAAAACTCAGAACCTTCGTCTGTGGTGTAAAGGAGGGAACTGCTGTCCGGGGTAAAATCCTGAGGGGAGTTAGAGCTCTGGCTTTCATTGATCTTGACCTGGCTTCCGGATTCAAGGTCGTGCAGGTACAGGTCGCTGTCATTGGTGTTCAGGGCCTTGCTGAGGGTGATGTATTTCTCATCCCTTGAGATCGCACCAATGTCATATCCCTGGTCATTCTGATACACCAGTTCAGGGGTAAATGTTTCCAGGTCAACCTTGTACAGATCTATGTAACGATTATCCCTTTTGTTCGATCCAAAGAAAAAGCCTTTCTCATCATCAGTCCATCCGTAAAAAAGGGAGCGGGCTCCCTCATAAGGAGTGAGGTCACGATGGCTGCCGTCCTCTTCCCTGAGGAAGATGTGGTAGATCTCATCTCCGTTGTTATCCATTCGGAAGAGCATACGCTCATCATCAGGAAAATAGGAGATCGCAAAAACCGAAGAACTGTCAGATTCGGTCACGGGCATCAATTCACCCCCACTTACCGGTACCGTATACATATTGTAGATCCCGGATCGGTTGCTCGTCACTAGCAAGGTGCTGAGATCAGGAGAGAAACTACCTCCCCCCACATTCTCGTTATCCATCATTTGTTCGATGGTATAGGACTTGAGGTTTTTGGCAACCTCATTCTCTGCGGGCTTTTCCTTGCAATTCCAAAGGAAGACAAGCAGGATCAGAATCAGTGCTTTTTTCATGGGTTTAGATTTTATTTCGTTTATCAAATAGTAGAGGTTGATTCCTGTCATTCAAGTGAAAAACTGGAGGTATCTTTAAACAGGCTCACATTCAGGGGTTCAATCTTCTCCCGGTAGGTCTTCCAGTCCTCCTCGAAGAAGGTATTGGTCTTTTCCAGGGCCGATTTCAGTTCTGATTGGGCAAATTCCATAAGCCTGGTTTCCGTCTCAGTGATCCCTGTCTTCCTGGAAGATACATACTGACTTGCCATCCCTATCCTGCGCATTACGGTCATTTCAGGATTACGGGTTATCCCCTGCCTCTTGTCTTCTTTCCCCAGGTAGATATCGATAATCCCATTGATCTTTTTGGCGATGTCCTTGGAGGCATCAATAGCATCTTTGAATTTTTCCTTGTCCAGCTCCCCTAGGTCCTTTTGGTATTTCTCTGCTACCTTCTTGCTCTCGGACAGTTGTTTTACCGCATCGGCTGCCGTCTGGGTCATGTTTTCCAGTTTTTTTGCGGCATCGTATACCTGGTCGATACTCGCAGAGGAAACATCAAGGCGAGGATCTGAAGCTACGGTGATCACCGTTTCATCACTGGCCTCGCCCAGGGAGACCACAACGCGGTACTTTCCGGGCTTTACATCCACACCTCCGGATTCCCTGTTTCGTTTGCGAAGGGTTCGTGAAGGCCGGTCTGGACCCTTTTCATCCATGTTCCAGTAAATCCTGTGGAATCCTGCCTTCTCGGGAGTTTTGTATTTCAGGGTCCGTATCAGGTCCTCACCCCGGAAGATCTCAACGATCACAGAATCTTTAGATTTCTTTTTCGCCTCTGCCTCCTCTCCTTCGGATTCTTCATCCTTTTCTTCGGTTTCTTCCTTCTGTTCTTTTTCTGTGGCTTTGGTTGCCTCCTTGCCCTCTTTGAGGAAGTAGGTGATCATGGCACCTCCTTCTCTGTTCTCTCCGTTAAAGATAGCGTCAGCACCAAACCTGCTTCCGGTAGGTTGCTGATAGGCCGCCTGATAGGCAATCGGAGGATCGAAAACCGCAATAGGCTTGGAGAGGACAGTTGGGTCAGAAGCTACTTTGCTCAGCGGGCGGATATCATCCAGCACCCAGGCTGCACGACCGAAAGTTCCTATGACAAGGTCCCTTTCACGGGGATGGATCACCAGGTCTTTGGTGGAAACCGTTGGAAAGCCTTCTGTCCATTTTTGCCATTTCCCTGCCCCGTCAAATGAAACGTAGAGACCGTCATCGGTGCCCAGGAACATCAGCTTAGGGTTCTGAGGATCTTCAACGATTGAAAGGGTATAGCTCTTTACATCGTTTCCATCGACGATCCTCTCCCAGGTCTTACCGTAATCTCTTGTGCGGTAGGCGTATGGGGTGTAGTTGAACCTGCGGTAATCATTGGCAATCAGCAGTGCTTCCCCTTTATTTCTGGCAGAGGCACGGATCTGTGCGACCCAGCTGCCTTTGGGCAGCCCTTTGAGGTTCTGGGTCACTTCTGTCCAGTTCGCCCCACCGTTCTGGGTGAGGTGCACCCTGCCGTCATCAGTCCCAACCCATAACATGTCCTTTTCCAAGGGAGAAGGTTCTATGACCAGGATGGTACAGTGGTTCTCAGCCCCTGTGGCATCCATGGTGAGTCCGCCACTTTCACTCTGTTTGAGTTTTTCAGGATCATTGGTAGTGAGGTCGGGGGAGATCACCTCCCAGGTGAGGCCCTTGTCAGTGCTCTTATGAACAAACTGGCTTCCGAAATACACCGTGCTGTTATCAAAAGGGTCCTGCCCGATCCCGGCATTCCAGTTGAACCGCAATTCTGTTTCCTTATCCGGAGGGGTAGGCCGTACCGAGTAATTGTTACCTGTAATATGGTCGTACCGGCTTACAAAACCCTGCTGACTCATGGCATATCCAAAGCGGGAATCGTCCAGGTCGGGTACCACGTCGAATCCATCCCCGAAAGCGATCTCCTGCCAGTAGCTATTGCGGATCCCCTGGGCTTTCCAGACGTAGGCAGGGCCTCTCCAGGAACCGTTATCCTGCATTCCCCCGTAAACGTTGTATGGATATTCGTTATCCGTGCTGATATGGTAGAATTGGCCTACCGGGAGGTTTCCGATAAAGCGCCAGCTTTCCCCCCGATCTCTTGTGATATTCAATCCCCCGTCATTCCCGTCTATCATAAAATTCCCGTCCTCCGGGTGAATCCACCAGGCGTGGTGGTCGGGGTGTACTCCATTGTTCACCCCGTAGGCAGGCATGAGCTGGGAGAAATTCTTGCCTCCGTCTTCTGAAACGTTGACATAGGTGAAAACGGAATAAACCCTGTTCTCATTCTGAGGGTCTACATAGATTTCGGAATAGTAAAATGGCCTGTTTCCGATATCGTTCTTGTCGTTTATCTTTTTCCATTTAAAGCCCCCGTCTTCCGACTTGTACAGGGCATTCTTCTTGGCCTCTACCAGGGCGTAGACCACATTGGGCCGGCTGCGGGCCACTGCGATCCCTATCCGCCCGAGTTCTCCTTTCGGCATGCCGTCCTCTTCGGTGATTTTTTTCCAGTTCTCCCCTCCGTCGTGGGTCATGTACAGCCCGCTGCCCGGACCACCCGATTTAAAGAACCAGGGGTCTCTCTTGTGTTCCCACATGGCTGCAAAGATCTTATTCGGGTTGGTGGGGTCCATGACCATATCGGCCACCCCGGTTCTGTTATTGACAAAGAGGATCTTGTTCCAGGTCTTGCCGCCATCGGTGGTCTTGAATACGCCCCGTTCCGGGTGTTCACCCCAGGGAGAACCTATGGCACCCACATAGACTGTGTTCGGATCGGTGGGGTCGATGATGATACGGTGGATATGCCGTGTCTTCTCGAGTCCCATCAGGGTCCAGTTCTTTCCCCTGTCAAGGGAGCGGTAAACGCCGTAACCCCCGTTCAGGCTGTTGCGCGGGTTTCCTTCTCCGGTCCCTACCCATATCACGGAAGGATTGCTCTGTAGTATGGCCACTGCCCCTATGGAGGCGGTGACCTCTTTATCAAATACGGGCTCCCATTTGATTCCGCCGGAAGTCGACTTCCACAAGCCGCCCGAAGCTGTCCCGGCCAAGATGATATCGGGATCGCTCTGCACTACATCGATGGCCGTGACGCGGCCACTCATACCACCCGGACCTATGTTCCTGGGTTTGAGGTCCTGGACCATGTCCATTTTAAATTCTTGTGCAAACAGGGTAAAGGATGCGAAAAGCATCAGGGAGAGTAAAGTTCTTTTCATCAGGAATTGCTATAGTTGAAGGCTAAATATACCAAAAAGGGTCCGAGAAATTCTTAAAGAGTTGTTAAGGGGAGTATCCCATCTCCTTTTAAAAGTATTAGGATCAATGAGACGTTTTATCTTGGAAAACCCGCGACTGATATAGCTCTTCTATATGCACGCTGGTTTCATATAATTTGTGGTGATTTTCCCGGATCTTCCCTCAAAAAGTACCTTTTATAATAAGATTAACCGCTTATCTGTTCACCATTACCGAGCCGAAAGTAGACTCAGGAATTCATACAAATAAAAATGCCTCCACGCAGGGTGAAGGCATCGGTTTTATACAGAACGGAACTTTAATTCATCATTAAATGGCCCATCAGGCCGGTGAAATCGCCGTATACCTGCTGGTAAATGATCTTACCTTCGGGATTGAAATCGTAGGATTCGTACAAATTGATCACCCCGGACCTGGCATCTGTGCTATCTGTAGCAGGGAGGGTTACTTCCCATTGGGAGTAAAAACGGACAGAACCGTCCATCTTCTTGGTGTCTGCGTTCACGCCGGGTAACAGCACTGGCGGATCGGTCAGCAGTTTGAAATCGAAGGCCTCCCACATCTGCTTATCATACATTTTCATTTCTTCCAGACTCATGGTATCCTTTTCAACCCCAAATCCCGTGTCTAACATCACAAAATCAGGGGAATACATGGAATAGTCCAGATTTTCGTTCTGCCAGCCGTCCAGGTTAGCCATTACGGTTTTGGAGTTGACTTCAAAAGCTTCTTTGGCAGCTTTCTCCTCCTGGTTTTCTGCCTGGCAGCTGAGCAGCAGGGCAAATAGGAGGGCGAGTTTTAACAGATGTTTCATTTTGCTGGTTATTAATTGGTTACACCTGTAAATGTAGCGAATTTTTGGGAGGGATTCACAAGAATTTTATCAGCCCCATCCTATGCCTGGAAACATTTATGGTTTCCGGATCACTGCCCCGTCTTTCATGACGAAGTAGACCTCCCTCATCAGGCGGATATCCAGGGTAGGATCACCTTTCACCGCAATGAGATCTGCAGTGAAACCTTCCTTTATCTCTCCGAGATTTTCCAGGTGAAAGACCATGGCATTGGTCCTGGTGGCGCATCTCAACGCGTCCTTTGCAGGCATCCCGTATTCCACCATCAACTCCAGTTCCCTGTAGTTCTCCCCGTGGGGATATACACCGACATCACCCCCAAAAGCGATGGTCACCCCTGATTCGAGAGCGGTTCTGAAAGATCTTTTTTTGTTCTTGATCCGCTCAGTATCCGGATCGTTTTGGGGATCCCAGCCCCTGTAGCGCTCTATGGCATGCCCGGCCGCCAGGGTAGGGCAGAGGGCGACGTTTTTTTCCTTCATCAGGTCGAAGACCTCCCGGGTTCCCCCATCCCCGTGTTCAATGGTCTCCACACCTGCCAGGACGGCCCTGCGAATTCCTTCAGGGGTGCTGGCGTGGGCTACCACATATGAACCGGCCGAGGTGGCTGCGTCTACCATTGCTTTAAGTTCTTCAGGCAGGAAGGTCGGCATGGAAGGAGCCCCGGGTGTCCAGCGGTAGTCGGCATACACCTTGATAAAATCGGCCCCATTCCCTAATTGCCTTCTGACTGCCCGGATAGCCTCATCCTTCCCGCTGACGGGTTCAGCTCCCAGGGGCACGTTTACCCCTTCATGAAAGCCTTTGGGACCATAAGCGCCTGTGGCTACAATGGCAGGCCCTGCCACCAGGAGACGGGGCCCGGGGATCATTCCCTGATCTATTGTTTTTTTTAAGGCCACATCAGCGTATCCTGCACCTTCCGAACCCAGGTCGCGCATGGTCGTGATCCCCGCCATCAATGACCTCTCGGCATGTACACTTCCCCTGATGGCCCGCTCAGCGTGTGATTCCTTGAGGACCTGGTCGTTCCAGGAAGTCTCGTTATAGGGATGCAGCAAGAGATGTGAATGCCCTTCGATCAGTCCGGGCAAGAGGGTATACCCTTCAAGAACGATCTCCTGGGTTCCGCTTTTGGCTTTCCACTGTTTCTCAGGACCGGCAAAGCTGATCCGGTCTCCCTCGATCTCTACTACCCAACCCGTGTGAACTTCCACCCCATCGAAGACTCTATCCGGTTTTAACAATACCTGTCCGAAGATGGCTATCGAATTCAGGAGGAGAACACCCATCGCGATAGTTTTCCGTGGCATTTTTCTAAATGACTTGTTCATCTACCGATTTTTTACACTGTTAGCGATCACATTGAGCTTTTTATCCAGGGTCTTCCTGTCCAGCCACACACCTCTGACCATAACCCCTTCCGGTTTTTTAAGCGCGTCCAGGTTGTCCATAGGGTTTACCGAGAGGAGGAGTAGATCGGCCTCCAGACCTTCCGCTACCATGCCGAAGGTATCTTCCTTCCCAAAGAATTGAGCCGGGTTCACCGTCCCGCTTTGCAAGATCTCCAGCCTGTTCATTCCGGCCTCTTCCATCCCCCGGATCTCGTGATGAATAGAAAACCCGGGTACATTGAAGAGCTGGGGTGCATCTGAGCCCAGCAACATCCCGTGGCCTCCCTCACTCAGAGCTTTGATCAATTGTTGCCGGATGGTGTTAAAGCGTTCCCATCCCTCTTTAGAGAAACCGGTTTCCTGTGCGGTCGACTGATCCTTCCTGATCTTCCAGTTGGTAAGGGTGGTCACAGGCATGTATTGCATTTCTGGATCCTTTAACAGAACATCTGAAGAGACAGGAGCGAACCAACGTTCAAACAGGCTTTGCGTAGGGACTATCCAGACCTTGTTCTCGCTTGTAAGGTCAACCAGGGCTGGGATCCGGGTGGTATCAGCAAGACCGGTAAAGTTATAGCCAAAAAAGCCGTTGGAAGCCGGATTTACACCTGCATCTTCCGGAACCAGTCCCTCCAGATAGCCATCCACATGGTCGATGGAGGCGTAACCGCTGTTAAGGGCGTGATAGATGCCTACATCGACGGGAACGTGTCCTGCAAAAGGTATCCCGACTTCCCTGGCGGTGGCGACCAGCTCGTCAAAAACTTCTCGCTTGATACCCGGATGGATCTTCAGAAAGTCGTAGCCCTCCTTTTGATATTGGGTGACTTTGGTCCTGGCTTCTTCCGGGGTCTTTACCGAATTGCCATTCAGGGAAGGGCTTGATGTAAAGATCCTGGGCCCTAGCACTTCACCTTGTTCTACCTGCTGTCTCAGTTCCAGGTGGGAAGGGTGCCCGAGCATGCCCCTTATTGTGGTGATCCCATTCGACAGGTAGAGCAGGAGGGTCTCTTCTACATGCTCCCTGCTGGCGGGGGGAGACGGGATATGCGCGTGCATTTCTGCCAGGCCGGGCATGAGGTACTTGCTCGATCCGTCAATTTCGGTCTTGTATAAAATACCCTCAGGGGCTTCCGCAGTGATCCTGGTGATCACCCCGGAGTCTACCTCCACGTACTGATGTTCGAGCAAACTGCCATCAGAGGGGTCAAGGATGGTCACATCTGCAATGAGGATGTCTTTTTCGGATGGGGGTTCTGCTTGCCGGCACCCCAGGCTCAGCAAGGTGAGCAAGAGGAAGAAAGTACTTTTCATGAGGTTTCTTTTAGATCGCTTTATTCCCTGATAACAGGGTAAGCACAGAAAGGTAGTAAGAATTCCCGACAGCCCTCTCAGAATCTCCTAAAATCCCATGTGATCAACTTTTCACTTCCATAGGAAGAATGTAAATATTTGGGTCTACCCTCATGTGCTCAACCCCTTCGATCTTTTCAGTTTTCCAGTCCTTCTTCGGGAAGAGCCAGTGGGGTTGATCGTTTACGAATATCCTCACGGGCATATCAAAACTGGGAACCACGCTTGTATAGCGGTAAGTGATCTCTCCTTGAGACAGACTGTATTCCAGGACGGGGATCATGGTGGTCCGAAGGTATTGCTCAAAAAATTCGGTAAGGTCTATACGCGTCTTCTGGCTTATGTAATCTTCCACCTGGCGGGATGTGACTGTCTGGTGATAGAATTCTTCGTTCAATCCCCTGAGTACACTGCGCCACTTTTGGTCGTCCTCCAGTAATTGCCGCAGGGTGTGCAGCATATTGGCCCCCTTGTAGTACATATCGCTTGAGCCTTCCTGGTTAACGCCATAAGGGCCGATGACAGGCCGGTCGTTGCGGATATTCCGGCGCGTCCCAACCACGTACTCGGCCGAGGCCTGTTCTCCGAAGTGATAATCGAGGTAGAGGTTCTCAGAATAGGCAGTAAAACCCTCGTGTACCCACATATCGGCTGCGTCCTTGTAGGTGATGTTATTTGCGAACCACTCATGCCCGGATTCGTGAATGATGATAAAATCGAATTTCAGGCCCCAGCCGGTACCGGAAAGGTCCATTCCCAAATACCCATTCTGGTACTTGTTGCCATAGGTAACGGAGCTTTGGTGCTCCATCCCCAGATAGGGCACCTCGACGAGTTTAAAGCTATCCTCGTAGAAAGGATAGGGCCCGAACCAGTGTTCAAAAGCCTCGAGCATCATGGGCACCTGCGCAAACTGTTTTTTGGCATCTTCCAGGTGATCGCGCAATACGTAATACGAAAGATCCAGGGTTCCATTTTCACCCTGGTAGGTGTCCTTAAAGCGCACATAATCAGCGATGTTGACATTGACCCCGTAGTTGTTGATGGGATTGGTGACATACCACTCGTAGGTAGTGTTATCCTCGTGTTCTACCGTGTTTTTTAGTCGGCCGTTGGCAACCCCCACCAACCCTTTGGGCACGGTCAGCCTGATGGCCATACTGTCTACCTCGTCGTACATGTGGTCCTTGTTGGGCCACCAGACACTGGCACCGAGACCCTGGCAGGAGGTGGCGATAAATGGCAGGCCATTCTCATCCGTACTCCAGGAAAAACCCCCGTCCCATGGTGCCCTCACAGCCTCTCTGGGATTGCCGGAGAAGGTGATCTCGAGCTCACCTATCTCTCCGATCTTTTGTTTGTCCCGAAGGGAAATAAAATGGGCGTTCCCGTTGGATGTAAATTCCAGAGGCTCCCCATTTTGCATCACTGTTCCGATCCTCATAGGTTCCTGGAGGTCTATTTGCATCACCTGCTTCTCGTCCAGGACCTTGTACCGGATGTTGTTTTTCCCTTCGATGTATTTCTGTCCCGGGTCCACGGAAACCTGCAGATCGTAAAATACCAGGTCCCACCATGCCCTTTCCGGGGTGATACTGCCGCGCAAACTGTCCTGTTCGGTAAAGTTCTGCTCCTGTCCTGAGGCCAGGGACATTGAAAAGAATAATAAAAAGAATACTACTAACTTTTTCATGAGGCTTCGTTTAAAACTCTGGATCTTTATCCAGGAGATAATGGTAGTCACTTCCCCGAAGTATGGACCTCATATCGTCCGTGTTCAGCAGGTTGAACAAGGCTGTTTTTTTGTCTACCGCATTTTCATAGTAGGACTTGGTGATCAGGTAGCCCATGGCGTACCCCAGATCAGCGGGCCTGTCTTCAATGGAACCTCCGTTGTATAGCCAAAGGGAGAGATCCTCTGAAAGGAGATCCTGTTTTAATTGCAGGGTCACCATCCTGAAATTCTCCGGAATTTTGAGGTAATCGAGCTGCTCAGACTCAACAGGTGTACCGGATGCCAACTCCCTAAGGAAATCGCACACCCCTTCGCCTATCACTTTGTACATCACCGTAGTTCCGTGAAGGGAGTCCGAATAGCTTTGTTGATAATGCATGAGTTCGTGCAGGATCAACTGCGGTAGTGCTTTCAGGTCGGAGATCGTTTCATTTTGCCATTCATTGAGTTCGTGCTCCGGCATAGAAGGGGACCTGCCATACATATCCCCACCCACAAAGAGGCCCATTTCCGAGGCTGTACCCCCGGAGTTTAGCAGCCCTGGTACAATATACACTTTAGGAAATACTGCTTTGGGATACAGGGTTTTAAAGTTCTTAAGAGCGGCGGTAGTCTTACCCCGAAGAGCTGCAAGACTGTCCGGGTTCATTCTGTTTCTCAGGTAGGTATAATATTCCGGGGCCCCATTGATCATTTGACCATACATGTTCTCGGTATTGTAATACCGTATTGCGTAATAATCCCTGATCTCCGGCGGACCCTCGAGGATAAATGCTTTTAAATAATTTCGGGCACTGTCTTTTTCGGCCAGGGCCTTTTCAAAATAGGGCCAGAATGTATCCATGGCCCTGGTCTCTACGGAGAAGTTGTCGATATTACTGAGGACCTTCCCCAGGGAATCCAACCTCGATTCAAGTCGGCTGAACTCCTCAGTCTCCATACCCTCAAGGCCTGGCAATTTCCCGAGGATCCCCGGGTTGGCCATCCCCATGTCGATGGCCCTGTGCAACAGGTAGACAGCAGAGTCCTTATTGTCTGCCTGCAGGTAAAGGGAGGCCGCTTCTACATAGAGTTCTGAGGATTGAAGGTCTGAATTGGCTTCATAGATCTTTCTGGCGAGGAGGTCGTATTTACCCCTGTTCTCTAGATGCTCGTAGTCCTCAAAAACGATATTGAGATCCGGGAGTTTTTTCGCCTGGGATCTTTTCTTCTCAACAGGCTCACCCTGCCGACAGCTCAGAAAGAGTATCGAGGTTGCCAGGATACATCCCAGCCAGCCCCGTAAGTTTAAAGCTTTCATGGGTTTCAGTTCCTGAAAATACCGTTGGGGAAGACGACCGGACTTTCAAATCCTGCTTCGCTTACAGCAGCTACTCCAAAAAAGAAGTTGTCGATGACAATTCCTTCCAGGGTAACTTCATTGACATCGCCCACATGGCGGTAATTATCCCAGGTGGGGGAGGTTGTGTCCCTCCAGTAGACCTTGTAACCCGCAGCGCCCTCAGACCTGCTCCACTTCAAGATGGCTGAAGGTTCAACTATGCCACCTATCTGTACTTCGGCAGGTGCAGGCGGGGCCCAGGCTAAGGAGGCCAGGTTGATGGCATTCACGGCGGTGAGCTTGGCGGCGTATTCAAAATTGACGTGTTCCAGCACATCACCATAAGCGATCCCGTCCTCTACCCGGATATCCTGGTGCTGCTGGGTGTAGTTCTCATGGGCTTCCATGATCCTTATACCCGCGAATCCCTGGTCGTTAAAGGGACGATGATGCCCTCCTCTTCCGAACCTGTCGAGGCGATAGATCATCATCGGATTCATCTCGGGCATATAGGTTTTTGTCGTCTTATGAACATATCGGGCCAGTTGGCGTGAGATTCCATCTACCTCCCCTCCGTAAAACCTCCTCGCTGCGCGCTGCCTGTCAGTTTCCGTTGGAGGGACGGGTTCTGAGAAGATCCTGAAATCGCGGTTGCTGACCACTCCGTCTACCCCTCTTATGTTCCCGATCATGTCGTTATTGAGGATGCCTATAATGTCCCAGCCTTTTTCTTTAGCATATTCGGCGAGAAACTTGCCGCCGTAAAGTCCCTGCTCTTCTCCGGAAAGTCCCACATATATTACGCTGTTCTCAAATTTGTATTTAGACAGGACCCGGGCGGCTTCTATGGTACCGGCCATCCCACTCGCATTGTCGTTGGCACCGGGCGAATCATCTGTATAATTGGTAGGATCACTCACCCTGGAATCTATATCCCCACTCATAATGATATAACGGTTAGGGTATTTGGTGCCTTTTTGTACAGCTACTACGTTTACGACCATCACATCCTTGACGATACGCTGGTTATCCCCCTTTGGGACAAAGCCCTTCTGGTAAAACACTTCCAGGCAGTTATCGCAGGCATTGGAGATCTTTTCAAATTCACTTTTTATCCACCGCCTGGCCGCACCAATTCCCCTTGTGGCAGAGGTGGTGTCGCTCAGGGTGTGGCGGGTTCCAAACCCAACCAGGGAAGTCACATCAGATTTGATGCGGTCTGCGGAAACCTCGTCTATAATATTGTAGATATCCTTTGAAGATTGGGCAAAGGAGGTGGTGGCAATCACCAGCAAAAAAGGAAGCAGATAATTTCTCATAATTTTTTTCTGTTTTGTTCAAACCGGGGGATACATAAATCAAAGCGGACCCGGGACCGAGTAAAAAACGCGTAATACCAAAGGTAACACCTACTTTTTATATCCGAGGGATCACTGGTAAAAAAAACTGACCTCTCTCAGCTGAAAGGGAAGAACTTCGTAAATACTAAATCTCAGGGTTCTTGCTTTGTTTTTTAAGGATTTTCCGCCACAAACAGCAGGACCCCGGAGTCGTTATGGGTCGCCATCCTCGTGATCCCATCGACTTTATCTTCGGGTAAATTTCTAAAGACCGTCCATTCGTCAGAGATACCCGGGTAGAATTGCCAAATAGTGCTTCCGCTACCCGCAAGAACTCGTCCGTCGACAAGCCAGTACACGTCCTGCACTCCAGGGGGGAGGTCTGTGATCACCTTTGTTGCTCCGGATAGTGGGTCAACGGATTTAAGTTCACTTTTTCCATCTTCCCGGTTGACAAAACTCACCAATTGTGTATTTGGAATTCGGTGTAAAGAGCGACCTACATTCCTTTGGAAGGTGTAGTTGGTATGATCCTTCAGGTTAGAAACCACCAGGTCCATCCGGTCCTCCACAAGGACGGCTGAGACCAGCAATTCAGGATTGTACCAGACGTGGTATCCCACCTTCAGGTCGAGCAATGGTTTGGATTTCCCGGATTTCCAATCGTATCTGTAAAGGAGCTGCTTCCCATCTCTATCTAGTCGGATGGCCGAAAAGTCCTCACTTCCCGGGATCCTGGTAGGGGAATATTCTCCCCCTCCCGGGGTATCTGTTTTCCATACCTTTCGGTTGTCAGAAAGGGAATAGGCTACCACATCCGTTTGTCCGTTCCTTGTGGATGAGAAAAGTATAAGAGAATCGTTGTAGAATGAGGGCTGGTTGTCATAACCGTCATTATCCGACAGATTCCTGATCTCGTTCTTTGCAACCTGCCGGGAAGTAGATCGCAGGTCTATCAGGTAAACTTCTGTTTCCGTCTGGGAGTAAATCAATGCTGGGATAAAAGCAAGGATGACGGCCAGTGGGATGCTGAGTCTATCCGACCTTTTTTTCAGTAAAACGGGAGAGGAGGTCACGGACATTTTTGATACTGTCTAGATAATATTTCGCCTGTGTCTTCTGACGGCCGACCTTTACAGTGACGGCTGTATCCGGGAGTTCCTGGAACATGAATTCATCCGTCCAGTCGTCACCTATCGCAAAGACAAAGTCGTACTCATCTCCTGTAAAAATACGCATTGCAGCCCTTCCCTTGTTCACATTGCTGCTTTTTATCTCTACGACCTTGTTCCCGTTGAGTACGCTCAGGTCGTCATTTGCGATAAGGCTCCTGAGGACGGTATTCAGTTCGGAGGCCCGCTTTTGCCCAAAATCAGGGTCTGTATTTCGGTAATGCCAGGCCAGGGAGTAGTTCTTTTCCTCAATAAAACTCCCAGGCGTCCGGTCCACAAATGATTCGAGAACTGGATGTATCTTTTCCATCCAGTCTTTTTTCACATTTTCAAGCATAGTGAAATCATCCCCGTTTTCAGAGAGCCATACGCCGTGCTCTACGATCATGTTGTACTTCTTTTTTAGGAACCAGCGACCAAAGGTCTCCTTATCCCTTCCGCTGATCAGGTAGATGTGCGTATCGGGCAAGGCCGACAGGGCATCTAGCAGCCTAAAGAGATCCTTATCGGGGGAAGCTTTCTGGGGATCGTTGTGAAAGCCGGCCAGGGTGCCGTCGTAATCGAGGAAAAGCAATCGTTTGCGGGCAGCGTGGTAATCTGCCATGATAGTATTAGTGAGATCCACCGAGAGCCTGCGGGTTACGTATGCCGGATCCTTGTCCCTTTGATCGGTCAGGGATCTCATGAAATCGTTGGCCCATTTTTCCACATTATAACGTTCCAGCCTTTTTTGCAACACGTCGTTCCTTGATTTTTGCTCTTTTGGGGGCATCTGTATCGCCCTGTGGATGGTGTCGGCGATCTGTTCAAAATTGTTGGGGTTGATCAGGAGAGCTTCATTCATCTCATTGGCAGACCCTGCCATCTCACTGAGTATCAGGACCCCGGTCTTATCCGTTCTTGTGGCGATGTACTCCTTGGCCACCAGGTTCATCCCATCCCTGATGGGGGTGAGCCAGGCGATATCGCAGGAAGTGTAGAGGTCGATGAGATTCTCGAAGGGCATGGAGCGATAAAAATACCAGATCGGCGTCCAGCTTACAGTGGCCAGCTCCCCATTGATCCTCCCGACTAGTTCGTCTATTTCTTTTTTCAACAGCTGATACTGGGGAACATTGCTGCGGGAGGGCACTGCCAGGATAATAAGGCGTACTTTTTCCTTGTACTGCGGATATTTGTTCAGGAAATACTCATAGGCATTGAGCCTTTTGGCAATCCCTTTCGAATAGTCGAGCCGGTCTATGGAAAGCAGGAATTTTGCGTCGGGGGTCGATTCCTTGTGCTTGTTGAGCCTGCGCTGTAATTCGGACTGTTCTTTTTTGGGCAGGGACTGGTGTGTTTTGGCGGCCTCGCTGAACTTTGCGTAATCGATCCCCATCGGAAAAGAATCGACCTTCACGATCCTGTCATCGAGATAGATGTCATTAAAACTGACCTCAAGACCGAGTATCCTCCTGATGGAACTCAGAAAATGTCTTTCGTAATCATAGGTGTGGAAGCCGATGAGGTCTGAACCCAGCAAGCCCGACAAAACTTCTGCCCTCCATGGAAGGGTTCTGAAGATCTCAAAGGAAGGAAAGGGGATATGCAGGAAGAACCCGATGGAAGTCTCGGGCCTTTTTTCCCTTACCATACGTGGGACAAGCATCAACTGATAGTCGTGCACCCAGATGATATCATCCTTATCCGCCTTTTCCAGGATGGCATCAGCAAATTTTTGATTGACGGCCTTGTAAGTCTCCCAGCTGGCCAACTCGAATTCGGAATACTCAAGGAAGTAATGAAAAAGAGGCCAGATCGTCCTGTTGCTGAAGCCGTAGTAAAATCCATCTACTTCTTCTGCTGTCAGCTTTACTTTGGAAGACCCGTGTTCGGCCAGGGCTGCATCGATATCGTCTTCAAGATCCTCCGGGATCTCTTCTTCTGTAAGTCCGCTCCACCCGATCCACAGGCTTTCACCCTCTGAGTGAACCGACTTCATCCCGGTGGCCAGTCCACCCACACTGGGGATGGCGCTGATACTTCCATTATCGATTTGCAATTGTACAGGCAGCCTGTTTGAGATAATGATAGTTTTGGCCATAAATCAAGTGTTTTTACCCTTTTTTCTTATTAATTTCTCTAAATTTCGTCAAATTACGACGCAATTCCAATGATAACTGAATTTTTACAGGATTCTCATTTATGGACAACTTAGATTATGGAATTATCGGAAACTGCCGGAGTGCAGCCCTGATCTCGAAGAAGGGATCCATTGAATGGTGCTGCCTGCCGGAATTCGATTCTTCCTCGGTTTTTGCAAAATTGCTGGACGATGAGATTGGGGGGAGCTTTGGGTTCCATGTTGCCCCGGAATACGTGATCAAACAGCGGTACAAGAAACACACCGCCATCCTGATCACCCGTTTTGAGGACGGCGAAGACATCTTTGAGGTGCACGACTTTATGCCTCGGTACGTAAAAGGCCCATCCCAGTACTACGGTCCGCCGGAAGTTGTCCGATTTGTAAAACATATCTCCGGAAGGCCTAAATTAAGTGTGCATTACGATCCCAGACTGGCTTATGCCTCAGGTAAGACGGATACCTATGTAAAAAAGAATTTCGTGGTCAGCCTCACCGAGGGGGATAAATTTGAAACGGTTTTCCTCTATACCTCTTTCAACAAGAATGCGGTGGTGGAAGGGAGGGAGATAGAGGTAACCGAAAACGGTTACTTTTTGCTGGCCTACAACGAAAAGATCTTTCAGCCCAGTACCCGGAAGATCTATCTCGAACTGGAAAGGACCAAGGTATATTGGCTCAACTGGAGCAATAAAACCCCTAATTACAAGAAGTATAACGCCCAGATCAACCGCAGTGCGATCACCCTTAAATTGCTCACCTATAACAAGACAGGTGCCGTACTGGCAGCTGCCACAACTTCCCTTCCCGAGACTATTGGAGAGGTACGGAATTGGGACTATCGCTTTTGCTGGATCCGGGATGCCTCCATGGTGATCAAAGTGATGGCAGACCTGGGCCATACCAATGTAGCCCGGAGGTACCTGCAATTCATCGTTGACCTGATCCCCGACAAGGACGAAAAATTGCAGATCATGTACGGGATCAACAAGGAGAAGAAACTCACAGAAAAGACCCTGGACCACTTAAAGGGGTATAAAGGCTCCAAGCCGGTAAGGATCGGCAATGCGGCCTACCATCAGAGGCAGAATGATATTTATGGTATCCTGATGGATGTGCTGTACGACCAGCTGAAGAGATTCAGTACGGACCTGGAAAACGGGGAAGAATTGTGGGGTATCACCAAAGGGATCGCCTGGATCGTCTCCAAGCACTGGCGGGAGCCCGACAAGGGCATATGGGAATTCCGCACGGAGGACCGTCATTTCACTTTCTCCAAAGTCCTGTGCTGGGTGGCCATAGACAGGGCTATCAAAGTGGCGCGTATCTTCCGCAAGAACCGAAAGGTGGAAAAATGGAGCGCCTTGGAACAAGAGATCAGGGAGGATATCCTGACCAACGCGTGGAATGAGAAAAAAAAGGCGTTTACCCAGTCTTACGGGTCGCCCAACCTCGATGCCTCCGTATTGCTGATGGAATCTTACGGCTTTATCCCGGCCCGTGACCCCAGGTTTATCAGTACGGTGCACGCGATAGAAAAGGAACTCAGCAATGACGGACTCCTTTACCGATACAAGAACAAAGACGATTTCGGATTGCCATCCTCCTCTTTCACCATCTGTACCTTCTGGTTTATAAACAGCCTTTTTAAGATAGGGGAAGAAGAAAAGGCCCAGGCTTTGTTTGACAAGGTGCTCGGATACGGAAACCACCTGGGGCTGTTCAGTGAGGACATCGACTTTAAGACCAAGCGGCTGTTGGGCAATTTCCCTCAGGCCTATTCCCACCTGGCCCTGATCGAATGTGCGATCAATTTCTCCCAGAAGGCAACGGAACAACGCGTCCTGGAGTCTATGCGCTGATCCTGTTTCTGCCTGTATTCAATATCCTGTCAAGCAACGCCCTTAGGTGTTCTTCAGTGGTGAATGGGTTCATAATAGTACATCTCAGGTATTGTGTTCCTTTGATCCTCGTCTGAACGATATAAAAAACACCATCCTCCAGCAGTTCCTGACGGATCTCCTTGTTGATCTGATCCAGTTTCCCGGAAGAAAGCCCCGGTTCGACAAAGCGGAAACAAACGATATTGGAATGGGGAGCAGTGGCCAGTTCTAAATGAGGGTCTGCTTCAATCATACCGGCCAGGGTCCCGCCCAGGTCATACAGGGTGGTGACGTTCGCATCGAATAATTCCTCCCCATAGGTTTTCCACAGGAGATACCACTGAAGGCTCATCATCGTTTTTGTGCATTCAAAGGTGCGTTTAGCCAGGTTAAACCAGTCTTCCTCATCCGAGTGTTGCAGCAGGTATTCGGCCTCCTGGCTAAAGGTGGTATGCGAATGGCTGCCATCCCTGAACAGCAGAGCTGTGGTGATAGTCGACATCAGCATCATTTTATGCCCGTCGATGACCACAGAGTCGGCCCGGTCTATGCCCTGCATAGTTTTCCTGTATTTTTTGGAAAAAACAGCGGCACCTCCGTGTGCAGCGTCCACATGGAACCACAGGCCTTTTTCTTTGCAGAAATCAGCCAGGGTATCCAGATCGTCATACACTCCTGTAGCCGTGGATGGGGCACTCCCAACCAGGGCGAAAATGTGCAGACCTTTGTTGCTGGCTGCCTCATAAGCTTGTTTTAGAAGAGAAGTGTCTATTGAAAAATCAGCCTTAACCGGTACCTTGATGATCCCTTCGGTTCCCAGCCCCATGATCCTGGCCGCCCGGTCGATGCAGTAATGGGCTTCCTCTGAGACCATCACGGCGAGGCGTTTGCCGTGACCTTCCAGCCAGACATCCTCTTGCAGTACAGCTTTCCTGGCCGAGAGCAGGGCGGTTAGATTGGCCAGGGTTCCACCGGAGGTAAGGATCCCCCTGGACCCTTCTCCAAAACCGATTTTTTGAGCGAGCAGGTCTGTGACAAGTCGTTCCATGGCTGTTGGGGCCATTCCCATTTCGTATACCGCCATCCCATTGTTGAGGATGGAGCTGACCAGGCCGCACAGTGCCGCCTGGGGTGCCGGGGCACATACCTGGTGACCGATATACCTGGGGTGATGCACATGGGTGGTGTGCCTGAGCACCTCTTGGAAAAAGTCCGATCCCGACCCCGCATTAAAAAAACCTCGCCAGAATTCCATTTCCTCTTCCGGGCTGGAATAGTTGATGACCTTCTCGCCTCTTCCGTTGAGACTGCTCTCCAGGTGATCAGCCAGGAGGTCTATGAGCTGATGGCCTTGCTGGCGGAAACTGTCGGGTTCATATACCTTCTGTAAAAGTTTGGCGTTCATAAACCTGTTTTATTTTGATGGGAGGAGTAAAGGTAGAGGTATGACCTTATTTCATCTCCAAGAAGAACATATTATTTTGGCCTTGGCGATAAAAAAGGTAGGAAATGACTGCTAAATTTCTACTTTTGAGGATCAACGACAAACAGAATTCACATTATGAGATTACCAAAATTTATGCTCGCCTTTTTGGCGATCGGGATCCTGTGGTCCTGTGGAGAAAAGGAACCTGCTAACAAAAACAAAGAAAAGGAGAACACTTCTTTTGAGTACCTGGTAGACCGATTCGCAGACATACAGATTCTCAGGTACCAGGTCCCCGGATTTGACAACCTCTCACTCAACCAAAAAAAACTCGTCTATGCCCTGACGCAGGCCGGACTGGCTGGTCGGGACATCATGTGGGACCAGAATTATCGGCATAACCTGCAGATCAGAAGGGCCCTGGAAAAGATAGATACTACCTATACGGGAGACAAGTCTTCAGACGACTGGAAGGCTTTTCAGACCTATCTGAAAAGAGTGTGGTTCTCTAACGGGATCCATCACCATTACTCCAATGATAAGCTAAAGCCCGGATTTTCTGCTGAATATTTGACCACCCTCCTGGAAGCCACGGACACAGAATTAACCGGTGAGCCCTTTGATGTTATCTTCAATGAGCAGGATGCCAAGAAGGTTAACAAGAAGAAAGGAATCGATAATGTAGCTGAATCTGCGGTCAATTTCTATGATCCGGGGATTACATCTGCCCAGGTCGAAGAGTTCTACGCCAAGGCAGATCGGGGTCCTGAAGGCCGACCCGTAGAGACCGGATTGAATTCTAAGTTGATCCTCCGCGATGGGAAGATCTCCGAAGAGGTCTACAAGTCAGGAGGTATGTACGGTACGGCAATCGACGAGATGATCAAGTGGCTGGAGATGGCCAAAGATGTGGCAGAGAATGAGAAGCAGGCTAAAACCCTGGAATTATTGATCGAGTACTACAAAACAGGCAGTCTGGCTACCTGGGATGAATACGCGATCTCCTGGGTCAATTCACGGGAAGGGGATATCGATTGGATCACCGGATTTGTGGAAGTGTACAACGATCCCCTGGGATACAAGGGATCTTATGAAACGATCGTACAGATCAAGGATTTTGAGATGTCTAAACAAATGGCAGTCCTTTCGGATAACGCTCAGTGGTTCGAGGACGAGTCGCCCCTTATGGATGAACACAAAAAGAAGAATGTAGTCGGGATCTCCTATAAAACGGTGAATGTTGCAGGTGAGTCCGGGGATGCCTCCCCCAGTACGCCCATAGGTGTAAACCTGCCCAACAACAACTGGATCAGGCAGGAGCATGGAAGTAAATCGGTTTCTCTGGGGAACATCATTGATGCTTATAACAATGCAGGTGAATCCGGACGATTGCAGGAATTTGCATTTGATGAGGAGGAGATCGCGAGAGAGAAAAAATACGGCACAGCAGCATCAAAACTCCTGACTGCCTTGCACGAGGTCGTTGGCCATGCCTCAGGTCAGATAAATGCCGGAGTTGGCCAGCCTAAGGAGACATTAAAAAATTACGCTTCTACCATGGAAGAGGGGAGAGCAGACCTGGTAGGCCTGTACTACCTCATGGATCCTAAATTACAGGAGCTGGGCCTTACGGACAACTGGGAAGAGTTGGGCAAGACGGCCTATGACCGCTATATCCGAAACGGACTTGTCACCCAGTTGATACGAATCGAACTGGGAGATGACATTGAGGAAGACCATATGGTCAACCGCCAATGGGTCTCTGCCTGGGTTTTCGAAAGGGGACAGGCAGATAAGGTCATCGAAAAGGTGGAAAGAGATGGAAAGACTTATTACCACATCAATGATTATGCAAAGCTAAGGGAGCTTTTCGGGCAATTGCTCAGGGAGACGCAGCGGATTAAATCGGAAGGGGATTTCAAAGCAGCCCAGGACCTGGTAGAAGGTTATGGGGTAAAAGTAGACCAGGAACTGCATGCTGAGGTCCTGGAGAGAAACTCAGCCTTCATAACGCCGCCCTACAGCGGTTTCGTAAACCCCTATATTGTTCCTGTGCAGGATTCAGAAGGGGGGATCGTTGATTTCAGACTGGAATGGCCTGAGACCTTTGAGAGTCAGATGCACGCTTACGGTAAGAATTACAGCTTCCTGAAATAGGACCTGGAACCCATTAAAACAAAAACCGCCCTCAGGGGGCGGTTTTCTTTTTGTATAGCATAAATAACTATCCGTCGAAGGTGTAGCGGTTTTCCTCCGCTACCTTTTCTGCGATCTTGTTCCTGAGGGCTACAACATTGGGTTGGTTGGTGTATTTGGTGAACCGTTTCAGTCCCATCAGCATCATACGCTGTTCGTCTCCCTCGGCAAAGGAAACGATGGCTTCCTTGCCTTTCTTGATCACCAGGTCAACAGCCTCATAGAGATAGAGTTTTGCCATGGCAATTTGTATTTCCTGGGCAGCTTCACCATCACGCTTCGCATTTTTCTCAGTCCGCAACACGGTAGATTCTGCCATGTAGATCTCAATCAGAATATCTGCTGCAGCGAGCAACAATTGCTGATGGGATTCCAGATCGGGTCCGAACTTCTGTACGGCACTTCCGGCTACCATCAGGAAAACCTTTTTGAGCCGGGCGATCAGATCTTTCTCCTCTGCGAATAACTCTGAAAAATCAGGTGTTTCGAAGGAAGGGATACCCATGAGTTCTTCCCCTACGGCTGTGGCCGGACCGAGCAGGTCTACGTGTCCCTTCATGGCTTTTTTCACGAGCATTCCCACCGCGAGCATGCGGTTGATCTCGTTGGTACCTTCGTAGATACGGGAAATACGGGCATCACGCCATGCCTTTTCCATGGGTGCGTCGGCACTAAAGCCCATCCCCCCAAAGATCTGTATGCCTTCATCCGTAGTATTTTGAACATCTTCGGAAACGGCTACCTTCAGGATAGAACACTCAATAGCGTATTCTTCCACCCCTTTGAGTTCCGCTTCCTGATGAGTATTTCCTTCCGCTACCCGGATGGCGATCCTGTCCTCGATATTCTTTGCTGCCCGGTAACAGGCTGATTCCCCTGCATAGGCATTGATGGCCATCTGTGCGATCTTGGCCTTGATAGCGCCGAAGTTCGCGATAGGGGTCTTGAACTGAATACGTTCATTGGCGTATTTCACCGCCTCATTGGTCACGCGTCTCTGTGCCTCAAGGCAGGCAGCTGCCAATTTGATCCGACCTACGTTAAGGGCGTTCATCGCGATCTTGAAGCCATTGCCGCGTTCTGAAAGCATGTTCTCTACCGGCACCTTGGTCTCGTTGAAGAATACCTGTCGGGTAGAGGATGAATGGATTCCAAGTTTCTTTTCCTCTTCTCCCAGGGAAATGCCGTTCTCCGGATCATTCTCTACGATAAACCCGGTAATGTATTTATCGTCCTCTATCCTCGCAAAGACGATAAAGAGGTCGCAGAACCCGGCATTGGAGATCCACATCTTCTGTCCTGTAATGCTGTAGTATTTCTTGTCTTTGGACAGAACTGCTTTAGTCTTTCCGGAATTGGCGTCTGAGCCGGCTCCCGGTTCGGTGAGGCAGTAGGCGCCGAACCATTCTCCGGTTGCCAGTTTAGGTACGTATTTCTTTTTTTGCTCCTCAGTCCCGTAAAGGGTGATAGGAAGGGTACCTATCCCGGTGTGTGCTCCAAAAGCGGTGCTGAAGGAACCGGTCGCTCCGGAAATATAATCACAGACGAGCATGGTAGAGACGAAGCCCATCCCCATGCCGCCGTACTCCTCAGGAACTGCGATGCTGAGGAATCCGAGCTCGCCGGCCTTTTGCATGCACTCCTTGGTGTATTCGTAGTCTTTGTGCTCAAAGCGTTCCCAGTGGGCCCAGAGTTCGCGGTCTACAAACTCTATGGTGCTTTCGCGCATCATTTTTTGTTCCTCATTGAGGTCTTCCAGCGTGAATACATCTTCACACGGGGTCTCTTTGACGAGGAACTGTCCTCCCCTGAGGATATCTTTTTTTACGGTTTCAGTACTCATGGTCGTATATTATTTGAAGGTGTTCTAATTTAAAAATTCAAAGATTCCGGCTGCTCCCTGCCCGGTGCCCACACACATGGTGACCAGGCCGTGTTTGCCTTTCATCTTCCGTTTCCGCATCTCGTCAAATAGCTGGACGGAAAGTTTGGCGCCTGTGCATCCCAGCGGGTGCCCCAAAGCGATGGCTCCTCCATTGACGTTGACGATCTCAGGATTGAGATCCAGTTCCCTGATCACGGCGAGTGACTGGGAAGCAAAGGCCTCATTGAGTTCGATGAGTTCCAGGTCTGACTGTTTCATTCCGGCCTGTTTCAGGGCTTTGGGCACGGCCTTTACCGGACCAATCCCCATGATCCTGGGCTCTACCCCGGCAGCGGCGTAATTCACCAGTCGGGCTATGGGCTCGAGCTTGAGTTCTTTCACCATATCTTCGCTCATCACAAGAACAAAAGCGGCTCCGTCACTCATTTGTGAAGAATTCCCGGCTGTCACGCTTCCTCCCGCAGCAAAAACGGGCTTGAGTTTCGCCAGGACCTCCAGGGAGGTATCTGCCCGTGGACCTTCGTCATCCTTTACCGTATAGGTAGTGCTCTCCTTTTTCCCCTGGGCATTCACAAACGTATGCTCCACTTCAATGGGTACGATCTGATCGGTAAACTTGCCTTCTTTCTGGGCTTTCAAGGCCTTCATATGGGAATTATAGGCGAACTCATCCTGGTCTTCTCTAGACACCTTGAATTGTTTGGCTACGGCTTCTGCCGTGAGGCCCATCCCCCAGTAATAATCTTCATTCCCTTCTTTGGCCACCGCATAGTCTGGTGTAGGCTTGTAGCCACCCATTGGGATGTAGGACATGCTCTCTGCCCCTCCGGCTATGATACAATCAGCCATTCCGGATTGGATCTTGGCCGTCGCGATACCGATCGTCTCCAATCCTGAGGCACAATATCTGTTCACTGTAACACCGGGTACATCCTCGATCTTTAGTCCCATCAGAGATATCAGTCGGGCCATATTCAGTCCCTGTTCAGCCTCGGGCATCGCATTGCCCACGATTACGTCATCGATCCTCTTCTTGTCGAGGCCCGGGACTTCTTTCATCAGGAATTCTATGGTCTCGGCTGCCAATTCATCTGGCCGCTTGAAACGGAAAAGGCCTCTTGGTGCCTTGCCCACGGCGGTTCTGTATGCTTTTACAATATATGCTGTCTTCATCTTTTAGTTTCTTAGGGGTTTGCCGGTTTTTAACATGTGCTGTATGCGCTCCAGAGTCTTTCGTTCCGTACAGAGTGACAGGAAGGCCTCCCGTTCCAGGTCGAGCAGATACTGCTCACTCACATAACTCGTTTCGGACAGGTCGCCTCCAGCCATCACATAGGCCAGCTTGTCGGCGATCTTCTTATCGTGTTCGGAGATATAGTGGCCGGCCTCCATGGAATCTGTTCCCACTAGGAACATTCCCAAAGCCTGTTTCCCGAGCACCTTCACATCCGTACGACGTATAGGCTGGGTATAGCCTGCTTCTGCCATGAGTTTGGCGTATGCTTTGGCAGTTGCGATCTGACGGTCCTTATTGACCACGACGACATCTTTTCCCTTCTGGAGGATGCCCAGATCGTAAGCCTCATAGGCCGATGTAGAAACCTTGGCCATCCCGATGGTCAGGAAGTACTCCTGGAGGACGTTCAGTTCCACATCATTCTTTCTGAACGTGTCTGATGCCCTGAGCGCCATCTCCTTGGATCCGCCCCCGCCGGGGATCACACCCACACCAAATTCAACCAGTCCGATATAGGTCTCGGCAGCTGCCACTACTTTGTCAGCATGAAGGGAAAGTTCACAACCCCCGCCCAGGCACATACCATGGGGTGCTGCTACAGTGGGAATAGCCGAATACCGCATCCTCATCATGGTATCCTGGAACATTTTTACCGCCATGTTGAGCTCGTCGTATTCCTGTTCAACGGCCATCATAAAGATCATCCCGATATTGGCACCCACGGAGAAATTCGCGGCCTGATTCCCGACCACAAGACCCTGGAAATCCTTTTCCGCCAGGTCGATCCCTTTGTTGAGGCCCGCCAGGACATCTCCGCCTATGGTGTTCATCTTAGATTGGAATTCCACATTGAGGATACCGTCTCCCAGGTCTTCGATGACTACCCCACTATTCCTGAATACTTCCTTGGTCTTGCGGATATTGTCTAGGATGATAAAGGCGTCCTGCCCGGGTACTTTTACCATCTCCTTCTTCTGTACATCGTAATAATAGGTAGCCCCATCTTTTACGGAATAGAAGGAATTGATGCCGGCCGACTTCATTTCGTCTACCCATGCGGCTGCCTTTTGTCCTTCGGCAGAGATGAGTTCCAGACCTTTGTCGAGCCCGATGGCATCCCAGATCTGGAAGGGGCCATGCTCCCAGCCAAAACCGGCTTTCATGGCATCGTCTATCTTGTAGAGCTCATCAGAGATCTCCGGGATCCTGTGCGTTACATAGGCGAATAGCACCCCAAAACTCTTCCTGTAAAACTCCCCTGCCTTGTCTTTGCCTCCTACCAGGATCTTAAACCTGTCTATGACCTTATCAACGGTCTTGGTCAGTTCGAGGGTCGCGAATTTGGCGCTCTTTTTGGAACGGTATTCCATGGTATTGAGATCCAGGGTAAGGATCTCGCTGCCTCCCTTGGGATTGTTCACTTTTTTATAGAATCCCTGTCCTGATTTGCTGCCATACCATTTGTTTTCCGCCATGGTATTGATGAATTCAGGCAGCTTGAAGAGTTCGTGCCTTTCATCTTTTGGACAGTTCTCATGGATTCCGTTGGCTACATGTACCAGGGTATCGAGTCCCACCACATCCACGGTACGGAAAGTGGCAGATTTTGGCCGCCCGATGACCGGACCTGTGAGTTTGTCCACTTCTTCTACGGTGAGATCGAGTTCTTTTACCGCATGGAACAGGCTCATGATGCTGAAGATACCTATCCGGTTACCTATGAAGGCCGGAGTATCTTTTGCCACTACGGAAGTTTTACCCAGGAATTGTTCTCCGTACCCGTTGAGGAATTCCAGGACCTCGGGTTTGGTCTTGGGCCCCGGGATGATCTCAAAAAGCTTGAGGTATCGCGCCGGGTTGAAGAAGTGCGTACCACAAAAGTGCTGCTGGAAGTCTTCTGATCTCCCCTCGCTCATAAAGTGAATCGGGATCCCTGAGGTATTGGAGGTGATCAGAGTTCCCGGTTTGCGGTGTTTTTCGAGGTTTTCGAAAACTTGCTTCTTGATATCGAGCCGTTCTACGACCACTTCTATGATCCAGTCGACCTGCCCTACTTTAGAAATGTCGTCCTCCAGGTTGCCGGTGGTGATCCTGTTGGCAAAATCCTTATGGTAGATAGGGGAGGGCTTCGACTTCAGTGCGGAGGCGAGACTGTCGTTGACCAGTCGGTTGCGCACGACTTTGTCTTTCAGGGTTAGCCCTTTGGCTTTTTCCTTTTCGTTCAGTTCACGGGGGACGATGTCGAGCAACAGCACTTCCACACCAATATTGGCAAAGTGGCAGGCAATTCCGCTACCCATAATCCCCGATCCGATGACGGCTACTTTTTTAATATGCTTGTTCATCAATTCGTTGAGTTAGTTCGTCGTTGATTCATTTTTATAGATCTTTTTTTCGGAGATCACCTGGTTGATGGTTTCCATCACCTCAAAAAAAGCGTTGAGTTGCTGATCAGATAATTGCTCCCGGACCACCTCATTAAACCTGAGTACTACGTCCTTAGAATCTTTCCTTTTCTCTAGACCGAAGGGAGTGAGATAAACCAGCACTCCTCTTCCGTCATCGGGATTAGGCCTTCTCTCGATAAGGCCTTTTTCCTCCATGCTTTTCAGGATCCGTGATAAGCTCGTGGCCTCCATCCCCATTTTGGGGCCCAGGGAGGTGGAGGGGGTCCCTTTTTTTGGGTCGATACTCAATAAGGCGAAACCCACTGCCATGGTCGACCCGAATTTCTTAGCCTCTTCATTGTACATCCTGGCCACAGACTGCCATGTTGCCCTCAGGGCGTAATCAATTGTTATCTCTTGCATAGGTCATGATCTCCAACAAAGATATAAAAATTTATTATGCATGCATAATAAATTTATGAAAATAAAGAGTGAGCTGTCCGTTTTTCAGGATATCGAAAATAAGGGCGGTAAAGGTTAGCTAAACCAGATTGATAATGTAGGAGATACAAGGCGTGCAAACCTACACGTGCCCGTAGATATCGTTGTAGAGGTCGATATACTTTTCCTTGATGATCTTTCGTCTGAGTTTCATAGTAGGAGTAAGGTGCCCGCCCTCTACAGTCCAGGGTTCTGCGGTAAGCCTGAAGGATTTCACCGTTTCCCATTTGGCGAATTGTTCATTGGCATCATCTACTTCTTTCTGGATGCGTTCCTGTACTTCAGGGTCCCTGACGAATTCTTCAGGATTTGATAAATTTTTACTGTGCCTTCTGGCCCATTCCCCAAGGAATTCAAAATTGGGCTGGATTAGGGCGGCTGGCATCTTTTCTCCTTCACCCACTACCATGACCTGCTCGATGAACCGGCTTTGTTTCAGCCTGTTCTCAAGGAGTTGTGGTGCCACATATTTCCCTCCGGAAGTCTTGAACATCTCTTTCTTGCGGTCTGTGATCCTCAAAAATCCGTCATCATCTATCTCTCCTATGTCGCCGGTATGGAAGTATCCGTTGTTTAACACTTCTGCCGTCCTTTCGGGATCTTTGTAATAACCCATCATCACATTGGGGCCCTTGCAAAGGATCTCCCCGTCCTGGGCTATTTTCACTTCCACCCCTTCTATGATGCGTCCGACGGTGCCGATTTTCCATCCCCTGTTTCTCACATCGTTCACAGAGATTACCGGAGAGGTCTCGGTGAGGCCATAACCTTCCATTACAGGGATCCCCACCGCTCCGAAGATTCGTGCCAGTCGGGGCTGCAGGGCAGCACTCCCTGAGACCATGGTCTCGAGGTTCCCTCCCAAACCTTCCTTCCATTTGCTGAATATCAACTTCCTGGCTACACCAAGCCTTCGTTCGTACCACCAGCCATTGGCCCCATAGGGCTGATATTTCAGACCCAATTCGACAGCCCAGAAGAAAAGCTTCTTCTTGATACCTGTAAGGTCCGCACCCTTAGCAATTATCTTGTCGTATACCTTTTCCAGCAACCGGGGTACAACGGTCATAACATTGGGTTTTACCTCTTTCAGGTTATCGCTGATCTTTTCCAGGTTTTCTGCAAAATAAACGTTGATCCCGCAATACTGATAGAGGTAGAGGATCATCCGCTCAAAAATATGGCACACCGGTAAAAAACTCAGGGCGACCCCTCCTTGTTCAAACGGAACCCGGGATTTACTGGCGAGCAGATTTGAAACAATGTTATCATGTGTTAGCATTACGCCCTTCGGCCTGCCCGTGGTTCCCGAGGTATAGATCAGTGTGGCGAGATCTTCGGGCTTTACCTTGCTCTTGCGCATCTCCAGATCTTCCTGTGATGCGGTATCCTCACCAAGGGAAAGCAGCTCTGTCCAGTGTTTGCAGCCGGGGATCTCATCAAAGGAATACACTTCCTTCAGGGAGGGAACCTGATCCTTTATGCTGTTCACCTTGTCGAGAACCTCGGTACAGGAAACAAAACAATAGACAGATTCAGAATGATTCAGGATATAGGCGTAATCTTCTTCCGAAATGGTTGGATAAACAGGAACATTCTGGGCACCGAGCTGTAATACGGCAATATCTATGATGTTCCATTCCGTCCTGTTGGTCATGGAGATGATGGCGATCTTGTCATCGGCTTTCACTCCCATCTCGATCAATGCCCTGCTAACCGTGTTGGCCTGTCGGATATAATTTTGTGTACTGGTAGCTTTCCATTCTCCTTTGTGTTTGGTCACAAAACAATTTTCAGATGGAAAATTTTCAAGTTGGTAGTAGGGAATGTCGAATAGGCGGGTAATACTTTGCATAGGAAGACTATAATGGTCTTTGCAAAGTAATAAAAGGGAGCGGGATTATAAAACGGGATTGATAAATTTAGGCCCCAATTTTTCAGATATTCTTAATTGGTCCGTTGGTCCCTATTCCTCCCTCAATTCAGATAACTTCTAAAGGATTTGACAGAGATCACTTTTCTGAATGCTGTTGCAATAGCCAGTCTCTGGCATTGACAAAAGCTTCAATCCAGGGAGAAACTTCGTCCTGCCTGTCCGGATAATGGGCCCAGTTCCAGGGGAAGATAGACCTTTCGATATGAGGCATGGTCACCAGGTGCCTGCCGGAAGGATCACACAGCATAGCGGCGTTGTGATCGCTGCCATTTGGGTTTGCAGGGTATTGTTTGTATCCGTAGGTCGCCACAATACCATATCTGTCTGCGGGGTAGGGAAGGGAAAACTTCCCTTCACCATGGGAGATCCAAACCCCTAGTGTCGTACCGGCAAGGGAGGAAAGCATTACCGAGTTGTTCTTTTCGATACGCACTGATGTAAAGCTGCTCTCGTGTTTGTGGGAGTCGTTATAGGTCATCTTGCCGTGTATATCGTGATCCGGGTTGATCAGTTCCAGCTCCATGAACAACTGACAGCCGTTGCAAATGCCAACAGACAGCGTATCCGGTCTGGAAAAGAATCGTTCCAGGGCCTGTCTGGCCTTTTCGTTATAGCGGAACGCCCCGGCCCAGCCTTTGGCACTGCCCAGGACATCTGAATTTGAGAATCCACCCACGGCTCCGATAAACTGGATGTCTTCCAGGGTTTCTCTTCCTGCGATCAGGTCGGTCATATGTACGTCCTTCACCTCGAATCCGGCCAGGTACATGGCATGGGCCATCTCCCGTTCAGAATTACTCCCTTTTTCCCTGAGGATCGCGGCCTTGGGTCTCGTCCCCTGATGTACGGGGAGGGTGCCTCCAAACCGTTCCGGGAAACGATAGATCAGTGGCTGGTTCTTGTAATTCTCATAACGCTGTTTCGCAAGGTCACCGGCTGTCTGTTTAGAGTCGAGCAAGTAGGAAGTCCTATACCATAACTGACGCTGTTCGTATACATCGAGCTGCAGGTCGTGCTTACCATTACTGATCTTCAGTTCCGGCGATGGAATCACGTTTCCAATGTGGTGGTATACGATTCCCTCCTGCTCCAGGACCTCTGCAACCTTCTTGCTTCGGGCCTGGAATACCAGTCCTGCATTTTCTGCAAACAGGAGTTTAATAGTATCATCTTCTCCCAGGGAGCTTAGGTCGAGTTCTGCTCCGATCTGGTTGTCTGCAAAGCACATCTCGAGCAGGGTGGTGATGAGTCCGCCTGAGGCCACGTCATGCCCTGCGAGGATATCCCCATCTTTAATCAGACTTTGCAGGGTGTTAAAGGCCTTGCGGAAATAGGCTGCATCCTTCACCGAAGGAGCCTTTTGGCCAACTTTGTTCAGGGTCTGGGCGAAGGAAGATCCTCCCAGAGAAAATTCATCCTGCGACAGGTTGAGGTAATAGAGATCACCCCCTTTATTCTTCAGAACCGGTTCCACCACCTTGCGGATATCACTGCAGTGGGCTGCTGCCGAGATGATCACGGTTCCGGGGGACAGCACTTCCTTATCCTCGTATTTCTGCTTCATGGAGAGGGAATCCTTTCCTGTAGGCACATTGATCCCCAGGGCGATAGCAAATTCAGAGACCGCTTCAACAGCTTCATAGAGCCTGGCATCTTCTCCCGGATTGCGGCAGGGCCACATCCAGTTGGCGGAAAGGGATACGGAGTCAAGGCCTTTTTCGAGGGGGGCCCAAACCATATTGGTCAGGGCTTCCGCTATGCTGTTGCGGCTACCGGCCTCAGGATCTATAAGCCCGGAAATAGGGGAATGCCCGATAGAGGTCGCAACTCCCTGTACCCCTTTAAAGTCGAGTGCCATCACACCCACGTTGTTAAGCGGGAGTTGAAGCGGACCCGCACATTGCTGTACGGCAACCCTTCCACCCACACACCGGTCGACCTTGTTAGTGAGCCAGTCCTTGCAGGCTACGGCTTCCAGCTGAAGCACTCCACTCAGATACTTTTTAAATTCCCTTATGTCATAGGTTGGGTCAGCGTATGTGCGGTCTACGGTCTCATCTGTCATTATGGTTTTAGGAGAACTGCCGAACATATCTGTCAGCTCGAGGTCCATCGGCTTTTCATTCCTCTTTTCCGATGTAAAAGTGAATCTCTGATCTCCGGTGGCGACTCCTACCTCATACATGGGGGCTCTTTCCCGCTGGGCGATCCTTTCCAGGAAACTACAGTCCTCTTCTCCTATGACAAGGCCCATGCGCTCTTGTGATTCATTCCCGATGATCTCCTTGGCTGAGAGGGTGGGATCCCCTATGGGCAATTTATCCATGTCGATCAGTCCCCCGGTTTCCTCCACCAATTCGGAGAGACAATTCAGATGTCCGCCTGCGCCGTGGTCATGGATAGAAACTACGGGATTGGTATCGTTCTCCACCAGTCCCCTGATGGCATTAGCGGCCCTTTTCTGCATCTCGGGGTTGGAGCGCTGAACGGCGTTCAGTTCGATGGCCGAGCTAAATTCTCCCGTGTCTGCACTCGATACTGCTGCTCCGCCCATGCCTATCCTGTAGTTGTCCCCGCCAAGGATCACAATCCTGTCTCCTTTTTTAGGTGTTTCCTTCAGGGCCTGGGAAGCTTTTCCATATCCGATCCCGCCTGCCAGCATAATCACTTTATCATAGCCAAGTACTCTCCCGTGCTCTTCGTGCTCAAAGGTGAGCACGGAACCGGCGATAAGGGGCTGACCGAACTTGTTCCCGAAATCTGAGGCTCCGTTAGATGCTTTGATAAGGATGTCCATTGGGGTCTGGTAAAGCCAGGGTCGTGGTTGCATGCTCTCTTCCCAGGGATGACCCTTTTCCAGACGCGAATAAGCCGTCATGTAGACTGCAGTACCCGCCAGGGGCAATGAACCCTTCCCTCCGGCGAGCCGGTCCCTGATCTCTCCCCCCGAACCTGTGGCCGCCCCATTAAAGGGCTCCACCGTGGTCGGAAAATTATGAGTCTCTGCCTTGAGGGAAAGAACGGATTCAAAATGGGTTTCCTTGTAAAAATCGGGTTTGTCCGGTGAAGCAGGTGCAAATTGCACTACTTCCGGTCCTTTTATAAAGGCTACGTTGTCCTTGTATGCCGAAACGATGCTGTTGGGGTGCTCCTGGGAGGTCTTTTTTATGAGTTTGAACAGGGATGAGGGTTTCTCCTCACCATCTATCACAAAGGTCCCGTTAAAGATCTTGTGACGGCAGTGTTCCGAATTTACCTGGCTGAATCCAAAGACTTCGGAGTCCGTGAGCGGCCTGCCCAGTTTGTTAGAAAGATTTTCCAGGTATGCTATCTCCTCCTCGCTCAGGGCAAGACCCTCAGCAGTATTGTAAGCTGCGATATCCTCTACAGGTTTAATCGTTTCAATCTCCACAAAGATCTTAAATACATCCTGGGTCAGTCTGTCATATTTCTGGGAGAGCATAGGGTCATAATCCCTGAAATCTTTTTTTACAGCGTGGAATTCCTCGATCCTGCTGATCCCTTCAATTCCCATGTTCTGGGTGATCTCCGTGGCGTTGGTACTCCAGGGAGTGATCATGGCAGCTCTGGGCCCAACAAAAAAAGCGTCGAGAGACGCCGTTTTCAATAGGGGTTGATTGCCAAAAAGCCATATCAGTTTCTCCGTATCCGTGCCACTCAATTCCCTTTGGGCTTCCAGTGCGTATACCTTGTGTGCGGGGTCCCCGAAAAAATAGATCATGTAGAAGGTTTAAAGAGCTTGTAATGAAGCCACAAATTTACACTAAATCTGCTTCTTTTCGCCCTGCACTCCGGGTCAGTTTTCAAGGGGTGTTGTTCATTACTTCAGAAAGCCGAGGGGTACTTGCCTTATTTACTACGGAGTGATGCCATATAAAAACCATCGTATCCCGAAGAATGGGCAAATACATGACGCTCCTTCTCCAGCTCAAAGGAGTTTCCTTCCGGGCTTTTCAGGAATTCCTCAATTTGTTCTGAATTTTCGCGGGGCAGGATGGAACAGGTAGCGTAGACCATTTTGCCTCCGGGTTTTACCATTTTGCTGTAGTCTGTCAAAAGCTGTTTTTGGGTTTCCGTGATCCCGTCCAGATCAGAGGGTTGGAGTTTCCACTTGGTATCCGGGTTCCGCCTCAACACGCCCAGCCCTGTACAAGGGACATCGATCAAAACCCGATCGGCTTTCCCATGTAGTTTTTTGATCGTTTTTGTCGATTCGATCAGGCGGGTCTCCAGATTGTGTACCCCGTTGCGGCGAGCGCGTCTCTTTAGTTCATGTAATTTTTGGGGATAGATGTCGAGTCCTATCAACTGTCCCTTATTTTCCATCAGAGCGGCGAGGTGAAGCGACTTGCCCCCGGCGCCTGCACAGGCATCGATCACCCGCATTCCGGGCTCTACTTCCAGCATGGGTGCTACCAGTTGGGAGGAGGCATCCTGTACTTCAAAGAGTCCGTCTTTGAAGGCCTGGGTAGTAAAGACGTTGGTTCGTTCCTTGAGGACCAGGGCATGTGGATATCCCTGTATGGGATCCGTCGCGATTCCTTCATCGAGGAGGTGCTTTCGTAGGAAGGGCAGGCTTGTCTTGAGGGTGTTGGTCCTTAAAACTACAGGCGCCGGCTGGTTCAGGGCGTGGATCTCCTTTTCCCAGAAAGCTTCTTTAAAAGATTCCAGCCCGAGTTCGTCCATCCAGTCGGGGATAGACTCCCGGTATTTCCTGATCTTTGAAAGCTCGTCGAACCTTCCCTTGATCCGGCGGGCAGGCGTATCTTCCAGTTGCTTCCAGTTGGGCAGGGGTATACCCCTCAGTACGGCCCACACCGCAAAAAGTCGGAAGAAATTGGAGCGGTCAAAGGGTTCTCTGACCTCTGCAATCTCGGCGTATAACCGTTTCCAGCGCACGATGTCATAAAGGGTCTCGGCAATGAATCCTCTGTCTCTGGATCCCCACCGCTTATCTCTCTTCAGGATCTGTTCCACGGCCTTGGAGGCATAGACCCCTTCATTGAAGATCAAATCAAGTCCGTCTACCACGGCAAAGACAAGGTTTCTGTGAAGGCGCATTAGAAAATTTTAGACCGCAAAGGTATCGTTTTGGAGAGGATTCCCTGTATTTTTGATGAAATTATCACCCATGCGAATTTTCATATTCCTGTTCCTGTCCATCCTGCTTCTCAGCTGTTCCGAAAAAAAACAGGTAAAAACATTCAGCACAGTAAAGGTCACGGACCTTTTTACGGATTCCGTCAGTATTCGGGCCCTGGAAGTGATGCAAGGCAGTGTGGCTTTTGCAGGCACCGGCGGGGTTTTTGGTGCCCTGGATCTGCAATCCGGACAGATCAGGATCAAACAACAACGCTACGATACTATTTACCCTGAATTCCGGGCGGTGGCACATACCCCGTCAGATTTTTTTATGCTCTCAGCAGGAAGGCCAGCCCTTCTCTTTAAAACAGGGAACCAGGGTCTGATGGAACTGGTATATAAAGAAGATGAGGAAGGGGTTTTCTACGACGCCATGGCTTTCTGGAATGAAAAGGAAGGACTGGCAGCAGGGGATGAGATGGGTGGATGCTTATCCCTGCTCATCACCAGGGACGGAGGATCTACCTGGAACAAAATGGATTGTGCTGACCTGCCGGAAACGATTCCGGGCGAAGGGGCTTTTGCGGCCAGCAACACCAATATTGCGATTGTGGGAGACAGGGCCTGGATAGGTACTACGGAAGGTCGGGTCTGGTTTACACCGGACAAGGGCAGGAGCTGGGAAGTATTTGAGACACCTGTTCGCAGTGATGAACCGACCCTGGGGATCTATACCCTTGATTTTTATTCAGATGAAGTAGGGATTGCCATGGGAGGAGATTATACAAATCCTGAAGGAATGGCAGGGAACAAAGCCTTGACTGAGGACGGGGGCCGGACCTGGGAGCTCTTGGCGGAGGGAGGACTTCCCGGGTATACTAGTTGTGTTCAGTTCATACCAGATACAGGGGGGCAGGGACTTGTCGCGGTTTCATACTCCGGCATATACTATTCTTCTGACAGGGGGAAACAGTGGTCATCCCTCTCGGCAGAACCCTTTTATACACTTCGGTTTGTAAACGATTCTACCGCATATGCAGCCGGAAAATTCCGGATCTCCAAACTTGAATTCCAATAAAAAAGGGCAGACATGGTCTACCCTTTTCCAACTAACAAACGACTCCTTTTAAAAAGTCAACCCAAATCTAATTATATATAAACAACCTTATAGGTCCTGCCAATTCTCTGGTAATGCACGCCTCTGAAGGCAAAGTACTTTCTCCCTTTTACTAAGACCACCTTGTGACCTCTAGGGAGTGTGTTGATCACGATCCCCCTGGGGGCTGCACAAACGACATATTTCCTGCCCCTTGTCTTATACCACACCCCGTCTGCAAGGTGATAGCGTATTCCTTTGTGAATGACGAGTTTAGGCTTGTGGATGGTGGTCACCACCGTGCCGTGCTTGGGGTACACCTTCACCACTCGTTGTGCATTCACGGCACTCATGGCCCCGAACAGGGCGACTACGATCAATAGAATTCTAAGCTTTTTCATAACAGTTTTTTTATGGGTTATATCTCTAAGACTGCAGAAAAAGCCGGGGGTTTAATAGAAAAAGGGGCCAATCGCCCCTTTTTCAATGCTATTTATCGATTTCTGTCTATTGCCTCCGTTGACGGATCTGCTGGAGCAGCCTTCTCTTGAAATCGTCCTCCGCCTTGATCAGTAAAAATGTTTTCCTGGCCGAGATCAGGTTCGTCATCCGTTTCAAAAATGCCGTGTTCTTCCTGTTCCGCTCTTCCTGCAATGCCAGGTACTGGTCCATCAGCTGCTGGATCTGCTGATCAGACATGTTCCGGAAATCCTGCAGTCTGTTGCGTATCTCATCCCGTTCCCGTAACCTGAGCTCCTCCATTGCAGCTTCGTGTTCATTGTACACTGGCCAGAATACGGCTGCCTCATCGCTGGTCAGGCTCAACCTTTCTGTTATAAAGGCGATCTTCAGGGATTTTATCTTGTCCATACCCGACCCGGTCTGTGCAAAACTCAGGGTGCAGGACAGGAGCAGGGCCAGGATTAATAACTTACTGATACTCTTCATGTGTTTCGATATTTAATTCGTCCAAATCATCTATGGAATCTTCGAGGTAATCCAGGATCTCATCCTGGTCTACGGAGGATTCCATGAAATCACCGATTTCCAGCTCGGAAACCGGAAGTACTTCGGCCAATTCGTAGCTGCTGAGCTCCAGGTCTCGCGACTCGATATACTGGGTGATCTCCGCCTGGGCAAGGTCGTCAAAGGTGGGAGTACTCGTGTTGTTCTTTTCCAACCCAATGATCAGCACAACAAGGACAGCAATAGCGGCCGCTGCATATAGGAAAGGTCTGAAAGGTTTCAGAGTAAAAACCTTCGTTTCCCGTTGCAGTGTTTTGTCCTGGATCTTCTCTTCCAACCCGTCAAAATAACCTTCAGGGATCTTAAAACCCTCTTTCGAAGGCAGTGCAGAAGTGTCCTTTTCCTCCAATTTGTTCAGGACACGCTCAGACAGGCCCTCGAAGTATCCCGGGGGAGTTGTAAAACCGTTCTTTTTTGGTATCTCTTTCATGTCTTAGGTATGACAGTGCTCACTGTCAAGGGTTTAATCTGATTTTAGAAAGGCCTCAATTTTTTTTGTGGCCAGGTGGTAGGAGGCTTTTAAACCGCCCACCGATGTGTCGAGGATCTCTGCGATCTCCTCGTATTTCATCTCTTCATAGTACTTCATATTAAAGACCAGCTTCTGTTTCTCGGGCAGGCGTGCGATGGCCTGCTGCAACTTCAATTGTATGGCATCCCCTTCGAAATACACATCGGCCTGAAGGTTATCTGCCTTTCTCTCTATGAGTTCATCGCTGCTCACCCCCAGTTTCCTCGATTTGCTCTTGAGGAAACTCAGGGCCTCATTGGTGCCGATGCGGTACATCCAGGAGTACAGTTTGCTATCCCCCTTGAATTTGTCGATGTTCCGAAAAACCTTGATAAAGGTGTTTTGCAATACGTCATCGGCATCGTCATGGTCGAGGACTATCCTCCGGATATGCCAGTAAAGGCGTTCTTTATAGGTGTTGATAAGCACCTCAAAGGCCTTGGCCTGGGTCTCCTTTTGTTTGAGTTCTCGAACTAAGGTTTCTTCAGCAATCAAAGTTAGTCTGTTATTTCCCTAAGACGGTGTTTTACGCCAAAGGTTTAATCCGACGACCGTTTAAGGTTAAATGTAGCAATTTTAATACCGAATCACGGGTCGGGACTATGAAGTCTTTAGTCAAAGGATTGCATGGCCACCAATTTGTGGTAGACCCCTTTCTTAGCCATCAGAGCCTCGTGGGTACCTGTTTCCAGGACCTTTCCTTTATCTAAAACTATAATGGCATCTGCTTTCTGTATGGTCGAAAGGCGGTGGGCGATCACCAGGGAGGTACGATGGGCCATCAGTTTTTCGAGGGCGTCCTGAACCAGGCGCTCGCTCTCCGTATCCAGGGCGGAAGTGGCCTCATCAAGGATCATGATAGGAGGGTTTTTCAACACTGCCCGGGCAATGGATAACCGTTGCTTCTGTCCGCCGCTCAACTTGTTTCCGCTGTCCCCTATATTGGTATCATAACCCTGGGGAAGCTGGGAGATGAATTCATGGGCATTGGCGATCTTCGCCGCTTCCACGATCTCATCATCTGTCGCATTTTCCCTGCCCAGTGCTATGTTGTTTCGCACGGTATCATTGAACAGGATGGATTCCTGGGTGACCAGCCCCATGAGTCCCCTGAGAGACTGTTTCGTCAGGCTTTTGATATTGACCCCATCGATCTTGATCTCCCCCTGGTCCACATCGTAAAATCGGGTGACGAGGTTTGCGATGGTACTTTTACCGGAACCGGATTGTCCTACCAGGGCTACGGTCTTGCCTTTGGGTACCTCAAGGCTGAAGTTCTGGAGCACCCAATCCTCTTCGTATTTGAATGAGATGTCTTCCAGGGTGATGGCCGATTGAAATTCACTTTTATCCAGGGCATCTTCTGCATCCTTGATAGGGTTTTCAGTCTCGAGGATCTGCAGGACCCGTTCGGCGGCGGCATTTCCTTTCTTTACGCCGTAAGACGCCTTGCTGATGGCCTTAGCCGGGGTGAGAATATTATAGGCCAGCCCCATATACGCGATAAAAGAAGACGCATCCAGAGTCTTGTCTACCAGGACCATCTTTCCCCCGAACCACAACAAAACCCCTATGACCACAATACCCAGGAACTCACCGGTGGGACTCGCCAGGTTCTGACGGTTAAGGAGTTTGTTGGAATAATGGAAAAACCGTTCGGTGGAGGCGCTGAAAACCTTGAAAAACCTCGACTCGGCATTAAAAGCTTTGATCACTCTCAATCCCCCAAGTGTTTCCTCCACGATAGAGAGGAATTCCCCCTGTTCCCTCTGTACCCGGTCCGACTGTTTTTTCAGGGATTTTCCGATGCGGGAAATGATCATACCCGCTAATGGGATAAAGATAAATACGAAGACGGTAAGCTTCACGCTGATAAAGAACATGACAGCGATCGTGAAAAGAATGGTCAGCGGTTCTCTTACCAGGAGTTCCAGGATTGAGAGAAAGGAATGCTGTATCTCCAGGACGTCTGAAGTGATCCTTGCGATCACATCCCCTTTCCGCTTTTCGGAATAAAAAGCGATGGGCAACTCCGTAATCTTTCTATACATGTTATTCCTGATGTCTTTGAGCACCCCATTCCTGAGAAAGGTAATGAAGTACATCGCCAGGTAATTAAATAGATTTTTCAGAAGGAAAAGCACTAGAACGAGACCGATCACCAGCACGAGAGCCTGCATTTCATCCGATTCTGAATAGGAGGTGAGACGGTAACTCAGGTATTCCTGCGCATAGTCCTTAAGGTTCCCAATACCCGTATAGACAGGTTCATCATACACCTTCTCGGTCTGCTTGAAAAGCACGTCCAGCATGGGGATCAGTGCTGCAAAGGACAGGGCGCTGAACAAGGCGTACAGGAGATTGAAAAAGATATTGAGAAAGGCGTATTTCCGGTAGGGTACCGCAAAACGCAGGATCTTTCTGAAGTAGTTCATCAGTCCAGGTTCAGTTCGTGCAGGATTCGGGACAATTTGGTGTCCATGGTCTCATTGACCTTTTTGAAATCAGCCGCATTTTTCAGCTCTGTATTCACTGAGAAATAGAATTTGATCTTAGGCTCAGTACCACTCGGCCGGGCTGCCATGCGGGTGCCGTCTTCGGTAGTGTAGATGAGGACGTTCGACTTCGGGAGGGCGATGGGGGTGACCTTGCCCGTCCTGAGGTCTGTGGAGGTGGAGGTATTGTAATCGTCAACGGTGATCACCTCAGAGCCGTCCAGGGATTTCACTGGATTCTCCTTGTAATCCTGCATCATTTGTGCGATCTCTTGTGCACCACTCATCCCTTTTTTGGTCAGGGAAACCAATTTTTCCTTGTAGAATCCGAATTCCACATAGCATTTGATCAGCTCCTCATAAAAAGAACTGCCCTTGGCCTTCGCCATAGATCCGATCTCACAGGCCAGCAGGGTAGAGGTGACCGCATCCTTGTCGCGGACGAAATCGCCAACCATAAAACCAAAACTCTCTTCCCCTCCACCTATAAAATGTTGTACAGGGTAATCCACGATCATCTTTGCGATCCATTTGAATCCGGTGAGGGAAGTCTTGCATTCCACCCCATAGGCATCGGCCAGGTCCTGCATCATGGGTGTGGATACAATGGTGGAGGCGATGAATTCATTGCCTTTGAATCCTTTCTTCTTGTGCTGGTCCAGTAAAAACTTGGTCATCAGGACCATGGTCTGGTTCCCGTTCAGCAATTCCATGTCTCCCTCTGGGTTTCTTACCGCGATTCCCAGGCGGTCACTGTCGGGATCGGTTCCCACTACCATGTCTGCCCCGATCTCCTCAGCCTTTTTCATCGCCAGGGTAAGGGCTTCCGGTTCTTCAGGGTTAGGGGATACTACTGTGGGGAATGCCCCGTCTGGTTTTGCCTGTTCCTCAATGATGGTGACCTTGCTGTATCCGGCCCTTTTCAGCACTTCCGGGATCGCTGTAATGGAGGTTCCGTGTAGGGAAGTAAAGACGATAGAGAAGTCGTCTTTACCGGGGGCGTTGAAATTGCCGTTTTGCACGGAATCGTTTATAAATGCTTCGTCTACTTCCTTATCGATGAGCTCGATAAAAGATTCATCAGCTTTGAACTTAACATCTTCTATTTTCAGCCTGTTGATCTCCCCAATAATCTCTTTGTCCTGGGGTGGGACGATCTGCCCTCCATCAGTCCAGTAGACCTTGTATCCATTGTATTCCGGCGGGTTGTGGGAGGCAGTGAGTACTACCCCGGCCTGGCAACCCAGGTGCCGGACGGCAAAGGACAGCTCTGGCGTAGTCCTCAGTTCCGAAAAGAGATATACCTTGATCTTGTTGGCTGAAAACACTTCGGCCACAGTTCTGGCCAGTGTATCGCTGTTATGACGGCAGTCGTACGCGATCACAACCTTCAGGGACGTATCCGGATAGACCTTGCGAAGGTAGTTGCTCAGCCCCTGAGTGCTTTTTCCCAGGGTGTATTTATTGATCCTGTTAGTGCCCACTCCCATAACACCCCGCATCCCGCCAGTGCCGAACTCCATATTCTTATAGAACCGGTCCTTCAATTCTTCGGGATCATTCTCGATGAGGTGCTGTATTTCTTTCTTGACTGCTGGATCAAAAAAATCGGTGAGCCAGGTCTTGGCCGTCGCTAGGATGTCATTCATGGGAATTGTGTTGGAAATCCGTGTAAATTTAAGAAGAATATTCCTTTGCCCTGGGCACCAGGTTTATTTCTCCGGAAACCGTATACCGGGGTTCATTCTTTCGGGATCGTACCATGATCTCCCCGAGGAAACCGGCCAGGAAGAATTGGGTTCCTATGATCATGGAGGTCAGGGCGATATAGAATTGCGGCCTTTCGCTCAGCAACCTGCCCGTAGGGTTGATAAAGAGCTTGTCGATCCCCAGGTAAAGGGCAAATCCCGATCCGATGATAAACATCAATACACCCAAAGCTCCGAAGAGGTGCATGGGTCTCTTCCCGAATTTGGACACAAACCAGATGGTGATCAGATCGAGGAAACCATTGATAAAGCGGTCGGCCCCGAATTTGGTCTTCCCGAACTTACGGGCCTGGTGCTGCACAACCTTTTCCCCTATTTTCGAAAACCCGGCATTTTTGGCCAGGACCGGGATATAACGGTGCATCTCTCCACTCACTTCTATGGTCTTGATCACCTCCTTTCGGAAGGCTTTAAGGCCACAATTGAAGTCGTGCAACTTCACACCGGAGGTCCTGCGGGCTGCCCAGTTAAATAGTTTGGAGGGGATGTTCTTGGTCAGGGCGTGGTCATACCGTTTCTTTTTCCAACCGGAAACCAGGTCGTATCCCTCTTCTTCGATCAATCTAACCAATTCCGGGATCTCTTCGGGGTTGTCCTGCAGGTCGGCATCCATCGTGACGACGATATCCCCTGTGGCTCTCCGAAATCCGGCGTGCAGGGCCTGGGATTTACCAAAATTCTTCAGGAAGCGAATACCCTTGACGGTTTCATTTTCGGCAGCGAGGCGGGTGATGATCTCCCAGGACCCATCCGTACTCCCGTCGTCTATAAAGATGACCTCATACGAAAAACGATTGGACAGCATCACTGATGCGATCCAATCGTGTAGTTCTTTCAGGGATTCTTCTTCGTTCAGTAAAGGAATGACAATGGATAAGCTCATGGAGTATCAATGCTTCTTCCTTTCAAAAATACAACAATCCTTTAAAAGGAGTGCTTAGGATTTTTTGAAGATAAGGCCACCAATCAACCCGATTATAAGACCCTGGATCACGCTCGCGATCAGGATAAAGGGATATGAGATCCAGAAATAATCGATCGTACCCTGGTATTGTTGTTGGATTTGTTCTGCTGTCATAACACCTGCTTCCTCAGCTGCTCTTTTGGTATTCTCGGCTATTTTGGTGATAAAATCAGTGTCCAGGACATTGGCCAGCAGGATCAGATAAACTATATAGATAACCCCGGAGACGAGGCAGATACCGATTCCCATTTTGATAGCCTGCCCGAGGGAAAGCTTTCCTTCATTGGCCTTTCGGAAATTGATCAGGGCCCAAATCACTATGGCCACTGCCAGTACGATCCCGATCACCGTATTGCTGGTGTCCTGAGACGTATGGGCGTCCATGGAGAAGAGCATGAGACCGAATACCACACTAACGGCACCGAGGATCAGGCCGTAATTGAGTGAGAATTTTCCAATTTTAGGTTGCGTTTGTTCCATTTCGTTGATTATTTTTTGGGTTTACTGATTAGTTAGTGGCTTTTAAGGCCGATTTGTTACACCTCCAAGGTACAATTTTTTAAGAAGGATTTTGTTCTACTTGTTGTGCAATGCTAAAAAAAATAATTACATTTGCAGCCTGAAATTGAAGACGTATTGCGATGAGAAAAGGTATACATCCGGAGAATTACAGACTGGTAGCATTTAAGGACATGTCTAATGACGACGTGTTCATCACTAAGTCTACAGCAGAGACCAAAGAAACCCTCGAGGTTGATGGGGTAGAATATCCCCTTGTAAAGCTTGAGATTTCCAGATCTTCCCATCCATTTTACACAGGGAAGGCCAAACTGGTAGATACCGCCGGAAGGATCGATAAATTCAAGAACAAGTACAAGAAGTTCAAGAAGTAAATTAAAAAATTGTACTCTTGTCCGCTAAAAGCAGGAGTTCATCATAAACAAACGCCTCCGATCCTGATCGGGGGCGTTATTTTTTTACATTTGACTAAAATTCTCAGGCATGAACTACATTTTGTTCGACAGTGAAGTAAGGACCTCACTCCTGCCTTTTACCTTCACCAGGCCAGTGGGGGAGATCAGAGTCGGGATTCTGACACTCCGCGAGAAATGGGAAAAATACCTCCAGTTCGAGATCTCCTACCTCACAGAAGAATATTTGCAGATCAAATACCCTCTTAAGTCCGAGTCTGATAACATATATATTGATCCCTCCTTTCTTCCTGTTCCTGAACTGGTCAAATCGATCCGCGATTTAAAGGCCGGATCGGCACTTTTTATAGATTCAACTCTGGTGGCTTACCGGTCTTCAGAACCCAAAAGCGCATCGGATCTCGCAGTGCTGAATAAAGAGCAGTGGAAGGGTGAGGTCATCAGGATAAAACATACATGGGATATCTTTTCCCGAAACGGGGAGGCCCTACAGCAGGACTTCGACCTGATTACCCAGGATCGGAAAAGTGCTCCCATCCCTGGCTCGAACAGGGTCATCAACCCTGAAAATATCTTTCTGGAAGAGGGGGCTAAAGTAGAGTTCAGTATCCTGAATGCCACGGAAGGGCCTATCTACCTCGGAAAGGATTCTGAGGTCATGGAGGGGAATATGATCCGGGGAGCTTTTGCATTATGTGAGCACGGGGTGGTAAAAATGGGCGCCAAGATCTACGGCCCCACCACCATTGGACCCTACGGTAAGGTCTGTGGTGAGATCAATAACTCTGTTATTTTCGGATATTCGAGTAAGGGCCACGACGGCTACCTCGGAAATTCTGTCCTCGGGGAATGGTGCAATATTGGAGCCGATTCCAATAACTCCAACCTCAAAAACAACTACGCCAAAGTAAGGCTCTGGAATTACGCCACAGAACGATTCGACCAGACCGGGTTGCAATTTTGTGGGCTGATGATGGGGGACCACAGCAAGACTGCCATCAACACCATGTTCAATACGGGAACTGTGATCGGGGTGAACTGCAATATTTACACACCCGGATTCCCCAGGAATTTCGTGCCCAGTTTTAGCTGGGGAGGTGCCACCGGATTCTCCACCTACCACACACAAAAGGCCTTTGAAGCGGCCAAAGTGATGATGGCGAGGAGGGGAAGGACCTTCGACGAGAAAGAAGCGGCCATCCTGGAACACGTCTTCGAGATCACAAAGAAGTGGAGAAAGTACTAGGTGTACACCAGTTGCTGTCATCCTGATTTTTCATACCGAAACCAAAGCCGTATCTTTGCCCGCCTTTGATCTGGAATGAGGAGCATGAAAAAGAAAGTCGCTTTTTACACCCTGGGCTGTAAGCTTAATTTCTCGGAAACTTCCACTATCGCGAGGAGTTTTACGGGATTGGGCTATGAACAGGTCGATTTTGAGCAGAAGGCAGACATCTATGTCATCAACACCTGCTCCGTCACCGAGAATGCCGACAAGCGATTCAAAACGATCGTCAGAAAGGCCCAGAAGCAGAATCCCGACGCTTTTCTCATCGCCGTGGGCTGTTATGCCCAGCTTAAGCCTGAAGAGCTTGCCGCGGTGGATGGCGTGGACCTGGTACTCGGGGCCACTGAAAAATTCAAGATCACTGACTACCTCTCAGACCTCAGCAAGAACGATATGGGGGTTGTGCATTCCTGTGAGATACAGGAAGCCGACTTCTATGTGGGAAGTTATTCCCTGGGTGACAGGACCCGTGCGTTTCTAAAAGTACAGGACGGATGCGACTACAAGTGCACCTACTGTACCATTCCCCTTGCCCGAGGGATCTCCAGAAGTGATACGCTCGACAATGTGCTGAAAAACGCAGCTGAGATCGCAGGCCAGGGTATCAGAGAGATCGTCCTGACCGGGGTCAACATTGGGGATTACGGCAAGGGGGAATTTGGAAACAAGAAACACGAACACACTTTCTTTGAACTTGTCCAGGCGCTGGACAGGGTAGAAGGGGTAGAGCGTTTGCGTATCTCCTCCATTGAGCCCAACCTCCTAAGGGACGAGACCATAGCTTTTGTAGCGCGTTCCAGGACCTTTGTACCTCATTTCCACATTCCGCTGCAGAGTGGGAGCAATGCTGTTCTAAAGCGAATGAAACGCAGGTATTTGCGGGAATTATACGAAGAGCGGGTGGCACACGTAAAAAGGACCATGCCTCATGCGTGTATAGGAGTGGATGTGATCGTAGGCTTTCCCGGGGAGACGGAAGAAGAATTCCTGGAGACATATCACTTCCTGAATGAACTCGACATTTCATACCTCCACGTTTTTACGTATTCAGAGCGCGCCAATACGGAAGCAGAACGCATGCCCAATCCGGTGCCGATGAAGATCCGGAACAAGAGAAGCAAAATGCTTAGGGGCCTGTCGGTCAAAAAAAGGAGGGCCTTCTATGAAAGTCAGCTGGGAACATATCGCACCGTCCTCTTTGAAGGGGAGAACAAAGGCGGATATATTCACGGGTTCACCGAGAACTACGTAAAGGTGAAGGCGCCATGGGATCCGGCTCTTGTCAATACATTGCACAGGATTGAACTGACGCGTATTGATGAGGACGGATTGGTCAGATTTGATTTTATTCCCGAAAGTATTACGGCATAAAAAAACCTCCGGAAGGAGGTTGAACTTTTTAGATCCTGATGCCTACGGGCAACATTTCCTTGTACTGCCTGTTCTTTCTTAAAAAACCGGCGATCTGCGGACTTGTGGGAACTACCCTCAGGTTCTTTTCCTGTATGTGGTGCAGCACTGACTTTATGAATTCCTCGTGGAATCCTTCCGAAGAGATCTCCTCGGGTATGACCAGCTTGGTCAGGAATACCTTTCGTTCCTGGGACGAATATTCGATCTTTGCCAGATGACCGTTTACCCTAGTCTCGAACTGTCGCAAGAAACTATTGTCGTTAATGACTATTTGATTCATATAGTTAGTTTTATAGTGGTTTCAGACAAAAAAATTACGATACTATCGTAATCTGGTTGGGCTGCAAAATAAAATTGAAAAGAGGTTACTAAAATCCTCGTTTCCAATTCAGACGGACTTCAAAAGTAGTGAAAAAAATGCTAAATTCCTAAGAAATATGATGTTCGGTATGATATGATGGAGCAAAAGATTCATGTGTATATGATGCCTGGAATGGCAGCGAATAGCAAGATCTTTAAGAACATCCGATTGCCTGAGGACCGTTTTGTGATCCACCTGTTGGAATGGTTCGTTCCGGAGAAGGGGATGACCCTGTCTGCATACGCAAGAAAGATGAATGAACAGATCGGGGAAACTGATCCCGTACTGATAGGCGTCTCATTCGGTGGGATGCTGGTGCAGGAGATGGCCAGGCAGATGCCCGTAAAAAAAGTGATCATCATCTCCAGTGTCAAGAAGAGGTCCGAAATGCCGAAGCGACTCGTATTCGCAAAATATACCCGTCTTCACAAACTACTTCCGACAGGTCTGGTAAACAATCTCGATCTGGTGGCGAAATATGCCTTCGGTGAGACCGTTACCCAGCGCATCGATCTCTATAAGGAATACCTGGATGTCAGGGATAAATACTACCTGGACTGGGCGCTCGACCAGATCGTTAATTGGAGTCAAAGCGAATGTGATCCTGGTGTCGTTCATATCCACGGAGAAAAAGATGCTGTCTTCCCCAAACAGTATATAAAAGACTGTATATCAGTTAAAAATGGCACCCATACTATGATCATTCACAGATATAAATGGTTCAATGAACGTTTACCTGCAATTATTTTGGATTGAGGAAGTTCTTATTTATACCTTTGAGTACCTTCAAAAAAGAAAACCATGAAAATTATAAAGTCTATTCTGATGATATGTGGCGTGCTCTTTATCGGGAGCACCCTGATATTTGCCGTACAGCAGGGTCATCTTTCCTATGAACCTGAAAAGCAGGTAACTATTGTTGATAATTCCGATAAGAGCGTTGCCGAGGAATACCGCATCACGGCCATAGAGATTCCGGCCGACCTGAATTTTGCGGGGGAGAAAGTGCCTCAGGAAGATCCGGAGATCATGGAAAGGATTGATCGTGAGTTCCTCGTAAACACCTACTGGCAGTCCAATGCCGTTCTCTTGATGAAAAGGGCGAATAAATATTTTCCGGTCATTGAGCCCATACTTGCTAAAAATGGGATCCCGGATGATTTCAAATACCTGGCCGTGGCCGAAAGCGGATTACAGAATGTAGTTTCCCCAGCAGGTGCTGCCGGTTTTTGGCAGATCATGAAGGGGACGGGAAAAGAGTACGGTCTGGAGGTCAATGGCAATGTCGATGAGCGTTACCACCTCGGCATGGCTACCCAGCTGGCCTGCGAGTACCTGAAAAAGAACAAGGAAAAATTTGGCAGCTGGACCCTGGCTGCGGCCTCATACAATGCGGGCGCCGGAGCGATCAACCGGTACATGGGCATCCAACAGGAGACAGATTATTACAATCTCCTGTTAGGGGAGGAGACCGGCAGGTACGTATTCAGGATCCTGGCGATCAAAGAGATCCTGACACATCCTGAAAAATACGGTTTTGAGCTCGGGAAGGAAGACCTGTATGCCAATGTCCCTACATTTAATGTGAAGATTGACAAACCGGTGGAGGACTTTGCGACCTTTGCCAAAGAATACGGGATTAATTACAAGATCCTGAAGCGGCACAACCCCTGGTTAAGGGAACCCCATCTGAATAATGCCTCCGCAAAAGAGTACACCATAGAAATCCCGGAAAAGGGTTATTATACGGTGTCCCGATAAGGGGAAGCATCAGATCTTTTTCATCTGCTGCTGCATCATTTTGATCTGCTCGCCGAGCATATTGTTCTTGTCGAGCTTCTTGGCTTCCTGTAAAAGGGTGGTTGCCTCCCTTTTTCTCCTTTTTTGCATGGCGATCCCGGCGAGGCTCAATTTGGCCATAGCCAGGTCATAATCCATATTCAGTCCCAGTTTCAGGGCCTTGCGGAAGTATTTTTCTGCCTGGGTGAGGTTCTTTTGTGAATAAATGATACCGAAGAGGTAATTGTAGTAACCCTGTTGTTTGGTGGTTAAGGCGGCCTCGGGATTTTTGATCTTCTCCAGCCATCTTTCCGTTCCCTCCATGTCCTGTTTTCTCATTCTCAGGAAAGCGAGGAGGATAATCTCATTCCTGAAATACAGGAATACGAAAATGAGGGAGAGGAGGATGAGGAAAATTCCATTTCCGATATATCCTTCCACAAATTGATAGATGGCGTAAGCTACGATGGCAGCCGTAAGGACCAGCTTGATATTTTTATTGAACATATTTCTATTGGATTAATTCATAGGTTATAGAGGAGGTGATCGTCGTGGGGATCTTCTGTGTCCCCATCTGGGCAAGGGTCGAATACCCTTTCGAAATTCCTTCCACTTTCATCTTGAGGATAAAACCAGATCTGAGGTCGGTGGTGACACTCGTGTTTTGAGTGCCGTCCAACACCATGGTTGTAGCCGGCTCTTCGATCTTCATAACGATTTCAGCTGTTCCGCTAATCGAGGCCTTCTTACCGTCCAGTGAATCTAGTTTCCAGAGGGTGTTGGCGTTCAGTTTTCCTGAATAACTGTTTTTCCAGGTGTCTCCCACCTTGATATTTTTGTCTGGATAAATATAGGTCATCTGCTTGTAACTGTCAGACAGGGCTTTGGATCCGAATTCATTTTTAAGGGACGATCTGAGCATGTTGACGGCAAAGGCCTCCTGCAGTCCGGAAGCCCGGATCATTTTAGCCACGATGCTGTCGCCTCCTTTGACCTCCACGATGTCTCCGTTGGTCCTCATGGTCATATGAACAGGTTCATTGAGCAGGCTGTGGAAAATGCGGGATTGTACGTTGTCTGGTTCCAGATCTTGTGCATTTACCTCAAGGACAACCCCCTGCATGCTCGAGGTCATCTTCATAAAAAGTTCCTGGAAGGTGATGTCGATGGAATAGGTGTCCTCCGTCTTCCCGGTAACTTTGAATTCCAGGGTGCCGCTGAGGTCGTTGGTCACCTCGTGAGCTGCTCCATCGATCTCCTGCACTATGTCCTGTCGCGCAACTTGCCGCACGTGGAACACGTCTCCTTTTTTCAGTTTGTACTGCAGTTTTTCCTGCGCATTACTGAAGGGAGAAAATACCAGAAGACTGACAAAAAATGCTAAGGTTTTGAGGTGCATGGATGCGCTGTTCTTACTTGCGGCAAAAGTACTAAAAACTATCCTAAATATTTTTCAAATCGATTTGGCAAAGAAAAAACTCTTCGTATATTTGCGCCCAGATTTTGAAAAGGAGCGAGGTATAAATTCTCGCACAAATTAAAGACTAGCATGAAAAGGACATTTCAACCGTCAAAGCGCAAGCGAAGGAACAAACACGGATTCAGGGAGCGTATGGCCTCGGCCAACGGAAGGAAGGTTCTTGCCAGCAGAAGAGCGAAGGGAAGAAGGAAATTAAGCGTATCTTCTGAGCCTCGACACAAAAAGTAAATGATTGATAATTAGCGATATAAAGGTGTTACTTTCTCCAAGTAGCACCTTTTTTTTGCGCTGTAATCACAGTTGAATCACGAAATAACAATTAGAACACTATGCCAAAAAGAGAAGATCTCAAATCGATATTGATCATTGGTTCCGGTCCGATCATCATCGGACAAGCCTGCGAATTTGATTACTCCGGATCACAGGCGCTGCGGTCACTCAGGGAAGATGGGATTGAGACCATCCTGATCAACAGTAACCCGGCAACCATCATGACGGACCCCACTATGGCTGATCATATCTATCTTCTCCCCCTGACCACCAAGTCGATCATAGAGGTTCTCAAGAAACACCCCAATATAGATGCTGTTCTACCCACTATGGGAGGACAAACGGCCCTGAACCTCTGTATAGAGGCAGGAGACAAAGGTATATGGGAAGATTTTGACGTGGAGATCATAGGGGTCGACATAGACGCGATCAACATTACCGAAGACCGGGAAAAATTCCGGAAACTCATGGAACAAATAGGCGTGGGCATGGCTCCTCAGGCCACCGCTACCTCCTTCCTGAAGGGAAAGGAGATCGCCCAGGATTTCGGCTTTCCCCTGGTGATCAGGGCTTCCTACACCCTTGGAGGGGCCGGTGCCTCCATTGTTTACAAACCGGAGAATTTTGACGAACTGCTCAGCAGGGGTCTGGAAGTGTCCCCCATTCACGAGGTGATGATAGACAAGGCACTGATGGGATGGAAGGAATACGAACTGGAATTGCTGCGGGACAAGAATGACAACGTGGTCATTATCTGTACTATCGAGAACATGGATCCGATGGGTATCCACACGGGTGATTCCATCACCGTGGCCCCGGCCATGACCCTCTCGGACCGTACTTTCCAGCGCATGCGCGACATGGCCATCAAGATGATGCGAAGCATCGGGGACTTCGCCGGAGGTTGCAACGTGCAATTCGCCGTAAGCCCAGATGAAAAAGAAGACATCATCGCGATCGAGATCAACCCAAGGGTGTCGAGATCCTCGGCCCTTGCCTCCAAGGCAACAGGATATCCCATCGCCAAGGTAGCTGCGAAACTCGCAATAGGATATTCCCTGGACGAGCTGGAAAATCAGATCACCAAATCTACTTCGGCCCTGTTCGAACCTACACTCGATTACGTGATCGTAAAGATCCCGAGGTGGAACTTCGACAAGTTCGAAGGATCAGACCGTACCCTGGGCCTGCAGATGAAATCGGTAGGAGAGGTGATGGGCATTGGACGCTCCTTCCAGGAGGCACTGCACAAGGCCACACAGTCACTGGAGATAAAGAGGAATGGCCTGGGTGCCGATGGAAAGGGGTATACGAACTACGACCAGATCATAAGCAAGCTCACCATTCCCAGTTGGGACCGAGTATTCGTCATCTACGACGCAATCCAGCTAGGGATCCCTCTGAGAAGGATCCACGATATCACCAAGATCGATATGTGGTTCCTGAAACAATATGAAGAACTGCATTTCCTGGAACAGGAAATTTCAAAATACACTGTAGAATCCCTGCCAAAAGAGCTTTTGCTGGAGGCCAAACAGAAAGGATTTGCTGATCGGCAGATCGCCCATATGCTCGATTGCTACGAGAGCGAAGTACACAAGAAGAGGATGGCCCTGGGGATCAACCGGGTCTACAAACTGGTAGATACCTGTGCTGCGGAATTCAAGGCCATGACCCCTTATTATTATTCCACTTTTGAGGAAGAAGTGGAAACTCCGGACGGGGAGCGATATGTCACGAATGACAGCGAAGTGACCGACAGAAAGAAGATCGTGGTTCTGGGCTCCGGGCCGAACCGTATTGGGCAGGGGATCGAATTCGATTACTGTTGTGTTCACGGGGTCCTTGCTGCCGCCGAATGCGGATATGAGACCATCATGATCAACTGTAACCCCGAAACGGTGTCCACCGATTTCGATACGGCAGACAAGCTGTATTTTGAGCCCGTCTTCTGGGAACACATCTATGACATCATCCTGCATGAGAAACCGGAAGGAGTGATAGTCCAGCTCGGGGGTCAGACCGCCCTGAAACTGGCTGAAAAACTCGATAAATACGGGATCAAGATCATGGGGACGAGCTTTAAGTCGCTCGACCTGGCAGAAGACCGCGGTAGCTTCTCCCGACTTTTAAAGGAGAATGAGATCCCTTATCCACAATTTGGGGTTGCCGAAAGTGCAGACGAAGCGCTGGAGCTGGCCAAAGAACTGAAGTTCCCTCTTCTTGTCAGGCCTTCCTACGTACTTGGCGGGCAGGGAATGAAGATCGTGATCAACAAGGAAGAATTGGAAGAGCATGTAGTAGACCTACTGCAGAAGATCCCCAACAATAAACTCCTGCTAGATCATTACCTGGACGGGGCCATCGAGGCAGAAGCCGACGCTATTTGTGACGGGAAAGATGTATATATCATCGGGATCATGGAGCATATTGAACCCTGCGGGATCCATTCCGGGGATTCCAATGCCACCCTGCCACCTTTTAATCTAGGGGAGTTCGTGATGCAACAGATCAAAGACCACACTAAAAAGATCGCCCTGGCCCTGAATACGGTTGGACTCATAAATATACAGTTCGCCATCAAGGACGATGTCGTCTATATAATCGAGGCCAATCCAAGAGCTTCCAGGACCGTGCCTTTTATCTCCAAGGCCTATGGCGAGCCCTATGTGAATTACGCTACCAAGATCATGCTCGGGGAAAAGAAATTGAAGGATTTCAAATTCAATCCCCAACTGGAAGGCTTTGCCATCAAACAACCCGTATTCTCCTTTAACAAATTCCCAAATGTGAATAAAAACCTGGGACCGGAAATGAAGAGTACAGGGGAGAGTATCCTTTTTATAGACAGCCTGAAAGACGACGAGTTCTACAACCTCTACACCAGGAGGAAGATGTACTTGAGCAAGTAGATCCAGTAGGAGAATGGCAGGTCAGGACCTGTTCAGCCGGGCCGTCACCTGTACCTGGATCTCTTCGGCTATTTTCTTGAAAAGAAGGCGGGGAACCTTGATCTTGTGATCTTCGGTCCTCACGACAAAGGCAGTTTCCACAACAATAGAATCCCCATCCCTGTTTAGATGTACTGTGGTGGTAATGGGGCGGGTCACCCCGTGCAGGGTGAGATCCCCGCTCAGTTCAAAAGGTTGGGGTTCCTCTGTGATCAGCTCCCGGTCGAAAGACTCCATCTTTCCAACAAAAAAAGCCTTTGGGTATTTATCTGATTCGATGTAATTCTCATTGAAGTGCTCCTGCATCAACTTCTTTTTAAAGTTAAATTCTCTCACCAGAAGGAGAGAGGCCAGCTCACCGTTTTCACTGAGCACCATGTTTACCTTCTCGTTCACGGCATAGATATCTTCCAAAGGGGTGGAGGCATCAAAGATGATCTTTGCCTCTTCGGTTCTATACGTTTCCTGAGCTGAAACCAATCCGCAGCAGATCAGCCATATGACAAACAGGGATCTCCTCATTCAGGAAAATTTTGGTTCGCCCATTCCGCGATGAGTGCACGTGCAGTCTGAGGCATCAGCCCATTTGGCGGCATGGGGCTGGTAGTGCTGTTGATCCGCGATAACAAACCCCGTGTTTCGATCGCATTTTTCACCTCATTCAATGTGGTCAGGGACATGGGCGCATTTTGAGTAGGGGGGTTACCATGGCAAGATAGGCAATTCCCCTGCATAATGGGCCTGATATCTCTCTGGTAGCTCACGGCATTGGGATCTGTAATCTCATTGTCGTCCATTGGGGCACCTTCAGAATTGTCGCTTTTTGAGCAGCCCAGGGCAAATACAAATACCCCGATCATCAAGGCGGTTCTTACTTTTCTCATAGCTGGATTGTTTTAGTCAGTTGTTGATTTTCAGTTCCTTAAGAATAAGATGGCGTATACTGTCGCTGGTTGCGTCTTTATGTCGAATCAGATTACATACCTATATCTCACTTGAAGTTGTTGTCAGTCCGATTGACAAATAATTCGTAAGTTTAAAATAAAAGCACGCTTCTCATTTTCAAAATCTGACCGCTATGAAAAGAAAAATTCTTGTCCTTTGGGCTTTCCTGTTGACTTGTCCGCTGTTGGCCCAGAACGACCTCCTGTCATCCATCGACAAAACAGATTCAACTGCAATTGCCGAAGCTGCCTTTAAGGGGCTTAAGATCGTGAATTTTGAGTCCACCAAAATGGTGAACCAAAAAGAGTTTTACTTTATTGTTTTCCATCGATTTGGCAGTATACAGACCGGTCTGGATGGATTTTTCGGGCTGGATTTTGCCAACACCCGCCTTCACTTCATCTATGGTTTCACGGATGGTTTCAACCTCTCCGTTTCCAGAAATTCCTTCAACAAGACCTATGATATTTCAGGGAAATATCGCTTCGTACAGCAAAGTGATGATTTTCCTGTCACCCTGGTAGGCTACAGTCAGGTCGCTTTTAATACACTTCTTGACGAACCGGTGCTGCAGAGGGAAGTGACCCTGGGCGACAGAACCTCTTTCACACAGCAACTGCTCATCAGCCGAAAGATCAGCGAAAAGGTATCCCTCCAGCTGATGCCGACCTATTTCTACGAGGGGTACGTAGATTACGCCCCACAGGATAACTCCCAGTTTGCCTTAGGTTTTGGTGGCAGGGTAAAACTCTCCAAGCGTTTTAGCCTGAACATGGATTACGGCTGGCATTTGAACAGGGCGGACGGTTCTCCCTTTGTGAATCCCCTCTCCATCGGGGTGGACATTGAGACAGGGGGCCATGTCTTTCAGCTTCATTTCACCAATGCCCAGCCTACTTTTGAAAGCGGTTTCCTCGGCAATGCGATAGGCGACTGGGGAGATGGGAATATCTATTTTGGTTTTAACCTGAGCCGTGTTTTTAATTTCTGACCGGCCTGATCAATCTTCCCATTCGGTATGGAAGATTCCTTCCTTATCGGTGCGCTCATAGGTATGGGAACCGAAGTAATCCCGCTGTGCCTGGATCAGGTTCAGGGGGAGCCGGCCTGAGGTGTAAGCATCAAAATAGGTCAGAGAATTCGATAGCCCGGGCAGAGGTATTCCATGAGAGGCTCCGTAGGCTACCAGAGACCGCACTGAAGAAAGAGTATCCTTAATGTCGCTGGCAAAAGAAGCATCCAGCAGCAGGTTAGACAGACCAGGATCGTTCTGGTAGGCCCTGGCAATATCAGCCAGGAGTGCGGCCCTGATGATACAACCGGCCCTCCAGATCTTGGCTATGGTTCCCAGCTCCAGGTCATATCCGTATTCTTCTGAGGCCTCTGCCAGTTGATGGAGTCCCTGGGCGTAGGTAATAACAAAGGAAAAATAAAGGGCCTCCTCAGCCATTTTTTCGAGTTCTGCTTTATCGAGTTTCCCGGGCAGCGGTCTTCCGTAGAGTTTTTCGGCTTTTATTCGATCGGTTTTCAGGGCTGAGATTTCCCGCATACTGACGGCGATATCGATACTTGGCACCGGGATTCCCAGGTCCATGGCGTTCTGTGAGGTCCATTTCCCCGTCCCTTTCTGTTTGGCCTTATCCAGGATCTTATCGACCAACTGGCCGGGACCGTGCTCGTCATCCTTTGAAAGTATGTCTGCCGTAATCTCCACCAGGAAGGACTGCAGCCGGCCTTTATTCCAGGTGTCAAAAAGTCGGTGCATCTCCTCATTTGTCATATCTCCTGCCTTGCGAAGGAGGTCGTATATTTCCGAGGTGAGCTGCATCAGACCGTATTCTATGCCGTTGTGCACCATTTTCACGTAATTCCCGGCTGATTTGGGTCCGAGATAGGCCACACAAGGTTCTCCCTTGTATTTCGCTGCTACGGCCTCGAAAATGGGCTTGACTTCCTGATAAGCTTCCCGTGAGCCTCCGGGCATGATGCTCGGGCCTTTCCGCGCTCCTTTGGCCCCACCGGAAACTCCTGCTCCAAAGAAGTGTATCCCTTTCTCCCGCAGGTAAGACTCCCTTGTGTCTGTATCAGTAAAAAGGGAATTGCCCCCGTCAATGATCAGGTCGCCCTGATCTATATGGGGTAATAGATCTTCGATCACATTGTCTACGATCTTTCCGGCCGGTACCAGCAACATGATCTTCCTGGGCTGCTCCAATGCTGTAATAAAGGTTTTAAGGTTATCGGTGGCATTTACGCGATCCAGATCTCCTCCTTCTTCCTGCAGGGCCTTCACCTTTTCCGGATCGAGATCGTATCCAAAAGCTTTAAATCCGTTATCTGCTACGTTGAGGATAAAATTCCTGCCCATGACCCCGAGGCCAATCAACCCAAAATCATACCCTTGCTTTGCCATATCGATCGTATTGTATGTCTAATTCGTGAATGTTAATCTCCATCTGATCTCGGAACAGCCCTTTTCCCGGGGCCCGGAGACCATTTCGATCAAAAGTAATTGAAATTATTAACTTTTAGTGCGTACTTTGGACCCTTCTTGGAAGACGGACCTTCCCAGACATACACTAGAAGAAAATGGATAGAACAGAAAGCCAAATGCTGATCATTTTTGGGGCTTCGGGTGACCTCACGGCCCGGAAACTGATCCCGGCCCTGTTCCACCTGTATTGCGGAGGGTATCTGCCTGAGAATTTTCTGATCCTGGGGGTCAGCCGCTCGGAATTTTCGGATGAGGAATTCAGGAGAAAGGTGATTTTCGAGAGTAGTTATCTGGAAGGCGATCTCAAGGAAAAAGGCAGGGAGACCGGAGAGAAATTTGCCCAAAAACTATACTATCACGATCTCGGTGCAAGTTACGAGGCGTCCTATGTAGCGCTTGCCAGGAAGATAGAATCCCTTGACGAAAAGCATCAGACGGGCAACAACTTCATCTTCTACCTGTCGACCCCTCCGAACATTTACGAGGTGATCGCCAAAAACCTTTCTGAACAGGGACTTACCCATAAAGATAAAGGATGGAAACGGCTCATAGTGGAAAAGCCCTTTGGGTATGATCTGGCCTCTGCCAAGAAATTGAATAACAGCCTGCACCAATATTTCCATGAGGATCAGATCTTCAGGATCGACCATTATTTGGGGAAGGAAACCGTACAAAACCTGCTCGTGACACGTTTTGCGAACAGCATCTTCGAACCCTTATGGAACCGGAACTACATACAGCATATTGAGATCACCAATGCCGAGAGCGTTGGGGTGGAGAAGAGAGGCGGATATTACGACGGGGCGGGAGCCATGAGAGATATGTTCCAGAACCACCTGTTGCAGATCGTCTCCCTGGTGGTCATGGAGCCTCCTATAAGTGCGGAGGCTGAATCCATCAGGAATGAAAAGGTAAAGGCCCTTAAATCCCTCCGAATTTTAAAGGATGAGAAAAGCCTGTCAGAAAATATTATCCGGGGGCAGTACCTGGCTGCAGAGATCGATGGAAAGAAGGTAAAAGGATACAGGGAGGAAGACGGAGTGAATCCTGACTCCACCACAGAGACTTTTGTCGCGATCAAATTCTTTGTAGACAACTGGCGGTGGAAGGATGTTCCTTTTTATGTGCGCACGGCCAAGCGGATGCCTACCAAGGTGACCGAGGTGGTCATCCATTTTAAACCGCCACACCACAAGATCTTTACAGAATCAGGCATGTTCAACAAGGACAATAAACTTATTATCCGCATCCAGCCCGATGAAGGCATCCTGATCAAATTCGGAGTGAAAGTACCGGGACAGGGATTCAAGGTAGAGCGGGCCAATCTGGATTTTTACTATGACAGCCTGATCGAAAATAACCTGATGGCCGCCTATGAGCGACTCCTGCTCGATGCGATGCAAGGCGATGCCACCCTCTATGCAAGGGCTGATGAGGTGGAAGCTGCCTGGGAATTTGTCGATCCTATCCTGCAATACTGGAGCACGAGTAAGGACGCTACGATCTATGGGTATTCCGCCGGCGTCTGGGGGCCGCAAAATGCAGATGACCTGATTGAAGGGGAGAACACCTGGCGCAACCCGGGATCCAACCTGGCCGATGATCCCGGATTCTGTGTAATTAAATAAAGAAGATGAAGGTTCACGTTTACGACACAAAAACTTCTGTGGCGAGAAACTTCGCCGCCTATCTGGAAAAAAAGATAAGGGAGAGTGAAGAATATCATATCGCTTTGTCCGGAGGCAGTACCCCGAGGATCCTTTTTGAAGAGCTTTCCAGCACGGATCGATATAAGATCAACTGGGAAAAAGTGTATCTCTACTGGGGGGATGAGCGATGCGTTCCCCCTGAGGATGAGCAGAGTAACTACAAGATGACCCGGGACTACCTGCTCCGGAATGTTCCCGTCCCTGAGGGAAATATCCACCGGATCATGGGGGAGAACGAGCCCAGTGTGGAAGCACTGCGATATGGCATCCTCCTGGACAGGGAACTTCCTTCCGATTCTGAAATCCCTGTATTCGACATGGTCATCCTCGGAATGGGGGAGGACGGTCACACGGCCTCCATTTTTCCCCATGAGATCCAGCTGTGGGATTCAGAACAGAATTGCGAAGTGGCCACCCATCCTGAGAGTGGTCAAAAACGGGTTACACTCACCGGCCGGGTGATCAACCGCAGTAAGGAAGTAGTGTTTTTAGTGACCGGGGCGGGTAAGGCCGACAAAGTTCAGAGCATACTTCAGAAAACAGCTGGGTACAGGCAATATCCTGCTGCTCTGGTAGAACCTGTCGGTGGAAAGCTAAGCTGGTTCCTCGATGAAGAGGCCGCTTCAACTCTGTAAAATGTTAATTGAGGTTAAAAGGGGTTTTGGGTTCCTCCTCCTGAAGATCATCGTCCTTAGCTCTTTTTAAGATCTTATCGGGGAGTGACTTTTTGGCCTTAGCGCCCATTTTCTTGAGCTTTTCAATGCTGATGATGATATTTCCTCTTCCTTCTACGAGTTTATTCATCGCCCCCCTGTATTCATTCTTCGCCTCGTCCATCTTTTTACCCACCTTCGTCAGATCGGTCACAAACCCTTCGAATTTATCGTAAAGGGCGCCCGCCTGCCTGGCGATCTCTATGGCATTCCGCTGCTGTTTCTCGTTATTCCACATAGTGTCTATGGTACGCAGGGTAGCCAGGAGGGTTGAAGGTGTAACGATCACGATGTTCTTTTCAAAGGCCTTGTTGTAAAGGGCGGGTTCCTGATTGATGGCTACAGAAAAGGCCGTCTCAATGGGAACAAACATCAGTACAAAGTCCGGACTTTCCATGTCGTACAGGTCCTCGTATTTCTTGGAGGAGAGCTGATCGACATGTTTTTGAAGGGAGTTGATGTGATTCTTTAGAAACTTTTCCTGTAGATCCTCTTCGGCATTGACAAATCGCTCATAATCTGTCAGGGATACCTTGGAGTCGATGACCATTTTCTTTCCGTCGGGAAGATTGATGACCACATCCGGCAGGACCCTGCTGCCATCTTCCCTGGTGAAGCTTTTCTGAACGGTGTATTCCCTGTCTTTTTCGAGGCCCGATTTCTCCAAAACCTTTTCCAGGACGAGTTCTCCCCAGTTACCCTGCATCTTGCTGTCTCCCTTGAGGGCTTTGGTCAGGTTTTCGGCTTCCTTGGTGATCTTGAGGTTCTGGTTTTGCAGGTTGAGCAACTGTTCCCTCAGGGCCGAATGTATGCTGATATTCTCTTTCTGGCTCTCCTCCACCTTCTTCTCAAAAAGCTGGATCTTCTCCTGGAGGGGGTTGAGGATGTGTTTGATATTCTTCTGGTTTTGTTCGGTGAATTTCAGGCTTTTCTCATCCAGGATCTTGTTGGCAAGGTTCTCGAATTCCTTGGTGAATTTTTCCTGCAAGTCTGCAACCTCTTCTTTCTGATCTTCCAGTTTTTGCCTCAAATTCTCGAGATCGGCCTCATTTCTTGTGACCAGTTGGTTCAGCCTGCTGTTCTCGTTCCTGAGGTCTTCCACTACCTGCTTTTCTGCATTGAGGCGCGTCTCCAATTCCTCCCGGTTCCTGCCCAATTGACGCTCCCTTTCCTCCAGGGTACTCTGAATTGATTTGCGTTTTAAGCGCTCGATATAGTTCCCCAGAAAGAATCCCAACAGAATAGCCAGTAAGGCAACCACCAACATTGTGATCTCCGTGCTCATCACCTTTTTATTTTCATGTAAAGATAGGCCATCTTACCTTAAGAGGAGAGTTGGGGTACTTTAGTTTTTGATTTTAAAGGTCCCGGTTCCGGAATCAAAATCGATGAGGTCTGAGGGAAATAGATTTTGGAAGCTCTGATTCTCAATATGGCTGCAAGGTGGCCCGAAATGATGGCCGGACCTCTCGAGGATGAGCATCTGGTCACAGAGTTGTATGGCCAGGTCGATCTCATGTGTCGTATAAATGACGGTCTTGCCGAATTCCCGGGCGATCCCTTTCATGGTCTTTAATACCTGAACCTTATGGTACAGGTCGAGGTGAGTCGTAGGTTCGTCCAGCATCATGATGGGGGTATCCTGGGCGAGGGCCCTGGCGATCAGTACTTTTTGGAGCTGCCCGTCACTGAGTTCATAGCACTTCCTGTGTTCCAGGGCTTCCAATCCGGTGTTCCTTATCGATGATTCTACGGCCTCTTTATCATTCTCAGTAAGCGTTCCCAGCCAGTTAGTATAAGGCTGTCGACCCAGACTGATCAATTCTCTTACCGTTAAGTTTCTGGTGGGAAGGGGCTCTGTAAGGACGATACTGAGGGAGGAGGCCAGTTTCTGTGGGGTAAGACTATAGATCGATTTGCCGTTGATCAGCACCTGTCCGGAAAGTTGGCGCTGCACTCCGGCCAGGGTCCGCAGCAAGGTCGATTTGCCGATCCCGTTGGCCCCGACGATGGATACGAATTCCCCTTGGGCCAGGGTAAAATTAAGATCCCGGGCGATCACGGTATCCCCCCCATTCCTGCCGGAGTATCCGATGCTCAAATTCGATATTTCCAATACGTTTTGCATTAAATCAGCAACCCTATTGAGTTAAAAACAAAGCTAAGGTAGGTATTCTTCAAAACTTCTGAGGCCCTGAGTTGACTGCACTAAAATATCATATTCCGTTTCCTCAGCAACAGCCAGATGACCACCGGTGCACCTACGATGGAGGTGATCGCATTGATGGGCAGTACGTAGGAGGAAGAAGGGAGCTGGGCCATGGTATCACACAGCAATAACAGGATGGCCCCATATAAAAGCACTCCCGGAACAAGGATCCTGTGGTCCGTTGTATTGAAGAGCTGGCGGGTCAGATGAGGAACGGCCAGTCCGATAAAGGCGATGGGTCCCGCAAAGGCAGTGACTGAGCCGGCCAGGAGCCCCGTAGCGATAATAATCAGGTTTCTGGACCTGCCGATCCTGACCCCCAGGCTGCGGGCGTAATTCTCCCCGAGCAGCAAGGCATTCAATGATTTGATCGAGCTGATACTAAACAACAGTCCCAATAGGCAGATGACCCCCAGGACAAGGACCTGAGAACCACTTAGATTTCCCACAGTCCCGAAGGTCCAGAAGATGTATTGCTGTAATTCTTCGGCCTTGGCGAAATAGGAGAGGACAGTGACCACAGCCGCCGTAATACTTGCAAACATAAGTCCGATGATCAGCAAGGCCATGGTATCTTTAACCCGCCTGGCCACGGCAACGACTGTGAGCAGTACCAGAATACTTCCGAGACTGGACGCCAGGGTAAGGGCGAGGTCATTTATCAGGACCACGCCGGCCGAGAAAAGTCCGCCTCCCATGATCAGCAGGGCAGCACCCAGACTGGCCCCGGAGCTGATACCCAGGACGAAAGGGCCTGCAAGCGGATTCCTGAACAGGGTTTGCATGAGCAAACCGCTGAGGGAAAGGCCGGCACCCACCAGGATAGCCGTAAATGCCTTGGGCAGTCGATACTCTCTGATGATATACTGCTGAGATTCGTCTGCGCTCCCAAAGCCCAAAAGTTCTCCAAGCGTAGTTAAAAAAGGTATTTCCACTGATCCCAGGCTGATGTTGATCCCGAAGCAAAGCAGCAGGACGAGGATCAAAAGGGCAAACTGATATGGGATCTTTGATTTCAACTATTGAAGGGGTTTAAAAAAAGTAGGCTCGTGATCCGGAAGAATTTCCGGGTGAAAAATATGGATCAGGTCTCTCAAGATCAGATCGGGCCTGTTGGGTCCCAGTTCAAAAAAGGTAAGTCCGCCTGTCTCTCCCTTGCAAAGGGCATAGGTATAGACCTTCCTGTCACGGAAGGCCCGGAACTCTTTGTAATGCGGGTTGGCACCTTCCATTTCCCCATAAGAGGTGAACTGGGATGGTGATATCCAGATATCGGCTTCTTTAGCCCGGCTCAGCACGCTTTCCAGGCTGAGGGAAAGGCTGCCGGTATCTTCGGTATCATCCCAGAGATAGCTTCCATTTGCATCCCGGATGAATTCTGCAGCCCAGCTATCTCCTCCGGGTGCATACCAGATATCCTTGTAGAGGGCGCCACTCATTACCACAGGGATCTGCTGTACCCTCCCCGCCAGCTCACGGGCATTCGTATAGGATGCAACTATGGAATCAAAGAGGGAATCGGCTCTTTCCTCCAGCTGGAAAAAAGGTGCGAAGAATTTGATCCATTCTGCCTTTCCCAAAGGGGTCTGCTCTGTCCAGTCTCCGTTGTAGACCACCGGAATACCCGAACGAATGAGCGTTTCATAAGCCTTATTCCTGGCCGCGATACCAAAGCCCACCACAAGATCAGGCCGGATGCTGAGGGTCATTTCGGTGTTCATCATTTCATTGTTCCCCAGATTGGCCACTTCACCTGATTCTATCCTTCCCCTCGTATTCTCCGACGAGATATAATCCGTACCCGGAAAACCCACGAGACGGTCGGCTACACCCAGTGCCTCTAGGGCCGGAATATGGGTTGTGGAAGTGACGACCACCCTTTCGACAGGAACTTCGATCACTGCATCGTATTGTTTGTTATCTACCAGGCCTTTTTGGAAAGCCTCTTTCGGGACCAGAGCGTATTCAAAAGGTCGATCAGCCCCCGGCCAGGGTTGCAGGACGCGGATCAGTGTTATGCCCTCGGAGGTTTTACTTATCTGGAACCCCCTGGCGAAGCGGACAGATTCAGCACTGTCCGGTTCCTCAGCTACAGCCTGGGATGTATTATTACGGTTCTCCTGTTGCCTGCAACCCAGGAAGCAAAAAACCAGAATCATTAATGTCCATCTCATATGGCTCAATTACGAGCCTCAAAAGTAAACTTATTTGCCCTAAGAGTAAAAGGAGGGGCAATTTCCTTATATTCGCCCCGAATTCAGGTTGCCGGTCCGGTCATTGGACGGCATTAAAAGGGAATCCGGTGAGAATCCGGAGCTGTTCCCGCAACTGTAAGCTCAGTAGGGCCTCACGCAGAGGAACTATGTTTAGCATCTCTTCAATACCACTGTCCGAGGACGGGAAGGTCGATGTTAAAACGCAAGTCAGGAGACCTGCCTGGTTCAAAATCGAATACTAACTTTCGGGATAAAAGTTTTCGTATGCAACCTCATACGCTGTTCCGACAACAGGAATTAAAATGACTAAAAAAATTTGGGGTACCGCTGTGCTTTTGTGCATGGGTACAATATCCTGGGCTCAGGATACGACGATGGACAGCGTTACGGTCCAGGAGTTGGATGAAGTAGTGTTGAGCGACACCCGCTTTCCCATCCGCCGTGAAAATTCCGGTAAAACTGTTATCCGCATCGGTCCTGAGGAGTTGTCGCTGAATCAGGGGCGCTCCCTCCCGGAGCTGATCAACAACAAAAGCGGGATAGAGATCTCCGGCAGCCGGGGCAGGGCAGGGGAAGTACTGGGGGCCTTTGTCCGAGGGGGCAGGGGCAGGCAACTGATCGTCCTTATCGATGGCTTAAGGATATCGGACCCTTCTTCCTTTTCCCAGGAATTCGACCTGCGCCTGCTGCCTCTCGACAATATTGAATCCATCGAGATCATCAAGGGGGCGAACAGCACCCTATACGGGGCCAATGCCGCGACGGCGGTGATCAATATCAAAACAAAAGGGGCTCCCGCAGAAGGGATAAGCGGAACTTTCCGTTCTTCCGTAGGGACCAATCAGACAGCAGATGATCAGAAATACCAGCTGAACGCTTTCGAGAATTCTGCGAGGATCGCCGGTACCCACGACCGATGGGAATACGCCCTGGGTTTTGGCCACCGGTATACGGATGGGATCTCTTCCATCGGAACTCAAACCGGGGAGTCTGATCCGTTCTCTGCCCTGAATGCCGACCTGAAACTTGGGTATCGTTTCAGTGAGAGCGCACGAACCCAGCTCTACGCCAGCAGGGCTAAGTTCAATGTGGATTACGATGAATCCTTTGGCCTGGTGGACGCGCCCTACCGGTTCAAAAGTGAACAAGACAGGGTGGGCACACAAACTACGGTTGAATACCAGAACGGCTCTACCACCCTCAACCTTGCATACTCCTCCTTCTCTTCTGAAAATTTCAGCGCCTTTCCGGGTACCTTTGAGGGACAGAACCTGATCGGCGATCTTTTCAACAGGATTCGTTTTGGCAAGGTACTCCTGCTGACAGGACTCAATTACAACCTGGAAGAAATGGAATTTGAGGAGGCTCGACAGTTCCGTTTTGTGGACCCCTATGCAAACCTGGTGTATTTAGGGGAAAAGGGATGGCAGGTCAGTGCAGGGGGTAGATTGAATATGCACTCGGAATACGGTTCCCAATGGGTCTACAACCTCAACCCCAGCTACACCCTGAAGCGGGAGAATGGATATCTGAAATTCCTGGGTAGTTTTGCCACGTCCTACATCACCCCATCCCTTACCCAGCTTTTCGGGCAGTTTGGGGCGAATCCGGACTTAGGACCGGAATCCAACCAAACCCTGGAGCTGGGTACGGAATACACTTCGGGAGACAAGCTCCGGGCGAGTGCCGTGTACTTCTCACGGAGGGAAGACGACTTCGTTTTCTTTAACAATACGACCTTCCAATATCAGAATGCGGAGAATACCATCAATGCCAGGGGGGTTGAGGTAGAAATAGACTGGCGGCCATTGGATGCTATAACCATAGAGGCCAACTACACCTTTACTGAACGGGAAGGCGACCCCGGGATCAGGATCCCGAAGCACAAGGCCTTTTTCAGTATGGGGTATGAAGTAAATGATTCCTTTAATGTCGCTGCCACCTATGCGTACACCGGGACGAGATTAGACACCGATTTTAATACCTTCACCCAGGTGCAACTCGACCCGTTTAGTCTGCTGGGTTTGAACCTCAGATACGTGGCTATCCCAGACCGCCTGACTTTTTTCCTTCAGGCCGATAACCTCCTGAATGAGTCCTTTACGGAGATCCTGGGCTTCAATACACGAGGGAGGAATGTCCGAACAGGTTTTACCCTGAAATTGTAATAAAAAAGCCGGTTTGTACCGGCTTTCTATTTTTATTTGATGGTGAGGTCGATAGGTTTATCGAGGATCATCCTGTCCCTGATAGGAGTAAAGTCTTCCGTATCCGTAAAAGGTTTGGCAGGCTTTCGAACGGTGAAGTCCCGCTTTCCTGAAACCCCTGTGATCTCTTCCAGGGCCCGGGCGAGAAGGGGTTCGTTGGGATCCCCTAAAATACCCAGGTTGGCGAGATCTTCCTCCAGTTCTATTTCGGGAGGAAAACCATTGGTGTAATCCGAAAAACCGACCGAGTTCTCATTCCTTCCCACCAGGGGTTGCAGGGCCCAGGGATTCTCGGCATTGATAAAGGATTCTCTTGAAGCCGTATACACGTATGGCGCTCCGGACCTGCCGGGGTCGTCGACCATGGTCAGGGAGAATTCGTTCTTCCCAGTGGTGGTCGTACCCACTTGTATCACGTCCATGTAGGGATCCAGGCCGTTTATGATGAGTTCGCTGGCTGAGGCAGACCTCCCTGTGGTCAGGATGTATACCCGACTCAGGTTCAGGGTATTGATAGGGGTTCCTGCACCGGTGCGGTCGGCAAAGTAATCCTCGATCTGGGAGGCGTCAAAAGAAGCCTGGATCTTGGGATTCCATCGCTGTTTGATAAAAAGATCGTTCGTGTTGGTGCCGTAGATCATACTGGCCAGCAGGCGTGTGGTGTTGACAGAACCCCCGGGATTGTATCGCAGGTCGAGAACCAGATCAGTAACCCCCTGAGCCTTAAGCTGACCGAATGCGTCATTCAACTCTTCGTCGAATTCGTTCAGGAAGCGATTGTAATAGATATACCCGATCTTCTGTCCGCTGATGTCGAAGGTGTTGACGATAAAGATGGGGTTTTCCTGAAATCCTTCAACCTTGGTCAGAGTAACGTCTTTCCCATTGGGAGTAAATGTGTCGTTAACCAGGTCGGCCATATTCAGCGTATAGGTATCGTTCTCCCCGAAAAGCAAGTCGATGTAATTGTTCAGGTTCAGGGTTTGTCCATCGACCCCGGTAAAAAATTCCCCACGAAAAATATCCTTGGAGGCCGCATCAGAGTTGGGCGTCACATAGCGAACATAACCCACGACATCGTCATTGTCCAGGGCGATCAGTCCGAAACTCAACCCATTGCTCCTGGAGACTCCGGAAAGGAAATCAGTGAATTCGTTGTAATCTGAGGCATAGGTGCTAAAACGGTCCTCAAAATACCTCAGGCGGTTATCGAAGAAAGCGCCCGGATCGGATTCGGACCTCAGGAATTCGGTATATTCTTCATTGGTGCTGAAACGGTCGTCTGCAAGGTTTTCCACATCGTCCTGCCAGAAATACCAGAGGTTCATGGACTTCCACATAAAATCCTGGGTGGCCAGATCCGATGATGTCGGATTGAAATTGTCATCGTCCTTACTGCATCCGGTAAGGAGAAACAATATCCCCAGGAATAAAGCTACATTCTTTTTCATCTTTCTTTTTTTAAGGTAAATAGCATTTCATAGCCGAGAGCCACACCAGGTCTTTTTTAGTACCTTGGAGGCTATAGGACTATCAAGTGTAGGGAAGGTTAGTTCCTGCTAAATTAATCAGATCGAGGCGAAGAAAAAAAGAATTGTAACAAAATTCGATATAGTTCGTCTAGCTTGTGTAACTCGGCAGGAAGATGCTTACAATAACAACCGATCAAAAACTAATGACACAATCAGAATTTGTAAACCTGGTAATGCCGTTCAAGGACAAGCTTTACAGGCTTGCTAAAAGGTTGCTGGTTTCGACGGAGGAGGCCGAGGATGCGACACAGGAAGTGTTGATGAAATTGTGGGATAAGAAAAAGGGGATCGGAAGCTATCGCAATGTGGAGGCTTTTGCCATGACGATGACGAAGAATTTTTGTCTGGACCGGTTAAAATCGAAGCAATCCGGGAACCTGAAACTGGTGCACAGCAACTATGCTGACGACAGGACTTCCCTTCAGAAGGAGGTGGAGCTCAATGACAGTCTTGAATGGGTGGGAAGGATCATGGAAGGCCTTCCCGAGCAACAGAAACTGGTCCTGCAATTAAGGGATGTAGAACAGTATGATTACGACGAGATCTCAGAGATGCTCGATATGAAACCCACAGCCGTACGGGTGGCCTTATCCAGGGCCAGGAAGGCCGTGAGAGAACAATTGATAAAAAAACACAGCTATGGAATTCAATAAAATAGAACAATTATTCGAGAAGTACTTTGAGGCCCGTACCACGGAGGCCGAAGAGCAGGAGCTTCGGGATTATTTTTCCGGAGGTCAGGTGGCAGAGCACCTGGAGCCCTATCGCGCCATGTTCGCCTACTTCTCCGATGCCAAAAAAGAACGATCCATCAGGCAGGTTCCATTAAAACCCAGAAAAACCTTGTATCAGTGGATTTCCGTTGCCGCGGGGATCGTCTTAGTAGCCGGCATCTTTTTCGGGAAGCAATATCAGGAAAGGAAGGAAGCGGAATACGCCTATCTCCAGACCAAGAAGGCCCTGGGTCTCCTGGCTGAAAACCTGGACCGTGGTAAAGAAAAAGTGGCCTATTTACAGGAATTTGAAGACACAAAACAGAAAATTATTAAAAACAATTAAAAAACAACATCATGAAAAAGTATATCGCAATTTTCGCTCTGGCCCTGTTACCGTTCACGGGAATTTCCCAGTCGATCTTCGACAAGTTCGAAGATATGGATGAAGTGAGTTCGGTCATCGTTAACAAGAACATGTTCGACCTCCTCGTAAAAATGGATGTGAATGTCGATGAACCCGAGGCAAAAGAGGCTATGGAAATAGCCAAAAGCCTGAGCGGACTCAAGGTATTTATCACTGAGAATAAGAGTATCTCAGCAGATATGAAATCTACTGTAGACAGATATCTGAAAAACTCTTCCCTGGAAGAGCTGATGAGGGTGAAGGACAAGGATGCCAATGTAAAGTTCTATGTGCGCAAAGGGAAGGACGAGGACCATGTGAGTGAGCTGTTGATGTTCGTCACCGGGATCAAGAACGCCGATGTGGAGATCAATGATCGGAAGATTGAAACCGTGCTCCTGACGCTGACCGGGGATATCGACCTTACAAAGATCGGCGCCCTTACCAAAAAGATGAATCTGCCGGAAGAGCTGAATCAGGTCGAAAAAAAGAAATCGTAATTCGCAGGGAATAAGGATGCGGTCGTGTCAGTCATGGCAGGACCGCGGTCCTTTCTCACAAAAGAACATGACATGAAAAAATTAGCAAACTTTTTACCCTTCCTGGCTCTAGCCATGCTTTTGGGGTGTTCCTCTACCCAGAGCCTGCAGGAATACTACGTCGACAATTCGGAGAATCCCAATTTCATATCTCTGGATCTACCCGCCAGCATCCTGAATTTGGATGAGGTGGACCTGACCGAGGAACAGCGGACAGCTGTGGAATCCTTGAGAAAGCTCAATATACTGGCCTTTAAAAAGACGGCTTCCAACGCCGCGGAATACGAGGTGGAAAAAACCAAGGTCAATGCCATTTTAAAGAATTCGGATTTCAAGGAATTGATGAAATTGAATTCTTCCTATGGCAAAGGTTACGTTAAATACCTGGGAGAAGCTGATGCCATTGATGAGGTAGTCATCTACGGCAATAGCAATGAAAAAGGTTTTGCCCTTATCAGAGTCCTTGGCAAGGACATGAATCCTGCTCATCTCATGCAGCTGATGCAGGCCATTCAGAAATCCGATTACAAAGGAGAAGGACTGGGGGAAATAGGGCAGTTCCTGAAAGGATAGGCCAATCGGCAATAATTGCAAAAACCTGCCTTAACGGGCAGGTTTTTTAGTTCGGACTCAGATACCCGTGTAGTTTTCGGGGCTGATTGATTTCAATTCGGATTTGACCTTGTCCGAGATTTCAAGGGTATCGATAAATCGTGAAATCGTTTTCTGTGTGATCCCCTCATTTGTCCTGGTGAGCGCCTTCAGGGCTTCGTAAGGGTTAGGGTATCCTTCCCTCCTTAGGATGGTCTGTATAGCCTCGGCCACCACAGCCCAGTTATTGTTTAGGTCGGCCTGTATCCTCTGCTCATTCAGCAGGAGCTTACCCAGTCCTTTGAGGGTAGATTGCAGGGCGATCAGCGTATGGGCAAATGGGATGCCGATATTGCGCAGCACGGTGCTGTCCGTAAGATCTCTTTGCAGGCGGGAAACGGGCAGTTTGGATGCCAGGTGTTCGAAAAGCGCATTGGCCAGTCCCAGGTTACCTTCTGCATTTTCAAAATCGATGGGATTTACCTTGTGCGGCATGGCAGAAGAGCCCACTTCTCCCTCCTTGATCTTCTGCTTGAAGTAATCCATGGAAATATAGGTCCAGATGTCCCGGTTGAGGTCGATCATAATGGTGTTGATCCTCTTCAGGTTGTCAAAGAGGGCAGCCATATGATCGTAGTGTTCTATCTGGGTGGTCGGGAACGAGTGGTGTAATCCGAGTTCCTGCTCCACAAAGGATCTCCCGAACGCCTTCCAGTCGACCTCAGGATAAGCCACCTGATGCGCATTGAAATTACCGGTGGCGCCACCAAATTTGCTGGCATGGGGGATTCCCTCCAGCAGCTTCAACTGTTCCTTCAGGCGGATGACGAACACGTCGATTTCCTTTCCGAGTCGGGTAGGTGAGGCGGGCTGTCCGTGGGTCCTGGCCAGCATGGGCACGGCTTTCCATTCCCTGGCCTTCTCCTCCAAAGCGCTGAGGAGTTTTGTTACCCCCGGCAGATACACCTCCTGTATTGCCTCCTTAACAGAGAGGGGGATAGCCGTATTGTTAATATCCTGGGAGGTCAGCCCGAAATGGATGAATTCCTTGTATGCTGAAAGCCCCAGGGCATCGAACCTCGATTTCACAAAATATTCAACCGCTTTTACGTCGTGGTTCGTGGTCTGTTCGATCTTCTTGATCTCAAGAGCATCTTCCGTGGAAAATTCCCTGTAGATCTTCCTCAGGGGCGTGAACTTAGACTCGGGGACTTCTTTCAACTGAGGCAAAGGCAGATTTACCAGTGCGATAAAATATTCGATCTCTACCCGTACCCTGTACTTCATCAAAGCTTCTTCAGAAAAGTAGGATACCAGGGATCTCACTTTCTTTTTGTAACGGCCGTCTACGGGGCTTATCGCCTTGATTTCTGTGGTAAGGTCTGATGCTGAACTCATAGTTTAGAGAAAGCGCAAAGATAACTATTCCTTTTGAGTTAGATAGGCAGATACTGCATTGGGCAGAGGGTTTGTGTCAGTTTCCCTGGTCTAAAAGCTGGGATACCAGTTCGGGTACTCCCTCAGATGCTTTGCGGGGGATCAGATGGAGGTTGAGACCGGGAGTGGGGGCCAGGGCCGGTCGGGGATCGACCAGGTAAATGGGAACCCCTTCCTCTGCGTAGTAAAGGAGGGATGCGGCAGGATATACCTGCAGGGAAGTGCCGACGATGATCAGAATATCCGCTTCGGAAGTGATAGAGGCAGCCCGGGGCAATAATGGAACCTCTTCCCCAAACCAAACAATATGCGGACGGAGCTGATTACCGGCTTCGCAAACATCGCCCAGATAGAGGTCTTTCTCCCAATGGTACACCGAAAAAGGAGGGGCTGTGCTCCGAACCTTGAGCAATTCGCCGTGGAGATGCAGCACCCGGCTGCTCCCTGCCCTCTCATGCAGGTCGTCAACGTTCTGGGTAATGATGTGGGTATGGAACTTCTTTTCCAAATCTACGAGTGCCCTGTGCCCGGCATTGGGACTCGCCTGCAGCAATTGCCTGCGTCTTTCGTTATAGAATTGCAGGACCAGCTCGGGGTTAGACCGAAATCCCTGGGGCGAAGCTACCTCCATGACATCGTGGCCTTCCCACAGCCCGTCGGCATCCCGGAAAGTCTTCAGGCCGCTGTCTGCGCTCATTCCGGCTCCTGTAAGAATGGTGATCTTTCTCTTCACTTTCTGGCTTTCTCCTAAAGATACGTTTTTCATATATTCGATCTATGGAGGATCCCGGGCTGATCGCATATCTGGAGTCATTTGTATCTGAAGATCGGTTGAGACGATTTGCAGAAGTGCTGCAATGGCGTACTCGATATATCACAGTGGCTATGGAAGACGTGTACCACCTCCACAATGCCAGCGCCGTGATACGAAGTGCCGATGTATTTGGTCTTCAGGATGTCCATATCATCGAAGAGAGATTTGGGAAGCGACTCGATAAAAAGATCGCGCTGGGGGCTCAAAAGTGGGTAGACATACACAGACATCCCACCACGGAATCCTGCCTTAAGGATCTGAGAGACAAAGGGTATAGAATCCTGGCTACCACTCCCCGTAAAGATGCCCTTTCCCTGGACCAACTTACTGTGGATCACAAAATGGCCTTCCTGTTCGGGGCCGAAAAAGAGGGGTTGAGTGATAAGGCCCTGAAAGAGGCCGATGAATTGATCCATATTCCTATGGTGGGATTCACGGAAAGCCTGAATGTTTCGGTGGCGGCGGCTATCGTACTTCAGAGGGCGACCTCCCTGCTGCATGCCTCCCGGGCAGACTGGAGAATGAGCGATGTGGAAAAGGAGGAAAAGCGGGTAGAGTGGATCAAAAAGTCGGTGCGGAACCTCGATAAAATTGTAGCTCGATACCATCTGGACCGTTAGAAAGATTTCGTATCTTACTTCTGCAACCAACTAATTGATACTGATATGTATACCGCACTTTACATCCTGCTTGTACTCCTGGCTGTTATCTTGATCCTGGCCATCATAGCTCCAAAATCATATGACGTAAACCGCTCCATTATTATCTCGAAGCCCAGGAGCGAAGTATTCGATTACTTAAAGTATCTCAAGAAAATGGATGAATGGTCTCCCTGGGCCAAAAAGGATCCCAACATGGAAAAGAAATTTACAGGTACTGACGGGGAAGTCGGAGCGATCAGCTACTGGAACGGCAATAAAGAAGTAGGGGAGGGCGAACAGGAGATAACAGCCATAGATCCCGGGAAAAGAATAGACGGAGAGCTCCGTTTTATGAAGCCCTGGAAATCCCAGTCGGACTGCTACCTGGTCACGGAAGATGCCCCCGGAAATGCCACCAAAGTTACCTGGGGATTTAAAGGAAAGAACAAATTTCCCATGAGCATTATGATGCTCTTTATGAACATGGATAAAGCCGTGGGTAAGGATTTTGAAGAGGGCCTGTCTACCCTGAAAACCAAACTCGAAACAAATACACAGTAATGGAATCAAATATGGTAGGTTGGTTCGAGATCCCGGTAGGGGACATGGACCGTGCAAAGAAGTTTTATGAGGCTGTTTTCGATGTTCAAATTCACGTTCAGGATTTTAACGAACTGCTGATGGGATGGTTTCCCTTTGCCGAAGGAAAATCGGGTGCATCAGGGTCCCTTGTGAAACACCCTGATTTTTATCGCCCGAGCGCTACAGACGGGCCATTGGTCTATTTTTCCTGTAAGGACGTGGCCACACCTCTCAGTCGGATCGAAAAAGAGGGAGGTAAAGTATTGCAAACCAAAAAGCTGATCAGTGAAGATGTGGGGTATATGGGTCTGTTCCTTGATTCTGAAGGGAACCGCATTGCCCTGCATTCCCGTCAGTAATTCCTTAGAGGTAAAAGATGGGCGCCTCTGCCCGTGCGCCAAAGCGGATGGGAAGATAACTGGTGCCCACCCCTTTGGAGACATACATCCTTGATTCATCGCTCTCATACCAGCCGTTGAGGTATCTGCCACTCCCTCCGGGTTTGTAGAATTCCTTTCCAAAAAACTGGATCTGCCCTCCGTGAGTGTGCCCGCATAGGACGAGTTTGATGGGGATCTTCAACTTTTTGTTCAGGAGGTCGATAGTGTCCCTGTATTCGGGGCAGTGGTTCAGGACGACTGTTTCTATAGAAGGATCGGCTCCTGTAACGGCCTTGGCGTAATCCGGAGTTCCATTTAAAAAATCATCTATCCCAGTGATGTTGAGTCTCCGATCTCCCTTCTCATAAAGGAAGGTCTCGTTGACCAGTAACTTTCCGTTGTATTTACCGAAAAGTTCCCTGTAATCTTCATGGGACATCTTGCCGTCGTATTCCTTGTTTCCCATGATAACCACCTTAGGGATCTCTGTAGGTATCATCTTAAGGAATTGTTCCAGCAGGTCCAATTGCCTGGGATGGTTAATAGAATCCCCGGTGAAACAAAGCAGGTCCGGTTTTTCGCGCTTGATCCGGCGGGCAATCCAACCGTGGTAAGCCTTTATTTCACGAATATGCAGGTCTGTGAGTTGAATCAGTTTGATGTAAGGACTCCTGTCTTTTCTTATGTCGTGACGCGACCAATTCACCAGATAGGTCTCGATCCAAAAGGCATCCAGAAAAATAAAGCCCGTGATTCCCAGAAATGATAAGATGATGAATTTCCGTCTGCTGATTTGCATGTAAAGGAAGGTTAGTCAAAACCGGAATACTCCGAAGCTTTACAAAGACTAGTTGGCTAGTTCTATCAGGGCAACAGAGTAGGGATTATCCAGGGTCACGCTACCATTTTTGACCTCAACAAGGGTTTCGGAGTAGGTGTCGTATAATTGCGTTCCATCCCCAAAGAATCCTTTTACCCAGAGGGATTTTTTCCCCTTGGGCAGGTCGAGTCCAACCACCACCTTATCCCTGTATTCTCCGTCGGTGAAGGTGCGGCTGAACACATAAGGTTTTTTGGCCAGCCGTTTGTGTTTCCCCGCCCCGATGGCAGGATGACTACTCCTGAACTTGCCCAGCTTTTGCCAATGGGTAAGTACTTCCCTGGTTGAAACACTGTCGAGTTCTTCCCAATTCATAAAAGATCTCAGGGTGGCATCACCTTCTGTCCCTTCAATAGTCAGGTCCCGGGAGGTCTCATCCCCGTAGTAGACCTGGGAGGTGCCGGGAGTTAGCAGCAATACATTCGCCGAGTGGAATGGCTGTGTGCGGTCCTTGTCGAACGGACTGCCATCGTCATGAGAGGTCAGGTAATTGAGTACCCCGACTCCTTCTAATTTGGTGTGCAGCAGATTGCTGTATTTTTTGAAGATCTGTTCATAACTTTTTCGTGCATCCGACTTGAGTTCAAAATTGATGAGACTTTGAAAGCCGTGGTTGAAGTAATCGACCTTTTTATCCCCAAAATCGAATTCCCTCCCGCCGGAGACCCCGTAGTTATACACTTCCCCGACCATGTAGAAAGGGTTGTCATCGAGGACCTGATCAGGATGTTTCTTTTTCCAGGTTTCGAAGGCGTAAGAGGCCTCCTTGTACAGTTCAGCCCATGCCTTTTCGTCTGCGTGTTTTACGGTATCTACCCGGAACCCATCGATGCCGAGTTCGTTCACGTAGTCTGTCAGCCATTTGATGATATAAAACCTCGGAGCCCTCGGATATCCGGTCCTGTCAAAGAACAACTGTAACTCGTCGAGTTCCATGCTGAGTCGGCCTTCTTCCTTCCATTTGGCAAGAAGGGCATCGGGAAGATCAACGGGAGTATCCTTGGCAGTTAGAATATCCGGCAGGTTATCAACCAGGGTACACGCTGTGGTGGTTTCATAGCTTTGGAAAGTGCACGTAGGTTCTGTGATCACCCATTCGTCAGGCCAGACGGGATCCTGTTCCGTAACCGGACCTGTATGGTTAATGACCACATCCATCATGATGCGAATTCCCCTTTTATGAGCTTTTTTGACCAGGTTTTCCAGGTCCTTTCTGGTCCCGAAATTAGGATCGAGGGCCGTCCAGTCCTTGGCCCAATACCCGTGATAAGCATAGGTGTTGCCGGTTCCCTCATCGGTGTCGCCGTGAATTTGTTCCACAACGGGAGTGAACCAGATCGCGTTGATCCCCAGGTCCGTGAAATATCCTTCTTCAATCTTTTGCGTGATCCCCTGCAGGTCTCCACCCATAAAACCCCTCAATGGTCCTGTTTCATTGACCCGGTCGAAGTTGATATCATTCTCGGGATTGCCGTTATTAAATCGGTCTGTGAGCAGGAAATACACATTGGCTGCTTCCCAATGGAAAGGCACCTTCTCTTCAGTGGTCTCGGCCACAGGCTGTGGATTAAGAGAGGCTTGTTCGGCGGTCTCAGATTTAGGTTTGCAGGAGCCAAAAAGGGTCACTAAGCACAAAAAGGCCAGTGTTCTATTCATGTAGCATCTTGTTTGAGGAATGCCATAAAAGAATGGATTTCCAGGAGAGATTCTTATTCCTGGCCACACATTTGCATCAGGCACTTTAATTTCGCCTAAAACTAAAAAATGAAACTGGATAATTAAAATTTATTTGACTCCACCATGCCGGGATTCCGGGGCTCAGTTCTTTCTGTTCAGAACCTTGTACTCCTCGTAGCAGCTACTCATGGCGTCGAGTATCTGAAGGTCGTTGGCGGTGGTGATAAAAGATCTGGAAAAATTGCAGTTCGATAGGATGTCCTCTATGTCGACCTTCTCCAGTTGCAGGAGTTCGGTAAGGGTTTCCCGGTCGAATTTCGAAGCCAGGAGGTCCCTGATCTCGTCATCTTCTTTGATCAGGCGGAGCTTCCGCATCTGGTTGGGCCGTTTCCCGAATAGATTTCTCAACAGGTCAGCCGGGTTCAGGATAGCCCCCAGCACCTTGGTGACTGCACTCGGGTTTTTATTTCCGGCTTCGTAACTCTTAGACAATCCTGAAATACTGTATTGATAGGCGGTATTGATGGGCAGATTCTTCACATCGATCTCGAGGTAACCTGTGAGCTGGTAAGGTCTCACGATGACCTCCTCCAGGGCGTACGCCAGTTCTGTCAGGGCTATTTTGGTATCCCCAAACCGGAACATATCATTGGTCACCCGGATTTTCTGGGATTTAAAACCCAGATAAGAGAAATAGAGGGTGTCATTTACGGTGGCCCGAATGGTAAAATCCCCATCGGCATTGGTGATGGTCCCGATCACCTGGTTCAGGTTGACCACGTGAACACTCTCCAGAGGTTCTTCAGTCTGGGCATTGATCACCTTCGCACTGAATTCCTGCAGCATTTCCCGGGCAGGTTCGTCCTGTGCCCAGAGCAGATATGGACCGAACGAAACAACTGACAGTAAAATTATTTTCCTCAAACTCATGCTACAGGCACGAATAAACAAAAATTCTTTTTTCGGGGCTCCTATTTAATATACAATTAACTAATAGAATCCATCCCGGAATTTGTTCTTTTTCTTACCGGATCTGCGACCGCTTTTCTTCGCTTTGGAACGGCGTCCGGTATCTTCCCTTCGCCTTTCTTTTTTCTTCCTTCGGCCTTTATCCCTGCCTTTCCGTCCCCCGCTTTCCGGGTTCTTGGATACTTCTACATTTACGTAGCGGCCGTCCACCTTGAAATCCCTGAACGTGCTCAGGATCAGGTCAGTAAGTGAGGCATCCGTATTAAAGAAGGAAAAGCTGTCCTTGACGTCCACCCTGTTCACATCCTCTTTCCCGACACCGAGAGTTTCCTTGAGAAAGTCCTTGAGCGACATCCAGTCGTACCCGTCCTTTTCCCCTACATTGATAAAATATCTAACCGAGTCCCCGGTCTGTGCTTCAGCACCGGGCATGTCATTCAGAGAACCTTTGCCTCCGGGACTTTCAGAGGTGTTGAGGTCTTTTACCTTGCTGTAATAGGAATAGAAGCGTGTGAATTCAACAGAGACGATCTTTTTGATCAGTTCTTCCCGGTCTATCCCTTCGAGGACGTCGTGAATGGCAGGGAGGTAGTTGTCGACCGCTTCATTGATCTTCGTGTTGCGGATCTTGCTTGCCAGATGATATAACTGAATCTCGCAAATCTCCATACCCGATGGGATCTTCTTCGCCTCGAATTTCTGTTTGATGATATTCTCAATGGTCTTGATCTTCCTCAATTCGCTCCGCGTAATGATGACCATGGAGATGCCGGATTTTCCTGCCCGGCCGGTACGTCCGCTCCTATGGGTATAAGTCTCGATCTCATCGGGCAATTGGTAATTGATCACGTGGGAGATATCGTCCACATCTATACCCCGGGCAGCCACATCGGTGGCCACGAGCATCTGGATCTGATTTTTTCGGAAGGCGTTCATCACCAGGTCTCTCTGGTTCTGGCTTAGGTCGCCGTGCAAAGCTCCGGCATTGTATCCGTCCTCGATCAGTTTTTCGGCTACACGCTGTGTGTCCCTCTTGGTGCGGCAAAAGACAACGGAAAAGATCCCCGGATTGGCATCGGCAAGACGCTTGAGTGCTTCATACCGGTCTCTGCCGCTTACGACATAGTATTCGTGTTGTACTGTATCTACCCCGGTATTCCTTCCGCCTACGGTAACCTCCTTAGGGTTGAACATGAATTTTTTGGCAATGCTGGCCACTTCCTTGGGCATGGTCGCCGAGAACAGCCAGGTGGATTTCTCTTCCGGAGTGGTGGAAAGGATATCCTTTATATCCTCGTAGAATCCCATATTCAGCATTTCGTCGGCCTCGTCGAGGATGCAGTAATCGATTTTGGAGATATCGATCATACCCCTCCCGATCATGTCTTTCATCCTTCCCGGGGTAGCCACAATGATCTGGGCTCCCTTCTTGATTTGTCTCGCCTGTTCAGTAATACTGGCTCCGCCGTAAATGGCAACAATATTGAGACCTTTGACGTATTTGGAATACAAATGCATCTCGTTTGTGATCTGCAGGCAGAGTTCCCGAGTTGGGGAGAGAATGATTCCCTGGGTGGTCCTGCTTTCACTGTGTATCTTCTGGATCAGGGGAAAACCAAAGGCGGCTGTTTTTCCTGTGCCCGTCTGAGCCAGGGCGACCAGGTCGGTTTCATCTTCCAGTAAGATGGGAATGGTTTTTTGCTGTACTTCCGAAGGGGTTTCAAATCCGAGGTCGGACACAGCCTGCAACAGGGCTTCATTGAGCCCGAGCGCTTTAAATGAGTTCATAAACGTTACTTTACGCAATCGCGAATACGGATGTTGCATAGAGCGGTTATCGAAATAACGTTTTGGTACTCAGCGCAACACATGCTATACCAGCGGCTAAATTAAGGCGCAAAGGTACTGCTAAATCTCGATACGGTGCGAATTAATCGTTCTTTTGTTTCGGGTCCATCAGTTTTTGTACTGCTTTTTTCCGAGGTGTTCGAGTAGTTCAGCCACGGCCCTGGCCCTGTGGCTGATTTGGTTCTTTTCCTCCAGCGTGAGTTCTGCAAAGGTCTTGTCAAATCCTGCAGGACGAAAAACGGGGTCGTAGCCAAATCCTTTTTCCCCTTTTGGTGCTTCAGTGATCTCTCCCTCGACCTCACCCCTGAAGAGATAGGTTTCATCGCCGTAACAAAGAGCGATAACGGTGGTAAATCGAGCTTGCCTGTTGGTTTTGCCCTGTAATTCCTTCAGAAGTTTCTCAGTATTTGCTGCTTCATTCTTTGGAGTGCCGGCATAGCGGGCTGAAAATACTCCCGGTGCACCATCAAGGGCATCTACCTCGAGCCCTGTATCATCTGCAAAACAGGGATATCCGTAATTTTCCAGAACAAAAGATGCTTTAAGGAGAGCGTTCCCTTCAAGGCTGTCAGCAGTTTCCGGAATCTCCGTACGACAGCCAATATCCTCGAGGGTCAAGAGGGTGATATGAGGAGGAAGAACCTGCTGTATCTCACGGATCTTATTGGGATTGTGGGTGGCGAAAACCAATTCCATAGCCTGGTATTTTTGACGTACTGGGGATTGAATTCAAAAATAGTAATTTTGCAGCCTACCTACCGAAGACCTTATGAATCTGAGAATCCCTCCTGTTTTGCTGTTTGTTTTTACAGCTCTTTTGATGTACCTGCTGGCCGAATTCCTACCGGTGGGGTATTTTGATTTCTTTGGCCGCATGTATCTTATGGGAACCCTGCTTCTTCTGGCATTGGTGACCGCGATCACAGCCCTGATTCAATTTTTTAGCGCAAAGACCTCTGTGGATCCATTGAATCCGGACAAGGCTTCTGCTCTGGTAACAAGGGGCGTGTATTCCATTTCGAGGAATCCCCAGTATCTTGCATTGCTGATGGTACTCCTGGCGTGGGGTTTATGGCTGGGCAATGCTTTTAACGTACTGCTTGCCGCCGGATTTGTCTCCGCGATGAACAGGTGGCAGATCAGCAGGGAAGAAGCCAGTCTGCTGGAAAAATTTGGCAAGGAATACAGTCAATACTGCATAAAGGTTCGGCGCTGGTTCTAAGGATTTTATGTTCTGAACCTCCGCGGAATAATAATCTCTCCGACTTATCGTTTAAGTTATTAGTAAATAAGCTTATATTTTATTATATTAGCTGAAATACTTATAAAATGATCGCTATCATTACGGGGGATATTGTGAATTCCGGTTTGTATCCGGGGGGCGAATGGATGCTCCTTTTAAAGAGGGTATTAAATCAGGTCGGGACACAGCCCGGGACCTGGGATATTTACAGGGGAGATGAATTTCAGGTGAAGACCACCAAAGAGAAGGCCCTGGAAATCGCCTTGCAATTAAAGTCGAACCTCAAGACCATCAGGGATCTGGATGTACGGATCGCCATAGGTTTGGGGGATGAGTCCTTTGCCGGCAACAAGATCACGGAATCCAATGGTTCGGCATACCGCAATTCGGGCCGATTATTCGCCGAACTGAAATCGGGCCGGCAGTCATTGGCGATCAGAAGCAAGTGGATCGACAAGGATGAGACCATGAACCTCATGCTGCGGATGGCTCTCAGTTTTATGGATGAGTGGACACCGGTCTCTGCAGAGACGGTCGCCTGGCACCTCCTGCACCCGGAGAGTTCGCAGCAGGAAATGGCCACTCATTTCAATATTCGGCAGTCTGCTGTTAGTCAGCGCCTGAAAAGGGCCAGGACGGATCTGGTACTTGAATTGCTCGAATTTTATCGTACCTTTTACAAAGATTAGTTGAAATGGCCCTGTTTATAAAACTACTGCTTGCACACCTCCTGGGTGATTTCCTTCTACAACCCGGAAAATGGGTAATCCACAAATCGGCCAACAAGATAAAATCCCCTTACCTGTATCTTCATATCATTGTCCACTTTGTACTGGTATTGCTGCTTTTGGGTAATTATACGCATTGGCGCATCGCCCTGGTAATCGCCCTTTCTCATTGGGTGATCGACCTTGGGAAACTCTATTCCGAACCCTTGTTTTCTAACAGGGCCGTGCCATTCATCATCGATCAGGCATTTCATCTGCTGATCATCTTCGGCTGTGCCTATTACGGCAATATTATAGGTCAGATAGACTATCTCCTGGGTCTGACCAACTGGGGTCTGGTAACTGCTATCTTCTTCCTGACTTTTCCTTCGGCCATCCTGATGAATATCCTGCTCGAAAAGATGTCCGAACAGATCTCACTCGATCATAAGTCTTTACCCAATGCCGGGAAATACATCGGGATGATAGAGCGGCTTTTCGTCCTCATCTTCATACTCACCGAGCATTGGGAAGGTATTGGTCTGCTTATAACGGCCAAATCCGTATTTAGGTTTAACGACCTCAAAGAGAGCAACAGCCGCAAGCTAACAGAATACATATTGATCGGAACGCTGCTCAGTTTTGGGCTGGCTATCATTACGGGTCTGATCTATTTGTGGTTCTGATCTGATCCTCAGGCAGGTTAATCGGTGGTACAGTGGCCTTTCAGCTTTGCCCCTGTACACTATTTCGGAATTCACATAATTCTGGTAGAAATACAGGGTTCTTTTTGGTAAATCCACTTAAAAATTCACGATCCTTTACTTTTATTCCAGGTTGATGTGAGCCTTCTTAATTATTGCTACTTTTGCTGCCTACAGCAACAATGAAATGACCACAGTGGAAAGGAAGTATGTTTTCGATTTTGACAGCACACTGACCAGGGTAGAGGCCCTCGATGTACTCGCTGAAATGACCCTGCAGGGACGGGCAGACCGTGATGAAATCATCAAAGAAATTCAACATATCACAAACCTCGGGATTGATGGGGACATATCTTTTACGGAGTCCCTTGAGCGCCGGATCAGACTGTTGAAGGCGCACAAAAAACACCTGAAACCCCTTGTTGAGGAGCTGCGAAAGAAGATCTCCAAGTCTATTGCCACCAACAAGGAATTCTTTGAGAAGTACTCCAAGGATATTTACGTGATCTCCTGTGGTTTCAAGGAGTTTATCGATCCCATTGTAGAGGAGTACAAAATACCTTCAGACAGGGTTTATGCCAACACGTTTACGTTTGACGAGGAAGGCAATATTACCGGCTTTGACGAGGATAACGTCCTGGCCAGCCACAACGGGAAGATAGCCTGCCTGGAGCAACTAAACCTTGACGGGGAGGTACAGGTAATCGGCGACGGTTACAGCGACTATGTGATGCGGGAAGCGGGCATCGCCCATAAATTCTTTGCCTATACTGAAAACGTACATCGGGAAAAGGCGGCTTCCAATGCAGACCATATCGCCCCCAACCTGGATGAATTTCTCTTTGTGAACGACCTGCCCAGGAACCTTTCTTACCCCAAGAACAGGATCAAGATCCTGCTGTTGGAAAACGTACACCCCATTGCATTTGACAACCTGTCTGAAGACGGTTTTTCGGTTGAGTTGATAGACCGGAGTCTCTCTGAGGAAGAACTGATCGAGAAGATCAGAGGGGTTCACGTACTTGGGATTCGTTCCAAGACCCAGATCACACCAAGGGTTCTGGATGCTGCCAACAAATTGCTGGTGGTGGGTGCCTTCTGTATCGGAACCACTCAGATAGATCTGCACTACTGCCAGAAGAAAGGCGTAGTGGTTTTCAATGCTCCTTACAGCAATACAAGGTCTGTGGTGGAACTGGCCGTGGGGCAGATCATCATGCTAATGCGGAATATTTTTCCCAGGAGCGTGGAGATCCATAATGGGCAATGGAATAAGACTGCTGAGAACTCCAGGGAGGTCAGGGGAAAGAACCTGGGGATTGTAGGTTATGGAAATATTGGGAAGCAACTTTCGGTTCTTGCCGAATCCATGGGGATGAGGGTATATTATTACGACCTGGAAGACAGGCTGGCCTTGGGAAATGCCAAGAAATGCAATACTCTGGAAGACCTTCTGAATGTTTCAGATGTAGTTTCACTTCATATCGATGACAGTATCTCGAATCACAATTTCATAGGGGAGAGGGAGTTTGCCCAAATGCGGGACGGGGCTTATTTCATCAACCTTTCAAGGGGATTTGTGGTCGACATTCCCGCTCTTGAACAGGCGCTGAAGAACGGAAAGCTGGCCGGTGCGGCCATCGACGTATATCCTGATGAGCCCCGCAGTAACGGACCTTTTTCCACTCCCTTACAGGGAATTCCAAATGTGATCCTCACGCCACATATAGGAGGAAGCACGGAGGAAGCCCAGATGAATATAGCCGATTTTGTACCCAACAAGATCATGGACTACATCAATTCCGGAAATACCGTAGATGCCCTGAATTTCCCGAATATCAGGCTGCCCAAGCAGAACAATGCACACCGCTTCCTGCACATCCACAGGAACCTGCCCGGGGTCATGGCACATATCAATGAGGTGCTCGCCCAGTACGAAATGAACATCTCCGGACAATACCTTTCTACCAACAGGGAATTGGGGTATGTGATCACAGACCTGGATAAGGATTACAACAAGGATGTGATCAGGGCTCTGAAAAAGGTGGAACACACCATCAAGTTCAGGGTGCTTTACTGATGGTGATAGGATTCATTCCTGAGGATGGTGAATGCCCTGTAGAGCTGCTCGAGAAAGATGAGTCGGACCATCTGATGTGAAAAGGTCATGCTAGACAGACTGATGCGTCCCTGAGCCCTGCTGTAAACCGCTTCGCTGAAGCCATAAGGCCCGCCGATGATAAATACTAATTGACGGGTACCGGCATTCATATATTTCTGAAGTTCCCCGGCAAATTCCACAGAACTGTAGCCCTTGCCTTGCTCGTCGAGCAGGATAACGGAATCAGAATCGCTTACCGCCTTCAGGATCACCTCTCCCTCAATTTGTTTCTGCTCTGGGATGGACCGGTTTCTCGTATTTTTTGGAGGCTGAAGGACCTCCTGTTCAAACCTGATGTAATGCCCCAGTCTTTTGCGGTACTCCTGGATCATGGACTGTAAGCCTTTATGATCCGTTTTTCCAACCATCAGCAGTTTTATTTTCATGGTTTAAAGGTAAAGTTTTCCGTTATTACGGATTCCTTCATGGCATTTGTTTTTACTAATTTTACCTTATAAAATTTAGCCAGATGATTTCACAGCAGGCCCTGGAACAAGAGATAAGGCAGATCATAGAAAATGGGATTCGGGAAGATGTCGGGGACGGGGATCACAGTTCCCTGGCATGTATCCCTGAAGAATCGTCAGGAAAAGCAAGACTGCTGGTCAAGGAAGAATGCGTGATCGCCGGAGTGGAATTCGCACAACAGGTATTTCATTATGTGGATCCTGGACTGAAGGTGGAGGTAGTGATCCGGGATGGAGAGAAGGTGAACTATGGGGACGAGGTTTTCTATGTCAGCGGTTCGTCCAGGAGTATTCTGATGGCAGAACGACTCGTCTTGAACGCTATGCAGCGGATGAGTGCCATCGCTACCAAAACAGCGGCCTATGTGGCCCTATTAGAAGGTACGGGTACCAGGATCCTCGATACGCGTAAAACGACTCCCGGGATAAGGGCGCTGGAGAAATGGGCCGTTAAAATAGGCGGGGGAGAGAACCACAGGTATGCCCTTTATGATATGATCATGCTGAAGGACAATCATATCGATTTTGCCGGCGGGATCACGGGGGCGATCGACAAGACAAAAAAGTACCTCAGGGACCGCGGTTTGGATCTGAAGATCATCGTGGAGGCCAGGGATTTGAAGGAGGTGGAGGAGATCCTGCGCTCTGAGGGTATTTATCGCATTCTGCTGGACAATTTTAGTTATGAAGATACACGGAAAGCTGTCGGCATGGTCGGTGGTCGCTGCCTGACCGAATCTTCGGGTGGAATTAATGAATCGACCTTACGCAAATACGCCGAGTGCGGCGTAGATTTTATTTCCTCCGGAGCACTTACGCATTCGGTCAGCAATAAGGACCTGAGTCTAAAAGCTGTTTAAATGAGCAAGGAGATCGAGGAGAAACTGGAAAAGATTCCGATCCTGAACTGGGTTGTGGACCTGCTCAGGAGGATTCAACTTCCCGGCATTCATGGACTGTCTCTGTACGACCTGATGGAGATGTACATCATAGGTATTGTTCAGGGGGCCCTCTCCACACGGGCCAGTTCCATAGCCTTCAGTTTGTTTATGGCCTTGTTCCCGCTCCTGATCTTTTTAATAACCCTCATTCCGTTTGTGATACCCCTGGTAAGCGTGGGGAACGAGGATTTCGATGCCCAGTTCCTGAGATTCCTGGAAACATTCCTGCCTTCAGCGACCGGGGAATACTTCGGGGAGATCTATACGCAGATCAAGGACCAGAAACAGGGAGGGTTGCTGTCCTCTGCCTTTGTACTGTCCATTTTCCTGATGACCAACGGGGTGAATGCGATTTTCGGCGGATTCGAAACTTCCTATCACATCGACCTTACCCGCAATTTCTTCAAGCAATACGCCTATGCCCTTATGGTTGGGATCATCCTGTCCCTCCTTCTGATATTCGGAGCGGTGGCCTTTGTGTATTTTGAGTATACCCTGGAATACCTCAATGTGTGGGCAGCAGAATCGGGAGGGGTGGAGCTAAATCCCAATGAACTGGTGGGTGCGAGAGCAGGCAAGATCCTGTTTTTTGCTGTTCTTTCCTATTTCACCACAGCTATCCTCTATTATTTTGGCACTTCACAGGGTAAGCAGGCACGATTCTTTTCCTACGGAGCTTTGATGACTACCCTTTTGTTTCTGTTGACCTCTTATCTTTTCGGGGTGTACATCGAAAAATTCGCCAGGTATAATGAACTCTATGGAGCTCTGGGGGGATTGCTTATCCTTATGGTCTACATCTGGCTGAACTCCAATATCCTCCTTCTGGGATTCGAATTGAACGCCTCCCTGACTAAGCTGAGAAAGAATGTCAAATCCAAAGTAAAGAATGCATAAAATATACCTGACCATTATACTATTTCTTTTAGCGTTGTCTGGTTTAAGGTCGCAATCGGTCCTGGGATACTGGAAGACCATAGACGATGTGACGGAAAAACCCAAATCCATCCTCGAGATCTACAAGGACGAAGATGGCCTTTCTGCCAGGGTGGTGGAGATACTGGTCGAGGGAAGGGAGAATGCCTTATGTGTGAAATGTAAAGGTCACAGGAAGAACATGCCGATCAAGGGGATGAACATTTTCGATGACCTTAAGAAACTGGATGAGTACACCTATGGAGAGGGTGAGATACTCGACCCGGAGAGCGGGAAGGAGTATCGGGTAAAAATCTGGATCGACCCGGATAAACCGGATCGTCTGAAAGTCAGAGGTTATATCGCCTTTTTCTTCAGGACGCAGACCTGGAGACGCGTATCCCCCTGAATGATGCTTATGGAAGTATTTGCAGATGTCATATTGCCCATTCCCCTGGAGAGGCTATTCACCTACCGGCTACCAGATGGTTTGACCACTGAGTTGGAAAGGGGAATGCGTGTTGCCGTGCCTTTTGGGAAATCCAAGATCTATACGGCTTTGGTATACAGGATCCACAAGGACCCCCCGGTGGCCTATGAGGCAAAGGAGATCCACGAGGTCATTGACCGGGTTCCCCTGGTGAATGCCACACAGATAGAACACTGGAAGTGGATCGCATCTTATTACATGTGTACCCTTGGGGAGGTATTCAGAACAGCTGTTCCCAGTGCATTCTTGCTGGAAAGTGAGACCCTGGTCCTCAGGAACGGGGAGAAAGAATGGGATCAGGAATCGCTTAGCGACCAAGAGTTCCTGGTTTTGGAGGCCCTTGAACACCAGGCATCCCTGAAGATACAGGAGGTCTGTGACATCCTGGAAATAAAGACCGTTCTTCCCCTGCTTCACCGCATGTATGAAAAGGGGCTGATCCAGCTCCGGGAAACCCTGCATGACCAGTACAAACCTAAATATATACGAACCCTCACCCTCAATCCCCAGTATGAATCCGAGAAGGACCTGAATGCTCTTTTAGACGAGTTGAGCAGGGCCCCGAAGCAGAGACAAGTACTGCTTACCCTTTTTCAACTCAGAGCAGTTTCCAGGCTTCCCTTGTCGGCCTCCGATCTTCAGAAAAAAAGTGGCACCTCTGCCGGCGTGATACGCGGACTCATTGATAAAGGCATCCTGCAGGAAAAAAAGATACGGACGGACCGGGTTACCTATGAAGATGACAACGGTGACCTGGATAAACTCATCTTAAGCGATTTCCAACGAAAGAGTTTGGAGGAAATTACGGCATCTTTTAAGGATCGGGATGTGACTCTTCTTCACGGTGTGACCTCCTCGGGTAAGACTGAAGTTTACATGAAATTGATGGAATCCTTTCTGGCGGAAGGAAAACAAGTGTTGTACCTCCTGCCGGAAATTGCCCTGACCACTCAGCTAATCTCACGTCTCCAGTCGTGTTTTGGCAGCAGGGTGTCCGTTTTCCATTCCCGCTTCAGTCTCAACGAAAGGGTAGAGGTCTGGAACAATGTCAGGAGGAATGAGGAAAAAGCTCAGGTGGTCATTGGGGCTAGGTCGTCATTGTTTCTGCCTTTTGATAACCTCGGACTGGTCATTGTGGACGAGGAGCATGAAAATTCATTCAAGCAATTCGATCCAGCCCCGCGCTACCACGCCAGGGATGCAGCCATCGTGCTGGCTACCTTACACAAGGCAAAAGTGTTATTGGGGTCTGCTACCCCCAGCCTGGAGAGTTTTTACAACGTCAGGACCGGTAAATACGGCTATACTACCATGGAACAGCGTTTCGGAGGAGTTCAGATGCCTGTGGTTGATCTGGTCGACATTCGGGATGCTTCCAGGAGGAAGCGGATGACAGGACATTTTTCGGAGGCCCTGATCGCCGGGATCAAGGAGACCCTGGCCCTGAAGGAGCAGGTCATACTCTTTCAGAATCGCAGGGGATATGCCCCCATCGTCGAATGCATGACCTGCGGCCACGCACCCCAGTGCCCTAATTGCGATGTAAGCCTTACGTATCATCAGGGGAGGAACGAACTGAGATGTCACTATTGCGGATACAGCGAAAAGATGATGGTACAATGTGTGGCCTGTGGGAATGCGACACTGGACACCAGGGGTTTTGGGACCGAACAGATAGAAAAGGAGTTGAAGGAGTTGTTTCCCGAAGCCCGGACAGGCAGGATGGACCTCGATACCACCCGTGGAAAATTTGCCTATGAAAAGATCATAACGGGATTTGCTTCGGGGGATTTCGACATTCTGGTAGGAACTCAGATGGTGACAAAAGGCCTGGATTTCAGGCACGTGAACCTGGTCGGGATCATGAATGCTGATGCCTTGCTCAATTTCCCAGATTTCAGGGCCCATGAACGCAGCTTTCAATTGCTTACACAGGTGGCGGGCAGGGCAGGGCGTACTGAGAAGAGGGGTAAGGTACTTATCCAGACCTATAATCCACAGAATCCGGTACTCAGGCAAGTTGTTAAAGGAGATTATGCGGGCATGTACGAAGAACAGATGTCGCAGCGCAGGGAATACCTGTACCCCCCGGTCAACAGGATCATCAGGATAAGTTTCAAGCACAGGGCGTACCCCACCCTGAATGAGGCGGCATCCTGGTTTGGAAAGGCTTTGAGGAATGTTTTTGACACCTCTGTCCTGGGCCCGGAATTCCCTCCTGTAGCCCGTATAAGAAACCAGTATATCAAACAGGTACTTGTGAAGATCCCCAGGGAACAGTCCCTGACCCAAACAAAAAATAGCATTAAAAGAATTGAAAATTCCTTCAATGCTATCTCCCAGTACAGAAGTGTGCGGGTAATCTACGACGTAGACTACTTCTGAAATTCCTAGACGTTGCTAAGCGCTTCGGCCAGCTCTGTTTTCTTATTTCGGCTCAAAGGAATGGACCTTCCGCTGACCTCTACGTTCTTACTGTTAAATTTTTCTATCTTCTCCAGGTTTACAATGTAAGATTTGTGAATCCTAAGGAATTTGTCTGCAGGTAACTGCTTTTCAAAAGCCTTCATGGTGGAGAGGATCACGATGTTGGCCTCATCGGTAACCAGTTTGATATAATCTCCCAGGGCCTCTATCCATTTGATGTCATTGAGGATGACCTTGCGCTTCTTGAGGTTGCTCTTGACGAAAATATGCTCCTCGTCCTCGGCCACCTGGTTCATCTGCTCGTACTTGGTAACAGCTCTTTTCACAGAAGCATCAAAACGAGCCATGGTAATGGGCTTGTGAAGATAATCTGTTACATCGTAGTCGAAAGCTTTAAGTGCGTAATCCGGTTTTCCGGTGATCAGAATGACTTGGGGACTGTTCTCCAGGGACTCCAGCAGGTCGAATCCACTGATGATAGGCATCTCAACATCCAGGAAGATCAGGTCGATCTCGTTGTTCTTGATGCCGTTCTTGGCCTCAATAGCATTGCTGTACTCCGCAACCAGGGCTAAATTCGGATGATTATTCACCAATTTTGCAACTGCCATACGCTGCATAGATGAATCATCAACAACTATACTTCTTAATTTCATAAAGGGTTGATTTGTGGGGTTAAATCATCGACAAAGTACATAAAAAACTGGTTCAACTGCAATAAAAGTTGTAAACAAATTCCCATGAAACTCAGGCGATGACGTGCATAATTTAGGTTTATAGGTCAAGTTCAATTTGGGTCATTATAGTACTGATAACGAAGAAAAATTTAATTTCTTGTAAATCGAAGGAAGAATTATTACTTTTGCGCTCCTAAAAATCTATATATCAATATGAATCATTACGAAACTGTTTTCATTTTAAATCCCGTTCTATCTGACGTTCAGATAGAGGAAACAGTTAAGAAATTTGAGGATTTCTTAATTAAGAATGATGCCAAGATGGTATCGAAGGAAAATTGGGGCCTGAAAAAACTGGCATATCCCATTCAGCACAAGAAAAGTGGATTCTACCACTTGTTCGAATTTACGGCTCCCGGAGAAGTTATTGCTCCCTATGAGCAGGAATTCAGGAGAGATGAGCGTGTCATGCGTTTCCTGACCGTAAAGTTAGACAAGCACGCCATTGAGTGGGCTGAAAAAAGAAGGAATAAACTTAAAGCAAAAGCGTAAGGGGTATGGCAACATTACAGCAACAGGCCAAAGGCAAGAAAGACGGGGAGATCAGATATCTCACCCCTCTAAACATCGAGACCAATAAGCAAAAGAAATACTGCCGTTTCAAAAAATCCGGCATCAAGTATATCGATTATAAGGATCCCGATTTCCTAATGAAACTCGTGAACGAGCAGGGAAAATTACTCCCCAGGAGGCTTACCGGTACTTCTCTGAAGTATCAGCGTAAGGTAGCTCAAGCGGTAAAAAGGGCGAGACACCTGGCCCTTATGCCATATGTGGGTGATTTATTAAAGTAAAAAGGAGAAGATCATGGAACTTATATTAAAAGAAGACGTACAGAATCTGGGATTCAAGGACGATATCGTAACCGTTAAGAACGGGTACGGAAGAAACTACCTCATCCCAAAAGGATTGGCTACCATGGCTACTCCTTCTGCCAAGAAGGTATTGGCGGAGAACCTGAAGCAAAAGGCTCACAAAGAAAAGAAGATCGTAGAGGCCGCTAACAAGACAGCAGAGGCTCTTAAGCAACTGGAAGTGAAGATCCCGGCCAAGGTTGGTGCCGGCGATAAACTATTCGGTTCAGTCACCAACGCTGACGTTGCTGACGCCCTTGCCAAGGAAGGCCATGAGATCGACAAGAAATACATTATGATCAAAGGAGGGTCTATCAAAAGGGCCGGACCATACGAGTCTCAGATCAGGCTGCACAGGGATGTGCTCGTGGATTTCAACTTCGAAGTCATCGCTGAACAGAAATAAAGTAAACTTGTTTAAATAAAGAAAGAGCCATAATCATATGGCTCTTTTTTTTTCCTATATTCACTAGTTCAAGAACCAATACTATGATTATGAAAAAAATACTTTTAACAGGGTTGTTCATGTTCGGTTTAACCCTGATTTCCTGGTCGCAGGTAACGACCGCAGACATCAGAGGAACCGTCTATGAAGGTGATAACCAACCACTTTTTGGCGCAAACATCGTGGCCGTGCACACTCCTACGGGTACCAAGTACGGAACCGTCAGCAACGAGGATGGCCGTTATAACCTACCCAACCTGAGGGTAGGGGGGCCATATGAGATCACTGTGTCCTATGTGGGATTCAAATCCCAGGTGCAGGATGGGGTGTACCTCTCTCTTGGTCAGACCACGATCCTGGAGTTCAGTCTGATCTCCGAGAGTCAGGCACTGGATGAGGTAGTGGTGGTTTATGACCAGACGGGTACCTTCGGAAGCGATCGTACAGGGGCTGAAACAAGCGTAGGCCGCAGGGAGCTCACCCGGCTACCCACGATCTCCAGGTCTGCGAGCGACTTCATCAGGCTAGATCCTCAGGCTTCCTCAGGGGCTTCCGGACTGTCCTTCGGGGGACGAAATGACCAGTACAACAATTTCTCTCTGGACGGAGCAATTTTCAACAACCCCTTTGGACTCGATGCGGCTACTCCGGGTGGGCAGACCAATGCTCAGCCCATTTCCCTGGATGCTATCGACCAGATCCAGGTAACAACAGCCCCATACGATGTAACCCAGTCAGGATTTACGGGCGCTTCCGTCAATGCGGTTACGAAAAGCGGTACCAATGAATTCTATGGCACAGCCTATGGATTTTTCCGGAACGACGACCTTACCGGAGGCAAGATCAATGGAGATGATGTCTTTAAGACCGGCCTGGAGCAAACCCAATATGGATTCAGCCTGGGCGGGCCCATCGTGAAGAACAAGCTGTTCTTCTTCGTCAACTTTGAAAGGGATGAACTGACTGAGCTGGGAACGGATGGATTTGTTCCCAATACGGGTACAGGAGACATCAATGAGAGCAGGGTGACGCTGTCCGACTTTCAGCTGGTTGACAACCTGTTACGACAGGTAGTGATAGGCCAGGATGCGCAGGGGAATGATATCTTTTACGATCCCGGTAGGTTCCAGGGCTTTAATTTCGACCAGGAATCCACTAAGGGCATCATCAAGCTCGACTGGAACATCAACGACAACAACCGCCTGGCGGTGATCTACAATTTCCTGGATGCTTCCAAAGGGAAGCCGGCCAACAGGGATGCTATTACCTTCAGGGGCCCAAACACCCAAACCCTCCAGTTCGAGAACGCAGGGTACGAGATCAACAACAGGATCAAGTCTGTCCAGCTCGAACTGAACTCCAGGCTGTCTGATGAGGCTACGAATAAACTGCAGGTAGGCTACACCCATTTTGACGACTTCAGGAATCCTTTCTCTACCCCGGCCCCCAGCATCGTCATCCTGGATGCGACGGGAAGTTCAAACTATATCATTGCGGGTCACGAACCTTTTTCTATCAACAACAGGCTCGATCAGAAAGTGTTTCAGATAACAGACAACCTGAATATTTTTAAAGGAGACCATACTTATACTATAGGCTTCTCCTTTGAGAAATTTCAGTTCGACAATTCCTTTAACCTCGGTGCCTATGGAGCTCAGGGAGTATTTTTTCCTACCACCACCATCACGGATTTTCCAAACTTTGCGAGTTCGGGACAATTGCAGGCCGCCTTTAACAACGCGATCAATGCCGACCGGTCCTTCAATGCTAATGGCACCGGAAATCCAGGGGGATGGGCCCTTTCGGAAACCAATGTGGGTCAGCTCTCCTTCTATATGCAGGACGAATGGGATGTCACCGAGAACTTTAAGCTGACCTATGGGGTGCGGTTCGACAAGCCCTTGTATTTCGACACGGCTGAAAAGATCAGGGAGAATATTCAGCGCAAGGGAGGAGCTTCCGGAACCTATATTCCGTCTATACAGTATTTTGATCCGGAGACCGGGGATCCGGTTTTCCTGGATTCAGAAGTCCTGCCTAACAACAATTTCCTGGTCTCCCCAAGACTTGGTTTCAACTGGGACGTTTACAATGATAATTCCCTCCAGATCAGGGGTGGGTCGGGACTCTTCACTGGTCGATTCCCCTTTGTATGGCTGGGTAACCAGACCCAGGCGGTGGATTTCTTCTTTTACCAGATCGTCGATCCGGATTTCCAGTGGCCTCAGGTATGGAGGACCAACGTGGGGGTCGACAAGAAATTCGATAACGGCCTGATCCTGACTGCAGACGTCTCCTATACAAAGGATGTCAATGCCGCCCATGTCCAGAACTGGGGACTGGATACCCCTTCTGCCACCCTCAATGGGGTTGATAATCGCGCCGTATACACCAATGCAGATAAAGCTCAAATTTTCGGAGGTCCTACCAACGCCTATGTTTTTACGAATTCAGACCAGGGCCGTATCTGGAATGCCTCTCTTAAAGGACAGAAGACCTGGAACAATGGCCTGTACGCTATGCTGGCCTATAGTTTCCTCAATGCCAAGGAGGTGAATTCCATCGATGCTGAGATCACCGGGGATGCCTTTGCCGGAAACGCCATCGTTGGCAATGCCAATAATGATGTCCTTTCCTTTTCCAGATATGGGGATACGCACAGATTTATTGGCGTGCTTTCCAAGCAGTTCAGTACGGGAACGACCATCTCTACCTTCTTTGAATATGCCAAAAGCGGAAGGTTCAATTATATATATGGGGGAGATATCAACAATGACGGGTCCAGCATCAATGACCTTATCTATATCCCAACGAGTTCTGAGATCGGATCCATGACTTTTAGCGGACCCGGACAGGCGGAGGCATTTGAGGCCTTTATCCAACAGGACGACTATTTGAGCGGACGTCGGGGACAGTACGCAGAAAGATATGGAGCCCTGGCCCCTTGGAGGAGCAGCTGGGATATCAAGATCCTCCAGGATATCAGAATCACTGACAAGAACAAATTCCAGTTGAGTTTGGACGTTCTGAACTTCGGGAACTTGCTGAATTCTAATTGGGGAGTTGTTGAAGGCCCAAGCTTTGACCAGCTTCTGGGAGTAACGGTGGATTCTAACAACAATCCTACTTATACGTTCGATACCAGCAGAACAGACACCTTTTCGGCCATCACCAGCGCTGTCTCCAGATGGAGGGCTCAGTTGGGTGTCCGCTATATTTTCAACTAAGGAATAAAACCGTAATTTTGGGCCGCCCTAAAAAGGCGGCCTTTTTTATGAAGTACACACGATTGACAAAAGAACAGTTAGAGGAATTACACCCGGAATTTATCAATTTTCTGGCCACCCAGTCCATCACGGCCACAGAATGGGAAATGATCAAGACCAACAGACCTCATGTGGCTGAAGAGGAAATTGACGTTTTCAGCGACCTGGTCTGGGAAGGCGTGTTGCAGAAAGTGGAATACCTTGAGAACATATCGGCCCAGCACATGCATCTGTTCCATCTCACCGAAAAGGAAATGAAACTGATCTCGATCAAAGTACGGAATCCGGAAGTAGACCTGACGACTTCTGAGGGCTTTGGGTGGTTCAGGAAGAACTGGCAATCAGATTTTGTGGACTACCTGGTGGCATCCAAGGCGTATTCTGATGAGCCTAATGCAGACAAATTCGGGCTCATTCAGGAGGGGGCGGTGATCACGAAAGGCGAGCTGTACCAATGGTTTGATAAAATCATAGAATAAGGCGATATTTGCGGAACTACGCGAGGATATGGCACAAAAACCTTCAATTCCCAAAGGCACCAGGGATTTCAGTCCGGCTGAAGTAGCCAAGAGGAACTACATAATCGAAACGATCAGGCATCAGTTCGAAGTCTTTGGATTTCAACCTATAGAGACTCCCAGTTTTGAGAACCTCGAGACCCTCATGGGAAAGTATGGAGATGAAGGTGACAGGCTGATCTTTAAAATCCTGAATTCAGGAGATTATCTGAATAAGGTAGAGCCTGAAGTGTATGCACAAAAAGACAGTGCCGGCCTGACTCCTCAGATATCCGAAAAAGCCCTGCGATATGACCTGACGGTACCGTTTGCACGTTATGTGGTTATGCATCAGCACGAGATCGATCTTCCTTTTAAGAGATACCAGATACAGCCGGTCTGGCGGGCAGACCGTCCTCAGAAAGGGAGGTTCCGGGAATTTTACCAGTGCGATGCCGATGTGGTAGGTCCGGGTTCCCTTTTGCAGGAGGTGGAATTGCTACAGCTCTATGATTCGGTTTTTTCTGACCTGGGACTGAACGGGGTTTGCATAAAACTCAATCACAGGAAGATCTTGAGCGGAATTGCAGAAGTGATCGGTGCGGGAGACAAATTGATCCCGTTTACGGTAGCCCTTGATAAACTGGATAAGATAGGGCAGGAAGGGGTCATGCGTGAAATGTCCGCTGCAGGGATCGGTCAGGCCGCGATCGAAAAGGCAATGCCACTTTTCTCGATGGCCAAGGACAAACAGAACTCCCTTGATGTGTTATCAGAATTTCTGAAGGATTCTATAGTTGGAAAACAGGGGATTGAAGATCTCAAATTTATAGCAGAGACCATACGAACCCTGGAACTCAATAGCACCAGCCTGGAAATAGATGTTTCCCTGGCGAGGGGACTTAATTATTACACGGGCGCCATTTTTGAAGTATCGGCTCCGGAGGGAGTGAATATGGGCTCGATAGGAGGTGGAGGGCGATATGATGACCTCACGGGGATCTTTGGCCTTAAGGACCTCAGTGGGGTCGGAATTTCCTTTGGTCTGGACAGGATCTATCTGGTCCTGGAAGAACTCGGACTCTTCCCTGAAACGGTAGAAGAATCGGTACAGGTCCTGTTCGTCAATTTTGGGGAGAAAGAAGCGCTTGCTGCTCTGCCGTTAATCAGGAAAATGAGAGGGGAAGGGATCAAGACCGATCTCTATCCTGCAGATGCCAAACTTCAGAAACAGTTCAAATACGCCAATAACAGGAATATACCTTACGTGGTATTATTGGGAAAGGACGAGCTGGAACAAAAGGTAATCGTCGTCAAGGACATGGCGAATGGCAGTCAGAATACCTACGCCTGGAAGGATCTGCAGCAGTTCATTTCAACCTTGTAGCCGTTTCCTTACAGCATCGCTAACCGCCTCGTAATAACTTTTATCGTGAGGTACTAGCTTCACTTTTTTATCCCCCGATAAATGCAACTTGTCTAAAACTTCCAGATGGAATAACCGGATCTCTGTTACTTCCTCTTCCTGGATTACGAGAGAGGAAGGTTTATGGTTGAGCTTACAGAGAAAGGTGTGATGGTATTCGCAATCAACGATACCATTATCATGTCGCTGAATCGACTTAAATATGCCAACAGGGGAAAGCTCCTGTACTTTTAAAGATAACCCTATTTCCTCCCGGATCTCACGGAGAGCAGCCTGTTCGACAGTTTCTCCTGCTCCGACATGTCCTGCTACGGAGACATCCCAGAAGCCTGGGAAAGTCTTCTTCAAAGGAGATCGGAACTGGAGAAGTATTTCCCCCTGGGTATTGTAAAACCAAATATGAACCGTAGGATGAAAAACCCCCTTCCGATGCGCTTCGGATTTCAGGATGGTTTCACCGGTATGCCTTCCATCCTCATCCAGTACGTCTACCCACTCTTCCATGAATATAAGTATTCGGTGTGGGGTTGTTTCAGCACGTCTTTTCGATCAATCGAAATAGCTAAAAGTCTCCCCGGGTTTTATGGTCAGCAGTGTTTCATAGATAAGTCGGATCACATTCTCAACATCGTCTTTGTGTACGGTTTCCACTGTGGTATGCATATACCTCAAGGGGAGTGAGATCAGGGCAGAAGCTACTCCTCCGTTGCTGTAGGCAAAAGCATCCGTATCCGTTCCCGTAGAGCGTGAAGAGGCCATTCGCTGGAATGGGATCTTTTTAGCTTCGGCGGTTTCGATTATGCGTTCCCGTAATTTGTTCTGCACGGCAGGTGCATAGGAGATCACAGGACCTGCTCCCAATTCTGTGTGGCCCTGGGTCTTTTTCTCGATCATAGGCGTTGTGGTATCATGGCACACATCGGTAACGATCGCCGCGTTGGGTCTGATGGTCTGGGTGATCATTTCCGCCCCCCTCAGTCCGATCTCCTCCTGAACCGAATTGGTGACGTAAAGGCCATAAGGTAATTTTACTTTGTTCTCGTGGAGCAGGCGGGCCACTTCAGCAATCATAAAACCTCCTGCCCGGTTGTCGATGGCCCTGCAGACGAACTTGTTTTTGTTAAGGATATGGAACTGGTCTGGGTAAGTGATCACGCACCCTACATGCACCCCCAGTTTGAGAACCTCCTCTTTATTTTTCGCTCCCACGTCAATAAAAATATTATCGAGTTGAGGCGGTTTTTCCTTGCTCTTGTCCCTGGTGTGGATGGCGGGCCACCCGAAAATCCCTTTCACGATCCCCTTTTTGGTATGGATATTGACCCATTTGGATGGAGCGATCTGATGGTCACTGCCCCCGTTTCTTATCACGTAGATCAGGCCTTCGTCTGTGATATAATTCACATACCAGGAGATCTCATCTGAGTGACCTTCGATCACCACTTTGTAAGGAGCTTCTGGGTTGATCACGCCAACAGCAGTACCATAAGTGTCCGTTATAAAGGTGTCGACATAGGGTTTGAGATAATTCATCCAGAGCTTTTGTCCTTCCCATTCGTACCCTGTGGGAGAGGCATTGTTCAGGTATTTTTCAAAGAAGGCAATGGATTTATCAGTAAGTATTTTAGAGTTGCTCATGCAGGTTAGAAATTTGCATACAAACTTAGCAATATTCACGTTTAATTAATAACCTTTATAGGGCTTTATGATTAATTTTGACACAGTAAAATTTCCGGGGATGAGACCTTTATTCACATATGGGATTTTAGTGGTGATGTTGGCTATGAGCAATTCGCTCCGGGCCCAGATAGAAGATCAGCCATTGGATTCTATTCAGGAAAAGCTGATTATCATGGAGGGTGATTCTCTTTTTCAGGCATCCATAGCCCTGGATGAGGTGTTCCTATTTGGGAGGTTGGAGTTCGATTCCTATGAAGACAAGCTTCGGTATTATATCCTGAAACGCAAAACACTGAAAGTGTATCCTTACGCCAAGATGGCTTCTGAACGGCTGGTGAATCTTACCGATAGTTTGGAACTAATCAAATCCAGAAGGAAACAGAAGCGATATACACGTAAGGTGCAGAAATACATAGAGGAGGAATTCTCGGAAGAATTGAAAAAGCTCACCCGGACGGAAGGGCAGATTCTCGTTAAACTCATCTATCGGCAAACCGGCAATACGGCTTTTGATCTCGTCAGGGAATTAAGGAGTGGATGGAGGGCATTTTGGTATAATACCACTGCCAAAATGTTTAAGATCAGTCTCAAGGAGGAATTCAACCCGGAAACCGTTCACGAAGACTATCTGATAGAGGACATTTTACAACGGGCATTTGCTGAGCGAACCCTGCAGCGACAGGAGTCTGTGCTCGACTATGATTACGCCTCCTTGACCAACAAATGGAACCAGCAACAAAAACAGAAAAAATAGTTGCGCAGAAGGCTTATATCTCGTATCTTTAGAAGCTTTTTTTTCTAGGAAATACTGCAAAATTCTGGTTTTGAAGGCCTTATTACTGAAGCCTTATTTTTTTCTTAAAAATACTTGAAAATATATTTTTAATTAAAAAAAGGGTTCTATATTTGCACCCGCTTAACGAGAGATCGTTGGGCGTAAGAGTAAAGAAGATTAAGTTCATTGATATATTGGTAGACAGCGAATTAAGCCATTTGATGGTGTTTATGCACCAGATAATGGATTGATTAAAAGATTTTTTGATTTTTTAAGACACAAGAACCGTTTTGGGGCGGGACAGCTTTTTTAGTTGGATGCATTGATGAGATATTTAATGTTATAACGATGAAGAGTTTGATCCTGGCTCAGGATGAACGCTAGCGGCAGGCCTAACACATGCAAGTCGAACGGTAACATAGAAAAGCTTGCTTTTCTGATGACGAGTGGCGCACGGGTGCGCAACGCGTATAGAACCTACCCTGTACAGGGGGATAGCCCGGAGAAATTCGGATTAATACCCCGTA
>NZ_BMFH01000003.1:2500-5040 GCF_014638095.1 Muriicola marianensis
GAGTATTTAGCCTTGGCGGATGGTCCCGCCAGATTCATACAGGGTTTCACGTGCCCCGCACTACTCAGGATACCACTACTAATTACGCACCTTACCCATACGGGACTATCACCCTCTATGGTCCGACTTTCCAGACGGTTCCAGTTCGGTAACGCATTAGATGTCGTGGTCCTACAACCCCGATATTGCCGAAACAACATCGGTTTGGGCTAATCCGCTTTCGCTCGCCACTACTCACGGAATCACTATTGTTTTCTCCTCCTCCGGCTACTTAGATGTTTCAGTTCACCGGGTTTGCTTGCCTTACGGCATGACTGGCCTTCAACCAGCCGGGTTGCCCCATTCGGATACCTGCGGATCAATTCGTATGTGCCGATCCCCGCAGCTTTTCGCAGCTTATCACGTCCTTCTTCGCCTCTGAGAGCCTAGGCATTCCCCATACGCCCTTAATTAGCTTGTCGCCTTATGCCTCGTATTCTATTTCGCTCTAATAAAAGATATGCTAAAAGCACATCCTATTACTCTTAAAATTTAAATTCGTGTCTTTACAAAGTCTGTAATTCTATCCCTATCAGCCGAAACTGACAAGAATCAAACTACAAACCCTATCCCAATATGTCAATGAACGTTACACTTACGCTTCTCTCTTTGCCCTTTTTAGGCGGTAAGCGGATCCTTAAAAAGGACCTGTAGTGGAGAATATCGGAGTCGAACCGATGACCTCCTGCGTGCAAGGCAGGCGCTCTAGCCAGCTGAGCTAATTCCCCGTCTTATGAATCCCTGAAATTGAAGGCTACATGCCCCTTGTTTCAGTTGACGGTAGCTCCAACCTCCAGAATTTCCTTCTTTCAATGAACTTAATCGCACTCCCAACCCAAGGCTTCGGAGCACATCGTAGTCTCAGGCAGACTCGAACTGCCGACCTCTACATTATCAGTGTAGCGCTCTAACCAGCTGAGCTATGAGACTGCATTAAAAAATAATGGTAGACAGCTAAAAAGATCCTTCCTCTTAACTCAAGACATCACAGAACCGCCTTGAAAGGCAGTTTACAATTGAGAGCTTCTTACAGCTAATGCATCAATTCTCTAGAAAGGAGGTGTTCCAGCCGCACCTTCCGGTACGGCTACCTTGTTACGACTTAGCCCTAGTTACCGATTTTGCCCTAGGCCGCTCCTTGCGGTGACGGACTTCAGGCACTCCCGGCTTCCATGGCTTGACGGGCGGTGTGTACAAGGCCCGGGAACGTATTCACCGGATCATGGCTGATATCCGATTACTAGCGATTCCAGCTTCACGGGGTCGAGTTGCAGACCCCGATCCGAACTGTGACCGGTTTTATAGATTCGCTCTCCGTTACCGGATGGCTGCTCTCTGTACCGGCCATTGTAGCACGTGTGTAGCCCAGGACGTAAGGGCCGTGATGATTTGACGTCGTCCCCACCTTCCTCACGGTTTGCACCGGCAGTCCCGCCAGAGTCCCCAGCTTTACCTGTTGGCAACTGACGGCAAGGGTTGCGCTCGTTATAGGACTTAACCTGACACCTCACGGCACGAGCTGACGACAACCATGCAGCACCTTGCAAAATGTCCGAAGAAAAGTCTATCTCTAAACCTGTCATTCTGCATTTAAGCCCTGGTAAGGTTCCTCGCGTATCATCGAATTAAACCACATGCTCCACCGCTTGTGCGGGCCCCCGTCAATTCCTTTGAGTTTCATTCTTGCGAACGTACTCCCCAGGTGGGATACTTATCACTTTCGCTTGGCCGCCGAGTCCGAAAACCCGACAGCTAGTATCCATCGTTTACGGCGTGGACTACCGGGGTATCTAATCCCGTTCGCTCCCCACGCTTTCGTCCATCAGCGTCAGTCGATAGTTAGTGACCTGCCTTCGCGATCGGTGTTCTATGTAATATCTATGCATTTCACCGCTACACTACATATTCCGGCCACTCCACTATGACTCAAGACAACCAGTATCAAGGGCAGTGCTACGGTTGAGCCGTACCATTTCACCCCTGACTTAATCGCCCGCCTGCGGACCCTTTAAACCCAATGATTCCGGATAACGCTCGGACCCTCCGTATTACCGCGGCTGCTGGCACGGAGTTAGCCGGTCCTTATTCTTACGGTACCGTCATCTGCCCACACGTGGGCATTATTCTTCCCGTATAAAAGCAGTTTACAACCCATAGGGCTGTCTTCCTGCACGCGGCATGGCTGGATCAGGCCTTCGCCCATTGTCCAATATTCCTCACTGCTGCCTCCCGTAGGAGTCTGGTCCGTGTCTCAGTACCAGTGTGGGGGATCCCCCTCTCAGGGCCCCTACCTATCACTGCCATGGTGAGCCGTTACCTCACCATCTAGCTAATAGGACGCATAGCCATCCTGTACCGCCGAAACTTTAAATGATCACCGATGCCAGTAATCATTACTACGGGGTATTAATCCGAATTTCTCCGGGCTATCCCCCTGTACAGGGTAGGTTCTATACGCGTTGCGCACCCGTGCGCCACTCGTCATCAGAAAAGCAAGCTTT